>CT978603.1 GCA_000063525.1 Synechococcus sp. RCC307 | reverse complement strand
ACCGGGTGCCATGGCTGGGGATTGTTCGTTAGCTGATTGGGAAGAAGCCTCGCTTTTCCCCTTGATCCCCAGGCTGTGGAGAAGCGGACGCTCTGGAGGGCTCACTTTTTCCCCGGGTTTTACACAGCTGTTGAACCGCCTTTCAGCAGACAGTTTTTCGGTTGGATTGCCTGAATTAGAACCCCATCGTCTTGGCCACGGTGGCCACATCGGGCGTGAGATCGCCGTAGAAGGTGGCCTCGCTGTGGTCGATGGCGCTGGTGGGGTCCTTGAGGCCATTGCCGGTGAGCACGCACACGACCGTGGCGCCGCTGGGTACTTCATCGGCCCGTTGCAGCAGACCTGCCACCGAGGCGGCAGATGCGGGCTCACAGAAGACTCCTTCTTCCCGGCCCAGCAGGCGGTAGGCGTCGAGGATGGCGGCGTCGGTGACGGCAGCAAAGCCGCCATTGCTCTCTTGGCGCACCTTCAGGGCTTTTTCGCGGTTGGCGGGATTGCCGATGCGGATGGCGGTGGCAATCGTGTCGGGTTGCTCCACCGTGGTGTCGTTCACCAGAGGGGCAGAGCCGGCCGCTTGGAAGCCCATCATTCGCGGCAATTTGCGGCTCATGCCGGCGTTCCGGTATTCCTTGAAGCCCATCCAGTAGGCGCTGATATTGCCCGCATTGCCCATGGGGATGCAGAGCCAGTCGGGGGCATCACCCAATTCATCCACCACTTCAAAGGCCGCCGTTTTCTGGCCTTCTAGGCGGAATGGGTTGAGGGAATTGACCAGGGTGACCGGGTATTGATCGGCCATCTCGCGCACGATGCTCAAGGCCCGGTCAAAGTTGCCGCGCACAGCCAGCACTTCTGCGCCGTAGAGCAGGGCCTGCGCCAGTTTCCCTTGGGCCACATAGCCATCGGGGATCAGCACAAAGGCCCGCATTCCGCCGCGACGGGCATAGGCGGCAGCTGCAGCTGAGGTGTTGCCAGTGCTGGCGCAGATCACCGCTTCAGCCCCAGCTTCTTTGGCTTTGCTGACCGCCATGGTCATGCCGCGGTCTTTGAAGCTGCCGGTGGGGTTGTGACCATCCACCTTGAGGAACACGCGGATGCCGCGGCCGAGCCGTTCGGAGATGGCTGGAGCTGGAACCAGTGGGGTGGCGCCTTCACACAGGCTGATCACCGGGGTGGCATCACTGACTGGAAGCCATCGGCGGTAGGCGGGAATCAGGCCCTGCCAGTTCTGTGTGGTGGGCCGCTTAAACAGGCCACGAACGGAACGGAGCAAGGGCACAGCTGCGGCCAAAAGGTCAATTTACCCGCGCTAGGGCGCCAACCTCAGCGCAACCCATCGAGAGGGGCATCGGAGAAGAAGCGAACTAGATCGCTAATCGAGGCAGCTTTTTGGATGATGGCGAGCAATTGCGGGATGTTGACGGCCATCTCGTCGGCGGGGTAGGCCTTCAAAAAGCTGATGGGAGTGAGCTTGCCGCCGTTGTCGTAAACCCCCAGCACCAGGGCTGAACGCATGGCCACCACGCCGGCATCGGGGGCGCGAAGCGGATACACAATTGCCGAGGCTCGCTCGAGGATCGCCTCACCAATGCGGGTGTTCAGAAGCCGGCTGGTGAGTGTCACCGGTAGAGGAATTTCCGTTTTCAACAGACCCTGAATCGGCTTGGGCTGTGAGCCGGTGAAGCGCAGTAGGTCGGCGAGGAGTCCTTTGGGGACCCCTGTTTCAACGAACTTGTCGAGTGAGCTGACCGTCAGGGTGCGGCGGTAGGCACCGGTGACGAAGACCACATTTTCTGTCGCCAGCACCGGTGGCAAATCCAGCATGAAACCCGGGGGCTGTGGCAACGCCTGGAATTTAGGCCGCTTGAGGAATTTGAGCCTCCTGACGAATGTCGGGTTCCACCAACAGGTCGCGGACCAGACGCACCATCCCCCTCTCTGCCAGGCCGCGGGCCAGATCCAGGCCCATGCCGCGCAGGTCAGGTTCTGCTAACAGCCGCGGCAGACGGCTGGTGATCAGGCGCGGTTCAAAGCCGGGGAGTTGCTGCAGGATTCGCACCAGCTCTCGAATGGGTTCGAGGTTCAGTAGGGCTGCATTGGTGCGCCGCATCGGTGGAGTCTTCAGGCCCGGTGGCCGCAACCGCAAGGGCAGGCGCTTGCCGAGGTTTTGCACCAGGTTCCAGCCAGCTGCATCGAGTTGATCCACAGCGGCAGTAACCAATTGCTGTCTCAGCACTCCGCCGAGTGGGGAGAACAGAAAATCCAGGGTTTGATCCAACAGCCCTTCGATGTCCAGCTGTTGCTGGCGGGCTGCATTCATGACCAGATCTTCCAGCCGGTTCCAGCGGAAATCCTCACCGTCGAACAACATGTCCCGCAGTGAGCGACGCAGATCGGGATCGGAATCTTCCAGCAGGCGGCGAGCGAAATAGGGATAGGCAGCGCCCAGGATTTTGAAATCGCGGTCGACGCTGAGGGCAATTCCCTCGAGTGTCACCAGCGAGCGAATGATCAACGCGTAATAAGGCGGCACTCGGAACGGGAAGCGATACATCACTCCGGAGAGGTCATCGGTGACCGCCTTGAAATCCATTCGGCTCACCCCAGCCTGGAGTGCCTGCCCGAACACTTGCTCAAAGGCCGGCACGATCGGTTCGAGGTTCACCTCTTCCGCCAGGAATCCAAGGGTGACGAAGTCTTTGGAGAGGGCATCAAAGTTGCGATTGACCAGGTGCACCACCGCCTGGATCAAGCCGGTTCTCGATTCGCGGGTGACTTCGCTCATCATCCCGAAATCCAGATAGGCCAAGCGCCCATCAGCCAGGGCCAGCAGGTTGCCCGGGTGGGGATCGGCGTGGAAAAAGCCGTGTTCGAGCAATTGCTGCAGGCTGCAGTTCACGCCGACATCGACGAGTTCATCGGGGTCAATCCCCATGGCCTTGACCGCTTCGAGCCGGGTGAGCTTCACCCCCTCGATC
Source organism: Synechococcus sp. RCC307 (assembly GCA_000063525.1). Lineage (GTDB taxonomy): Bacteria > Cyanobacteriota > Cyanobacteriia > PCC-6307 > Cyanobiaceae > RCC307. The sequence goes on along the minus strand of CT978603.1, from coordinate 2,221,936 downwards.
CATTCCATGGTCAACACCCGACGACTGGTGAGCTCTCGGTGGATTTCTGGAACAGCGATGCGCGGATTGTGGGCGTGGAGCTCAGCGAAGCGCTCGGCATTGGAGGCTTCGTTGAAGTAGTCCATTTCTTCAAACACCCGCCGGCCCAGTTCGTCGATTAGGGCCACAAGGTCGCTGCGGATGAGGCCGATGTTGGAGTTCAGCCACGCTGCGATGTTGCGCACGATGTAGAGGTCCAGCGTGATTTGTTCCCGCAAACCGGGGCGCTGGACTTTCACGGCCACACTGCGGCCGTCTTTCAAGGTGCCCCGATACACCTGGCCAAGGGAAGCGGCAGAAATCGGTTCGGCATCCAACTCTCCATAGAGCTCATCCACTGGACCGCCAAGGTCTTCGGTGATGCAGGCTCGGGCCTGGTCGCTGGGGAATGCCGGCAGTTGATCCTGCAGCCGTGAGAGCTCTTCCAGCAGCACGGGCGGAACGATGTCGGGCCGGGTGGAGAGGGCTTGGCCGGCCTTGATGAACGCAGGACCGAGATCAGCCAGCAGGTTGGCAGCTTCCCTGGCGCGATCTCTTGAAATATTCGGGTCTTTGAGGCGTCCGCTGAGGCGATCAAACAGAACCCCCAGAAGCAACAGCCCGATGGGAATCAGGGTTTCCCGCAGCCGTTTCAATAGCCGCAGGGGGTGGCCTGCATAAATCCTGGTGATCTCTGCCGGGTCGTAGCTGTTCAGACCGGCCGCTTCGAGAAAATCGCTGGTCGCGGTCATGGCGGCGTTTCGGTGGGGAACCCGGCTGGGAACCCCCTTTTAATTGATATTGGAGCCGTTACGCTGCGCCGGCTGGCTTGGGGACGCCGTGCTCACCGGGCTTCACATCAGCAATATCGCCCTGATCGACAGCCAAGAGCTGGTGTTCGGTCCGGGTTTCACGGTGCTCACTGGTGAAACCGGTGCCGGTAAATCCATCCTTTTGGATGCCCTCGATGCGGTGACCGGTGGCGGTCAGCCGCAACGCTTGTTGCGTGATGGCTGCGTTAGGGGATCGATCGAAGCCAGTTTTGGTTGGACCAAGCCCTTGCGGCAGTGGTGCCAAGCCCAAGAGCTTGATTTGGACGACGAGGAGGAGCTGCTGCTCAGCCGCGAGCTACGGCTGTTGGATGGCCGTTTCAGCAGCCGCAGTCGTCTCAATGGCGTCAGCCTCAACCGCGCAGCCTTAGCCGAGTTGCGGCCGTTGCTGTTGGATCTCACCGGTCAAGGCCAGACCCAACAACTCGCCCGCGCCGGGCAACAGCGGCGTTGGTTGGATCGTTTTGGTGGCAGCGAACTCTCGGCTGTGTTGCAGCCGGTGCGCCAATGCCAGCAGCTGTGGACCCAGGCGGCCGCAGCGTTGGAGCAGGCCAGGGCCCAACAGGAAGCCGTGTTGCAAGATCGCGCCAATCAAGAGGAGCAACTGCAAGCCCTCGAAGCGGCCCAACTCGACAACCCACAGGAGCGGCTGCTGCTGGAGCAAGAGCAAGACCGGCTCTGCCATGGGGTGCGCTTGCAGCAGGGCTGTCAGGAGGTGCAGGGGCGTTTGATCGAAGGGGCTGAAGGGGCACCGTCAGTGCTGGAGCATCTCGGCGCCTGCGATCAGGAGCTCAGTGCCATGGCTGCGCTGGATCCGGCGTTGCAGCCGATTCGTCAGAGCTGGATTGATGCCCAAAGCGCTCTGGAGGACCTTGGCCGCGACTTGGACCGTTACGCCGCTGCTTTAGAGGCTGACCCTGAGCATTTGGCGGCCCTGCAGGAGCGCATTGCTGCGTTGAAGGCCCTGGAGCGGCGCTTTGGTGCTGATCTGGAGGCCTTGATTGAGCGCCGCGATCAGCTGCGCGACACCTTGCAGGCCGGTGGGGCTGCAGCGGCTTTGGTGGCGCTTGAGCAGGAGGAGGCGCTGCGCCGTCAGCAGCGTGATGCCGCTTGCCAGAAGCTCACCGATCAACGCCGGAAAGCAGCGGAACGCTTGGAGCACGACTTGATGCAAGCGCTGCGGCCCATGGCCCTGCCCCATGTGCGCTTTGCCGTTGAGCTGGTGCCGGCCCAGCCCAGTGAGCATGGGGCGGAGAACGTGCAGTTTTTGTTTTCCGCTAACCCGGGTCAGCCTCTGGCGCCGTTGCGAGAGGTGGCCTCTGGCGGTGAGATGAGCCGCTTTTTGCTGGCTTTGAAAACCTGCCTATCGGAAGCCGATGGGGAGATCACCCTGCTGTTTGACGAGATCGATACCGGCGTCAGCGGCAAGGTGAGCGCGGCGATGGCGGCGTTGCTGCAGCGCTTGGCCCAACACCGTCAGGTGTTTTGTGTCACCCATCAGCCGGTGGTGGCGGCTGCGGCTGATCAGCATCTGTTGGTGCGTAAGCAGGTGGAGCAGGGCAACACCCGTTCATTGATTGAGCCCCTGAGCACGCTCCAAGAGCGGCAGCGAGAACTGGCGGAATTGGCCGGTGGCGACTCTGGTGAGGCCCGCGAGTTTGCCGCCAGCTTGTTGCAGCGCCAAGCCGCATAAAAGGGTTTCTCGCCGTTAAAGTGGCAAGCCCAGAAACCGCCCGATGGCACGAGCCAAAGCCGCCTCCGGCAAGGCCCTTCAGGCGTTGAACGGCGGAAATATCAGTGATGTGATCCGGGTGCGCGGTGCCCGGCAGCACAACCTCAAAGACGTTGATCTGGCTCTGCCCCGCAACAAGCTGGTGGTGTTCACCGGCGTTAGCGGCAGCGGTAAGAGCTCCCTGGCGTTCGACACGATTTTTGCCGAGGGTCAACGGCGCTATGTGGAGAGTCTCTCCACCTATGCGCGCCAATTCCTTGGTCAGGTTGATAAGCCCGATGTTGATGCCATCGAGGGCTTATCTCCGGCCATTTCGATCGATCAAAAATCCACCAGCCACAACCCTCGCTCCACCGTTGGCACGGTCACGGAGATCCAGGACTACCTGAGGTTGTTGTTTGGCCGTGCGGGTGAGCCCCACTGCCCCCAATGCGATCGGCCGATCAGCCCCCAGTCGATCGATGAGATGGTCGACCAGATCCTGCTCTTGCCCGAGGGCACCCGTTATCAACTGTTGGCTCCCTTGGTGCGGGGCAAGAAGGGCACCCACACCAAGTTGATCAGCGGCTTGGTGGCCGAAGGATTTGCGCGGGTGCGCATCAATGGTGAGGTGCGCGAGCTCTCCGACAACATCGAGCTCGACAAAAACCATTCCCACAACATTGAAGTGGTGGTGGATCGCCTGGTGGCCCGTGAGGGGATCCAGGAGCGTTTGACCGATTCGCTGCGCACGGCTCTCAAGCGGGGCGATGGTTTGGCTTTGGTGGAGGTCGTGCCCAAGAGCGGCGAAGAGCTTCCCGAGGGTGTGCAGCGTGAGCGCCTGTATTCCGAAAACTTCGCTTGCCCCGAACACGGTGCGGTGATGGAGGAGCTTTCGCCACGCCTGTTCTCCTTCAACAGTCCCTATGGCGCCTGCCCCGATTGTCATGGCATCGGCTACCTGCGCAAGTTCACCGAAGAGCGGGTGGTGCCTGACCCTTCGCTGCCGGTTTACGCGGCGATTGCACCCTGGAGCGACAAAGAGAGCAGCTACTACTTCTCCCTGCTGTTCAGTGTTGGTCAGGCCTACGGCTTTGAACTCAAGACCCCTTGGCAGGAGCTCAGCCGCACGCAGCAAGAAGCCGTGCTGTTCGGCACGGTTGAGCCGATCTTGATCGAGGCCGATAGCCGCTACCGCAAAACCAAGGGGTATGAGCGCCGTTTTGAAGGAGTTCTGGCCATCCTTGAGCGCCAGGTCCGTGATGCCGGGGGTGAATCGGCCCGCCAGAAGCTGGAGAAATATCAGGAGCTGGTGCCCTGCGCCACCTGCGCCGGCCAGCGCCTGCGGCCTGAAGCCCTGGCCGTCCGCATTGGCCCCTACAACATCACCGATCTGACCGCCATCAGCGTGGGCGAGTGTCTCGAGCGCATCGATGCCTTGATGGGTGGCGGCTCCGATGGCGAGCCACTGATGTCAGCGCGCCAGATCCAGATCGCTGATCTGGTGTTGCGGGAGATCCGTTTGCGCCTGCGTTTCTTGATCGATGTGGGCCTCGATTACCTCAGCCTCGATCGACCGGCGATGACCCTCTCCGGCGGTGAAGCTCAACGGATTCGCTTGGCGACGCAAATCGGTGCGGGCCTCACCGGTGTGCTCTACGTGTTGGATGAACCCAGCATTGGCTTGCATCAACGCGACAACGACCGGTTGCTCTCAACCCTCGTCAAGCTGCGGGACCTCGGCAACACCTTGATCGTCGTCGAACACGACGAGGACACCATCCGGGCTGCTGACCACATTGTCGATATCGGTCCTGGGGCCGGGGTTCATGGCGGCCACATCGTCAGTGAGGGCAGCCTGGCTGATCTGATGGCTGCTGAAGACTCCCTCACTGGGGCCTACTTGAGTGGTCGCCGCTCGATTCCCACTCCGGCGGAGCGCCGCAACACCGGCAGCCGCAAGCTCACCTTGGTGGATTGCCATCGCAACAACCTCCAGCATCTGAATGTGGAGATCCCGTTGGGCCGGCTTGTGGCGGTGACTGGGGTCAGCGGTAGCGGCAAGAGCACCTTGGTCAATGAGTTGTTGCATCCAGCTCTGGAGCACAACTTGGGCCACAAGGTGCCGTTCCCCTCAGGTTTGGAAGAACTGCGAGGCATCAGCGCGATCGACAAGGTGATCGTGATTGACCAAAGCCCGATTGGCCGCACCCCCCGTTCCAACCCAGCCACCTATACCGGTGCCTTTGATCCCATCCGTCAGGTGTTTGCGGCCACGGTGGAGGCCAAGGCCCGCGGATATCAAGTCGGTCAGTTCAGCTTCAACGTCAAAGGTGGCCGTTGCGAAGCCTGCAGTGGTCAGGGCGTCAACGTCATTGAGATGAACTTTCTGCCCGACGTCTACGTGCAGTGCGACGTCTGCAAGGGTGCTCGCTACAACCGAGAGACGTTGCAGGTCAAATACCGCGGTCACACCATTGCCGATGTGTTGCAAATGACGGTGGAGCAGGCTGCTGAGGTGTTCTCGGCAATCCCTCAAGCTGCTGATCGCCTGCGCACCTTGGTGGATGTGGGTCTGGGCTACGTGAAGTTGGGTCAACCAGCTCCAACCCTCTCTGGTGGTGAAGCGCAGCGCGTCAAGTTGGCCACCGAGCTGTCCAAGCGAGCCACCGGTAAGACGCTCTATCTGATTGATGAGCCCACCACGGGTCTGAGCTTCTACGACGTCCACAAGTTGATGGATGTGATGCAGCGCCTGGTGGACAAGGGCAATTCGATCATTTGCATCGAGCACAACCTCGATGTGATCCGTTGCGCCGATTGGTTGATCGATTTGGGCCCTGAAGGTGGCCATCGCGGTGGTCAAATCGTGGCTGCTGGCACACCGGAAGACCTTGCGGCCCATCCCACCAGCCACACCGGCCGTTACTTGCGCCAGGTGCTTGAGCAGCATCCAGCGCAGCCCTTGGCCGCTTGAAGCGGCTTGCCCTGGGGTTGTCTCTGTTGGCTGCGGCGACGCCCGCTGCTGCCGTTGAAACCCTCTATCTGCAGGGGCCTCTTGGACTGCAGCGCCTGAGCGTGAACCTGCAGGAGCTGAGCAGCCCTGAAGCGTTGTGGTCTGGCAGCAGTGACTTGGCCGAACTGAATCGGGCCACCGATGGCCGTTTGGGTCGGTCGCTGCAAACGCTGCTGACCACGCCCCTACCGCTGCCGGTGCAGCTGGGTTTGGACAACCCGATGGCGCGTCAAGTGGAGATGCTGGTTCAATCCCTGGTTGAACCATCGGAGCGCCAATGGCAGCTGCCAGTGGTGCAAGCCGGAGCCTCATTGCCGTGGTTGCGCCAAGCCGCTGCAAGCGGTGAGCCGCTCACCTTGCTGACGCTGCTGCGGGTGTTGCCGGGAGACGAGCTCACGATTCGCTTGGACCGCGCGCTGCCGGCGCTCAGGAAGATGACGAGCCAGAACGCCGCCCTCGATCAGCAACTCCTCGCTCAAACCCCCTTGCCGGCGGCACCGGCTGCTGAGCTCGCAAGGGGGCCTCGGGCGGTTGTGCGCCGGGTTGTTGTCCTGGCCAATGGGCTGGAGTTGACCGTGGTTCGTCCGGTGGGCGCTCCTGAGTTGCCGACGGTGTTGATCTCCCATGGGTTGTGGGATGCCCCGTTGAGTTTTTTGGGATGGGCTGAGCATCTGGCCTCCCATGGGGCTGTGGTGGTGTTGCCGCGCCACAGCGGCAGCGACACCCGGCAGCAAACCTCGATGTTGGCCGGCCGCTCCGAGCCCCCCAAGCCAGAGGAGTTTTTGCGGCGACCGGCTGAACTCAAAGCCGTGCTCGATGCCCTTGAGGCGGGCCAAATTCCTGGAGCTGCCGGGGCCCCTGCCCGTGATGTGGTGTTGATTGGCCATTCCTGGGGGGCCACGTCAACGCTGCAATTGGCCGGCGCCCGCAGCGTGGAGGATCCGCTTTGGCAGGCCTGTCAGCAGGCCAATCATCCGTCCCGCAACCCCAGTTGGGTATTGCAGTGCGGGGTGCTGCCCGCTGCTCAGCCTGAGTCGTTGCTCGATGCTCGCTTGGCTCGGGTGGTGGCGGTGAGTCCCCCCCAGGGATTGGTCTTTGCCGGTGGTTTGAGCGATTTAGCGATTCCCGTGTTGTTGATCAGCGGCAGCAGGGATCTGGTGGTGCCCGCTCAGCCGGAGGCAATTGAGCCGTTTGCCCGTTATTCCCAGGGGGCGCATCGCCTGGTGGTGGCCCGCGATGGCACCCACTTCAATCTGCCCTCAGCCTCGGGCGGCAATGGCGGCTCCCTTCGGGCCCTGCTGTTGGCTTGGGTGAAGGGTGAGCCGATTGGCCCCGATGCCCCTGTTGCAGACCCTGCTGGCTTGGCTTTGTTTCAGCTTCGCTGAGTATTTACTGGCTGATTTCTGAATAAAAACGGAAGAAACACGTCTGTTTAGCTACGAAATCAGTTTTTGTCAGAAATCAAACAGAACATTTGCCGTCATTATCAAAAATGTGTGTATGGTTAAAAAAAGAGGGGGAAATTGCCTATGGGTTTGTATATCCTTCACCTACATCTTCACGGCTTGTTTCGTGGTCATGACCTGGAATTAGGGCGTGATGCTGATACTGGCGGACAAACCAATTATGTACTTGAATTAGCCAAGGCTCTTGGCCAGCACAGCGAAGTCGATCGCTTGGAAGTGATCACCCGCTGCATTGAGGACCGTCGCGTTAGCCCGGAATATGCGGTCCACCGCGAATCATTGACCTCCAAAGCCAGCGTTTTGCGGTTGCCGTTCGGACCGCGCCGCTACCTGCGTAAGGAATTGCTCTGGCCCAACCTGGACCAGTTGGTGGATGCCTTGGTGCTCCACATCACCCGCCAGCAGCGCCGTCCTGACTGGATCCATGCCCATTACGCCGATGCCGGTTGGGTGGGTGCTCAGATCCAACAACGCCTCGGCATTCCCCTGGTGTTTACGGGTCATTCCCTCGGCCGTGAGAAGCAGCGTCGTCTGCTCGAGATCGGGCAGAACCCGGAGCAGGTCAACCAGCGCTACGCGATGGAGCGCCGGATTGGTGCTGAGGAAGAAGCGTTAGCGGCTGCCAGCTTGGTGGTCACCAGCACCCGGCAAGAAATCCGGGTTCAGTACGAGCGTTACAGCCATTTCCACCCCGAAATGGCCGAGGTGATTCCACCGGGGGTCGACACCACCAGTTTCCAGCCCCAGGCCAGCCACAGCGGTGAAGATGGGGAGATTGCTGAGCTCTTCAGCCCCTTCTTGCGCGAGCCTGATCGCCCCTGCTTCTTGGCGGTGTGCCGGCCTGATCGGCGCAAGAACATCCCCGCCTTAATTGATGCCTTTGGCAGCAGTCCGCTGCTGCGCGAGAAGGCCAACCTGCTGCTGGTGCTTGGTAACCGCGAAGGCTTCCACTCGCTGGAACGCAGTCAACGGGAGGAATGGCATCACGTGCTCGAAGCCATCGATCGTCAGGATCTCTACGGCCAGGTCGCCTATCCCAAACATCACAGCCGTTCGCAGGTTCCAGCGATCTATCGCTGGGCAGCCGCTCGCCGTGGCGTGTTTGTGAACCCTGCGCTCACCGAACCCTTTGGTTTGACCCTGATCGAAGCCGCGGCCTGTGGTTTGCCGGTGGTGGCCACCAACGATGGGGGTCCCATCGACATCCTGAGTCGTTGCCGCAACGGTTTGTTGGTGGATGTCTCCAGCCGCGAGGCGTTGCGCACCACTTTGGAGAAAGCTTTGGCTGCTGATGCCTCCTGGGATCAGTGGCGGCAGCAGGGCCTTGAGGCTGTGCAGCAGGCTTACAGCTGGAAAGCCCATGCCAGCCGTTACCTGCAGGTAGCGCGGCCCCTTTGTGCTGCTGCTCAGTTGGAATCAACCGCCAATCTCAAGAGCAACAGCCTGCGCGGCCGTGTCAGCGCGCCCACGCGCCTCCGCCAAGCTCGACCCGCTGGCCAACGCCACGCCCATGCGCCGCATGGGCCGCGCTTCTGGCTTACCAAACAGCAGTAGTTCGCTTTCAGGCACAGCCAGGGCCTCGGCGACCCCTCGGTAGTGAACGGGTCCCCCCTGTTGGTCGGCGCCGGCTAAGACCACGCGGCTGGCGGCAGCTCCTGTGCTGGTGATGCTGGGGATGGGCAGTCCCAGGACGGCCCGCAGGTGCAGTTCGAACTCGCTGAGGTTTTGCCCGCGCAGGGTCACCAGGCCTGTGTCATGGGGCCGTGGCGACAACTCCGAGAAGATCACTTCGCCTGAGGCGATAAAGAACTCCACGCCAAAGATGCCGGCTCCGCCCAGGGCATCGGTCACCTGACGGGCCATGCGTTGGGCTTCCAGCAGTTGACTCTGCTGCAATTCGGCGGGCTGCCAGCTGCATTGGTAGTCGCCCCGTTCCTGGATGTGGCCAATGGGCGGGCAGAACAGGGTGGGGCCGTCTTTTTGGCGCACCGTTAGCAGGGTGATTTCCTGCTCAAACCGCAGAAATTCCTCCACGATCACCAGGCTGGCGCTGCCGCGGGCGCCTTGGGTGGCAGCGGTCCAGGCCTGTTGCAGTTCCTCGGGGTTGGTGGCCACGCTTTGGCCTTTGCCGGAGGAGCTCATTACGGGCTTGACCACCACCGGCCAGCCCAGCGGCTCAGCGGCGCTGCTGAGTTCTTCAGCCGAGCTCGCATAGCCAAAGCGGGCTGTGCGTAAGCCCAGCTCACCGGCGGCGAGATCGCGGATGCGATCGCGGTTCATCGTGATCGCTGTGGCCCTGGCGGTGGGGATCACGGTGATGCCCTCGGCTTCGAGTTCGGCGAGGGCATCAACGGCGAGGGCCTCAATTTCAGGGATCACCAGGGCGGGTTGGTGTTCGCGGATCACCTGTTTGAGCGCTTCGGCGTCGGTCATCGGAATCACCACGGCGGTGTCGGCCACCTGCATCGCCGGAGCGTTGGCGTAGCGGTCGACCGCCACCACGCGGCAGCCCAGTCGCTGGGCGGCGATAGCCACTTCTTTGCCGAGTTCGCCGCTGCCAAGCAACAGCAGGGTGGCGGGCAGATGGGTGCTGGTCATGAAGCGATGGGCTGGTGAAAGGGTGTGGGGCTGCTAGACCGTCGTGCGGATCGAGGCCCCCATGCCGCTTTTTGCTTACGCCACTGTCGGTGATCCCGGCCCCATGCCGTTTGATCTCAATCTGGCTGGGTTACAGAATGGCGTGCTGCTTTACCTGGGCCTTTCGGGCCTGGTGTTCATGGTGATTTGGATCGTTGGCTACGTGCGCCGTTAGGCCGTTGGGCTGCTGTCCTCCAAGACCAGGTCAAGTTGTTGTTCTGGTGATTCTTCGCTGATGAAGCCATAGGCATCAAACAGGGCTTCATCGTCGTGGGTGATGCGTTGCATGCCTTCAATGCGCTCAACGCGGAAGCCCTCGCTGGCCATGCGCCGCATCAATTGCGATGCTTCCTCAAAGCGGGAGGCCATGGCATCGAGGCTGGCGCATTCCGCTGTGAGCCCTTGTTCCTTCCAGGTGAAGTAGGGCACGGCAGCAGGGGGCAGTTGTCTTAATTCTGCCCGCGTTTTCAGGGAACGAGGACGAGCCCGAGCGCGACCAGCAGCAAGCTGATGCCCCAGAAGCTCACCACAACGCGTCGTTCACTCCAGCCGCCCAATTCGAAGTGGTGGTGCAACGGCGCCATGCGCAGCAGGCGTTTGCCCTGGCCATCCGCCCCTTTGGTGGCTTTAAACACCCACACCTGCAGGATCACCGACAGTGATTCGGCCAGCAGCAGGCCGCCCATCAGCAGTAGGGGCCAAAGGCTGTTGCTCAACAGGGCAATGGCGCTGAGCGCGGCCCCCATGGCTAACGATCCGGTATCCCCCATGAACACGCGGGCGGGATGGCGGTTGTGGAGCAGAAAGCCCAGCCAGGCTCCAGCCAGGGCAGCGCCATAGCCAGCCAGGGCGGGATCACCACCATTGCCCCGCAGCATCAGCTGCAGCGAGAGCCCCACCAGCACGATCGCGCCCACACCGGCAGCCAAGCCATCGAGGCCATCGGTGAGGTTGGTGGCGTTGCTTTCCGCCAGAAACACAAAGAGGCCCAGGGGCCAGATCAGCAGTCCGATGGGCAACAGCCAGCCCCAGGGCAGTGCAATGGCCGTTGGGATCGCTCCATGCAGGCCGGCCCACAGCAAAAACAATCCCGCCGCCAGGGCCTGCAGCAGCAGCTTGCCTTTGGGCGTCAGGCCGGTGTTGTGGCGTTTGGTCAGGCTGCGCCAGTCATCGATGCCTCCGATCACCATGAAGGCCAGGGTCACCAGTCCGATGGGCAGCAGCCTTGGGTCGCCTGGGCTGACCAGGCTGCCCACCACAACGCCACACGGCACCAGCAGCAGGCCGCCCATGGTGGGCGTGCCGGACTTGCTCTGGTGCGATTGGGGACCCTCTTGGCGGATCACCTGCCCCATTTTCAAGGCGCGCAGGCGCGGAACGCCGATCCAGCACACCAGCCAGCTGAGGGCGCCAGCCAGCAGCAGGGGCAAGCTCAGTTGCGGTCCTCCACTGAGGCCATCACTGATCAAGCAGGCCGCCAGGATCAGGGCAATCAGGCCCAGGCTCCATTGCAAGCCAGTACCTGGAAAGCGTTGGGCCTGCTGAGCTGTCAAAGGGTTGGAACCGGGCGCCGGGAACCTAGATCAGCCGCGCCGCGGCTGCCCAAATCAGTCTTCCCAGTTCTCTTCCTGGCTCTCGTCGTCCTTGGAGTAGTCCTCCTTGTCGCCCATCAGCGCGGAGAGCTCCTCCTCTTCCACAGTGGCCTGGTCGTTGGCGGCGTCCTCCTCATCGGCCACCAGGCGACCGCTGGTTTCCAGCCAGCTGAGCAGATCGGGCTCTTCCCGCAGCGGCAGCACCGGTGCAGGGTCGTTGCGGTCGTAACGGGTGAGCGAAGGGTTGAAACTATCGAGGGTGCTCATCGTGCTCATCAGCTGACGTCTCGCCCCGTGATTGACAATCCATCAACTTAACCGATGAACACCAAAGCCATGCAACTGTTATTGGCATGGGGCGGTGCCCTGGCCGGTGCAGCCCTGCTGCGTTGGGGTGGTGCCCATCTCGAGCTGCCTTCCCCGGGGCTGCCATTGCTGCTGAGTTTGGTGTTTCTGCCGCCGCTGGCGATGGGCGTTTGGATTGCCTGGCGCTCGGCATCGGACAATCCTGTGGATTAAGTGACGACCGGATTCATGGCGCGGGCAAACAAGGTGGTGCTGGCTTACTCCGGCGGAGTGGACACCAGCGTCTGCATTCCTTACCTCAAACACGAGTGGGGCGTGGAGGAGGTGATCACCTTTGCTGCCGACCTGGGTCAAGGTGATGAGCTCGAACCGATTCGCCAGAAGGCACTGGATGCCGGAGCCAGCCAGTCGTTGGTGGGTGATCTGATTGAACCGTTCATCACCGAATTTGCGTTTCCAGCCATCCGGGCCAACGCCCTCTACGAAGGCCGTTATCCCCTCAGCACCGCCTTGGCGCGGCCGCTGATTGCGCGTCGCTTGGTGGAGATTGCCCGTGAGGTGGGGGCCGATGCCGTGGCCCATGGCTGCACCGGCAAAGGCAACGATCAGGTGCGCTTTGATGTGGCCATTGGTGCCCTGGCGCCTGATCTCAAGGTGCTGACCCCGGCCCGTGAGTGGGGCATGAGCCGCGAGGAGACCATCGCCTACGGCGAGCGTTATGGCCTGCCCTCGCCAGTGAGCAAGCGCTCCCCCTATTCAATCGACCTGAACCTGCTGGGTCGCTCGATTGAGGCGGGTCCCCTGGAGGATCCCGATGTGGAGCCCCCAGAAGAGGTGTTCGCGATGACCTGCTCCACCGAGGCGGCCCCGGCGCAGCCTGAGCTGGTCAGCATTGGTTTTGAAGCCGGCCTACCGGTGAGCATCAATGGCCAGCGCTTGGACCCGGTCAGCTTGATCCGCGAAGCCAATCGCCTGGCCGGGAGCCATGGCTTTGGCCGCCTCGACATGATCGAAAACCGGGTGGTGGGCATCAAGAGCCGCGAGATCTACGAAACCCCCGGCCTGTTGCTGCTCATTCAGGCCCACCAGGAATTGGAGAGTTTGACCCTCGCTGCTGATGTGCTGCGCACCAAGCGCCAGCTCGAGATGCAGTGGGCTGATCTCGTCTATCAGGGCCTCTGGTTCGGGCCGTTGAAAGATGCGCTGGATGGGTTCATTGAGCGCACCCAACTCACCGTGAATGGCAGCGTGCGGATCAAGCTGCACCGTGGTTCCGCCACCGTGGTGGGTCGCTCCAGCAGCGACAGCCTCTATGAGCCGGATATGGCGACCTACGGCGCCGAAGATCAATTCGATCATCGCGCCGCCTCTGGGTTCATTTACGTCTGGGGTCTTCCCACGCGGCTGTGGGCCGCGGCCAAGCGTCGGCGCGGCCACCACGGATGAGCTGCAGCAGCGGCGGCAGGCTCTCCTCATTGGCTTGGGGAGGCGTGTCGTTGCTGTTGGCTTGCGGAAATTTGAGACGCACTTCGCCCGGCTGGGGCATCAAGCGCTCCACTTGAGAGCGCAGGTGCTCGTTTTCCTCAATCAGCAACTTCTGGCGCTCCAGCACTGGGGCGAGGCGCTGCGAGAATTTGCGTTCAAAAATGTCGGGGAGGTTTTCCAGCAGGCTTTCCAGCTCCTCGAGCTTGGAAGCGGCCTGATCCCTCTCCAGTTCCAGGCGCGCGGCGCTGGCTTGATCCTCTAGCTCTTCAAGCCAGTGGGGCAGGGGTTCCCGATCTGCTGTCCACTCCGCCTGCATGGGGCCCAAGCCTTCTGGCTGGACCCTATCGGTCACAAACGAGCCCAGCAAGCCGTGACGGTCTGCTGGGCGTCAGCGCTCCAGATCAGGCTGGGGCGGTTTGAGGCTCGGTTTTGGCTTGCTCCTGGCCTTCGGTGCGAGGGGTGTTGCTCGCCATCGGGTTGGCTGGGGCGGTGCTGCGGCCCAGGGAGCTGTGCTGACCTTCGTACTTGACGGTCAGATAACGGATCACGTCTTCGCTGAGGCGCATCGCCTTCTCCAGCGGGCCCACCTGCTTGCCATCACCGCTGTAGTTCAGCTGGATATAGATGCCTTCGCGGTGCTTACCGATGTTGTAAGCCAGGCGGCGCTTGCCACGCATTTGGCTGTCGATCACCTCACCACCGGCTTCGACCACCAGGTCGCGGTACTTGTTGGCGTGGGACTCAACTTCCTCCTCGGCGATATCCGGCCGGAGGATGTACATGGTTTCGTAATTGGGCTTCGCGCTCATGCTGCCTGTGGGGTGAACCCGGACCAACGGTCCGGAGGCGGACTTCGACGGTGCGTCGAACTGATCACCCTACCCCTTGGCCTTAGAGCTGCATTCGCACCGCGTCCGAGAGGGTGGGCAGATCAGCTTCTTTGCCGCGGATGCACTGGATGGAGGCATAGAGCACCAACACCAGGGCACCAATGAAGACGGTGTTGTTGAGGGTGCGGATCATCAGGCTGTTGCCCAAGGGGCTGAGCAAGACGTTGAAGGCCAAGGCCAGCACCACCAAGAGGATGTCCAGCAAGATCGCTTGCAGCACGTTGAAGCGCAGGTAGTAGGGCACGTTTGGGTTGCGCACCACCACCAGGAACAGCACCAGGAAGAGCAGAAAACCTCCAAAGGGGATCGAGCGCTCCAGCAGCAACACCGGTGTGGCCGGTAGGGCCAGGTACGAGATCCAGGGAAAGAGGTTGTAGAGCTCACGCCCAAAGCTGAGGGCGTCTGACCAGGGCAATAGGTAGGCGAGCAAGCCCAGGAGCCGTTGCCAAAGGGGAATCTCAGCCATGGTCTGCCGCGCCAGGTTCCAAGGCTAGGGCGGCTGCTCGGCGCATCGCATCCACGGGGACCTGCTCCAGCCCAGTCCAGAGCTTGAGGGCGGCAGCACCTTGTTGCACCAGCATCTCGAGCCCATCGAAGACGCTGAGGCCTCGCTGGGCGGCCAGCTTCAACAGCAGCGTTGGCCGGGGTGTGTAGACCACGTCGTAGACGACGGCAGAGGCCGGCAGCAGGGAGAGTTGCTGAGCGCTGAGGGGCGTTTGATCGCGCATCTCGGCCATGCCCAGCGGTGTTCCATTCACCACCAAGTTGCTGCGTTCCAGGAGCGGTTCGAGGGGTTCATCGCCGCTGCTGAGCAGCAAAGGCGGTGCCCAGTTCCTGACGTCTTCCGCCAGGGCTTCCAACTTGCTGCGGTTGCGCCCGCGCAACACCACCTGCTCAATACCGAGCTCGCAGCAGCTGCGCAGCACGGCCCGCACCACGCCGCCGCTGCCCAGAATCAGGGCCTGGCCGCCCTCCTGCAAGCGCCCGCTCAAGGGGGTGAGGAAGCCACTCCAGTCGGTGTTGGTGCCCCGCCAGCCGCCTTGGCCATCGGGGATTAGGCAGTTCACAGCTCCGAGCTCGCGTGCCACCGCATCCACGCTGCTCAGCAGCGGCTGCACCGTCTCTTTGTGCGGGATGGTGACGCTGAGGCCGCGGCAGCCCATGGCGGCCAGGCCCTCGATGGCTTGCTGTAGCCGATCGGGCGCCACAGCAAAGGCGAGATAACGCCAGTTCAGCCCCAGCTCAGCGATGGCTGCGTTGTGCATCACCGGTGAGAGGGAGTGGTGGATGGGTTGGCCAATCACCCCCAGCAGCTCAGTGGAGGCGTTGATTGGGGCTGCAGCTGTGGAGTTCATGGGCGGCCGTTGTTCGGGAACCACACCTCGTCGGGAGGGGGAACTGCTGACGAAGATGCAACAAGTTTGAGAGGTCTAACGAGGAGTTCGTATGGGCAAGGTCGTCGGCATTGATCTGGGTACCACCAACAGCTGCGTATCGGTGATGGAGGGCGGCAAGCCCACCGTGATCGCCAATGCGGAAGGGTTCCGCACCACCCCCTCGGTGGTGGCTTACACCAAGAACCAGGACCAGCTGGTGGGGCAGATCGCCAAGCGCCAGGCGGTCATGAATCCCGACAACACCTTTTATTCCGTCAAGCGCTTCATTGGTCGCCGGGTTGATGAGGTCAACGAGGAATCGAAAGAGGTGAGCTACGGCGTTGAAAAGGCCGGCTCCAATGTGAAGGTCAAGTGCCCGGTTCTCGATAAGCAGTTCGCACCGGAAGAGGTATCAGCTCAGGTGTTGCGCAAGCTGGCGGAAGACGCCGGCAAATACCTCGGCGAAACCGTGACCCAGGCGGTGATCACCGTTCCCGCCTACTTCAACGACTCCCAGCGTCAGGCCACCAAGGACGCCGGCAAGATCGCTGGTCTTGAGGTGCTGCGCATCATCAATGAGCCCACGGCAGCGGCTCTGGCTTACGGCCTCGATAAAAAGAGCAACGAGCGCATCTTGGTGTTCGACCTCGGCGGCGGCACCTTCGACGTCTCGGTGCTGGAGGTTGGTGATGGTGTGTTTGAGGTGCTCTCCACCTCTGGTGACACCCACCTCGGCGGGGATGACTTCGACAAGGTGATCGTTGATCACCTGGCGGACACCTTCAAGTCCAACGAAGGCATCGACCTGCGCCAGGACAAGCAAGCCCTGCAGCGACTGACCGAGGCGGCTGAAAAAGCCAAGATCGAGCTCTCCAGCGCCACCCAAAGCGAGATCAACCTGCCGTTCATCACGGCCACTCCTGAGGGTCCCAAGCACCTGGATCTGAACTTGACCCGGGCCAAGTTCGAGGAGCTTGCTGCCAAGCTCATCGACCGCTGCAAGGTGCCTGTTGAGCAGGCTCTCAAAGACGCCAAGCTCGCCTCCAGCGAGCTCGACGAGATCGTGATGGTGGGTGGTTCGACTCGGATCCCCTCCGTTCAGGAGCTGGTCAAGCGCGTCACCGGCAAAGATCCCAACCAAACCGTGAACCCCGATGAGGTGGTGGCCGTTGGCGCCGCCATCCAGGGCGGTGTGCTGGCTGGTGAGGTCAAGGACATCCTGCTGTTGGATGTCACCCCGCTGTCATTGGGTGTGGAAACCCTCGGCGGTGTGATGACCAAGATGATCAACCGCAACACAACGGTTCCCACCAAGAAGACCGAGACCTACTCCACAGCCGTGGATGGCCAGACCAACGTCGAAATTCACGTGCTCCAGGGTGAGCGCGAGATGGCCTCTGACAACAAGAGCCTCGGCACCTTCCGCCTGGATGGCATCCCCCCCGCTCCCCGTGGCGTGCCCCAGATCGAGGTGACTTTTGACATCGACGCCAACGGCATCCTCAGCGTGACCGCCAAGGACAAGGGCAGCGGCAAGGAGCAGACCATCTCCATCACCGGTGCCTCCACCCTCAGCGACAACGAGGTGGAGAAGATGGTCAAGGACGCTGAAGTCAATGCCTCGGTCGATAAGGAGAAGCGTGAGCGCATCGACCTCAAGAACCAGTCCGAGACCCTCGTCTACCAAGCTGAAAAACAGCTCAGCGACCTTGGCGACAAGGTGTCGGCTGATGACAAGAGCAAGGTGGAAGGTTTCGCCACCCAGCTCAAGGAGGCGATCGAAAAAGACGACTTCGACACCATGAAGAGCGTCCAGGAAGAGCTGCAGCAGGCGCTGTATGCCGCTGGTGCTGCTGTGTATCAACAGGGTGCTGATGGTGCTGCGGCCGCCGCCGGTGGCAGCAACGGCGCGAGTGCCGATAGCAGCGCAGCAGGTGATGACGTCATCGACGCTGAATTCACCGAGACCAAATAGATCTCACCGTTCCATTAAGAAAGCCCCCCAGACAGGGGGGCTTTTTTTTGTTGTGCCGAATCGGCCTATTGGATGGTCTGAAGGGCCTCTTTGGCCTTGGTCACCACTTCCTCCGGCAAGGTCACGTAGCCAATCTCTGGTGCCTGTTGCTGAGCCTCAGGGGAGAGCGTGTATTCAAACGCTGTCTGCAGAGGTTTGAGCTTGTCGCCGTTTCCTTCTTTGTAGAGAAGGATCCAGGTGAATGTGACGATTGGATAGCCCTTGGCAGGGTTGGGATTGCTGCCTGTGAGGTCAGGGCCCAGATCAATGGAGGCAAGTGCCTCACTTTCACTTTCTGCCGTGGGCTTCACGACCTCGCCGGAGGCATTGGTGAGGGCGGCTGCTTGGAGTGCTCCTTTGACGTAAGCCACTTCCACGTAGCCAATGCCGCCTTCCAGTTGGCCTAACTGTGCGGCGACACCTTCATTGCCTTTGGCGCCAACACCGGTTGGCCAGTTGATCGTTTTGCCTTTGCTTGGACCATTGGCCCAGGCAGGACTGATCGCGGCCAAGTGGGCTGTGAAGTTGGCGGTGGTACCTGAGCCATCGGAGCGATGAACAACGGTCAACTTCTGGTCGCCGCAACCCAGATCTTTCCAATTGGTGATTTTTCCGAGGAAGACATCGGCCAGCTGTTGTTGATCGAGTTTCAAATCACAGCCTGGCTTGTTGTAAGCCACGGCAATGGCGCCAGCCGTCATGGGCAGTTGCACCACGCCCCGCTTCACTTGCGCAATTTGTTCGGGCTTCATCGGCACGTCACTGGCACCGAAGTCCACCGTTTCGCCAATGAACTGACGCACTCCGGCGCCTGATCCCACGGACTGGTAGGCCACCTTGACGCCTTCTGGCTTCTGAGCCAATTGTTGGAACCAGCGGTTGTAGATCGCAGCGGGGAAGGAGGCGCCGGCTCCGGTGAGCTTGCCGCCACCGCTACTTCCGGTGAATAAGGAGCACCCCGTGAGGCTGAGAGCGGTGAGGCCGCCGGCTGTTGCCAGCGCAAGAAATCTGCGGGCCATGAAGCGATGAATGATGACCAACGCAAGGTTTAGAAAGCGCGCTTTAAGCGCTCGCAACCATTGAATTAACCCTCGGCAATTTGTTCTGCTGCCCATTCAGCGCTGGCCGGAGCCAACAGGATGCCGTTGCGGTAATGACCGCTCACCACCAGCAGACGGGGTTGTGGTTGCTCCAGCACCGGTGCCGGTTGGCCGCTGGGGCGTGCCCGCAGGCCCTGCCATTGGCGCAGCACTTGGGCCTGTTGCAGCCAGGTTGGAGCTGTGCCCTTCAGGTTCTGCAGTTCAGCCAGTGCTGGAGCCGACGCCTCGGCCCCAGGCTCCACGGTGGCCCCCAGCCAGAGCCGCCGGTTGGGCCGCGGCACCAGGTTGATGCCTTTCCAAATCAGGCAACCGTTCCATGCCG
This sequence comes from Synechococcus sp. RCC307, assembly GCA_000063525.1. Taxonomy (GTDB): domain Bacteria; phylum Cyanobacteriota; class Cyanobacteriia; order PCC-6307; family Cyanobiaceae; genus RCC307. Next base: position 2,203,173 of record CT978603.1, on the reverse strand, counting down.
GTGGTTCGCTGCCTAGTTGCAGCTCCAAGGCCTGCCCCAACACCGGCTCCATGGGTAGGGAGTGGCCTAGTGATTCCAGTAACTCGCTGCTGCCCAGCCCTGCAGCGATCACGAGCCAGTCACAGCTGAGTTCTGAGCCATTGCTGAGCCTGAGATGCCAGGGCCCACGGCCCTTGCCATCGATGCCTGTAACGCTGGCCTGCAAGCACTCAAGGCCTTGTTCAGCACCGGAGAGCTGCAGCTGCTGGATCCATTGCATTGGATCGAGCTGCCCGTCACCGCCCGACCAAACCCCACCGAGCACCCCATTCGGTAGGTCGGGGAGGGCTGCTTGGTTGACCCGCTTGTTGAGATCGGCAGGGCTCAGCAGTTCCAAGCATTGGCTCTGCTGCACCATCCGTTGCTGGCGGTCCCATTCCTGGGGCTCGGATGCCAGCAGCAGCAAGCCACGCTGGATTGGTAGCTGGAGTTGCTCCTGCCAGTACTGCAGCAACTGCATCGATCGGCGCCGCATGCGCCAGCCGCGGCCGCTGCGGCGTTGATACACCTCTGCCATCAACAGCCCGAGGGCTGCGGCACTGCCTGGGGGAGCCGTGGCTGGAGCAATCAGCTGGACCTGGTGGCCCTGCTGTTGCAGCAACCAAGCGCAGCAGTGGCCAACGAAGCCACCGCCAATGACGGCAATTCGGGCTTGGGCGCTCAGCTCAGGGCTTCAGCGGGGATCATCTCGGTGTAGGCACCAAAGCCGCTCGCCACCCGGCTGTATTCCTTGGTCAGGCGTGAGCCGTCCTGCAGGCGGGCCGCTTCATCGAGCTCAGCCAGAGCGGTTTTGAGCTCAGCTGCGCGCTTGTCAGCTTCCTTGCGGTCCTGGGGCAGCAGGCGCTGGTTGATGTAGAGCATTTCGCGGCCGAGGGGCTGCATGGGGCCGCGAATCAGGTTGCGGGTGAAGACCCAATCCCTCTCGTTCACCAAGGTGGCCAGTTCGGGCAGGCGATCCTTGGCTTCCATGAACTCTTCAGCCTGACGGCGGATCACCGCCATGTCTTCAGGGCTGATGGTCTTGGCCGCTTTGCCCTTGGCCTCAGCTGGAGAGATGAAGCCAACACAAAGCAGAAGAACCAGTGCCACGGCGGCGAGTCGACGCAGCAGAGAAGCCAAGGCGGAGGCCATTGCAGGGGATCTGAATCAGGCGGAGTGTAGGAGCCGCCTCTGCCGATCTGGCTTGCGGCAGCATCAGGTGTAACAGCGACCGAGGCGTGGCACGCCGCTTTGATCCAACCCTCACCTACGACGCTTTGGTGGTGGGTAGCGGTGCCACAGGTGCTGTGGCCGCTCAGACCTTGGCGGAGCAGGGTTTGCAGGTGTTGGTGCTTGAGGCCGGGCCGGAGTTATCGGCGCAGCAGGCGCTCGGCTCAGAACCACGCAACATCGCTCGCCGCTTCCAGCATTTGCTGGCTGGCCGCCATCGCCTGCAAAGCCAGCACCCGGGCTACTGGAAAAACAACCCGGATCTCTACATCGATGAGCAGCTGAATCCCTACACAACCCCTGCTGAGCAGCCCTTCCTGTGGACACGGGGCCGCCAGGTGGGGGGCAAGAGCCTCAGCTGGGGCGGCATCACCCTGCGCCTCTCCGAGCGGGAGTTTGCCCAGGGTTGGCCTGTAGGCCATGAGGATCTGGCCCCTCACTACAGCGCCCTGGAACAGCAGCTCGGTGTTTGGGGCCACCGCGATGGGCTGGAGCTGCTGCCCGATGGCGATTACCAGCCAGCGGCTGCGTTCACGCCGGGTGAGGTTCACCTCGGCAAGGCCTGCGCTGCTCTGGATCTTCCCTTCATCGCTTCCCGCGGCTTTGCCCGGCATCGGCCCAGTCGTGATGGTCCGTGGCCCCGTTTTTCAGCCCAAGGGGGGGCGCTGCAAGCAGCCCTGGCCACTGGCCGGGTGACGTTGCGCAGTGGCGCTTTGGTGTCGCAACTGCTGCTCAATCCCGCGCAAGATCAAGCCGAAGGGGTGCTGTTCATTGATGCCGCCACTGGAGCCATCGAGCGGGCTTCAGCTCGCTTGGTGGTGCTCTGCGCTTCGACGATTGAAACCATTCGGTTGCTGTTGCTCTCCCGCGACGACCATCAATCCGGCGGTTTGATCGATCCCCAAGGGCTGTTGGGGCTGGGTTTGATGGATCACGTCTCGGTGGCGCGATTCTTTGCGCTGCCGGCTCAACCCCCTGCTCCAGCGGGCACGGGTTTATCGGGGGCAGAAAGTTGCTTTATTCCCAACACCGGTGAGGGCTATGGGCTCTGGTGCGCCGTGCAACGGTTCGATCCACCACCTGTGTTGCAGCGTCAGCCCGACACCGCCTTGGGCTTTTTGATCGGCCACGGCGAGGTGCAGGCCGATGGGCGTAATCGCGTTGTTCTCGACCCCCAGGCCCGTGATGCTTGGGGGTTGCCCGTGCCGCATATCGCCATGGGTTGGCGTCAGCCCGAACAGCAGTTGCTCGAGCAAATGCTCCAGCGCATCCACACGGTGGTGGCTGCAGCCGATGGCATGGTGCGGCCGATTGAAGAGCTGTTGCATCTGCCCTTGGTGGAGCCATGGGTGCGCACCAGTGCGGCGGGCTCCCAGCGGCCAGGGCCACCCGGCTACTACATCCATGAACTGGGCGGCGTGCCGATGGGGTCTGACCCCGCCACATCCCTGTTGGATGGTTGGAACCGTTGGCGTGGTTGCTCCAATTTGCTGGTCACCGATGGGGCCAGTTGGCCGTCATCGGGTTGGCAGAGCCCAACGCTCACTTCGATGGCACTGACGCGGCGGGCTTGCTTGCAGGCAGGGCAAGCAGGTCTCTGAGGCTGGCGTTAAAACGGGGTCCCGTGCCATTCCTTCGCCATGGTTGCCCCAACGGCAATCCTGCAGTTGATCTGCCCTGATCGCCCTGGTTTGGTCAGTGAGTTGTCGGGTTGGGTGTCCGCCAATGGCGGCAACATTCGCCATGCCGATCACCACACTGACGGCGGTGCGGGTTTGTTTCTCAGCCGTTTGGAGTGGGACCTCGAAGGCTTTGGCTTGCCGCGCTCCAGCCTGCCTGAGGCGGTGCAAGCCCTCTCAGCCCGGTTGGGCGGGGAGGGGCAACTGCACTTTTCCGATCAGCAGCGCCGGGTGGCGCTGTTTGTCAGCAAGCAGGACCACTGCCTACTGGATCTGCTCTGGCGCACCCGCGCTGGGGAGTTACCGATGCAGGTGCCGCTGGTGATTAGCAATCACCCCGATCTGCGTGCCATCGCCGAAGACTTTGGGGCCCGCTTTGAGTTGGTGCCGGTGAGTGCAGCCAGCAAGCAACAGGCTGAGCAGCGGCAGCTCGAGCTTTTGGACGAGGAGGGGATTGATCTGGCGGTTTTGGCCAAATACATGCAGGTGCTCAGTGGCGATTTCCTGCGTCGCTTTGGCCCGGTGATCAACATCCACCATTCCTTTTTGCCGGCCTTCACCGGGGCTCAGCCCTACCACCGCGCTTGGGAGCGAGGGGTCAAGTTGATTGGCGCCACAGCGCATTACGTCACCGAAGAGCTCGATGCCGGCCCGATCATCGAACAGGCCACGGTGCATGTGAGTCACCGCGATGAGGTCCATGATCTGATTCGTAAAGGGCGCGATATGGAACGCCTCGCCTTGGCGCGGGCCCTGCGTCAGCATCTGCACCATCAGGTGATGGTCTATCGCGGCCGCACCGCTGTTTTTGATTGAGTAACTCAAACCTTTGCCGTTGATCGAGCGCCTACAGCAGCACCGCCCGTCGGTGGCCACTCGCTCGGGTTGGCTGGCGTTTCAGCTCGGCCTCTTCTTGCTGGCCAGCAGTTTGTTGCTGGCCGTGATCCCCTTGTTTTGGGCCCTGCTGGAGGGCACCCGCCATCACCGCCCGCGCTGGTGGCGTGATCGGGTCAACCTCTGGTTGGTGGCGGTGGCGGTCCTGATGACCTGCGCAGCTCCTTTTGCCCGCAGCGGCTGGCTGGCCTGGCCGGGTTTGGTGAATTGGCTGCCTTTTTTCTGGGGTTTCTGGGGTTTTCAGCCCTATCTGATGACCCCGGCAGCCCGGCGCCGCATCACCCAAGTGCTCGTGGCTGGCACCGTGCCGGTGGTGGTCACCGGTTTGGGTCAGTTGTTGCTCGGTTGGAGCGGTCCCTGGGAGGTGCTCAATCGTTTGGTGATTTGGCATATGGACCCCGGTGGTCTGCCGGCAGGTCGGCTCTCGGGCCTGTTTGATTACGCCAATGTGGCCGCGGCCTGGTTGGCTTTTAGCTGGCCATTGCTCTTGGCGGTGGCCGTCAGCATCGGGCGGCAGTGGTGGGGCCGCTGGAGCTGGAAGCAGCCCACGGTGCTGCTGCTGGTGATCTCGCAGCTGGCGGCCCTCTATCTCACCGATTCACGCAATGCCTGGGGTGCTGCCGTTGTGGCAGTGCCGTTGGTGTTGGGTCCAGCCCGCTGGATTTGGTTGTTGCCGGTGCTGTTGCTGTTGCTGCTGCCGGTGTTGTTGGCGGTGTTGCCTGGGATCCCGGAGCTGCTGCAGTTGCCGGCGCGGGCCATCGTGCCGGAGGCGATTTGGGGCCGGCTGAGTGATCTGGCCTTCAGCGAACGGCCCTTGGCCTCCACCCGCCTTGGCCAATGGTCGGTGGCCGTCAGCCTGGTGGCCGATCGCCCTTGGCTGGGTTGGGGTGCAGCGGCGTTCAGCCTGGTGTATCCAGAGCGGGCCGGCGTCTGGCATGGCCATCCCCACAACCTGCCGTTGGAGTTGGCCATCAGCTTTGGCTTGCCGGCAGCTCTGATGATTGTTGGCTTGGTGGTGTGGTTGCTTGTGCGCACACTGCAGCGCGGCATGTTTGGCGCTGATCCGTTTGAGCGGGGCTGGTGGACAGCGTTTGTGATCTTGGCATTGCTCCATGCCACGGATCTGCCCCTGTATTCCGGTCAGATCAATGTGGTGGGCTGGATTCTGTTGGCAGGGCTGCGGACAGCGGCTTGGCCCCGTCCGTCAGGGCTTCGGCCTGATGTTTAGCCAAGGTTGATTTCGGCAGTGGGCCCTCCAGGTGCTCCCAGGGCAGCACCCGATCGCTATTCCAGCAGCTGTGAACCACGTCGTCCCAAGGCGGTAGATCGCCTTTGAGCTCTTTGTAGGCCCGCTTCCAGCTGCCTTGGCTGTCGCTCTTGCCGCGCACGGCTGCAATCACAGGTGCCAGGCGCCGGTCGCTGCGGGAGAGCAACGCTTGGATCACGCTCCAGCCATAGCTCTCCGGGCGCAGATCGATGCCCTTGGGTTTGAGCCGTTTGGCCAGCAGCTTGAGGCGCTTTTCGGCTTCAGGCCGCACCCCCTGCCATTGGAACGGGGTGTGGGCTTTGGGCACAAAGCTGCTCACCCCCAGGCTGAGCCGCAGTCCAGGGGTGGCTTTTTTCAGTGCTAGCAGCAGCGATGCTGTGGCTTCGATGTCGTCGTCGTTTTCGCTCGGTAAGCCAGCCATGCCATAGAGCTTCAGGGCACTGAGCCCCCCTTCTTTGGCGTAGCGGGCCGCGGCGTAAATCTCGCTTTCGCTGAGCTTTTTGTTCACCACCTGGCGCAGCCGTTCGCTGCCGCTCTCGATGGCGATGGTGATTGATTTGCTGCCGCGGCTCGCCAAGCTGGCGGCCAAGTGCGGCGTCACCGTGGCGGCGCGCACTGAGCTCACGCTGATGCGTGTGTCGTCGAATTGCGGCTGACTCAGCCACTGCAGTAGCTCATTGAACTGCGGGTGCTGGGTCACCGATGCCCCGAGCAACCCCAGACGCTTGGTGGCGCCAAGCCCCTTCTCCACCGCAGGAATCAGGCCGTCATCGAGGGAGGGGGTGCGAAACGGGAGGGTCAGGTAGCTGGCCAGGCAGAAGCGGCAGAGCTCCGGGCAGCTGCGCACCACTTCCACCATGTGAATTGAAGGCCAGGCGGCCTCTGGGGTGATCACCGTGGAGTGGCTGAGGGTGTTGCCGCGCCAGGTCTGCTTGCTGATTCGTGCCGGCACAGCGCTATCGATCGGTTCAATGGCCTGGAGCTGGCCGCTGGCGTCGTAGCGAGGGGCATAGAGCCCGGGGACATAGATCCCCTCCACCTGGGCGAGTCGCTTGAGCTGTTGTTGCCGCGGTGCCCCGCGCACCTCTTGCAGGGCGTCGATGAAGGCTGGCAACAGCAATTCGCCGTCACCGAGCAGCACCACATCAAAGAAGGGGGCCAAGGGTTCAGGGTTGGCGGTCAGCACCGGCCCACCGCCAAACACGATCGGATCGTTATCCCCGCGTTCTGTGCTCCACAGCGGGATGCGCTGCTGCTCCAGCAGATCGAGCAGCACCGGGCCATCCAGCTCCCAGCTCAGGGACAGGCCAAATAGATCGCAGTGGCGATGGGGTGGGTCGCCTTGATCGGTGAACAGGCGCCGCACATCGAGATCACTGCGGCCGGCCAGGCTGGCCCAAACCACCTGGTACCCCAGGCTGGTGATGCCCACCGAGTAGGTGCTGGGGAAGGCCAGCACAGCGCGTAGGGCACCAGCCGCCGGTTGGGCTGGTTCAAACAGCAGCGTTTCCTGTTTCAGGCGCGGAAGGCTGTGGTGTTCCCATCATCCCTGCGATCGGTAGGCTGCTGCGCCGATGGTCTGGCTGCGGATGTTCATCGCCGATCGCCTGATCTATGTGGAGCTGCCCAAGACGGCCTGCACCCACATCGGCAAGCTTTTGGCCTTGGTCGTTCCCGGGGAGCAGCGGGGTAAGCACAACAAACCCAGCCAGGCTGAGTTCGATCGCAGGCCGGTGTTTCTCGGTTCCGTCCGCAATCCCTGGGCCTGGTACGTCTCGCTGTGGGCCTACGGCTGCCAGCAGGAGGGAATGCTCTGGGAAGCCCTCACCCACGGGCGCGGCAGTGTGCGGGGTTTGGGTTGGCGCGCTGCGCCGATCTATGCCGGCAGGCGTTGGCTGCACAGCCTGCGCCAGCGTCCAGCCGAGTGGCAGCGGCTCTACAGCGATGTTCAAGACGTGCAGGCTTTTCGCACCTGGTTGCGTTGGCTGCATGAGCCCGCCCGCCGTTGGGACAGCGGCGAGCGCTTGGCCTTGCATGCCTGCGCTGATCGGGTGGGTCTGCTGACCTACCGCTACCTCGATCTCTTCTGCCGCGGCAGTTTTCGCTCCATCGCTGATCTGGAAAGCCTGCGTGCCTTTGATGCCACTGCCAATTACCTCGATCACGTGATCCGCACCGAGCACTTGGAACAGGACCTGTTGATGGTGCTGGAGCGCTTGCAGATCGCTGTGAGCGATGAGCAGCGCAGCCAGATCCTGGGGGGCGGCCGCAGCAATCCGTCCCGCGGCAAACGCAGCCGCTGGCAGGACTACTACGACCAGGCCAGCATCGAGCTGGTGGCCCAGCGGGACCGCTTCATCACCGAACGCTTCGGCTACAAGTCGCCGACGCTTTAGGCCTCCGCCAGCAGCTTCTCTTCTTCGGCTTGGCTCAACACCCGGCCTTCATCGGCGAAGCCCTGCACTTGATCGAAGTTCAAGTAGCGGTAGAGCTCAGCGCTGTTGGGATCAATCCGCTCTGCGGCGACCGCCAGGTATTCCTCGCGGCTGGGGATGCGTCCCAGTTGGGCGCAGACCGCTGCCAACTCGGCGCTGCCCAGATAGACCTGGGCGCCATTGCCGAGGCGGTTGTTGAAGTTGCGGGTGCTGGTGGAGAACACGGTGGTGTTGTCTTCCACGCGCGCTTGGTTGCCCATACAGAGCGAGCAACCCGGCATCTCCATGCGTGATCCGGCGGCTTCGAAGGTGGCGTAGTAGCCCTCGGCTTTCAACGTCTCCTCATCCATGCGGGTGGGGGGGCAGACCCACAGGCGCGCAGTGTTTTGCCCCTGACCTTTCAGCACGGTGGCCGCGGCCCGGTAATGGCCGATGTTGGTCATGCAGGAGCCGATGAACACCTCATCGACTTTGTCGCCAGCGACGTCGGAGAGGGTTTTGACGTTGTCGGGGTCATTGGGGCAGGCCACGATCGGCTCGGTGATCGTGTTGAGGTCGATGTCGATCACAGCGGCGTAGTCGGCATTGGCATCGGCTTCCAGCAATTCAGGGTTGGCTAGCCAGTCCTCCATGGCTTTGATGCGGCGCGCCAGGGTGCGGGCATCGCTGTAGCCGCGGGCAATCATGTTTTTGAGCAGGGCCACATTGCTGCGCAAGTATTCGCTGACGGTGTCGACGCTGAGCTTGATCGTGCTGCCGGCGCAGGAGCGCTCGGCCGTGGCGTCGGTGAGCTCGAAGGCCTGCTCCAGTTTGAGATCGGGCAAACCTTCGATCTCCATGATGCGGCCGTTGAAGACGTTCTTCTTGCCGGCTTTCTCCACCGTCAAGAGCCCCTTCTCGATCGCCACATAGGGAATCGCATTCACCACATCACGCAGGGTGACGCCGGGCTGAAGTTCTCCGCTGAAGCGCACCAACACCGATTCCGGCATGTCGAGTGGCATGGCGCCGATGGCTGCGGCAAAGGCCACCAGACCGGAGCCTGCGGGGAAGGAGATGCCGAGGGGGAATCGGGTGTGGCTATCGCCGCCGGTGCCGACGGTGTCGGGCAGCAGCATGCGGTTGAGCCAGCTGTGGATGATGCCGTCGCCAGTGCGTAGGGACACACCGCCGCGGTTGCTCATGAAGTCGGGCAACTCGGCGTGGGTTTTGAGGTCCACCGGCTTGGGATAGGCCGCGGTGTGGCAGAAGCTCTGCATCACCAGATCAGCGGAGAAGCCAAGGCAGGCCAGCTCCTTCATCTCATCGCGGGTCATGGGCCCGGTGGTGTCCTGGCTGCCAACGCTGGTCATCAACGGCTCGCAGCTGGTGCCAGGGTGCACACCCGGCAGTCCGCAGGCGCGGCCCACCATTTTTTGCGCCAGCGTGAAGCCCTTGCCGCTGTCGGCGGGAGGCGTTGGGCGGATAAACAGCTCGGAGGCCGGTAGACCCAGTTGGCTGCGCACCTTGTCGGTCAAGGCGCGACCAATCATCAGAGGAATGCGGCCGCCTGCGCGCACCTCATCGCTGATGGTGCTGGGCTTGAGATCGAAGCGGGCAACCACCTCGCCGTCGCGCTCGATCGTGCCGGCATGGGGACGGATCGTGATCACATCACCGCTGTTGAGCCCGGTGACGTCGCATTCGATCGGCAGAGCGCCGGAATCTTCTGCTGTGGTGAAAAAGATGGGAGCGATTTTGCCGCCCAAGATCACGCCACCACTGCGCTTGTTGGGCACATGGGGGATGTCGCTGCCGGTGTGCCACAGCACCGAGTTAATGGCTGATTTGCGGGAGCTGCCGGTGCCCACCACATCACCCACGTAGGCCACTGGAAGGCCTTTGGCCTTGAGGGCTTCCAGCTGCTCCAAGCCGCCGGGCATGCGGGTCTCGAGCATCGCTGTGGCATGCAGCGGGATGTCAGGACGCGTGGTGGCGTGGGTGGCAGGGGAGAGATCGTCGGTGTTGGTTTCTCCCTCCACCTTGAACACCGTGACGGTGATGGACTCGGGCAGTTCGGGCTTGGCCGTGAACCACTCCGCTTCAGCCCAGCTATCGATGACCTGCTTGGCGTAGCTGTTGCCAGCAGCCAGCTCGAGGACGTCGTTGTAGGCGTCGTAAACGAGCAGGGTGCGGCTCAGGCCTTCGGCTGCGGCGGCGGCCAGGCTGTTGTCGGTGTTGCTGAGCAGCCGGATCAGGGCCGCCACGTTGTAGCCGCCAATCATCGTGGCCAGAAGCCGGGTGGCTTCCAGCGGGGCGACCAAGGGGCTGCTGCGCCGGCCTTCGGCCACGGCACTGAGCCAGTCGGCTTTGACGTAGGCCGCCTCATCCACACCCGGTGGAATGCGTTCACTGAGCAGATGCAGCAGCGTCTGCTCCTCCCCAGTGGAAGGTGTTTCCAGCAGGTCTGTGAGGGCTTTGGTCTGCTCAGCGTCGAGAGCTAAGGGGGGCACACCAAGGCCTTCTCGCTCAGCGGCGGCAGCGCGGTAAGCCGGCAGGAACGCGTCAGGGGTAAGGCTCATCGGTACGGCGTCAGCGACAAACTCAGCAAACCATTGTCTGATTTGCCGGGATGGCGGCGGATCTTAGGCTGAGCGATGCCTAGGTCTTGCCCGATGCTCCCCACCTCCGATCTGCATGTGGTGGAGACCCGCCCGTTGGTGGCCCCGGCCATCCTGCACAGTGATCTGCCGTTGTCGGATCGGGCCAGTGAAACGGTGCGCCAGACCCGTCAGCGGATCCAACGCATTCTCCGCGGCGAGGATCCGCGGTTGCTGGTGATCGTCGGCCCTTGCTCGGTTCACGATGTGGCCGCCGCAGAGGAATACGCCGGCGCGCTGGCCCTGATCCGTGAACGTCTCAAGGACAGCCTTGAGATCGTGATGCGGGTGTACTTCGAGAAGCCCCGCACCACGGTGGGCTGGAAGGGTCTGATTAATGACCCCCATCTCGATGGCAGCTACGACATCAACAGCGGCTTGCGCCGGGCCCGTTCGCTGCTGCTGCAACTGGCTGAGCGGGGCCTGCCGGCGGCCACGGAATTGCTGGATCCAATCGTTCCTCAATACATCGCTGATTTGGTGAGCTGGACGGCCATTGGTGCCCGCACCACCGAAAGCCAAACCCACCGCGAGATGGCCTCGGGGTTGTCCATGCCCATTGGTTTCAAGAACGGCACTGATGGCGGGGTGACCGTGGCCATCAACGCCATGCAGGCCGCCGCTCGGCCGCATCATTTCTTGGGGATCAACCGTCAGGGGCACGCTTCGATCGTGTCGACCACGGGCAATCCCGATGGTCATCTGGTGTTGCGCGGTGGTGGCGGCCAGACCAACTTCCACGCTGAAGCGATTGCCTCTTTCGCCGCTGAACTCAAGGCAGCGGCGTTGCCTGATCGGGTGATGGTCGATTGCAGCCATGGCAACTCCAACAAGGACTACCGGCGCCAAAGCGAGGTGCTCACAGCCGTGGCGGATCAGGTGCGCCAGGGCTCCAAGTCGGTTCTGGGCGTGATGCTCGAAAGCAATTTGGTCGAGGGCAATCAAAAACTTCCCGCTGACCTCAGTCAGCTGGCCTATGGCCAGAGCATCACCGATGCCTGCATCGATCTCACCACCACCGAGCAATTGCTCGAGCAGTTGGCGGCGGCGGTTCCGGTTCCGGTGGCCTAGGTCTTTGATGGCTTGTAGCGACAGTCACGGTCTCTTGTTTTTCTCTGCTTAATCTCAAACAGCTCTCCAGGAGGCCTTCCTTCATGGCCCTGTTGTTGCAGTTTTTTGGCATCAGCGATTCGCTGAATTTGTTTCGTTTGGAGCAGGGTCAGCCGGCGGGCCCTGTGTTTGCAGGTTTTCGGCCCTGTCAGCTCGATCGCTTGCTGGGGTGGGGCCAACAAGCTGCCGAGCAGCGCTGTTGGGATCCGCAGCTCGTGCATCAAGCCTTGCTCAAGGGTTGGTTGGAAAAAGAGGAGCTCATTGCCCAGTGGCAGCGGATCTTGGGTCAAGCACCCGCCGACAGGCTGTTGGTGGCTGGTTTGGGAACGCCCCAGGATTGGCAGTTGCGCTGCGAAAAGATGTTTGAGGCCTAAGCACCAAGCCAGTAGGCCATCGCGGCAACGCCCATTGGCACGCTGAAGTTGTCGAGGCCTCCCCAGCTGATTTGCTCCAGCAAGGTGGCTGCCGCGCTGAGGGCGATCAGGGTTGGCCAGCTGAGATCGCGCAGCAGCAAGCTCAGCACCAGCAAGCTGACGATGGCCATCACGCTGGTTCCGATCAGTGATTTGGTTTGTCCCATCACTTGCCAACGCGGTGATGAGAGTGAGGAGCCCAACAAGCCAGCGGCTCCATCGCCGAGGACCATCACCAGCACACAAGCGCTGACCAGATCAGCCCGTTGCGGCCACCAAAACCACACCAGCAAGGTGATGGAGAGCCCGTAGGCGATGGTGCCGATGCTGCGCCGACCAACATCTTCGACTTCCGGCACGAGCCGGAAGCGGTGATTGATCAGGGCGATCAGCGTCGCCAGTCCAGCCGCGGGTAGGGCCCACGCACGCGGAATCTGCAGAGCCCAGGCCAGCGGCACAGCCAGGCCAGCACCGATGTGCACCAGCTTGCGGCTGAGTTCCTTTTGCAGTGGCCAAATCAGCCGTGCGGTTTTGGCAGCAACCAGGACCAACGCCAGCCAGAGGGCGACCCAAAGCAGGTTGGCGGCAGCGCTCAACTCAGGCGGCCTGTTGCTGATTGGTGATCAGTCTGAGCTTGAGGATGGCTTTGGCTTCCAGTTGCCGCACCCGCTCGCGGGACACGTTGATCTGACGACCAATTTCGGCCAGCGTTTGTGGCTCGGCACCTTCGAGACCAAAGCGCAATTTCAGGATTTTTTGTTCCCGCTCATTGAGCTGGGTAATCCAGGTGCCTAGATGTTCTTTTTGAATGCGCCGGTCCATGCTTTCCATGGAGTCGTTGCAGGACGGGTCAGGGATCAGTTCACCCAAGGTGCTGCGGTCTTCCTCGCCGCGGGCGTGGGCATCGAGCGATGCACAAGGGGCGCTCTGACTCAGAAGTTCTTCCAGTTCATCGGGCTCCATGCCCATGGCGTGGGCGAGTTCCAAGCGATTGGGTTGACGCCCAAAGCGGTGGGTGAGCTCCCGTGTGATGCGGCGCATCTTGGAGAGTTTTTCGCTGATGTGAATCGGCAGGCGAATGGTGCGGGCGCTGTTATCAATGGCGCGCGTCATGCCCTGGCGGATCCACCAGTAGGCATACGTTGAAAACTTGTAGCCCATGGCCGGGTCGAATTTGTCGACCGCACGCTCGAGACCAATGGCCCCTTCTTGCACTAAGTCCAGAAGCTCCAGGCCTTGGTTCTGATATTTCTTGGCGACGCTGACCACCAGGCGCAGGTTGGCGGCCATCATGCGGTCGCGGGCGCGGCAGCCCATGCGCACCTGCTGGCGCTGCTTAGGAGTGCGCTCCTCAGCGGGAATTTCGCTGAGTTGCTTCATCTGCTGGACCTGGTGGGCCAGCTCGATTTCCTCTGCGGCAGTCAGCAGCGGCACTCGGCCGATATTGCTGAGATACCAGCCAATTGAATCAGTGCTAAGGCGGCCTGAGCCGCGATTAGATGAACGCGAGGCACTGCGATTCCGAGGCTTAGGCGCCTCAGATCGGTGCTCCAGTGGTGTCCCCATCACCCTGGTCTCCGAATTTAATTTGGCCAGAACATAGCACTGCTTCGGCCGCTTAATTGCTGCTATTAGGAAGACAATCTGGATTTCCAGAAAGCAACTGGATCAGCGTTTCTGATCGCTAAGTAATTGATGCGTTGATGTGGTGTTGATGCTTTGTCTCTAAAGCTTCAAAACTCTTTGGTTTCAGTGGCAAATCGTTTGCAATGTGTGTGGATGGCCACAGTTTTAGTGGTCTTGGCCCTGTACGGAGCGCCATGTGTCCATGAGCTCGAGTTGTGAGTTGCGTTCTTCCTCTTGTGGCTGCCGCTGTGTGAACTGACCGTCGCTGCCCATATCCCAGGCGCCGCGGTTGTCATTGAGATAGGTCTGCATCAAAACTTCGAGTTGTCGGCGTAGAACTGGGTCCTCGACAGGTGTCACCGCTTCAACGCGCCGGTCGAGGTTGCGTCCCATCCAGTCGGCACTGCCGATAAACACCTCGGACGCTCCGGCATTACCAAACCAGAAGACTCGCGAGTGTTCGAGGAAGCGACCGATGATGCTCACCACGCGCACGGTCTCGCTTTGGCCGGGAATCCCTGGTCTGAGGCTGCAGATGCCTCGAATGATCAGTTCAATCTGCACTCCGGCTTGGGAGGCCTCATAGAGCAGGGCAATGATGCTCGGATCCACCAAGGAGTTCATCTTGGCGATGATGTGACCGCCGCGGCCTGTCTTGGCATGGTCGATTTCACGGCGGATCAGGGCCTCCATTCCCGCGCGCAGGCTGACGGGAGCGACGAGCAGTTTGCTGAACGTCTGCTGCTTGGAGAAACCGGTGAGGTAGTTGAACAACTCCACCAGGTCTCCCCCCAATTCAGGCCTGGCACTCAGCAAACCGAGATCGGTGTACAAACGTGACGTTTTGGAGTTGTAGTTGCCGGTGCCGATGTGCACGTAGGAGCGCAACTCTTCTTTTTCGCGTCGCAACACCAGGGTGATTTTGGTGTGGGTTTTAAGCCCGATCACCCCGTAGACCACATGCACACCAGCATTTTCAAGCTGGCGGGCCCATTGAATGTTGTTTTCTTCGTCGAAACGGGCCTTGAGCTCCACCAGGGCCATGACCTGTTTGCCATTCTCAGCGGCGCGGATTAATGAACTGATCACGGCCGAGTCTTTTGAGACTCGGTAGAGGGTCATTTTGATGCCGAGCACATCAGGATCATCGGCCGATTGATTGATTAATTCCTCAACCGATGAGGAGAACAGGTCATAGGGGTGATGCAGCAGAACATCGCCGCGTTTGAGCACAGCAAAGATGCTTTCAAATTCCTCTTCTGGGATCGACCCATCGGCCAGCAGAGCTTTCTGCGCGCGTGCCAATGGCGCTGCAATGCGGGCCTTTTGGGGCTGGTCTTTGAACTTCGGCAGCGGCACGCCGGTGAGGGCGAACAGGTCATCGAGGCCCAGCGGCCCACTGATTTGGTAAACGTCCTCTTGCTCGACCGCCATGCCTTCCATCAGCAGGCCGATCACATCGCTTGGCATGTCATCGGCGACCTCAAGGCGCACCACCTCGCCGCCCATGCGGCGCCGGCGCAGACCCTCCTGCAGCGCATTCATGAGGTCGTCAGCTTCCAATTCCCGCAGCTCCAGGTCCGCGTCGCGGGTGACCCGGAAGGTGTAGTGGGCCTCCACGCTCATACCTGGGAACAGCAAGCCCAGGTTGTTGGCCACCACCTGCTCTAGGGCGATGGCGGTGTAGAGCAAGCCCTCTTGACCAGCCAGCTCAAGGGGCATCTTGATGAAGCGCGGCAGATTCTTTTGGGGCACTTTCACCCGCGCAAATTGCTGCTCACCGGTATCGGGGTCCCGAATCAAGGCAGCGATGTTGAAGCTGAGGTTGCTGATGAAGGGAAATGGGTGGGCCGGATCCACCGCTAGCGGCGTCAGCACCGGAAAGATGGCGCTGCGGAAGTGCTGGTTGATCCAAGCGCGCTGCTCGCCATTGAGCTGGTGGTAATCCAGCACCTGCACGCCGTGTTCAGCCAGTTGCGGCCGCAGGGTGTCGCGGTAGTGCTGTTGCTGCTGCTCCAGCAGTGGCCGCAACTTGGTTTGGATCGCCACCAATTGCTCCAGCGGGGTGAGGCCGTCGACGCTTGGGGTCTCGATGCCGGCTTCCACCTGTGACTTCAGCGAAGCCACCCGCACCATGAAGAACTCGTCGAGGTTGTTGCTGAAGATCGCGCTGAATTTGGCCTGCTCCAGCAGCGGGGTGCGTGGGTCCATGGCCTGGGCCAGCACCCGCTGGTTGAAATCAATCCAGGCCAGTTCCCGGTTGAGGTAGAGCTCGGGCGCGAGTTCGACCGACGTCATGGGATTGCTGCAGGAATGCTTGCGGCCCGGAAACTAGCCAGCTTGTTTAAAGCTTCCGTTAGCGCTCAAGGCAGCCACGCCGATCAGGAAGGCAGCGGCCAGCAGGAACGGGCTGCTGTGACCCACAAGCTCGTAGCTGAATCCCATCAGTGGCGGCCCCAGGAAACTGCCGAGGCTCTGCAGACCTTGCAGGCTGCCGAGAGCTGCACCTTGGCCGCCACTGCTGAGGCGACGCGACACCAGGCTGCGCAGCGATGGCGTCACCAACCCAGTGCCAAAGGCCAGCAGGGCCACCGCTGGGTAGACGACGCTTTGACTGCGGTCCACCGGGGCCAGCGGAATCATCAGGCAACCCACCAGCACCAGGCCCAGGCCCGCCAGGGTTAAGCGCTGCTCGCCGAAGCGTTTGACCAGAGGGCCAATCAAGCCCCCCTGCACCACGGTGGCCACAATCCCCACGATCAAAAATGCCGTGGTGGCAGGGCCAGGTCCCCAGCCGAATTTCTGTTTAAAGAACAGCACCAGCACGGCCGTGAAGCCGTTGAAGGCCAAGAAGAAGAGGAAAAAGCCCAAACACAGCCGGCTCACCCGCGGGTTGCTGAACACACCGGAGAGTTGGGTGAAGGGATTGAGGGCCCGTTTGCGCGGCAGCGGTTGGCGTTGATCCAGTGGGTGTGTTTCCGGCAGCAGCCGCAGAACCAACAGCAGGTTCACAACAGCAATCAGCAGTGCGATCCAGACCGGCAGCGTGACGCTCCACTGGCTCAAGATCCCCGCGAAGGCCGGCCCGAGGATGAACCCCAAGCCAAAGGCCACACCGATCAAGCCAAAGGCTTTGGCCCGGTTTTCTGGGGTGCTGATGTCAGCCAGCACCGCACCTGCGGTGGCTGCTGTGCCGCCACTAAAGCCATCGAGAAGGCGGCCGCCAAACAGCAGCAGCAGCGGCCAAAGGCTGCCATCGGGCCACGGCAGTTCCAAGGTCAGTCCAAACACCCCAAGCCCAACCACCGTTCCTGCCACACAGGTGGCAATCACCGGGCGCCGGCCAAAGCGGTCACTGAAGGCGCCGATGAGGGGGGTGGCGATGAACTGAGCCAGGGCGTAACTTCCGGCCAGCAAACCCAAGGTGGTGCCGCTGCTGGTGAAGCTGGCTAGCAAAAACGGCAGCAAGGGGAAGACCAGGCTTTCGCTGACCCGGTCATTGAGCAGGGTGACGAAAACGCAAAGCAGGGTGGAGGGACGCTTCAACTCAGGCGCTCTCCGGCTGAGCCATGCCGCGCTCCTGACGAACCGTTTGCCAGACCGCAATGGCTTGCTGGCGCAGCAGTTGCTCCGGTGCCATCGCTTGCTGCTCTGGCGGCAGGTTCATTTCTTTGATGGCTTCCGAGTCGTCGTAGAAGTCGCTGTAGTCCTCCCAGCCGGCGCCGTAATAGATCTTGCGGATGCCAGCCCAGTGGGCAGCGCCGTAACACATGGGGCAGCAGCGGCTGCTGGCATAGAGCACGCAGCCACTGAGGTCCCAGGTCCCCAGTGCGCGGCCAGCGGCACGAATGGCGTTGATTTCAGCGTGCGCTGTGGGGTCGCTATCGCCGTTGACGCTGTTGCCTTCCGCGGCAATCACAACTCCATCGCGCACGATCACAGCACCAAAGGGTTCGCCGCTGCGTTCTTCCAGGGCGGTTTGCCGCGAGATCTCAATGGCCTGGGCCATGAACTGTTCGTGCTGGTCGGCGCTCGACATCACCAGGGCTCAGGAATGACGCAAGCTTGGTGCATCAGCAGCTCAATCGGATGGTCGAGCCCAGCTTGAGCCACCTCAACGCCAGCGGTGAGGTGCACATGGTGGAGGTGGGTGATCGAGCCAGCACTGAACGTTGCGCCACCGCCGAAGGCTGCATTGGCATGCAGCCCGAGGTGCTGCAGTTGGTGCTGCAGCGGCGTGCGCCCAAGGGCGATGTCTTGGCGGTGGCTCGCATTGCTGCCATTCAGGCGGCCAAGCGCACCTGGGAGTTGATCCCTCTCTGTCATCCGATTGCATTGACCGGCCTTGAGGTCAGCATTGAATCGCTGGCGGATGGCAGTGGTTTGCGGCTGGAGGCATCGGCGCGCACCGTTGGTCAAACCGGCGTTGAGATGGAGGCGCTCACGGCGGTGCAGGTGGGCTTGTTGACCCTCTACGACATGCTCAAAAGTGCTGATCCGGCCATGACCATCACGTCCGTGCGCCTGCTGAGTAAGGAGGGAGGCCGCAACGGCCGCTGGCAACGCTCGAGTGATGGCTGAACCCTTTCCAGCCGAAGGCTTGCCCTTAGAGCAAGCTCGCCAGGCCGTGCTCGCAGCCTTGTCGGCCGCGCCATTGGTGGAATCGCTGCCTCTGCAAGAGGCGTTGGGGCGCTTGAGCGCTGCACCGGTGTTGGCGGCTGAGTCGGTGCCTGGATTTCGTGCCTCGATCCTCGATGGCTACGCCATCAGCACACCGGAGCCGCCAGCGTCTGGAACGCGTTGGCAGCTGGTGGGCCGCTCAGGGCCCGGGGCCCCCTATGGCGCTGAGCTTGGCGCCGGTGAAGCAATTCGCATCCTCACCGGTGCACCACTGCCAACTGGGGCTCAGCGGGTGTTGCCCCAGGAGCAGGTGCAGTGCCCTACGGCCTCCACGCTCGAGCTGGTTGAGGCGGTGTCAGATCAGCCGTGGATTCGCGCGGCTGATGAGGAGGCCAGTGCAGGCCAGCAGCTATTGGCTGCCGGCACCCGTTTGGGCGCAGCGGAACTGGCTCGCTTGGCTTCGTGTGGAATCAGCCAGCTTGCGGTGACTGTGCGGCCGCGGCTGGGGCTGTTGATTACCGGGGATGAGTTGATTCCCCCGGGTGAACGCCGGCCCCCGGGAGCCATTTGGGAGAGCAACGGCACCCTGCTGGAGTCGTTATTGATTCGGCTGGGTTATCCCGTGGCCCAGCGCCGAGTGGTGGCCGACGATCCGGCAGCATTGCGGTTGGCCTTGCAGGAGCTGGCCGCTGGCTCGGATGTGGTGGTGAGCACTGGTGGGGTGTCTGCTGGTGACAGTGATTGGATTCGCCCCCTGCTGGCCGAGCTCGGTGAGGTGGCGTTTTGGAAGTTGTTTCTCAAGCCAGGCCGCCCGTTTGCCTTTGGCTCGCTGCAAGGGCCCAGCGGCCAAGTCATCCCCTTCTTTGGTCTGCCTGGCAATCCCGTGGCCGCAGCGATCACAGCCTTGCAATTGCTGTGGCCCGCCCTGCAACAGCTGGAGGGAGCCAAGCCCCAGCTGCTGCCCCGTTTTCAGCTGCCGTTGGCCCAGGACCTGCGCCGCCGCGCCGGCCGGCCGGAGTTAGCCCGGGCTCGCTTGCACGTGGATGGTTCTGGCGTGCCGATGGCTTGGCTGGAGGGCAGTCAGGCCTCCTCCCGCATTGGCTCGTTGCAGGAGGCGGATCTGCTGTTGGAGTTGCCAGCTGAAGCCACGCAGTTAGCGGCGGGAACGTTGGTGTGGGCGCAACTGCTGCGGCTGCCGATCTTTTGAATCAAAGCGGCGTGTTGCCCTCGATCCAGCGGCGGTCACCAGAGCGGCTGATCTCCTGTTTCCAGAACGGCGCGTCGTGCTTGATGGCTTCCAGCAGCGCTTGGCAGCAGCGCTGGGCTGGACCGCGGCGATCAGCGCTCACGGCCACCAGCACCAGGGTTTGATTGGGTGTCACCCGGCCAATGCGATGGCGAATCAGCACGGCGCGTACGCCGTGGCTAGCGGCTGCATCGCTGGCTAAGTGCTGCAGCTGGCGTTCGGTCATGCCGGGATAGTGCTCCAGCTGCATGGCTTCGAGCTCCTCAGCGCTGCTGCCTTGGCTGCGCATCCGGCCAATGAAAATACCGGTGGCCGCGTTGCTCTGGTGGTGCGGCCATTGCTGCAACTCAGCCAGTGGCTCGAAAGCGTTGCTGCAGAGCGCCACATCGATCGGGATGCTGCTGGCCATGGCGTCAGCCACCACTGATCGGCGGCAGGAAGGCCAGCTCATCGCCTTGTTGGAGCTGTTGGCGCGGACTTTCAAATTCTTGATTGATCGCGACGCGTGTGCCGTCGGGAATGGCGTCTCCAAAGCCCAAGGCTTGCCACACGCTTAGGGCATTGGCGCCACTGGTGAGCGGCCATGATCGCTGGTCCCAGCCCGCCTGTTCACGCAGAGCGGCAAACAACCGCACAGTGATGCTGCCTGAGCTTTGCTGCATCACGGCAGCCTAGGAATGGGTAAAGCACCCCTTGGCGATGGGACTTGCAATCGCACTGCTGACGGTGTCCGATACGCGCAGCTTGGCGGACGATCCCAGCGGCGATGCCCTGCAGCAGGCCCTACTCGCCGCAGGCCATCAGTTGCAGGAGCGCGAGCTGGTGCCCGATGACCGTTATGCGATTCGGGCGGTATTGAGCGCTTGGATTGCTGATCCAGCGGTGCAGGTGGTGATCAGCTCAGGTGGCACCGGGCTCACCGGTCGCGATGGCACGCCAGAAGCGGTGGCTCCGCTGCTGGATAAAACCATTGATGGCTTTGGTGAGCTGTTCCGGGTCCTGTCCTTCGAGACCATCGGCACCAGCAGCTTGCAAAGTCGTTGTTTGGCGGGGACAGCCAACGGCACGATCATTTTTGTGTTGCCGGGTTCCCTCGATGCGGTGACCACGGCCTGGGAGCGTTTGATTGCAGCTCAGCTGAATCCAGACACCCGCCCCTGCAATTTGGTGCAGCTGTTGCCCCGCCTGCGGGAACCGTCGTGATCGCCTTGTCGCTGGCGGTGGTGGCGTTTCTCTATGGCGCTGTTGGCCATGCCGGTGCCACCGGTTACATCGCTGTGTTTGCGTTGGCCGGCCTCGCCCCTGAGCAGATCCGGCCCACGGCTTTGCTGCTCAACGTGGTGGTGGCGAGCTTGGGAAGTTGGCAGTTTTGGCGTGCTGGTCATCTGCAGTGGCGACAGTTTTGGCCGCTGCTGCCCCTGGCGGTGCCAGCGGCTTTTTTGGGGGGATGGCTGGATGTGCCAACCCGAGGTTTGCGGGTGCTGTTGGGCGTGGTGCTGCTGTCGGCCGCCGTTCGTTTTCTGCTGCGTCCGCAGGATCCCGAGCAGCTCGCTCCTCCCGATCGCTTCAGCCTGCTAGCCACCGGTGGTGGTTTGGGGTTCATGGCTGGCCTGACCGGCACTGGAGGTGGTGTGTTTCTGAGCCCTTGGATGGTGTTGCGGCGCTGGTGCGGCACCCGCCAAGCCGCGGCGGCATCGGCGGTGTTCATCTTGATGAACTCGATCGCAGGGCTCTTGGGTTTTTGGCGCTCAGGCCAACCGCTGCCGGCTGTGCCATGGGCATGGTTGCTGATCGTGCTGCTAGCTGGTGGCGCCGGTGCCTACGTGGGTAGTCATCGCTGGGCCGTTCCCACCATTCGCCGTTTGCTGGCCCTAGTCACCGGGTTTGCGGGCAGCAAGTTGCTGCTGGGTTGAGCCATGGCTTCTTCTGCTTGGCTGCCGATTGAGCCGTTGTTGCCGCAGCTGCTGGAGACGTTGCGCGTCCATGGCCGGCTGGTGCTGCAGGCCCCGCCTGGAGCGGGCAAAACCACGCGAGTGCCGTTGGCCTTGGCCGCGGCTGAGCCTTGGAGCCAAGGCCGGGTGCTGGTGCTGGAACCGCGGCGTTTGGCCGCCAAGTTGGCTGCGCGCCAGATGGCCCGCAGCCTGGGGGAAGCCGTTGGTGAAACGGTGGGCTATCGCGTGCGGCTCGATAGCTGCGTTGGTCCCAACACCCGCGTGGAGTTGGTGACCGATGGGCTCTTTTTGCGCCTGTTGCAAGAGGACCCAGCCCTGAGCGGCGTCAGTGCGGTTCTGTTCGATGAAGTGCATGAGCGGGGCATTGGTAGTGATCTGGCCTTGGCGCTCACCTGGCAGGCCCGCCAGCTGCTGGTGCCCGATCTCGCTGTGGTGGCGATGTCAGCCACCCTCGATGCCGAGCCATTGGCGCGGTTGCTCGATAACGCTCCGGTGCTCAGCAGTGAGGGCCGTGCTTTCCCGGTGGAAACCATCTATGCCGAGCGGCCAGCACCGGATCAACCCAGTCCGCGAGCGATTGCGGATCAGGTGCGCCCGGCGATCCGGGAGGCCTTGGCAACGCAGCAGGGCAGCGTTTTGGTGTTTCTGCCTGGTCAGGCGGAGATCCGTCGTCTGATGGAACAGCTGCAGGACGCCCTTCCGGCAGACGTGGAGCTCACGCCCCTGTTTGGTGATCTCGATGCGCGCGCCCAGGACGCGGCGGTGGCCGCCGCGGCGCCAGGTCGCCGCAAGGTGGTGCTGGCCACGGCCCTGGCGGAAAGCAGCCTCACCATCGATGGCATTGAGGTGGTGATTGATGCGGGCTGGAGCCGCGTGTCGCGGTTTGACCCCAGCACCGGTTTGGCGCGGTTGTTGACCGAAAAAGCTGCCGTGGCCCAAGCCGATCAGCGCCGCGGCCGCGCGGGTCGCCTGGGGCCAGGTGTTTGCTGGCGGCTGTGGACTGCTGTGGATCAACAGCGCCGGCCGCTGCAACCCCAGCCTGAAATTCTCAGCAGTGATCCCGCTCCATTGGCATTGGAGTTGGCCCTTTGGGGCTCAGCTGAGGGGGAGGAGTTGGCGTTCCTTGATCCGCCGCCTTCAGGTCCTCTGCAGCAGGCCCGGGTGTTGTTGCAGGAGTTGGGCGCCATGCTGCCCAATGGCCAACCCACTCCCCGCGGCCGAGCGATGGCGGCTTTGGGCTTGCACCCGCGCTTGGGGGCCATGGTGTTGCGCGCCGCTGATCTTCAGCTGCCGGCCACTGCGTTGAAGCTGCCGCCGTTGTCAGCCGAGCAGCGCCAGGCCTTGGCCTGTGTGATGGCGGCGCTGCTTGGCGAACGGGATCCCTTGCGCCAAGACGCTGTTGGTGCCGACCTTTGCCTGCGGCTTGATCTGCTAGAGCAGCGAGGCCGAGCTGGCGCGATTGCACCCATCCGCCAGCTGGCGCTGCAACTCCGCCGTCAGCTGCGTTTGCCCAAAAGTGTTCCTTTGCTCCCAGAGGGCTGGGCTGCGTGGGTAGGGATTGTGTTGGCCTTGGCCTATCCCGACCGTTTGGCGTTGCCGCGGGCTCAGGAGCGCCCTGGCGTGATGGTGCTTAGCTCTGGCCGCGGCGCAGCTCTGGAGCCGCAGGATCCCCTGGCCGCCAGCGAAGCCTTGGTGGCGGCCCATCTCGATGGCGACCGGCGTCAGGCCCGCATCTGGTTGGCAGCACCGCTGCCCCGCGCGGCCTTGGAGTTGTTGCAGCCCGAACAGCTCCTTGATGACGACGTTGTGGAGTGGGACGACGAGCGTCAGCAGGTGATGGCCCGCCGGCAGCGCCGCCTGGGTGCGTTGCTGCTTAGTGATGCCCCCCAGCCTCAGCCGGATGCAGTGGCTGTGCAGGCCGTGCTGCTGGAGCAGCTGCAGCGCCGCGGTTTGCAGTGGCTCGGTTGGACGCCAGCGCAGATGCAGTTGCGCGGCCGGCTGGCTTTTCTGCATCAGCTCGATCCTGAGCTGTGGCCAGCGGTGGATGAGGCGAGCCTGCTGGCTGAGCTGGAGCTCTGGCTTGGCCCGCATTTGGAGGGCGTACGCAGCGCGGCGCAGCTGCAGGCCATTGATCTGCAGGGGGCCTTGCTGGATCGCTTGGATTGGCGTGCCCGCAGCCAACTCGATGAGCTGGCCCCGTTGCGATGGACCTTGCCGAGTGGCCGAAATGGGCGCATTGATTACAGCGGCGAAGAGCCGGTGCTCAGCAGCCGGCTCCAAGACTTTTTTGGCCTGCAGCAGACGCCGCGTCTGGCGGGCGGACGCCATGCCGTGCTGGTGCATTTGCTCTCTCCGGCTGGCCGCCCGGCTGCTGTGACCCGAGATTTGGAGAGTTTTTGGCAGCAGGGTTACCCGCTGGTGCGCAAAGACCTGCGGGGTCGTTATCCCAAGCACCGCTGGCCGGAGGATCCGCTGCAGGCTTGAGCCGGCCGTGAAGGCTGGCGGCGCCTTGTTGGGAAGATGCGGCTGACCCAGGGGCTGCGGCGATAGCCCTGCCTTTGACTCAAATAGAGCTCGTCGGCAGCGATCAAATCAGCAGGGTCGTCGAGATCCACGCCTCCATAGAGGAGGTGGAGCAAACGATCCGGCTCGATCTCGAGGGCGGCTGCTTCATCCCAAAGCCGCTTGCTGCGCTTGGGATTGGCAAAGACGAATTGGGCGCGGGCAATGTCCTTGCAGAGCCGCATGACTAGTTGCTGTTCCTTGCGTTGCTGGGAGGTGCTGCTGCCGCGGCAGAGGGAGGAGGGAAGCATCAACCGTATCTTTTGCTACAGCTTGATCGGCTCAGGCGCCAATTGGCATCGGTGTTCTCACCTAAATCCTTCAGCCGCCTAAATAAGCCATCTCCGCTGGCTGTCTGATTTCCCCTTGGCGTTGCTCGCGCTCTTCGCTGTAGCGATCGGTGCGCTGCTGCCAGATGGCCTTTAGAGCGGCTTGAAGTTCGTCAGTGCTGCTGTCTGTCCCAAGGAATGGGCGCAGATCATGGCCCTGCTCGGCAAACAGGCAGGTGTAGGCCATGCCTTCAGCGGTGACCCGCAGGCGGTTGCAGTCGCGGCAGAAGGGTTGGCTTATTGAAGCCACTGCAGCGATGTGTCCTGCCCCATCGCGGTAACGCCAGCGGCTGGCGGTGCTGTGTTGGGGCCGCCCTAACGGTTCCAGTGGCCAACGCTGTTGCAGTTGGCTGAGGAGTTCGCTGGCGGGCACTACCTCTGCTGCTGACCACCCGTTGCGGTTGCCCACATCCATGTATTCGATCAGCCGCAGCTCCACGTTCTGCTGGCGCGCCAATTCGGCCAGGGGAAGCAGTTGATCGTCGTTGTGGCCGCGTTGGATGACGCTGTTGAGCTTGATGGCACCGGATTCGGCGTGAAAGCCAGCGGCTTTGGCCGCAGCAATGCCTTGCAGCACGCGTTGCAGCATCTGCTCGCCATGGCGCTCGCCCCCTTGCAAGCCGGCCATGCGGCTCACGCTGGCCCCGGTAGCCCCATCGAGGCTGATGGTGATGCGATCGAGGCCTGCTCGTTTGAGTTGCTCGGCTCGGCAGCCGTTAAGCAGCGTGCCATTGGTGGTCAGGGCCACCTCCTGCAGCTGCTGCAACGGGTCGTGGCGGCTGTTGCGGCCCTGCTGAATCGCCAGCAGCAGCTCATCCAATTCAGGGGCGAGTAGCGGTTCTCCCCCGGTGAGCCGCAGGGTGGTCAAGCCCAGCTCGCAGCAAGCACGGATCAGTTGCAGCCGTTGGTGCAGCGAGAGACGGCTGTCTTCGCCGCCATCGGGCTGGCAGTACGGGCAAGACAGGTTGCAGCGGGCCGTCAGCGACAGCCGCAGCACACCCAATGGCCTGTGGTGTTGATCCATCAATCGCCCTGGAGTTGTCATTGGGGTCGATTGCAGTTGCGCAGTTGCCCTGGCGGCAGGCTCACGGCTCGGTAGTCGATTTGGTCGAGCCAGGCCATCCAACTGTTGTGAGCGGCGGCGAGTGTTTCCAGCATGGATTGGCGTTGTTTGCTTCCCCCCGGATAAATACCCAGCAGGGGCTGCAGGCGTTCGCCGTCATGGGCCACAGCTGCTGCACTGGGTTGCTGCTGCCAGCTGCTGATGAGTTGTCGTAAGCCATCAGCTTGCAGTTCCGGCATGTCTACCGGTGCAACCAGCAGGGCTTGCTGCTGATCGGCAGGAAACACCGGTGCAATGGCTTGAAGCGGGCCTGCTCCTGGTGTGGCATCGCGCTGCACGCTCACCCCTTGGCTTGTTTGCAGCAGCTGTTCATGGCTGCGGTGGATGGTGAGCACCAGCACCGGTAGATCCAAGCTGTTGAGCAGGTCCGTGATGTGCTCCAACCAGGTGCCGCCAGCGGCATGGGGAAGCAAGGCCTTATCCCGGCCCATGCGCCGGCTGGCCCCACCGCTGAGAACAACGGCCTTTAGTGCAATTTTGGTAGTCATTACAACAGTTTGATGATCAACACTTCGCGAATCCCGGTGAAAACGTTCTGCATGAACCACTTGATGTTTACTTTGTATCATTAAGTACCTTTAAGAGGGCTCCAAGCTGATCCAATAGCGGGGTGGGCGACTTGTTTTGGTAACGCCCTAAATCCGCTGCCCGAGCATTCCATTTTGAGCTCAGGGTCTGTTTATTCACCTTGACTCTCATGCTTGGCGACCTTTGGTCGTTCCAGGGGAGATATCGCACGCTGCATCTCACCTGGTTCGCCTTTTTTCTAACGTTTGTTGTTTGGTTTAACCTGGCTCCCCTCGCCACCACGGTGAAGGCTGACCTGGGTTTGACTGTTGGCCAAATCCGCACCGTGGCGATCTGCAACGTTGCGCTCACCATCCCGGCGCGCGTGCTGATCGGGATGCTTCTCGACAAATTCGGTCCACGGCTGACCTACTCCACCTTGCTGGTGTTTTCGGTCATCCCCTGCTTGATGTTTGCGTTCGCGCAGGATTTCAATCAGTTGGTGGTGTCTCGCCTGCTGCTTTCCATCGTTGGCGCCGGCTTTGTGATCGGTATCCGCATGGTGGCCGAATGGTTCCCGCCCAAAGAAATCGGTTTGGCTGAGGGTATCTATGGCGGTTGGGGCAACTTTGGCTCCGCTTTCTCCGCTTTAGCTCTGGTTGGTGTGGCCGGTTGGCTGTCCTTCTCGGGTGGTTTTGAGCTGCCCACCGGTGCGGTCTTGAACTGGCGTGGTGCCATTGCCCTAACCGGCATTATTTCGGCTGTTTATGGCGTCATTTATTACTTCAACGTTAGTGATACTCCGCCTGGAAAGGTGTATCAGCGTCCGGAAAAAACAGCTGGTCTTGAAGTCACTTCCATGCGTGATTTCTGGGGTTTGCTTGGCATGAACGTGCCTTTTGCGGCCATTCTTTGTGTTCTCTGTTGGCGCCTTCAGAAGGTTGGATTCCTCAACGCTTCCACCTATCCGTTGGCTCTCTTGGCAGTTTTGGTGTGGTTTGCCTTCCAGACCTGGGGGATCGTTCGCACCAACCGTGAGCTGATCATGGGCACCAAGGAATACCCCAAGGAAGACCGCTACGAGTTCAAACAAGTGGCGATTCTGGAGCTCACTTACATCGTCAACTTTGGCTCTGAGCTGGCGGTGGTCTCGATGCTTCCCACCTTCTTTGAAACCACCTTTGACCTGCCCAAGGCCACTGCTGGAATCCTGGCCTCTTGCTTTGCTTTTGTGAATCTGGTCGCTCGCCCTGCTGGTGGCTTGATCTCCGATCGCCTGGGTTCCCGTAAAAACACCATGGGCTTCCTCACCTTCGGCTTAGGTGTTGGTTATCTGATCATGAGCATGATCAAGCCCGGCACCTTCACCGGTTCCACCGGCATTGCTGTTGCTGTGCTGATCACGATGCTGGCGTCCTTCTTTGTGCAGGCGGGTGAAGGAGCCACCTTTGCTTTGGTGCCTCTTGTGAAGCGTCGCGTCACCGGCCAGGTGGCTGGTTTGGTGGGCGCCTACGGCAACGTTGGCGCAGTGACATACCTCACCATCTTCAGCTTGCTGCCCATGTGGATGGGTGGTGGCGCTGAGCCCACAGCTGACATCATCGCTTCTTCCAATAGTGCCTTCTTCCAGGTGCTCGGCGTGGCTGGTCTGGTTGTGGCCTTCTTCTGCTTCTTCTTCCTCAAAGAGCCCAAGGGTTCCTTTGCGGAACTGCATGAAGGTGAGGCTGCTCAAGTTCAGCCTGCTTCCTAAGCAGTTGCTAGTTCCTGCCCAGGGTCGAAAGATCCTGGGCTTTTTGTTTTTTAAAAGCGCTTGCCGTGGCTGATTCGGTGACCAGTCAGTGTCCTTACTGCGGTGTTGGCTGCGGTTTGGAATTGCTGCCTCCCGCGCAACCGGGCCGGCCCGTTCGTCGTGATGGCGAGGGCCATCCCATGTGGTCCGCCCGTGGTGATCGTGCCCATCCCTCAAGTCAGGGCCAGGTCTGTATCAAAGGGGCCACGGTTGGCGAGACCTTGGCGGGTGGACGACTCAGTCAGCCCCTGTATCGCTCCTCACTGGAGGACCCGTTCGAGCCCATCACCTGGGACAACGTCTTTGATCTCTTGGCGGGACGCATCCGCAGCACCCTGGCGAGCAAAGGTCCTGGGGCGATTGCGATGTATGGCTCCGGCCAGTTCCACACCGAGGACTATTACCTGGCGCAGAAGCTTTTCAAAGGCGCCATTGGTTCCAACAATTTCGATGCCAACTCGCGCTTGTGCATGAGTTCAGCGGTGGCTGGTTACACCCGCAGCCTTGGTTCTGATGGCCCGCCGTGTTGTTACGAGGATCTCGATCACTGTTCGGTGGCCTTTCTGATTGGCACCAACACAGCCGAATGCCATCCAGTGTTGTTCCAGCGCTTGTTGAAGCGCAAAAAGAAAGATCCCAAGGGCCTCACGATTGTGGTGGTGGATCCAAGGGCGACGGAAACAGCCAAGATCGCCGACCATCACTTGGCGATTGCACCAGGGACAGACCTGATGTTGCTGCACGGATTGGCGCGCTTGATCCTCAAAGATGCTGGCTTCAATGCCGACTTCATTGATGAGGCCACCGAGGGCTTTGCAGCGTTCTCTCAGGCGGTGGAGTCCTGGACACCGCGGCGGGTTGTTGAGGCCTGCGGCATCACTGAAAAGCAACTCAGGGCGGTGGCCCGCTTGTGGTGCCGCAAGCCAGCGGTTCTGAGTTTGTGGTCGATGGGCGTCAACCAGCGTCGTGAGGGCACGGCAGTCGTTGGCGGTTTAATCAACCTGCATCTGCTCACCGGTCAGATCGGTCATGCCGGAGCTGGACCGTTTTCCTTGACCGGCCAACCCAACGCCATGGGTGGCCGCGAAGCCGGCGGCTTGGCCCATCTGCTGCCCGGTTATCGGCTGGTGGGCAATGCCGACCACCGCGCTGAGGTTGAGCGGGCCTGGGGTTTTCAGCCTGGATCGATTGCGGCTCAGCCTGGTTTGGCTGCTGGTGAGCAGGTGGAGGCTATGGAGCGCGGTGAGCTCGATCTTTGGTGGGTGGCGGCCACCAACCCCTTGGTGAGCATGCCGGAGTTGGACCGGCTCAAGGCAGCGCTGCGCAACTGCCCTTTGGTGGTGGTCAGTGACGCCTACGCCGATACCGAAACCTCCCACTACGCCCACTTGCTGTTGCCAGCGGCGCAATGGAGCGAGAAAGCAGGAGCGATGACCAATTCAGAGCGGCGCATCACCTATTGCCCGGCCTTCCGCCAACCCCATGGCGAGAGCCGCGCCGATTGGCAGGTGTTCGCTGAGCTCGGTCGCCGGCTCGGCTTTGAGCAGCAGTTCAGCTACGACTCCGCTGCTGAGGTGTATGCCGAATTTGCGGCTCTGAGCGCTGGCCGTTTATGCGATGTCTCTGGCCTCAGCCATGAGTTGCTTTCTGAGCACGGACCCCAGCAGTGGCCGTTCCCCAGTGGCAGTGAACCCACCACAGAATCCAAGCGGCTGTACAGCGATCACCGCTTTGCCACGCCATCGCGGCGGGCCCGTTTCATGGCTGAGCAGCCATTGGGTTTGGCCGAACCACCCTGTGAGGCTTACCCCTTGGTGCTCACGGTTGGCCGCTATTTGGGCCATTGGCACACCATGACGCGAACGGCCAAGGTCGAGCGCATTCAGTCGATGCATGCCGAACCTCGCCTTGAGGTGCATCCCGATGACGCCAAGCGTTTTTCCCTCGAGGCCGATGGCGTTGCGGCGATCACCTCACGCCGCGGCACGCTCTCAGCTCGCATCACCATCACCGACCGCATTCGCTCGGGTTCGGTGTTTTTGCCGATGCACTGGGGATTCACCCAGGAGCATGCCTGTGAAGCCAATGCCTTGATGCACGGTGAGGCCTGTCCGATTTCCAAGCAGCCAGAGCTCAAGGCCACAGCCGTGGTGGTGGCTCCGGCGGTTTCGGTGATTCGTCCGCAGGAGCAGACGAGCCATCGCTTGCAAGCCTTACGTCGCTTGTTTAGCCCAGCACCTCGCTGAAGGCGGCCGGCAGGTTGTGGTGATCGTGGCCTGGTCGGGCCAGCTTGCAGAGGGCAAAGCGTTCCAGTTCATCGAGCTTTGACCAGGCGTTGGCATCGAGCTCAACTCCCTGCTTTTGAGCCGCATCGATCAACTCAGCAGGAATGCGATTGGGCTGTTGCCACGGCTCACTGCAAGCTGGAGGCAGGTTTTTGGCCATCCCATCAGCCATTGAGCTGGTGCAATCACGCAGATGATCACGCAGTGCATTGAGCTGCTGGTGCTCATCAGGCCAATCCACAAGTTGTTGGCGTTGTTCCTGACTCAGCGCCAACCAGTGGTTCAACTTCAGCTTGAGGCCGATGAGATCGAGTTTGCGGCGAACACAGAGGGGTATGCAGCGCCAGCTACCGATGAAATCGTGCTCAAAGGCAAAACAGTGGCTGGCTTGATTCATCGCAATTTGGTGTCGGTTGTGGCTTATTGATGTTCCGTTTCCTGACAGTTTTAGCTTCTGTTTGAAGCATTAATCATGCGTTTGGCAATTGCCATGGGTCTACTTCTTGGAGCCTCCCACGGTTGGTTTGCTGTTGATCAACGCATGGTTCAGGCGGAGCCCGCTTTTGTGTCGATTTATACCGACTCTTGGGTGAACTGAAGAGCATTTTTCATAGTGAAGTCATCAAGATTTGATTTTGATGGCAGGTCAAAGTGCAGCGACGGTCGGTTCAGGCCGTCATCCCATCACCATCGCCGCTGGCTTTCTTGGAGCCTTTGTCGTTGGTTCTTTGGCAGTTCAACTGCTGAGAACGGCTGATCCAGTGGCTGTTTCGCCATCCCAGGTGGTGGCTCCGGTGACCGCCCATGCCGCCAGCCTGTGGCAGCCGCTGGCTCAGCCCTGAGCCAAGGCAGCCTGTACGGCGCCCAAGTGATTGAGGGCTTGGCCTGAGTTCAGCACTTCTCTGGCGTGCTCAAGCCCTTGCTCCAGGCTGTCTTCACAGCCCGCCTGCCACAGATAAGTGCCGGCGTTCCAGAGCAAGGCGGTTGCTAGCTCGCCCTGCCCGCCCAGAGCTGCTCTGGCCTGATCGCTCCAGACCTCAAGCCCTTCCCAGAGTTGGTCATGGCCGTAACAGCCATGGTCACGGGGGTGGAGGATTTGCCGCTGCTGTTGGTTGTTGCTGCAGCGGGCGGTGACGCAGGCCCTGCTGATCGGTAGATCCGTGCTGCCCTCCAAGCCCTTCACAGTCATTACATCGGGCTCATCGGCGAGCTTGAGTGCCTCCCAGGCTCTGGCTTCGGTTGGGGGGTGAACAAAACCGCTCACCAGCAGGTGCTCACCCTGGTGGGCCGTCCACAGCAGTTCAAGGCTGGCGACTGGTGGCCGTTTGCCGAGATCCTCTCGGTAAGGAATCAGGCTTTCAGCAGCTGGAAAGTGGTCGGGTTGATGCACTAGGGCCAGGTTGGTGGCATCGAGGCACTGCTGGAGCGTTTCTAAGTTGCGGCCTGTCCAGTTCACTCCCAGGGAGCTGAAGAGTTCAGCGCTGCTGACGCCATATTTCACAGGCATACGCCCAGCACCTTGCAGCACAACAGGAAGGCCTGCCGCCGCCAAGACAAGAGCCGTGAGGGGATAGATCGGTGCGGTGCGGCTGCGGCCATCGAAGGGCATGCCAAAGCTGATCGCCTTGGTGGTGGTGCTGAGCTTGGGACCGCGCTGCCGATAAACATCGAGCATGCCGGTGAGCTCTTGGGGCTCAGGCCGGCGGATGCGGTGGGCGATTAAAAAGGCGCCGATTTGGGCTGGTGTGGCCTCCTCATCAAGGATCAGCTCAAGCGCGTGGCGAGCTTCTTCGCGGCTGAGTCCTTTGCTGGTGTGCTCACCGCTGCCAACTTTGCGCAGGTAGGTCTTAAACGTTTCCCGCCCACTGGCCGGCGAGCTTGGCTGTGCGGCCATGACTGCTCCCTCGGCGCTGCGGCGATCCTGAAGAGCCGAGGGGGCCCTATTGAGTATCAACCGCTACCAATGGCTTCTTTGCCGGGTAGCAAGCGTTGCTGTTGGGATGATTAATTTGCCTCAGATTCATGACTGAAAAGCGGCAACTTTTCAGAACGCTTTTTCTTTTAAAACATCTAATTTGCCCTTTCAGTCATGACTTTGACCCCTTCGCTGACGCCAAGCCTGGCGGCGCCATCAGCTGATACCGTCACGGCCACACTCTTGGCTGCCAAAAAGGCGAAAGGACTCACATTCACTGAGCTTGGTTCTCTGCTGGGCCGTGATGAGGTGTGGGTTGCCTCTCTGTTTTATGGCCAATCCACAGCCTCAGCTGCTGAAGCTCAGCAGCTGGCTGAAGCCTTGAATCTTGATCCGGCGATCACCGAGGCGCTGCAGAGCTATCCCACCAAAGGCTCGCTGGAGCCTGTGATCCCAACGGACCCGCTCATCTATCGCTTCTACGAGATCATGCAGGTCTATGGCATGCCGATGAAAGATGTGATCCAAGAAAAGTTTGGTGATGGCATCATGAGCGCCATTGATTTCACCCTCAACATCGACAAGGTGGAAGACCCTGCTGGTGATCGTGTCAAGGTCACCATGTGCGGCAAGTTCTTGCCTTACAAAAAGTGGTGATTATCTCAGTTTAGATAACCAAGTAAGCGGCCATGATTGGCCGCTTTTTTATTGGGCTTTGAGTTGGCGTTGCAAGGCCTCTTCGAGGCGCGTTTGTTGTAAGTCCTGGGTCAATTGCTCCAGCAATAGGCGGCTGGACTCGCTTTGAATGCAGCCCAGGGCCTGGATGGCCATCTCAGGTACGCCAGGCAGGGCATCCACCGTGGCGCAGGCGGCGATCCGCTGGAGGATTTCGGGTTCATCGCGTCGTTGCAGCAGCCGCAAGGTGGCGATCACAACCTCGGTTCGTAGATCGTTCAGCAGGGGTTCGCACAAGCTCAGCAGTTGCTCGGTGGAGATCCTGCGGCAGCGAAATGTCAGCAATTCGATTCCAGCTAAGCGGTGCTGCTGGCCTGGCGCGTCTAAGGCGTTGGTGATGATTGATAGATCAATCCCATTACCCCAACACCCCAGGGCACGCAGCACCTCCGGCTCGAACTCACCCGCTTGCGGCAGCCATTGCAGCAGCTGCTCTTTGGCGTCGGGGTGATGGCAAATGCTGAGGGCTCGAATTAACGCTGATCGGAGTCCCAGTTGTTGGCAGAGGGGCCCGATCAGCTCAAAAGCTTGAGGCCCTGCCATGCCCAAGCGCTCACCGATGGCGAGTGCAAGGGCAGGGTCAGAAACCTTGGGCAGCAGTGCTGCCAGTTCTTCAGGGCTGAGTGGTTGGCGCCTCCACTGAGCAAGACGCTTGGACAGTTCCAGTTCCTGGTCAGGCGTCAACTGCTCAGCAGGGGCGACAACAGTGAGCATCGATCAGCGGGCGCCGAGTTCAGCAGCCAGCTCGCGCTCGAGCTTCTCGTCTTTTTCACGAGGCAGAACGTTGTCCAGCTTGGTGCGGTGGGTGCTGTAGAAGAGCATCCCGATGAACACCATGCCGCCCACGATGTTGCCCAGGGTGACAGGCAGGAAGTTCCAGAAAATCACCTTGGTGAAAGGAACCCCAGAGCCAAGGATCGGACCAGCGGTGTGCAGGAACTGATTCACAACGATGTGCTCCATGCCCATCGTTTGGAACGCGGTGATGGGAAGCCAGCAGGCCAGCAGTTTGCCGGGAACGCTTTTGCTCACCAAGGCCAGGGTCACGCCGAGGCAGACCAACCAGTTGGCCACAAGACCGCGCAGGAAGGCGAGGAAAAATCCGAGGCTGCCGAGGGCTTCGTACTTCTTCTCAACGTTGAGGATGTTGAGGCTGATGATCTTTTGGGCCACTTTTTGCCACATGCCGCCATCAGCGGCAGGGTCAATCGTGCCGCCACTGGTGAGGCTGATGGCCATGATGATCGCCACCACCAGGGTGCCGATGAAGTTGCCGATCCACACCCAACTCCAGTTGCGGAAGGTGGCACCCCAGGTGCTCTTGCCGGCCCAGGTGGCCATGGGCAGCAGCGCGAAGTTGCCGGTGACCAGCTCCATGCCGAACAGCACGATGCTGACGAAGCCAAAGGGGAAGAGCACGGAGCCGAGGAACGGCATCTTGCTCTGAATGCCAACGGTTAGGGCCAAGATCACGGCCAGGCCAAGAATGGCTCCGGAATAGAAGCCGCGGAGCAGCAGGTTCTTAACACTAACGGTGGCTTTTTTGCCGCCGGCGGCAATCATGCCGTCGACGAGCTCATTGGGCAGGACGTAGTCCATTTGTGAGGCTGTAACGCTCATGGTGTTGAAGTCAGTTGTTTAGTCGTGGCTCTTTAATCAGCCGCTGATGCTGTTCATGAGCTTGGAGAAGGCATCCTTGCTCCCTTCTGGTTTGTTGATGGCGGGTTTGTCTTTGCCACTGGTGCTGAACCAGTTGACCAAACGACTGAAGAAATCAGCTTTTTGAGCCATGGTGAGTGAGGTTGAGGTGGGCGGGTGATCAAAACTCAGCGGGGCTTCAAAAGATCAGCGCCGCCACTGATTTCGATCCGATCAAGCAGCCTTGGGTTTGGCTCCGAATTGTTCAATCAGAATTTCTTTCAGTGCTGAGCGCACTTCGGTGGCGGGCACACCTTTGCGATGCAATTCACCAACTTGCGGGTTGGCCCCTTGGGAGCCGCCGATGGTGATGTCGTAGCCCTCAACCATCCCTGATTCACCGCGGGTTTTGGTGCCAGTGAGGCCAATGGCGCCCATGTAGGCCTGGCCGCAGGTGTTGGGGCAGCCGGTCCAGTGGATCTTGATCTCCTCAGGCAGGTGCAGCTCTTGATCCAGCTCAGCGGCTGCTGCCAGGGCTTGGTCTTTGGTGTTGGTCAGCGCAAAGCTGCAATAGGTGTTGCCGGTGCAGCTCACCGTGCCTGCCGCCAGGTGGCTGGGCTCGAGCGGGAATTTCTGCAGCAGTGGCTCGCTCTTGAAGCGATCGAGCTGGCCGCTGGGAATGCCGGTGATGATCACGTTTTGATCTTCAGTCAGGCGCACATCCCCGCTGCCATAACCCTCTGAAAGGGAGGCCAGATCTTGGAAGTCTTCGGCCTTGAGGCGGCCAACAGGAACATGCAGCCCGGCGTAGTTGAGCTCGGCCTGTTTCTGCGGATGGATCCCGTAGTGGGAGCGCGGCGTTGCATCAAACACCGAGCCTGGGTCGGGAGTGAGTGGGCCAAAACGCGTGGCGACAAGCTCGCGGAATGCTTCCAGGCCAACGGAATCCAGGTACAAACGGAACCGGCCTTTGGGGCGCTTGTCCCGTTCACCGTTATCGCGCCACAGGGTCAGAACCGCTGCGGTCATCCGGCAGATTTCATCGGGCTTCACCCAGGCATCGAGGGGGATGGCATAGGCGTTCATCTGTGAGGAAAGAATCCCTCCGATCCAGACCCCAAAACCCATCACGCCGTCGCGTTCCACCGGGTGGAAGACGATGTCGTTGTGCAGCAGGAAGTTGTCGCGGGAGCCGGCAACGGCCGTGTTCCACTTGCGCGGCAGATTCGAGAACTCAGGGTTGCCTTCGCCATTGCTGGTTAGGAAGTTCTGCAACTCCAGGGTGTACGGGCGCGTATCGACAATTTCCTCAGGGTCGATGCCAGCAATCGGGTTGCCCGTGACGTTGCGGGGGTTATCGAAGGCCGATTGGATGGTGTTCAGGCCAACAGCCTTCAGGCGCTCGAGGATGTCGGGTAGGTCTTCCAGCAGAACACCACGCAATTGGATGTTCTGGCGGGTGGTGATGTCGGCACTGCCGCTATCGCCGTAACGGGCAACGATGCTGCCGATGGCGCGCAACTGCTCTGCATTGAGGACCCCATTGGGAACCCTCAGGCGCAACATGAATAGCCCCGGGGTTTTGGGGCGCCAGAACATTCCGTACCACTTCAGCCGCAGCTGAAGATCGGTTTCGTCGACGTTCTCCCAGCCGACACGGGCGAATTCTTCGATTTCACTACCAACGAGCAAGCCATCTTTGTTGGCTTTGTTTTGCTCGATCTTGTTGAGTTTTTTGCCCTCAAGCCAACTCGGCAGGGGCTTTGCCGGTGTTGCCACCATAGTTCTGAAGCGAAATGTGAGTGTTGGAGTTCAACTCTCAGGCCGCTTCAGAATGAAAGGCACGGCTTGATGTTTTGACTACTTAATGGATTGAGCCCGCTGGAGGAAGTAACCGTTGCTACGAAACTTCGTTCAGTATTGACGGCCGATTTCTCCCAGCATCCGCACAGCTCCATGGCGCAGCATTTGCCACACCTTGGACATGGCCGCGAAATCGGCATCAAGTTCGCTCTGCCAATCACCGCGATGAGCTCGACGCTCAGGGCGTCGCTCTGGGGGACGGGAGTAGCTAGTCCGTCGTTCAGCCGTTCTGACGCGGCTGGAGCGTCGTGACCGTGGCAGCGCTCGTGGCGATGGCATCGTGATGGGATGGCGCAACGAACCAGGAGTTCATCAGCTGAGGTGGCCATTCAGTGGTGGCCGTTGTTACAGGGCCAGGCTGCGGCTGGGCCTTGGCCTCTGTTGGTGGTCGTGCATGGCCATGGCGGAGGGGCTGTTCCTGCTGTGTTGCAATGCCTGCTCGATGAGCTCGCTCAAGCCAGGGGCGCCGCGGTGTGGGTGCAGGCGTTAACAGCTGAACCCGTTGAATTACCGCCGCGCCAGAAGCTTTTGTTGGTGCCGTTGTTGTTAACGCCGGGAAGCCACGTGCGCGTTGATGTTCCGGCAATTCGCCAGCGATTGCGCGGTCTTGGCCATCAGGTGATGGCCTTGCCTTTTTTGGGGGCTTGGCAGCCCTGGCTCCAGCATTTGCGCCAGTTGGGATGCGAAGCTGAACGTCAGGTGGTTGTTCATCACCCCCTTCGTCCGGGGATTGCTGACCGCTATCTGCACGTTCTTAGCCAGGAGCTTGGCCTTCCTTTGCGGAGTGCTGACACCTGTGATGCAGAGCTTGATCGGGTGTTGCCGCTTGCTTTGGCCCCCAATCGCATGACAGCCCACCTCAGTGCTCAGCAGGGGGGTGGTCTGGCTCTGCTAGAGCACCCTGCCACGCGTCAATTTCTCTTCGAGCTGTTGTTGGACTTGCCATGACCACTGACACGCCCGGCATTATTTATTTGGTGGGAGCAGGTCCTGGAGACCCTGAGTTGTTGACGTTGCGGGCCCATCGTCTGCTGCAACGTTGTGATGCCTTGGTGCATGACTCCTTGGTGCCGATGGAGTTACTGGAGTTGGTTCCTGAGGGCTGCGAGATTCATCCGGTCGGCAAACGGCGCGGCCACCATTCCGTGCCGCAACCCAGCACCAATGCGTTGTTGCTGCAGTTGGCAGGACGTTGCCGTTGTGTGGTGCGGTTGAAAGGGGGCGATCCTTTTCTGTTTGGTCGTGGTGGTGAGGAAGCCGCTTATTTGGCCAAGCGCGGTGTGCCTGTTGAGGTGGTTCCCGGGGTCACCTCTGGCATTGCGGCGCCGGCCTATGTCGGGATTCCGGTGACCCATCGCCGTGCCGGTTCATCGGTGACCTTTGTCACTGGCCACGAAGAAATTGATAAAGGCCGGCCAGCGGTGGATTGGCGCGCGTTGGCCGCTTGCAGTGATGGCCTCGTCATCTACATGGGCCTGCACAACTTGGCTCGCATCTGCGAGGAGTTGCAGGCCGGCGGACTGGCGGGAACCACGCCTGCCGCCATCATTCAGCAGGGCAGCGTGAATGGCCAAAAGCATCTGATTGCCACGCTGGAGGATCTCGCTGATGCCGCCGATGAGCAGGGTTTCAGTGCCCCGGCCATCGTTGTGATCGGTGAGGTGGTGGAGCAGCGAATCCCTGGTTGTGCGCCCATGCCAGCCCCCGTGACGATGCCGCAGCCCATAGCGCGCAGCCCTCAAAACGCCCCTGCTTAAACACTCAACAACGGGTATCGCCTGTTACCGCATTGGGGTCTATCGCAGCCGGAGATTGGATAGGCGGTTTGTGGAAACCAGCGCTCCAACCGCCCCGTCTGGGTGAGTGAGCCAACTGTTTCCAACCAGCTTTTCCGGTTCGTCGGTGGAACAAAAGCCTGGGAGACCGCACTCACTCGCACTCCCCTGCAATGACGTCCACAAGTGGCTCCCCTGGGGGCTTCGAGCGCAGCCATCCCAGTGAGGGGATGGCGGCCCTGGAAAAAGAGCAACGCCTGCCCCTCACCGGATGGCAGCAAGAGGTGGATCAGGCCAAGCGCCTGGGATTGGAAGCGGCCCACAGCATCGTGGACCGCAATATCTCCACCTTTTCTCGCGGTGAGTTGCCCCATTACGCGGGCATCAACACCTTCATGAAGGCGCCCTATCTCGAGGACGTGAACCGGGTCGGCGAATTTGACGTGGCGGTGGTGGGCATTCCCCACGATTGCGGCACCACCTATCGCCCAGGAACGCGCTTTGGGCCTCAGGGAATTCGCAGGATTTCAGCGCTCTACACCCCGTACAACTACGAGATGGGTGTGGATCTGCGCGAGCAAATCACCCTCTGTGATGTGGGTGATGTCTTCACCATCCCAGCCAACAACGAGAAAAGCTTTGATCAGATCTCCAAGGGGGTCGCCCACGTCTTTGCCAGCGGGGCCTTCCCAATCCTCTTGGGTGGTGATCACTCCATTGGTTTTCCAACAGTCCGTGGGGTTTGCCGACACCTCGGCGACAAGAAGGTGGGGATCATCCACTTCGATCGCCATGTCGACACCCAAGAGATCGATCTCGATGAACGGATGCACACCTGTCCGTGGTTCCATGCCACGAACATGGCCAACGCACCGGCTCAGAACCTGGTGCAGCTGGGGATTGGTGGCTGGCAAGTGCCCCGCGAGGGGGTGAAGGTTTGCCGTGAGCGCGGCACCAATGTGCTCACGGTCACCGACATCACCGAGATGGGTCTGGAGGCAGCCGCCCGCTATGCCATTGAACGGGCCACCGATGGCACCGATTGCGTCTACATCTCCTTTGACATCGACTGCATCGATGCCGGTTTTGTTCCAGGCACCGGTTGGCCAGAGCCAGGGGGGTTGTTGCCCCGCGAAGCCCTGAAGTTGCTCGAGCTGATCGTCCGCAATGTGCCGGTCTGTGGCCTGGAGTTGGTGGAGGTTTCCCCTCCCTATGACATCAGTGACATGACATCGCTGATGGCCGCGCGGGTGATCTGCGACACCATGGCCCACCTGGTGGTGAGCGGCCAGCTGCCCCGCAAAGAGAAGCCCAGTTGGATCAACCCCACTTGCAACATGCAGGTGGATCAGGCCTGGAGGTGATCCCATGCATGAGGTCGACATGACCAAGTGCCTGCTCCTGGCTCTTCAGCAATGGCGCGAGGAGCAGGCATCGCCTCAGGCGATGGTGGACACCATCCATTTGGATGTGGGCCGCTTCACCTGCGTTGAGCCTGAGCAGCTGCGCTTCACCTTTCAGGCGGCTGTTGCTGGCAGCTGGCTTGATGGCGCGCAGCTGCAGATCGAAGAGATCCCCTTTGTGGGTCGTTGCTTGGTCTGCAATGGCACCTACAGCCCAACTCCTGAGGGTGCTTACCGCTCTCCCTGCTGCGATCACCCTCTTGAGGAGATCGTCAGTGGCCGCGAATTGCGAATTCGCAGCATCGACTACCGCACGTCCCTTCAGAGCGCTGTTGAGTCACAAGCTCTATCGCTCCAGCGCGTCTGAAGGCAAAACAGTTCTCCAACCTCTCTTGTCATGCATTTGCCTTTAGAAGATCGCCTCGGCATGAATTTGCTGGCGGCCAATCAGCACCAAGCCGAGCACAACCGTGAGCACTTTGAGGCTTGGCAGGTGCTGGCCCTCAATGTGATGAGTAGCCCCGGGGCGGGCAAAACAGCATTGCTTGAGCGCTCCTTACCTCAGTTGGCTCAGGAGTGGTCCATGGCTGTCTTGGAAGGCGACATGACCACCCAATTGGATGCGGAGCGCTTGGAGGCTGTGGGCATTCCGGTGGTGCCGATTACCACCGGGCGCTCCTGCCATCTCGATGCCGCCATGGTCAGTGGCGGCCTGAAGTTGTTGCGTGAGCGGCTCAACCCAAATCAGCTGGATCTGCTGTGGGTTGAAAACGTGGGGAATTTGGTTTGCCCTGCTGAATTTGAAGTGGGTGAACATCACAAAGTGGCGCTTCTCAGTGTCACTGAAGGTGAGGACAAGCCGTTGAAGTACCCGCTGATGTTTCGCCAGGCTGATGTGGTCCTCATCACCAAGATTGATCTGCTGCCGTATCTGCCGGTTGAGCTTGAGACCTTTCGCCGCAACATCAACAGCATCAATCCCAAAGCCAGTGTGATTTCGGTGTCCGCTCTCACTGGTGAGGGCATCGATGTTTGGCATGCCTGGCTGCGATCGGCTCGCCAAAACACCTTGGAACCTGCTCTGGCCATGGCCTGAGCAGCGTTCTTGCGTGTTGTCCTTATTGCAGTGTCATGACCAAACAACTTCGAAATCTCTTATTTGCCGGCTTGGCGGTGGTGTTGGCTGTGGCTTGCTCCAAGCCTTCCACATCCATTGGCGGTGAGCCCATTGTTTTGGGTTACAGCAATTGGGCTGGTTGGTGGCCTTGGGCTATTGCCGTTGAGGAGAAGCTATTTGAAAAGAATGGCGTCAATGTTGAGATGAAATGGTTTGACGGCTATGTCCAATCGATGGAAACGTTTGCCGCCGGCAAAATTGATGGCAACTCTCAAACTCTGAATGACACCATCTCCTTCTTGCCCGGAGAGAATGGCGGCGAAGTTGTTGTTCTGGTCAATGACAATTCAGCTGGCAATGATCAAATCATTGCTGATAAGGCGATCGAAACCATCACCGATCTCAAAGGCAAAACGGTTGC
Source organism: Synechococcus sp. RCC307 (assembly GCA_000063525.1). Lineage (GTDB taxonomy): Bacteria > Cyanobacteriota > Cyanobacteriia > PCC-6307 > Cyanobiaceae > RCC307. Next base: position 2,162,582 of record CT978603.1, on the reverse strand, counting down.
CGTTGAAGAGGGTGTTGTGGATGATTTCCTGCTGAGCCTGGCTTTGCGTGATGTCGGCCTCAGCCGTGATGACGTGATCATCAAGGGCATGCCGACCGATCAGGCTGCGACGGCATTTGCTGCCGGCAAGGTGGATGCCGTTGGCGCGTTCCCTCCTTACACCGGCACCGCCATGCAGCGTGACGGCGCCCATGTCATCGCCAGCTCAAAGGAATACCCCGGTGCAATCCCTGACTTGCTGACTGTCAGTGGTGATCTGATCAAAGAACGCCCTGAGGATGTTCAGAAGATCGTCAAGACCTGGTGGGATGTGCGCGAGTTCATGGCTGCCAACCCCGAAAAATCGGAGCAAATCATGGCCAAGCGTGCTGGCATCCCGACCGCTGAGTACGAGCAGTACAAGGCCGGCACCACCTTCTTCTCGGTCGATCAGAACCTGGAGGCCTTCAGTGATGGCGATGGCATGCAACACATGCCCTATGCCGCCCAGAAGATGGCTGACTTCATGGTCTCCGTGGGCTTCATTCCTGAAAAGCCCGACATGAGCAACCTGTTTGATCCCTCCTTCATCAAGACCATCGCTGCGTCCTAATGGTGGCGTCAGCAACGGATGGCGGGGGCGCTAAGCCCCTGCCATTGCTGTCGATTGGAGCCACTCCATCACCGTTGGTGCGCAGCGGTTTGCAGGTGTCTTCCCTGCTGATCCCGCTATTGCTGTGGACGGTGATCAGTGCCCTGGAACTGGTGGACGGCAAATTTTTGCCGTCTCCAGCGGCGGTGCTGGAGTCGCTGGCCTCGATGGCACGGGAGGGGATCCTGTTCCAGGACATCGTGGCCAGCACCGGCCGGGTGTTTGCCGGGTTCTTCTTGGCCACGCTCGTGGCTGTGCCCTTGGGCATCTGCATGGGTGTGTATCCCGCGATCTGCGCCCTGTGTGAGCCCTTGATCGCGATGCTGCGCTACATGCCGGCCGCGGCGTTCATTCCCCTGTTGATCATCTATTTGGGGATAGGTGAAGAGCCCAAGATTGCGCTGATTTTTCTGGGCACTGTTTATTTCAACGTCTTGATGGTGATGGATGCCGTCAAGTTCGTTCCCAAAGAGTTGATTGAAACCACCCTCACCCTGGGTGGCCGCGGCCGTCAGGTGTTGGTGCAGGTGGTGGCGCGCTACAGCTTGCCCAGCATCATCGACACCCTGCGCATCAACATCGCCACCTCATGGAACTTGGTTGTTGTGGCCGAATTGGTGGCTGCTGAGGTGGGCTTGGGCAAACGCATTCAGCTGGCGCAGCGTTTCTTCCGCACGGATCAGATCTTTGCCGAGTTGATCGTGCTGGGCTTGATTGGCTTTGCGATCGATATGGGCTTCCGTCTGTTGTTGCGGTTGTCGTGCCGCTGGGCTCTGTAAACGATGGAATTGCAGGTCCGCCATCTCGGCAAAACCTTTGGCTCGGGTCAGCACAGGAAAGAGGTGTTGCGCGATATCAGCTTTGCTCTGCGCTCTGGCGAGTTTCTCTCTTTGGTGGGGAGTTCAGGCTCGGGCAAGAGCACGATCCTGCGCTTGATCGCGGGTCTTGAGCAGCCGAGCTCAGGCCAGGTTCGCGTGGATGGTCAAGCGGTTCAGGGTCCGGGTCCAGATCGCGGCATGGTGTTTCAGAAATACAGCCTCTACCCGTGGCTAAGCGCGGCTGAGAATGTTGCCTTTGGCATGCGCTTGCAGGGCTTGCCGCAGCGCGACATCAACGAGCGGACCGCCTACTTCCTCGAGGTGGTGGGTCTGCAGGATGCAGCCAGAAAGCTGCCCCGTGAACTCTCGGGCGGGATGCAGCAGCGGGTTGCCATTGCCCGCACCTTGGCAACCAATCCAAAGGTGTTGCTCCTCGATGAGCCCTTTGGTGCCCTGGATTTGCAGATTCGTGAGGCCATGCAGGATTTTCTGCTGCAGCTCTGGCAGCGCACTGGCCTCACGGTGTTGTTGATCACCCACGATGTGGAGGAGGCCTTGGTGCTGGCTCAGCGGGTGCATGTGTTGGCGCCTCACCCCGGCCGAATTGTCAGCACGGTTGAGGTAGATCTCGACAAGAGTGATCTGAATCAATTGCGCTTGAGTCCTGCTTTTCTCGAGAAGCGCCGCACCTTGGCTGGGGTATTGCGGCAATTGGAGCCCGCGCTGGTCTGATGCCTGAGCTGGCGTTTCTTCCGGGCTGGCTTTATCAAGATCCAGCTATCGCCCAGTGGGAGCGCGATGGCTACGCCAAGCAGTGGTGGCACCCGCTGATTGCTGTTTCGCAACTGCAGCCGGGCCAAGCTTTGGCGCTGCAGTTGTTGGGTGAATCGCTGCTGCTCACCCGTGAGCGGGATGGTGTGGTGCGCTGTTTTCGCAACCGCTGCCCCCATCGCGGCGTTGAGCTGTTGCCCGCTGATGGCGCGGCCCTGGCTTGCCGCAAGTTGGTTTGCCCCTATCACGGCTGGACCTACAACCTTGAAGGCGAGCTGTTAGCGGCCGCCCGGGAAGATGGGTTTGTTGCTGCCCTGAGCCGGGCTGATTGGCCCCTTGAAGCGTTGCCAGCTCAGCAGGATGGGCCGCTGATCTGGGTGGCTTTGGCCGACTCGCCCATCCCCTTAGCCCAGCAGCTGCAGCTCATCCATGAGCAGGCGGGCGGGCAGTGGCAGGCGCCCTTGCAGCAGCAGGCCAGCAGCAGCCTCAGCCTGCAGTGCAATTGGAAAGTGGCGCACGACAACACACTTGACGACTATCACGTCGCCATTGCCCATCCCACGACGCTGCACCGTGAACAGGGACCGGTGCGTGACTATCGCCACCTCATCACGGACCTGGGCAACGCCTTGGTCACTCCGCATCCTGAAGGCGGATCGTTTTTCACCTTTGGGTTGCCCCCTTGGACCCATGTCTTGCTGTGGCCCGATGGGCGGATGGCCCTGCTGGAGTTTCTGCCCTTGGAGCTGAGCTCCTGTCAGCTGCAACTGCGCTTGTTTGCCAGTTCCAACCATCCCTTGGATGTTGAGATTTGGAAGCAGCAGTTGCTGGAGTTTTTGCAGGAGGACCGCCGTCTGGTCGAATCAGTGCAGCTGGGTTATCGCTGCGATTGGGTGCCAGGACCCGTGCATCAACTCGAGCAGCGGATCGTGCAGTGGCAGCAGCTCTATCAGCGCTTGCTGGCTGAGGCTCAGCTCAACCAGCCATCACTGCGCAGCCAGTCCGCCATCAATTGATTGATCGTGGCGACATCCGCCAGTGGCTCTCCGCTCTCTGGGTGAAGGGGCATGTAGCCATCAGGCCCAAATTCCGGTGTGAGTGTGACCGGCTGCCCTGATTGGAGACGCTGCTGAGCAAACAGCGACCAGCACTGGGCATGGGCCTCGAGAGCTTCCCGCCAGCTTGCGGCGAAGGGGTGGGGAACGCCAGCGCCCTGCTCATGGCCCACCCGGGCATGAATGTGATCCACATGGCTGGCCATCGCCTGGATGGGGTGGAGTTCCGGGCTCATCAAGCGCTCGGCGACCACGCACCAATGGCTCACATCGGCGGTGAGCCGCAAGGTGGGATGGGCCTTGAGGATGTCTTCGATGGCCCAAGGATTGAACAGGCTGCGGCTGCGGTGCGTTTCCAAACTCACCGGCACCGGAGTGTGGCTGAGCAATTGCAAGCAGCGCTCGAGAAAGCTGTGCTGCTGCGCCATGGGCCAGCAGTCGCTGCCTGTGATCAAGTTGATGCGCAGCGGCGCCAGCTCACAGGCCTGCTCCAACTTGGCTTCCAGCTCGGCGAGGTGTTGCTCGGGGCTGAGTTCGAGCCTGGGGGTGTAACCACCACCGGTGGTGATTTCAACGATGAGTTGCTGGCTCTGCTGGTTCAGCAGGGTTGTCACGTCTTCAGGTCGCCAGCCCTTGAAGCAGGGATGCTCAAGGTTGGCTTCGAGGCCATCAAAGCCGGCTTGCTGGGCGTAGCGACTGGCTGCTTTCAGGCTGCCGGGCCAACCCCAGAGGGTGTGAAACAGCAGCGTTTTCACTGCGGCTGAGTGAACAGCTCCGGCTGGATCCCGAGATAGATGGCTTCTTGGAACAGGGTTTGCTTGGCTTGGGCATCGCCGCGGTGATCAGCTTCGGCATAGCGAAGCCGCAGCGATGCGATCAGGCTTGTGAGCCGCGCTGGTGATTGATGGCTGCTGTGGCGGGCCATGACAGGGGTAATCACGACACCATCATGCTTGCTGCACCACCCGAAAGGTGAGATTCAGTCGGCACTGGTTCACCCGTAGGCGTTTGGGTAAGCCATGCAGCCAATGCAGTTGGGTCGGTGGATCCATCAGCAACAGGGCGCCGTGGCCCAGCTCGAGATCGAAATCATTGCCCTGATGTCCTTTCTTGGGCTTGAAGCGAAAGGTGCGGCTGACGCCCAGTGACAGTGAGGCGATGGGAGCTGTGGGGTCTAGTTCCGGTTCATCGTCGGCATGGAAACCCATGGCGTCGCGACCATCCCGGTAGAGGTTCAACAGCAGTGAATTGAAGCGCCAGCCACTGAGTTCATTGAGCTGCTCGCGGATCCGTTGCGCTGTTGGCGACCAAGGCTCCACCACATTGTCGAGGCCTGAGTAGCGATAGCCGCAGCCCGGATCGGCCATCCAGCAGGTCAGGCGCGGCAGAGGATGGCGTTTGCCGTAGAGCTGGATCGATTCCTGTTTCCAGGGAACGTCCTGCTGCAACTGCTCCAACCACAGCGTTGCGGTGGCGGGATCCACCCACGCGGGTGCATGCCGCAGTTGCAGCTTGGGTGAATCCGCGATGACAAGTTGCTCGGGTTGTATCAATGCCTGCATCGCGCCCTAACCAGTTTTGTCTGAATGAAAGAAATAACCGGGTGATCTGATGGGTCCTGTGCCCATGTTCGAGCTGATTCCTTATCAGCGCTTCCGTGATACTCCAGCGGTGCGGTTTTTCGACGTCACCATCGCCGATTCCAATGCCCGCGATTTGGTGGTGCATTCCGGACCGGCGGTGAGTCCTCCTGATGACAAGGAAACCGGGGCTTGGCAGTTTTATTTGCATCCTCATCAAGAGGACAACCTGTTGGCTGTGCAGGGCGGCCGCACCTTCTATCTGATCAATTTCCGTTGGAACTATCCGTTTCACATCGTGCGGCTGGAGGCCGGTGGCGACATCCTGCGGATCCCACCAGGAACCTTTCATCGCTCGATTTCCGACGAGGAAGGCTCGGTGGTGATGAATCAGGCCGTGCGTGAGGCCGATGCATCGGTGGCACGGGAATTTCGCGTCTACAACAGCGGCCGCATTCCCCGGTTGCTGGCCATCACCGCCAACTCAGCTCCGCTGCCCAAGCTCCACGGCGTTAGTTGGTGAGCTCTCCAGCTCGGTGGCTTCGATGCTCCAATTCAACTCGCTTTGGGTGTTGGCCGGCCCACTGAAACTTCCGTTGATAGCGGCGGTGAGCTCGGGTTTGGAGGAACTCACCAGCGGCACATAGCGCTCATCAATGGCCCCTTGGCCGCTGGGATCAAAGCCGCGCCAACCAGCCCCAGGGAGATACACCTCAGCCCAAGCGTGCAGGTCGTAGCGGTCCGGCTTGGGAATGGCGAAGTGATAGCCGCTGACAAAGCGGGCTGGCAGTCCGATGCAGCGGCAGCATTCGATCATCACCACCGCCAGGTCGCGGCAGGAACCGACCCGTTCGCGCAGGGTGCGTCCAGCCGACCAGGCCGGCCCGTGGTTGCGCTGGGTGTAGCTCACCCGTTCTTGGATGATCTCGATCAGTTGCTGCAGAAAGCGCAGGCAGTGGTTGTCGCTGCCGATCAAAGCGTCTTGGGCCAGGGCAATCGCGAGCGGATCGTGCTGGCCATTGGGCAGCCAACCCTGCAGATGGCTGTTCAGGTCGCTGTTCAGCTCACCAATTCGGTAGGGCAGTTGGGGTGGTTGATCCTCCAGGCAGAGATGCAGCAGTGGCGGCTCTGTGGTGATTACTTCTGATTCAGCAATCACATCGAGCCGGTCGGTGTTGCCAACGAAACGCACCTTTTCGATTTGATCGCCACTGGCGCATAACAGCGAAAAGCGATGGCACGGCTCGGGGTTGAAGCGCAGGTTGTGGCTGCGCAGCGCCTGAAAGCCCAACGGCCGCGGTTGCAAGCAGATCCGATGCGGTCCCAACAGCACCGGATGCTCGTAGGAATAACTCAGTTGATGCCGGATCCTTACGCGCATGGGGAGGTGGTGAAGTAGGTCTGCTGCAACTGGCCATGCACGGCATTGAGCTGGCTTTGCAGATGATCGATGCCTTGGTGCAGGCCTGTGTTGATGAGGTCCTCAATTGGCATCGTCGTCCAGGTGATTCGCAACGCCTCAAGGGCCTGGCGCAAGTCAGCTTGAACCGGGTTGGCAGTGCTGCGTTCGATGCGATCCACCGTGCTGATGATTTCCTCAATGCAGTAGCTCACCGAGCGGGGGAATTGACGGTTGAGCAATACAAATCCGGCCACGCGCGCTGGTGTGATCTCTAGCGACTGCTTTCGCCGAAACATCTGATAGCCGCTGAGAGAGCGCAGCAGGGCGATCCATTGCAATTCATCGAGCGGCCCGCCCACGTCTTCCGGGCTTGGCAGCAGCAGGAAGTACTTCACATCCAGCATGCGGGCCGTTTTGTCGGCCCGCTCTATCAGGCAGCCGAGGTTGGCGAACAGCCAGCTTTGGTCCCGCTGCATCGTGCTGTTTTGCAGGCCATAGAGGGTTTGGCAGCTGCGCCGAATCTGTTGCAGTTGCTCGGGGAGACGTTGGTGCCAGAACAGCGGGTCGTCCTGCAGCAGCAGGTGAAGCGCATTGAGCTCTTCAAACAGATCTGTTGGAAGGGTGTCGCGGATTTGGCGCGCGTTTTCGCGGGCAATCGCGATGCAATTGCTGATGGCGTTGGGGTTCTCTGGTTGCCGGGTGATGAAGGTGATCACATCGGTTGGGCTGGCTGTTGGATGCAGCTCTTCAAACAGACGCCGGTCGGCGCAGGCATCAATCAGTGAGGTCCATTGGCTGGGATTGCCAGAGGGGTTATCGAGCGAGACGCTCCAGCCCACCTCGAGAAAACGCACCAGATTTTCGGCGCGCTCGATGTAGCGGAAAATCCAGTAGAGGCTGTCGGCTACACGGCAGAGCATGGAACCACCCAGGTGTCTTTGCTACCGCCACCCTGGGATGAATTCACCACCAAGGAATTGCGTTTGAGGGCCACACGGGTGAGACCGCCTGGGGTCACCCAAGTGGATTGCCCGCGCAGCACATAGGGGCGCAGGTCCACATGGCAGGGATAGAGCTCCCCTTCGCTGAGGGCCGGAACCGTGGAGAGTTGCAACGTTGGCTGCGCAATGAAATTGCGGGGATTGCCAAGGATCTCCTCGCGGAACTGGGCGCGCTGCTCGGAGCTGGAGGCTGGACCGATCAACATGCCGTAGCCACCGGCTTCGGACACCGCCTTCACCACCAGCTGCTCCAAGTTGTCGAGCACAAAGGCGCGATCAGAGGGGTCAGAGCAGCGGTAGGTCTCGACGTTGGGAATGATCGTGTCTTCGCCGAGGTAGTAGCGAATGATCTCGGGGATGTAGGTGTAGATCAGTTTGTCGTCAGCGACCCCGGTGCCAGGGGTATTGGCAATGGCAACTTGGCCTGCGGCATAACAATCCATCAGCCCTGGAACACCCAGCATGGAATCAGGGCGGAAGCATTGGGGATCGAGGAAGTCGTCGTCGATGCGGCGGTAGATCACATCAACGCGGCTGAGCCCTGAGGTGCTGCGCAGCCAAACCTTGCCGCCTTCACAGGTGAGATCGCTGCCTTCCACCAGCTGAACCCCCATCAGGCGGGCCAAGTAGCTGTGCTCGAAGTAGGCGCTGTTATGAACCCCGGGCGTGAGGATCACCACATAGGGTTCCGGGCTCCAGGGTGCGAGGCCCTTGAGCATGCGCAGCAACTTGGAGGGGTAGTCATCAATGGGGGCCACCCGCTGCCGTTGGAACAGATCACCAAACAGCTGTTTCATCACCCGCCTGTTTTCCAGGAAGTAGGCCACGCCGGAGGGGCAACGCAGGTTGTCTTCCAGCACCCGCCAGGTGCCTTCACCATCGCGGATCAGATCCAGGCCTGAGATGTGGCACCAGCGCTGCTGGGGAGGCTTGAGCCCTTGCATTTGTGGCCGCCAACCGAGGCTGGATTCGATCGCCTCCAGCGGGATCACCCCGTCACTGAGAATTTGGCGCTTGCCATAGATGTCGGCGAGGAAGCAATCGATCGCTTCGAGCCGTTGTTTGAGCCCTTGATCGAGGCGCTGCCAGTCCTGTTGATCAATCAGCCGCGGCAGCGGATCAAACGGCAGGATCCGTTCACTGGCTTGGCTGTCGTTGTTGTAGAGGCGAAAGGTGGCGCCCAGGCGCTTGAGGAGTTGTTCGGCGCCGCGGTGGTCCTGGTTGAGCTGCTCCAGCCCGATGGCGCTGAGCCGGGCCATTAATTCACCGAGTGAGGAGCCTGAAGCCCGGGGTTGGTGCAGGTATTCGTCAAAGCCGCTGGAGGCGGCGTAGCTCTCAAACACAGGACGGTGCAGGGGGTATTGCCTGGATTGTTCCGTTTGGCCAACCCCTATCAAGGTCACGCTTGCTACCGAGCCAGGGCCTGCCTACGTGGCAGTTTTCGGGTTTGTTACGAGCAACACCAAAAACACCACAATGGTCGCGGTTGCAACATCAGACGCGTGGGTCTAAGTGAGACCGTGCGTCTTCCTCGCGCTTGCTTCCGCTGTGGGCATCGGGCCGCCATTCGATGACGAGCAGTCCTTTTTGGAGCTCTTTAAGCGGGTCAGCACCGGCCTCGATGAAGAGTCGAAGCTGCCGCTCTCGCTCTGGTTGTTTGAAGATCCCGATAGCCCTGTGGCCCTGCCGGGTGCCGCGTGCCTGGACCTGCACGATTGCCTGCACATCCTGTTGAACCGGGGCTATTCCACAGCTGATGAGGCCTTTGTGGTGGGCTTTTCTATGGGTAATGACCGCCGTTGCCGCCGCTGGCATCAGCGTTTGTTGGCCTTGGTCTCCCATCACTTTTATCCGCCTGTCTATCGCCATAGCCGCCGCGACCTCTGGCAGTTCTGGCGTGGTGTTTGGCTCGGTCAGCGCACCCTGCCTTTGATGCAATTCTCCCCCCAAGATTTTCTGCGCCTGGGTGAGCGCTTGGGCGAGATTCGCCAGGCCTTGGGGCTGCGCGACTGTTGTCAGCCTTAAAGCAAGAAGTAGCGCTGGGCCATGGGCAGCACCTCCGCCGGCTCGCAGGTGAGCAGTTCGCCGTCGGCAAACACTTCATAGGTCTCGGGATCCACCTCCACCTTTGGTAGGGCGATGTTGTTTTTCATCTGCGCTTTGCCGATGCCGCGGGTGTTCTGCACCGGCACGCACGGCGTGCGCAGCCCTAAGGCTTCAGGAACGCCGGCATCGAGGCCCGCTTGGCTGAGGAAGGTGAGGCACGAGGGGGCCATGGCCCCGCCGAAGCTGGCGAACATCGGTCGGCCATGCACTGGGCCAGGCGTGGGAATCGAGGCATTGGCATCGCCCATCTGAGCCCAGGCAATTGAGCCGCCCTTGAGCACCAGCTCGGGTTTGACGCCAAAGAATCCCGGCTTCCACAGCACCAGATCCGCCAACTTGCCCACTTCCACCGAGCCCACTTGATGGTCGAGGCCATGGGCGATGGCGGGGTTGATCGTCACCTTGGCGATGTAGCGCTTCAGGCGCGTGTTGTCGTTGCGGCTGTTGTCGCCCTCGAGCACCCCCCGTTGCACCTTCATCTTGTGGGCGGTCTGGAAGGTGCGGGTGATCACCTCACCCACGCGTCCCATGGCCTGGGAGTCGCTGGCAATGATGCTGAAAGCGCCCAGGTCGTGAAGGATGTCTTCGGCGGCAATGGTTTCGCGGCGAATCCGCGATTCAGCAAAGGCCACGTCCTCGGGAATCGAGGAATCCAGGTGGTGGCACACCATCAACATGTCGAGGTGCTCCTCGAGCGTGTTGCGCGTGTAGGGCCTGGTGGGATTGGTGCTGCTGGGCAGCACATTGGTTTCACCGCAGATGCGGATGATGTCGGGGGCATGGCCGCCGCCAGCACCTTCGGTGTGGAAGGTGTGAATCGTGCGGCCTTTGATGGCGGCGATGGTGTCTTCCACAAACCCCGCCTCATTAAGGGTGTCGGTGTGGATGCAGACCTGCACATCGAAGCGATCGGCCACGCCTAAACAGCAATCGATCGCTGCTGGGGTGGTGCCCCAGTCCTCATGCAATTTGAGGCCGCAGGCACCGGCACGCACCTGCTCATCGAGGGCTTCAGGGGTGCTCGCATTGCCCTTGCCGAAAAAGCCCAGATTCACCGGCAACCCATCGGCTGCCTGCAGCATGCGGCTGATGTGAAACGCCCCTGGCGTGCAGGTGGTGGCGTTGGTGCCCGTGGCTGGTCCGGTGCCACCCCCCAGCAGCGTGGTGACACCACTGGCGATCGCCGTTTCGATCTGCTGCGGGCAAATGAAGTGGATGTGGGTGTCGATGCCGCCGGCCGTGAGGATGTGCCCCTCACCGGCAATGGCTTCGGTTCCAGGTCCGATGGGGATGGTCACCCCATCGCTGATGTCGGGATTGCCCGCTTTGCCGATGGCGCAGATGCGGCCGTCTTTGAGGCCCACATCGGCTTTGACGATGCCCCACCAATCCAGGATCAGGGCGTTGGTAATCACCGTGTCGACGGCACCCGCAGCGCGGCTGGTCTGGCCTTGGCCCATGCCATCACGGATGACCTTGCCGCCGCCAAACTTCACTTCATCGCCATAGACGGTGTAGTCCTTCTCGACTTCGAGGATCAGCTCGGTATCGGCGAGCCGAACCCGGTCGCCTGTGGTGGGGCCATAGGTCTCGGCATAGGTCCGACGATCAATCCGATACGGCATCAGAGGTCTCCGTTGATCTGGGCGTTAAACCCCACGACGCGGCGGGCGCCGCTGAAGGGGACGAGTTGCACTTGGCGTTCATCACCAGGCTCAAAGCGGATCGCCGTTCCAGCGGCGATGTCGAGCCGTTGGCCGCGGGCCGCCTCGCGATCGAAGCGCAGGGCTGCGTTAGCCTCCGCAAAGTGGAAGTGGGATCCCACCTGCACCGGGCGATCACCGGTGTTGGCCACCAGCACGGTGGTCACGGGCCGGCCGGCGTTGAGCTCCAGCTCGCCGGGTTCGGGAAGCAATTCGCCGGGAATCATTGCTGCCATGGTTCAGCGGATCGGTTGGTGCAGGGTGACGAGCTTGGTGCCGTCGGGGAAGGTGGCTTCCATCTGAACCTCACTGACCAGTTCAGCCACGCCGTCCATCACTTGATGACGGCTGAGCCAGGTGCTGCCCACCTGCATGAGTTCCGCCACGGTTGTGCCGTCACGGGCCCCTTCCAGGATTTGCAGGCTGAGGAAGGCCACCGCTTCGGGATGGTTCAACTTCAGGCCCCGCTGCAAGCGTCGCTCAGCGAGCAGGGCGGCGGTCACCACCAACAGTTTGTCTTTCTCCTGGGGAGAGAGATGCATCACAGAGCGGCTGCTTCTGACACGCTGGCAAAGAAGCGTGAGCCGTAAAGGTTTGCGCTGAACCTTTTTGCCAAGGCCCAGTGCTGCAACTGATGCTGGAACTGTTGCCCTGCCTGGGCTTTGGCCTGCTTTTTGGTTGGCACCGCCCGTTGTGGCCCGTGCGCTTGGCACCGCCTTTGGTGCGCTTTGGCGTGCCCTTGAGCATTGCGGGGTTGGTGCTGCGCTCGGGTGTGCATTGGGATGTGCTGGGCGCGGCCCTGCTCACCTTGGGCTTGATTGGCGGCAGCCTGCTGCTGCTGTTGTGGCCGCTGTGGCGTCGTTGGTTGCCCTGGGGGGTAACGCGCCTGGGAGCGGTCACGGGGAACACGGGTTATTTCGGTGTGCCGGTGGTGCTGGCCCTGTTGCCCCCGGCTGGCCTGGCCTTTGCCGTCATCTACGACATCGTCGGCAGCCTCATCACCTGGACGGTGGGGCCGCCCTTGATCAGTGGTGCTCGGATCTCAGGCCGCAGCCTGGTGGCTCATCTGGTCCGCAGCCCCTCGGTGCAAGGCATGACCCTGGCTGTGCTGCTGCAGCTCACGCCCCTGGCGCCAGTCATGGCGAGTTGGTTGTGGTGGCCAGCTCGGGTCGTGATTGTGCTGGCCTTGTTGCTGCTGGGCATGCGGCTTGGCGTGATGCTGCGCAGCGGCGAGGTCAACGCCCCTGCGCTTGAGGTGTTGCGTCCCGCATTGCTGGCCAAATTGCTGCTGCTGCCGGCTGTGATGTGGGCTTTGGCGGCCATCACGGCTCAGCCGGCGTTGGTGCGTGATGTGTTGGTGTTGCAGGCGGCGGCCCCAACGGCGATCTCTGTGTTGTTAATCGCTGAGGCATCATCGCGTGATGTGAGCGAAGCGGCGGGCTTGGTGTTTGCCAGCACGCTGTTGGCGCTGTTCAGCGTGCCGCTGTGGTGGCTGTTGTTGCAGGCTCTGGGTTGAGGGCCAATTCAGCTTCTTGAAATGGCCAGGTGCGCGGCCAGCTCGGTTCACTCAGGCCCTGCACGGCGCGAATGCGCCGCCACAGCCGGAAGAACCAGAGGCGTGCGGCTTGGCTGGACCCACCTCGGTAGCGCGCGATCAGGCCAGGCTCGAGTGGCCCGATGGCCATCGTGCCGCTGAGCCCCTCGCGGTCGGCTCTTCCACCCTTCAACAGCTGGGCTAGCTGTTCGTTTTCCAGGGGTTCTGGAGCGATCCAGATCAGCGTTCCCAGCACCGGCTCGCCGCCCATGCCGTGGGGATTGGGCAGTTGTTCCTGCTCCAGGGAGAGCCGCTCCACCACAGACCACTGCTCACCGCGGCGAATGCTGAGGCTGTTGCAAAAGCGCCCGGCGCCCAGGTCTTCGCCGCGGGCCGTGCGGCCCAAGCGCACCACATCAGCCCCCAGCCAACTGGCGCCAGGCGCCACCGTGATCTGTTGCTGCTGCTCCAGCAAGGCTCCGGCGAACACCACGGTTTCCTGCGGTAGCCATTCCAGATCGGCGCCGGCTTCGAGCTCGGCCTGCAACGTGATTTGGGCCCAGCGCCCCTGCGGTTGCACCCGGGAGCGGCCGCGACTGCCATAGATCTTTTGGGCCGCCACGCTGGTGAGGAAGCTGCGGCTGCCGGCGGCGGCGTGCAGGGCAATCTCGAGCTGATCGCCGCCCACCAGTCCGCCAGCGGTGTGGAGCAGCGGCATCACACAGCGGCCATCGCCGGCTGTGAAATGACGCAGCAGCTTGAGCGGTGAGCGGGCTCCCCCCTGCCATTGGGTGGTGCCATCGGCTGCTAGTTCAAAGTCCAAGCTCACCGAACCACGCCAGGGCGGCAGCTGGTTTGGGGTGTCGGTCATGGTTTGGTTGGTAGCGGTTATGACCGGATTGGCGCCATCGCGCCGCAAAGCTGACCCAAAGAGGACGTGCTTTTGACCCAAGGCGACACTCCCATGGTGCTGACGCAGCAGTTGGATGGTGATGCATCCGCCACCTTGCCGCGCTTGCCGTTGAGCGCTGCTGAACGGCGGGTCTGCCGAGGTCGCCGCTATTTGGAGGATGGCCGCGCCGTGTTGCTTCAGTTGCCGCGCGGTCAACAGCTGATCCCCGGATGCGGCCTCGCCGATGCCGAGGGCACACCACAGGTGGTGGTGGCCGCGGCGCCAGAACCAGTGGTGGTGGTCAGAGCGTCTCAGCCGTTGGCTCTGCTGCAGGCGGCGTATCACCTGGGGAATCGCCACGTGGCGTTGGAGGTGCACCCCCAGGAATTGCGTTTGCTGGCGGATTCGGTGTTGGAGCAGATGCTGCGCCAACGGGGACTGCAACTCGACCAGCAAGAGGCGCCCTTTTGCCCCGAGGGAGGCGCCTACGGCTCAGCTGATCATCACCACCACGCATGAGTGCTCCTCTAGCGCTGCTGCAGTTGGTCAGCCCTGCCTTGCCGGTGGGCGCGTTCAGCTACTCCGAAGGCCTTGAGGTGCTGGTGCAACGCGGCCAGCTCGCTTCGCCGCAGGACGTGGGCGATTGGCTTGAGGCTGAGTTGCGTCAGGGCGTGGTGCGGCTGGAGACTGCCGCGCTGGAACCCATGCAGCAGTGGTTGCAGCAGTGGCAAACCGCTGCTGAAGCCGGCGCTGAAGCACAACTCCGCGATCTTGATGGTTGGTTGCTGGCGCAGCGCGAAGCCTTGGAGTTGCGCCAGCAACAGCGGCAGATGGGCCGCTCTCTCTTGCAACTGCTGGCTGAGTTGGGCTGGCCCTTGCCCGATGGCGCCTTGGATCTGAGCTGGCCGGCGGCCTGGTGCTGGGCTGGCTGTTGTTTGGGTGTTGAGGCTGAGGCCCTGCGCCAGGGCTATTTGTTCAGTTGGGTGGCCAATCAGATCAGCGCTGCTGTGCGCTTGGTGCCGCTGGGCCCCACGCAAGGTCAGCGCTTGCAACTGGCGCTGGCTCCAGTGATTGATAGCCAGGCCAAGGCGTTGGCGGGGGTGGATCCCCATCAGCTATGGAGTTCCGGGGTTGGAGCGGGGTTGGCCCAGCTCCAGCACGCTGAGCTCTACAGCCGCCTGTTTCGCAGTTGAGCCTTCTAGGCCAAGGCTCCCATCAGGTTTTGCGGCAGCCCAAGGCGCCAGAGGAAGCTCAGCACTTCCAAGCCCACCACGGCAATCAGGGCGCGGAAGATCAATTGCGTGGCCCCATCCCCTAGGGCGAGCCTGGCGCCGAGATGGGCTCCGGCCATGCCGGATAGGGCCAGGGGCAGCGCCCAGAGCCAGTTGATGTCGCCCCTGAGCCCAAAAATCAGCAGGGCCACCAGGCTGGAGCTCAAGCGCACAAAGCATTTGAGGATGTTGGCGGTCTTCAACGGGATGCCGCCGGCGAGCACCAACACCAGCAGCGTCATCACACCCGAACCGAGGGCGATGAAGCCGGCCCAAAAGCCGGTGGCGGCCATCAATAGATAGAAGAGTGGCCCGAGCTGGGTCTCGGTTTCCTTGGAGCTGGGCTCGTCTTGCTGCAGCAGCCGTGTGGGCTGGCTGATCAGGCAGATCAGCACAAACAGCAGTGAGCCTGCAATTGCCCAGGTGATCCATTGATCACTGAGGGCTGTGGCCAACAGGGACCCCGCGATCGCTCCAGCCACCATTGGCACGGTGGCTTTCAGCGTGAGCAGCCAGGGGATGGCACCGGCTTGATGGAAGCGCCAGGTGGCTGTGGCCAGGCCCGCCACTGCGGCCAGCCGGCTGGTGCCATTGGCCACTCCAGCCTCCAATCCCAGCCCAATCATTGAAGGCACCACCACGGTGGCCCCACTGGCAGCCACGGTGTTGATGAAGCCGCCTGCGAGGCCGCAGATGATCAACGCCAGCAGGGTGATGGCGTCGATGACCTCTCAGCGAAGAAATTCAGATTACGAGGCGCTTTGGCTTGCCAACATGCAGCTAGTGCACGCTGCGCTATGAGTCGTTTGCGGGTTGGGGTGGCTGGCCCCGTGGGGTCTGGCAAAACAGCGCTGGTTGAGGTGCTCTGCCGCCGCTTGCGGGATCAGTTGCAGCTGGCTGTGGTCACCAACGACATCTACACGCAAGAAGATGCCCAGTTTTTGACTCGCGCTGGAGCGCTGGAGCCCCAGCGCATTCGCGGTGTGGAAACCGGCGGCTGCCCCCACACGGCCATCCGTGAGGACTGCTCCATCAACCGGGCGGCGGTGGAAGAACTCGAGCAGGCCTTTCCTGGTTTGGATCTGGTTTTGGTGGAGAGTGGCGGCGACAACCTGGCGGCCAGCTTCAGTCCTGAGCTGGTGGACCTTTGCATCTATGTCATTGATGTGGCGGCCGGCGACAAGATCCCGCGCAAAGGCGGGCCAGGAATCACACGCTCTGATTTGTTGGTGATCAACAAGATCGATTTAGCTTCCTTGGTGGGCGCTGATTTGGCTGTGATGGAGAGCGACACCGTCATGATGCGAGGTGATCGCCCCTGGTGTTTCACCAACCTGCGCAGTGGTGAAGGCGTCACCGAAGTCGAGTCATTTTTGTTGCAACAGCTACCTGGAGCGTCAACTTTGGCTCGCTAAGAGCAAAACGGTAGCTGTCATTACAAGAAGGGCATTTGTGATCCGTATTGTCGATTCTTCGCCCTTTGGCGTTCCGCTTCATTCCGTACGGATTGACTCATGAAGTTCTCCCTTTCCCGGCGCCTGATGGCCGCTGCTGCGGCTTCGGCTCTGGGCCTGAGCGTCACCGCTTGCGGTGGTGGTGATCAAGCCTCCAACGTCGAGTACGACGACACCGTGACGGTGGGCATCCTCCACTCGCTCACCGGCACGATGGCCATCTCTGAGTCCACCCTGGTGGATACCGAGAAAATGGCGATCGATGAAATCAACGCTGCTGGCGGCGTTGAAGTCGACGGCAAGAAGTACAAGATCGAGTACATCGTCGAAGACGGTGCCTCGGATTGGCCCACCTTCGCTGAGAAGTCCAAAAAGCTGATCGATCAGGACAAGGTGCCTGTGGTCTTCGGTGGTTGGACCTCGGCGAGCCGTAAGGCCATGCTGCCGGTCTACGAGTCGAAGAACGCCTTCCTCTACTACCCGATTCAGTACGAGGGTCAGGAGTGCTCCAACAACATCTTCTACACCGGTGCAACTCCGAACCAGCAGTCGGAGCCTGCGACGTTCTTCATGTACAAGAACTCGCCCGCCGCTGGTAAGCCCTTCTTCCTGGTGGGTTCGGACTACGTCTTCCCCCGCACCTCCAACACCATCACCAAAGAGCAGCTCAAGTCGCTCGGCGGCGAGGTGGTGGGTGAGGACTACCTGCCCCTGGGCAACACCGAGGTGGCTCCGATCATCGCCAAGATCAAGAAGGCTCTGCCCGATGGCGGTGTGATCATCAACACCCTCAACGGCGACCAGAACGTCGCCTTCTTCAAGCAGATCCAGGACGCAGGCATCACCCCTGCCAATGGCTACTACGTGATGAGCTACTCCATCGCGGAAGAAGAGATCAGCACCATTGGACCTGAGTTCCTCGAGGGCCACTACGGCGCTTGGAACTACATGATGTCCATCGACACCCCGGCTTCCAAGAAGTTCGCTGCTGACTTCAAGGCCAAGTACGGCGCTGACCGTGTGGTGGCTGACCCTCAGGAGTCGGCTTACAACATGGTTTATCTGTGGAAGAAGGCGGTTGAGAAGGCCGGCACCTTCGACGACGACAAAGTTCGCGAAGCCCTGGTTGGCGTCACCTTCGACGCTCCCCAAGGTCCGATCGAAGTGCGTCCGAACCACCACATCTCTCAGATCGTGCGGATCGGCAAGATCACCTCAGATGGTCAGTTCGAAATCATCGAGGAGTCCGACAACCCCATCGATCCCCAGACCTGGAACCAGTTCGAGCCCACCTCCAAAGGCTTTGCTTGCGACTGGACCGATCCCAGCAAGGGCGAGAAGTACAAGCTCTGATCCTTTGAATCAGGCTGACTCACTCCTTTGAGTGATTCCTCTGGAGGAGTCCCCGTTGGGGCTCCTCCTTTCGTCTTTTCATTGGCTGTTTTCGTCTCCCCCCACTTCCGTGCAACTGCTTTTTGAAAGCTTGTTCAACGGGGTTGCCATCGGCTCGGTTTTGCTGGTGGCAGCACTTGGACTGGCGATCGTCTTTGGCCTGATGGGTGTGATCAACCTCGCCCATGGCGAGCTGATCATGCTCGGGGCTTACACCACCTATGTGGTTCAGCTGATTTTCAAACTGCCTGCGCTGCAGCCGGTTTACAACCTCTACGTCTTGGTCGCGATCCCGATTGCCTTTATCACCAGCGGTGTGGTGGGGATCCTGCTCGAGCGCACTGTTATTCGCCGTCTCTACGGCAGTCCACTGGAAACTCTATTGGCGACTTGGGGCGTGAGCTTGATCCTGCAGCAGTTCGTGCGCAGCGTGCCGCTGGCCCAAGCCGCCGGTGTGGTGCTGGCCTTGGTGCTGGGCTTTTCGCTTCCCTTGGTGCTGCCGCAGGATCTCTTGCAAGGTCCCCGCAGCCGTTGGGTGCGGGCCGGTAGCTGGGGCGTTTCGGCTCTTGCTGGAGTGCTGTTCGGCAGCGTGTTGGCCTCCCAGATCAGCAAGATTGCCCGTGCCACATCCCGGAACGTGGATGTGACCGCACCGAAATGGATGCGTGGCGGCATTGAATTTATGGATCTCACCTTCCCGGTGCCGCGCCTGGTGATCATCGTGATCACGATCCTTGCGGTGGTGGGGGTCACCTGGTTCTTGAATCGCAGCGTCTGGGGGATGCGGATTCGTGCGGTGACCCAAAACCGCGAGATGAGTGACTGCCTTGGCATCCCCACCGACACGGTGGATGTGCTCACCTTTGGCATCGGCTCTGGCCTAGCTGGGATCGCCGGAGTGGCCGTGTCGTTGCTGGGATCGGTGGGCCCGAATGTGGGCACCTCCTACATCGTTGGCTGCTTCATGGTGGTGGTGCTCGGTGGTGTGGGCAATTTGCTTGGCACCGTGATCGCCTCCTTTGCGATCGGCTTACTCACCGACTTGATCGGCGCCGGACGCTTGTTGACGATCTGGCCCGACATGCCGGCACCGCTGGAGAGCACCGTTCAGTTTTTTGCCACCACGAGCATGGCCCAGGTGCTGGTCTTCGCCTTGATCGTGGTGTTCTTGCAGTTCCGTCCCGCGGGCTTGTTCCCGCAGAAGGGACGCATGGTGGAGGCCTGAGCTGATGTTCCAAGCCTTTCAACAACAGCGCTGGCGGTGGCTGGTGTTTTGGGCGGTGATCGTGGCCGTGGCCATCGCCGCCCCGGCAGTGCTGCCAGTGTTTCGCCTCAACCTGCTCGGCCGCTTTCTATCGCTGGCCATCGTTGCTTTGGGAATTGACCTGATCTGGGGCTTCACCGGATTACTCAGCCTCGGTCAGGGCATCTTTTTTGCCTTGGGTGGTTATGGGGCTGCGATGTATTTGCAGCTCAACAGCTCGTCTGGCCAACCCAATGGCATCCCTGAGTTCTTCAGCTTGTACGGCGTAGATCGGTTGCCGTTTTTCTGGGAGCCGTTTCACAACCCGTTGTTCACGCTGATTGCCATCTGGTTGGTTCCATCACTGTTGGCTGCGCTGCTCGGGAACATGGTGTTCCGCAATCGCATCAAGGGGGTCTACTTCTCGATCCTCACCCAGGCTGCGCTGTTGGTTTTTTTCAACTTCTTCAACGGCCAGCAGAAGCTGATCAATGGCACCAATGGCCTCAAAACCGATGTGACTCAGCTGTTTGGTCAGATGGTGGGCTCCCCAGAGATGCAGCGGTACTTCTTCTGGGTGACCTGTGTTCTGGTGTTTCTGGCTTGGCTGTTCGTGCGTTGGGTGGTGAAGGGCCGCTTTGGCGATGTGCTGATTGCCATTCGTGATGACGAACCACGGCTGCGCTTCACCGGCTTCAATCCCACGCTGTTTAAGACCATTGTCTTTGCCATTGCCGGTGGTTTGGCCGGCATTGGCGGCGCGCTGTTCACCGTGCAGTCCGGCATCGTTTCACCGCAATACATGGCGGTTCCCTTCTCGATTGAGATGGTGATTTGGGTGGCCGTGGGCGGCCGCGGCACGCTCGTGGGGGCGATCTTCGGCGCCGTTGTGATCATGTATGCCAAGAGCCTGGTGTCTGAGGCCTGGCCTCAGGGCTGGCTGTTTATCCAGGGCGGTTTGTTCATCCTGGTCGTCACAGTGTTGCCTGAGGGTGTGATCGGTTGGTTCAAAACCGATGGCCCTCAAAATCTGCTTTCAAAGGTGGGCTGGGTTCGCAAGTTGGCGACCTATCCCAAGCTGGAAATTGATGGCAATGAGGAGGTGCAGCCATGACGACTCCTCTCTTGGAGTTGCGCCAGATCACCGTCAGCTTCGACGGCTTTCTGGCCCTGCGGGATCTCAATCTCAGCCTCCAACCGGGCGAGCTCAGAGCGGTGATTGGCCCCAATGGTGCTGGCAAAACCACCTTCTTGGATGTGATCACCGGCAAGACCAAGCCCACCGAAGGCCAGGTGGTGTTCAAGGGACGCTCGTTGGTGGGTGCCCGTGAGCACCGCATCGCCCGGCTCGGCATTGGCCGCAAGTTTCAAAGTCCGCGGGTGTTTGAAAAGCTCAGCGTTCAAGAAAACTTGGCTCTGGCGGTCAGTCGCCCGAAGCAGCCCCTGGATTTGCTCTTCGGCCGGCTCACGGCTGATCAGCGTGATCAGGTGCAGCACTTGATGGAGATCGTCAATCTGCAGAACCGCGCTGATTGGCTAGCGGGTTCCCTCTCACACGGCCAAAAGCAGTGGCTGGAGATCGCCATGTTGGTGGGCCAAGACCCCGACCTGCTGCTGGTGGATGAACCGGTGGCTGGGCTGACTGATGAGGAAACTGATCTAACGGCTGACTTGCTCAAGTCGTTAGCCGGGGATCACACCGTGTTGGTGATTGAGCACGACATGGAGTTCATTCGCCGGCTCAACAGCCCGGTCACGGTGCTGCATCAAGGCCATGTGTTGTGTGAGGGGTCCATGGATCAGATCCAGCAGGACCCCCAAGTCATTGAGGTTTATCTCGGCACCCAGGAGGAGATGTGATGGAACAGCTCGAGATTCGCGCCTTGAACACCTACTACGGCGAGAGCCACATCCTGCGGGATGTGGACCTCACCGTGAATTCTGGGGAGATGGTGTGTCTGATCGGCCGCAATGGCGTCGGCAAAACCACCTTGCTGAAAAGCATTATTGGTTTGCTCAAGCCCCGCAGCGGTCAGATCAACTTTGCTGAGCAGTGCCTCGACCGGCAGCCGCCCCACCAGCGGGCTCGCGCCGGTGTGGGCTACGTGCCCCAGGGGCGCGAAATCATTCCCCAACTCACTGTTGAGGAAAACCTGCTGTTGGGCCTAGAAGCGCGGCCGGGGGGGATGGGCCGTCAGAAACGGATTGATCCTTTTGTGTATGAGCTGTTTCCGATTTTGCGTGACTTCTTGCCCCGCAAAGGAGGCGACCTCAGTGGCGGGCAACAGCAGCAATTGGCGATTGCCCGGGCCTTGATGGGCAAGCCGTCGCTGTTGCTGCTGGATGAACCCACCGAAGGCATTCAGCCCAACATCGTGCAAGACATTGAACAGGCGGTGCGGCGCATCATTCGCGAGCAAGGAATCAGTGTGCTGCTGGTGGAGCAGCACCTGCATTTCGTGCGGCAGGCTGATCGCTACTACGCGATGCAGCGCGGCGGGATTGTGGCCAGTGGACCCACCACCGAACTCAGTCAGGACGTGGTGGAGAAGTTCCTCAGCGTTTGAGTAGAGGATTTATCGCGTTAGGGGTTGAGCATTGCTCAGGTCGATCTGTGTCATTAGTTCAACAGCAGTCGCAGGCCAAGCCTTTACCAGCAAAAACGATTTAGCGACTTGGTGAGCAAAATAAAGCCATCAATAATGTGCCTTAATCCCTGACATTCGATTGAGAATTTGGAATACTTTGCAATAACTTAAGAGTGGCATTTATTCTAATTTTACCGAGATACTGTGAAATGAGATCGGAAAGGACCGCCAACTGCCTCAATAGCCCCTGCGTCACCTTCTTGAAAGAAGACACCAAAATTCTTGACCATAAACTTAACAGTCAAGGCTGCATTTTCATTTATGGAGATAGGGTTGGCGAATTTGAAAGAACCGATTAAGCGATCAACACTATTGCTGCAGCCCCCAGGGTTTTGATTGGATGAATTAACAAGAATTGCCCTTAATGAGCCGGGGTTGTCCGGAAATGTTGCCGGGCCAAACGTAGTCGAGCATGCTCCCGTTCCCGATTCAAAATTCTCTAGGTTGAGATTAAATCTCTGCGCAGCCACACCTGCGGCCATCTGTCCGACATAAGAATCAGAATTGGGATTTAGGGTGACTCCAGTAGTACTAAAAACGATCCCGCCAACGTTGTAGCTTGCTGTATATCCAAACCTCTTCTTTACTATCACGTACGCATTCTGGTAGTCGCCAAATGGAAAGTCATCTATCTTTCCTAGTTGTAATGGCGCACCGCTTGCAATTTCGATTTCTTCAGAACCTTCGGCATCGCCAGAAGGGTAGGTTTTTACGCATTCCGCAGGCTTTCGCTCAAAGATAGAGGCCTGTATGGGCTCGCTTTTGCAAAGACCCATCTCCACAATTGTTATGAAGAAAGAGCTTGGTGTTCCTCTGCATGGAAGTGATGCAAGTGCTCCTGGAGTTTGACAAATGGCAGGCATGCTTTGTGCTAGAGCATCTCCAGCACCTAAGAAGCTAGATGTCAGTGTGGCGCCTGTGACTAGAAGCGCTTGGGCTCCATACCAGGTTGCTTTGAAGTTCATTGCTTTTCTCATTTCTAAAGAGAGAATTTTGTGGTGAGTTGGTCTTTTTAAATTCCTTGGGCAATAGAAGTGATTGATCCGTTTTCCCCTTTTGTCGGTTCTTTCACGCGCTCAAGCAGCACCTCATAGCGACGCCGGACGGGTTGGGTCATTTGGGTGAGGAGGTTCTGCTTGGTGTTGCTCTTGGTGAAGACCACTGGGCGACCGGTTAGACGAACGCGAGCACCGATGTAGGGGCCAGGCTGATTGCCGATGGTGTCGTTCGAGTCGGTGGGGTATGCCGGGATTTCATTCGACACCCACAGCTCCAGATTGGCGTGGGGTGTGGCCTGCCAGTTCACAGAGCCTTCGATGCCACTGTTGTCACTGTGATCTTGGTAGTCCCAGTTGAACCCGCGGACAAAAATAGCCAGCTGGGGATAAGAGGGAATGCGGTAGCCCACTTCCACATCCCAACCCGGAACGACCCGTTCGACGTAGTCGATGTTGTTGATGGTGATGTTTTTGTCGGCAGAACCATTGATGTACCAGTTATTCCGCAACTCAAAGCTCTTCCAGAAGCCCTCAGCGCCAATGCCCCACCGGGTGTATGCAGTGGAGTAGTTGGTTGTGCGGAGATCCCAGAAGCCGTTCAGACCGACAATTGCTTCATCCCCAAGGCGAAAGCGACTACCCAGGCCCACGTTCACCTGAGGTTGTGCAGAGGTTTCGAGGGTGACCCGAGCTTGACCAAACATCAGGCCCATGGGATCGCCCTCGTTGTCGTAGCCGATCGTCTTGAGGCGCATGAAGCTGTCGAGGTATCCGGTGAGGTCGCTGCTTGTGGCTGCGTCCAGGCCGAGGGTGGTCTGCGCGAAGAAGGGGATCTTCTTGATCTGTTTATTCGCGTAGCTCACACCGCTGCTGATAAGGGTGCGGCTAAGTTCGGTCTGGATGAGCCCACCAAGGTCAACACCGTTGCTATTCACCATCGATGGTCCGTATAGGGCGGCATAATTGGCGCCCTTTTGAATTATGTGCTCAAACAGGTTGCGCGGCTGATGTATCCCAAGGGGGCCGATGCAAGCGTGGGAGCGAGGGAGCATGAAAACGTCGCACTTCCAGGTTTGGTGAGCCAGCGGATCGCCGATGGTGATGGCTTTACCTTCTGCGGGCAGCTGGACTTCGCTGATCAGAGGTTTGTCTTGCTCAGCGGCACTTCCGTTATTCACCTCAATTTGTTGTTTAGGCTTCGTCTGGTCATGGCTATTTAGTAATTGCGTCCAGGCTTTCGCTGGAACATATAAGGAAGACCAGCCAATAAGGCCTGTGAATAATATATAAGTCCTGGACACAATCGAGAATTGGATATTTTGCGCTCAGCAATTAAACCACACTGATTTGGGTTTAAGGTTTATCGGGTCCAGTTGGCGCTAATGACTACTGATATCGCTAAAGCTGGATTTGACTTGTTGTGGTTGATATTTATTAAGACAGGTTTCACTCGCATCTAAAAGGTATGTCAAACAATCAGATTTCATGCAAGGCTCGAGTTCTTCAAATTTCTCTGCGCCTTACATCTGAGTGCCCAGCACTGTGTATGGCTGTAAGAGCTGATTTGGCTGTTAGTTACTATTCACCAACTCGGCTGGTTCTGGGGCGACGAGTTCTCGAATGGGATGCGTTGCCACCAGTTCGGGGCTGCCGATCGAATGGCTCCAAATCTCAACCTCAGCCTCTGGAGGAGCCACAAAGTTCAGAACTTCAAATGGGAAGATGACGCGCTCGAGGTAAAAACCATCGCTGCCAAAACAGCGCAGGATCACCATCCGATCGTCGTCATTCCTGTAGCTGCAGCAGCCCAGAGACATGGATCAAGACCTGTTGGATCACCATCAATGCACAAGCACCCATGGGAAACCGTGTCAATCGTCACGCTCTGATGATTCCAGCGTGGATTTTCATTTTTCTTTCAAATTGAAAAATAGAACGGTTCAATCTGAACCCAAAAGTTGCACAAACAGAGGCTCCGCAAGCGGCTCAGCGATGTGATTTAAGGGGCGGCAATCCAGGCTGTTGAGCAGCAGCGCGGGTTGCTCAGCCGGTAGAGAGTCGGCCAGGTGCGCTTCTTGGATCAGCCCCATCGCGACACCGCGAGCTCGCATCACTCCGGGCAAGGCGCCGCTGCTAAGCGGCGGCGTGAGCCATTGCCCGCCCTCTTGCACCAGCAGATTGGCGCTGCTGCCGCAGCAAAGACCGCCTTGGCTGCTGCGCAGCAGCACATCGCTGGCACCGGCTTGGCTGGCTTCCAGTCGGGCCAGCACCATGGCGCTGTAGTCGAGGGTTTTGCATCCCTTCAATGGGTCGTCGGCCCAGCGCTGCACCCGTTCGCTGATCACCACTTGTTGCCGCTGGAAGCTGGGTTGGTGGGGATACAAGCTGCCCCAGCAGCGCCCTTTTGCTTGCGCAGGAGGTTGTAGGCCGCGGCCGCCACTGCCCCGGCTCCAGTTGATGCGCAGGGCTCCATCGGCAATGCCGCTGCGGCGCATGGCTTCGGCGATCCATTGCTCCACCTGCTGTTGATTCGGTGGTTCGGGAAGCTGCAGCCAAGTGGCCCCCTCCCGCCAGCGCTGCAGATGCTGCTCGAGCAGTTGAGGCACGCCGCTTCGAATCAGCAGGGTTTCAAACACCCCGTCGGCTAGGCCGACGCCGCGATCACTGACGGGCACTCCTAAGCGGTCGGGATGCCCCCATTGCTGCTCAACCCAGGCGATGGCGTGGCTCATCTCAACTCAAGGCCCGCAGCAGTGGTTGCACTTTCCATCCCAGTTCTTCGGTTTCCAAAGTTGGGTCGGAGTCGGCCACGATGCCGCAACCGCCATGGACGCGCACGGTTGAACCTTTGAGCAACAGGCTGCGAATCAGGATGTTGCTGTCGAAGCTGCCATCGGGGCGGCGATGGAAAAAGCTGCCGCAATAGGGACCGCGCGCCACAGGCTCCAATGCATTGAGTTGCTGGCAGGTGCGAATTTTTGGGGCACCAGTGATCGAGCCGCCAGGCCAGCAGGCCCGCAGCAGTCCAGCTAGATCGCTGGGATCGTTCAGTTGGCCAGTCACGACCGAGGTGAGGTGATGCACTTGCCGGTAGCTCTCAAGCCCTACCAATTGGGGAACCTCGATGCTGCCGCTGCGGCAGACGCGGCCCAGATCGTTGCGCATCAGATCGACAATCATCACGTTCTCGGCGCGGTCTTTGGCGCTGCAAACCAGCTCGGCAGCTGCATCGGCATCGCGGCTTGGATCGCTGTGGCGGGGCCGGGTGCCTTTGATCGGTCTGGTTTCCACCAGGCCATGGGCGCTCACCTGCAGGAACCGTTCCGGCGATGTGCTCAGCACGCCTTCATCGCGGTTAGCCAACATCAGCCCGCCAAAGGGGGCTGGGCACTGGCGGCGTAGGCGCCGGTAGAGGGCCAGGGGGTCGACCGGGTCGTTGAGCTGCTGTTCGGCGCAGGCCGTGAGGTTGGCCTGGAAGAGATCACCAGCGCTGATCCATTCGCGCACCTGCTGCACTTGGCGGCCGTAGTCCGCGTTGCTGGTGAGCCACTGCCACCCCGTGAGGGGGATCACGTCATCGCCGCTCTCCAGGCTGGGTTGTGGTTGCAGCAGCAACTGCTCCAGTTCCGAGCGTTGTGGGCCTTCACCGCGCAATTGCAGTTGCCGTTGCTGGAGATCCAGTTCGACCACCACCTTGTAATGGCCGGCCCAGAGCTGAGCCATCGCCGGGCGGTGCCAGTGCTCTCCAGGCTCAATCCAGGCGGCGGCCTCATAGCTGAGCCAGCCCAGCCAGTGCCCGGGTCCGCGGGCGAAGGCCTGCTGTAAAGCTGCAAACGGATCGCTGGCTCCTGGGTCATATGGCAAGCCATCGCATCGCACCTGCTCGCTGGGGCCAGCTGCCAGTACGGCATAGCGGCCCCGCTGACTGCCATCGCCATCCAGCCACACCAAGCCCTGGTGCCCGTAGCGCTGCTGCAAGGCCGCCGCGAGCTGCAGCGGCTCCCACCAGGGCAGCGGGTTCATCGGCTGGCGAGATCAGGGCGCCCGGCTTCGCGCAGGGCCGCATCACGAATGCGGCAGCTGTCGCAGACGCCGCAGGGATGGTCCCCGCCGGCGTAACAGCTCCAGGTGCTGGCAATCGGCACGTTCAGCCGTAGGGCCTCCTCCACGATCTTGGTTTTGCTCCACTCCACCAGCGGTGCCCAAAGCTGGGTGCCATGACCCTCGCGGCCGCTGCGGCTCGCTAGATCCGCCAGGTGCTGATAGGCATCGAGGTAGTCCGGCCGGCAGTCGGGATAGCCGGAGTAGTCGATGGCGTTGACCCCCAGCACCAGGCGCTCGGCACCTTTGGCTTCCGCCAGGCTCAGCCCCAGGGCAATGAACACGGTGTTGCGGCCGGGCACGTAGGTGCTTGGGATCACGCCGTCTTGCACGCCTTGATCGGGAACGGGTTGATCCAGGTCGGTGAGGGAGGAGCCACCCCAGGCCGCCAAGTTGACATTGATCGTGTGGTGCTCAGCAAGGCCCAGAGCTTGCGCCACCTCAGCGGCCGCCCTGAGCTCCCGTTGGTGGCGCTGGCCGTAATCAAACGACAGGCCAATGACGCGATGGCCGGCTTCTCTGGCTAACGCTGCGGCGGTGGCGGAATCCAGCCCGCCCGACAGCAGGGCAATGGTGGTGCTGCTCATAGCAACGGCTTAGCGCACCCCCAGCCATTTGTGGCTTTGCAGGCTCAGGCGCCAGAGCGGGTGGTTGCGCACAAACTCAACGGCTAGCTGCTGTCCTTGGGGGCTGTCCCAACCGGGCTGCAGCAACCAATGCGCTTGGGGTGCCTGGGCGGCCATGGCCTCGGCAAAGGCCAAATCCTCGGGCCCATGCACCACCGCTTTGAGTTCATCGCAGCAAGCCAGCAGCTCTTGCGTCGGTGGTTTGTGGGCCTTAGGAGAAAGGGTGATCCAGCTAAAGCTTCCGCTTAGGGGGTCCACACCGCTGGTCTCCAGATGGCGCGGCAGTGTTGGCGCCATCTCCGCGAGGGCTTGGCAGAAGCCATCAAGGTTGTGATGCAAGGGCTCACCACCGGTGATCACCACAAAGGCCGCCCCTTGCTGTTGGGCCTCCGCGGCTTCGGCGGCGAGGGCTTGGGTCTCTAAGGCCGGGTGAGCCGTTTGCGGCCAGGAGTGTTTGGTGTCGCACCAGCTGCAGCCCACCGTGCATCCGCCCAGGCGGATGAAGAAGGCGCTGCGGCCGGCATGCAGACCTTCCCCCTGTAGGGAATGGAAGGTTTCCACCACCGGCAGGCTGCTCACGCGCGCTGGCTGATGGCTTCGCTGGGGGATTGGGGCAGCCGCTGGCTGGCGGCTTGGATCAAGCCGGTGAACAGCGGATGGGGTCGGCCCGGTCGCGACAGGAATTCGGGGTGGTACTGGCAGGCCAGGAAGTAGGGATGACCTTTGAGTTCGATCAGTTCCACCAAGCGGCCATCCGGCGACACACCGGAGATCTCATAGCCCGATTCCAGGAACAGATTGCGGTAGGCGTTGTTGAACTCATAGCGGTGACGGTGGCGCTCGTAGACCACCTCTTCGCCATAGAGCTCATGGGCTTTGCTGCCTGGTGATAGCCGGCAGGGGTAGACGCCAAGGCGCATGGTGCCTCCCAGATCAACCACGTCTTGCTGCTCGGGCAGCAGGTGAATGACGGGATGGGTGGTGGCTGGTTCCAGCTCGGCGCTCGTGGCCCCCACCAGCCCGGCGGTGTTGCGGGCCCACTCGATCACAGCTGTCTGCATGCCCAGGCAGAGGCCCAGGAATGGCACGCGCTGTTCACGGGCCCAACGGATGGCAGCGATCTTGCCGTCGACGCCGCGATTGCCGAAGCCGCCTGGCACCACCACCGCGTCCATGCCTTTGAGCAGGCCATCGGCACCGTTTTCTTCGATCTGTTCGGCGCAGATCCAGTGCAGATCAAGGGCGCTATCGCAATGGATGCAGGCATGGCGCAGCGCTTCAACAACCGAGAGGTAGGCGTCGTTGAGTTGCACGTATTTGCCCACAAGGGCCACCTTCACGGCGGGACCGGGATTGCGCAGCTTCTGCACCAACGCTTCCCAGGAGGCCATGTCGCTCTCATGGTCCTGCAGGCTCAAGACATCGAGCACCTGTCGGCAGAGCCCGCCTTTCTCAAGGGCAATCGGCACGGCATAGATGCTGTCGGCGTCGAGGGAGGGCACCACCGCTTTGGTGGGCACGCCGCAGAAGCCGCCGATCTTAGCCTTGAGTTCGTCATCGATTGGCCGATCGCTGCGGCACACGAGGATGTCGGGCTGGATGCCGATCGAGCGCAGCTCCTTGACGGAGTGCTGGGTGGGCTTGGTTTTCAGTTCACCGGAGGTGCCGATGTAGGGCAGCAGGGTGACGTGCACATAGGCCAGGTCGTTGCGGCCCACATCGCCGCGGAATTCACGGATGGCCTCTAGGTAGGGCAGCGATTCGATGTCACCGACGGTGCCGCCGATCTCGGTGATCACCACATCGGCATTGCTGTTGGCCGCCACCCGGTGGATGCGCTCGCGAATCTCACCCGTGATGTGGGGGATCACCTGCACGGTGCCGCCGTTGTAATCACCGCGGCGTTCTTTGTTGATCACCGATTGATAGACCGAACCGGTGGTCACGCTGTTCAGGCGGGACATGGCGGTGTCGGTGAAGCGCTCGTAGTGGCCCAGGTCCAGATCGGTCTCGGCGCCGTCTTCGGTGACGAACACTTCACCGTGTTGGAACGGGCTCATCGTGCCCGGATCCACATTCAAATAGGGATCCAGCTTCAGGATCGAAACCCGGTAGCCGCGGCTTTTCAGCAGCCGGCCCAAGCTGGCGGCCACGATTCCCTTGCCGATGCTGGAGACAACTCCGCCGGTGACAAAGACGAACTTGGCCATGGGCTGATCGGCAACATGCCAATTTACCGCTGCAGTCCACCAGCTTTGTCGCCGTGCGCACCCTCTTGATCAGTGGCGCTAGCCGCGGGATTGGCCGGGCCATTGCTGAGCGCCTGCTGGCCGATGGCCACCGGCTCAGCTTGGGGCTCAGAAATCCGCAAGCCTTGGCTGGCACCGCCTTGGATCCAGCCGTTGCTGGCGCTGATCGGGTGCTGCTGCATCCCTATGACGCCGAGGACCCGGCGGCGGCGGACGCTTGGGTGCAGGCCAGCACCGCTCACTTCGGTGGGTTTGACAGCGTGATCCACAGCGCTGGGATCTTCAGCCGAGCAGGGGTGCTGTTTGAGGCGGGCCAAGAGGAGGAGATCAATCGCACCATGGCGGTGAATTTGATGGGGCCCTGGTGGCTGACGCGGGCCGCTTGGCCGCAGCTGGCGGCCCATGGCGAAGGGCGCTTGCAGGTGCTGGTGTCGATGAGTGGCAAACGCAGCAAGGGGCGTTTGGCGGCCTACACCGCCAGCAAATTTGCCCTGCTGGGGCTCTGCCAAACCATGCGCAACGAAGGTTGGGAGGCGGGCATCCGCGTGACCGCCATTTGCCCAGGCTGGGTGAACACCGACATGGCCGCGGCCGTTCAGGCCATCCCTGCTGAAGCGATGACCCAACCGCAAGACATCGCTGATCTTTCGGCGGACTTGCTGCGTCTGCCCAATTCGGCAGTGCCGTTTGAGCTGGCGATCAACTGCACCCTGGAGCGCTGAGCTCAGCCCTCGAGCAGCGCCCGCAGCATCCAGGCGGTCTTTTCGTGGATTTGCAGGCGCGCATTGAGCAGATCAGCGGTGGGACCATCACCAGCGGCTTCTGCTAACGGCAGCACGCCGC
Organism: Synechococcus sp. RCC307; assembly: GCA_000063525.1. Classification (GTDB taxonomy): domain Bacteria; phylum Cyanobacteriota; class Cyanobacteriia; order PCC-6307; family Cyanobiaceae; genus RCC307. Next base: position 2,132,264 of record CT978603.1, on the reverse strand, counting down.
GGGCGGTGCGGGCCACAGCTTCATGGCCCCGCACCAGCTCAGCCACCATGGCCAGGGCTTCCGGTGATTCGTTGCACTCTTCAATGCTGGAGAGTTCGGCGTAGCGGCGGCCGCCCGTCGGGGCCAGCTGGCCGAGGGCGCGAATCCGCTCAGCGATTTCATCGAGGGCTGTCCACAGCTCGGTGTATTGCTCCATGAACATCGTGTGGAGCGAGGTGAACATCGGCCCGGTCACGTTCCAGTGGAAGCCGTGGGTCTTGAGGTAGAGCACGTAGCTATCGGCCAACAGGCGGCCTAAGCCTTCGGCAATTTCCAGGCGTTGGTTGGTGGGGATGCCGATGTCGATGGGTGGGGCGAGATGGGCCATGACGGCTGGGGTTGGAGATGAGGCGGTGGGTTGCTGGAAGAACAGGGAGACTTAATCGAGGTCTTCCATGTAGTCGCGGACGCGGCCGCGGCGTTCGGGCAGGCGCAATTTGTGCAGGGCCCGCGATTCGATTTGGCGCACCCGCTCGCGGGAGAGATCCAGGGTTTTGCCAATTTCCGCCAGGGTTTGGGGCGTGTCGTCATCGAGCCCGAAGCGCAGCCGGATCACGCGGGCTTCGCGGCCGCTGAGCTCATTCAGCAGCACCAGCAGATCGTCGTGCAGCTTTTCGCGGGTGAGCCGCTGCTCGGGGGTGGGCATGCCGTCTTCGAGCAGGTCGCCCAGTTCGGTGTCCATGTCACGGCCAACGCGGGTGTCGAGTGACACCGAGCGCGGCACGCGCATCAGGGTCTGGCGCACCACCTCCTCAGAGAGCTGGAGTTCTTGGGAAAGATCCTTGAGCGTGGCGGTGCGGCCCAGGCGGCTGGCGATGTCGCGTTGGGCTTTTTTGATGCGGTTGAGCTTTTCGGTGATGTGCACCGGCAAGCGAATCGTGCGGCTTTGGGTGGCGATGGCACGGGTGATTCCCTGCCGGATCCACCAGTAGGCGTAGGTGCTGAAGCGGAAGCCGCGGGTGGGGTCGTATTTCTCAACGCCCCGCTCGAGGCCGAGGGTGCCCTCTTGCACCAGATCGAGCAGCTCCATGCCGCGGTGCTGGTATTTCTTGGCAACGGCCACCACCAGGCGCAGGTTGGCCTGGATCATGCGCTCCTTGGCGCGGCGTCCATGCAGCAGTTGCCGTTGCAGATCGCCGGGGCTCATGTCGAGCAATTCGGCCCAGGCCTTATTGCCCGCCTGCACCTGGGCGCGCAGTTCGCCCGCGCTTAGCCCGCAAGCCTGAGCCCATTGGCTTTGGGAGGGTTGATGGCCCAGCTTTGAGGTTTCCCGTAGCCGTTGCTCCTCAAGAGCCTCCAGGCGAGCCACGTCGGGATGTTTGCTGCAAAGGCCGCGGCGCTCCACCACAAGCTGCTCTCGCTTTTGGACAAGCCGGGCGAGGGTGAGCTCTTCTTCGTGGCTGAGCAGGTCGACGCGGCCGATGTCCTGCAGATACAGGCGCACGAGGTCCGCTGTCGAGCGGCGTTTGGAACTGGCCTGACGGTTTGTCATGGCCGCTCCCATAGGACAGTCTCAACTTGGACTTATCTGCGACAAGAGGAAAATTCTGATTCAGTTTTCTTCCGGTTCCACCCAGGTGCTGGCCACATGCAATTCCTCGAGTTGCTTGTCGCTGGCACCGCCTGGGGCAGATGTCATCAGGCAGCGGGCCTGTTGCGTCTTGGGGAAGGCAATCGTGTCGCGGATCGACTCCTCACCCGCCAGCAGCATCACCATGCGATCGAGGCCAAAGGCAATGCCGCCGTGGGGTGGGGCGCCCATCTCCAGGGCTTCGAGCAGGAAGCCAAATTGCTCTTGGGCTTCCTCTTGGGCCAGGCCAATGGTCTGCAGCACCTGGTTCTGCAAGGCCGCATCGTGGATGCGCAGCGAACCCCCGCCGAGCTCCAGGCCATTGAGCACCAGGTCGTAGGCCTGGGCGCGGGCCGTGGGCAGCCGCTCGCTCCATAGGGCTGGATCGTCGCCAAGGTCCTCGGGGTTGGCAGCGCAGAACGGGTGATGCAGCGCTTCGAGCCGGTTCTCGTCGGCGTTGAATTCGAACATCGGGAAATCCACCACCCAGAGGAAGTTCCAGGCCTCAGCCGGCACCATCTCCAGCTCTTTGGCCAGGTATTGGCGCACCCGATCGAGAGCCTTGTTCACCGTTGCGGTATCGCCGGCACCGAACAGGATCAAACTGCCGGGCTCGGCGCCGGTGCGCTGCAGCAGTTGAGCTTTTTTCTCATCGCTGAGGTTGTCTTTGATGGCGCCGATGGTGTCGATCTCACCGCCGTCGCGCACCCGGATGAAGGCCAAGCCGCCTGCTCCAGCCTTTTGCGCTTCGCTGAACACATCACCGCCGGGCTTGATGCGCACATTGCTGACCTTGTCATTGCCACCTGGCACGGTGATGCATTTGACCGAGCCACCAGCGGCAACCGCGCCGGAGAACACCTTGAAGCCCATGTCAGCAACGATGTCGCTGACGCCCACCAGCTCCATGCCGTAACGCGTGTCGGGCCGATCGGTGCCGTAGCGCTCCATGGCCTCATGCCAGGTCATGCGCGGTAGCGGCAGCGAGAGCTCCACACCTTTCACCAGCTTCCAGATGCGGCCGATCAGGCGCTCATTGAGATCGAGGATCTGCTCTTGATCCAGGAAGCTCATCTCCATGTCCAGCTGGGTGAATTCCGGCTGGCGATCGGCCCTGAGGTCTTCGTCGCGGAAGCAGCGGGCCACTTGGTAGTACCGCTCCAGTCCGCCCACCATCAGCAGCTGCTTGAACAGCTGTGGTGATTGGGGCAGGGCAAACCACTCACCACCGCACACGCGTGATGGCACCAAGTAGTCGCGGGCGCCCTCTGGGGTGGAGCGGGTCAGCACCGGCGTTTCCACTTCGATGAAGCCCTCGTCTTCGAGGAAGCGGCGCGCGGTTTGCACCGTTTGGTGCCGCAGGCTGAGGTTGCGGCGCATGCGCTCGCGGCGCAGATCCAGATAGCGGTGCCGCAGGCGCAGCTCCTCGCGCACCTGCTCGTCGTCGTGCACGGAAACCGCAAACGGCAGGTTGCGGCTGGGGGCATTGAGCACCTTCAGGCGCTGGGCCAGCACTTCCACCTCGCCAGTGGCCAGGCGCTCGTTGCGGGATTCATCGGGGCGGGCGCGCACCCGCCCTTCCACCTGCAGCACCGTTTCATTGCGCAGGTGTTCAGCAACAGCGAAGGCCTCGGCGCCGAGATCGGGGTCCACCGTGATCTGCACGGTGCCACTGCGATCACGCAGGTCGATGAAGATCACCCCGCCATGGTCTCGGCGGCGATCCACCCAGCCGCTGAGCAGAACGGTGCTGTCGATGGCATCGCTGCGCAGATCGCCGCAGGAGTGGCTGCGCATGGTGGGGGAACGTCAGTAACCCCGGATGATCCCACGCGGGGGGTGCCTACCCCTGCCGCCGGTAGAAGGGCCGCTTGACCACCACCGCTGGTTCTTGGCGGCCGCGGATCTCCACCATCAGTTCGTTGCCGAGCTTGGCCAAATCCGCCCGCACCGAGGCCAGGGCGACCGGGTGCTCCAGGGTTGGCGAGAAGGTGCCGCTGGTGACAACCCCCACGGGCTCACCGTTGTGCAGCACCGGGTAGTCGTGGCGAGCAATGGCCCGGCCTTGCAGCTGTAGCCCCACCAGCTTGCGGCTGACGCCTTCGGCGGTTTGGCGCTCGAGCGCTTCGCGGCCTACAAACTCGATCGGCATCTCCAGGTGCACCAGCCAGCCGAGGCCGCATTCCAGCGGGCTGGTGTTGGCATCCATGTCGTTGCCATAGAGGTGCATGGCCGCTTCCAGGCGCAGGCTGTCGCGGGCGCCCAGGCCGCAAGGCGCCACGCCGTCCTCAAGCAGCTGGCGCCATAGGGACTGGCCGGCGCTGGCTGTGAGCAACAGCTCAAAGCCGTCTTCACCGGTGTAGCCGGTGCGGGCGGCAAACACGGGCTCTCCCTTGATGGTCAGGTCGCGGTGGCCAAAGCGCGGCACGCCCGCCAGGCTCTCGCCGCAGAGCCGCTCCAGGCGACCCACGGCTTCAGGGCCCTGCAGCGCCAGCAGAACGCCACCAGCTTTGCGGTCGCTAACGCTCACCCCTTGGGGTTCGAGTTGTTGCTTGATCCAGGCGGTGTCGCTGTCGGCGCAGGCGGCGTTGATCACCACCACCACTTCGGTGTCGCTGCGGTCGTAAACGATCAGGTCGTCGCGGATGCCACCGGCTTCATTCAGAAGAACCGTGTATTGGGCTTCGCCGGGGCCAATGCGCTGCAGATCGCTGGGCACCAGCCCCTGGAGTTTGTCTTTGACGCCTGATCCCGTGAGCGTCAGCACGCCCATGTGCGAGATATCGAACACACCGCAGCGTTGCCGTACAGCCCGGTGCTCGGCCATCAGGCCCTCGAATTGCACCGCCATCTCCCAGCCGGCAAACGGCACCATGCGGCCACCGGCTTCACGGCAGAGCTCAAATAGGGGGGTGTGCAGCATCGTGGCGGGCCACAGATTTGCTTCAGTCTCCCGTAGACAACCTGGGGATTGTGGTGCGGACCATTGGCGCCACTGGTGACGTCATTACGTTAAAACCACTTCAGTTGGGTGGATGTCAGCGAGGCCTTGCTGCCGCAGTTGTCGCCACTGCCATCCGGCAGCGGATTCCTCCTGGTGCCGGCTGCGCAGGGTGATGCTCCATCCCGACCTGACTGCGGATTTGAGCTGCCACCACTGGACCGCCAAGCCGCCAGAGCTGCCGGACTGGGGCCATCACGAGCATCAAGGCGTCAAACCCGCCGATAGTCAGCAGCTGCGCCTCTCAGGTCTCACGGCGCCGCGAGGCTGAGCAGCAGGCTGCGCACCACCTTGGCGGCCAGCACGCTGCTGCAGCCACTGGAATCGAGTCCGGGGGCTAGCTCCACCACATCAGCGGCCACCAGGTTCTGCCTCTGCAGCAGAGCCGTTAGCTCAGTGAAATCTGCCCACAGGTAGCCGCCTGGTTCGGGGGTGCCAGTGCCGGGCATCACCGAGGGATCAAACCAATCCAGATCAACGGTTAAGTACAGCGGCCGGCCTTGGATGGCCTGCAACCGCGCGGCGAGCTGTTGCATCCCCACCAGCCGTTGTTCCCGCCGCAATTCTTGGAATTCCTGCTTGGTGCCGCTGCGGATGGCGAGCTGCAGGAGCTCACCGCTGGGCAACACCTCCAGGCAGCGCCGCATGGCGCAGGCATGGCTATGGCGGCCTCCTAGCCAGCTCTCGCGCAGATCGGCATGGGCATCGAGCTGAAGCAGCACCAGATCCGGATAGCGCTCCGCCACAGCCGCCACCGCGCCGCTGCTGATGGAGTGCTCGCCGCCGAGCATTAAGGGTTTGAGCCCAAGGTCCAGCACGGCATTGGTGGCTTGCCGCACGGCCTCCACCACCGGCTCAGGAGCCCCAAAGGAGATCTCAACAGCGCCCAGATCCGCGAAGGCGATGTCCTCGAGATCGGCATCCAGTTGGGGGTCATAGGTCTCCAGGCCATCGCTCACCTGGCGGATGGCGGCCGGGCCAAAGCGGGTGCCGGGGCGAAAGGAGGTGGTGCCGTCGTAGGGCACGCCAAACAGGCCCACCTGGCAGCCGGCTGGATCGCGCTGGGCCCCCATGTAGATGGCGCCGTCGCGGTTGAACAACTCTTTGGGTATCGCCGTCATCGTTTAAGTCTCCAAGGCCCGCTCGATGCCGGCGGGAATCGCATCAAACCCCCCCCGTTGCCAGCGGGGGCTCCAGATCTCACAGCTGGCAGCCACGGCAGCAGCGCGTTCCGGCTTGGCCTGGCGGTAGCGGGCGCTATCCGTGGCGGCAAAGGTCCAGCTCCACCAGCCGCTGGGATACATCGGCACCCAGCCATAGAGCGGATCGGCATGGCCGAACACCTCCCTCAGCAGCTGCACCGTGTCCAGATGCACTTGGCGGAAGGCCTCAGGTGATTCGCTTTGGGTGCCAAACACACCGCCAGGCCGCAATAGGCGGCGGCAATGCTCAAAAAAGGCGCGATTGAAGAGCCCTTCGGCGGGGCCAGCTGGATCGGAGCCATCCACCAGCACCACGTCGTAGCTCCCGTCAGCGGCATTGGCGGCCCAGGCAATGCCATCGCCAATCGTGAGCTGCAGCCGGCGATCGCTCCAGGCACTGCCGCCGATGCTCGGTAGGTGCTGCTGGCTGAGCTCCACCACACGGCCATCGATCTCCACCAAATCCAGCTGCTGCACCTCCCCATGGCGCAGGCACTCGCGGGCTGTGCCGCCATCACCGCCGCCGATCACCAGCACTCGCTCAATGCGCTCGGCGCTGCACAGGGCCGGATGCACCAGGGCCTCGTGGTAGTGCCGTTCTTGCCGCTCAGCGGTCATCCAGCAGCCATCGAGCAGCAGCCCTTTGCCGTAGCGGTCGCTCTCAATGATCGTGACGCGCTGAAACGGGCTGTGCTCTTCGTGTAGCACCGCACCGGCTAGGCCGTAGCGCACCCCGTTGTGGTGTTCATCAATCCAACCGGAGCTGGTCATGGCGGGTTGTGGTGGCGGCCGATCACTCCAGCTAAGAACGGAGCAAGCACCCTTGTCAGGAGGGACCTCGATGGGCAGCAGCCGCAGGCAGCTTTTGCAGACCTTGGGACTGGCGAGCTTGGGGTTGGCCTGGCGGCCGCAGCCGGCGATCGCCGGCGCTGCGGATCCCTCACTGATGGAGCGGCTGGCCGTGTGCAGCCCCCACGACGAACCACTGCAGGCCTTGCAGGCGGGCAATGCCCGCTTCGCGGCGGCCTGGAGCCGGGCGGCCCAAGAGCAGGACCCGCAGCTGCGGATGACCTTGCTGCAGGCCTTGCTGGGGGAGCACTGCCAGGTGGATCCCAAGGCCCTGGCCAAAGGCCAGCACCCCTGGGCGGCCGTGCTCACCTGCGCCGATTCACGCATTCCAGTGGAGTGGATTTTTTGCGCTGGCGCCGGGGAATTATTTGGTGTGCGCAGTGCTGGCAACACCGCCTTCAACGAAGGGGTGGCCTCTTTGGAATACGCCGTTGAGCTGCTGCAGGTGCCGCTGATCCTGGTGATGGGCCACAGCGGCTGCGGTGCCGTCACGGCGGCTTTGGGCAAAGACCCGTTAACCCCCTTGTTGGAGGAGTTGGTGACGCCGATCCGTGCGGCTTTAGAACCGCGCGATGACCTGCCGCGCGGCATTCAGCACAACGCGGTTTATGCCGCTGCCCAGCTCTCTGAGCGCAGTGCGGTGTTGCAGCAGGCCGTTGCTGAAGGCCGGCTCAAGATCCAACCCAGTTATTTCGATATCGCTTCAGGCGCGGTCACCTTGCTCTGAGCGCAGCTCAGCCTTGGCTTTCTGCCAGAGGCCTTCGAGTTCTTTGATGTTGCGGCCGGAGAGGTCGCCACCCAGGGCGGCTTCCACCTTGGCGAAGCGTTGCAGGAAGCGCTGGTTGGTGCCGTTGAGGCCTTCTTGGGGGCTGAGTTCACACCAGCGCGCCACATTCACCAGGGTGAACAGGAGATCGCCGAGCTCGCTTTCGGCGTGGGCTTGATCGCCGCTGGCCACCGCTTCTTTGAGCTCATCGAGCTCCTCGTGCACCTTCTCCCAGACCCCCTCCATCGAGTCCCACTCGAAGCCCGCTGCTGCCGCTTTGCGAGAGATCACCATGGCGCCGGCCAAGGGTCCCAAGCCGCGCACTTTGCGGCGCAGGCGATCACTGAGGCTGGCGTCGCTCTGGCCGCGGGCCGCGCGCTCCTCGGCCTTGATCTCATCCCAGCTGCGGGCTTCCCCGCCAAAGACATGGGGATGGCGCCGCACCAACTTGGCGCTGATGCCGTCAGCGATCTGGGCCAAATCAAAGGCCTGACGCTCGGCAGCGATCTGGGCATGCAGCACCACCTGAAGCAGTAGATCACCGAGTTCATCGCTGAGTTCTGTGTCATCTCCCGAGCGCAGGGCATCGGCCACCTCGTGGGCCTCCTCCAGCACGTAGGGCAGCAGGGATTGGTGGGTTTGCGCCAGATCCCAGGGGCAGCCGCCCTCGGGGTTGCGCAGTTGGGCCACCACGGCCATCAGCTTCTCGATGGCGGCGCTGCTGGGGGAGGGATCAGTCACCGGCGCAACGGGGGTGGCATCGGGTCGCCATCCTGCAGCAGATGCAGCCAGGCGCTGGCTTCAATCGCCACTAGGGCTGTGATCAGTTGCTGTGGATAAGCCCGCCACAGCGTTTCAATCTGTTGGATACCCCACAGCGGCCCTGGCCCGCCGATGGCTTGCAGCCCAACCAGGGCCAGCAGCAGCCAGCCCAGTAGCAGCAGCAGCCTGGTGGCAGTTCCCAGCAGTGGGGTGTGGGAGAGCCAGCCGCGATGGCGCACCAGGCGGCGGTAGGGCCACCACAAGACCGCTAGCCAGCCCCAACGTTTGCTGGGGCGGCTGAGGGTGTCGAGATCCGGTGAGAGCCACAGCCCACCAACCAGAAAAGCCAGCCCGGCTGTGAGCCCGCTGGTCCATCCCCACAGGAGTGCAATGACCAGCCCCAGCAGCCAGCTGATGGCCCAGGTGGCTTGATCGTGGCGGCGGCCGCTGGCCAGGTTGCGGTGTTCCAGCTGAGCTCAGGATCCAGGCTCAAGCCACTTGGCACAATGGTCAAACCGCCCGGTTAGCTCAGCGGTAGAGCGCCTCTCTTACAAAGAGGATGTCGCTGGTTCGAACCCGGCACCGGGCATGGTCAAAACCGCTGCGATTGAATGCGCAGCCATGAAAAAAGCCCCCGCAGTAGCAGGGGCCAGGCAGCCCTGGAGGTTGAAACGTCAGTAGCGGTAGCTGTAAGGGCCAGCATCTGAAACTTCCCAATTGCCATACCCACAAATTTGTCCTTGGCACGGGCCGCTTTCTGATATTTGCGGGTCGGGGCATCGAGGGCCTGTGTAAGCAGCTGTAGCTCCGGCAATGACAAGTGCGGCGCCGGCAAAAACAGTCAGGATGTTGTCGTAGAGAGTCATTGTCTTCAGTCGGTTGTGGGATCTCTCCCAGACACCTGCACCATCACCGCTGGTTTTGTGAGGCTTTGGTCACCCCCTGGTCAGATGTCAGAACAGTTCTGGTGAAGAGCAGGTGACCGCGTCAGCACTGGGTTTTGGGCAGTAAAAAGCCCCTGCATCTGCAGGGGCAATACACAACAGCATCTGCTGGCTCAAGGCTGCGATGACTCACTGGCCTTCGTTGGATGGATCGTGCCAGCGGGATGCTCTGGCGGGGCATAAAGCACATACACCTTGAGCTCTTCATTTCCTGCGTTGGAGATGTTGTGCCAATAGCCCTCTGGGATGAACATTGCCCAGTCATCTCCGACCGTTTTGTCGTAACTCAGGTTTGTTTTGCTCGTGCCCATTTGCACGCGAGCTGTTCCCTCTTCCACCCGGATGAATTGATCACCCTTTTGATGGACTTCCAGCCCAATGTCCTCTCCTGGCTGAATTGACATCACAGTCATCTGCAACTGTTTCCCTGTCCACCAGGTGGTTCGGAAGTTTTGGTTGTTGGTTGTGAGCTCTTCGATATTCACAACCCAAGGCTTAGTGCCATGGTCTTGCTGATCCCCTTGAGCAGGCACCGGTGCAGTGACGAGAGTTGCAATGGCGAGGGCTGGAGCAAACAAGACAGCGACTCCGCTGAAAGCAGCAGCGACAGTCTTTTGATAGCGGGGCATTGGATTGATTCGGTTGTGGGATCTCTCCCGGACACCTGCACCATCTCCGTTGGCTTTGTGAGGTTTTGGTCACCCTCTGGTCAACCGTCGGAATAGTTCTGGTGAAGAGCAGGTGACTGTGTCAGCACTGGGTTTTGAGCATGAAAAAGCCCCCGCCGAAGCAGGGGCCGTGAATTAGCGATCGGTTCAGTGACCTTGATTTCTGGGCTCTCTGATGACCAAGGTGAATTGGGCTAGTTCAAACAAGTTGGCGTAGGCCAGGGCAGCAGCTTTGTTGAGCCCTGAGAAGAGAAGCATTCCGTTGGTGTCGTAGATGAAGGCGCCCATGGCTTGGTCCCCTTGGTTCTCTGATGAACTCACCATCTCCGCTGGTTTTGTGAGGCACTGGTCACCCTCTGGTCAGGCGTCAGAACAGTTCTGGTGAAGGGCAGGTGACCCCGTCAGCACTGGGTTTTGAGCATGAAAAAGCCCCCGCTAAAGCAGGGGCCGTGACTGTTGTCCTTTGAGCGGCTTAGAAGCGGTTTTGATTCCAGCGCTCAGAAGCAGGACCATCCACGTTGTATTGCTGATGAAACCGTGTGTAGTGGTCTTGGTGCCAACGATCGGCTCTGACCTGATAGGCAGGGTTAAAGCGAGTTGGAGTGATGGGTGCTGCGCTGACGGCAACAGCTCCAAGAACAACAAAGAAACCACCAAAAACAGTGAGGATTTTGTCGGTGAGGGCCATGGATTGAGTCGGTTGTGGGATCTCTCCCGAACACCTGCACCATCACCGTTGACTTTTGGAGGCTCTGGTCACCCTCTGGTCAGCCGCCGGAATAGTTCTGGTGAAAAGCAGGTGACCAAGGCAGCGCTGGGATTTGGGCAGTAAAAAGCCCCCGTCGAAGCAGGGGCTTTATGTAGATGGAATCCTTCAAGACAGTTGTGATTATTTCCAAGTCACCTTGCATGTCCAAATAATGTTCCTCCCATTGTCAATCGAAGAGCAATGCCGATCAGTCACTTCTGCACCTGCAGGGACCCGCTGACGAGCGCGGCTAGCAGCTTGATTTGAATTCCAAATGGACTGCGCTGTTGCGGTACCGGCAGATACTGGCAGAGCAGTGCCAGCTCCAAGTGCAGCAACGACAGCGAAAGCAAAGAGCTTCTTCATTGGATTGAATCAGTTGTGGGATCTCTCCCGGACACCTGCACCATCTCCGCTGGTTTTGTGAGCCCCTGGTCACCCTCTGGTCAGGCGTCAGAACAGTTCTGGTGAAGAGCAGGTGACTCTGTCAGCACTGGGTTTTAGGTATGAAAAAGCCCCTGCCGAAGCAGGGTCCGTGTTTTGGGATGAAGACCCTGGTTGGTTCTAAAAGCAATCCGTCACTGCGGTTTCAGGCAATCTTCAGTCAATGCATGGCCTGTTTCCCACTTTGGCGGTCTTGCCGGAGCGAAGGTCGATCTAGGTGCTCTATCGACCCATGGATGGTGAGTTCGTTGCCTTGATTGCGGTTGTCCTGGCCCTGATGCCGTTGGGAGCTCCCGCATTGGCACAGCACAACTCTGCGGCATCCCAGGCGCGAAGTGTCAGCTGGCTACTGAATCGCATGCAGTCGCCCCAATACAGCGACTGGCGAACGTCGATGGAGCAACCAAGCTCCAAATTTCGCTCGCATTACTGCATGGATTGCTCGATGGATCAGCGCTGGCGCTGATCCATCTCCTCAGATGTGGGAGTGAGGATCGGCGTTGGGGTTGAGCACAAAAGAGCCCTTGCCAGTGTTCTGGTATTCAGCGGCGAAGGCTTTGAGCCGTTCTTTGGAGGCGGGGTTGGGATCACCCCAACAACGGCACGACACCTTGCTGCAGCAATCAATCAGCTCGCCGAGTGGTTTGCTGGCGGCAGGGTCATCGAGGTGGGAGGCGAAGGTGTCGTCATTGGCATAGATCTCCACCCATTCGCTCAGATTCGGCTCGGGGTAATCGGCGTGATAGCAGAGCACACCGGGATGATTCAGCATCACCCCGGCAAGCACATCGGCTCTCTCGCAAAACTGGGTTTGCATCCCGGGCTTGATCTCCCAGCGGACCTTGAGCAGAAAAGCCATGGGTGTTGCTCCTATTGGGGGGCGCCGTTGTAGATGACCTTTTTGACCTGGTTGCCTTCTGGGCCAATCAGGATCTTGGTTTGCACGGTGGCGGGCTGCTGATTCACTTCCCAGCCCGGTGCTCCACCCAGGAAGTTGAACAGGTAGCCATCAGCGCTCTCATTGACGAGGCAATTGCCGCCGCCTGAGCGGTGCATGCAATTGGCGGTGAAGTATTTGCTGAGTCCGCCATTGATGCGTTCAGCCTCCATGCGAGCCAAATTGGCTGCTCGCACTTGGCTGGGGGGAACTTGCGCCAGAGCTGAACCTGCTGTGGCAACAAGCAGAAGGCCTGCAGTGATCAACGGTTTGAGCATGGCTTCAACAATTGCGTAAGCCGTTTCTAGCCACGGCATTGGAGCTGGTCTGCGATTGGCTTCGAGCCTGCTCGAGTTCGGTGCGTAGAAAAAAGCCCCGCGTCGGCGGGGCTTGAATCGATTTCATGACTGCCTGGGCAAGAGGCTTAGAAGCTATCGATGCGTTCTTGGGTCAGAGGGTCACGCTGCTGTTGTTTGTTTAAATCATTTTCAAGGCTGTTGCTTGTGCCGCTCAGGATCATGTTGATGGGATCCTGAGTTGCGCTCATGCCCTGAATGATTGGGTTGAACTCTAGATTGGCAACTGATTCGTTGAATGAGCTATCTCCGTTTTGCAGGATCAGTTGATCGCTGCCAAACATTTCGCTTGGTTTGATGGTTGATAGTTCTTTTAAGCCTCCATAATTGATTAGTGGGTCAGCAGCCTCAGCATCGATATCCATTGCTGCGGTATTTGAAAGCAGGGTTTTTACTTTTAAGGGTTGGTTGTTCTGGTCGACAACTTTCGGGCTGCCCATAATATTGTCGTAATCAACAATGTCATGTTCAGTTTCTCCTTTTTTGATTTTAATTTCCTTGGAATTTGAATCATTGATGACTTCATACCCTTGCTCTATAAACGAATCAAGGCCAGCAATCGCCAGTTGGTTTCTTCCCCCTCTCCCATCTACCGTCACCTTTTGGATTGAATTGGGATTGGTTGCTGAATCCTTTGTGGTCTCAAAGTTAATGATGAATTTCTCATCTCCTTCTGCTCCTTTGATTGTGGAGCCTTCCTGGAAGGTGATTGTCCTGGTGACTTGATTGTTTGTTGTTCTTGTTGGGTCAGTTGTTGAGTATTTCACTGCAGGCGCTAGCCCTGCAAAATCAACATCGGCATTCTTCCCGAAGACAAATTTTTCTACTCCTGTGATCTCGTCATCCATGGTGGTATTTTTTGCAGCTGCATTTTTAAAATTGACAGTGATTTTCCCGTTCTTAACCCTTGCCTTTAGTGCTTGCTCGATATTGGCATAGCTGACTGTGTCAATGCCTTCGCCCCCTTTGACAATATCTTTCCCTAGTCCGGGCTGGATGTAGTCATTCCCTCGCCCTGCATTGATTGTGCTATTGCCTCGATCGCCTTGAATCACATCATTGCCTTGAAAAGTGTCAACTACCAAGTTCGTTTTGTCAGTCAAGCCTGCACCGTAATCTCTTTGAATTGCCACTCGATCATTGCTGTTTCCAGTTTGTGGATCTTGAGCATTGTTTTTAACGAATAGCCATTTCGTTTGGGTTCCCATTCTTGCGGAGATAAAGCCATTGCCAGCTTCTTGCCTGAATTGAATGAAACTATTGAGATAGGCGCTCTGATCCTCGATGTTCTCCATCTCTTTTGTCTGTTCTTTTGTTAGCTTGAAGAGCGAAAACTGCTTAGCCTTATTGTCTGCTGTTCTATTGTTAAAATCTCTATTGTTGACAGATATAATTGCCTGCCCATTTTTTACGCCTTCCCATTTCAGCAAGGGATCAAGTCCTGGTTGGAACTCGATCGTGTGAGTGCCAAGGCGGAAATTGTTGTGAAGAGGGCGCGTTCTTACATCAGTGACCTGAATGGGATTTGTTTTCAGCGCTTCCACAAAGTGGCTCTCTACCCGCTTGTGTTCTTGGATAGTTGCCTCTCTCTCTTTGAGCTCTTTCTCGATGCGTGCTGTTTCTTTTAGCTCACTCACGATCCCTTTTCCTGCATTTAAGATTAGACTTGCTGGACCTGTTTTAGCGCCAGCCTGACCAGCTGCTTGGATTGCTATGGAACCCCAAGTTTCTATAAATCCTTTTCTGCTATTTCGGATCGCATCCTCTGTCTTCACAGAATAGACTTTCTGCATAATTCCTGAAATCCCATCTCTCCATTGTTGCCAATTTTGAATTTCACTCGTGACTGTATTTTTGTCGTTGATTTGCATCCCTGAAAAGATGACATGAGATTTTTCCGGATCAAGTTCAATGGTTTGCCCAACGATGTTGGCCTCATCCTCTTTAACCACAAAAGAGTTTGACCTCACTGTGATCTCTGTAGCCCCTTTGTCTTGTGCTTGAGTGAATGTAGCTGAGTTATTAAATGGGTTGGTTTTGTTCACGCTTTGATCGGTATTGTATGTGCCGGCTTGAACTGTCTCTCGCTGCATATCAGGTGTTCTATGGCTTTTATGTTGCCGGTAGTTATCGATTTTGATTTCAAGATATCTGCTGTGGATGTTATTCGTTTTGCCGGCTGTAGTTGAGGACTCTGCTTTGTTCCCTAGGGCATCAGTTGTCCTAATTGTTACCGAGTTTTTGTCATTTTTATGCGCTAATGAAGACATGAATGCGCCTTGCGCAGATCCGCGTCCTCCTTTTTTTGCGTCGGCCGTGCCGCCCCATCCCCTTGTATCCGAATCATCAATCTGACCATTCCCGTTTACTGACTGTCCTCCGCCGTAGCCTGCCTTTGAGCCTTTTCCTGGTTTTCCACTGTTCCCTTTAGTGCCCTTGCTGAATACGTCTTTGGCGCGGCTGTACTCTCCGCCCCCAGCAGCTCCAGGTCCAATGCCGCCTTCACCTAGCCCAGCGCTATTCGGTGCATTAGAGCCATTTTTTCCATGGTGACCTTTCCAGTTTGAACCAAAGAAATAGGGGTCTTTTTCCCCTGGCGCGCCACCCTCAACTTTCCCGTTTCCAAAACTATGATTGCGATCATTTAGTCCTCCTCCCCTAAGGCCAGGATCGCCTCGCTCGGCTTCATAGTGCATCACGTGGGTGGTGCGGCCAAATCCCACTACTTTTAGTCGGCCACCTTTCCCCTCAGAGCCAATCTCTGCTCCATGTCCAGCTACGACCCTATTCCCTTGGACGACACTGTTGCTCCAAGTCAGGTGTCCGTTGTAATGAAGTACTCCCGCTCCTGTCCCGTATCCGCCGCCGCCGCCGCCATTTTTTGCAGCGTCTTGGCCTTTGGCGGTTGTATTAAATATATTGATATTTGAGGCCTCTACCTGAAGGTCTGGTTGTTTATTAGCATCGTGTTTGTTTGCATATTCGTATTCTCCGATGGTGAAGGCTGAGCCATTGCCTGTGCGTTTAATGGAGACATTTTTGGAGTTATAACTATTGATTTTGACGTCGCCATGCGTGAGATGGTATCCATTCTTGCTTTCAATTGTCATGCTTTCTTTGAAGCGAATCTCGGAGGCAATGTTTTTAGCCCCTAGCTGATTGGCCTGCTGCACGGCCCACCCAAAAGAGCCTTTGCTTGTGTCTCCAGCATTGCTGGTTACTTCGATGACATGCCTTTGTCGAAGTTTGACCGTTTGGCTCACACTCTGATTCGTTGATTTATCGGTGGCCTTGACTGTGAATTCATAGGCTGTTGGACCAGTTGCGGTTTTTGGGTCTGAGGCAAATGCATCCCCGGTGAAGGTCACTTTGCCATTGTTATCAATGGCAAATAGCGCTTTATCCTTTCCCTCGATCGAGTATTCAGTGTTGCGGTCTGCTTTCCATTGGCCAACAACCTTGTTTGCGCTGTTGATGAGGCCATCGCCTTCCAGCATGATTTCAGATGAACCTTGCTGTTGAGTGCCAGGGCCTTTCAGCAAGACTTCGCTTGAGCTCTGAAAGCCATCACCATTGAGGTCAGTCTTGTGTTGGCCTTCCCGCGCGTAGAGCTCACTAGTCGTGAGTTCTTGAGCTTCTCCGCTTTGTGTCCAATTTTTTTGGGTCTTGTCGATGTTGTATTTGGTTTCGCGGAATGCTCCGGTCTCAGCGTTTTGCCAAATGACACTTCCGCTTTCGCCAACTTGCTCAGCACTGATCATGTGCCATTTGTGGTCGACTGCGGTGCTGGCTGTTCCGTCTTGATTGCGGATAGCAAAGTCTGTCTTGCCTTGCATGGCGACCATCGTCTGGTCGCCGGTTTGCTCCAGCAGTTCGGTTTCGCCACCTGCTTCGATTTGCAGTTTGGTGTAGGTAGGTGTCATCGGTTGTTTGTGTTCTCAACAACCGCAGCCTCTCCTTTGGTTTTTGGATTTCTCGTAGTGCTTCTGGGGGGTCTGGATAGGAGTTCTGGTGCGTTTCTGGTGAGCCCTTTTGCTGACGGCTTTCTCTGCGCTTATTAGCGTCAAGAGGGCTTTGCCAAGACGCTGTGCAGATCACCCAGCAGCAGCAGGGGTTGATGGTGGATGGCTCGCTGATGCGGCTGCATGTCGCCCAGCCCAAAGCCGAAGGCCGCTATCCGGGGGTGGTGTTTTTCTCGGATATCTATCAATTAGGCGAGCCGATGCTGCGGCTGGCGAACCGTTTGGCTGGCTACGGCTACGTGGTGGCGGCACCGGAGATCTTTCACCGGCTTGAGCCCCCTGGCACGGTGATGGAACCCGGTGGTGTGGGCCGCCTACGCGGCAATGCCGATGCCAAAGCAACGCCGGTTGCCGCTTACGACGCCGATGCCCACGCCGTGCTCGATTGGCTTGGCGAGCAAGCCAATGTTGATGACCAGCGGCTCATCAGCTTTGGCTTTTGCCTGGGGGGCCATCTAGCCCTGCGCGCAGCCTTGGATCAGCGCGTGAAGGCGGCTGTTTGTTGCTACCCCACTGGTTTGCAAGACGGGGTTCTCGGTGCTGATCGCGCCGACACCCTTGAGCGTTTGAACCAGATTCAAGCGGCGGTGTTCACCGTGTTCGGCAGCCTCGATCCCCACGTGCCACCTGAAGCGTTGCAGCAGGTTCTTGCCGCTTTTCAAGCCAGCGGGATCAACCACAGCAGCAGGCTGTTTGAGGCCGATCACACGTTCATGCGGGATGACGGGCCCCGCTGGGACCCTCATGTTGCCGATGAGGCCTGGTCAGCTGCAATGCAGTTCCTGGTTGATCAGCTCTCGGGGAACAGCAGGTTGGTCAGCTCGTCGGCATCCACGTCGTAAGCCAAGGCCAGGGTGCTCTCCACGGTGGATGTCACTTCCGCCGGCAGGAAACGCAGGGCGTTCATGGCGTCTTCTGAGATCTCATCGGTGGCGAGCTTTTCGCCCTCGGGATTGAGCTTTTCGTCGTTGAGGACCGCCAGCACCCAGGTCTGATAGGCGAACAGCAAATCGGACAGCTCGAGATCGGGATCGTTGAGGTCGAGGGCCATGGGAAGGCGTGCAACAGCATCAGTCTGCCTGCAGCAGGCCCAGCTGCTGGCCTTTGCGCACAGCGAGGTGCCGGCTGGGCACCTCCAACTTGTCGTAGAGCTCCCGCACATACCCCTTCAAGGTGCTGTGGGCCACCCCCAGCTCCTGGGCTAGATCAGCCAGGGAGTGCTGGCTTTGTAGGCCCTCAAGCACCTGCTGTTGCCTTGGCGATAGGTGCGGATGGCGCTGGGCATTCACCCGTTTCAAGGCTGGATCGATGAAGCAGGTGCCGTCTTCTTGCAGGTGCTCCAAGGCCTGCAACAGCACGCCACGGCCCAATTGCTCGCTGCTGCAGGCAGCATCCACGCCCAAGCTCAGCATTTGCCGCCAAGGGAAGTGCTGCGGCCGGCTGACGATCAACAGCGTCTGCAAACTCGGTTGCATCTGCTTGCAGTGGCTCACCAGGCTGAGCCCGGATCCCTGTTGCAGCTGGTCTTGGCTGATCAGCAGGTGCGGGCGGCGTTGCTGCACGTGCCGGCGGGCTTCCGCTTCGGTGGTGCAGGCCGCCACCACATCGGCGCCTCCCTGCAGCGCTGTGGATTGGCTGACCAATAGCGGCCAGCTTTGGCTGCAGAGCACCACCCGCTGGCCTGCGAGGAGGGCTTGCCCCCTCTGGCGCCGTTCCCGCAGCATCCCCAGTTGGGTGGTGCAGTCCATGGCCAGCGCTCGTCTGATCTGCTGGTAGGAGAGATGGATTGTGGTGCGGTTAGCCAGTGGCAGAAGCGCAGTCCAACAACGATTTGCAGGGGGCATTGCTGCACTTTGCGGTGCAGGAATTGGTGCGCCATCAGCGCGAGGAGTTTGAGCCTCTGTGGACCCGTGAAAGCTGGGCCAAGTTTTTGATCTGGCTGGCGCTGCAGTGCGGCGCGGGCGTGCAGCAGCAGGAATTGGAAGCCTTTGCCCATGCCTTGGGACCGGTGTTGACCGGGCGTTTGCGGCGTTTGTTTTTTGAGCGCGAACTCGGCGATCTCGATCTCAAAGTGATGGCGGATCCGGCTGAAGCCCAGGTGCTGGTGATGCCGCTGGGCCCAGCGCGGCCTTTGGCTGAAGCTGATGTGCGAGCTGCTCTCGAGCAGGTCCAGCTCACTGAGCTGGTGCTGGCTGATCCGGGCAACTGGCAGCAACTGGATGTGTTGGTGGCGATTCCCTGGCGTTAGAGATCAGCGCCTTGAGCCCGAATGAAGCTGCCAGCTCCCGCAGTGCTCGACATCATGAGGCTTCGGTTTGGCGGCAGGGATGGCCTCGCTGAGAATCCCAGTTCTGAATCCAAGGGCCTGGCTCTTGATTGGGCGTGTTTTGGCTTGGGTGTTAGCCATTGCCTTGCTGATTGCTGAGACCCGCGAGGTTTTTGAGCTCAGGCAGCTGACTCAGCTCACGCAATTTGCTTTGATTTTTTTATTGGCTCAGTATCAACTCAGCACGGCTATTTATTATAAAACGATTGATGATTCGCTGGCAGTCAAGATTAAGCAATGCAGCTCTCAGATGTTTTTGGCTTCAGTTTTTGCCGCGGCTGATGCAGCTCTGGATCAAGCGGTGAAATCCATCAAGGTTGCTTTAGAGGGCAATGTTGATCTACTGGTTAGGCCGCTATTTCTTCTTGGTTGGCTCATCAATTTGGCCATGATTGTGCTTGCGCTTTCAGCCTTTGACAGGTTCATGCGCTTGCTGGCCCATGAGCTGGAGCAGAGCCATTCGCTCTTGATTGATCACCACTAGCTGAAGTTGCAGAGGACAGGTTCAGTGCTTTGCGACCATGGCCCCCAAGAAGGGCGCCGCTGCAGTGATCGAACTGGCCAAGACCTACGACCCCCAGGCCACTGAGGCGCGCTGGCAACAAGCCTGGGAATCTTCAGGGGCGTTTCACCCGGATCCTGAGGCGCCTGGCGAACCGTTTTCGCTGGTGACGCCGCCACCGAACGTGACCGGCAGCCTGCACATGGGCCATGCGTTCAACACGGCGCTGATCGACACGATCGTTCGTTTTCAGCGGATGCAGGGCAAAAACGTGCTCTGCCTGCCTGGTACCGACCACGCCTCGATTGCGGTTCAGACAATCCTGGAAAAACAGCTCAAGGCTGAGGGCAGCAGCAAAGAGGAGCTGGGCCGCGAGGGATTTTTAGAGCGCTGCTGGGCCTGGAAGGGTGAAAGCGGCGGGCGCATCGTCAGCCAGTTGCGGCGTCTTGGTTTCTCGGTGGATTGGCAGCGGGAGCGCTTCACCCTTGATGCCGGCTGCAGCCAGGCCGTGATCGAAGCCTTCGTCAGCCTGCATGAGCAAGGCCTGATCTACCGGGGCGAATACCTGGTGAATTGGTGCCCGGCTTCCGGTTCGGCGGTGAGTGATTTGGAGGTGGAGATGAAAGAGGTGGATGGTCACCTCTGGCATTTCCGCTACCCCCTTAGCGATGGCAGTGGCCATTTAGAAGTCGCCACCACCCGCCCTGAAACGATGCTCGGCGACACCGGTGTGGCGGTAAACCCCGGCGATGAGCGCTACAGCTCCCTGGTGGGCCAAACCCTCACCTTGCCGTTGGTGGGGCGTGAGATTCCGATCGTGGCTGATGAGCACGTCGAGGCCGAGTTCGGTACCGGTTGCGTCAAGGTGACGCCCGCCCATGACCCCAACGACTTCGCCATCGGCCAGCGCCATGGTTTGCCGTTGATCACGGTGATGGCCAAAGACGGCAGCATGAACAGTGAAGCCGGCCGCTTTGCCGGTTTGGATCGCTTTGAAGCGCGCAAAGCCGTGGTGGCGGCCATGGAGGAGCAGGGCTTGCTGGTGAAGGTGGAGCCCCACCGCCACAGCGTTCCCTATTCCGATCGCGGCAAGGTGCCGGTGGAGCCGTTGCTCTCCACCCAGTGGTTTGTCAAAGCTGAGCCGTTAGCGGCCCGTTGCCGTGAAGCCCTCGATCAAGCCAAGCCGCAGTTTGTGCCGGAGCGTTGGAGCAAGGTCTACCGCGATTGGCTCACCGACATTCGCGATTGGTGCATCAGCCGCCAGCTGTGGTGGGGCCATCGCATCCCGGCCTGGTTTGTGATCAGCGAAAGCGATGGCCGCTACACCGACACCACCCCCTATGTGGTGGCGCGCAATGAAGCCGAGGCGCTGGAGAAAGCGCGCGCCCAGTTCGGCGCTGAGGCGCAGATTGAGCAGGACGAAGACGCTCTCGATACCTGGTTTTCCAGCGGCCTGTGGCCCTTCTCGACCCTGGGTTGGCCCGATCAGAACGCGGCTGACCTGCAGCGTTGGTATCCCACCAGCTTGCTGGTGACCGGCTTCGACATCATCTTTTTCTGGGTGGCCCGGATGACGATGATGGCCGGCGCGTTCACCGGCAAGACGCCGTTTGCCGACGTCTATATCCATGGCTTGGTGCGCGATGAAAACAACCGCAAGATGAGCAAATCAGCCGGCAATGGCATTGATCCATTGCTGCTGATTGACCGCTATGGCGCTGATGCCCTGCGCTTTGCCCTGGTGCGCGAAGTGGCCGGTGCAGGTCAAGACATTCGCCTTGATTACGACCGCAAGAGCGACACCTCCGGCACGGTGGAGGCCTCCCGCAACTTCGCCAACAAGCTCTGGAACGCCACCCGCTTTGCCCTGATGAATTTGGGCGGCGAGACCCCAGCGAGCCTTGGTAAGCCGGACCCTGCGGCGCTGCAGTTGGCCGATCGTTGGATCCTCTCCCGCTTGGCCCGCGTCAACCGCGAGACGGCAGCCCGCTACAGCAGCTATGGCTTGGGGGAAGCAGCCAAAGGTCTCTATGAGTTCGCCTGGAACGAGGTTTGCGATTGGTATCTGGAGCTCAGCAAGCGGCGGCTCAACCCTGGTGAGAACCCCAGCGCTGAGGCCTTGGCTGATCAGCGCACTGCCCGTCAGGTGCTCGCCCAGGTGATGGAGGAGTTGCAGCGGATGTTGCACCCGCTGATGCCCCACCTCAGCGAAGAGCTCTGGCATGCCCTCACCGGCGCTGATGACGCCACCTATCTGGCGCTGCAGAGCTGGCCTGAGCTGGATGAGGCCGCCCTCGATGAGGCCCTGGAGCGTTCCTTCTCCGAGCTATTTGAAGCCATTCGCGTGGTGCGCAACCTGCGCGCGGTGGCGGGGTTGAAGCCATCGCAGGCTGCGCCGGTGCGGTTCATCACCACCCGTTCTGATTTGGCCGAAAGCCTGAGGCGCGCCAGCGTTGATATTGCGGCACTCACCCGCGCTGAATCCGTTGAGGTGCTGGCGGATGCCCCGGCTGGCCGCGCTTTAGCCGGCGTCAGTGGTGAGCTGCAGGTGCTGCTGCCCATCGATGGCCTGGTGGATCTTGAGGCCCTCAAGGGCCGCCTGTCGAAAGACCTCTCCAAGGCGGAGAAGGAGATCGCTGGGCTGCAAAAGCGCCTCGACAACCCCAACTTCGCCGATAAGGCGCCAGCCGCCGTGGTAGCTGAGTGCCGCGCCAACTTGGCCGAGGCTGAAACCCAAGCCCAGCTTGCCCGCCAGCGTTTGGCTGATCTGAGCTGATCAGGCCACGTTGAGCTTGCGGATCGCGTTCTCCTCAGGCAGCTGAGGCGCTGGGTAGAAGGTGGTGGCGGGGAAGGCGAAATCAGCGCCTGCGCCTTTGACGATCTGGGCGATATCGAGGAACACCTGCTGCTGCACATCCAGCCACTCTTTCCACACCGTGGTGTGGGTGAAGCAGTAGATCATCACGTTCACCGACGAGCTATCCCACTCGTTGAAGTTCACCAGGATCGTCTGGTTCTGGTCGATCTCGGGATGGTTTTCCAGCATCGAGCGGATCTGCTCGGTGACGGTTTGGACCCGGGTGATGTCTTCGTAGCGAAGGCTCAGGCTTGTTTTGATGCGGCGGTTGTACATCTGCCCCGGGTTCTCAATCGGGTTGGTGGCAAACACCGCATTGGGGATATAGAGAGGCCGGCGGTCAAAGGTGCGCAAACGGGTGTGATACCAACCGATGCTTTCCACCGTGCCCTCCAGGCCGGTGGTGCTGATCCAATCGCCTTCCTTAAAGGGGCGATTGAAAAACAACATGAATCCCGAGAGGAAGTTTTGGGAGATGTGTTGGGTGCCAAAGCCGATGCCGATGCCCGCGCCGCCCAGCAGCGTGGCGACAGCGGTGGTGGACACACCGAAGGCGACCATCAGCGCAGCGCTGGCTACCACCAGCACGCCGATCACATAGAGCCGGTCCAAGAGGCTGATCAACATCGCCTCGTCTTTTGGATCCTCCACCTTCAGCCACTCTTCAAAGCTGCGGGAGCGCAGCACGGCATGGCCCAGGCGAATCGTTGCCCAGCTGATGGCCACGATCATCAAGCTGGCCGACAGCCGCGCACTGGCCAGGCCATTGAGTTTGTTGGTGGCCGGCTCCAGCAGTTGGGTGATCCAGCCGGCGTAGAGCGCAGCAGCTAGGCCCAGGGTGAGCGGGCGCTTCACCGTGCGGGAGACCAGGGCACCCACCCGGCGGCCGCGGCGTTCCAGCAGCGTGAGGGCGACCCACAGCACCACCAAGCCAGCGGTGCCGATCAGCACACCCTGGTTGCTGTGTAAGAGATCCAGTTCGCCAAAGAGCGGCTGCGACATTCAGCGGGATTCGGTTACGGGCCCGCCAGTCTCAACAATCTTATTGATTAATGCAAGTTAATTCCGGATGTCCTATCCGCTCGGCTGGTCAACGCGCCTAACGGCAGAACCGGTCACCATGGCGGAATCCTCTTTGTTGGCGGTTCTGGCCATGGCCGAGCTGACCCCCGCTCTGGACACGGTTTTGGAGCTGCTGCGCAGCCCCCTGGGGGCCGTGTTGTTCGTGCCGCTTTATGCCCTGTGGGTAACGCTGTTGCTCCCTGGGGTGTGGGCGTCGATGTTGGCCGGAGTGCTCTATGGCACCTGGGGCGGCAGCGCTTTGGTGTTTTTAGGGGCCTGCTTGGGTGCGGTGGCAACGTTTTTGCTGGGCCGCCATTGGTTGCATGACTGGGCCAGCCAACGGCTGGCCCGCTGGCCGCGGCTCCAGGCGATCGAAACGGCCGTGAGCCGTGAAGGGTTGCGGCTGGTGCTGCTCACACGGCTCTCCCCGGCTTTCCCCTTCAGCCTGCTCAACCTGGCCTATGGCCTTAGTGCTGTGTCGCTGCGCGACTACAGCCTTGGCTTGATCGGCATTCTTCCGGGCACAGTTCTCTTTTGCGCCCTGGGTGCGCTCGCAGGCGATGTGGCCCGCTTTGGTGAGGTGCTCTCCGGGGAAGCGGATGGCTTCACCTGGGCTTTGCGCATTGTTGGTGTGCTGGCCACCTTGGCCGTGGTTTGGCTGGTGGGCCGAGCAGCGCAGCGGGCTTTGCAGAGCGATGCTTCAGAGTCTGATTAGGGGGTGGGCCAGACGTATTAGGTCAGTGCAGCCTGATCACTCATGCTTTCTCTTCGCTCTTGATGGGAAGGTCGCGTAGTGAGGCGACTAGAACAAACCAACCAAGCCGAAGCTTGGCTGTCACTCCAGAGCGGGTTGCTAGTTCGTTGTACTTGGCTCGGCCGCAGTCCGTTTTGATCCAGCGGAAAGCAGCAGGGACTTGGTTGTTCTGCATCACTCGTCAACGCGCAGGGCAAAGCCGATGCCGCGGATGGTCTGGATGATGCGGTCGGGCTTGACCTCTTCAAGCTTGCGCCTCAGGTAGCGCACATACACATCGACCACGTTGTCGTCGCCGAAGTAGTCCTCACCCCAGACGTTTTGGATCAGTTGGGTGCGGCTTAGGGCTTGCCGCGGGTTGCGCAGAAAGCATTCCAGCAGATCAAATTCGCGCACCGTGAGGGTGAGCTCCTGGCCCCCGTAGCTGCAGCGCCGCTCAGCACCATTGAGGTGCAGATCACCAAAGTTCAGTTGATCCGGGCTGATCGCCGTGCTGCGCCGCAAGAGAGCTTTGACTCGCGCCAAGACCTCACGGATGTTGAAGGGTTTGGAGATGAAGTCATCAGCGCCAGCCTCAAGGGCAGCGACGCGGTCATCCATTTCATCGCGGGCCGTGATCATGATCACCGGAATGCGATTGCCGGTGTCACGCAGCCTGCGGCAGACATCGAGCCCCGTAATGATCGGCATATTCCAATCCAACAGCGCAATTGCTGGAGCCGATTCCCTGATTTGAGCCAGGGCTTTGGCCCCGTCGCCGCAGCCGATGGTGGAAAAGCCTTCGGCTTGAAGCTCCATCTCCAAGAGCATCAAAATATTGGCTTCATCATCTGCGATCAGGATTGATTGGTCAGCAGGATTCATCGAATATGGGGCGCCTTTAGCTCATTCGATGCTAATCAGGCATTGCTTGCTGGTCCCCAAGCTCTGGCTTGTCTCTTAAGGGCTTGGCTAGGTTGATGGGCTCAGGCGGAAGGTGGGTGACGTTTCAGCAGACGGCATCGCTGAGCGCCGCTTCATTACTGGCAGGACTTTTGTTGGGCTGTGAGCCTCAGGCAGGCTCAATTCAGCCGCCTCAGGCAGGGGCAGGGGATGGAAAGGTGGTGATTCGTATTACTGAAGAGCCTTACTACCAGCAAGAAAAAATGAATCGGAAGATGAAAGCACTCGAGGATTATCTAGAGAAGTCTGGTGAAATAGATGTTGAATACGTTCCGGCAATTAATTATGCGCACAGCCATCAACTGCTCCTCTCTGGGAAGGTTGATCTGCTTTGGGCTGGATCCCTTGGTGTGGCCCAAGTGGAAGAGCAAGATAAAGACAACTTGATTCAGCCCCTGGCTGTCGAGAAGCCATCGTTTGTCAACGTTTTGCTAGTGAGTAAACAGGCCAGTTCGGCTCTCAAGCAATCTCTCAAGGAGAAGAATCCCCTGCGATCGCTGAAGAGGAAGCGGGTTCTTTTTGGCTCAAGAAGCTCGGGCTCATCTTTCTTGACTCCACTGCTTGAGATGAAAGATCAAGGGGTGGCTCTCAGCGACTTGAAATCATGCGCCTATGAACCACACCATGGTCACCGAGCCGATTATTTCGCCAGTAGCCGCGACTATGACTTCGCATTCATGCCAGGTCAGGCTGAAGACCCGCTGCGCCTGGTTTCCCCCTCGGCGCAGGCTGATGTCGAGGTGGCTTGGTTGAGCGAGCCGAAGCGCAACTACTCAGTTCTTGTTTCCGAAGGTAACTCCTCACCGCAGCGCGATCAGGCCCTGAAGGCGATCCAGTCAGCCTTGACGGCAATGGACTTGTCTTCGGGTTCAGGCAGTGGTGAGCTGCTGAAGGTGATGGGGGTCGCAGGTTTTGATCTGCCGGCTGATGATGTCTATCTCGAGCAGAACCGGCGCATTAGCGAATTGAGCTCAGAACTCAGTGGCCGCGAGTCCTGTCTCGATATTGACGCTCCCGCTGGATGAGCATTCACCCGAATTTCACCAGAAGATCACCAGCCTCTCGAGGGGGATTCCACTGCTCAAAGATCAGGATGAAGGTCTGAATCCATGAGCCCTTTGCTGCCCTTCGGTCGACCCCAACAACACTGGTCGATTGCACGCCGGTTTTTCTATGCCGCGTTGGTGCTGATTGTTTTTCAGTCCTTGGGAAGCATCGTGATCTCGAATCAGCTTTGGCGGCACTACACATCCCGTGCCCTCAACCAGATCGTCACGCGCAATCTGGACCGGCCGTTGAATCATGTTGACAACCAACTGGACTCCCTAACAGCCGAAGAGGCCATCAACTGCTGTAGCCAGAAGGATTACCAGAAGTTGCTCCAGGGGCTGGTTTTGTTTGACAACAAGATGCTGATGATTGATGGTTCTGCCGGCTTGGTGGCTCTCCAAGGAGCGCAACGGATTTACACAAGGGAACAACTCGAGAGCTACGCCAAGCTGGTGCGAAACTCACCCGATCGATTCGCCATTTCTGGTTGGGGCACACCCCAGGCCGTGGCAATTAAGTCGGTGAAACTGACTGGTGGAGAGCAGACCGGATCACTGATCTTTGTACGGCCGATTTACAACATGGCTTTGTACGGCACGCTCAACCGCGTGAAGACCATTTCAGAGTTGGTGCTGATGGTGTCTTTGTGGGTGTTGCTTGCGGCTTGCCTGTTGTTGATTTTTCGTCCCATTCGGCACTTGCGCACCAAGTTCAGCGGTATTCAGTTGGATGATCTTGATAGTGCCAGTATCTCGTTAGAGAAGCAGCCCATTGAGCTGTTGCCGATTCTTAGTGAGTTCAATCACATGGTGAGCCGGTTGGAGCAGGCCGCCACCAATCAAAAGCAATTTGCTTCAACGATTTCCCATGAATTCCGAACACCCTTAACCGTTGTTTCGGGCTTTATCCAATCGGTTCTGAATCGTGCCGATGATCTCAAGCCCCAGTTCCGTGATGCCCTAACGGTGGCCAATCAGGAAGCTTTGCGACTCAACCGCATGCTGAGCGATCTGCTGGACCTCAGCCGTGCCGACAACCGGCAGCTGCGGATTTTGCAGGAGCCTTTCGCGATCAAAGCAGCTTGCCTCCAATCCCTCAAGCTGGCTCGAGCAGCCTTCACTAACCCCATCACTGATCAGCTTGCTCAGGTTGAGGAGGTGGAGGCGATTGGTGATCACGATCGCCTGGTTCAGTGCCTGGAGAACTTGATCGGGAATGCCGTGAAGTACTCCGAACCAGACCGTCCGATCGCTCTGGATCTGCAGGTTGACAACTTTGAAGTAGCCGTCACGGTTGTCGACCAAGGCCAGGGCATTGCCAACGACCAACTTGAGCGCATTTTTGAGCGCTTTCAGCGGGCCGAAGGGGTCACGCTGCGCCAAGGTCAGAGCAGTTCTGGTTTAGGCCTTTCCATCGTCAAGATGCTTGTCGATGGAATGGGTGGATCAATCACAGTTCACTCCGTGCCGGGGGAGGGAAGTCGTTTCACCATCCGCCTGAAGCGTTTCCTTTAGCGGTATGACTGGGGCTTAGCTCAGCAATGCTTTGAGCTCGGCTTCATCAATCACGGCGACCCCAAGCTTTTCGGCTTTTTGCAATTTGCTGCCTGCTTCGCTGCCGGCCACCACGTAGTTGGTCTTTTTGCTGACCGAGCCCGTCACCTTGCCCCCTGCGGCTTCGATCAAAGCTTGTGCCTCAAGGCGGCTGAGGTTGGGCAGCGTGCCGGTGAGCACCAGGGTTTGACCCGTTAGAGCGCCGATGGCACCAGCGGACTCTGCACTGCTGTCGTCGCTGGCTAGCGGCAGTTCTAGGGCTGCAAGCTCAGCCATCAAGCTTTGATTGGCCTCGGTGCTGCACCACTGCTGCATGGATTGGCTGATCTCGGGGCCAATGCCATAGAGCTCGTTCAGCGCTTCTTCGCTGGCGCTTTGCAGCGCCTCCCAGCTAGGGAAGGCGGCGGCTAATGTTTTGGCATTGACGCTGCCGATGTGGTGGATGCCGAGGGCATAGAGCAACCGGTGCCATGGCCGTTGGCGTGAGGCGGCAAGCGCTTCAATCAAGTTGCTGGCTGATTGCTCACCCATGCGCTCGAGACTGGCGAGCAGGGCGGCATCGAGCCGGTAGAGATCAGCAATGGAGCGCACCAGGCCGCGATCGACGAGCTGTTCGATCAATTTGCCTCCCAAGCCATCGACATCCATCGCCTGACGGCTCACCCAATGGCGAAGAGCACCGCGCAGGATGGCCGGGCAGCTGCTGTTCACGCAGCGGGTGGCGGCTTCTCCGCTCTCGCGCACCAGCAAGGAACCGCATTCCGGGCAGTGGCTGGGTAGCTCTAGCTGTTCGGCTCCCTCGGGCCGCAGTTCAGGCAGCACCCGCAGCACTTCCGGGATGATCTCGCCGGCTTTGCGCACCACAATCGTGTCGCCGCTGTGGAGATCCAGCTCCTCGAGCCGATCAGCGTTGTGCAAGGTGGCGCGGCTGACGCTGGTGCCAGCCAGGGGCACGGCTTCAAATTCCGCCACGGGAGTCACCACCCCAGTGCGGCCCACCTGGGCCACCAGGCGCAGGAGCCGGCTGGGGGCTTCTTCGGCGGCGTATTTCAGGGCGATGGCCCAGCGCGGCGCCTTTTGCGTGAAGCCCGCGAGCTGCTGACGCTCGAGCGCATCGAGCTTCACCACCACGCCATCGGTGGCGTAAGGCAACTGATGGCGCTGCTCCTCCCAGCGGTCATAGAAGGCCACCACGCCATCGGCTCCGCTGGTGCGTTCGCGGTGGGGATTGACGCGGAAGCCCGCAGTTTCCAGCCATTGCAGAGCATCCCATTGGCTCTTGGGCCCCATTTCATCGGCTGGCAGGTGCACCGTGTAAGCGAAGAAGTCCAGCCGTCGGGCGGCCACCGCCTTGGGGTCGAGCTGCCGCAGGGTGCCCGCGCAGGCATTGCGCGGATTGGCAAAGAGGGCTTCCCCGCGCTGCTGGCGCTCGGCGTTGATGGCCTCAAAAGTGTCGTCGGGGATGAAGGCCTCGCCGCGCACTTCCACCCAGGCCGGTGGTTGCTTGAGCTGCAACCGCAGCGGCACCGCTTGGATGGTGCGAACGTTGGCGGTGATCTCCTCACCGCGACTGCCATCACCGCGGGTGGCGGCGCGCACCAGCACCCCATCGGCGTAGCTCAAGGCCAAGGCATTGCCATCGATCTTGAGCTCGCAGACGTACTCGCGCTGGCGCTCAGGGTTGTCCTCCAGCTGGCGCCCCAGGCGTGCATCCCAGGCCTGCAACTCTTCGGCGTTGAAGGCGTTATCAAGGCTGAGCATGCCGATGCGGTGCTCAACGCTGCTGAACCCCTCAGCTGGAGGGCCGCCCACCCGCTGGGTGGGACTGTCAGCGCTTAGTAGGTCGGGGTGTTGCTGCTCAAGGTCCAACAACTCCCGGTAGAGCCGGTCGTAGACGGCGTCTTCAAATTCAGGGGCATCCAGCACGTAATAGGCGTGGGCTGCCCGGTTCAGGAGCTGCCGCAGTTCGGCAGCCCGCAGCTGCTGCTGGGCGGTGAACGCCATGGCTTGCGGGCTCAGTCGCTGATGGGGCTAATGCGCTCAACGCGCCAGCTGTCCTCGGCTTTGACGAAGGTGAAGTCCAAGGGCAGCTCCTCGCCGCCTTCGCTTTTGAGCTTCACGGTCAGCATGATCTGACCCTCTTGGATGCGGGGGCGGCCGGAGCGCAGGTTGCGGTATTTGTTCAGCTTGAGCCCGGCCAGGAAGCGGATGAACTGCTGGCGGTTGACGTGTTGCCGGTAGGTCTTGGTGGTGAGCAGGTAGGCCCCATCGATTTGACCGGAGGCCACCTTGGTGAAGAACTGCTTGATCAGTGGGTTGATGCCCCGGGCGCTGATGACCAGGCGCACCGCGCTCACGGTCCAATAAAGAAGCAGCGCGCCGCCGCCAGCGAGCAGCAGCTTGGTGCCGAGATCACGGGCGAGTGACCAATCCATTTCCATGGCAGGGGCGGGGCATCAGCTGGGCTGGCACGAGTCTGCAGGACTGCGGCCACGATTGCGCGCACAATCGCTTCAATGCCCATCGCGCCGCTACCGCCGCTGTTCCACCGGCTCGACCGGGAGCACTTTTCCGGTTGTCTGGGAGAGCTCGGGCGGCCAGCGCTGAAATTGCGTTGGAGTGATGGCCGCATGACACGCACGGCCGGTCTTTATCGGCGGGGTCCAGGCATCTGCGAAATCGTCTTGTCTCGGCCGGTACTCGCGCCGTTGCCCCCTGAGGCCACCGTCAGCACGCTCTGCCACGAAATGATCCATGCCTGGGTGGATCGGGTGCAGCGGGTTAAGGAGGTGCATGGCCCCCAATTCCGGACTCGCATGGCCCAGATCAATGGGGCCCAGCAGGAGTTTGAGGTGAGCCTGCGCCATAGCTATCCCTTGCCAGCGGTTGTGGCTGGCTGGATTGCTGTGTGTCCGGTCTGTGGACGCACGGCGGCCTACCGGCGCCGGCGCCAGGGGTTGGCCTGCCGGCACTGCTGCGAGCAGCACAATGGCGGCCGCTGGGATGCGCGCTTTCTGCTGCGCTTTGAGCGGCCTCAGGAGGTGTGCAGTGGCTGAATTTCTGGCGGGCGTGGTGGTGAGCGGCTGGGTGATCAGCTGGCTGGGTCTGCGGCGTGAGGCGACCTTGCGGCCCCGCCTGCCTAAGGTGCCTCAACGGATGAATGGGTGATGGTGGATCGGTTCTTCGACGGTGGTCTGGAGGAGCGCCTCGAAGGTTGGATCGATCGTGGTCGCGAGTTTGTGGATGGTGTGGCTGCCAACGCAGCAGCCAGCAATCGGCCCCGTCCGAGCTTCTCTGGCACCTCCAGCAATTCGCGCCGGCGGCCCCTTGATGCCATCTCCAGGCGCGGTCAACGCCCAGCTCCTACTGAGCCGGTGCCGGGCTGGAGTGATGCCGATAGCGAGTGGCCTGATGACGATGTCTTCAGCCTGCCCCGCTGGCAGCGCCCGGAACCCACGCGTCAGCCTGCGCCTGATCCGTTAAACAGTGCGCCGCCGCGGCGCCAACCCAGCAACCAGCGTCCGTTGCCCCGTTCGTCTCGGCGTCGCAGCCAGGGCTAGGTCTGTTCACGCGGGCTTAACCCAGCGGTCAAAGGCTCAAGGGACAACGCCGTGTTGCTCATGGGCCAACTGATCGTGCTCGGGTATCCCGATGCCGCCGAAGCCGAAGAAGTGCGCCGTGAGCTGGTGGGCTTGCAGCAAGACCATCTGATTGCCCTGGAAGATGCCGTGGTGGTGGTGCACCACAGCGAGGGCAAGGTGGAGCTGCGCCAAGCCCTCAACCTCACGGCCGCTGGTGCGGTCAGTGGTGGCTTTTGGGGCACGTTGGTGGGCTTGTTGTTCCTCAATCCCCTGGTGGGAGCAGCCGTCGGTGCCGGCGTGGGTGCTGCCTCAGGTGCCATGACCGATCTCGGCATCAACGACGGCTTCCTCAAGGAGGTGGGCGAAGCTCTCAAGCCCGGCAAGGCAGCCCTGTGCTTGCTGCTCAAAGAGGCCACCACCGATCGGGTGATTGAGAAATTGCGCCGCCATGCCGGCCATACCCAACTGCTGCAGACCAACCTCAGCCACACCGATGAAGACCATCTCAAGGAGTTGCTGGATCAGGCCAAGCAGCAAGCTGAGGCCCTGCGGCTTAGCTGAGCAGCGCTTGGCCGTTGCGGCGGTGGATCACCACAACGCCGGGCTTGGGTAAGCCTCCGGTCGGCCAGTTGGAGCCCAGGGGAACCCAGCGCAATTGCTCCAGTGGTTCGCCATTGGTGAGTTTCAGCTGAAAGCTGCGCGCTTCTTCGGCGTTCTGCTCTCGTCTGCCGTGGCGCTCGCCAGGGTGCTGCACGGCTAAAAACAGCTGATCAGCTTGGGGAGTGAGGGCCAAGCCGGTGAGCTCGCATTCCATGGGTCCTGTGGCAAAGCAGAACGCCTCTCCGGCTTGGCTGCCGCTAGTGGGAATCACCCAGCAGCTGTTGTTGCCAAAGACGCCGCCATTTTGTTTGTCGTTGTTCTGGCTGCCGGTGCCGATGTCGGTGACCATCCACAGCGCGCCTGTGGGATCCACCGCCAGGTTGTCGGGATTGGCAAACCCCAAACCACCATCTGCTGGCTCGCCACCGGTGGCCACCATCTGCCAGCGAAAGCGGTTCTCGCCCTGCTCGCTGAGGCGCATGATCCAACCCTCATTCCAGGGGCTTTGGCCTTGGGGACCGCGGAAGATCGCTGGATCGGGAGTGCCGTCGTTGCCGGGCATCCCTGAGGTGAAGGTCACCAGCAAATCCCCAGTCGCTGGGTCAAGAACCGTGTCTTCCGGCCGCGCTGTGGGGGTGATGCCAGCGGCATTGGCGGCCAGGTGGGCATCGATCAACAGAGCACCGAGTTGAGCCTCGCCTTCGCCTGCGTAGAGATCGCCCAGGGTTGAGTAGCGCTGGCGGTAGGCGGCAGTGGCAGCGGGGCTATCGAGGCTCTCGGCGCCGGCCCGCTTGCGGTCGCTGTGGGGCACCTTCACTGGGGCCGGCAGTGGGTTCACTGGGGTGCTAGCTGTGAGGGCCACCCAGCTGCCGGTGCCATCGGAGTTGAACACAGCTCCATAGAGGGTGCCGCTGTGAAACAGGCGGCTGTTGGCTGGATCACTGGGGTTGTTGACGATGCCATCGCTGAGGAACCGGTAGAGGTGGCCGCCGCGGCGATCGCAGCCGGAGTAAACGTGCAGCGGCTCCCCTGCGCGGGCTCGCACGGCCACAGCCTCATGGCGGAAGCGGCCGAGGGCGGTGTGTTTCGTGCCAGGGTCGCCGGGGTTGGCTGGATCGATTTCCACCATCCAGCCGTACTTGTTGCCAGCCAGGCCAAAGGGATTGCCCAACCCATAGAGCCGTTTGGCCTGACAGGTGAATGGCCGCGCTGACGGTGCCATGGCGCTGCCGTCGGCGTAGACATCCTCTGGCACTTGGCTTTGGAAGTTCTCTTCAGCGCTGAGCACCGTGCCCCAGGGGGTGGTGCCGCCGGCGCAGTTGGCGAAGGTGCCAATGATCCGATCCCCGAGGCCATCGTCGTAGCCCTGGCGTTGGGCGAGACGGAAGACGGCGCTGGCAGGACCGGTGGTGCGCAAGCGGCTCTCAGGATCATCGAGGCCAGCAAGGCCTGTGATGCGGCGGTCTTCTGGGCCGGGCTGCCGCTGCCAGCGGCCTTGGCCATCGCGTTTCAGGCGGATCACGCCGATCCCTTGATCGGCGAGAGCTTCTGCAGCAACGCTGTTGATGGCGGCTGTTACGTCTGCTGCCGGTGCATCCGCCCAGACATCGCGCTTGCCGTTGCTGCCAGCGAGTGCCTGCACGACTTGTTCGTAAGGCAGGGTTGATCCGGTGACCTCCGCAAAGCCTTGGCTCCAGGGCAGCGGGCTGATGTATTCGAAATTGACGGTCAGTAGGGCGCTATTGGTGTCGAGTTGGCGAAAGGCCAGGAAGTCGTTGTTGAAGCCAAAGCGGCTGGAGCCAACGGGGTCGCCCCAGCTGGCGAGCAGTTGTTGGTCGTATCCCTCGGGCAGGCTGAGGGCATCGTTGATGCGCACCACCCGGTAGGCCTCGCGTTGCTGGCTGGGGGTTAATCCGTCGCTTGGTAAGGGCAACGGCGTGCGAACGGGTGCAAAGGGCAGCTGGGTTTGCTGCTGGCTGCAACCGGTTGTGGTGCTCAAGGCAACGCCGCCCACTCCAGCACCAAGCAACAGCAAAAACTGCCGTCGTTGCAGGGCCATGTCTGGGATGGTTGGGGATGGCCTTGAGCCTAAAGGGATTGGATCGTGAGCATTCCCCAAAGCAGTGGCGCGAAGGCCGAATCCTTGGCTAAAGAAAAATGAGACTCACTTAAGACTCATGGACCCTTCCGTGCTCGGCCTGTTGGCCATGGGCGTTGGGATGGCTACCGCTGATCCCGCTCAGATCGCAGCAGCCCCTGATCCGGTTCTGATGCAGCCGATGGTGATCGAAGTGGCCAACCCCTGCGATCAGGGCGTTGAGTTCCTGCACGACTACGGCAGCTTCACGTTGCAGCAGTACGGCTACCAGAGCTGCCCTGTGCCACTGTTTTGAACTGACTGACCTGAAAGCCGCAGCCCAGCAATTGCAGCCGGGCATTGACGGCAGCCACTAGGTGCTTGGGCATGTCCTCAGCCATTTGCTCAGCTGAGGCGCTGATGGAGGGTGAACCTTCATCAAGGGCTGAGAGCAGATCGGCCCACTGGCTCACCAGCTGCTGTTCATCAATGGCGTGCAAACCCAGGCTTTGCAGCAGCTCGGTGCAGCGCTCTTCATGCCAAAGCACGGAGCGGTTGGCATTTTGATCGGGGCGCCGGTAGGCGTAGCCACCATCGAGGGCGACATCGCTGGGCAGTCCATCGTCATCGCGCATGCCAGCGGTGCTGAGCATGCGGCCGCAGCTCACGGCCGAGAGGCCAAAACGGCGTCCCAGGTCGGTGAGCGTGAGCCAATTGACTTGGGATTCCATAAAACCCTCGTCGGATGCCTTAATGCTGACGCGAGGGAAAAAGCGCGCAACCTGTCAACAGGGTTTCGCAGCATTACCGAACATATTTAAAAAAACTTCATTATTTTCTGCGTCGATGGCCCGCCCCAGCCAGCGCTCCAATTTTGGTGAAAACACCTCGCGGATCACAGTCAGGGGCTGGCCTTTGCGGAAGAAGCGGTAGTGGCGGCTCCAAAACGGACCCTCCCCTTGCAAACGCTCATGCAACCAATCGGCTTGCACCAGCGCTACCCCATCCACCTCGCGAAATAGCTCGGCGCGGTTGCTGGTGAGGCTGCGCCAGATCGGTTGATCCTTTTCCTTGAGATGTTCTTCGGCCTGCTGCTGGTTC
This sequence comes from Synechococcus sp. RCC307, assembly GCA_000063525.1. Lineage (GTDB taxonomy): Bacteria > Cyanobacteriota > Cyanobacteriia > PCC-6307 > Cyanobiaceae > RCC307. The sequence continues at coordinate 2,097,551 of CT978603.1, read as the reverse complement.
CACCAGCTCTCGGCCCAGGCCAAGGTTTCACCGCCGCAGGTGAGCCACACCTGGCGGCGCAGGAGTGGGGCTTGTAGCTCCTGCACCTCCTTGGGGGTGTGCAAATCGCTGCCGGTGTCTGGAGCCATGGCCGCCAGATCAATGGTCACCGGATGGCCGGTTAGGAGCTGCAGGTGGCGCGTGGGGCTGCCATCACCCAGCAGCCAAAGCCGCCAGGGGCCCCGGAGGAAGCTGCCGCTGAGGCTTGGATCACGCCACAACACCTCCGGTGAGGCGCGCAGCAGCCTTGTTTGAGATGTGGACGGCAAAGCGTTGATGCCAGGCCAGCTGTTTTGACGCTAACGGCCCAGGCTCAGTTGCAGCGTGTCGTTGCCTTGGCGGATCACCACCCGATCGGCCTGGACCTGCTCCAGGATCCAGCCGCTGCTGCCAATTGGTTCGCCAACGCCGGTACTCAGTGAATTTCCGCCTGTTGTGAAGATGGCGCTACCGCTGCGGCCAGGCACTTTCACCACACCCAGCAGTTCTGGCACCACAGCACTGGCGGGTGAAGGTGAACCAGGCCGCTCAGCGGCGGGATCCAGTGTTGCGGCGGGGGGAATCACCGGCGGAATTTCAACGCGCAAGGGCGGCATCGGTGCCGGAGCAGGAGCGGGCTCGCTGGCGGGCTTGAGCCGCTCAATTAATTGCAGTTGGCGCTGATGCTGCAGCTCATCGCGGGCTTGCATCCAGCCGCGCCAGAGCAGACCGGCGGTCACAGCAGCGCTGCTGCTCAACAGGCACAGGGCCCCCAGCAGTAGCCACCAGCGCCGCTGCCGCCAGGGCGAGGGGGGTGCTGCAACGTCGGCGTCCTCTTGAATTGGAGCTGTTGCAGGAGCCGTTGGCTCAGCAACGGCTACCAGAGCCGTGCCGTTGAGGGGATTCACAGCGGCAAACACCCGGTCCATGACTTCTTCGGCGCGCAAATCCCAGTAGGCCAGATGGCGGCAATGCCGTTGGTGCAGATCTGGCAGGGTTGAGCTGGTCAGGGATTGGGGCGCGAACGCACCAACCTATCGATCAGCTCAAGGTCTGGCGAGGGTGGTGGTAGCCGCTTGGCGATCCTGCAACTCCAGCCACAACAGCAGCGCTGTGACATCGGCTGGGCTCACCCCCGGCAGACGGGAGGCTTGGCCCAGGTTCAGCGGTTGGGCTGCGGTGAGCCGTTCGCGGGCTTCGCGGGAAAGGGTGGTGATGCTGTAAAAGTCGATGCCGCTGGGGATCAGGCGCTGGCCTTGGCGCTGTACCCGCTCGATCTGCTGGGTTTGGCGGGCGAGATAGCCGCTGTATTTCACATCGATCTCGGCGCCTTCACGCACGTCGACCGGCAGCTCGCCATCGGCGAGGCCGTGGCGCACCAGATCGTTGCTGTGAAAGCCCGGCCGGCGCAGCAGATCAGCCAGGGTGATGGATCCTTTGATCGCCGCGCCGGTTTGCTCCACCACCGCTGGTGCAACGGGATCGCTGACTTTGAGCCGCACGGTTTCTAGGCGCTTGGTTTCCGCCGCAATGCCCTCTTGTTTGCGCTCATAGATCTGCCAGCGCCGCGCATCGATCAGGCCCAGCTCGCGCGCTAATGGCGTCAGCCGGCGGTCGGCGTTGTCGCCGCGCAGCACCAGGCGGTATTCACTGCGGCTGGTGAGCACCCGGTAGGGCTCACGCAAATCCTTGGTGACCAGATCATCAATCAAGGTGCCGATGTAGCTGCCTTCGCGGGGGAAGTGCACCGGTGTTTGGCCGCGGATCAAGCGCACCGCATTGAGCCCAGCCACCAAGCCCTGGGCCGCCGCTTCCTCATAGCCGGTGGTGCCATTGAGCTGCCCGGCGCTGAACAGCCCCGCCACGCGTTTGGTTTGCAGCGAAGGCAGCAGTTGGGTGGCGGGCAGGTAGTCGTATTCGACGTTGTAGGCCGGGCGCAGCATCACGCACTGCTCCAGCCCAGGCAGGGTGCGCAGCAGCTTCAGTTGCAGCCGTTCCGGCAGGCCCGTGGAGAAGCCCTGGATGTAGAGCTCAGGGGTGTCGCGCCCCTCTGGCTCCAGAAAAATTTGATGGGAGTCCTTATCGGCAAAGCGCACGATTTTGTCTTCGATCGAGGGGCAATAGCGGGGCCCTTTGCTGTCGATGAAGCCGCCGTAGATCGGGGTGAGGTGCAGGTTGTCTTTGATCAGCTGATGGGTGGCCGCGGTCGTGCGGGTGATGTGGCAGCTCATCGGTTCACTGCTCACCCAGGCTTCTGGGTCAAAGGAGAACCAGCGCTCATGGGCATCGCTGGGCTGCTCCTCCAGGGTCTCGAGCGCCACGCTGCGGCGATCCACCCGCGCCGGGGTGCCGGTTTTGAGCCGATCGGTGGCAAAACCCAAGGCCTGCAGCGCTTCAGTGAGGCCTTCAGCGGGTTGCTCTCCGGCCCGGCCTGCTGGCATCGATTGGTTGCCCACCCAGATGCGTCCGCCCAGGAAAGTGCCGGTGGTGAGCACCACCGCTTGGGCGTTGTAGATGCTGCCGAAATAGGTGCGCACGCCGGTGATGCGCAGATCACCGCTCTCGGCGCTGCCGCTGGTTTCCAGCCCCGTGACCATGGCTTCGCGGAGGGCCAGATTCGGGGTGTGCTGCAGCAGCTGCAGCATCTGGCGGGCGTATTGGCGTTTATCGGTTTGGGCGCGCAGGGCCCAGACCGCTGGGCCGCGGCTGGCATTGAGCACCCGCTTTTGCAGGGCGGTGGCATCGGCCAAGCGGCCGATCACCCCGCCAAGGGCATCCACTTCATGCACCAGCTGGCTTTTGGCCGGCCCACCCACAGCTGGGTTGCAGGGCTGCCAGGCGATGCGATCAAGGTTGAGGCTGAACAGGGCCGTGGAGATGCCCAGCCGCGCGGCGGTGAGCGCTGCTTCGCAGCCGGCATGACCACCGCCGACAACGATCAGCTCAAAGGATTCGGTGGGCAGCGCAGCTGGCTCCATCGCTTCATTATCGGAACCGGCGTATTTGGTTTCAGCGCCTGGCGGCTGCGGCCTGCGGCGGCTGTGATCTACGGGCTGGTTTTAGCGAATGGCGTTGCTTCAAGGTGGAGCAAAACACCTTGGTGGCCATGCGGCGGCTGCGGTGCCGCCCCCGCGGCAGCCAACCGGTGGCTTTACGAAAGGCGCGGAGCCAACCGGCCACATAACGGCGGTGTGCAGCAGGACTCATCGTCCAACGAGCCACCACCGAAGACAGATAACCCAGCAGCAAGATCCGCCCGATCCACATGAGTCGTTTGGTTAGCCCCCAGGTGCCGCCAGGTTGCGGAAGCGGGTGAACTGCGCTTCAAATAGCAACTTCACGGTGCCAACTGGGCCGTTGCGGTGCTTGGTGACGATCACTTCGGTGATGCCGCGATCGGGCGTTTCCGGGTTGTAGTACTCATCGCGGTAGATCATCATCACGATGTCGGCGTCCTGCTCAATCGAGCCGGATTCCCGCAGGTCACTGAGCATCGGCCGCTTGTTCGTGCGCGCTTCCACGCCGCGGCTGAGCTGGGAAAGGGCGATCACCGGCACATTCAGTTCGCGCGCCATTTGCTTCAGCCCCCGGGTGATGCGCGAGAGCTCCTGCACCCGGTTATCGGAGCCGGAGCCTTCCATCAACTGCAGGTAGTCGATCACGATCAAGCCCAGCTCGCGGCCCTGTTCAGCCATGAGGCGCCGGCAAAGCGAGCGCATTTCCAGCACGCCGGCGTTGGGTTTGTCGTCGATGAAGATCGGCAGCCGTCCCAGCGTGCTGATGCCTTGGCCCAACAGCGGCCACTCCTCTTGATTGAGCCGGCCGGTGCGCAGCCGTCCGCTTTCGATGCCCACCTCCATCGACAACAGCCGGTAGGTGAGCTGCTCTTTGCTCATCTCCAAACTGAAGACGCAGACCGGTAGGTCGTGCAGTTGTGCCACGTTCTTGGCGATGTTCAGCACGATCGAGGTTTTACCCATGGCAGGGCGGCCGGCCACGATGATCAGGTCGCTGCGTTGCAGGCCCTGGGTCATCGCATCGAGGTCGTAGAAGTTGACCGGGATGCCCGCCACCGAGGTGCCTAATGAGCGGGTTTCAATTTCTTCAAAGGTGCGGGTGAGGATTTCCGCGGTGGGCGTCAGCCCCAGACTCGGTTTGGACTGGCTGATCGCAAAGATCTTCTGCTCGGCTTCATCGAGCACCTGATCCATGGGCTTGCTTTGATCAAAGCCAAGGCCAATCACCTCATTGCCGGAGCGGATCAGCTGGCGGCGCAGGTGCTTGTCCATCACCAGCTTGGCCACCTCTTCAATCGAGGCGGTGCTGAGGGTGCGGTCCACCAGCTCACTGAGCCGGCTGCTGCCGCCCACCTTCTCCAGCTGGCCGGTGTCCGCGAGCCAGGCCACCATCGCTGTCAGGTCGGTGGGCTTGCCCTGGCCGTGCAGCATCAAGGCGGTGCGGAAGATCTCCCGGTGGGCACCGGTGTAGAAGGCTTCCGGTTGCAGCACATCAGCGACTCGGCCGATGGCATCGGGGTCGAGCAGGATGCCGCCGAGGATCATTTCCTCGGCTTCTAAGTTCTGCGGTGGAATCTGCTCGGGCGTCGCCTCAAACAGTTCCGCATCTTTGCGGCGCGTGCGTTCCCTCTCTGGTTCATTCAGGGGAACAGAAACCATCGCGCCGTTCCGTCGTTCAAGGGACAACCATGCTGCCCCGTTTCGGGCGGTTTGGCCTTAGTGGCTGACCACTTCCAGATTGATCTCGGCGACCACTTCAGGGTGCAGCTTGACCTGGACCTTGTAGTTGCCGGTGCGGTGCACCTCAGGGACGGTGATGTCGCGCTTGTCCACCAGCTTCTTGGTGGCCGATTCGATGGCCTCAGCCACATCGACGTTGGTGACGGTGCCAAACAGCACATCGTCGCCGCCGGTCTGCTTCTTAACGGTGAAGCGGCCGATGGTGTCGAGCGCAGTGCGGAAGGCCACGGCGTCGGCTTTCAGGGCTGCCAGGCGCTCAGCTTCCTTGGCGCGGCGGTGCTCCACTTGCTTGAGCACCGCTGGGGTCACAGGCAGTGCTTTGCCATGGGGAAGGAGGAAGTTCCGGGCATAACCCGGAGCCACCTCCACAAGATCTCCGTCCTTGCCCAGGCTCAGGATGTCTTCGCTGAGAACAACTTGTACGCGCTTCGCCATGGGTGAATCCGGGTGCTATTCGACTGCCAAAAGGCCAGCCGTTGATCTTACCTTCCTGGCCTGAGCCTCAGCCCGCCGGCAGGCGGACTTGCTTGGCCAGGCCGAGGGCGCGCATCAGCCGGATGTGCTGCCAGGTGAGATCGATCTGACCTGGCTCCAGGCCGTGCTTGGCCGAGTGGGGGAAGGCGTGGTGGTTGTTGTGCCAGCCCTCGCCGAAGGTCAGAGCCGCCACCCAGGGGTTGTTGCGTGACTTGTCACCGCTCTCATGGACGGCTTCGCCCCAGCAGTGGGTGGCCGAGTTCACCAGCCAGGTCACGTGATAGACGAGCACCAGGCGCAGGGGGATGCCCCAGAGCACCAGGGCCCAGCCGCCGGCGCCAGTGAGGCTGCCGATTAAGAACAGCAGGCCAGCCAAGGGCAGCTGCAGCAGCAAGAAGTTGTTGTTCAACCAGCGGTAGTAGGGGTCTTTGGCCAGATCGGCTGAGAAGCGGGGCACCGCGCCCATGGCGGGGATTTCCTCGAACATCCAGCCCATGTGGCTCCACCAGAAGCCGCGGTTGCTGTTGTGATGATCAGCATCCGTATCAGAGAACTTGTGGTGGTGGCGGTGTAGGCCAACCCAGTCGATCGGCCCGTGCTGGCAGCTCAGGGCGCCGCAGGTGGCAAAGAAGCGCTCCAGCCATTGGGGTAGGCGGAAGGAGCGGTGGCAGAGCAGGCGGTGGTAGCCGATGGTCACGCCCAGGCAGGCGGTGACCCAGTAGAGAACCGCCAGGCTGGTGACGGCCTGCCAGCTCCAGAACATGGGCAGAAGTGCCACCACAGCAAGGATGTGGATGCCGGCCATAAAGCCAACAGTGCCCCAACGGCGGCCGGGACCATCGCAGTGGGTGGACTTGTCAGGGTGCGGCGCACTCAACACAGCCGAGCGGGCTGGTGCTGAGATGGTTGCCGCTGGAATAGCGACGGTCATTGGACTGATTCCGTATCAATGAGCCAACAATAACAATACGAATCCATATTGCATAGCTATGCGGGTTGGGATTACCGCCCTTACTCTGGGCAAAGTGAATTGCCAGCCCGATGGGCTACCGCGAACAGCTCGAAGCCGGACACGGCGCCTTTGCCGCCATGCTCAAGGCATGGCATGAGCGCAACAGCTGGTCGCACCGGGTGTTGCCCGCCTTGGCGGAACAGCTCGATTTCGGCCGGCTGCATAGCTCCCAGCTCTCCAACCTGCGCAACCGCAAGCTGGCCTCTCCAGGTCCTGAGGTGTTTTTGGCCCTGGGCAGCTGCAATCGCTGGTTGGCGGAAGCTGCCAAGGGCGGCGATGCCCTGGAGCAGCTGGAAGGCCAACAGGAGTTGCTGGCCGCGCTGAAAATCTCGGCGTTGCCATTGCTGGATGCCTCAGGGGCCCCGCTGAAGGCGGGCGAGCTGCTGGAGATTTTCATTGGTTTGCGTCCGTTGCCACCTGGTTTTGACTTGCGCATTAGCGATGAGGAAGCCCCAGCGCTCAGTGCGGCTTTGGCAGAGCTGCTCAGTGGCGGTAAGCCCTGGCGCCAATGCCGTGAAGCGGTTTTGCAGGCCTATCCAGCGCAAAAGCGGCAACGCCGGGAGCGCTTTGCTGAAGTGATGGCTGGCCTGCGGGATTACGGGGCCGCCGAGTTCGATAGTGAGCTCGGCGATCTGTTGATCACCCTGGAAGCCCTTGGCATGCAAGAGCTGGTGGCCTCAGGGCCCGAGGCGCTATTGGAGCGCCTGCGTCAGGGCCGGTAGTGGGCCAGGCGAATGCGCTTGGCCAAGCCCAGGCTCTTGAGGGCCCGGATGTGCTGCCAGGTGATGTCGAATTCAAACCAGCGCAGGCCGTGGCGGGCTGAGTGGGGAAAGGCGTGGTGGTTGTTGTGCCAGCCCTCGCCAAAGCTGAGGATCGCCACCCACCAGCAGTTGGTGGAGCGGTCAGGGCAATCGAAGTTGCGATAACCCCAGACGTGGGTGGCGGAGTTCACCAGCCAGGTCACGTGATACACAACGGTGAGGCGCAGGGGGATCGCCCACAGCACCAGGCCCAGGCCTCCGCCATGCACGCCGGTGTTCTCGCCGATCCAGTAGAGAGCCGCGCCTAGGGGCAGCTGCAGCAGCAGGAAAAAGCGGTCGAGCCAGTTGTAGAAGGGATCGCGGCGCATATCGCCGGCGAAACGATCCAGGTGCTTCAGGGCCGGAATGGAGTGCAGCATCCATTCGCTGTGCGACCACCACAGGCCCCGGCCGGCGTCGTGGTGATCGTTCGGTTGATCAGAAAACTTGTGATGGTGGCGGTGCAAGCCAACCCACTCCACCGGGCCGCCTTGGCAGCCGAGGGTGCCCATCACCACCAACACCCGCTCGAGCCATTTGGGGGCTTCAAAGCTGCGGTGGGCCATCAGCCGGTGCAGGCCCAGGGTCACCCCCAGCACGGTCATCCAGTAGAGGACGCCAAAGGCCACCAGGCCCTGCCAGCTCCAGAAGCGCGGCAGCAGCGCAAACACGGCGCCCACATGCATCGCCAGCATGAACAGAGTCGTGCCCACTTTCAGCTTGCGCTGACTGGCCGGCAGTGGAGGCCGGCGTCCGTAAAGCCGCTCGTGCAGATCATCTGCAACGGGTGCGGCTGTCGGCGCGGTTGTAGGGGCTACGACCAAAAGAGACTCCGTAAACGGCTGATGCCGTGTCGCAGTTGCGACGCATAAGCCGGATGAACTTAGCTCCCGTTAAAGAAAACCGTTGCTGAAGCAGGCTGGCCTTCAGTTGCCCCTTGGCTTTGCTGCCCTCCTGGCCCGCTGCTTCTCCCCAGGCTTGGGAGGCCGTTGCCGCCGCCCAGCAGCAACTCAGCGCCGCTGCGGCAGCTCGCACCGCTGCGGTGCAGCCCCAGTTGGCCAAGGTGCTGGCGGCCTTTCAGGCCGAGCGGGTGGGCACCCACCACTTCGCCTCCGTCAGCGGTTACGGCCACAACGATCTCGGCCGCGACACGCTCGATCGCGTCTTTGCCCGGGTGCTTGGCGCTGAAGCAGCGGCGGTGCGGCTGCAGTTCGTCAGTGGCACCCACGCCATCACCGCTGCCTTGTTTGGCGTGTTGCGTCCAGGCGACCGGTTGCTGTCGATCACCGGCCGCCCCTACGACACCCTCGAGGAGGTGATCGGTCTGCGCGGCAGCGGCCAGGGCTCCCTGGCTGAGTTCGGCATCCATTACGACGAACTCGAGCTCACCGCCGATGGCCGCGTTGATGAGCCGGCCTTGGCTGATGCCCTCAGCCCGGTCACGCGGATGGTGCTGATTCAGCGCAGCTGCGGCTACAGCTGGCGGCCATCGCTGGCGGTGGCCCAAATCGGACGGCTCGTGGCGCAAGTGCGTCAGCACAGCCCAGCCACCTTGGTGTTTGTCGATAACTGCTACGGCGAGCTGGTGGAAGCGGCCGAGCCCACGGAGGTGGGCGCTGATCTGATAGCCGGCTCCTTGATTAAAAATCTCGGCGGCACCATTGCCCCCACGGGCGGCTATGTGGCGGGCCGCGCTGATTTGGTGGAGCAGGCTTGCTGCCGCCTCACGGCTCCAGGCATTGGCGCCGAAGGCGGCACCGGCTTTGATCTCAACCGGCTGCTGTTTCAAGGACTGTTTTTGGCGCCGCAGATGGTGGCCGAGGCGTTGATCAGCGCTGATCTGGTGGCCCAGGTGTTTGCCAACCGGGGGTTGCCGGTGCAACCGCTGCCCGGTGGGGAGCGCAGCGATGTGATTCAAGCGGTGAAGTTCGGCGCTCCGCAGCCGCTGCAGGAGGTGTGCCGCGCCTTCCAGGCCTGCTCACCGATCGGCGGTTATGTCGATCCGGTGCCGGCGCCGATGCCTGGTTACGCCAGTGAATTGGTGATGGCTGGCGGCACCTTCATCGATGGCAGCACCAGCGAGTTCTCCGCCGATGGCCCCCTGCGGGAGCCCTACGTGCTCTACAGCCAGGGGGGCACCCACCGCACTCATGCGGCTTTGGCATTGGCCGCTGCACTCACGAGATTGGAGGGTTGTCCGACAGACTGAGCGCACTTTTAAAGCCAACAGCCGATGGCCCTCACCTTCCCGGCCGAGCTGCGTTACGCCGATAGCCACGAGTACGCCGGCCCCAGTGACGAGGGGATCAAAGTCGGCATCAGCGCTTTCGCCGTTGATCAGCTTGGCGACATCGTCTTTGTTGAGCTGCCCGAGGTGGGCGCCAGCATCGAGAAGGGCAGCAGCTTTGGCACCGTTGAATCGGTCAAGGCGGTGGAAGAAATGTATGCGCCGGTCTCCGGCACCGTGGTTGCCGCCAACCAGGCTGTGATCGACACCCCTGAGCTGCTGCAGAACGATCCCTATCAAGAGGGTTGGCTGCTCAAGATCACCCCTGCTGATCCCAGCCAGATGGAGCAGCTGATGGATGCCACCAGCTACAGCGCCAAGGTGGAGGGGGGCTCTTGAGCGCTGGGTTTGTTCAACGCCATCTCGGGCCTTCGCCTGCAGAGCAGGCCCAGATGCTGCAGCGTTTGGGTTGCCGCGACCTCGAGCAGCTGCTGCAGGAGTGTGTTCCTGCCGAAATCCTGATTGATGCCGATCAGGCGCGCGATGCCTTGCCGCAGGAGTGCGATGAGCGCCAAGCCCTGCGCGAGCTGGAGCAGCGCGCGGCGGCCAACACGGTGCTTCGCAACCTGATCGGCCTTGGCTACTACGACACCGCGACACCAGCGCTGATTCAGCGCCATGTGCTGGAAAACCCGGCTTGGTACACCGCCTATACCCCCTATCAAGCGGAGATTGCCCAAGGCCGTTTGGAGGCCCTGCTCAATTTCCAAACTCTGATCAGCGAGCTCACCGGCCTGCCGATCGCCAATGCTTCGCTGCTCGATGAGGCCACCGCTGCCGCTGAGGCGATGACCTTGGCCTACGGCGCCTGCCGCCTTAAGCAGGCCCGCCGGTTCCATGTGCAGGCCGATCTGTTCCCCCAGACCCTGGCGGTGCTGCAGACCCGCGCTGAGCCCCTCGGCATTGAGCTGGTGGTGGCTGATCCCGCCGCGATGGACTTCGGCGATGACAGTTTTGGTTTGTTGCTGCAGCTGCCAACGGCCAGTGGCGCTTGCCCGGATCCAACCGAGGTGATTGCCCGCGCCAAGGCCGCTGATGTGCTGGTGATCGCGGCTGTTGATCCCCTGGCCCAGGTGCTGATGCCACCGGTGGCGCAGTTGGGTGTGCAGATCGCTGTGGGCAGTGCCCAACGCTTTGGTGTGCCCCTCGGTTTTGGCGGCCCCCATGCCGCCTTCTTTGCCACCACCGAGGCCTACAAGCGTCAAATCCCCGGCCGGCTGGTGGGCATGTCCCGCGATGCGGCTGGTGAGCCGGCCCTGCGTTTGGCGCTGCAAACCCGCGAGCAGCACATCCGCCGCGACAAGGCCACCAGCAACATCTGCACCGCTCAGGTGCTGCTGGCTGTGATGGCTGGTTTTTATGCCGTGCATCACGGCCCCGATGGCCTCACCGCCATCGCCCGCCGCGTCCAGCGCCTGACAGCAGCCCTAGCCGCTGGCCTGCAGCAGCTGGGCCTGGATGTGGCTGCCGCTCCTGCCTTTGACACCCTGCGCTTGCGGCTGGATCAGCCAAATGGCTGGATCGAGCGTTTGGAAGCTGCTGGCTTCAACCTGCTGCCCCTGCCCGATGGAGCTGGCATCAGCCTCGATGAATGCAGCGATGAGGCTGAAGTTCAGGCGCTGCTGGAGTGTTTTGCCGCTGGTTGCGGCCGCACTGCCCCTGCCATCAGCGAGTTGCTGGCTGCCACGCCGCAGGCCAAGAGCGTTGGCGAGCTGCCGGTGCGTCCCGCTGGTTGGCTTCCCCAGGCGGTGTTCCAGCTCTACCGCTCAGAAACCGAGCTGCTGCGCTACATCCAGCGGCTGGTTTCCAAGGACTTCTCCTTGGTGCACGGGATGATCCCGCTGGGGAGCTGCACCATGAAGCTCAATGCCGCTGCTGAGCTGCAGCCGGTGAGCTGGGCTGCCTTTAACCGCTTGCACCCCTTTGTTCCGGCAGCTCAGCGCCAGGGCTACGACCAGCTGATCAACGAGCTGGAGGCCTGGCTCGCCACGATCACTGGTTTTGCGGCGGTGTCGCTGCAGCCCAATGCCGGCTCCCAAGGCGAGTACGCCGGCTTGCTGGTCATTCGCGCATGGCATCGCCAGCGCGGTGAAGGCCATCGCAACATTTGCCTCATTCCCACCAGCGCCCATGGCACGAACCCCGCCAGCGCCGTGATGGCGGGCATGCAGGTGGTGGCGGTGCAATGCGATGAGGCCGGCAACATCGATCAGGCCGACCTGGCGGCCAAGGCCGAGCAGCACGCCGATCAGTTGGCGGCCTTGATGGTCACCTACCCCTCCACCCATGGAGTGTTCGAGCAGGGCATCAGCGACATCTGCGCGCTGATTCATCGCCACGGCGGTCAGGTCTACCTCGATGGCGCCAACCTCAATGCCCAGGTCGGTGTTTGCCAGCCGGGGCGCTTTGGCGCTGATGTTTGCCACCTCAACCTGCACAAGACCTTCTGCATCCCCCATGGCGGCGGCGGCCCTGGGGTCGGCCCCATCGCTGTGGCGGCCCATTTGGCTCCCTTCCTGCCAGGCCATCCTCTGGTGCCCTGCGGCGGTGAGCAGGCCATTGGCCCTGTCTCAGCAGCTCCTTGGGGCAGCGCCAGCATCCTGCCGATCAGCTGGATGTATATCCGCTTGATGGGTGGCGCCGGCCTGCGCCAAGCCACGGCGGTGGCCCTGCTGGCTGCCAATGACTTGGCTGAGCGACTCGAGCCCCATTTCCCGGTTCTGTATCGCGGCGCGAATGGCCGCGTGGCCCACGAGTGCATCCTTGATTTGCGCCCGCTCAAGCGCAGCGCCGGCCTTGAGGTGGATGACCTGGCCAAGCGCTTGATGGACTACGGGTTCCACGCTCCCACCGTGTCCTGGCCCGTGGCCGGCACTGTGATGGTGGAGCCCACCGAAAGCGAGTCGTTGCTGGAGCTCGATCGCTTTGTCGAAGCGATGATGGCGATCCGCGCGGAGGCCGCCGCCATCGAGGCCGGCCTGTGTGATCGCGATGACAATCCCCTGCGCCGGGCTCCCCACACCTTGGCGGCGGTGACAGCTGATGTTTGGGAGCGGCCCTACAGCCGCGAACAAGCGGCCTATCCGGTTCAGGGATTGCGCAGCAACAAGCTCTGGCCTGCGGTGTCACGCATCGATAATGCCTTTGGTGATCGCAATTTGATCTGCACTTGCCCCTCAGTGGAGGAGTTGGCGAGAGCGGCCGGTTAAGTCTTGGCAAGAGGAAATTTAAGGTTTTCCTCTTGATTTATGTCTTGCCTTTCCGGCATCATCTGTTGCAACTGCGGACGAGGGCCTACAAGCCTGATTCCGTTATTGAGCGAGACCATGAGCACCAACGATCACGGCTCTCACACCAGCGGCCCCAACTTGCCTTTCCAAGACCGGTTGGCACGCGGTGAAACGGTCAATGTCTCAGGCACCAATGTCGTCCGGGTTCCCTTCGGTGTTCGCCGTAGCCGCCGCGATCGCCCCGAGCGTCCTGATAACTGGCACACCCTGGTTCTGCCTCTCCAGCGCTTTGATCCCACGCCTCCGCCCCGCGCAGCTTGAACGAGCGGGGTTGGGAGAAGCCCGGTCCAGCTTGTGATCAACCGCTTGAGCTGGCTGGCTCAGGCGGTTTTTTGTTGGTCTTGCATGTCAGTCAGCTGCCAGCCGTTGCCCTTCGATTTGGGCAGTAGCTCCGCCTTGGGCTGGGGCCTGCGGTCGCGGCCCAAACGGGCCAGGCGCCAATCCACCAGCGCTTTCACATCGGCAATCGAGCAGGCCGGCGTGCGAAACGGCAGCACGTGCATTGGGCTGCGCTCGGGTCGCACCTGCCAGCTCAGGTCGTCTTCTGGGATGAGTACAAAACCGCGGTAACGCTCGACATGCCCAGGAGTTTGGATCTCCAATTCCGAACGTTTCGCCTCAACGCATTAGAGCCGTAGTTGGGGCGGTCTGCATGACTTTTTTGGGTGTGCACAAATGGGCCTATCAGTAGTTGCTGCCGCTGCGGCGGTGATGTAGCGCCGTCACTCCCTCCTCGTCGAATAGTCCGCCAGCACTGACTTCGGCGTACACCACCCAGTGATCACCAACGTCCATGCGCTGCTTGACCGTTCCCTCGAGCCAGGCCAGGGCCTCCGGCAGCAGCGGCTGACCGCCGGGGCTGCGTTCGAGCTCCAAACCGGCAAAGCGATCGTCACCGGGATTGAACGGCTGCAGGAATTGCTTCATCGGGCCGGTTTCGCGGCCTTCGGCCAGCACATTGAGGGCGAAGCGGTCGCCCACATGCAGCAGCGCTTCCACGGCGCGGTCGCGGGCCACCGCCACCGTGATGCCTGGAGGCGTGAAGCTGGCCTGACTCACCCAGCTGGCCACCATGGCGCCGCCAAGGGCTTGCTCGCCTTCCCCTTTGCTGGCCGTCAGCACGCAGAGCGACCCCACCACGCGTCCTAGGGCGAGTACGCCCGGATCGCTGCGGCTTTCGCTCATGCCGCCACCAGCGCGTTTTTGCTGGCGCTTCTGCTGTTGCTGCAGCTTGCGGGCCAGGCCCATGCCGGTTTCTTCGCAGCGTTTCAGCGTGGGTGCATCGGGGCTGAACTTCACCCGGATCGGTTCAAAGGCCTGGCTGAAGCCGCCGTCGGTGAGCTTGGTTTCCAGCAGATCCAGTGCTTCTCCGCTCCAGCCAAAGCTGCCGAACACCCCCACCGGTTTGCTGCGGTCGCCTTCGGCTAGCACCGTGCCCAGGGCCGAAACGATCGGCGTGGGTGCATGGCCGCCGAGGGTGGGAGAGCCAATCAGCAGCGCATCGCAACCCTGGATCGCCTTGAGCAGCGCTTCCGGCTCGCTGAACTCGCAGTTGAGACTGTTCACGCGCACGCCGGTGCGGGCGATGCCCTGGCCGATGGCATCGGCAATCGAGGCGGTGTTGCCATAGGCGCTGGCATAGAGCAGAGCCACCTCCAACTTCGAGCGCTGCTGGGCTTCCCCCCAGCGGCCGTAGTCCGCCAGCAGGCTGCGCCAGCTGTCATCAATGGCGGGGCCATAGCCCGGCGCGATGCTGCGGATCGGCAGCTCCTCAAGGCGGCTCACCACGGCTTCCACCTGGCTGGCCATCGGTGCCATCAGGCAGTCGTAGTAGTAGCGGCGGTCTTCTTCGGTGCTGCTGCGGTTGGTTTCGGCGTAGCTGTCGCTGCAGAGGTGGGCGGCAAAGAAGCGGCCACTCATCAGCAGGCCGTTATCGGGCAAAAACGCCACAAGCCCGCCAGGCCAGCGTGGTGTTGGCACCGCCAGCACCTCCAGCTCGCGGTCATCGGGCAGCGGCAGGCTGCTGTCTTGTTTGATCACCGTCAGCGGAGGCTGGGGCGGCGGAGGCGGGGCGTCACTGCCGGGCTTTTGCCTGCTCCAGAGCTCATCGAGCAATTTGGCGCCGGCATTGGAGACCACCAGCTGCACCTGTGGGTGTTGGCGCACCAGGGCGTGCAGCAGAGCCACCCGATCGGGGTTCACGTTGCCCTGCACCACCTGCAGCGGCTGCTCGGCCGTGAGCAGTTCCTTGAGGCTGGCCAGGAAGGGCTCAGTGAAGGTGGCTCCAGGCGGATGCATCAGCACCGCTGGCTTGGCCGGATCGCTGCTGTTGAACAGAAAGCTGTTGTGGCAGCTGCCCCGCTCGAGGGCGTACTCCACCTCAAAGCGTGTGCGCCGCGGGCTCAGGCCGCGCAGGCAGATCAGCCCCCCGTCGATCGGCAGCTGCAGAACCGAGCGCTGGTCGCCCATCAGTAGTGGTTCCCCACTTTGCGGTGGTGCACGGCGGTGCTGGCTTGCTGATCAGCCACATTGCCGCCATTAACGACGGCGTAGATCAACCAGTGGTCGGCACATTCCATGCGCTGCTGCACTTGGCAATCGAGATAGGCCAGGGCCTCACTCAACACCGGTCCTCCAGCAGCGGTGCCTTCCAAGGTGGCTACGCCAGCAAAGCGATCGGCTCCAGGCGGGAAACGCTTGAGGAAATGGCGCAGCAAGGGCTGGTGGTTTTCTTCAGCCAGCACGTTCAACACAAAGCGATCACCCACCTGCATTAAGGCTTCGATGGCGCGGTCTTTGGCCACCGCCACCGTGAGGCCGGGTGGTTCAAAGCTGGCTTGGCTCACCCAGCTGGCCACCATGGCGCCACTGCGCAGTTCGCTGCCCTCGCCTTGCTGGGCGGTCACCACATAAAGCCCGCCGCTGAGGCGGCCCAGGGCTTTATCGAGATCGCCATCGAGCGACTTCATCGCCTTGATGGTTTTGGCGCGTTGCACCAGCTGACCGAGGTCGGTGCCGGCCTCTTCGCAGAGCTGATAGGCCGCGGCATCAGGAACGCTGCGGATGCGCAGGGGTGCAAAGCCCTCGGGGTGGCCGAGTTCGCGCAGTTGGTTGGCGACCGCATCAATCGGCTCGTCATTGCCGCCGTAGGCGTCGTAGAGGCCAACGGCTTGTTTGGCTTTCAGCGCTGCCAGCAAGGTGCCCCAGTTGGCTTGCAAATCGCTATCGCGATCAGCCGGTGGGGTTGGCAGCACCAAGGCGGTGGCCTCACTGATCAGGGCGGTCAGCTCCTGGGGATCAGTGCCGCGTAGATCCACCAGTTGCACCGGCAGTTCGGTTTTGCTGATGCCGCGGGCAATGGCCTGGCTGAGCCGATCACAGAAGCCGTATTGGCTCACATAAACCACTGCGGCGTAGCGATCACCTTTGCTTCGCTCGCGGCTCCAGTCGCCGTAGTCGGTGATCCAGAGGTTGAGGTGATCGCGCAGCAGCGGCCCGTGGCCGGTAGCGATCATCGTGATTTCTGGCAGTCCCTCCATGCGCTTGAGGGCCTGCAGCACGCTGCGGGCGTTGGGGCCCATCAGGCAGTCGTAGTAATACCGAAAGTCCGGTGCGATTGAGCCGGGGTCGGTATCGAAGACCTCATCACTGCAGTAGTGCAGGCCAAAGGCATCACAGGTGTAGAGCACCCCGGTGCCGTGATCAAAGCTGAAGATCGTGTCGGGCCAGTGCAGGTTGGGGGCACTGAGGAATTCAAAGCGGTGCTCGATGCCGCTCTCGGGGTTGGTGCCCAGATCCAAGGTTTCGCCGCTTTTCACCGCCCGGCTGTTGAAGGCCCGGTGCACCTGGCTTTGCAGGTAGTTGATGGCCACCTTGGAGCCCACCACCTCAATCTCGGGATTGAGGTCCAGCAGATCACCAATCAGGCCGGAGTGGTCGGGTTCGGTGTGGGAAACGATCAGCACATCGATCGTTGTGGGGTCCACCATCTCCTGCAGCGCAGGGATCCAGCTGCTGCGGAATTTGGCGTGGCTTGAATCAATCAGTGCGGTGCGCTCACCGCGCACCAAAAACGCGTTGTAGGTGGTGCCGTTGCGCAGGCCGAACTCAATATCAAAGCGGCTGCGGTCCCAATCGAGGGACCGCAAAGTCCTGGTATCCGCTGCAATCTCTTGCTGCTGCAACGTCAGCCTGGGTTGGATCGCCACCATTGCCGTTTCATGGCTCCTGGGGATAAAACCTAGGACCGAACTTCGGTGGCTGGAGGCTGGCTCAGGCGGCTACCAATTCGGAGGCGCAGTCCCTCAGGCTCAAGATGCTGTCGTTGGGCACCAAGGCTGCGACCACATCACGCATCTGTTGCAGGGTCTCATCGGTGCCGGGCTCGCCGCGCCACTGCAAGCGGGTCAGCAGCTCCAGCCCGCCGGCTTCGCGATCGGCTTGCAGCGTGGCATCCAGACAAAGCACCCCTTCAATGTCGGGGTGGGTGGACTTGAGCGACACCTGAACCGGCCCGTTATCGATCACCTCAACGCGGTAGCCCTGGCCGCTCAATCCCTTGCGCAGGGTCTTCAACCAGAGGCCCAGACCAGGGGCTGAGGTGGTGCGGACGCGGACCAGTTCCATGGTGAGGCTGCGATGGCTCGAGATGAGCCTCAGCTGTCGCAGCCTGTTTTGTCTGTGCGCTCCGCGACTTCAGGCCTCAACCGTGATGCTCACAGCCGCGTTGCTCTCCGCTTTGGGGGCGGTGATGCGCAGCAGGCCATCGCGGTAGCTGGCCTTGAGTTCATCGCGTTGAATCCCTTTGGGGAAGCGGAAACTGCGGCTCCAGCTGCCATAGCGAAACTCGCTGACCAGGGGTTCGCCATCGCGTTCGCCCTCCGGTTGAGCTCGCTCAGCACTGATCACCAGGCTGCGGTCGGTGGCTTTGACATCAATGGAGTCCTTGGCGGCGCCAGGCAGTTCAACGGCGATTTGGAAGGCGGCGTCGGTTTCCATCACTTCAGCGGCAGGCACGCGCTCGGCCTGGGCCAGCTGCTGCTCGAGCTTTTCAAACAGATCGAACGGGGTGGCATGACGGGAAAGCATGGTGGTGTCCTCACGGGGTGGTGGGGCTGGCTGATTGCCGCCCCGTTGACCTCAGTGTTCGACGCCTCCTTCGCTGCGGCGATGAGGAGAACCGGCGTTTGCAGTGCGGTCCACCACACCCATTACGGTTCCCACCACCACTGGCTGAAACAGGCCGCCTGGCCGCTGTAGTGGCGCTCTTGATCGATCAGGCTCCAGATCCGCGCTCCGCGGATTTGAAAGCGCCGGCCCTGGCTATTCACCCGCACGCCGCTGTAGTTCTCGAGCTTGTCTTGGCGTCTAGCGAGCTCCAGCTGTTCACGCCGGCTGAGGCGTTGATTGGCGCTGGCACTGAGCCGTGATGGCATGCCCACCATCTGCTCCCAGTTGCGGCTGAACAGCTGCAAGGCCGCCCGGTTGGCATAAAGAAAGCGGGGGTCTTCGCTGCCGTCATGGCAGAGCACCACCTGATCGAGCACAAACAGCTCCTGGGCCGCCAGCCGGATGCCGGTGCTGCGGACGAGTGGGCGTTGAAAGAGCCGTTGGTGGGATTCCAGCAACAGTGCCGTGAGCCCCAAGAGCTGCGGGGAGAGCCAAGGAGCCTCCGCCGCTTCACTCATGGCTCAGCGCCAGCCGCCATCGCTTCCATCATGGCCATCTGCCCCACCATGGTTCCGTGCTGCCGCAGTTGATCGAGGAAGCGTTGGTTGGCCTCGGGGAAGCGGGGTTCAGCGGCTAGGGGTAGGTCGCCCGCCTCATCAAGGCCGGTGCTGCCCTCCATGGCTGGGGTAATCACCACCAGGTCGGGATCGAGGGCAGCGCTGTAGCTCCACCAGCGCGTCGGATCCGGTGGCGGTGCCACCGTTGGGCTCAAGGCTGCGGGTGCTTCACCGCTCTCCCTTTGCTCTTGCAGCCGCTGCTTGCGCCGTTCGGCGAGTTCTTTGAGCAGTTGGCTGCGGCTGCGGCCCCGCAACTGGAACAGCACGAATGGGTCTTCGCTGAAGCGATCGCCCATCAAGTAGTAGACGGCGCTGATGTGTTTGCAGGGGTTGGCCTTATCGGGGCAGCTGCATTCGCTGCGCACCTCCTGCAACTTGAACGGGAACAGCCGCTTGCCGCTGGCTGCGAAGGCCCGCTCGATGTCATCGGGCATCACCCCAGCCAACAGCTGGCAGGTCCACCGCGCTTTTTGCAGCAGCGCCTCGAGCACAAAGTCCCAGTCCTCGTCGTTGAGCACATCAAGCCAGAGCTTGAGCTTGTAGGGCTCTGGCTCAGTGCCTTGCACCCTTGCCTGCACGCGCCGGCCTTCAAAACGAATCGAGAGCACGTTGCCCTCGCGGGCATAGATCCAGGCGCGCTCAAGCCGTTTTTTGTAGCGGTAGGAGTTGATCAGCTCCATCCACTCGACAACCCACCAGGGCTGTTGCCCCAGTCCTTCCTTGCCCAGGGTGGTGTTGGTCATGGTGTGGCCTCCAGGGATACGAGATCGCGCAATTGGCTGAGCTCCAGCCCGCCCAGCCATTCCTCACCACTGCCCACGATGTCAGCGGCCAGGGAGGCCTTCTCCTGAATCATGCGATCGATTTTTTCCTCGAGCGAGCCGGTGGTGATGAATTTGTGCACCAGCACCCGCTGGGTTTGGCCAATGCGATAAGCCCGGTCGGTGGCTTGGTTCTCAACAGCTGGATTCCACCAGCGATCGATGTGGAACACATGGCTGGCGCGGGTGAGGTTGAGCCCCACACCGCCGGCTTTGAGCGAAAGCAAGAACAGCTGCGGCCCGCGGGGATCCTGCTGGAAGCGATCCACCATCGCTTGGCGTTCGTTCTTACTGCTGCCCCCGTGCAAGAAGGGCACCTCCTGGCGCCAGCGCTGCTGCAGATGGGTTTTGAGTAGGTGGCCCCAGCTGGCGAATTGGGTGAACAGCAGGGCGCGATCCCCTGCTTCCATCACTTCTTCGAGAATCTCCTCAAGCCGTTGCAACTTCGCCGAACGGCTGGCGAAATCGGTGCCCACCTCCTCTTCCCCCAGCAGCAGCGCCGGGTGGTTGCAAATCTGCTTGAGCTTGGTGAGCAGTCCCAGCACTTGGCCATGGCGTTGGCCGAGCGGTGCCCGCTGGATCGCCTCCAGGGTGTTGTCGACAGTCTTGCGATACAGCTTGGCCTGCTCGCCGCTGAGCTCCACCCATTCGGCGAGCTCCAGCTTTTCAGGCAGATCGGCAATGATCGATTTGTCGCTTTTCAGGCGCCTGAGGATGAAGGGGCCGACGCGGGCTTTGAGGTCCTTGAGCGAGGAGGTATCGCCATAGCGCTCAATCGGTAAGCGGTAGCGCTGGCGGAAGAAGTCCTCTTCGCCCAGCACCCGCGGGTTGAGGAAATCCATCAGGGCCCACAGCTCACTGACCCGGTTCTCCACGGGTGTGCCGGTCAGGGCGATGCGGAAGCGGCTCTGGCGGCTGGGCCGCGCCAAGCTGCGGGCCGCTTTGCTCTGCTTGGAGCCAGGGTTTTTGATCGCTTGGGCTTCATCGATCACCAGTCCTTGCCAATCGAAGTTGCCCAGCAGTTCGCTATCCCGTTGCAGCAGCCCGTAGCTGGTGAGCACCAGATCAACGCTCTTGAGCGCCTTTTTCAGGGCTGCATCGGTGCTGGCGCGTTTGGGGCCGTAGTGCTCCAGCACCTGCAGCTCCGGGGTGAACTGGGCGGCCTCGCGCTTCCAGTTCGTCAGCACTGAGGTGGGCGCCACCAGTAGCACCGGGCGTTTGAGTTCTTGCTCGGCCTTGAGGTGTTGCAGGAAGGCCAGCAGCTGGATCGTTTTGCCCAGGCCCATGTCATCGGCCAGGCAGGCGCCTTGATCAAAGCGGTGCAGGAAGGCCAACCAGCCGAGGCCGCGCTCTTGATAGGGCCGCAATTGGCCTTCAAAGCCTTCCGGTGCCGCCAGCGGATCGGGTGCTTTTTGCTGGTGGTATTGCTCCAGCACCGCCTGCAGCCTGGGGCCCGCTTCAAAGCGGTGCACAGGCATGCGCATCAGCGTGTCGCCTTCGCTGGCGGTGAGCCTTAAGGCGTCATCGAGGCTCAGCGGTGGATCAGCCGCGCAGAACTTCTCGGCGTTTTTGAGATCGCTGGGCCGCAGCTCGATCCAGGCGCCTTTGTGTTGCACCAAGGGGCTGCGCTTACCGGCTAGCCGTTCGAGCTCCTTGAGCGTCAAGGTGACGCCGCCGATCATCAGCTGCCACGACCACTCAAGGTTTTCGCCGAGGCTGAAGCCACGGCCTTGTTCAGGCAGCTCGGCCTTGATCGCAAGGCCCAGCCGGCTGGCGAGGCCCCCACTGAGGCTGGGGGGCAACACCACCCCAACCCCCACATCCCGCAGCTTGGCCGCGGCAGTGCGCACCAACACAAACGCTTCCGCTGGTGCCAGCTCCATCGCTTCTGGGGCTGCTGCATCCAGCCCGCGGGCCAGGGGCTCAAAGGCCACCAGGGCACGGCCCAGGCCTTCCAAGAGCAGTTCACCGGGCTGCTCCACCTGGATTTCACCCAGTTGCAGCACCCCATCACCGGCATTCCAAACAGCTGTGGCGCTCTGGCGCAGGTTGGCGTCGGCTTCGGCTTGCAGGCCAAAGCGCAAGGGCCAGAGCTCACTGCCCTGGGGTGGTGTGTCGAGCTCCAGCAGGGCCCGCGCCGGTGCCACTTGGCCCGCCACGGTCTCGCGCCAGCGGGAGGTGGCACTAATCAGCCGGGCGCTGTCGTCGTCGCTGAGAGCCAGGATTCCATCGCCTGGCCCCAGGGCTTGTTGCCAGCCCGCCAGCAGTGGATCCAATCCCTCCGCAGAGGGTTGAAAGCCTTTGCGCAGTTGGCCATCGAGTAGGGCCCCAGCGATTTGGGCCACTTGCAAACGTTTGGCGCTGGGCCGGCGGCAGCCCAGGGCGCCTGGGGTGTCCGCTGCGCTGACCACCAGCGGCATCTGGCTGGCGAGATCCTCCAGGCGGCGGCGGTCTTCTTCGTGGTTGAGCAGGGGCTGCCAGCTGGCCTGCACATGGCCGGGTTCCAGCCGCCGCACTACCGGCAACCAGCGGCCGCGGGCCGCCAAGCTCAAGGCCCAGCGCTGCAGATGGGCCCACCAGCTCAGGTCATCACCGAGTTCGGCTGGGCTGCTGGCTAGGGGCAGCTGCCCCAGCCAGCTGGCGGCATCCGCCGGGGCCATGGCCAGGGCGGGCACGCGCCAGGGCCACCACTGCACTGCTTTCGGGATCGCTTCACCAGCCATCAGCGGCAGGCCATTGCTGCGGCTGGGCAGGGTCAGCTGCACTTCGATGGCTTGCGCCTCAGCCGGCAACCGATCGATCTCTTCCAGCCAAGCCTTGAGGTCGCCCGCCTCCAGCGCCAGGGGGTGCAGCAGTGGCGCTTCGAGGCCGTCCAATTTGCGTGGTTTGGCCACGCGCCAGGTATCCGCCCAGAGGGCCAAATGGGGCGCTCCGGGGTTGGGCAGCCAAACGGCGTGCAGCAGGCTCATGGCTGCGGCAGCGGAGAAACGGCACGGGAAGCCATCTCCACACTATGGGCGTGCAGGTGTTGCGGGATCATGGCCGCTGGCTTGCAACGTGTTCACCATGGCCCCTGCCGTCGCCCGTCCCCGCCGTGGTGCCGAGATCCGTGCAGCGTTTCTGGAGTTCTACGAATCCCGCGGTCATCAGCCCATCCCCAGTGCCTCGCTGATTCCTGTGGACCCCACGGTGCTGCTCACCATCGCCGGGATGCTGCCGTTTAAGCCGGTGTTCCTTGGTCAGCAGGAGCGTCCAGCGCCGCGGGCCACCAGCAGCCAAAAGTGCATTCGCACCAATGACATCGAAAACGTGGGCCGCACCGCTCGGCATCACACGTTCTTCGAGATGCTCGGTAACTTCTCCTTTGGGGATTACTTCAAGCAGCAGGCCATCGAATGGGCTTGGGAGCTCAGCACCGAGGTGTTTGGCCTAGATCCCAAGAACTTGGTGGTGAGTGTCTTCCGCGAAGACGATGAAGCCGAGGCGATCTGGCGTGATGTGGTGGGGGTGAACCCCAAGCGCATCATCCGCATGGATGAGGCCGACAACTTCTGGGCGTCGGGTCCCACCGGCCCTTGCGGTCCCTGCTCCGAGATCTATTACGACTTCAAGCCTGCACTGGGCGATGAGGACATCGATCTTGAGGACGACAGCCGCTTCATCGAGTTCTACAACTTGGTGTTTATGCAATACAGCCGTGATGCGGAAGGCACGCTCACGCCGCTGGCCAACAAAAACATCGATACCGGTTTGGGCCTTGAGCGGATGGCTCAGATCCTGCAGGGGGTGCCCAACAACTACGAAACTGATCTGATCTACCCGTTGATTGAAACAGCCGCGGGCCTGGCCGGTGTCGACTATCGCCAGCTCGATGTCAAAGGGCAGACGTCACTGAAGGTGATTGGTGATCACAGCCGTGCGGTGACGCAGCTGATCTGTGATGGCGTCACCGCCTCGAACCTCGGCCGCGGCTACATCCTGAGGCGGCTGCTGCGCCGGGTTGTGCGCCATGGGCGCCTGCTCGGCATCAGCAAGCCTTTTTTGGTGGCCATGGGCGAGGCGGCCATTGCCCTGATGCAGGCGGCCTACCCGCAGCTCAATGAACGCCGTGAGCTGATCCTGGCGGAGCTGCAGCGCGAAGAAGCGCGCTTCTTGGAAACCCTGGAGCGTGGGGAGAAGTTGCTGGCCGATGTGCTGGCGGCCAAGCCCAAGCAGATCAGTGGTGAGCAGGCGTTTGAGCTCTATGACACCTATGGCTTCCCGCTGGAGCTCACCGAGGAAATCGCCGAAGAGCACGGCTTAAGTGTTGATTTGGCTGGCTTTGAGGCGGCCATGGAGGCCCAACGTCAGCGAGCCAAGGCCGCGGCGGTGAGCATCGACCTCACCCTGCAAGGGGCCATTGAGCAGATGGCAGCTGATCTGGAGGCCACCGCTTTTAGGGGCTATGAGGCCCTGGAGCACCCCAGCTGTGTGGTGGCGTTGGTGGTCAACGGTGAACCGGCCCAAACGGCCAGTGCCGGTGATGCCGTTCAGCTTGTGCTTGATTCCACCCCCTTCTATGGCGAAGGCGGCGGCCAGGTGGGTGATCGCGGCAGCTTGAACGGTCAAGACCTGATCGTCTCGATTGAGTCGGTGAACCGTCAGCGCGATGTGTCTGTGCATCACGGCACCATCGAGCGCGGTCAGCTGTCGGTTGGTGATCTGGTGACTGCGCAGGTGGATCCCACCTGCCGGCGCCGGGCCCAGGCCCATCACACCGCTACGCACCTGCTGCAGGCGGCCCTCAAGCAGGTGGTGGATTCCAGCATCAGCCAGGCCGGCTCATTGGTGGACTTCGATCGGTTGCGTTTCGATTTCCACTGCCCCCGCGCCGTGACACCCGCTGAGCTCGAGCAGCTGGAGGCCTTGATCAATGGCTGGATCACCGAGGCCCACAGCCTTGAGGTGCAGGAGATGGCGATTGAGGCCGCCAAGGCCGCTGGGGCCGTGGCGATGTTTGGCGAGAAGTACGCCGATGTGGTGCGCGTGGTGGATGTGCCTGGGGTGTCGATGGAGCTCTGCGGCGGCACCCATGTGGCCAACACCGCCGAGATCGGTCTGTTCAAGATCGTTAGCGAAGCCGGCGTGGCTTCCGGCATCCGCCGCATTGAGGCGGTCGCCGGACCAGCGGTGCTGGCTTATCTCAATGAACGTGATGTGGTGGTGAAGCAGCTCAGTGAGCGCTTCAAGGTGCAGCCCGCTGAGATCACCGCTCGCGTGGCTGGCCTGCAGGAGGAGCTCAAGGGCGCCACCAAAGCCCTGGCGGCGGCCCGCTCAGAATTAGCTGTTGCCAAAGCCGCAGCCTTGGCGGCTCAAGCCGAGGCGATTGGCGAGCATCAACTGCTGGTGGCGCGCCTCGATGGGGTTGATGGCGGCGGGCTGCAAAGCGCTGCGCAAGGCTTGGCTGATCAGCTCGGTGATGGTGCGGCTGTTGTGCTGGGGGGTCTGCCCGATCCAAGCGATCTGGGCAAGGTGATCCTGGTGGCCGCGTTCGGCAAAGCGGTGGTCGCCAAAGGCCAGAAAGCCGGGCAGTTCATTGGCGGTGTGGCCAAGCTCTGCGGCGGCGGCGGCGGCGGTCGCCCCAATCTGGCTCAAGCGGGTGGCCGTGATGGGGCGGCCTTGGATGGTGCCCTGGAGCAGGCCAAAAGCTCGTTGCAGCAGGAGCTTCAGGGCTAACTAATTGCCCTGCAGCTTGTTGTGCAGCTCTTGGAGCTGATCACTGGCTTTGCCCACGCAGAAATGGATGCCGCCAAGTTGATCGCTGGTGTGCTGCAGCCGGTCGCTTTGGCTCTTGTGCACAGCTTCGATGCCGTTGAGCAGGAGTCCGATTACGCGGTTGCCGCGGCGGCAGCGTTCACTGACCAGCGACAGCAGCTCCACCACCAGATCGGTGTCGTAGAGCATGGCTTTGAGCAGCTGCTCACCTCGCATCGTGGCCAGCTCCGCTGGACCATTCACCACCCGCATGTCGGCGTAGTGCTGCCCATTGGCGAAAAAGCCCACCTCGCCGAGCAGCTCCACCGCATCAATCTCGGCGAGTGTGTGCACCAATGGCCCTTGGTGGAGATCGACGGCCACACGTCCTTTTCTCAGCAGCATCAACGTGTCGACCGGCTCGCCTTGGCGGCAGAGCACCGTGCCTTCCTCGGCCGTGATCACCTGCGGGTTGAGATCCTGTTCATGGGCCTCCAGCAGCACCTTCAGGCGCTCACGGAAGGCTTCCAGTTGTGGTTCGTCGCCCCACATGTGGGCCCAGCTTCTATCTCTTTGATAGCGCTGCTTTTATTCCTCGAGGTAAGTGGTTTGCCGCAGGCTGCCTTCCAAGTGCTGCATCAAGCGCCTGGCTGCACTGATCGATAGATCACCGCTGCCGATCGCTTCTTCGCTGGCTTGCCGCAGCCGTTCGAGTAGCGCTTCGGGGTTGTGTTCCATGGCCTCGAGCACATCGGAGTTGGTTTGGCCGCGCACTACATGCTCGACCCTGTATGGCCCGCCCGGGCTGAGGCGAATGGAGACGGCATTGGTGCTGCCAAAGAGGTTGTGCAGGTTGCCCATGACCTCCTGATAGGCGCCTCCGAGAAACAAACCGATCCAATAGGGCTCGCCGTCTTTGAGTTCATGGAGTTCCAGCAGCGGCTTGGCGCTGCCGCTGGCAATGAAGCGCGCCAGCTTGCCGTCGGAGTCGCAGGTGAGGTCGGCAAAGCTGCCGAGCTCGCGCGGCTGCTCCTCCAACCGGTGAATCGGCATCACCGGGAACAGTTGGTCAATGGCCCAGGTGTCCGGGGCCGAACGGAAGACCGAGAGGTTGGCGTAATAGGTGCTGGCAAAGGCCGCTTTGAGGCCTTTGAGCTCATCGGGCAATTCCTCTTCACCAGGCAGGAGATCAGCGATGGCGCTGCAGCAGGCCCAATAGAGCTGCTCGGCTTTCCCCCGTTCGGTCAGGCTCAAGTAGCCCAGACGGAACGCGGCCAGGGCGTCATCTTTGAACTTGAGCGCGTCGTTCCAGGCTTCCTGCAGGTTGTCGGGCCCGATTCCGGAGAGGGTTTCGCGCAGGTTGCGCACGATCAAGGCCTCACCTTCCACCGCCTCGGGGATGGATGGTTGGTTGACGCCGCTTTGGCCCAACACGTTGAACACCAGCACCGAGAAATGGCTGGCGATGGCACGGCCACTTTCGCTCACCAGAGTGGGGACGACGATGCCCTGGGGTTCGCAGCACTCGCGGATGGTGGCCACCACGTCGTTGGCGTAGTTCTGCAGCGAGTAGTTCGTTGATGCCGCTGTGGCGCTGCGGCTGCCGTCGTAGTCCACGCCAAGGCCGCCGCCCACATCCAGGAAGCCCATTGGTGCGCCCAGGGAAGCCAGTTGGACATACAGCTGACCGGCCTCCTGCAAGGCGTCTTTCAGCACGGCGATATCGCAGATCTGGCTGCCGACGTGAAAGTGCAGCAGACGCAGGTCACCGAGTAGATCGGCGTCACGCAGGGCTTCCACCGTCGCCAGTAGATCAGGGATCGAGAGACCGAACTTGGCCTTCTCGCCCACCGAACTGCCCCAGCGACCGGTGCTCCGGGTCGACAACTTGGCCCTTACGCCGATCAAAGGCGCTGCCCCAAGGTTGCGGCTGGCTTCGATGATGCGCGGCACCTCATCGGCTTGCTCGATGACAACCACGGGCTGACGCCCCAGTTGACGCGCCAGGATCGCCGTTTCGATGTAGCGCTGGTCTTTGTAGCCATTGCAGATCAGCAGCGCCTTGGGGTCATCCAGCAGCGAGAGCGCAATCAGTAGCTCCGCTTTGCTGCCGGCCTCCAGGCCGAAGTGCCAGCGGCGGCCGCTTTCCACCAGCTGCTCCACCACGTGGCGCTGCTGGTTGCATTTCACCGGGAAAACGCCTTGGTAGTGGCCGCCATAGCCGTACTGGGCAATGGCCCGCTCAAAGGCGCCATGCAGCCGCTCTAGGCGGTCTTCGAGGATGTCTTCAAAGCGGATCAGCAGCGGCAACTGCAGGTCGCGGCTCTGCAATCCCTCCACCAGCTCCACCAGATCCAACGACCCGCCGCGATCACCGCGGGGCTGCACCAGCACGTGGCCGCGCGCATTGACGCTGAAATAGGGATCACCCCATTGATCGAGCCCATAGAGCTGAGCGCTGGCGGCCGGCGTCCAGTTCTGCTGTTCCACCTGGCTTGGGGCCACCACCATCGACGCCGCCCATCAATTCATCTGATGAGTGAAATGTAGGAAGGCTCGGCCATCTGCGCTCCCACTGATGTGGGTGTGCTTGCCAAGCGGTAGGGCGGCCACGGACGATGGCGCCCGTCTTACCAGCCAAACCATGTCCACCGAACGGACTTTCATTGCCATCAAGCCCGATGGCGTCCAGCGCGGTCTCGTCGGCGAGATCCTTGGCCGCTTCGAGCGCAAGGGCTTCAAGTTGGTGGGCCTCAAGCAGCTCACCCCGAGCCGAGAGCTGGCTGAGCAGCACTACGGCGTTCACAAGGAGCGTCCGTTCTTTGCTGGTTTGGTGGACTTCATCACCTCCGGTCCTGTGGTGGCCATGGTTTGGGAAGGTGATGGCGTGATCGCCAGCGCCCGCAAGCTGATCGGTGCCACCAAGCCCCTGGAAGCAGAGCCCGGCACGATCCGCGGCGATCTGGCCGTCAACATCGGCCGCAATGTGATCCATGGCTCCGATGCTGCCGAAACCGCTCAGTTCGAAATTGGTCTGTGGTTCCAGCCTTCCGAATTGAATGATTGGACTCCTTCTGATCAGGGTTGGCGCGTTGAGGGCTGATCCCCTCGGTTAAACCGGTCCCAAGCAAAGGCCCCCAGCAGTGCCGCGTCGGCGCTGCTGGGGGTTTCTTGTGTGATGGCCCCCGCCAGCAGCTTTGCGGTGATGGCCGCCAGCAGCACGCCATTGCGGTGGTGGCCGCAGGCCAGCCACAGCCCTGCCATTGGGCTTGCCCCCAGGAGCGGCCCTTCATCGGGTGTGCAGGGGCGAAAGCCCCACCAGCGCTCCATCGGTGGCCACTGGCTGGCTTCCGGCAGCAACGCGGCAATACCGGCCTCGAGTTGTTTTTGTCCTTCAGGTGTTAGCCCTTCGCTGAATCCGGCGTCTTGTTCGCTGGTGGCTCCCACCACCAAGAGCCCGTCTTCTCTTGGCACCAGATAGGTGCCCGGGCCAAA
The DNA here is from genome assembly GCA_000063525.1 of Synechococcus sp. RCC307. GTDB lineage: Bacteria > Cyanobacteriota > Cyanobacteriia > PCC-6307 > Cyanobiaceae > RCC307. The sequence goes on along the minus strand of CT978603.1, from coordinate 2,069,078 downwards.
TAGCACTCGCCGCAGGGCTTGCCGCGGGGCTTGCAGCGACAGCATTTGGCCTTTGACCGGGAACACTGGCAGCTCCGGCAGCAGTTGGCCGCTCCAGGCGCCACTGCAGAGCACGGCCTGCTGGCAGGGCAACTGCTGGAGTTCACCGTCAGCTCGCCGCAGGCTGATCGCTTGCAGAGCGCCATGGCTATGGGCTTGAAGGCTCTGCACTTCAGCGCCTTCTTCGAACTGCACCCCCAGCCGTGAGCAAGCCCGCTCCAAGGCGCGCATCAGCCTCCGGCGGTTATCAATTTGCCCGTCCTGCTCAAACAGCAAGCCGGTGCTCCAGACAGCGGCAATGCCGGGGATTTCACGTTCCAGCGCATCTCTGTTCAGTGCGACTCCGCAGCTGGCTGTGGGGTAGGCGTCGCGTTCCTGTTCGCTGCGGAACGGCACAACGATGCCGCAGGGCCGATGCCCGCAATCCAGGTCGCTATCGGCTTCCACTTGCTGCAACCAGCTGGGCACCAGCTCCAGGCTGCGTTGGCCCAGGGCCAGCAGCTCTCCACTGAGGCCTTCAGCGTGGGGCGCCAGCATGCCAGCGGCGACAAAACCCGCGGCTTCGCTGCGGCGTCGGCTGATCACTTGAACGCTCTGGCCGCGCCGGGCCAGCTGATGGGCCAGGGCCAGGCCCATCAAGCCACCACCAAGAATCAGTACGGGCTCAGCAGCCGCCAATGCACTCAATGCTCCCCAGCTGACCGTAGAGGCTCCTGCGGGTCCATAGGATCCCCCCAGCCTTTGAGCAAGTGCAGCAGATGGCAGCGGATTGGGAAGCCGTCATTGGCCTCGAAACCCACGTGCAGCTGGGAACGGAGAGCAAGATTTTTACTGCCGCCTCAACTGCTTTTGGCGATGACCCCAACACCCACATCGATCCTGTGGTGTGCGGCCTGCCAGGCACCTTGCCAGTGCTCAATAAAAAGGTGCTCGAGTATGCGGTGAAGGCAGCCCTGGCGCTGAACCTTGAGATCGCCGAGCACAGCAAGTTCGACCGCAAGCAGTACTTCTATCCCGATCTGCCAAAGAACTATCAGATCTCCCAGTTCGATGAGCCCATCGCTGAAAACGGCTGGATCGAGGTGGAAGTCGCCGAGAAAGGCAAAGACACCTACCTCAAGCGCATTGGCATTGAGCGGCTGCATATGGAAGAAGACGCCGGCAAGCTCGTGCATGCCGGCAGCGACCGCTTGGCTGGCTCAACCCACTCCCTGGTGGACTACAACCGCGCCGGCGTGGCCCTAGCGGAGATCGTGAGTAAGCCCGATCTGCGCACCGGTCGTGAGGCGGCGGAATACGCCTCCGAGATTCGCCGGATCATGCGTTATCTGGGTGTTTCCGACGGAAACATGCAGGAGGGCTCGCTGCGTTGTGACGTGAACATCTCCGTGCGGCGGGGGCCGGATGCTCCCTTCGGCACGAAGGTGGAGATCAAGAACATGAACTCCTTCTCGGCGATTCAGAAGGCTTGCGAGCACGAGATTCAGCGGCAGATCAAGGCCTATGAAACCGGCGAGCCGGTGGTGCAAGAAACGCGCCTGTGGGACGAGGGCAAGCAGCTCACCAAGAGCATGCGCAGCAAGGAAGGATCCAGTGACTACCGCTATTTCCCGGAACCGGATCTTGGTCCAATTGAGGTGAAAGCCGATCAGCGCCAAGCCTGGCTCAATGAGCTACCGGAACTCCCGGCTGCCAAACGCCATCGCTACGCCGATGCCCTGGGGCTCTCCCAGTACGACGCCCGCGTGCTCACCGATGAGCGGCTGATGGCGGAGTATTTCGAAGCCGTGGTGGCCTCAGGTGCTGACGCCAAGTTGGCCGCCAACTGGATCACGGGAGATATCGCTGCCTATGTGAATTCCCAGCGCTTGAGCTTCAGCGAATTGCCCTTCCGCCCCGAGCAGCTCGCCGAGATGGTGCAGCTGATTGATGGCGGCAAGATCAGCGGCAAGATCGCCAAAGAAATCCTGCCGGAACTGCTTGAGAAGGGCGGCTCCCCGAAGGCCATCGTCGATGAGCGCGGTTTAGGGATGATCAGCGATCCTGCTGCCATCACCGCCATCGTCGATGAGCTGCTGGCGGCCCATCCAGATGAGGTGGAAGCCTTCCGCGGCGGCAAGAACAAACTGCAGGGGTTCTTCGTTGGTCAGCTGATGAAGAAGACCGGCGGTAAGGCTGATCCCAAGTTGGCCAACCAAATCCTTAGTCAGAAGCTCAAGGGCTGAGGGCGTCTTCCAGCTGCGCATTGAGGGCAGCGGCATCTCCGCGGTTGCTAATCAACACATCGGCGAGAGGACGCTTGCGTGCCAGTGGCCACTGAGCATCCATGCGCGCTTGCGCCTCTGCTTCGTTGAGTTGGTCGCGGGCCATCAATCGCTGCAGCTGTTGGCTTTCATCGCAATCCACCAGCCAAGTTTCACTGCAGAGCGCTTCAAGCCCGCTTTCAAACAGCAGCGGAATCATCAGCACCACAGCAGGGTTGGTGTCCAGCTGCACGAGCTCCTGGTCAAAGCGCTGGCGCACGATTGGATGCACCAGTTGCTCCAGCCAGCGGCGCTCGTCTTGGTTGTTGAACACAATCGCTCCCAAGGCGCGGCGATCCACCACCCCACCGCTGCTCACCACCCCAGGGCCAAAGCGCTCAAGCACCGCCTCTGTGGCGGGTTGGCCAGGTTCTAAGGCTTGGCGCGCGTAGAGGTCAGCGTCGAGCACCGGCAGGCCATGGTGCTGTTCAAGCAGCCGCGCGGCGCTGCTCTTACCAGTGGCAATGCCGCCAGTGAGGCCGATGCGGCGCTGGGCCACGGGAGAATGGTGCAGTGTGTTGGGTTGGATGATGACGCACCCCTGGCGTGCCATCGAGGGTGGGATCACGGCACCGGCTGGATTTCAGGCTGCCGGCATCACTGCAGGGCTCAAGGCCAGTGGCCGCTCTGATTTGGCCTTGTTGCTGGCACCAGCCGGAGCGGTTTGCGGGGGCAGCTTCACCACCAACCGTGTTCGGGCGGCTTGCGTGGATCTCTGCGCGGAGCGGCTCGAGGCCTCAGGCGGCAAGGCGCAGGCGGTGCTGATCAACTCCGGCCAGGCCAATGCCTGCACGGGCGACTTGGGCTTGATCGATAGCCACAGGGCCACCCAGGCAGTGGCTGATCAGCTGGGGCTGAGCCAAGACGAGGTGCTGATCTGCTCCACCGGGGTGATTGGCGTGCCGATTCCGATGGACACGCTGCTGGCCGGGGTTGCGCCATTAGTGTCGGCCTTGGGTTCATCGCCCCAGGCAGCGGCTGCGGCAGCTGATGCGATTCTCACCACTGATCTGCTTGAAAAGCAGGTGGCCCTGGAGGCCGAGCTCGGAGGCCGCACCGTTCGCATTGGTGGAATGGCCAAAGGTTCGGGAATGATTCATCCCGACATGGCCACGATGCTTGGGTTCTTTAGTTGTGATGCAGTCGTGCCAGCGGATGTGTGGCAAGCGATGGTGCGCCGTGCGGTGCAGCGCTCGTTCAACAGCATCACCGTCGATGGCGACACCAGTACCAACGACACCGTGCTGGCTTACGCCGCCGGAGAGCCTTTGGCGGTTGAGCACCACAACGCCCTCGAGCAAGGGCTGACCACGGCGATGCAGCAGTTGGCCCGCGCCATTGCCCGCGATGGGGAAGGGGCCACGTTGCTTCTGGAAGTCCAGGTGGAAGGCGCTGCTGATGAAGCGGCAGCCCAGGCCATTGCCCGCACGGTGTGTGGCTCCTCGCTGGTGAAGACCGCATTGCATGGCCGCGATCCCAACTGGGGCCGCATCGTTGCGGCGGCTGGCCGCGCTGGGGTGCCAATGGATCCTGATGCCGTGGCCCTTTGGCTTGGCGAGCATCAGCTGATGGCCGCTGGTCAGCCGTTGGCATTCGATCGCGCAGCAGCCAGCGCATATATGCGAGAGCGCGCGGCGAGCACGTATTTGCTGGATGACACGGTCGTGATTCGCCTGGTGGTTGGCCAGGCCCCAGGCACGGCAACGGCCTGGGGCTGCGATCTCTCTGATCAATACGTGCGCATCAACGCCGACTACACGACTTAATTCAAGAAGTGCTGCAAATACAGGTGTTTTGGGGGGTCTAAACCTACTGCTAACACCTTGCTAACGCTTGATACGGACGTAGTTTTCAGCGATGATGTGTACATCGGAAGGGGAACACCCAACGATTGAGGACACCTGACCCTCACTAAACCCAGCGTGAAAACGTACAGGTAATTGATGTCTATCAGGTGAATTCTTTTGTCTTACGACAACATTCGTACTCTCGTTAGTGCTGCTTTGCCAGCGCGATGGCAGCAGTCAGTTGTGGTCTGTCGTTATCGGTGCCTGTCTGTACCTCTACAAACTCCTCCAGGACTTCATAGGGATCGTCTGCGTAGTTCTCCAGGAAGAGTTGGATGTCCCGTTCTTGTGCATCCAGACCAAGGCCACTCTTTTGGTTTTCTCCACCGCTGACTCGTTTGTAGGTGACGTACTTCCTCATGAACCCTTCGGAATGTTCCGAAACGTGCGTTTGACTTGTTAGAAGGTTCTACAAATACACCGTAAATTCCACAGATGTGAGGACACCTTTGTGGCTGTATACCGTTGTATATACACTGGATAACATGATCCCTAGTCGCAATTGAATCATTGACTTATTCTCTTGAATCTTTTCTTCATTTGTTTTCAGGGCGTATTTGTTACCAATTTTTGTGACGATCCTTTTTCTGTCTACCGTACAGATTGCTGATTTCGCGCACACATATTGTTATTTTAATGCTATTTAACCAATGAAAAGAAAATCTCTGTTGTTTATTGCATTTATTCTTGGCAGTTTTAGTTGTAAACCAGCCGTATCGCAAACGGTAGATCCTTATTTGCTATTTACTTCTACACAGGATGGTGCTAATTGCTCCATACCAGGTCAGTCGGATTCCTGTTGGAAGCAGCGAGTTTATGGAGTGGACCAGGACACTGGCGAGTCAGTGCTGTTGGGTGAATGGGATAATCCCTATGGTGATGGTGATACCTTCTACGATGTTTATACTGAAAGGCTTGTTGTAGGTCCTGGAAACGATTGGAATCCGGATAGTGGATACACTCCAAAATTTGCAGTTTGGGATCGCAATAATCCATCTGCCGGTGTCACCTTTCTGAATTCACCAACTGCATTGCCTAATGGCGAGGGGGTTGACAGTAAACTAATCCCATTTTCACCTGGAGCGATAAGTTCTCCTGTTACTGTTAAACCAAATGGTGATATTCACATAGGAGAAAATTCATTAATCACGAGAGAGAGGGGAGGTGTCCAGCAGTTGTTCGCAACCGATGCAAATTCTGATCCGATTGACATTGATATAACTAATGGTTCTGATCTGCTTATCAATGGTAGAAGTGTGCAAGGTCAAATTGATGACAACGCTCAGGACATAGTCAATAATCGCAAAAATATTGAAACTAATCGCGGCAATATTAATGATCTAGGTTCTGGCGTTGCTGGTGCAACTGCTTTGACTGCGGCGCTGTCGTCGCTACCTGTTGTTGCTGATGATGCTCCCTTATCCTGCGGTGTTGGTACGGGTGGATATAGCAGTCGTTTTGCCATGGGTATTGGTTGTGCTGCACGACTAAATGAACGTCTCTCCATTAACGTTGGTGGATCACATGTCTTTGGTGGATCCAGTAACTATGGCGGTGGTTCGTTGGATACCGTAGCTTTACGTTCAGGTTTTGTTTTTAAATTAGGTGCCATCCCTAAGGCATCGACTTCACACGAAGATCAACTGCAGTCGCAACTTGATGGGGTGAAACAGGAAAATGCTGCTATCCGCCAAGAAAATCAAGACCTGTTAGCACGAATCGAACGTCTTGAGGCGATAGCGCTGGGGAAACGTTCTCTTTCGGATATTGGTTTGCGTTGATTCTGGGTTTTGAGTGGAGTCTCAGATTCTTTTTGCTTCTTTATCTGAGACTTCCTCGATCCATACCAATTCTGTCATCGCTTCCTTGAAGCGTCGTCCCTTGCCCAACTGGTCAGTGGACTCTTCTGCTCTGTAGTGGAAGTAATGCTCTTCGATGTACTTGAGGCTTGTATCTGTATTTGCGGCGACAACTGCTACAGGTGTTCCTGCTTGTAATCGCATCGTGATGTAAGTATGTCTGAAGCTACACCAAGTCAAGTTCTTCCCAGAGTGGATATCAATTTTTCGCCGATTGTTCGTATCGTCCCCTGACCAGTCCGCTAAACGTGCCTCAACCAAAACTTCGCACAAACTGTCGTGAAGGATTCTTTGACTGAACGGTTGTCCCGTCTGTTGGTTGCAGAACAGGAAGTCGTCAGGTTTAGTGAATGAATTTGATTTCCTCAGATTTTCAAGATGCTTCGCAATGGGTGCCGCAATTCGGTAAGAGCGCCCAGTCTTGGTGTTCTCTGGTGGGACATTGATGAAAACCCAGATTGCTTGCTCTTTCTTTGGAATGTATGTGGACTTGTCTATGTGCTTCCACTGCATCTTCCGAAGAGAACCAATCCTTGTTCCAGTATCCATAGAGATTCTCATCATCCAGTACAGCATCTCTCTATGAACGATTTGCCGTTTTCCTCTTTGGCTTCGTTGTTCTCCTTTCCTTCCGACATTCCATAAGACCTTGTACTGACCATCACTGTCCTTCTCTGTTTTGTACTGATTATCTAAAAGCCTTGTCTTTCCTTTGGTCCAGTAATACCTCATCACCTTTTCCATCTCTTCCCATTCTCTTGCTGTTAGATCATCTCTTCTGTGCTTCTTGTCTTTGGGAAGTTTGACTGACGGAATTTCTGGAACACTGTCTCTTGTGAGGAAACCATTGGTTACTGCAACTTCAGTGAAACAACGACGAAGCGTAGAAAGTTCTTGATTGATCGTTGTTTGTCTTGGAATTGCTTTTCCGAATTCTTTGGCTCTTTCTTTCCTCCATACTTCGTAGTTCAGAAAAGCATTGCGTCTGAACTTGTGAACATGTTTGTTTTCGTCATCGACATAATCACTTATCCATCTGAGTTGTGTCTCAATAAGCCTAAATCTTGCTTTTGATATTCCATTGTGAGGAATGTCGGAGATGCGTCTTCTTTCCTTGAGAAGAAACTTCTTCACCATCTCTCCCCAGGACAAAGACTGAATGGCTTCACCTCTATCGCTCTTACCCTTCAGTTCAACGAACTTGGCGATACCCAGCATCCAAGCTTCGTCTTGTGCTTCTGGTGTCGCTGGTGGATGAACACCATTCCCATCCTTCAGGACGAACCGATGCCTGTTCGTGGTTTCACGGTCATAGAAGTAGAGGCACCACCTTCCGCCTCGTTTCCCATCTCTATATACATATGCATTTTTGTCCCCAGGAATGTCCTTGCGGTCCAGCACCGCCTTGGCTTGGCCTGAACCATTTGTGGATGCCTTGGAGGTGGAGGTGGAGGTGGAGGTAGAGGTCATCTACAGGGGTGTTCCTGCTAACGGTTTGCTTACGCCATCACCGCCACCACAGGGATTTGGGTGTGCGCATGGTGGTGCTAACACCTTGCTAACGGTCATTCCACCGCCAAAACCCAAGTGTTGAAGGGGAATCTGCCTATAAGTGTCTATCAACGCCGACTACACCACTTGAGTGCGCCGTGGATCGCGATCTAGTGATTCATCAACGCTTGGCGATCCCTGCCGCTGAGCTGCAATGGCGCTTTACGCGCTCCTCCGGCCCAGGCGGGCAGAACGTCAACAAGTTGGAAACAGCTGTTGAGCTGTTGTTTGACCTGCAGGCTTCCTCGGTCTTGGGAGAGGTTCGGCGCCAGCGCCTGCAACAGCGCTTGGGCTCCAAGCTCAGTGGCGGGGTGTTGCGGGTTGTGGCCGCTGAGCATCGCTCCCAATGGCGCAACCGGCAGTTGGCCCTCGAGCGGCTGGCGGAGTTGTTGCGGGAAGGCCTCAAGCCACCGCCGAAGCCTCGCCGTGCCACCAAGCCCACCCGCGGTTCCCAGCGCCGCCGCTTGGATGCCAAGAAACAACGCGGCCAGATCAAGCAGCAGCGCCAAAGGCGCCATCACAGCGACGACTGAGGCTTTGTCAGCACACCAGCAGCAGCCCCTTGCGTTTCACTTTGTGCTGCTTACTCTTTGCCGAAAAAGTGTTCGTAACTGTTTTTGGCCAGAAAGGCGGTGTAGCGAAGACCTGCACCAGCATTCACTTAGCCAGTGTTTGGGCCCAGCAGGGCTACGCCGTCTGCGTCGTTGATGCTGACCGCAACCGCTCGGCAACCGCCTATGGAGCGAGGGGTCTGCTCGGCTTTGATGTGGTGCCTGTCGAGGCTGCTGCCAAAGCCACCCGCACGGCTCAGATCGTGATCACCGATGGCCAGGCCAGTAGCCATGAAGATGAGTTGAAGAACCTCTCGGCTGGCTCCGACATCGTTGTGCTGCCCACCACGCCGCAAGCCCGCTCGGTGGAGCTGACCATCGAGATGTCGGCGATTTTGCGGGGCTACGGCATCCGCCATGCCGCCTTGCTGGTGAAGGTGGACACGCGCAAGCAGCGCTTTGCTGATGAGGCGCGCGACACGCTTGAGGGTTTTGGCCTTGAGGTGCTGGATGGCTCCATTCCCTTGCTCGCTGCGTTTGACAAAGCAGAAGTTCAGGGCGTCACCGTGCGTGAGGCCGTCGATGACAAAGGGCGTTCGGATCCGCGCCGCATGATGGGCTGGGCGGCCTATTGCGCTGCCGCCAACCAATTGCAGGCCATTTTGAAAGCAGATTCAGCCGATAACCTGGCCGCCTGATCCCAGGCTGAATGCGAGCGCTGCGCGCCAATCTGCTGCTGCTGCTGTTCAGCTTGGCGTTTTGCTTGGTGGGGGCTGAGCTGGCCTTGAGACTGCTGCGGCTGGGCTTTAACAACACACCGCTGAACCCCAGCGCAACGCGTCACCACCAGCATCCAACCAACTACACCTTTCAGGCCTATTCGCTGCAGGACGAATGGGGCGGCTTTGAAATCCAAACCGATCGTTTTGGTAACCGTTCCCTCAAGGGCCTCTGTGAGTTCCCAGCTGCTGGCCCCAAGCGGCATGTGCTGATGTTGGGGGACTCGTTTGTTGAAGGGTTTCAGGTCAGTGATGCCGACAGCATGGCTGGCCAGTTGCAGCAGCAACTCTGCGGGGCGGGTGTGGCCGTTCACAACCTGGGGGTGAGCAGTTACTCCCCGGTGCTCTCAGAGATCCAGTTGCGTGAATACCAGCAGCAACACCCCCAAGGCCCGGTGCTGTTGGCCGGTGGAGTGGTTGTTCATGTTCTCTATGACAACGACCTCGATGGCGATCAGGGCTACAGCAATCAGCTCCAGCCCGATTCCAACGGCGAGATGGTGGTTTCCAGCGAAACCCAGCTCTCGCCGTTGGAGCGATTGGCACGGGTGTCGTATTTGGCGCGTTTGTTGCGCCGCGCTCAGCTCACCGTGACCGAGCTGGGGCGCCGCCGGGAGATCACCACAGCCCAGAGCCCAGTTGCCTCCAGTGCTGGTGATCAATGCCCGCGCTCAGCAGCCGAGCTAGAGCCCACGCGCCGTGCCTTGCGTTCCATCCGTGACCGGGTTGCAGCTGCCGGCGGCCGCTATCTGATCTCTGCGGTCCCCAGCGATCCCCGCAAAGCCCCGCACCTTGAGCCTTGCTTTGCTCAGTTGGCTCAGGAGCTTGAAGTTCCCTATGTGCCCATGGCGCCAGAGTTGCTGCGGCAGCCCGAGGCGTTTTATTTCACCCATGACATGCACCTCAATCCCCAGGGGAATCGCTACGCGGCCGGTCAATTACTGCTGGCCCTGCCGGAGGAAGTGAAGTCATGACGATGATGAGTTCCAAGAAGCGCACCTCGCGGCCTGTGGCGGTTCAACCAGCTCAGAAGCAGCGCCGGCCAGTGCGGCGCTCCAACCCTTGGAATCCCATGGGTCCCTTGTTGGTGGGGCTGTGTTTTGGTTTGGCCTATGTGGTCACTGGGCGGCTTTTGGAAGATCGTCTTGGTGGCCTGGTTCCATTGGGCCGGCGTTTTTCCAGCAAGCCCGTTCCCGGTTTGACGCTGGAGAGTTTGCGCATGCGTTACGGCGCCGAACGGGTCAATTTGCTTGGCCCGTCGCCGCAGTTGCTTCCCGAGCCAGAGCCGACCGATGCCGCTGTGCTCCCCGCTCCAGAGTTGTTTGTGGAACCTGAGGCTGTCGATCCCTTAGCGCTTCCAGTGCCGCAGTTGTTCCCAGAGCCTGAGGCGGTTGATTCCTCGGTGCTTCCTGCCCCTGAGATGGTCGACAGTCCTCAGTTGCCTTTGGTGGATCCGCTCGAGGATCTGCCCCCTTGGCCGCAGCCTCTGCCACAACCACCGTCGTCTTCTGCCACAGTCGGAGCGCCGCCTCCTGTTTGGCGATGAGCACCCCTGAAACTTTGGTGCAAGCCGCGTTGAATCGTTTGGCTGCCCGTCTTGGCAGCAGCGCGATGGACGCGGCTGCTCAGTTCAGCGTGATGGCGCAGGACGCCCCGCAAAAACTGCAGCAAGAACTGGAACTGTTTTGGCAAGAGGTGCAGCAGGAAGCCGAACGCATCGAACAACCGCCAACCGTTTCCAGTGAGGTCACTGTGGCGGGCCCTGAGAATCTCCAGGAGCAGCTCGATGGCTTGCGCGCTCAAGTGGCCGAGTTTTCTAGGCGCCTTGAGGAGCCCAGCTAATGGCGCGATTGCGCAGTGTGCTGCGCTCGTTGCGCATCTGGTCGGTCGTGGTGGTGCTGCTGAGCCGCCTTTGGTGGGATGGCCGGCGCTGGACCTACGTAGGCGGCGCTAGCGAAGCAGCGGTGGAACGGCGTCAGCGCCGTTTAGCCCGCTGGCTGTTGCACGAGCTGCTGGCTTTGGGATCAGCCTTCATCAAGCTGGGGCAGTTGCTCTCAGCTAGGCCTGATCTGCTGCCGGCTCCCTGGGTGGAGCAGTTGGCGCAACTGCAAGATCGGGTGCCGTCGTTTCCTTTCCCGCAGGCGGAGGCTCTGCTCGAAGCGGAGTTGGGGGCGCGACGCAGCGAGATCATGCGGATCGAGCCCAGGCCCCTGGGGTCCGCCAGCTTGGCTCAGGTGCATCGCGCCACCTTGCACAGCGGACGCGATGTGGTTCTGAAGTTGCAGCGGCCGGGGCTGGAGAAGCTCTTCCGCCTCGATTTGCAGGTGATGGAGCAGGTGGCTGCCGTGCTGCAACGTCACCCGAATTGGGGCCGCGGGCGCGATTGGGTGGCGATGGCCCGTGAATGCCGGCGCGTGCTGCTGCGGGAGTTGGATTTCCGCTTGGAGGCCGAGCATGCGGCCCGCTTTCGGCAACAGTTTTTGGATGACCCCGATGTGCGTATTCCCGCGGTCATCTGGGAGCTAACCACAAGGCGCGTGCTCTGCTTGGACTATGTGCCTGGCACCAAGATCACCGATCGCGAGGCTTTGTTGCAGCGCGGCATTGATCCGGCTGCTGTTGCTGAGAAAGGAGCAGCTAGCTACTTGCAGCAGCTTGTGCTCTACGGCTTTTTCCATGCTGATCCCCATCCCGGCAACTTGGCAGTTGCCGATGACGGCGCACTCATCTACTACGACTTCGGGATGATGGGGCAGATCCCTCCCCGGCTGCGCAGTCGTTTTGGCTCGATGGTGACGGCGGCCGCGGCGCGCGATGCCGGCGGCTTGGTGGAGGAGTTGCAGGCCGCAGGAATCATCAGCACCAGCATCGATACCGGTCCGGTGCGCCGATTGGTGCGCGTGATGCTCGATGACGCCTTGACCCCGCCCTTCCCGAGCAATGTGCTCGATCGCCTCTCTGGTGATCTCTATGCCTTGGTCTACGGGCAGCCGTTTCAGCTACCGGTTGATCTGATTTTTGTGATGCGGGCCCTCTCCACCTTTGAAGGTGTTGGCCGCGCCTTGGATCCCGGCTTTAGCTTGGTGGCGATCGCCAAGCCCAAGCTTCTTCCCCTCATGACTGCCAGCGGTAATGGCCCCAACGAGCTGATCAATGAGCTGGGTCGGCAAGTGGGTGCCTTGGGCACGCGGGCTGTGACCCTGCCGCGGCGCCTGGATTCCAGCCTGGAGCGCCTTGAACAAGGTGATCTGCAACTGCAGATTCGCCTTGGTGAATCCGATCGGCAATTCCGCCGCATGGCGACTGCTCAGCACGCCATTGGACAATCCGTGTTGCTCGGCTGTTTGGCTTTGGCGGCCGCACTGCTCGGTGCCAGTAGTCGTCCGGTTTGGGCCGTTGCGCCTTTGGTGGCTGGGGTTCCTGTGGGGTTGGGTTGGCTCAAGCTGCAGTTGAGGCTGCAGCGTGATCAACGGCTTGAGCAGCTTCCTGGCCAGCAGCGCTAATCAGCGGCGGCCGCGGGGGCCGCGGCCTTGGGTACCGGCGTACACCGCTTGGCTACCGAGCTCGTCTTCGATGCGCAGCAGCTGGTTGTACTTGGCGATCCGCTCAGAGCGGCTGAGGGAACCGGTCTTGATTTGGCCAGCACCGGTGGCCACTGCCAGATCGGCAATGGTGGTGTCTTCGGTTTCGCCGCTGCGGTGGCTAATCACGCTGGTGTAGCCGTTGCGGCCTCCCAAGTCGATGGCTTGCAGGGTTTCGCTCAGCGAGCCGATCTGATTGACCTTGATCAGGATCGAGTTAGCCACGCCCAGATCAATGCCGCGCTGCAGCCGGGTGCTGTTGGTCACGAAGAGGTCGTCGCCCACCAGTTGCACGGAGCTGCCCAAGCGCTCGGTCAACAGCTTCCAGCCATCCCAATCGTCTTCGGCGAGGCCGTCTTCGATCGACACAATCGGGTAGCGGCTCACCAGCTGGGCCAGCTGATCCACCATTTCCGCGCTGCTGTAGTTGCCGCCGCCAAAGCTGTAGCGGCCGTCTTTGTAAAACTCGGTGCTGGCCACATCGAGGGCCAAGGCAATTTGCTCACCGGGCTTGTAGCCGGCTTTCTCGATCGCGCGCACCAGCAAGTCGCCGGCGGCATCGTTGCCATCGAGGTTGGGAGCAAAGCCGCCCTCATCACCAACGGCTGTTGACAGGCCTTGCTCGTTGAGCAGGCCCTTGAGGGTGTGGAACACCTCAGCGCCCCAGCGCAGTGCTTCTCGGAAGCTGCCGGCGCCATGGGGCACGATCATGAATTCCTGGAAATCCAGGTTGTTGGTGGCGTGCTCGCCGCCATTGATCACATTCATCAGCGGCACCGGCAGCACCGTTGCTGATGGGCCACCCAGATAGCGGTACAGCGGCAGGCCAACCCCGTTGGCTGCTGCGCGGGCCACGGCCATGCTCACCGCCAGGATCGCGTTGGCACCAAGGCTGGATTTATTCGCGCTGCCATCGAGTTCGTTCATGGCGCCATCGACGGCCACCTGATCGAGGGCGCTTAGTCCGCAGAGGGCCGGAGCGAGCCGCTCTTCCACATTGCTGACGGCTTGGTTGACCCCTTTGCCGAAATAACGCATGGCGTCGCCATCGCGCAGCTCATGGGCTTCGTGGGCACCGGTGCTGGCTCCGCTGGGCACGATTGCCCGGCCGCTGGCGCCACCCTCAAGCAACACCTCGGCTTCGACGGTTGGGGTGCCGCGGGAGTCCAACACTTCCCGTGCCACCACGGTGTCGATCACAAGGTCGAGAGAGTCGAACACAGCGGTCTCATCTGGCGGGCTCATTATGCAGATGGGCCCTGCACAATGAGCTCAGCTAGAGCCATCAACGCCCCATGCGTTTGCTGCACACCATGCTTCGGGTGGGCGATCTGGAGCGCTCCCTCGCCTTCTATACCGATGTGCTCAAGATGAGCCTGCTGCGTCGCAAGGACTACCCCAGCGGGCGCTTCACCCTCGCCTTTGTGGGCTATGGCCCAGAGTCCGATCAAACGGTGCTGGAGCTCACCCATAACTGGGACACCAGCTGCTACGAGCTTGGCGAGGGCTATGGCCACATCGCCCTGGGCGTGGATGACATCTATGGCACCTGCGAGCAAATTCGCCAGCAGGGCGGCAAGGTGGTGCGTGAACCCGGTCCGATGAAGCACGGCTCCACCGTCATCGCCTTTGTGGAGGATCCGGATGGCTACAAGGTGGAACTGATCCAGTTGAGCTTTCGAGCCGATGCGGCTGCCTGATTCCCGTTTCAGCCTCACCACCGAGCCAGAACGCTTCAACGATCTCGCTTGGGATCTGCTGCTCGGCGCCCAGGAGGAAGCCCGCCGCTGGCGTCACGGTGAGATGGATGTCGAGCACTTGGTGCTGGCCTTGCTCGATGAGCAACGGCTGCGGCCGCTGCTGAACACCCTTCGTCTGCAAGGTGGGGAGCTGCGCGACGATCTCGAAGACTTTTGTGCCCGCCAGCCCACCCGCAGCAGCAACACGCTCTATGTGGGCGATGACCTCGAGCAGCTGCTGGATGCGGCTGAGCAGGAACGCCAGCAGCAGGGAGCCGCCAGCATTGATGAACGTCATCTGCTGCTGGCCCTCGCCAGTGATGAGCGCCTTGGTGGCGCCCTGTTGCAGCGGCAGGGGCTGAGCCGCTCCCAGCTCGATGAGCAATTGCAGCCTGTGGGCGTGGCGATGGCCGAACCCATGGCTGCTTCGGTGCCGGCGGCTGCATCACGCCCTGTTGCCATCGATCAGCCCAGCGCTCAGCCCACCCAGCCCAGTGCCGACGCTGGCGCTTTGGCCCAATACGGCCGCGACCTCACCGCCTTGGCCAGGGAAGGCAGCCTGGATCCTGTGATTGGCCGCAGCGCTGACATTCGGCGGTTGATTCAGGTGCTCTCGCGCCGCAACAAAAACAACCCGGTGTTGATTGGTGAGGCCGGCGTTGGCAAAACCGCCATCGCTGAGCTGCTGGCCCAGCGGATGGTGGCCGGTGAAGTGCCCGATTCCCTCAAAGGACGCCGTTTGATCTCGTTGGATCTCGGCGCCTTGATCGCTGGCGCCAAATACCGCGGTCAGTTCGAAGAGCGCTTGCGCAGCGTTCTTGAGGAGATCGCCGCCTGCGATGAAGGCAGTGAAGGGGTGGTGCTGTTCATCGATGAAATCCACACCCTGGTGAACGGTGATCGTGCGGGCGCCGATGCCGGCAGCGTGCTCAAACCAGCCTTGGCCAGAGGTGAGTTGCGCTGCATTGGGGCCACCACCATCGAGGAATACCGCCGCACGCTGGAGAAAGATCCTGTGCTGAACCGGCGCTTCCAGCAGCTGCTGATTAAGGAACCAGCCCTGGATGTGTCGCTGGAGATCCTGCGTGGTGTGCGCGAGCGCTACGAGCTGCACCACGGCGTCAGCATTGGCGATGACGCTCTCGAGGCGGCCGTGCGTCTGGCGGATCGCTACATCAGTGATCGCTGCCTGCCCGATAAGGCGATCGATCTCATCGATGAAGCGGCCGCTGATTTGAAGATGGAGGCCACCTCCAAGCCGGCGGTGGTGGAAGCCGCTGAGGCCGAATTGCGCCGCATCGAACGCTCGCTGTTGGCCGCTGAGCAGGCGCCCATGGAGGAGCGCGTGCAGCACCAGCAGCGCCGCAGCGACGCTCTCGACAAGCTTGAACAACTGCAAGACCGCTGGCAGCACGAGCGTCAGCAGCTTCAGGATTTGCGTCAGCTGCAACAGCGTGAGGAGGAGCTGCGCCACGGCATTGCTGAGGCCGAGCGGCTCACGGAGTGGGAAGACATGGCGCGCCTGCAGGTGGAACTGGAGCAGGACGTGCAGCGTCGCCGTCAGGAGCTGGAGATGGAGCTGCAGCAGCCCGGCCGCCTGTTGCGGGATTTGGTGGCGGCCCAAGACATCGCCGATGTGGTCGCCCGCACCACCGGCATTCCTGTGCAGCGCTTGATGGCCGGTGAGCGCCAGAAGCTGCTGGAGCTGGAAAACCGCCTCGGCGAGAAGGTGCTCGGCCAAGCCGATGCTGTCGCTGCTGTGGCAGCGGCGATCCGGCGCGCCCGCGCTGGCATGAAAGATGCCCGGCGGCCCGTGGGCTCGTTTCTGTTCTTGGGCCCCACCGGTGTGGGTAAAACCGAGCTGGCCCGCACCTTGGCGGCCAACCTCTTCGATGAAGACGAGGCGCTGGTGCGGCTCGACATGAGCGAGTTCATGGAGCGCAATGCCGTAGCGCGCCTGATCGGCGCGCCGCCGGGCTACGTGGGTTACGAGGAAGGAGGCCAGCTCACCGAAGCGGTGCGCAGCCGGCCCTATGCGGTGGTGCTGCTCGATGAAGTCGAGAAGGCACACCCGGAGGTGTTCAACCTGCTGCTGCAGGTGCTCGATGACGGCCGCCTCAGCGACTCCCAGGGCCGCAGCGTTGATTTCCGCCACACCGTGGTGGTGATGACCAGCAATCTCGCTAGCCGCGCCATCCTCAGCCACGCCCGTGATGGCGATACCGCTGCTTTGGAGGCTGAGATCGATCGCAGCTTGGCGGCCCAATTCCGGCCGGAATTCCTCAACCGCATCGATGAAGTGATTCGCTTCCGTCCGCTGCAGCCGGAGGACCTGGTGCCAATCGTGCGTTTGCAGCTCGCGGAGCTGGCCGCCCTGCTGGCTGAGCAAGAGCTGCCTTTGCAGGTGGATGAGGACGTGGTCCAGTGGCTGGCCACCGAGAGCTACGACCCGGAATACGGGGCCCGGCCCCTGCGGCGACTGCTGCGCCGGCGCTTGGAAAACCCCCTGGCCACTGAGCTGCTTGAAGAGCGCTACCAAGGCGCCGCGGGGGTCCACGTGAGCTTGGAGGAAGGCGGTCTGCGCTTTAGCCCAGTTCTGTAGGCTGTTTGTTTGCGGTTCATCCCCCGCGACGGAGGAGTGTGGTTTTCAGCCAGCCGAACAAATCTGGTGATCCCACGGCCCCTGAGGGGGCGGTGATTGAGGCTGAAGCCAAGCCGGAGAACGGCAACGCTGCAGCGTCTCAGCCCCCTGGCGCCCCTCGGGAGCCGCGTGGGCCTATCGAGTCCACCTTGGCTGAGCTGCGTCGTGTGGTTTGGCCAAGCCGCCAGCAACTGA
The DNA here is from genome assembly GCA_000063525.1 of Synechococcus sp. RCC307. Classification (GTDB taxonomy): domain Bacteria; phylum Cyanobacteriota; class Cyanobacteriia; order PCC-6307; family Cyanobiaceae; genus RCC307. Next base: position 2,051,993 of record CT978603.1, on the reverse strand, counting down.
TCAGTGAGTCCGTCGCTGTTCTGTTGATGGTCACCCTCTCGGCTGCTGCGATCGCGTCATTGGATCGCTTCTTCCGCTGGATGTCCCAGCTCGTTTTCCGTTGATCGCCTTGTCAGAGCTCACCGAACCCCTTAACGATCAAGACGTCCTTGAGACGGCTGATTCAGCTGCAGCCGGCGAAGAGCAGGCCGAAAGCAAGCCGCAAGTTGCTCGCTGGTATGCCGTCCAGGTGGCGTCGAGTTGCGAGAAGAAGGTCAAAGCCACCCTCGAGCAGCGGGCGGTAACCCTTGGGGTCTCCAATCGGATCTTGGAGATTGAGATCCCCCAAACCCCAGCGGTCAAGATCAAAAAAGACGGCTCCCGTCAAAGCACCGAAGAAAAGGTGTTCCCCGGCTATGTGCTGATTCGCATGGTCATGGATGAAGACACCGAGCAAGCGGTGCGCAGCACCCCCAACGTGATCAACTTCGTTGGCCATGAAGAGCGCCGCACCACCGGCCGTGTGCGCGGCCGCATCAAGCCTCGCCCCCTGAGCCGCTCGGAGGTGAATCGCATCTTCAAGCGGGCTCAAGAGAAAAAGCCTGTCGTCAAGGTCGATCTGGCCGAAGGCGATCGGATCAGCGTCACCGCTGGTCCCTTCAAGGACTTCTCCGGCGAGGTCATCGAGATCTCAGGCGATCGCAGCAAGCTCAAAGCCTTGCTGTCGATCTTTGGCCGGGAAACCCCGGTGGAGCTCGAGTTCTCCCAGATCAGCAAAGACAGCTGATCTCAGGGCCGTCCCGCTGCGGGGGTCGGCCTTTCGTTCAGCGCCCTTCTTCGGGTGCACCGCAGCACTGTCCCGTCCGTCAAATCGATGGCTAAAAAAGTCACCGCCGTCATCAAGCTGGCCCTGCAGGCTGGCAAGGCCAACCCGGCGCCTCCCGTGGGTCCTGCCCTCGGTCAGCACGGGGTCAACATCATGGCCTTCTGCAAGGAGTACAACGCCCGTACCCAGGACAAAGCCGGTTTTGTGATCCCGGTGGAGATCTCGGTCTTTGAAGACCGCAGCTTCACCTTCATCACCAAGACCCCTCCCGCTTCCGTGCTGATCGTCAAGGCAGCCGGTATCGAGAAGGGTTCCGGCGAATCCGCCAAGGGCAGCGTTGGTTCCATCACCCGGGCTCAGCTCGAGGAGATCGCCAACACCAAACTTCCTGATCTCAACTGCAGCAGCGTTGAATCCGCCATGCGGATCATCGAAGGCACAGCCCGCAACATGGGCGTCGCCGTTAAGGACTGAGCTTCGCTCCGCCCTTTGCACACCCTTATCGGGGGAGACGGTTGATCACCGTCGCCTGCACCCCATCTCGCTATGAAATCCATTTCCAAACGCTTCAAGGCCGCCCAGGCCACCGTTGAACCCCGCGCCTACGCCCCGCTGGAGGCGGTGTCGCTGGTGAAGGCCAATGCCACGGCCAAGTTCGACGAAACCATCGAAGCCCACGTGCGTCTGGGCATCGACCCCAAATACACCGACCAACAGCTGCGCACCACCGTGGCACTGCCCAAGGGCACTGGCCGCAGCATCCGCATTGCCGTGATCACCCGCGGCGAGAAGGTGGCTGAAGCCAAAGCCGCTGGCGCTGAGCTGGTGGGCGACGAGGAGCTTGTCGACTCCATCGCTGGTGGCCAGATGGACTTCGATCTGCTGATCGCTACCCCCGACATGATGCCCAAGGTGGCCAAGCTCGGCCGGGTCCTTGGTCCACGCGGCTTGATGCCCAACCCCAAGACCGGCACTGTCACCACCGATGTGACCAACGCGATCAACGAATTCAAAGCCGGCAAGTTGGAGTTCCGCGCCGACCGCAGCGGCATCGTGCATGTGCAGTTCGGCAAGGCCAGCTTCAGCGCTGACGACCTGCTGGAGAACCTCAAGTCGGTGCAAGAGACGGTGGATCGCAACAAGCCCAGCGGTGCCAAGGGCCGTTACTGGAAGAGCCTCTACATCACCTCCACCATGGGCCCTTCGGTGGAAGTGGACTTCTCTGCCCTGCAGGACCTCAGCAACGCTGAGTGACGGCCTGATACGGTGAATTGATCCGGTATTTCACCGGAATCGGGTTTTGCACCCAGCGTTCGGCCTTAGAGCTTTGTCTCAACGGCCACTCGCAACCGAAGACAGCAGGTGGAGGCGGTTTCCGCAGCCATAAGTCCTGCCGAGGTTTGCGCATCGGTTTCACCCCTTGTGGTGCGGATCGGTTGTTGCGACCTCCACCGGTCCGCACAACCCGGCTTGTTCCCCTGATCCGATCCTCAACCTATGGGCCGCACGCTGGAGAACAAGCAACAGATCGTCGAGGAGCTCAAGCAGTTGCTCGGCGAGGCCGAAATGGCCCTGGTGCTCGATTACAAAGGCCTCTCCATTAAGGAGATGAGCGACCTACGCGGTCGCTTGGCTGCGAACGGCATTTGCAAGGTGACCAAAAACACCTTGATGCGTCGCGCCATCGATGGCAACGACACCTGGTCCGACCTCGACCCCCTGCTCACCGGCACCAATGCCTTCGTTCTCGTCAAAGGGGATGTGGGTGGTGCGGTGAAGGCCGTGCAGTCCTTCCAGAAGGACAGCAAGAAGTCGGAGCTGAAGGGAGGCCTGTTTGAAGGTCGCCTCCTCAGCCAGAACGACATCAAGGCCATCGGAGACCTGCCCTCCAAGGAGGGACTCATGGCTCAGATCGCCGGGTCCATCAATGCTGTGGCCACCAAGCTGGCCGTCGGCGTCAACGAGGTTCCCTCTGGTCTCGCCCGTGCGCTTCAGCAGCACGCTGATAGCGAAAACAGCTGAGTTCCACCGATCTCCCGTTCTGTTGCTCTCTTCTCAACCATGTCCGCAAAAACCGACGAAATTCTCGAGTCGTTGAAGACTCTCTCGCTGCTGGAAGCCTCTGAGCTTGTTAAGCAGATCGAGGAAGCCTTTGGTGTGTCCGCCGCCGCCTCTGCTGGCGCTGTGGTGATGGCCGCCCCTGGCGCCGCTGCTGGTGGTGGTGAAGCCGCTGAGGAAAAGACCGAATTCGACGTCATCCTCGAAAGCTTCGATGCCGCCGCCAAGATCAAGGTGCTGAAGGCTGTTCGCGAAGCCACTGGTCTCGGCCTGGCCGATGCCAAGGGCCTCGTCGAAAAGGCTCCGACCCCTGTCAAGGAAGGCGTGGCCAAGGCCGCTGCCGAAGATATGAAGAAGGCCATCGAAGAAGCCGGCGGCAAGGTCACCCTCAAGTGATCGCCCCGGTCCTCTCGGACCACCTTCATGCCCTCCGCTCCGGCGGAGGGTTTTTTTTGCCAAGAAAAAAGCCCCGCCGAAGCGGGGCAGGAATCGGACGAGCTCAGGAGTCTGTCCTTGTTTCGACCCTGAGAAGCGTCCGCACTCCTCACACGAAATAAAACTATTTCCTCAGAGGAAAATGTGCCACCCCCTGGAGAGACGGTTCTCTGAGTGGTCTGCCCCGGTGATTAGGTTCCAGTGATGCCTTCCAAAGCTTCCCCTGCTGTTGACGATGCCCCGGTGGTGGTGGCCGCTGCCTGTGATGGCGCCTGCCGCGGCAACCCCGGGCCGGGAGGTTGGGGCGCGCTGCTGCGCTTCAGTGATGGACGCGTTGAGGAGCTGGGTGGCTCTGAGGCGCAGACCACCAACAACCGCATGGAGCTCAGCGCTTGTTTGGCGTTGCTGGAGCGCCTGCAGCAGTTGCCGCGGGCCCAAGGCCTGGCCATCCGCACCGACAGCAAATATTTGATCGATGGCTTCACCCGTTGGATCAACGGCTGGAAGCGCAAGGGCTGGCGCACGGCCTCAGGCAGTGCGGTGCTGAACCGTGATCTCTGGGAGGCGCTCGATGCCGCCCGCCTTCCTGATGTGGCCTTGGCCCATGTCAAAGGCCATAGCGGTGATCCTGATAACGAGCGCTGTGATGCCATTGCCGTGGCCCACTCCCACGGCCAACAGCCAGCTGCGAACACAGCCACGCCTGTGGAGCCTGTCGATCCGGCGCCAGCTTCGCTGCGGGATGTGCTGACGCGGCTGGAGGTGGCCGATCGCCTGGCCAGCGGCGGCTATGGCCTCACCTCGGTGGAACTGGCGCAGTTGGTGGAGCAACCCTTGCGTCAGCTGGAAAGCCGTGATGGCCCCTGGCAGTGGCGCGATTTTCAGGTGCAACCGCTGGGCGATGGCCGTTGGCAGTTGCAGCGCTCCAAGCCAGAGGCAACGCCATGAGCTCCGATCCTTGGCAGCGCTGGCTGGGGCCTTTGCTCTCCGCTGATGACGGCGCCGATGCCGAGTGGATGAGCCAGTTCACGCTGAGCGCCCTCGGGCAGGCCAGCCGCTGGCGCGCTCTGCCGCCGGTGCGCGCGACTCTTGATGCCACAGCCAAAACGCTGCAGCGTCACGACCCTCGCTTGGCCCAGACGGTGTTTGGTTGCCGCTTTGCCAATCCGGTGGGTTTGGCGGCTGGTTTCGATAAAAATGCCGTGGCGGCCGGCATCTGGCAGGCCTTTGGTTTTGGCTTTGCCGAACTCGGCACCATCACGGCCCAGGCGCAGCCGGGGAACCCCAAGCCGCGCCTCTTTCGCTTGGCCAAAGAGCAAGCGGCCCTGAACCGCATGGGCTTCAACAACAAAGGGGCGGCAGCGGTGCAGCGGATCCTGCAGGCCCAGGGCTTGCCGCCGGTCGGCGAGCGCCCGTTGGTGCTGGGTTTGAATTTGGGCAAATCCAAGGTCACACCGCTCGAGCACGCAGCGGACGACTACGCCAGCTCCCTGGAGGCCCTGGCTCCGCTGGCGGACTATGTGGTGATCAATGTGTCCTCACCCAACACTCCGGGATTGCGGGAGCTGCAGGATGAAACCCTGCTGCGCCAGCTGGTGGAGCGCTTGCGCGGTCAGAGCGGTTGCCCGCCGCTGCTGGTGAAAATTGCCCCGGATCTGGCCGATGAAGCGATCGATGCCTTGGCCCGGCTTGCCTATGCCGAGGGTCTGGCTGGCGTGATTGCCACCAACACCAGCCTGGATCGTTTGGGGCTGGAGCAGCGGCGCTTGCTGCAAACCGGCCGCACCTTGGCCGAAGAGGCGGGTGGCCTAAGTGGGGTGCCGTTGCGCGCTCGGGCCCTAGAGGTGCTCAGGCGCTTGCGCGTTAGCGCCGGCCCGCAGTTGCCTCTGATTGGTGTGGGAGGGATCGATAGCCCCCAGGCGGCCTGGGAGCGCATTGCCGCAGGGGCCTCGTTGGTGCAGCTCTACACGGGCTGGATCTACCGCGGCCCGGAGTTGGTGCCCTGCATCCTCGATGGCCTGCTGCAACAGCTGGAGCACCACGGTTTGCCCACCATCGCTGCAGCGGTTGGTTGCGGTTTGCCCTGGCAGGAGTGCTAAGAGCGCTCTAGTTTCTGCCCAGTTGCCAGTGATGTGGCGTGTTCTCGGGAGTGACCGAGCAGCTGGCCCCCCTGCGTGAGCAACTGCTCAGGCCGCTGCGCATGGGCCGTGTTGCCGTCGCCATGGAGGCTGATGCGCTCACGCTGCTGGCGTATCAGACCATCGGTGGTCAGTTGCAGCTGCAGAGCTGGCAGCAAGCGCCACTGCCCAGTGGCGTTGTTGAGGCTGGCGTGCCTCTGCTAACCGAGGCCTTGGGTGATCTGATTGGTGATGTGCTGCTTCAAGGTGGTCTGCAGGCTCCGGGTGCTCGCGCCTTGTTGCCGCCAGAAGCTGTGGTGTTGCGCTCGCTGAAGCTGCCGGCCGGCCGGCAACCGGATGCTGAGATCATTCCGTGGCTGATGGGGCAAGAGGCTGCATTGGCCTTGCCCTTCCCGCTGGCTGAGGCGGCAGTCAGTTGGCAGCAGCGAGGCGATCACTGGCTGTTGGCCTGCATGCCTAACGAGCAGCTCGATCGCTGGATCGACACCTTCGCAATTGCTGGCCTTGATCTGCATGGCCTTGAGCCATCGGTGCTCGCTGTTGAGCGTCTATTGCCTGCGCCCCTACAGCAGCAGGATCCACAGCAATGGACCGGCAGCCTCGATGTGCGCGGGGAGTCTTGGCAGCTCCTGCTCTGGCGTGGAGCGGTGCCGCTGCGTCAGCTCAGCTTGGCGTCAGCCTCCGGGTTGGATGAACTCCAAGCTGTGATCGCTGAATTGGATGGTCAGCAGCCAACCCTCTGGGTGTTGGCTGACCCTGAGCTGACCCCACCGCTGGAGAGCTGGAGTCAGCAGTTGGGTTGCCGTATGGAGCGGATCGATGCCCTCAGCCAGGCCGCAGTGAGTGACGCCGAGGCCTGGGTGAGCCCTGCGCCTGCAGCGGTTGATCGTTTGATCGGCTTGGCCCTTGGGGGACAGCCCCGATGACCCTTGATCTGCTCGAGCAGCGGCGCGCCCAGTTGGGGGTCCCGGCTGATCGCATGATTGCCTTGCGGCCACTGCTGATTCGTGGTGGCGTGGTCGGATTGGCCTGCGTCGGTGTGGTCGCCCTGGCTGGCGTGTGGCTGAGCTGGCGCCAGTCCCAGCTGCAGCAGCAGGTCAGCCAGTTGCAGCCAACGGCTTCGGACAGTGAAGCGTTGCGTCAACAAGCCGAGGGGGTGGGGCGCCAAGCGCAGCGTCTGAAAGCCGCCAACACGCAGTTAGCCGAAGCCTTGGTCTCGGTTCCCTCCAGTTCGGCTTGGCTCACGGCCTTGGCTCAAGAGGTGCCAGCCGGGCTGCAGCTCACCAGTGCGGTCAGTGAAGATCGCCTGCTCAAGCTGGAGGGCGAAGCCACCGATCCCAATGGCTTTGTTCGGATCAATGGGTTGCAGTTGGGGCTGCAGCAGTCGCCGCTGTTTGTGCCATCCAGCATTCAGGTGCAAGAGGCCAAGCGCAGGGATGCCGGCCAAGCTGAGCCATCAAGCAGCATCCGCTTTCGCCTGGAAGCGCAGTTCGGCAGCAGGATTCCGTTGCTTGATGGGGCGCAGTTGCAGGCCCTGCAGGCCCAAGGCATGGCCTACCGGTTAGCGGTGATTGAACAGTTGGGGGTGCTGCCATGACGAACTTTCAGGCCCAACCGCCGAGCCGCTTCGGCATCACGCCAGAGCGCCTGGTGTTGGTGTTGCCGGCCGTGGCTGGAGGCTTAGTGGCCGCAGGACTGGCGCTGGCATGGCTGTTGCCCGCTTGGCAGCGCAACGGCGCTCTTGAGCAGCAACGCCAGTTGCTCAAGAGCCAAGGAGAGGCATTGGCAGCCAACCGTGCCCGGCTAGGCCGCTCGCGCCAGGGCCTGCAACAAGCTGAGGCTGATCAGCGCAAGCTGCTGCAGATCGTGGCGGGCACCGATCAGCTCGACACCCTGCTGGCCCAATTGGCGGTGGAAGCGGCTGCTGCTGGCGTCACGCTTGAGAGCTATGAGCCTCAGGTGCCGCCGCCAGCGCCCAGCTCCAAGCGCAGCAAAGCCAAAGGCAACGAGGCTCCCCCCAGTGATCCTTTGCTCGTTGATGGCGCGCTGGTCAAACGCGAGCAGCTGGTGATGGCCTCCGGGGCATTCCCACAACTGCTGGTCTTTTTGCGCCGCATCGAGAGCCTTTCGCCCTTAGCGGTGCTCAGGGATCTGAATCTCTCGCACCCGGCCCCCGCTGGAGATGGTGAGGATTCGGCCGAGCCCACCGTCCTCAAGTTCAACTTGAGCGTTTACAGCCGCGCCCCTAAAGAAGACCCGGCCCCATCAACTTCAGGGCGTAAGGAGCCAGCTGCTTAAACAGTCCTGCCGCACCGCCCAAGATCGCGCTGCCCCAGCCATTGCCATTGGGCTTTTTGGGGTTGTCGCGCAGCTGCTGGGCCGCCTTGTCCAGCTGATCGGCTAGATCGTCGTTGCCTCCTTGGCGGTAGAGACGGCCGGCCTGCTGTAGATCCGCAGCGGCCTCCAGTTCACGGCCCTGTTCGCCGCGGGCGATACCGCGGGCGAGCCAGCTGATGGCTGCTTGGGGTCGCCGGCCGATGGCGGCACTAAAGCGCTGTTCTGCTTCTGGATGACGACCTTTCAGCGCCTCTTCCACGCCACTGTTGTGGAGATCGGCATAGCTATTGGCCCCTGCTGGAACCCCTTGCGCTCCTTGCCAGTGGCTCGTGCTGAGGGCGCCAGGATCCAACTTGGCGCCAGTCAGATCGCTTTGGCGTAGGTCACTGCCGCTGAGTTGGGCACCGCGCAGATCAGCGCGGCTGAGGTCGGCTCCCAGCAACACCGCCTGGCGCAAATCGGCATCCCGCAGATCGGCTCCGCGCAGCGTCGCCCGGCTCAAGTTGGCCCCCCGTAGTTGGGCCTGTTGCAACTGTGCGCCGCTGAGCTCGGCATGCACCAAATCGGCATCGTTGAGCTCGCAGCCTTGGCAGCTCTTGTCTTCCAGGAGCTGCTGCAGATCCTGCAGCTCGGCTGCGGCGATGGGTGTTGCCAGCAGCAACAGGGTGGCCAGGGGCCGCAGCATGGGGATTGTGTTGCTGCTCCGTTTTATCGGTCCTAGAGCTGGGTCACCATGGGGCGATGGCACAAGTTCCGCCACGCCATGGCGGCAACCTGCAGCAAGCAGCGTTGCGCCTGGGCTGCGCCCCAGAGCAGGTGTTGGATTTCAGCGCCTCGTTGGTGCCCTTTGCGCCACCGGCAGCCGTTCGGCGCAGCCTGCGCCAGGCCCTGGCTCTGCAGGTGTATCCCGATCGCAGCTACAGCGCCTTGCGCCAGGCCATCGCCCTGAGGCATCAGGTGCCTGCTGATGCAGTGCTCCCCGGCAATGGGGCCGCTGAGTTGTTCACCTGGGCAGCCAGAGATGCTGCCGCCTTGGGGCTAAATCATTTGCCGGCTCCTGGATTTGTCGATTACGAGCGCGCCTTGCGTTGTTGGGGAGGCCGCTGGCAGCACGAGCATCTGCAGCTCCCCCATCAACAAGCAGGCCCACAAGAGCTACCCGAGGCGTTCCGATCGCAGTTGGCCCACTTGCAGGGGCCCCTGTGGCTCACCAATCCCCATAACCCAACCGGTCAGCTCTGGAGCCAGGAGTCGTTGCTGGCGTTGTTGGAGCGCGTGCCGCTCTTGGTCGTTGATGAGGCTTTTTTGCCTCTGGTGCCTGGTGGTGAGCAGCACTCCTTAGTGCAGCTGGCTAGCCAGCACCCTCGCCTTGTGGTGATTCGCAGCCTCACCAAGCTGTTTGGAATCGCTGGGCTGCGCCTGGGCTACGCCATTGCTGAGCCCCAGCGTCTGCAGCGCTGGAGCCAGTGGCGCGATCCTTGGCCCGTCAATGGCTTGGCCGCCGCCGCCGGTGAACGGTTGATGGCCGATGCCGCTTGGACCAAAAAGGTGCAGGCCTGGGTCGCGACAGAACGGCCCTGGTTGGTTGATCAATTGGTGCGGCGTGGTTGGCAGGTGAGCCCCAGCAGTTGCAATTTCCTGTTGGTGCAGCGCGGCCACGCGTTGGAGAACTGGCGCCAAAGGCTCGAGCAGCAGCACCGCATCTTGGTGCGCGATTGCCGCAGCTTTACTGGCCTCGATGAGCGTTGGTGGCGTCTGGCCCTGCTGGACCGGCGCCGGAACCGGCGATTGCTGCGCGCTCTTGATCAGGTGCAAGCGACCGATCGCGCTTAAGGTCCCTGCCAGAACGTGCCATGGCATGGACCGCTTTCGGGTTGATTTAATCGCTGCCACTCCGAATCCTCAGCGCTGCATTTACGCGGCGATGCACCAGGACTATTCCGAGGGCTATGTGGTGGCCGATCAAGCCCAGTGGCCTGATGAGGCAAGGGCTGGTGAGGTTTGCGTCAAGCGCCTGCTCTCTGGCGAGCGCGGCCATTACGGACCGCTGGAGCATGCGCAGATCGTTTTGAACGTGGGTTGGTTCCCCCATTCGGTGATGCAACAGGCCCGCACCCACCGGGTTGGCGTCAGCTTTGATGTGCAATCGATGCGCTACACCGGCGATCGGATCTGCCGTGCCGCCAAAGGTGAGCTGGATCTCGAAGAGGTGTTCTATCTGCGTCCCGTTGGCAGCTACAGCGATCGCCAGGGCAAGAAGTACCAATACACCGAGGAGGAACGGGGCAAAGACCTTGAGCACTGCCGCCGATCAGCGGAGCGGTATGCCGAAATGCTGGAAGCGGGCTTTGCCGAAGAGCATGCCCGCGGCATCTTGCCGTTCGACTACCGCCAGCACTTTGTGGTGAGCTTCACGCTCAGGGCGTTCCTGCATTTCATGGATCTACGCGCCAAGCTCGACGCCCAAGAAGAGATTCGCCAGATGTGCGATCTGATGTGGCCCCACATGGTGCAGTGGGCCCCTGAGATCGCCGCTTGGTATGAGAAAAGTCGTCTTCATAAGGCGCGCTTGGCGCCCTGAGAATCAGATCCGAGCCAAGGTGACGCGCTCGGGTTGGTGCTGGTATTTGCCGGAGCGATCTTTGTAGGTGGTGTCGCAGGGATCACCTTCAAAAAACAGCAGCTGGCAGATGCCTTCATTGGCATAGATGCGGCAGTCAGCACCTGAGCTGTTGCTGAATTCCAAGGTGAGGTGCCCTTCCCAGCCGGCTTCAGCCGGGGTGGTGTTCACGATGATGCCGAGGCGGGCATAGGTGCTCTTGCCCAGGCAGATCACGGTGATGTTCTCGGGCACCTTCATCTTCTCCAGAGCAACACCGAGTCCATAGGAATGGGCCGGGAGGATGAAGTAGCTGCCGTCCTCGTCGCTCTGCATGGGAGCGGGCTCAAGGTTGGCGGGGTTAAACCGCTTGGGGTTCATCACCGTGCCAGGCACATGGCGGAAGATCAGGAATTCCTGGGGTGACAGGCGCAGGTCGTAGCCATAAGACGAACAACCAAAGCTGAGCACTGCGCCGCTGCGGTTCTCAGGATCGAGATGGCGCACCAAGGTGGGCTGGAAGGGTTCCAGGAGCCCATGCTCAGCTTGTTCGTTGATCCAGCGATCGTTCTTCAGCATCGGTCGCGGCGCAGTTCGGTGACTTGATCGGCCATTGCCATCACAGGCTCCGGCACGGCAGGTCCGGTCAGGATCACATCCATTCGCCCCGGGCGGGTCTGCAGGGTGCTGATCACAGCATTGGCATCCAGTAAGCCGTAGTCCAACGCGAGCCCGAGTTCATCAAGAACCACGAGATCAGGCGCTTCTTCCAGGATTTGGCGCTGGGTCTCTTGCCATAGCTCCTGCACGGCTTGCTGGTCATCGGCGCTGTGCTCGGCCTGCAGGCAGCTCGTCACAGCAGGGCGCAGCCAAGTGAGGCGCCCACACATCTGCACAGGTTGGTGGGGGCCTTGATCAACGCCGCCGCGCAGGAATTGGCAGATCAGCACGCGGCTGCCGAGGCCCGCGGAGCGCAGGGCTTCGCTGAACACGCTGGCAAAACTGCCGCGAAAGCTGGCGGTGTGGACCTGCAGCAGGCCTTCGGGCTCGCGAACCACCAGCCGCAAGGGTGCTGTGGACGGCCTGTGGTGGCGTTCAGCAACGCGGCTGAGCATGGGCCGTCCAAAGCGGGGGTGCTCCTGAATGTAGCGGCGAAAAATCACGAATCAAGTGACTGGCACCACCAGTAGTGTGAATGTCTGTACTACTGCTGATCGCGACCAGGCCGGACGGTGTTCATTGCTACAAGCACTGTCAAGCCGGCTCTTTACCTTCCTTGAACCGGTACGCGCTTCATGGTCAGCGTTTCGCCAGCGCCCAATCCCCAGCCCACCTTGCAAGAGGTGATGCGCTCGCTTGCTGGCAGTGCTGCTGAGTCGGTTGAACGTGGCAAGACAATCTTTTTCCCAGGCGATCCCGCCGAGCGCATGTATCTGCTGCGCCGCGGGGCTGTGCGCCTTTCCCGCGTCTATGAATCTGGTGAAGAGATCACCGTGGCGCTGTTGCGGGAGAACAGCATTTTTGGCGTGCTGTCTCTGCTAACCGGGCAAAAGTCCGATCGCTTCTATCACTCGGTTGCCTTCACGCGCGTTGAGATGCTCAGCGCTCCGGCAAGCAGCGTTCGCCGGGCCATTGAGCAGGACGCGCGGGTTGGTCTGCTGCTCTTGCAGGGTCTGTCCTCGCGAATCCTGCAGACCGAAACCATGATCGAAACGCTCACTCACCGCGACATGTCATCGCGCTTGGTGAGTTTTTTGCTGGTGCTCTGCCGCGACTTTGGAGTGCCTTCGAGTCAGGGCATCACCATTGATTTGAAGCTCTCGCATCAGGCGATCGCTGAAGCGATTGGCTCCACGCGGGTCACGATCACCCGTTTGCTGGGTGATTTGCGCTCCGCTGGTTTGCTGGAAATTGAGCGCAAGCGCATCACCGTGTTTGACCCCATTGCGTTGGCCAAACGGTTCAGCTGACCGTTGCTTGAAACGCTCGCCTCAGGCCTCGGCGATACTGACCCCACTGTTCTTCTGGCGCTGTGAGCGGCTGGCTGCTGATCCTGGCCGTTCTGGTGCTCGGAGGAGTGCTGTCGACTCTTGGCGACCGCCTTGGTAGCCGCATCGGGAAAGCGCGGCTGAGCTTGTTTCAGATGAGGCCACGCCGCACGGCTGTGGTGATCACGGTGCTCACAGGCAGCTTGATTAGTGCCCTCACCCTCGGGTTGATGGTGGCCGTTAGTGAACGTCTGCGCGTGGGTCTTTTTCAGCTTGATGAGCTGGAAACGCGTTTGCGTTCATCACGCAAGTCGCTGCAGCTGAGCCTCAAACAGCTCGATCAAAATCAAGCGGAACTGGCCCAGGCGCGCTCGGATCGGGCTGCGGCCGAGCAACAGCTGGCTCCTTTAAAAAAGCAGCGCCAGGAGCTAGAGGCTGAGCGCGACCGGCTGGGCCAAGACGTGGCGGCCCGCGATGAGGAGCTGCGCCAGTTGCAGCAACGCACCCGCCGCAGCCAGCAGGAATTGCGCCAGCTGGAGCGCAACGTTTTGGATTTGCGCAGCGGTGATGTGGTGCTCAGCACCGGGCAGCCGCTCACCATGGCCAAGGTGGCGATCCCCAAGCCTGAGTTGGCGCGCCAAGCCACTGAAGATGTCTTGCGTCAGGCCAATGTGCAGGCTTATCAGCGGGTTCTCCCTGGCCAAAAGCCTGAGCAGCAACTGCTGTTGATCCCCCGCAGTGAGGTGATCAAGGTGGAGAAGGCCTTGCGCAGCGGTGGCCCCTGGGTGATCAGCATTCACTCGGCTGGCAATGTGCTGCGTGGTGAGAAGCAGGTGCTGGCTTTTGCTGATGTGCGCCGCAGCCGGCAGGTGCTGGAAGCCGGTCAAGTGCTGGCCAGCCTCAGCTTGGACCCTGAGCAAAGCTCTCAAAAACAAGTGTTTGCGCGGCTCAATCTGCTCTTGGCTGCGGCCCGTAATGAAAGCCAGCGCAATGGTGCGCTGAACCCACGGCTGCAGGTGGATCAAGACGCCCTCAACGCTTTGGCCGCCCAGTTGGTGGAGCGCGAAGGCAATCAACCGGTGCGCTTGGAGGTGGTGGCTGCGCGCGATAGCGACAGCCTCGATCCCATTGCCGTAACAGTGCGCGCCAAGGGTTTGGCTCCTCCATGAGCGGCGGCTGGGCAGCGCTGGATCCTGGACGTCAGAAGTGTGGCTTGGTGCGCACCGATGCCAGTGGAGCTGAGCTGGTTGATCTGTTGATCTGTTCCCCTAGGGAGGCCTGGGATTGGTTGCAGCACTGGCAACACCAAGCCCCCTTGCAAGGTGTGGTGCTCGGCGATGGCACCGCCAGTGGCCCATGGCAGCAGGCCTTGGCTGAGCTTGAGCCGGCTGTGCCGGTGGTGTTGCAGCCGGAGGCGGGCAGCACCTTGGCGGCGCGTGAGCGTTATTGGCAGTTGTTGCCTGCCCGGGGCTGGCAGCGGCTACTGCCCCGCGGCCTGCGGTTGCCGCCCAGGCCCGTGGATGATTTGGCGGCCATGGTGTTGCTCGAGGCCCACCTGGGGGCGCGCTTTAAAAGGCTGCCCGCACCGTGAAGCAGTAATCACCGCCGGCTTCCAGCGCGTAGTCGCTTTTGACCAAAAACCTGAGCAGGGCGTCTTGAATCAGCGCTCGCCCCAGTGATGGCTCCACCACCAGTTCGCCGCGGTCGAAGTGCCAGCGAAATTCCCAGCGAAAACCACCAGCGGCCACTTCTCCTTCCACCATCTGCTCGCTGAAGCTCTGCTGCAGAACCCGCAAGTGGGCTGTGGTGCTGGGCAGGCGTGCCATGGTCAGGCGGCGTCTGGCCGAAAGCTGTTGATCCGGTTGCCAGCGCGCTCAAAGCCTTGGCGTTGAATCAGGCCGATGCCGTGCTCCACCTCCTGCAGCACCTCATCCAACAAGGGACGTTCCGCAGGGTGGAAGTTGCCAAGCACGTGCCCCACCGTGCCTTCCTTGCGCTCTTCGCTGCTGGTGCCGGGAGCGCCGATGCCAATCCGCAGGCGGGCAAAGGCCTCGCCCCCCAGGTGGGCAATCGTGCTCCGCAGGCCGTTGTGCCCTCCGGCTCCACCGTTGAGCCTCAGCCGCAGCCGGCCGAGGGGAAGATCCATGTCATCAACGATCACCAGCAGTTGCTCGGGCGTCCAACCAAACCAATCCAGGCTGGCCCGGATCGCCCGGCCGCTGTCGTTCATATAGGTCTGAGGTTTGAGTAGCCGCAGGCGGCGGTCGCCTTGGCCGATATCAGCAAGATCGCCATGCAATTTGGTGTTGGCACGAAAGCTGCCGCTCCCTGCGGCGGCGAGACGATCGAGCGCCATGAAGCCCACGTTGTGTCGCGTGCCGTCGTATTTGGATCCGGGATTACCCAGGCCGACCAGCAGCATCATTGGCGTCATCGGCAGGCGTGGTGGCGTCCTGGCTGGAAGTGGCGTCAGTTTGACCTGCGGGGAGTTCGACCGAATCAACGGCCTTGCGGAACTCCTGCTCAAATTCAGAGGAGGCGGCCTGAAAACCCTTCAAGGTTTTGCCAAGGCTGCGTCCCAATTCAGGAAGTTTTTTGGGGCCGAACACCAGCAAACCGATGACGGCGATCACCGCCATCTCTGGAAGACCAACCCCAAAAACGTTCATTGGCTTCAGCCGAGGCCGTTCCAGTTGACGGTGATGCCATCCAGCAGCAGCGAACGGTTGTAGAGCTGCAGGATCACAAGCAGAAAGACCAGGAACAGGGCCATGAAGATGCCCATCACAGGGGTGGTTCCCCAGCCAGGCACGACCTTGCCGTACTCAGAATTCAGAGGACGCAGCAGGTCTCCCAGGCGGGTGCGTTGGGCCATGGGGTGCAATCTCTCCTGCAAAGATTTGGGCCGTTACTCTAATGGCCCTGACCGCTGTGACGGCGGCCCCTGTTGGGAGTCTTGATGGAAAGCACCTCGCCAGCCCTTTCTGTGTCGATTGCGGTGCTGACAGCTCTGCTGGGTTTAACCGGCTTTGGCATCTACACCGCCTTTGGGCCGCCATCGCGCCAGCTGGATGATCCGTTTGATGATCACGACGACTGAGCCATCCCCCAGGGCCAGTGTTTGATTTGCCAAGGACCGGAGGCTGCTGGCCACTGGCTGCGGCAGGGGCTGAGGTTTTGGGTTTGCCACTGCAAGCCGCCATCGGCGGCACTGTCAAAGCCGAGCCAGTGCTGATGCGGGTTAGGCCAAGCCAGCCAAGAGCGGCGTTCCGCTGGCCCCGCAGCGGCTGGATGGCGCCAAAGCGGTTGGCGGAAGCGGCGCGCTTGCGCGGCAACGGCAGCGTGATGCCAGCTGCCTGTGGTTGGCATTAGAGCCATCCGCAAGCGATGCCAGCCCTGATCGGCGCTGGGATCGGGCCAAGTGGGCCCTCGTAGTAACGACACGCCCAGCCCGTTGTTGTTGCCGCTGACGCCTTGCGGCCCATCGAGCAGCACGGCCAGGCCGGCTTGGTTGGTGCCGCCCCACAGCCAGCTGATGGCGGTGGCTTCCCAGCGGGCCTGCTCTCTTGGGGTTCGGGGTCTGCTGCTGCGCTCTTGGACGCCACCGGGTGTGTCTGCAGACCAAAAGTGCCCTGGTTGGTTCAGCGCCCATTCGCAGCGCAGCAGCTCATGCAGCTGGCGCCATTGCGCCGTGATGATCAGCTCAAGCCAGGGACTACCCGCTTGTAGGCGCACCGAGAGTTGCAGCGGGCTCTGCCCGCAGTGGCCGCGCCAGCGCAGCTGCGTGCACAGAGGCCCCGACTCCAGCTGCTCCTCTTCGGCCTCCCAGCGCATCGGCAACGCATGGCTTGTGTAGTCACTGGCGATGTCCCAGGCATCCCAGAACTCACCGCGATCGCCGTAGCGATGCAGGGCCATCGCTTCAGCTAGCAGCGGCTCTCCCCAGCCGTCGCCGCGGCGTTGCTGCAGTTGCTCCACCCCCTTGGGGCCGAGCTTGGCTTGGAGGTGACCGTTGCTGAGCCAAAGCTCGCCGTTGTCATCGCGATCGAGGCTCACCTCACCTTGGGCCTTGGCTGATGTCTCGGCGGCTGAGCCCAGCACCAGGCGCTGGGCACCAACATCTTCAGAGCTCTGGATCTGCAGCCAGCATCCACCGCTGCGGGCCGGTTGGACTGGTACAGCGCCCGCGTGGTCACACCAGGTCTGACCGTCCGGCGGGCTGGGTAGGCGCACCACGGCCGACCCTTGAATCGTTGGCAGCAGGTTGGCCACCCACCACTGCTGTTGCTGTTGGGATTTCAAGGGGAGCAAGGCCGCTAGTGCCTGATCGCGCCGCTGGCGGCTGAGCCTGCGCGCTTGGCGCCACTGCGGCTCGGCTTGTTCAAACACCTCGGGCACGGAGGTGCCCGGGAGGATGTCGTGAAACTGCTGGAACAGCAGCGTGCGCCATTGCTCTTGCCCGCTGGGCAGCTGGCCGCTGAGGGCTTGCGCCAGATCGGCCTCCAGCAGCAACCGCTCCAAAGTGCGGTTGTGGCGCTTTTGGTCTGGGCGGCTGGTGGCGCACCCGCGATGCAGCTCCAAATAGAGCTCGTCGCGCCACAGCGGCAGCTGCCCCTGGTGCGCTTCGAGTTGGTTTAGATAGCTGCGCACGGTTCCAAATTCAGTTGGTGCGCTGAGGGGCTGCTCTTGCCACAGCTGCAGCTGCTCCAGCATTTCTTGGCTGGGTCCGCCGCCGTGATCACCCACACCAGGCAGCCATAGGCCTTGGGGGATGCCGGTGGATTGCTGCCATTGCTGGCTGTAGGCCGCCATGGCCAGTGGGTCACCACTGGTGCCAATCGGGGCGCTCATCAGCGCCAAGACTTCATCCCCACTGCAGTGCCGCCAGCGAAAGACGCGGTGGGGGAAGGGGTTGGTGCTGTTCCAAAACAGCTTGTGGGTGCAAAACCACTTCACGCCGCTGGCGCGGCAGATCGCCGGCACTCCGCTGCTGAAACCAAAGCTGTCCGGTAGCCAGGCCAGGGCGTGCTCCCAGCCCGGCAAGTGCTGCTGGCTGTAGGCCTGCCCTTCTTGGAATTGCCGCAGCAGCGAGGCGCTGGCCACCAAGGTGCAATCGCTCTCCACCCAAGGTCCATTGAGTGGCTCCCAGCGCCCCTGCTGCATCGCTGCTTTGATCTCAGCGAATAGGGCTGGGCGGTGTTGCTGCAGCCAGGCGTAGAGCGCCGGGGTGGAATGGCCGAAGTGAAGCTCTGGGTGCCGCTGCATCAAGCCCAAGACCGAGCGGAACGTGCGTTCGGCGGCTTGCCAGGTGTCCGCCACGGGCCACAGCCAGGCCAGATCGAGATGGGCATGGCTCAGCAGCGTGAGCCCAGGCGCGCGCTGCTGCTGCCTCAGCCAGTGGCGCAGGTTGGCCACCGCGGCACTGTTGTTGGGATCGCCTTGCAGCAGGGCCTCCAATTCCTCGTCTGCTGCGGGCAGGTCCTGCTGCAGCAACTTCAGCTGGCTGGCGAGTAAGAAGCCATCCGGGTCGTTGGGCTCGTTGGGTTCCCGTTCCAGCTGCGCCAGCAACAGAGCGCCGTCGTCATGGCGAGGGCTTTGCAGCAGCAACTCCACCTCCAGCACCTCTCCAGGGCCGAACCATTCAGGAAGTGGCCAGCGGCAGGCGGTGTCAAACAGATCGCCTCGGTGAACAGTGCGTCCGTTGATGCGGCACTCAGCGGCTTCGGCCCACCAGCGCAAGGCCAGGCGGATGGTTTCGCCGCTTTTGCGCTGACCCCAGGCCTGCGGCCAGTGCAGCGAATGGGTCAGATGCAGGCGTTGGCCGCCCCGGGGCCAGATCACCAATCCGCGGGCATCCCAGTCGGGGCGGTTGCGTTGACCCCACTGGTGGTGCAGGGCTGGTGAGCCATCGGGGCGCTTCAGCTGCGGCAGCAGATCGTGCTGCTGGCGGCAGGAAAACGTTTCAATCCACCCCAGAAGCTGTCGATCTAGGCCCGCTTTCATCCCGCGACGTCCAGGTGCCCCATAGGATGGTCGCGCCGCTACGGGTGCGGCGCCAACCCCCGACCCACGGCTTGACCATGCTCGCTCTCAAGATTTCCGTTTATTCGGTCGTCTTCTTCTTCATTGGGATCTTCATGTTCGGCTTCCTGGCCAGTGACCCCAGCAGGACGCCTAGCAGAAAGGACCTCGAGGAGTGATTTGACCGATTGGGCGTGGCAGTATCGCCGCTCCTGAACACCGCCAGGCTTGAGCTCCAGCTCCACGTCTCCAGTCTTGGCGGCAGCACTTGCTGTATTGCTTCAGCCCATTGCGGTTGCGGCCCAAGAAGCTGTTTTCCCTCTTGGTGTTGATGAACCGCCCCTGGAAGCTGGGGTGGACAGCACCAGTCCTTTTGACAATGAATCAGCAGCGCCCGAGAACTCTGTAAATACTCCTGTGCCGCCGGCTCTGATCTCGGAGGAGCTGTTGCCTCCGTGGGATCTCGAGCTGCAAGCCAACCGCCAATGGTTTGAATCCGGCTTGCAACGCTTCGTGGCCACAGGTGATGTGACCTTGCGCCTGGCCGGCGGGCGTCTTCAGGCTGATCGCTTTGAGTACAGCCCGGCCAATCGTGTGATTTGGGCCAGGGGCGCCGTTCGCTTTCAACGCGGCAATCAATACCTTCAAGCCAGCCTGCTTCGCTACAACCTTCGGCAGGGCGAGGGTGAAATCCAAGACGTTTACGGCGTCATTGATTTGGCCACCAGCCCAACGGATTTGAATCTGGATGCGCCGCTGAGCGGAACCCCGCAAGGCAATGCAGCCGAGCAGCAGCAGCGGCTGCAGTTGCGGGCGAATCCCCCCAAGCCAGGAACGCTCGTGCCTCCAGCCTCGGTCGCTCCGCTGCCGGCAGCTGAACCCATGGCCTGCCCGCCTGAAATCCCTCCATTGCGTTCTCGTTTGCCTGGACCGTGGGCTCTGACGGCCTGGGGCGGACAGATGACCGATGCCACCTTTGGCGAAACGTTTGTTTTTAGTGGGACGCCGCGGCCTGAAACCCTCTTTGGCCTCGGGGTGACGCGCCGTTTGGTGGATGCCGATCCCTTTGCCATCGAGCTCGATGGCAACGTGCTTTATCACTCGGCCACCTTGAACCGCCGCCTTCGCTACACCGGCGGCATTCCTGATTCGCAAAAAGATCGTGCGGTCACCGAGGCTCAAAACTTTTGGGAAGGCACTTTGGGCATTGGAATCCGTTGGTGGATTCAGCCGTGGCTGAGCTTTGCGGCCATTGAGGGTGTGAGCCTCAACAGCGCACTCAGCAATTACGAGGCGGCGTCGTGGGAAAACTCAGCCCAATTTTTGAACTATCTAGCTGCTGAAATCGCCATCCAGTTCAGCCATCAATGGTCGGCCGTGGGGCGCATCCACCACCGCTCCGGTGCCTATGGCACCTACAGCGGCGCTGAGGAAGGCAGCAACGGCTATCTCATCGGCCTTCGTTACAACTTCGGCGCTACAGCCCAGCCGCCGCTGCAGGGTGAAACGGATCCGCCACCACTGGGTTGCCCAGGGGCTGAAGCCATAGATCGTGATCGTTTCTTGCCACTCGAGCAACAGCTTGAGTCGGTTGTTTTTGACGGGCCATCAGCTCAGCAAGCGGCTAAGGCGCAGGCAGCTGTCTCCGAAGAGTCCACACTCACGCCAACGCAGCAGCTGCAACAGCGCCGCAATGCCATCGCAGCCTTGGATCAACGGGTCGTTGATGTTCAGCCCCGTTCAGGCTTGATCTTTGAACGCCGGGTTACCTCGGGCGACTTGGCAGGACTTGGTAATGCCGAAGCTCAGTTCGGCCGGGCCACGCCTGATCAGCTCAACACCTTGGCTGCCACCAAAAACGAAGGGTTGATTCGCGGCGAAATTACCCATTGGCGCTTCCAATCGCCGCAGCTGCTGCTGACGCCCGAGGGCTGGAGCGCACCGCGCATCAGCTTCACCAATGATCCGTTCACGCCTGCCCAGTCTTGGGTGGATATGCGCGATGTGCGCTCTGAGCAGGAGAGCGATGGCACCACAGTGGTTCGCTCCAAGAGCAATCGCTTGCTGCTTGAGAACAAATTGCCGCTGCCGTTGCCGAAGACGTTCCGCTTCAGTCCTGAGGAGGAGCAGGAAGTCTCCAACCGCTGGTCGGTGTTGGCGGATACGCAGGATCGTGATGGCATCTTTTTGCAATACCAGCTCCCGGAGCAGACGCTGTTTGGCAGCACTCGGTTGTCGGTGCGCCCTCAGTTCATGCTTGAGCGTGCCTTCGATGGCACCACCAACACCTACCCCGCGCCCACTGCCTCAGCGGGTTCCGGTGATGTGGTTCAAGACAACACAACCGGCGATCTGTTTGGCGTCAAGGCGCTCTGGAGCGGTCCAGTTGGCGACGCCAATTTCAACCTTGAAGCAGACATCAGCAGCTTTGCCCCGTCGAATCTCTCCAATGCCACCCGCTCGTCAGCGCAGTGGAACCAGCCCTTGCAGTGGGCTGCGCTGGGCAACCCTCTAGCTCGCGCTTTTGGCGCGTATCGCTACCGGGTTTGGAATGGTTCGCTGGGCATGCAAGACGTCTACTCCGCCTACGGCGTTTCGTTGCAAAACCAGAGTGATTCCCCACGGCAAGTGGGCCCCTTCCAGGTGTCGTCGTATTGGCGTGCGGGTGTGGGGAACTACCAGAGCAATGGCTTCATTGCAGGTAACACCGAGAGCAACAATTTCGCTGATCTCTGGCGGGCCAATGCCTACGGCACACTGCAGATGAACTGGCCCCTTTGGACTGGTAAGTCGTTGCCGTTGACGCCTGAGGGGGCCTATCGCTACTCGCCAGTGCCGATCATTCCGGGCCTGCAACTCACGCTGGTGCCGTTTGTGAATGCAGCGGCCTATGGCGGCGGCCAGGGCCAGAGCCTGCTGGGTCTATCCGGTGGCCCAGTGTTGACGCTGGGGCATTTCAATCGCCCCCTGTTTGATTACACCAAGCTCTCGCTATTTGGCAGTGCCACGGCCAAAGCGGGCAATAGCCCATTTGCCTTTGATCGTTATGTCGACACAGCAACGTTGGGGGTTGGTTTAACCCAGCAGTTGATCGGTCCCCTCGTGCTGGATGGCGCGATCAGTTACAACGTCGCCGGTGATTCCGATTTTTACGGCGATGTAACCAACAACTACTTCGAGATCCGTTGGCAGCGCCGCGCTTATCAATTCGGTGTTTTCTATAGCCCTTACACAGGCATCGGCGGTCTGCGCCTGAAGTTGAACGACTTCCGTTTCCAAGGGCCAGGTCTGCCGTTTGTTCCCTATGAAGCCCGCACTGGTGTCGTGCAGGGACCTGGGGCTGAGGACCAACCCTGGTAGGTCGCCTACTGGTTGTCGTCTCCGCCGACGATCAGGTTGCTGCGGTAGAGCTCAGCGCCGCTGAACTCCAGTCCCTCGACTTGGGCTCCTTCGGTGATCGCTTGGATGGCGATGGCATCGGTGAGATCGGCGAAGCGCAGATTGGCGCCGCGCAGATCGGCATTGCTGAGCCGGCTGCCCTGCAGCTGAGCTCCTTCCAAGTTGGCGCCGCTGAGATCAGCGCCTTCCAGGTTGGCGCCGCTGAGATCCGCGCCGATCAGGTCGGCGCCGCGGAGATCCGCGCCAATGAGGTAGAAGCCGCGCAGATCACGGCCGCGCAGATCAGCGCCGCTGAGGGCGCAGCCCGAGCAAAAGCCTGTCTCCAATTGTTTGAGCGGATCCGCCAGGCTGGGATTGAGGATGGCCAGCGGGGCCGCCAACACCAGCAGGCTCAACAAGCTCCAGCGGGAGCGATGGCGGGGGGCAGGCACTGGGTCCATCGCATCCGTCTCATCGCTATCTCTTTTGTAGACAAATAATCAGCGGCTGGCCACGAACCCCTGCATGTAGGGCAAGCGCGCCGCTGTGTCTTGGAGTGCTTGCTCCTGTTGCAGCAGCTGGCTGGTGGCATCCCACTGGCCGTTCAGCAGTCGATTTTTGGCATCCGCCGCCATGCTCAGATCCCAGTTACGGCCATCGATCTTGATCGCAGCAGGCTCCAAGCTGATGCTGGCGCTGCTTTGCGGAGCGGCTTCAGCAGCCGTTTGCAGAGCCTCGATCTCCTTGCTGCTGGCCTGCAGGCAGGGAATGCCTAAAGCCAGGCAGTTTCCATAGAAGATTTCGGCGAAACTTTCGCCCACCACGCCGCGGATCCCCCAACGCAATAGCGCTTGGGGGGCATGTTCACGGCTGGAGCCGCAGCCGAAGTTGCGGTTCACGATCAAGACAGCTGCCCCTTGGTGCTCAGGTCGATCAAAGGGGTGTTCACCGTTTTGCTCGCTGCGATCGTCGGCGAACACCTGGGCGCCAAGGCCATCGAAGGTCACGCATTTGAGAAAGCGCGCCGGGATGATTCGGTCGGTGTCGATGTCGTTGCCGCGCAGCACCACGGTGCGTCCGCTGACTTGGCTGATTGCGCCGCTGGGAAAAGGAGTTGATGTCATGGGTGTTTAAGCAGGCGGCAGGGAGCGAACGTCGGTGACACGGCCCGCAATGGCAGCGGCAGCCACCATCGCCGGGCTCATCAGCAGCGTGCGGCCGCTGGCTGAGCCTTGCCGGCCTTTGAAGTTGCGGTTGCTGGAGCTGGCGCTGATCTGGCGGCCTTCGAGGCGATCGGGGTTCATCGCTAGGCACATCGAGCAGCCCGGCTCGCGCCATTCGAAGCCCGCTTGGCGGAACACAGCATCCAGGCCTTCGGCTTCGGCGGCGGCGGCCACTTGCTCCGATCCCGGCACGACAAATGCCTTGATGCCTGAGGCCACCTGGCGGCCAGCGGCAACAGCGGCTGCCGCGCGCAGGTCGCTGAGGCGGCCATTGGTGCAGCTGCCAATGAAACAGACATCCACAGGCAGCCCGGCAATCGCTTGGCCCGGCTGCAAATCCATGTAGCGGTAAGCCTCTTGTGCCAGGGGGCGGTCTTCCTCGGGGGTTTGCTCCAAGGTGGGTACCGCCTCATCCACGCCAATGCCCTGGCCTGGGGTGATTCCCCAGGTGATGGTGGGGGCGATGACGGCGGCATCGAACTTCACCTCATCGTCGAAGCAGGCGTCCGCTCCGCTGGCCAAACTCTTCCACCAGCTCACAGCGTGATCCCAGGCATCACCGCTGGGCGCATGGGGGCGGCCCTTGAGGTAGTCAAACGTGGTTTGATCGGGATTGACATAGCCGCAGCGGGCGCCGCCTTCGATCGCCATGTTGCAGAGGGTCATGCGCTCCTCCATCGAGAGGGCTTCGATCGCAGGCCCGGCGAATTCATAGGCGTAGCCCACACCGCCTTTAACGCCAAGGGTGCGGATGATGTGCAGCACCAGATCTTTGGCAAAGACGCCGGGTTGCAGCGCTCCATCCACCCAGATGCGGCGCACCTTGAGCTTGTTCATCGTCAAGCTTTGGCTGGCCAAGACATCGCGCACTTGGCTGGTGCCAATGCCAAAGGCAATGGCACCAAAGGCGCCGTGGGTGGAGGTGTGCGAATCACCGCAGGCCACGGTCATGCCCGGTTGGGTCAAGCCCAGCTCTGGGGCCATCACATGGACGATTCCTTGGCGGCCACTGCCAAGGCCATTGAGATGGATGCCGTTCTCATGGCAGTTGCGCTCCAGGGTGCTGAGCATTTCTTCGGCCAGTCCATCGGCGAAGGGCCGCGCTTGGCTTGTGGTTGGCACGATGTGGTCCACCGTGGCCACCGTGCGTTCGGGGTGGCGGACACTCAGCCCCAGATCCTTCAGGGCAGCAAAGGCTTGCGGACTGGTGACCTCATGGATCAGGTGCAGGCCAATGAACAGCTGGGTCGACCCGCTGGGCAGCTCAGCCACCTGATGCAGGGCCCAGACCTTGTCGTAGAGGGTGGCTGTGCTCAAGCGCTTTTACCTTCGCCAAACAGAGCAGCCTAAAGCTGCAGCCGCAACAGATTCAACGCGTCCCCCACGCTGAGCCCGCGGATCCAATCGCGGCCGCGGCGGTCGCCATAGCGACGCTCCAAATGGCTACAGCCATCGGGGCCGGCCACCGCAAAGTGCACCAGGCCAACCGGTTTGCTGTCGCTGCCGCCGCCTGGGCCGGCTACGCCTGTGACGGCAACACCCCAGTCGCTCCCAAGCTGGCGCCTGGCGCCTTCCGCCATGGCTGTCGCCACGGCAGCGCTGACGGCGCCTTCGCGTTCGAGCAGCTTGCTGGGCACCTGCAGCAGGTCTTGTTTGATGCGGTTGGCGTAAGCAATCACGCCGCCGAGAAACACATCGGAGCTGCCGCTGATCGCTGTGAGGGCACTGCCAACTCCACCGCCGGTGCAGCTCTCGGCAACGGCCAGGGTTTGGTTGCGCGAGCGCAACTGCTGCAGCACCACCGAGGCGAGGCTGTCGTCGTCAGCGCCAAAACAGTGCTCGCCGCCGATGCGCCGCAGCTCCTGCTCCACCGGGGCGATGGCGGCTTCGGCCTTGCTGGCTGTTGCTCCGTGGGCTGTGATCCTGAGCTTCACCTCGCCTTGGCAGGCATAGGGGGCCACGGTGGGGTTTTGCAACTCCAGCAGCGGGGCCACCGACTCGGCCAGGCTGGATTCCGAAAGCCCCCAGAAATGCAGCAGCCGGCTGCGGAAGGTGCCGGCCACCAGATGCTGTGCTTGCAGCCAAGGCACGGCCGTTTGCTGCCACATGGCCCGCATTTCGCTGGGCACGCCAGGGAAGGTCAACACGGTGAAGCCCGGTTGCGGTGTCCAAATGATTCCTGGCGCTGTGCCAGTGGGGTTGGGCAACACCTCAGCCCCCTGCGGCAGCAGGGCTTGCTTGCGGTTGCTGCTCCCCAGGCTGCGGCCGCGCGCTCGCAGTTTGGCCTCCAGGTCTGCGAGCACATCAGCGCGCTCTTCCAAGGCAACGCCAAAGCAGGCGGCCAAGGTTTCGGTGGTGAGGTCGTCGGGGGTGGGACCCAAGCCACCAGTGCAGATCAGCAGCCGGCTGCGGCTGGCTGCTTCGAGCACGGCCTCGCCCAAACGCTCGGGGTTATCGCCCACCACGCCTTGGCGGAAATGGGGAATGCCCAGCGATGCCAGCGATTCAGCCAGCCAGCGGGCATTGCCGTTGAGGATGTTGCCAAGCAGCAGTTCGGTCCCGATGCAGAGGATTTCGCAGCCGCTGCGGGGTGTGCTCAAGATCGATCGTTGGAGCTGTTTTGCAGCACTGGCTTGATCTCAGGCTCCTGCTGTTGATCGGGTGTATCGGTCAAGCGCTGGGCATCGCGGCTGGGGTAGCGGCGGCTGCGCAATACCACCCACACCAGAACAGCTGTGGCCAGGCCAAGCCAGAGGAAGCGCATCTCGGCGTTGGCCGCCACCAGGGCCAAGGCCGCCAGCCACTGGGTAAAGGCATAGATCAACAGCACCGTGCGGCGGTGGCTGTAGCCAGCGCGCAGCAGGCGGTGGTGGAGATGGCGGCGATCGGGATAGAAGGGCGAGCGGCCATCGCTAACGCGGCCCATGATCACGGCCGACATGTCGGCAAGAGGCAGCGACAAGATCAGCAGCGGCAACAACAAGCTGACGGTGGTGAGCTCTTTGGCCGGGCCAATCACGCTGATTGCCGCCAGCGAAAAGCCCAGGAAATAGGAGCCTCCATCGCCCATGAAGATCCGGGCTGGATTGAAGTTGTCTCGCAAAAAGCCAATGCAGGAGCCAGCCAAGGCGGCAGCCAGCAGCCCAGCTCCAGGCTGATGCAGGCTGAAACTGACCGATAACAAGGCCATGGCTGCAATGGCACTGACCCCAGCAGCTAGCCCATCGAGGCCATCAAGCCAGTTGATGGCATTGGTGATGCCGACCAGCCAAATCACAGTGGCGATCAAGCTCAGCCAATCGGGAAAGGTCAGCGAAAGGCTGCTGTCAAACGGAAGGGTGATGGTGCCGATCTTGACCCCTTGGCTCCATACCCCCATCGCCACGCCGATCTGGAGGGCGAGCCTGGGCAGGGGCGGCAGCTGCAGCAAATCGTCGCTGAGGCCAATGAGGAAATAGCCAATGGCCCCAATCAAGGTGGCCCACACCAGTTGATCGCGGCTGGCGGGCAGCACTCCAAAGCCCCCAGCCAGCCAGGTGATCAGCAGGGCCAAGCTGAAGCCCAAGACAATGCCAATGCCCCCCAAGCGCACCATCGGGGTGAGGTGCTGCTTACGGGGATCCGGTTGATCGGTGAGGCCCAGCCTCAAACCGATGGATCGAACCTGCGGAACGATCGCAGCCGTCAAGAAACAGGCCCCACCCAAGGTGGCCAGCGCAGGAATCAGCGGGCTGGAGTCCACGGGGCGAATAAGCCTTCTCCACGAGTCTAGTTGAGCTAGGCCGCCAGCACAGGTGATGCAGGCCCATAAAGCGGGTGCCGCTGGCAGAGGCTGGCCACGCGATCACGGCAGCGCTGTTCGATGGCGGCGTCTTCGGGATTCAGAAGCCGGTCAGCAATCACATCAGCCACCTCGCTGAAGGCCGCCTCGTCGAAGCCACGGGTGGTGAGTGCTGCGGTGCCGAGGCGTAGGCCGCTGGTCACAAACGGTGACTCCGGATCAAAGGGAACGGTGTTTTTGTTGGCGGTGATGTTCACCTCGCTCACCAGCAGATCAGCCACCTTGCCGGTCATGCCAATGCCGCGCAGATCCAGCAGCACCACATGGTTGTCGGTGCCGCCGCTGACCACGGCAATGCCCCGCTCCTGCAAACGCTCGGCCAGGGCCTGAGCATTGGCCACCACCTGTTGGCTGTACTGCTTGAAGCTGGGTTGGAGCGCCTCACCGAAGGCCACGGCTTTGGCGGCAACAACGTGCTCAAGCGGTCCGCCCTGGGTTCCAGGAAACACGGCTTTGTCGAACTGCTTAGCGAAGTCGGCGTCGTTGCAGAGGATCAGGCCACCGCGTGGACCCCGCAGGGTTTTGTGGGTGGTGGTGGTCACCACGTGGCAATGGGGCACGGGGCTGGGATGCACGCCAGCGGCCACCAGGCCAGCGATGTGGGCCATGTCGGCCAGCAGGTAAGCGCCCACCTCATCAGCGATCGCGCGGAAGCCAGCGAAATCGATGCTGCGCGGATAAGCCGAGTAGCCGCAAACGATCAGTTTGGGCTTGTGCTCAAGGGCTAGCTGGCGAATGCTCTCCAAATTGAGCTGTTGGGTCTCAGGGTCCACGCCGTAGTGGACGGCCTTGAACCACTTACCGCTCACATTCACCGGTGAGCCGTGGGTGAGGTGGCCGCCGTGGGAGAGATCCATGCCCAGGATCGTGTCGCCCGGTTTCAGCAGGGCCAGAAACACAGCGAAGTTGGCTTGAGCGCCGCTGTGGGGCTGCACGTTGGCCCAGGCGGCACCAAAGAGTTGCTTGGCGCGCTCAATCGCCAGCTCCTCAATGGCATCGACGTGCTCACAGCCGCCGTAATAGCGGCGGTTCGGCAAGCCTTCGGCGTACTTGTTGGTGAGTACGGAGCCCTGGGCGGCCATCACCGCTGGTGAGGCGAAGTTTTCACTGGCAATCAGCTCCAAGTGGCTCTGTTGCCGTTCCAATTCTTTGTTGATCAGTCCGGCAATCTCTGGATCGCCCTGCAGAAGTGCTTGGGGGGATCGCATGGTCGGCTCAGTCACTGGCGATGCAGAAAAAGGGGACGTGGACGGTCCTTGAATCGTAAGAACCGGGGGTTCCAGTTGATGGAACCAAAAAAAAACCGCCCGGGGGCGGTTCTTGGTTTCTGATGAAGGCGCGCCTGGAGAGATTCGAACTCCCGACCCTCTGATCCGTAGTCAGATGCTCTAATCCGCTGAGCTACAAGCGCTTGAGCCACCCATTCTGCCCAGCTCAACTGGGCATCCGTCAAGCCTGCCGACCGAGCCACAGAATGATGGTTCTGCGATGAAGGGCTCATGCCCCTGGTGATCACGCGGCCGCCGGATCCAAACGATCCGGACTACCAGAAGCTTGAGCAGCTGATCAACTTGGCTGTGCATACGGCCGCCTTTGCGGCGTTCAATAGCGGCCTTTGGGTGTGGCATGGGCTGAAACCAAGCTTTTTCCCCCAGCTCCCTTGGCTGACTGGGCTGTGGGCTGTGGCCCTAGCGGTGCATGTGGTTTGGGTGTTGGCCCAGCGCCGCTAAAACACCATCAGAGCGAGTTTCCTGATGTCGTTGTCATCGGCGCAGCTAAATGAGTTGAGCCAAGCCCTGGCTGATCGGCTGTATGTGCAAGTGGCTGGCTGGCATCTCTACCTCGGTGATGCCAAGTTGGCGCGCCCCTTGGCCGAAGAGCTGGCCGGCCTGCTGGATCAAGGGCCCGCGGTGGCCGCGCGTCAGGGTTTGGAGCGGTTGCAGGTGCCGCTGGGCGGAGGCAGCACCAAGTTGCCGCTCTCTCGGTTGATTCCTCCGGGCCAACTGGTTGACCTGGAGGAGATCCTCGAATCTTTCAGTTCCTGAATCCGCTGCAGGGACAGGCGATACTGGGGCACCGCTGCGCTGGCCTCGGATGATCGTGATTGAGGTCACCAACTCGCGCGAGGTCGTGCGTCAACGGGTGGGTCGTCTTGGTGAGCGACTGATTGGCACCGTGGTGGACGCCGAGGCCCAAGTGGAGAAAGCTCTGCTGCAAGAGCTGGAAAAAAACTTCCGCGAGTTCGGAATTGAGGCGCGGATCTTTTCAGTGGATGGTCCAGCGATGGTGGGGCGTAGCCATGTGGAGGTGCCGGTGCACGTGCGTGATCAACGCACCGTCAACTGACTCCTGGCAGCTTGGCTAAGAGCTGACGGCTGAGTTGGCGCGCTTCTGGAACCCCAAAACTGCTGGCCAGCAGTCCATAGAGACCAGCGCCCACACCACCGCAGATCGCCACCTGCAGTACCAAACCCAGCAGATCGCTTGGCCACTGAATCCATTGCGCCATGGCCCAGGCGATCACGCCGGCGGCTAGGGCGGCGAGGCTGAGCAGCAGGCTGTCGCGGCCCCAGATCTGGAGGGGCAGCCGCCCCAGCTTGCGTTGCAGGGCCAGCAGCAGCACCAGGCAGGTGATCACATTGACGGCAACGGTGGCCAGCACCAGTCCTGGTGCTCCTGCGTTCAAAGAGGGCACCATCAGCCCGCTGGGGCTGGGTCCCCCCACCAACAACCAGTCGAAACCCACATTCAGACCAATCCCGGCCACGGAGATGCGGAAGGGGGTTTGCCCGTCACCCAGCGCGTAAAACACCCGCACCAACACATCACGCGCCAAATAGGCCGGCATGCCCAGGCCGTAGGCCATCAGGATCCCGACGACCAATTGGGCTGCAGCGGCATCAAAGCTGCCGCGCTCATAAATCAGCGCCACGATCGGAGCCGCCAGCGCGACCATCAGCGCCCCCAGCGGCAGCATGCTGGCATTGCTGAGCATCACCCCCTGGCGGATGCGAGCAATCAGCTCGTTGCGCTGCTCCGGTGCGCTCAGCCGCGCGAAGACCGGCAGCAAGGGCACCAAAAGCATGTTGGAGAGAATCCCGAGAGGGGTTTGCACCAGCAGCCCGGCATACCCCAAACCAGCTGCGGCGCCAGCGATGCCACTGGCGAAAAACAGGTCGGTATAAACATTGATTTGCAGCATCCCCGAGGAGAGCGTGGCGGGCCACATCACCTGCAGCACCTCGCGGACGCCAGCCTGCCGCCAGTGGAAGTTCAGCCGCAGCTGCCCTAAGCCCTGCTTCGCAAGGGCCGGCAGTTGCACCAGCCACTGCAGCAGGGCGCCCGCCAGGGTGCTGATCGCCAGCACGGCCGCCCCCGCCCATGCCCAGGTGGCTGTGCCGATGGCCGCGCCTGCCTGCAGCCACAGCAGACCCAAGCCAATCAGCACCGCCAGGCTGGAGAGCAGTGGGCTGATCGCTGGCAGCCAGTAGACATCGGCTGCATTGAGGGCACCGAAGCCCAGACCAATCAGGCCGGCTAGTAGGGCCATGGGGGCCATCAGCCGCAGCTGCAGCACGGCCAAGGCATGCAATTCAGGATCGAGACCTGGGCCCACCAGGGTGATCAACGGATTGGCCAGCAGCACCAACAGCAGCGTGACCACCAGCAGTCCAAGGCCCACCAAGGTGTTGATGGCAGCCAACAGCTGCGCGCTGTCCTGCCGCTCACGTTTGGCCATGACGCTGACCATGGCGCTGTGGAACGGGCCATTAATGCCGCCCAGCAGGATCAGCAAAAACCCTGGCAACACATAGGCGTAATTGAACGCGTCGTAGGCGGCGCCAACGCCAAACGCCGCCGCAATGGCCTGCTGACGAAACAGTCCCGCCAACTTGCTCAGGGCCGTGGCGATCGCCACCAGCATGGCGATGCGGCGCAGATTGCCGCCGCTGCCGCGGGAGGCTTCAGCCATCGATGGTTGCGGCATGCAGAGCTGATTGTGGGGGAACTCGCCGCTGTTGATCAGTCACCATGGCCCGGTCGCTTGCCTGCCCTGATGCCATCTGTCGAGGTCTTGCGCTTTGAGCCCTTGCTTGAAGGGGTGCTGCAGCGTCGCTGGAAGCGATTCCTTTCAGAGGTTGAGCTCGCTGGAGGGGAGCTGGTCACCGCCCATTGCGCCAACACCGGTCCCATGACAGGGGTGCTGCATCCCGGCGGCCGGGTGCGGGTGCGGCATGACCCCTCCCCCAAGCGCAAGTTGGCTTACACCTGGGAGCAGGCTGAGATGCCTGGAGATGGTGGTTGGGTTGGCGTTAACACGGCCCTGCCCAACCGTCTGTTGCGCGCCACGATTGAAGCCGGGCTGTTGGAGCCGTGGCTGGGGCCCATTGCTGGTGTCCGCGCTGAGGTCACTTACGGCCGCGAGCGGCGCAGCCGCATTGATCTGTTGCTGCAGCCAGCTCCAGAGGCTGATGACCAACGCCCCATCTATGTGGAGATCAAAAACACCACTTGGAGTGCCGCTGATCTGGCCCTATTCCCCGACACGGTGACCGAGCGCGGTCAGAAACATCTCGAGGAATTAATGCATGTTTTGCCTGATGCCAGAGCGGTATTGATTCCCTGCGTCAGTCGATCTGATGTGAAGCGTTTTGCGCCCGGCGATAGCGCTGATCCGCGTTATGGCGAACTGTTCCGCCAAGCCATCGATGCCGGCGTGGAGGTTGTGCCTTGTCAGTTCAGCTTTGCTGCTGACGCTGTTCGATTTGAGGGAGTGCTGCCTGTGCAAAGGACGGAATCCGGTTGACCTTCAGTCCGGCTTCAAGCGCATCGGCAATCAGGCTTTCGCTGCAGCTTGGGGAGAGGGCCACCAGGCCTCGGCTGAGCTCATCCCAATGCTCGTCATCGAAGTGGGTTTGCAGCCAAAGCATGCCCATCGCGGATGCTGGAACCAGGCGATTGGTGGATTCCATCGGGGCCAGGAGAAGGTCCACGCACAAAAAAGCTCCTGGATCCATTCAGGTCTCAGGAGCAGACATCCGAAGTAGCAACCGGCACAAACGGCCGAATTGGCTGCCTCAGTTGGCGTTCACCTGGGCAGCAGCTTCTGCGCTGCGGCGCTGATACACCTGGCCCCGATAGGAGAGCTTGGTGGGCTGCACATTGGCGGCATCACGGCGCAGGGGTGCTGCGAAGCGCTGGCCGCGGTAGGTGTGCTCAACAGGGGTGGTTGAGGGTTGCTCGTGGCGGGCGGAGTCGTAAGCGACGCCGTGGAATTGGAGTTTGGTCATGGATCGGGCCTCGAAGTGGGGGTATCCGCTTCAGGGGAAAGAGCGTTGCTTCGCCATGCGGGGGGCTACTTCCAAGTGCTGCGGCCCGAGCCGGCACTTCCAACGTTTTGTCTTTCCAATTACATGTATATCGCAAAAACGATGTTCATGGTGAACATTTTTAGAGATTGAGTGTTCGGCTCCTGATTTTGTGTATCTAGATAAACCTCGGCTGGCGACAATCCTTCGGGCGCAGTGGTCCTTGAATTGTAAAAATCTTGTTTTGTATCAATGCAAACAGTGAGTGGACTGTTCGCGCCGCAACATTTGGTTTATGGCGGATTTCCGCCCCTATGACTGCTTGCGTTCTTTATGACTGCATCTCCTC
Organism: Synechococcus sp. RCC307; assembly: GCA_000063525.1. Lineage (GTDB taxonomy): Bacteria > Cyanobacteriota > Cyanobacteriia > PCC-6307 > Cyanobiaceae > RCC307. The sequence goes on along the minus strand of CT978603.1, from coordinate 2,019,512 downwards.
TGCCGCGGTCTGTACCGCGGACCCTGAGGGAGGCGACCCTGCTTGAAGCACCCCAGGTGATGCTCAATCAGTTCCGTGGCCTGTCCTCCAACCGTTCTTTGACCTGGCTGGCTTGCGTCCCTGTGGCGCTGTTTGGCCTGGGCTTGTTCAACCTCTCGGCCAAAGCCGCCGAGATGCCTGAACTCAACGCTGCATTTCTGGCCAACAACCTCTGGCTGTTCATTGCAACGATCCTGGTGATCTTCATGAACGCTGGCTTCGCCATGGTCGAAGCAGGGATGTGCCGTCAGAAAAACGCGGTCAACATCCTGGCTAAGAACCTGTTCGTGTTCGCTCTGGCAGTAACGGCCTACTGGTTCATCGGCTATTCGCTGATGTACGGCAACGGCGACAACGGCTGGTTCTACTTCGCTGGTCTGTTCTTTGATCCAGCAGTCACTCCGGAAATGATCACCGAGGCGTCCCTCGTCCCGACGGTTGATTTCCTCTTCCAGGCTGCTTTCGCCGGCACCGCCGCCACCATCGTTTCTGGTCTAGTGGCTGAGCGCGTCAAGTTCGGCGAGTTTGTGGTGTTCGCCCTTGTGCTCACCGCATTTATCTACCCCATTTCCGGTTCCTGGCAGTGGAACGGTGGCTGGCTCAGCGAGCTCGGCTTCATCGACTTCGCCGGTTCCTCCATCGTTCACTCCGTTGGTGCATGGGCTGGTCTGGTGGGCGCCATGCTTCTTGGTCCCCGCCTCGGCAAGTTTGTTGATGGCCGTCCTCAGGCCATCCCCGGCCACAACATGGCCATCGCCACTCTGGGCGCTCTGATCCTGTGGATCGGCTGGTACGGCTTCAACCCCGGTTCCGAGCTGGCCATGGACCAGTACGTGCCTTATGTGGCTGTGACCACGACCCTGGCTGCTGCTGGTGGTGCCATCGCTGCCACCATCGTCTCCACCCTGACCTCCGGTAAGCCCGACCTGACGATGATCATCAACGGCATCCTGGCCGGCCTGGTGAGCATCACAGCAGGTTGCGGAAACATGACCCTGGTCGGTTCCTGGGTGGCTGGCGCCGTTGGCGGCATCATCGTTGTCTTTGCTGTCTCCGCTCTCGATGCCTCTGGTATCGACGATCCCGTTGGCGCCTTCTCCGTGCACGGTGTGTGCGGCGTTTGGGGCACCCTGGTGATCGGTCTGTGGGGTGTTGATGGCATGGATCCCGGCGCTGCCGGTCTGGGCCTGTTCAACGGTGGTGGCATCAGCCAACTCGGCATTCAGGCCGTGGGTTGTGCTGCTTACGCCATCTGGACGATCATCACCTGCTGGATCGTTTGGAAGATCATCGGCGCCATCTTCGGTGGCATCCGCGTGACTGAATCCGAAGAGATCGAAGGTCTCGACATCGGTGAGCACGGCATGGAGGCCTATCCCGATTTCGCCTCGGCCAAGTGAGCTTCTGAGCTCCTTTGCATCGCACCCGCTGCGGCGGGTGCTTTTTTTTTGTCCGGGATCAGCCCATAGATTGGGCGTCTCGGTGCTGTTTTCGCCCTGCTATGGACACTCGCGCCTTCAAGCGATCGCTGCATCATTCCGAGCGCTACAACCGCCGCGGTTTTGGCCGTGCCGAAGAGGTGGCCGGAAGCCTGGAGCAGGCCTACCAGAGCGAGCTGATCCAAAGCATCCGTGAGAACGGTTATGAGCTGCGCGAGGGGCGCGTCACGATTCGCTTGGCGGAAGCCTTTGGGTTCTGCTGGGGGGTGGAGCGCGCGGTAGCGATCGCTTATGAGACCCGCCGCCACTACCCCACCGAGCGCATCTGGATCACCAACGAGATCATCCACAACCCCTCGGTGAATGCCCATTTGGTGGAGATGAACGTGTTGTTCATCCCCGTGGAAGAGGGGGTCAAGGATTTTTCGGGCGTGGAGAGCGGCGATGTGGTGATCCTGCCGGCCTTTGGCGCCACGGTTCAGGAGATGCAGCTGCTCAATGAGCGTGGCTGCCACATCGTCGACACCACCTGCCCGTGGGTGTCCAAGGTGTGGAACAGCGTTGAGCGCCACAAGAAAAATTCGTTCACCTCGGTCATTCACGGCAAGGTGAAGCACGAGGAGACCTTGGCGACGAGCTCCTTTGCTGGCACGTATTTGGTGGTGCTGGACCTGGAGGAGGCCCAGCTGGTGTGTGACTACATCCTTGGCAATGGCAATCGCGAGGCCTTCTTGAAGCGATTCGCTGGGGCCACCTCACCCGGTTTTGATCCTGATCGGGATCTGTCGCGCATTGGTGTCGCCAACCAGACCACGATGCTGAAAAGCGAAACCGAAGACATCGGTCGCCTGTTCGAGCGCACGTTGCTGCGCCGCTATGGGCCCACTGATCTCAACGACCACTTCTTGGCTTTCAACACAATTTGCGATGCCACCCAAGAGCGTCAGGACGCGATGTTCTCCCTGGTGGATGAGCCGCTCGATCTGATGGTGGTGATTGGCGGTTACAACTCCTCCAACACCACCCACCTGCAGGAGATCGCCGTCAGCCGGGGCATTCCTTCGGTGCATATCGATGCCCCTGAGCGCATCGGCCCCGGCAACGCAGTGGAACACAAACCCCTCGGTCAGGATCTCGAGCGCCTCGAGCCGTTCTTGCCCGAGGGTGATCTGCGCATTGGCATCACCTCCGGAGCCTCCACGCCCGATCGTGTGGTGGAGGGGGTGATCGACCGCCTGCTGCAATTAGCAGAAGCTGGGCAAATTGCCGCTGAGATTGCTTAATGCTCCGTTACATTGGGCTGTGATGGGTCCTATTCAGCTGGATGACGGCCACGTTTTCTTGGCGCCAAAGCAAGAGGTCTCAACCCCGCGTGGATGAGGCCTGCCTACGGACTTACAGCAGCCAGTTCTCCGATGTGATGGAGATGCTGGCTCCTGTGGCATCGGTGTCGGACTACCTCGATGCGCATCAAGAGTGGTTCACCCGTTGTGCCGCACCGATGACGGTGCAGCCCCTTGATGTGAACGCTTATCGGCTGCAGCTCGGGAAGTTCGGCAACTTTGGTTTTGAAGTCGAGCCCAAGATCGATTTGGTGCTCCTGCCCCAGCAACAAGGGGTCTATCGCATCGAGACGTTGGCTCCCGCCCTGCCTGTCGATGAGGGCTACAACGTTGATTTTCAAGCCAGCCTCAAGCTCTGCCCCCAGGAACAACACACCCTGGTGCAATGGGAGTTGGATCTTTCCGTTGGCATTCGTTTGCCCGCTTTTATTGGTGTGCTGCCTGAGGCCCTGGTCCAGTCCAGTGGCGATCACCTCCTGCGGCAGATCGTCCGCCAGATCTCACGTCGCTTGACCTGGAAGGTGCAAGAAGACTTCCATGCCCATGCCGGGCTGGCCTGCCCGCCGCGCCGCCGGGCTCTGTTCTGAGCCTCAGCGGTTCGTCCAGATCTTGTTGAGGATCTGCAGGCCGCTGACGGCCTGCCACAGGAACAGGGTCATCACCAGCATGTTCAGTCCCACGTGGGCTTTGCGGGCGATCAGATTGCCGCGCTGCATTAGCGGAGAGAGGGACGCCGCCAAGGCAATCAGCCCCGTCATGCCCAAGCCCACCAGCAGGTGCGGGCTGACAAATAGTTTGCCGTTATTCAGGTAAGTGACAGCCATGCCACCCAAGGTGCCGAGCACCATCACCGCCAGCACACCGCTGCCGATCAGGTAGTGGCGCTGGGCAAATTTGCCTTTGATCAGCTCCTTGCGATCTTCCGCGGAGGCGGTGCGGGTTTTCTTGGCTTTGATGCCAAGGAACAGGGCGTAGCCAGAACCGGCCAGCAGACCCCACATCAGCAGAGGATGCAGGAAGTTCAGATTGAAAAGCAGGGCCTCGGGCATCGGCTCAGCGTGCGATGGGAGCGACGCTACTGGGTCGCCTGATTCCGCTTCAGTGCAGGAAATGGCGACGGCCCGTGGTCACCATCACCAGCCCAGCGGCATCACAGGCGGCAATCGAGTCGCTGTCGCGCTTGCTGCCTCCGGGTTGGATCACCGCGCGGATGCCCCGCTCAGCGGCCAGCTTGACGGTGTCATCGAAGGGGAAGAAGCCATCGCTGGCGAGAACGGCGCCACGGGCTTGATCACCGGCGGCATCGAGGGCAATGCCTGCTGAACCCACACGATTCATTTGACCGGCGCCAACGCCCAGGCTTTGCCCGGCTTTGGCCACCACGATCGCGTTGGAGCGCACATGGCGCACCACACGCCAAGCAAAGCGCAGATCAGCCATCTCTTCGGCATCGGGTTGGCGTTGGCTCACCACCTGCCAGGCGCTGTCGTCGTCGCTGATCTGATCGCGTTCTTGCAGCAGCACGCCGCCTAAGACCGAGCGCAATTGCTGCCGGGTGGCTGCTGCTGAGGCCGCTGCTGGCAGTTCCAGCAGCCGCAGATTGCTTTTGCTGGAGAGGATCTCGCGTGCTTCGGCGCTGATCTCCGGCGCCACGATGCATTCGAGGAAGAGGCCCTGCAGGCTGGCGCAGGCCGCCCCGTCGAGGGGTTGATTGAGGGCCACGATGCCGCCGAAGGCTGAGACGGGATCAGCGGCAATGGCCCTGGCCAGGGCATCGCTGGCATCGCGCCCTGTGGCGACGCCGCAGGGGTTGGTGTGTTTGATCACCACAGCGGCTGCCCCTTCGCTGGCGGGGAAGCGCTCCACCGTGGCTTGGGCCGCATCGAGATCGAGCAGGTTGTTGTAGCTGAGCTCTTTGCCCTGCAGTTGCTGGGCACCGCCCCATCCCGCTGAGCTGCTGTACCAAGCCGCCGCTTGATGGGGGTTTTCTCCGTAGCGCAAGGTTTGCCGCTGCGGCAGCGTCACCGCCAAGGTGTGGGGGCTTGGGGCATTGGCTTCCAACTGGGTGCCCAGCCAAGTGCTGATGGCGCTGTCGTAGGCGGCGGTGTGCTGGAAGGCTTCCAGTGCGAGCTGACGCCGCAGCTCGGCAGGGATGGGCCCGGCGTCGAGAGCACCAAGCAGTCGCTCGTATTGGGTCGGGCTGGTTAAAACGCTGACGTGGGCATGGTTTTTGGCGGCAGCCCGCACCATGGCCGGTCCGCCGATGTCGATCTTCTCGATGGCCTCATCCCAGCTCACATCGGCCTTGGCGATGGTGGCTTCAAACGGGTAAAGATTCACCACCACCAGCTCGATCGCGGGGATGTTCTGGGCCTCCATGTCGGCCTGGTCGGCCGCGTCGCTGGGGCGGCCCAAGATGCCGCCATGGATGCGCGGGTGCAGGGTTTTGACGCGACCCCCCAGGATTTCTGGGGCACCGGTGTGCTCTGCCACCTTGGTGACAGGCAGCCCTGCATCCGCCAGACATTTCGCGGTGCCGCCGCTGGAGAGCAGCTGGAAACCATGGCGTTCCACCAGGGCCCGGGCCAGAGGTTCAATCCCCTCTTTGTTCGACACACTCAGCAGAGCCAGACGGGCCATGGAGATCGCAGGGACAGCCAATCTCTGATGGTATGGGGTGGTCCTGACGCTGTTGCTGGTTGATGCGCTTGATCTTTCTGCACGGCTGGGGGGCCAATGCCGCTGACCTGCTGCCCTTAGGCGGGGCCTTGCAGGCTCAGTTGCCCCCTGGATCCGCAGCGATGCAGGTGCAGTCGTGGGACGCGCCTGATCCCCATCCAGCCGGTGGTGGGGCGAGGCAGTGGTACGACCTCAACACCCCAGGCTGGCCGCAGCATCCGCAGGCTGTGCAGGATTTGGCGGCCAGGCTGGATGGCGAATTGTTGGCGGCTGGCTCAGAACCCGTGGTGCTGTTTGGGTTTTCTCAGGGAGCCGCCATGGCCATTGAGGTGGGACTCAGCAGGCCCCTCGCCGGTGTGATTGCTTGTAGTGGTTATCCCCATCCCCATTGGAGCCTGACGCAAGCGCCCCAGGCTCCAACGCTCTTGATGCACGGTTCAGAGGATGTCGTGGTGCCAGTGGCGGCTCAAGCCGCACTTGCCACTGAAATTGCTCGCGTGGGCGGCCAGGTGGAGGTGTTGACCTTCACAGGCGGCCACACGATTCCGATTGACGCCGTGGAGCGGGCCGCCCAATTTTTGGCGGCCCTTTAAGCCAGTGGCTTAAACGAAGGCGTACTCGTACTCCTCCATCTCCTCCCAGTCGTCGGAGGTGGCTTCCAGGCCAGCAAAGATGGTGTCTTCGCCCACGGAATCAACGATCGTGCGCAGGGACGGGAAGAGGAAGTGGTTTTCTTCGGCGTATTGAGCGCTGAACAGACCTTTCTCGCCCCAGAAGAAGCGGTCGGTGGTGTGCTCGTTGCGGCGCACATTCACCAGAGCCGGCGGCACCAGATTGGATTTGGCGATGTAGCGACGGGCGGCGGTCACGGGCTTGTGCTCGCCGGTATCGAGGTTGTGGGTTGGAACGTGGGCCAGAACGCGTTGACCAGCTAGACGACGACGGCTGATGCGCTTGCGCTTTTTCGACATGGAAAGAACCCCTTACGGGGTGGGCTGTGGATCGGACAAAACAAGTCGACCGGAGTCGCAAAACGACACCGGAGCCGGCTCTTAAAGGCGCAGGTAAACCTGCAGCGCCCATACGTCTGTCGACCGGAACTGGGATCGGGAAAGATCCATGGCTGGGATGGCCCCACCGGTCTTCACCATTCGGCTATGGGAAGGACGCAGGGGTACGAACAACCTCTGCTGTAACCTTTCCGGCAAGGAAACGCCAGAAAAGTACCGGTGTGTGATGGGACCTGTTCCTCAGCACCAGTGATCCGGGACTGGGAAGTAGTGGTCGTAGATACAATCTTAAGACTTTCTCCGAATTTGGCAAGTCCCTCGTGGTTGCCCTGTCCAGGCCCTAGCAGCCCTGTGGCGCCATGATTTCTGAGCGCTTTCGCCAGCTGGTCGCTCAGCAGCTTGACCAGTTCTGTGATTGTCAAGAGCTGGTGGGCCTCGGTGTGTACGTGGCCATGCCAGCGGCAGACGGTGAGCTGCAGCTGCAATTGGTGCAGGCCTGGCCGCGAACGGCCACCCGTTTGGAGCCCGCCGCTGAGGCGGCACCGTTATTAACCCCCCGGCAATCGCGCCGCTGGCTGCCGTTGCGGCAGGAGGCCGCCGTGATTGGTGCGCTGCGGGTGGATAGCGCGCTTGGGCAGTGGCCTGAGCCGCTCAATCAGCGGTTGCATAGTGCTGCCCAGGTGTTGGCTCAGGCCTTGCTGTTGGACCTGGAGCAGCAGCGCTGGCAAGGCGAGTTGCAACGGGAGCGGCGTCAGCGCGATCTGCTGGTGCATCAGATGCGCAACCCTTTGGCAGCCCTTCGCACCTTCACGCAGCTGTTGCTGCGCCGGGTTGAAGCCAGTGATGAACGCCGCGAACTGGTGGAGCATCTCCTTGATGAGCAGCAGTCGTTGGCGGGTTATCTCGATGCCTTGAGCAGCTCGGAGGCCGGCTTGGTGTTGCCCCAGGCCAGCGGCAGCGAGGCGCCTCTGCTGCTGCCACCGGTGTTGGCGCCAGAGCAGCCGCGTTTGCTCAGTGATTGTTTGGAGCCTCTGCTGGCTCGCGCCGCCGCAACGGCCAAGCTTCAAGGCCGGCGTTGGCATCCCCCAGGACCTGTGCCGGAGGTTTCAGTGCCGGCGGCCACGGTGGGTGAAATTTTGGCCAATTTGCTGGAAAACGCCTTTCGCTACAGCGATCCAGGTGGTGATTTGGGGCTGTGGATCGCCTCGGGGCCCGATCAACTGCAATTGGCGGTTTGGGACAGCGGTCCCTTGATCGACCTTGATGAGCGTGAACGGATCTTTCAGCGCGGTGAGCGCGGCCGCCATGGCGCCAAGCTCAGCGGCACGGGGTTGGGTTTGGCCTTGGCTCGCGATCAAGCCGAAGCCAGCGGCGGCAGTCTGCAGCTGCACTGTCCTGCCAGTGCTTTAGCGCCTGGTTTGGCGGCTGCGGGGAACGCGTTTGTGTTGACGCTGCCGCTCAGCTGAGCAGACGCAGCATCAGCCAGCCGCTCCACAGCGTGCAGGCTTCGGTCCATTCCACGCAGGCGCCGTAGCTATCGCCGGTGTGTCCTCCCAGGCGTTGGCCCAGCAGCCGAGGCACCAGCAGCGTTGGGATCACACCGCAAACCCCAGCCAGCACCGTGCGCGTGCCGGGGGGGCTGAGGCTGAGTCCTATCAGCAGCCCCAGCACAGCCGCTGCCGGCAGCAGTTCTTGCAGCAGGGGTTGACGCTGGAGCCGGTGGAAGCCACCACTGCCTTCGGCCCTGAGATAGGGGAACCAGGCGATGGCCAGCAGTGGTGCAATGCGGCCCCACACCGCACTCCAGATCAACAGGGTGGGTGCCAAGGCCGCGAGGGCCAGCAGGGCACCCAACTTGAGCAGCAGCACCATCAGGCCAGCCACCAAGCCGCTGGCGCCGATGCGGCTGTCGGCCATGGCCGCTAGGCAGCGGGGGCCGGCGGCCAAGCCATCTCCGGTATCCATCACCCCATCGAGGTGCAAGCCGCCGGTGAGCCAAAGCCCCAGGGCCAGCACCAGTAGGGCGCAGCTGGCGCTGGGCAGCCCCAGTTCGCGGCCCAGCAGCCAGAGGCCAGCTTGGGCGCCACCAATGAAGACGCCAATCACCGGAGCAAACCGGGCAATCCGCTCAAAGCGCGGGGTCACCCCCGGCCAGAGCGGGAGCGTTGTGTAGAAGATCCAGCTTCCGGCCAGATCCGGCCACCACCTGAGCATCAGCGGTTGGGTGCTGCCTCCATCCTGCGCCTCGCCATAGGGTGAGAGTTGCGCTGTCTGTGGGTGTTGAGCACTGCTGCTCCGTTCCAATTCGAGCTGCTGCATCGCTGCCCACACACCCAGGCCCGCACGGGTCGCTTTCACACCCCCCATGGCGTGGTGGAGACCCCACGCTTCATGCCGGTGGGCACCGCGGCCACGGTGAAGGGCATTAGTGCTGAGCAACTGCGCAGCACCGACGCGCAGATGGTGCTCTCCAACACCTTCCATCTGCATCTGCAACCGGGGGAGTCGATCGTGGCGGCCGCTGGCGGGCTGCACCGTTTTATGGGTTGGCCTGGGCCGATGCTCACCGACTCCGGCGGGTTCCAGGTGTTCAGCCTGGCGAGCCTCAATGCGATCAAAGAGCGCGGTGTCACCTTCCAGTCCCCGCGCGATGGCTCGGTGGTTGAGCTCACCCCAGAGCGCTCGATGGCGATCCAAGAGCAGCTTGGGGCTGATGTGGCCATGGCCTTTGATCAGTGCCCTCCCTATCCCGCCAGTCATGAGGATGTGCGGGAGGCCTGCGACCGCACGCACCGCTGGTTAGAGCGCTGTGTCACGGCCCATCAGCGCCCGGATCAGGCGCTGTTTGGAATCGTGCAAGGGGGTGTCTTCCAAGACCTGCGCGAGGAATCGGCCCGGGTGATCGCCAGCTTTGATCTGCCGGGATGTGCCATTGGCGGGGTCAGTGTGGGGGAGCCCGCGGCGGCGATGCATGAGGTGGTGCGCTGGTGCACACCGCTGCTGCCGGAACACAAGCCCCGCTATCTGATGGGGGTGGGCACCCTGCCGGAGATGGCACAGGCCGTGGCCCATGGGGTGGATCTATTTGACTGCGTGCTGCCAACGCGCCTGGGTCGCCATGGTGCGGCGTTGGTGAATGGTGAGCGCTGGAATCTCAAAAACGCGCGCTTCCGGGAGGATCACACCCCCCTGGATCCCAGTTGCCCCTGCGCCTGCTGCCAACAGCACAGCCGGGCTTATCTGCATCACTTGATCAAGAGCGATGAAATCCTCGGGTTGACGCTGCTGAGCCTGCACAACCTCACGCAGTTGATCCGCTACACCAAATCGATGGCCCAAGCCATTGAGGAGGGTTGTTTTTCAGAGCATTTCGCTCCTTGGGAGCTGAACTCACCGGCGTTCCACACGTGGTAACGTCCAGCGACTGCTTGGTTTTCGACCACGATGGTGAACGCTGCACTGCCTCTGTTGGCCCAGCTTCCCGAGGCTTACCGCGCCTTTGGCCCACTCGTGGACATCCTTCCGCTTATCCCGGTCTTTTTCCTGCTTCTGGCCTTTGTGTGGCAGGCCTCGGTGGGTTTCCGCTGATTACAGCCCAGGCAAACTGCGGCAAGGCCAGCATGCGGCGCCAGCGGCTCGGTTCCTGAAGCAATCGGTACAACCATTCAATTTGAAGGGCTCCCATCCATTGGGGGGCCCTTTTCTTTTGCCCTGACCACACATCAAAACTGCCGCCAACGCCCATCCATAGACCTGCTTGGTGGTGATGCAGACGTTGGATCCAGGTTTCCTGCCGCGGCACCCCCAACGCCGCTAGCACCAGATCAGGCTTGAGGGACAGCAGTTGCTGTTCCAGCCCAGGCCATGCCTCGGGTGCTTGAAAGCCATGCACGGCCATGACCAGCTGCAGGCCAGGGTGCTGTTGGGGGAGCTGCTGAGTGAGCTGCTCCATCACAGCCGGGCTCGCCCCCACCAGGGCGACGCGCCAGTGGTGTTGGGCGGCATGGGCGAGCAGGTCATGGGCCAGTTCGATGCCAGGGCTGCGGCGCACCCGAATGCCCTGGCGCCGCAAGGCCCAAACCACGCCTGCACCATCGGGAATCACGAGGTCAGCGGCCCGAATCGCCTGCCCGAGCTCTGGCTGGGCCAGCGCCGTCATCGTCATCTCGGCATTGAGGGTGACCAGTTGCCCGCCACCGCTGCGGTGCAGCTCCACAGCCGCTGCCAGCACATCGGGGCAGGCGTCCACCGGCATCCCGAGCACCTGCTGGCGGTCACAGGGACTAGGGGCTGGGGACATGGGCAGAGCCGCTGACGCGAGAGAATCTGATTGATGATGACCAGCCTGACAACGCAGACCAGTGCTGGCCCGGCACTGGAACAACTGGAACGCCTCGATGCCCAGGTGGACCGCGTCTTCCTGGCCAGGCAGCACCCGATCACGGGCCTGATGCCGGCCAGCACCGCCAACACGGTGCATGGCAACTACGGCGATGCCTGGGTGCGCGACAACGTGTACACCGTTCAGGCGATCTGGGGTCTGGCGCTGGCCTGGCGGCGTCAAGGGCAACGGCCTGCGCGCGTCTATGCGCTGGAGCAGAGCGTGTTGGCGCTCATGCGCGGTTTGATGCGCTCGATGATGGCTCAGGCGGCCAAGGTCGAACGCTTCAAGGCGAGCCAGGAGCTGCTGGATGCCCTCCATGCCAAGTACGACACCGAGACCGGCCAGCCGGTGGTGGCTGATAACGCCTGGGGCCACCTGCAACTCGATGCCACGTCCCTGTTTGTCCTGCAGCTTGCGCAGCTAACGCGCTCAGGCCTGGTGGTGGTGGCCAATGCCGCCCAGGCCGCCTTTGTGCAAAACCTGATCTATTACCTCTGTCGCGCCTACCGGGTGGCGGACTACGGCATCTGGGAGCGCGGCGACAAGGGAAACAATGGAGCCCCTGAGCGCAATGCCAGTTCGATTGGCTTGGTGAAAGCGTCCCTGGAGGCCAGCAGCGGCTTGGATCCCTTCGGCCCCCATGGCGATGGCCGCCACACCCTGTGGGTGCCGCCCGATGCGGTGCTCCGCCTCAGGCGCGCCTTGGAGGCACTGCTGCCGCGGGAATCAGCCAGCAAAGAGGTCGATAGCGGTTGCCTGGCGGTGATTGGCTATCCCTCTTGGGGGGTTGAGGGTGAGGAGTTGCGCGCCCGCACCCAAGCCTCCATCCACCGGGAGCTAGGCGGCCGCTACGGCTACAGCCGCTTCCGACGCGATGGCCATCAGACCGTGGTGGAGGACAGCACGCGGCTGCATTACGAGCCCGAAGAGCTGGCTTGCTTTGAAGGCATCGAATGCCAATGGCCCCTGTTTTTGGCCTTTGAGTTGGTGACCGCCTGCATGGAGGAGCGTTGGCAGCAGGCCGAAGACTTGGATCAGCGGCTGCAGCAACTGGCCGTTCAGCGCGGCGAGGATTTGTTGCTGCCTGAGCTGTATCGGGTGCCGGCGTCGGCGGTGGCGGCTGAGCGCCAAACGCCCGGCAGCCAGCCGCGTGAGCCCAACGACAACGTGCCCTTGCTCTGGAGTCAGAGCCTGTGGTTGCTGGGTCAGCTGCTGATCGGCCGCTGGATCACGCCGCAGGAGTTGGATCCCTGCGGCCGGCGTTTACCGAGCCGTCCTGGCTGCCAACGGGTGAGGCTGGCGCTGGTGCCTGGCGATGCCGCGGTGGCGGCTGGCTTGAGTCGTGAAGGTCTGCCGATCGTCACCCCAGGCGATGGCGATGTGGGCATTGAGTCATCGCATCGGCTGGCCCAGGCCTTGGCCCTGTTGGGGCGTTGCGAGAGCTTGGGGCTCAGCGGTCCACCGGAAGGGGCGACGGCCACCTTGGCGGTGGCCCGGCTCTACCGCTGCGGCGAGCAGCTGACAGCGTTCTTGCCCCCTGTGCTCGAGGAGAGCACCTTCTATCTGGCCGATGACCCCGAGCAGCTGGCCGATGCCCTGTTGGGGGAGCTGCGGCTGCTGCAACGCCATTGGCTGGCCGATGGTGAGCCGCTGCTGTTGGTGCCGATCGCTGCGGCCCCTTTTGCGCGCCGCCGTGAGCAGGTGTTGGAGCTGGCCCGCACGTTGGCCTCTGGATCGTTTGGGGGTGTGGAGGTGCAGTTGGGCACCTTGGCTGATCACATCTCAGCGGCGGCCTGTGAGGCGGTGGCGCTACCAGCTCTCCCCCCAGCTGTCCCGCTGCCGGCGGTTCCGCTGCAACTCGCCCAAGCCAGCGGTCACCGCTCGCTCACGGTCGACCGCGAGCAGGAGCTGGAGCTGGAATCCACCACGCCCCTCGATTTGGCCGCCCAGCTGTGGGGCAGCACCTCCCTGCGGGAGCAGGCGGAATTGCTGGAGCAGTTGCAGTTGCGCTTGGGTGCTTCAGCCCAGTTGCAGGCGCCTGATCAGGCCTTGCCAGTGCCGGTGACCCAGATGGTGGAGGCTGTCTATCGGCGCAGCCTGGAGGCTGGTGATTGGGAGCCGGTGCGCCGCTGCGCTGGGTTGCTGGGGTTGGTGCACCCCCATCTCGAAGATGCGCTCGATGATTTGCTCGCTCGCAACCGCCAACTGGTGGTGGGCCGCAACTACACCAGTCGCTCGCGCATCAGTGAGCCCCTCGATAGCGCTGCCATCGCCCAGCGGATGCGTCAATTCAGCGGCGAAGACAGTCGCGAGACGATCCTGCAGCAGGAGTTGCTGCTGGCCCTCGAGGGTTTGGCCCGCCAGCGTCCGGCTCTGCTTCAGGGCACCTTGACCTTCCAGCTCGGGCAACTGCTGCTGCTGCTCACCAGCGAATTAGCCACCGAGCGCAAGCTCGGTTCAGCCGAAGCGTTTGAAGCGCTGTGCGCTTTGCCTCCTCACGGCATTTTCCGGCGTGTGGGGGTGGTGCTGGCGGATCTCACCCGGGCTCGAGCAGCCTTACAGCGCTGCGAACAGCTGCATCTGCGCGGCAAAGCGCTGTGGCAAGCACCTGCGCCAGTGGCGGAGAAACCCACCGGGGGCTGCTGGCTGCAGCACCGGGTGCGCCGCGGGGCCCTTCAGTGGGTGCCGCGCAATTTTTATCCCGGTGTGTGGGGGCTGCTGCAGCACTGCCGCGGGCTATTGATTGGCGACAAGTTGGAGCGCCGCAATCGTTTGGACAGCGCCTTGTTGGCTGAGAAAACGCCCGATGAGCAGAACTTTGCGGTGTTGGTGGAGCACCTGCTCAGCAAGATCGAAGCGCCGGAGTACCGCCAACTCTCGATCGAAGCGCTGTTGTCGTTGATGGCCTTTTTTGAGGCCAACCCCGATGTCTGCTTTGACGACCACATCGCTTTGGATGTGGTGATTGGCCATGCCGTGCGGCTGGGTTGGTTGGAGCAGGACCCCAGCCACCGGCTCAGCGACTACGGCTCCCACAAGGCCGCTGCTTGGGACGGCTTCTACCGGGCCTCACCAACCCGCTGCCGTGAGCTTTGCGTGGGGGCCTTGCACCAATTGGTGGACAGCGCGATTGCGGCCTAGAGCGGTGTATCGAGCTGCAGCAAGCTCTGCTGCGGCTGCTCAACCGCCTGCTCAATCAGGTCGGCCAGCCGTAGAGCCCGGGACGCTTGCAGACCATCAACGGCTGGTTTGGCCGCACCACGCACGCACTGCAGAAAATGCTCGAGTTCGGCATAGAGCGGTTCGGTGGGGGAGATGCTCACCTCTTCGATGAAACCGTCGTGGCGATAGAGCAGTTCCCCCCGGGTGGCGGAATAGGACTCATGGGCGCGCCTGTGGATGCGCAAGTTGCGGTTGAGGAAGTCCGCCTCCACCAGGCTGTCGCGGCAGTGGGCCGTGAGGCAGCGCTCCTTGCGGTGGCTCATCTTGCTGGCGGTGAGGCTGGCGGCAACGCCATTGGCGAAGTTCAACGTGGCGGTGACGTAGTCGATGGGGCCGTCGCTGCTGCGGCCACCAGCCGCGGCGAATCCCACCACGGGAGCTCCTGACAGTTCCAGCGCCAAGTCGATGTCGTGGATCATCAGATCCAGCACCACCGACACATCGTTGGCGCGATCGGCATGGGGGCTGTGGCGCCGGCCTTCTAGCACCACCACTTCTTCATTGGCCACCACGTTGAGCAGCTCCCGAAAGGCCGGGTTGAAGCGCTCGATGTGGCCCACTTGCAGCAAGCGGCCAGCCTGCTCCGCTGCGGCGATCAATTCTCCGGCTTCCTGCTCATTGGCCGCGATCGGCTTTTCGATCAGCACATGCACGCCGGCCTTGAGGCAGGCCATGCCCACCGGGTGGTGCAGCAGGGTCGGCACGGCAATGCAAACCGCTTCCACTTCCTCGATGAGGTCGTTGTAGTCAGCAAACCAGCGGCAACCGAACTGTTCGGTGGCTAAGGCGCCGCGGGCGGAATCGGGGTCAGCAACGCCCACCAGCTCGGCATCGCGCAACAGGCTCAGCACACGGGCGTGATTCCAGCCCATGTTGCCGATGCCGATCACGCCCACCTTGACTGGTTTCATCCTGGTGAGCTGGGCGGTGTTGCAGGCAGGGGACTAGTCCTGCTGGGGGCTCATTATCAACGCATTGCTGCGTTCTCCGAGGCAGATCTTCACGTCCTCGATGCGGGGCCCGTCCATCGTCAGCACCGTGAATTGGTCACCCTCCCAGTTGAGGGCCTCGCCAGCGGCGGGGATGTGCTGCAGTCGCTCGAGCAGAAACCCAGCCAGGGTGTGGTGTTCATCGGATTCCGGCAGCTTGAGCCCCAGTTGGCGATTGAGCTCAAAAATCTCCAGATCACCGGCCACGCGCCAGCAGTTGCCGCCCAGCGGAATCAGATCGGCCTCGTCGCCGTCATCTTCCAATTCATCGCCCACGATTTCGCTGGTGAGATCAGCGATGGTCACCAGCCCTTCGGTGCCGCCGTGTTCATCCACCACCACCAGTACAGGTTCCCCGCTGCGGATTTGGGGCAGCAGATCGGCCAGGGAGGCACTCTCTTGAATCCGGGCCACCGGGCAGATGTACGGGCTCAAGGGAGAGTCGAGGGTTAGTTCACCACGGACGAGCGGTGCGGCCAGCAGGCGGAGATCCAGTAGGCCGCGGACATCATCGAGTGATTCGCCAATCACCGGGAAGCGGGCATGGCGGGTGGAGACCACCGCCTCCATCAGGTCGCTGAGGCAGGCCTCCAGCGGCAAGGTCACCATCCCGGAGCGGGGCACCATCACCTCGCGCACCTGGGTGTCCCTCAGGGAGAACACCCCCTCAAGGATGTTGCGCTCATCCGGCTCCAGGCCAATGACGGCGTCGTTCTCGATCAAGCTTTCGAGCTCACTGGCTGAGAGCGATGGCACCAGCCGGTCCCATTGCAGCGGTAGTCCAAAGGCGCGTAGCAGCACGTTGGCTACGGCCTCAATCGCGCTCAGCAGCGGGGCTAGGGCTTGGTTGACCGATTCGAGCAGGGGGCCAAGCCGCAGCGCTGCGTTCTCCGGGTCATCGAGCACCCAGGCTTTGGGCAGCAATCCGCCCAGCAGGGTGGCCAGCAGGGCGAGCAGCGCAAACACCACCAGCTGCAGCCAGGCCGGAGGTGTGGGCCCATGCAGCAGGGTGAGCAGGCTGTGGCTGCCCCAGCCGAGGGCCAATAGGGCCAGGCTCAAGCCCAGTTGAGTGGCCAGCAAAGCCCGGCGCAGATGCCGCTGCAGGCGTGCAATCGCTAGTGCCGCCGCATTGCCGCGCTCGGCCAGTTCCTGCACCCGGGTGGGCCGCAGCCGCATCAAGGCAAATTCACTGGCGGCAAAGAAGGCCACCAAGGCCAACAGCAACACCAGAGTCAGCAACCGCAGGGAAAGCCCCATGAACTCTGTGGATGCCAGCTGGCGAATGGCTGAATTATGAGTCGCCGGTGGCGCTGTGCCAGCTGCGGTGCAGATGCTGCAGCAGGGGCGCCAACGGATCGGCCGTCATCGAATCGGGCGCAGCTGCCGCAGGATCAGGCCAGCGCCGGCGAATGCGTTCCCCTGCTTTCATGCGGCGCCAAAGCTGCTGAAGACGTCGATCGGCAGACGGGGAGGGCATCCATCCGGGCTTGGGCTGCCATTCTGCAACGACTTGTTTTCCATCCCTCACTGAACAATTCACAGGGCCCGCGTTAGGCCAGTCCCATCACCTTGCGGTAGGCCGGCCGCGCCTGGGTGGCGGCAATGTTGGCCTGAACGGCTGGATAGGGGCTGAGGTCTAGATCGGGGAAAAACATCGGCAGATAGGCCAGGTAGGCGTTCACGGCGCAGTCAGCCACTCCCCAGCTGCCGCCCATCAGCGACTTGCCGCCATCGAGGAGGCCGTTGAGCACGCCCATCAGCCGCGGAAACTCCTTCTCTCGATTGCTGGGAACAAACAACGCCGTCGCCAAGGTGGCGTTGGCAAACAGCACCCATTGGGCCGCCAGGCTGCGCTCGGCACTGCTGCCGCATTCACCGCTGAGCTCCGCCAGATAGAGCAAGATCGCGCCGCTCTCGAACAGTTGCAGGCGGCCGCTTGGCAGAGCTGGGTCTTCGTGCACCAGGGCCGGCAACTTGCCGAAGGGGTTGATGCTTAAAAACGGCTCGCGGCTGTGCTCGCCAGCACGCATGTCGAGCATGCGCCAGTCGTAAGCGATGCCCTTTTCCTCCATGTACCAGCGGGGCATGGAGGCGCGGGTGCGGGCACCGCCGTAAAGGGTGAGAGCCATGGAATGGGGGTCGCGAGGATCGAACTCGCCTAAGGCGAATTATGAGTTCGCTGCATTCACCAGATTGCTAGACCCCCGGCCAGCACAGCCATTGTGAACCAGCTGTCACCACAGGCCGCGAACGGGCTCAATCTCGATCAGCGGCTCGATCTTGCGCATGCTCCCGCCGTAAGGGGTCTCCAGGTCCGCCACCCGGCGTGGCAGGGGGCTGCTCTGTTCATCCAGCAGCGAGCGGTAGGTGTTTTCAATCGCTGATCCATCCCAAACGATGGTTTGGTCAGGGAAGCCGAAGCCCATCACCTTGGTGCCATCGCCGCCACCCATCGAAATCCCCAGCAGGTCAGTGATCTGGTGGGTGATGTCGATGCCACGGGCGAAGGGTGCTGTGTAGGAGAAGGCCCGTCGGTCGATCAACTCGGATGTGGTTTCGATGGCGCCGCAGCGGGTCACCTCCACGGGTTGGCCAGGCTGCTCATCGGGGTAGCTGCCGAGCGGGGCTTCGAAGGTGGTGGTGCAGACCATGGGGCCAGCGGCAGCCGGCGCGGCCAGCAAGGCAACGCAGGTGCTGAGGAGGGCTTGGCGGACCATGGAGGCGTATCGGAGTCCGGGCTCAAGGTAAAAACGATGAAGCCTCCGCGCCAGAGTTTATGACCGCTGCCGATCCTCTTCTCGAACTGCTGGCCTCGCGGGCCTACCGGCGCGGTCAGTTCACCCTGGCCTCCGGCCGCAGCAGCGAGCACTACGTCAACTGCAAGCCAGTCACCCTCAGTGGCCGCGGCGCCCAGCTGCTGGCACCCAAGTTGTTGGCCTTGGTCGAGCCCAATGCGGCGGCCGTGGCGGGTCTCACCCTCGGCGCGGATCCGATGGTCAGCTGGGTGGCCCATGCCGCCGCCCTCAGTGGCCGCGAGTTGGATGCCTTGATCGTGCGCAAGGAAGCCAAAGGCCATGGCACCGGCGCTTGGCTGGAGGGTCCGCTGCCCGAGCCCGGTGCGCGGATCACGCTGTTGGAAGACGTGGTCACCAGCGGTGGCTCGGCGCTGAAGGCCGTCAAGCAACTGCGCGCTGCTGGCTACGAACTGGAGCGGGTGGTGGCGATTGTTGATCGCGAGGAAGGTGGTGCGGCGGCTTTAGCCGCTGAAGGGCTGGAGCTCAAAGCTCTCTATCAGCTCAGCGCTGTGGCGGCCGAGCATCAGCGCAGCCAGGCGGCTCAGTCATGAGTGCAGGCGTTTGGGCGCTGCCGGCGTCCCCCTTTCGTTTCACGCTTCCGGTTGCCCGGATCCCCCTGCGCGGTGAGGGCAGTTTGCGGGTGCTACACGGCCAAACCACCCAGGCCATTGAAGGGGCTGCCCCCGGCAGCCTGATCGAAACCTGCTGCGTTACCCCCACGGCCCGGTTGGTGGCCTTGGCGGCCGTTGCGGTGCTCAGCGATGGCGCCGATTTGCTCGTCACCGCTGGCTCACCGGCTCAGGTGCATCAGTCTCTTGATCGGGTGTTGTTTCCCGCTGATCGCGTGGCCCTTGGTGAGCCGCAAGCGCTGCTTTGGCATGGGCTGGTGCAGCCCGGCGGGGAGCCTGGCGGTGCTGGTTGGTCGTTGCCCGGGCAGCACTGGCTGCTGGCGGAAGGGGAGGCTTTGCCGGAACCGCTGATGGCGGCGGCGGCCTTGAGCCTCGAGCAGCAGGAGCAGCTGCGGATCCACCAGGGCATCCCCGCCCCAGGTGCGGAACTCCGCGAAGAGTTCAACCCATTTGAGCTGGGATTGCGTCAGCGGGTCAGCCTCGAGAAGGGCTGCTATTTGGGCCAGGAAACCCTGGCCAAGCTGCACTCACGCGATGGCCTCAAGCAGCAACTGCGGCGTTTTGTGGTGGCTGATGGAGCGGATGCCCCGGAGCCAGGTCAGCAGCTGCGCACCACCAGCGGGGAGCGCGGCGCTCTGGTGACCTCAGTCCGAGGGGGCCGCGGGCTGCTGCTCTTGCATCGCCGCTGCTGGGATCAATCGGAGCTTGCTGGGCTGAAGTTGTCGTTGCCAGAGGCGGCAGCGTTCGACAGCCACTGAGCCACCGCCCAGGTGGCAAGGCAGTCGTCGCGGTTGTAGCGAAGGATTTGATCGAGTTGGTGTCGCTGGTGGCGTTCACGCCATTGGCGCCACCACAACACGCAGCGGGCCCCTTCTGCGGTGGGTTGGCTCCAGCGAAAGCCCCGCCAGCTGGCCACGGCTTTGAGGCCGTAGCTGTCGACGGGCAGCCGCCAGTGCTGCCGAACGCGCTGGTGCAAATCCACCAAGCCTTGAGGTGGTTCGCTGTTTTGGCGCTCGGCCATCCGCTTTAAGGCGATCGCTTCGGTTTCGCCGTAGTGCAGCACCGGCCAGCCCGGGTGTGCGGCAAGCAGGCGTTGCAGCCGCTGCCAGAGGCGATCTTCGCCGTGCTCCCGCAAGGCCAGGATCGGCCGGTAAGGGGCGCTGGCAGCGTCTTCAAAGCGGCCATCGGCCCCGCGGCTTAAGGGCAGAAAGCCATGCAGGAAATCGTCTCGAGCATCGGGATCTGATTCGATGTCGTAGAGCAACACTCCGGGTGCCCCATGGAGCTCGGGTAAGGGGTCGGGGTTGTCCGCCTTTAGCGGCTCGGCGATGCCGCGCTGCTGAACGATCGCTTGGGCAATCAGCTCGGTGGCGAGTTCCGGTTGTTGGATGCCGCGCTCCTCCAGCTGTTGCAGCAACCAGTCGCCTGGGGTATCTGCGAGGGCTTGGCGATCCGCGATTCCCAGCTCTTGCAGCAGTTCCTGGCGTTTGCCGCCAATGCCGCTCACGGTGCTCAGTTCGCCTTGTGCTTCGGCCACCGCATCACAGCTGCGGCGCCAGCTGCAGAGCGTGCATTTGCGCCGGTCGTGGGTCAGTGGCGGCGGGTTGCGGCGTTTGAGGTCCTGCTGCAGCCGCGTCAAGGCGGTTTGCATTTGGTGGTTGAGGCCGCTGTGGAGATTGAGCCGTTGGCGTTGTCCGCGGGGATTGATCAGCCAGCCCTGGCTGGCCGCAGTGCCTTGCACCGGCTCCAGCAGCCAGCCCCAGAGCGCCAGGGTGAGGCGGTGCTCCCGGGTGCCGTGGCGACCCGGTTGCAGCAGTGCGGGCTGGTAGCTGAAGGTGCCCAGCTGGCTGGGTTGCGGTTTGCGCAGCAACAAGGTGGGCCGGCCGCAGATGCCGTCGCGCCGCAGCAGCAAC
The DNA here is from genome assembly GCA_000063525.1 of Synechococcus sp. RCC307. GTDB lineage: Bacteria > Cyanobacteriota > Cyanobacteriia > PCC-6307 > Cyanobiaceae > RCC307. The sequence continues at coordinate 1,999,070 of CT978603.1, read as the reverse complement.
AAACGCACCGCTGGTTCGCCCCGTTGCAGGGCCCCCAAGCCGGTGCAGCGCTCGAGCGGCTGATCAATGCATTGCTGCAAGCGCTTCTCGCGATCGGCCAGCTGCAGAGCGCGGTGCGGGTTCCAAAGCCGCTCGGCTGGATCCCCATGGCGATCCAGCCAGGCTTTGCGCCGGCAACGCAGCCAGCTGCGCAGCAAGCGGTCACTGAGCGGATGCACCATCTATTCAAGCTAGAAGGGTGCTCCGCCTGGGCCACTCGCCATGCAGCTCACCTATTTCGGCGCCAATGGCTGGTTGCTTGAGCTCGCTGGCCAGCGCCTGTTGCTGGATCCCTGGTTGGTGGGACCACTGCGCTTTGGTGGGGCGGGCTGGTTATTTGAAGGCACTCTGCCCCGCGAGTGGCCGATTCCAGGCGATCTCGATTGTTTGTTGCTGACCCAGGGCCTGCCAGACCATGCCCATCCCGCCACCTTGGAGCGCTTGCCCAAGGCGCTGCCGGTGGTGGGATCTGCGGCAGCGGTGCAGCAAGCTCGCCGCTTCGGTTTCACCCAGAGCGAAACCCTGCGTCCTGGCGAACGCCTGCAGCGCGGTTCGCTTGAGATTCAGGCCACCGCTGGTGCACCGGTGCCGCAGGTGGAAAACGGGTATCTGCTGCGTGGCTCAGGGGAAAGCCTCTATGTCGAGCCCCATGGCTTCTTGGATCCGGCCTTGCCGGCCGAGCCCCTCACGGCGGTGATCACACCGGTGATGGATTTAGGCCTGCCTGTGGCAGGGGCTTTTGTGAAGGGTCGTGCGGTGGTGCCGCAGCTGCTGGAGCGGTTTACACCGGCCCACCTGCTGGCCAGCACGGCGGGCGGCGATGTGGCCTACAGCGGACTGTTGCAGCAGGTGCTGCAGGCCAAAGCCAACAGTGATCAGGAGCAAGCGCAGCTGGCTGGCCGGCACCCGCACACCCGCTTCATTGATCCCGATCCAGGACACTGCTATCAGCTCAGCGCTGACTGATGTCGTCCTCACCCCTGCACTTGGAGCCTGCAGCCATCGCCTTTGGCACCGATGGTTGGCGTGGTGTGCTCGGGGTCGACATCACCATCGAGCGCCTGTTGCCGGTGGCAGCCGCTGCCGCCGCGGAGCTTGCCCATTCAGCCCCGCCGGAGCTCGAAAGCCGCACCGTCGTGATTGGCTACGACCGCCGATTTTTGGCGCCGGAATTGGCAGCCGCCATTGCTGCAGCGGTGCGCGGAGTTGGCTTGGAACCACTGTTGGCGCAAGAGCCATTGCCCACCCCCGCCTGCAGCTGGGTGGTGGTGGAGCGGCGTGCCCTCGGCGCTCTGGTGATCACTGCCAGCCATAACCCTCCCGAGTGGCTTGGCCTCAAGATCAAGGGCCACTTCGGCGGCTCGGTGGAAGGCGATTTCACCAAGCGCGTTGAGCGGCGCCTACAGGCCGGCGGAATCACCGTGCCCGAACCCGGGGAGACCGAATGCTTTGACGGCTGGGCTGAGTACCTCCATGGCCTGCGCGGTGCGATGGACACCAATGCGCTGCGCCATGGGCTGCAGAGCTTGGGTCTCAAGGTGATCGTGGATCCGATGCATGGCTCAGCTGCTGGTGGTCTGCCGGCGCTGCTCGGGGAGGCGGTGAGCGAAATCCGCTCGCAGCGGGATCCCCTCTTTGGCGGCCATCCACCGGAGCCGCTTGCTCCTTACCTCAGCGAGTTGATTGCCCAGGTGAAAGCCAGCACAGCCGCTGGTCAGCCTGCGGTGGGCATTGTTTTTGATGGCGATGGCGATCGCATTGCCGCCATCGACGAGCAAGGGCGTTACTGCAGTACCCAATTGCTGATGCCGCTGCTCATTGATCATTTGGCCCGGGCTAGGAATCTGCCCGGCAAGGTGATCAAGACCGTGAGCGGTTCGGATTTGATGCGGCGTGTTGCTGAAGACCTTGGCCGTGAGGTGGTCGAAAAGCCTGTTGGTTTCAAATACATCGCCAGCGAAATGCTCTGCGGCCAGGTGCTGGTGGGTGGTGAGGAATCGGGGGGTGTGGGCTTTGGCATGCACTTGCCCGAGCGTGATGCTGCTTTTGCAGCGCTGCTGCTGCTGGAGGCCTTGGTGGAGGGCGGCCAGCCCTTGGGTGCGCGCCTCGAGGCATTGCAGCAGCGTTGCGGCGGTGGCAGCCATTACGACCGCTTGGATTTGCGTTTGGCCGGCATGGACAGCCGCCAGCGCCTGGAGCAGCAGTTGGCTGACGCACCGCCCAGCAGCGTTGCTGGCATGGCGGTGCAGGAGGTGATTCGCACTGATGGCGTCAAGCTGCGGTTGGGACCCAGCCACTGGCTGATGCTGCGGTTTTCCGGTACCGAGCCACTGCTTCGCCTCTACTGCGAAGCCCCCAATGCTGAGCGTGTGGCCGAAGTCTTGGCCTGGGCCAGAGAGTTGGCAGAAGCAGCATGAGCATTCCTCATGGCCGCAGCCGAACGCTGGTGATTGCCAGCGGTAATGCCGGCAAGGTCAGCGAATTTCGGGAGCTCCTGCAGCAGCTGCCATTGGAGCTGCAGCCCCAACCCGATGGGATGGAGGTGGAGGAAACAGGACTCACCTTTGCTGAGAATGCTCGGCTCAAAGCGCTAGCAGTCGCCGCGGCGAGTGGGGCATGGGCTTTGGCGGATGATTCCGGTCTGTGCGTGATGGCTCTTGGGGGCGCTCCTGGGGTGCATTCCGCTCGCTACGCCGCCACTGATCCAGAACGGATTGCACGGCTCTTGAGCGAGCTGGGGGACCAGGACGATCGGCGCGCCGAATTTCGCGCTGCGCTCTGCCTTGCCGATCCATCCGGGCAGGTGCTGCTTGAAGTGGAGGGTTGCTGCGCGGGTGTGATCACCACGGCCCCGCGGGGTGATTCAGGCTTTGGCTACGACCCCATTTTTGAAGTTGAGGGCTCCGCGTTGACCTTTGCAGAAATGTCGCCGGATCGAAAGCGAGCTGTGGGTCATCGCGGCCGCGCTTTTGCCCTGCTCAAGCCTGAGCTGCACAAACTTCTTAATGATCAGTAGCGCTGATCACAAAACAAGACAGTCGGCGGCGGGATTGAGGACCAATCTTTAGGTTGGCAATTGCCGCTGACGACATCATGGCCATCGCCATGACGACGGGTTACAGCGCGCAGACCGAAGGCGCATTGCGCTGCATCGAAGCCGCTTCGGACTGGGCCTTAGCTTGCGTTGATGCTCTGCCACAGCAGAGCGCTTACACCTTGATTGATTACGGCGCGGCCGATGGGGGCACAGCCGTTGGGCTGTGGAACTCCGTGTTGGACCGCCTCCACGAGCGCCAGCCCCAGGCCCACTACACGCTGGTGGGCAACGACCTGCCCAGCAACGACAACCTTGCTCTGGCCGCCAATGTGGCGCTCCAGTTGTCGCGCCCTCCCAGCCCAACGGTGCTGGTGAGCTGCCGCAGCTTCTATGAGCCGTTGATGGCGCCCGGTTCGGTCAGCTTTGGCTTTACGGCCACCGCTATGCACTGGCTGAGTCAGTCGGCGGGTGCCCTTGATGCACACACCCACGTTCAGGCCTCCGGTGACGCTGAGGCCTTGAGCCGCTTCACCGCGCAGGCCATGCGCGACTGGAATGCCCTGCTGGAGCTGCGGTCCAAGGAACTGCAGGTGGGTGGCCGTTTGCTGACGGTGAACCTTTCCCGCGATGAGGCTGGTCTCTACTTGGGTCACAACGGCGGCCGCACCCGCAATGTGCACGACCAGTTGCATCAGATCTGGCGCGAGATGGCCGATGAAGGTCGCATCAGCGCCGATCACTACCGCGCGGCCACGGTCATGAACTTCTACAAGTCACCCGATGAGTTCATGGCTCCGCTGAAGGACAGCACTTCAGCGGCTTATCGCAACGGTCTGCGCCTCATTGATCAGCGCACGGTGTATGTGGAGTGCCCCTACCGCCGGCGCTGGAAGGAGACCGGTGATACGGCCTCCTTCGCCTCTGGCTTGATGGCCACCATCCGCAGCTGGAGTCGCCACAGCTTTGCGTCAACCGCTGGCGATGCCGCCGCTGATGAGCTCTACGGGCGCCTGGAGAAACGCATTGCTGCGGCTCCTGATGAATGGAGCCTCGATTACGTCGAGCACCATCAAATGATGGAAAAGGTGGCCCCATGAGGAGTGCCGATTCCAGCAGTCCACAGGTGCGCGTGCTGGCGGAGCACATCTCTGATCACCTCTCGGTTTTTGTGGTGGCCGAGAACACCGATGCTGAGCGTCCGGCCAATGGCGGCCTGAGGCTGCTCTCCTACGACAGCGACGCCACCTGCAAAGCCGATGGCCATCGCTTGGCCAGCTTGATGACCAACAAGCATTCCTTATACGGCACAGGCTTTGCCGGCGGCAAAGTGGTGGCTCGCGCTGCCAATCCGGCAGCGGTGAAAGACGAGCTGATCAATGTGACCGCTGAGCTGCTGGAGTCGCTCGGTGGGGCGATGATCACCGGCTGCGATCTCAATACCAGCCTTGAGGACATGGAGCGGCTGACCGCTCTGACGCCTCATGTGTTAGCCGCTGTTGGCAGCCCCGTCGATGCCAGTAGTGCCACCGCGTTCGGCACGATTGGTGCCGTGGAAGCGGTGCTTCAGGACAGCTTGGATCAGGCGCCCGCTGGTCGGGCGTTGGTGCATGGCTGCGGCGCCGTTGGCGGACCGGTGGCAAAGGCCCTCATTGCCAGCGGTTGGCAGGTCTTCACGGTGGATATGGACTCGGCTCGGGCCCAGATCAGTGGGGCGACCCCCTTGGATCCAGGCTCGGCCTGGTGGACCCAGGAGCTCGACTTGCTGCTCCCTTGCTCGATTTCAGGTCTGATAACCGCTGACATCAGTGCTGCCTTGCAGGTGAAGTCGGTGGTCCCAGCGGCCAATGCACCCTTTGCCGATCAGGACTTGGCCGAGCAGATGCGGCTGCGGGGAGTGCGGGTGTTGCCGGATCCCTTGGTCAATGCCGGAGCGGTGATCGCTGACTCCATTGAGCGCTTTGCCCCGGAGGCTTGGAAACAGGCCAGTCCAGAGCAGGTGTATGCCTTTGTTCGCCAGGCTGTTCGCGATCGCGCCAGCGATTTCCTGGCCCAACGGGATCGGGGCCTCAGTGTTGGTGAAGCGTTGATGCATGTGGCTGCCGGCAGTAGCCAGGACCCCATTGGCCTCAGTTTTGTGTTGCCCGCATGAGCACCCAATCCCTTCCCAGCCGCGCTGCGGTGGTGATCATTGGCGGTGGCATGGCCGGACTCAGCTGTGCCTCGTCCCTGGCCCAGCAGGGGGTCAATGATGTTGTGTTGCTAGAGGCCAAAACCCTGGCCCACGCCGGAGCCAGCAGTTTCGGCGAATCCCGCATGTTCAGGGAGATGTATTCCGATCCGGTGCTTTGCCGGCTCGCCCAAGAGGCCAACCGCCTCTGGCGCGAGGAGGAGCAGCGCTCAGGCGAAATCCTTCGCCAGACCCACGGCTTGCTCTTCTACGGCGAAAGCTGGGATGAGGAGACGATCGAAGGTTCGATCCCGGGTGCACGTCGGGTGATGGATGACCAGGGCATTCCCTACGAAGCCCTGACCGCTCAGCAGATTGCTGAGCGGTTCCCGCTCAAGCCCAGGGCTGATTTCAGCGGTTTGTTTGAGCCCACGGCCGGGGCTGTTCGCAGTGATCGGGTGATTGCCCACTGGACGCGGACAGCGCGCGCCGCAGGACACCAGCTGATCGAGCATTGCCCTGTTCAGGCCGTCGATCCCAGCTCAGGGCGGGTCAGCCTGCAGAGCGGTGAGCAGATCGAGGCTGACCAGGTGGTGGTGGCCTGCGGTATTTGGAGCCAGCTTCTGCTCGCTCCCCATGGCTTGGCCCCCAAGCTGGAGGTGTGGCCCATGCTTTGGGCCCACTACACCGTTGACCCTGCCCTGGCGGATCGCTATCCCCAGTGGTTTTGCTTCCAGCAGGCCCACGGCGATGACGGAGGCCTGTATTACGGCTTCCCGGCGTTGAGCCGCACCGAGGACGGCCGCCCCAAGATCAAGGCCGGCATCGATTGGGCTCCCGAAGAGCTGCGGGTGGCCGAACCCAATGCCATGCGCAAGGACCCTCCGCCGCGGTTGGTGCAGCTGCTCGATGACTTCCTGTTCAACAACCTCAGCGGTGTGCAGGAGCGCGTTGAAACGGTGATCAGCCCCTATTCGATGGCTTCCGATGTGAATTTCGTCCTTGATCGTCTGGCGCCGCGGCTGAGTTTGTTCAGTGGCGGATCCGGTCAGGCGTTCAAGTTCGCGCCTCTGATTGGCACCTCCCTCGCCCGTCTGGCCATGGGCTTGGCCCCCACCGTTGATCTGTCCTGCTGGAGCCGAGAGCGTGATGCCGTCCGAATCTGATCGTCACTGGCTGAAGCAGCCGCCGCTGTGGGTGGGCGCTGGTCCCCTGCTGGTGTTTTTGGTGATGGCCGCGGTGGATCTCAAGTTGGCCACCGCCTTCACCGAAGGCGGTAAGGCCATCATCAGCAATTGGCTGGGCAGCACCTGGCAATGGATGGTGGCGCTGCTGTTCTTGATTGCAGCAGCTCTGGCCATTAGCCCAGTTGGCAGGCTCAAGCTGGGCGGAGCCGAGGCCAAGCCAAGCCTCAAGTTGTTTGATTGGTGCGCCGTGCTGATCTGCACGCTGCTGGCTGGTGGCGGTGTGTTTTGGTCGGCCGCGGAACCGCTGTTCCATTTCCAATCCCCGGCCCCCTATTTCGAAGGGGTGAGCGGCAGCACCGAAGCCGCCGTTGATCCAGCCCTCGCTGTGAGCTTTTTGCACTGGGGCTTTTTGGCCTGGGCGCTGGTGGCCACCACGGTCACGATCACCTTTTCGGTGCTGGAGCGCCGCGGTGAGCCCCTGCGGCCCCGCAGTTTGCTGGTCCCCCTGGTGCCTCGCGGTTGGGTGGATGGGACCCTCGGCCATCTCTGCGATGGTCTCTCGGTTGTGGCGGCCATCGCCGGCACCGTCGGCCCCCTCGGTTTCCTCTCCCTGCAGCTCAGCAATGCTGCGGGGCAGTTGCCGGGCTTGGCCGATAGCGCTGGTTTGCAGTCGCTGGTGGTGCTGCTGCTGACGGCAGTGTTTGCCACCTCAACGGTGAGCGGCATCCAAAAGGGCATCAAATGGCTCTCGGAGCTCAACGTTTGGCTCACCCTCGGTTTGGGTGCGGCGTTGTTGGTGCTTGGCCCTGGGGTGTGGCTGGCTCAGCACTTCTTCAGCTCGTTTGGGCTGTACCTCAGCCGTTTGCCCCAAATGGCGCTGGCTTCCAATGACGGCAGCAGCAATTGGGTCAATGGCTGGACGGTCTTCTACTGGGGCTGGTTTTTGGGCTACGCCCCGCTGATGGGGCTGTTCACCGCGCAAGTGAGCCGCGGGCGCAGCGTGCGCGAGCTGGTGCTGGCGGTGGCGATTCTGTGCCCGCTGGTCACCAACATCTGGTTCACCTTGCTGGGGGGGAGCGGCCTCTACCTGGAGCTGGCCAATCAAGGCTCCATCACCGGACCGTTGGCGGAGAGCGGTGCTGCTGCGGCTCTGCTGGCGATCCTCACCCAGTTGCCCCTGGCCTGGTTGTTGATTCCCGCCGGGTTGTTGCTGGTGGTGCTGTTCATGGCCACCAGCGCTGATTCGATGAGCTATGCCGCTGCGATGGTGGTCAGCGGTCAGAGCCAGCCGCCTGCTGTGTTGCGCTTGTTTTGGGCGCTGATGATCGGCAGCCTCACCTTGGTTCTGCTCCGCATTGGCACCAGCCTGGGCGACAGCACCAGCATCAATGCCTTGCAGGCTTTCATCGTGATTGCGGCGGTTCCTGTCACCCCGCTGGTGCTCACCACGCTGTGGACAGCACCGCGCTTGGCTTGGCGGGAATGGCAGCGGCAGCAGGGCTAATCAGCTGGCCTGCACCCAGCTGCCGTGCAGGCCGTGGGGAATCGCTAGGGGCAGCTCGAAGACGGCCTGCTCGTTGAGTGTGCTGGCATCAAGGATCACCAGATCGCTGGCGCAGCGGCCCCCATTCCAGACCAGACACAGCACCCAGCCATCGTCTTCGGCTGTCCCGCCAGGGTTGGCCACCATCACCGGTTCACTGACGAAGCCCCGAGGGGCGGCGCTCCACACACGGCTCTCGCCGCTGGCCAAATCCAGCTTGCGAATCGCTTGCAGCGGATCGTTGCCCTGCTCGCGCTCGGCCACGGCCATCCAGCTGTAGCGAGCCTGGAGGCCCACCCGGTTGGGATTGACCATCGCAAATTCGCAGCAGCGCTCGCTAAGCCGCTCCCGCTGAGCTGTCGCCGTTTCGGTGTCGATGCGGCAACGCTCCAGCAGGCCTTCGGGGATCTGCTCAAAGTCGACTTCGCGGAAGTCGACCCCCGGTCCGATCGAGGGGAAATCGTCGTAGACGATGCTTTCGAGCACCACCGTGCTGCCCTCTTCCCAGGCATTGAGGTGATGGAAGACAAAACCTTCCGGCGCGTCGATGACCTTGGCGCTTTGGCCGGCGAAGGCGCCGCTATCGCGCGGAACCAACCAGAACTTGGCCTGCCCTTTGGGGTTGGATTCCAGGCACTGGGCGGCACCCTTTTGCCCGAAAACAAAGGGCAGCGGATTGAAGTTGATGGCGTTTTGCCAGAACACAGCCCAGTTGGGCGTGATGGCGAAATCATGCAAGAAGGCAAAGCCGTTGAAGCTGTCGCGGCGGTCATGCAGGAGGCTGCCGTCGGCCGCGAATTCCATCAGCCGCACCGTGCTGCGTGGTCCGGTTTTGACGCCGAAGGTCACCATGCGCGGATCGCCGTGGTGGCCGGGATCAAAGCGGGGATGGGCGCTGAAGGCTTCACCAGGCTTGAGCACCCCGTTGAGGCGGCTCAGGCCGCGGGTTTCCAGGCTGTCTGGATCGAGGGCATGGGGTTCGGCGGCTTCCCAGAGGGCCAACAGGTCATCGCCTAAACGCACCACACCGGTGTTGGCAATGTTTTTCAGGCGCAGATCAAAGGCATTGGCCATCACCCCGCCAGGCTTTTGGCTGCCAAATACGCCGCGGTAGAGCACCTTGCCGGCGGCTTCTTCGGCTAGCCAGCCTTCGGTGCGCACAAAGCGGTTGCTCAGCTGCAGCCGGCCACCGGCCAGTTGCAGCGCAGTGATCATGCCGTCGCCATCAAAGGGGTGATGCAGCCATTGGCCGCCACGTTCCAGCCGGCCAGGGCCATTGCGATACAGCACCCCGGCCAGCGCATCGGGGATCTGGCCGCGCGTGGGCTCCAGCATCACATCGCTGAGCTCTTGCCCCACATTGCGAAAGGCACTGGACCAGTCGCTGCGGGTGTAGCTCGGAGCTGCAGGGGCAGCGGTCATGTCGGGCCGGCGGTGGCCCCCATCATCTCGTGAAGGACTGTGAAGGTGCGTCGGTGGCCAATTGCCCCACGCTGCTGATCCATTCCTGCAGCTCCCACTCCACCCCACCACTGAGCAGCATCGGGTCCTGCTGGATCAAGGCCAGCGCGGCGTCGTAGTCGCTGGCTTGCAGCAGCAGCAAACCCCCTCCGCCAGGCTTCCCCTCGCCATCGACCAGAAAGCCGCTGCTGATCTCGATTCCCTGCTCGCGGCAGTCCGCCACCCAGCGCCTGTGGGCTGCGATCGCCTGTTTGAGCTCAGCAGCTGGCCGCCGAAAGGTTTCCCGCTTGATGAACCAGCGCACGCCTCAACCTGTGGTGCCGGCCTGCTCGAGCACCCCTTTGCTGCTGGGAATTGCGCTGGCGCGGCGCGGATCGATTTCGGTGGCCATGCGCAACGCGCGGGCGAAGGCCTTGAAGCAGGCTTCAACGATGTGGTGTGAATTCACCCCATCGAGTTGGCGGATGTGCAGGGTCAGCCCAGCGTTGTTGGCCACGGCAACAAAGAACTCTTTGACCAGCTCGGTGTCGTAGCTGCCAATTTTTTGCGCTGGGATGGCCAGGGAATAACTCACGTGCGGCCGGCCGGAGCAGTCGAGCGCCACCTGCACCAAGGCCTCATCGAGGGGGGCCACAAAGTGGCCAAAGCGGTGGATGCCGCGGCGATCGGCAAGGGCTTGCCCGAGCGCTTGGCCCAAGGCAATGCCCACATCCTCATTAGTGTGGTGATCGTCGATATGGGTGTCACCAGTGGCGCTGATCGTCAGATCAAACAGCCCATGGCTGGCCAGTTGATGGAGCATGTGATCGAGGAAGGGCACGCCGGTGCTCACCTCGCATTGGCCACTGCCATCCAGGCCGATGGCCACACGGACCTCGGTTTCTCCGGTGACGCGATGGATGTTTCCTTGCCGGCCCATGCCCGATCGCCATTCACCCCATGCTGACAGGCCTGGGCGATCGGTCCAGGCTCACATGCCGTTGACGCAGTAGCCGGCATCCACATAGATGGTTTGCCCGGAGATGCCACTGGCCAGATCACTCAGCAGGAAGGCGGCGGTGCCGCCCACTTCCATCTGGGTCACGGTGCGGCGCAGCGGAGCTTTCTCTTCCACGTTGTGGATCATGTCGAGGATGCCGCCGATGGCGGAGCTCGCCAGGGTGCGGATCGGGCCAGCGCTGATGGCGTTGACGCGCACCTGCTTTTCAGGGCCCAGTTCGGCGGCCAGATAACGGACGGACGCTTCCAGGGCGGCCTTTGCCACGCCCATGACGTTGTAGTTGGGGATCGCCCGTTCGGCCCCCAGGTAGGAGAGGGTGATCACGCCAGCTTTTTCGCTGAAGAGCGGCTTGGCGTAGGCGCAGAGCGGCGCCAAGGAGTAGGCGCTGATCTCCAGGGCCCGGGCAAATCCGGCGGCGGTGGTGGCGCTGTAGTCGCCAATCAATTCTTCTTTGCCGGCAAAGGCCAGGCAGTGCACCAGGCCATCCAGCACGCCCCACTTCTCCTTGATTTCGTTGAACACCGCCTCCATCTGGGCGGGGTCTTGCACGTTGAGTGGCAGAAACAGGCTGGGCGCTAGGGGTTCGGTGAGTTCACGCACCTTGGCCTCAAAGCGGCCCTTGTCATCGGGCAGGTAGGTGATGCCCAGCTCAGCGCCAGCGGCCTTGAGTTGCTGGGCAATGCCCCAAGCGATGGAGCGGTTATTGGCGATGCCGGTAACGAGGATCTTCTTGCCGGTGAGATCGAGCAGCATCGGGGCGGTCCTGCAGGGCGGAATCGCGCGATTCTCCCCCATGCCCCGCCAAGATCGGCGTTTAGTCGACCAGCTCGCTCCGGTGCCCGCTGCTTCTTCTTCTCTGGATCCTGGTGATCTGCCGCGCCAATTGCCCAATCGGGAGGCGCTCAACAGCCTGCTGCAGCAGGAATTTCCTGAGGCCTCAGGGCAGCTCAGCCCGATTCGTGGTGGTCGTAAAGCTGCGGAGATGCGGCTGAGCAAGGTGGACCCAGCCCGCTATGCCCGCAGCCGCAACCACTTGGAAGGAATGGTCACCGGCCTCTCGCCCTACATCCGCCATGGGGTGTTGAGCCTGGCGGAGGTGCGTGATGCGGTGTTCCGGCGGATTCGTCACCGCGATGAGGGCGGCAAGTTGATCAATGAATTGGGCTGGCGCGATTTTTGGCAGCGCATGTGGCTTGAGCTCGGCGATGCCATTGCTGAAGACCAAGAGGAGTACAAAACCGGCCATCCGGCGTCGAGCTACAGCCGCGAATTACCGCAGGACTTGTGCGATGGCTGCACCGGGCTGGCCTGCATGGACGGGTTTCATGAGCAGTTGGTCACGACCGGTTGGCTGCACAACCACGCCCGCATGTGGCTGGCCGCCTATGTGGTGCACTGGCGCCGGGTGCATTGGCGGGCTGGAGCCGATTGGTTCCTCGAGCATCTGCTCGATGGTGATCCCGCGAGCAACCACTTGAGTTGGCAGTGGGTGGCCAGCTGTTTCAGCCACAAGCCCTACTTCTTCAATCGCGACAACCTCGAGCGCTACAGCAATGGCCGCTACTGCCGAGCTTGCAGTTGCGCCGATCGCTGCCCCTTAGAAGGCAGCTACGAAGCCCTGGAGTCGCAGTTGTTTGCTGTCAGCCAACCAGTGCGAGCGGTGCCCGCCCGCGGCAAGAGCAAAAGCAAGAGGAAACGATGATGGATCTCACCAATCCGATTGTTTGGGTTCACGAGGAGGCCCTTGGCCCGGCCAACCCCGCCCTGCAGGACCACCCCAAAGCCCCGGCCCTGTTTGTGTTTGATCAGGCCTGGATTGGGGCGCAGAACATCAGTCGCAAGCGTCTTGGCTTTCTGTATGAATGCGCGCTGGAGTTGCCACTCACCTTGCGCAAAGGCGATGTGGTGCAGGAGGTGTTGGCGTTTGCCCAGCGCCACGGGGCCGACGGGGTGGTCACCAGCGCGCCTGTGGCCCCGCGATTGAATCGCTATGCCACCCGGATCAACCGCGAACTGCCGTTGTGGATCCTCGATGGGGATCCGTTTGTGGAGCTGCCACGCACGCCCCGCTTGGGCCGTTTCAGCCGCTATTGGCGTGAGGCAGAGCCCGTGGTTTGGGAGAGCTTCAGGGGGTAGTTGGCGGCGCGTTTTGCAGCATCTGCTGCTCATCGCTGCGCAGCTGGCTGGGGTCAGGCCAGAGGTCTCTGGCCCCAAGCGGCGGGAGTTCCTCGACCACCACTTGATCGGCTTGCTTGGGCGGCTCACGCCACTGGAAGGTGGCCTTGGGCGCACGGGTTTTGCAGAGGGCTTCTGTTTCGCTGCGCAATTGGCGCATCACTTCGCCGTTGCTCACCACCTCGAAAAACTCGTCTCGACTGGCCAATCCTGAGCTGAAGGGGGCGCTGCCATTGCCGTTGAACAGGCGAGCTGGGTCGGCATTCCAGAGCGGTTGGCAGACCCCGGCTTGGCGGGTATCGGTATCAAGCCAAATGTGCACCCCATAGCCATCCGGTTGGTTCACCACCGCCAGCCCGTCGTGGGGCTGCGTGCGGCTGAGGGGATAAACCCGCATCCCTTGGCTGATGTTGGTTTGGCAGCTCACCAACGCGAGCATCAGGCCAGTGGTGGTGAGCGGGCGGAGCAGCCGCAGGGGAACCATGCGGGAGTGACCAGTCGGCTGGAGGGTTCCTCTAGCTTGCCGAGATCTGGCGATTTTGCTTGTGGCACTCACCGCTTCGATGATGCTGCCGCTGGGAACGCCGTTGCCGCCGTTCAGTCTTCCCACGGTGGAAGGAGGCACCTGGTCAACGCAGCAGCTCGATCGCCGGCCGCTGTTGGTGCTGTTCATCTGTGCCCACTGCCCCTACGTCAAACACGTGGAAGCCAGCCTCAGCGCAATGGCGCAGGACTTCAGCGCTGAGTTGCAAATGCTGGCCATCAGTAGCAACAGCGTGATCACCCATCCGCAGGATGCACCGGAGCATTTGCTGGCTCAAAAGCTGCGCTGCGGCTGGGATTTTCCCTACTTGCACGATGTGGATCAGCAGGTGGCGCGGTTGTTCCAGGCCGCCTGCACCCCTGATCCCTATCTGTTCGATGGCGACCAGCGCTTGATTTATCGCGGGCAGCTGGATGCCAGCCGCCCCAGTTCGGGCCAGGCCAGCGATTGTGCGGATCTGCGGACCGCTTTGGCAGCCTGGAAGGCTGGACAGCCGCCGTTGCTGCAGCAGCATCCAGCCATGGGCTGCAATATCAAGTGGCAGCCCTAAAGCCGCTTAAGCTTTCCTGCATGACTGTCCCCCCCTTTGACCTCAGCGTCCAGCTGTCAGATCTGGGGGACGACCTCGAACACGCCGTACTCGATGTCCTGCGCAGTGGCCAGTACATCGGTGGTCCAGTAATTCAAGGCTTTGAGAAGGCCTTCGCCAATTTCTGCAGCAGCGAGCACGCCATTGGCTGCAACAGCGGCACCGATGCTCTGATCTTGGCCCTCAGGGGCCTTGGCGTGGGCCCAGGCGATGAGGTCATCACCGCCTCCTTTAGCTTTTTTGCCACAGCCGAAGCCATCAGTGCTGTTGGCGCCAAGCCGGTGTTTGTGGATGTTGATCCACAGACCTACCTGATCGATCTGGAGCAGATGGAGGCGGCCATCACGCCGGCCACCAAGGCGCTGCTGCCGGTGCATTTGTTTGGTCGTCCGGTGGACATGGAGGCGCTCAGCGCCATCGCCCGGCGCCATCAGTTGCTGGTGATTGAGGATTGCGCCCAAGCCACTGGCGCGAGCTGGGCCGGCCGGCCCGTGGGCAGCTGGGGTGATGCCGGTTGCTTCAGCTTTTTCCCCACCAAGAACCTGGGTGCCGCTGGTGATGGTGGTGCTGTGACCTGCCAGGACGCCCAGCTGGCTCAGCGCATTCGCGAGCTGGCTGTGCATGGCATGCCCCGCCGCTATCTCCACACCAACCTTGGCTACAACAGCCGCTTGGACGCTCTGCAGGCGGCGGTGTTAACCGTCAAATTGCCTCGCTTGAACGGTTGGCTCGAGCGTCGCCGCGCGGTGGCTGCGCGTTACCAAGACGCCTTTGCAACCCGGCAGGGCGTGCAGCTGCCTGATCCAGGCCCTGAGGGCCACAGCTGGAATCAGTTTGTGGTTCGGGTACCAGCGTGTGATGCCGGCTCCGTTGCCTGCGGGGGAAGTTGTGCGCCATGTCCGTCGAGCGCTGAGCATGGCTTGCCGGAAGGCCGTTGCCGCAACTGGCTGCAGAGCGATCTGCGCGAGCGCGGGGTCAACACGATCATCTACTACCCCATTCCCATTCACCGTCAGCCCGCCTATGCGGATCTGGGGTATGGGCCCGGCAGTTTGCCGATCACCGAACATCTCGCCGCTGAGGTGTTGAGTCTGCCGATCTTCCCGGAGATCACCACAACCCAGCAGGAGCAGGTGATTCAAGCTCTCGGCGGCGTTAGCCGTGTGATTCCTTTGGGTGGAATAGAAGACGAAGCTCAGGCGGCCTGAGCCGTTCCACTGCCGTTGCCATCGGCTTCATCCACCAGGGTGACCAGGGTGAAGTCGTTTTCCTCGAAGCCAAACAACTCGGCGTAGGCCAGGCATGCGGAAGCATCGCTGCCGGCGTAGCGCAGGACCCCCTGGTTGTCGTAGAGACCGGTGGTCACAGCCGTTGCTCAGCTAGATGTAAGGAACCACACAATCTTAAGAGAATCTGTTGCCTCTTGAATAGGCCTCCAGCTCGCTCCACGGCCGCATGGCTAAGGCGGCATTGCTGAGCTCGCCGCGACCGGTGATTTCCTCGCCGCACCAGGACGGGATCGTCAGCTGGGCTTCGGGGTCGGAGCGTTCCACCTCGGCGATCACGAGCGGCGCATTGGCTCCGGCAAAGACATCCACAACCCAGTCACCGCCTGGGCAGTTCAGATGGTGCCGGGTTTTCTCCACCCGCCTGGGGGTGAGGGCGAGCAAGGCCTTGGCATCAGCTGCCGGGATCGTGTACTCGAACTCCTGGCGAATTTCCGGGTTGTTGGTGGGTGCTTTCAAGGTCAGCCAGGCGTGTTGTTGGCTGCGCCGCACCCGCACCACTACCGCCCCTTGGCCTTCGCTGAGGTAGCCCTGGTCGAGTTGTTCGTGCTTGACGCTCAGCTCCTGCCAGGCCTCTGAAACCACGAAAAAGCGCCGTTCGATCTCAAGGGCCATGGCTTAGTTCTGCGATGGCATGGCATCGGTGAGGCTGCCGGCCCAATGCAGCTTGCGGCTCAAATTGCTGAAGTAGGAGGGCTGTTGTTCCAAGGCCACCAGCCGGGCATGGTGATCGGCCTGCTGCACGATGCAGCGATCACCTGGCTCCAGTTCGCCGGCCAGGGCTCCGTCTTTCCACAGTTTCACCCGCCGGGCGCTGTCGCCCACCGGCCAGATCGCCAGGATCGACCTGGGCGGCACCACCACCGGCCGGCTGGAGAGGCTCATCGGGCAGATCGGATTGACAACGATGGCATCGATGGCTGGGTGCAGGATTGGCCCACCCGCTGCCATGGCGTAGCCGGTGGAGCCCGTGGGTGAGGCCACGATCAAGCCATCGCCTTGGTATTGCCCCACCACTTCGCCATCGATCTCCACCTCCAAGCGGCAGGTGGGTGTGGCTTCTTCCTGGGCGGGCCGCAGATAGAAGTCGTTCAGCGCCAAATGGCAGAGCTGGCCCTGCTTGTCGTGGTGATCACCGCTATCGGGGATTCCATCGCCGCGGTCAATGCTGGCTTGCAGCATCAGCCGTTGGGTGAGGGCGTAATGGTGGTCTTCCAGGCGCTGCCATAGCCCCGAACCATCCCCACTCAACAGCGATTCCAGCAGCACGAATTCGTGGGTCAGAAAGCCCAGGTGGCCCCCCACGTTGAAGCTCAAGATCGGCACATCCAGTGCCGCCAAATAACGGGCGGCACTGAGAACTGTGCCATCGCCCCCCAGCACCAGCACCAGATCGGGAAGCCGGTCATCAGCCAATAGGCCTGGATAGGGGTTGGTCGTGAGCCCACTGGTGGCGCAGATCACCGCGCATCCGCGGGCTTCCAGCTGCTCGCAGCAGCGGCTGGCAATCCGCTGGGCGGTTTGGCTACCGCTGCGGACAATCACCCATACCCGCCGCAAGTCCATGGGTTACTGGCTACCAGCGCAGCAGGTTGAAACGCTCCATATCCACTGTGTCGCGGTTGCGGTAGAGCGACAACAAGATCGCCAAGCCAACAGCTGCTTCCGCTGCGGCAACGGTGATCACAAAAATGGCGTACACCTGGCCGCGGATTTCAGTGCCATCGAGATAGCTGGAGAAGGCCATCAAGTTGATGTTCACGCCATTGAGCATCAGCTCGATGCTCATCAGCACCCGCACCGCGTTGCGGCTGTTGATCAGACCCCAGACCCCGATGCAAAACAGGGCAGCAGCAATGGTGAGATAGGCCTCGAGGGGGATATCAATCGACGACATGGCTTAGGGCTTCTCCATCAGTAGGGGAGTGCGGGCTTTTTCGATGAGGCCCTGATCAACGCTTTCACCGGTGCCGATATCGGTGGCCAGAACATCGCGCCGGGCCAGAACAATGGCGCCGATCATCGCCATCAACAGCAGCACCGAAGCCAGCTCAAAGGGCAGTAGGTAATCACTGAAGAAGTGCTCACCCAGTCGGATCACAGCGTCCTCGCCGATCGCAGCAGGTCCCGGTGTGGCCCAGGGGGTGCTGAAGGCCACGCGGAGCAGCAGAGCAAATAAGCCAATGCAAACCCCAGTCGAGAGCACCCTTCGCAGGCCAACGCCGGGGGATGCTCCCATGGCTTCTTTCTTGTTCACCAGCATGATCGCGAAGAGGATCAAGACGTTGACCGCTCCCACGTAGATCAGGATCTGGGCTGCAGCAATAAAGCTGGCGTTGAGCATCAAATAGAGCCCTGCCACCGAGAGGAACACCCCTCCCAAAAGGAAGGCGGCGTAAACGATGTTGGGCAGCATCACCACACCCAGGGCGCCCACCACCACGGCCAAGGCCAGCACGCCGAACACGATCAGCTGGGTGATTTCAGCAAGGGGGGGCATCAGTTGGTCTCCTCCGACTTGGGTAGGTCTGCCAAGACTTGCTCAGGCAGTTTGCCGGCCCGCGGGCGATTGGGGTCCACACCATGGGGGTCCATCTCGCCTTTCGGCAGGTAAGCCAACTCCCGCAGAGCCACCACAGCAGGGTCGGTGGTGACGTTGGTTGGCAAACGGCCCAAGGCAACGTTGTCGAAGTTCAGGCTGTGGCGATCAAAGGCCGCCAGCTCGTATTCCTCTGTCATGGAGAGGCAGTTGGTGGGGCAGTACTCCACGCAGTTGCCGCAGAAGATGCACACCCCGAAATCGATGGAGTAGTTGCGAAGCTCCTTTTTCTTGGTGGCCTTGTTCATCACCCAATCCACCACGGGCAGGTTGATGGGGCAGACCCGAACGCAAACCTCGCAGGCGATGCACTTGTCGAATTCGTAGTGGATCCGCCCGCGGTACCGCTCCGAGGGAATCAGCTTCTCGTAGGGGTACTGGACCGTGACCGGTCGGCGCCGCAGGTGATCAAAGGTGACCGAAAGACCGCGCGCGATGTTCTGACTCGCGCTGACGGCGTCTTTGGTGTAATCACCGACCTGCTTGAGAAAGCCGAACATGGAGGCGTGGAGGGGCGGAGCGGAAAGGCGTTGGGTCAATCATGACCCGCTTTGGGCAGGCTTGAGGGCGCTTAGCCGCCAAAGACGGCAGGAAAAGCAAGTTTCAAGGCGGCGGTCACCAGCAGGTTGACCAGGGCGATCGGCAGCAGAAACTTCCAGCCGAAATCCAGCAGTTGGTCGATGCGCACGCGGGGCACGGTCCAGCGCAGCAGGATCGCGGTGAAGACCAGGACGTAGGCCTTCAGCACCGTCATCACAATGCCCACCGATCCGGTGATGACTTGCACCAAGGGGGCATCAATCGGCTGACTTAGCCAGCCGGCCAGGGTTTCCACCGGCAGGGGGAAGCCCCAGCCACCCAGATAGAGCACAGCCACCAGCAGGGCTGAGAGCACCAAGTTGATGTAGCTGCCCAGGTAGAAGAGGGCAAATTTCATGCCCGCGTACTCGGTCTGGTAGCCGGCCACCAGCTCTTCTTCCGCTTCAGGCAAGTCGAAGGGGAGGCGTTCGCATTCGGCCAGGGCGCAGATCCAGAAGATCAAAAAGCCCACCGGTTGGCGCCAGATGTTCCAACTCAAAATTCCAGCACCGGTTTGCTGATCGACGATGTCGACCGTGCTGAGCGAGTTGGTCATCATCACCACCGCCAGCACCGCCAGGGCCAGGGGGATTTCGTAGCTGATCGATTGGGCTGCAGCCCGCAGGCCGCCCAGCAGCGAATACTTGTTATTGCTCGAGTAGCCACTCATCAGCAGGCCAATGGGCTGAATGCTGCTGAGGGCCACCCAGAGGAAAATTCCAACCCCCACATTGCTGATCAGCAGGTTCTGGCCAAAAGGCACGATCAGCCAGGACAGGATCACCGGGACCACGACCAGCACCGGTCCGAGGGTGAACAGCAGGCCATCGGCCCGTGCCGGGACGATGTCTTCTTTAACCAGCAGCTTCAGGCCATCTGCCAGGGGCTGGAGGATGCCAAGGGCACCGGCGTACTCAGGGCCGATGCGCTGCTGAACCGCAGCGGAAATCTTGCGCTCCAGCCACACCGTCACCAGCACGCCAACCACGGCAGCCACCAGCACCAGCAGCATTGGCAGGGGCAGCCAGATCAGCCGGCTGAGCCCAGGGCTAACGCCGCCAGCTTCCAGCAGGCCCCGGAAGCCAGTTTCTAAATCGAGGGTGAACGCGGTGCTCATCAGCGCAGACCGTTGCAGGCAACCTACCCAGTCGGCTCGCCATTGTGCCCGCTTCTCTGCTCAGTAGGAAGCCAGCTGCGGGTTTCGAGGCCCGTATAGATCTGCGTTGGCCTGTAGATCCGGTTGGCACCCAGCTGCTCTTTCCAGTGGGCCAGCCAGCCGGCGGCCCTGGAGAGTGCAAAGACTGGCGTGAACAGGTCGGTGGGGATGCCGAGCTTGCGATAGACCAGCCCGGAATAGAAATCCACATTGGGGTAGATCCCCTTGGGGCCGAGCTTTTCGGCAGCCAGGCTCTCCAGTCGGCGCGCCACGTCGTACATGCGGTCGTGGCCAAAGCGGCTGAACAGGGTTTCGGCTAACCCCTGCAGGATCGTGGCGCGGGGGTCTTTGACCTTGTATTCCCGGTGGCCGAAGCCCATGATCTTGCTCTTCGAAGCGATGGCTTGATCGAGGTAGGCCTCGACTCGCTCTTCGCTGCCGATCTCCTCGAGCATCAGCAGCACATCCTCGTTGGCTCCGCCATGCAAGGGACCGGCCAAGGTGCCCACGGCTGATGCCACCACGGCGTAGGGGTCGGTGAGGGTGCTCGCGGTGACCCGGGCGCTGAAGGTGCTGGCGTTGAGGGTGTGCTCGGCATGGAGCACCAGGCAGGCATCAAAGATCCGGGCCGCCAGTGGGTCTGGCTCCCGCTCGGTGAGCATGTAGAGGAAATTGGAGGCGTAGGGCAGGTCATCCCGTGGCTGGATGGGGTCCTGTCCGCGGCGAATCATGTGGAACGCCGCAAGCATCGTCGGGATCTTGGCCAGCACGCGCATCACGGCGCCGCGGATGTAGTTCTCGTCGTCGAGGGCGCGGTTGGAATAGAAGAGCCCCAGCGATGCGGCACTGGATTGCAGGGCATCCATGGGGTGCCCCCCCGAGGGGAAGCACTTGAGCATGTCGCGGATGCGGAAACTCACCCGCCGGTGCATCTGCACGTCGTGCTGGAACTCGCGGAGCGCCTCTGCACTGGGCAGTTCTCCCCAAATCAGCAGATAGGCCGTTTCCAGGAAGGTGCTGTGGGCGGCTAGATCCTCAATGCGGTAGCCGCGGTAGCTGAGGATTCCTTGCTGACCATCGATGTTGCTGATCGCCGACTGGGTGGCAGGAACCCCCTCCAATCCAGGGCGAAAACCGGTGGGAGCCTCGCTCATCGCTTTGCCGGTATTGCACACCAGATCGAGGCTACGCGGCGAGCTTCAGTCACTTTTTGCCCTCCAGCAGCACTTTGGGGCTGAGTAGCAGCTTCAGCTGGCCGTTGCCGGGCTCGAGCTGCGGCAGCCCTGGCTCCAGCTCGACGAGGGCAACCCCAGCTTTTTTGAGCTGCAGGCTGTTGGTGCTGCAACCCAGCAGATGGCACGCCAGCTGACTGAGATCGGGCTCATGGCCAAAAACCGCCACCCGTTTCCACTCCTCCGCCAGCAGTTCTTGCAGCAAGGGCAGGGGGTCTTGGCCTGGCGCCAGCTCATCGCGCACGTTGAGGGTGTCTCCCAGCCCCAGTTGCAGGGCTAATTCAGCGGTTTGCCGGGCGCGGATGAACGGGCTACTGAGCAGGCTGTCCGAGTGCAACTCCAGGCGCAGCAGCCGCTTCAACACTTGCCGCGTGCGCGCACGCCCTTCGGTGGTAAGGGCGCGTTCCTCATCGGTGGCGGTGCTGCCGCGCTCGACAGCAATGCCGTGGCGGATCAGCAGCAGTTCTCGAGCCATGGGCCCATCGTCAGTGGAACGTCAGCAGCACATCGAGCTCCGCGCTGCTCTGATCCTGTGATAGCGCCAAGGCCGCCCCTTGGAGCGAAGGCCCCAGGCGTTGGCCAGCGAGCAGCTGCAGACCGCGCCACAGGGGCCAGGGTTTGAGCAACTCGGCGGTGCTGCGGCCATCGGCGCCCAATAGGGCAATGGCCCCAGTGGAGGGATTGAGCCGCTCCAAGAGTTCGCTTGGCACTCCGCCTGAGCCATGGCCCTGCAACTGGGCGCGCAAGCCATCGAGGCTATTGCTCCACCAGCGATTGGACTGCGCCACTCCGGTGGCGCCGGCCACGGTGGCCTGCAGTTGGCCCTGGCGATCGCTTTGGCCCGTCAGATGGCTCCACACCTGCAAACCATCGAGGTTGTTGGCGTCAAAGCCTTGCTCGGCCAGCGCTTCATTGAGGCTTGCGGCTGGTGGAGCGCTCTGGCTGCTGCCGATCAACCAGGCTTTGCTGTCCTGCAATTGCGCCTCCAGTAGAGGCTGCTCGCCCTCCAGCAGAGCCGGCAGCAGGATGTCGTCGCTCGCGGCTGTCAGGTTGAACAGCGGGGCCAGGGGGCCGCTGGGGCGGCTGAGGCTCAGCCGCTGGACCGGCTGGTTGAGGTTGCCGAGCACTTGCTGATCCCGGCGACTCAGTGGGGCGATCGACGCCCCAGAGCTGGTTTGCAGCTGAGCAGCCAGGCGAACCCCAGCCCCATCAAGTTGCAAGCTGCCGACAAATTGCTCGATCGGTTGATCGGTGCTCCAGCTCGCTGGCAACCTCAGCAGCTGTTCGATGCCCTGGCGATCACCCCGCAGCAGGGCAATGCCCTGGCGGCCTGCATCCAGCCATTGCGCCAGCAGCGGATCTCCCGCCAGGTTCCTGGCCTCTTCCTGGGATGCATCGAGGGCATCCTCGAGTTGGCCGCGGCTGGAGGCCAGCAGCACCAGTTGATCGTTGATTAGGGCCGAAGCCAGGGGCGGGTGTTCCGCTTGTGGGCTGCTGGTAGAGGGCCGGCCCTGGCTTTGTTGGCCGCGGCTGCTGATCACTCCCAGGCCGCGGTAGCGGGTGATGTCGAGGCCCCCGCCCGCCAGGCTTCGCGATTGCCAGAAGCGCTGCAGGAATTGCCGGCCGCCATCGTCGTCGCGGCTGGAGAGGGCCAGCACCCAGCCAGGGGTGTCTCCGCTTGTCACAGCCAGAGCACTTTCATCACCCAGCCAGTCGGCCAATTCGGTGGCGTAGTCCAGCCCTGCAGCCGCGAACAGGGCATCACGCAGATGCTCCAACTGATCGGCCGCCTGACGGCGCTGACGCATGGGGGCCACCGCTCGCCCGTAATCGGGCAGACGCCCTGGGTCGGCTTCCAGGATCAACGTCAGGTTGGCGTCGGTGGGCAGAAAGCGTGTGGTGGCAGGTGTTGTGAGGCTCTGGTGTTGCAGCTTCAGCGGGCTTTGACTTTGTAGCCACCACCAGCCAGCGGCACCGAGTCCCACCAAGCTGATGGCGATCGCCACCACAGCTGCCGTCGATTGCTGCAGAAGCTTCTGCACCCAGCACTCCCTGCCGTGATTTACAAATCATCCATGGCAAACGCACCAACGTCGATCTCTGCGCCCGAGTTGCAGCGCTGGATGTCTTCCACGCAGCCGCCGCAATTGGTGGATGTCCGCGAGCAGCAGGAGCTGGAGCTGGCTGCTTTGCCCGGCGTGGTTCACCTGCCGCTGAGCGGATCACAGCAGTGGCTGCCGCAGCTCTGGGACCGCTTGGACAGGGGCCGCGATCTGGTGGTGCTCTGCCATGCCGGCATCCGCAGTTGGCAGTTCGCCACTTGGCTGATGGAAACCCAACAGGTGCCTCAGGTTTGGAACCTCGAAGGCGGCATTGATGCCTGGAGCGTGTTGGTGGATCCGGCGGTGTCCCGCTACTGAGCTTGCGTACGATCGGAGTCTTCGCCCAGGGTTGTGCTTCCTCTGCCTCGCCGCCAGCAGCAGGTGTTGCAGGCCACGGTGCAGCACTACGTCGACACGGTCGAACCGGTGGGTAGTCGCACCTTGGTGCGGCGTTTTGGCCTGGATGCCTCCCCCGCCACGGTGCGCTCGGCCATGGGAGCGCTGGAGCAGAAGGGGCTCTTGACCCAGCCGCACACCTCCGCCGGTCGTGTGCCCAGCCCGAAGGGCTATCGCCAATTTGTGGATGCCTTGCTGCCTGAGCCGGGTGCTGCGGTGGTGCAGCTGCAGCGGGAGCTGGCCGAACTGAGCCTGCAGTGGGCGGCTCTCGATGATTTGTTGCACCACTTGGCCCGCCGCTTGGCCGATCTCACCGGGCTGATGAGCATCATCACGCGCCCGCAACGGCAGGAACCCCGGCTTAAGGCCCTGCGATTGGTGCGCAGTGGGGATCGTTTGCTGGTGTTTTTGGTTGAGAGTTCGGCGGCGAGCAGCAGCCTCAATTTGCGTTTGCCGCCAGACAGCAGCGCCCAACTGCAAGCGCTGGAGCATTGGCTCAACGATCAGCTCTCCAAGAGCGCCATCAACTGGAGTGGTCTGCCGTCCCACTTGCAGAGCGTGGGTGCTCCGCTGAAGCAGGCCTTGGCCAGCCATAACCGCGGCCGCAATCGTCAGGCTGAGGGAGCGTTAACTACAGGCCTAGCCGGCTTGCTTTGTCAGCCTGAATTCCAGCTCACCACTAGCTTGAGGCCCCTGCTGCAACTGGTGGAGCAGCAGCCCCATGAATTGCTCAATCCTGCGGCCGCCACAGCCAGTGGTGGCGTTTGGATTGGCCAAGAACATCCCCACCCCGCCTTGAGCGGCTGCGCTGTGGTGCAAGCCCCCTACGCCACCGCTTCCGGTGGTGAGGGCAGCGTGGCGTTGGTGGGGCCGATGCGGATGGCCTATGCCACGGCCTTGGCCGCCGTTGAGGCGGTGGCTGGAACCCTCAGCCGTCTGCTGGCTTGAGTTGATCGCCGAGGCGCTCGGCCACGGTGTTCACGTCTTTGTCCCCGCGGCCGGAGAGGTTGATCACCACCTCAGTGCCTGGAGCCAGAGTTGGGCAGAGGCTTTCGAGCCAAGCAAAGGCATGGGCAGTTTCCAGGGCCGGGATGATCCCTTCCAGTTGGCTGAGGCGCTGCAGGGCATCGAGGGCTTGCGTGTCGGTTACCGCGGCGTACTCGGCGCGCCCGATCTCTCGCAGGTAGCTGTGCTCAGGCCCAACGCCGGGGTAATCAAGGCCAGCGCTGATGGAGTGGGCCTCCATCACCTGGCCATCGCCGTCCTGCAGCAGCAGGCTCATGGCCCCATGCAGAACGCCGGTGCGCCCTTCGGTGATCGTGGCGGCATGGCGACCACTGGCGACCCCTTCACCGGCGGCTTCAACGCCGATGAGGCGAACGCTGGTGTCGGCTACGAAGGGGTGGAAGAGCCCCATGGCATTGGAACCGCCACCCACGCAGGCCAACAACACATCAGGAAGCCGGCCAAAGGCGTCGTGGCACTGCTGGCGGGTTTCCCGGCCAATGCAGGCGTGGAAGTCGCGCACCAGCATCGGGTAGGGATGCGGGCCAGCCACCGAGCCAAGGATGTAGTGGGTGCTCTCAACGTTGGTCACCCAATCGCGGATGGCTTCGCTGGTGGCGTCTTTCAAGGTGGCGGTGCCCGCTGTCACCGGTTGAACGGTGGCGCCCAACAGACGCATGCGGAAGACGTTGAGGGCCTGACGACGCATGTCTTCCGCGCCCATGTAGATGACACACTCCAGGCCGAAGCGGGCGCAGACGGTCGCGGTGGCCACGCCGTGCTGGCCAGCACCGGTTTCAGCAATGATCCGCTTTTTGCCCATGCGTAGCGCCAGCAGCGCTTGGCCAAGGGCGTTGTTGATCTTGTGGGCGCCGGTGTGGTTGAGGTCCTCGCGCTTGAGCCAAATGCGGGGTCCGCCTTCAGCGCGGCGGTAGTGCTCGCTGAGGCGCTCGGCCTCATAGAGGGGGCTGGGCCGGCCCACGTAATCGCGCAGCAGCGCGTTTAAGCGATCGGTGAAGGCCTTGTCTTGCCAGGCTTCAGCGGCGGCGGCTTCCAGCTCAGCCAGCGCTGGCATCAGCGTTTCAGGAACGTATTGACCGCCAAAACGGCCGAAGCGGCCCAAACCGTTAGGGCGAGAGGCGGCATCCAGGGCCGCGGAGTTGGGCAGCGTGCTGGTCACCGGCGCAATCAAGTTGGCGTCAGCCTAGGGAGCCGGTGGGGCTATGGGAGGCCAGCCGTAGGGCTCAAGGATTTGGATGCGGCCCTGCTCCCCCCGGCAGCGGTTGGCGCTGGCATCAGCCAGGTTCAGCCCCACCTCGGCGCAGGTCTGCTGGCTATGGGGATCGCTGAAGCGCACCTCCAGCATCTGCACATTCAGTGGTGGTGAGGCGTCCAAGGCAGCGGCAGCCGGTCCCGCTCAGCTAAGCGCTTGGTTCTCTAGGGGCAAGGGGGCGTGGAGCGCCGGCAAGCGATCACCCGGTGCCTGGGGTCGCAGGCCGCGATCTGCAACTGCTCGAAGCCAGTAGCCGTCAGGACTTCGGGCATGTCGAGGGCGAAATATTGCTCGATGTAGGGCTCGGTGCTCTTAAGCAAGGTCGCCACCGCTGCTGGCAATCGCTGCAGCACCGCTGAGCCAGGGTCTTGATCCACCATCAACAGCACCCCGCCCGGGCGCAGCAGCCGTGCTGCTTCGCTGAGCACCTCTGCTGTGGCGCTTTGGGGCAACTCATGGCAAACGAATTGCAGGCTGATCAGATCCAGGCTCATGGACTCCAGCCCGGTGGCCTCCGCAGCACCATGGCGCCATTGGCTCACGAGCCCTTGCTGATCGCGCACCCGTGCCACCGCCAACATCTCCGCGGAGAGGTCAAGTCCAATCACCTCCGGTTTGGCCACACCTTGCGCCTCAGCGCGGGCATTCAGCCACTGGGCCAGCGCCAGGGTGCTGACGCCAACCGAACAGCCGATGTCCAGCACCCGCTCAATGGCTTGATCCAGCAGCGGCTCGGCGCAGCGGTGGATCGCCTGACGTAGACGCTCTTGGGCTTGCTGAGGGCTGAGTTGTTCCTCGGGCCACACCCGCAGCGCCATGGCATCGGTGGCCTGCTCCGCTTCAGCCGCGGCTTGCCAGCAGAGATTGCCCTGCTCGTAGGCATGGAAGCGAACCCGGTAGTACTCCGGAATGCTCAGATCAGCTGTGCGGCTCTGCTCCAAGAGTGGTTCGGCGGCTTGCTGCAGCTGTTGGCGGCGCGCACGCCAGGGAATGCCATTGCGCTCGGCGGTGCGAATGATCAGTTGCCGCGCCTGAAAAAACAGCGGACGCCGCAGCAATCCAATGCTGATCAGCGACTCGATCAGCAGGCCCAGTCCGCGGCTGGAATCCGCCCACTGGGGCGCCTGGGAGGCGGTGTTCATCGACAATGCGGGGGATTGCGGGAGGTCCATGCCCAAGGGGGGCTGGCAGGAATTCAGTAGTGACGCCAGTTTGCAGCGCCCAGCTGCCGCTGCCTCGGAGCCAGTGCCCAAGGCCCAGCAGGTGGTGCGGGTGCAACCCACCCGGGGGGGCAAGGGCGGCAAGACCGTGACGCTGATCCGCGGTTTGGAGCTCGATGGGGCCGGCTTCAAGGCGCTGCTCAAAAAGCTCAAGACCCGCATCGGCAGCGGCGGCACGGCCAAAGACGGTGTGATTGAGCTGCAGGGTGATCAGGTGGATCTGGCCCTGGAGTTATTGGCCAATGAGGGGTATCGCCCGAAGCGGGCCGGCGGCTAGGTGACAATGGGCCCCCACTTCAACCCGTGGTCATGACCTCCAGCCCCACCTACGGAGAACTCACCAACAAGGGTGCGTCCACCAACATCGCTTGGCATCAGGCATCTGTGGATCGTCAGGCCCGGGCAAGCAAGCGCGGTCACAGCAGCTCCATCCTCTGGTTCACCGGCCTGTCGGGATCGGGCAAAAGTACCTTGGCCAACGCGGTGAATGCGGCCCTGTTTGAACGTGGCCTCGCCACCTACGTGCTCGATGGCGACAACATCCGCCATGGCCTCTGCAAAGACCTGGGCTTCTCCGATGCCGACCGCGAGGAGAACATCCGCCGCATCGGTGAGGTGGCCAAGCTTTTTCTTGATGCCGGCGTGATTGTGCTCACCGCCTTTGTCTCACCCTTCCGCGCCGACCGTGACAAGGCGCGCGCCCTAGTGGCCGATGGGGATTTCCTCGAGATCCACTGCGCCGCAGACCTCGCGGTGTGTGAATCCCGCGACCCCAAGGGCCTCTATGCCAAGGCCCGCGCTGGACAGATCAAGGAGTTCACCGGCATTTCCAGCCCCTACGAGGCGCCGGAGAAGCCCGAGCTTTGCCTTGACACTGGCGCCCAAAACCTGGAGCAGTGTGTGGCTGCTGTGATCAACCTGCTGGAGGAGCGGGGGGTTCTGAAGGCTGCAGCCTGATGTAAACCTCATCGAGGATGGTCTTGAGCACGCTCGCCAGCGGCACCGCGAGCAGCAAGCCCAGCAGTTGCCCGCAGCCCAGCAGCGCGCCCAGCCGTGAGCCCACCGGCAGGCTGAACAGCACCCAGGCTGGATGCAGCCCCACGATCGTGCCCACCAAGCGCGGGGCGATCACTTGATCCACCACCTGGCCCACGGAGATCGCTGCTGCCAGC
This sequence comes from Synechococcus sp. RCC307, assembly GCA_000063525.1. GTDB lineage: Bacteria > Cyanobacteriota > Cyanobacteriia > PCC-6307 > Cyanobiaceae > RCC307. The sequence goes on along the minus strand of CT978603.1, from coordinate 1,971,308 downwards.
ACTTCCAGGCCCGTGCGCAAATCTTCCACGGTCAACACGATGCTGATCAGGGTGATCGTCAGGGCGCTGGCGTAGGGGATCAGCGTTGTGAAGCCAATCAGCAGGGCAAACAAAATCCCGTAGGGAATCTGCAGCAGCGTGAACACCACCACCTGCAGGCCGCTGAGAATCAAGGCCAGCAGCACTTGGCCGGCGAAATAGCCGCGGAAGGTCCGGTTCAAGCTGCCCACCACCAACTCGCGCCAGTCATCGGGGACCCAGCGCGCCAAACCGGCAGAGATGGTTTCGCCGCCGAGCAGTAGGAACACCGCCAAGACCAGCACGATGATGCTGTTCACCGTGAGGCCAAGGGTGGCGCTGAGTAGGCCCAGCAGCTGCTGACTCAGGCTGCGTGCCAGGCGCGTGCTGCGGGCGAGCAGATCGTCGGTGAGTGGGCTGAGGTCGGTGGGGATGCCCCGCTCCAAGGCCTTCTCCTGCAAGACATTGAGCTGGTTTTGGGCTTGCTCCAGCCAGCCGGGGGCGGCGTTGATCAGTTCGCCGAGCTGTTCAATCAGCCGCGGCACCAGCCACAGGCCGCTGAGCACCACCACCCCAACGGTGACGCCCAGCACCAGCACCATCGTCAGCGGCCTCGGCACGCCCCGGTGCTGCAACCAGCGGCGCGGAATATCCAGCAGGAAGGCGATCAGAGCCGCGCTGATGAACAGAGCCGGAAAAGGCGCTAGGCGGAGCAGCGCCTGGCGCAGCACAAACAGGTTCAACCCCAGTAAGGGCAGGATCAGGCTCAGGCGTAACCAGCGCGGCAGGTTCATCACTGCGCCAGATAGTTGCTGCTGCCCAACTCCTGAAGCCGGGCATCTTTGGCGGTCACCATCTCGGCCAGGCCTCGGCGGTAGTTGTGTAGTTGCTCGCGCAAGGCTGGATCACTAATGGCCAGGATTTGCAGGGCCAAGAGCCCTGCATTGGCAGCATTGCCGATGGCCACGGTGGCCACGGGGATGCCGGCGGGCATCTGCACGATCGAGTAGAGCGAATCCACCCCGGAGAGCGCTTTGCTGCTCACTGGCACGCCAATCACCGGCAGGGTGGTGAGGGCCGCCACCATCCCGGGCAGGTGGGCGGCGCCGCCAGCGCCCGCAATCACCACCTGCAGGCCCCGCGCTTCGGCTTGTTGGGCGTACTCGGTCATGGCGAGCGGCGTGCGGTGGGCGGAGAGCACCCGCACTTCATGGGCTACGCCGAAGGTCTCCAGCATCTCTACAGCCTTGTGCATGCAGGGCAGGTCGGAATCGCTTCCCATCACCACTCCCACCCGTGCCGGGGCTGTCATCGGCAGACTGCAACTGCGGGCATTTTCACCACATCGGCATGCAGTGGCACACGAATCTGCGCTTGCCCGAACCGATCGGTGTGCCGGAGCGGCGCTGGCGCCTGGCTGTTGATGACGATGGCCGCATTGCGGCATTGGAGCCTTTGGAGGTCGGGACCAGCGCCCGCGGCTTGAACTGGCAGGGGGATTGGCTCTCTCCAGCGGGCGTTGATCTGCAGATCAATGGCGGCTTGGGGCTGCCCTTCCCTGAACTGCAGAGCGAGCAGTTGCCGCGTTTGCTTGAGCTGCTGGATCTGCTCTGGCGCGATGGGGTGGAGGCGATTGCCCCGACGCTGGTGACCTGCGGTGTGGAGCCCCTGCGGCAGTCGTTGGCTGTGCTGGCCGAAGCGCGCCGGCAGCACCACCCCGGGCGCTGCCTTCTGTTGGGTGCCCATTTGGAAGGCCCGTTTTTGGCGCCTGAAAAACGTGGTGCCCACCCCAGTGAGCATTTGTGTGCGCCTTCGCTTGCTGAATTAGAGCGCCGCATCAGCGGCTTTGAAGACGACATTGCTCTAGTCACCCTGGCGCCGGAGTTGCCTGGCGCTGAGGAGGTGATTGCGGCGTTACGCCAGCGCGGCGTGGTGGTGAGCCTCGGCCACAGCGCCGCTGATGAACGGGCGGCGCGCTTGGCCTATCAGCAGGGCGTGGGGATGATCACCCACTGCTTCAACGCCATGGCTGGCTTGCATCACCGGGCGCCGGGTCCTGTGGGGGCCTTGCTCGGGAGCCCGCCGGTGGCCCTGGGTGTGATTGCTGATGGCATCCATATCGCTCCGGCCATGGCGGCCTTGCTGCAGCGGTTGTTCCCTGAGCAGCTGGTGTTGGTGAGTGATGCGCTGGCCCCCTATGGCCTGCCGCCCGGCACCTACCCCTGGGATGAGCGCAGCATTGCGGTGGCTGATGGCACCTGCCGTTTGGAGGACGGCACCTTGGCGGGCACGACGTTGACGCTGCTAGACGGTGTTGTGCGCCTCGCCAGTTGGACCGGTGCCGTTGGTGCTGCCATTCGTTCGGCCACCGTGCTGCCCCGCCAGGTGCTCGGAGATCAACGCTTGCTCACGCAGCAGCTGTTGGGTGTGAAGTTCCAGCACACGTTGCGCTGGCACCAGAGCCCGGGTGCGCCATTGGCCTGGCAGCGGAACGGGTAAGGTCCGGGCCTGTTTCGCTGCAAGCGATGAGTGCTGCCCCGAGCCAAGACGCCGCACAGGAGAAGAGCGAGGTCAAGGGCTATTTCGAGACCACGGGCTTTGATCGCTGGAATCGGATCTACAGCGAAAGCGACGACGTCAATCGGGTGCAGCGCAACATCCGCATCGGCCACCAAAAAACGGTGGATAACGTGCTGGCTTGGCTCCGCGAAGACGGCGATGTGGCCAACCGCAGCTTCTGTGATGCCGGCTGTGGTGTGGGCAGCTTGAGCCTGCCGTTGGCTGAGCTCGGCGCGGCATCGATCGCTGCCAGTGATCTCTCAGAAGCCATGGTGGCCGAGGCCGCTCGCCGGGCGCAGAGCGCCGGCTTGAACGATGGCCGGTTGCAGTTTCAGCCCAGTGATCTGGAGCGTTTGGAAGGTCGCTTCGACACGGTGATCTGCCTGGATGTGTTCATCCACTACCCCCAGCCCCAGGCCGAGCTGATGGTGGCTCACTTGGCGGGGATGGCTGAGCAGCGCTTGATCGTGAGCTTTGCCCCCTACACGCCGCTTTTGGCGCTGCTCAAGGGGATTGGCCAGCTGTTCCCCGGCCCCAGCAAAACCACGCGTGCTTACACGCTCAAAGAGAGCGGCATCGTGGCGGCCGCCAAGGCCCATGGTTTTGTGCCCAAGCGGCGGCAGCTCAACCAAGCCCCTTTCTATTTTTCCCGTCTGATTGAGTTTGTGCGGGGTTGAAGTCCTGCGGCGGGCTTGCCATCAGCTTCAGCGTTTGCCCGTTGTGCTCAAGCCCGCCGAGCTGTTGGGCATGCAGCCGGTAACCGCCATCGCCTGGGGTGGCATGTTCAGCGATGCGCTGCTCGGCCAAATACAGCGGGTCGCCCAGCAGAGGACTGCCGATTTGAGCCAAGTGGATCCGGATCTGGTGGGGCCGGCCGGTGTGGATCACCACGTCCAGCCGGTCGCCAATGGCGGCGCGCTCCAGCAGGCGGATTTCTGAGTGGGCGCTGAGCTGCCGGCGGAGCAACTCCAGATCGTCAGCTCGTGGTCCCCAGATCCAGCCCAGGAGGGGATGTTGACGTTCGACAACGGCGGTTGTGATCGCAAGGCATTGCCCTACATCCAGAGCGGGCACGCGCTGCGCCCAGGCTTGGTAGAGCTTGCGGCAGCCGCCCTGAGGCTGCATCTGCCGGCTCAGTTGCGCCCGCGTTTCGGGCCTGCGGGCACACACTTGCAGCCCTGAGGTGAAGCGGCCTAAGCGGTGCACGGGCTTGGCGCCTGTGGGCTCCAGCAGGGCAGTGAGCGTGTGCTGCAGAAATCCACCGCCGGGCATCACCGGCAGTCCGGAGGGCTTGTTGATGACCAGCAGGTCGCCGTCATCAACGATCGTCTCCCATTGGTCGGGGATGGCGGGCTCAAGCCAAGGCGGCCGCTGCCAGAGCAGCTCATCGTCCCGTTGCAGCACCTGCTCGGCCTGCACGGGTGCGCCATTCAGTTGGCATTCACCGGCCTGCAGCCGCTGCGCCCAGGTGGCCCGATCGGAGTGCTGCCAGCGCTGCACCAATAGCTCCAGGGCAGCTTGGCCAGCTTCGGCTAGCTGCACCCGATGGCGGTAAGTCCAGCCTTGGTTCAGCGCGGCCTCGCGCCAGCTCTGCACCGCAGCTAGTGCACCAAGCCGTGCTCAAGGGCGTAGCGCACCAGCTCCGTGCGGCTCGCGGTGCCGGTCTTGGCAAACAAACGGCTCACATACTTTTCGACATTGCGGATCGATGTCTCCAGCTGGCGGGCGATTTCCTTATTCATCAGTCCTTCGGCCACCAGCTGCAGCACGCTGGCTTCCCGCGGCGTGAAGGAATGCTCCACGCTTTGGCCTGCGGCCTTGCCGGCACCGCCTTGAAGCATCGTGCGAATTTCGCCGATTTGTTTGGCCATTTGGCCCAGGTCGGTATCGGCATAGCGGGCCGCTTCTTTGAGCAGGCGCTCCTGGCGCTGCACGACGTTGCGAACCCGCGCCACCAATTCATCGGGGTCAAATGGCTTGGGGATGTAGTCGTCCACCCCCGCCCGAAAGCCGGCGATGCGGTCGGCCGTCATGCCCTTGGCGGTGAGGAAGATCACCGGGGTTCCGCCCAGGCGTTCGTCTTCGCGCAGCAACTTGAGCAGCCCAAAGCCATCCACCCGCGGCATCATCACGTCGCTGAGCACAACGTCAGGCACTTCGCTCTGAGCCTTCTCCCAGCCCTCTTCGCCATCGGCGGCGGTGCTGACGATGAAGCCTTCATCTTCGAAGTAGGCCTGCACCGCTGTGCGCAGACCGGGCTCGTCATCCACCAGCAACACCCGCGGCGGGGCATTCAGCAGTTCTTCGGCGTGGTCCTTCTCCTGAGAGCCATCCATGGGCAGAGATCACACGCAGCGCCTGGACTTTATCGAGGGCGTCCAGGCAAGACATGCTGACGTTCGATCAGCAGCCCGCTGAAACCCAGCTCTTGGGCGATCGCCTGAAGGGTGTTGGGGTCGTTGCCGGTCTGCTCAGGCACGCAGGCAGCCCACCAGATCAGATGGGATTCCTCGTTGTGGGGCCCAACGGCTCCACCGGGGTTGAGTTCCAGCATCAGCATCTGGTCGCCACGGCCGGTGATTCGCATCGGCGCGGTGGTGTCGCAGCGGATGGTTTCGTTGGCGACCTTGACGTCATTGGCGCGCTCACGCCAAATCTTGATGCGCTTGCCATCGGGGATGTCCTCGGCGTCGCGAATGGCATAGATGCCCACCACTTCTTCGCCGTAGGGAACGGTGCGCTGGCTCAGGATTTTCAGGCCAGGGGGGCGGTAGTTGGCTGGGTTTTGTTGCCTGGTTTCAAACACAAAGCCCTGAGCCAGTGCCGCACTCGAGCTCAACAGACCGGCGAGTGCTGCCAGCAGCCAGGCGGGGCGCACCATCACTGAAATCCAGCGGAGTCCCGCCAGCATGGGATGGATTGCGTTGGATGGGGAGCCTCCGTGGCCGCTGCGCCGATCTACCTCGACCATCAGGCCACCACGCCCTGTGATCCGGCGGTGGTGGAGGCCATGGCGCCCTTATGGAGTGATGGCTTTGCCAATCCCTCCAGCCGCAGCCACCGCCCTGGCCTGGAGGCCGCAGCCCAGCTGACCCTCGCCCGTGAGCGTCTGGCCCGTTGCTTGGCGGTTCCTGCCGACGCGGTGGTGTTCACCAGCGGGGCCACCGAAGCCAACAACCTGGCCATCAAGGGCCTGTGTGAGGCGCGGCTCACGCGGGGGCGGCACATCGTCACGGTGGCCACCGAGCACCGGGCGGTGCTCGACCCCTGCCGCTATCTGCAAAGCCTCGGCTTTGAGCTCACGGTGCTGCCGGTGCAGCCCGATGGTTTGCTCGATCTCCATGCCCTGGCGGCTGCCTTACGGCCTGACACGGTGCTGGTGAGCGTGATGGCTGCCAACAACGAGATCGGCGTGCTGCAGCCAATCGCCGACATTTCTGCCCTGTGCCGGCCTCAGGGGATCGCGGTGCATGTCGATGGCGCCCAGTTGGTGGGCCATCAACGGGTTGAGCCCCTGGCCTTGGGCATTGATCTGCTCAGCCTCAGCGGCCACAAGTTCTATGGCCCCAAGGGCGTTGGCGCTCTGCTGGTGGCACCTGGTGTGGAGCTCAAGCCCCAGCTCCATGGCGGCGGCCAGGAGGGGGGGCTGCGCAGCGGCAGTGTTCCGCTGCCGTTGGCCGTTGGGCTGGCCGAAGCCCTGGAGCGTGCGCTTGCCGATGCCCCCCAGCGCGCCGAGCGGCTTGCGGGCTTGCGCGATCGCCTCTGGCAGGGGCTGCAACCCCTAGAGGGAGTCGTGCTCAACGGCTGCTTGGATCAGCGCTTGGCCCACAACCTCAACGTCAGCGTTGAAGGGGTCGATGGCGCGCGGCTGCACAGCGCCCTGCGGCGCCGGTTGGCGCTCAGTGGCGGTTCAGCCTGCAGCAGCTCCAGCGGTGAGCCTTCCCATGTGTTGCTCGCCTTGGGCCGCAGCCGGCAGCAGGCCGCAGCGTCGGTTCGGTTTGGTTTGGGGCGCGCCAACACGGCCGAGCAGATGGATCAGGCCCTGGCTTGGTTCACTGAGCAGGTTCAAGCTCTGCGCTGAGGCGCTCGGCGACGCGCAACTTGGCGGAGCGGGCCCGGGGGTTGGCCTCGGCTTCCTGCTCTGAAGCGATCAAGGGCTTGCGGCTGATCACCCGCAGACGCTCATCGGCCTTAAAGCGGTTTTTGACCAGCCGATCCTCGAGCGAGTGAAAGCTGATCACGGCGATCCGCCCACCGGGCTCGAGCCAGTTGGGAGCGTCGTTGAGCAGGGTTTCCAGCACCCCCAGCTCATCGTTCACCGCAATCCGTAAGGCCTGGAAGCTGCGGGTGGCGGCATGGATGCGGCCATGGCGTTGCTTGGGCGGGTAGCAGCCGGCGATCGCATAGGCCAGCGCTGCGGTGCCCCTTTCCCCGTCATCCCAGGGGCCTTCAGTTTTGAGCCGGCGCGCAATCCGCCTCGAAAGTCGCTCCTCGCCGTAGTGAAACAGCAGATCGGCTAGGGCGTTTTCCTCCAGGCGGTCGATCAGCGCTGCGGCAGTTTCTCCGTCGCCTTCGGTGTTCATGCGCATGTCCAGAGGGCCATCGGCGCGGAAGCTGAAGCCGCGCTCGGGCACATCGAGCTGATGGCTGCTGACGCCCAGATCAGCCAGCACCGCCACCACCGGTTGATCTGGGGTATAAGCCGCAAAGTTGCTGGCCACCAGCTGCACCCGCTCGCCAAAACGCTCCAGCTGTTGGGCCGCTGCGGCCCGGGCGGCGGGGTCTTGATCCAGGCCGATCAGCTGCCAGCCGGGGTGGACATCCAGCAGCAGGCTGCTGTGTCCGCCGCCGCCCACGGTGGCATCGAGCAGCACGCCTTCATCGGGCAATTCGGCTAGTGCTTCCAGCACCTGTTGCGGCAGCACCGGCTGGTGATGAAAGGAACTGCTCAAGTCCGCAAGGGGATGGCACAGGGTCCTTCCTAGGATCAGCGCAGCTTCGGCCCCCGGCCCCCATGACGCAGCTGGAAACGCGCACCGAGCCGATGGTGCTCAACTTCGGGCCCCATCACCCCTCAATGCACGGGGTGTTGCGTCTGGTGGTGACCCTCGATGGGGAAGACGTGGTGGATTGCGAACCGGTGATTGGTTATCTCCACCGGGGCATGGAGAAGATCGCCGAGAACCGCACGAATGTGATGTTCGTGCCGTATGTCAGCCGCTGGGATTACGCCGCTGGCATGTTCAATGAAGCCATCACGGTGAATGCACCGGAGCGGCTGGCTGATGTGAAAGTTCCGCGCCGCGCCAGCTACATCCGCGTGATGATGCTGGAGCTCAACCGCATCGCCAATCACCTGCTGTGGCTTGGCCCATTCTTGGCGGATGTAGGCGCTCAAACGCCGTTCTTCTACATCTTCCGTGAGCGGGAGATGATTTACGACCTCTGGGAAGCGGCCACCGGTCAGCGGATGGTCAACAACAACTATTTCCGCATTGGTGGAGTTGCCGCGGATCTTCCCTATGGCTGGTTGGAGAAGTTGGACGACTTCTGCAACTGGTTTGGACCCAAGATCGATGAATACGAAAAGCTGATCACCAACAACCCCATCTTCCGCCGGCGGATTGAGGGTCTTGGCACGATCACCCGCGAGCAGGCCATCAACTGGAGTTTGTCGGGTCCGATGCTGAGGGCCTCAGGCGTGGCCTGGGATCTGCGCAAGGTTGACCATTACGAGTGCTACGACGATTTCGATTGGGAGGTGGCCACGGCCCAAGAGGGCTGCTGCTTCGCCCGCTACCGCGTGCGTTTGCAGGAGATGCGCGAATCGCTGAAGATTTTGCGTCAGGCCGCTCAGCAGATTCCTGGCGGGCCCACTGAAAACCTGGAAGCCAAGCGTCAGCTAGAAGGCAAAGACAGTGAGTTCTATGGCTTCGATTATCAAATCGTTGCCAAGAAAGTTGCGCCCACTTTCAAGATCCCTAATGGGCAGCTCTACACCCGCGTGGAATCCGGTAAAGGTGAGCTTGGCGTGTTCCTGATGGGCAACAACGACGTCACCCCGTGGCGCTGGAAGATTCGCGCTGCTGATTTCAACAATCTTCAGATCCTTCCTCACCTCTTAAAAGGTGTGAAGGTGGCCGACATCATGGCGATCCTCGGTTCGATCGACGTGATCATGGGTTCCGTCGACCGCTGAACTCCAGCGATTGGCTAGTCCTGTGCCGCAGCGTGCGTTTCGGTGAAACGGATGCTGCTGGCGTGCTGCATTTTCAGCAGCTGCTGCGCTGGTGCCATGAGGCCTATGAAGAGAGTCTCGAGCGCTTTGGCCTCGAGCCGGCGACGCTGTTTCCCACCCCAGGCCAGCAGCTCAATCTGTTGCTGCCCATCACCCACTGCAGCGCTGATTTTTTGGCGCCTTTGATCTGCGGTGATCCGCTGGCCATTGCGTTGACCCCTCAATGGTTGGATCCCACTGCCTTTGAGGTGGCCTACAGCTTTTCCTCTGCCGGGCGTCCCGTCGCCCGCGGGCTGACGCGACATCAGTGCATTGCCGCCGCTGATCGCCGCCGTGCGCCCCTGCCTGAGGGAGTGCAGCGTTGGCTTCAGGCTTCAGTTCAGACCTGAGCCCACGCCCGCCAGCGCTGGCGCTCCCACTTGCCCTGGGGGTTGGGCGCCAGCTCAGGGCACAGCTGCCAATGCTTGGGCCGTTGCGCTGGCGGCAGGCCGGCGCTGCGCTGCCGCAGCAGCGCCATCAGCTCATCACCATTGGCGCCTGGTGACGGTTTGACCAGGCCAATGAGCCGTTGGCCCCATTGCGGATCCGGTAGGCCCACCACCAGCACCGCCTCTAGCCCCGGCAGGCCGGCCAAGGCCGCTTCAATTTGCTCTGGAAACACCGTGGCCCCGCCGCTGTTGAGGGCGCCATCGAGCCGCCCCAGCAGTTCCAGGCCCGCAGGCCCGAGGCGGCCTGCATCACCGCTGTGCCACCAGCCGCCGGCATCGGCGAAGGGCTGCACCTGCTCTCCCTTCAGCCAGCCCGGGCTCAGCCGCCTGGTTTTCACCTCTATGGCTCCGCTGGTTGGCTCGAGCTGCAGCTCCACATCGCTCAACGGTTCACCGCAACTGTTGTGCCCTGCCAGAAATTGGGCTGGATCTGCGGCGCAGACCATCGCGGCTGTTTCAGTGCTGCCGTAACAGGGGCTCAGCGGAAGCTGCAGCTGGCGGGCTTGATCAGCCAGCTCGGTGCTGAGGGGGCCGCCGCCGATCCAAAGCAGCCGGAATTGCCGGAGCCAGCTGCGGCCTGAGGGATCGCCCAGGAGCCGCTGCAATTGCGTGGGCACCAGCGAGATCACGGCATCGCGGCCGCCGCGGGTGAGGTTGCCGTGTTGCTCCAGGAGCGCGCCAGGAGATTTCATCAGTTCAGGCGCAATGGCCACCAGCGGTGCTTGCCACTGCCGCGCCCTGATTTGGGGCATCAGTCCCCCCATGTGATGGCTGGGCAGGGGGTTCACCAGCTGCACGCAGCTGGGATCAACCCCAATGGCTTGTAACCAGTCCGCGCAGCTGCTGGCCGACTGCTCGAGGTTCTCCCAGCTCTGCAGGCACCACTTGCGCCCGCCGCTGCTGCCGCCGCTGCCGATCACCACGCCGCTGCCTTCTGGCCACCGTTGGCAGCAGGTCATCGCATCGCGGCCCGCTTGCTCTTCAAGCGCACTGGCCCGTAGCTCCCAGCCGTTCATGAGCCGGCGGCCTCCCACACCTGCTGGGGGATCGTGCTGGCGAGATCGCCAGAAGCACCCCAGCCCGGGGCCAGTCCAGCGGCGCATGGTGTGGGGCCGCGGCTGGCCAGGGCCGCCATGTGGGCCACCGCCCGGGCTCCTATGCCGCTCTCCAAGGCACTGCTCACCATCTGTTTGGCGGCCCCTTGTTTGAGCTGCAGCAGCAGGGGCCGGGGATCACCCTCGAGAGCTGGTTTGTGCACCAGCCAGCCGCTCCACCCAGGGGGGAGGCCGCTGGGATGCCGGAGCGATTCATCGAGGGCCACCGGCAGCCGGCGACCCAGGGCGAGCAAGCCGGCATGGTCGCTGGGTGGCAAGGGCTGCTCCAGCCATTGCAGCTTGCCCTCGTGCTTCAAACGCATGGCCCAGCGCCCCGCGGTGGCACGGTCCCAGCTGCCATTGGAATCAAGGCGGAGCTGGGCGCCGCTGGGAAGTTGCTCCAAAAGTTGCTCCAGCAGCTGCAGTTCGGTGTCTGGATCCAGCACCCCCACCTTCCACTTGGCTGCGAACTCCGCTGGCTCGCCTGTGGCTCGCTGGAGCGCGCTCTTCAGGGCTGCGATGGCCTCACCGCCGGCTGGCAGCAACACCGCTGAAGCGGGAGCCGGCAGCCATTGCCCGCCTTGGAGCCCTTCCAGCTCGGCTAGGGCCAGTCCGATGGCAAAGGCCGCAGGCCCAGGCAGTGCCCTGAGCGCTTGCTCCAGGTGCTCGGTGCTGCACTCAGAAGGCAATGCCGCGAGTGCATCGGCGCACTGGGCGTGCTCAGCCGGCAAGGGTGCGGCTTCTCCCCAACCCGCAGAACCGCTGCCTGGGTCCTCGAGCCGCAGCAGCCAGCCGCGCCGCTCGCTCCAGGGCCCGCAGGCGGTGATCAAAGGCGGCTGCAGCGCCCACCGGTATGGGCGCCAGCGCAGTTGCATCAACGTCCCAGCCAAGGTGCAATGCCCAGGCCGATGGCGAGCCCGAGGCCGCTTAGGGCTTGAAAGCGCAAGGCCAAAAACTTGCTGCCGCTAATCCGCTCGGGCTGGTGGTGATGCTCCCGCAGCAGCCGAATCAGCTGCGCTGCAGCGGGCAACCCGATCACGCTCAGCAGCGCGGTGGAGGGCCACTGGCGCTCCAGCACCGGCAGCCATTGCAGGGCCAAGCTTGCCGCCACAAGCCAGGGCACCACGGCCGCGGCTTTGGCCGTGCCCAGCTTCACAACCGGAGAGCGTTTGCCGTGGGCAGCGTCCTCCTCGACCTGATGAAAGTGGGAGCAGAACAACACCAAGGTGGTGGCCAGCGCCGGGCCGGAGCCCAGGCTCAGTGCCACCTGCCAAGGCACTGCAGCCGGCAGGCTCGTTGGTGGCTGCAGCGCCATCAGCGCAGCGGCCGTGGCGAAGGGGCCAAAGGCCAGCCAGCACAGCGGTTCGCCGAGGCCGCGGTAGCCCAAACGAAAGGGTGGGCCTTGGTAGAGGTATCCCAGGCCGCAGCAGATCAGCACTAGCAGCAGCACCACCGGTTGGCTGCGCAGGGCCACCAGGGCCATCAGCAGCAATCCGCCAGCGAGCAGGCTGTGAGCAATCCAAGCAATGCGATCGCGGCGGCCGGTCAGGGCCACCAAGGAATGGGGTTTGCCGAGGGTGTCGACACCGGTGTCGTCATCAAACACGTCGTTGCTGAGGTTTTCCCACCCCAGCAGCAGCACCGCTGCGAGCAGAAACAGGCCGAGCTGGCCCCAGCGGGGGTCTAACCCCTGACTTTGAAGCCAGCCACTGGCCAAAAGCGCTGGCATCACTGCCACGGAGTACATCGGCCATTTGATGGCCGCCTTCCAGAGCGCGTAACGGCTTGCGACGACCTGGGGCTCAGCCATGGCTGCCCGCCACTACGGGCCACGAGAGACCCATACATTTGAGCAGTCCCCCGGTTGTGTGGTGCAACAGGCCCCCCGCTTCACCGACTTGCTCAGCCAGGCTGCCGCCCATGGGCAGTCCCTGGAGGATGGTGCTGTGCTCAGCCTGGCGCTGCCCTTGGCGCCACTGGACCCACTGCAGGCGCTGCCGCAGTTGCCGGGGGGTGATCGCTTCCGGGCGTTGTGGGATAGCCAGCCTGGCCTCTGCTTTGCGGCTACGGGTGTCTCTCAGCAGCTGGAGCTCAGTGGTCCGCGCCGCTTTGAGCTGGCGCAGCGCTTCTGTCAGTTGAGCCTCTCGCGCCTGCAGGACGGCGCGCCTGAGGCTCCGGCGTTGGCACGCCCGCGTGTGCTGCTCGGGTTTTCGTTTTTTGATGCGCCGCTGCTCGAGGCATCTGAGCCCCTGCCTGGGGTGCGGGCGGTGCTGCCGCGCTGGCAGCTCAGCCGTCAGGGCCGGCAGTGCTGGTTGCGCTTGTCGCGCAGCCTCGGCGGTGAGATCACTCCGCGCTTGGTGGCTGAAGAGCTGTGGGAGCAGGCGCGCGCGCTTCAGCAGGCTGAGCCGTCTGCGCCAGCACCAGCGTTTCCCCGCTTGCTGAGCCGTAGCCCTTGGCATGGGGCCTACCGCCAGGCCATGGATCAGGCCCTGCATCTGGTGGGCGACAACCAGCTACGCAAATTGGTGCTGGCGGTGCGTCAGCAGCTGCAGCTTGAGGCGCCTCTGGATCCCCAGTTGCTGCTCAAGGGCTTGCGCCAACGCCATCGCGGCAGCTGCCGCTTCCTCTGGGGGCTGGCCGATGGCGGCGATCTGGTGGGGGCCTCCCCAGAGCGGTTGTTGGCGGTGCGCCAGGGGCAGCTCCGTTGTGATGCCCTGGCTGGCACGGCCTCGCAGCATCAGCCGCCCGAGCAGTTGCTGCAATCCAGCAAGGATCGCCATGAGCATGAGCTGGTGGTGGAAGCGATCACAGCCGTGCTGCAACAGCAGGGGCTGGTGCCCCGCCAGCCGCGTCATCCCCGCTTGGCCAGCCATGGCCCCCTGCATCATCTGCACACCCCGATCACAGCATCGTTAGCCGGCCAAGACCCTCTGGCGTTGGCAGCGGCGTTGCATCCCACCCCGGCGGTCGCTGGCTTGCCCCGCCGCGAAGCGATGGCCTGGTTGCGGCAGCTCGAGCCCTTTGAGCGGGGAGCCTATGCCGCTCCGATTGGCTGGATCGACAGCGCCGGTGATGCGGAGCTGCGGGTGGCGATTCGCAGCGGCGTGCTGCGGGGCTCGCGGCTTGAGCTCACCGCAGGAGCTGGTTTGGTCAAGGGCTCGGTGCCTGAGCGGGAATTGCAGGAGGTGGCCCTCAAGCTTGAGGTGCTGCAGCAGCAGCTCACCGTCAGCCCTGCAGTAAACGCTGCTGGGTGAGATCAGCCAGGGGAATCTTCCCGAGCTGCTCCACTTCGCGGATGCCGGTGGGGCTGGTGACATTGATCTCGCTGAGGTGACCAGCGATCACATCGATGCCGACAAAGAACAGTCCGGCCTCAATTAAGGCGGGCCGCAACACATCGCAGATCTGCCGCTCGCGGGGGCTGAGGTCGGTGGCTTCCGGTTGGCCGCCCACAGCCAGGTTGCTGCGGAATTCACCCGCCTTCGGTTTGCGGTTGACGGCGCCCAGCGGCTCGCCGTTCACCAGCAAGATGCGCTTATCGCCCTCACTGACCTGGGGCAAAAACGCCTGGATCATCACTGGCAGTTGCTGCTGCTGCGTGACCAGCTCCAGCAGGGCTCCTAGCCCTGGAGCCTCGCCACTGGAGCGGATTACCCCCTGACCAGCGCGCCCACCGAGGGGCTTGAGCACCACCTCTCCATGGGTGGCGGCAAATTGACGCAACAGCTCCACATCGCTGGCCACCAGGGTGGGGGCCATCAGCTCTGGGAACTGCAGCGCCCCCAGCTTTTCGTTCCAGGCCCGCAGGCTGGCCGGGCGGTTGAGCACCTGCACGCCCTGGCGCTCCGCCAGCTCAAGCAAGTGGGTGGCATAGAGGTAGGCCTCATCCACCGGTGGGTCTTTGCGCATCCACACCTGCTGGAACTGGCTGAGGGGCTGCCAGCGGGCTTCCCCTGCGCTGTACCAAGGCTCGGCAGTGATCGGCGCGGCCAGCACGCGGGGGCCGCCTTCCCCGGCTGCCAGATCGCTGGGTTGAGCAGCCCAGATCTCTTCGCCGGCGCGCTGTCCGGCCTGCATCAGCGCAACGCTGCTGTCTTTTTCAGGGCGCAGGCGCCCAATCGGATCAATCAGAAAGAGTTGGCGCCCCACGCTGATCTGGCTCCGTGATCAGGCCAGCAGGCCATCCAGTTGGCCGCTGCGTTCAAGGGCATAGAGGTCATCGCAGCCACCCACGTGTTGCCCGTTGATGAACACCTGGGGAACGCTGCGACGTCCGCCTGTTTTGGTCGCCATCTGGTCGCGGGCCGCCTCATCGCCATCGATGGCGTGATCGGTGTAGCTCACCCCTTTGCGGCTCAAGAGGTCCTTGGCCCGGATGCAGAACGGGCAGGCCCGCCAGGTGTAGATCTCGACGCTGGCGGCCATCCGATTGATCTTGGTTGGATGGATCTTACGGGTGGCTACGGTCAAACGATCAAGTCCTTTCGCTGTGCTGGATCTCACCGACTTCAAGCGCGATCTCTCCGAGCTCACTGACCGCCTGGGCCAAGCCCAGGACTGTCTTTGACGTCCCTGCACTGACAGCACGGCAGCAGGATCTCGAGCAACTCGCGGCCCAGCCTGATTTCTGGGATGACCAGAACAATGCCCGCAAGCAAATGCGGCAGTTGGATGACGTCAAAGCCCAGCTCGAGCAGCTCCGGACTTGGCGCGCCAGCGTGGATGACGCTGCCGCCACCCTGGAGCTCTACGACCTCGAGCCCGATGACGCGCTCTTGGAAGAAGCCAATGGCGGCTTGCAGGAGTTGCGCCTGGCGCTCGATCGCTGGGAGCTGGAGCGGCTCCTGAGTGGCACCTACGACCAAGAAGGTGCGGTGATCTCCATCAATGCCGGTGCCGGTGGCACCGATGCCCAGGACTGGGCCTTGATGTTGATGCGCATGTACACCCGCTGGGCGGAAGACCGCGGCATGAAGGTGACCGTGGACGAGCTTTCAGAAGGGGAAGAAGCCGGCATCAAGAGCTGCACCATCGAGGTGGAGGGCCGCTACGCCTATGGCTACCTGCGCAACGAGAAGGGCACCCACCGTTTGGTGCGCATCTCACCTTTCAACGCCAATGACAAGCGTCAAACCAGCTTTGCCGGTGTTGAGGTGATGCCCAAGCTCGAGGAGGAGGTCGATCTCGAGATCCCCGATAAGGACTTGGAGGTCACCACAAGCCGTTCAGGCGGTGCCGGCGGTCAGAACGTCAACAAGGTGGAGACCGCCGTGCGGATTTTGCACATCCCGACCGGCTTGGCGGTGCGCTGCACCCAGGAGCGCTCGCAGCTGCAGAACAAAGAAAAAGCCATGGCACTGCTCAAATCCAAGTTGCTGGTGATTGCCCAGGAACAGCGTGCTGCTGAGATCGCCGACATCCGCGGCGACATCGTTGAGGCGGCCTGGGGGAATCAGATCCGCAATTACGTGTTTCACCCGTACCAGATGGTCAAAGATCTGCGCACCAATGAAGAGACCACCGATGTGCAGGGGGTGATGGATGGCGATCTCGACCCCTTCATCCAGTCGCTTTTGCGCCAGGGTGTGGACGCTGTTTCCGACGAGGCCGCATGAGCGACTCCCCTGCACCGGCTGAGGCCAAGCCGAGTTTCGTCAAGCTGGCGATGCGCAACATGGTGCGCAAAGGTCGCCAGAGCCTGTTCCACTTCGGCCTGACCGCCGTTGGTTTCACCGGTGTATTGCTGTTGCTGGCCTGGTTTGGTCGCCCCTCTGTGCCAGGGGCGTGAACCCCTTGGCGGCGATCGAGCTGGATCTGGCCTACTTGGGTCCTGACCCGCTGGGGGAAGACCGCTGGGTTGAGTTGCTGAGTAGCTGGTTGGCGCAACTCCAGGCCGAATTACCCAGCCCTTTAAAGGCTGATGCCTACAGCCTGGGCCTGCAGTTCTGCGATGACGCTGCAATCGCTGAGCTCAACGGTCAATGGCGTCAGCAACCCAAGCCCACCGACGTGCTCTCGTTTGCGGCCCAAGAAGATGCCCCTGAGCCCCTGGAGGGCCTGCCCATTGAGTTGGGCGACATCGTGATTTCCATTCCCACCGCTGAGCGCCAAGCCCCGGAGCACGGCCATTCGCTGCAGCAGGAATTGCTGTTTTTGGCCAGCCATGGGCTGCTGCATTTGCTCGGCTGGGACCACCCCGATGAGGCCTCCTTGGCCGCCATGCTCAGCCGGCAGGACGCCTTGGTGCAGGGTGCTGCGGCCCACTGATTGGCGGTAGGGTGCCGGAATCCTTCTTCATGGGAGCCTCAGGGCTCCAGCGGATGGCGCCTCTGGTGACCTCAGAGCTCGATTCCAGTGAATCCACACCCGTCGGTTTCCCGGTCGACGGCCGCGCCCGTCGCCTGCGGGTTGGAGCTTGGCAGGTGGCCCGTGATCTGCCGGCCAGCTTCCGCTATGCGGCCCAGGGGCTGGTCTATGCCTTTGCGAGCCAGCGCAATTTCCGCATCCATGTCGTCACCGGGGTGGTGGTCTTCGCCCTGGGGCTGTGGTTACAGCTCTCTGTCGATCGCTTGGCGGTGCTGGTACTCACCGTCGCGGCGGTGTTGGTGCTGGAGCTGCTGAACACGGCCACCGAAGCGGTGGTGGATTTGTCGGTGGGCCGGCGGTTTCACCCCTTGGCCCGCATTGCCAAAGACTGCGCGGCGGCGGCGGTGCTGGTGGCGGCACTCTCGTCGCTGATGATCGCCCTGCTGTTGCTGCTGCCGCCGCTGATGGCGCGCTTGGGAAGCTGATGCTGCTGGTCCTCGATAACTACGACAGCTTCACCTTCAACTTGGTGCAGTACTTAGGCGAGTTGGCCGCTGATCACCCCTTGGCGGCCAGCTTGCGGGTGGAGCGCAATGACGCCCTGAACATCGAGCAGATCAAAGAGATCAACCCCGCGGCTGTGTTGATCTCACCTGGACCAGGAACACCCGCTGATTCCGGCGTTTGCCGTGAGGTGATCCGCGAGTTGGGCCCAACGGTCCCCACCCTGGGCGTCTGCCTCGGCCACCAAGCCATCGCCGAAGTCTTTGGCGGGAAGGTGGTGCGGGCACCTGAGTTGATGCATGGCAAAACCTCGCCGGTTCATCACGCCGGAGCTGGTGTGTTTGCCGGGCTGCCCGATCCCTTCACAGCCACCCGCTATCACTCGCTGATCGCTGAACGGGAGTCGCTGCCGGATTGCCTGGAAATCACCGCCTGGTTGGAGAGCGGCATGGTGATGGGGCTGCGGCACCGTGATCACCCCCATCTCCAGGGCGTGCAATTCCACCCCGAGAGTGTGCTCACGCAGCACGGCCATGCCCTTTTGGCCAATTTCCTCACCAGTGCCTCGGCCTGAGTTCGGCTGGGTTTCACTGCTAGGTTCCCGGCTCTGATCTGGGCCCCCCATGCTGCGTTCTTCTCTGCTGCCTTTGGCTGCGGCGACGGCTGCATTTGCCCTGCCGGCTGCGGCGTTGGCTGATGGGGTCACGATCACCAGCTATGGCCATAGCGCCCTGTTGATCAATGGTGGTGGCGCCAGCGTCTTGGTGAACCCGTTCAAAGCGGTGGCTTGCGCGGCAGGGCTGAAGGAGCCCCGTATCAAGGCCGATGTGGTCTTGGCCAGCAGCCTTCTGCTCGATGAGGGTGCGCCTGTGGCTCAAGGCCGTTTCCTGGCCAGCCCGGGGGGCTATAGCATCAAAGGTCTGCGCTTTGAAGGCTTTGCGGCTCCCCACGACCGCCTGGGTGGCCGCCGTTTTGGCAATGGCGTGATTTGGCGCTGGCAGCAAGGTGGCTTGGACTTCGCCCACCTCGGCGGCACCGCCGCAACTTTGCAACCGGAAGACAAGGTTTTGCTGGGTCGCCCCGATGTGTTGATCCTCGGCGTTGGTGGTGGCGCCAAGGTCTACGACGGTGTGGAAGCAGCTGATGTGGTGAAGCAGCTCAACCCAAAAGTGGTGATCCCTGTGCAATACGTCCGTAGCGGCGAACCCCCTACCGAGTGCGATCAGACCAGCGCGAAGGATTTTCTGGAGGCTCTCCCGGGTGTGCCGTCCAAGCCAGTGGGTCGTGTGCTGAAGCTGACACCGCCTCTGGGCGATACAACCCGAATCGACCTCATGCCATGACAATGCGGCTCCTTCGCAGGGGCTGTCATGGGAACGATTTGGCATCAACGTCGAGCAATCGGCCTCTGCCTTGCCCTGCAAGGGGTGCTGACCTTGGCCTGTGTGGGCCTGATCGGCACCGATGCGCGTTCAGCTCAGCCCCTGTTGCGCGCTGAAAGCTTTCCAGAACCGCTTCATTTGTTTGGTGGTTCCGATGCTCACCCGTAGGGACCCATCGATCAGGGGTTTGCCCGCCATCGAACGCACCAGGATTTCTTCCTGCCGCAGCGCAACCTCACAGCTGGCGGCCCCTTGGCTTGGCCAAATCAGTAGGTAGTTGCCGCCGGCGCTGTGATGGCGGACTTGGTGCTTGATGAGCTTGTTCACAAGCCATGCCTTGGCTTTGAGAACCTCTTGGACGTAGTCATCGACATACGCCTGGTCATGCAGCGCCGCCATGCCTGCGATCACGGCAAAGCTGTTGATGTCGTAGGGGCCGGTGACCCGGCTGATGCGATCCACCACTGCAGCTGAGCCCAGGGCAATGCCGAGGCGCAGCCCAGCGATGCCAGCCGTTTTGGAGAGCGAGCGCAGCACCACCAAGTTGGGCGTTTGGCTGAAATCGGCTTGCGGCAGAACGCTGTCTCCGGTGAAGGCCTCATAGAGCTCATCCACCACCACCAGCGTGCTGGGTGCGGCGGCTGCCAGCTGGCAGATCGCCTCAGCCCCTAGCCGGGTGCCTGTGGGGTTGTTGGGGTTGCAGAGCAGCAGCAGTCGCGGGTTGAGTTGCGCTAAGGCCCGCTGCATGTCCTGCAGCGGGAAGCGGTAGTCGTCTCCCTCATAGGGAATGGCGTTCACCACCATCCCCTGCATGCGGGCACAAGGTTGGTAGTAGCCAAAGGTGGGGCTGGTGGTGAGCATCACATCGCCGGGGTTGCCATAGGCCTGGCAGATGGCATGCAGGGCCGCGTCAACGCCGTTGAACAGCCCGATCTGGTCGCACGGCAGTCCGCCGAGGGACTGACTGAAGGCCTCGCGTAGGCCGTCGTATTCGGGGTAGATCGCGTAGTGCTCGGCTGGGATGCTGCGGATCGCCTCCACCACCTTGGGGCTCGGGCCGACGCTGTTTTCGTTGAAGTCCAGGCGCAGCATGCCCCGGCGTCCCTCCAGTGGGGCGCTGTAGCTCTGCAGTTGCTCCACCTCGCTGCGGGCCGGGGGGAACTGTGGGCGTGGATCCGGCATCACATCCGCTCCAGGCTGGGAATGCCCAGCAGGCTTAGCCCCAGCTTGAGGGTGTCAGCCGCTAAACGGCAGAGGGCCAGCCTCGAGCTGCGCATCGGTTCATCAGCCTTCAACACAGGCACCTGGTCGTAGAAGCGGTTGAAGCTTTGGCTCAGTTCAAACAGGTAGGTGCAGAGCCTGTTCGGCAACAAATCACTCTCCACTTCGCTGATCACCGCATCGAGTTGCAGCAGTTGGCGAATCAAGGCCCATTCCTGCGGCTCTTCAAACACCAACCGCTCGGGCAGCTCGCCATCGAGGGCGCCCCCCTTGCGGGCGATGCCGCTGATGCGCACCACGGCATAAAGCAGGTAGGGAGCTGTGTTGCCGGTTAAGGCCAGCATCCGCTCAAAGCTGAACTGGTAGTTGGTGATCCGGTTGGTGCTCAGATCGGCGTATTTCACCGCCGCCAAGCCAACGGTGGTTGCCACTTGATCGATGAAGCTCTCGCTTTCCTGGCGCTCTTCTTCTTCCAGCCGTCGGCGCAGATCAGCCTGGGCCCGCTCAACGGCTTCATCCAGCAGATCTTTGAGCCGCACGGTGTCGCCAGCGCGGGTCTTGAGCTTTTTGCCGTCGTCCCCTTGCACCAAGCCGAAGGGCACGTGCTCCAGGCTGGCCGCCGCTGGCACCCAGCCCGCCCGCTTGGCCACTTGGAACACCCCAGCGAAGTGCGCGGCCTGGCCAGCATCGGTGACGTAAATCACGCGTCCTGCGCCATCGCCGGCGGAACCCAAGCGGTAGCGAATCGCCGCCAGATCGGTGGTGGCGTAGTTGAAGCCTCCATCACTTTTTTGCACGATCAAAGGCAGGGGTTTGCCTTCTTTGCCCACCACGCCTTCTAAAAACACGCAGCCCGCTCCCTCGTCGGTCACCAGCAAGCCGCTGGAGCGCAGGTCATCGACAACCGCCGCTAGCTGTGGGTTGTAGAACGACTCCCCCCGCTCGTTGAGGCGAATGTCGAGCCGGTCGTAGATCTTCTGGAATTCCCGCCGCGATTGGTCGCAGAGCAGCCCCCAAGCCTTCAGTGAGGTGGCATCGCCACCTTGCAATTTGACGACTTCTTCGCGGGAGGTGGTTTGGAATGCTTCGTCGTCGTCAAAGCGCTTTTTGGCTTCCCGGTAGAAGGCCACCAGATCGCCCAGATCGATGGCATCAGCGGTGTTGAGCGCTTCGGGGGCCACCTGCTTGAGGTGGGTGATCAACATGCCGAACTGGGTCCCCCAGTCACCGACATGGTTGAGCCGCAGCACCTGGTGGCCGCGGAATTCCAGAACGCGGGCCAGGCAGTCGCCAATGATCGTGGAGCGCAGATGCCCCACATGCATTTCCTTGGCGATGTTGGGGCTGGAGAAATCAACAATGACCGGCGCTTCGGCCTGTTCAACCGCGGCAACGCCCAGGCGCGGATCGCCGATGCGTTGGCGCACTTCAGCGGCCAGCACCGAGGGTTTCAAGGTGATGTTGATGAACCCCGGTCCGGCGATTTGTGGTGCCTCTGCCAGGGCTGAAAACTCTGGGTTGTTTTGCAGCTGTTCAACGATGGCTGCGGCGATCTGCCGCGGTGCCTGCTTGAGCGGCTTGGCCAAGGCGAGGGCGCCGTTGGCTTGGAAATCACCAAATTCCGGCTTGCTGGCTGGGCCCAGGGCTGGATTCAGCTCGCCGTCGGCCTCAGGAAACGCCTGCTGCATGGCTGCGCGCAGCTGGGCCTCCAGGGTTTGGGCAATGCGCAGCATGAACAGGGACCGCAGCAGCGGTGGACACAGCCTCTGATCATCCCTCCTGGCCGGAGAACCGCATGCTCAGATCCAGCCAGGAGCTACGGGTGATCGGAGCACTGGTGGAGATCAGATCGATGCCGCTGCTGGCGTAGAGCCTCAATTGATCGGGCTGGATGCCGCTGGCTTCCAGCACCACGGGCTTGCCCCTCTGCTTGGCCTGGTGCCGCAGCTCGGGCACCAGTTGCTTGAGCGCATCGGGGCTGAATTCATCGAGCAACACCCCATCAGCGCCAGCGGCTACAGCAGCCTTGGCTTCCTCAAGGGTTTCGGCTTCAACGATCACCTGGCTTGGCCAAGGGGCTGCTGCGCGGACCGCCGCAACGGCGGCAGCCACCCCACCAGCCCAGGCCAGGTGGTTTTCCTTGAGCATCGCGGCATCGTCGAGGCCCATGCGGTGGTTGATGCCGCCACCACAGCGCACGGCGTATTTCTCGAGCACCCGCAGCCCTGGGGTTGTTTTGCGGGTATCCACCAACTGCACGCCACTGCCCTGCAGTTGGCTGGCCAGGGCTGCCGTTGCTGTGGCGATGCCCGAGAGCCGCATCGCCAGATTGAGTGCGGTGCGTTCGGCTCCCACCAGAGCCGCTGCGGGCCCTCCTAGTTCCAGCAGGCGGGTGCCAGCGCTGATGGCCTCGCCATCGTTCACTAGCACCTGCGCTGTCACGCCGGAGTCCATCAGGCCAAACACGGCTGCGGCCAGTTGCCCTCCGCAGAACACACCATCGGCCTTGCTGATCCAGTGGGCTTGGCCGCAGCAGCCCTGCAGCGCCGCGGCACTGAGATCACCGCGTCCCAGGTCTTCCTGCAGCCAGGTCTGCAAGTGCTGCTGCAGCGCTGGCGTTATCGCCAGAGGGGGGATTGCCACGGCAGGAGCTGGCCACATCAATCCCATGATGGGCCGCGATCAGGCAGGGGCATGGCAACACAGCAACCAGGGTTTGGTCTGGTTTGGAGGCCAGGTGATCTCGATGGCTTCCTGGCGTTAGCCCTCAACAACCTGATCACAATCCTGCTGATCATTGGCCTCTGCAGGGATGTTCTGGGCTACCCCGACAGCTTGGTGTTTGGGGTGATCCTGCCGGCTACCGGCATCAGCTTGCTGCTGGGCAATTTGGCTTACGCCCGCCAAGCCCGTGTCTTGGGGCTTCAGGAGGGGCGTCAGGACTGCACGGCGTTGCCCTACGGCATCAACACCGTCAGCCTCTTCGCCTACATCTTTTTGGTGATGCTGCCGGTCAAGCTCACCGCCTTGGGGGCAGGGCTGGATGAGAGCACCGCCATCACCCGCTCATGGCAAGCCGGCATGGTGGCCTGCCTCGGCTCAGGCCTGATTGAAACCGCCGGAGCCTTTTGCGCCCACAAGTTGCGGTTGTGGTTGCCGCGGGCGGCTTTGCTCTCCACCCTCGCCGGGATTGCCTTGGGCTACATCTCGCTTGGCTTTCTGTTGCGCACCTACGCCAACCCTCTGGTGGGTTTGGCGAGTTTGGCGGTGATTCTGTTGGGCTACTACGGCCGTGTGCGTTGGCCACTGCCGACAGGTTTGTTCGCCCTGTTGCTGGGGTTGGTGCTCGCCTGGGGTAGTGGGTTGATGGAGGTGGCCCCTGGCGCCTGGCAACAGAGTTGGTCTCTGGTGGGTTGGCAGGGGCCGATGGTTCAGCTCGCTGGGCTGTGGCAGGCCAGGGAGGAGTTGGTGCCGTGGCTAGGGGTGATCATCCCGATGGGCTTGTTCAACGTGATTGGCTCGCTGCAAAACCTCGATAGCGCTGAGGCGGCCGGTGATCGCTACCCAACCCGTAGCTGTTTGCTGATCAATGGCTTGGGCACGTTGAGCGCAGCCGCCTTGGGTTCCTGCTTTCCCACCACGATCTACATCGGTCATCCTGGCTTCAAGACCTTGGGGGCCCGCTCCGGCTACTCCTGGATGAATGGGGTGGTGCTGGCCGTGGCCTGTTGTTTTGGCCTGTTTGGATTGGCGTCCCTGCTGATCCCCATCGATGCGGGGATGGCGATCCTGCTCTACATCGGCCTGACAATCACGGCCCAGGCCTTCCAGGCCACACCCTCACGCCATGCACCGGCGGTGGTGCTCGGCATCCTTCCGGGGTTGGCTGGCTGGGGAACCCTTCTGCTGAAAGCAGGTCTGAGAAGCGGCGGCTTGGGAACTCCCACCAATCCCTTCAGTGCTGATCTGATGGCGGCGCTCAATGCCGCCGACATTTGGGCGGCTGGGGCATTCGCGTTGGAGCAAGGCCAGATCATCACGGCGATGCTGCTGGCCGCGTTGTTGGTCTTCGCCATTGAGCAGCGTTTTTTGACCGCTGCGCTGTGCAGCGGTTTGGCGGCGCTGCTGGCTTGGTTTGGTGTGATCAATGCCTGGCAGTTCACCACCGCCGACACGGTCATGCACTTGGGCTGGGGCACCGGGGCGCCATGGGCGCTGGCCTATGCCGTGGTCACCGCTTTGTTGCTGTTGGCCCGCGTGCTGCCCCGTCAGGCGGCCGGTGCCAGCGAGCCCTAACGGGCTACTTGCCGATGCAGAAGCGCGAGAAGACGCGATCCAGCACGGCTTCGGTGATCTCAGCGCCGGTGATCTCGCCGAGTGCGCGAATCGCTTCGCGCAGATCAATGGTCCAAAAATCCCAGGGCAAGCCATCGCGCGCTGCCTGCTGACTGCGCCCTAAGGCGGCTGAGGCCGCGGCGGCTAGATCGCATTGGCGTTGATTGAGCGCCAGCAGCAAGCCCTGCCCCTCGCCGCTGAGGCCGCAGAGCTTGAGCAGTGCGCTGCTCAGCTCGGCCAATCCCAGTCCGCTGCGGGCGCTGATCGCCAGTCCTTGCGTCGTTGCAGGTTCAGCAGCGAGATCCGATTTGTTGCCCACCACCAGCAGGGGCGTGCCATCTGGCACCTCGTTGCGCAGCGCGCTGTCGTCAGGGCTCCAGCCACGGCTGAGGTCATAGAGCAGCACCACCGCATCAGCGCTGGCAAAAGCAGCGCGGCTGCGTTCAATGCCGAGTTGCTCAACGCGATCGGCGGTGGAGCGAATGCCGGCGGTGTCGAGCAAGGTGATCGGCACCCCTTGGAGCACCAGGTCGTAGTCCAACAGGTCGCGCGTGGTGCCCGGCAGATCGGTGACGATGGCGCGCTCGTGGCCGCTGAGGGCATTGAGCAGGCTGCTTTTACCCACATTGGGCCGGCCAATAATCGCCACCCGCAAGCCATCGCGTAGCAACTGGGCTTGCTGCCCGTCGAGCACCAGTTGATCCAACGCCTGCTGAACGTCTCTTAAGGCCGTGCAAACCGCCGCTCCATCGAGGCTGGGCAGGTCCTCTTCGAAGTCCACGCGTGCTTCGAGCTCGCAGAGCTGATCGAGCAATTGATCGCGCAGTGCCTCGATCCGTTGTTGCAGCCCCCCATCCAGCCCGGCCATCGCCAGCTCAGCGGCCCGGCGGCTCCTGGCACTCACCAATTCGCTGATGGCCTCAGCGCGGGTGAGATCAAGGCGCCCATTGAGAAAGGCCCGCTGGCTGAATTCGCCAGGCAGGGCGCGGCGGGCGCCTGCCGCTAAGACCAGCTCTAACAGCCGTTGCACCGCCACCAGCCCGCCATGGCCGTGGAACTCCACCACTGTTTCGCGGGTGAAGCTGCGCGGCGCGCGCATGAGCAGCAGCAGCACCTCATCCACCACATCGCCATTGGCTGGATCATTGACGTGGCCGTAGAGCACCCGATGGCTCTCCCAGCTCTGCTTGCCAGCCGGTTGGAACAGTTGGCGGCCAATGGCTTCGGCTTGCGGGCCGCTGATCCGCACGATGGCCACGCTGCCGGCGCCAGCGGCGACTGCCGTGGCGATCGCTGCGATGGTGTCGTCGCGCGCCGCCAGGCTCATGGACGTTGCCGCCTCAGGGCTCGCGACCAGTAGACGATCAGTTGCACATCGGCGACCACCAGCGAAATCACAGCCACAAGACCTTGGGATCGCTCAGAGGCCAGCAGGCTGAGGCGAACGATCCCGTAGGGCACCAGCGCCAACAGCTGAAGACCCAGCGCCACCAAGGCCAGCACCATGCCCCAGCCCCGCCGGCTAATCAGAGCGATGCAAGCAATGATCCCCACGACTGCGGTGGGGATCCAGGCGGAAATGGCCAGCACCAAATTGGCAGTGTGCCAGGGGTCAGGCAAGCCAATGACCACTGATGCTGCAATCAATCCGAGCAGATTGGCCGCTAGCCCCACCACAGCCAACCAGCGGTCGCGAGGCGTGAAGACTGGCCTGCTCATCGGCGGTTCCGCAATGTGGTCCCAGTTTGGTCGGCCTGGCCAGCAGGTCGATAGGTCGTCATGACTTAGTGGGGATGCAGCAATTGGGAGGCCCCCCGTTCATTCCAGCTGGCACCGCGTAACGGGGCCGCCAAGGAGGTCGCTACGGCGCTGCACAGCAGCAGAGCCGGCAGCATCGCTGCATCCCCCTGCAGCGTGAAGACGAACATCGCGCAGAACAAAGGAGTGCCGCAGGCGGCAGCAAACAGGCTCACCGCGCCAATGGCTCCCAATTGGGCTTGACTGATGCTGTCGGTGATCGCTGCATCGGTTGGTGGGGCCCCGAGTAAGGCTCCCAGGGTCATCGTGTCGTGCATCAGCCCCCCTGGGGCGCCGGCCGCGATGCTCAGCAGCGAGCTCACAAAGCGCCAGGGCAAGGTGTTGGGCTCGCCCCCGATCTCGCCATGCAGGCTCGCCTGCAGCGACAGGCTTCCATCGTTCAAGCTCCAGCCCCCACTGGCGATGGCGATGCCGCTTAGGCCAGCCGCAATCAGCACAGCTGTGAAGAGTCGCTGGCGTTGCAGGGCGCGTTTAATGGCCCGGGCCAGTGGCACCAGCATCCGCACGAAGAGCGCTCCCAGCAGGCTGCACAACCCGCAGACCAGCAGGGCATGGGGCCAAAGCCGCATCGGCAACATGCCCGCCACGGCCGGCTCACTGGTGATGCTGGGACCAAGCCAGAGGCTGATGGCCGCACCGCTGCCGCTCAGCAGCAAGACGGGCAACACCAACCGCCGACCTGCGCTGCGGCCCAATTCTTCGATGGCGTAGGTGACCCCCAGCAGGGGAGAGCGAAAGGCCGCGCCCAAGCCAGCGCCGCCGCCAATGGCGCAAAGCATGGGCAGCGGCAGCGCAGCCAGTGGCGTGAACTGTGGCCAGCGCCGACGGATCGCCAACAGCACCGAAGCGCCCAAGGAGGCCGAGGGTGATTCGATGCCCACGGTCAATCCACCGAGATGGGTGAGCGCCATCAGCGGCAACCGCTGGAGTTGGGTGCGCAGGCTGAGCTGTTGCAAGAGCGATGCCTCTTGATCGGAGGCGTTCTCCTGCAGCGCAATCACTGGTGTTAGCCCGCCGCCCCGGGCCCGTTGAAGGGGGCCCCAACCCAGCAGCACCAGGGCCAGCGATGAGGCAAACACCAGCGCCACAGCCACCGCGGAGACGCTCTCGCTGTTGAGCCAAAGGTGTTGCTGCAGGGCAAGCCCAAGGCTGGAGAGGGCTTGATAGGGCAGGGAGATCAGTCCCAGCGCTGCCCCGAGCAGCAGCAGCCATGGCCAGGCCATCTCAGGCGCTACCGCAGCGGGCCAGGTCCAGCACATCCGCCATCGAGCGGATTTGGTTCATGGTGGCTTGCAGTTGATCAGCGCTGCTCAATTCGATCCTTAGATCGATGCGGGCTGGTTTGCCATAGGCGGTGCGAACCCGCGCATCACTGACGTTGATGCTGCTATCGGAGAGCCGGGTGAGGATGTCTTTGAGGATGCCGACGCGATCGAGCACCTCGATGCGAAGCAGCACCGGATAACGCCGGCGGTGTTCTCTGACCACGGGGTTCCAGCGCACGGGCAAGCGCCGTTCCACCGGTGTTTGCGCCACGTTGGCGCAATCCTGCCGGTGAATGGTGATGCCGTGATTACCAAGGGCAACGGCGCCAACGATCGGCTCGCCTGGCAAGGGACTGCAACAGCCCCCCAACCGGTATTCCAGCCCTTCAACGCCAAGAATCGGGCTGCCGCTGGGATCGGCGGTGCTGGTGTTGGCTTGGTCGCTGAGATTGCGGGCCAGCTCTTCATTGCTGGGGGCCTCGTTGCTGGATTCCTCCTCCAGCCGCATCTCCTCGCGCAGACGATTGGTGACTTGATGCACCGTGACGCCGCCAAAACCCAGGGAGGCCAGCAGGTCATCGACACCGGTGAGGTTGCAGCGGCGGGCGACGCGCAGGATTGGGTCGCTGCTGAGCAGGGCATCGAAGCCATCACGGCCCAGCTCCCGCTCCAGCATTTCGCGGCCGCGTGTGATGTTGTCGTCGCGGTGACTGCGCTTGTACCACTGGCGGATGCGCTCGCGCGCCGTTGGTGTGGCGACGAAATTCAGCCAGTCCAGGCTGGGGTGAGCGGTTTTGGCCGTCACGATCTGAACGAAGTCGCCGTTCTGTAGGAGGGTGGCAAGCGGGCAGAGCCGATCGTTGATGCGTACGCCCTGGCAGTGGTTCCCCACCTCGCTGTGAATGCGGTAGGCAAAGTCCACGGCAGTGGACCCTTTGCGCAGGCCGATCACATCGCCATTGGGGGTGAACACAAACACCTCGTCGTCAAAGAGGTCTTCTTTGATCGAGCGCAAGTAGTCGTTGTGGTCTTGTCCCCCTTCTTCTTTTTGCCAATCAACCAGCTGCCGTAGCCAGTTGAAGCGGGCCATTTCATCCCCATCAGCGGGGGAGCCACCCTCTTTGTATTTCCAGTGGGCGGCAATGCCGTACTCGGCCACTTCATGCATCTCGCCGGTGCGGATCTGCACTTCGATCGGCCGATGCCGACCAATCACAGCGGTGTGCAGCGATTGGTAGCCGTTGGGTTTGGGCAGGCCGATGTAGTCCTTAAAGCGACCTGGGATGGGCCGGAAGGTGTCATGCACCACGGCGAGGGCGCGGTAGCAGGTTTCCACCGATGGAGCCACGATCCGCACCGCCGCCACATCAAAGATTTCGTGGAACTCCTTCTCCTGGCGCTGCATCTTGCTCCAGATGCCATAGAGGTGTTTGGGTCGCCCCACCACCTCGCACTCATGCACGCCTGAGTTCTCCAGCCGATCGCGCAGCAGCTGAACGGTGACGCCTAAGCGTTCTTCCCGGTCGCTGCGTTTGCTGGCCACCTGCTGGGAGATGGAACGGAAGTCATCGGGTTCCAGCACCTTGAAGGCCAGATCCTCCAGCTCCCACTTGAACCGGCCAATGCCAAGGCGGTTGGCCAGGGGCGCGTAGATGTCGCGGGTTTCGGTGGCGATGCGCTGCTGCTTCTCAGGGCGCAGTGCACCCAGGGTGCGCATGTTGTGCAGCCGGTCGGCCAGCTTCACCAACACCACGCGGATGTCGCTGGCCATGGCCAAAAACATCTTGCGCAGGTTTTCAGCTTGGGCCTCGGTTCGGTTGGTGAAGTGGATGCCGCCCAGCTTGGTGACGCCCTCCACCAGTTGCCGCACTTCGGCTCCGAAGTGCCCTTCGATTTCTTCCAGGCTCACATCGGTGTCTTCCACCACGTCGTGGAGGAACCCAGCCGCGATCACCGCAGCGCTGGCGCCGATGTCGCGCAGCAAATCCGCCACGGCCACCGGATGGATGATGTAGGGCTCACCGGTGGCTCGCACCTGCTGGCGGTGGAGTTGATAGGCGAAATCAAAGGCCGATGCCAGCAGACCCTCTGGGTCGGTGGGGCAGGTTTCGCCCTGGCCAGGGGGCACATGCTCGATGCACTGCCTGAGCCATGCGGGCAGATCAATGGCGTAGTCATCGGGCCCAGCGATCTCTTGCCTGAGTTGGGGCGCATCGCACTCGGCTCGACCAGGCAGCGTTGACGCTGTTGAGGTGGCAAACCGTTCGGCGGCGTCCAGCATGGCCCCGTCAGACTGAGGTCATGGTATTCAGCGGCGAGCAGAATCCCAACCGTGGTCAGCAGCTCGCCATGGAGTTAGCCCCTGTGCTGCAGCTAGAGGATCTGGTGGTGGCCTACCCAGGCTCCGCTGATCCCACCCTCGATGGGCTGACCTTGAGCCTCCAGCGCGGTGAGCGGTTGGCCTTGGTGGGGCCCTCCGGTTGTGGCAAAAGCACCGTTGCCAGGGCCGTTTTGGGCTTGTTGCCGGAAGGCAGCCGCAGCCAGGGGCGCCTGGAATTGATGGGCAGTGATCCCCGGCGCCTGCGGCGCGGGGCGTTGAACCGTCTGCGGGGTGAGGCAGTTGGTCTGGTCTTCCAAGACCCGATGACCCGCCTCAATCCGCTGATCACCATTGGAGATCACCTGCGCGACACCCTTTCGGCCCATGGGGCCCAGGCGGCGCGGGCCGAGGAGCTGCTGCAGCGCGTGGGCATTGGCCCAGAGCGGATGAACAGTTATCCGCATCAATTCAGTGGTGGCATGCGCCAGCGGGTGGCGATTGCCTTGGCCATGGCCTTGCAACCGCCGCTGGTGATCGCTGATGAGCCCACCACCAGCCTCGATGTGGCGGTGGCTGGCCAGGTGATGGCTGAGCTCACGGGGCTGTGCCAAGAGGCGGGTAGTGCGCTGTTGCTGATCACCCACGATTTGGCCATGGCGGGCCGCTGGTGTCAGCGCATGGCCGTGATGCAGGACGGTCGTTTGCTGGAGGAGGCATCGGCTTCAGAGGTGTTGCTTCAGCCGCAGCAACCGCTGACCCAACGCTTGGTGGCAGCGGCCCGGCAACGGGAGGGAGGGGCGACCCCTCAAGCTCCAGCCACACCGGTGGTGCTGGAGCTGCATCAACTGCGCTGTTGGCATCGCCTCGGTGGTTGGCCCTGGCAGCCGCAGTGGTTGCGCTCGGTTGATGGGATCAGCCTGCGCCTTCATGCCGGGGAAACCCTGGGCATCGTTGGTCCATCGGGGTGCGGCAAGAGCACCCTTTGCCGCGCCTTGATGGGGCTCAACCCTGTCCGTGGTGGTGAGGTGATGCTGCAGGGCAGGGATTTGCGGCGCTTGCAGGGGCAGGACTTACGCCAGGCCCGCCAGCGGTTGCAGATGGTGTTTCAAGACCCGCTGGCTTGCCTCAATCCAGCCATGACCGTGATCGATGCGGTGGCCGATCCGTTGTTGATCCATGGCTTGGCATCACCGGGCCAAGCGCGCGAGCAGGCCCGCACGGTGTTGGCGTCGGTGGGGCTCGATGCGTCCTTGGCGCAACGCCTGCCCCGGCAGCTCTCCGGTGGTCAGCAGCAGCGGGTCGCGATTGCTCGGGCGTTGGTGCTGCAACCGGCTGTGCTGCTTTGCGATGAATCGGTGAGCATGCTCGATGCCGAGGTGCAGGCCGAAGTGCTGCAACTGCTGCGCCAACTGCAGCAACAGCTCGGTGTTGCGATCTTGTTTGTCACCCATGACCTCGGGGTGGCCAGTGGTTTTTGTCACCGCGTCGTGGTGCTGGATCAGGGCCGCATCGTGGAAGAGGGACCTGGTGATGTGATGTTGCAGGCACCAGCAGCGGCCATCACCCGTGAATTGGTGGAGGCCTGTCCGCGCTTGCCGCAGCCCAAGTGATCTCAGGCAGCACTCAGTGAATCCTCAGGTAAAACCCTTCAGCTGACGGGTTCATTCAGCAGCGGCTCATTTTTAGGTTGCTGATGTTGCTGAATCTCCGATTAACGCCATGGCGCTATCAACACCATCAGGCCTCAGTGTTGCTGTGGCTGGAGACATTTGGTGGGGCGGATTTACAGCCGAAATCACGATTACCAATACCACTGGATCTGCCCTCAGTGGCTGGAGCTACAGCTTTGAGAGTCCGCATCAATTGAATTCAGCGCCGTGGGGTGCCACGTTGCAGGCTGAGCCCCTTGATAACGGCCTGTTTCATTACACCCTCAGCGGCGCTGATTGGGGGGCTGCGATTCCAGCAGGCGGCTCGGTTACGGTTGGATTTAATGGCCAGCAAGGTGTTGATCTCGGTGTCACTGGCTCCCTGAGCCAAGAGCTGTTAATAGCTGGTGATTCAGCCTCGCCAGAGGTGGCTCCTCAGCCTGAGTCACAACCGGTTGTTGATGAACCGGTGCCGGCACCAGTCGTTGAAGTTTCTGATCCAGTCATTGAGGAGCCTGTGATGGATCACGGCTCTGAGGATCATTCGGAGATGGACCACAGCGGCCATGACCACGGCATGGCTGCTTCCCCTCAATCAGGTGACTACATCGACATCACCAGTTGGGGCACCTTCCATGGCTCTAACAACAATTCAGAGCACACTGAGTTGGTGGGTGGTCGCACGGCGATCACGACAGAAGCGATGGTTGCTTACAACGGCTTGCGTGCCTTTGCTGGCTTGGATGCTGTTGAGATTCAGGCGGTGGGCGAGTGGGCCTTTTCCCAAGGTTTGACCAATAACTCCCAAGCCTGGGGCAATGACACCAAAGGGGTT
Organism: Synechococcus sp. RCC307; assembly: GCA_000063525.1. Taxonomy (GTDB): domain Bacteria; phylum Cyanobacteriota; class Cyanobacteriia; order PCC-6307; family Cyanobiaceae; genus RCC307. Next base: position 1,939,276 of record CT978603.1, on the reverse strand, counting down.
GGCCTTTGGTATGCGATGCAAGGAGCCAAGGTGGGCTGGATTGCCGATGAGGCCTACGACCCGCAGATCCTGGCTGACATTCAGCGCACGGCGCGGCTTGGTTCAGAGAACGACGTGATGGGGATGGTTCGTGAGTTTGGCCACGAAGGATTTGCTGACTACATCCAGCAGAGTGGCTTGCAGGACGCATTCATCAACACCTTGAAGATGGAGCCCCATTACGGGGGCTGGATGCATGGGCGCACCCACGGCTTTTTGGATGTTGAAGGTGTTGCGATTGCGCATGACATCAATCACCTCACGGTGCTGGGTTGGGATCAAAACCAGCCGTTCATGAATGACACCTTTGATTGGCCCCAATGGCCTGCCTTGGAGGTCTCTGATCAAACGGTCATCAACTACTACCAAGGCATCGTGGCTTTGGGAGATCCGCTGGGTCAGAACCTGGAGGATTTGGCTGGAGGCGGAGCAGTGAATCCTGAACCGACTCCAGCACCTGTTGTTGACCCCGAGCCTGAGCCTGTTGCTGCAGAGCCAGAGCCGATTGAGGTTATTGAAGCTGTGGAGTCAGCTCCAGTTGTTGAAGTTCCTGATCCAGTCATTGAGGAGCCTGTGATGGATCACGGCTCTGAGGATCATTCGGAGATGGACCACAGCGGCCATGACCACGGCATGGCTGCTTCCCCTCAATCAGGTGACTACATCGATATCACTAGTTGGGGCACCTTCCATGGCTCTAACAACAATTCAGAGCACACTGAGTTGGTGGGTGGTCGCACGGCGATCACGACAGAAGCGATGGTTGCTTACAACGGCTTGCGTGCCTTTGCTGGCTTGGATGCTGTTGAGATTCAGACGGTGGGCGAGTGGGCCTTTTCCCAAGGTTTGACCAATAACTCCCAAGCCTGGGGCAATGACACCAAAGGGGTTGGCCTTTGGTATGCGATGCAAGGCGCGAAGGTGGGCTGGATTGCTGATGAGGCTTACGACCCGCAGATCCTGGCTGACATTCAGCGCACGGCGCGGCTTGGCTCAGAGAGCGATGTGATGGCGATGGTTCGTGAGTTTGGCCATGAAGGATTTGCCGATTACATCCAGCAGAGCGGCCTGCAGGACGCATTCATCAACACCTTGAAGATGGAGCCCCATTACGGGGGCTGGATGCATGGGCGCACCCACGGCTTTTTGGATGTTGAAGGTGTTGCAATTGCCCATGACATCAATCACCTCACGGTGCTGGGCTGGGATCAAAACCAGCCGTTCATGAATGACACCTTTGATTGGCCCCAATGGCCTGCCTTGGAGGTCTCTGATCAAACGGTCATCAACTACTACCAAGGCATCGTGGCTCTAGGCGATCCGCTGGGTCAGAACCTGGAGGATTTGGCCGGTGGTGGAGTGGTCACTCCTGAGCCGCAACCGGTGCCGTTCCCCGGTCCGCTGCTGCCTGAGGAGGGGCCTGCCGAGATTGATCCCGTGGTGGGTGCACCTGTGGATGTTGAGGTCAGTGGTGATCTTTGGTGGGGTGGTTTTACGGCCTCACTCACTGTCACCAACCAGAGCGATCAAACCCTGGACGACTGGGCCTTGAGCTTCACCAGCGCCCACCGTTTTTATGGCGAAGCCTGGGGCGTTGAGGTGGTCACCGAGCAGCTCTCGGGAGACCTCTATCGCTATGAGCTCAATGGTGCGGACTGGGGGCAGTCGATCGGAGCGGGTGAATCGCGAACCGTTGGCTTCAACGCCTTGGCGGGCACCGACCTTGCCCGGAACGGAAGCCTCAGCGAAGACACCCTGCTGGCGACTGGCACCGACTTCACCGTGCTCTAAGCGGCTCGCTTGCGCAGCACCGCCAGCAGTTTTTCCAGCACCTCAGGCAGTGGGGCCTCGAACACCATCCGCTCGCCAGTGATCGGGTGATCCAAGCCCAGCTGCACCGCATGGAGGGCTTGCCCCGGCAGCTCGATGGGCAACTTGCGGCAACGGCTGTAGGTGGGATCCCCCACCACCGGGTGGTTGCGATGGGCGCAGTGCACCCGGATTTGGTGGGTGCGGCCGGTGTCGAGCTTGAAGCGCAGCAGTGAGTAGTCGCCGAGTCGTTCCTGCAGGCTCCAGTGGGTGCAGGCGTAGCGCCCGTTGTCGCTACTCACCACCGCATATTTCTTGCGGTCGACAGGGTGGCGACCAATGGCTCCAACGATCGTGCCGCTCTCGCCGGCCGGCACCCCATGCACCACGGCGAGGTATTCGCGGGAGGCCACGCGCTTTTGGATTTGCACCTGCAGCTTCACCAAGGCCTGCTGGCTCTTGGCGATCACGATGCAGCCGGTGGTGTCTTTATCGAGGCGATGCACGATCCCAGGTCGCAGCTTGCCGCTGATGCCCGGTAAGTCGGGGCAGTGGTGAAGCAACCCGTTCACCAGGGTTCCGTCTTTGTTCCCCGGGGCTGGATGCACCGTCAAGCCAGCTGGTTTGTTGATCACGATCAGGTGCTCATCTTCAAAGAGCACATCGAGATCCATCGGCTCAGGCTGCAGGTAGGGCAGTGGCTCTGGAGGCGGCATCCACAGCTTGATTTCATCGCCGTGGCGCAGGGGCGTTTTGGCGCGGCCGGTGGTGCCATTGACCCGCACATAGCCGGCTTCGATGAATTTCTGAATCCGCGCGCGGCTTTGCTCAGGCCGCTGGCTCACCAGCCAACGGTCCAGACGCATCGGCAGGGGCTTGGGGTAGTGGAGCGTCAGTAGCTCGCCTTCCCCCTCGCCAAAGCCATTCATGGCAGCTCCAGGGCAATCGGCCCCAACACTGAACGGCGGTAGTCATCGAGGAGCCGTTGGGCCATGCGTTCGCTCTGGCCGGAGGTGTGCTTCAGCGCCGCTGCGCTCAACCAGGCGTTAGCAGCCCCAGGGCCAGCCTCCACGGCGATGCCGTAGCGCTGCTCCAGCAGTTGCGGCGGCACGGCAGCAGCGGGTTGCTGCTCCAGCGCCACCAGCATTTCGAGAAATGCCAGGGCGACGCCTTCGCCGTCGTAGGCGGCCTGGCCAATGTCATCGCAGAGGGCCAGATGCAGGGCGGCTTGCTGGTTATCCAGCCGCGGCGGAAGCACACCGGGTGCATCCAATAAATCCAGGCTTTGGCCCAGCCGCACCCAGCGCAGCGTGCGGGTCACACCGGCGCGCCGGGCGCTGTCGACCACCTTTTGGCGGACCAGCCGGTTAATCAAAGCTGATTTGCCCACATTGGGGAATCCCAGGGTCAAGGCCCGCACGGGCCTGGGTCGCATGCCCCGTTTGCGGCGCCGCTCATTGAGTTGCTCGCCAGCGCGGATGGCGGCCTGTTGCACCTGCTTGACGCCAGTGCCGGCTTTCGCGTCGCACCACCAGGGCGTCTGCCCCTGGCTGCGGAACCATTCATCCCAGGCCTGCCGCGCCTGCGCCGACACCATGTCGCGCCGGTTGATCACCAAGAGGTGTTGTTTGCCCTTGATCCAGCGCTGCAGGTGGGGATGGCCTGTGGCCATCGGGATGCGCGCATCGCGCACCTCAATCACCAAATCCACCTTGCTGAGGTGCTGGGTGAGCTGCTGTTCAGCCTTGGCAATGTGGCCCGGATACCACTGGATCGCAGGTGCGCTCACGGCACCACCAGAACAGGGCAGGGGGCTAGCTGGATTACCCGTGCTGCGGTGCTGCTGCTGGCCTGCTCCAGGTTGATGCCGCGGGTGCCCATCACGATCAAGTCGGCCTCGATCTCATCGGCCACATCGCCAATCACAAAGGCTGGTTTGCCCTCCCGCTCGATCAGTTCGCATTCGATGCCCGCTTCGGCAAAGGTGTCGTGCGCTTTTTGCAGGAGCTGCGCCACGGCATCCACATCCCCCATGGAGTTGCTGCCTTCCTCCACCACGGACAGCAATACCAGCTTGCTGTCGTGTTGCTGCACCAGCTGCAGCACCGTCGCCGCGATGTCCATGGCTGCGCGGCTTTGGTCAAAGGGAAACAGAACGGTGCGGAACATGGCGCTGCCAAAGGCCCTGTCTTTGTCTTAGCTCGCCGCCGGCATCGATCAATGCCTCGAGGTTTGAAGGGTAAACTCGCCGCGCTTCCACCTCCCACGCACTATGGCCAAGCGCTCCTTGTCGGCACTGAACAGTGATGCCCTGCGCGGCAAGCGTGTGTTGGTGCGCGTGGATTTCAACGTTCCCCTCAACGATGCCGGCGCCATTACTGATGACACCCGCATCCGTGCAGCCCTGCCCACCATCAAAGATCTGACCGGTAAGGGCGCCAAGGTGATCCTCTCGGCCCACTTCGGCCGTCCCAAGGGCCAAGTCAACGAAGACATGCGCCTCACCCCAGTGGCTGCGCGTCTGAGCGAATTGCTCGGCGCCCCTGTCGCCAAGACCGATAGCTGCATCGGTAGCGATGCTGAGGCCAAGGTGGCCGCCATGGCCGACGGCGATGTGGTCCTGCTGGAGAACGTGCGCTTCTTCGCAGAAGAAGAGAAGAACGAATCTGGCTTCGCCGAAAAGCTGGCTGCCCTCGCTGAGGTCTATGTGAACGACGCCTTCGGCGCTGCTCACCGTGCCCATGCCTCCACCGAAGGCGTGACCAAGTACCTGAGCCCGAGCGTGGCTGGCTACCTGATGGAGAAGGAGCTGCAGTACCTGCAAGGCGCCGTTGACGATCCCAAGCGCCCCCTGGCCGCCATCGTTGGTGGCTCCAAAGTCAGCAGCAAGATCGGCGTGCTGGAAGCCCTGATCGACAAGTGCGACAAGGTGCTGATCGGTGGCGGCATGATCTTCACCTTCTACAAAGCCCGCGGCCTCTCGGTGGGCAAGAGCTTGGTGGAAGAAGACAAGCTCGAGCTCGCCAAGGAGCTGGAGGCCAAGGCCAAGGCCAAGGGCGTTCAGCTGCTGCTGCCCACCGATGTGGTGCTGGCTGACAACTTCGCTCCCGATGCCAACAGCCAAGTGGCTTCCATCGATGCCATCCCTGAGGGCTGGATGGGTCTGGACATTGGTCCTGACTCCATCAAGGTCTTCCAGGACGCCCTGGGTGATTGCAAGACCGTGATTTGGAACGGCCCCATGGGCGTGTTCGAGTTCGACAAATTTGCCGCTGGCACCAACGCCATCGCCACCACCCTGGCTGAGCTGAGCGCCAAGGGCTGCTGCACCATCATTGGTGGCGGCGACTCGGTGGCTGCCGTTGAGAAGGCTGGCCTGGCCGCCCAGATGTCCCACATCTCCACCGGCGGTGGCGCCAGCCTTGAGCTGCTCGAAGGCAAGGTGCTGCCTGGTGTGGCTGCCCTCGACGAAGCCGCCTGAGGTCAGACCCGGTGGTCACCGATCGCGAGCGAGATCTCTCCCGTCAGTTCTGGGACAAGCGCCATGGGCGTCGGTCTGGTTCTGGTGGGACCCGCCGCCGTCAGGGGTTGCCCTGGTGGGTGATCACCATCGCCGTGGTGCTGCTGTTGTGGCTGCTATTTGGCCGTTGAACCAAAAGCTCCTCTGCCAGTTCAGGGGTGTGCTCTGGGAGCTCCAATAGGGCTCGAATCCAGTGGCGCATCTGCTGCGGCAAGCGCCCTTGCTGGTAGCGCTCCAGCGCCTCCATCAGCACAGGACTGTTGACCCAAGTTGGGGCCACGGCACGGACTGCAGCACGATGGCCGCATCGTCGCGATTCGGCCTGGAGCCGGCAAGCCATGGCTGCAAACATTCCGGTTTGCTTCATCGGTCTTGGGGCTCTGGGCCAACCGATGGCCGCCAATCTCCTGGCTGCCAGTGTTCCCCTCACCGTGCACAACCGCAGCCCTGAGCGGCAGCAGCCGTTGCAAGCCGCCGGAGCCCACGTGGCGGCCAGCCCAGCTGAGGCGGCGGCCTCAGCCCAGATCCATGCGCTCTGCCTCACCGATGCAGCGGCTGTGGAGGCTGTTTTGCAGGGGCCGTCTGGGCTCCTAGCGGGGGCTGAGCCCGGTGGCTTGATTGTTGATTTCTCCACCATTGATTCGGCCAGCACGCAGCGGCTGGCGGCTGAGGCCGCCCAGTGCGGCTTGAGCTGGTTGGATGCCCCGGTGACCGGCGGCACCGAAGGCGCACGCCTCGGCACGCTGTCGGTGTTGGTGGGCGGTGAGGCCAGCGATCTGGAGCGGGCTCGCCCTGTTTTGGAGGTGGTGGGCGGCACCATCACCCACCTGGGGCCGTTGGGTTCAGGCCAGCGGGCCAAGGCTGTGAACCAAGTGCTGGTGGCCGGTAGCTATGCGGCGGTGGCTGAAGCGCTGGCGTTGGGTCAGCGGTTGGGCTTGCCGATGAGCGACTTGGTGGCGGCCCTGCAGGAGGGGGCGGCAGGCTCTTGGGCCTTGCGCCATCGCGCCCCATCAATGCTCGAGCAGCAGTTCCCGCTTGGTTTCAAGCTTGAGCTGCACCGCAAGGATCTCGGGATCGCCCTGGCGGCAGCGGAGGGTTGTGGGCTTCAGCTGCCGATCACCGAGCAGGTGGCAGCAATGGAAGACCGCTTGATGCAGCAAGGCCACGGCCAGGAAGATGTTTCAGCGTTGCTGCGCTGGTTCAAAGACGATTCACCACCCGCACCGTGCGGCTGATGCTGACCGTGCCTTCGGGGTGCAGCAGCAGGGCTGCCCAGGCTTGGCGCCCGGGTTGGTACGGGGCCTGGATTGTTTTAAAAATGCCGCCGGCATTGAGGGCGCCCAGTTCAATCTCAGGGCTCTCCTCCTGCAGCAGATCCGCTTCGGTGAGCTCGGTTAAGCCGCCCGCCAAGGTTGCGTCCTTGAGCGGATCATCCATGAGCACGTCGAGGTCGTAGCGCTGCCCGGTTAGCACCGTGTCGGGGGCCATCACACTCACCGCTAGATCGCGCTCACCGCTGCGAACGATGGATTCTTCCGCCAGCACCTCCTGGCTGCCGAGGGTGAGCCCGTTACTACGCACCGCCAGGGTTTGGCTGGCCTGCAGGCGGAAGTCGCGGCCGTCTTGGCTGCCGTTGCCCACCACGCTCACGTTCAGGGTGTTGCGCCCATCGGCGAGGTCTTGGCCCGCGGCCAAGGTCCATTGGCTATCAGGAAACTGACGGCGCAGTTGGCTGTAGCGGGTTTCCAACTCGCTGCCGCCGATTTCATCGCTGCTGGCTACCAAGTCCGCTAGGGCACTCACATCACCGTTATTCAGTGCGCTCTCCAGTTGGTCCACCAGCGCTCCGCTCAACTGGGCATGGGCCGCTGGGATTTGGCAGGACAAAACACCCCCGAGCAGCAGGGAGAGCCAGGGTGTTGCAGTCACGGCACGCCGTCGCAGGGATCCTTAAGTTAGGCGCCCCGTCTTGTGCGTCCATGCCTCGGCTTCTGATTGCAGCCAGCGGCACTGGCGGCCATCTGTTTCCGGCCTTGGCGGTTGCTGACCGCATGCCAGAAACCTGGAGTGTGCGCTGGTTGGGGGTTCCCGATCGCCTCGAACGCCAACTGGTTCCCAGCCGTTACCCCCTATTCACTGTGCGGGCTGGCGGTTTGCAGGGCCGAGGCCTGCGCAAGCTCAAGCAACTGATTCAGTTGCTTTGGAGTGCTTGGCCTGTGACGCGCCTGATTCGCAAGCAGGAGTGCGCGGTGGTCTTCACCACGGGCGGCTACATCGCGGCCCCGGCGATCTTGGCGGCGCGCCTCTGCCGCCGGCCGGTGGTGCTGCATGAATCCAATGCGATCCCCGGCCAAGTGACCCGCCTGTTTGGCCGCTTTTGCAGCCGTGTGGCCCTCGGTTTGCCGCAGGCGGCTGATTACCTGAGCGGTTGCCGTCCGGAAGTCACCGGTACTCCGGTGCGGGAGGACTTTCTTAAGCCAGCTGCCTGCCCAGATTGGGTGCCTGCTGGGGATGGCCCCCTGCTGCTGGTGATTGGCGGGAGTCAAGGCGCGGTTGGTTTGAACCGGATGGTGCGTGCGGCAGCCCCTGCATTGCTCGCCATGGGGTGCCGCATCGTGCATCTCAGCGGCCACGTCGATCCGGATCAGGGACAGCTCGAGCACCCGGCCTACAGCGAGCGTCCGTTTAGTGAGGAGATCCCGGCGTTGCTGCAGCACGCGGATCTAGCGATTTCACGGGCTGGTGCGGGCAGCCTCAGCGAGTTGGCCGTCTGCGGAACCCCAGCGGTGTTGGTGCCTTTCCCTCAGGCCGCCGATGACCACCAGAGCGCCAATGCCGCTGCTGCGGCTGCCGTTGGAGCCGCTGTGATCGTGGCGCAGCATGGTCCAAATGAGCCTGGGTTGCGGCGCATGCTTTGGAACCTGCTGGGCCCCCGCTTGCGGGGCTGTGATCCAGCGGCAGATCCGCTGCGCTTGCTCCGCCAAGGCATGGAGCGGTTGGCGGTTCGTGATGCCGATCGCTTGCTCTCCCAGCTGCTGCAAGATCTCGCTGCTGAGGCTTAGCCGTGGCTGCGCGGGCCCACGTTGCTGCTGATGTCACGCCGACTGGGCTCCTCGGAGGGATCCAAGCTGCTGATGGCGCCGATGCCCGCCAGGGTGGGCAGGGGTTCGCCGGTTTCCAGGGCGACGGCGATGGCGCTCAGCTCTTGCGGTTGGCGTAAGCCAATCGACTGCCCACGGCTCTCGCCATTGGCATCAAAGAGCTGCAGATGGGGAATGCCATTGACGTTCCAGCGCTGCACTTGGGGCTGCCAGCTGGGGTTGTCGACATTCAGCAAAACCAGATCGACCTGGGGATGGTCTTTGACCATTTGCTCCATGCCGGGAGCCATGGTTCGGCACGACTCACACCAGTCCGCATAGAACTCGACCACCGAGGGCTTGCCGTTGCTCAGGGCTTGCTCCAAAGGCAGTGAGCGCCGGGCCATCTGATCGAGCAGGTCGCCCTCGGAGCGACCGCCCTCCAGCCAAACCACAGCCACCACAACGATGGCCAGCAGCAGTAGCACCAGCTGAGGGAGCCTCTTCCCAGGGAATTCGGGGCCGGCAGGGGTGCTGCTCATGGCTGCGGCGCTGTTGGGGCGCTGCCATGCTGGCAGCGATGCTCCCCTGTGTGCCGTGAAGCGTCGCTTGACGCTGCAATTCCCTCGGGAAGCCGTGCATCAGCCGATCACCTATCGGTTGGCCGTCGACTACGACGTGGCTTCGCGCATCATCCGCGCCCAGGTGGCTCCCAATCAACGCGGCACGTTGGTGGTGGAGCTCTCCGGCGACATTGATGAGCTCGATGCCGCCCAGGAGTGGTTGATGAGCCTTGGGTTGTCGATCAGCTCAGCGGCTGGAGAGATCGCCATCGACCCGGAGCGCTGCGTCGATTGCGGTATTTGCTCCAGTGTTTGTCCCAGTGGCGCCTTGAGCTGCAGCACACCAGACTGGCGACTGCAGTTTGATCAGCGCCGCTGCGTCGTCTGCGAGCAGTGCATTGCTGTCTGCCCGCTGGATGCCATCAGCCTGAAGCTCTGATGTCCTTCTTCCTTCGTTGGCTGACGTTGCCCGCCCGGGCCCCGATGCTGATCCTGCTCGCCTTGATCAGTGTCTATCTGGGAGCCCACTGGGGCCTGCTGCAGGAAGACATCCGCTCCAGCGTTGCCGATCAGTCCTTGGTGGATGAGGCCTACTGGGTGCTTTCGCTCTCCCAGGTGGTGATCGTGGTCTCGTTCTGCACCTTGCCGGAACTGGTGCTGCGCCAGATCTCTCTGTTCATGGCAGCCAGCAAAGCACTCACCTTGGTGGTGACCCTGCTGGTGGTGGTGGTTGGGGGGATGTACCTGCTCTACATGCCTGGTTTTGCTGATCTCTTGGTGCTCACAGCAGCGCTACTGCTGGCACGCCTTGATCTGGTGAGGTTGCGCGTTTGGCCGCCGGCCTGGCTCGGCCTGATTGGTTTCAACGCTTACATCCTGTTGTTCATGACCTACGGCCACTCCATTCACAACCAGTTGGGCGGCATGGAATGGTTTCAGTGGTTGGTCAACCTGTCGCCGAGCAAGGCATAGGTCCAGCGGTTGCCCAGCACTTTTTTCACGTAGATCCGGGTCTCGGGATAGGGGATGGCTTCCACCCAGAGTTCAGGGATGGCATCGAGATCGTCGTTGCGCCAGCTGCCGGCAGCACCGGGTCCCGCGTTGTAGCTGGCTGTTGCCAGAAAGGGATTGCCGTCTGCAGCGTTCAGCATCTCTTTGAGATAGCGGGCACCCAAGGGGGCATTGCGCTCCGGTTGCAGTAAGTCGTCTTCGCTTGGGGCTGGATCGTCCAGCTCAGCAGCGGTGCTGGGCAGCAGCTGCAGCAGGCCGATGGCTCCAGCGCTGGAGCGCACCGTGGGCGTCAGCCGCGACTCTTGCCGGGCCAAGCCCAAGAGCAGATCAGGGTCGAGTTGCTCGTTGCCCGCGGCCTCGTCCAGGAGTTGTTCAAAGTTGCGCGGATGGCGGTGTTGCTCCAGTAGCACCTGTTGGCTCAAGCCCTCAGCGGCACCAAGCAGCTGGGCCCGGTCCAGTTGCTCTAACGCGATCCAGCGATCGCCAACCCCCAGACGCAGGACGCCTTCTTGCCAAAGCTCTCTGGGCGATTCCGCTGGTCGGCCGCCCCGTTGCATGCGCCACTGCTCCCAGGCCTCAACGGGAATCCCGAGCGCGAGCAATTGATCCAAGTCCTTGGGCAGCAAGCCTTCCGCCGGAGGGCTTTCAAGCGGCAGCGCATCAGGGGCCTGCTGCAGCCGTTCACTGGCGCGCCAGCCGTAGTAGCCAAAGGGGTGCTCGCGTAACAGCTGCTGCCAGATTTGCCGCGCCTGCTCGGCGTCGCCCAGCTCCCAGGCGCTGAGGCCAAGCCAGAAGCGCACCCGTGCCAGCAGGGGAGGCGTTAGGGGTTGCTCCAGTTGTTGCTGCAGCGCCTCTTGGGCGCCATTCCAATCGCGCTCCAACAGGAGGGAACGGCTCTGCTCCCAGGCCTGTTGTTCAGGGCTCAAGGGCGCCTCAGCGGCCAGCCCAAGCCATTGCAGGGTCTTGGGCGCTGTGGGCCTCAGATCGCCAAGGCAGTTCAGGGCCGCATCGAGATCCCCCTGTTGGGCCAGGGCCGTGGCCACTTGCTCGCGCTGTTGATCGCCGAGATCACGAAGGCAGGCGCGCTGAAGGGCTGCATCGGCTCCTGGCCAGCGCGCTCCCCAAGCAGCCAGATGCAACCCGGCGCGGGGATCTTGCGTTTGGCGGTCCCAGTCCACTGCAGCGGCCAGGGCCGCGGGGTGGGCCGCAAAGCGCTGCAGCAGTTCCTGGTGCTGCTCATCTCCTGGCTGGCCCAGGTAGTAGAGGGCGTCGGCGCTGGGTGCTGCAGCTGGGAAGCGTTGCAACAGCTCTGTCCAGCGGCGATCGGATCGCTCCTGTTGGCCGAGCGCCCGCGCCGCTAGAGCTTGTTGTTTGAGCACCACGGGGCTCAGTGGGTTGTCGCCCCACCCTTGAGCGTGCAGCAACCATTGCTGCCTGGAGGCGCTGACATCGCCCTGGTTCGCCAGGATCAGCCGCGCGAGGCGTCGCCGGCTTGGGTCGGGATCAAAGCGAGCGGTTCGCCGCAGCAGGGTGGGTGAGCTGTGGCGGTCGAGTTCAGGTCGGATTTGTTGCAGGCCCTGCTGCAAGGCACTGCTTATGACCACGGTGCCGGCCGCGGCGATGCTGATCAGCAGCACTCCTCCACCCCGCAGCTGCATCAACCTCCGTTGTCCTTTGCCGGCATCGTATGGAGGTCACAATGGCGCGGCTGCAGCCCGGCGGGAACCATGGTCAAGCGATGGGAGCGCTTTCGTTCTGCTCTGGCCCAGATGCCTCCCTGGCAGCTGCAACGCCGGCGCGCTGCCGTGGCTGTGGGCCTGGGATTGTTGAGTTGGCTGTTGCGGCCTTGGCCCCCGATGGTCTGGCTGCCCGGCTGGGTGGTGGGTGGCCTGCTGCTGTGGGGCGCCATTGAGTTGTGGTTGTTGGCGTGGCGGCCCCAGCGCTGGCGCTAGGCAGACGGCTGTCCATGAGTCTCCTGCGTCCAGGTAGGCCTGGAAAACCCGTTTAATCTCTGCGCGAACGAAGTTTTTGGCATGGCCGATCTGGCGTCCCATCCGGTGGGCCAACCCCTTGGAGGAGGTGGAGTCAGCTTTGGTACCGATGGCATTCGCGGTCGCGTGGGCACCGTGATGACTCCAGCTCTGGCCTTACAGGTGGGCTATTGGAGTGGTCAGGTGCTGCCTGGCGATGCCCCAGTGCTGTTGGGGATGGATTCCCGCAGCAGTGGGCCCATGCTCGTGGCGGCCCTCGAGGCCGGCCTAACTGCTGCAGGCCGTGAAGTGTGGACCCTCGGCTTGTGTCCCACCCCGGCGGTGGCCCGGCTGGTGAATCAGTTCCAGGCGGCTGGAGGCTTGATGGTCTCAGCCAGCCACAACCCTCCGGAAGACAACGGCATCAAGTTGTTTGGTCCTTCAGGGGCCAAGCTCAGCCGCGATCAGCAGCAGGCGATCGAAGCCGGCTTGCGCGGTGAGGTGCGGCCAGCGCTCACCAGCTGTGGTCCCACCCAGCGGCGCACCGAGCTCTTGGAGAGCTACACCGCCTTGCTGGAAAACAGTCTGGAAGGCCGGCGCCTCGATGGCCGCCGGATTGTGCTCGATCTCTGCTGGGGATCAGCCACCTCATGCGCGGAGTCCCTGTTCCGGCGTCTTGGTGCTGAGGTGATTGCCCTGCACAGCCAGCCTGATGGCGCGGCCATCAATGTGGGTTGCGGCAGCACCCACCTCGAGCCCCTGCGCCAGGCCGTGATGGAGCACGGCGCTGAGATGGGCTTTGCCTTTGATGGAGATGCCGACCGCGTGCTGGCTGTTGATGGTCAGGGCCGCTTGGTGGATGGCGATCACATCCTTTACCTCTGGGGCTCGGCCCTGGCCGATGCCGATGCCCTGCCGCAACAACGGCTTGTGGCCACGGTGATGAGCAACCTTGGTTTTGAGCGGGCCTGGACGGCACGCGGTGGTCAGCTGGAGCGCACAGCGGTGGGTGATCAACACGTGCATGCCGCCATGGCAGAACTCGGTGCGGTGCTGGGCGGCGAGCAATCTGGCCACATCATCAGCGCCGATCACGGCATGAGTGGCGATGGCGTCTTGACCGCTCTGCAGCTCGCAGCCCTGTTGCAACCCGGCGAGACGCTGTCAGATCGGGTGGATCAAAGCTTCCGCTCGTTCCCGCAGCGGTTGCGCAATGTGCGTGTGCCGGATCGCGACCGCCGCAAGGGTTGGCAGCAATGCGATGGGCTCACCACGGCCATCGCTGCAGCTGAGGCCGCCATGGGCGATGAAGGCCGGGTGTTGGTGCGAGCCTCCGGCACCGAGCCGTTGTTGCGGGTGATGGTGGAAGCCTCCAGTCAGGAGCAGGTCGACCACTGGACCGATCACCTCTCTGAGCTCGCTGATCAGCTGCTCAACGTCTGAGCCAGGCGCAAGGCCCCATCACAAGCATCGCCTTGGGGCTGCACATGATGCAGCCCGGGTAGATGTTCCATTAGCGAACGATCCATGGCGTGCCGCAGCAGGTTCAAATGGCTGATGGCGCCCCCTGAGCAGCACAGGGCCGGGGCCTCCAGTTCGAGTGCTTCGGCAACGCCGATCACCATGGCGGCCAGTTCGTCCCCGGCGTTTTGCAGCACGCTTTGGGCATGGGCATCGCCGGCCAAGGCCTGCTGATGCACCACCGGTGCCAAGCGGGCAAAGCCCGCAGCACCAAAGCCTGGATCCACCACCAGGGCCTTGAGCTCATGGGCCTGCTGCACGCCAAGGGCTTGCCACAGCGCTGCTTTCAAACCCGTTACCGGCAGTCGTCCGTCGGCCATGCGCAGGCTGATCGCCAAGCCATCACGGCCGATGTCCATGGCGCTGCCCACCCCATCCACCAGCCACCCCCAGCCAGCGCAGCGATGCTGCCGGCCCTGCTCGTTTTGGCCCAGAGCAATGGCTCCAGTGCCGCTGATCAGGCTGATGCCCGCTTGCCCGGGGGCAAAAGCGCCTGCCAGGGCTGTGCGTTCATCCCCGGTCACCAACACCGCATCCAGCCCCAATGCTTGGCGGGCTAAGTCGGTGCCCAGGCGTTGGGTTGGGCTGTCCTGCTCGATGCCGCTCGCCCCTATCGCCGCTGCGGCCAAGGGTTCCAGTGCTGCTCCCCCCTGCCGCCTGGCAGCCTCCAGGCTGCTCTGCAGCGCCTGCCTAAAGCGCTCCGGTCCTTGCTCACTGCCCAGGTGGCTGACGCCGCTGCCTTCGCCTTCGGCGATCACGCGGCCATCGCGCTGGCTGAGGCGGCAACGGGTGTGGGTCTGGCCGGCATCAAAGCCAGCGAGCAGGCCACCGCTGGGGCTGGGCAGTGTCATCGCAATTGGCGAGCCGCCCCAAGGGTGGCGAGGGCAAACCAGCCCGTGATCTGCACTTCTGGGCGGAAAAAGATGGTGTCCACCACACCGTGGCCGGCTAAGCCGATCACGGCCGCGGCAGCTCCAAGGGCCGGCAAGCTCAAGGCCAGGTCCCGCTGCAGCTGCTGCAGCCCAAGCCGCAGGGAGCTCAGCAACAGTCCTGTGGCCGCCAGAAGTCCAGGGATGCCGGTTTCCACAGCGAGCTCGAGGGGAACCGAGTAGGCGCTCAAGGCGGTGTAGCCCGGTTGTTGATAGAGCGGATAAATCAGGTTGAAGGCACTGTTGCCCGGGCCAATGCCAATCCAGGGCCGCGCCTGAATCATCTCCAGCGCGGCCAACCAAACGTTGATGCGGAAGTTGTTGGAGCTATCGCCGCGACCGGCCAACATGCTGGTGAGGCGAATGCGAAGCGGCTCCACCTTGATGGCAGCTAGCACCAGCGCCACCACCACAGCGGTGATCACCAGCGGTGGCAGCAGTTTTCCCCACAAAGGGCCGAGCCGGCGGGATTGCCGCAGCAACAGCAAGAGCCCCAGGCTGCCCAGGGCGAGCAACAAGCCAATCCAGCCGCCTCGGCTGTAGCTCAGTAGGGCGGCCGCTAGGCCGCAGCCCAGGCTGCCAAGGGCCAACAGCTTCGGCCAAACCCCTTGCCAGCGCAGCAGGCCGATCACCGCTAGCGGCAGGACTGGCACTAGATAACCCGCCAGCAAGTTGGGATTGCCCAGGGTGCTGTAGATGCGCCGCGTGCCATCGGCAACGGAGTTGGGATCAGCCCAGAGGGCGAGATCTTCAATGGGGGCATAGAGCTGCCGCAACCCGATCACGGCGGTGATCAACTGCCCGAGCAACAGGGCGGCCAATAGCCGGTTCCACCATTGCGGCGCCCCTTCCAGCAGCCGTCGCATCAGGGCATACACCCCGAGGTAGCTCAACAGCTTCAGCAGTCCTTTGGCCGCGGCGGCTGGAACAGGAGACAGGCCCGTGGCCAGCACGGCGATAGCGACATACAGCAGTAACCAGCCATTGATGGCCCCAAGGGGGCGTTGCACTGGCGGTGTGGCGAGTCCCCACACCAGCCACAGCAACCCGCAGGCGGCAATCAGCAAGCCAAGGCCCGTGCGGGTTGCCATCGGCAGCACCAGCAACAGGGCGCAGAGCATGCCGCCTGCCAGTTGGGGCAGCAGCTTGCGCAGGCGACTCGTTGCCTCGCTGGCCAGCAGTCCCTGCCAGCACAGCAGCCAAGGGGCGGCTGGAGAGGGACTCATGGCGTCGCAGCGTCAGCGGCGCACGGATTATGGGCTTGAACGGCTGCTGTGGTTCGAGCAAAGAGCCGTCTGTAAACCGGCAGGCCCTGTTTCAGCACATACAGCTCGCGTTCAGTGGGTTGCTGCAAGGGGTTGTCGCTGAGCCATTGGCCCCCATCGGCGGGTTCAAACCAGGGACCGCTGGTTGTGGCCTCCAGCATCTGGTTGATCACATCGGGCACATCGCTCTGCAAAAAGAGCTGAGCCCCTGGTGCCATCGCTGCAGCCACCCAGCTGATGAGCTCGGGCTGCACCATGCGCCGTTTTTGATGCCGCTTTTTAAACCAGGGGTCGGGGTACTGAATGGTGACCAGCTCCAATCGCCCAATGGGCAGCTGCTCCAACCAATGACGCAGGCTGATGTTGGCGTTGCAGAACAGAAAGTGCAGGTTGGTGAGCTCCAGTTGCAGGCGCTCGGCTTCCGCTTGCTTCACCAAGGGATGGCGGATCTCCAGGCCCAGGTGATTGCGCTGCGGGGTCTGGCTCGCCATCTGAAGCAGGAATTTGCCGCGGGCGCAGCCGATGTCGAGGTGGAGCGGTTGCTCTGGTCTGGCGAAGAGCTCAGCTAAGCCGGGTAATGGACGCTCCTGCTGGAAGAAGCTGCTGAGTGGATTGACGTGCTGCCGCAAGGACCTCAGGACTGGGTTGGAACCACAAGGGCCCAGCATGCGGTGTAGCCGTGCAGCTGGGTGCTGCCGTCCACTGGGCCGATTTCACCATTGCAGAACAAGCCGCTGATGGGCAGCTCTGGGAAGTGCTTGCGGCAGAGGCCTGTATCCACGTGGGCTTCGCCATAGAGCCCTTGTCCTCGCCCGAGGCAGGCAAACAGCAGCGCTGCGACCGGTGGCTGCTGGCAGCTCTGTTCAGAGGCGGCCAGTAAGCCATCGAGTTCCTGCCGGGAGGTGGCGCCATCGCGGAGTTGGAATTGCAAGCGCTGCCCCACCTGGAGGCTGTCGGCCACGGCCATGGCGCCATGGCGCGGGTCCACCCCCATCAAATTGCGCACCAAAAAGGGGTTGCTGCTGCGATCTTGTTGAAGTGAAAAGCTATTGCGGGCCAAGCCAACAAAGAGGGAGTGCCGCAGCAACTCCTTGTCGGGGTCAGGCAGGGTTTCGATCACCTGCTGCAGCGCCGTTACCGGATTGGCGAGCTCATCTCCTTGGCGCAGCTCCAGCACCACATTGCGCTTGGCTTGCTCAACCTCAAAGATCGGCCCAATGGGGCGGCACCCCTGGGCGACCACTGGCGCCAGCGTCCAGGCCCCGGAGATCACGCAGCCCACGGCGCTGTGGTGCACCTGATCAGCCAACAGCAGCGAGCCGTGGTTCGCGCTGTGGTTCCCCGCGATTCCGCCGAGCTTGGCCATGGCCGGATAGGCGTAATCCAACCCACTGATCAGATCGTTGATGCCGCTGATGCTGGGGTCCAGCCACAGCAACATCGCCCCACCGGCGGCCGGGTCGGCCCCCACGGCCTGCTGCCATGGCAACGCCGGGCCATCGAGATCGGGTAGTTGGTTGGCATCGAGCGCAAAGCTGTTGATCTGCGCGCCCGGCAGTTTCAGCAGCGTGACGCTGAGGCCGCAGCCTTGCTCCAATTCCAAGGGCTGGTTGGCGGAATTGGTTCCCACCACGCCGCCGCCGCAGGCACCCAACCAGTGGTCTGCTTGCAGCTTTTGCTGCAGCAGGGGCAGCAGGCGGGGCAGATCACTGGCAAAGCTGCTGCTGCAAAAGACCAGCGCTAAGTCCGCCTGGCCCATGGACTTGAGGCTGCCAGCCACCTCGTCGATGGCTTGCTCCAGGGAGGGTTGAGAGGAGAGGGCCGTGCGGGCGAGCGCATCGGGGCCACCGCTCTTGAACCAGGGCAGCATGACCATGGCGGTGCTGATTGGACGCTACAGCTGCGGCGCGGATAATGAGGCACCTTTTCGCCCTGGAATGCCACTCCCCTTGCTGCGCAGCCTGATCTGGCTGGATTACCGGCTCGCAGTGCTTTTTGCCGTGGCTCTGCCCCTGGTGTTGCTGTTCTGGGCGCTTTCAAGGCGTGAGCAAGCCTTGGTGCGGCTGCTCACCCTGTATTGGCAGGTGGCCAGCTTGCTGGGGATCACGGTGCTGCTGATGGTGGATGCCCGTCCGGTGGCCTACATCACCTCGGCCTTGGCCAATCTGTTCATCCTCATTGCCCTTTGGTTCTGGTCGGATCTCAATGAGGAGCTGGCCGATTTGCCCCCCTACCGCCCCTTGCCCCTGACGGTGCGCTGCTGGCGCTGGGCGATGACTGTGCTGTGCGTTCTGGGCCTGGTGCTCACGGCCCCAGCCCTGGGCTGCGCAGGTGCTGGTGTGGCTGGTGAGGTGTGCCAGCTGTGGCTGGAAGCGCCGCAGCAATTCCACGACCGTTTGGCGGTGGTGCTGAGCTTTCTCTTTGGTGGCAGCTGGACGGCCACCATCTCCGCTTTCCTCGGCTATCTGGGGTTGGCGGCCTATGGCGTTGGCCTGATCCAATTCCTGGTGGTGCGTTTGCCCAAGCAAGGTCGTTTAGCCGGGGGCTTCTGAGGTGCTCCCTGAGCTGGAGAGCATCAGCCGTGATCGCCCGGATCGCGCCTTGCGGCTGCAAGGAGAGATGGGGAATGGCGAAGCGTTGGAAGTGGTGATTTTTCGCGGCTTCAGCAGCAGCCTCACCCACCCCACCGCCTTTGATCCGGATCAGCCGTTGCTGCCGAGTGAAGCGAAGATTGAATCCGCCGTGCTGCTGCAAGCACCCCTCAATCCCGCCGCGGAGCAGGTGTTGGCCGGCCCGCGCCCAGCCCAAGATTTCCTCGATCCAGGCCTCTGGGGTTGATGCCTTAGGCCCCGATCGCCGCGACGCAACGCCCGCAGATCTCCGGATGCTCAGCGTTGCTGCCGATGTCGGTTTCGTAGTGCCAGCAGCGGGCGCACTTCTCGCCAGCAGCTTTGGAGATGCGCAGCGTCACCCCTTCTTCTGTGATCTCAGCCAAGGGGCTTTCTGGTGGCTGACCGCCCAACTGCAGTTGGCTAATCAGCAGCCAATCAGCCAGGTTGTCCACCTCTGGATGGGGGCTGGCCTGCAGTTGCTCCAGAGCGCGTTGCAGGGCGTCTGCCAAGGGGCCAGCACCCAGCTCCAGTTGCACAGCAGCCTCCAGAGATGCCCCGAGGTCGCCATTGCTGCGGCAGCTCTCCAATTGCCTGTTCAGCAAGGCCCGCAATTGCACAGCGGCATCGATGGCCTCGCTTTCGGCGCTGCTGAGGCCACTCCAGCTCGCATCGGCCTGGGGCCAGCCCCGCAGGAACACCGAGGCTTCCTCAACGGAATAGGGCAGGTGTTGCCAAATGTCTTCAGCCATGTGGCTGAGCACCGGCGCGATCATGCCGGCCAAGCGCTCGAGCACCAGGGCCATCACGGTTTGGCAGCTGCGGCGGCGGAAGGAGTCAGCGGCACTGACGTAGAGACGATCCTTGGCAATGTCGAGGTAGACATTGGAGAGATCCACCACGCAGAAGTTCTGCAGGGTTTGGAAGAAGCGATAGAACTCGTAGCGCTCAAAATCGCCGCTGACCTCCTCGAGAATCTTGGCGGTGCGTTGCAGCATCCAGCGATCCAGCAGCGGTAAGTCAGCCAGCGGAACCGCGTCACGGCTGGGATCGAAGTCATGAAGATTGCCCAGCAGGTAGCGGGCCGTGTTGCGCACCTTGCGGTAGACGTCGGCCAGCTGTTTGACGATGCCGGGGCCTAGGGGCACATCGGCTGAGTAATCGACTGAACTCACCCAGAGGCGCAGCACATCAGCGCCGTAGGGGGGCTCTTGCTTTTGGTTCTTCCCACCTTCAACGATGACGGCCGGATCCACCACGTTGCCGAGGGATTTGCTCATCTTCCGGCCCTTCTCATCGAGGGTGAAGCCGTGGGTGAGCACCCGCTTGTAAGGCGCCTTGCCATTGACGGCTACAGAGGTGAGCAGGCTGCTTTGGAACCAGCCCCGGTGTTGGTCGGAGCCTTCGAGGTAGAGGTCAGCTGGATAGTTCAGCGAGGTGTCGGCCTCAGCCTCTAGGCCGCCGAGAACCCCAGCCCAGGAGGAGCCGGAGTCAAACCACACGTCCATCGTGTCGGTGCCTTTGCGCCATTGGTCGGCCTGATCCCGATAGGCCGGTGGCAAGAGATCCGCCTCGTCGCGCTCCCACCAAATGTCGGCACCGTGCTCGGCGATCAAGGCCTGGATGTGCTGCAGGGTGTCGGCGTTGAGCAGAACCTCGCCACTGGTGCGGTGATAAAAGACCGGGATGGGGACGCCCCAGGTGCGCTGGCGGCTGATGCACCAGTCGCCCCGATCTCGCACCATCCCTTCAATGCGATTGCGGCCACTAGCCGGTAGCCATTCCACTGAGTCGATGGCGCTGAGCGCGCTCTCGCGGAAGCCCTCCACCGAGGCAAACCACTGCTCCGTGGCGCGGAAGATCGTTGGTTTTTTTGTGCGCCAGTCGTAGGGGTAGCGGTGTTCGTAGCGCTCTTCAGCCAGCAGCGCCTTGGCCTCCTGGAGAGCCGAGATGATCGCGGTGTTGGCGTCTTTGAGCACGTTGAGTCCGGCGAAGGGGCCGGCTTCCTCGGTGAGCCACCCCCCCTCATCAACGGGACAGAGCACCGGCAAGTCGTATTTGCGGCCGGTGTTGAAGTCATCGACGCCATGGCCAGGAGCTGTGTGCACCAGGCCGGTCCCGGCTTCGGTGGTGATGTAATCGCCGCCAATCACCACCGGGCTGCTGCGCTCGAGCAGTGGATGGCGATAGGTCAGGCCCTCTAGCGCTTCGCCTTTGACCTGCTGCAGCGGTTTGAGCTTGAGCTCCAGCTGCTGGCTGAGGCTCTCGACCAAGTCGCTAGCGACGATCAGCTGACCACCGCTGCTGCTTTGGCAAATGCTGTAGTCGAGCCGGCCATTAACGGCGACCGCCAAATTGGCTGGCAGGGTCCACGGGGTGGTGGTCCAGATGGCAACCGCCAAGCCTTCGCAGCTCACCCCCGCCTCGGCCAAGGCCGAGCTGAGCTGCTCCACCGGAAAGGCCACAAACACGCTGGGCGAGGTGTGCCCATCGGGGTATTCCAATTCGGCTTCAGCCAGCGCTGTGCGGGAGCTCGGGCTCCAGTGCACCGGCTTGAGCCCCCGGTAGATGTGACCGGCCAACACCATGCGGCCGAAGACATCGATTTGGGACGCCTCGTAGCGCTTCTGCAGCGTCAGATAGGGGATATCCCACTCCCCCCAAATGCCCCAGCGGCGAAAGCCTTGGCGTTGGCCTTCCACCTGCTGCTCGGCGTAGGCATGGGCTTTGCGGCGCAGCTCAAGGGGCTTGAGTTCGCGCCGCTCCTCAGCCTTGAGGCTCTGCAGCACTTTGAGTTCAATCGGTAGGCCATGGCAGTCCCAGCCAGGGATGTAGCGGGCTTTCTTGCCCTGCATCAACTGAACTTTGTTGATGATGTCTTTGAGGGTTTTGTTCAGGGCATGGCCCACGTGCAGGGCCCCATTGGCATAGGGAGGCCCGTCGTGGAGGGTGAAAACCGGCCCTGGGTTCTCCCGGCTGAGGCGGTTGTAGAGATTCAGTTCAGCCCAGAACCCCTGCAACTCCGGTTCCCGTTGGCGCGAGTTGGCGCGCATCGAGAAATCCGTTTTGAGCAGATTGAGGGTGTCTTTGTAAGAGGTCTCGCTCGCGCTCACCAGGGTTCGACGTCTGCTGGCGATTATCCGTGGCGGCCGTCCGCGAGGAGGGCGTCGACCTCGTCAAGCGACTGAATCACAGCGGCCAACGGTTGCTCAACCTGGGGCGCTGGATCCAGTACTTCGGCCTCCACGGTGGGCAGCTCGTCGCTGCTGGGGTCTGCGTCTGAGCTGGCAGCGAGGGCTTCGGGCTCAATGTCTGCCTCTGCCTCTGATTCCGTTTCAGCCTCGACTGTTGTGGTGGCTTCAACCTCCACCGTGAGCTCGGCGGCTGGTTCGGGAACAGGCTTGGTCTCCAGCTCTGCTTCGGGTTCTGGCTCAGCTTCAGGCTCGGGAACGACTTCGGCACTGGGCTCTGTGGTCGTTGGCTCAGCTTCGGTGGGTGTGGTTTCGCCAGTGGCATCAGCGCGCACCCAGCGTTTGTTGACTTCGGGTTTCTTGAGCCGCTCTTGTAACCAGCTCGCCACGATCCCGCCAGCGGCGAGGAGCTTGGCCGCGGCACCACGCAGCTGCTCCAATTGCAGCGTCCAATAGCTCGTTTCGCTGAAGCGCTGCTGCTGGGCCGGCTCAAGAGCCCCCCAGCGCTGCTGCCCCACTTCTGATCCCAGACGGCCGATTAACAAGCCCCCGCAGAGCACACCCAGCATCGGAGCGCCGGTGAGCCTGTCGGATGCCGTCACCAGCACCAGGCCCAGAAGCAACACCACAGCAGCCCAAAAGCTGTCGCGTGGCCTGGCCAGCTCGCTCGCCACCAGGGGCAGCAGCATCAGCAGCAGCCCGGCGACAAGGGCGAGGGATCCGATCAGAACGGCCAGCACAGACCCTGTCATGACTGGCCACATTCAAGCGCTGCCTACAGTTGTCGTCTGCCCACCTGGCGGAATTGGTAGACGCGCTGGTTTTAGGTACCAGTGGCCTCGGTCGTGGGGGTTCAAGTCCCCCGGTGGGCACTTCCGCAATCAATTGGAACTGGGCCTGACCCAGCTTCCATCGTGTCCATGGTTGGGACTCGTAAGACCCAGCCATGGTGTTTCGGGCTCTGGCGGTATCGATTGCAGTGGTTGGTGCCTTGGCTTCGGCCGTTCCGGTGGCCCAAGGCACCGCGCGGGAAGCCTTCCACCAGTGGGGCCCTCAGATCAGTGCTGCGCCCGTTCCGGCGCGCTGGGGGCAGGTGCAACAGCTTGAGCAAGTATTGGCCATGCAAGGTGTTCCGGTGGAGTACCGCGACAACTGCCCTGCTGGCCTGGAGGGCCTCTACGACCCGCGTCAGAACAAGGTGTTGATGTGCACCAACACCATGCCGGACCGATCGGTCAACTACTGGAACACCCTGGCCCACGAGTCGGTCCATGTGATGCAGGTGTGCCGCAATGCCAGCCCTCTCTCCATGGGCTTGAAGGGCATTCAGCGCGAAATGCTCGATGACACGCCGCAGCAGGAAAAGATGTACATCCTCTCGGCCTACCCACCCGAGCAGCGTTTGTTTGAGCTGGAGGCCCGCTGGGTGGCCAACAATTTCGAGCCGCCTGCCGTGATCAACCTGCTCAAGGACAGCTGCATGGCAGCGGCCAACCGTCCAGCCACCCGGAGCTTGTTGCCCGCTTTGCTGAGCAAGACCAACCTCTGATCAGGGCTTTTCCCTAGGCTGGCTCGGTTCTTAGGTCAGGAGGTTCGGCAGCAGTGACGGCAACCCCTGTCCGGACCTCGCCAATGGCATCAGGAGTGGCCGAGCGCCCCGCAGTGAGCTCGGTGCCACGGCATTTCGTTGAGCCTCCCGCGGCACTCAACCCCACCGTTGGCCTGTTCTTGGGTGGTTATGCCCTGGCGGCGCTCACCATTTGGGGTTGGTTTGTGGGCCAGTGGCCCCTGCCATTGCTGGTGCTGATTGGCTTTTTAGCCCTGCACCTCGAGGGCACTGTGATTCACGATGCCTGCCATAACGCTGCCCACCCCAACCGCTTTTGGAATGCGGTGATGGGCCATGGCGCTGCTCTGCTGCTTGGCTTTAGTTACCCGGTGTTCACGCGGGTGCACCTACAGCACCATGCCCACGTCAACGATCCCAAGCACGATCCCGACCACATCGTCTCCACCTTTGGACCGTTGTGGTTGATCGCCCCGCGCTTCTTCTATCACGAGTATTTCTTCTTCCAGCGCCGGCTCTGGCGCCGTTATGAGCTCTTTGAGTGGGCGTTGGCCCGCACCGTGTTTGTGCTGATCATAGTGGGGGCAGCCCGTGGTGGCTTCCTGCCGTTCATCTTCAACTGCTGGTTTGCGCCGGCCCTGTTGGTGGGGGTCACCTTGGGCTTGTTCTTCGATTATTTGCCCCACCGGCCGTTTGATTCACGCAACCGCTGGACCAATGCCCGCGTTTATCCGGGCAAGACCATGAATCTGCTGATCATGGGGCAGAACTATCACCTGGTTCACCACCTCTGGCCCTCGATTCCCTGGTTCCAGTACCAAGCGGCCTACCGGGCGACCAAGCCCCTGCTGGATCGCAAGGGTTCACCTCAACGGTTGGGCATCTTCGAGACCCTGCACGACTGCGGCAATTTCTTCTATGACGTGTTGCTTGGCATCCGCAGCCACAGCCGCACTCGCTCCAAACTGCGCTGGGTCGCCCACTTTGTGCCTGGTTTTCAGAACCGCCGGCGCGTGATCGGTCTGCTGCACCGCACCAGCGTCGGCCCGCGCTGAGTTAGTTGTTCAGGATTCGCGGCACCCGGAAGAAATCACCTTCCCGCTGAGGGGCTTGGTTGAGCAGTTCTTCGCGCACTGGCGTGGGTTCAACCCCGTCTTCCCGGGTGACGTTGACCACTTCCACTGCTCGCGTTGTGGGCGGCAGGCCCTCGGTGTCGATGGCCTCGAGCTGAGCCACAAAATCAAGAATGCGCTCGAGCTGCGGGGTGAAGGTGGCGATGCTGTCGTCTGGCAGATCAAGCCGCGCCAGTTGGGCCACCTTGCGCACGTCGTCGGCGGAGATGTGGCTCATGGGGCGTCGCTGGCCAGAAACTGCTCCAGATCCTTGCAGAGCGCCGTGGCAGCCAGGTCCAAGAAGCGTTCGCCGTGATCCGCCTTGGCCAGATAGGGGTCAGATCCCATGCGGCCATCGGGGTGGCGCCGCCGGAAATCATCGGGGCCGTGGATTGGGCCGGCGGGGGCTGGCTCAGGCAGGGGCCGCTGCAGGTCTTGCAGGCTTGGCTCCAAATGCAGGGTGAGGGCAATTTCGCTGGGGGTGGCGTGATGCCCTTCACGGTTCCCGTAGAGGTTGCGGGCTTCTTGCATCACCGGACCAGCCATGAACCAATTCGCCATGCGGCATTGGAGCTTGGGGGCCACGGGCAGTTGGCGCCGCCGCGCTTCGCCATAGGCCTCCGCAAAGGCGGCCCGCCCGGTGGCGATGTTGCCGCCATGGCCATTGATCACAAAGACCCGCTCAAAGCCATGGGTGGCGAGGGAGAGCACCACATCCCGCAGCACCGCCAGCAGCGTGCTGGGCTGCAGGCTCACGGTGCCGGCAAAGCCGAGGTGGTGCTCAGCCATGCCAAAGGCTTGAGTCGGAGTGACCAGAACCCCACTGCGGCGACCCACCTCCAAAGCCACGGCTTCAGCGGTCAGGGCATCGGTGCCAATCGCTCCGGTGGGCCCGTGTTGCTCGGTGGAGCCCAGGGGCACAATCACGCCTTTGCAGCGCTCCAGGTAGGCCTCCACCTCAGGCCAGCTGCGCAGCTGCAGCCGGATCGCTTCGGGTGTGGTCATGGCTTAGTGGGCGGTGCCGTTGCCGTCGTAGGCGTCGGTGTCGTAGTAGCCACCGCTCATGCCGAAGAACACCAGCGACACGCTGAACAGGATGGCCAAGGGAATCAGCAGCTGGGCCAGGGTCATGGGCTGGTGTGCCGAATGGGTGTAAGACCAGTCTGGCGGCTTCTGGCCTTGTGCGAGCTCTTTCTTCCAGCTTTTTTGCGCGCCCCGCTGAGCTGGTGGGGCCTGAGCTCATCGGCTGCCACTTGGTCAAACGCCAAGCCGACGGCAGCCTGCTTTGGGGTGTGGTGGTGGAAACGGAGGCGTATTCCCAAGAGGAGCCCGCCTGCCACGGCTACCGCAGCCGCACCAAACGCAATGCCACTTTGTTCGGCCCGCCGGGCCATTGGTACGTCTATCTCACCTACGGCATCCATCACTGCGTGAATGTGGTGACAGGCCGCGATGACTGGGCCAATGGGGTGTTGCTGCGTGCCATCGCTTTGCCCCAGGAGCCGCCGCGGATCGCGGCAGGCCCTGGCTTGTTAGCGCGCCGATTCGGTATTGATCTGAGCCACAACGCTCAACCGGTCGCGGAAGGTACGGGTCTGTGGCTGAGCGAAGCGAGCGAGCCACCAGGTGTGTTGATTGAGAGCGCCCGTGTTGGCATCAAGCAGGGGTTGGATTTGCCCTGGCGTTGGCTGTGGGCGGGACATCCGAGTTTCAGCAAGCCGGTGGTGCCGCTGCGGCCCAGATCAGATTGAACCCTTACTTTGGAGGTGATCGCCCGTCCTCCCCTGAGCCGCTGGAGCTACCGCCATGTGCTCGACCTGGCTGCCTTCAGCCAGGAGGACTACGCCACCGTGCTGGAACTTGCCAGTCGCTTTCGGGCCTTACCCATGAGTGGTCCTCGGCGTTTGCCTGCTCTGCAGGGCCGGTTGGTGACAACGCTCTTCTTTGAGCCCAGCACGCGGACGCGCAGCAGTTTTGAGTTGGCGGCGCGGCGCTTGTCCGCAGATGTGCAGAGCTTCTCGCCAGCCAGCAGCGCTTTAGCCAAAGGCGAAAGCCTGCTCGACACCGCCCGCACCTATGTGGCCATGGGGGCCGATGTGTTGGTGGTGCGTCACCGTTGCGCTGGCGTGCCGGCTGAGTTGGCCAGAGATCTTGAGGCGGCTGGCTGCCGCACAGCGGTGCTGAATGCCGGTGATGGCTTGCACAGCCACCCCAGCCAAGCCCTGCTGGATCTCTTCACCCTGGCGCGCCATTTCAACCCGGAAACCCCCACGCTTGAGGCGCTAGCCGGCAAGCGGATTGTGATTGTTGGCGACGTGCTGCATTCCCGTGTCGCCCGCTCCAACTTGTGGTCGCTCACCGCCTGTGGTGTGGATGTGGTGCTCTGTGGCCCAGCGAGCCTGTTGCCGGATGCCTTTGCCCAGTTCACCCACGCGCCCCCGCCCGGTCAGGCGCAGGATCTGGTTGCGCAGCGCGGCAGTTTGCGCATCGAACGTGATCTCGATCGTGCCCTCGAGGGTGCTGATGCGGTGATGACCCTGCG
Organism: Synechococcus sp. RCC307; assembly: GCA_000063525.1. Taxonomy (GTDB): domain Bacteria; phylum Cyanobacteriota; class Cyanobacteriia; order PCC-6307; family Cyanobiaceae; genus RCC307. The sequence goes on along the minus strand of CT978603.1, from coordinate 1,912,548 downwards.
CTTGCAGCAGGAGCGCATGAAGGAGCAGTTGATCACCAGCCTGGAGGCCTATCACCAGCGCTACGGACTCAGCCACCGCCGGCTGGAGCGCTGCGGCAAGTCGGTGCCTGTGCTGCACCCCGGACCGGTGAATCGCGGCGTTGAGCTCAGCGGAGAGCTGCTCGATGACCCGAGCCGTTCGCTAGTAGAAGAGCAGGTGCGCAACGGGATTCCGGTGCGCATGGCCCTGCTTTATCTGATGGCAGCCAGTGAGCCGGCCAGCTCAGCTGCTGGGTTGAGCTGAGGCGGGTGCTTGGGGGTTTTCCGCTTCGCGGAAGTTCTCCATGGCCTTGCCCATGGTCCCGTCCATTTCGGCGATGGACGGTTCGCTGTGCAGGCCCATGGGGAAGGGGGCTGAACCTCCTTCCAGCCCCACGTGCTGGCTGGGCATCCCGGTCAGCAACAGCGATCCCCGTTGCCTGGTGAGGATGGCCCAAAGCCATTTCACCAGCAGGGTGAGGCGATTCTCTTCATCGGGCATGAAGGCCAGGTGGGCTACGGCCCACAGAACCCAGGCCGGCAGGCCCGCCAGCTTGATCCCGCGCAGGTCGGCCACAGCGCCGAGCCGGCCCAACACCGCCATGCTGCCGAAGTCAAACCAGGCAAAGGGTTTGTGGCTGCGGCCCTCCAGTTGGGCGCGAATGTCTTTGGCAACCCAGCCGCCCATTTGCACCGCTGGACCGGCCATGCCCGGCAAGGCTTTGCCGTCGGCGGTGTGTTTGTAGCTGCAGAGATCGCCCACCACCCGGATTTCAGGGTGATTGGGGATGGAGAAATCCGGTTCCACCATCACTCGGCCGCCGCGGTCCACTTCACAGCCAGTGGCTTCCGCCAGTTTTTTGCCGAGATGCGAGGCGCGCACACCAGCAGTCCAAAACACATTGGCGGCCTTGATTGTGCGCTCACCCTCGGGGGTGGTGATCAGCACTTCACCGGGCACGATCGACTGAACCCGGCTGTGGAAGCAGAGCTCCACACCCATGGCTTGCAATTCCTTGGCAGCAGCTGCAGAGCAGGCTTCCGGCATGGCCTTGAGCAGCCGGTCGCCGGGGTCCACCACCATGATCCGTGTGGCCCCTGGGTCGAGTTGGTTGAAGTCCTTGGCCATCGAGCGCCGCATCAGCTCGTTGATGGCGCCGGCCATTTCGCAGCCGGTGGGACCGCCGCCAACCACCACAACCGTTTGCAGAAACGCGCGCTCGTCGCCGTTGGGGGTTTGCTCGGCTTGCTCCAGGGCCATGAGCAGCCGTCGGCGAATCTCTTCGGCGTGCTCGAGGATCTTCATCGGCGGGGCAATGCCGCGCCAGTCGTCGTGGCCAAAAAAGCTGCTGCCTGATCCGGTGGCCAGGATCAGGTGGTCATAGGCCATGGCCTTGCCATTGAAGATGACCTGCTTGGCCTCGGTTTGGATCTCGCTGACTTCACCAAGCAGCACCTGAACATTGCGCTGGGCCCCCACCAATTGGCGCAATGGGGTGGCCACATCGCCGCGGGAGACCAGGCCAGTTGCCACTTGATAGAGCAGCGGTTGGAACAGGTTGAAGTTGCGCTTGTCGATCAGGGTGACGCGCACATCAGCGCCCTTGAAGGCCTTGCAGGCCTTGATGCCGGCAAAGCCACCACCAACGATCACCACATGGGGCTTGCCCCGCAGCTCCTCCATTGGAGGCTCGAGTTCAAGAAAGAAACGCTCACGGGTGGCAGTCATTGGCCCTTGTAGCGATCAACTTCCACAAGGTATGAACGCCGTTCAAAATTGGCCGCGAAGCAGGGATTAAATGCTCGATTTGATGCCTTCGAGCAGCAGGCCATAAACGATTCCCATGCGGGCCATGTCCAACAGGCCCAGCGGCAGTTTGTCGCCGCCGCGCTTGAGCAGGGGCCGTCTTGCCTTGATGGCGAGTTCTGAGGCGGCCACCACCACCAGGGCTCCCACTGGGTCGATCACCATCAGCACACCGGCGACCGAGCCGATGCTGACCCCGGCACTGAAGCCGGCCAACAGCACCAGCACCAGCAGCGAGAAGCGGCGCCATGGGTTCTCGGCCCATTGGCTCAGGCGGCTGAGCAGTTGACCGCTGAGCCGGTTGAGTCGCGTCGCTTGCATCGCTTGAGTCGCGTGGGATTCGGTTTGCGCGCTGTCCTGCTGTTTTCCTCTGGTGAGCGGAAATCAGCGAAGCTCAGCGCCACCTCGAACGTGACCCATGCTTCCGTTCTTTTTGGGGGAACCGCAAGAGCTGCCGGATCCAGCGCTGCCCACTCAGTTCGCCAAGCACGTTGCCGAAACCGAGGAGCCCTGGCTTGAGTTGGCCCCAACCCCGCAGCGCGATCGCCGCGGAAATCGTCTCTGGGATCTCACCCTCTGGCGTGGTGAGCGGCCCCTGCGCCGCTGGACGACGGTGACTGGGCGCCCTGAGACTGAGCGCTTGGATCGTTTTTGGAGGCCCGGCAACCACGCGCCTCTGCCGCCGGGCGCCTACACCGTGGGGTCTCCGATCAAGCTTCATTCCGGCGATCTCTATGAGATCGGTCGCAGTTGGTTTATCCCTGTTGATCCACTCTTTGGCACGACCCGGGGCCACTTCGGCATCCACGAGGACGTCAGCTTGGATGGCACGGCAGGTTGCATCGGCCTTGCTGGTCGCGCCCTAACCGAAGAGGTCACCCGCTGGGTCAAGCAGGTGGGAGCCCGTTACCTGGTCGTGCTCGGTTGATTGGAAGATCTGGCGAAGCGAGCCTGGGATCCCCATCACCTGGCCCGGTGCTCCGCCAGGCCCTTTATACACAACATCTGGTCCTTGTGGTTGCCTCAACCACTACAGGTGGTGCCAGCTCAGGATTTGACTTCTTTGGCCTTGCGGCTGCCTTTGCCTTCCAGCAGTTCCAGCAGCGCTTCCATTTGGGCCATCACACCACGGACTTCACCGCTTTCGGGCAGCAGGCCGTCGTCCATAACGCCTTGATGCATTTCGCGCAGTTCTTGGCGGATGTAACGGAGGTGGCTGACGACCTGTTCACGCTTGGACTGCGACATCGCTCACCATTGAGGTTGGTGACCCTTTGTACCCCATTGAGGTGCTGAGGGATAAACTCCCGCTCCTCATCGCTGGGTTGCACACGCCTGTTGCAACAGGCGGCTCAGCAGCGTGAAGGGCCGTTCGGGGTACCAAAAACCCGCTTCACCAGTGATGGCAGCTTGTTTGGCAAAGCTGCCTGCATTCAGATCCAGCGGCGCGCTCAAGCGGCGGATGCGCCGTCCCTCGCAGTCGATTCCATAGGCCACAGCCCAGCGGCCGGGGCCATCGAGTTGCTGGCGTTCGGTCCAAGCCACACGCATGGTGGCCGGGCGATCCTCTGTTGATTGCTCACTCGTCAGAGCCCAAGCCGGCAGCGGCTGCAGCGGGCCAACATCCAGCAACACGATCCTGTCCTGCGCGGTTTGCAGCAGGGGCAGGGATGCCAAGAGCAGCGGCCAGGCCATCATGGCGATGGAGAATAGGGGATTCGAACCCCTGACCTCTGCGGTGCGATCGCAGCGCTCTACCAGCTGAGCTAATTCCCCTTGGGGACTTGATTCGAAGCTACCAAACATGTCCTCAACCGCCCTGATCACTGAAGAACTGCTGGCCGCCCAGACCGAAGCCAGCGTGGCGGTCCTCGCCCAGCGCCTGGAGGACGACGATTACGCCTCCCCATTTGATGGGCTTGGCGACTGGCACCTGCTCAGGGCCCTGGCGATCCATCGCCCTGAGCTCGTGCGCCCCTATGTGCATCTGGTTGATCAGGAACCCTTTGACGAGGACTGATGACCAGCGCCCCCCTCGATCCGCTTGAGCCCCTTGCTGGGCGGCGCATTTTGGTGGCGGGCAGCGGGAGCATCGCGGCGGTGAAATTGCCGCAGCTGGTGAGCGCCCTTGTGAAGCGGGGGGCTGAGGTGCGTTGTCTGCTCTCACCCAGTGCAGCCGAATTGGTGAGCCCTGTGGCCTTGGCCAGCCTGTCGCGCCACCGCTGCTATCTCGAAGCTGATCAATGGAGTCATCACGAGCCCAGGCCCCTCCACATCGATCTGGCGGAATGGCCTGATCTGGTGTTGCTGGTGCCGTTGAGCGCCAGCACGCTGGCGCGGTTGGTGCATGGCCTGGCTGACACCCTGCTGGCCTCCACGCTGATGGCCACACGGGTTCCTGTGCTAGCGGCGGCAGCGATGAACACCGACATGTGGGAATCGCCTGCGGTGCAGCGCAATTGGCAGCAACTACAGAGCGATCAATCGCTGTTGGCGTTGCCCCCGGCCACCGAAGGCTTGCTGGCCTGTGACCGGCGCGGCAGTGGCCGAATGGTGGAGCCGAGCTTGCTCCTGCAGGCGGCTACGTCCTTGGCGGTGCATGGCGTTCAGCGCGATTTCGAGGGTGTGGAGTTGCTGGTCACAGCTGGCCCCACCCAGGAGTTCCTCGATCCCGCCCGGGTGCTGAGCAATCCATCCACTGGGTTGATGGGGGTGCTGCTGGCCCAGGCGGCCCGCTGGCGCGGGGCGCAGGTTCGCCTGTTGCACGGTCCGCTGCAGCTGGAGTCTGGGTTGCTCGAAGGGTTGAACAGCGAGGGGTTTGGCACGGCCGCTGAGTTGGAGCAGCTGCTCGAGCGCCATCAGGCCAGTGCGGCAGCCGTGGTGATGGCGGCCGCTGTGGCTGATCAGCGTTTGCAGCAGCCCTTGAGCGGCAAGCTCAGCAAACAGGAGCTGCAAGAGGTGCTGCACAGCCCAGCCAGTTGGGAAATGGTTCCGGATCTGCTGCACCAGATGGTGCAGCGCCGCTCCGCCGATCAGGTGTTGATGGGTTTTGCAGCCCATAGCGGCGATGTGTTGCCCCAGGCCGAGGCCAAATTTCAGCGCAAAGGCTGTGATCTGCTGTTTGCCAACCCCATTGATCAACCAGGGGTTGGTTTTGCCGCCTCAGCCAATCAGGGATGGCTGCTCAGCCGAGGGGCCAGCCCAGAAGCCATGGGCCCGTGCAGCAAGTTGGCCTTGGCCCATGGCCTTTTGGATCACCTGAGGCTCAGGTTGCCTCAGGCAGCAAGGGCGGATTGATCAGGCGTGTCGTGCTCGTTGCCTGGTTCCAGCAGTTCCATGAAGGTTTTGAGCTGTAGCCGGGGGATGTAAGGCCAGCCACCGTTTTGCTCCATGGCCTGCAGCAACTTGTAGAGCTGGTGGCGATCGGAGGGCAGGCTGTTGCGGAACGGCCCGTCTTGTAAGTCGCGGTGGAGCTGTTCGAGCTGCCGCAACACCACCAACAGCTGTTCGGGATCGTTCCCGGCTTGCTCGCTGAGCTCAGCCCCTTCGGTGCACCAACGTTGCAGGCGCGCCGTCCAGTCGCTTTGGGGAGCAGACATCGAGCCATGTTGAGAGCCGCGACATCCTACGAGGGACGGCGGTTTTCAGTTGTACGATCGCGCTCACGATGTACTGCCGGCCCATGCGTTCCCTGCTGCGGACAACCGTTGCTCTTTGTTTGGCGGCCTGTCTGGCACTGCTGACCGCCTGTAGTGGCGACGCCAAATCGATCGATCGCGCCGATCTGACCTACGACGACATCCACAACACTGGCCTGGCCAACGACTGCATCACCCTGCCGGAGTCGGCCCGCGGCAGCATCAGCCTCACCGCTGGTGGCAAGTACTCCTTGCAGGAGATGTGCTTCCACCCCAGCACCGTGGCGGTGAAGGGTGAGCCCACCAACAAGCGTCAGGAAGCCCAGTTCGTGGAAGGCCGGATCCTGACCCGCTACACCTCCAGCCTCGACTCGGTCTATGGCGATCTGGCTGTAACCGACAGCGGTTTGCAGTTCAAGGAGAAAGGCGGCATCGACTTCCAGCCGATCACCGTGCTGCTCCCCGGTGGTGAGGAAATTCCGTTCACCTTCTCCAGCAAGCAGCTGCTGGCCACGGCCGATGGCAGCGCCATCACCACCAGCACCGATTTCAGCGGTGAGTACCGCACCCCCAGCTACCGCACCAGCAACTTCCTCGATCCCAAAGGCCGTGCGCTGACCACCGGTGTTGGCTACGCCCAGGGTCTGGTGGCCGCTCAGGACATCGGGGAGGACGAACTCAACAGCGAGAACGTCAAGCGCTACATCGATGGCACCGGCACCATGTCTTTCTCCATCACCCGCGTTGATGCCGAGACTGGCGAATTCGCTGGTGTCTTCACCGCCGTTCAGCCTTCTGACTCCGACATGGGTGGCCGTGAGACGTTTGACGTTCAGGTCTCTGGTGAGCTCTACGGCCGCCTCGAGCAGGCCTGATGGCTCCCGCCGGGGGCCGTTGATCTGGAAGAATTCAACCGCATTTCGCCCCCGGCTCGATGACCAGCACCGCTCCCCAGGCACTGATTGCACCCCACGGCGGCACGCTGGTGGATCTGCGCTTGCCTGCTGACCAGTGGGAGGCGGCCATCGCAGGAGTTGATCACCGTGTTGAGTGCAGTGATCGCAACGCTTGCGATGTGGAGCTGTTGATGGTGGGAGGTTTCTCCCCCCTGCGCGGCTTCATGGGCGAGGAGGACTACCGCTCGGTTGTCGAGAGCAATCGCACCACCTCAGGCCTGCTGTTTGGCTTGCCGATCGTGATGGACACCGATCGGGACGACATTGCCGTTGGTCAGCGCCTGCTGCTCAGCTATCAAGGCCGCAACCTCGCCGTGATGACGGTGGAGAGCAAGTGGGAGCCCGATAAAGCCCGTGAGGCGCTCGGTTGCTACGGCACCAGCTCCTTGGAGCACCCCGCCGTGCGCATGATCGCCACCGAACGTGGCCGCTTTTATCTGGGCGGTTCCATCGTTGGCATGGAGCTCCCCCAGCGTCCATTCCCCTGCAAGACGCCTGCAGAAGTGCGTTCCGGTCTGCCCTCAGGTGAAGACGTGGTGGCCTTCCAGTGCCGCAACCCCATTCACCGCGCCCACTACGAGCTCTTCACCCGCGCTCTGCATGCCGAGAACGTCAGTGAGAACGGCGTTGTGCTCGTGCATCCCACGTGCGGCCCCACCCAAGGCGATGACATCCCCGGGGCTGTTCGCTTCCAGACCTACGAGCGTCTGGCCGAAGAAGTCGATAACTCCCGCATCCGTTGGGCTTATCTGCCCTACTCGATGCACATGGCTGGCCCGCGGGAAGCGCTGCAGCACATGATCATCCGCAAGAACTACGGCTGCACCCACTTCATCATTGGCCGCGACATGGCCGGCTGTAAGTCGTCGGTGAGTGGTGATGACTTCTACGGCCCCTATCAAGCCCAAGATTTCGCCCGCGAAAACGCCCCCGAGCTGGGGATGCAAACCGTTCCTTCTCTCAACCTCGTTTACACCGACGAAGAGGGCTACGTGACCGCTGAGCACGCCGAAGCCAGCAATTTGCACGTCAAAAAGCTGAGCGGCACTCAGTTCCGCAAGATGCTGCGCAGTGGCGAGGATATTCCCGAGTGGTTTGCCTTCCGCAGCGTTGTTGACGTGCTGCGTGCCGCCTAACGGGCGACTGCAGTTAACATTCCGTAATCTCGAGGGGTTGAGCCTTGGCCGCAAAGAAGAGTTGGCGCAACGCGGGGCTGTATGTCCTGTTGATGGTGGTGTTGATCGCCCTCGGCACCGCCTTTGTTGGAGGACGTTCCAATACGCCCAACAATGCGCCGGTCAACCTCCGCTACAGCGACTTCGTTGAGGCCGTTCAGAGCAACGAAATCTCCAAGGTGCTGATTGCTCCTGATCGGGGCACAGCATTGGCCGTTAAGAGTGATGGCCAGCGCGCCCAGGTGAACCTGGCCCCCGATAAGAACCTGCTCAACCTGCTCAGCGAGCACGACGTTGACATCGACGTGCAGCCCAGCCGTCAGTCGCCGGCATGGCAATCGGCGTTGGGCAGCCTGCTGTTCCCTCTGCTGCTGCTGGGTGGATTGTTCTTCTTGCTTCGCCGCGCCCAGGGCGGTGGTGGCAACCCGGCCATGAGCTTCGGCAAGAGCAAAGCGCGGGTTCAGATGGAACCCCAAACCCAGGTGACCTTCGAAGATGTCGCCGGCATTGAAGGCGCCAAGCTTGAGCTCACCGAGGTCGTCGACTTCCTCAAGAACCCCGATCGCTTCACCGCTGTTGGCGCCAAGATCCCCAAAGGCGTTCTGTTGGTGGGACCTCCTGGCACCGGCAAAACCTTGCTTGCCAAAGCGGTAGCCGGTGAAGCTGGCGTTCCCTTCTTCTCGATTTCCGGCTCGGAATTCGTTGAGATGTTTGTTGGCGTGGGTGCCAGCCGCGTCCGCGACCTGTTCGAACAGGCCAAGAAAAACGCCCCTTGCATCGTCTTCATCGATGAGATTGATGCGGTAGGTCGCCAACGTGGCGCCGGCCTTGGCGGCGGCAACGACGAGCGCGAGCAGACCTTGAACCAACTCCTGACGGAGATGGATGGTTTTGAAGGCAACACCGGAATCATCATCGTTGCGGCCACCAACCGCCCCGACGTGCTTGATCAAGCGCTGATGCGTCCAGGTCGCTTTGACCGTCAGGTGGTGGTTGATCGCCCTGACTACAGCGGTCGTCTCCAGGTGCTTGGCGTTCACGCCCGCGGCAAGACCCTGGCGAAAGACGTTGATCTCGACAAAGTGGCCCGTCGCACCCCTGGCTTCACTGGCGCCGACCTGGCCAATCTGCTGAATGAGGCCGCCATCCTGGCTGCTCGCCGTCAGCTCAGCGAGGTCTCCATGGACGAGATCAACGACGCCATTGAGCGCGTCATGGCAGGTCCTGAGAAGAAAGACCGCGTGATGAGCGAAAAGCGCAAGCGCTTGGTGGCTTATCACGAGTCAGGACACGCCTTGGTGGGCGCCCTGATGCCTGATTACGACCCTGTTCAGAAGATCAGCATCATTCCCCGCGGTCAGGCCGGTGGTTTGACCTTCTTCACCCCCAGTGAAGAGCGCATGGAGTCGGGTCTTTACTCCCGCTCCTATCTGCAAAATCAGATGGCGGTGGCCTTGGGCGGCCGTGTTGCCGAAGAGCTGGTGTATGGCGAAGACGAAGTCACAACCGGTGCTTCCAATGACCTCCAACAGGTGGCCCGTGTGGCGCGCCAGATGGTGACCCGTTTCGGCATGAGCGACAAGCTGGGTCCTGTGGCTTTGGGTCGTTCCCAAGGCGGCATGTTCCTCGGCCGTGACATTGCTGCTGAGCGTGATTTCTCGGAGGACACCGCAGCCACCATCGACAAAGAGGTGTCGAGCCTGGTGGATGCTGCTTACACCCGCGCAGTGCAGGTGCTGAGCGACAACCGTGCCCTTCTCGATGAACTGGCAGAGATGCTGGTTGAGATGGAAACCGTTGATGCTGAGCAGCTTCAAGAGCTGCTGATCAGCCGCGACGCCAAAGTCGCCGACTACGTCTGATGGAAGCAGGGGTGCGCCGCGGCGACCCCTCAGGCCTTTGTGACTCACTGCGGCAATCGCCCTTGCTTGCGGTGTTGCGACCGGGCTCGCCAGCGCAAGCTCAGCGTCAGATCGATGCTGTTGCGGCCGCTGGCTTTCACCACGTCGAACTGGCTTGGAGCCAAGAGCCTTGGTGGTTGGAGCTGCTGCAGACCCTGCCAAACCACTGGCCTGATTTGCGTTTTGGCGTAGCCGGTGTGCGCTGGGCCGAGCAGTTAGTGGTCGCCCACGGCCAGGGTTTGCGCTTTGCGATGTCGCCGATCAGCTGCCCGGAGATGTGGGAGCAAGCCGATGCGTTGGGGTTAACCCTGGTGCCCGGGGTGTGGAGTCCGAGTGAGGTGCATTGCGCTGGCGCTCGAGGAGCTGTGAAATTGTTTCCCGCGGCCAGCCTGGGCCCGTCCTATTGGTGCCAGCTTCGCGGGCCGATGGCACCCCTGCCGTTTTGTATTGCGGCCGGTGGGCTTCGACCTGCAGATCTCAGTGCCTGGTTTGCTTCTGGGGTGGAAGCCGTGGCGCTTGGATCCACGCTTTTTGATGAACAAGACCTGCTGCATCCGGGCCATGCCGAGCATCTTGAGCCGTACTTGCACGGCATCACCACCAATCAGGAGACGTTGTAGATCTGAGTCTCAGGTGTTACATCTGGGAATGACCTATATCTGCGAGCCATGGCAGAGCTCAAAGTCAAGCTCAGCGACAAGGCTCTCTCTCTGATTGCTCAGCTCCAGAAAGAGATCTTCAATCGTCGCCGTAAGAAGGTGACCCCCTCAGGAGTGGTTGAGACTCTTGTGGAGTCCGCTGCGAAGTCTCAAAGCGACAAGCGTTTCGCCACATCGTGGAAAAACCTTGTTGTTGATATCGAAAAGGCCGCCAAGTTGGCCAATCAGCACGGCAGCAAGCCCAGCAACCTCAGCGATGAGGAATGGGCCATGGTGTTGAGCCATCGCACCCGTCCGGTCAAGACCGGCAATGTGAAGGCCAAAACCACAACCACCCGCCGCGCTGTTGCCAAGAAAGCAGCTCCTAAAAAGGCTGTTGCCAAAAAGACAACCGTCAAAAAGGCAACCACCACCACCAAGGTGACCCGCAAGGCAGCTGCTAAGCCGGCAGCTCGCAAGACCGCAAGGGCCGCATCGCCTGCGAAGGCCAAGCGTTCCACCGGTTCGGTTGCCAAGCGGATGGCCAAAGCAGCCAGCAAGTTGGGTTCTGGCGCCGCAACCTCCAGCAATGGAGTGGGCAGCGCAACCGCAACCCTTAGCTGAACCAGTTCAGCTCAACCGCACTGGCCGCGTTGGCGTAGAGCGTGATCAGCGAGCACCAGGGCCACCATGGCTTCCACCATGGGCACGGCCCTGGGTAGCACGCAGGGATCGTGGCGTCCTTTCGCCGCCAGTGTTGTGGCTTCGCCACTGGCGTTGATTGTTTGTTGTTCTTTGCGGATCGTGGCGGTTGGCTTGAAAGCCACCCGCAGCACGATCGGCTCGCCATTGCTGATTCCGCCTTGGATCCCACCAGAATTGTTGGTGGCGGTGTGCAAGCTGCCGTCGCTAGTTGGCAGGAATGCATCGTTGTGCTGGCTGCCCAGAAGGGTGGTGCCTGCAAAGCCCGAGCCAATCTCAAATCCTTTGGTGGCCGGTAGTGACATCACGGCCTTGGCGAGATCGGCCTCCAACTTGTCGAAGACCGGCATTCCCAGCCCCGTGGGTGGCCGGCGCACCACGCATTCGATGACCCCGCCGCAGGAGTCGCCATCACGCCCGATGGACTCAATGCGCTCGATCATCTGCTCCGCCATGGCGGCATCGGGGCAGCGCACGATGTTGGACTCCACCGCGTCCAGCGTGGGCACTGCTGGATCGATGTTGGCTTCCAGGGTGTGGATGCGTTTCACCCAGGCCAGCACTTCGGTGCCATGCAGCTGCCGGAGCATTTGCTTGGCAATGGCTCCGGCGGCCACGCGGCCGATGGTTTCACGCGCTGATGCCCTGCCACCGCCGCTGCGCGCCTGAATGCCGTACTTGCTTTGGTAGGTGGCATCGGCGTGGGAGGGCCGAAAAGCCACCTGCATTTCCTTGTAATCGCCAGGCCGCTGGTCTTTGTTGCGCACCACCATCGCAATCGGGGTGCCGAGGCTGACCCCATCGAGCAGACCGCTGAGTGCCTCAACGCGGTCATCCTCTTTGCGTGGGGTCGTGATCTTGCTTTGACCAGGCTTGCGCCGGTCTAGTTCGGCTTGGACGGCCTCGATGTCGATGGCTAAGCGCGGAGGACACCCATCGACAATCACGCCAACACCGCCGCCGTGGGATTCCCCGAACGTGCTGATGCGGAAGAGATGGCCGAAACTGCTGCCCATGGCCAGCTGAAACTGCATCGAGCGTACGGGCCAGAGCGCGTCATGCGTTTGTTTGTTTCTTGAATCCTTCTGGAGAGCTCCCAAAGGCCTGTCGAAGGCTGGACACACTGGAATGAGATCCAGCGGGCTTCGGCCATGGTTGTTTCCGTTGTCCGCCCGCTCCAGGCGCGCTGTGTTCTGCCGGCTGGAGCCCATTTGGGTGAAGGTCCCCACTGGTGGGCCGAGCGCTCCCAGTTGCTGTGGGTGGATATCGAGTCGTCGCGAATCGGACTCTTTGATCCCAACAGTGGCGACAACAGCTTCATCGATGTGGGGTGCCATGTCGGCTGTGTGGTGCCCACGGTTCATGGCGATCTCTTAGCGGCGACAGCAGATGGTTTTTTGCGGGTGGACCCCACAAGTGGTGAGCGCTCACTGCTGCACCACCCCGAGGCCCATTGCCTCGATAACCGGTTCAATGACGGCAAGTGCGACCCCTGGGGCCGGCTTTGGGCCGGAACGATGCACTACGAGTTAGCCACCGGTGCTGCAGCGCTTTGGCGTTTGGACACCAACCTGCAATCACGCCTCATGCGTTCTGGCGTGACCATCTCCAATGGGTTGGCTTGGAGCGTTGATCGGCGCTGGCTGTATTTCATTGATTCCCCAACGCTGCAGGTGTTGCGATTCGCCTTGGATGAGCAGGGCGATCCCCTTGATGAGGGCACGGTGTGTGTGGAGATCCCGGAAGCTTGGAATTGTGTGCCTGATGGCATGACCATCGACGCTGAGGGGATGCTCTGGATTGCACTGCATGACGGTTCGGCGGTCACCCGTTGGGATCCAGGCAGTGGCGAGCAGCTGGCCACTGTGGAAGTGCCCTGCAGCAAAGTCACCTCCTGCTGCTTTGGCGGAGCGAATCTCGATCAGTTGTTCATCACCACGGCCCGTCACCAGCTCGCTCCCGATCAACTGGAGCAGCAACCCTTGGCGGGAGGCTTGTTTGTTGCTGAGGTCGGTGTTGCTGGCTTGCCAGCTCATACATTTGCGGGGTGAGCCCTGGCCTCAGGCACCTATCTCTGGGTGTTGGCGAAAGATGCCGTGACGTGGTGCGAACAGAAATGCCAACAAGAACAATCCGGTTTGCACCAGAACGATGCAGCCTGCGGTGGAGCTATCGCTCCAGTAGCTGATGATCACCCCCAGCAGGCTGGCGAGCACGCTGCTGGTGATGGCCAGCAGGGTCATGCGATCAAAGCGGTCGGTGAGCAGATAGGCCGTGGCACCAGGGGTCACCAGCATCGCCACCACCAGGATGATTCCCACGCTTTGCAAGCCCGCCACCGCTGCCAGGGACAGCACCGAGAGCAGCACGTAGTGCAACAGCCCAGTGTTGATGCCGATCGATCGCGCGTGGGTGGGATCAAAACAGAACAGCAACAGGTCGCGGCGCAACAGCAGCAGCACAGCTACCACCAGCGCTGAGATCAGCAGGGTTTGCTGGATGTCGGCCTGGGAGATGCCCAGCACATTGCCAAACAGGATGTGAGTGAGGTCGATGTTGCTGCGGGTCTTAGAGACCAGCACCAAGCCCAAGGCAAAAAATCCGGTGAACACCAGTCCAATCACGGTGTCTTCTTTCACCCTGGATTTCTGTTTGACAAAACCGATCGCCGTCACCGAGCCGACGCCAAAGACAAAAGCCCCCAGCGAGAACGGCAACCCCAGGGCATAGGCCAACACCACCCCAGGCAACACCGCATGGGAGACGGCATCGCCCATCAAGGCCCAGCCCTTGAGCGTCATGTAACAGGACAGCAGGCCGCAGACCCCGCCAACTAGAGCGCTGACCAACAGGGCCCTGACCATGAAGTCGTGGCTTAAGGGCTCCAGCAGCCAAGTGATCATGGCTCGGGTTCCTCGGCGGAACTGGGCCCCGTCAGCAGGTTGGGAGGCATGCCGCCAAAGGTGAGTTCCAGGTTCTCTGGTGTGAACACCTCGGATGTCTCGCCGTAGGCGAGCACGGTCTTGTTGATCAGAACCACCAGATCGCAGAAGTCGCGCACATGGCTGAGGTCGTGGGTGGAGATCAAAATCGTGCGTCCATCCCGGCGTAGCTGCAGGAACAGCTCAGCCATCAGCTTTTCGGTGCGTACATCCACCCCGTTGAAGGGTTCATCGAGCAACAGCACCGAGGCCCTTTGGGCGATGGCCCTGGCCAAAAAGGCGCGCTTGCGCTGGCCACCGGAGAGGGAGCCAATCGGGCGATGGCGCAACTCCAGCAGGTCCACCCGTTCGAGGGCATCGCGCACCGCGATGCGATCCGATTGGCGCGGAATGCGCAGCAGGTTCATGGCGCCATAGCGGCCCATCATCACCACATCCCAAACCGAGACGGGGAAGCCGCAGTCGATGCTTTCGCTTTGCGGCACATATGCCACCGCCTGCTCACGCTGGGCTTGGGCCACGCGCTGCCCATTGATGCGGATCCGGCCGCGGGATGGCCGCACAAAACCGGTGAGTGCTTTGAACAGTGTCGACTTACCAGCCCCGTTCATCCCCACAAGGCCGCAGATGCTGCCAGCGGGGAGATGCAGGCTGGCGTCATAAAGGGCAACGCGGCCGTTGTAATCAACGCAGACCTGATCGGCTTCGATGCGCATCAACGCTCACCTCCTTCGCTGCCGAGTCCGCGCTTGATCAGATTGACGTTGTGGCGTTGCAGATCAAGCAAGCTGGCGGCCGGGCCGTCGCTGCCCGAGAGGGAATCCACATAGAACGTACCGCCAAAGCGGGCGCCTGAGGCCTTGGCGACTTCCCGTTGGGCCTTATCACTGACGGTGCTTTCACAAAAAATTGCTGGGACTTGGCGTTGCTTGATGGTGGTGATCAGCTGTGCCATGCGCCTTGGTGTGACTTGGCTTTCAGCATTGACTGGCCAGAGATAGGCCTCCTCCAGGCCGTAATCGTGGGCCAAATAGGAGAACGCCCCTTCGCAACTGATCAGCAGCCGTTGCTGTGGTGGCAGCTCGGCGAGGCCGCTTCGCAGCTCTTGATCCAGTTGCTGCAGCTGTTGTTTGTAGTTTTCCCCGTTGCGGCGGAACTCCGGCGCGCCCTCAGGATCGAGCTGGCTGAAACCCGCCACCAAGCCATCGACATAGCCCATCGCCCGTTGAGGTGACATCCAGGCATGGGGGTTGGGCTTGCCGGCGTAGGCATCGCCTTCAATCAACAGGGGCTTCATCCCCTGGCTGAGAGTGAGACGGGGCACATCCCCTGCTGCTCGCAGAAAGCGGTCGGCCCATAGCTCCAGTCCCAGGCCGTTCTCCACCACCAGATCAGCACCGGCGGCCTGCTCCAGATCACTAGGGGTGGGCTCATAGCCATGGATTTCGGCGCCAGGCTTCACGATCGATCGCACTTGAAGGCGATCTCCCGCCACTTGGTGGGCCATGTCGGCCAGCACGGTGAAGGTCGTGAGCACCACCGGCTTGTTGTTGCCTTGTTTGGTTTTTTCAAGCTCTGGGCTTGCAGTGCAGCCCGCCATCAGAGCTGAGCTCAGCAGCGCAATCAACAGCTGTTTGCCGCGTGCCAAGTGCTGCCTATGAGCCGTCAATCAAGTTAATTCGCCGCCTGAGCGATTGAAGTTGTATTCCAGCAGAGCTGCAGCAAAAAGAGATTTGAGCTTGATCAAGCCTTCTTGCTCGCCTGGGTCTGGCCCGCCGGGCCAGCGCTCGAGATAGAAGCTCACCGACTTCAGCATCAGCCCAATGGCTTCCTCATTCAGTTCAAATTGAAGCGTCGGGTCTTCCTCTGGCATGGGTTGCCTCGCTTCACTCAGTCCAATTAAGCGTGGCTGCCCTCCGTTTTGAGATAACGCTCAGGGTCCTGGTCGAATTTGTCACCGCAGTGGTTGCCGCAGAAAAACACTGTGGTGCCGCTGTAGGTGCGGCTGACTTTGGCGGTGGCTGGATCAACGCTCATGCCGCAGACCGGATCCTTGCAATCGGCACTGGGCTGGCAGTACTTCGTTGGGTTTTCATCGAATTTCTCAGCACAGTGGTTGCCGCAGAAAATTACTGTGGTGCCCCCATAGGTACGGCTGACTTTGGCCGTGGCTGGATCAACGTCCATGCCGCAAACCGGGTCTTTGCAGGATGAGGTCTTGGCGGTTGGAACGCTCTTATGTCGCTGAGGCGTGGACTTTGGGGCTCCTGCCTTGTCGAATTTCTCAGCGCAGTGATCGGAGCAGAACCAGTAGTCGGTGTGATTTTTGCAGCGATGGGCTGGGGCATTGGCAATTTCCACTTGCATGCCGCAGATCGGATCAATGGCGTAGCCGCTGCCGCCTCCAAAGCGTTCTTTGTGGTGAGCCAGCCAGGAGGCACCGACTAGGGCGGCGATGGCCACAAGGTTGAGCCAGGTGGTGCTGTTCCACGCAAAGCTTGCCTGGGCGGTAGCGGTTTGACGCACCGCAGGGACCAGGCCGATGTGGCTGAAGATCAACTCCACCAGCAGCCCACTGACTGACATCACCAGCCACAGGCCCAACCACATGCGCAGGGCTAACTGTGGGCCGTAGTACTTGCGGTAGATCAGCAGCAGAGGGAGCGTGATCAGATCGCCAAAGATGAAGGCCACCACCCCACCAAAGGAAATGCCTCCCTGCCAGAGCGATGCGGCCAAGGCCACATTGCCAACGGAGCAGACAAAGCTGATTACGGCGATCAGTGGGCCGATGAAGGCGTTCTGAACTGATGTCCAGAGGCCATGGCCCTGGGCAAAAACCACCTCCCAGGTGGCATCAGGAACAAAGCTGGTGAGGGCACCGGCAACCAGAAAGCCGATCAGCAGCTCTTTGCGCAGCATGGTCAGGTCGGCCAGGGTGTAGCTGGCGGCGTTGGCCCACGTGGCAGGTGTACGCAGCCTTTTGGCGAGGCCCACAGACGTTTGGGAGGTCTCTGTCGGGGCGTCTTGGGAGGCGCTTTTGCGTTGCAGCCGTTGCTGTGCTGGGCGGGTGACTACGGCCGGGAAGAGAAGGGTTCCCAGTAGGGCCAGCAGCACGATCATGATCGGCCCGCCGACAAATTCCGCCACGGCGAACTGCCATCCCATGAGGGCAATCAGCACCAATCCGATCTCAATGACCAGATTGGTGGAGGCCACCATGAACACCATGGCTGTGATGAAATCAGCCCCTTTGACCACCAGATTTTTGGTCATCGCCGAGGCGGCGTAGGAGCACGAGGACGACAACATGCCGTAGCCAGCGGCGCGGCTAATCGCTCCGGCACGGTGATTGCCCAGCACCTTTTCCATGCCATCGCGGCTGGCGCAGGCCTGAACGAGGCCGGCAATCCCGAAGCCCAATACCAAGGGCCAAAGGGTTTCCCAAAACATCAACGCCGATTCCACCAGGCTCCCGCCGATGGCATCGCCGAGCACGCTGTTGGAGATGGCAAAAAGCACGGCCAAAGCGTCTGCTTTCAACGCCTCCCACAGATAGCCAGCTTGGATTCAGCCTGCATCCGCACAACAAAAAGCCCCCTCCGAGGAGGGGGCTTTCCGATTCAGTTGATCTGAATCGTTTGTTGATTCCAGATCAACCGATGGCAGGAGCCTGGAGAGCCACAGGGGCGCTCTCGGCAGCAGCCAGGTCGAGGGGGAAGTTGTGAGCGTTGCGCTCGTGCATCACTTCCATGCCGAGGCCGGCACGGTTGAGGATGTCAGCCCAGGTGTTCAGCACACGACCCTGGGAATCCAGGATGGACTGGTTGAAGTTGAAGCCGTTCAGGTTGAAGGCCATCGTGCTCACGCCAAGGGCGGTGAACCAGATGCCAACCACAGGCCAGGCAGCCAGGAAGAAGTGAAGGCTGCGGCTGTTGTTGAACGAGGCGTATTGGAAGATCAGGCGACCGAAGTAACCGTGGGCAGCCACGATGTTGTAGGTCTCTTCCTCTTGGCCGAACTTGTAGCCGTAGTTCTGGGACTCGCTCTCGGTGGTTTCACGCACCAGGGAGGAGGTCACCAGGGAGCCGTGCATCGCGGAGAACAAGCTGCCGCCGAAGACGCCTGCCACACCCAGCATGTGGAAGGGGTGCATCAGGATGTTGTGCTCGGCCTGGAACACCAGCATGTAGTTGAAGGTGCCAGAGATGCCCAGGGGCATCGCGTCAGAGAACGAACCCTGACCGAAGGGGTAGACCAGGAACACTGCAGAAGCAGCAGCCACAGGGGCGCTGTAAGCAATGCAGATCCAAGGGCGCATGCCCAAGCGGTAGGAGAGTTCCCACTCACGGCCCATGTAGGCGTAGATGCCGATGAGGAAGTGGAAGATCACCAGCTGGAAAGGACCGCCGTTGTACAGCCACTCATCGAGGGAAGCGGCTTCCCAGATGGGATAGAAGTGCAGGCCAATGGCGTTGCTGGAAGGAACAACAGCACCGGAGATGATGTTGTTGCCGTAAAGCAGGGAGCCGGCGACAGGCTCGCGGATGCCGTCGATATCAACCGGGGGAGCGGCGATGAAGGCAACGATGAAGCAGGTGGTGGCAGCCAGCAGAGTCGGGATCATCAGAACACCGAACCAACCCACATAGAGGCGGTTGTCGGTGCTGGTGACCCACTCGCAGAACTGCTGCCACGCAGAGGCGCCGGAGCGCTGCTGAATGGTGGTTTGCATGAGTGCGTTTGGGGTGTGCCCGGAGGCGGTATGGATTCCCGGAGCAATTTCCGGTCTCAGAATTTTAAAGCAACATTGCGGGATGTAAACCAACTTTTTCAGACTCCGGAGTGGCAATGGCCTTGTTAGGGTCCGATTCCTTGTGCTGGAGCGGTGTCTGAGAGTCCAACACCGACTTCGGCTGATCGCGTCCTGCTGGTACGCCTTCCTTGCAACCCCATCTTTCCGATCGGCCCGATCTATCTGGCCGATCACCTTCACAAGCAATTCCCCCAGTTGCAGCAGCGGCTGCTTGATCTAGCGGCCGTTCCCCTGCTGGATGTTGACCGGGTGCTTCGAGCCACGGTTGATGCTTTCCGGCCCACCTTGCTGGTGTTCTCCTGGCGAGACATCCAGATCTATGCGCCCGTTGATGGGCGCGGCGGCAATCCGCTGCAGCACTCGTTTGAAGTCTTTTACGCCCGCAATCCACTGAGGCGCCTGCGTGGTGCCTTGGGCGGGGTGAAGTTAATGGGCTCGTTCTATGGCGAGCTTTGGCGCAACTTGCGTCTGATCCGGCGTGGCCTCAAGCGTGCCCGCCACCATTGCCCCCAGGCTCAAGCCGTTTTGGGTGGCGGTGCCACCAGTGTTTTTTACGAGCAATTGGCGCCGTTGTTGCCCAAAGGCACGGTGGTCTCTGTCGGCGAAGGCGAGCCGCTGCTTGAAAAGTTGCTGCGCGGGGAATCTCTCGCTGGTGAACGCTGTTTCCGTGCCGGGGAAGCGCCTCGCCCTGGCCTAATCCACGAGCAGCCCTCGGGTTTGATCAAAACCGCCTGCGATTACGACTACATCGAATCGATTTGGCCGCAGCTGAACTGGTATCTCGAAGCTGGCGACTTCTATGTCGGCGTTCAGACCAAACGAGGGTGTCCCCATAACTGCTGTTACTGCGTTTACACCGTTGTTGAGGGCAAGGCGGTGCGGGTCAACCCCGTGGATGAAGTCATCGCCGAGATGCGTCAGCTTTATGAGCGCGGGGTGCGCGGTTTTTGGTTCACCGATGCCCAGTTCATTCCAGCGCGGCGTTACATCGAAGACGCCAAAGAGCTCCTGAGAGCGGTGCAGCAGCAGGGCTGGAATGACATCCGTTGGGCTGCTTACATCCGCGCCGACAACCTCGATGCCGAACTGGCTGAGCTGATGGTGGCCACAGGGATGGAGTACTTCGAGATCGGCATTACCTCCGGGTCTCAGGAGCTCGTTCGCAAGATGCGCATGGGCTACAACCTGCGCACTGTGCTGGAGAACTGCAGCTTGTTGGCGCGAGCTGGCTTCCGCCATCACGTCTCAGTCAATTACTCGTTCAACGTGATCGACGAGCGCCCCGAGACGATCCGTCAAACCGTTGCCTATCACCGCGCACTCGAGGCGGCCTTTGGCGCCGACAAGGTTGAGCCCGCCATTTTCTTCATTGGGTTGCAGCCCCACACCCACCTGGAGCAATACGGCTACGACCAGGGCTTGATCAAGCCCGGTTACAACCCGATGAGCATGCTGCCTTGGACGGCTCGCCAATTGCTGTGGAACCCCGAGCCCATGGGCCAAACCTTCGGCCGGGTCTGTTTGGAAGCCTTTGAGCGCAATCCTGCAGATTTCGGCCGCACGGTGATGGATCTGCTGGAGCGCGATTACGGCTGTGCTCCCCTGGAAGAAGCACTGCATGCTCCAGTCGAAGGCCGTAAGGCCATGGCCACTGCAACCGCCTGACGCCATTTAGGAGCGTCTCAAGCCCAGCAGCAAAACCACCAAAGCGATCCAGCCCGCCACGCCGCCGATCGGGTTGTCCGGGCTTAAGAGCCAGGTAGGGCCAGCGCTTTGCAAATCCAAAACTCCCTGGCTGAGCAGGAACCAGCCGCCAACGGCTCCTCCATGCAGGCCAATGGCACCCCACAGCACGCCTTGATCGCCATCGCGTTGTTCAGCGAGCAGAACCCCGAAAAGAGCCAGGCCACCAAGGAGAAGCAGCAGTTCCAGCCCAGGGAGGTGAAACCGGGTGTGCACAAGGCTGAAAATCGCGGCCTGCAGCCAGAGGGCGCGCTGGTGGCCCAGCAGCAGGCTGAGCTCACCGAACAACCAGCCGCGGAACAGCAACTCTTCGGCAAAGCCCACCCCTAGGCCCAACACCACGCCATTGAGCAGCAAGGCCGGCGTCAGACGCAGCTCGCTTTGAGCGCCACCGAGCAGCAAGGCCACCACGATGAACAGCAGCAGTGCCGCGGCCAGCAACACCCCACGGCCCAGTGTCTGTATGAGTTCTCCCCAGCGGCAGCGCACACCAAGGCGTTTCCAGGCCTGGTGTTCACCCCAGGCCCGCTGCAATCGCCAAGGCAGCGAGATCAGTAAGGCCGCAACGCTGGGAAGCGCTGCCAGGGAAGCCTGCTGAGCAACGGGAACACCCATTAGGCCCAGTAGGCCTTGCAAACCCAGAAACAACGCCACCAAGGAGGCGGGGTAGAGGAGCGTGCCGCGCCAGTGGGGCCTCACTCCTCCGGCTCGATGGTGCTGGTGAGACCTTTGGCCTTGAGGCTCTCGCAATAGAACTCAGCCGGCTCGATATCGCAGACGATCACCAAGCCCACACCGCTGTTGTGGGCTTCCAACATCACGGCCATCGCATCCTGCTCGCTCAATGACGGCACCACCTCCCGCAGGGAGGTGACGACGTACTCCATGGAGTTGACCGGATCGTTGTGGAGCAGCACCCGGTAACGGGGCGATGGTTTTCGCACCGTTTCGGGCTGCCGCTCCATCACGGCGGCTCCCCCACCAGGGGAGCTCACCGGAGTTTCACTGGCGTGCGTCATGGCGGGGGCAGATCGCAGAACCGACGGCAATCTAAAGAGCGCGGATGCGGCGCATGGCTTCATCCACGTTGCTGCGGCTGTTGAAGGCGGAGAGGCGGAAGTAGCCCTCACCCGCGGCACCAAAGCCACTGCCGGGTGTTCCCACCACATTGGCCCTGTTGAGCAGATGGTCAAAGAAGCCCCAGGAATCCATGCCTTCGGGGGTTTTGATCCACACGTAGGGGGCATGCTCGCCGCCATAGATCGTGAGCCCAGCGGCGGAAAGCTCCCTGCGAATGATCGCGGCGTTCTCCATGTAGAAGTTGATGAGCGCCTTGACCTCGGCTTGGCCTTGCTCGGAGTACACCGCTTCAGCCCCACGCTGAACGATGTAGCTGACGCCATTGAACTTGGTGCTTTGGCGGCGGTTCCAGAGGCCCCAGAGCTCCACCTGCTCACCCGTGGCGCTGGTGCCCATCAGGCCCTTGGGCACCACGGTGAGTGCGCAGCGGGTGCCTGTAAAGCCGGCGTTCTTGGAGAAGGAGCGGAATTCGATCGCGCATTGGCGCGCCCCCTCAATTTCAAAGATCGAGTGGGGGATGGCCGGATCTTGGATGAAGGCCTCATAGGCCGCATCGAACAGGATCAGAGCCTTGTGCTCGAGGGCGTAATCCACCCAGCTCTTGAGTTGCTCGCGGCTGGCGACAGCTCCGGTGGGGTTGTTGGGGAAACAGAGATAGATCAGATCAACCGGGGTGCTGGGTAGCGGTGCGGTGAAATCGTTGGCAGCGGTGATGGGCAGGTAGCTCAGGCCGCCGTATTGCCCGCCCTCATTGGCATCACCGGTGCGGCCAGCCATCACGTTGCTGTCGACATAAACCGGATAGACCGGATCGGTTACGGCGATGCGATTGCCCTCGCCAAGGATGTCGAGGATGTTGCTGCTATCGCATTTGGAGCCGTCGGAGACAAAGATCTCCTCGGCGCTGATGTCACAGCCGCGGCTTTGGAAATCGTGTTTGGCAATCGCTTCGCGCAGCCAGGCGTAGCCCTGCTCCGGCCCATAGCCATGGAAGCCTTCGCGAGTTCCCATCTCATCGATGGCGTTTTTCATGGCGTCCCGGCAAGCCTGCGGCAGGGGCTCGGTGACATCACCAATGCCCAGGCGGATCAGGGCGGCGTCGGGGTTGGCTTCGCTGAAGGCCTTCACCCGGCGACCAATTTCAGGAAACAGGTAACCCGCTTTGAGCTTGAGGTAATTGCCGTTGACGAGGGCCATAGGGGAGTAGCGCGATGGCGGGATTGTCCTATGCGGAGCTCCATACTCAAGGCAGTGCTGCCGCGCCGATGACCGCTTTCGCTGAGCTGGTCAATGCCGGAATCTCTCGCCCAGGCCGTTATCTCGGCAATGAACTGGGGGTGGAGCCAAGGGATTGGCAGGCGGCCTCGATCCGCTGGGCCCTTACCTACCCCGAGGTTTACGAGGTTGGCGCCAGCAATCTCGGCCACATAATCCTCTATTCGATCCTCAACGCCCAGCCGCGGCAGTTGTGCGATCGCGCTTACTTGCCGGCCCCCGATCTCGCCGAGCGGCTGCGCAGCACGGGCTCGCCATTGTTTGCCGTTGAGAGCCGCCGGCCCCTCAACAGCTTCGACATCCTTGGCTTCAGCCTCAGCTACGAGCTCAGCGCTACCAACGTGCTGGAAATGCTCGATCTCATCGGGCTACCGATCTATGCCCGTGATCGCGGTGATGCGCCGCTTGGTTCCCCAGATGCACGGCCGTTGATCTTTGCCGGCGGGCAGACGGCCACTAGCAATCCGGAGCCCTATGCACCATTTTTCGATTTCATTGCCCTAGGCGATGGCGAAGAGCTATTGCCAGAGATTGGCTTGGTCTTGGAGGAGGCCAAGACCGCTGGCCTGCCGCGCTCAGAGCTACTGCGCGACCTAGCGGAGGTGCCCGGCGTCTACGTGCCGGCGTTGGGCCATCGCCGCGTTGTGCGCCGGGTGGCCACTCCCATGCCGCACTACGCCATGGGCTTGGTGCCCCATGTGGAGACGGTGCATGACCGGCTCACCGTGGAGATTCGTCGGGGCTGCACCCGCGGCTGCAGGTTCTGTCAGCCCGGCATGTTGACCCGCCCGGCTCGCGACGTGGATCCAGAAGAGGTGGTGGAAGCCGTTGAGACCGGCATGGTGCGCACCGGTTACAGCGACTTTTCATTGCTGTCGCTGAGTTGCAGCGACTACCTCGCGTTGCCCGCGGTTGGAGTGGAACTTCGCAACCGCCTGCAAGACCACAACGTCAGCCTCTCGCTGCCAAGTCAACGCATTGATCGCTTTGACAACAACATCGCCCACATCCTGGGTGGCACGCGCCAGGGCGGCCTCACGTTTGCGCCAGAAGCGGGCACCCAGCGCATGCGCGACATCGTCAACAAAGGGTTGACGGATCAGGAGCTCAGCGCGGGCATCGAGACGGCGATGCGCAATGGCTGGCGCAAGGTGAAGCTCTATTTCATGATCGGCTTGCCCGGTGAAACCGATGCCGATGTGCATGGCGTCGCCGACACCGTTGAGCGGTTGCGCTTTGAAATGCGCGATATCGGCCGGCTTGAGCTGAATCTGACGATCAGCAACTTCACCCCCAAGCCCCACACGCCGTTTCAGTGGCACAGCGTCTCTACCGCTGAGTTCAAGCGGCGCCAGGGGATCTTGCGCCAGCGCTTTGCGGGCATGCGTTTTTTGAAGGTCAACTACACCGATGTGCGCCTCTCGGCGATGGAGGACTTCATTGGGCGTGGGGATCAGCGTCTCGCCCCGGTGATCGAAGCCGCTTGGCGCTCTGGCGCCGGCATGGATGCCTGGTTCGACAACATCGAGCGCACCCATGGCGCCTGGTGTGAGGCAATTGACGCAGCGGGCTTGGGCGGGCGTTATCGCGAGCTGGAGCTCGGCAGTTGGGCTGAGCTGCAGGCCCTCACGCCTGAGCAACGCCGGCAGCGCTGTGCCGAACCCTTGCCCTGGGATCACATCGATTCGGGGGTGAGCAAGCAGTGGTTGCAGGAAGACCTTGAACGGGCCCTTGAGGCGGTGGTGGTTCCTGATTGCTCGTTCGATGGCTGCAGTCACTGCGGCGTGTGCGGAGACGGTCTGGGGCACAACGTGGTGGTGCCGCCGCCGCCGATCCCCGCCATTGATCCGCCGCGCAAGCCCCCCAGTGAGCAGGTGGGGCGTTTACGGGTTCGCTTTGCCAAAACCGGTGAGATGGCGCTGCTCAGCCATCTCGATTTGGTGCGGATGCTGGAGCGGGCGCTGCGCCGCAGTCAGCTGCCGGTGTCGTTCACCGGGGGGTTCCATCCGCTGCCCAGGCTGCAAGTGGCTCTGGCTCTGCCCCTGGGAGCTGAAGCTGATTCCGATTGGCTGGATTTGAGCTTCACCGAAGCGGTGCAGCCGGCGCAATTGATGGATCGGTTGGCGCCCCTGCTGCCCGAGGGGTTTTCGCTGCTCGAGGCCCATGGGGTGCCGGTGAAGTCGCCAGCCCTTTCACAAATGCTGCATTCAGCCCATTGGCGCTTCTGCTTGCAGCCCAGTGGTCCTGATCCGTTGCCTGCTGAACGTCGCTGCCAAGAGGCGCTGGGCGAGTTGCTGGGTGCGGAGGCTCTTCTCTTGGAGGAGTTGGATCGTCAGGGTCGTCGCTGCCGCCGTGATTTGCGGCCGCTGCTGCTGGATTTGCATTGGCACCACTGGAGTCCCCAGCAGCTGGAGCTGGGATTGGAAACCCTGGTGCAGGCCAATGGCCGCAGTTTGAAACCGGATCAGTTGCGTCAGCTGCTTGGTCAACGCCTCGGCTGTGAGCTGCAGCAAACGCAGCTGCGGCGCGTGGCCTTGAAACTTGCGTGCTAATTTCAAAGCAAGGCGGTGGATCCGCCCGCGGGACGCGAGTCGTCCAAGGGCTTTGAACACTGTCCTTCCCCTGCGCCTGCAGCAGACCCAAGGGCTCTACAGCATGGTTTCCCCAGGGTGTGGCTTTCCACTGGAAGGCCAATGTCGTGATATCCCCGGGTGCATTCGTTGAAACGCCGCCTCAGCCCCCAACAGCTGATAGCTGCACAGCATTTTTGTTCCTTTCCCTGTCCTCTTCGGTGACCCCGTCAGGGGTGGCCTCAGCCCATGCCACAGCAGATCGTCATCGCTGAGCAGCTGCGCATTGCCGCAGTTCTCAACGACGAACGGGTTGATGAATTAATCGTTGCGCAAGGTCGTCACCAGATCGGTGATGTCTATCTGGGCACCGTTGAAAACGTCCTCCCAGGCATCGATGCCGCTTTCGTCAACATCGGCGAGAGCGAAAAAAACGGTTTCATTCACATCACCGACCTCGGTCCGTTGCGCCTGAAGAAAGGTGGCGCTGGGATCACCGAGCTGCTGGAACCGCGCCAGAAGGTGCTGGTTCAGGTGATGAAGGAGCCCACGGGCACCAAGGGCCCGCGGCTCACCGGCAACCTGTCGCTGCCAGGTCGTTTCCTGGTGCTGCAACCCCATGGCCAAGGGGTGAATGTGTCGCGGCGCATCGGTGCTGAAACCGAGCGCAACCGGCTGCGTGCTTTGGCCGTGTTGATCAAGCCCCCAGGCACGGGCCTACTGGTTCGCACCGAGGCCGATGGCGTCAGCGAAGAGCAGATCATTGATGATCTCGAATCCCTGCTGCGCCAGTGGGAAGCCATCCAACAGGCGGCTGAAACAGCCCATCCGCCGGTTCTGCTGAACCGCGACGAAGACTTCATCCATCGGGTCCTGCGTGACCTCTACAGCACTGATGTGCTGCGGGTTGTGGTGGATTCCGAGGACGCGGTGGCGCGCGTCAATCGCTTCCTGGGCCCCGATCAAGCCAACTTGATCGTTGAGCACCACGAGGATGCCAGCGAAATCCTTGAGCACTACAAGGTCAACGCGGCCATCCGCGATGCCCTCAAGCCTCGGGTGGATCTGCCCTCCGGCGGCTACGTGATCATCGAACCCACCGAGGCCCTCACGGTGGTGGATGTGAACTCCGGTTCCTTCACTCGCTCGGCTAATGCCCGCGAGACGGTGCTGTGGACCAATTGTGAAGCAGCCACCGAGATTGCCCGTCAGCTGAAGCTGCGCAACATCGGCGGCGTGGTGATCATCGACTTCATCGATATGGAGTCGCGCCGCGACCAGCTGATGTTGCTGGAGCATTTCACCCAGGCCATGCGGGATGACCAGGCCCGGCCACAGATCGCCCAGATCACTGAATTGGGCTTGGTGGAGCTCACCCGCAAGCGTCAGGGGCAAAACATCTATGAGCTGTTTGGGCGCGCCTGCCCAAGCTGCGGAGGCTTGGGTCATGTGGTGACCCTGCCTGGGAAAGACACCCTGCAGCCTTTGGCGTCCTTGCCCGGTTTGGTGCGTTCTGCCGCCTCAGCGCGAGCTGAGGTCTCCAGCCCCAGCAATGGCGACGGTGGCGGTGGCCGCCGCCGCCGCCGCGGGGGTGGACGGGCTGCCACCGAGCCGGTGGATCATGTGGATTCCGATCAGGACCTCAGTGGATCGGCCGCTCAGGCAGGCGCTGAACCGCGCCGCCAAGACCCCCAGGTGGTGGCTGTGCCGATGGATTCAAGCCAAGAGCTGGTCTTCGGTTGGCTCGGCCTTAATCCAGCGCTGCTGGCTGATCCCGCCCCAGACGATCTCGACAACGTCGTCTCTCGAGTTGTGCGTCCTGGCGATGACGCCGATGCGGTGCTGGAAGCCGCTAAGCAAGAGCTGGCCTCGAGTGGTGGACGCCGCCGCCGCCGTGGTGGCCGCGGCAATGGCAATGGTCAAGCGGCCGCTGCCGGAGAGACGAGTGAATCCATCCCCGTGGAGATCACACCGCTGCTAGATCCTGAACCCACCGCTTCTGAGCCGGCATTGGTGGAGATTGCGCCGCTCGTCGTCAGCACCCCGCAGAGCGAGCCTGCCGAGGCTGCTGTCACCACGGACCCTGAGCCCACCGCTACTGAGCCCGCCGCGGCTGAGCCTGAGGCCGAATCAGAGGGAGAGGGCCGCCGCCGCCGCCGTCGCCGTTCGGCGGGGTGATTGTTGCTGGCGTCGATGAGGTGGGGCGGGGCTGCTTGTTTGGCCCTGTCTGGGCTGCTGCGGTGATTTTGAAAGCAGAGGCCTTTGACCGTTTACCGGCCCTCGGTGTCACCGACAGCAAGGCCCTCAGCGCCAAACGACGGCAGGCGTTGTTGCCTGAGATTCACTCCCACTGCCTGAGTTATGGGCTGGGACAGGCCTCGGCGGCTTGCATTGATGCCGTGGGGATTCGTGCCGCCACCGAGCTGGCCATGTGCCGGGCCCTGCAGCGCCTGTGCCACTCACCGGATCACGTGCTGGTGGATGGCTCGCTGCCCCTGCGGCCTTGGCCTGGTTCCCAGGAGACGGTGGTGGCCGGCGATAGCCATTGCTTAGCGATTGCCTGCGCCAGCATCCTGGCCAAAGAGGGCCGTGATGCGCTGCTGCAGCGACTCGATCAGCGCTGGCCTGGCTACGGGCTGGCCTCGCATAAGGGCTATGGCACCAAAGCGCACCGCACGGCGCTGCTGCAGTGGGGGCCCACCCCCTTGCACCGGCTTAGTTTTCTGGCGCCAGAACTGAAGGGCGGCTCACCTGCTGGCGCCAGCTCTGGAAATCTTGAATGAGCTGCTGGCCAACGCGGCCTTTGATGGTGAGCAGGATCCCGTTGAGCAGCGATTCCCCTGTGCTCTCCAGGAGGCGGGTTGGAATCAGGCGCAGCACGGCTGGCTGGGTCACTTGAACCCCCAATTTGGCCTCGCCCACCAGTCCATTGGCTGTGGCCTCTAGCCAGGAACTCAGCGAGAGCTTGAAATCGTCGTCAAGCCCCGGCACCCCATCGAGATTGCATTGCAGAGAGCGCATCTCCAGGCGGCTGGCCTGTTGCTCCACCTGAATTTCCACGGTGGGCATGATGCGCAACTGAAAGAGTTGCAAGGGGCTGACGCTGTAGCGGTAGCGCCCTTCTCCCAGCGGTTCCAGCTGTTCGGGGCTCAGCAATGCGCCCACCACACGCTGTTGTTCTTGCAAGTAAGCCGGCAGGTCGTCAGCTCCTTGCCGGACCGCCAGATTCAGGCTTTGCGTTGCACGGAAGGCCAGAACCATTCCCACTGACCTGGACGCGGTGGGATCCTATCGGTGTGTCCTGGTCCCGTCCTGCGATGTTGACTTCTATGGCCTTTTTAGGGCCGGCGGGTACCTACGGCGAACAGGCTTGCCGTCGCTTAGCAGCGCTGTGTGGTTCTCCAGAGGCTGAGCGCTGCCCGCAGGCCACGATTCGTGCGGTGGTGATGGCCCTGTTGGAGCAGCGGGTCGATGCCGCAGTGGTTCCGGTGGAGAACTCAGTTGAAGGCGGAGTGACGAGCTGTTCGGATTTGCTGTGGCAATCCGGCCAGCAGGGCCATGGTGCTCTGGTCATCGAGCATGCCCTGATCCTGCCGATTCGCCATGCCCTGCTGGCTGACGGCAGCCTTGAGCAGATCACCGAGGTGCTTTCCCATCCCCAAGCTTTGGCGCAGTGCAGCAGTTGGTTGCAGCAGAACCTGCCCCAAGCCTTGCAGCTCCCCACCAGTTCCACCGCTGAAGCCGCCCGCTTGGTGCGGGGCTCTCGCTTCCGCGCTGCCGTGGCATCGCGGCAGGCGGGACAGGAGCAGGGGGTCGCTGAATTGGCCTATCCCATCAATGATCAGCCGGGCAATTGCACCCGGTTTTTGCTGCTGCGGCGCGGCCCGCAGCCCAAGCCAGCCCAAGCCAGCCGCACCAGCCTGGCCTTTTCCCTGCATGCCAACGCCCCTGGCGCGTTGTTGCAGGCCCTGGAGATCTTTGCGGCCCGTGATTTGAACATGAGCCGGATCGAATCACGCCCCTCTAAACGCGAGCTGGGGGAGTACGTGTTCTTTGTGGATCTCGAAGCGGCTGGTCCGCCTGTGGATGAAGTGTGCGCTGCCCTGCAACCGTTGTGTGAACGGCTGAGCAGTTTTGGCTCCTACCCGATTACGGATGACACCGTTTCGCCTTAAAGAGGCCGAACTGCATCAGTCCGCAGCTGAAGGCCCATTGCATCAGCAGCAGGGTGGGCACTTCCCTGAGCCCTTTAAACACAGCGCCTGGTCCAAGGCTGAGCACCGCCATCGGACGGCGAATGCCCTCTTCGATGGAGGCCCACCAGGAGGGCAGGGTTTGGCGACTCCAATCCCCTGTTTGCAACTGCTCAAGGGGGACGCCGCTTTGTTCCAGATTGCGGCGGAAGGAGTTGATGCTTGAGAAGGCGGGGTGGGCCCATTGCACCCGCAGCTGCTCGAGAACCCAGTTTTCAGCTTGGTTAAAAGGGCGCCCCAGGTGATCGCGCTGGTTCCAATCAGCGGCGACCAGCTGTCCGCCAGGTTTGAGCACCCGCAGCAGTTCATTGGCAAAGCCTTGCTTGTCCGCGATGTGGGGAGCGCACTCCACGGTCCACACCACATCCATGCAGGCATCGGGTAGATCGAGCTTGAGGGCATCCATCACCGCAAAGCGGCAGGACAGATTGGGGTCTGTGAGCTGCCGGGCCCGCTCCACCTGCCCAGGGCTGATGCTGACGCCCAGCACATCAAAGCCATAGCGGCTGGCCAAGCGACGGCTGCTGCCGCCGATGCCGCAGCCCACATCCACCACTTTTGTGCCTGCGGGTAAACCTTCAAGGCCGCCCCAATGGGCGAGGGCATCCACGAAATCTTGCTTGGCAGCGCGAAAATCCCGCCCTTGCGGAGGATCGCCGTAGTAGCCGAGGTGGATGTGCTCTCCCCAGAGGCTTTCCAGCAATTGATCTTGGGTCCAGTTGTCGTAGGCAGAGGCCACGCTTTCGCTGCCGCGAAAGCGCCGAGGCAGCACATACCAAACCACTAGTCCCACGCCCAACAAGCCAGTGAGGAGCACCAGCCCTGTGAAAAGCAGGCTCATCCCTCCAGATCCTTGAAGGTGTCTTTGAGCACCGTGCGGGCAGCGAGTTGGCGGCGGGTGTGGTCCAAAAGCTCAAATTCCAACTGCAGCCTTTCGCCAGTCGAGGTGAGTTCCAGCAGCTGCTGTTGATGGTCGGCGACAGCACCACCGAGATGGCCACCAACCCAGAAGGACAACTCTCTGGGTAGGTCGGGGAGGTCATCGGGGAGCACGGTCTTGTGACCCAGCAACTTGGCGGAGAGATCCACCACATCCTTTAAAGCCACTTGCACATCCGAGGCGAGCGGTTGGATGTCATCCACCGGAGGTTCGTCCTCCATCCAGCTCACCAACCCCACCATGAACGGGGCTTCTCGCACGATTTCCAACACGCGGAAGCGCTGCTGGCCCATGGTGACGATGTTGCTGCGGTCGTCGTCACCGGTTTCACATTTGAGGACCTCGGCACAGCATCCGATCTGCGCCATTTGCTTGGATTCGGGATCCCAACGCACTACCCCAAAACGGCGGTCACTATCAAGCACCGTGCGCAACATCATGCGGTAACGGTGCTCAAAAATATGCAGTGGCAGCACTTCCTGGGGGAAGAGCACCACGTCTGGCAATGGGAAAAGAGGCAGCTCCCGTACGGCCAGCTCAGTCATGGCGTGGGGAGAACGGAAGCCATCCTAAGAAGCATTCAGGGCCAGCGGGCCGGCTGAATCAGAGCTTCACTTCGATATCAACACCACTGGGAAGATCCAGCTTCATCAGGGCGTCGATGGTTTTCGACGAGGGGTTGAAGATGTCGATCAAGCGACGGTGGGTGCGGGTCTCGAAGTGCTCACGGGAATCCTTGTCGACGTGAGGCGAGCGCAGCACGCAATAGATCTTGCGCTTGGTGGGCAGGGGGATGGGGCCGATTGCAGTTGCAGCGGTGTGGTCGGCCGTTTCAATGATTTTGTCGCAGGACAGATCCAGCATGCGGCGGTCAAACGCCTTCAGGCGAATGCGGATCTTCTGCTGAGCAATAGCCGTGGACATGGTTCAGGAGCGTCGAAACGCTGAGGGGGATGGGTTGTCGAGGTGCAGCCGCTCTAGTGGCGGCAATGAAACAGAGGTTGAGCCCCCAGCCTGGAGAGGCTGAGGACCCAACCCAGTTTGATCACTCGATGATCTTGGTCACAACGCCGGCACCGATGGTGCGGCCGCCTTCGCGGATAGCGAAGCGCATGCCTTGCTCGATGGCGACAGGGCAGATCAGCTCACCGGTCATCTTGATGTTGTCACCGGGCATCACCATTTCCACGTTGCCGCCGTCGCGGTCGGTGAAAGCAGTGATTTGGCCGGTCACATCAGTTGTGCGGATGTAGAACTGCGGGCGATAACCGGCGAAGAAGGGGGTGTGGCGGCCGCCTTCTTCCTTCTTGAGCACATACACCTCACCCTCGAACTTGGTGTGAGGAGTGATGGAGCCGGGCTTCACCAGCACCATGCCGCGCTCGATGTCTTCCTTCTGGATGCCGCGCAGCAGCAGACCAACGTTGTCGCCAGCCATGCCCTCGTCGAGCAGCTTGCGGAACATTTCCACGCCGGTGACGGTGGACTTACGGGTGTCTTTGATGCCGACGATTTCGATTTCTTCGCCGACTTTGACGATGCCGCGCTCGATACGGCCGGTGGCCACGGTGCCGCGACCGGTGATGGAGAACACGTCCTCCACAGCCATCAGGAAGGGCTTGTCAACCTCGCGCACGGGCTCGGGGATGTTGGCGTCAACCGCCGCCATCAGCTCATCGATCTTGGCTTCCCACTCGGCTTCGCCTTCGATGGCCTTGAGGCCAGAGACCTGGACGACAGGGATGTCATCACCGGGGAAGTCGTAGCTGGAGAGCAGCTCGCGGATTTCCATTTCCACCAGCTCGATGAGCTCTTCGTCGTCGACCATGTCGCACTTGTTGAGGGCCACCACCAGGGCGGGCACGCCCACCTGCTTGGCCAGAAGGATGTGCTCCTTGGTTTGGGCCATGGGGCCGTCAGTGGCGGCGCAAACCAGAATGGCGCCGTCCATCTGGGCAGCACCGGTGATCATGTTCTTCACGTAGTCCGCGTGGCCGGGGCAGTCCACGTGGGCGTAGTGACGAGTGTCGGTCTCGTACTCAACGTGAGCGGTGTTGATGGTGATGCCGCGCTCACGCTCTTCGGGAGCGCCGTCGATATCGGCATAGTTCTGAACTTGTGCCTGACCCTTCTTCGCGAGCACGTTGGTGATCGCGGCGGTCAGGGTTGTTTTGCCGTGGTCAACGTGGCCGATGGTGCCGATGTTGACGTGAGGTTTGTTCCTCTCAAACTTCTCGCGGGCCATTGTTAATGAAGAATCGGGGGGTAAATGAAGAGGGGGGAAGGATCAGGAATTTCCCTGATTCTTGGAAATAATGGCTTCGGCCACGTTGCGAGGAACCTCCTCGTAACGGCTGAATTCCATTGAAAATATACCCCTCCCCTGGGTCATGGAGCGGAGCTGCGTGGCGTAGCCGAACATCTCGGCCAGAGGCACTTTTGCAGAGACCTTTGAGATGCCATCGTCGATGGACTGACCCTCGACTTGGCCTCTCCGGGAGGAGAGATCGCCGATGATGGAACCGAGGAAATCCTCGGGCACCTCGACTTCCACCTTCATCATCGGTTCAAGCAGTACGGGATTGCACTTCTTGACGCCGTCTTTGAAGGCCATGGAGCCGGCGATCTTGAACGCCATCTCCGAAGAGTCGACGTCGTGATAAGAACCGTCGACCATTGTGCATTTCACGTCGATCAACGGGAAACCGGCAATCACGCCAGATTCGCAGGTTTCCTTCATGCCCATTTCAGCGGGCTTGATGAATTCCTTGGGAACGGCGCCACCAACAATTTTGTTGATGAATTCGAAGCCGGTGCCGGGCTCACCAGGCTCCATTTCGATCACCACGTGGCCGTATTGACCCTTACCACCGGTTTGGCGAGCGAACTTGCCTTCCCCTTTGGAGGAGGAGCGGATGGTTTCGCGATACGACACCTGCGGGGCGCCGATGTTGGCTTCCACCTTGAACTCCCGCAGCATGCGGTCCACCAGGATTTCAAGGTGAAGCTCGCCCATGCCGGCGATTACGGTTTGGCCGGTTTCCTCATCGGTGGAGACGCGGAAGGTGGGGTCTTCCTCGGATAGGGACGTCAGCGCTTTGGAGAGCTTCTCCATGTCGCCCTTGGTCTTGGGCTCCACAGCCACGGAGATCACCGGTTCGGGAATGAACAGGGTCTCCAGAACGATGCTGTTGTCGGGATCGCAGAGGGTGTCACCGGTGGTGGTGTTCTTCAGGCCCAGCACCGCGCCCAGGTCACCAGCGCGCAGTTGGTCCACCTCCTCGCGATCGTCAGCCTTCAGCACCACCAGACGGGAGATGCGCTCTTTGACGTCCTTGGTCGAATTCATCACGTAGCTGCCCTTGGAGAGCACGCCGGAATACATCCGCACGAAGGTGAGCTTTCCGTAGGGGTCAGCCATGACCTTGAAGGCCAGTGCACTAAAGGGAGCATTGTCGTCAGAAGGACGAACGGCTTCGCTGCCATCGGCCAACACACCCTGGATCGGGGGCACATCGATGGGAGCGGGCAGGTAATCGACCACAGCGTCGAGCACCAGCTGCACACCTTTGTTCTTGAAAGCAGAACCGCAGAGCATCGGAACAAGGCCGTGCTTCAACACGCCGTCACGGATGCCTTTTTTGAGTTCAGCTTCTGTAAGTTCACCGGTTTCGAGGAACTTTTCAATCAGTTCTTCGTCGTTTTCGGCAACACTTTCCATGAGCTTTGCCCGCCATTCAGCTGCTTCGTCTGCCATGTCGGCAGGAATCTCAGCTTCTTCGATATCTGTGCCCAGATCGTTCTTATAGATATAGGCCTTGTTGGCCACCAAATCGATAATTCCGCTCAGGTCACCTTCGGCGCCAATCGGAAGCTGAATGGGGGCAGCTTTTGCTTTCAGGCGATCAACGATTTGTCCATAGACCTTGAGGAAGTCAGCCCCGGTTCGATCCATCTTGTTGACGAACACCATGCGGGGAACGCTGTAACGATCCGCCTGACGCCAAACAGTTTCCGACTGAGGTTGAACACCACCCACGGCGCAGAAGACGGCAATCACGCCATCGAGCACACGCATGGAACGCTCCACCTCAATGGTGAAGTCCACGTGACCGGGGGTATCAATGATGTTGATGCGGTGGTCATTCCACGCAGTGGAAATAGCCGCAGCCGTAATGGTGATGCCGCGCTCGCGCTCCTGGGCCATCCAGTCAGTCACGGCGGCGCCATCGTGGACCTCGCCAATCTTGTGCACCACGCCTGAATAAAACAGGATGCGTTCCGTGGTCGTGGTTTTGCCAGCGTCGATATGAGCGGCAATGCCGATATTCCTGACGCGATCGAGGGGGAAGTCGCGAGGCACGTGATGCTCCTAAGGGGAATGTTGCTAAAAAGCGGGCGCAACTCTACAGGCTGACCTCAGGCAGCCGTTGACCCGCAAAAGGGAGGTTTGGATTAGTAGCGGTAGTGGGCGAAAGCCTTGTTGGCTTCAGCCATCTTGTGGGTTTCTTCGCGCTTACGAACAGCGCTGCCTGCCTCGTTGGCAGCATCCATCAGTTCGCCAGCCAGTTTCTGGGCCATGCTGCGGCCGCCGCGGGAACGGGAGAAGTTCACCAGCCAGCGCAGGGCCATGGCGGTGCCTCGCTCCTGGCGCACTTCCATGGGCACCTGATAGGTGGCGCCACCCACCCGGCGGGCACGCACTTCCACCAGCGGGGTGGAATTGCGAACAGCGGTTTCAAACACTTCCAGGGGGTCAGCGCCGGTGCGCTCGCCAATCAGACCGAAGGCGTCAGACAAGATCCGCTGTGCCGTGGATTTTTTGCCGTGCTTCATCAGCCGAGCCACCATCATCGATGCCAGACGACTGTTGAACTGGGGGTCGGGCAGGATCGGACGCTTTACGGCGGCGTTACGGCGTGACATGGAGAGTGGGGATCAGCGGATGGGAGTAATGGAACGGAGTGGAGATCACTCTTTCGGCGCTTTGGCGCCGTACTTCGAGCGGCTCTGACGGCGGTCTTTCACGCCAGCTGTGTCGAGCGTGCCGCGAATGATGTGGTAGCGGACACCGGGCAGGTCCTTAACGCGACCACCGCGGATCAGCACCACAGAGTGCTCCTGCAGGTTGTGGCCAATGCCTGGGATGTAGGCGGTGACCTCAAAGCCAGAGGTGAGGCGCACACGAGCCACTTTCCGCAGAGCCGAGTTCGGCTTTTTGGGTGTGGAGGTGTACACGCGAGTGCAGACCCCTCGGCGCTCCGGGCAGGACCGCAGAGCAGGCGACTTGGTCTTGCGGGAGAGGGTCTGCCGCTCGGTACGGATCAGTTGCTGGATGGTGGGCATCTAAGACCGGGGGCGGGCCGCTGGGCCAACCGGATTCGACAATCGACCAGAGTACCTGAGCACTCGTCAGCTCTCCAAACGGCTGAACGCACTGCCGCAGGCGCAACTGCGGATCTCATCGCCGCCCCGCAGCAGGAACCCGCCGCCGCTGAGATCCCCCTGGTAGTCGAGCTGCATGTCTTTCAGCAGCGCCAGCTGCTCGCGCCGTCCATAGAGAGTGATGCCATCGGCTCGCGCCAGCGCCACACCAGAACCTGTGCCACCGCGTAATTGCAGCGCCCAGGTTTCACAGCTGCCTTCCACCAAGTTGAGATAGGCCAAACCAGGCTGGCCAGCCCGCAGCGAAAGGCGGCAGAGCTCAGCTGCAGCGCGGGGAGTGATCAAAAAG
The DNA here is from genome assembly GCA_000063525.1 of Synechococcus sp. RCC307. Lineage (GTDB taxonomy): Bacteria > Cyanobacteriota > Cyanobacteriia > PCC-6307 > Cyanobiaceae > RCC307. The sequence goes on along the minus strand of CT978603.1, from coordinate 1,876,360 downwards.
CCGGCCTTGGGCTCCATGGGACTTAGCGATTGGGGCTGAGCACGATGCCCAAACCATTGTGAATGGCAGCGCCAAAGCCGCGTCCACTGGATTGCCCTCTATTTCTGACCATCAGGCGTGTTGAGCTGCCGCCATCGAGGTTGAGCGCTTGCTTGAGGCCAAGCTTTTGCATCAGTTCAGCGGTTTCACGCAGGGTGGGGCCGGCATTGCCCTGGCCTTCCACGGCGAGCAGCCAAATCAGCTCGTCATCACTGCCCACCACGCTGCGCGGTGCTTTTTGGCGCATAAAAGCAGAACTGAATCGTTCGGCTTTGCCATTGAGCACCACCTTCCCTTGGTTGAGCAGCAAGGGCCCGCCTTGGATCAGGTTGGGCAGCTCAGCAAAGGCTTTGGGCACCATCGACCTCTCCAGGCTGACGCCATCGCCTGCCTTGAGCGGCAAGGGTGCTCCTCCCCTAGCCACAACAAGGGTTTCGCCGCGCCGCAAACCAACCCCGCGGCTGAGTTCTGCGTGGCTAAAGCGGCGCGCCACTTGTTGGCCCTGCACCAACACCGCCTCTTCTCTACCCGTAATCGCTTTGTAGCGGGGCCCCCAAAGACTGTTGTATTGGGCCACGCCCTTGCTGACCCAGCCGCTATTGATGGCGTTGAGCTGAATGCGCTTGCCGGCATCGCTTATCAAGGTTTCGTTGAGCCGAACCCGGCTGAAGCGGGGTAGTTCCTGCGGTGCCCAAGCGATGGCGCCGCGATCAAGAATGGGGCCCGAGAGCCAGTCGCCGTCATCGCGCAAGCCGCCAAGGGGCAGGGCCTGGATGCGGTTAAAAAATCCGCCGTTGATCGCTGCCACGGCGCCTTGGGAGCGGGCGAGGCCCAGCAGTGACCCCAGCCCGACCATGTTTTGACGACTCAGGGGCACCAAGTTGAAGGTTTCGGCGGTGGGATCAAACCGCACAAAGCTCACTAAATAATTTTGGCGGCGGATTCCCATACGCCGCTGCTCCATCTGCAAGCCGCCACTACCAGCCGGCAGGAATGGTTGCGGCCGTTTGGCCATGGGCGCCAGCCCGTTGCTGCGCTCATCGAGCACCAGCCTGGCGGGATTTCCAAGGCTGAATTGGCTCCAGCCTTCAATCGGCAACAGCACCCGCCTGCCATCAATGCCAGCCTCCAGGCCGCGCTCCCGTAGAGCGCGGGCAGCCGCACTGGGGTTGCTCAGCGGCAGTTGGAGTTGCCCATCGCTTCGAGGCAGCAGGGTTGGCCCACTGAGATCGAGGACCAGACGCTGGCTGCCATCACGGATGGATTCCCGCAGCTGCAGAAAACGCGGAGCCGGCAATTGCAGAGCCAGCTGTTCGTTGCCGTCGCTGCCTGGCTCTAGCTGCAGGCGTATGCCGCCACCGCGCAACAGGGCAGTCACCTCAATGGCCACCTCGTCGTCGAGGCTGATCTGCTCGTCAGGGCTGACGGTTTGCTCTTGACCAAACCAGCTCAGTTCGAGGGTGCCGCCGGCAATCCGCTTGGCTTCCACGCCGAGCTCGGCTTCGAGTAGGTCGAGCGGCAGCCACAACCGGCCTGGAGTGCCGGGTTCAAAGCGCCAGCGCACCGGCAGTGGCTGGCCATTGATTAAGAGTCGATCGCCCTCGCTGACTGGGTTTTCAACCAGTTGCAGCAGGGCAGGTGGGCTGGGTGGTGGGGGCGGACTGACTGGCAGCACCTCAAACGACCCGGCATGGTCGAAGCAACTTAGCCAGGGCTCGAACTTTTAGGATCTTTCTTCGGTGTGCTTTTTCGTGCCGTTGGGCCTGAGCCAGCAAACCAAGCCGTGAATTTCCGTACATGTCTACCCAGCTCTCTGCTTCTTGGCCCCATCTCGACAGCCCGGCTCCGGCGGCTGTTGCTGGGGAAAAGGATGCCTGTGGAGTTGGTTTCCTGGCTCAGCTTCAGGGGCAGGAGTCCCATTGGCTGATGCAGCAGGCCCTGCGCGGCCTCGGTTGCATGGAACACCGCGGAGGCTGCGGTGGTGATGGTGATTCCGGTGATGGCGCTGGAGTGCTCAGCGGTATCCCTTGGACCTATTTAGAGGCCGTTTGGCCGCAGGCTGCCGACTCAGCTGGCCAAGCCCGAGGTTTGGGCATGGTGTTTTTGCCCAGGGAGCCTGAGCGTGCGGCCCAAGCCCGGGCGTTTTGCGATGAGTCGGCCACCAAGCTCGGGCTGCGTCCGCTCGGCTGGCGGGTTGTGCCCGCCAATCACGAGGTGCTCGGCCCACTGGCGCGCAGCAATGCCCCTCAGATTGAGCAGTGGCTGCTAGGGGCTGATGTCGACGGCGATGAGCTCGAAGCGTTGCTGTTCCGCCTGCGCCGGCGTTGTGGCGACCGGGCCCGCGTCAGCTTTGGTGCCAAGGCCAGCGACTTGTACTTCTGCTCGTTGAGCAGTCGCACAGTTGTCTACAAGGGAATGGTGCGCTCCGAGGTGCTGGCGCCCTTCTACGGCGATCTGAGCGATGAGCGTTTCGCTGTCAGTTTTGCGGTGTATCACCGCCGCTTCAGCACCAACACCCTGCCCCGCTGGCCTCTGGCTCAGCCCATGCGTCTGCTGGGGCACAACGGTGAAATCAACACGTTGTTGGGCAACCTCAACTGGGCCAAAGCGGCGGAGAGCAACCTCGATGAGGTTTGGGGCGCCGATGCCGCTGACCTCAAGCCCGTGGTCAATCCAGCCTTCAGTGATTCCGCCAACCTCGACGCCACCCTTGAGCTGCTGGTGCGCAGCGGTCGCCCGATCACCGAAAGCTTGCTGACCTTGGTGCCCGAGGCCTTCCGCAATCAGCCCGAGCTGGAGGACAAGCCAGAAGTTCAGGCCTTCTATGAGTACGCCGCTTGCACCCAGGAGCCCTGGGATGGCCCGGCGCTGTTGGTGTTCGCCGATGGCCGCAGCGTGGGCGCCACCTTGGATCGCAATGGCTTGCGTCCGGCTCGCTACTGCCTCACCAACGATGGCTTTGTGGTGATGGGCTCAGAGACCGGTGTGGTGGAGCTCGATGAAAGCCGCATTATCGAAAAGGGCCGGCTTGGCCCCGGCCAGATGTTGGCGGTTGATTTGGAAAACGGCCGCTTGCTGCGCAACTGGGATGTCAAGCGTGAGGTGGCGAGCCGCTATCCCTATGCCCAGTGGCTGAACGATCACCGCCGCAACCTTGAACCCCAGCCCTGGACCACCAGCAAGCAGCTGGGCGATCTGGAGTTGCTGCAGCAGCAGACCGCCTTTGGCTTCACCGCTGAAGACTTTGAGCTGGTCATTGAGGACATGGCCTCAGCGGGCAAAGAGCCCACCTACTGCATGGGCGATGACATCCCCTTGGCTGTGCTCTCCGACAAGCCTCACCTCCTCTACGACTACTTCAAGCAACGCTTCGCCCAAGTCACCAACCCGCCGATCGATCCGCTGCGGGAAAAACTGGTGATGAGCCTGGAGATGCATCTGGGCCGCCGGGGTTCTTCTCTGAAACCGGAGGCCAGCGCGGCTGGGATGTTGCATCTGCCCAGCCCGATTCTCAACGAAGCGGAACTCGCAGCTGCTACCTCCCAAGGCTTGCCAGCAACCACCCTCTCCACCTTGATTGCTGTAGCCGATGGCCCCGCTGGCTTGCAGCAGGCGGTGACGCACTTGCAGAGCGCGGCTGAAGCCGCCGTGCGCGAGGGCAAAACGATCCTGGTGCTCTCCGATCGCGGGGTCACTGCGAGCCACACCACCATCCCCGCCCTGCTCGCTGTGGGGGCTGTGCACCACCACCTGCTGCGGCTGGGGTTGCGCTTGCAAACCTCCATCGTTGTGGACACGGCTCAGTGCTGGAGCACCCACCACCTGGCCTGTCTGATTGGTTTTGGTGCCAGTGCCGTTTGCCCCTGGCTCACCTGGGAAACCAGCCGCCATTGGCTCGACCAACCCAAGGTGCGCAAGGCCATCGAGCTGGGCAAGCTGCCCGCCCTCACCACCGATCAGGTTCAGGCCAACGTGCGCCTGGCGCTGGAAAACGGGCTGCGCAAGATCCTCTCCAAGATCGGCATTTCCTTGCTGGCCAGCTATCACGGCGCTCAGATCTTCGAGGCCATTGGCATTGGCGCCGATCTGATCGATTTGGCCTTCGCTGGCACCACCAGCCGGGTGGCTGGACTCTCGATCACCGATCTGGCCAGTGAAACCCTCAGCCTGCATGCCAAGGCGTTCCCCGAACTCAACCGCACCAAGCTCGAGTTCATGGGCTTTGTGCAGTACCGCACCGGTGGCGAATACCACCTCAACAGCCCTGAGATGGCCAAGGCTCTTCACGCCGCAGTGAAGGCTGGACCCGGTTACGACCACTTCTCCACCTACAAGACGCTGCTGGAAAACCGGCCTGTCACCACCCTGCGCGACCTGCTCGAGCTGAAGCCGGCCCCAACGCCGTTGCCGATGGATCAAGTCGAGAGCGTTGAAAGCATCTGCGCCCGCTTCTGCACCGGTGGCATGAGCCTTGGAGCGCTCTCCCGCGAAGCCCATGAAGTGTTGGCCGTTGCCATGAACCGCATCGGCGGCAAGAGCAACAGCGGTGAGGGCGGGGAAGATCCCGCCCGCTTCAACATGCTCAACGATGTGGATGGTGAGGGGCGCTCCAAGGTGCTCCCCAGCATTGGCGGCCTGCGCAATGGCGACACCGCCTGCTCTGCGATCAAGCAGATCGCTTCAGGTCGTTTCGGTGTGACCCCGGAATACCTGCGCAGCGGCAAGCAGCTTGAGATCAAAGTGGCTCAGGGTGCCAAGCCAGGTGAAGGCGGTCAGCTGCCCGGCCCCAAGGTGGACCCATACATCGCTTGGCTGCGCAACAGCAAGCCGGGTGTGGCTCTGATCTCGCCGCCGCCGCACCACGACATCTATTCGATTGAGGATCTGGCGCAGCTGATTCACGACCTGCACCAGGTGCACCCTGCGGCTCGCGTGAGCGTCAAGTTGGTGGCTGAGATCGGCATCGGCACCATCGCCGCTGGTGTTGCTAAGGCCAATGCCGATGTGATCCAGATCTCCGGCCATGACGGAGGCACGGGTGCTTCTCCATTGAGCTCGATCAAGCACGCCGGTGGTCCCTGGGAAATGGGTCTGACCGAGGTGCACCGCTCACTGCTGGAAAACGGTTTGCGCAATCGCGTGCTGCTGCGCGCCGATGGCGGCCTCAAGACCGGTTGGGATGTGGTGATTGCCGCTTTGCTGGGCGCAGAGGAGTACGGCTTCGGCTCGGTCGCGATGATCGCTGAGGGCTGCATCATGGCCCGCGTTTGTCACACCAATAACTGCCCGGTCGGCGTGGCAACGCAGAAGGAAAACCTGCGCAAGCGTTTCCCCGGTCTGCCGGAACAGGTGGTCAACTTCTTCCTCTTTGTCGCTGAAGAGGTGCGCCAGCTGCTCAGCGTGCTGGGTGTCGCCAGCCTGCAGGAGTTGATCGGTCGCACGGAGCTGCTTCAGGCTCGTCAGGTGCAGTTGGCCAAGACCCAGGCCCTGGATTTGTCCTGCCTGTTGGCTCCGATTGCTGGCGCTGAAGACCGCTCCTGGTTGCAGCACGCCAGTGAGGCCCATAGCAATGGGCCGATCCTTGAAGATCAGCTACTCGCCGATGCCGAACTGATGGCGGCCATCGAGGGCCATGGTCAGTTGGCCCGCACCGTGCCGATCATCAACACCGATCGCAGCGTCTGCGCTCGCCTGGCCGGCGAGATCGCTGCACGTCATGGCAACACCGGGTTCAAGGGTCAGCTCAACCTCACCTTTGAGGGGTTTGCAGGTCAGAGCTTCGGTGCCTTCAACGTGCAGGGCATGAATGTGCGCCTGGTCGGCGAGGCCAACGACTACGTCGGCAAAGGTCTTTGCGGTGGACGTCTCACTGTGGTGCCCCCTGGCAGCGGCAACGACCCTGGCAGCCAGGTGATCCTCGGCAACACTTGCCTCTATGGCGCAACGGGCGGTGAGCTGTTTGCCTACGGCCGCGCCGGTGAACGCTTTGGCGTCCGCAATAGCGGTGCACGAACCGTTGTTGAAGGTGCTGGTGATCACTGCTGTGAATACATGACTGGTGGCGTTGTGGTGGTGCTGGGCAGCACCGGCCGCAACGTGGCTGCTGGCATGACTGGTGGTGTGGCCTTCTTGCTCGATGAAGACGATCGCCTCACCGCTCGGGTCAACCCGGAGATCGTGGCAATCTGTCCGCTGACGACTCCGGAGCAGGAGGCTTTGCTCAAGCCACTGCTCGAGGCCTATGTCGCTGAAACCGGCAGCACCAAAGCCTCGGCAATCCTTGCCGATTGGAACAGCTGGAAGGGCCGCTTCAAGCTGCTGGTTCCCCCCAGCGAGCGCGGCAACGTTGGCCTGGCTGAGAAGGAGGCGGTGGCTGCCTGATCGACTCAGGCAATCCCCGCTACGGCGGTCCGCAGCGCCTCGCGCCGGTCGATTTCAGTGCGCTCTGCTGGCAGCTTGCTGAATAGGCCGAGCTTTTCCAAGCGCCGGCGTGTGGTGCCGCTGGCACCAACGACAAACACCTGCCGGCCCACTTCAATCGCTTCTTCCACCGCGTTTTCCACGGCTAGCGCTGCGGTCACACCCAGGTGCGACACCTTGGAGAGGTCAAACACCACGGCCCTGCAGTCGCTGATGGCGTTGTGCTCGCGGTTAATCGCCTTGGCAACGCCGAAAATCATGGCGCCATTGAGCTGGAACAGCAGAACCTTGCCGTGGCCCTGATTCAGTAGCTCGCGCTCGTCGTCGCTGATCTCCAGGTCGCCATCGCCTGTGCTCACCGACTGGATCGCCTCGCTTTGCAGCTCGCTCATCTTGTCGATCGTGAGGATGTTGGCGATGAAAACGCCTACAAACACCGCGGTGATCAGATCCACCAGAACGGTGAGGGCGATCACTAAATACATGATCAGCGCCCCATTGAGGGAGATGCGGTGGGCGCGCTTGATGAAATCCCAGTCGACGATGTCGACACCCACCTTCAGGGCAATGCCAGCCAGCACCGCTTGAGGAATCTCGGCTGCCAGTGGAGCTCCCACCAGGATCACCAGCATCAGGATCACCGCGCGGAAGATGCCGGAGAGGGCGCTGCGGCCGCCGCTCTGGATGTTCACCACCGTGCCCATCGTGGCGCCAGCGCCGGGCAGGCCACCGAACAGGCCACTGACGAGGTTGCCCAGGCCTTGGCCAATCAGTTCTTTGTTGGAGTTGTGCTCTGTCCGGGTGAGGCTGTCGGCCACCACCGAGGTGAGCAGAGCATCAATGCAGCCGAGCATGCCGAGCACAGCGGCATCCACCACCATCAGTTGCAGTTCAGCGCCGCTGAACATCGGCAGCTGCAGCTGCGGGAAGCCGGAGGCAATTTCGCCAATGCGGCGAATGTCCTCAGAGCCAAAGCCACTGATCAGTGGCAGCGAGACCAGGGTTCCCACCAGCAGCGCAATCAACTGCGGTGGGGCAATTTTTTTGAGTTGCTTGGGGGTGAACCAGAGGATGGCCAGGGTGATCAGCGCCAGGGACACCTCCAAAGGGCGTGCTCCGGCTAGCAGTTGAGGCAACGCCTGCAAGGTGCCAATCACGCCTCCCTTGGGGCTGGCCTGACCCAGGAAGGGTCCCAGCTGCAGGATGATCAGGATCAGGCCGATCCCGCTCATGAAGCCGGAGATCACCGTGTAAGGCATCTGGGTGACGTACCGCCCCAGACGCAACAGGCCAAAGCCGATCTGGAACACCCCAGCCAGCATCACCACCGTGAATGCCATGGCCAGGCCGTGCTCGGGGTTGCGGGCTGTCAGGCCAGCGATGACTGCTGTCATCACCACCGTCATCGGGCCCGTGGGCTCGGAGATCAACGTGGGAGTGCCGCCAAAGAGAGCGGCGAAGAGACCCACCAGCACCGCACCCCAGAGGCCTGCCGTGGCGCCAGCTCCGCTGGCTACACCGAAAGCCAGGGCCATCGGCAGGGCGATCACGGCGGCGGTCAGGCCGCCAAACAGGTCACCGCGCAGATTGTTGGCGCTGATTCGGTTGAACACCGCCGTGGCCGCAGGCATTTAGTACGTCGGACTGGGCCTAAACCCTAAGCGGTTGACCAAAAGAAATTGATCAGCGTGGGTGTTCCTGCATCAGCCGCTGCACCTCACCGGCGTGGTAGCTGCTGCGCGTGAGCGGCGTGCTCACCACCTGCAAAAAGCCCAGCTCCGATTCGCCTTGGCTGCGGAACTGCTCGAATTGCTCTGGGCTGACAAAGCGATCCACCGGAAGATGTTTGGGGCCCGGTGAGAGGTATTGGCCAATGGTCACGATGTCGACGGCATGGCGGCGTAGATCAGCCAGCACCTCTATGACTTCGGCATCGGTTTCACCCAGCCCCACCATCAGGCCGGATTTGCTGTAGCAGCGCGGCCAGCCTTGGCGAACGCGCTGGAGCAACTCCAGCGAGCGCTCATAGATGGCCTGGGGGCGAGCCTTCTTGTAGAGCCGCGGTACGGTTTCGATGTTGTGGTTGAGCACATCGGGCGCCCCTGCCATCACAGCGGCCAAGGCATCCCAGTCGCCGCAGAAGTCGGGCACCAACAGCTCAATAGTGGTGCCAGGTGAGCGCCGGCGAATCTGCTCAATGCAGGCCACAAATTGGCTGGCCCCGCCATCGGCCAGGTCATCGCGGTTCACCGAGGTGATCACCACATGCTTGAGGCCCAAACGCTGGGTTGCTTCCCCGAGCCGTTCGGGCTCGGTGGGATCCAGTTCGCGCACGCTCTTATCGAAATCGATGTCGCAATAGGGGCAGGCGCGCGTGCAGCCCGGGCCCATGATCAAAAAGGTGGCCGTGCCGCCGGCAAAGCATTCGCCGATGTTGGGGCAGCTCGCCTCTTGGCAGACCGTGTTGAGCTTGAGATCCAGCAGGAGATCGGCTACGGCACCGATCCGCTCACGCTGGGGGGCTTTCACACGCAGCCATTCAGGCTTTTGCAAGTTGGTCTCCTAAACTCGGTACATCGGGATGTAGCGCAGCTTGGTAGCGCACTTCGTTCGGGACGAAGGGGCCGCAGGTTCGAATCCTGTCATCCCGACTTGATTATTGATGGCCCGCTACCTCCCCGGACTGCTGGCTGCTCTTCTGTTTGGGTGTAGCGCCCCTCTGATCACCCTGCTTGCGGGCCAGGGGGGAGCTCTTGCTGTCGCCGCTCTGCTCTATCTCGGAGCCAGTCTCGCCCTCTTAGTGGTGCGCGCTTTAGCCGGTGGATCGGGCGCTGAAACGCCGATCCAATGGCGCGTTGACCTGCCGGCACTGGCAGGCCTCACCTTGCTGGGAGGCGTGCTTGGTCCCTGGCTGCTGGTGCTGGGGCTGGAGCGCCTGCCCGCCGCCGCCGGGGCCTTGATGCTCAACCTTGAAGCGGTTTTCACGCTGCTGATCGCGGTCCTGGTGGGCAAAGAACACTTGGGCCGGCGCGGTGTGCTCGCCGCATCACTGACGCTGGCTGGTGCGGTTGTGCTGTCGCGGGGATCCCTTGGTGGGGCGTCCACAAGCGGCGCGCTGCTGATTGCTGCAGCCACCATGGCCTGGGGCATCGATAACAACCTCAGTCAGCGCCTGAGCTTGCGGGATCCGCTGCAACTGGCTGGCTTTAAGGCCACCTGTGCCTCGTTGCCGATGCTGCTGCTGGCCTGGGGGCTCGGGCAACCCTTCCCTCCTTGGCACGTCAGCTTGCAGCTGCTGCTGGTGGGGGCCCTGGGCTATGGCATCTCGATTTGGTTGGACTTTCTGGCTTTGCGCCGCCTTGGGGCGGCCAGGGAAGCGGTCGTCTTCTCAACAGCCCCCTTTGTTGGAGCGATCTTTGCTGTTGTGGTGCTGCGCAATCCCCTGAGCACCTCGTTGCTAGGGGCTGCAGCCCTGATGGCCTTTGGGGTTGTGTTGTTGATCGGCGAGGAACACAGCCACTGGCATCGGCACCGATCCCAGCATCACGACCACCGCCATCAGCACAGTCCTGATGGCGCAGACCCCCACCACGACCACAGCCACAGCGCCGAGCAGTTGGCAGGCCACGACCCAGCTCAGACCTTTTGGCATGCCCACCCCCATGAGCATGCGCCCATTGAGCACAGCCATTCCCACGTCAGCGATGCCCATCACCGCCACCCCCATACGGAGGACTGACTCAGCTCAATTCAGCCCCGGGGTAGCCGCGGGGCGTCACCATCTGCCCGTGCTCAAAGCGGGTCGTGCTGTTGCCGATCAGCACCAGGCTGAACATGTCGACGGCTTCGAGTGGCAGCTCAGCCAATGGATGGATCTGCAAGGCCTCATCGCTGCGGCTGAGTTGGCGGCAGATGGCTGCTGGCGTGTTGGCGGGCCTGTGTTCCAGCAGCAATTCCACGGCGCGCCCCAGTTGCCAATGGCGATCTCGGGAGCGGGGGTTGTAGAGGGCTACAACAAAATCTCCTTGGGCGGCTGCCTTTAGCCGCTGTTCGATCAACTCCCATGGCGTCAGCCGGTCGCTGAGGCTGATGGTGCAGAGGTCGTGCATCAAAGGGGCTCCCAGCCGTGCGGCGGCCATCTGGAAGGCGGAGATGCCTGGGTGAACGCTGAAGTTGGGTTGCTCTTGGGTTGCTAATGCCAGCCATTGCTCAAGGGCCAGGCCGGCCATGCCGTACATCCCGCTCTCTCCACTGGAGATCAGTGCCACCACAACCCCTTGGCGGGCGAGTTCAAGGGCTTGCTGACAGCGCTCTTTCTCTTTGGTGAGCTGGCCGTCAAAGCGCACTTGATCGGCCCGGCGCAATGGCTCCAAAAGATCGAGATAAAGGCCATAACCCACCCAGGCGCTGCTGCTGGCTAACGCTTGCTGGGCAGCTGGAGTGAGTTGATTGAGGGCTCCAGGGCCAGCGCCAATCAGATGTAGATGTCCCCGTTGCGGTGCCCAGGGTTGTGGGGCGGCAGCAATCGCCGTGGTGACGGCGCCTTCGCCCGGTTGCCCCCGGCTGATTTGTTTCTCCAAGCGCAGCTCAGCGCCGGATCCTGCGGCGCAGAGGGCGGCGGCTTCCGCCACGCTCGGGCACCCCACCTCGGCAGCCACCACGGCCGATGGGTTGGGCACGGATTGGGCTTTGAGCTCATCGGCGCTGAAAAACTTCAGCGGCCAGTTGCGCTCGCTGGCCAGGACCTGCAGGGCGGGCTCATCGTTTTTCACATCGATGCTGGCCAGTCCGGCCACGGCTTCTGCTGCTAGCTCCGCGGTTTGCAGGGCGCCATCCACGGCCTGGCGCAACAACTCCAGGCTGCTGCCGCGTTCACAGCCCACCCCTAGCCAAAGCACCGGTGGGTGCCAGCGGCAACCAGCACCCGTGCTGCTGCTGATGCAGAGATCAGCCGCGCTGCTGCTGGCGCGCGCTAGCGGCAACTCACTGGCCAGCAGCCAATCGCTCAGGGCTTGTTGCCCTGCCCCAACCTCCAGGCTTAACGGTTCACTCCGGGCGGCCCGATGCATCAGGGCATCCCAGTTGCCACTGCCGCGACGCCAGCCCCAGGCTTCGCCCAATGAATCGAGGGCTGGCAGTCCTTGACTGCTGCTGAACCCGCTTTGGATCACGTTGGCTTGCAGGAGGGGCGCCAATTGCTCGGCCAGGGTGTCGGCCTGCTGGCTATGGCCCCCCAGTAGGGCCAGCAGTGTTGGTCCCTCCGCTGCCACTAGCAGCACCGCTGGGTCATGCAGCTTGTGTTGCAGCAGTGGCGCCACCAGTCGCACCAGGGCTCCTGCGGCCAGTGCCCCCACCAGCAGCTCCAACTCGCCCCAGTGCTCTTGCAGCAGTCCTTTTGGGCCGTCTGTATGGCGAATCAACTCAGGCCGCTGGGCATTGAGTAGGCCAGCAGGAACAGCAATGGCGTCGAGTTCACCCGCTTGCAGCAGCGGTTCGAGCAGCTTGAGGCCGGCCTGGCTGGCGCAAAGACCAAGGCGTTTCAAGAAGGATCTCCGCTCAGGTCGGTAGCTGTTGCGGCCTGGCCCTCAGCTTCGGGTTCGGCGTCCTGGTTCATCGGGGCTTCTGGCTCGCTGGAGTCCGCCTGAGGTTCGGCTGCCGGCTCGGTTTTCGCTTCCGCTTCCGGTTCTGGTGCTGGCTCAGGGGTTGGCTCCGGCTCGGGGTCAGCTGCAGGTTCCGGCTCCGGCTCCGGCTCCGGTTCCGGTTCCGGGGTGGGTTGGTAATTGGGGTCGCTGAGCTCAGCCAATTGATCGGCGCTGAGGCGGCTGCTGAACAGGGCCGGTGCTCCCGCTCTGGAGACGGGGACACGTAGCTCTTGCACAAGGCTGTTGAAGGCTGGCTGCAGCGGGTTGCCATCGCCATCGAGCAACTCGAGCTTGAGGAAGTGTTCGCCTGCTTTGAGCGGTTTGAGCCAAAGCGATTGGGCCCGATCGAGCACCACACTGCTGCCATCGAGGCTTAGCCGTAGCCGCCACTGCTCATCGCCATCGCGCAGGTGCTGCAGGGGCGCATTGAACAAAAACCAGTTGATGGGAACAGCCGCGCCAGCGGCTAGCTGCTGCGGTGCGACCGCCACCAGTTGCGGCGCGTCCAGATCAGGAAGGGCTTCTGGGGTGGCTAGGCCTCGATAGAGCTGCCATTGAATACGCGCGTTTTTGCCGGCGGCCGCTTCGCCCCAGGGCAGAGCGGCGAAGGCGCTGAGGTGATGGCTGCCTGGCGTCAGAGCCGGCATGGAGACGCTGATCAGCCCCTTGCTGTCTGTGGCAAAAATCCGCTGGGGTTCCTGGTGATCCAGTTGCACCACCACGTGGGGGCCAGCTCCTAGCTCGCTGGACTCCAGCACAGGCCAGTCGTCAAGCCGCAATTGCAGGGTCCAGTCCCCGGCACCGACTTGGCTTCCAGGCTTGGGGCTAACCACGCTGAGCTGAGGCTGCTTGCCGCGCAGTTGATCACTGAGTTGCTGCGCGGCACCCGGTGGTGCCACCTCTTGCAACAGGCTTGCTGCTCCGCTGGGGCTGTTGGGTTCAGCGCGCTGCTTGCCCCAAGGAGCCGCAAGGCTTGGCGAGACAGGGGCAACGAGTAGAGCAAGGCCAAGCAGCACGGCCATGCCAGGCCGCAACAGACGACGGAATAAAACGCGGAGCATCGGGGCGGCAGGCCGCACGGGATGACCCCAGTGAAGCGCAAAGCTGTGCACTCAGCATCGCCATCTGTCAAGCCTCGGTATCATTTTTCTGATGAAATAATTGTTTTTTAGTTGTTACTTAGGGTTGCTAAGAGCCCTGTCCAGCACAGGGATTGAACCTTTGTAACTCCGCTGGGAACCTGCCATTTCTGGCCCCTATACTCCGTCCAGCGGTCCCCCTAGCTGGGGTCCGTGGCCTAGTGCTGGCAAGGCTTTTCGCCTGGCCGGTAGGCGGCCCAGCACCCCAGCGGTCTTCGCCATTGCCTTCGGGTTTTGACAAAGGCCACGACCCAAACCCTCGAGGAACGTCTCGAATGACCATCAGCCCACCAGAACGTGGGGGCAAGGCCAAGGTCTCGGTTGACCGGAACCCGGTGCCAGTCGATGTCGATGTGCTCGGAAAGCCCGGGCATTTCGATCGCGCTTTGGCCAAGGGTCCCAAGACCACAACCTGGATCTGGAACCTGCACTCCCGCGCTCATGACTTCGACAGTCACACCAGTGACTTGGAAGAGGTCTCGCGCAAGATCTTCAGCGCTCACTTCGGCCACTTGGCCGTCATCTTCATTTGGCTGAGCGGCGCCTTCTATCACGGTGCTCGCTTCTCCAACTACTCCGGTTGGCTCGCCGACCCCACCCACGTGAAGCCCAGTGCTCAGGTGGTTTGGCCCGTGTTTGGCCAAGAAATTCTCAACGGTGATGTCGGTGCCGGCTTCCACGGCATTCAGATCACCTCAGGTTTGTTCCACATGTGGCGCTCCTGGGGTTACACCAACGAGACCCAGCTGCTCGCCACCGCCATCGGCGCCCTCGTCATGGCTGGCTTGATGCTCAATGCTGGCGTCTTCCATTACCACAAGGCGGCTCCAAAGCTGGAGTGGTTCCAGAACGTTGAGTCGATGCTCAACCACCACCTGGCTGGTCTGTTTGGTCTGGGCTCACTCGCCTGGGCTGGTCACCTGATTCACATCTCCTTGCCCACAACAGCGCTGATGGATGCCATCGACGCTGGCAAGCCCCTGAGTCTGGATGGCAAGGCCATTGCCTCTGTGGCGGACATCCCTCTGCCCCATGCCTTTTTCAATCAGGATCTGGTTGGACAGCTCTATCCCGGCATCAAAGAAGGCATCGGTGCTTTCTTCTCCGGTAACTGGGCTGCCTACAGCGACTTCCTGACCTTCAAAGGTGGTCTGAACCCGATCACGGGCAGCCTCTGGATGACCGACATCGCTCACCACCACGTGGCGATCGCGATCATGTTCCTGGTGGCTGGTCACATGTACCGCACCAACTGGGGTATTGGTCACTCCATCAAGGAGATCCTTGAGGGTCAAAAGGGTGATCCCCTGCTGTTCCCTGCCACTCGCGGTCACGACGGTCTCTACGAGTTCATGACCAACTCCTGGCATGCCCAGTTGGCTGTGAACCTTGCCCTCGGTGGCTCCGTCACGATCATCGTGGCCCAGCACATGTACGCGATGCCTCCGTATCCGTACATCGCGATCGACTACCCAACCCAGCTGTCGCTGTTTACCCACCACATGTGGATCGGCGGTTTCTTGGTTGTGGGTGCTGGTGCTCACGCCTCAATCGCGATGGTTCGCGATTACATCCCTGCTCAGAACATCGACAACGTTCTGGACCGAGTGCTCAAGGCACGCGACGCCATCATCAGTCACCTCAACTGGGTCTGCATCTGGCTCGGCGCCCACAGCTTCGGTCTCTACATCCACAACGACACCATGCGTGCCCTGGGTCGTCCCCAGGACATGTTCAGTGACTCGGCGATTTCGATTCAGCCGATCTTTGCCCAGTGGATCCAAGGTCTGCACGCTGCAGCCTCCGGCTCCACCGCTCCCAATGCCCTCTCGGGTGTGAGCGAGGTCTTTGGTGGTCAGGTTGTGGCTGTTGCCGGCAAGGTTGCTGTTGCCCCGATGACCCTGGGTACGGCGGACTTCATGGTCCACCACATCCATGCCTTCACGATCCACGTCACCGTGCTGATCCTGCTGAAGGGTGTCCTCTACAGCCGCAACTCACGTCTGATCCCCGACAAGGCCAACCTCGGTTTCGCCTTCCCTTGCGACGGCCCCGGCCGTGGCGGCACCTGCCAGGTGTCGGGTTGGGACCACGTGTTCCTAGGCCTGTTCTGGATGTACAACTCCCTGTCGGTTGTCATCTTCCACTTCTCTTGGAAGATGCAGAGCGACATCTGGGGGACCGTCAACGCTGACGGCACCGTCCAGCACATCACCAACGGCAACTTCGCCACCAGTGCACTCACCATCAATGGCTGGCTGCGTGACTTCCTGTGGGCTCAGGCTTCACAGGTGATCAACAGCTATGGCTCTGCTACCAGCGCCTACGGCCTGATGTTCCTGGGTGCCCACTTCATCTGGGCGTTCAGCCTGATGTTCCTGTTCAGCGGCCGCGGCTACTGGCAGGAGCTGATTGAGTCCATCGTCTGGGCTCACAACAAGCTCAAGGTTGCTCCGGCTATCCAGCCGCGCGCCCTGAGCATCACGCAAGGTCGTGCTGTCGGCGTTGCCCACTATCTGTTGGGTGGCATCGCGACGACCTGGTCCTTCTTCTTGGCCCGCATCATCGCGGTGGGCTGATCTCAACCCTCTGACCTCTCTCATGGCAACGAAATTCCCTTCGTTCAGCCAGGGTCTGGCCCAGGACCCGACCACCCGCCGCATCTGGTACGGCATCGCCACGGCTCACGATTTCGAGAGCCACGACGGCATGACCGAGGAGAAGCTTTACCAAAAGCTGTTCTCCACCCATTTCGGACATTTGGCCATCATTGGCCTGTGGGTGTCGGGAAACCTGTTCCACATCGCCTGGCAAGGAAACTTCGAGCAGTGGGTTGCTGACCCTCTGCACATTCGTCCCATCGCTCACGCGATCTGGGACCCTCACTTCGGTCAAGGCGCTATTGACGCCTTCACCCAAGCGGGCGCTTCTTCACCGGTGAACATTGCGTATTCCGGCCTGTACCACTGGTGGTACACGATCGGCATGCGCACCAACGCCGAGCTGTATCAGGGCTCCATCTTCATGATGATCCTGTCGGCTTGGGCCTTGTTCGCCGGCTGGCTGCATCTGCAGCCCAAGTTCCGTCCCTCCCTGGCTTGGTTTAAGAACGCTGAATCGCGTCTGAACCACCACCTGGCTGTGCTGTTCGGTTTCAGCTCCATCGCTTGGACCGGTCACCTTGTTCACGTCGCCATTCCTGAGGCACGTGGCCAGCACGTCGGCTGGGACAACTTCCTGACGACCCTGCCCCACCCGGCAGGTTTGGCTCCCTTCTTCACTGGTAACTGGGGCGTTTATGCCCAGAACCCCGACAGCCTCAGCCAGGCTTTCGGCAGTGCAGATGGCGCGGGCACCGCGATCCTCACCTTCCTCGGTGGTTTCCACCCCCAGAGCGAAGCCCTGTGGCTGACCGACATTGCCCACCACCACCTGGCCATCGGTTGCATCTTTGTGATCGCCGGCCACATGTACCGGACCAACTTCGGTATTGGTCACTCCATTCGCGAGATCCTCGACACCCACAACCCCCCCAGCAACACCCCTGGTGATCTGGGCAGTGGTCACAAGGGTCTGTACGACACCATCAACAACTCGCTGCACTTCCAGCTGGGTCTGGCTCTCGCCTCTCTGGGCGTGGTCACCAGCCTGGTGGCACAGCACATGTATTCGATGCCGTCGTACGCCTTCATCGCGAAGGACTACACCACCCAGGCCGCCCTCTACACCCACCACCAGTACATCGCCATCGCTCTGATGTGCGGTGCCTTCGCCCACGGTGCGATCTTCTTCATCCGTGACTACGACCCCGAAGCCAACAAGGACAACGTCCTGGCTCGGATGCTCGAGCACAAAGAAGCGATCATCAGCCACCTGAGCTGGGTGTCACTGTTCCTCGGTTTCCACACCTTGGGCCTCTACGTCCACAACGATGTGGTCGTTGCCTTCGGTACTCCCGAGAAGCAAATCCTGGTTGAGCCTGTGTTCGCCCAGTTCGTGCAGGCCGCCTCTGGTAAGGCCATGTACGGCATGGACGTGCTGCTCTCCAACCCGGCGAGCTCCGCCAGCCTGGCTTCCGCCAACATCGCTGGTGAGCACTACTGGCTGGATGCCATTAACGGCAACACCGATCTGTTCCTGCCGATCGGCCCTGGTGACTTCCTGGTTCACCACGCCATCGCTCTGGGTCTGCACACCACCACCTTGATCCTGGTCAAAGGTGCTCTGGATGCCCGTGGCTCCAAGCTGATGCCCGACAAGAAGGACTTTGGTTACTCCTTCCCCTGCGACGGCCCCGGCCGTGGCGGTACCTGCGACATCTCTGCCTGGGACGCCTTCTATCTGGCTGTCTTCTGGGCCCTGAATACCGTGGGCTGGCTCACCTTCTACTGGCACTGGAAGCACCTCGCCATCTGGCAGGGCAACGTGGCTCAGTTCAACGAATCCAGCACCTATCTGATGGGCTGGTTCCGTGACTACCTGTGGCTGAACAGCTCTCAGCTGATCAACGGCTACAACCCGATGGGTACCAACAACCTCGCTGTTTGGGCGTGGATGTTCCTCTTCGGTCACCTGGTGTGGGCCACCGGTTTCATGTTCCTCATCTCCTGGCGTGGTTACTGGCAGGAGCTGATTGAAACCATCGTTTGGGCTCACCAGCGCAGCCCCATCGCCAACATGATGGGTTGGCGCGATAAGCCGGTGGCTCTGTCCATCGTTCAGGCCCGCGTGGTTGGTCTGGCTCACTTCTCAGTGGGTTATGTCCTCACCTACGCCGCCTTCTTGATCGCTTCGACTTCCGGCAAGTTCGGTTGATCTAACGATCAATGGGTTGATTTCACTTCGACGTTCCACTGACCCCCGCCTCGGCGGGGGTTTTTTTATGGCGGCGGGATCACTGGATTGGGCCCATGAAAAAAGCCCCCAATTGGGGGCTGGATTCGATGGTTTGCGGCAGGGCGCTAGCTGCCGGCAAGGCACTCCAAATCGCTGCTGTGCTCGGCAAGGAGATTGGCAGCCAGTTCGCTGGTCAGCATGTCGGCGGCAGCTTGAGGGCTGAGGCCTTGGCCAATTAGGCGTCGATGCAACACCGCCGCTGCGGCCCGCAGGGTCGACTCTTCAAACTTCAGAGTGGGTGGTATTTCGGTGAGGGCTTTCATGCCGGCAGACCGATGGGATATCGCCTCAGAATCCTGACTAGACAAACCGGCATGCAATCCGCTCTTAACCAAGTTTTTGTGTCCGCTTCTGTTCCCAGGTTTTGACGATCTCGTAAACCACAGGCAAGACCAACAGGCTCAAGGCTGTTGAGGCCAGTAGGCCACTGAAAGCCACGGTGCCGATGCTGATGCTGCGGGCCGCTCCAGCACCGCTTGCCAGCACCAGAGGTAGAAAGCCAGCCAGCGACGAGACCCCGGTGAGCAAGATCGGGCGCAGCCGCAGACTGGCGGCTTCTCGGATCGCAGCCGATACGGCAATGCCGCGTTTGACGCGCTGGTTGGCAAATTCCACGATCAAGATGCCGTTCTTCGCCGCCAGGCTGATCAACACCAAAATCCCGACCTGGCCATAGACATCGAGAAACAAACCACGCGCCGCTAGCCCCAGCACGACACCAAGTAAGGCCAACGGCACCGTGATCAAGATGATCACAGGATCAATGGCGCTTTCGTAGAGGGCAGCCAGCAGCAGATAGACCACCAGCAGCCCCAAGCCAAACAGTTTCCAGGTGCCGCCGCCTGCCCGCTGCTCTTCGAGGCTCAGGCCTGTGAATTGCAGCTCAGTGGTGGGAGTGTTGCGTTGCTGTTGCACCCGCTCGAGGGTGGCCATGGCTTGGCCGCTGCTGATGCCCCGTTTGGGCTTGGCACGGATGCTGATGGCGCGGCTGAGTTCGCTGTGATTGATGCTGGTTGGTCCGGTGGTCGGCTCTAGCCGCACCAAGTTGCTCAGGGGAATCAGCCTGCCGTCGCGATTGCGCACCAGCAGGCGCAACACATCGCCTGGGCTGCTGCGATCACTCCCTTGGAGTTGAACGATCACGCGCCGGACGCGGGCATCGCTGAAGGTGTCGTTGACGTAGGTGCTGCCAAAGCTGTCGCCAATCACGGCCACCACCTCCTCCAAGCTGACGCCAACGGCGGCGAGCTGTTGGCGATCAGGAATCACCTCCAGCGAGGGGGCATTGGCACTAAAGCGGGTGCCGACCCGTTCAAACCGTCCGCTGGCCTTGGCCGCAGCGATGAAGTCATCGGCTTCATCCCCAAACTGTTGCAGGCTCAAGCGCCCGCCACTGACATCGAGCAGATTCAGGCTGATGCCTCCTTCTGAGCCAAAGCCGCGCACCGGTTGCGGTTGGCTCAAGATCACGCGGCCATCACCGGCCATGGCCCGCTGCAGGGCTGGATTCAACCGTTCCACCACCTCGCTGGTGCTTGTGGATCGCTGCTGCAGCGGCTTGAGCCTGAGAAAAAAGATGCCTTTGTTGGGGGCGCTATCGCCAAAGGAACGGCCCGCATAAAAGTTGCCGTAGCGAACCAAGGGTTCGGTGGCGACCGCCTGCTGCACCCGTTGCATGGCGCTTTGTGTGCGCTCCAGTGAGGCCCCTTCCGGCAGCACCACAACACCACGGATCTGGCCGCCATCCTCTTGGGGCACAAAGCCGGTGGGCAGTGCTCGCACCCCGATGGCGGTGATGAGTAGTCCTGCCCCCAGCAGGCTCAACACCAGCCGCCGCCGCCTCAGAGCTCGCTCCAGCAGTCGTTGGTAGGGCTGTTGCAGGGCGTCGAGCCATTGCGAGCTTCTCGCTAGCCCTCGCCGCAGCCGTTCCACTTGCTTCGGTGCGGGCCGAAACGATTTGCCGAGCAATACCGCTGAGGCCACCGGTGTGAAGCTCAAGGCATTGATGGTGGAGAACAGGATTGTGCTGCTGATCACCACGGCCAGGGGTTGATACAGCCTCCCCAATGAGCCAGGCATCACCAAGACCGGCAGGAACACCACGATCAGCACCAGAGAGGTGGCGATCACCGCCCCACTGAGCTCATCCATGGCCTCGCGGGCGGCTCGGAAGGGTTTGGCCCCTCCACTGATCCGCCGGCCGATGTCTTCGCTGACGACGATGGCGTCATCCACCACCACCCCGGTGGCCAGCACCAGGCCAAACAAGGTGAAAGCATTGAGGGTGCCGCCGCTGAGCTTCAGCAATGTGAAGCTGCCCACCAGGGCCACGGGGATGGCGACCGCTGTGATCAGTGCCAGGCGCCAGTTGCCGAGTCCCAGCAGCAGCACGGCAAACACCAGCAGCACGGCATCACGCAGGGCGGCAATCGCCTGATTGATGCTCTCTTGCACATTGCTGGCGTAATCAACAATCGTCTCCACCTCCAATCCCGGTGGGAAGTCGAGACTGGCTTGATTCAGCAGCTCTTCCACTGAGCGGCTCACTGCCAAGGCATTGCTGCCATCGCGCTGAAAGATCCCCACTGCGACGGCAGCTTGGCCATCGAGATTGCGAGCAATCGAGCCGTACCGCTCTTCGCCAAGGCGCACCGTGCCGAGATCCTGCAGTCGCACGCTGTTGCCGCCGCCCAACGGTTTGACGATCAGGTTCTCGAGTTCTTGTTGGTTGCGTAGCCGCCCTTCCATCCGTAAGGGAAGGGTGTATTGCTGGCCTTCGGGCGCTGGGCTATCACCCACCTGGCCGAGGGCTGCCAGCACGTTCTCCCTCCGCAGGGCGGTTTTGACATCCTCAATCGTGAGTTCAAAGCGGCTGAGCTTGGTGGCATCCAGCCACAGCCGGTAGGCCAAATCGCTGCTGCCAAACAGCACCACATCGCCAACGCCATTGATCCGCAGCAGCGGTTCGCGCACCTGCCGGTCCACCCAGCTGCTGATGAAGGCACGCGTGTAAGTGTTGCTGCTGTCGCTGAAGCTCAGCACCATCAACAGATCGCTGCTGCTGCGCCTCACCCGCAGACCCTGACGGCTCACCGGTTGCGGCAATTGCCGGCTGATTAACGACGCCTCGTTCTGGACATTGATTTGATCCAGCTCACCCTGGTTGCCGCGAAAGCTGAGCTGCACGCTGGCGCCGTTGGCACTGCTGCTGGAGGTGATGGTCTCCAGCCGCTCCAGGCTGTTGAGCTGCCGCTCCATCAAGTTGGTCACACCTTGCTCAACCACTTCGGCGCTGGCGCCGGGGTAGTTGGCACTCACGCTCACCCGACTGGGTGCGATCGGCGGCAAATTTTCGACGTCGAGGCTGGCCAAGCTCAGCAAGCCCGCCAACAAAATCAGCAAGCTGACCACCAGCGTCAGCAGCGGTCGTTTGAGAAACGGATCGCTTACCGACATCGAGCGCTGTTCTGGCCCCTGGTGTGAGGGATCTTGCCATTAAAAAAGCCCCCGCCGAGGCAGGGGCTTGGGATGTCAGAGAAAGCAGTTGGCTTCAGCCAACGCTCCAAACGCCACCGGCAAGATTCAGCAGGGTGTTGACGTGCAGGGTGCCGCAGAGGAACCAAGCAAAGACAGCGCCGCCGCAACCACCAAGCCAGAAGCCGCTGGTGAAGTCAGCCCAGCCGGTGCGGGTGAACAGATCAGCGGGAGGATTGTCGATGGTCACATCCGCCATGGGGATGTGGGGCTGCTTGCCGGGCTGGTTGTAGAGCAGGAACAGCAGCGTGAGGATGTGCACCGCTCCGATTGCAGCCAGCAGGCCAGCGGTTGCTGAAAACTCGCTGTTGCGCAGGGGGCCGCAGATGGTGAAGGGGCCGTAGAGCAGGTAGCCGAAGGCGGCACCGGTCTCAAGACCACGGAAGTTCGGTGAGATGCCAGCCCGATAGAAGGGCAGGTTGTTGATCAGGGCTTTGATGAAATAGCCGCTGTTCACCGGTGTGGCGAGGTTGCCGACGCAGGGGTCGGCGGCGGGAGTCACAGTCATGAGTGGAAAGGAATGTTCAGTTGGCGGTCAAAGGCCAGGGGCCGTCACTCGCTGGCGGTGATTTGGCTTCCAACCAGAACGATGAACACCGCAGGGAAAACGATTCCGACGATGGGCACGAAAACCGCGGGCAACCAGGCGGCGGCAAATTCTCCAGTCATGGCGGTGCCAAAAGGTCCGCCGGTACTGTAGGTAGCGCTGATCGGACCCTCAGATCTGAGGCCCATCGGTGACATAAAAATTCAATCCAGCTGGCTTCATGGGCGCCCCGATCGCAGCCTTTCTCACCCTGGTTTTGTCGCTTTTTCTCTTGCGGCGACTGGTGTTTCGCCCCGTGGTGCCAGGGATGGACGCCAATTTGCTTGATGGGGCAGCGATTGCAGCTTTGAACCGCGATCGCAAGCAGACGTTGGAGCAGCGCCGCAGCTCGGAGGCCGCCATGGCGCTGGTGGCGTTGCCCAGCACACCGCAACAGGCCAGGGAGCACCTCAAATGGCTCGAGCAACTCAGCCGTGGTTCCGCAGCTGAACGCCTGCAGGCCATGCAAGAAGCTCAGCGCTGGGGAGATCGCCGTTGTTTGCCGCTGCTGCGCCGCGGTCAGCGCGATGCCACCGTTGCTGTCGCTCGCCAAGCAGCTTGCGCTTTGGAAGCGTTTCGGGGTGAACCTCTCGGTGGTTATCGCAATGCAGCAACCGCCGGCTCAGGCAAGGCTTCGCTACCTCGCAACGTGGCGCGGATGCGGTAGATCGGCCGCCCTTGGCTTTCGTGATAGGTGCGCATCATCACTTCAGCCAGCAGTCCGAAGCAGAACAGTTGAACCCCGGTGAGCAGCAGCAGCACGCAGAGGGTGAGGAGCGGCCGTGTGCCGATATCAGCGCCCAGCAGCTTTTGAACCACCAACACGCTGCCCATTAGGCCGCCAGCCACGAGGGCCATCAGGCCCCAGAAGCCAAATACGTGCATGGGACGGGTCAGGAAGCGCTTCATGAACCACACGGTGAGCAGATCCATCAGCACCCGGAAGGTGCGGTCGATGCCGTATTTGCTTTCGCCAAACTGGCGAGCTTTGTGGTTCACCTTCACTTCACTGATGCGGGCGCCCTCGATGTAGGCCAGTGCTGGCAGGAAGCGATGCAGCTCTCCGTAGAGGTTCATGTCGGTCACCAACTCGCGGCGGTAGGCCTTGAGTGAGCAGCCGTAGTCGTGCAGCCGCACCCCGGTGACCCGGGCAATCAACTTGTTGGCCAGCTTCGATGGCAGCAAACGGCTGATGGCCGCGTCTTGGCGCTGGTGGCGCCAGCCACTCACCAGGTCGTAGCCCTGGCGCAGCTTCTCCACGATCATGGGGATGTCCGCTGGATCGTTCTGCAGATCCCCATCAAGGGTGACGATCTCATCGCCGCGGCAGGCATCAAAACCAGCGGCCATGGCGGCGGTTTGGCCGTAGTTTCGGCGCAGCAACACAGCCACCAGTTCGGGTGTGGTGCGGCTTAGCTCTTGCAGTAATTCAGCGGTGCGGTCGCTAGAGCCGTCATCCACCAAGACCAATTCAAAGGGTTCCCCCAAAGGCCTCAGGCTGCCGAGCAGCTGAGCCACGAGCATCGAGAGGCTCTCCTCTTCGTTGTAGAGGGGGATCACCACAGAAAGGGTCACGGCCGTCTGGACTCAGGGAAGGTGGCTGCCATCGTGGCAGCGCTGCACTCTGCCAGCACCCCGCAATTCCATGCGGTAGTGGGTGGCCACTGGGCTTTTGTCCCAGCTGTGCAACGTGTCAATGGCGATGCGGTTATGGCCATGCTCTTGGCCGGAGCTGTGCAAATAGCGGCCACCGCCGAGATAGAGGCCCACATGGGTGCAGCGTTGAGGGCGGCCAAAAAAGACCAGATCGGCCGGACGCAGCAGTTGCTGTTGATCAGCGCTGATCGCCACCTTCTGGCAGAACCGTTCCTGCTGATAAGCATCTCGGGGAATCCAGATTCCTTCGCTGGCAAAGGCCCGTTGCATTAGGCCTGAGCAGTCGTAATTGGGGCCGAGGCTGCCTCCCCACAGGTAAGTGTTGTCGTGCTCAGCAGCGCTTTGGCAGAAGCGCAACACCGCCGGTAAGCGTTGTTGGATGAGCTCAGCGCTCAGCAAGCGCGGCTGATAGGGGCGGCAACGCCAGGCACGACCCAGCAAGTCCTGCGGTTCAACCCACGCCCGGTAGCCATCTTCAGCCAGTGCAACCTGCCGGCGTCCATAGCGGGCGGGTTGATCCAGCAGCTGCAGCTCGCGCCTGGCCCAGGCTTGGGTGGCCAGACCCGAACCCAGGGGGCTGCTGTAGAGATCGAGCGCATGGCTCAAGCGCCAGTGGCTGAGGGGGTGCAACAACTCCAGGGCCGCTGGGGTTGCTTCGTTTAGCTCGTTTAGGGTCGCCACGCTTGTTGGCCTGCTTGATGGCGTTCTACCGCCCCGACTCGGACCTGACCCAGGCCCTTCATGCGGTGCTTGACGACTTAAAGGCCACGCGGCCCGGCTTGGAGGAGCAGCTGAGCATCACCTGGCTGCTGTACGACTCCTCCCCCATCGATCTGGCCGCAGGCCTGGAGTCCAAAGATGTTTGGTCGCTGCCGATTCGCGGCGCTGCGCACCGCAGTGATCAGCAGCGCTACCCCGCCAGTGTGGTGAAACTGGCCTATGCCATGGCCATTGAGCAGTGGCTGTCGAGGGATTTGTTGCTGGAGAGCCCTGAGTTGCGGCGAGCCATGCAGGACATGATTGGCGACTCGAGCAATGACGCCACCTCCCTGGTGATGGACCTGCTGAGCGGCACCACCAGTGGCCCTGAGTTGCCGCCGGATCCTTTTTCCAGTTGGGCGCGACAGCGCCAGTTGGTGAATCAGTGGTTTGCCTCCCTCGGCTGGCCTGAATGGGAGGGCTCGAACGCCTGCCAAAAAACCTGGGGTGAAGGCCCCTATGGCCGCGAGCGGCAGTTTTATGGCGCTGACTTGGAGAACCGCAACCGGCTCAGCACCGACATCACGGCGCGCATGCTGCATGCAGTGCTGACGGGTGCTTGGGTGTCGCCTTTGGCGTCAGCTCGCCTGCGGGATCTGTTGAGCCGCAGCCTTGATCTGGAGGAGCGAAAGGCGGATCCTGAAAATCAGGTGGATGGCTTTTTAGGTGGAGGCTTGCCCGTGGAGAGTCGCCTCTGGAGCAAGGCCGGCTGGATGAGCCAGGCCCGCCACGATGCGGCTTATATCGAAACCCCAGGCTGCAGGCCCTTTTTGGTGGTGGCTTTCAGTGAAGGGCCCGAGCGGGCTGCCGATGAATCGTTGCTTCCTGATCTGACCCAGCGACTGATTCAGGCTTCAGCGCTCTCGTAGGACTGCTGCAACAACGAGCGGAACAGCTGATCTTTTTTCCAGATCAAAAACTCCTGTTCGGTGGGATCTCCCCCGCGCCAGTGCTCCAGGGCATCACAGGTGGTTTTGTATTCCAGCCGCAAGGCGTGGATGTCGTACGAAAACGTGGCGACGATGTCGTCCATGGCGACTTGGGCGATCTAGCCGCAATTGTTGCGGTCTGTCACAGCCTCTTGACGTGTCATTGGTAACCGACTCAGCGACCTGTTAGCAGCCGGACACCAAGAGCCTCAAAGGTTGGAACGGAGAGGGAGGGATTCGAACCCTCGACAGAAGTTGCCTCCTGTAACTCCTTAGCAGGGAGCCGCTTTCAACCGCTCAGCCACCTCTCCAGCGGTCGGCCAAGCCTATCAGTGCTCCGGTCGGCGGGGCAGGCGGGGCAGGCGGGGCAGGCGGTGTTTGAAGCTGCAAAGCACCTCCCATGGAATGCTCTGGCAGACATCGCTCCAGGCCTGCGGGCCAATGGTTTCACTGCCGCTGCTGCCCAGCAGCGTCACCGAATCGCCAATGTCCAACTCCGGCAGATCTGTGGCGTCGATCACGATTTGGTCCATGGTGATGGCTCCGACTTGGGGCAGGCGGCGCCCCTCGGCTAACACCTCCATCTGCCCGGAGAGGCGGCGGCTGACGCCATCTGCGTAGCCAATGCCGAGCACGGCCAGTCGGCTCGGTCGTGTGGTGTGGAACTGATGGCCGTAACTCACCCCAGCGCCGGCGGGCACATCGCGAAGCAGGGTGACCTTGGCGTGCACGCTCATGGCGGGCCGCAGCGGCAGTTGTTTTAGGTGCGCAGCTGGCGAGTGGCCATAGAGCGACAACCCCACCCGCACCATGTCGTAGTGCAGCTCAGGGCTGCTGAGGGTGCCGGCGCTGTTGGCCAGATGCCGCAGGCCAGGTTTCAGTTCCAGCTCATGGAAGCGGCGCAGGACTGCTTCAAAACGCTCCTGCTGGGTGGCGTTGAGCAAGCCGTCGGGATTATCAGCATCGGCGAGATGGGAATACACCCCGGCGATGCTTAAGCCATCGAGCTGTTGCAGCTCCTCCAGCAGTTTGGGGCCCTGTTGCCAGTCGATGCCCAGCCGGGCCATGCCGGTGTCGAGCTTGAGGTGGGCCAGCAATGGCTTCCCCCCGGCAACACCCACATTGCTGCCGATCAACCCCTGCCTGAGGCTGCTGATCGTGGGACTGAGTTGCCAGTGCAGGCAGCAGCGGAATTCTTCGGGCTGCTGCAGGTTCCCCAGCACCAGGATCGGGGCCTCGATTCCGGCTTGCCGAAGTTCGATGCCTTCAGCGAGGGTGGCCACCCCAAAGCTGCTGGCACCGCCATCGAGCGCAGCTTCAGCAACCGTCACGGCGCCATGGCCATAGCCATCGGCCTTGACCACAGCCATCAAGGCGCAACCGGGACTCAGCGAGCCCTTCAGCTGTGCTGTGTTGTAGCGAATGGCGTCGCGATCAATCTCCAGCCAAGCCCGCTGCTGTGGTTGCACCGACGGGATCATCTCCCGCGTCAGCCCTGGCAGGGACTCATGCTGCATCAGAGACGACGTCGGGGCACTTGTTGACCCAGATAGCATGCCTGCAATACGGGAAGCTGGCATGGGCCACGTCCTCGTTCTCAATGCGTCTTACGAGCCGCTCAATATCACCAGTTGGCGGCGTGCCGTCGTCATGGTGTTGAAGGGAAAAGCGGAAGGCCTTGAGCACGAAGAACGCAATCTCCGTCAAGACTTTTTAGCTCCCTCCGTGATCCGGTTGCGGCAATTTGTTCGCATTCCATTCAAGGAATTGCCGCTCACCCGCCGCAACGTGTTCCAGCGCGATCACCACACCTGCCAATACTGCGGCTACCGCGGCGACAAACTCTCGCTTGACCATGTGATTCCCCGCAGCCGTGGTGGCCAAGACACCTGGGAGAACGTGACTACGGCTTGCATTCGCTGCAATGTCCGCAAGGGCAATCGCACCCCGAAAGAAGCGGACATGCCCTTGAACTCGGTGCCAAGACGCCCGGTGAGCACCTTGTATTTCGAAGCCACCCGCCAGATTCGCAGCGGCCGGGAAGAGTGGCGCAAATACGTGATTGGCGCCTAGCTCTCGCTGGCCGCGAGCTCTTCCAGTTTTTGTTGCTGATCAGCATGGGTGCAGGCCTCGATTAGATCGCTGAGTTGGCCGTTGAGCACGGTTTCCAATGGGAAGTTTTTGCCCAGGCGGTGATCGGTGGTGCGGTTGTCTTTGTAGTTGTAGGTGCGAATTTTTTCGCTGCGATCACCGCTGCCCACTTGGGCGCGGCGCGCCGAACTCTCGGCTGCTGCCGCTTCTTCCTCCTCTTTGGCCAGCAGCTTGGCCCGCAGAATCTCCATGGCACGCTCGCGGTTTTGCAGCTGGGAGCGTTCCTGGGTGCAGAACACCCGAATCCCGGTGGGCTTGTGCAGCAGATCGACGGCTGTTTCCACTTTGTTGACGTTTTGCCCTCCAGCACCGCCAGAGCGGGCCGTGCTGATGTCGAGATCCTTGGGATCGATTTGCACATCAACCGGATCGGCCTCTGGCATCACCGCCACCGTGGCTGTTGAGGTGTGAACACGACCCTGTGATTCCGTGGCGGGTACCCGCTGCACCCGATGCACACCGGCTTCGTATTTGAGTTGGCTGAACACCGCATCCCCGCGGATCGCCAGGATTAATTCCTTGAAGCCACCGAGCTCGGCTTCTGAAGCGCTGACGGGATTCACTTGCCAGCCGCAGGTTTGGGCGTGGCGTTCATACATGCGGGCGAGATCGCCAGCCCACAGGCAGGCTTCATCACCGCCGGCTCCGGCGCGAATTTCCAGCATCACGCTGCGCTCATCGCGGGGGTCGCTGGGCAGCAGAGCCACTTTCAGGCGTTGGTTGAGCTGCTCCTGCTCTGAGCTCAGTTGCTGCAGCTCCTCTTGGGCCAACGCCTCCAGTTCAGCGTCGCCCTTGCTCTCTTTGAGCAATTGCTGGGCCTGCTGATGCTCGGCGTGGAGTTGTTGCAGCCGTTGGTAATCGAGAACCAGGGGCTCAAGCCTCGAGCGCTCTTTGGCCAGGGTCAGCAGTTGTTCAGGGTCAGCCGCCACGCTGGGGTCAGCCAGCTGACGCTCGAGGGCGTTGAAGGTGCGGCAGGTGGCTTCTAGCCGCTCGGTGACAAAGGACTGATCCACAGATTCAGCGGGTTGAGCAGCGCCGATAGAAAAGCCGGATGCCCCGTTGGGAGCACCCGGCCATCTCAGACGTCATTGCAGCTGCGTAGTTCAGCTGTCGGATTCGGCGTCGGATTTCTTGGCGGCCTTCTTGGGCGCGGGTGCATCGACGTCGGGATTGGCACTGCCCATGCCGTACTTGCGCATGAAGCGGTCCACGCGGCCCTCGGTGTCGAGGATCTTCTGGGTACCCGTGAAGAAGGGGTGGTTGCCGCTCCACACATCGACGTGCAGCTCGGGGGTAGTGGAGCCAGTGGTCATGACCACTTCTCCATTGCAGATCACCTTGGCGTCGGGATACCAGGTGGGGTGAATGTCGGGCTTGGCCATGACGAAAATCAGCGCTTGGAGAACTGAGGAGCTTTACGAGCTTTCTTGAGGCCGTACTTACGGCGTTCCTTGGCGCGAGGGTCGCGGCTCAGGTGACCTTCGCTCTTGAGCGGTTTGCGGTTGTCGGGGGACAGCTCACACAGGGCGCGTGCCGCACCTTGCTTGATGGCATCGGCCTGGCCGGTGAGCCCGCCACCCCTGACATTCACAAGGATGTCGTACTCCTTGGAGAGCCCCAGGGTGTCGAGCGGTGCACGCACCGCGTTGAGGTAGCTGGGGTTGTAGTTCAGGTAGTTATCGCCAGGGCGGCCATTGATGGTGATCGTGCCATCGCCAGGAACCACACGAACCCGTGCCACGGAGGTCTTACGACGACCGGTGCCCCAGTAGACGACGCGCTTGCTGCTGCTGGTCATTTGATGCTGGCGGAGGGGTTGAGCTGGTAAGGCTGGGGCTGCTGTGCGCCATGGGGGTGCTCGGCACCCTTGTAAACCTTCAGCTTGCGGAACAACTGCCGACCGAGGGCGTTGTGGGGAAGCATGCCCTTGATGGCCTTCTCCACGATGCGCTCAGGAATGCGCTGTTGCAGGGCGGCGAAGGTTTCCACCTTCATCCCGCCCGGGCGCCCGGAGTGACGGCGGTAGAGCTTGTCGCTGGCCTTGTTGCCGGTGACTTTCACCTTGTCGGCGTTGATCACCACCACAAAGTCACCCGTGTCCAGGTGAGGGGTGTAGGTCGGCTTGTTCTTGCCGCGCAGAACCGAGGCCACTTCAGTCGCGAGGCGACCGAGGCACTGGTTTTCCGCATCCACCACGTACCAGTGGCGTTCAACGGTATTGAGAGAGGGGACGACTGTTTTGTTCATCGCGCCGGCAGGCCGGAATCACGGGACGGGCCCTGCGTGTGCAGGGACTGGACTTGGCTGGAGCTGGAATCCAGATCAAAAAGTCTGAAATCTCCACCAATTCCGAAGCTAGTTCAGAGAACTTCGCCTGTCGGATTGCTGGTGATCTCAGGGGGCGGATCGGAAGTCTCCAGCCGATACCGCGGTTGGCAATCGTACCACGCACCCCTTGGGAACACGGGCTCTGGGTAGCCCACACGCAGCAGGCAAAGTCCCTGTGGTGGAGCGGCTTCTTTGACCTCGTCACGGCGTTGCTCACGCCAGCGTTGGCGGAATTGCTCAGGGCTGATGCGGCCCTCTCCAGCGGCCACCAGTTGCCCCACCAGCAATCGCACCATGCCGTAGAGAAATCCACTCGCTTGGATCTCCAGCGTGAGGATGTCGCCTTCCCGCTGCAGGCTCACCTCCTGGACGGTGGTGCGGGCGTGGGCACGCTGGCTGCCCGCCCGCTGAAAGGCCGAAAAGTCGTGGTGTCCGAGTAGCTCCTGCAGCAGCTCCTGCATCAAGTGGTCTTGCAGGCGCCATTGGTAGCGGTGCCAGCTGAAGGGCGACAAAAACAGATTCGGCCGCCGCGCGTTGTAGATGCAGTAGCGGTACCGCCGATATGTGGCGCTGAAGCAGGCATGCCAATTGGCTGCCACGGCTGCACTGGCCCTCACCCGGATGCTGCCGGGCAGTCGCCCATTGAGGGCTGGGGCCCAGCGGGCCGCTGGGATGGGGCCATGGCAATCAAAGTGCACCACCTGGGCAGCGGCATGGACGCCGGTGTCGGTGCGGCCGGCGGCAATGGTGCGACTCAGTTTGGCTGCAATGCCAGCGGGGAGCGGGTCGAGGGCCTCAATCGCTTCATCGAGGCTCTGTTGAACACTGCGGTGCTGGGGCTGCCGCTGCCAGCCACAAAAAGGCCCCCCGTCGTATTGCAGACAGAGGGCGATGCGCTGGCCGGTCAATGGGCTGAAGCTCAGACCAGCTCGATGATGGCCATTTCGGCGTTGTCACCGCGGCGGGGGACTGTGCGAATGATGCGGGTGTAGCCACCGTTGCGGTCGCCGTAGCGCTCGCTGGCTTTGTCAAACAGAGCATGCACCAGCTGCTTGTCGTAGATGTAGCCCAGGGCCCGGCGGCGGGCGGCCAGGCTGCCGTCCTTGGCCAAGCTGATCATCCGCTCAGTTTCATCGCGGAGTGCTTTGGCACGGGCCTTGGTGGTGGTCACCCGGCCTTCGCGGATGAGCTGGGTGGTAAGGCCACGGAGCATGGCCTTGCGTTGGTCGGCGGGACGTCCCAGCTGGGGGACTCGGCACTGGTGGCGCATGGGTCGAAAGGAGGTGTGGGGATGGAGGCCGTCAGGCGGTGGTGCGGCTTTGGGGCAAGGAGATGCCGATGCGCTCAAGCGCTTCGATCACTTCATCCGCCGACTTGGCACCGAAGTTTTTGATCTCCAGCAGATCCTCGTAGCTGAAGCCCATCAGATCCGAAACGGAGTTGACCTGGGCCCGCTTGAGGCAGTTGTAAGCCCGCACCGAGAGGTTGAGCTCTTCCAGGGGGATCTGGCTCTCAGCGCTGGGCTCAGGCTCCTGGCCGGGCTCTTCCGCCAAGGTCACTGTGGCCAGAGGCTGGAACAGAGCGATCAGCTGGTTGGCCGCATAAGCCAGGGCATCATCGGGGGTGATGGAGCCGTTGGTGTTGATCTCCAGGCGCAGACGCTCACGGGCTGAGCCGCCTTCACCCACAGCGGTTTCGTCCACGGTGAAGTTCACGCGACGCACGGGCATGAACACCGCGTCGATTTGGAGCAAATCAAGGGCGGCAGCGTCTTCGCTGGTGCGCTCAACGGGGCGGTAGCCCACGCCACGCTCCACATGGACTTCGAGTTCTAGGGCATGTCCATCGGCCACGGTGGCGATGGGGCAGTCGGCGTTGACCACCGACACCTGGGAGGAGAACTGCAGATCGCCAGCGGTCACCGAGGCGGGGCCATTGACCACGAGGCGGCCAATTTCGGTGTCGCGGGAGCGGCTGCTGAGAACCAGTTCTTTGCAGTTCAGCAGGATGTCGAGGACGTCTTCACGCACGCCGGGAACGGTGGCGTACTCATGGTTGACGCCAGCGATGCGGACAGCCGTGACGGCGGTGCCCTCAAGGCCACTCATCAGGACGCGCCGAAGGGCGGTGCCAAGAGTGGTTGCCTGGCCTCGATCGAGAGGGCCGATGACGAAAACGCCTGACTGGGACTGATCGTCAGCGATCTGATAGTCGACGCGGTCAATTTGGTACTGCAGCACGGCCGGAAGAGCTGTAAAGGGAAGAAGCCCGAAGGCGGAAGGTGAAAGAGGCGATCAGACGCGGCGCCGCTTGGCGCGACGACAGCCGTTGTGAGGCAGGGGGGTCACATCGCGGATCAAAGTGATTTCCAGGCCGGCCACCTGCAGAGCGCGGATGGCGGTTTCCCGGCCGGAGCCGGGACCACGGACCAGAACTTCGATCTGACGCATGCCCTGCTCGAGCGCGCGGCGGGCTGCTGCTTCAGCAGCGGTTTGGGCGGCAAATGGAGTGCCCTTGCGAGCGCCTTTGAAGCCACTGGCACCAGCGGAGGACCAAGCGATGACTTCACCGGCGGTGTCGGTGATCGAGACGATGGTGTTGTTGAAGGTGCTCTGGATGTGAGCAACGCCGTTGGGGACGTTGCGTTTGGCCTTTTTGGGCCCTTTTTTTGCTGTCTTCGCCATGGAGAAGGTGCCGCAGGTGCAGCGAGGTGATCAAAGAACGGAATGGGGGTCTGCCTTGGTGACGCCGGCGATTGCCAGCGGCAAAGCAGAGGGAAGGCAAGTCAGGACTTACTTCTTCTTGCCGGCCACGGTCTTACGGGCGCCGCGACGGGTGCGGGCATTGGTGCGGGTGCGCTGTCCGCGCACGGGCAAGCCCATGCGGTGACGTCGACCACGCAGGCAGCCGATGTCTTGCAGGCGCTTCATGGCCATGCCTTCCTGACGGCGCAGGTCCCCTTCGAGGGTGAAGGTTTCAGCGGCCGCCCGCAGTTTCTGAACATCAGCGTCGCTGAGGTCCTTGACGCGGGTGTCGGGACTCACGCCTGTGGAGGCAAGAATCTTTTGGGAACGGGTCAGGCCGACGCCATAGATGTAGGTGAGTGCGATCTCCACACGCTTTTCGCGGGGGATATCAACACCGGAAATCCGAGCCACTGAGGGAAAGGTTGTTGGGACGAGTGGTGAAGAGAAACTTCACCGGAAATGAGGTTGCAGGGCACGAATGTGCCCGCCAAGATCAGAACCGAAATCGGCTCAGCCCTGGCGTTGCTTGTGCTTGGGGTTGGCGCAGATGACCATGACGCGGCCGTGGCGACGAATCACCCGGCACTTGTCGCACATGCGCTTCACTGAGGCGCGCACCTTCATGGGTGGGCTCTCCTATTGACAAACAAACAACTTATCACGGCGCCTTAAGCCAAGGCCGCTGTGATCTGTTCGGCGACGGCTTCGATCGTGCCAGTGCTGACCACTCTTTTGAGCTGTCCCCGCTGCTCGTAATGGTTAATCAAAGGCGCGGTTTGCTCCCGGTAAACGCTGAGCCGATGGCGAATTACCTCTTCGTTGTCATCGGCGCGGCCACGGGCCAGCAGACGTTGCACGAGCTCGTCGTCGTCCAGCTCCATCAACAGCACGCTTTGCAGCGGTTGGTTGAGCTCGCTCAGCAGGGCATCGAGGGCTTCGGCCTGGGCCAGGTTGCGGGGGAAGCCATCCAGGAGCCAGCCGCCGCTGTGGCTTTGCAAGCGCGAGCGCACGATCGCCAGCACCAGCGCATCGCTCACCAGTTCACCGCGGTTCATCACCGCTTCGGCTTCTTTGCCCAATTCGCTCCCCGCTTTGACTTCTGCGCGCAGCAGGTCGCCTGTGGAGAGATGAAGCAGCCCATGGTTCGCGGCCAGGCGTTCTGCTTGGGTTCCTTTGCCGGCACCAGGTGGGCCGACAAACAGCAGTCGATGACTCATTGACGCACCATTCCTTCGTAACGCTGGGAGATCACATAGGTCTGAACCTGCTTGGCGGTGTCAATGGCAACGCCCACCAGGATCAGCAGAGAGGTGGCACCAAGACCCTGGAAGGTCTTGACGTTGGTGGCCCCTTCTACGGCAGCCGGAATGATGGCGACGGCGCCCAAAAAGATGCCACCGAGCAGGGTGAGCCTGTTTTGCACACCGCCGAGGTATTTCGCCGTCGCCGTGCCTGGCCTGACTCCGGGCACCGCGACGCCACCTTTTTTGAGGTTGGAGGCGATGTCCTGGGGGTTGATCGTCAAGGTGGCGTAGAAGAACGAGAACCCGCAGATCAAGCCAAAAAACACCAGGGCATAGAGCCACGGGGTGCTGCTGTTGGGGTTGAGGTAACCAGCCACCCTGACCAGGAGCTCACTCTTGGTGAGGTTGGCAATGGTGAGGGGCAGGAAGATCACCGCCGAGGCAAAGATGATCGGCATCACGCCCCCGGCATTGAGCTTCAAGGGCAAATAGCTTTGTCGCTCAGGCAGCATTGCTCCAGCGCCCACCTGGCGTTTGGCGCTCACAATCGGGATGCGACGACTGCCTTCCTGCACGCAAACGATCCCCAGGATCGTGATCAGGAAAACGAGCACCAGCACGATGATGCCGGCAATGGTGCCGCGATCGCCGCTCTGGGCCAATTCGACTGTGGAGCCCAGGGCTCGCGGCAAGGTCGCCACGATGTTCAAAAAGATCACCAGGGAGGCGCCTTGGCCAATGCCCCGTTCGGTGATCACCTCTGAGATCCACATCACCACCATCGAACCGGTCACCAGGGCCAAGGCGGTTTGGGCCACAAACACCACCTGGGGGACCGATTCCAAGGCGTAAGGGCGCAGGATCATCGCGAAGACGATGCTCTGCAGCACACCCCAGCCCAGGGCGACATAGCGGGTGATTTGGGCGATCTTGCGACGCCCCGCTTCTCCCTCGTTTTTCTGGAGATCCTCCAGGCTCGGGAGGGCTGCAGTCAGCAGCTGCAGGATGATCGAGGCGTTAATGAACGGCAGGATCCCAAGGGCAAAGATGCCCAAGGCCGAGATGCCGCCGCCGGTAAAGATGTCGAGGAAGCCAATCAGCTGGCCGCCTTGCTGAATGAATTGTTGGAAGGCTTCGCGGTCAATCCCTGGAATGGGGATGTAGATGCCCAGCCTCACCAACACCAAGAGGCCCAGGGTCGTGAGAACACGATCCCTGAGCCCTTTGGCTTGAAACAGTTGCGTGACGACTTCGCCGGCGCTTGGGGTGCGCCCCCGACTGACAAGCATGACTCGCGAAGTTGAAAGTGGACCGGGGGGATCAGTCGATCAGTTCGCAGCTGCCGCCGGCGGCTTCGATCTTCTCGCGGGCCGAGGCGGTGAACGCCGCAGCATGAACGGTGAGCTTCACCTTCAGCTCCCCATCGCCAAGCACCTTAAGCGCATGCTTTGGAGAAGTGAGGATGCCAGCTTCAGTCAGTGAATCGCGGGTGACGACCGTGCCGGCTTTGAGCTCGGCAAGTTCGCCCACGTTCACGACGGTGAAGCGCTTGGGGTTCACCAAGGTGAAGTGCTTCAGCTTGGGAACGCGGCGATACAAAGGCATCTGACCGCCTTCAAAGCCAGGCCGGGTGGGACGGCCAGAGCGGGACTTCTGGCCGCGCATGCCGAAGCCGCAACTGGCGCCTTGGCCAGCAGCGATGCCGCGGCCCTTGCGCATCTTGCGACGACGGGCCCCCTTCTGGGGCTTGAGGGATTGCAGGGTGAGGCTCATGACAGGGCTCAGGAGTAGATCTGCTCGAGGGTGATACCCCGTTCCTTGGCGGTGTCCTGGTGGGTGCGCAGGTCCCGCAGGGCCACCATGGCAGCCCGAGCGTTGTTCAGGGGAGTTTTACTGCCCAGGCGCTTGGCCAGGACATTCTTGATGCCAGCCAGCTCAAGGACTGTGCGGATCGAACCGCCGGCAATCACCCCGGTACCGGGGGCAGCTGGGCGCATCAGCACGCTGGCAGCGCCATCGCGGCCGGTGCTGATGGTGGGGATGGAGTTGGAGCGGGTCAGGGGCACCTTGACCAGGTGCTTTTTGCCATCGGCAACCCCCTTTTTGACCGCACCGATGACATCACCGGCTTTGCCGACTCCGACGCCGACTTGGCCCTTTTCGTTGCCAACGACAACGATGGCCCGGAAGCTCATCTTCTTACCGCCTTTGACGGTCTTGGAAACCCGGCGGATCTGAATCACGCGTTCCTGCCACTCGGAGTCACGCTCGTCGCGACCGCGGCCGCGACGGTCTCCACGACCACGGCGATCACCGCCGCGGCCACCACCGCCACCACGGCGTTCGCCTTGGCCTTGGCCCTGCCCTTCAGCAGCGGCTGGAACATCGGCGGCGCCTGGGACGTCCTGGCCGGGAGTCTGGTTAGTTGCTTGAGTCATGGTTGCTCGGGATCAGAACTGCAGGCCCGCTTCCCGGGCAGCTTCGGCCAGGGCCTTGACCCGACCGTGGTACAGGTTGCCGCCGCGGTCGAAGACCACCTGTTGGATGCCTTTGGCGATGGCGCGCTTGGCGACCAACTGACCGACTGCGGTTGAAGCATCGCAGTTGGCACCATTGTTGAGGCTGGTGCGCAGGTCTTTATCGAGGCTGGAAGCTGCCGCCAGGGTGTGCTGGGCGGCATCGTCGATGACCTGGGCGTAGATGTGCTCGTTGGAGCGATACACAGCCAAGCGTGGACGCTCGGGTGTGCCCTCGAGGTGACGGCGCAGGCGCCGGTGGCGCTTCTGGGTTTGTTCCTTGCGTGGAGTGGACATAGCGGAATAGCGGTGGGCTGAAGGGCGGCCTTATTTCTTGCCGGTCTTTCCGGCCTTGCGGAGGATGCGTTCCCCCTGGTACTTGATCCCTTTGCCCTTGTAGGGCTCGGGCGGACGGATGCCGCGCACCTTGGCGGCTTCATTGCCCACCAACTCCTTGTCGGCCCCGCTCACGGTGACCAAGGTGTTGTTCTCTACCGCAAAGGTGACGCCTTCGGGGGCATCCATCTCAACGGGATGGCTGTAGCCGGCGCTCACCACCAGCTTCTTGCCCTTGACCTGGGCGCGGTAACCCACGCCAATGATCTCCAGCTTTTTACTGAAACCCTTGGAGACCCCTTCGACCATGTTGGCCACCAGGGTGCGGCACAGGCCGTGGCGCTCACGGGAACGGCGGCTGGTGTCGCTGGGGCTAACGGTGACGGCGTTGTCGGCCTGGCTGACGCTGACACCGTCGGGGAGCACTCGCTCGAGTTCACCTTTGGGGCCCTTGACCTTGACGGTCAGACCGCTGATCTCCACCGAGACCTTCTCGGGGATGGGGACCGGATTTTTGCCGATGCGTGACATGGTTCTGACCTCCGATCAGTAGACGTAGCAGAGCACTTCGCCGCCCACGCCTTCTTTGCGGGCGTCGCGGTCGCTCATCACACCTTTGGAGGTGGAGATGATGGCGACTCCGAGGCCGCCGAGCACCTTGGGCAGGTCGCGGCGGTTGGTGTAGATGCGCAAGCCAGGCTTGCTCACCCGTTGCACGGAACGGATGGTGGGCACCTTTTGCTTGCCGCTGTACTTGAGCGACAGCACCAGGTGCTTTTGAACCCCCTCGCCAGCCTCGGAGAACTGATCGATGAAGCCTTCCTGCTCCAGCACCTTGGCGATGCTGCGGTTCATCCGGGAAAGCGGGATGTTGGTGGTTTGGTGACGTTTCTCACACGCATTGCGGATGCGGGTGAGCATGTCGGAAATCGGGTCTGTGTTGGCCATAACGGTGTCCGGAACGTGAGCGATCAGTTGTTGCGGAACGGCATCCCCATCTCGCGAAGCAGGGCTTGCCCCTCTTCGTCGTTACGGGCGGTGGTCACGATGGTGATGTCCATGCCCCGGATGGCGTCGATTTTGTCGAAGGAAATCTCGGGGAAGATGATTTGTTCGCGAACCCCCAGGGTGTAGTTCCCGCGGCCGTCAAAGCTCTTCTCGCTCACACCGCGGAAGTCGCGGATACGAGGCAGGGCGAGGTTGATCAGGCGCTCGAGGAAGGCATACATCCGGTCCCCGCGCAGGGTCACGGCAACGCCGATTGGCATCCCTTGGCGGATCTTGAAGCCGGCGATGGCCTTTTTGGCTCGGGTCACCACGGGCTTTTGGCCAGTGATGGTGGCGATCTCTTCAACGGAAGCTTCCAGAGACTTGGCGTTCTGGGCAGCTTCACCAAGACCACGGTTCACGGTGACTTTCACCACCTTGGGAACCTGGTGCAGGTTGGAGAAGTTGAGATCCTTCAGCAGCTTTGGCTGGATCGCTTCCCGGTAGCGCTTTTTGAGTGACATGGCGGGGGTTGGGGGAAGTGTTTCTGGTCGGTGTCAGAAACGGGGGTGAACAGAGTGATTGGGCTCAGTCGAGCAATTCACCTGTTTTTTTGAGCTTGCGCTTTTTGTTGCCGTCTTTGTCGACAACGATTTCAACGCGGCTGGCCACCTTTTTGTCGGTGGAGTACACCATCACGTTGGAGGCATGCAGTGATGCTTCTTCGGTGACGATGCGGCCGCTCTCGCCTTCTTGGGCGGGCTTGACGTGGCGGGTGCGCAGGTTGACGCCCTGCACCACAACACGGTTTTCCCAGGGCAGGGTGCGCAGCACTTCGCCGGTCTTGCCCTTGTCTTTGCCAGCGATCACCTGAACGGTGTCGCCCTTACGAATCCGCATCTTGGTGCGGGTGGGTGAAGCGGTAGCCATTTCAGATCACCTCCGGAGCGAGGGACACGATCTTGGTGAAGCTGCGCTCGCGCAGCTCACGGGCAACCGGGCCGAAGACCCGAGTGCCGCGGGGATTTTTGTCGTCGTTGATGATCACGGCGGCGTTGTCATCGAAGCGAATGGCATTGCCGGTTTCGCGCCGCATGGTGTGCTTCGTGCGCACCACAACAGCTTTGACGATGTCCGATTTCTTGACGCCCATGTTGGGCATGGCGTCTTTGACGGTCGCCACAATCACGTCGCCGACATGGGCATAACGACGATTGGTGCCGAGGACGCGGATGCACTGGATGCGCTTGGCGCCGCTGTTGTCGGCAACGTTGAGGAAGGTTTCCTGCTGAATCATGGTGTGATCTCCTCAGCTCCCACTCTTGGTG
This sequence comes from Synechococcus sp. RCC307, assembly GCA_000063525.1. GTDB lineage: Bacteria > Cyanobacteriota > Cyanobacteriia > PCC-6307 > Cyanobiaceae > RCC307. The sequence continues at coordinate 1,837,123 of CT978603.1, read as the reverse complement.
GTCATGATTTCGGCCACTGCCCAGCGCTTGCTGCGACTCAGAGGACGGGTCTCAGTGATTCGGACCCGGTCGCCAACTTGGCAACGGTTGTCCTCGTCGTGGACCTTGTAACGGGTGGTGCGGCTAACCGTCTTCTTGTAGATGGGGTGAGGGAAGCGGTTTTCAACCGCCACCACCACTGTTTTTTCCATCTTGTCGCTGACGACGGTGCCGACCCTTTCTTTGACTGCCATGGTGATTCCTAGGGTCAGTTAGCGGGGGCGGCGGAGCGCTCGCGCTCCTGTTGCACCGTCAGCAGCTGGGCCAGCTTGACGCGGGCATGACGGAAGCGGTGCGGGTTCTCCAGCCGGCTGGTGGCCTGCTGAAAACGCAGATCGAACAGTTCGCGGCGGGTGCCGCTGATCTGTTCATTGATCTCGGTGTCGCTGAGCTTGCGGGTTTCAGCGATGTCAGGAAGGGCCATGGGTCAGGACTCCACTGCTGCGGTTTGCGCGGTGGCCTCGACAGCGGCCTCCTGCTCTTCTTTGACGAGGAATTTCGTCTTGACCGGCAGTTTGTACTGGGCCAGACGCATGGCCTCTTTGGCCAGCTCCTCAGTGATTTCGGGACCGCCGATTTCAAACAGGATGCGACCTGGTTTGATCACCGCGACCCAGAACTCCGGGTTGCCTTTACCGGAACCCATGCGGGTTTCGGCAGCCCGCATGGTGACGGGCTTGTCGGGAAAGATCCGGATCCAGATCTTTCCTCCCCGCTTGGTGTAACGGGTCATGGCTCGGCGGCTGGCCTCGATCTGGCGGGAGGTGATCCAGCCACATTCCTGGGCCTGCAGGGCAAACGTGCCGAAGGCAATGGTGTTGCCCCGGGTGGCGATGCCGCGCATGCGACCTCGCTGTTGTTTGCGGAATTTGACGCGACGTGGACTAAGCATGGTTCAGATCTCCCTCACTCCTCGTTGGAGCGATCTTCGAACTCTTGGGGTCGTCGGCTGGCCCGACGACGGGGCGCAGCGCCCACGGGGGGTTGCTGCTTCTGGCCCGGCAGTACCTCACCTTTGAAGACCCAGACCTTGATGCCCAGCACCCCGTAGGTGGTGCTGGCCACTTTGGTGGCGTAATCAATGTCGGCACGCAGGGTGTGGAGCGGTACGCGACCCTCGCGGGTCCATTCCGTCCGGGCGATTTCGGCGCCGTTGAGGCGACCGCCCACCTGGATCTTGAGACCCAGTACGCCGGCCCGTTGGGCCCGCTGAACCGCCATGCGAATGACGCGGCGGAATGCCACGCGCTTTTCCAGTTGCTGGGCGATGTACTCGGCCAGCAGGAAGGCATCGGCATCGACCCGTTCCACCTCAACAACGTTGATGCGGACTTGGCGGCTCTTGTCGCCAAGGGTCTTTTGGATACCGGCGCGAAGCTCTTCGATGCCTGATCCTTGACGGCCAACGAGGACGCCAGGACGGGCGGTTTTGAGCTCGACCTCGAGCTGGTCAGCCTTGCGGGCGATCAGCACACTGCTAATGCCAGCGGAGGCGTACTTCTTGTTGACGAACTTCCGGATCCGTTCGTCCTCTTGAAGCAGGGTTGGATAGGTCCGGGCGGGGGCGTACCAGCGGGAGCGGTGTTCCTGGGTGATCCCCAGGCGCAGGCCGGTCGGGTTGATTTTGTGTCCCATCGGTCGTTAAGCGTCTTGGGGAGTCACACCAATGGAGATGTGACAGGTTTGCTTTTTGATCTGGTAGGCACGGCCCTGAGCGCGAGGGCGGTAGCGCTTCATGGTTGGTCCCATGTCTGCGCTGGCCATGGAGACCACCAGGTTGCTGGGATCGAGTCCCATGTTGTGCTCGGCGTTGGCCACAGCTGAGCGCAGAACCTTGGTGATCGGCCCTGTGGAGCGGTAGGGCATGAACTCGAGCATGATCAGCGCGTCGCGATAGCTGCGACCGCGGATCTGATCGAGCACCCGGCGAACCTTCGAGACCGAGCCGCGAACGAAGCGGCCATGGGCCAGGGCCTGGGGGGATGCGGTGGTAGCCATCTCAGCGTCCTCCTTTCTTGTCTTTGATGTGGCCCTTGAAGGTGCGAGTTGGCGCGAACTCCCCGAGCTTGTGGCCCACCATTTGCTCGGTCACAAAGACCGGAACGTGGGCCTTGCCGTTGTGTACGGCAATGGTGTGGCCGATCATCATCGGCAGGATGGTGGAGGCCCGAGACCAGGTCTTGATCACGGGCTTTTCGCCGGCTGCGTTCAGCTTTTCCACCTTGCGGAGGAGGCTGTCGGCGACGAAAGGTCCTTTTTTGAGTGAGCGTCCCATGGCGGTTTAAGCGATCAGCAAGAGGTGTTGGTTCATCAGGAATCCCGTCCGCCACGGCTCCGCTTGGAGGTCTTGCGACGCTTGCGGAGGACGAACTTGTTGCTGGGCTTGTTGCGCTTGCGGGTCTTGAGGCCCAGGGCGGGTTTGCCCCAGGGAGTCACAGGACCAGAGCGGCCGATGGGAGCGCGACCCTCACCACCACCATGGGGGTGATCGCAGGGGTTCATCACGCTGCCGCGCACCTCGGGGCGGCGACCCAGCCAGCGTTTGCGACCAGCCTTACCCAGGCTGGTGTTGCGGACCTCTGAGTTGCCCACTTCGCCGAGAGTGGCGTAGCACTCGCGGCGTACCAGGCGAACCTCGGTGGAGGGCAGCTTGAGAGCGACGTAGTCCCCCTCTTTCGCCATCACCTGAGCGCTGGCACCAGCGGTGCGAACCATTTGGCCGCCGCGTCCGGCATAGAGCTCAACGTTGTGAACGGCTGAACCCAGCGGAATCGCTGAAAGAGGCAGTGCATTTCCCACCTCGATGGGGGCCTCAGGGCCAGCCACCACTTCCTGTCCCACCTGCACGCCGGCGGGATGGAGGATGTAGCGCTTTTCGCCGTCGGTGTAATAGAGCAGCGCCAGCCGCGCATTGCGATGCGGGTCGTACTGGATGGCAGCCACGCGGGCGACCACACCGTGCTTGTCGCGACGGAAATCAACGATCCGGTAGAGCCGCTTGTGGCCACCACCACGGTGGCGGCAGGTGATTACACCGCGGTTGTTGCGTCCTTTGCGGCGGTGCTTGGCCACCACAAGGCTGCGTTCCGGCTTGCGCCGGGTGACTTCACTGAAGTCGCTGACCACCCGGGTGCGAGTGCCGGGGGTGTAAGGGCGGAAGCTACGAATTCCCATGACTAACGCTCCTTACGACTCAGGGAAAAGCTGGATGCTGTTGCCTTCGGCAAGACGCACCACGGCCTTTTTGACCTGGGAGCGGCGTCCGGCAAAGCGACCGACTCGGCGGGTGCGCCGGGGCGGATTCATGGTGCTAACCCCAATGACCTTGACGTCGAACAGATGCTCAACGGCGGCCTTGATGTCGGGCTTGGCAGCCCGAGGGTCCACCTCAAAGGTGTACTGATTCATCTCTAGGGCTCGGGTGGCCTTCTCGGTGATCAGGGGCCTGCGGATGACATCCGCCAGGCGAGAGCTGAAACGCTCAGCCATTGCCGTACACCTCCTGGATCTTGGTGAGAGCGTCTTCACTCACCACCAACTTTTGGGCGTTGAGCAGATCGAAAACATTGAGCTGGTCGGCAGCGATCAGCTTGAGCTGCGGCAGGTTGCGGACCGAAAGCCTGACGTTGTCGCTGATGTCAGCGAGCACCATCAGAACCTTGCTGCCAGCGGGAACCCCCCAGCGCTCAAGGGCGGACAGCACCTCCTTGGTTTTGGGCTTGGCGAGCTTGTCGCCAAAGGCCTTCACCACCACCATGTCCTCGCTACGGCTCATCAGAGCCGTGCGCAGGGCTAGACGGCGCTCTTTGCGGTTCATGTCCAGCTCATAGGAGCGGGGCTTGGGACCGAAAACGATGCCGCCGCCGGGACGCAGGGGTGTGCGGATCGAACCCTGACGGGCCCGGCCGGTGCCTTTCTGCTTGTACGGCTTGCGGCCGCCACCGCGCACCTCGGAGCGAGTCAGCGTGCTGGCGGTGCCCTGACGGGCGTTCGCCAACTGCCGCACCACGGCGCGATGGATGAGATCAGCAGCCGAAGTTTCCTTGGCCACTTTCAGATCGAGGGAGGCCTTGCCTGCCTCTTTGCCTTGCCAGTCTTGGATGACGCAATTCATGGTTCAGTCCCTCCTCAAGCCGTGGCCTTGGCACCGACCCGCACCGCGGGGCGAATGCTCAATAGGGCCCCCGGTTTGCCGGGCACGGACCCTTTCACCACGAGCAGATTGCGCTCGCTGTCGACCTTCAGCACCACCAGGCCTTTGACCGTGGTTTTGGTGCCGCCATAACGACCAGCCATGCGCTTACCGGGGTAAATGCGGCCGGGGGTGGTGCCGGCGCCGGTCGAACCGGGTTCGCGGTGGTTCTTAGAGCCGTGGGTCATAGGACCGCGGCTGAAGCCGTGACGCTTTTGGTAACCCGAAAAACCACGACCCATGGTGTCTCCGCTGACATCCACTTTCTGGCCGGGCTCAAAGGCATCAACGGTGACGCTGCTGCCGAGCTCGACGCCGTCGGTGGAATCGACGCGGTACTCCTTGAGGTGGCGAAGCAGGTCTTCACCTGACTTCTTGAGGTGACCCTTGGCGGGTTGATTAACGAGCTTTTCGCGCACGTCGCCAAAACCCACCTGAACGGCGCTGTAGCCGTCGTTGGTAGGAGTTTTGACTTGAGTGATGCGGCAAGGGCCCGCTTCGATCACGGTGACCGGAACGGCCCTGCCCTCGTCGTCGAAGAATTGGGACATACCCAATTTCTTCCCGAGAATGCCGATGGACATTGGGGAGGGGAAAGACGCCAGCTGGACAACCCCGCAGCAGCACAAGGCCAACAGGGGGCGGATGACTGAAGCGAAACAACGAGTGTTCCGTTCAGGTTTGGCTGGGACTGATCACCGCTGGTCGTGTGGACTGAGCAGCGCTAGTTTCCCGGCAGCACCTCGCCGTAGCGAGCCGCGGCACTGGCCAAAGGAGAAGTCATCAACCGTGATGACTCCCGGCATTTCCGCTGGAGGCCCGGCTGACGGTCGGGCACAGCAATAAATGCACAAGCAAAGACCCTAACCCATCACCCTTCACTGGGACCCTGGGCGCCGTTCCTGCCAAACTTTGCAGAATCTGCTGACCTTGCTTCATGCCCCTGCTGCTCACCGGTCGCGCTTTCCGCCGGGACCTCGAGCGCGAAAGGGCCTTGGCGGTTTACGCCCCATTGGAGGGCGGAGCTGAGACACGCTTGCTGCGCCGGCTGCGCGCTGCTGGCTATCGCACAGAGCTGACATCAGCCCGTGGGCTGGGAGACCCCGAAGCGTTTTTGCTCGGGCTTCATGGTGTGCGGCCACCCCATCTAGGCCACCACTGTGTTGGTCGTGATGCCGCCGTTGGAGAGGTGCAGTTGGTGATGCCCCAGCTCGGCCCCGCCTTGGCCAGTGGTGCGCCAGTTGTGCTCTGGATGCTGGAAGGACAGGTGCTCTCCTCCGCGGAGCAAGCCAGCCTGTTGGCCCTCTGTGAGCGTGAGCCCCGCCTTCACATGGTTTTGGAACTCGGCGGTAGCCGCAGCTTGCGCTGGAAACCGCTGAGAGCTGCGCTTGCGGCCTAACCAGCCCGACGGGCCGCGGCACGCTCTCGCCGCTGGCCGTTGGGTCAAATGGATTGGCGGTGCCAGCAATCACGATCTGGCTGCCCTCGAGGATTTGGCCGCATTGGCGGCCCTGGCTGGAGCGGATTGCCTCGATGTGGCAGCCGATGGGGCTGTGGTCGCTGCTGTTCGCCGTGGCATGGATTGGGCCCAGCAACACGGGCGCCCATCTCGGCCCTGGTTGATGGTGAGCCTGAGTGATGGCGAGGACCCCCATTTTCGTAAGGCCTGGTTTGATCCCAGCCGCTGCCCAGCTGACTGCCCCCGGCCATGCGCCAAGGTCTGCCCGCCGCTGGCGATTCCCGCTCAGGGGCCCGTCTTGGCCGAGCGTTGTTATGGCTGCGGCCGCTGTTTGCCGGTTTGCCCCCTGGGGTTGATTGAGGAGCGCAGCATGGCCCTATCTCCGCAAGCGTTGCCCGCGTTGTTGCGGCAGTTGCAGCCCGATGCGATTGAGCTGCACACCCACCCAGGCCGGGCCGCTGACTTTGCTGAGCGCCTGCAGCAGATTGAGCTCAGCGGTGTGGCCCTGCAGCTGCTCTCGGTGAGCTGCCCTGAGGGCCCTGGCGATGCCATGCCTCACCATCTTTGGCAATTGCATCAGCTGCTCCAGGGCTGCCGCTGGCCCTGGCTTTGGCAGCTCGATGGCCGCCCCATGAGTGGAGATATAGGCGCTGGCACCGCCCAGGCGGCCGTCAACCTGCTGCAGCGGCGCCGGGGCCAGTTGCCGCCTGGCCCCCTGCAGCTCGCTGGTGGCACCAATCACGACAGCAGGCGTCGCTTGGAGCGTGAGGGTTTGGCTGATGCGGTGGCTGGGATTGCCTATGGCGGCAGCGCACGCAAGCTGATCCAACCGCTGTTGCAGCAGGCGCAAGCCCGTGGCCAGGCGTTGCGCGCTTGCCCTGATTTGTGGGGTCAGGCCTTGGTGCAGTTGCAGAGCCTCTTCTGCCGCCCTGAGCTGGTCAGAAACTGCTAGAACCCAGACAGGGAGATGGATGTTGCACCTTGTTGGAGAAGGTTCCACCCCTGCATCCGTCGATCACCGTCAGTGAGCAATGCATCACCGACGATTTGGATCGCTTGTTGGTGCTGCTGCCGGAACGTTTACAGGTCTGTTTGGCGGCGCCCGAGCGCCGGGCTGACTTGCTGGAGGTGGTGCTGGATCTAGGCCGTTTGCCGGCTGCCCGTTATGCCGACCGCACCGACGATCTGGGGGATCAGCCCGTCAGCAGTGATGACTTGCAAGGGGTCATTGAACGGCTGGGTCCTTTCGGGGGCGACAACCGCGCTGGCATTGAGCGCACCCTGCATCGCATCAGTGCTGTGCGCAATCGCTCCGGTTGTGTGATCGGGCTGACCTGCCGGGTTGGGCGGGCTGTTTTTGGCACCGTGGCCATGGTGCGAGATCTGCTGGATACGGGTGAATCCCTGCTGCTGCTAGGCCGGCCAGGGGTTGGCAAGACCACGGCCTTGCGTGAGATCGCCCGGGTGTTGGCCGACGACTTAGGCCGTCGCGTGATGGTGATCGACACCAGCAATGAAATAGCTGGCGATGGAGACATCCCGCATCCGGCCATTGGCCGGGCCAGGCGCCTGCAGGTGGCCCGGCCGCAGCTGCAACACCGCGTGATGATCGAGGCGGTGGAAAACCACATGCCCGAGGTCATCGTGATCGATGAAATCGGCACTGAGCAGGAGGCGCAGGCCGCCCGAACCATCGCTGAGCGTGGAGTTCAGTTGGTGGCAACAGCCCATGGCAATGCCCTCGCCAATTTGGTGCGCAATCCCACCTTGAGTGATCTGGTTGGCGGTGTGCAGGCCGTCACCCTTGGCGACGACGAAGCCCGGCGCCGCGGCAGTCAAAAGGCCGTGCTGGAAAGGGCTGCTGAGCCCACGTTCCCCTTGGCGGTTGAGATGCACAGCCGCAGCCGCTGGATGGTCCATGGCGATGTGGCGGCCACGGTGGATCAGCTCTTGCGGGGCCAGTCATCGGCCCCAGAGGTGCGCTCAGTGGGGCCTGATGGTGTTCTGGTGGTGGAACGGCCGATCTTGCAGGGACCAAGACGTGGCGCGCCCAAACGTCCGCCGTTGCCCGCTCCAGTGGTTCCGCTGCCGGCCCCAGCCATGGCGCTTGAACGCCCGCTGAGAGTGTTCTGCTGCGGCATCGCACCGCGCCTGGTGTTGCAGGCAGCGCGCACGCGCCGCTGGCCTGTTCAGCTCACCGATGAATTGCTGCGCGCTGATGCTGTTTTGGCGGGCCGCCATCAATTGGGCCGCCACCCCGAGCTGCGCAAGCGTGCCCGCGATGGTGCTGTGCCGATCCATGTGATCAAAGCCGACAGCCTTCCCCAGGTGCAGCGCGCTTTGGAGCGCTTGCTGCGCCGTCATGGAGAAGCTGAAATCGCCCAGGGTGTTTGACGTTTGGCGGGTCGTTGTGGCTAGATAAGAGCTCGCGCGAGCCATGGCCGCGCGCGTATCGATGGGCCGTCGCCAAGTGGTAAGGCAGCGGGTTTTGGTCCCGCCATTCCTAGGTTCGAATCCTAGCGGCCCAGTTTTTTAGATCCCAGTGCTGATCTCGGATTTCGACGGCGTCATTGTCGATGGCATGGAGGAGTACTGGTGGTCGGCCCGCAGGGCTGCCGCTCAGTTGCTGCCCGCTGGCGTGCCGTTGCCTCAGGCGGTCCCTGAGGCGTTTCGCCAACTGCGTCCCCAGGTGCACCACGGCTGGGAGATGCCGCTGCTGGCCGCTGTCATCGCTGGTCATGGCCAGCCCTTAGCGGCGTTCCACATGGATTACGCCGCGGCGTTGGCCGCCAGCCTGCAGCAGTTGGCCTGGTCTGAGCTTCAGCTCACAGAGGCCTTGGATGCTGTTCGCCAGCAGGCCATTGCCAGTGATCGTCAAGCCTGGTTGGCGCTGCACCGTCCCTATCCCTGGATGCTGAAGGCGTTGCAACGTTTTGACGCTGCCGGCGTGCCTTGGGGGGTGCTCACCACCAAAAGTGCTGGTTTTACGGCCGAATTGCTCAGCAGTCATCAGCTGCATCCCCAGGTGATCTATGGCCGTGAGGACGGCCCCAAGCCCGAGGTCTTGCAGCGCCTCCTGGCCCAGGCTCCGGCTCACGGCCCGTGGCGCTTTTTGGAGGACAGGCGTTTGACCTTGGAGGCTGTGCGTGCGCTGCCAGCGCTGGATGCCGTGCACTGCTTGCTAGTCACTTGGGGGTATCTCCGCCCTGGTGATGATCAGGATTTGCCTTCTGGCATCAAGCTGCTCGAGCCCGAGGCGCTGGACCAACCCCTGGCGCAATGGCCCGCAGCCGCTATAGTACAAGCGAACTAATTTCTCTGGCGTACCGCCGATCGAAACACCGGGCGACGATCGTGGCATCTTGCTTTTTGTCATCGCACGATGCCCGGTAATTCCGTCTTCGGGCGCCTTCTTTAACCGCTGCTAATCCGTTTTCTCCATGGCCGATCCCAAGTCCAACCAAGCTCCCGCTGCTGAGCGTGAAAAGGCCCTGGGTCTGGTGCTGAATCAGATCGAGCGCAACTTCGGCAAGGGTTCGATCATGCGTTTGGGGGATGCCTCCCGTATGCGGGTTGAAACCATCTCCACCGGCGCGCTCACCTTGGATCTCGCCCTGGGCGGTGGTTACCCCAAAGGCCGCGTCGTTGAGATTTACGGCCCGGAAAGCTCCGGTAAAACCACCCTCACCCTGCATGCCATTGCTGAAGTGCAAAGGAGTGGTGGCGTGGCGGCCTTTGTGGATGCTGAGCACGCGCTCGATCCTGTCTATGCCGCCTCGTTGGGGGTGGATATCGAGAACCTGCTGGTGTCTCAGCCCGACACCGGTGAAATGGCCCTCGAGATCGTTGACCAGCTGGTGCGTTCAGCGGCTGTCGATCTCGTGGTTGTCGACTCGGTTGCGGCGTTGACCCCTCGCGCTGAGATTGAAGGGGAGATGGGTGATCTGGCTGTCGGCGCTCAGGCCCGTTTGATGAGCCAAGCGATGCGCAAGATCACCGGCAACATCGGCAAGTCCGGTTGCACAGTGATCTTCCTCAACCAGCTCAGGCTCAAGATCGGCGTCACCTACGGCAATCCAGAAACCACCACCGGTGGCAATGCGCTGAAGTTCTATGCCTCGGTGCGTCTCGATATCCGTCGCATTCAGACCCTCAAGCGCGCCACGGAGGAGTACGGCATTCGGGCCAAGGTCAAGGTGGCCAAAAACAAGGTGGCACCACCCTTCCGCATCGCCGAATTCGACATCCTGTTTGGCCGTGGCATCAGCACCTTGGGATGCCTGTTGGATCTCGCTGAGGAAACCGGCGTGGTCGTCCGTAAAGGTGCTTGGTACAGCTACAACGGCGACAACGTTGGCCAGGGCCGCGACAACACCATCACTTGGCTTGAGCAAAACCCCGAGGCCTGCCAAGAGATCGAGCAGCTCACCCGCCAAAAGCTCACTGCTGGCGCTGATGTGACGGCCAATTCGATGAAGCCCCTGGCGGCGGTTGGCGCCAAGCGCAAGGAAGGAGCTGAGCGTCCGGCCGAGGCTCCCAAGCCCTTAGCCGAAGCCAGCTGAGCTGGATCAGGCTTCGACGGCCTCGCTGCGCTGAAGGCTGCGCAGGTGGCAGCTGAGGCGATCCAGCTCTTGGATCGCTTCAGCGCCTTCAAGCTTCACCAGCTCAACGCCATTGCGCATTTCAACCCAGGAGATGCCGAGGCCAGTCACTAAAAAACGAACGGCATGGCCGTCAGTCATGTCGGCGACGAATGAAGCGCCGTGGCTTCCGTCGGTGCCGCAGCTGTAACAGCTCGCGGCGACGCCTTGCTGTTTCAGGCCCTCGGCTAAGGCTTCGAGGGTAAGCACCAAATCCTTGACCAGGTCTTGGTACTGGGCAGCCAGTCGCAGGAACACAGGATTAAGACTATTTGTCAGATTCTAAGGTTTGCTTCCCTTTCAGGGAGGTGTAAATACCTACCGGTTCGGGCCTTGTTAGCGAGCGCTGACGGATTGGGTTAGCCGTCAGCGAGGGTCCACCAGCCCGCTGCAGGGCCAATGAAGCGCAGCACAATCCAGAACACCACCAGGACTCCAATGCCCACCCAGGCGCCGCGGGTGGTGACTTTGACGAACTGATTGGCCTGGTTTCGAGTCAGCGGAAACCAGCTGACGATGCGAGGTGAGGTGTCTTTGGGGCTCTCGCGTTTGGGCTCCCGCGGCGGCAACCCCTGCTGAGCGCGACGTTTGGCTTCTCCCATAGAACCAGGCTAATCGGGTCTCAGTTGTTCGAGCCGCTCCCAGGGCTCAAGAGCGCTGAGCAGCTGTTGCCCCCAGCTTCGGCTGCGCAATCGGCCATCGAGGATGGCGAGACGAGGCTGAGGTTGCTGGCCGCGTAAGGGCGCAACGCTTCGCTGCAAGCGATCACAGGCATCGGGCAATAACCATTCGCGGAACCAATCGCGGCCGGCGCGGCGCAGGGCTTCCACCCTGGCTGCGGTGAGTGGGTCTTCCAGGCTCGCTATCGGCAGCGATCCCACCACCAACTGGCATGGCACTGGAAGTTGCTCATGGTTTTGCAGCCACCACTGCCAGCGGCAGACGACCACCCCATTGCTCTCTGGCGCCGTCTGCTCATGGTCCACACGCCTTCCAAATTCCGCTGCTAAGGCGCTGGTGAGCCATTGCCGTAGCGGGTTGTCGTCGATCACCACAATGCTTAAGCCCCCCTGCCCTAAGACCAGCCGACGGCATTGATCGAGCAGGTGGCCGGCGTATTCGGCGCTGTTGGGGAAGGGTTGTTGGCGTGGGGCAAATAGCGGCAGTGCCTCCTCCCGTTGGGCGTCCCCAAGGCTGATCACCACAGGGTCGTCGAGGCCTAACGCATCGAGACGAACCCCTTCGGGTGCCCAGCTGCCAGCCAGGACGGCACCGCGCTGCTCGAGCACGCCGTGGAGACTTTGCAATGGCTGAAGGGGTTGGCGCACCAAGCTCCAGCGCAGTTGCCCTGCATCGGGGATCGCCCAGCTGGTCCAGCTCTGATCGCCGCAATCAAGCCAGCGTTGCCAGGGCCCGGGGAGATCGGTTCGGCCTTGCAGCAGCAAGCGCAAGGGGGCTTCCTGCTCACGGCTGATGGCGAGTTTGGGCTGCCGTGTCAGGGGCCGGTTGAGCAGTTGCCGGCTGAGGCGCTCATGCAGTTGAACCAAGGCTTCGCGCAAGGGTGGCTGGCTGGCGGAGAGTTGATCCCAGTGCTCTGGCTCGATGCGGACCGCTTGCCCGTCGCCCAGCAATTCTTCGAGTTGTTCTGCTTCTGCGCACAGCAGCTGGTGCTCGCCGAGCTGGTTGCTTTGCCACACCTGCACCAGGTCCCCTGGCGAGAGCATCCAGAGGCAGGGACTTGCGGGAGTTGTTGTGCCTTGCCAGAGGGGGCGCACCAAGCCGGCACTGCGGAGCAGCGGTAGTTCGTGCAGGAGCAGCCGGCGTTGCAGTGGTTCGCTGGCCACCAGGGCGATCGGCGCTTCGCTCAGGACGGCTGGCAGCAGCAGGCTCAGCATCCACTCGCTGCGTTGCCCTTCGCGAATCGGGAAGAGGCTGTGGTCAGAGCGCCGCAGGCTGCGGGCGACCAGGCGAGTCAGCGTCAGCCCATGCGGCCACCCGGAGCCAGCCCGGCTGCCCAGCAGCTGCTTGAGCTTGTGGTGGGCCTGGGCTTCCTGCATCCGCCACTGTGGGTTGCCGGATCGTAGGAAGCTGATCTGAGCAGGAGGTGCGCTTGATGACAACTGCAAGGTCGTTGGCCGACTGTCTGGCTGGTCAAGCCATTGGCGTGGTGGGGCTCGGGCTGATTGGTGGCTCGTTGGGATTGGACCTGCGGCAGCGCGGCCATCGGGTGGTGGGCGTGGCCCATCGCCAGAGCTCGGTGGAGCGTGCCTTGGAACGGGGCTTGGTGGATGAGGCCTCCAGTGATTTGAGCTGCCTGCATGGTTGCGGTTTGGTGTTGTTGGCGTTGCCGCTCAATCAGTTGGTGGAGCCAAAGGCGGCCCTGCTGCAGGCGCTCCCACCAGAGGCGTTGGTGCTTGATACCGGTTCGGTGAAGCAGCCGGTGCTGGCTGCCTGGCAGCCCCAGTTGCCAAGGTTTGTGGGTTGTCATCCCATGGCTGGCACCGCCGAAGCGGGTGTTGAGGCTGGTGTGGCTGGGTTGTTTCACGGGCGCCCCTGGGTGATCACCCCCAGTGGGCAGGAGAGCGCCGCTGATCTGGAGATGGCCCGCGCGCTTGGCCAAGACCTGGGAAGCACCGTGCTCGAGTGCGATCCGGCAGAGCACGACCGGGCGGTGGCCTTCATTTCGCACATGCCGGTTTTGGTGAGTGCGGCCCTGTTGCAGAGCGCCGCGGCAGCCGAGCCCCAGGGACTGCTGCAAGCATTGGCCTCATCTGGCTTTGCCGACACCACCCGCATCGGTGGGGGCAATCCTGAGCTCGGCAGCCTGATGGCTCGCTGCAACCGTGAGGCTGTTCAGCAGGCCTTGGCTGCCTACAGCAAGGCTTTGCACCACTTGGCTGAGCAGGTGGAGGGGCAGGACTGGACGGGGTTACAGCAGGCGTTGGCCTCGGCTCAAGCCGTTCGGCCTTCGTTCCTTTGAGCGAGCAACTGACGCACTGCCATCTCTGCTGAGAGGCTCACCCCAGCGGTTCCTTCGCCGGGATAGATCGCATCACCGCAGAGCCAGAGCCCGGCTAAGGGGCTGCGGCTTGCCAGGCCGAAGGGGCCAAAGCGATCCGGTGCCTGACCGATGCCGCCAACGAAGCCAAAGGGGCGGCCTGTCCAGCGCGCAAATCCTCGCGGTGTGGCCAGCTCGCGGTGCAGCCAGTGACTGTCTTGAAGGCCGAGCAGTTGTTTCAGACCTGCCTCAATGCCCTGTTGGGCTTCGGCTTTGGCTGTTATGTAGGCCGCAGGCTCAAGCTCAAACCAGCATTTGGCGCTAGTGAACACGCTGGCGATCACCGTTGCTTGCCCTGCTGGAGCGCGGCCATCGCCCTCTTGGCTAATGGAGATGAACAGTGAGCCGGGCTGTTGCCAATCCAATTGCAGGTGTGATGGGCAGTCAGCGGGCAGGGCATCGCGTGCCACTGCGCCATAGAGCACCAAGGCTCCGGAGGGATCACCTAGCCCTTCCACCCGCCGCTGCAGTCCTGTTGGCATTTGATCGCCCAGCAAGTTGGGCAAGCTTTGGGGCGGCAGGCTGCACACCACATCGGTAGCCCCGATAGAAAAGCTCTGCCCCTTGGGCCCTAACCCCTGCACCTGCCAGCCGTCGTTGGTGGTTTGCAGGGTCTCCACCCGATGCCGCAGGCGCAGCTCACCGCCGGCTTGGTGCAGAGCTCTTTCCAGGCTGTTGCTGAGCGCTTGCATTGAGCCGTGCAAGTGCCAAAGCCCGAGGGGCTCCTGCACCATCGCCAGCACCGTGACCCCGTAGAGCGCTGCGGTGCGATCGGCCGGCTCTTGGGAATAAAGCTTCAGCTGCAGATCCAAAAACCGACGCAGCCGCTGGTGCCTAGGGCCGCTGCAGCCGCAGAGCCGCAAGAGGTCGGCCACCGTGGCTGCAGTGAGCAGCCCGCTGAGCACATTGCCGGGGCCGATGGCTCCCAGCAGCTGGTGGAGATCCCAGCCGTTGCGAGGCGGGAGCACCGGACGGCGCGCAGCGAAGGCCCAGTTGCTGGCGTGCAATCGCTGGCAGAGCTGCCAGAAGCGCTCACTGCCTGGGAATTGTTGCTCGCGTTCCTGCCTCCAACGTTCTGGATCTCTCCAAATTCGAACGGGCTGGTGCCCATCGGCGAGATCCACCACGCAGCCGGGGTCAAGGGGTGTGGCCTGCGGCAGCGGCACCCCCAGCACGGCAAACAGGCGTTGATGGCTGCCGCCTGGCTCGAAGCCAGCCACCTGGGTGGCTCCGGCATCGAAGGTGTAAGGGCCACGCTGAAAAGTGCCGGCGCAGCCACCGCTTTGGTGGTGGGCTTCCAGCAGCACCACGTCACAGCCCTGACGGGCCAGCAGCGCTGCCGCGGTCAGGCCGGCGATTCCGGCCCCTAACACCACCACATCTGTTGAGCTCAGGGTCGTTCCGCCAGGCTTGCTGCAGCACAGTCTGGGAACTCAGGGCGTTGAGCGAGAGCAGCTTTGATCTGCAGTCCTGGCTGCAGCAGCAAGGGGTCAGTGCTGAGCACGCCAGGGGTCGCTTGTTTTGCAAATGGCTTGCGGCTGATCAGATCGAGCGGTTGCAAGCGGAGGCCGAAGGCTTGCAAGCCTTGATCCCCTGCGCCGACTCCCTGGTGCTGCCAAGACCCTTGGCCCTGGGTTTGGCCCGCGGGCGGGCCCTGTTGGTACTCGATTGGCTCGATTTGGCTGGAGGCGACCGCGCCGGCTGGGAGCGCCTTGGTCGCGGCCTAGCCCAGCTGCATCGGCGCAGCCTGGAGCTCACACCCGCCCCTGGATTGTTTGGTTGGCATGACGACCGTTGGATCGGTGCTGGGATCCAGCGCGGAGGCTGGCAACGCAGCTGGGGAGCGTTCTTTTGCCAGCAGCGTTTGGCCGATCAATTCCAGCGGCTTGAGGCCCAAGGTCTGTGGTGGCCCCAGAGCGAGAGGTTGCTGGAGATGTTGCCGCCTTGGCTGGAGCAGCACCAACCAGAGCCATGTTTGGTGCATGGCGACCTTTGGCCTGGCAACGCGGGCGTGCTTCGTGATGGCCGCCCCTGCCTCTATGACCCTGCGGTTTCCTACAGCGATCGCGAGGTGGACCTGGCCATGGCCCGAATGTTTGGCGGTTTGCCTGAGGCTTTTTTTGCGGCCTACAACGACCAATGGCCGCTGCCAGCAGGAGCTGAGCAGCGGCTCATCGCTTACAACCTTTTCCATCTCCTCAATCACGCCAACCTGTTTGGCGGCTCCTATATCGATCAGAGCCGCCGCAGTGTTGAGGCGTTATTGCGGTTGCTCTGAGCCTCAGCCCAGGTACTCCTGACGCAGTTTGGTGATGCTTTGGACTAGCTCCTCGCGTTTGGTGCTGGTGCGCAGGTTGTTCCAGCTCCAGCTGCCAACCACCACCAGGCCCAGCAGTTCCAGCAGTCCAGGAACCACAGGCAGCAGGTTGATGGTGTCCAGAACCCCTTTGATCAGGATCTGAGCCACGATCACGGCGATCAGGATGCCTGCGGCTTTGCCGATCCGGCCCATCTGATTCCAATCGACGCCGTCGAGAGCGGTGTTGATTTTGCCGAGGACTTCGGCGTAGCGCTCCTTGAACTCGCCTGCCTTGGCTTGCAGGTCGACGCCCCCATCGGCGGTCGTCTCAGCGACCACCTCCTGCGCCTCAGTTTTGACTTCGGTGGTCTCCGTCATGGAGGTTGGAAATGAATCTGCTGGTCAAGTTATCGAGCCCCAACCGGTTTCACCAGCTCTGCTGGAGCTCAATGGGCATTGGCTGATGGTTCTTGAGCGCGATTTGCGCAGCGCTTGGCCCAATGAGGGGTGTGCCCTGCTGCTTGGCGAGCCTGGTCGAGTGCACTGGGTCTGGCCCTGCCTCAATGCCTGGCAGCCGGGTGCGCATCAAGCCCAAGAGTTAAGTCGCCGCAACCGTTTCAGTATTGACCCCGCCGAGTTGGTGACAGCCCAGCGTTGGTGCCGTGATCGTCACTGGCAGCTGCTTGGAGCAGCCCATAGCCACCCCACCGGACCGGTGATGCCGTCGGCGGAGGACCTCAATTGGGGCTGGTCCGGGGCGCTGATGTTGATTCGCGGTTATGCCCCATTGGCCTGGGGCGCCTGGTCTCTGCAGGGTGAGCAGGGCCGCTTGCAGGCCCAATCGCTGCGCTTGCAGCTCACCGGTGACGGGCATTTGGGAAAGTAGAGGATCCGCTGGGTTGCTCCAGCGCTTGTGATCCACCCCATGCTTCCCCCTGATATCAGCGGCGTCGAGCTCAGTCCCGACGAAATCGCCCGCTTCTCTCGGCATCTGATCCTGCCGGAAGTGGGTATGGAGGGCCAGAAGCGGCTCAAGGGGGCCTCGGTGCTGTGTGTCGGCACCGGTGGTCTGGGCTCGCCGCTGCTGCTGTATCTGGCGGCAGCTGGTGTCGGCCGCCTCGGCATCGTGGATTTCGATGTGGTGGATCACAGCAACCTGCAGCGGCAGGTGATCCATGGCACCAGCTGGGTGGGTAAGCCCAAGATCGAATCGGCCAAGGCCCGCATCCACGAAATCAATCCCCACTGTCAGGTGGATCTCTACGAGACCGCCCTCACCAGTGAGAACGCGCTGGAGATCATTCGTCCCTACGACATCGTTTGTGACGGCACCGACAACTTCCCGACGCGCTACCTCGTCAATGACGCCTGCGTGCTGCTCGGCAAGCCCAATGTCTATGGCTCGATCTTCCGTTTTGAAGGTCAGGCCACGGTGTTCAACCTGGATGCTGAAAGCCCCAACTACCGGGACCTCTTTCCCGAGCCGCCACCACCGGGCTTGGTCCCCTCCTGCGCCGAAGGCGGTGTGGTGGGTGTGTTGCCTGGAATCATTGGGGTGATCCAGGCCACCGAAGCGGTCAAGATCATCACTGGCATCGGCACCACCCTCAGCGGCCGTTTGCTGCTGTTCGATGCCCTCAAGATGAGCTTCCGCGAGCTCAAGTTGCGGCCTAGCCCCGAGCGGCCGGTGATCGACAAACTGATCGACTATCAGGAGTTCTGTGGGGTGGGTGGAACCGCTCCCGGTCAAGAGGAGGCAGGTGCTGTGGAAACCATCAGCGTTGGTGAGCTCAAAACACTGCTCGATTCCGGCGGCGATGACATCGTGCTGCTGGACGTGCGCATGCCCCAGGAAGCCGAGATCGCCACGATCCCCGGGGCGGTGTTGGTGCCCCTCGATCAGATCGAAAACGGCACGGCGATTGAGCAGGTGCGCGAGCTGACAGCCGGCAAACGCCTCTACGCCCACTGCAAGCTGGGCGGCCGCAGTGCCAAGGCCTTGATTGCCCTCAAGCGCGAAGGCATCGAAGGCACCAACGTCTCCGGCGGCATTGATGCCTGGAGCCAGGAGATTGATCCCTCGGTTCAGCGTTACTGAGCCAGGCGGGCCGGGATTGGGTTAAGCAGGAGATGGTCGCCTGCAGCTGTGTTTCCTCTCCTGCTGCCCCTGCGCCTTTGGCCCCACCTGCGCCGTCAGCGTTGGCGTGTTGTCTTGGCTGTGCTCACGGTGCTGCCGGATCCCTTGCTGATGGTGGGGATCCCGGTGCTGTTGCAGCTGGTGATCGACCGGGTTCTGGCCGATCAAGGCGGCATCGACATCCTGCCGCTGCTGCTGTTGCCCTGCGCCTGGTTGCTGGTGGCAGTCGCCTGTAATGGGGCGTCGGTGAATCTGTTTGCGGCCCTGGGCAGTCGGCTCGGCACGGACTTTCGCCAGCGCTTGTTCAATCACCTGCTCGAGCAACCGCTGGATCGCCGCTGGACTCCCGGTGATGAACAAGCGCTGCTGACCCAGCAAATTCCCACCCTGGAAAACGTGGTGGTGGTGCAGCTTCCGCTGTTCATTTGGACCGTGGCGCAGATCCTGCTGGGGGTGTTGCTGCTGCTGCAAACCGACTGGCGCTTGGCCCTGGTGGCGGTGGTGTTGACCCCGTTGCTGCTCCTCTCTCAGGTGGCCTTTACTCCCGCCTTGGCCAGGCGTGAGCAGCAGCGGGTGAGCCGTGCAGCGCTGCTGCTGGCCTATGCCGCGGAGCGCCTGCGCGGCCGCGAAGTGGTGGATTTGTTTGGCTTGAAAGCCAGCACCAGTGAGGGATTCGCTGCTGGTAATGGCGCCCTGATGCGCGCGGCCCGCCGCGTCGGCATGGTGTCGGGGGTGCAGAGCGCCGCCCTGACGGCCTCGGCGTTGCTGACCTTGGTCAGCGTCTTTGCCTTGGGCTGTTGGTTGATGCTCGCCGGCCAGCTGAGTGTTGGCCAGTTGGTGGCGTCCATGGGCATTGCCACAGCAATGGTGAGCGGCATGTGGCAGCTCGGCAGCTCCCTGCTGCCGCTGCAAGCGGGCAGCACCGCCTTGGATCTGCTGCAACAGCAGTTGCAGCAGGCCAGCGCGCAATGCGCCCAGGCCGCCAGCGTCTTGCCAGCGCCGCCGCCGCTCAGCCAGGGGTTGGTGCTCGATCAAGTTCAGTTCCGCTACCCAGACGGTGGCGGTTTGACCGACCTCTGTTTGACCATCCCCGCCGGCAGTTCCTTAGCGCTGGTGGGCCCCAGCGGTGGCGGCAAAAGCACCGTTCTGCGGTTGTTGCTGCGCCAGCTGCAGCCCCAGTTTGGGAGCCTCAAAGTCGATGGCATCGATCTCAACAGCACGGGCCGTGAGCAGTGGCTGCATCAGGTGGCGCTGGTGCCCCAAGAGAGCGATTTGTTTGATCTCAGCATTGCCGACAACATTCGTCTGGGGCGGCTTGAGGCCAGTGATGCCGAGGTGGCGGCAGCTGCCGAAGCGGCCGAGTTGGGCAGCTTTGTGGCGAGCTTGCCCGAGGGCTTGAACACCGTGGTTGGCCCTGGCGGCGGGCGGCTGTCAGGCGGCCAGCGTCAACGCATTGCGATCGCCCGCGCGATCGTTCGCGACCCCAAGCTGCTGCTGCTCGATGAGGCCACCAGTGCTCTGGATCCTGGAACGGAAGAGGCCATCAATCGCACCTTGGCGCGCTTAGGCCAAGGGCGCACGGTTGTATCGGTCTTGCACCGGCTGCGGGCGGCCGCGGCGATGGATCAGGTGGCGGTGATCGCCGATGGGCGGGTTGTTGAGCTGGGACATCACAACGCGCTGCTGGCCGAAGGCGGCCTCTACGCCAACTTCTGGCACCGGCAGATGAGTGGCTTCGACATCAGCGCCAGCCATCGGGTGCGCATTACGGCCGACCGTCTTGCCTCGATTCCCCTCTTCCATGGGGTGGAGAAGGCTGTCCTGCGCTGGCTGGCAGCAGAGTTTGTGAGCGAGCGGGTGCGGCCTGGGGAAGAGGTGTTTCGTGAGGGCGATCCACCCGACAGTTTTTATGTGGTGGTGGCCGGCACCCTGGAGGTGCTTCAAGACGATCTCTGGGGCGGAGTGCCCATCAAGCAAGGGGTTGTGGAAGAAGGGGATTTCTTTGGCGATGCCGGACTGCTGGAGGACAGGCCGCGGGCGGTCACGGTGCGGGCGCGCGGAGAAGGTCTTTTGCTCAGGCTCGACCGTGACCGCTTTTTGGATCTGTTGGAGCGCGATCCGGATTACCGCCGCTTTTTCAACCACTCAGCGCAGGCCAGCGTTTAGCGATAGGGCGCCAGGCCAAAGCCTTCGGCGGCACTGCGTGAACCAGGTTGTGGAGCCCGCTGCACCACCTGGGGTTGCCGTTGCAGCGGCTGCCCGCCAGAGGCGCGCTGCAGCAACCGGCCGCAGCCACCGGCGTTGTTGATGGCGGCTTGGATTTGATTGGGACGAATCTGTTGGTACCAACCACTGGGCCAACCCTGCTTGGCACCCAACGCCTGCACAAAGCGGTAGGACTGCATTTGGGTGGCCCGTCCCTCGGAATGCAGGCAATAGCCAAGGGCTAAATCAACGGCGGCTTCTTGAGGCATGGCCATGGCCTGGGCTGGAAGCCACAGCGCCGGGGTGAGCAGAACGGGCAGAAAACGCATGGTGGGCATGGATCGAGGTCAACCGCAGTAACGCTGGAAGAGGCTCAACACCTGGTCCGGGTTGAGCTTGGCGGTGTAACGCGCCTCCAGCTCGGAGAGCCGGCGCGAGGCCGGGTAGAGCTGCAGGGAGGCCAACTCCTGCGGATAGCGCCGAGCCAGGGTGCGAGCCATTTGGCGATGCAGGGCTGGTCGGGTCAGCGAGCGGCCGTAGCAGGCCTGCATGCGGTGGGCGGCTTCGTGGGCCAAGGTGTCCCACACCGCCGCCGGGTTCTGGTGGACCCGGCAGATCACGATTTGATCGCTGGGCCGGTGATACAACCCCTGCACCCTGGGTAGGGAGTTGCAGTCCCGCTGAACGACGCGAGCGCCCTTGGCCTCAAGGCGTTGACGCAGCGCATCGATGGCCTGCCAGTTGCGGCTGTGGGCTGGTGTAGCTGAGCTGACACCAACACCGAGAACGGCAAGCAGGGAGAGAGCAACGCGCATCAGAAGAGCGTTGCTCAAAGTCGTGGCCAGGGTGTTACTAGGGAGCCGCTCAGATGTGACAGAACCTTGGCGTTTAGTAATCGACGCCCCGTTTGAGGTCGACGCCGCGTTCGGCGTAGTGCTTGTGGCAGACCATCTCGGAGTGAACGCTGGCTAGATCGAAGTAAGCCGGCAGGTTTTTGCAGCGGCCCGTGATGATGACCTCGGTGTCGCGTGGTTTGCGCAACAGGGTTTGCATGATCGGTTCGACGGGCAGCAGCTCGAGGTCCACCGTTGGATTGAGTTCGTCGAGGATCACCGTTTTGTAGAGCCCGCTGGCAATGGCAGCGCGGGCGATTTCCCAGGCCCGTTCGGCTTCCACGTAGTCGATTGGCTGCTGCTGACCGCGCCAGACGATGGCATCACGGCCGGAGCGCAGGTGATCCACCAGGTGGGGATAGCTCTCGCGCAGCGCTGCAATCGCGCTGTCCTCGGTGTAGCCCTTGCCGCCTTTGAGCCACTGCAGGATCAGCACGCGGTGGCTCTTGTCTTGGCTGATGCCTTTGCCGATGGCTTGCAGCGCTTTGCCCAGGGCACTAGTGGATTTGCCCTTGCCTTCACCGGTGTAAATCTCGATGCCCTCCATGCCCAGCTGGCTGGGCCCCTCGTGGAGATGGGGCCGCATCTCAGAGTGCAGATCGGCCAGGTTGACCAAGGAGCGCGGAGCTCCGCGGCCGGTGGCAATCACCTCAAGGCCCGGTGGCTTGGCCGCCAAGGTGCGCACCACGTCTTCTTCATCGAGCAGCCCCAGGTTGAGCAGGGGGTTGAGCTCATCGAGCACCACCACCGAATAGAGGGCACTGGCGAGAGCCCCTTTGGCGATATCCCAGCCCCGCTGCGCTTCTTGGCGGTCAAAACGGGTGACTTCATCGGCAGTGAAGAAGTCGGCGCGGCCAGTTCTGACCTGGTCGATGAGATGGGGGAAACCCTGTTGCAGCGCCTCAATGGCGGAGTCTTCGGCGTAGGCCCGGCCTGGCCCTTTGAGAAAGCGCAGCAGCAAAACGCGGGTGCGCTTTTTCTCGCAGATGCCAAGACCAATGGTGCGCAGCACCACGCCAAGGGCGGCCTGGCTTTTGCCTTTGCCCTCTCCGTCGTAGACGTGCAGTTGACCGCGCAGGCGCTCGTCGCCACCGGCTGCTGTGCGAATGCCGATGCCCCGGCCGGTGGTTGCTGTCACAGCGCCCTTTGTCGATGACCTGGGTTGGCCCAGCGAGCCTAAGCGGGCCTCTTGGGGCTTGCCGTGTTTTTTGATCCTCCTTGCATCAAAAACAGCTGGGATGTCCAGGTGCTCTGGATCGTCAGTAGCTGTGGGCTTGAGGACCTGCAGAGATGGTTAACAACGCTTTTGGTTAAGCCCTGATTTCGTACTACTTGGACTGCGATTGGCCGCATGGATGAAGCGCTTGACCTTGCTGGGATTGCTGAGCCCAGTGGCCTTGTTGGCGGCCTGTAATCAGCCCTCTCCCAAAGCGATGGCTCCCGCTCCTCAACCAGCACCCGCCCAGGCCCCTGCGCCGATGCCTGCCAACGCTCCCGTCGCGGTGTCTGCTGGAGCAGCCGAGCTGACAAAACAAGGGCTTTCTGCCTGCGCTGATGTGTTGCGCGGTCAAGGCTTTTTTGTGACTGATAAGGAGATTGATCGACCGCTGTATGAGTTTGATGCGATTAAAGAGAACCAGAAATGGAAGGTTAAAATGAGTGGTAATTGCGAGATTGTTTTACAGAAACTTGATTGACCTTGGAGTTCTTCTTCGGGAGCTCTTGGCTGATATTCGGGGCCGATTATTTTGATGCCTCTTGAGCACCAAGCTCTGTTGTTTGTGGCGATTGCGGTTGTTGCTTGGATTTCCGCAACATTGCCTTGGCTGCGACTGCCAACGTCAGTCCTCGAGATAGCTCTAGGTGCTGTATTGGGCCCCCATGGGTTCAACTTTGATCAACCAGGGTCGGCATTGGAATTGCTGTCCAATCTGGGCCTGGGATTTCTATTTCTTCAGGCTGGGTTTGAGCTCGATCCCAAGGCCTTTTTGTCTGGTGGACTGCGCCTTGGTCTGACCAGTTGGCTGTTGTCGATTCCCCTGGCCCTAATGGTTGCTGGGCTCTTGATCGTGCTTGGTGAAATTTCCCATCAAGCCTTGCCTTGGGTGTCACTGGCGGTGATCACCACCTCAATGGGGATGGTGCAGCCCCTGCTGCGGGATCGCGAGCTGTTGCCGAAGGCCTATCGCTCGTTGGTGATGGTGCACGCCGGAATTGGAGAGGTGGTGCCGATCGTTTTGCTGAGCATCCTTGAGGGCCGCCGCTCACAGATGGGCTTCACCCTGCTTCACTTTCTGGGGTATTTGCTGATTGCCTTAGCGTTGATGGGGGTGGCGGCGTATTACCGCGGCAGCCTCAATCGTTTGTTGGTGCGCACCATGGATGGCAGCTCCCAACTGCCCATGCGCTATGCCATTGGCTTGTTGGTGGCCATGGTGGCGCTGGCCCATCTGCTCAATATTGATGCTGTGCTGGGCGCCTTGGTGGCTGGGGTGTTGCTTCGCTTCAGCACCAACGCCGACATTTGGCACAAATTGCAGGCCCGCATTGATGGTGTGGGCGCTGGCTTCTTGGTGCCGATCTTCTTTGTTGTCACGGGCATGAGCCTCGACTTTGAACCGGTGCTGGCAGAGCCCCGACGCTTGGTTTGGATCCCCTGCTTGATGCTGTTGATGCTGCTGGTGCGCGGGGTGCCAGTGGTGGTGATGACCCGCAAGCACCTGCCTGATGTCCGGGCCCGCCTCGCCTTGGGGCTGGATATCGCCACCCAGTTGCCGCTGCTTTTGGCTGTGGTGGTGTTGGCGGAACGCCAAGGGGTGATTGAGATGTCGTTTGCCACCTTGCTGATTGCTGCGGCGATGGCCACCGTGCTCGTCTTCCCGGCATTGGCGAGTGCGTTGTTGGCCCGTTGCGCTCCGCCCGACCAGCCCAATCCCCAAGTCACTAGCCTGATCTGACCAGCAGGCTCCTGTGGTGTTTCGGCAGCTGGAATCACTAACCGCAGCGGATCAAGGCCAGCTCGATCGGCTCAGGCAACGGATTCGCCAATTTGGCCGTGTTTGCGTGGCCTATTCCGGCGGTGTCGATAGCGCGCTTGTGGCCGCGATTGCCCAGGAGCAACTGGCTGAAGCAGCCCTAGCCGTCACGGGTATTTCACCGGCTTTGGCGCCTCACTTGCGGGAGGAAGCCAGGCTTCAAGCCCAATGGCTAGGGATCGCCCACCAGGAGGTGTTGACCGCTGAGCTGCAGGATCCGGCGTATGCCACCAACCCCACGGATCGCTGCTACGCCTGCAAACGCGAGTTGCACCGCCATCTCGCTGAGATCAGCCGCGCGGCCGCGGGCGCGCAGGTGCTCGATGGCGTCAACCACGATGATCTCGGCGACCATCGCCCCGGCATTGATGCCGCCCGCGAAGCAGGTGTTTGCTCACCTCTTGCGGAGCTGCAGATTGATAAGGCGTCGGTGCGGCGCTTCTCGAAAGCGTTGGGATTTCCCTGGTGGGATAAGCCAGCGCAGCCTTGTTTGGCCTCTCGGTTCCCCTATGGCGAAGGCATCACGGCATCGCGCCTCACCCGGGTGGCCCAAGCCGAACGCTGGTTGCAACAGCGGGGCTTTGATCAAGTGCGGGTTCGCTCCCAAGGGGAGGCCGCCCGCATTGAAGTGCCGGCCGCGCGGTTGGCGGAGCTGATGCAGGAAGACTTGCGCCAGGAGTTGGTGCAAGTCTTCCTACAACTGGGATTCACCGCCGTGAGCTTGGATTTGGAAGGGTTGGTGAGCGGCAAGCTCAACCGCTCCCTTCAGCCAATCGGCACCGACGTCTGACGCTCACTGTCCACCAGGCTGGCGGGGGTACGGCGCCGGAAGCTGCGCAAGCTTTGGTGGCCTGAGCCCAGCTCTTCACTGAGCACGGCGCATGCTTTCTCCGGCATGGTGTGGTCACCACAGGTGAACACATCCACAGCGGCATATCCCGCTTCAGGCCAGGTGTGGATTGAGATGTGGGATTCCGCCAGCAGGGCCAGGCCCGTTACGCCTTGGGGCTGGAATTGGTGGGTGATGAGATTCAGAAGTGTGGCGCCAGCCCGTTCGGCTGCTTGGGTGATGGCGCTTCTGAGAAAGACTTCGTCGTCGAGCTTGCTGGAGTCGCAGTCGTAGAGCTCGAGAATGCAGTGTTTTCCCACCATGTCCATGGGGACAGGCTGCGTGTTGGGGGAGGTGCTCGAGAGGCGTCCTGGATCAGGGTGCAGAACTGAGGGTTGTGCCAATTGAATCGGGCAGACAAAAGAGCTAATAACCTTACCTCCAGCTCAGCGCAAAATTGTGTTGCCAATAGCCAACAACCGCCGCACCTCTGCCACCACCGCTGGGTTGACCGTTGGGGAGCTGCTGTTGATTTTGTTGGTTGCAGGCGTGGCTGTCGGCGGCACGGTGTTGGCGTTCCTTGGCTTCTCCTCGCCGCCAGCTGAGCAGCAGGCTGCTCCGGTGCTTACGCCGCAGGAAGAACAGCCCCAGCCCTGACTTCCACCAGCTGCGCCCGTTGCTGCCAGTCGGCTACGCAACTTTGCAGGTGCGTGGCACTCACCAAACATTGATGGCCTTCGCCAACGGCCTCCAGCAGCAGTTGTTGCCGTTGGGGGTCCAGTTCGGCCAAGACATCGTCGAGCAGTAGCAGGGGCGGCACCCCACTGAGGCTGGTGACCAGCTCCAGTTCGGCCAGCTTGAGCGCGAGCACAAGGCAGCGTTGCTGGCCTGCGGAGCCGAGCCGACGTGCCGGCTCCCCCCCGAGCAGCAGGGCCACGTCATCCCGTTGGGGCCCAACGCTGCAATACCCCAAACGGGCCTCCTGCGGCCGTTGTTCTTGCAGTTGATTCAGCAGGCATTGCTGCCACACATGCTCGTCTTCGTCGCCGTTGAGCTGGGTGCCGGGTTGGTAGAGCAGTTGCAGCTGTTCGCGTCCGCCACTGAGCCGTTCTTGCCAAGGGGCAGCCAAGGGTTCCAGCCGTTTGAGGGCGCGGTGGCGGCGACGATGCAGGCGAGTTCCGATCACCGCCAACTGGTGGTCAAAGGCATCCAACAACTCATCGCGGTTGCTGAGTTGGCGTTTGAGCAGTTGTGAGCGCTGCCGCAGGAGCCGTCCGTGGCGGCTCAGCAATTCGCCGTAGACGGGTTCGAGTTGTTGCACGACGCGGTCGAGCCAATCGCGCCGGCCCGCTGGTTCATCGCGCACCAAGCTCAGATCGAGGGCACTGAATCCAACGCAGCGCAGCGGCCCAATCAGATCAGCGTGGCGCTCCAGCAGCTTTCCGTTGCGCTGAACCCGGCGCCCCCCTTGGCGCCTGAGTTCGATCGCCAACTCATCGGTGGCTTCCTCTCCCACCCAGGCTTTGAGCCTGCTGCTGGTCTCCCCGCGTTGGATCAGATCGCGATCTTGGCTGCAGCGGTGGGAGCGCAGGCTGGCCAGCAGCTCAACAGCTTCCAGCAGGTTGGACTTGCCCTCGCCGTTATTGCCGAGCACCAGCAGCCGCGGCGCATCCAGCTCCAGATGCAGCTCCGCATAGTTGCGAAAACGGCTCAGCTCCAGGCGGTGGAGAAGGATGGGGGCAGGGCCACTCAGCAGCTAACGTAAGCAATGAGGGCATGTAGCTCAGTTGGATAGAGCGTCAGATTCCGGTTCTGAATGTCGGGGGTTCGAGTCCCTCCATGCTCGTGAGCCTTTTCCTCTGGTCTTTCGCTAAAGATCCAGGCCCATGGCACGGATCCCATTGGGGTCCGTAATGAAGTCAAACGTCTCCAGCACCTCAATGGCTTGCGGTGGTGAGGCCAGCGAAATGCTGCAACCGGGGAGCTCTTTGCGCAGACGGCTTAAAGCTGCGTGCACCAACACAGCCAGCAGTCGTTTGGCCTGCGGCTCGTCGGGCACAACGCCCAGATCCCAAAGATTGGCGTTGAGGGCTTGATCACTGGTCACGCGCACAAATCCCACCAGCTGGTCGTTGCGCAGCAGCCGCACGGTCCAGGCACTGGCTTGCAAGGCTCGGGCAATGGTGTTGTCGCTGCGCACCGGAGCGCCGCATTGCTGCAAGAAACGGTTGACCGCGGGTGCATCAGCGGGCTGATCTTCCATCACCAAGACAAACCCTTCAGGCAGGCGAGGGGCCGGCGGCTGACTGCGGAAGTAAGGCATCATCGCTGCTGCCTCAACCGGTGTTGCGCAGGCCAGCGGCAATTCCGTTGATGGTGAGCAAGGCACCGCGCAGCAGCTCACCCCGGCTGTAGGTGCGCGTATCGCTCAGATCGGATTCATTCATGGGGGGCTGGCGGTTCTGGTTGCGGAGCCTCCGCAGCAGGGCCACTTGCAAAAAGCCCAGGGGCACGATCGTCCGATTGCGCAACTCCACCGAGAGTTGCAGCGGTGGGTCGCCATCGAGCAGTCGTTCATGGCCGGTGATCTTGAGCACCAGCTCCTTGGTGAGGCTGTACTCGGCAGCGATGGTGGCGAAGATCTCTTGGAAGGCATCGGCGCGGTCAGCACTGCCAAGGGAGTCGACGTAGTACTTCGCCAAGGACAGGTCCACCTTCGCCAGGGTCATCTCCACCTTGCTGATCAGCATGCGGAAGAAGGGCCAGCGCTGGTAGAGGGTGCGCAGGGTGTCGAGCTGCTCACCGTCGTCACCCAATTCCTCGCGGATGGCGGCGCCCACACCAAACCAGCTGGGCAGCAGGAAGCGGCTTTGGGTCCAGCCGAACACCCAAGGAATGGCCCGCAGTGAGGACAGATCCCGGGCGCCCGTGCGGCGCCGTGCCGGCCTCGAGCTGATTTGCAGCTTGCTGATTTCTTCAATCGGGGTGACCTGCTCAAAGAAGGCCACCAGATCCGGGTGCTCATGCACCAGGGCGCGGTAGTGCTGACGCGAGCGTGAAGCCAGCCGTTCCATCAGCTCATTCCAGCTGGGGGTGTCGTCCACGCCACTGGAGAGCAAGCTGTTTTGAAGCACAGCGGTGGTTACCGTCTCGAGGTTGTAGAGCGCTAGTTCCGGCAGGGCGTACTTCGAGGCCAGCACCTCCCCTTGTTCGGTGATCTTGATCCGGCCTTTGAGGGTGCCGCTCGGCTGGGCCAGGATCGCTTGATACGCCGGGCCACCACCACGGCTCACCGAGCCGCCGCGTCCGTGGAAGATGCGCAGGCTGATGTTGTGCTCACTGCACAGCGATTGCAGGGCGATTTGGGCCCGGTGGATTTCCCAGTTGCTGGAGAGGAAGCCGGAGTCTTTGTTGCTATCGGAGTAGCCGAGCATCACCTCCTGCAGCGGCACCTCCTCGTTGGCGAGCAGTCGCTTGTAGAAGGGGCGAGCCATCACAGCGCCCATCACCTCAGGGGCGCAGCGCAAGTCTTCCACCGTTTCAAACAGTGGAATCACCTGCAGGCGTGTGGTGCCTTCCACCGGATCCACCAAGCCGGCCTCTTTGGCTAGCAGCAGCACCTCCAGCAGATCCGACTCCGTGTGACTCATGGAGATCACATAGGTGCGGCAAATCCGCTGCCCAAATTCCTCCTGGAGCCGCCGCAGCATTTGGAAGACGGCAAAGGTTTCCGCCGTGGCATCACTCCAAAGCGGACCGGTGGGAATCAGTGGCCGCCTGGTTTGCAGCTGCTCCAGCAGCCACTCCACCCGCTGAGGCTCCTCCATGGCCTCATAGTCCTGAGGTAGTTGCAGGTAGCGGGTGAGCTCGGCAAGGGCTTCGCTATGGCGGGTGCTCTCCTGGCGAATATCGAGGGAGGCCAGACAGAACCCAAAGATCTGCACCTGGCTGAGCAGGCGATTCAGCGGTTCGCAGCTCAAGCCGGTGGCTTCCAGGCTGGTGCGAACCAGTTCCAGATCACTTCGGAAGTCCTGGTAGGTGCTGTAGTGCAGCTCCTGCTGTGGGGTCAGGCTGCTGCTGAGGGTCTGTTCCTCCGGTTCGGTGGCGCTGAGGGGAGATTCCCAGCCCAATTCAGACAGTTGCGCGTTGCGCTCGTGGGTGAGCTCCAGGCGCTGCAGCACGTAGCAGAGCTTCAGCCGGTAGGGCTCAAGGCGGTAGCGAGCCGCCAGTTTTTCGTAGATCTCCGGGAACCGCAGCCGGTCCATCTCGAGGGACTCCAGCAGTGCCGGACTCACCTGGCTCCATTGCATGGAAATGCTCAGCTGGTTGCGCAGGTTGCGCACCGAGCTCAGGTAGCGCTCCAGCATCAACTGGCGCTGGTAACAGGCGGTGCGCCAGGTGATCTCCGGTGTGACCGAGGGGTTGCCATCGCGGTCGGAGCCCACCCATGAGCCGAAGGTGCAGAACCCGTCTTCCGGCGGTGTCACATCGGGATAGGAGTCCTTCAGTGCCTTGCGGATGCGTTCATGCAGCAGTGGCATCGCCTGGAACAGCACCTGCTGGAAGAAGTGCAGGGCGTAATCCACCTCATCGAGCACCGATGGTTTGAACTGATGCAGTTCATCGGTGCGCCACCAGACGCGGATCTCTTCGAGCAGCTGCTGGCGCAACCCCTGGCGATCATCAAAGCTGTCGTTTTCGTCGTTCAACCCTTCCAGGCGCTGAATCAGATGGGCGACGCGGCGGTGCTTGTGGCGCACCGTGTGGCGAACAATCTCGGTGGGGTGCGCGGTAAACACCAGCCGCACATCAAGCTCCCGCAGCAGGGGCTCGAGTAGCCCGGGGGGCACATTGAGGGCGCGCAGCCGCTGGAACAGCCGCTGGAAGGTGGCGGGCTGGTCGTGGTTGGCCAGGTGGCCATTGAGGGTGTCGCTGATCGCGGCTTCCGCGATGTTGTCCTGGCTCATCGTGGCCAGGTAGCGGTCTTCCTCGATGTGCTGCTCGAGGATGTTGACCAGTTGGAAATAGAGGGAAAAAGCCCTGGCAGCAGCGATCGCTTCCGAGAGATCCATCGCCACGATCAGGTCGATGATCTGATCGGAGGTCTCGTCTTCGCGGCAGAGCTGCTTGAGCTGAAGCACTCGTGCGGCCTGCTCAGGCGGGCATTCGCTGCGCAGCACGTTGCCCCACAGCTCTTCGACCAGCTCCAAGCGTTCGTTCAGCTGACGCAGCGTGCGGCGACCGACGGGCTGGACTGTCTCGGTCTGCGAAGCCGGCATGCGCGAGGTCGAAGCAGTGGAAGACGTTTCGATCATCCCAAACCGTCCATCAGCAAGTCCTGCTCAAGGGCCGCTAGGGCCGCAATATCCGCGCTGAGGATGGCGGAGATGCTCTCACCGCTCTGCTGGCGCTGCAGCCATTGCATGGCGGTGTTGCCGCGCTCGAGCAGTGCTGGCAGGCGATCAAGCCAGGCCATGGCGGGCTGTTGGTCTGCCCAGGCGTTGAGGTCTTGAAGTTGGTCTTGGATCCACTGCCGCGCGCTGATGGAGCGGCCATCGCGCCAGTGGCGCAGCTCAGCATCCAGGCTGGTCAGGGCGGCTTGCTGGTCGTTGTGGTCGGCCAGCTCAGCCAGCTCTGCTGCGCTCAGCTCACTGCTGAATAGGGGATCTTCGCTCTGGCCCCGATTGATCAGTTGCAGCAGCCGCAATTCCGCAAACGCAGTGATGGCGAGTAGATCGCGCGGATCACTCACCAAATCGCAGACCCGCAGCTCGACGCGATTGAGCTGCTGCGGTCGCTCCGGTCCATTGGGACGCACCGATCCCCAGAAGTGACGCACGTTGCGCATCTGCTGTTGTTCCAGCTGGGTATGCATCCAATCGATGTAGTGCTGATGGTTTTCAAACAGCGGCACCTGCTGTGGGGTGATGGGGAATTGCCGCCAGCGTTGGGAGTGGGCCCCTGTGGCTTGGCCATCAAGGAACGGGGAGCTGGCACTGAGGGCCAGCAGCAGTGCGGCTTCGCAGCGCAGCAGCCGGCAGGCCGCCATGATCGTTTCGCTGCTCTCCAGACCAAAGTTGATGTGAACGCTGGCGGTCACCACACGGGTGCCGTAGCTGTCCTCGATGAACTGGTGATAAGGGTTGTCGGGATTGGAGCGCTCAAAGTGTTGGCTGTTGCCAAGGCTCAGGCTGCTCCCCGGCAGCAAGGTGAGCTGACGCTGTTGCAACCACTGGCGTAGGCGCTGGCGAGGCTCCAGCAAGTGCTGGAGCTGCGCTGCATAGGAGGCTTCAGGCGGTGTGATGTATTCCAGGTTGCGGCGGTCGGGCTCGGTGACGATCCCGTCGATGGCCGCGGCAGCTTCGCTGGAGCAGCCCACCACCGTGCCGTCGGGGCGGCCGGTGTACATCTCCACTTCAAAGCCCTTGAGCAAGCTTTGGCTCATGGCTGTTGGCCTGGCTCGAGGCAAGCCAGGGCCTTGAGCATGCCGCGGGCTTTGTTGAGGGTTTCCTCGTGCTCGGCGGTCGGCTGAGAGTCGGCCACAACGCCGGCTCCGGCTTGCACCTGCACCCGCCAACTCCCGTTGTCTCCGGGTTGCACCACCATCGTGCGGATGGTGATGGCGGTGTTGAGGGCACCACAGAGGTCCATCGAGCCATAGACCCCTGAGTAGGGGCCGCGGGCATCGGGTTCCAATTCATGGATCAGCTGCATGGCCCGAATCTTGGGTGCTCCGCTGACGGTGCCTGCGGGGAAGGACGCCCGCAGGAGATCCCAAACATCGTGCTGCGGCTGCAGATCGCCTTCCACCTGGGAGACGATGTGCATCACGTGGGAATAGCGCTCAATCAGCATCAGCTCCTTGACCGCAACGCTGCCGGGCTGGCAGACCCGGCCCAGGTCATTGCGGCCGAGATCCACCAACATCACGTGCTCGGCCCGTTCTTTGGGATCGGCGAGCAGCTCCGCTTCGAGGGCTTGATCTTCGGCGGCTGTGCTGCCGCGGCGACGGGTTCCAGCGATCGGCCGCAGGGAGGCCACCACCCGTCCATCGTCTTGGGGGTCGGCTTTCACCATCACCTCGGGGCTGGAGCCAATCAGATGCCAGCCGTTGAAGCTGAAGAACCCCATGTAGGGCGATGGGTTCACCATCCGCAGACTGCGGTACAGATCGAAGGGGTCGTGGCTGACCTCCGCCTCCAAGCGTTGCGACAGCACCAGTTGGAAGACATCACCGGCGCCGATGTGGTCGCGAGCTTGGCGGACAGCGTCTTCAAAGGCGCTCTGGGAGGTGTTGCTGACCACCTTGAGCGATTGGGCGTCTTGCTCTTTCCAGGCCAGTGGCGTCAGGCCCGCCGGTAGGGGCTGCTGCAATTGGGTTTCCAGGGCATCCAGCCGCTGTTCAGCCGCCGCTCTGGCGGCTGCTTGATCGTCGTTTTGGCTGTGATCGGCGTAAGCGACAGCCGTCACTTGGCGCCGCACCTGGTCAAACACCAGCAAGGTGTCGCAGAACATCCAGCAGCCATCGGGCTGGTCGTCATCGCTGCGGGGATGCACCGGAACACTGGGCTCGACCCAGTGGATGAGTTCGTAACCCCAGAAGCCAAACAACTGACCCACTGGTGGAAGCCCAGGGATTGGGGCGCTTTTGTAGGGGGCGAGGCGTTGGCGCAGCAGTTCAAAGGGGTCGCCTTGGAGCGATTCCCGGCGCCCATCGCGGTGTTCCAGCCAGGCTTGATCGCCGCGCACACTCAGCACCCAAAGAGGGTCGCTGGCGACAAAACTCCAGCGGCCTAGATGCTCTCCGCCCTCGACCGACTCCAGCAAAACGCCATAGGGGCGGCCCTGGCCCACCTTGAGCCAGGTGCTCAGCGGCGTGTCCAGGTCCGCCGGCCAACGCCGCCACAGCGGCTCGAAGTTGGTAGTCGGATCGGGACTGGCCATCACAGGGCTTGGCAGAAAAAAAGGCGGGTCGTTCGACCCGCCTTTCTAAAGGATGTGGCGCCAAGCGCCGTTGATTCAGCTGTCGAAGGTGTTGCGGCCGCTGAACTTGATCGTGGAGGGATTGGTGTTTTGGCCGATCCGGCGGGGGTTATGGCCCACCATTGGGCGACCTTCGTTCACCTTCTCAGGGAACACACCATCGGCTGGGTGTAGGAATTCCATGTCACCACCGGGGTAGATCCGGTAGATCTTGTAGTCCTCGATCCGGGGCTTGAATTGGGTGCGCAGCTGGGTGCCCAGAGCCAGGCATTGCTCTTTGCGCGCGAAGTACATGATGTTCTCGCCAGAGTTCATCATCGCGGCACCACCGGTGGGCAACTCAAAGGCCTGAGCTGAGTCGCTGTTCCAGGTGATCGCGTACTTCTCTTCGGTTTCAGCAGCGTTCAGAAGGCCGCCGGTGCTGCCAATGAACTGCGGGAGCTGGCCGCTGAGAGTGGATGCCGTGGACATTAAGCCACTTGGTTAGGTATGGCTGGAAGCTAGCACTCATCTGCGATCTGCCTGCTTCAGGCGCCGTTCTCTTCACAGCCTTCAACATTGGCGAGGGGCAAATACAACGTCAGGCTGCTGCCAGGTCGTTCGGTGAGGCGCCCGCCAAGGCTGCTGAACAGCTTCTGGGTGGCGGCTTGACTGAGTTGCAGGCTGCCGGTGGCTGGGTCCCAGCTCAGTACCGGACCCACGCTGGCGGTGTCGCCGGGGCTGTCGTCGTCATCGCGCCCGCCGCTGAAGCGCAGCTTGAGCTGCTCACCTGCTGAGGCCAGCTCAACCCGAACACTCTCGCCCCGGCGCAGTCCGCGGCTAAAGCGGTCCATCAGGCCAATCAGCATCGATTCGAGCAACACCGGATCGCTCATTACCGCAGGCAGCTGCTCGGGTTGCTCCAGCTCCAGGGTCAGATCACGCCGCTGCAGTTGGCGTTGCCAGATCTGCTCGAGCCCGGGCAGTAAGGCGCCTAGATCGGTCCGCGCCAGGGCCCGCTGTTGGCTGGGTTGGCGCTGCAGTTCGGCCGCCTGAAAAATCAAGCCAAAGCGATCGATCTGCTCACTGCATTCGTGGTCGATTTGTCCCAGGCGCTTTTGCAGCGGGGGAGATAGGTCTGAGCGCCTTTGCAGTGAGCGAATCAGGGTGCGGATCGTTGCCAGCGGTGTGCGCACTTCATGGGCAATGGCCTCCAGCAGCCCCAGCTGTTGATCGGAGTCGTCGGTTTCGTTGCTGGCGGCACTCACCAGGGTCAGGCTCGGAGTGGCCTTGGCCAATTGGACGGCCACGCGCGGCCAAAACTGCTCAGCCAGTTGCGGCGAATTTTCCAGGCTGCCCAGTTGTTGGATTTGGTGCTTGAGGTCGCTGGCGGCGTCGCCCTGCTCGCTGGCCAAGCGATTGCCCAGCGATTGCAGCAGTTCGGCGATCAAAGGTTGCTCAAAACGAACCAAGAGCTGCCGTTGGGCGCCACTCCCATGCAGCGCCATCGCCACTTGCAGTGGGCCCGTGATCAGCAGCAGCAAGGGATCGGTGCCGTCCCCTGTTTGCAGCGGCAGCTGCCAGAGGCTGCGCTCGCTGGCTGGGTTGTTGGCGGCACTGCCCGGGAGCTCGGGGGCCCGGCCACTCCATTGCGGCGGGGTCCACACCCAGCCATGGAAGCGGCTAATGAGCAGGGGTTCATGCAAGGCAGGAAGTGGCGCTGCCAGCCACAGCCCCTGCTGGCAGCCCTGCTCCAGCAGCAGCTCCTGCACAACCGTGAGCGCTGCCCACCACTGGCGCCTGGCACTGGCGTCATCGCCGCCTGAGGCGGGAACCCCTGCTGCCAGGCGTTGCCGCAGCGTCTGCAGGGAATCGTTGGCGCTCACTTCAAACGCATGCGAGCCCGCCGGGCCTCTCGCTCAACGGAGGCCACCAGGCCAATGCCCATGAAATTCACCAGCAGGGCAAAGCGCCCATAACTAAGCCAGGGCAGGGGGATGCCCGTCACAGGGCCCAGGCCGATGGTCATGTTGATGTTGATCACCACCTGGAACATCACCATCGCCAGCACGCCGATCACCACCAGCGACTCGAAATCACTGCGGGCTTGACCCGCGATTTGCAGCAGTCGCCAGGCCCAAACGAGGTAGGCCACCAAGACCACAACGCAACCGATGAACCCGGCCTCTTCGCCCAAGGCGCTGAAGATGAAGTCGGTGTGTTGCTCAGGAATGAACTGCAATTTGGTGAGCTGACCCTGCATCAAACCGGTGCCGAAAATTTGCCCAGAGCCAATGCCAACGGTGCTTTGCAGCAGGTGGTAACCGCCACCAAGGGGGTCTTTGGTGGGATCCAAAAACAGGATGAGGCGATCGCGCTGATAGTCCTTCAGTCCGTGCTCCCAGAGCAGGGGGGTGATCCAGGCAAAGATCCCATTGATGGCCAGGGTCGCCACCACGGCGATGGCTTTCCAGGGCAGGCTGCGCCAGGCCAGCAGCACCAATAGGGCACCCCAAGGGATTAATCCCCAGGGGAAGAGACCAGCGATCAGGGCTGTGGGTAGCGGCGAGATCAACAGAACCAGCCACTCCAGTGGCAGGCCGGCCCAATAGAGCATCGCCAGCAGCACGGCGCCAAAAACCAGGGATGTGCCGAGATCGGGCTGGATGAACACCATCGCCCAGGGCACCGAGATCACAGCCATCGGGCGCAGCAGATCCACCGGGCGCTCGATCGGGTGCTTGGCCAGGATTCCAGCCAGCAACAGGATGGCGGCGAGCTTGGCGAACTCCGATGGCTGGATATTGAAGCCGCCGATCGAGATCCAGCGCTGGGCCCCCAGGGCGCTGGTGCCCACCAGCTTCACCGCCAGCAAACTCACCAGAGTCGCGATGTAGACCGGCAGCAGCAGTTGCTGCAGATGCTTGAGCGCAACCCGGGAGAGGCCCACGGCTGCGCCGATGGCCACCACGGCGGTGATCCAGTGGTTTTCCCAGTCGGCCAACGGTGATTGACGTTGGGTACTGGCGATCAGAACACCAGCGAGCAGGGTCAAAAAGACCGGAATTCCCCAGAGAACCGGATCAAAACGAATCCGTTGTCGCCGCTGGCCCCGCGCTTTGGCTCCCAGTCGCGTGGCTCGGGTCCCCTGGTAGGTGGGCATCGGGTCAGATCTTGAGCGCAGCTATCAGGCCGCTGGCCAGGTTCTTGAAGACTGCCGCAGTGACACTGTCTGGCTGGCTGATCGTGACAGGGCGGCCACTGTCTCCCCCCTGTTGCACCGGCAGTTCGATCGGGATTTGGCCCAGCAATGGCACCTGGCTTTCATCGGCCAGTTGGCGCCCACCACCACTGCCAAAAATGGCGTAACGCTGCTCGGGCAGCTCGGGGGGAGCAAACCAACTCATGTTCTCCACCACCCCCAGCACGGGAATGCCCATCTGCTGGAACATCGCTAGGCCGCGGCGCGCGTCCTGCAGCGCCACCTGCTGGGGCGTCGTCACCACGACAACGCCCGCCATGGGAACCGCCTGCGCCAGGCTCAGTTGGGCATCACCGGTGCCTGGCGGCAGGTCCACCACCAGCACATCGCGTTCGCCCCAATCCACTTGATAGAGGAATTGGCGGATGATCCCGTTCAGCATTGGGCCGCGCCAGATCACCGGTTGATCGGGGCCAATCAGCAGACCCATCGACACCATCGCCAGCCCACAGCTCTCAATCGGTGTCAGCCGTTGACTCTCACCCTCGCCTTCTACCTCGGGGGTGCGATCGGCAACGCCGAGCATGGTGGGGGCATTGGGCCCGTAGATGTCCGCATCGAGTAGGCCAACGCGCAGGCCTTGTTGCGCCAGGGCGCAAGCCAAGTTGACGGCCACGGTGCTTTTCCCTACTCCGCCTTTGCCGCTGCTCACAGCAATCACCTGCTTAACGCCCTCAATGGGTTGGCGCGGCTGACTTTGGCCATGGCCGGCGGCACCAATGGGTGCTCCCTCGCCAGGCTGGGCTAGTTCGATTTGCACGCTGTCAATGCCGTCGAGGGCTTCGAGGCGGCTGCGCGCCTCCGACGCAATGCTGTCGCGTTGACTCTGGGCAAAGCCTGGAAGCGCTAGGCGAAACACCGCCCGGTTGCCCTCCAGCCTGAGTCCTTGAATCCAGCCGAGCTCCACCAAGCTGCGGCCGCTGCCGGCATCGGTCAGCTCAGCGAGCTGGCTGAGCGCGTCCTGCTGGCTGGCCATGGGGTTGAGTCTCTGGCGCCGGATCCTAGTGACAGCCCCTTACAGACACTTGCCGGCGGCACCGGTCAACTGAAAAGGTGTTGGGCTACTGCTGTGCAGGTTCCTTTGAGCGCCGTTACCCCGCCTGCTGATTCCCGCAGCCGTATGAAGGCCCTGTTGATGGGGCTGCAAGACAGCATTTGTACTGGGCTGGAGCAGCTCGATGGGGACGGTCGCTTCCAAGAGGAGAGCTGGGTTCGCCCCGAAGGCGGCGGCGGTCGCTCCAGGGTTCTGCGCGAAGGCTCACTGCTCGAGCAAGGCGGTGTGAATTTCTCCGAGGTGCAGGGCAAAAACCTGCCTCCCTCCATCCTCAATCAGAGGCCTGAAGCGGCGGGCCATCCCTGGTATGCGGTGGGAACGTCGATGGTGTTGCACCCACGTAACCCCTATATCCCCACGGTTCACCTCAATTACCGCTACTTCGAAGCCGGTCCGGTGTGGTGGTTTGGCGGCGGCGCCGATCTCACCCCCTACTACCCCTTCCTGGAGGACGCCAAGCATTTCCACCAGACCCTCAAGGGGGCTTGCGACAGCGTGAACCCGGCCTATTACCCGGTGTTCAAGCCCTGGTGCGACGAGTACTTCTTCTTGAAGCACCGCAATGAGACCCGCGGCATTGGCGGCATTTTTTATGACTACCAATCCCCCGGCGGTGCCATTTACAAAGGCCCTGATGCCCAGGGTCCAGCTGCTGCTGTCGGCAGCGAGCAGGTTCCTGAGCGCGATTGGGAGAGCCTGTTCCAGCTGGCGTCTGCCTGTGGCAACGCCTTTTTGCCCAGCTACGTGCCGATCGCTGAGCGGCGCAAAGGACTCAGCTATGGGGATCGCGAGCGCCAGTTCCAGCTCTACCGCCGCGGCCGTTACGTGGAGTTCAACCTGGTGTTCGACCGCGGCACGATTTTTGGTCTGCAGACCAATGGCCGCACTGAATCCATCCTGATGTCGCTGCCACCGTTGGTTCGTTGGGAATATGGCTACACCGCTCAAGAGGGCAGCCGAGAGGCCCTACTCACTGACGTCTTCACGAGGCCCCAGGACTGGCTCGGTGATGCTGCCCTTGAGCAGCGTTGTGCCCTCCACGGGGCTGTTGGCTAAGACCATCCCCTGCCGGAGCGCTCGCACCACGCGGCGAGCAATGGTTTGAAGCGATTGTTGGCGCGTGGAGGGATTGCGGAGCCCGGCTTCCAGCGCCCCTTCCAGCTGGCCAATTTCCAGCATCGCCACGCCGCGGCGGGGGCCTCCGAGCATGCCCCGGTAGTCATAGGGGTAAGCGCCAAATTCCTCAGCTAGGGCTTCATCCATCACCGAGAAGCCATAGAGCACCGCCGGGATGATGCCGGGGCCGATGCCATGGGGTGAGTAGGCGTCGTAGTGAATTTCAACGGCGTATCCGCCGTTTGAGACATGCTCACGACCCACGCTCCAGTTGGTGCGTGGATCATCGGAATCGCGAATGGTGCGCACGCCGGGGTCGTAGAAGCGCATCTTCAACCCTTGCCGCTGGCCCTCGGCCACAACCGCTTTGGCGGTGAGCAGGTTCCAGAACAGCTCATCGGTGATGCCGGGCTGCATGGGCCGGGCACCGCGCATGCCAACGGCGCGTCCAGGGGTGCCAGAGCCAGCCATCCTCTGGGAATCGGCATGGCCTGCCAGCACCAAGATCGGTAGATCGGGTTTGGGGATCTCCGTGCCAATCCAGTTTTTGCCTTTGCCGGGTTCGTCCGGCAACGGTGGTAACTCAGGGCTTTCTTGCAGGGGCGATTCGATGCTGTCGAGCAAGTCCATGAGTCCTGCTTGGGCAGGGGTGGCTAGCAACAGAAAGCCGCCCAAGAGCAGAGCGATGCGACCCATGGGAATCAAAATGGGTCCCCCATGCTGCCCGGTTAAATCTGATTTGCAAAGGCAATTGCCTTAAACCGGGGAACTCAGTAACTCGCCATCGCTGTGGAGATTCAGTGGGCGACCGAGTTCTTGCTCGACGGCAATCAATTCATCCCGGTGTCCCCTGAGCCTCAAGCTTGTGGGGCAGAAGTCCTGGGGCGGCAGCAGCCGCAGCTCAAAGGTTTCAACGCGCTCGGCCTTGCGGCGATACAGCAGGCCAGCCATGGGTCCCAGCAGAGCCAGGAGCAGGGGCCAGAAGCCAAGTTGGGGGAGCAACTGACGCAAAACGAGCCCCAGGCTCGCGGCACCCACGGCGCCCAGGCTGCTGAGCAGCAGGGCTAGCGGCAGGCTGGAGGCCACAGCGCCTTCAAAGCGCATCACCTGGCGTTCTGGGTCGCCCCCACTGGCTTGCCAGCCTCGAGCTAGCAGCCAGTGGTTGAGGCCATCGAGAACCTCCACAGGAGGCCGGGAGCTGTTGACATCCACCGTGGTGGTGCGGTCCTTGCTGGCGGCCCTGAGAAAGAAACCCAGGCCAATGCCCATCAGCGAGGTGAGCAGCAGCGTGGAGCTGAGAACAGGATCCATTGCGGGGCTTTGAGCCCCGCCATTCTCAACGGCTCAGCACTTCTGCTGTGACCTTCTGGGGAGCAGCCGAGGTGGACTCGGTGTCCTTCAGCCAGCGATGCCAGGCGGGCATGAGCTCTTCAGCTTCGGCCCGGTAGGACTCCTCCAGGTGCAGCATGCGGCGGGGGCGACCGCGGCTGGGGCAGCGCTGGGAGTAGCTGCCAATGGCGCCTTGCTG
Organism: Synechococcus sp. RCC307; assembly: GCA_000063525.1. Taxonomy (GTDB): domain Bacteria; phylum Cyanobacteriota; class Cyanobacteriia; order PCC-6307; family Cyanobiaceae; genus RCC307. The sequence continues at coordinate 1,797,415 of CT978603.1, read as the reverse complement.
GTCAAGGAAGGCAATCGCTTGCTGCAGCACGGTTTCCGACAGACGCAGGCGCGGATGGCGCTCGGCCAGCAGATTCATCAGGGCTGTTGGATAGGAATCGGCTGCCAGCAGGCAGTCGAGGATCCAGCAGACGGCCAGTTCCAGTCCGAGGTACTGGAGCGGGGGCTGATCAAAGAAGCGTTTGATGTCATTCAAGCCATGGTTGGCTTGGGCTCGCCGGTGCGACATGGCCGATCGTGTGGTTTTGCTCTGAACGAGCACTAACCCAGTCTCGTTTTGATTTTCAAGTGAGATAGCCGAGTCATCGGGCAGATTGGGGCTGATTTGCCCTGCCGATGCCCCAAGACATCCCCGCTTCACCCACCCACTTCGCTGTCTTTGACGGGGATCTCAGCCCTGAGTGGTTCGGACATTACAAAAATGCAAAGGCTTTGGCGGTTGACACCGAAGCCATGGGTCTCATCCATGGCCGCGACCGCCTCTGCTTGGTTCAGATCTGCGATGACCAGGACCGGGTGTGCTGCATTCGTATCGCCCGTGGCCAGAGCGAAGCCCCGCTGCTGAAAGAGCTGATGGAAGCCACCGGCATCGAGAAGGTGTTCCATTACGCCCGCTTCGATGTGGCAGCGATGGCCAGTGGCCTTGGGATTGCGGTGAATCCGATCTTCTGTACCAAGGTGGCAAGCCGCCTGGCGCGCACCTACAGCCCCCGTCATGGGTTGGCGGCTGTGGTGAGTGAGCTGGTGGGCGTGGATCTCGACAAGCAGGCCCAAAGCAGTGATTGGGGCCGGGTCGAGGAGCTCAGCGAGCAACAGCTGGCCTACGCCGCCAACGATGTGCGGTATTTGCTGCCGGCCCGTGACCGCCTCGAGCAGATGCTGGTGCGGGAGGAGCGCTGGAGCTTGGCGCAGCGCTGCTTTCTCTGCATTCCCGTGTTCTCTGATCTCGACCGCTTCCAATACGGCTCAATCTTTGAGCACCGCGCCTGAGTGGCCTAGGGCAAGAGGTGGTGCTGAATCGCTTGGGCGCTGGCGAGGCTGCCGCCGGCTGGCCCCATGCGGCGGCGCCCAATCCGCCCAAGTTCTGCGCGCAGTTGTGGCTCGTTGAGCAAGAGCTGCAACCCAGCGGCCAACGCCTCGGGGCTCTGGCACACCCGCACGGCCCCGCCAAGCAGGCGGCTTTGGCGTTCGGCAAAGCCGCGCTTGAACTGCGGGCCTTGACCTGGCAGCGAGAGGGCCGGGCAGCCCAGGCCCACCAATTGTTCGGTGGCGGTGCCGGCGCAGGCCAGGCCCAGCTCGGCCCAGGGGGCCCAGGTTTCAAAGCGGCCGCGGCCGAGCAGCAACAAGCCGCCGGGTCCGTTCCAGGCCGCATCGGCATCGCTGCCAGCCGGGACCTCAGTGTGTTGGTAACCGAGGGGCTCCATCAGGGCCCGCAGGCTGGCGTCATCGGGCTGATGTCCGCAGGCCAGCAGCAGCACATGCTCGCTCGATGGTGGCAGCGCTTTGAGCAGGCGCCGCAGGTTGCGCCGGGCTTCCGGTGCCCGTGAGCCGGGCAGCAGCAGCAGGCGCCGAAGGCCTGTCAGGGAAGCCGGAATCGAGCGGGGCAGGAAGCCATCCATCATTGGATTGCCAGGGGCCAGTGCGCGCACGCCATGGCGGCGCAGGCCCCGCGCTGTCAGCCGGTCGCGGCAGATCACCAGCCGGCAGTGGCTGCCTTGCATCAAGGCCCATTCCCAGGGATCCCATTCGCTGCCTTTGCAGCGGTGGTAGGTGTCGGCTGGCCAGGCGGATCCCGGTCCGCTACTCCAGGTGTAATCGCTTTTCGGGGTGCCGATGAAGCCGTAAGGCAAGCCGCTGGCCCAGGCCATGGCCAAGGGGAGCAGGTCGCCCACCGCCAAGATCCGGCCGCCTTGATGGCTCCACTGCCGCAGGCTTTGCCACTGCTTCCAGGTGTTGCCCAGCAGGCCGGCTTTGAGGTCTTGCGCCAAGCCCCCTGCGCTTTGGTTGCTAAATCCGCCGCTGGGCAAGGTGAGCCGAGGCCCTATGGCGCTGATGCCCTCCAGCTGCCGGTAGCTGCTGCCCTGCCCCACCAGGGGCAGCACAGCGATTGCCAAGCAGGGCTCGAGCCGTTGCAGCGGCTCAAGAATGCGGCGGGCGATGAGGTCTTCCCCATGGCCATTGCTCAGCACCAGCAGGCGATTGGTGGGCATGGAGCGGCTGATACGATCCGTTTTCGGGAGTTTGCTCCCCGGCCGGCGGCATGGCCAAGTGGTAAGGCAGAGGACTGCAAATCCTTTATCCCCAGTTCGAATCTGGGTGCCGCCTTGGGTCAGCTGAGACCCAAATTGCGACAAAAACCTGTTTTTCCCATCAGCGAGCGGAAATCTTGGCCATCAATGGGATGCGTCTCATGAGGATCATCCGTGGACCTGCTCGTTCTGGTGGCACCACTGCTGATGGCCCAAACGCCTGCGTTGCAGGTGGGGACGCCAATGCCTCAGGTGCATCATCAGCTGCTCACAAGCGGTTGGAGTGTGTCCCGCGAGGCGCAAACTAGCGAGCCGCTCTCGCCTCGCCAGAGCCATCTCAAGCAGAGGATTCCGGCCTTGATCACCTGCAGTGGCACCGGTTCGGGCTACTGCGCCTATGGCTACAGCCGCCAGGGGCAAAATCTCAAAGTGGTGGCCAGCTCCGATGGCCCGCTGGTGCGCTGGCAGCTTGGCGAAGCCTGGTATGGCGAGGGTCTTTCCCAGCAGTAGGGCGGTTTTAAAAACTCGCTTCGGCCTGCCATTCGGCCTTAAACATCGAGCGTGCTGAGCAGCTGATGGCCTCCGGACTGAGCTGACAGCTCCCCACGGCCGGCCAGGCACTGGGCAGAGAACTCTCAATTCCTTCGCTGTCATACGCCACCTCTTTGGCGTTATCGAGCTCCAGCTGCAACGGTTGGCTTAGCCGGCACTTGTTCAGCCGGCAGCTCAAGGGTGTGGTGGTGGTTCCCCCCAGGCTGAGGCTGTTGCTGCTGCCTCGCTCGCTGCCTCGCGCCAAAAAGGAGACGGTGATGTAGTTGCCATCGACCTGCTCAAGCACAACTCGGGCACAAGGGCCTTGGTTGGGTTGCCGCTTGAGCTTGTTCATCATGCGGCTGCGCTGGCAGCTCTTGGGTTCCAGTACCAATTGACCGTCCCCTTGGGCGGCGGCGGGTTGGCCGAGCAGGCTTGCCATCAGCGCCATGGCGATGGCCCATTGGTTTCTCACAACACCCTGGACAGGTGCTGCATTGTGGCCACCTCAGTACTCGTTGTCAGCGACGCACATCCCAATGCAGCTCAGGCCGTTGTTGGCCGTGCGTCCGCAGTGCTGACACAGCACCCGATCGCCTTCGCTCGCGGTGGCATCGCTCGCTGGTTGCTGCGTTGGTGAGGGGGCGCCCGCTGGTTCCTGCATGGTGGTGCCGGGATCGGAGTTGATCATGGCGGTTGAAGCGCCTGGAGTGGGGGCCGGCACTTGGGCTTGGGGAAATCGCTTCCTTTGGGGGTATGAACCCCAAAGGGATGATCCGGTGATTGAGGCCACGGTGGCCGCGGCAGTTGCCGCTGGCGTGCGTTTTTTTGATAGTGCTGATTCCTACGGGACCGGCGCCTACGCCGGACGTAGTGAGCGCTTGTTGGGACAAGCCATCGCTGCCTTGCCCCCTGATCAGCGCCATGGCCTCACGGTGGCCACCAAGCTCGCTCCCTTCCCTTGGCGCTGGGGCCGGCGCGGCTTTGACCGTGGCTTGGCAGCCTCCCGCGCTCGCCTCCAGGGGCGTCTGGATCGGGTGCAATTGCATTGGAGCACCGCCCGCTATGCCCCGTGGCAGGAGGGTCCGCTCTTGCAAGGTCTCGGCGATCTTGTCGAGGCTGGCGTGGTGCCTGAGCTGGGGATTTCCAACATGGGTCCCCGCCGTTTGCGCCGCTGGCATGGCCTGTTGCAGCAGCGCGGCTTGCGCATCAGCAGCCTTCAGGTTCAGTTTTCGCTGTTGGCCACCGAGCCTTTGGCACCTGGTGGTGTGCTGGAGGTGTGCCGCGAGCTGGGCATTGAGTTGATTGCCTACAGCCCCTTGGCCTTGGGGCTGTTGAGTGGCCGCTGGAGCCTCGATGGGCCGCTTCCCAGAGGGCCGCGGGGCGCCTTGTTTCGGCGTTTATTGCCGGCATTGAAGCCGTTGCAAGCCCTCATGGCTGAACTGGCTGCGTGCCATCAGATCTCACCGGCGGCTTTGGCCCTGAGCTGGTGCCGCAGTCATGGGGCCATGCCGATTCCGGGATTGCGCCGCGTCGAGCAGGTGCGCGCGGTGCGTGAGGCTTTGGGCTGCTCGCTGCCTGATGACGATCGGCGGCGCCTCGATGAAGTCGCTGCCATGCTGAACGTGAGCATGCCGGCCAACCCCTTCAGTAGTTCCTGATGGCGCCGATCCCCCCACCCCTGTTGCGCCGCGCGCTGATCCTCGATGTGGTGCTCACCCTGCTGATGCTGGGGTTATCACTGATGGCTGATCAGCAGCTCTGGCGAGTGATCTGGTCTGTGGGCGCTCTGGTGGCGGTGCTTGATGCCCTGCTGGCATCCCGTTTGCTCGATCTCAAAGATCGGGGCTAAGCACCACAGGCAGCACCATCGGATCGTCGCCAGTGGGATCGCTCAGAGCTTCTGAAGGAATGCTCTGCAGGCTGGCCTGGGGCGGAGCAGCGGCTGGCTGGGTCTCGCAGGCGTTGAGCGCTTCTTGAAGCAGTGAATCAAAGGTGGCGCCGGGCAGGCGGTGGCGCGCCAGCTCCAGAAAGGCCCGTGCCAGTGACTCGCCAGCAGCAGCTTGCAAGTGGGGGTTTTCGCGGCGTCGCTCTTGCTCTTGGCTGATCGCCCGCAGAAAACGGTCGGTGACATCGCGTTTGGTGCGCGCCCGAATGATGCTGTCGTCGCTGGGATTGCTGCCCAGTTGTTGTTCGAGGTCAGCGATGCGGCGCTCGAGGCTTTCGAACACATCAGCGGCCTCGCGGCCAACGTTTTGCAGCTGACCATCCGACATCTGCGGTAGATCAGCCACAAACACCTTGCCGTGGTCGGGAAGGGTTAAGTAAGTAGCGCGTGGACCGCTGCGGTGATAGCCCTCGGCTCCGAAGCGTTGAGGGCGATTCGGGGGGACTGGACCAGCAGAACTACGGCGACGGGTTAAGCGATTGGACTCGTTAAAAGGCACGTAACAAAGACGACTGTTTTTTCTCTTTGCCGACCATCTTGCCAGCCTTGTCGAGCTGCAGCCTGCTTTAGGCCCCTGCCGGCAGGCCGAGAACCCCCTGCCCAACAACGATTTCGCCGCATATCCAGCCTGTAAAGCCACTGTTGTGCACCACCTCAAGCGCCTGCTGGCAGCTGCTTTCAGGGAGCACCAACACGTAGCCAATCCCCAGGTTGAAGGTGTGCCAGAGATCGCGCTCAGGCACCGATCCCAGCTCCTGAAGCCAGTGGAACAGTGCGGGCCTCTGCCAGCTGCCTGGATCGATCTGAGCGGCGAGTCCTTGGGGAAGGGGCCGCGGCAGGTTTTCAGGCAATCCTCCGCCAGTGATGTGGGCCATGCCCCGCAGCTCCAGCTCTGGGCTCTGCAGCAGGGCCTTCACCAGTGGTGCATACAGCAGGGTTGGCTCCAGCAGGGCTTCTGCCGCGCTGCGGCCGCCCAGGGCCGCTTGGCTGGTTTCCAGTGGGACTTGATTGGCTTCCAAGATGCGCCGCACCAGGCTGAAGCCATTGCTGTGCACGCCGCTGCTGGCGATGGCCAGCAGCTGATCACCGGCCTGAATGGTTTGACCGTCGATCAGCCGCGGCTCATCGACAACGGCCACGCAGAAGCCCGCCAGGTCGTAGCGACCGGCTGGGTAGAAGCCAGGCATTTCGGCGGTTTCGCCCCCCAGCAGGCTGCAGCCGCTTTGGCTGCAGCCACTGGCGATTCCTTCCACCACTTCGGCCATGGCGGCCGGGCTGAGCTTGCCGGTGGCGATGTAGTCGAGAAAGAACAGCGGCTCAGCGCCGCAGGTGATCACGTCGTTGGCGCACATCGCCACCAGATCGATGCCCACCCCGTGGTGCCGGCCGCACTCCTGGGCGAGTTCGAGCTTGGTGCCCACGCCATCGGTGCCAGCCACAAGCAGGGGCTTTTCAAGTCCGGCTGGCAAGCGGCAAAGCCCGCCAAAGCCGCCCAATCCTCCGAGGACTTCTGGGCGGTGGGTGGCCTCCACGCTGGTGCGGATGCGTTCAACGAAATGGCGTCCGGCTTCGACGTCAACGCCGGCGCTCTTGTAATCCATCTCCTCAGGCTGCTGCCGTTGATCCCATCGTCGCGCAAGGCCTGTCCGATAAGGCTGGCTGATCGGGGGGATTGCTGTTGCTGATCAGAGGGGCGCCATTTTTTTGGCGAGTTTTCTGCGGTGGCAAGCGAACTCAGCGGAGATTCGATTTTCTGATCAACGACTGATTCGGTTGGGTATGTGGAACCGTTCGGTGCTTTCCATTACGTTTTGACCGTCAATAAATCCTCTTAGGAATCTCCGAATCATCGATTCGGCTTTGGAAGGTTCATCAATCGGCCATTTCTCTCGATTGGCTGAGTCAATGACGACCTTCGATTCCGTCTGTGATGTCTGTTCAAGCCCTCAAGCGAATCGTTGCTGTCGCGACCCTGGCCGCCTTGCCCCTGCAAGCCGCGGCTGTGGCCCAGGAGTTGACGCAGCCTTTGCTCAAGCTCACCGCTGTTGGTGGTATCGATTACCTGCCTGAGCTTTTTGAGGAGACTGTCGCGCCAGAGCCTGTTGTTGCTCCGCTCCCCGCGCCAGCTCCCGTGAAGCCTGTCGTCGTCAAGCCCGCTGAGCCCCAGGTGCGTTCCGTTTCCCAGGGAGAAGCCAGTTGGTACGGCCCTGGCTTTTTCGGCAACCTCACCGCCAATGGTGAGATCTACAGCCCCGGCACGATGACCGCCGCCCATCGCACACTGCCTTTCGGTACCCGGGTGCGGGTGACCAACCTCTGGAATGGCCGCAGCGCTGTGGTTCGCATTAATGACCGCGGTCCTTATGTCGGTCAGCGCGTGATTGATTTGGGCCATGGCGCGGCTGGTGAACTGGGTTTGTTCCATAGCGGCATTGCCCAGGTGAAACTCGAGGTGCTGCAGTAGGAGCTCCACGACGCTGACTTGGGCGTTGAAGCTTCAAACCTCAGCGGATCTGCAGCGTTGGCTGCAAGCAGGCGGGCCTGGCCCTTTGCATCTGGTTCCCACCATGGGGGCGTTGCATCAGGGCCACGCGGCCTTGATTCGCGCTGCTAGGCAGCAGGGCGGACGGGTGTTGGTCAGCGTGTTCGTCAACCCGCTGCAGTTTTCTCCCAATGAGGATTTCGCCCGCTATCCGCGCCGCTTGGAGGAGGACCATGCCCTGGCTTTGGAGGCTGGCGCCGATGCCCTGTGGGCACCTCAGCCAGAAGACGTTTTCCCTGCTGGGGCTGCGGGATTAACCCAGTTGGCCCCGGCGCCTGAGCTGGTGGCCAATCTTTGTGGTCCAAGCCGCCCAGGGCATTTCGAGGGGGTGTGCACTGTGGTGAGCCGCTTGCTGGCTCTGGTGCAGCCCAGCCACCTGCATCTCGGTGAAAAGGATTGGCAGCAGCTTCAGGTGCTGCGCCGCTTGGTGCGTGATTTGCGCTGGCCTGTTCAGATCGTTCCCTGCCCCACCCTGCGTGAGCGCGATGGGTTGCCCTTGAGTTCCCGCAACGCCTATCTCAGCGTCGAGCAGCGTCAGCAGGCCGCGCTCTTGCCGCAGGCCTTGGCCCAGGGGCAACAACTGTTGGATGCCGGCCAGCGGCAGGCGGAGCCTTTGCTTCGGGCCGTGCGCGCCTTGATGGAAGATGGCGGCTTGGCTGTGGACTACCTGCAGCTGGTGGATCTGCCCCGGCTGCAAGAGCTGGAGCAGGTCACAGGACCTGCGCTATTGGCGGCTGCTGTCCGCTGCGGCGAGGCCCGCCTGATCGATCACCGCGTTCTCATGAGCCGTTTGCCAATCCTTGCCATTGATGGTCCTGCTGGTGCGGGGAAAAGCACGGTGACCCGTCAGGTGGCCCATGAGCTTGGGCTCACCTACCTCGACACCGGCGCCATGTACCGCGGTGTGACCTGGCTGCTGCAACAACGGGGCTTTGAGCCCCAAGAGGGGGAGCCGCTGCAGGCCCTGTTGGCTGATTTGGAGCTGCGTTTTGGTCCCGCCAGTGGCACGGAACAAACCCTGCTGGTCAATGGCGTGGATGCCACCAGTGCGATCCGCACCGCCGAGGTGACGGCCTCGGTGTCAGCGGTGGCCGCCCTGCCCTCGGTGCGCGCTGCCCTAACGCAGCAGCAGCAGCAATTGGGCCAGCAGGGCGGGCTGGTGGCGGAAGGCCGCGACATCGGCACCGCCGTGTTCCCTGATGCGGAGTTGAAGATCTATCTGACGGCCACCGTGGCTGAGCGGGCGCGCCGGCGGGCAGCCGATCTCGCGGCCCGAAGTTTGCCGGTGCCGGTGCTCAGCCAGCTCGAGCAGGAGATCGCTGATCGCGACCACAAAGATTCCAGCCGTGAGGTGGCTCCGTTGCGTCAAGCCAGTGACGCAGTTGAGTTGCTTAGTGATGGCCTCAGCATCGATGAGGTGGTGGCTCAGATCGTTGCCCTATTCCGCGAGTGGGTGCCCGTGGAGGCACTCAACGCAGACGCTTGAGCAGTCCGCTGCAGGCATCTTCGAGCAAATCGAGAACATGCTCAAACCCCTGCTCGCCGCCGTAGTAGGGGTCGGGCACTTCGCTGGCCTGGTGGCGGCTGCAGTGGCTGGTGAGCGGCACGATGCGGTCGTGGCTGCTGCCACTGGGATCAAGGGCCCGCACGTTGGCCAGATTGCTGTCATCCATGGTGATGATCCAATCAAAGCGGCTGAGGTCCTCGGGCTCGATTTGACGGGCGCGGCTCGGCAGGTCGATGCCGCGGCGTTCGGCCGCAGCGCGCATGCGCGGGTCGGCGCGTTTGCCCACATGCCAGTTCCCGGTGCCAGCGGAATCCACCTCAAAGGCATCGTTGAGGTTTTCACGCTCAAGCAAATCGAGAAACACCCCCTCGGCAGCCGGTGAGCGGCAGATGTTGCCGAGGCAAACAAACAGAACGCGGGTGGGTTGGGAGCTCATGCAGCCAGGCGCTCGAGGGCGAGAAGCGCGCGCAAACGAACGACGAGCGTATCGTCCATCTCCTGTTGGCTCCTCTGCCGCAGTAGGGCACGTGCCTGGGGGTCTAGATCGCTAGGCAAGCCCTGCTGAAGCCTCTGCTCAAGGGCGGCCACGGCGGCATAGCGCACCGACCACTCGCTATCGCTGCAGGCCAGCTCCAGGCTGTTCATGCATGGCTGCAGCAGGTTCTCGTCATGCCCTTGCAAGCGGCCCAGGCCATAGGCCGCGGCTTGGCGAACGCTGGGACCGATGTCATTGGCCACGGCGCGTTGCAGCACCTCAAGGCCACGGGGGTCTTGGATCGCGGAGAGGGCACGCACCGTCCAGGCGCGGGCGCCGTAGTTGCGCTCATCGAGGCTGTTGAGCAACGGTTCAACCGCAGCTGAGCCGCAGCCGATCAAGCCGCGCAGGGCCTGCAGGGCGGCAGCGGGGTTGTTGGCTTTCAGCAGATCGATGCAGCAGTCGATTGCTTGCGCTTGCAGGGGCGGTTCCTCGCTCAATTGCGGCATCAAGGCCACCAGCTGGGCGCTGGCGTTCGCTAACGCCTCGCGGGTGGCGGCCTGCGCAATGGCCTGCAGCTGTGTTTCTAGTGCTTCGGCATTGGCCTGACTCACAGCAAACCATCCATCAGGGTCAACAAGTGGCGCTCTTGCTCGCCCAGGGCTGAGGGCGCGGGGCCTTGGAGCGGTTGCTCCAATAACTGGCGCAGGGCCAGCAGCTTGATGTTGCTTTCAGCTGCGCAGCCGGCAATGGCTTCGGCTGCATCTCGCCAGCCGCTGGCCCCTAAATCCAAAACGGCACCGCGGCGAATCAATGGCTCTGGATCGTTGAGCAGGTTCAACATTCCTTCGGCCCACTGGCCGTCTCCACTGACCAGCACCAGCGCGCGGCAGGCGGCGCTCTGCACCATGGGCCGCGGATGCTCGCAAAAGCGCTGCAGCGCTTGGCAGATGCTGGGATCCTGGCTGCCCTTGGCTAAGCAGCCAATTGCCTCCAGCAGGGCCTCGCATGGTTGGTCCAAGCGCGCCTGGGTCGCCGCACTGGGCTCAATGCTGCTGCGATTGAGTGTGCTCAGCAGGGCGGGTAGCGCCTTGGTGTCGCCACTTTCACCGAGGGAGCGGGCCGCGGCTTCCCGTAAATCGTGATCGCTGTGTTCCAGCGCCTGCAGCAAACTCGCCATCGCGGCTGGGGATTGCAGCTTCCCCAAGGCCCGGGCAGCGTTGCGGGCCACCATCAAGTCATCGGGGCTCGCTGGTTGGCCCAACACACTGCCCAGGGCATCGATCAGCAGGCTGATGGCTTTGGGGTTTTGGCAGCGCATGCGCCCAAGCCACCAGGCGGCGTAGTAGCGCTGGCTGGGATCGTCGCGTTGCTCGAGCCGCTCAAGTGCCTCAGCTTCCGAAATGGGTTGGCCTGCTGAGGCGTTGTCGTTCATGGGGTGGAAGTCAGGCGGAGATGTCCTTAAGGTTGAGATAACGAGTTAAGTAACCCAATGGCGAAGCGGTCCACTCCCCTGGACCGGGAGCAGCGCTTGTGCCTGGCGTTGCATCTCAGCATGGATGACATGCAGGCCCGTCTGAACAGCCTGGCGCAGCAAGGGCGCTCAGCTGATTGCTTGGCGTTGATGCAAGAGCTGGGCGATTGGATGGCCCTTGGCCGTGGTGAGGTGGCTCCGCTGCTGTCGGCTTGCGTGGATGGCTTGCTGGAGGACTAGCGCGTCCTTTGGTTGAGTGTTGCTGAGCCATAAAAAAGCCCCCCTCGTGGAGGGGGGCTTTGCTGTGCCAATGGGCTGTGGTGATCAGACCAGAGCGTTGATGGCGTAGTCGATGTAGCTGTTGGCTTCGGTAGCGGCATCACCACTGAGGCCGTGGTTGGCCTTGATGTGGTTCAGGGCTTCGACGTACCAGGAGGGGGAGAGCTCGAAGGTGCGGTTGATCTCGTCGAGACCAGCGATCAGGTAGTCATCCATGGGGCCGGTGCCACCAGCCACCAGGCAGTAGGTGATCATCCGCAGGTAGTAGCCCACGTCGCGGGAGCACTTGGCTTTGCCTTCAGGAGTGGTGGAGTAGTTCGAACCCTGCATCTGGGTGGTGTAGGGGAACTTGCTGTACACCGCTTGGGCAGCGCCGTTCACAAGAGCATCAGCTTTGGCAGTCAGGCCCTTGGCAGCCTCGAGGCTGGCCTTGGCGCGGTTGAAGCGGCCAGAAGCGCTCTGGATTTCAGTGTTGCTGAGGAAGCGACCCTGAGAATCAGCAGCTGAAACGGCTTCGGTGAGGGGGGTTTTCATGATCTTGGAAAAGCGTTGTGGGAGAAACGAGTCAGCTCAGGCTCAGGCCACAGCGGCGGCAGCGCGGTCGAAGTAGGTGCCGATTTCGCTGGCGAGGGCAGTGCAGTCACCCTGGGTGATGCCGTTGCGGTCATTCACCAGATTCACTGCGGTTTCCTTCATCAGGTTGATGGCTGCAGCAACCGAAGCGCCGGGGGTGCCCAAGGCCAGGTAGGTCTCACGAAGGCCATTGAGGCAGCGGTCCTCGAGAACCGAAGCGTCGCCAGCGAAGACTGCGTAGGTCACGTAACGCAGCACGATCTCCATGTCGCGCAGGCAAGCAGCCATGCGGCGGGAGGTGTAGGCGTTGCCGCCAGGAGCGATCAGGGCAGGCTGCTGGGCAAACAGATCGCGTGCAGCGTTGGCCACGATGGAGGAGGCGTTGCTGGTGATGCGGTTCACAGCATCGAGGCGCTTGTTGCTGTCAGCAACCATGGCTGCCAGGGCGTCGATTTCACCGGTGCCGATGAATTGGCCCCGGGCGTCGGCCTGGGCAACGACCTTGGTGAAGGCGTCGAACATTTGAGGGGAACTCCTTGGGGCTACTTCGGGTCGAAGAAGTCTTAGCGACTTTGGGGGGTGGGGACGGCCGGGGGGCGGACCCACCCCGTCACAGGGGAGATTCTGACCAATGAGTTATCAGACCCTGGAACCCTGTTCACAATGTTTAATTCACACGTTTCACTGACAAGCCTTTCAGGGCCTTGTTTTTTGCCTGTGAGAGCACTTTACATCCACTTCTTATCAAGATCGAAAAGAACTCCGTGGATGTAGGCCTCGGTCCATTCCGCTCCGTGGAAGCGAGTCAACATGCCGCGGGCGGGATCTTTTTCCGCGCGGTAGCTCGTGTAGCGCTTTTGCCCAGCCAGGAGTTCAGCGCTGCGCTCTGGGCTCACCTCCTCCGCTTCGTGCACCAATTGGAGGTAGAGCTCGAGGTAGTCGCGGAAGGCCGGCTTGACGGCTTCCTCGATCAGGGCATCGCCCTCGCTTCCCAGGGGGATGCGGGTCCACAGGAAACCAGGAGAAAAGTAGGGCTTCGCTTCTTCGGGGATGGGGCCGCCGCCAGGGAGGCGTTGTTGCCAGCGCTCGAAAATCGGCATCAGCCTTTCCCAAACAGCCTTGGTGTGTTCGGCGTCTGTTTTCAAGGCTGGCTGAAGGTCGAGGGCCAGCAGATGACCAGCTGGCAGGGTCACCAGGTCGGCACCGAAAAACGGCAGGTCGTAGCTGGTGCTCGGATTGACCACAAAATTCAGCACCGAAGCCGCTGCGCCGGCTTCCACGCAGGCCGCCCGCACTTGACGAAGCTTGTTGGTCTTGCAGGCCCAAGTGGCTGTGGTGACCTGAACCGGTTTGCTCTTGGAACCGGTTTGGCTGGTTTGCAGCAGAAACTCTGGCGCGACCGGGTAAGGCTCAAGCTCCAGTGGCTGTAGGGCCCCGCAGGCGTGATCCAAGAAGGGTTGCCACCGCCAGTTGGCGATGCTGAGTGGCTCAAGGCTGCTCTGGCGAGGCGTGGTCATGAAGCAGACGCTGGGAACAGAAATTCATGCAGGAAGCGGTCGGACCACTCCTTGCCGAAATGGCTGGTGAAGAGCCCGTGAGCGGGATCACGTTCGGCGCTGTAGCGGTCGTAAGCGATCTGCAGCTGCTCTACCTCAGCGGGAGGAAGCGTGGAGGTGGTTGTTTTTGATCGCTCCGTGAGGGCCCAATAGCTGGTGAGAAAGGCGCTGAAGGCTTGCGGGAGGGAGCGGGTAGCTTCTTCGGCTCCACCGCGGCAAAACAGCAGCCAAGGCGAGAAGTACTGATTGGGGTCAAACGAGCGCATCGTTTCCTCGCCGCTTAGTTCAGGGAAGCGTTGATGCAGGGCCCGTAGATCTTGGAGTTGATGCTCGAGGTAATCCTTGTCCTGCTGAAGCGGCTGGAAGTCCAAGACCGCCACCAGCTTTTGGCGCCCGCCAAACCAAAGCAGATCAACGCCCATCAGGGGTTGTTCATTGCTGAAGTCGGGATAGGCCACCGAGTTGAGCACTTGCAGGCTGTCGCCGGCATCCATGCGGCTGACGCGCCACCGGCGGAATCCCGGCACATCCCAGAGCCAGCTGCGGATCACGCTGCCCTTGGCCGATTGGCATTCTTCAAGCCCAGCAGGGACGGCCGTGGGTTGGCCGCCGCGGGCGCGAATGCTGTCGTGGAGTTCGTCGAGGAAGGAATCAAACATGGTTCAAGCCTCCTCGCTGGAGCCAGCAGTATGTCCTTTGGCTACTGCGGCAAGGTTTTTGATCGCGCCAGGGTCGGGGCAACGGAACTCGGTGCAATAGGTGGTCATGGCCACGCCATTGAGGAATTGAACCGAGCTCACCCGCATCCGCACCTGATCGGTCACAAACCAGCAGCGTTCAATCCCCACGTTGGTGTCGTAGCGGGTTGTGATCGTTAGAACGCCATCATCAGCAAAGTTGTAAGTGCTAAGGACTGGTTTTTTTTCTACATAGCCCACATCTCTCAATAAAAACCCAGTTCGAGGGTTGTGTTGATTGGGTGCATCAACGACAACAGCTGCGTAATCCTCATTGCGTTCCAACGCCTGAAGGTTGCTTTCCCACCAAAATCTGGCTCCACCTGTGGCTCGATTGAGATCAACCTGCAGGCTTGCGCAAACCTTTGCCACTGCAGGGTCAGAGCTATCAAAAGGTTCGATAACTAGGTTGGAATCTGCTGATTCGTCATCTTGATAATCCATATGATGAACGACCCGCCTGTTCAGCCACAGGCCCCGACTTTTGTTGAAAAAGTCAGCCATATTCATTGGTGGGATTTCAGCTGATCGCATTAAATTGCCAGGCCTTTTGAAGAGTATTTATTGGCGAGCTGCCTGGGAGTCACGCTGTTGAATTAGTTGGTTGAGTACCTCGTCGATACGTGTTAACTCAGGATGCTCATTGATTGTTGCGTCAATCTTCTTTTGAGAAAGACGTAGCTTTTGGCCGAGGCCTACAACGTCTTTATATAAACGCTCTCGATACGCGGAAAGCTCATCAATTGATTCCTGGAGCTCTTCAACGCTCGGCAGTTGATCTTGTTGCTCTGTCATGCGCCGACAAGTTTTAGGAATCACACTACCGCCTGCCTTTTTGGGCTCGCTCGCCAGAGCCAAAGCCAGCTTTGTGGTGCGTTGAGACCTTGGTCGAGCAGCCAAGGTGACAAACTTTTGCGTGATCGTTAGATCCCTGCGCTGGTCTTAGCAAGTGGGGCTTAGCTTGGCTCAGCGCTTCCAGCCAATGGGGGTTTCCAGCCGTCAGGGCAAAGCTCTTTGTTGAGCCTGTTCTGGCTGGTCCCACTCGGCACCAGAAGCCTTTTCCCTCAACTGTCTGGCCCCCAATGCTCGACGCATTTTCCCGCTCAGTCGTCAGCGCTGACGCCAAAACTGCACCCGTTGGTGGTAGCGATCTCGCCAGCCTCCGCGCCTACGTGCAGAACGGCAACAAGCGCCTCGACGCCGTCAACGCCATCACCTCCAACGCCTCCTGCATCGTGTCTGATGCAGTGACCGGCATGATCTGTGAGAACACAGGTCTGATTCAGGCTGGTGGTAACTGCTATCCCAACCGCCGCATGGCTGCTTGCCTGCGTGACGGAGAAATCATCCTTCGCTACATCAGCTACGCGCTGCTTGCTGGTGATGCCTCAGTTCTGGACGATCGTTGCCTGAACGGTCTGAAAGAGACCTACATCGCTCTGGGCGTTCCTACCCAGTCCGCTGCTCGTGCCGTGGCCATCATGAAGGCCTCTGCCACTGCTCACATCGGCGAAACCAACACTCCTGCGCTGGGTGGCAAGCGTTTCCGCAAGATGGAAACCACCCAAGGCGACTGCTCTGCCCTGGTTTCTGAAGCCGGTGCTTACTTCGATCGTGTGATCGGCGCTGTCTCCTGATCGGTCGTTCTGACCTTCTTTTTCGACCCCATTCATCACCAGGAATCCAACAATGAAGTCCGTCGTCACCACCGTTGTGACTGCTGCTGACGCAGCAGGTCGCTTCCCTTCCCAGAACGACCTCGAAGCCGTTCAGGGCAACATCCAGCGTGCTGCTGCACGTCTGGAAGCTGCTGAAAAACTGGCTGCTGGCCTTGATGCCGTGACCCGCGAAGCTGGCGATGCCTGCTTCAACAAGTACTCCTACCTCAAGCAACCCGGTGAGGCAGGTGACAGCCAAGTCAAGGTGGACAAGTGCTACCGCGACCTCGGCCACTACCTCCGTCTGATCAACTACTGCTTGGTTGTGGGTGGCACCGGCCCTCTCGATGAGTGGGGCATTGCCGGTGCTCGCGAGGTGTATCGCTCCTTGGGTCTGCCCACCGGTCCTTACGTTGAGGCTCTGACCTATACCCGCGATCGTGCTTGCGCTCCTCGTGACATGAGCCCTCAGGCCCTCAACGAGTTCAAGTCCTACCTGGACTACGTGATCAACGCTCTCTCCTGAGCTGATCAGCGATTGATCGATTGCGAGGGGGGCTTCCAAGCCCCCTTTTTTTGTATGTTGCTCGACCAAGCGCATGAAATCAGACCAATCTGTTCAGCCTGATTAGTTTGTTAGGCAGCCCAAATCAAAGCGCTATTTAGTTGTTCTTCTCGATCTGTTTAATGGCGAGTGTCATCACGGCCTTGACGACAGAATCTGACTCTTGTTCTGCGCACTGGCTGAGATCTTGGATAGCGCTGATGGCATCGAGTTTCATCAAAGACAAGGCCGAGTTCTTTCTGACCCAACTGTCCTCATCGTTTAATTTAGGAATGAGTAATGGCGCCGCCCACTCAGAATCTTGAAGTTTGCCAAGCAGTGTTGCTGCCTCGGCTCGAACATTTGAAATGGGATCATTCAAGGCATTGGTTAGAAGCTCACGAGCTTGCTCATCTCCCATGGATTGAATCTGGCTGCCAAGTGCCGCAATCGCTGCTTGCCGGATATCAGGATTTGTTGAAATAGCAGCTGCACGTAGTGAGTCAGGAGCCTTGTCTCCGATGAATGCAAGAGCCCAATTGGCCAAACCCCGCTGCATTTCGCTGCTATCTGGATTCTCAAGAATGCTGAAAACCGCCTCTACAGCAGGAGCTCCAATCGCAGCCAAGGCTCCCATCGCTGATCCCTGAACAACGGAATCAGGATCCGTGAGTAGTGAATTCAGTAGATCGGGGATGCTTTGCTCGTCGGCAATCAGAGTCAGAGTCTTCGCGGCTGCTCGGCGAACGGTGACCTGATTACTGGGCTGCATGGCCTGGCAAAGCGCAGGCACTGCAGCTCGTCCTACATTGCCAAGGCTGTCGGCAAAACGCAGGCGTAAAAGACCTCTGGGATCACCAAGGCCAGCAACCATCTTTGCAATGGAGTCTGGATCAGCATCCAGGGGCGTTCCTTCTTGAAGCCTTTGCTTGAGATGTGCTGCGAGATCGTAAGCTTCCTCTTCGCTCAGTCGGATCTCTTGCTGCTCTCCAATCACCATGCTTGGTGAGCTCAACTCACGTTGATCCGGCATGTTTGTTAGAAACGGTGAGCGTGGCCAAGGATGGCCTTCAACGACCCTAGCTTGTGACGATGACGGTTTTTGTTCTTTCCCACAATCTTCAATTGTCATCTGCAGAAGTTCCTGCAATCGCAGCCTCTGAATTGGCTGATGGACTTTTGAAAGCATCTGACCATATACAGAATTCAGAAGCTCTTAACCATCCACATTGGCTTGTTAAAATTGAATCCAACTTATCGGCTCAAGAGTTGGCTCAAGAGCTGATTCAGGCTTGGGAAAAATATCGAAAAACCTGCGGCCATCCCATGACTCATTCCCTTCTTGCGCTTGGAGGTAGGAAAGACAGCCAAGCTGCAAGCTCTTCTGCTCCGCTTCAAGAGGGGTGTTGGGGTGTCGATGTGGTCGAATGCACTGACCCGGATACTTTTATGCACGCTATTAATTGGAATGCATTAAAATCAGGAAGGCCCCAAGACGGGGTTTTTGAGGTTAGAAACTAACACTCAAAAAACGGCGGGCCTCAAGATGCTTTTCGGCGACCACGCCGACCACCAGATTTGGGTGCTCGTGTAGGGGCAGCTTCTTTCTTGGCTGTAGGAGTTGGTTCAGCTTTCTTTCTTGGTGCAGCTTTCGTTGCAGATTTTGCCTCAGGGCTAGTCCGTGTGACTTGGGGCGCTGTGGGGTCTACGTTGATGGCTTCGACAACAAATCCAGCTGCTCGAAAACACTGAAGGCTTTGGCTCAGCAGGCTGAATGGAACTCGTACATTTCTAGATGTCGTTGGCCGAGAACCGGCTGATATACCAGTCTTGAGAATAAAGTGGGTACTCGAGAAAGGGCCCATTGTTTCAAGCCTGAATCATGCGCTCGAAATTTTACAAGAGGCCTCGATATCTGACCCTGTAAAGATACACTTATTGACCTTTGGTTCGTCTATTGTTAAGGGGATTCTTTCGATTGTATGATTCTCCCGTGTTTGTGAAATTCAGTGGTCGGCCGTTTCGATAATATTCATCCTGGGCTGTCATGCGATAAAGCTCGAAATATTCTAGGGCTTCCAGTTGATCGTCTCGAGTCACAAAGTGACTTGTATATGGCTGCTGCCCATCTCATTAATTGCCCCTGCATTGAAACCGAAAAGGCTTTAGTTGGCTTGCTTGAAAAAGATTCATCAGAGCAAGCTGTCTTGATTGCTAAACGAAAAGCAGTTGATACTTTGGCGCGCCTTGAGTGTTTAGATGCTATCCCTGCTATTGGCCAATGTCTTTACTCTCGAGATGCTTATCTTGTTGAAAATGCTGCTTGGGCATTGAGACAGTTGGGCTGCCCAAGTAAAAAGCTTCACGATCAGATGATTTCTCTTCTAAATGATTCAAGCCAGAATCGTCGCATTTTGATTCAAAGTTTAGCTGGTTTAAATGTAGTCCAAGCTCTCGACTCGATCTCACGCTTTCGGCAAGATTCGAGTCCAGGTGTCAGAGGTGCAGCAATCTCTGCGGCAACCGCTCTGTCTGGAGAGGCTTCCGGTCTTGATGTGCTAGCAGAGCATCTCCTCCTTCCTAATCAAATGGATAGGCAGTGTGCAGTGCAGGATATTATTGATGCTAAGGCTGATTCGCTAATGCCGGACGTTCTTAAGGCTCCTGTATCGCCTGTCTTTCGCATGCGAGCTTTAAGGCTTTTATTCCCGACTAACCAACTAGAGAAGCCATCTAAGCAAGTTATTGGGTGGGTTGATTTGGTTATTCAAGATGATCCCTTTCATCTTGAGTTGGTCCACCAGTATGACCAAGATCCAGAGGTTAAATTTCTCGTTTCTGAGCTATTTAATCCAGACTTCAGCCGATGTTATTTGGCGCTTCGCGCACTGCTCGCACAGCCAGCCGAATGTCTTTTCCCTGTTCTTCATGATGCTTGGGAGCGCGAGGCGCATAATGATTATGGTGCTCATTATTTCTTTGTAAGACTTTTCGGCCTGAAGCCATCATGGGATGCGTCGGCTAGGGATTGGATCATTCCTCTGCTGGTTGACGCTGTCACTAATCCGCGGCCTCAATTTCTGAAAAGTTGCCATGCAGCTGTGTTGTCACTTGCTGCCCTGGAGCCTCGTGTACTTCTTGAGTTACTGCCCGGACTTTTTAATGGTTGTGCCCGAGTTGGATGGGAGGTTCGCTATACAATCGCTGTGGTATTACCGCTCTTAAAATCTGTCGATCACTCTGGTGTTTCTCATCAGTTCAATCAGCGCTTATTGGCAGATCCAGATGGCTACGTATCCTGTCGCTCTGGACTATCAATAGACGGCCCTTCTTAGTGCTTCTTGCTCTTTGAGTACTTGGTTAACTTCATCCAATTGTTGTTTGTGCCTCTGTTAGCCTTGGCAGTCTGATACTTCTTGTGCATGGCTTCGTTTGACGAGCTGCTTCAGGATCTTGCTCACCCGAACCCAAATATCCGTGATCAAGCATGTCAACTGATGGCGGATCAGCATCCTGATTTGGCTCTTCCTAAGTTGCTTGAGTTAATTCATGATCCTGATCCACAGGTTTACCGTACAGCAGTGAAGGGTATCGGTGTAGTTGGCCACTCCGCCCTGCCTGATCTTCTTCAGTTGTTTGCTTCTTCTGATAGCGGAACAGTCAGAGCCTGTTGCATCAAGGCACTTGTTCAGATTGCTGTCAATTTTCCTGATCAATTATTTTCCTCTGATGTCCTCAATGTCTTGGAGAAGGCACTGGATGACCCCAGTCCAGTCGTCGCTCAGTCTTCACTGATGACCCTGGGCTACCTTGCCAAACAAGCTGGTCAGGTCGATCAAGTGGTGCCGCTATTGGTTGCTGTCTGCAGTAGTCAAAATATTGCTCATGT
Source organism: Synechococcus sp. RCC307 (assembly GCA_000063525.1). Taxonomy (GTDB): domain Bacteria; phylum Cyanobacteriota; class Cyanobacteriia; order PCC-6307; family Cyanobiaceae; genus RCC307. The sequence continues at coordinate 1,777,454 of CT978603.1, read as the reverse complement.
TCAAGGTGCTGCTATGGCCTTGGCGGAGGTTGAATCACCTCTGGTCGATGACTGTCTTAAGACGTTGTCTGAAGACCCTGAGAAAGATAGCTTGATTCGAGAAGTGGCTGAAGCGAGTATCGCTCGCCGTGCAGCATTGCAATCACACTAACAATTTTATTCCAGGCGACGAGCTAATTGGGTCATAGCGACTTTGAAAACAGCTTTGACCTGTTCATCTACTTCCTTTTCGGCTGCATTGTTGAGAGATTCAATTGCTTTTACCCCATCCATCTTCATCAGTGCAAGAGCTGCATTTTTTCTCACCTGTGAGTTGTTGTCATCAAGCAATTCTGTAAGGTATTGATATTCTTCTGCTTCTAATGACTTGCCGGCCATCGTTGCTGCTTCGGCTCGCACTTCTGCGCTTTGATCCTTTAGTGCGTTGAGTAATATTCCCGCATTTGTCTCGTCGCGCGATGTTTGAATTTGCTCTGCTAATGCGCCCAGTGCCGCAATCCTGATCTCAGCATTTTCAGATTGTGTGGCTTTGATAAATGCCTCTGGAGCTTTTGATCCTATAAAGCCCAGAGCAAGATTGATTAAGCCAACCTGAAAGGCACTGCAATTGTCTTGGGTCAGCATTTGCAGTAATGGCTCAATTGATTGAGCGCCTATGGTTGACATGGCACCGGCCGATGAGCCTTGCACAACTGGGTCCTGGTCGGTTTGAAACGCTTCCAGCAAATTTGGTAGTGCTTTTTCACTTCCAATAATGTTGAGCGTCTTTGCACTTGCCCTGCGAATCACAACATTTGGACTGTGTTTAAGCGACTCACACAGAATCGGCACAGCTGTCTCTCCAACTGCCCCAAGACTTTGAGCAAATGTCAATCTCAGTGCGCCCCGTTGATCACCCAGTCCTGAAACCATTTGGCGTAATGACTCCTGATCGCTAGAGGGTGCTCTTTGCTCGTCTAACTTTTGCTTTAGCACCTCTGCAAGCTGGAGGGCTTCTTCACTGGTTAGTTCTTGATTGTCTAGTCCCATTCCAGGCGCTGATTCTTCTTGCATTGCCCAGTCAATTCTTGTTCTTGAAATCTAATCCATCGGTCTCTGATGATCCTTCTACCAGGAGCATTGCATCGCAATAAAAAAGCTCCCCGCCTACAGCGGGGAGCCTGGTCCGAGTGGTTGTTCCTTGCTCTGATTTCAGAATCAGAAATGAACGCCAAAAGGACGGAAGGGCACATCATCAGTCATCTTGGGAGTTTGATGGCCGGAGTACTGCTGCTGAGGCAGCTTCACAGGTGTACGTGCAATCGATCGGTACGAGAAGGTTCCGGGCTTGGTGCTCTCGCGAGAGGCAATGGCCAGTGGGTTCACGGTCCGGCTATTGCGGCCCTGTGCATTGTCGCTGATTGCAACTTTGTTGCCGCCCAGTTCACGCATCAAATTGAATGTCCGCGTGAACATCCCAGCATAGGAATCCTGGCTCCGGTTGTAGGGAACAATGTCAGCTCCAAACACTTCGGCATACTCTGCCGAATCAGTGATTACGTCTACCAGTGCATCAAAACCTGCTTCTGCTTGGACTTTGATGTGGGCTTGAACCTCAGTTTGGTTCAAAGGTGCGCGACCAAGTAGGTGCTTGAAGTTCAGCTCGATGCCTCGCTGGGCGCCGACTGCATGGAAGAAGTTTGCTTTGTAGAAATCAGATTTGGCTAGTCCATTGACGAAATCACGCACGGTGATCTCGCCATTCATCAGACGAGCTTCCAGTGAGGTTTCTCGCTGGTTTTCAGTGGGAGGCAGATTGCCGAAAACCTGGCGATAAGCGGCAATGATGACGCGCTCAAGAGCGGCACTGTTGTCAGGATTGAATTGGTCAGCAGTGACACCAAATGGGCACTCAGAGTGCAGACGTGGGCCAATGCCAATGCCCATAGCAAGACAGTGCTGACGCTTGTATTCGGCTCTTACGCCTGCATCAGTGCGGTGAACAGTGTTTTTGCCAGCCTTGCTTGTTGTGGAGTAAGAAGCAGGACCTGTTCTTGTGGCTGAGGCGAGGCCTTTGAGGCTGGTTTCTGTGCCGAGCATGATGAGGATTGGGGTGAGGTTTGCTTGTAGGTGTCCTGACCTAATCTTCGCTATCTAACTGAGCGTTGTCGCTCAATTGATGTGACTAGACAAGGTCACAGTATTAAGGACTTGGGATTGAGCATTTGTTGTTCCCTCTATTTCTATTAACCCTCTATCCAACAAGATTCTGCTCTTGCGTGGAGTGGTCACAGTTGCCTTTGTGGTCTGAGTGAGAGCATGCTTTTGACTCTCAACCCAGTTGCAAATACACCTGATTTAACCGGGGGTTATTAAGGGAGTAGTTGCCTCTCGAGCTAAAAAAAAAGGGGGTGGGCAGCGCCCACCCCCACTTCATCGCTGAACGAATAACAACTTCGCTGATTAATCAGCCCAGGGAGTTGATCACGTAGTCCAGCAGGGTGTTGTAGGCGGTCAGAGCCTGGGGGCTCATGTCGCGGGGGGCGCAACCGTCGTTACGCATGTTGCTGAAACCAGCAACGTAGGTGCCAGCGTCGATGCTGAGGGCCTTATAGACCTCTTTTTGGCCGTTGATGGCCAGCTCGTCCAGGGGGCCGGTGCCGCCGGTGACCAGGCAGTAGTTGATCAGGCGCAGGTAGTGAACGAAGTCACGCTTGCACTTCTCTTTGCCCTCGGTGGCGCACTGGCGGGGCTGACGGCCGGTGGCACCGTTGGGGTACTGGCTGTACACAGCGTCGACAGCGCGCTGAGCGATGGCGTCGTAGTTACCAGCCAGCTTCTCAGCCGCTTCCAGACGAGCAGCAGCGCGTTGGATGGAACCCTGCACGGACTCCATGTCGGAGGCGGAGGGGAAGCGGGAAGCGCTATCGGCGGCGCCGATAACGGTGGTGATGACAGACTTCATGATTTGGAAGTAGTTGGTTTTGGGCGTTTAGAGAGATATGGCTCAGCTGATGGCGCTGATCACCATGTCGAAGTAGCTGGAAGCTTCGCCGGACAGGCTGGAGCAATCACCCTGGGTCACAGCGGCTTTCTTGGCCTGGCTGTTGGTGTTGGTGATGAGGGCAGCGGCAGCGGCCTTCATGATGGCCACAGCGCGGGAAGCAGAGCCGGTGGGAACGCCCAGGGCGGCATAGGTTTCACGCAGACCGTTCAGGCAGCGATCCTGGAGCACGGAAGCGTCGCCGGCCAGCAGGGCGTAGCTGACATAACGGAGAACGATCTCACCGTCGCGCAGGCAAGCAGCCATTTTGCGGTTGGTGTACACACCACCGTTGGGGGCGGTCAGGCCTGTGTTCTCGCAGCAGATACCTGCGACAGCATCAGAAACGATGCAAGCAGCGTTCGAGGAGAGAGCGTTGACAGCGTCGAGACGCTTGTTGCCCTCAGAAATGAAGGACTTGAGGGAGGCCAGCTCGCCTCCACCGATGAAGGCGCCGCTGGAATCGGCCGAGACGGCCTTCCTGGAGAATGCGTCGAGCATGGTTGAGCGATTAAGGGTTTGGGGGATGCAATCCGCATCACGGATGACATTAACCCTGCTGTTTGAAGCTCAGAGTTGGAGATGAATATCAAGACACACAAGTTTGCAAACTGAAAATCTGAATAGATTTGGAAATTGTTTGCCTTACTGGGAGGAAAAGCTCTGTGGCACCAGTGGTTTTGGGCTCTTATGACAACTCTTTAAGTACCTGCTCGCAGCTCCATTTTAGTGGTATCCAGCGAGCCGTTTCCATGGTCTCAGTCAGTACTCCCAGTTGATCGCGTAGTCCCAGCTTGAGGCAAGCCCAGGCTGCTGCAATTCTCGACTTGGCGTACTGGGGCAGGGTTTCTGCAAGTGCCGTGCGGACTAATTCGCTCTTCTCGTCGAATTTTTCCAAGCCAATCAAGCTGGTCAGTAGGTAATTAGCCCCATAGTCACTCCAGAGTTTCTGATGGAAGAGCTCGATGGCCTCTAGCTGCTGGCCTCGTTCCATCTGCAACAGGCTGGCGATCCCCCCGTACTGCTTTCCCTCGTCGCGGTGCTGCAGGTTCTTTTCGATCTCTTCGGTGTTCGCTTCGCAGATCCAGTCGTCCTGTAGCCAGAGGCTCCGGGGGTCATCTATTAGTAATGACCTAATCGTTTCAGTGAATTCCATTGGAATGGACCCGCTTTTTTCAGGATCCACCAGTTGAAAAGCACTTTTTGCCCTAAGCGGCATGGAGACCGGTGCTTTGGCGAGAGCTGACAACGCTGTGGCATCTCCTGCATCTCCCAAGTCGATGACGGCTGCTCTGCGTCGTCCCGCGATGGGGTCTGTCAGCTGGGCCAGCAATGGCTTCAAAGACTCGCATTCGCCAAAAACTCGAGCTGCATAGGCCCGAGCTGCCCCAGAAACCAAGGGGTTTTCATCGTTTTGAAGGCTCTTAACAGCCTCCAACCCTGATTTCAGTCTTAAACGGGTGTGGCATTGGATGACAGCGCGCTTGATGTTGTCGCTTCCCGCGAGCGCACTGACCAGTTGATCGCATTGCTTCTGGTCAAGGGCCGCGCTGATTTGGCTGATCGAGTCGACTGCATTGATGACGGCTGCTTCATCGTCAAAGCTCAATGCTTTGAACAGACCCGGAAGAGCTTTGGGGTCTTTGCGTCTCCCCAATGCTTCAGCTGCCTTTCTTCGGGTAATTCTGTTAAACAAATTTTCGGGGTCTAAGTCAATTGCTTGGATCAGTACATCGAGTGATTCAGGCGTGTGGCTGGCTCCCAGCCTTGTTGCTGCCATGTATTTATCGACTGGATTGGCCAACTCATCAGGGTTGGCCAAAATCAGCTTGAGCGCGGATTCTTCTTCAAGCCCTTGAAATAAAATATCAAATCTTTCTGACATAGAAACGGTTTTTTGGAGCTTTGACTGTCTAGTCCGCCGTTAACCTAGCACTGCCGCTTTTGCTGTTAATGTTGCATTGGATTGATCAAGGCACTTGTCACATCTATTGACTGATAGAGTTGTTTGAGTCGGTTATACATTGATGCCAGTATCTCCTGAAGCGGAAAAAGCACTCCCCCGGTTTGTTGATGCAGTAGCTGCGCAACCTGATCTTCAGGATTGGCTGAATCAAATTGGTGATATCGATGGGCTTAAAGACTTTCTTGGCAGTGTTGAGCCGGCTTTGACGGGTTGTGCTCTGATCCCTCTCGAGCAAGCTACTCGTCCTCCCAAAATTCAAGTTGATGCCGGAACTTTTGGCGATCAGACCCCCTGGCGGCTGTTGCGATGCACTGGCGGGCCATTGGTTTTGCAGTTAATTTGTAATCAGGCCAATTTTGCTATTTGGATTGAGTCTTGCTGAGCTATGTCATCAACGGAGCTTCAAAAGTTTGTAGATGCTGTTGTTCAGCATCACGAAGTCGCTACTGGCCTCAAGCGGCAGACTGATCATCAAGGGATTGTTGCTTACGCCCAGGAAAGAGGCTTTGATTTTGACATAAGTGATTTTGAGGTGTTATTTAAGCGCGAGCTTTCTGAGCTTTCGCCTGAATTGCAGTCAAAGGTCTTGTCTGCCTCTTCGCAGCATTGGTCTTGGGCTTTTCGTCAAATTTCTGCTTGGCGGGCTATGCTGATGGATGGAGCCGGTGATGGCCAGTCCTGATCTTTGTTTCTCGGCGTATGACTGCACCTCTTTCAGATTCAGAACAGGATCATGCTTTACAGCAATTCATTGCACTGGCTAGGTCCGATTCGGAAGTTCGTGAGCTGATTAAGCAGGCGAGAAATCAAGATGAAGTTATTGATATCGCCCATGAACGTGGTTTTAATTTTGATTCCATGGCGCTTCTGAGGCAATGGAGTCAACACACTGATTTTTCTCAACCCACTTGGATGGGTTGGTTTAATGAAGATGGTTAGCTTAATTTAGCTGTTGATTTCTGAATAGCGAGTCGCAGATTTTCCTTTTTTAGCCCAGTAAGTCACAAGATCTTCGCCTCCTGGCCTGGGCACACTTGCGGTAGCTCTCAGAATTTTGAAAGAGCGATTCGGCCCCATAGGCCAGTTCCCAACGGCTTTGATGCTGCGGATACGCCCTCCAATTGCTTGTAAACAGGATTCATACTTTTCAAGCTGGCTCTGATCAACAGTCTCAAAGATGAAATCGCTGCCTTCGCATATCAAATGCTGGGACCGGATCCATGCTTTGAGGAGCTTGTCATGATCAAGCATTTATTTTTCGCTTATAGCCCATTGCTCGGTTAGCTCATTGCCAAACCAATGCACTCGTTTGAAGCGTAACTGGCCATGTTCTGAGCCCCAGCATTGAGCATCTGTTTCTGGATCAAAGCCACGATCTCTACTGATCCAATCGGTTTGATTGACTTCGACTTCGCTGACCAAGTAAGTCAGTTTCCCATCTCTTGGGACTAGGCATTGTTTGCCAGGTTCCACCTCGCCTCGATAATGACCGTCTGCAACATGTGTGAAATGCATTGAGCATCCACATCTTGGCTTTAAGTGATCTGACTTTAGTGATTCCAAGAGCTCTGGGTGGCGCCCAGCCCCTGCTAAGCGATCAAAGGCGCCGTAGCTAAAATTTTCTACTTTAAAAACCCCGGCATTATAGGCAACTCGATGAATTCCCTGCCGATAGGGATTCCAGGGGGCGTAGTCATAGCATTGCTCTGAATAAAAACCTGGCCCTTTCATGATTCCCCAGGGCAAAGGGCGAAAGAAGATATTGATACGCGCAAAGTCTTTTGGGTTTTCTTGAGACTGCTTCAAATTGTCGTATTCACCACAGAGTGTCTTAGCAAAGCTAAGGATGAGGCTTGAGTGTGTTTCTTCTGCTTTCATTGCTTCTGTCAAGCCTTAATGCGTCTTACCTCAGATGCAAACGAGGTTTGTAAGATTCCAGTCCCTTCTGAAGTCCTTAACACCGAAGAGCGGCACCGCACATTGTCAGAAACAAACCAAATGCGTTCCTCTGCAATGGACTGGCCGTATTGAGTTAATAGATTCAATGTGCCATCAGAGCTAAAGCTGTAGCTGGAGCTTGCCTGCTCAGCTTCCGCATAGCCAACGCTCCTGAGAATCACCCCTGTTGTTTCTGTTTTGGGAATCGGGATCAGTATGCAACTTCCTTCGGCTACTGCGCTTGGGTCGTCAGGTTCCCAGTCACTTTCTGCTTCCCATCGCATCGCAAATGGAGATGTGACTTTGGTTGTATCAATGCCTTGTGACGTGATGAAGTTAGATACTTTCGCCTCGCCTACATCGAGAGCGTTGATTTCGACAATGCTCAGAACTTCTTCAAATTGCTGAAAAGCTAGGGAGTGACCGCTTCGCATCGAGCGCCACTCGCCTGTGCTTTGTTCAACAAACTGCTCAATATTCATGCCAAAGGCACTGGCACTAGAGCTTAGATCTTAACTGTTGGGCTGAATCGACTGGATGCGACCGCCCCTGGCCAAAATGCCTTGAATAGTCATTGACATTGAAGTTTGCTTGACCACGGAACGTTGGCTAGCGCGGCGATTGGCACCAATTTGTCGGCCTGATGTCCAAAGAATGGTGAAAGTATCAGAGCAGCCAACTGACTTTCTGTTGAGAATTTTTGCTGCACTGGATGTGCCAATGCTGTTGAGCAGTATTGGTTTTTTGCTGCCGTCAAATCCAGCTGTGCCCACGTCCATCGCCTTGGCGCGGCTGTAATCAATGCTTGCACCTCCAGGAGTTGTGGCCAAAGCGCGGGGGTAGGGCACTTGGTCAATCCCAAAAGCTGCTAAGTACTCCTCGCTGTAGGTGTAGCTAGCGATTTCTGCTTCGTAGCCCTCGTCAGCCAAACGGCTGACGTGCTCCATCACTTCCGCTTGATTACGCGGCGCGCGGCCAAGTAAATGTTTGAAGTTGAGTTCAACAAACCGGTAGGCACTGTTGGGCTCTAGAAAATATTTTCGGTACGTCTCCGACTGAGCGAGAGTTGTTACCAGGCCTTGAACAGTGAGGTCGCCATTCATGAACAGAGCTTCAAGAGACGGCTGCACATCCAACTCCATGAGATGGCGGTTGCCAAACACCTGCCGGTAGACCTGGCTGATTACATCAGCTGCGTGGCTGGTGTCAGTGTTGGCCTGAGCTGAAAGGGTGATGGTTCCAGACATGGAGTTGAAGTGGGAGTGTTTTGTGCAAAAAAGAGCCCCCGACGATTGTGTTCGCCGGGGGTAAGCCCTATTGGGGGCTGATTACATCACCTCAGTAATGGAGACGATCTTGCCGCCGCGTGCGTGGATGTACTTCATCTGGGAACTCATGTCCTTACCGGACACGAGATAGGTGGAGTTGGCGGTGCGCTGACGGGAACGTGCGGCTTGCGCTGCCACCACAATGCGGAAACGCTTTTTGGTGGGATCTGGTGCACCCGACTGGGTGCCAGTGCGGTTGATCCGGCTACTGGTGGTGGTCCAGCCGCTGGGGGCCATGCCGGTGGCGACCGAGGTCACCAGCGAAGAGCCTGTGAGCACCGTGTCGCTGGCGGCAAAGCCTTCAGCCAGGCTCAGGTGGCGGTTAAAGCCAACCTGGGAGCGACCGTTCTCCGAAAGGATGCGGGCGAAGGGAACAGTGTCCTCGCCGAAGGTGGATTGATACTCCTCGCTGTCGACGTAGCTGCTGATCTCTGCTTCGTAACCGCCTTCAGCCAGGATCTTGGTGTGCTCACTGATCTCAGCTTGGGACTGAGGGGCACGCCCCAGGAAGTGCTTGAAGTTCAGCTCGATGAAGCGATAAGGAGCGTTGGTCTCGAAGAAACGCTTCTTGTATTCGGCGGAGAGGCCAATGGCCCGCACGAATTCACGGGTGCTGAGGTATCCGTCTTGATACTTGCTCTCAGCTGACATACTGCGCTCGAATTCCATCAGGTGGGGGTTGCCCATCACTTGGCGGTAAGTTGAGCGAATCAGGGCATTCACCTGATCAGGGCTGTCGCCAGGGCAGCGTTGGAAGGTCTCTTGCTCGCGTTGTGCCAAGCCGAAGGAGACATACACGTCACCGCGCATCGGAGCGGTGTCGCGACCACTGGTGACACCGGGCTCTTTCGAGCTGAAACGCCCCAGCTTGGAGGTGCTGGACGGCATATAGCCAGCCACTTCGGTGCTGCGGCTGATTGGAGGAGCTGTGTTGCTGCCAAGGCTGCGCATCAGGGCGCTGCTGCCGCCACGAGCGCTATCACTGCCTGCAAAGTTTTTCTGGAGTGCAGCCAGCAAAGAGAAGGCAGAGGTGGCTAGATCAGCTGGTGAGCTCCAGGCGCGGGCGTAGGGAACAACATCGCCGCCGAAAACTTCGAGATACTCAGCTGAGTCAACGATGCTGTCGATAACAGCGTCGTGGCCGTGCTCAGCAAGCACTGCAATCTTGCCGGACACTTCAGCCTGAGAATGGGGCGCGCGTCCCAGCAGGTGCTTGAAGTTCAGTTCGATGCCGCGTTGGGGGGCAACGCTTGAGAAAAAGCGGCTCTTGTAGAAGCTTGACTTGGCCAGACCCCGAACAAAGTTGCGGACGTCCAGGTCACCATTGCAAAGCTGGGCTTCCAGTTCGGTGCAGCGCTCGAAGTCCATGACATGAGCATTGCCAAACACCTGGCGGTAGGAAGCGTTAATCGCTTCAGTAAGAGCTGCTGAATCGTCAGGGCTGTAGCACTCAGCGGTCACACGATGGGGGCAGTCCGCATGGCTGCGGGGACCCACGCCGATCTTCATCTGATCGCAGGACTGCTTCAGAAACTCACCGTTGGTGAGTGCCGGCTTGTCCTTGGCTTGCCCTTTGCGTTGGAAGCTGACGGGGCTGCTCCACTTGGTGGTGGCGCCGAAACCGGAGGATTGTGTGGCCATGGGAGTCGTCGAGTGAGGTGGGGTTGGGAAATAAGGAGTGGGAGTGGGAGAGCCCTTAGGTCACAGGCGTGATGCTGGCGATCTTTCCGCCTTCTCGGTGGATGCGTTTGAACTGCTCAGAGAGCTTGTCGAACGGCACGTAATAGACCCGGTTGCTGCGCACATAACGGGAGATGCGGCGCACATTGTTGGCGCTGTAGCCGGTGACTTCCACGCGGTAGGTCTTCCCTTCCTCGCCCGCGCCGTTGCCAAGGCGAGTAGCAGCGTTCTGCAGGTTGTTGGCGGGACGGAAGCTCCAGCCTTGCGCTTCGATAGATGAGGGGGGAACCACCGGGATCGCGGTGTTCTGGTAAGCAAAACCGCCTAGGCGGGAGCTGTTGCCGCTGAGGCTTCCCTTCAGGCTGCTGCTGCTATTGCCGCGGAGCAGCTGGAAGTTCCAAGTGAACTCCTGCAGGGTCCCGCATGCTTCGGTGCGCCAACCGCGCTGGAAGGGAACGGTCCATTCACCGAAGGTGTCCTGGTAGTCGCTGGAGTCCAGGAAGCTGTCGATGTCGGCGTCATAGCCGTGGCTATCGAGGCGCTCGGCGTGGGTGCGCATCTCCTGGAAATCGACTGGTGCGCGGCCAAGCAGATGGCGGAAAGCCAGTTCGATGTAGCGGTAGCGCGCGCAGTCGTCAAAAAAGCGGGTGCGGTACAGATCGCTCTTGGCCAGCCTGCGGACAAATTCCCGCACGCTGATTTCACCAAGTTTGAACTGGGATTCGATCACCACTTGGCGCTCACTATCCATCACATAGGCGTTCCCCAGCACCTGCCGGTAGATCGCACGAATGATCTGTTCCTTCCTTGCGTCGTCGTCACCCGGAAGGAGCTCAAGGGGAGTGTCGCTATCAAAGCGCTCGACACCCAAAAGCGATGCGGGACCAAAAGGCATTGAGGCAGACACTCCGAAGCGCCATAGCATGGTCGGCCACAACTCCTTGTTGCAAGGCGTTTGTTTATAAAGCTCAACTTCCTGGCAGTCCCCGGGAAGTCAGTCCAGGCCTGCGATCAGCTCAAACTGCTGCGGGTATTGGATCGCGTCAGAGGATTCCAGCAGTCCAATTCTTGAGCGCCACGGCTGAGCAAGGCTTGCCGGGTTGGGCCGAGTCCCTGGCTGCCGCTGAAATCAGCGCCACGGATAGATTCAGCTGTGTCGAGGGCTGCGTCCGTGAGGTCAGCCCCCCGGAAATCGGCGAAATCCAGCTGGCAACTGCCAAAGCGGCTTCCCACGCAGCTTGTACCTCGCAACACTGCTTTGCGTAGATCCGCTGCAGCCAAGCTGATGCCATCGAGGCAAGCGCCGCTGAGATCAGTGCCGCTGAGGTAGGCCCCCATCAAATTGCAACCGCGCAGATCCATGCCGCGCAGATCAGCGTTGTTGAGGAAGATTCCATTGAGCTGGGCGCCAGGTCCAATGGCTCCGCTGGTCTTTGGATTGAAGCTCTCTGGCCAACGGGTTTGGCTGTCGTAGAGAGCAAGGCGTAGATCAGCCCCTTCCAAATTGCAGCGGCTGAGATCGCTGCCGCGTAGATCACAGCGGCACAACAGCGCCCCTGCGAGATTGCGCTCTTGCAGATCGATGCCACTCCAATCCGCACCACGCGCATCAATGGAGCTGATGGAGGATCCCTCTGGACGAGCCTGTTCAGGAGGGGCCCAATTGTTGAGCTCTAACCGCTGCAGAACGAACGCCTCAACCTTGCGCCGTTTTTAGCATTTCAGCGGCAATGGTTAGGACAAAGCGCACCAGCTCAAAGCCGCCGGTAGCAAAGAGTCCCAGCCAGAGTTTGAGGGCCCAAGCCGGTGGCTGACCACCTGCCCAAACCGCTGACATCTGCATCTGGGTCCCGCCACTGACTTGGAAGTTGGGGCTGGGTGCACGCTCTTGCAGGCTGTCGCGCCAGTCGGCGCCATAGCGGGGAAAGCGCTGATAAATGGGGATTTCGCCGGTGGCTTGGCCCGGCAGCTTGCGCGAGCGCTGCTCGGGAACGCTGTCATAGCCAAAGCTGGCCATGTATTCGTCGCTGTCGAGAAGCTGATCAACAAAGGCGTTGAAGCCCTTCTCCCCAATCACGATCGACCAGGCGCGCCGTTCCGCATCGCCATGCACCGGGCGGCCGAGGGCCCGACCAACGACCTGATCCACCATTCGGTAGTTGGTGCTGCACTGGTAGTAGTCGTCGCGAAAGCGTTTCGAGAGCAGCAGGCCGCGAATGAAATCGCGAACGGTGATGTTGCCGTTGCGCAGCTGGGATTCGAGGTTGACGTCGCGATCACTGCGCATCGCGTGGAAAAAGATTTGGCGGTACGCCTGCTGAATCACTCCATCGACTTCGCTGTTGTAGCTGTCATGGCCAGCACCCCCGTAACCAATCGTGGCCAGCCCGTTGTCATGCAGGTCACCGGCAAGGTTCGAAACTCTGGCGTTCTGCGATGTGAGGGGGTAATCCAGCAGAGGGATCGCCATTGGGCCGCGGGGAAATGGAAAGGACGCTCATTGTGCTGTTGGTGAGCAGGCCTTTCGGGCTGACTTAGCAGCTCGTAACGACACAGGCATTGATTTGCGATCGCAGCTCGCAGAAGGCTTCATCCAATAGCTCCGCATCCAATGATGGGGCTGATTCGCTGTAGCTCTGAGCTGCGAGTTCTTGCAGACGGGCCAGGGCCAGCAGGAGCCCATCGACGGGTACGCCAAGGGCGGCATACAACTCCCCTAGCGCCGCCATGCCTTCGGGGTTGGTGAACTTGGGCTGGGCGACGGCGACGGCGTAGCAGCAGACGCGCAAGAAATGGAAGCAGTCGCGCCAGCAGGCCTCAGCGCGATGCTCTGGGTAGAGCGCCCCTCCCGGTTTCACCAAGTGGGGCTTGGCCTCCAATAGGTCCTGGCGTGCTTGGTTCACCAACTGATGGGCTTGGCCTTGAAGCTGCTCCAGCGGTGCAGTCATCACGCCGCTGTGCTGGCACAGGCTTTGGATTTCGCTGCTGCTCAGCAGGCGGCGCTCTTGATCAGCTTGTTGCAGCAGGTGGCGGGTGCTCTTACTGAGGTTGGGATGTTGCGGCAGGCCCAGCACTTGCGCCTTGGCCGCCAGCTGGCGAATGGTGTCGCTCGAGGGTGCGCTCACGATTGCGCTGGCATCAGCCAGGTCAGCTCACCAGAGCGAGGCACCGGTGATGCGCTCAACCAGCCATGGCGATCAAGCCATAGCGCCCAGGTCACGGCTTTCCCAAGGCCAGGGCACTGCTGAGCGATCAAGGCCGTTTGGGCGGACGACGCACCAAGGGATTGCAGCAGTTTTTGAGCGTGACTGCTGTCTTCGATCACAGCAGGACGGATGGCGGCGCCGACAACCCAGGTCAAACGGGTGGAACTCAGTTCCCCAGTGCTGCTTTCGCAAGCCAGTAGCAGGTTGGTGTCAGCGCCCACGTCACTGAGGGTGTTGCTCCACAACGCGACGTTGTCGGCCTTGAGGTCAATGCGCACCATCCCGGCGCCGGAATCAAGCAACACTTCGCGCTGCTGGCCTGCCCTGGTCAGCAGATCTTTGAGCTCAGTTTCCAGGGCTGGCGGCATGGGATGAGCCCAAGAGTCAAGACTTTATGGCCGCTATCCCTGCATCAGTCCACCCCATAGCGGAAGAAGTTCATCAGACCAGTCTTCTTTGCGCTCAAACAGAAACGGACCGGGTAGAGACCCCCACAACTGTTCATGGGTGTCAGGGTCGTGGCCGCGGTCAATCGTCTCCATGGTGCCGTTCCTCAGAACAAACTCACTGACCAAGTAGGAATCACGGCCCTTACGACGAACCTTGCAGCGGCATCCCGGCTCGACGCTGCCGCTGAAATGGTCGCCCTGATCGCGCACCAGGTAGTTGCATCCCTCGAGGTGAGTGAGATCGTCTTCACGAATTTCGGCGCGCAGGTCGGCATCGTCGATGGCGCCAATAAAACGTTGTGGCTCAGCCAGGGTGTAGTTCATGACTTTGAGCCCTTGCTCAGGGCAGAGCAAAGGCCTCACCACACGAATGCGATAGGGCTCTTTGGGAGTAATGGCGTAGGCCTGTTCAATCAACATTGAGCGTGGCGCGAGCTGCCCCAAGGGCCTGTAGCGCACATGGATGTGCCCATACAGAGGAGGGTTTTCAAACGCTTGTTGCTGGTTGCTGAAGCTCCCGCATAACCAGCGGGTCAGACGATCCAAGCTGTTGGTCATGACCCGTTCAAACCACGGCGATGCTGCCACGGCTGGGGGGGGATGGACAGGCCAAACAGCATCGATACGATCGGCACGTCCTTCCTTTGGGGCTTGCCGGAATGCTTGAGAACGAATCCGCGGCGTCGGTTGAGCAACGTCTCAGTCAGCAGCTCCATGGACTGATTGATCTCACAGCCGAGTTAACCAAGCGTCTGCTCGCTACAGAGGAACGACTCCTGGCGTTGGAGACCGCTCCAGATTCTCGTGGTGGTGAGCATCAACCCGAGGTTGACCAGCTCCTCGAGGAAGGTCAGCAGCAAGTGCGTCACCTTCACCTGCTGTTGAACCCAGAGGCCGAATCAGCTGTGGCTGAAGTTGCCGAGCAGCCAGAGGAGGAGCTCCATCGAATGGAGGAGCACTCAGAGACGGAGCACGCGGCCTTCTTGGATGAGCCACAACAGCACCACGACGACGACGAGCACTTTTCAGAAAACGACGACCAGATGCCGTTGCTGTCCGCCTGACTTCCTAGCTTGAGACTGTTGATCGAGGACCGTGTTAAGCGGCCATCCATCTTGGAAACGTCGACTGGTGTTGATTGCACCGCCAGTCGTCGTTGTGTTGTTGCTGTTCAGCGGCCCTTGGCGCCGCTGGATGAGCAGTTCCGTCGCAGCAGGCGGAACCATCAGCTTGTTGGTGGAAACCTCGAGACTGAATACGGAGCGCGAGCGCGAGCGGATTGAGGACAATGTTGAGCGCAGCCTGAAGGTTTTTCAGCGCTACAACCCTGATGTGAAGGTGAAGTGGCAGCTCGTGCCGTCCGATCGGATGGTGCAGGAGTTGGACTATCGCCATCGCCGCGGCTTGGGGCCAGATCTTCTGCTGATCACCGATACCGATTTGGCTGCGCTGGGCAAGCGCGGCTGGATTCGACCGGTCAGCCTGGATGCCACAGAGCGTCAGGACATCCGCCCAGATCTTGTGGAGGCCCTGGAATCTGATGGGCAAATGCTGGCGGTGCCTGAGCTTGTCTTCACCCGCATGGCTTGTTTTGATCGCCAGCGGATGGCCGCTGCCCCAACCAGTCTTGATCAATTAATTGATCAGGCCAAAGCAGGTAAACGCTTTGGTTTTCAGAGCCGATTCAGTGAGTTGACTTGGCTCTACACCAGTTTTGGCGGTGAGCTGTTCCCTCAGGGTGTTGCGTCAACGAATCCCTCAGCGCTGCTGGATTTTCTGCGGTGGTTGCGTTTGGCCAATCTGCAGCCTTCGATCGTCTTTGAGATCAGCCCCCAGAACCTCCTCCATGGGTTTTTGGCCGGCCGGTATCAGTGGGTGCTCTGCGCTAACCGCTGGCTGCCCAGCTTGCAGGATGGGATGAGTGAGCGGTTGGGTCTTGCCGCTTTGCCTCAGGGGCCAGCTGGGGATCCCCGCGCGGTCGTGCACATGCGGCTCTGGGCTTTTGGTTCCCAGTCCAATCCTCGGCAACAGGAGTTAGCGCTTCGTCTGGCGCTGTTCAACATCAATGTGGTTCAGCAGCGCACGATGGCGATTGATCAAGCCACTGTGCTGCCGGTGAATCCGGCGATTGGTTTGCCGTTTAAGGCTTATCCCGTTCTGGCGGTGCAATACCAGCAATACAAACGAGGCCTGGTGCTGACCAACCAGCAATTCTCTGACCTCTATGCGCTTGATGAGCAGGTGCAGCCCCTGATGGATGCGGTGATTAGCGGTAGCAAGACGCCTGAGGCCATCGCTCCGAGGCTGCACCAGGTGCTGCAGGAGAGGCTGCGATGAATAGCTTTGTTCTCTCAGTTGATCATCTGATCTCTAATTTCACCCGCCCGGTGGTGGTGTGGCAGGTCGTTGTTCTGCTGTTGGCTCTCTGGGCTTGGTTTTGGGTTAGTCGACGCCTGGGTCTTGAGGGCCGTTCCTGGCCCCTGACGCGCCGCTATCCCCTGTTGTCTCAGTTGCGGCCGCTCACCAATGAGCTTTTGCTGTTTGGGTTTTTGATCCTGGCCTCTCGGCTGCTGGATTGGCAGACCGGTGTGGCTGGCCTGGCGTTTTTTATGACCCGGTTTTATGGGCTCTGTCTGCTGAGCCGGGTGTTTGTGGTGCTGATGCGCCAGGCCTTGCCTCTGCCGATTGTCACCCAATTCGATGTGCGCGTGCTTCGGCCAGCGCTGGTGCTGTTTGGTGTGGCTGCGCTCATGGCTCAGGTCACGGATCTCAATGCCCTGATCAACGCTCCAATGCTGCGTTTTGGCAGCGACAGCTTTCTGGTCAGTGATCTGCTGCTGCTTCTCATCGGTGCCTACGTGCTCGTGGCTGGAACAGCTTTGCCAGCCTGGGGTCTTGCCTGGTTGGCGAGAAAGCTCCTGGGCTTCAGCGAACAGGCCTATCGCGCGACGGCGCTCCTGCTCCGCTACCTGTTTGTCGGGATCGGTTTGGTGTTGATCCTGGCGATGGTTGGAGTCAACACCACGGTGTTAGCGGCCATCAGTGGTGGCCTTTCGGTGGGTCTTGGGTTTGGGCTCAAGGAGGTCTTCAGCAATTTCCTCAGCGGCCTGTGGTTGTTGCTGGAGGGAGCCGTGCGACCAGGGGATGTGCTGTTACTGGAGTCAACCCCCGGTCAAGATCCAGAGCCCTGTGAAGTGATTGAGCTCGGGATGCGGGCGACCACCCTTTGGCGTGATCGCGACAACGTCGAGTTGCTGGTTCCAAACCAGATGTTCTTTACCCAGTCGATGGTGACCTACAGCGGCCGATTGGATCGCCTCCGCCGCGGTCAGGTGCTGATTACAGCCCACTACCGCCATGCGCCAGATCAGGTGATTGCCTTGCTGGAGGAGACGGCCGCAACGATTTCACGGGTGTTGCAGGACCCTGCACCCAAGGGGTTGTTGTTGCGTTACGACGCCTCAGGCCTGACCTACGGAATCCGTTATTGGATCGATGATCCAATGACTGGCATCAGTGTTGCCAGCGAATTGGGCACGTCCCTATGGCATGCCATGAAGGAACGAGGCATTGAAATTGCCCTTCCGCAAAGGGTGCTCCATACCGATGCCAGGACCCAGATTTGAACTGGGGACACGGCGATTTTCAGTCGCCTGCTCTACCAACTGAGCTATCCCGGCAAGCCCTGTTGGGCAAGGGGCAAGCTTAAGTCATCGTTGCGTCGAAAAGGCTGCTGGTGTGGGCCAGGCAAAGGACTCCAACAACCCCATATCCAGCTGCTTGCAGCGCTTCAGCTGCTGCTTGGCTAGTGGCGCCTGTGGTCACCACGTCATCGAGGAGCATCACCTTGGCTGAGGGATGTTGCAGCGGCTCAACTGAGAACACACCTTGGAGGTTTTGCCGGCGTTGGCTGCCACTGAGATGGTGTTGGCCAAGGCAAGCCCTGCGGCGATGCAGCAACGGCTGAGCTCGCATCCTGCTTTGGCGGCTGATCTCCCTTTGGATCCATTGCGGAGGGCCAGGCTGATGCCCTGGGCGCGGCGGGATGGCACAGAGCTGAATCGCCGACCTTGGCTTGGGCAGCAGCGCAAGGCATTCGCTGGCCAATACGCGGATCACCTTGGGGCTGGCGCGCTGGCGCAGTCTCAAGATCAGCTGTCGCCAGTTCGCGTCATAAAGACCTAGAGCACGCCAAGGGATCGGCTGGGTTCCCTGGGGTCTGGGCTGATTGAGTTTGAGTTGATCTCGGCAGGATGGACAAAAAGAAGGCCCGCTCCAGGCCTGATGGCAGAGCGGGCATTGGGGATGGATCAAGAGGGTTGGCCAGCCAATCAGGGCCATGGCGTTTGGGCTGTTGAATCCAGCCTTCCCCGGGTTGCCGTGCCGTGTTTAGCCCCAGGTTTTGGCCGTTTTGGGCTGGAACATGCGTTGGAAGGCACCCGATGTTGGGTCCTTGATGGCTTTGGAATAGCTAAAGGCCGACACATCGAAGCTGCCAGCAGAGGTGCTGAGGCTGCGGGCATTGTTCAGGGCCATCACCAGCAGGCTGCGGCTTTGAACCGTTGTGTCTGAAGCGGCGTTGCCGGTGCAGACCTCGCCCATGTTGATGAAGGTGGAGCAGTAGAAGCCAGCTTCGGATTTGAAAGCCCGGGCATAGGGCACGGTGTCGGTGCCGAACACTTCCAAGTACTCACCGGATTGGGTGATCTTGTCGACCAAGGCATCAAAGCCATGCTCGGCAATCAAGGTGATGCAGGCGCTGACCTCGGCTTGATTGACCGGAGGGCGGCCCAGCAGGTGCTTGAGGTTCAGCTCAATGCCGCGGATCGGAGAGACCGTGGAGAAATAGTTCTGCTTGTAGAGATCTGATTTGGCCAACCCAGCCACGAAGTCGCGCACATTGATGTCGCCATTCAGCAGCTGGGATTCCAGCTCGGTGCACCGCTGGCTTTCGGTGGGGCCGAGATTGCCCAACACCTGTTTGTAGGCGGCCGCAATGGCGGTTTCCAGCGCTTCACTGCCGGTGGCGGCGTATTGATCGTTTACCGAGGAGAACGGGCACTCCTCATGGTGGCGAGGGCCAATTCCAATACCCAGGTTGGAGCAGATGTCGTGCTTGTACTGGGCAATCGTGGTGGCGGCTTGCGATTTCTTGGCCGTGTTGCTGGCGGCGTAAGAGACGCGATTCAGGCTGGTGAAATCACGCTTCGGTTTGATGACAACCATTACTGAATCGAGCGGGCAATTGTGAGCTGGAGATTAGGCCCGTTACTTGATGAGTTCCTCAGGGGTTGAGTGCCCTGAAACAAAATTTTTGACTGGCAATAGGGCTTTTTTAGCGTTAACAACCCTGAGGGAAGGATCAGGGCATTTCAGAGAACCGCAGCATCACTGCAAACCAAAGGCAGCTCACCACCAACACCAAGCCGACCCCTGCCCCGATCCCAGCTGTTCGCATCAAGAGCGGGACAGCAATGGGCAGAGAGAGAGAGCCTGCCAACGGCAGGATGAGGACCAGTGCTTTTTTAAGAGCCACAGGGCTCAGAACCACTCGTTTTTGGCTTGTTCAGGCGTGTTGGTGTTGTCCTGGGGGGTTTTGCGCTCGAACTCCAGGGTGATGTCGCGGGTTTGCTCACCATCGGCAGCCACCGCTTTGATCGGATAGAGCTGATGCCCATCGCGGAAGGGAACCTGAACACGGAAGGTGCCATCGGCTGAGAGGGGCACCGCTTCATCGCCAATGCTCAAGGTGGCGGAAGGATCAGTGGCGCCGTAGACGATCAGTTCGGCGTCAGCCACCAGCCAGAAGGAGCGTTGACGTGGAGCGACACCACCGATTCCACTCTCGCTGCGGCCGCTGGCCCAGCGGCCAACACCGGAATCATTGAGGCCACGCGCTGCAGCGGCGGACTCGTCCAGTTCATGGAACGATTCAGAGCCGCGGCCAAGGCGGCGCCAGCGCACGGTGGCGGTTTGGTAGAGCCGCTCGTGCAGGTTGTTGTCTCCTGCATCGGCGGGGGTGGGCAGGGTGCTGGGAGTGGCCTCAAGGGAGAAAGGCACGAACTGGTCCAGGATCTGCTCGCTGGGATGCATGGCCGGAACCCGGGCTACAGCCGAGAAGGCCAAAGAGAACCAACCGCCGTCGTTGAGGCGGAAGCCCAGTTCCACGCGGTAGTCGCGATCACTCAGGGGAACAGGCAGATACCACTCGCTGGAACCCGAATCGACCACCACTTCCTGCAGGGTGTGGGGATGGCTGGAGCCGTCGTGCAGACCGGTGACGTCGCAGACCCGAAGGCAGAGCTGGCGCGCACCAGCGGCCTCAGCAGAGCGACGGCTGTCAGCAGCGATCTCCCAAAAGACGTAGGCCCATTGGGGATCACGGGGGAGAAAAACCACCCGAGTTTCAGGTAGAGGCAGGGGGGTGTTGCCAAAACCAGCCTCCATCTCGGCTAAGGAGATGGCGGTTTCAATGCGCTTCTCGCCAGCGCTGAACTCCTGCTTTGTGCTGATGGCATCGAGCAGCTCGTCCTTTGATTTGCGGCTGTAAAGAGCCACACCCAGGTCGCTTGCAACGCGGCGCAGTTGTCGGAGAGTCAGACGCGCAAGCGAAGACAAGGACTGATTCACCGCTAAAGATTCCGTTTGGGATCACTCTGCATCCACTAGGCAAAAGTCACAACAGAGATCTCTTCACCCGTCAGCAATTCCTGATTCTTGCTAGGCCAGACGCGTGAGCGGCACAAAAAAGCACCCCTTTCGGAGTGCTTTGAAGGGTGCTGAACGCGATCGCTTAGCGGCCGATGCTGCGGTAAGGAACGCGTGACATGTAGTCCCCACTGGTTTGGGCTTGAGAGCCAGGCATGTTGACTGCGCCCATGCTCCCGACCCAATCCATGTAGTCGGCTGGATTGCCGCCTCGCTTGATCTTGGCGCGCTCGGGCAACCGCTTGATGTCGCCAGTGAAGATGATCTGGGGGAAGCCCAGCTTGTTGCGGTGGTACTCGTCGTAGCGAGGAGTGGTGATGTTGAAGGGGGTGTCGCCCAGATCGCGCCCGGGCAGCACGCGATGGCGCTGGTAAGGGACGGTGTCGAAACCGAAGTTGTCGAGGTACTCCTCGCTATCGAGCAAGGCGTCCACCATGCCGGCAACACCTTTGGTGGCGATCACGATGGACCAGGAGAGCTCCTCGCCTTTGCCGCTGGTCTTGCGTCCCAGCAGGCGTTCCACCAAGTGGCGCACCACCTTGTAGTTGCTGTTGAACCCGTAGAAGGTGCGGGTGAAGGTGTCCGAGAGGCAGAGGCCGCGGATGAAATCGCGCACGGTGATCTGACCGTTGCGCAGCTGTGATTCCAAGAAGCGATCGCGGTCGCTCTTGAAGGCGTGGAAAAAGATCTGGCGATACGCCGACTCAATGACTGTCTTGAGGTTGTCGGCGTCCATCGACTGGTCGAGGGCTACGACCTTGAGGTCTTCGTCCGAGCCCACGCGAATCCGCTCCACCCGGGCGTTTTGGGTGATGGGCGCGTACGGCAGGAGGGGAATAGCCACTCAGTAGTCAGCATCCGACGACGCTGATCGTAGAAGTGGGGGCTGGAAGAGAGCCGAATCTTTTCAATCGCGATCACAGTCCGTAACTTTTCGGACGGCTTTTCTAAGTATTTGTTACCAGCCCAGCAGGGAGCTGGCTTGGGCCGAGGGCTGCTGGTCTCTCATCGGTTGGGCGTCCTCAAGGACCCTGGTTTCCATGCAGAGGGAGGCGGTGTTGGAGAGCCCTTGCACGGTGCTGGTGCGCAGCCTGGTGTTGGGTCCGGCGAACCAAAAGCACTCGCCGCTGTCCATCATTTCGTAGTTGGTGCTCAGCCAAAGGCTTTTCTGCTCATCCAGGCGAAAGCGCCCGGCGACTGGTTCTTTCACGGAATACCCCATGTCGCGCAGGAGGAAGCCCTGGCAGCCTTCGCTGTCGTCGGGCAGCAGGGCAAACACCGTTTCGCTTTCATGGTTTTCCCCGGCTCGGTCCCAGGCCATTGAGCCGCTCCAGCGCACATGACAGCCCCCCACCACCGCGCCGGGGTCCATCTTGTGCAGCTCGGCCAGGGCGCTCAGCCGAGGGTCATCGGCTTCCACCATCGCCACTTCCACCAATGAAGCGCCGGCTTCCGCCCGGCGATGCAAGAGATGGTGCTGGGAGCGTTGGGAGCGCCAGCGGCCACAGCTTTGGCCAAAGAAACTGAGGGCGTCGGTGATGCAATCCATGGCGTCCAGCCTGCCGGGTCGATCCCCATGTTGATCGGTGTCGTGGCGGCCCTGTTGGCTGCCTTCTGCTGGACCATCGCCAGTGGGCTTTGGCGACGGGTGCCCACCTCGCTCAGCGCCTCGCAGCTCAATCTGCTCAAAAACCTCATTGGCAGCTTGAGCTTGCTGCCTGTGCTGCTCTGGTCTGGGGCGTGGCAGGGCGTTTCAGCGCCCACCCTGCTGGCTTTGATGCTCAGCGGAGTCTTGGGGATTGCCCTGGGCGACAGCTTTTATTTCGCTGCGCTGCGGCGTTTGGGCACCCGCCGCAGCTTGACGCTCGATGCCGGTGGGCCCGCCCTTTCAGCACTCCTGGCCCAGCTCACCTTGGCGGAGTCCCTACAGCTGCAGCAGTGGCTGGCGATCGCACTGATCAGCCTGGCGGTCTTGATCGTGGCTCGGCAAGCCCCGCCTGGAGGCACACCAGCGCGGGAACAAGGGCTGGGATTGCTATGCATTGCCCTGGCATTGCTCTGCGGCTTGGCCGGGGCGTTGCTGTCGCGTTGGGCCTTGGCAGGCAGCAGCTGGCAGCCGCTCACGGCAGCTGGGGTGCGCTTGCTGGCGGCCTTGGCAGTGATGTTGCCTTGGGTGCGCTTGCCCACCAAGCAGCAGCCACGCCCTGCAAGCCCCCGCTGGCCCTTGCTGCTGTTGGCCACACTGCTCGGCACCAGCCTGGGGATCGTGCTGCAGCAGGCCAGCTTGCAACAGCTGCCGGTGGGGCTGGCCGTGAGCTTGCTGGCAACGGCGCCGTTGATGGCCCTGCCCCTCAGTCGTTTGGAGGGTGATCATCCGGGCTGGCCGGGGGTGTTGGCTGGTGGGCTTGGCTTTGCGGGGGTGTTGATGCTCGTATCAGCTGCTCAAGGCTGAGGCTGAGCGGGGTTTGCTCTGGTGCTTGGGCCTCGGCAATTTGCTTCAGGCGCATGCCAGCGGCGCTGAGTTGTTCGATCAGCAGCTGCCGAAAGTGATGCTCCCGCTGGAGCTGGGGCTGTGCCACCGCCCAGGCCTCCAGTTCACTCCCGCTGGGGAGAGCGCCATCGCTGCGCCCGGCAGCGGCCTGCAGGCTGCGCAGGCTGTGAGCCAGCAGCCGTAGTCGCTGGCGCTCCAGCAGCGGCCAGGGCAGGGCATCAATGGCTGCGGCTTCGTCGTGGCTCAGTGGGCTCTCAGCCACGGGGGGTGAGCCGGAAACCACAGGTGTGATCGCCATCGAGCTTCCAGTGCACCCGCTCAACGCTGCAATCGGGGAAGGTGCGCCGCATCACCTGCAGCTCTTGATCGCAGATCAAGGGGAAGGCTTCGGCCACCCGTGAGACCGAGCAGTGATACTCCTGCAGCAGCCATGCAGAACTGTCGGGATCCTGGCGGCAGTCGGCCACATAGCCCTCGCGCCGCCTGAGCTCCACCAGTTTTTCCAGTCGGCCGGAGAGGGGCTCATCGCCGAGTTGCTCGCGGTAGCGCCCGGCTTGGCAATCCGCTTGGGTGCTGAGCAGGTCTTTGACTTGCTCTGGGGGCAAGGCTGTGCTCAGCGACTGCAGCAGGCCAAGGGCGAAATGCTCACTGCCATCGGGAAAGCGTCCACGGCCGTTGGCTGTCAGGCGCCAGCGATTGCTCGGCCGGCCGGGACCGCCGGATTGTGGGCTGGCTTCCACCAGCTCGTCGCGCTCGAGGCTGCGCAGGTGGCGGCGCATCACCTGAACAGACACCCCCAATTGCTGGGCTAGTTCTGCAGCCGAAGCCTCACCTTGCCGCAACAGCAAGGTGAGCGCAGCTTCGTGGGTGGAGACAGGAGAAGACGTCATCGTCTTCCCAGCCTGGCATCAGGCGATGGGGATCGCTGGGTCAAGATAGACGTCTTGAACCCGTTGGATCAGAGCGGCTCCTTCTTGGCGCGGCTTCTGGAACGCCTTGCGCCCCATGATCAGGCCGCAGCCGCCAGCGCGCTTGTTGATCACGGCGGTGCGCACGGCGTCGTGCACATCGTTTTTGCCAGCCGCGCCGCCGCTGTTGATCAGGCCGATGCGGCCTGAATAGCAATTGAGAACTTGATAGCGGCAGAGGTCGATGGGGTTGGCGCTGCTGAGCTCGTCGTAGATGCGCTCATCGGTCATCCCATAGGACTGACCGAGGGCCCGGGCCACAGCGCCGTAACCGCCATTGTTCTCAGGCAGCTTCTGCTTAATGATGTCGGCGCCGATGGTGACCCCGAGATGATTGGCCTGGCCGGTGAGGTCGGCGGCTAGGTGGTAATCGGCTTCTGGCTGCTTGAAGACTGGGTTGCGCAGATAGCACCACAGCACCGTGGCCATGCCACGGCTGTGGGCTTGCTCAAACAGCGCCGCGATCTGTTGCAGCTCCCGGTTGCAGTCGTCGCTGCCGAAATAGATGGTGGCGCCAACGGCCACGGCGCCCATGTTCCAGGCCTGATCAACCGAAGCAAACAGGATCTGCTCGTGCACGTTGGGTGCTGTCAGCAGCTGGTTGTGGTTGAGCTTCACCAGGAAGGGGATCCGGTGGGCCCAGCGGCGGGCCACCGAGCCCAGCACACCCAGGGTTGAGGCCACAGCGCTGCAGCCAGCTTCGACGGCCAGTTCAACGATGGCTTCGCTGTCGAAGTATTCCGGGGTTGGGGCAAAGGAGTGGGCCGCTGAGTGCTCAATGCCCTGGTCCACCGGCAGGATCGAGAGGTAGCCGGTGTGGGCCAGTCGGCCGGATCCATAGAGCTGCTGCAGGCTGCGTAGCACCTGAGGGCTGCGGTCTGAGCTTTCAAACATCCGGCTGACCACATCCGGGCCTGGTAGGTGCAGCCGGTCGCGGCTCACCTTGGGCTGTGTACGCAATAAGAGATCGGCTTCATCGCCCAACAGCTCGTCCACGGGCCGCTGCTGCAGATCAGAGAGAGTCACCACGGGATCCAGGGGAGGTTTCTCGCAAGCTATGAACGCCGCACGCGGATGTCAGTTAAGGCTTGGGGGTGCCACTGCAGGGCATACCCTTGCTCTAGCCTTGGGAAAGGAAACCAAGGTGTTTCGTAATTCCGGCCCCTATGGCAGACGACGCGCAACAGCCCGCGGCTTCAGACAGCCTTGAAGTCATCCGCCGTTTTGCGGAAACCTATGCCCAGCGCACGGGGACCTACTTCTGTAGTGATCCTGGTGTCACGGCAGTGGTGCTCGAGGGTTTGGCCCGCCACAAAGACGAGCTTGGTGGCGCCCTTTGTCCTTGCCGCCACTACGAAGACAAAGAGGCGGAGGTCTCTCAAGCGTTTTGGAACTGCCCCTGCGTGCCGATGCGCGAGCGCAAGGACTGTCACTGCATGCTGTTCCTGACCGAGGACAACCCGTTCCGCGGTGAGAAGCAGAGCATCACCCTGGATGAAATCCAGGCCCATACCTCTGGATGAGTGCCACTCCGCCTGTGAATGCTTTGGACGCGCCAGTGGCCTCCAGCAATGTCAGCGACCTGGTTAGCCAGCCTTATCGCTATGGCTTTGTCACTGACATTGAAACGGAGAAGATCGCCAAGGGCCTCAGTGAAGAGGTTGTTCGGCTGATTTCGGCCAAAAAGAAGGAGCCCCAGTTCTTGCTGGATTTCCGCCTGCGTGCCTTCCGCCAGTGGCAGCGCATGGCTGAGCCCGATTGGGCTGCTTTGGGCTACCCGCCCATCGACTACCAGGACATCGTTTATTACGCCGCTCCCAAACAGGAGCAGAAGAAGGCCAGCCTCGATGAGGTCGACCCCAAGTTGCTGGAGACGTTCGACAAGCTTGGGATTCCGCTGAGTGAGCAGAAGCGTCTTTCCAATGTGGCGGTGGACGCTGTCTTCGACAGTGTTTCGATTGCCACCACCTACAAAGAGCAGCTGGCCGAGCATGGTGTCATCTTCTGCTCCTTCAGTGAAGCGGTTGAAGAGCACCCCGAGTTGATCGAGCGCTACCTGGGCAGCGTTGTTCCGATCGCTGATAACTATTTTGCTGCGCTGAATTCAGCGGTGTTCAGCGACGGTTCATTTGTTTTCATTCCCAAGGGCGTCACCTGCCCGATGGACCTCTCGACCTATTTCCGCATCAACAGCGGTGATACCGGTCAATTCGAGCGCACCTTGATCGTTGCCGAAGAGGGGGCGTCGGTGAGCTACCTCGAGGGCTGCACTGCCCCGATGTTTGACACCAACCAGCTGCATGCCGCGGTGGTGGAGTTGGTGGCCTTCGATGACGCCTCGATCAAGTACTCCACCGTTCAGAACTGGTATGCCGGCGATGAGAACGGCAAAGGCGGCATCTACAACTTCGTGACCAAGCGCGGCATCTGCAAGGGCGCCCGCAGTCACATCAGCTGGACCCAGGTGGAGACCGGCTCAGCCATCACGTGGAAATATCCCAGCTGTGTATTGGCTGGTGCTGATTCCGTTGGCGAGTTTTACTCCGTTGCTCTGACCAACAACTGCCAGCAGGCTGATACCGGCACAAAGATGGTCCATGTCGGTCCACGTAGCCGTTCAACGATCGTCAGCAAAGGGATTAGCGCTGGCCGCTCCGCCAACAGCTACCGCGGGCTCGTGCAAATGGGGGCTAAAGCGATTGGCGCTCGCAATTACAGCCAATGCGATTCGATGTTGATCGGCGATCAAGCGGCCGCTAACACCTATCCCTACATCCGCTCGCAGCAACCCCAGGCCACCGTTGAGCATGAGGCCAGCACCTGCCGGATTTCGGAAGATCAGCTCTTCTACTTGCAGAGCCGTGGCATCGCTTTTGAAGAGGCGGTGTCGATGATGGTCAGCGGTTTTTGCCGCGACGTCTTCAACCAGCTCCCGCTGGAATTTGCCGCTGAAGCTGACAAGCTGCTCGCCCTCAAGCTCGAGGGTTCCGTCGGTTAACCCGCTGCTTACCCACCTCACTAATTCGTTGTGTCTGAGTCCCCTGTCCTGCTTGAGATCACCGATCTGCGCGCCTCGGTCGCCGATCAGGAGATTCTTTGTGGGGTCAATCTCACGGTCCGCGCCGGTGAAATCCATGCGGTGATGGGCCGCAATGGCAGCGGCAAAAGCACCCTCTCCAAGGTGATTGCGGGGCATCCCACCTACACCATCACAGGCGGCAGCGTGCGGTTCCGTGGTCAGGACATCGCTGAGCTGCCACCAGAAGAGCGCTCCAGGGCCGGTGTGTTTTTGGGCTTTCAGTACCCGGTGGAAATCCCTGGTGTGAGCAACCTGGAATTTCTGCGGGTGTCGACCAACGCGCGCCGTCAAGCGCAGGAGCTCGAAGAGCTCGACACTTTCAGTTTTGAAGAGCATCTGCAGCAACGGCTGGAGCTGGTGCAGATGGATCCGTCGTTCCTTGAGCGCAGCCTCAATGAGGGGTTCTCAGGCGGCGAGAAAAAGCGCAATGAAATCCTGCAAATGGCTCTGCTGGAGCCGGTGGTGGCGATCCTTGATGAAACCGATTCCGGCCTGGATATCGATGCCCTGCGCATCGTGGCTGCAGGGGTGAATCACCTGGCCGGTCCCGACAACGCCACCTTGTTGATCACCCACTACCAGCGTCTGCTCGATGCGATCACTCCGCAGTTTGTGCATGTCATGGCCCATGGCCGCATCCTGCGCACCGGTGGTCCGGAGTTGGCCCTTGAGCTGGAGCGCCGTGGTTATGACTGGGTGGATGCTGAAGCTGGCGTCACCTCGCGCAGCCCTGAGGTGTTGGCATGAGCAGCGCGGTGCTGGAGCGCCAAAGCTGGCTCGATGGATTGAGGGCGAGCCATGGGCTTGCTGCCTCTGAGCTCACCCTGCCCCCCAGCCGTCAGGAGGACTGGCGTTTCACTGATCTGGCGCCGCTGTTGCAGCTTGATCCACGCGCTTTGAAGCCCTGCGCTAGCGCCGCCAGTGCTGCCTGGCCGGCGCCGGAAGCGGATGTGGTGCGGCTGCAGCTCGGCCCTGATGGACTGAGCTTCAGCTTGGCTCCGGGTTCCCAGCCCTTGCCGGAAGGAGCTGTTTTAAGCGGCGTTGAGCCTGGAGAGGCCACCGGCTTGCCCTGCCGACTGCATGCTTCTGTCGCTGGCCCGCAGTTGCAACTTGCTCTGGCTGCTGGCGCCAGGCTGCGTTTGGAGTTGTGGCTACAGCCAGAGGCTGCCCGCGCGCTGCTGGCGCCGCGGTTGCGTTTCCTTCTGGCGGAGAACGCCGAGTTGGAGTTGGCGTTGCGGATCAGCAGCACCGCCTCCAGCCTTTGCTTGCCTTGGCTCGAAGCCGATCTGGCCACCGGCGCCAGGTTGGTGGAGGGTCAATGGCTCCAAGGTGATGAAGGCGCTGTGTTGATGGCAGGCAGTGTCATCCGTCAGCAGCCCGGCAGCTCCTACAGCCGTACGGCCGTGGTTCAGGGTTGGGCCCTCGCCCGCCAGGAGCCGCAGTTGTTGCAATGCGCTGGCGGCGCTGAAACCTGTCTGCGGGATTTGGCCGTGCTGAGTGGCACCGCCATTGCTGATTTGCACAGCTTGGTGCGATTCGATGGCCCTGATGGCCGCCTGGATCAGCTGCAAAAAGCGCTCGTGGATGGCCGATCCCACAGCATCTTCAACGGCACCGTGCAGGTGCCCCGCGCAGCACAAGGCACGGATGCCGCCCAGCTCAGTCGTCATTTGCTGCTCAGTGAGCAGGCCTGGGTCGACACCAAGCCAGAACTGGAGATCGTTGCCGACGACGTGCGTTGCAGCCATGGCGCCACCGTCAGCAGCTTGGCCGATGAGGAGCTGTTTTACCTGCGCAGCCGCGGCATTGATCGCCCGGCAGCCACCGAGTTGCTGCGCCGGGGCTTCTGCTTGGAGGTCTTGAATCAGCTGCCGCCGCTGGCTGCGGGTTGGCATCCATGGCAAGGGAGCTCAGCGCGATGACAGCTGCCGCTCTTGGGCTGGATCTGGCACAGCGCACCCGTGGGGATTTCCCTGTGCTCGATCAGCAGATCCATGGCCGTCCGCTGATCTATCTCGATTACGCGGCCACCAGCCAGAAACCGCGCCAGGTGCTTGAAGCCCTGGATCACTACTACCGCTGCGACAACGCCAATGTGCACCGCGGTGCCCACAGCCTCAGTGCTCGTGCCACTGATGCCTTTGAAGCGGCCCGCAACACAACGGCAGCCTTGGTGGGATCGGCTGATCCAGCTGAAATCGTGTTCACCCGCAATGCCACCGAGGCCATCAATTTGGTGGCGATGACTTGGGCGCTCGATCAGCTCCAACCCGGAGACGAGATCCTCACCACGGTGATGGAGCACCACAGCAACCTGGTGCCTTGGCAGATGGTGGCAGCGCGGACGGGAGCCGTGTTGCGACATGTGGGGCTCACCGCCACCGGTGAGTTGGATCTCGATGATCTGCGCGGTCAGCTCAACGGGCGCACCCGCCTGGTCGCGTTGGCGCATGTCAGCAACACCCTGGGGTGCCTCAATCCCATCGCTGAGGTGGTGTCCCTCGCCCACGCCGTTGGCGCCCGAGTGCTGGTGGATGCCTGCCAAAGCCTTCCCCATCTGCCGGTTGATGTGAAGCAGCTGGAGTGTGATTGGTTGGTGGGATCCAGTCACAAGCTCTGTGGCCCCACAGGCATGGGCTTTCTTTGGGGTCGGCGTGAGTTGCTGGAGCAGGCCCCACCGTTCCTCGGTGGTGGCGAAATGATTGATGAGGTGTTCCTGGAGCGCAGCACCTGGGCTGCTTTGCCCCACAAATTTGAAGCGGGAACTCCAGCGATTGGTGAGGCCATCGGTATGGCTGCCGCCATCGACTACATCCAGGCGTTGGGTCTTGCGGCGATCCATCGGTGGGAGCAGCGCCTCACCGCCCGTCTTTGGGAGGGCTTGAGCCGCATTGATGGGGTGCGTTTGCTCGGCCCGAGCCCCGAGCAACAGCCCGATCGCGGTGCTTTGGCTGCTTTTGTCGTTGATGGCCTGCATGCCAACGACTTGGCCGCCTTGCTCGATGCCAGTGGCATTTGCATTCGCAGCGGCCATCACTGCACCCAGCCGTTGCACAGGCTCTTAGGCCTGAGTGGATCGGCGCGCGCCAGTCTTGGTTTCACCACCACCGAAGCCGAGATCGACGCGTTCTTGGAGGAGTTGGCTTCATCGGCTGCATTTCTGCGTGAGCACGCCTGAGCAGCCCAAGCTGTTTCTCGTTGTATTGGGCGGCCGCATCGATGGCTGCCATGTCGAACTCCACGACGTGCGTTTTGTGGTGGGTTCCACCATTGAGGCCACGATTCCCGAGCTGCAGCGCCAGTGGGTGGGCAGGCGGCGCGGCCTGCATCTCGACAGCTGGATGCAGGTGCGTCAAATCGATGGCTATGCCATCAACCTCACCCAAACACCTGCTGACTCGGTGGAGAAGCTTTGGTTTGTGAATGTGGGGGGCTACAACCCCAGCGACTTGCTGGAGTTGCATCAAATCGGTTTGGTGGTGGCTCCCTCGGCCGCGGCGGCCAAAGCGCGTGCCAAACGGCGTTTGTTGCACGATGCCCAGCAGCGCCACAAAGACGATCTGCATGCCGTCGACGATTGCTTGCCGCTGGATCTGCTCGAGGGCTGGCATGTGCAGCTCAGCCCCAACCCCAGTGGTGGCTCGCAGCCCCAAGTGCCCGATTGGTGGGGCTACCGCCCGATCGATCGCAAGGTTCAGCTCAGCTGAGTTCGGCGTCCCAGCCTGAGGCCGAAGCCGATGGCGAGCAGGGTGAGCACCAGGGCCACCAGGCTGAAGCGGGGCAGTCCCCAGCCGGCGATCAACAGGGGCGACAAGGCTGTGATCAGCCCGCCTCCAAGGAACGGTTCAAACACCAGTTGCTTAAACGAGAAGGCCTCCATGACGCGGCTGCGGCCGTAGGGATCGGCCATGCGCAGCAGCAACAGGCCCGTGGCGGTGACTCCGGTGCCTTGGCCGAAATCAGCAATGCCGCGTTCAAACCAGTGATCGCTGAAGATCCGCGGAGCGAGCAGGAAGAACGCCGCGATGTTCCAGCTCAACCCGGCAATCGCCAAGGCGATGAAGGGCAGCCAGTTTTCTTCCAGCAACGGCAGGTTGAGGCTGGCCATCGCTGCGGTGATCAGCAGATCCATCGCCACTGAGCCCACGCTGGCCTGCGCTGAGGCGGAGGCCAAGGAGGTCTGTCGGCTGCGTTGCAGGGCGACCTGAACGATCAGGCCCCCCACCATCGCCAACGGGAAGATGGGGATGGCCTGCAGCAGCCGAGCGGTTTCAGCTCCGCCCAGGCTGCTTCCTAGTGCGGTGATCAAAGCCTTCAGCAGGATGCCCAGGCCGACGGCCCCACCGGCGAGGGCCAGGTTGATCGTCAGCGCATCAATCGTGAGGGAGTTCTGTTCGGCGGGCTCGGCTGTGCCAGCGGCCGTTTCGATCGCCAGCCGCTCTCCGGCTGAAAAGGGGTCCTCGTCGGCGATCTGTTGCAGCAGCGCTGCATTGGGATCAGCTGGTTCAAGCCCACGCTCTTTTTGCGCCAGCCACTGACGGCGGCGGCCGAACACCACCAAGGTGCTGCCGATCACCACAGCGGTGAGCACGCCCACGGTGGCCATGGCCAGGCCCAAGGTTTCGCCTGACTCCAGGCCCAGCTCCCGGAAGGTGGCGCCCATGCCAGCGGCCGTGCCGTGGCCTCCCTCAAAGCCCACCTCGATCAGGGCTGCCATCAGGGGATTGGTGCCAAACAGTGGTTGCAAGATGGCTAGCACTAGGAGGCCGCCCACCAGGTATTGGCCGAAGCCGAGGACCATGCCAAAGGCGGTTTGGCCAGCGGCGCGTTTCCAGATCACCCCAGGGCTGGGCAGGCGCTGGCCCAAAAACAAGGTGGCGAACACCAGGCTGATCAGCACGCCAGGGGTTTGCCCCCACACCTTGTAGACCTGCTCAGGAAAGATCGGGAATGGGCCAAAAGGGCCCACCAGCAACCCCAGCAGACCAGCCACCAGAGCCTCTGGAATGCCCAGTTGGCGCAACCAGCGCAGCCGCTGCCGTAGGGCCATGCCGATCAGCAGCAACAGGCTGAGGCTGGCGAAGGCCACCAAGACATCGAACAGCTTCATGGCATCGGGAGCGCTGCGGGCAGATTGCCATTCCGGTTGGCAGGCAGCATGGCAGCGGCGCAATGGATGTTTCGCGGATGAATATTGATGGCCGCCCTTGGCGCACGATTGGCCTGGAACCGAATGGCCGCTCGGTCTGGGTGATTGACCAGACCGCCTTGCCCTACAGCTTTGGCACCAAAACCTTGAGCAGCTGCCAGCAGGCGGCGGAGGCGATCAGCACGATGGTGGTGCGTGGAGCCCCCTTAATTGGGGTGACTGGCGCCTACGGCTTGATGTTGGCGTTGCAGGCCGACCCCAGTGATTCGGCTTTGGCGACGGCCCATGCCTTGTTGTTGTCGACGCGCCCAACAGCGGTGAACCTGCAGTGGGCGCTCGACCGTGTGCGCGATCTGGTGATGGCGTTGCCGCCGGAGCAGCGGGCCGAAGCCGCTCGCCAGGAGGCAGCCCGCATCGCGGATGAGGACGTGGCGATGTGCGAAGCCATTGGAGAGCACGGCTTGAAGCTGTTTCAACAGCTGGCCGCGGCGCGCCCTGCTGAGCGCCAGAGCGAACCGTTCCAGGTGCTGACCCATTGCAATGCCGGTTGGCTCGCCACAGTTGATTGGGGCACGGCCTTGGCTCCGATCTACAAAGCCCACCGCGCCGGTCTCAACATTCATGTCTGGGTGGATGAAACCCGCCCTCGCAATCAGGGCGCCAGCCTCACCGCCTTTGAGTTGGGGCGCGAGGGTGTCCCCCACACGGTCATTGTCGATAACGCCGGCGGCCACTTGATGCAGCACGGCCAGGTGGATGCCGTGATCGTTGGAACCGACCGCACCACCTCCCGCGGCGACGTCTGCAACAAGATCGGCACCTACCTCAAAGCGCTCGCGGCTCACGACAACCAGGTGCCCTTTTATGTGGCGCTGCCGGCTTCAACCATTGATTGGACCTTGGCTGATGGGGTGGCTGAGGTGCCGATTGAGGCCCGCTCGCCGCGGGAGGTGAGCCACATTCAGGACCTCGCCTTGATCCCCGAGGGAAGCCCGGCGTTTAACCCTGCCTTTGATGTCACCCCAGCCCGCCTGGTGACGGCCTTGATCACCGAACGCGGTGTGGCAGCGGCCAGCGAAGCGGGCCTTCGAGGTTTGTATGGAACCGTGGCTTGAGGCCGATGCGGTGATGAGCGCCTGTGGGCGTTATCGCTACGCGCTGCGCCGCCGCTGGCGTAAGGGCCGCGGCGATCTGTTGGTGGTGGGGCTCAACCCCAGCCGGGCCGATGCCCGCTTTGATGATCCAACCTTGCGGCGCTGCATTGGCTTTGCCCAGCGCTGGGGCTTTCAGGGCCTCCGCCTGGCCAATTTGTTTGCTTGGCGCGCTCGCGATCCGGCCCAGTTGCTGCGTGTTCACGATCCGATTGGCCCCGACAACGACCACTGGCTGCAGCAGTTGGCTGATGGGGCCGATCTGGTGCTGGCGGCTTGGGGCACCAAGGGGGACTGGCTCAACCGCGCCGAGTCGGTGCGAGTACAGCTGGGCCCCTGGCATTGCCTTGGGCTGAGCCGTCAGGGAGCTCCCTTACATCCGTTGTATCTGCCCCGTGAGCGGCAGCCGCAGCTGTGGTGCTAGCCATGGGCGCAGCGGAAGCCGAGCCGGTGCAGCAGCAACGCCAACAGCTGGTGGAGGTGGCCCGGCAGATGAATGCCTGCGGAGTGAATCAAGGCACCAGCGGCAACCTCTCGCTGCGTATTGATGGCGGGCTGCTGATTACGCCCAGTTCGCTCCCCTATGAGCAGATGGAGGCTCCTGACCTGGTGGCCATCAGCTTTGAGGGTGAGTCCCTGGTGGCGGACCAACGGCGGCCGTCATCGGAGTGGCGCTTGCACGCTGATTTGTTGCGTCATCGCCCCGATGCCGAAGCCGTGGTGCATTGCCATTCGGTCCATGCCACGGCCCTGGCTTGTCATGGGATGGCGATTCCAAGTTTTCACTACATGGTTGTGGCCGCTGGAGGAGCTGATATCCGCTGCGCGGACTACGCCACCTTCGGCACCCAGCAGCTCTCGGATTTGGCGTTGGCTGCGTTGCAAGACCGCCGCGCTTGTCTGATGGCACATCACGGCCAGGTGAGCTTGGGGGCCTCGCTTCCTCAAGCGCTCGCTTTGGCGATTGAGGTGGAAACCTTGGCGCGGATGTATCTGCAGGCCCGTTTACTGGGGGAGCCACCCCTGTTGAGTGGCGAGCAAATCGCAGCTGTGGAGCGGCAATTCACGGGATTGAGCTATGGCCAAGCCGACGCTCCTTAGAAAAACCACACACTGGGCAATCTTTCGTTACAATCGGCGGAGCGGTAATCCCGCCCTACTTACTGATTCCCTCACGGACTCATGCAAACCACCATTCAGCAGCGCTCCGGCGCCTCTGCGTGGCAGCAGTTCTGCGAGTGGGTCACCAGCACCGACAACCGCCTCTATGTGGGTTGGTTCGGTGTTCTGATGATCCCAACTCTGCTGGCTGCTACCACCTGCTTCATCGTTGCCTTCATCGCCGCTCCCCCGGTTGATATCGACGGCATCCGCGAGCCTGTCGCCGGCTCCCTGCTTTACGGCAACAACATCATCTCCGGTGCTGTTGTTCCTTCCAGCAACGCCATTGGCCTGCACTTCTATCCCATCTGGGAAGCCGCTTCCCTCGATGAGTGGCTGTACAACGGCGGTCCTTTCCAGCTGGTGATCTTCCACTTCCTCATCGGCATCTACGCCTACATGGGCCGTGAGTGGGAACTCTCCTACCGCTTGGGCATGCGCCCTTGGATCTGCATTGCTTACAGCGCCCCTGTGGCTGCTGCTTCTGCAGTGTTCCTGGTCTACCCCTTCGGTCAGGGTTCGTTCTCTGACGCGATGCCCCTGGGCATCTCTGGCACCTTCAACTACATGCTGGTGTTCCAGGCCGAGCACAACATCCTGATGCACCCCTTCCACATGCTGGGTGTGGCAGGCGTCTTCGGCGGCAGCTTGTTCTCCGCGATGCACGGCTCCCTGGTGACCTCCTCCCTGGTGCGTGAAACCACCGAGAGCGAGTCCCAGAACTACGGCTACAAGTTCGGCCAAGAGGAAGAGACCTACAACATCGTGGCTGCCCACGGTTACTTCGGTCGCCTGATCTTCCAATACGCCTCGTTCAACAACAGCCGCAGCCTTCACTTCTTCCTGGCTGCCTGGCCTGTGGTTGGCATCTGGTTCACCGCCCTTGGCGTGAGCACGATGGCCTTCAACCTGAACGGCTTCAACTTCAACCAGTCCATCCTGGATTCCCAGGGTCGTGTGCTGAACACCTGGGCTGACATCCTCAACCGTGCCGGCCTCGGCATGGAAGTGATGCACGAGCGCAACGCTCACAACTTCCCCCTCGACCTGGCTGCTGCCGAGAGCGCCCCTGTGGCTCTCCAGGCTCCTGCCATCGGTTGATCTGGAATCAACAAACGATTCAGATCAACTGAATCGGAAAGCCCCCTCCTCGGAGGGGGCTTTTTGTTGTCTGTAGAGGTTGAAAGTGATGAATTGATCACTGCATACTGCTGCACATGAAGTGATGTGCGACTACTTCAATGTGCTGCGCTGTGGGTGGTTATGCCGATTGATTGATTTGTTAGGGCTGGTTTATTTCTAGTGATGTGTTGCTTCCACTGGGAAATAAATTCAGTGCAATGAGTGAATGACGGATTTAGTCAATGTGTTGGGAGAGCCGTTGCATCAATGCGGGTGTCAGCCAATGGCTGGTTGGTACCAAGATGGATTTTGCAGAACAGATGACTCTGACTTGGGTCAACACTCGATTTGTAGTGTCATGACCAAAGAATTCTTGAGTTATACCTTGGCACAGGGGAATAACTTAGTTGATCCAAATCCAATGTTTGATTTTTATGGATTAAAGCCAGGTGACCACTGGTGTTTATGCTTATCTCGCTGGGAGCAAGCGAGAAATGATGGCTTGGCTCCCCCTGTGATTCTGGAATCTACCCACATCTCAACATTGCGGATGATTCCTCTGAAAATTTTGAAATGCTATGACTCTCGCGGGAGCTAATATTGATTTCCTGAGCGAAAGTCAAATTCTTCTTCTTTTAAATGATTAGAGCTGCATGTCGATTGTGAGTAATGGATTAAGTTTCTGAATCCCTCGGGTATTAAGCCTGGGCATAGTTCTCCTACTTCAATGGCTTGAGGACAGAAATAAACTCCTTTCCAGCGGTTGATGAATCGGCCCTTGATTTCGTCTGAAAAAATAAATCCACTTTTGGCTGCAAACTCTACAATTTCATGCGGGTTTAGGCCTTTTAATTGTCTCCTGAATTCCTCGTCAGATCGCCCTCTGTCAATAAACGCATGCAATTCAGATTTTGACATCTCAGCAAATCGGCTTCAATTTTTTTACCGCCGTTGATGCCCTGATTAGGACAGAATCGCAAAATTCCATTTAATGGAACCGCAATTTTGAATTGATAAATTGCAGCATGACGCAATGCTGCTCTCTTGGGCTTGGAGTCTTCCTTCTCGAGCTTCTGCCAGCACAAACCGCTAGTAGCTCAAGCCGAATTAAGCAATGACGTGATGCTCTGGCTCAAAGCAGTGGTTGCCTTGCGCCATCCATTGGCTTAATGGAACTACATGAAGCATGTGTCTGAATTAAAGACAGTTAAAATGAAATTATATTTCCTTGAGATTCACAGCCCTTACAGAGCATTGGCATGAGAGCGAAAAAGGCAAAAGAATATGTGTTTAGTGATTTATTGGGCATGGAGGCATATTGCAAAAGTCACTATGCTGAGTATTATTCAAAATCTAATTTTTCTTGCAACGTTACTCAGTTAACCAAGGGTGAGCTCCTGACAAGCTCCATTTGCGCACCAATTAATGATGTACACCTAGAGCTTTTTAAGTCGAATCAGACCCTGTTATATGAAGAGGATGCCAATCAGAGCTCAGTTGCATTTTGCTGGATTAATGATCCTAATCGGGTGTCAGAAAGCAACACTATTATTGGCGGTCATAAAATGCGAGAACTCAGTATTGCTGGGTTTAATCGCTTAAACAAGACAGGCGGCAATACTTGGGACATTGTTGGAGCTAACACTGTCTTGTGTTGTATGAGCTTGAAGTGGGATAAATTGAAAGGCCAAATTGATAAGATGAATGCCTATAATGCCTACGCTAGGCTTGAAGAGTGCATTGGGATTGATTCAGAAGCTCCCTCTAGTTCTCAGTTGAAAGGACTTTTTGACAGGCATTTCCAGCATGGTGTTCAATGCAGTCAAAGTTTTTATGATCTTGCGATCGCAACATTAGAAGATTCACCTGAGAGTGAAAATCTCTTTACTGTCAGGTCTGATAAAACTGATTTAATCGAGGACTTGGTAAAGCTCCTTCATGAAGATCGGCCAGGATTGCCACCTTTGACGATTGCTCAAATTACTCAATATCTTAATTCAGATTCAAAATCACTCAGGGAGTCTTGCCAAGCCAGTTTTGATATGAGTATTCTTCAGCTCATTAAAAGTATTCGATTGGAGCAGGTCAAGAAATCGTATTTAAATCCCCACGTCCCCAAGGGATTGCGCAAGTTTACGATGAAGCAGAATGCTTTGTATTATGGCTTTAATAAGTGGAGTTCGTTTGAAAGACTGTACTTTCAAACATTTAGTGAAAGTCCAGAGGAGTCAATTGATAAAGCCGGTGCAATATCAGTCTTAGTCTCTGATCTGCTGAGGCAGAGAAAGTGATGAAACTATCTTTGTCATACAAAGATCCTCTTCAACTGTCGGAAACTCTTGCTGAGCTAGGACAGAACACAAGGATTACTCAGTTAGATCTTGGTGAGGGCACCTACAGCATGAGTCATGCCATGTCGTCAGGTGTGTCAATTGCTGAAATTAAGGCATCAAAAACTCTTCTCTATGAGGGTTGGGGAACGGATTGGTCCGTTGATTTCAATTGGATTACACCGATAAAAGCCACCACTGACCCCTTTGGGTATTGTGAAGGTTATGAGATGCGTTCCAATAGTATTGGAGGTCTAAACACCATAAATTCTGCTCCTGGAAGCTCCTGGGGTAAATATTCAGAAGCTTGCTCCTCTACGGCATGCATGCTTGATAAGGCTGTTTTGATTGACTCGTTAAAAGCTTGTAATGCCCAAACGGCTCTCGAAAACCTCACCACTAAGCGAGGACTTGATGTAGATCATTTTGCTGCTTTGCAACTTAGAAAGTTGGCACAAAGCGATATGTCTAAGGGTATTGTCAATGCTGCCAAATACTATGACCTAATAACCTGCTGCTTAGAAGAAGGAACTGTCAGGCATTACAAGAAAAGCGAGTTAAAGAATCTGGGCCTGTTATCTGAGATTGTCAGCCTTTCTCATAGCAACGATGTAATGCAGTCTCCAATGTCCTTGTCCGATGTATGCAAATACTTGGATGCTGGCCAAGCTTCTCTTTATCGTATTTGCCAGGAGTATTTTGGTATTGGCATTATTGAGATGATGATGCAGGTTCGCTTGGAAGAGTCAAGAAGAGCTCTGTTGCGGCAAAAAGATCATTCGCAATCGCATGAATCAACCATTCGTGAAGTTGCCATACGCTATGGATTTAAGCATGCAGGTCGTTATGCGAGGAGGTATTTCACCAGTTTTGGCGAGCTTCCCAGTCAGACCATTCAACGCTCTTAGTCTTTTCCTGCGTCAAACCATGGAACTCTGATTTTGCCTTGCGTTGACAAGGTCGCCATGGCTTAAAAGAGCCATCCAACTGCTCAATGGCCTTTTGGCCGGCAATTTTGGCTTCTGCTTAGGTATTTATACTTGCCAATCATTGCGCTTTGTAAAGCAGCGCTGGTCGGCTATCCAATTCTTATCAAAAGAAGTAAAATGAGGTCACGTTCGGACCTGACCCTTTGGCTCGTCATCCGCTTGGCTTGTTATGAAAAGGGTGACATTTGAGCTTAGTGATGAGCTCCATAAGAAACTGAAGCTTCTTTGCTATACGGAATCGGTTTCCATAGGCCATATTCTCCGCGAGTGTGTGGCTGATTTTTGTAATAAGCATGATGCCCATTTGATCGAGTTGATTGATAAGCGAGCCAGGTAGCTAGCTGTTAAAGCGCAGTTTGTGCGTCCTGCTTTTAGGGCGGTATTTGGGCTTGATAGCTTTCTAGTGTCTTTGCTTGGATTTTTGTGCATCATTGTGCTGTTATGCGTTGATGCATTGTTTGCATTGGGTCTTTCGGTAATGAGTAAAACATAGTTTCCTGCTTATTGTTTTCTGAGCTTTGCTTTTCACTTATAGGAGTTGCTTGTTTGCTGATAATGAGCTCCTATTTTTATTAGGTTTGGATCTGACTGATGCGAGTCAATGGCCGAGCGTTTTGATGTTTTGGTCTCAGGCATTTCTGAGGCTGATGCGCTCTCGTTGTTGTTCGCTAAAACGTCTGATGTTTCGCCTCCATCCGATCGCTATTTCGCTGCTACTCGGCTGGGGTTGTGTGGTTGTGATGAGACACTTAATGCGCTAATTCGTGCAACCCGTGAACTCAGAACCGACGAGCTTTTTGACAGGATCACCCGGCGCAAGGCAATCGAAGCTCTAGGGCGAAGGAAAGATATCAGGGCCATCCGGCCTCTCGTTGATGTTTTGGCCTGTTCTGACACTGAAGCTGTGATTAATGCAATCTCTGCATTAACAAGGATTGGTTGGTCTCCAGCGCCAGCCGAGCACGACCAGCTTTTGAATTTGCTTGAAAGTGAGGATGTCACGCTTTCACGGGCTGTGATTCAGGCATTCACCAGGCTGTCGATTAAGAGCTCAGCTTCTCGTTCCTGCATTGGCGAGCTCTGCGACCATGAAAGTACCTTGGTTTCCGGCGCAGCTCGAGCTTGCCTTTCTAAGTTGTATGGGGAAAAAGGCCTTATGCAGCCACTGCTTACTCAGCTGACTGACCTGGTGGCTGGTAAGCGTCGTTCTGCTGTTATCGATATT
The DNA here is from genome assembly GCA_000063525.1 of Synechococcus sp. RCC307. Taxonomy (GTDB): domain Bacteria; phylum Cyanobacteriota; class Cyanobacteriia; order PCC-6307; family Cyanobiaceae; genus RCC307. Next base: position 1,737,492 of record CT978603.1, on the reverse strand, counting down.
GGAGACTGCGGTGATCAATGCTTTCTACCTGATTTAGTGAAAGCGCCGGTTTCAATGTCTTTAAGAGCAAAGAGCTTTTTGCAGATTGCGGAAGTGGGTGGGCTTTTGGAGGTCGACTTTTATCACGATCTTTTTAAACGGCTTTTGCTGGATAACCCTTTGTTTTTGGAGCTCAATGATGACTGGAAGTGTGGATTCACGCCTGAGGATATTGAGCAGAATTTGAGTCATCGAGATGAGGCACGGCAGTATGGAGCTGCAGCAAGCTTGATGAGGATTAGCCGTGAAGAGTGCCTTGAGCTGATTGACAGCATGCAAGAACGTTTGTGGTCGGACTATGTCACTCATTACTATTTGACTTGTGTTGTCGGCTTGCGTGGTCTTCATGAGAAAAGTTATCTAGTTCGAGCTGCCTTAGCGGAAACAACACCTCAGTACACAAAATCCAGGGTTGCCGCTGCTTGGGCTTGTGTGCGGCTGCAACTTGATGATCAGCTTGAGCTGTTGTACGAGTTGTCCAACTCATCGCCGTGGGTTCCACTTCGCTGGACTTGCCAGCAAGCGTTTGCTCAATTGATTGACAAGCAGCAAAGCTCTGGTGATCTTCTTACTCGTTGTTAGGACTTATCAGATCAGCTGTTAAGCCATTGGTTCACAGCGATTGCCCAACCTTCGCCGTGTGGGGCTTGCGCTAATTGAAAGCGGCCACTGGCGATGGCGTCTTGGAACACCGGATGTGGCCCTTGGGCGCCTGGCACCACAACGGCTTGATCCACGGCTTCCAGCATCGGCAGATCATTAGGAGAGTCTCCAAGCCCAAGCACTGCAACATCGGGTTGCTGCAGATGCTGTTTGAGCACCTCCACCGCGCGGCCCTTATGGCTGCCGCCGCTGAGCAAATGGCTCATGCGGTTGCCTTGCACCACCAGCAGCTGATGCTGGGCTGCCAGCTGCCGCAGCGGCTCTCGCAGATCTTCAGGGGATGTGAGAAACGGAACACTCCACTCGCGGCGCTGGGCGGAGGCCAGCGCTTGACCGCGCAATCCCGTCAATGCCTCGCCCTGCTCTGCGCTGAGATCTTCCAGGGCCACGAGTTCATGGCCTAACGCTTGACTGAGTTCATCCAATTGCGGCCTCAAAACGCTGTGTGCTGCTCCTAAAGGCACCACCCATTCGCTGCCATCGGCGTTGTTGCCATAGATGGCTCCGCCGTTTTCGACGATGAATGGATCTCTAAGACCAGCGTCTTGGCGAAACGCTCTGACCTCTTCAGCGGTTTTGCTGGTGCAGGGGATCACCAAAATCCCTTGTTGCTTCAGTGCGGAAATGGTGCTGCGAGCCGGCTCCCAGCTGTAGCTGTGATCAAGCAACGTGCCGTCGAGATCGGTCACCACCCAGCGCGTCATCAACCCAGCTCCAGCCAATGCACGGCAAACGGCTCCAACTCGAGATAAGGGCCACCGATCGTGGAGCCACTGAGCGCGTCAGACCAGCTGAGCTTGGCCGTATCTGTTGGGAGTTGCAGCCTCTTGGCCAAGGGGAAGCTCAACCTGCGGTTGCTGAAATTGTGCACGGCCCAGAGCGCCTGGCTTTGTGTTCCACGCTTCAAGATCACCACATCACTGCGATCGCTGCTCAGCAACTCCATCGGCGCTTCAGGATCCATCGCCGGACGCTGGCTGCGAAGCTCCATCGCTGCTTGCAGCCGCTTCAAAATTTTGCTGGCTGGTTGGTCGGGATCAGCGAGTTGGCGTTCCAAGCGTTCCGCTTGAAATTTGGGGCGGTTGAGATCGCGGCGATGCCCCGTGCTGCGGAACTGCTTCATGTCGTTGGCAGCCGCTACCAACGCTGGCAAATAAAACGCTGGCACCCCTGGCAGAGCCATCACCAGCAGCTGGCTCAGTAGGAAGCGTTGCAGCTGGAGATGGGAGGGATCCACGCCGCCATCAGCCATGGCGCTCCACCAGCTGATGTTGATCTCGTAGGGCGATTCCTTGCCGCTTGCGAGGCGCCGGTGGCTGACCAGGCCACCACGGCGCTCACAGGCCACCAGCAGCTCATGCACTCGTTCAGGAGGCATCAGGCCTTCGAGTGGACGCAAGCCAATGCCGTCATGGCAGGCGCTGAAATTCAGCAGGCTGGTGCCAGCTGGGAGCTCAGGCCAGCGCGCGAGCCATTGATTCAGCAGGTCAGCGCGGCGGCTGATCAGGGCCTCCACCAGCAGCGGGGGCAGCGGGAAGTTGTAAGCCAGATGGGCATCGTTGCCGCTGCGCAGGTAAGAGAGGTTCTCCTGCTCGGGAACGTTGGTTTCGGTCACCACAACGCCGCGGCTACTGACCGTCTCCAGCAGTTGCCGCAGGATGCGAACCACTGTGTAGGCCTGCGGGCGATGCAGGCATGTGGTGCCCTCTTCTTTCCACACAAATCCCACGGCATCGAGGCGCAGCCAGCTCACCCCATGGCGGCTCAGCCGGCCCAGCAGTTCGCTGAAGCCCAGCAACACCTGGGGCTCGCTCCAATCGAGATCGAGTTGATCAGGGCCAAAGGTGCTCCACACAGGCCTCGGCCCATCGTCGGTGGCCAAGGTGGTGAACAGGCTGGTGCTGCGTGGGCGGATCACATTGGCCCAGCCTGCCTCTGGATCGGGAGCCAGGATGCAGCTCCGCCCAGGCTCGCTGCGCTGCAGAAATTGCAGCACCCAGGGATGGGAGGCAGAGACATGGTTCAAGACCAGATCGGCCATCACCGTTCGCCCTTCGGCGAGTGCAGCGAGATCGGTCCATTCGCCAAAGCCTGGCTCCAGTTCGCTATGGCTGGCTACCGCAAAGCCGCCATCGCTACTGGCCTTGAGGAAGGGCAACACATGCACCACACCATCGAGAGCGCTGAAGTGGGTGTTCAGAACGCCTTTGAGCGTTGTTAGGCCCCTTTCGCCATCCCGTTGCAAGGTGTTGGCGTAGGTGATCAGAACGGCGGTGCTGGCATCCCAACGGGGTTGTTGCTCGGTTATCTGCTTTGTGCTGGTTTGCAGAGATTGCAGCAATTGCGACGACAGTTCTTGGATGAACTCGGAAGACTCCTCCCGATAGAGCTCACCAAGGAGTGCGTCCAATTGGCCGCTGTGTAGGGCACTCCCCTGCATTCACTCCTCCATTTCTTGCCTACACGGTATGGAGAAATGAGCTCATCGCTGTTGTCGCACGAACTATCGAGTGGATTTCCAGCAGGGGCCCATCACCAGCATCCATGACTACGGCACCGACGCTGATGCGGCGGGCCTGTTGCGTCGGGGATTGCAGCAGCGGCCGACAAGCCTGCTGATCCCCTGTTTGATGGAGGAATTCAGCCGGCCGGCACTGGGGCTGATCCGTGAGGTGCTGCGCGAGCTCGATGGCCTGCAGGAGCTGGTCATCGCCCTCTCGGCTGGAACGGCGGAAGAGGTGTTGCAGGCGGAGGCGTTCTTCGCCGATATGCCCTTCCCCGTGCGGGTGCACTGGACCAATGGGCCGGCGGTGAAGGAGCTGCTCGCTTCGCTGCAAGAGTTCAATCTCGAGGTGATGGGCCCACCTGGCAAGGGTTGGGCTGTTTGGCAGGGGCTTGGGGTTGCCACCCGTCAAGCCGAGGTGGTTGGCCTGTTTGATGCCGACATCCGCACCTTCTCCCCGCAATACCCGGCTCGGATGCTGGCGCCCTTGCTCGATCCCTCCCAGGGCATCGCCTACGTCAAAGCCTTTTACAGCCGCCTGTCGCTGGAAACTCGTGCCTTGCAGGGCCGCGCGACGCGCTTATTTGTGAATCCGCTTCTGGTCAGCCTTGAGCGGATGTTGGGTGAGCTCAACTATCTGCGCTATCTGCGTGCGTTCCGCTACCCCTTGGCCGGTGAATTCGCGTTCACCACTGATTTGGCCATGAACCTGCGCATCCCTAGTGATTGGGGATTGGAAGTGGGCCTGCTCTCAGAGGTCTATCGCCAGGTCGCCATCAGCCGGATTGCACAGGTGGATTTGGGCTTGTTCGATCACAAGCACAAAGAGCTTGGCAACACGCCCAAAGAGGGCTTGCAGCGGATGTGCGGCGAGATTCTCTCCACGGTGCTTCGGGGCTTGATGGAGCACGAAGGTGTGGCCTTGGCTGAGGCCCATGTGCCTGCCCTGGAGGTTCTCTATCGCCGCGTTGGCGAAGATCGCGTGCGTCAGCACGGCTTGGATTCCAGCGTCAATGGCCTGCCCTACGACCGCCATGGCGAAGAGTTGGCTGTGCATGAATTTGCCAATTTGATTCGTCCCGGAATGCATCAGTTCCTGCAGCAACCGGTGTCGCTGCAATTGCCCTGCTGGTCGCGCTTGTTGAGCTGCTCCGCATCCCTGCGCGATGACCTGGCTTTGGCTGGTTCGCAGGGCCGCCAAACCCGATTGGTCAATGTGCCTTTGGCTCCCAAGCCCAAGATGGAGGTGGGCCGGGTTCAGCCGGCCCCTTGGCACCAGCCCGCTGCCAGCGGATCAGCCCGCTAGATCCAATTGGATGAATTCGGCTCCGTAACATCAGCCCTCGCGCGAGCTGGTGCTGATGGAGGTTCCCCCCAAGCTGATCGCACTTGGTGATAGCGGTGTTTTCGGCTGGGGTGATCTGGAGGCTGGTGGATGGGCAGAGCGGTTGCGCTGCCATTGGATGCCCAGGCCCCAGGCCCCGGTGGTTTACAACCTGGGCGTTCGCGGCGATGGGCTGGAGCGGGTGGCCGCCAGGCTCCAGCAGGAGTTCAACGTGCGCGGAGAACTAAGGCGTCAGCAGCCTCAAGGGATTTTGTTGGGCGTTGGCCTCAATGATTGCGCCCGGGTGGGTCGCTGCGATGGCCGCTTGCAGTTGGAGCCGGAGGCTTTCCTCTTTGGTTTAGAGCAGTTGCTCAGCCAAGCGGTGCAATTGGCCCCGGTGTTTGTGTTGGGACTAACGCCCGTGAATGAAGACGCCATGCCCTATGCCGGTTGCCTTTGGTACGGCAATGGCGATGTGGCTCGGGCGAATCGCTTGATCGAAGAAGCCTGCCTTGAGAAGGACGTGCCGTTTTTGCGCTTGTGGGATGGCGATGCCGTTGGAGCGCAATGGCTTGCCCGCCTCAGTGCCGATGGTTTGCATTGCAATAGTGACGGCCACCGTTGGATTTTTGAGCGGCTGCGCAGTTGGCCCGAGCTGTTGCAGTGGGCTGGCCTGCCACCAGAGGGTGCCTGCAAGCTTTAACCCAGAGCTATGACAGGCGTCTTGGCCCTTGTCTGCGATGAATCCCTTTTTGTTGCTGCTCTACACCCTGATTTTTTGCGTGGTCTATGGAGCGGCCTATGGCGCTGCGTTGACCGGCAAGATCGCCTGCATCAACCGCAATTCGGCAATCACGGCCTTGGTTTTCGCGGTGGTGCTTTGGCTGTTGAACAAACCCTTTGGTTGACGCTCATAAAAACGACGCCACAAATTGCGAGCGCAGCAATGTCTCGCCAGCGGAGCGGTTCACAGAGCTTTGTCGAAACAGCTCAGCGACCGCTTCAAAGCTGGGCTCCCTTGGCATCGATGGGGCGCTGCAGTACTGAATTCCGATTAAGCGCAGCACCGTTCCGCAGCCCATCCCGTCTTGCTGCAAATAGGGCTTTTGCAGCATGGCCAGCCGAACGAGCTCAGCGCTTTGGGCTGCAACCTCGTCACCCATCACGGGCTGACAGTCGCTATCGAGCCTGTGGGGGCCGGTTGCATCACTCCATTGCAGTGCAATGGCATGGCACTGTTCATCGTGGGGAGTCCAAGGCGTAGGCAGGCATTCGCCGCCGCGTTGCATAACGCTCTCCAGCACATGCTGCAGTTGCTCATCGCGATCCTGCTGCAGTTCATTGATGACGAAGTGCGGAACCAAGGCGATCAGGCCCTGCCGATGGCTTTCCAGCAGCCGGACCGGCTCTGGAGTCAAAAACACTTTGGTGGTCATTCAGCCGTTATCCAGCCTTCGTCTGACCTCCATGCTGGCTGATTGGTCCACAACAACTGGCTTCTTTAGTCTGAAGTGATCTGAGAGTGCCCCATGCCTTTGCTCTGGGAAAACCTGGCGCGCCAACTCGACAGCGTGCGTGCAGCAGACACCACAGCGGGTGTTGTGACCGACGGCACTGGCGGTTTGTCGCGTCAACAGCGTTTGCAGGCTGCCCTGGCTGCCATCCAAGACAAGGGCAATCCGCTCATGGTTGAGTCCCTGAAGGCTGCTCTTGAGGGCAGGGAACCTCGGATGGAGTTGCCTGAACTCCCCCAAGGCCTGGAGTCAGAACTCAGTGGCCCGGAGGCCTATCTCCGCTCGATCCCCAAGCAGTTTCAGCCCAAGCAATAACCCCCGGCTTTGAACCGAGTATTGGGAGCGCCTGGTTATTCAACGTCCATCTCAGTGGCGTCGAGCACCTGCCAGTCCCCATCACCCTCTTGTTCGCAAAACTCGGTGGCATCTGCTTCGTTTGTGAAGCTGGCGATCTCCCGGTAGATGCCCTCGCTAGCGGTTGGTGCCATCACCACCCAGCGCTGGTCGTGATTCATGAATCAAAAGAGGCTGATGTCATCAAGATTGCTTGATTATGAAGAGTTTAAGTTGCAGTCTTGAAGAGCATTGATCTTGGCTTAATTATTTCAATGCGAGACGTCCCGGCCAGTCCGGGGCTTTTTTTTGTCTCTTTGACGCTCTGTGGCGCCATGATGTTGGCCTTTGCTGCAGGCCATGGCTGATCCCAAAGAGGAGCAATTGTCGAAGTTGAAGATGGTCCTGGCGGTGGCGGAGAAAAACGGAAATCAATTATTTATCGACAACATCAGGCGAGATATCGAGGCGCTGGAGCGTGGCGAAGAATCTCCAATCATTGCCGAATACCTCACCGACGAGGAACGCAACTGAACTGCTGCAGATCAATCACCTGAAAAGTGGCCCAACCTGAGAAAAGTTTTTTAGGGTCCGGAACCAAATATCAGCACTAACCAAATGGTATGAAATCTTTGAGCCTAGGTAAGCAATTTGCAAAAAAAAGGACTTATTGCTTAGAACATCGACATTGCTTTGATTTTGCCGATTTTTGATTGGTCAAGGCCTTGCAAGTTCTCCAGCACAATTAATTTCAGTTTGACCATTTCAGCAAGAGAGAAAAGAGCATTAGCTTCATCGAAAGCTGAACGACCTTCATAGGCATATCGCTCACTGCTTAGATAATCATGGAACTTCCAAACCGATTCTGGGCTATCCAGTCTCAGCGAGAGTTCTTGCAGGCTTCTGATGAGCACCTCCATTGCTTTCTTGTTGCCTGATTCGAAGGCTTGTTCAGCAATAGTTTTTTCTTGCTCTGTCCACTCGTTGGCGCTCATTTTAAATTGACCGGTTAGTTAGTTGCAGGAGTCCCGCACAGCTGTTGATTTCAGGCACTGCTGCCGCAGCAGAGGAAGCCTGAACCAGGGGATATGAGGGAAAGAGTGATGCTCTTTATGGTAACCAAAATGATAACAAGCTGCGAGTGAAATCAACGGATGTAGAGCAAGGCTTCTCGGCGTTTCATCCGCAGATCTGGATTTGGATTTGCGATGGGGAAGCCATGTTCCAAATAGAAATAGCTGGATCGAACTAAGAAAGAGAGGAATGATGCAAAATAGAATCAGCTTGAACAGCGCATCTTCGCTGAAAACTTGCAATGTGGCATAACAGATAAGGAATACAAGTGAAAGCCGAAAGATTTGGCTCGCGCTTAGGTAATTAAGCATAAAGCTGCAGTACCACGAGACGGGATTGTCAGGTGTCTTTACGCAATAATCAGGATCGTGTTCAGATTCAGGATCATTGTGGTGACTGATGTGATTTAACTCGCAGATATCAAATAAAAGACCTGCATAAAGGGCCAAGGCGAGCCTGCCGATCTGATGATTTAACTCAGGGAAGGAGGGTGCGAGACTCTGGTGCATTGAATCATGCGCGATTATGAATAAACCGGTATACGCAAAAACACGAAGAAGGAGGAGTACAAAGCCAACAAACCAATAGGAACTTTCTGATGGCAGATTAACAACAGAAACGAATGTTGTCAGCCATAAAAACCCTACAATAAGGGTGATTGCTAATCCGTAGAAGCTGTTGGCTTTTAAATCATTTTGCACCAAGCTTCAACAATTCAGCGGGTGATGCAAGAAGGTCAATGGCAACAAAATAAATTTTGTTGTTCTCATCTAGGAGAAATCTCCATGCAACGTTCATGCCCACTTCTCGGCCAAACCATGGTGTTTGAACTTTTCCAGTAACTTTTATTTGATTGAAACCTCCCTCGGCAGGCTCCCCGTAGCCTCCCTGCGGCAGCAGTTTTAGGTTCTGGCAATCTCTTCTGAAAAACTTTAAGATTGCCTCTCGACCAACAATTGGCCGTTGAAAAGGAGGCTGCAGGGCTCCATCATCAAGGAAGAGATCGATGAGTTGATCAAAATCATTTGCGTTGAGATAAACCATGTAATCAAGGATGGTTTGATTCAAAATGCCAGGGATGAAAATTTCTTCCCGCTGATCAACTGGCGTTGGAGCAACAATTGGCTCTGACTGAATCTTTTCGTCATCAATGTTTGGGTCAAATCCCATGTCGACCACAAAATTACGCAATAATGTGATCTGTTGCCCTTGCTCGGCCTTTCTCACTGACGCCAAGACTGAATTGGCGTTCAAGGAAAGAGAGTAGCCAGGCGGGATGGGTGCAACATCACCTTTTCTCATGAGCTCTCCAAGCTCATACCAGAAGCCAAGCTTCACGTTGACTGACCAATAGGCATAGCGATTGGAAATTGGAGAATTGATTTTTGCGGCTAAGTCGCACATCACTTTTGTCTGTTCATCTGCGCTCATCCCGGCAATTTCCTTCAGTGTCGGCTCAGCAAGAGCCATCCGAGCTGCACCTGGAGCGGCAATCGTGATGGTCTTACCCATCTCCAAGTAGGCAAACCAAATAAGCGCCAACTGGTCTTCAGCACTGAGCTGCTTGAAGCGAGCTGTTATGGCAGGAACAGCATCTGCCGTCAGCGTCTCAGGAAAAATCTGCTGGGCCTTATCAAGCGTGTACATCTGCGCAGACTGAAGAGCGATAAAGAAACTCTACCTCAAGAGTGAAGTTTCCTTACATCACTCCGGCTCATGGCTTGACAAAATGCAGGGCCCGATGTAATAGCTCCTGCTTTTTGGTGGATTTCTCGGGAAGGGCGCACGTCTCTCCTTGCCGGTGAAAAGAGCTGGTAACTCACAACTGCCAGCCCAGCCGCGATGATCAGCGCAGCAGCTTGCTCGACCCGTTCCATTTGGGCATTGGCGATACCCAATCAGAGCACTGACTTGAGTTGCAACCGTGTTGCCCCTGCTTGGTTAGTGGTTTTTTGTGGCGCTCCATAGCGCCAAGCCGCCGCCCCGCCCCCTGGCGATAAGCCATTGGTCTTGTTGAGCGGCGATCAAGGCAAAAAACGGTGTTCGCTTGGGTTTGGGTGCTGGAAGTGGTCGTTGCAGCAGGGTTGTTCCGCCAAGTTCCAGGGTGAGCGTCTCGAAGCGAAAGCACAGCAAGGGCCGTTTGCCCTGCAGCCAGCCAGGCCCGTTGAAGCGCAGCTTCAGGGGGCCCAGGCTGACGGCGTTGCAGATGTTGAAATCACTGGGTTGATCCTCATGGGCGCCGCTGATCGAGAGGCGGGCGTTCAGCCATCGCAGCACTTTGGTTTGGCTTTGGCTCTCGTGGGACTCTCCTTTGCTCCAAAGCCGTTGGGGTGACCATTCCCCTGATAGCGCTGTGGTTGGGATCCCCGATCCTTGGCTGCGGGCCTGAGCTTCCTGCTTGAGGAGGCCAGTGAGCGTGAACGACTCGATGTCGCCAGCGTCGTTGGACATGGTGATGTTTCGGCGATTGTGGCCAATTTTTACGTTGTGTATCGCGCTGAACGACAGGGGGATGTTCCAAGCCGATAAAAAGTGTGTGTAGCAACCGCTACAGCACGTTCACCTCGCTCCGGTGAGGCGCAGTTCGATCCAGGCCATGGAACGGGGACCTGGACTGACTCAGAGGAACCTCCCATGACCCTGACCTATCGTGGCCAGCAGTACATCCAATCGAAAGCTGCTGTTGATCAGCAAAAGCCTGCCCTGACCTACCGCGGCGTGTCTTACGCCAAGTGATTAGGCCTTAAGGCTGAACCACCATGGCCCCCGCTTCGGCGGGGGCTTTTTTGTTGCTGTGTCGCTGGCTGGTCGTGGAGCACGGCAATTCGCGTTAACCTTAATCAATCATTAATCAACAAATTCTTTGAATCTGGAGAAGCAGCAGCGAAAGCTGGTCATGCTCAAAGAGCGGGCAGAGCTCTGTCTGAGCCGCGATCAGGCCCAGACGATCATCCGCAAAGCGGAGAAGGCGCAGCGCAAAATTGAGCGGGCGCAAACTGCAATCTGAGCGATGAACCCTGACTTGGCTGACGCGTTGCAGGCTTTGGTGGCCGTCGCGATTGAAAGCACCGTTGGGCTTGAAGATCACACCCAATCAGCTGCTGTAGCTGATGCCATGCGGGCCTGCACGGCTCAATTGATGAGCGTGTCTGAGCAATTCCAAGACAGCGACTTGGATTAACGACCACCCGCGCAACGCTGGGCTTGCACTTACTTGGGTCGTTTGGTGATGTCGCCGAAATCATCGTCGTTGGGTTGCAGAAACTGCCACACCACAGGAACAGTGAACAGCACGGTTAAACCGATCGTGGCCCAGATGGCCACTGTGTAGTCACCATTCATGGTCAGAGCTCCAGTCGCTCAGACCTTAACCCTTGCTACCGGCCAATTCGCTTTGTAGTTCACGGCGAATCGTCCGCAGGGATTGCAGCTTGCGGCTGGCTGTCTCCCAGAGCCGGCGATGTCCGTCGTCAAAGAGGCCATCCACCAGACTCTGATGCTCGGCGATGGCGACGTCTACTTGATTCAAGGCAATCTGCAGTTCGCTCATCTGCCTGTGCTTGTCGATAACCACGAGTCAGCCACAGCTTGATGTCGAGTGCAAGGGAGGCATCGGTAACTAGGCGAGGCGCATCACTGATCCTGTTTGCCAGGATGGCCTAACACGGGGTCGCGCAAACTGTCCATGACCTTCCGTGAAGCGTTAGTTGCGATCAATCCGGCAACTGGATTGACCATCGATCACCACCCGGTTCTAGATCTCGACGAGATCGATACGAGCGTTCTTGGGTGTCATCGGGCCCATAAAGCTTGGGAGATTGTTGGATTCCAGCAGAGGGCTGAACTTCTTCAGCGCTTGGCCGGCCGGCTTGAGGATCAGCGTGATGACCTCGCACGATTAATTACTGGGGAAATGGGTAAACCCCTGGCTCAGGCAGGAGCTGAGATCGATAAATGTGCCTGGGTATGCCGCTATTTCGCTGAATCGGGTGAGGCTTTCTTGCGGGCCGATGAGATTCAACTGGATGGATCAATCGCCTCAGTTGTTTCAAGGCCTTTGGGCGTCATTTTGGCGATCATGCCTTGGAATTTTCCGTTTTGGCAGGTGTTCCGAGCCTTAGCTCCAGCCTTAATGGTGGGAAATGGAATGCTTCTTAAAGGCGCTTCTAATGTGCCTGGCTGTAGCCGAGCGATTGCCCAACTTCTCGCAGCACTCGACGTTCCTGCTGGCCTGCTCACCAATTTGCCGATCCACGCCTCTGAGATTGAGAGGGTGATTGCGAATCCATTGGTACGTGGTGTGACCCTGACTGGGAGTGAAGCCGCTGGCCGCGCGGTTGCGGCAATGGCTGGCACTCATCTCAAAAAATGCATTCTCGAATTGGGTGGTCAAGACCCTTACATCGTCCTGGCTGATGCTGACATTGCGCTGGCAGCTCAAAAGTGCGTGCAAAGCCGGATGCTTTGCTCTGGCCAAGTTTGTATTGCCGCTAAACGGTTGATCGTTGTTGATGCGGTTTACGACGTGTTCAGGGGTGAGGTTCTCAAGCTGCTCGAGACCTATCCCTTGGCTAATCCCTCAGAGCAAGCTTGTCGTCTTGGCCCATTGGCGCGACAAGATCTTCGCGACCAGGTGCATGCCCAGGTTGTCGCCAGCATCGCTGCTGGTTGCCGCTTGCTCCGTGGAGGAGCGATTCCAGATCAGCCAGGTTGGTGGTATCCGGCAACCGTGTTGGAAGGAGTTGTGCCTGGCACTCCAGCTTTTGATGATGAGGTGTTTGGCCCGGTTGTGAGTTTGATTCGTGCCAGCGATGAAGAGCACGCCTTAGAGCTGGCTGCTGAGAGTCGCTTTGGCTTGGGGGCTGCAATCTTCACCGCACGGCAAGACCATGCGCAGCATCTGGCTGCTGAGCGCATCGAATCAGGTTCAATCGCAATCAATGATTTTGTTAAAAGTGACCCTCGCGTTCCTTTTGGCGGGATGAAAGACAGCGGCTTTGGTCGTGAACTGGGCCGGCTTGGGATGCAGGAATTTGTGAATCACAAAACTATTGTTTTCCCTGTCTGAGGGGGCACTGATGGATCAGCAAACCTGGGCTGTGGCTCAGAGCTCTGGCACAGCTTGCGAGGGCTCTTTGCAATGGCATCTCATCGCGTCGTTTCCTTCGCAAGCAGAGGCTGAGGCTTATCGCGACGCGTTCTGTCCCGATGATCCGGCCATCGACGTTATGCCATTGGATCTGCTGAGCTAGAGCGCAAGGCTTTGAGTTCCCAAACAACCCCTCTGGGGTCGTAGCCATCCACCAAAAACTTGCAGAACAAAGGATCGATCACCAAGGGTTCGACACCCTCTTCGCGCCATTCGACCCAATGGTGTTGCCCTTTTCCGTGCTGCCCCATGACGCTCGGGTGATGCAGTTCCCCCGATTCCCTGAACAGGTGCTCACCCCAGGTTTCGTCGTAAGCAACCATCGCTGCCAAGGTGACCCAACTGGCTTCCTCGCAGTCGCTCCAGCTCAGCCCATGGGAGCCAACGGCTTGAAGAGCCATGCCGCTGCGCACTAGATCAAGGTGGCTGAGATCTCTGAGCGCCGTGGTGTCTGGGGTCAAAAACGAGCTGCAACCTTGGCCGTCTTAGCCACGATTGATCGCGGGTTGGAAGAACAGCTCTCCAGCTACCGATCTCTGCCCGTGGCGCAGGCTTGAGCACAAGGCCGAAGAGCAAATCAATGATGCCTTCGCTGAAATGGCAGGGAGGCCCTTCCATCGTTGGCGCTTGATCGGGATGATGCAGTGTCCCCGGACTGCACAAACCCTGTGAGGATCCACCATCCACTGGTGCTCGCTGGCTTGGCCCTGCTGGTTGCTTGCGCGAACCAATCCACAGATTCCGCTCCACCAGTTGCGCCAGAGCCTCCAAAGGCTGCCCCTGAAATCTCAATGCCGCTCGAGGATGCCTCTGTTCCGGTGCATCAGGCGGCGATCCAGGCTGGGGCTCTCACCCCGTACAGCGAGGACCAAGCGCCTGAGCTCATCAACCGCTTTTCCACTCGAATTGATGAGGTGGAAGCCTTTCGCCAGCTTGCGGCCAACGCCGCTGCCGCCGATCCGGATTGCCAGGTGATCTCCATGGTGGAAGTGGCCAGCACCAGCACCACAGATGACCTGCGTTTTTGGGTTGAGTGCAGCGACAACAATGGTGATCCGGTTCGCTACAACTTCACTGAGGCTGAGCTCAAGTCTCAGAGTTGAAGACCGCGAGGGCGGATTAGACGTCGGTGTGGATGAGAACTGTGTTGATCAGTTCACAGGCCAACTCTTCGCTTGTGTCCTGCAGGATTTGGCAGGCTTGCAAGACAGCCATTTCCATCTCAGGGCTCATGGTGTCCCCGCGCATGGCAAGAAGAACTTTCTGCTGTTGGAGCTCGGTTGCTTCTTGCTCCAGAATTCTCTGAACGCTGCGGGCGAGCAGCGTTTCGACGGCTTGGCCGACGGGATTGGTGGCGTTGCTTTTCAACGATCTCGTTCGGCTTAAACCATGCTTGCCAAGCTCCGATCTGGCTGTGGCTCCCAGACACAAAACAGCACTTGACTAGGCGACGCGGCAGCCAAGGTTGACCTGCCCTTCATCGATCAAGCGGCCTAGTCGGACGGCTGTCGCGACTTCGGCGCGGCTGAAATTGTCTTGGTGTGCACCCACCCAGGCCATCTCTTGGATGGTGATCACGCCTGTGGAGATCGACTCCAAGAACACTTCGCCAAGAGTCATTAGTTTTGTAACGATTCCGTTACATGCTGGCGCGGCCTTGCTCTGGCTGTGGGTTGTTGGTCCTCTGTTTTGGTTTTGGTAAGGGTTAATCCCTAAACCGTGCCCGTTCTGACAATAAAGTTCATTCCATGGCCCGAAAGTGGCTGCATCCCTGGCGGGAAACCGGGGATGCGTCGAGCGCTTGGGGGGCCTGTGGGAGGGCCTTCCTTTTTTTTGTCTGATTCCGGCTGGCGATCGAGCAGGCTGAGCCGATGGATCAGTTCAGTGCGGGCTATTGGCAGCTGGGCTTGTTGGCCCTTGTGTTTGCTGGACTCCAGCTTTGGTGGATTGGCAGCACGTTGCGCCGCAACCGCCAGCGCGACTTGGCCAGGCCCATGAGCGAGAGGGAGTTCAAGCGCTCGTTGGAGCGGATTTTTAAAGACTCCTGAGCCACTCGCTGCTCAGCCAAGCTGCTTAGCGCTTTGTCACACATGCGTTAACATTTCTTCATCTGCTCAATTCAGATGACCTCATCCGCTTCTACCGATAGCTGGTATCAAGATGCTGCTGCTGCCCAAATCAAGTCAGAGCGACTTGAGAAGGCTGAGCTGCTCAATGGCCGCGCGGCCATGCTCGGTTTTGTCATCGGTGTGCTGACGGAAGCCATTACGGGGCACGGCATCGTCAGCCAGATCACCCTTGGCGCCTTCGGCTGCAACTGATGACCGACTACACCTTGGCCATCTACGGCCTGATTGCCGTCACAGTCGTTATCACTGCTGCTGTCGTCTTCGTCTTGCGTCAGCCTTCGGATCTTCCAGCTTTCAAAAAGCAGCGCGACTGAGCCAATGGCCTTCACGCCGCGCTTTGCCCCCGCCTAGGCGGGGGCTTTGTTTTGTTTGCTTTTGTCCCTCTCAGTGGTTGCCAGCAATGATCGTGGCGGCCGGTTCGGCGCTCCAGTCGGGCCTCGCTTTGCAGTAGGCATTCGGTGCCCAGCTGTTGCAGCGGCGGTTGTAATGGGCCTTCGGCGCCAGCACCATTTTTCTGGTTTGACAGCTGGCTAGCGTTCCTTGCCAGAGCTCAAAGCCTGCGCAGTAAAGGCAGCGCTTCCATGGTTGTTCGGCTGGTAGCTCAGGAATGAGGAAGCCTTGGTCCCAGGCTTTGTCTGGCATCACTAAGGATAGTAGTTCTGTACTGTTTTTAGCTGGCGCTGCTCGTTTTGACTGTCTGCTCAATCGAGCACAAATTCATTGCGCAGAGCCCTGGCATCTTGAATTCTCTGGTCTGCCGCCAAGGTCCTCAAGCGAGTGTCCAGCCAGCGCCTGAGGCGCGTTGACCACATGGATTGGTTCAAAAGATCGTCCGACGGCTCAGGCTCGCCGAAAGGGATCGTCATCGAGCCGTAGCGGTCGTTAACGATAGAAAATTCTGCCGCCAGCGTTGCGTGAGTTAGCGCTGCTGGCCGGCGTTGAGCCCTTGGGCGACAAGTCGAAAGGCGAATGCAGCGGCGATGGAGACAACAGCGGCCACAGCGGCAGAAACAACGATGAACATCGGCGTGTCTCGGATTCCTACAGCGTGGCTCAGGTGCCGCAAGCAGCGCATCCCTTGCAATGCGCAACCCAATCGAAATGAATCCCCTGGGTTGGGGGCATGGTCTTCAAGAGGTGCTGCGTGGTTGAGCCCCTAGCGGTCATGAGGCTGGCCAAATCCAAGCTTTTCAGCACGCCAATCTTGATGAAGCACGCCAAAGTTCCATGAACCACCATTGCGGCTCGGTGGCTCTCTTTGGGATGTCGAGTAGAAAATCCTTGGCGCCCACCTCTAGGCCCAAGGAGCGACAGAGCCCATGCTCGGAACTCTGTCACCCATTGCTAGCTCCTGGTATGGCTTTGCCGTGAGCAAAAAGCCAGTTTTTATCAAGGGAAGCTTTGGCTTCGTTGGCGGTTAATCAAGGAGTGAGCCGCCTTTTTATTGGTTGAACTACTAGACATTTGGCTTGAATGTTTGACCAGAGCCAATGTTTTCTTGGCTCGAGATCACAAGCCTTGGTGCCGAAAGCCGGTGATCGGAATTGAACCGACGACCTACTGATTACGAAGCAAATTGGCGTGTGCAGCTATGACTGGGTTTTCCTGTGTTTGCAGGGCTTCTCGGCGTTTGACTGCATGCCGAAACTTGCACGCGCATGCCCGAAAAACTTCAAATTTGCACACGCGTGTGCAGATCGGCGGCTGCGATGAGTGACTCTCTGACTCTCTGCCCATGCTGCGCACTCAGGAATTACCAAAACGGTTAATTCCGATAATGGTACGCCTGTACTAGCTTGAAGGACTCTGCTCCAGGTAGATGCGGCCCGATTTCCTGAACGTCCAAGTCGGTGATGTGGTGGCGGTTAGCCAGCCCGGCCAGAAGGCTTACCTGGCGCAAGTGCTCTACGTGGAAGGCGGCGCCAGGTTCAGCGATCCGAACTTTTTGCAGGTCTGCAGAGAGCCCGACTGCGCGGTGATGAACATCTGCCCCTCATGGATCACAGGTCGCCTGCCAGGCCGTTGAGGTTGCTATCAACAGAAAAGACAAAAAGTGTTTGTGGGCCTGCCTGACCGAGCGTTTTATTTGTTGTTTGGGCCGTTTGTGGGAGCGGCCGTAGGTGCTGGAACCATGGCCTACATGCATCGCAGCGACCACCCATCGCAGATAGAAGCCAATGTGAATTGCCAGCGATGGATTGATCAGCAAGTCAACGCCACAAGGCACTGTCTTGACGACGAACCAACGCGGCAGGTTTTGGGCTGGGAGTCACCTGAGCCGAATATTGGCCAAGCAGAGATGCTCAAGCACCCTCAATCGGTTGTCATGGAACGGTTTCAATACTGAGTGTTGGATCACCCAGCGTCTGCCGCGTGGACCAGAGCCTGAACCGCAAGACCTCAGCAGGCGCCGCTGAAACCCATTGATGAAGCTGGAATACGGCTGCTGGTCTTCCAGCGTGTGTTCGGCATCATGCGCGCAAATTCAGCTGACCCATGCGCCCGCTGCTGTCACTTGCCGCTGCAGCATCACTGCTAGTTGCGCAGGCACCTGTCTTTGCGGAAGGCACCGCTGATGACATTGGGGTGATGGACGTCAGCCTCAAGGACAGCATCAAGCCCCGTTTGGGATTCCAAGGTCAGACGCAAGGCGCAGGTACTCCCAACGAGGTTGGTGTTGGTGGCTTCCTGCCCATCGCGGTAGGCGATAACAGCGTCTTCTATGCCGACGTTGAAGTCAACGCCAACTTGGCTGACTTCTCGGGCTACAGCTCAATCGACAACACCCAAGTCGATGGCGTCACGGTCAGCACCTCATCGCGTCTCGGCTACCGCTGGCTGAACGATGACCGCAGCTGGATGTTCGGCATCAACGCTGGCTACGACAGCCGCCCAATGAACACAGGTGATGCCAAGCCATGGCACCCGATCAAGCGGCGTTATCAGCACCTGTATCTGCCATCGATCAAGTACGCCAAGAACCCCAGAAGTGTGTTCTTCCAGCAGGTTGCTGCTGAGGTGGAAGCGGTCAGCCCGACGTGGAACTTCGGCGCTTATGCCTTGGTGCCTTTCGGCGATACCGAGCAGCGCCTGAACAGCCATTACCAAGGTGGCGCCTTGGATACCTACGGGCTTGATGTTGGGTACTTCATCACCCCAGAGATCAATGCCTCCGTTGGTTATTACTACCAGCAGGGTGATGACAGTGCTGGAAACAGTTCAGGCGTCAAAGGTCGTTTGGCATTTGCTGTCGCCAAGGGTGTTGAGTTCGGTGGAACCTATACCTATGACGATGCTTTCAATGCCCGTGCCTCAGCTGATCTAACGATTCGCTTTGGCGGTGGCAGCCACAAGGAGAAGTCAAAGGAACAAGCCAAAGCCGAGGAACAACCTCAAATCAAAGAGCTCTCAGCAACACCTAGCAATAGGGATGTGCGAGTGCATGATGAAGAAACTTGTCCCATTGATTGGGCAATTTGCCCCTCCTATACCTGCAAGTATCCCACGGGCGTTAGTGATATACAAAGGACGGGATTTAATACCTAGTCGGTTGGCTTATCCCGCAGTGCCCATGAACTTATTTCTGTTGGCGATGATCGCCCCTAATCATAATCAACCACTTTGAAAAGAATGAAACACATCCTCGCTATCACAATCGCCCTGCTTCCATCAGCAGTCTTGGCGCAGCAGTTCACGCCTGAGCAGTTGATTGAAGTGATGACTAAGTCGCCAAGCAATAGGAATGTGCGGGTGCATGACGTGAATTGTGGGGCCAAGGACTTCGGTATCACCCAGCTTGGTACAGGAGGGTTTATGGATTTGGATTATACGGAGAATATAGAAGAAGACGAGGAGATTTGTGAAGCGGCGGAGGAGGAATAGAAAACGAGATAGAGAAAAAAGGTAAATAGAAAGCTTGGATACAAAGATTTGAGATGAAGCCTGCCCACCCAAAGCCCTTGCAATAGCTAGGCTTTTTATTTCTTCAATCACACCAATAAGCCAACAAACTAACCTCCAATACCTGGCACGATTGCCATCAATACAGCTTGTTTAACCGCTGAACTTTCACTTGGCGTCTGCAGGAATGGCAGGGGTTTGATAGTTAATCGTCTGGGTAAAGCAGCCCATTCAGCAGGTTGCAAGCCACGTCTTCGGCGGCGTCATGCAGCACCTCGCAGCTGCCCAGCACTAGGCCGTTGGTTTCCTCGCTGGCGAACTCTTCACGGAGCGCCAGATGCACCTTGGCCCGCTCTTCGGGGCTGCAGCGCTTCGGCCACCAGCTCTTTGGCGTTCACAGGAGCGTTGGCCTTGCTCATCACCACCAGCACCCGGTCCAAGAACTTCTCGTAATCGTTCTGCCAGGTGGTCTCGGAAACCTTTTTGTCGCGGTTGAAGTCTTCTATGTAACTCTCAATGATTTCGTGCCACAGGGCGTAGTTGGCGCCGCTGGCCCTGGTGACGTTGGGCTGGCGCGATAGCCGCTTGGCTGCGTCCTGCAGATCAACACCACCGGCAACCAGCCCCTTGAGGGCCACGATGCGTTCTTGGATTTCATCCTTGGCGTCAGCCGCCCATGGCAGCTCGAGCGTTACGCCGGCGGCGCGCTGGCCCTTTTTGCGGACTTGGATTCGGGCCCGCGTTCGGGATTCGGTGGCGCTCCAGCCGGTGGGGCATACGGCCCTGACCTTGGTGATCCACTTGGCGGTTTTGGTCTTCGTCGCGGCCACGGGGCCCTCTTGTCTCTGTCCCAGACATACCACCTTGCACACGCTTTGCACACGATCGGGCAGTTAGTAACAAACAAGCCTTGTGGCTCTTTTTGTTCGTTTTGAGAAAGCGCAGTTAGGGACTGTGTTCTGCGCTGAGTTTGTGAAAGCCGATGGTCGGAATTGAACCGACGGCCTACTGATTACGAATCAGTTGCTCTACCCCTGAGCTACACCGGCGTGGGCGTCAAATTAGCATCGGCGGAGGTTTGAGCTGAGCTCACTGTTCATGGCAGATCCCGCATCCCGACTGGATCCTGAGCTCAAAGCTCGTCTTTTGCAGGAGGCGCGCACGCCGTGGCGTGGGCTACGCCGGGCCCTCTGGCTGGCCCTCTTCGCTTCCGCCGCTGTCGGTGCCGCCACCATGGCTCTGCGCGCCTCCAGTGGTGGTGTTGTCCCCCTCTCCGACCTCGGAATTCAGGGGCTCGCTTTGTTGATTAGTGGCGCTTTGCTCTGGTGGGATCGCAATCGAGACAGTGCCGAGAGCTGAGCGCAGTTGCCATTGGATCGCTAGCAGCAACAGCAAGGCCCACAGCAAACAGGCCACCCGGCTCTGGTCAGCCCAAGGGCTCACCGTCGTTGCGAGCCCTGCCCGCTGATCGAGCCACAACAGCAAGGGCAGCTGCAGCACAGCAAGCACGGGCCTGAGCAGCGCGAGCGGCAGCACCCAGGGCGGACGGAGCTGCGGCAACAGCACCGCTAAGGCCCACAGCAAGACCATTTCCAGCCGTGGAGCTGGTCCCGGATTGCCGCCAGCGAGAACCAGCTGAAGCAACAACAGCTCCAGCGGCAGCAGCGCCAGGCTGAGCCGTGGGAGCCAGGCTTCCATTTAGGTGGCCAGTGTGCGGCGCTGGGTCACCATCGCAAACGCTTCAACGCGGTCGCCCTCTTGCCAGTCGGCAAAGCGATCGCAACCAAAGCCGCATTCGAAACCGGTGTTCACTTCCTTAACGTCGTTCTTCATTCGCTTGAGCGAATCGAGATCGCCGCTGAACACCAGCTGCTTGCCGCGGTGGACGCGAATCTTGCAATTGCGTTGAATACTGCCGCTGGTGACGTAGCAACCAGCCACGGCGCTCTTGCCAATGCTGAACACAGCGCGCACCTCGGCTTCGCCCAGAGGCGATTCCACCAGCTCGGGTTCCAGGAGGCCTTCCATAGCGGCCTGGATGTCTTCCAGCAGCTTGTAGATGACGTTGTAATCGCGAACGTCAACACCAGCCAATTCAGCGGCTCGGCGAGCGCCGGATGCCAAGGTGGTGTTGAAGCCAACGATCACAGCGCCCGATGCGGCAGCTAGGTCAACGTCGGTTTCGGTGACTTCGCCCGGTGCAGAGAGCAGCACGCGCACCTGAACCTCGCCTTGGGGTAGCTGTTCCAGCATTCCCAAAATGGCTTCGACGCTGCCCTGAACGTCGGCCTTCAAGATCAAATTGAGCTCCTTCAGCTCACCTTCGCTGGCCTGGCCAGACATGGACGTCAACGAGACGCGGCGAGAGGCCATCTGCTGAGCCAAGCGAGTGGCGCGCGCCTCGCTGGCGCGATCACCCACCACCGAGCGTGCGGCTTTCTCGTCGGGGTAGACCTCGAACTCGTCGCCAGCGGCTGGAACTTCGCTGAAGCCCAGGACCTCCACGGCGGAGGAGGGAGCCGCTTCCTTCACGCGGCGGCCGCTGTCGTTCACCATGGCCCGGACCTTGCCCAGGACAGGGCCTGCAGCAACAACGTCGCCAGGGCGCAGGGTGCCGTTTTGCACCAGCAGCGTGGCCACGGGGCCCTTGGCCTTGTCGAGGTGAGCTTCCACCACGGTGCCTTTGGCCATCCGCTCGGGGTTGGCCTTGAGGTCTTCGACCTCGGTGACCAGCAGGATCATCTCCAGCAGCTTGTCGAGGCCTTCCCCCTTGAGGGCGCTAACCGGCACCATCACGGTGTCGCCGCCCCAATCTTCCGCCAGCAGGCTTTGATCGGAGAGCTCCTGTTTGACGCGATCGATCTGGGCGCCTTCTTTGTCGACCTTGTTAATCGCCACAACGATCGGCACTTCCGCAGCGCGGGCGTGACTGATGGCTTCCAGGGTTTGAGGCCGAACGCCGTCATCGGCGGCCACCACCAGGATCGCCACGTCGGTGACCTTGGTACCGCGGGCGCGCATGGCGGTGAACGCTTCGTGGCCGGGGGTGTCCAAGAAGGTGACCTTCTTGCTGGCACCGGCATGGTCCACATCGACTTGATAGGCGCCGATGTGCTGGGTGATGCCGCCAGCTTCCCCTGCTGCCACACGCGTTTTGCGGATGGCATCGAGCAAGCTGGTTTTGCCGTGGTCGACGTGGCCCATCACGGTGACCACAGGCGGGCGCCGGATCAGGTGATCGAGGTCGCTCTCCTCGATCATTTCGACGGTCTTCTTGGCGGCTTCTTCGATGTCGTCCTGCAGCACAGGAACACCAAATTCCTGGGACACCTTCTCGATCGATTCGAGATCAAGGGTCTGGGTGACCGTGGCAATGATCCCCTTGAAGAAGAGGGATTTGATGATCTCGGAGCTCTCGACGCTCAGCTTGTCAGCAAGCTCTTGAACGGTGAGGTTGCCCTCGGGCACCACCAGCATTTCGGGCCGGATTTGCTTGGCCTCTCTGGCTTGCCGTAGCTCCATGGCGCGGCGGCGTTGCCGCTGACGGGTGGTTTCCTTCTTGCGGCGACGCAGGGCCACGGGCCGTGCGCCTTTGTTGCCCGGCAGATTTTTGGGCTTGCTTGGCCTGGCCAGGCTGGCTTGCAGCACTAGGGCCTCTTGGCCACCGGCGAAGCCGCCGGTCTGTGCGGCTAAGGAATCGTCGTTCTCCCCAATGATGTGCACCTTCTGGCGCTGTTTCTGGGGTGAGCGACTGCGCAGGGCATCGAGCCTGGCGCTGTCATCCCAATCCGGGCGCCGCGGACGCCCAGCCATGCCGGGAGCGGCTGCAGGGCGGTAGCCGGGACGGCGCGGCGGCGCTGTGGGTGCGTTGGGGCGGTTGGGGGCTTCGCCGGGACGGCGCGGTGCCTCACTGCCTGGGCGTGCGGGTGGACGCCGGGGACCATCACCAGGGGTAGGCCGACTGCCGGGCTTCTGCAGCTGCATGAGCTCGCCGGGGGACACCGGCTTGCGCATGCCGCCAGGACCACCAGGCCGGCTGGGGGCGCCACCTTGGCGGCCCTGGGGCGCATTGGGTTCGCGCCGGATCGGTTTGCCGACCAGCTCAAGGGAGGACGGGGGACGACCTCCCGGTCCTCCAGGACCGCGACGTTGTTGTGGAGCACCGCCGCGACCAGGCATTCCCGGGCGTTGGGGTGCGCCAGGACGAATCGGGGCGCCACTGCGGGGTGGACCACTGCGTTGTGGCGACGGTCGCTGCTGCTGGTTGGGGGGCCGCATGGGGACCGCCGGCCTGTTTTGGTCGCGACGAGGCGCTGGGGCCCCAGGCCTGGCAGGCCTGGGCGGTGGAGCGGTGGGTTTGCTCATCACCACCGGTGGTTTGGCGGCGGGTCTGGCCGGCGGCCGGTTGCTGGGCTGCTGCGGCGGCCGGTTGCTGGCCTGGGGACGCAGCGGTTGGGCAGGCCGCGCTGGAGCTGGCGCGCTGGCCGGCTTGGCGACGGGTTTGGCCACCGGTTTTGGTGCCGGTTTAGCGGGGCTTGCCGGAGCGGCTGGCTTGGCCACCACCTCAGGTTTGCGGCTCGGCGGCGCGCTGGGGGCTGGTTTGGCGGGGCTTGCCGGAGCAGCTGGCTTGGCGACGATTTCTGGTTTGCGGCTCGGCGGCGCGCTGGGGGCTGGTTTGGCGGGGCTTGCCGGAGCAGCTGGCTTGGCGACGATTTCTGGTTTGCGGCTGGGCGGTGCTGAAGCCGGAGCCCCCGCTGATTGGCTTGGGGTGCTCGGCGCTTTCTTCAGCGACAGGATCTGATTGCCAGCGTCTGGCTTGGCCGGTGCCTTGGCGCCACCTGCTGCTTTGCCATTGCTGTTGAGCAGGGCTTTGATCTTGGCCGCTTCACCATCACTGATGGAGCTGCTGTGGCTCTTGGCCGCAATCGACAGCTTCTCCGCGGCATTGAGCACGTCGCGGTTATCGAGACCAAGGTCCCGGGAAAGCTCATAGATCCGGACTTTGCCGCCGCTCGTCATGCATGACTCCAACAATGTCATCTTGCCTGAAAGGCCGTCAGGCTTCAGGTTCCAGCCGTTTGGCCAGGGCGTCGTAGACGCTGTCTGCAACCGGGACCCTGAGGGCGCGTTGCAGTTTTCGCCGTTTGCGGGCGTCCTCTACGCAGGCATGTGAGGCGCAGACATAGGCCGAGCGGCCCATTCCTTCATCCATCACAACGCCGGCACCCCCTGCAAGCCGGATGATGCGCAGCAACTGACGACGGTCGAACAGTTCCCGGCAACTCACGCAGCGGCGCAGGGTGGGCTGAGCACTCACCTGGCCTCGTCCTCGCTGGCCACGGGCTCTTCGCTGCTGGCTTCGGCGGCAGGCTCTGGTTCGGCTTCGACTTCGGCCTCTGCGATGGGTTGCTGTTCCTCGCCGTAGTCCTCGAGCTCGTCTTCCTCGATTGGATAGAGCTCCCTGAGGCGAGCATCTTCCTCGGCTCGGGCAGCTTGTTCGGCTTCGAGGCGGGCTTCGGCTTCCGCTTGGAGTGCTTCCTCCTCACGGCGGTGCTCGATCAGCTCAGCAACCTGCTCGTCCTCGGAGGCCTGGTCGTATTCCTCGCTGTTCTTGATATCGATTTTCCAGCCGGTCAAGCGTGCTGCCAGGCGCACGTTTTGGCCCTCGCGGCCGATGGCCAAGCTCAGCTGGTCGGGCGGAACCAACACGTGGGCGTGCTGCCCTTCTGGGTCCACCAGACGCACCATGTCCACCCGTGCTGGGCTGAGGGAGTTAGCGAGGTACTGGCCGGGGTCAGGCGACCAACGGATCACGTCAATTTTCTCGCCGCGCAGTTCGTTGACCACCTGTTGAATCCGGGAGCCCCGCGCGCCAATGCAGGCGCCAACCGGGTCAACTTCCCGTTCAACACTGTCGACCGCCACCTTGGTGCGAGGTCCAACGGCTCTCGAAGGTGGGTTGGCTTCACGGGCAACGGCCACGATCCGCACTGACCCTTCCTGGATCTCGGGAACTTCGTTTTCGAACAAATAAACAACCAACCCGGCGTTAGCCCGGCTGATGAACAGCTGGGGGCCGCGGCGGGCAATTTCAGACACCTCTTTAAGGAAGACCTTGAAGGTGGCGTTGGCCCTGTAGTTGTCGTTGGGGAGCTGGTCGCGCCGTGGCAGTTCAGCTTCCACTTCCGGGCGGCCCAGTCCGGAACTCACAGCCATGATCACGCTCTGGCGCTCAAAGCGGATGACGCGAGCGGTCAGAACCGGATCTTCTAGGTCGGCGAATTCCTCCTGGATCATGCGGCGCTGATGCTCCCGCAATTTCTGGGCCAGCACCTGCTTGGTGGTCGCTGCTGCCATGCGCCCGAAATCATCTTTTTCGGGGGTCACATCCAGCACCACCGTGTCGCCCAGTTGGGCGTCGTCGGTCACCTGCTGCACGTCCGCCAGACCAATTTGATGGTCCTCGCTTTCCACCTCTTCAACAATGATTTTTGAGGCCAGAACCCGGTAACCCTCTTCATCGAGGTCGAGGCCCACGTCGAAGTTGCTGAAATATTCTTCGTCGAACGGGTCTTCGCTAATGCCGATGTAGAGCGTGCGGCGGTAGCGCTCATAGCCCTTGAGAAGGGCTTCGCGCAGGGCGGCCTCCACCACGTTGGCGGGCAGCTTCTTCTCCTCGCTGATGTCTTCAATGAGGGCCGAGAGGCCCGGGAGCATCACGAGTGCCATGGGTGATCCGTTGAAGCAGTGAACAGAAAGGTGGGCGTGCCGTTAGGCGCTGGGTGAGGTCAGACGAACCTCGAGCACATCGCTGCGTGGGATCCGCTGAATGCGCCCCCGCAGGTTGAGTTCGACCGCATCGGCATCTCTGCCAAGCAGGGTTCCCTCGCGCTGGATTTCGCCTCCCTTGGCATCCCGCTGCCGAACGCAGACGGGGAAACCGCGGAAACTGCGAAAGTCCCGGTCCTGCTGGAGAACGTCTCCAAGCCCTGGACTTGTGATTTCCAGAACATACGCCCCGGTGAGGAGTTCACCGGTCTCCAAGGCCTCCCCGAAGGCTTGGCTGAAGCTGGCGCAGTCGTCGAGATTCACATCGCTGCCATCGCCCTTGCGCACAGCAACGATCAACGCTTGAGGAGCGCGATGGCTATGCAGCACCACGCTCTCCATGAGAAAACCAAGAGATTGAGCCGTTGCCGAGGCAAGGGCTTCGATTGGTTCCAGCGGGGGATGAGCCAAAGCTCGTGGTGCGGAGGGCCGGCCCGGCCCTGCAATCGCCTGATTGGTACGACTGCCTTCTCGCAAGCGAGAAGCATGCCCGCCGGGCACCCTTTCACATTAATACCTGGCCTTTAGGCCGCGCCACCAAGGTCCATGTCAGGCGCGTCGCTGTAGCCATCACGTGGTCCAGGAGTGCCTCGCAAGGCGGGATCCGTGTTGATGCAGCCCTTGCCCTTGGCGTACTGGCAGACCCGCGCCCAAAGGCGGGTGCGGGTTGATGGTTGACCGGTGCTGAAAATCACCTCCACGTTGGCCGAAGCACTGGTGTCAATCGTGACTTTGCAAAGCGGACAGACTTGGGCGCAGGTGTCCAAAGATCGCTCGGCAGCGTCGCAGGACCCTAGTGAGTCTTTCTGGTGCTGATGGTGTGAATCGATTCAGTCCTGCTGATCTCCACCGATTGCGCTGGTCTTCCTAGGCTCGGTTTTTGGCTGCAGTCGATGGGACGCTGGCGAGGGCTCTGGGCAGCCATGGTGGCTCTGGTGGCTGCGCTGTCGTTCGGCGTTGAGCCGGTTCTCGCTGCCCATGGCTTTGTGGCTCAGGCCGTTGGCCGAGTGGCCCCCAGCGTGGTTCGCATCGACACTGAGCGTCAGGTGTTGATGTCGGGTCTCGATCCTGGTTTGGACGACCCGCTTCTCAAGGAGCTGTTTGGGGATCTGCCCAGTAGCCATCGCGAAAATGGCCAGGGTTCTGGGGTGGTGATTGGCCGCGATGGGCTGGTGTTGACCAATGCCCATGTGGTGGAAGGGGCTGATCGCGTTCAAGTCAGCCTGGCCGATGGAACCCAGTGCGATGGCGAAGTGGTGGGGAGTGATCCGGTGACCGATCTTGCGGTTGTGCGCTTGGCCTCAACGTCTCAAAAACTCAAGGCAGCCCCACTCGGTGATTCCGACGCGCTTGAGCCTGGCGATTGGGCCATTGCCTTGGGCCACCCCTATGGACTCGATAGCACCGTGACCCTTGGCATTGTCAGCAGCCTGCACCGCAACATCAGCAGCCTTGGCTTCACCGACAAGCGCCTTGAGCTGATCCAAACCGATGCGGCGATCAACCCGGGCAACTCTGGTGGGCCACTCATTAATGAGTCCGGGGAAGTGATCGGCCTCAACACCTTGGTTCGTGCTGGCCCCGGCGCAGGACTGGGTTTTGCGATTCCAATCAATTTGGCTAAGGGCGTCGCTGAGCGCTTATCGAGTGGCGGCGAGGTGGTGCACCCCTATCTCGGCCTGCAGCTGGTGCCGCTCACCGTTCGCCGAGCCAAAGAGCACAACGCGGACCCCAATGCCTTGGTGCAGCTGCCGGAACACGATGGTGCCCTCGTCCAGCAGGTGCTGGAGCAGAGTCCCGCTGTGGCGGCTGGATTGCGCCGCGGGGATCTGGTGATTGCCGCCGGTGAGCGCAATGTCCGCGCTCCGGCCGATTTGCTTGCCGTGGTGGAGGCGTCCTCCCTGGGTGATCCTTTGCAACTCAAGGTGTTGCGAGGCTCTGAGCAGATGGAGCTGTCGATTGAGCCAGCTCCGCTGCCGATGAGCCAAGCCGGATGACGCGTTCAACGGGCCATTGCTAGGTTCCCGCGACATTGAGGCGATCGGATGGCAGACCTGCAGACCCAGATGAAGCAGGCCGTTGCCTTGGCTGCCACCGATCAGGTCAAGAACGGCATGGTGCTGGGTTTGGGTTCAGGCTCCACGGCGGCCTTGATGATTCAGGAGGTGGGCGCTCGGCTGCGCGATGGCCGCCTCACCGACATCGTCGGCGTCACAACCTCATTTCAAGGCGAGGTTCTCGCGGCCGAACTGGGGATCCCGTTGCAATCCCTCAATGCCATCGATCGGATTGATTTGGCCATTGATGGCGCTGATGAGGTGGATCCCGCTTTTGAACTGATCAAAGGGGGTGGTGCTTGCCATGTGCAGGAGAAGTTGGTGGCTCGCCGCGCTGAGCGTTTCGTGGTGGTGGTCGACAGCACCAAGCTGGTTGAGCGCCTCAACCTTGGCTTCCTCTTGCCGGTGGAGGTGCTGGCTGGCGCTTGGCGCCAAGTGCAGGCTGAGTTGCAGCAACTGGGTGGTAGCGCTGAATTGCGCATGGCCCAGCGCAAAGCAGGTCCTGTCGTCACCGATCAGGGCAATTTGGTGCTGGATGTGAGCTTTGCTGGTGGGATCAACGACCCCGCTGGACTGGAGACCACCATCAACAACATCCCTGGCGTGTTGGAGAACGGTTTGTTTGTGGGGCTAGCTGATCAGGTGCTGGTTGGCGAGATCAACGATGGTGTGGCCGGTGTGAGGGATCTGGTCAAATCTTGATCAGCAATGGCAAGCGCCTGCTTTGGGTTGGCCTTGGCTTGCTCGTCGCCCTTGAGGTTGTTGTCCTTTACCCCCTGCTGAAGGCGTTGTGGCAGGTGGCCCTTATTGCTTCGCGCTGGCCTCACCTGATCGCTGATTCTGCGGTGTTCTTGCAGCAGCAGCCGTTGCATCAAGGGGTGGCTGGTTGGCTTGATCTGCTGAACCCTGTCAATGAGCACAGGGTGCTGGTCAGCCGCCTGATTGCTGTTGTGCCTTTGAGCTTTGGCGGCGAGTTCGGCGTTTGGAGCGTTGGGTTCTCGCTGGTGGTGCTGGCGCTATCGCTGGGCTGGATTTTTTTGATCCTGGGCAGATTGAACCCTCAAGCGCCATTGGCCCTGCGCGTGATGGTGGGCCTTCTCTGCGGTTTGATCCTTGCCAACCCGTGGCAGCTGGAAAACCTGATTTGGGACATCAATGTCCATTGGTTTTTCCAGGGATTGCTGTTGCTGGTGTCCCTGCATCTGCTGCTGAGAAACCAGAGCGTCCCGCCTCTCTGGCTCGATGTGTTGTTGCCCGGATTGGCCCTGATCAATGGCGGCTTGGGGGTGGCCCTGCTGCTCAGCTACAGCGCGATTCGCTTGCTCGCGTTTGGCCGGCGTTGGTTGATTGTTCTATCGGCTGTGTCTGCGCTGCTGATCTACAGCCTGACCTCCTTGGCCAGCTCTGGTTCCCCACTGAATTTCAGCGGGTTATTCGCCTGGCGCATGTTGCAGATCTGGTGGCCCCACAGCGGTCTTTGGATGGCGGCATCGGGGGTGGCCCTCTTGATCCTCCTGTGGCGGCACTGGCAAGGCTTATCCCCTCTGGATCAGCGGCAGCTGCTGGTCTGTTGCCTCCCGGGCGTCTATGCCGTTGCCTTCGCGGTTTTGGTTGACCTCAGTCGCTCAGCGATTTCGCCTGGTTTGGTGATGCGCGAGAGCTACGTCACGCCGGTCTTAATGCTTGGCCTCAGCTTGATTTTTCTGACTTGGAAGCTCTGCGCAGAGCGATCTCTGTGGCGTTGGACTTTATTAATTCAGGCCGGTTGGTTGCTGTTGCTGCTGCTGCCTCGAGAGTCTTGGACCATTGCTCCAGGGCTCAACAAGCAGCACTTTTCACGGCAGGTGGCCCGCCTGCTCAATGAGCAAGATCGCCGCATCACCTGGTTTCACTGCGCCCAGTTGGAAGCGGGTCAATTGCATCGCAATTGCCCTGAGGTGCCCTTTTACGACGGCTGGAATGTGATCCGCTCGTCGTTGCAAGAGAAGCTTCCGCTTGGCATGCAGCAAGGGCACTTGTCGCCATCACAGGCCAAAGACCAACTGCGCCGCCAACAGCGTGCCGATCTCGAGCGTTGGTATTTGGTTCGTGCTGACACTGATGGCCAGCGTTGGATTGCTGGCAGACGAGTGGGTGAGCCCCGCCCAGGCGATCTGGTGTTGCAGATGATCCCTGGCCAAGAGCCCGCCCATTGGCTCGTGACCCCGTAAGTCAGCTCTGCAGCCTGCGGCGCACCGACTCGCGGTGACTATGCAATCCCTCATGGGCTGCTAACTCCATGATCGCTGCGCCCGTGGCTTCAAGCGCTTGCCGGTTGAAGTTGATCAGGCTGGTGTGGCGCATGAACGTTTCGACGCTCAAGGCGCCAGCAAAGCGGGCTGTCCCGGAGGTCGGCAGGGTGTGATTGGGCCCAGCAAGGTAGTCGCCAGCTGCTTCTGGGGTGTGCTGTCCCATGAAGATCGCGCCGGCCTGCTGAATGCGTTCAGCCAGCGCGGCTGGTTCCTGCACCAACAACTCCAGATGTTCAGGAGCAAAGCGATCGGAGAGCTGCGCGGCTTGCTCGAGTGATTCGCAGAGCACTATTAAGCCCCAATCGCGGATCGAGGCTTCCGTTACCTCGCGCCTGGGGTGATCCTCCAGTTGCGCTGCAATCGCCTCGGGCACCTCTTGCACGAGGCGCGGGCTGGTGGTCAGCAGAATCGCTGCAGCCAGGGGGTCGTGCTCTGCTTGGGCCAGCAAATCCGCCGCCACCAGCTCGGCTGAGGCGCTGTCATCGGCGATCACCAACACTTCGCTGGGCCCAGCCAGCGAATCAATGCCAACCCGGCCATACACGCTTTTTTTGGCCAGGGTCACAAACAAATTTCCAGGTCCGGTGATCACGTCCACCGCGGGGATCGACTCGGTGCCGAAGGCCAGCGCCGCCACGGCTTGAGCGCCGCCGACGCTGTAGATCTGATCGACGCCAGCCACGTGGGCGGCCGCCAACACGGCGGGGTTGACTTGCCCGTCTGGCCCTGGCGGGGTGACCATCACCACTTGCTTCACCCCCGCGACTTGGGCGGGGATGGCATTCATCAACACCGTGCTGGGGTAAGCCGCGCGGCCACCAGGCACATAGAGCCCAGCGGAGTTGACCGGGCGCCAACGCCTGCCAAGGCGTTCCCCATGGGGACCTTTGAGCTCGATGTCCTGCGGTAATTGTTCGCGGTGAAAAGCGCTGATGCGCCGATGGGCCAGTTGCAGGGCATCGCGCAAAGCCAGGGGAGCGCTCTGCCAGGCCGCCTTAGTCGCGGCTGGATCCACCCGCAGGCAGTCGAGCACAACCCCGTCAAAACGCTCGGTGTACTCCTTGAGGGCTGCATCGCCGCGCTCTTTGACAGCCGCAAGAACGGAATCCACGGTGGCTTGCGCTGTAGCGACGCCACTGGAGTGGGTTCTCGCTTCGATTTGCCGCAGACGATCAACGGCCGCGACAGGGTCGTTGAGCAGCTGCATCATCGCGTCTGTCGAGACAATCACTGACGCTAAGCCACCTCTAGGGAAGGCTGTGGAGTTAGGATCTTTGTTTGTCGATCTGCGGCCCCGAAACTTCTGTGGCGAATAACAAGTCTGCTCGTAAGCGCATCGAGATTGCTGAGCGCAACCGCCTGCACAACCGCAGCTATGTCTCGGCGCTTCGCACCTTGATGAAGCGCTGCTTCACCGCCTGTGAAAACTATGGCAGTGAGCCCGGCGAGCCGGGCAAGAAAGCCGTCAAGGAGAGTCTGAACGCCGCTTTCAGCAAGATTGATAAGGCTGTCAAGGTCGGCGCACTGCATCGCAATGCCGGTGCTCACCAGAAGTCACGCTTGAGCGCTGCTGTCAAAAAGGCCATTGATCCGGCTCCTGCGGCCAAGGCCTGATTTCATCGGTCAAACTGGCAGCTGAACCCGCCCAGATCCGGTGAGTGCTGCCCCACCTCTGATCGATAGCCACTGCCACATCGTTTTTCGGCAGTTCGACGACGATCTTGATGTGATCGCAGCCCGCTGGCGCGAAGCGGGCGTTCAATCGTTATTGCATGCCTGCGTCGAGCCTTCAGAGATCCCTGGGATCCGGGCGCTGGCTGATCGCTTTCCTGAATTGCGTTATGGGGTGGGGGTTCACCCTCTCGATACTGAGCATTGGCAAGCCGACACCCCTGAGGTGCTGCGTGAAGCGGCGGGTGCTGATTCGCGCGTGGTGGCGATTGGTGAACTTGGTTTGGACCTGTTTCGAGCGACCAACCTCGATAAGCAGTTGGCCATGCTGGTGCCCCAGCTTGATTTGGCTGAGGAGTTAGGGCTGCCAGTGATCATTCATTGCCGCGATGCGGCTGAGCCGATGCTGGCCCTGCTTGAGCAGCGCCGAGCTGCTGGCCACAGCATTCAAGGGGTGATGCATTGCTGGGGCGGCACCCCGGCTGAGATGCACGCGTTTTTGGCCTATGGCCTCTACATCAGCTTCAGCGGCACGGTGACCTTCCCGAAGGCCACCGAAACCCATCAGTGCGCCCAACAGGTGCCTGAAGACCGGTATTTGGTGGAAACCGATTGCCCCTTCCTCTCGCCAGTGCCCAGGCGGGGCAAGCGCAATGAGCCTGCGATGGTGCGTCATGTGGCCGAGCGGGTGGCCGAGTTAAGGGGGCAGAGCTTGGAGCAGGTGGCACGCCGCAGCAGCGCCAATGCCAGCAAACTGTTCGCGCTCCCATACCAGCCTCAACCGGAGCCTGCCAACATCGGTCAAGAAGGTTGACAGAAGTTGGACCTGGCTGGGTAAGATTGAACATTGCCCTGCCGTAGCTGGCAGGTCAGTGTTGCTGGCGTTTCTCTTGATCTCTCGCCTCTGATTAAGCCTTCACGGGGCCGCTTCTCAGCTTGCTGGGGGCGGCCGTTGGTGTGGTCAGGCAGAGAACGATGGTGCCGTCAGCAGCTTCTTCCTCAATCCGTTCAGGTCTCCGAATGAGCAGCGCGATTCAGGTCGCCAAGACCGCTACCTACCTCCCTGATCTTGTGGAGGTGCAGCGGGGGAGCTTCAAGTGGTTTCTGGAGAAAGGGCTAATCGAAGAGCTAGAGAGCTTTTCGCCGATTACCGATTACACCGGCAAGCTTGAGCTTCACTTTGTCGGCAGTGAATACCGCCTGAAGCGTCCTCGCCACGATGTGGAAGAGGCCAAGCGCCGCGACGCCACCTTCGCGTCGCAGATGTATGTCACCTGCCGCCTGGTCAACAAAGAGACCGGCGAAATCAAAGAGCAGGAGGTCTTCATCGGTGAGCTGCCGCTGATGACCGAGCGGGGCACGTTCATCATCAACGGCGCTGAGCGCGTGATCGTCAACCAGATCGTGCGCAGCCCCGGGGTCTATTTCAAAGATGAGCAGGATAAAAACGGTCGCCGCACCTACAACGCCAGCCTGATCCCCAACCGTGGTGCCTGGCTGAAGTTTGAGACCGATAAAAACGACCTGCTGCATGTGCGGGTTGATAAAACCCGCAAGATCAACGCCCACGTGATGATGCGGGCCATCGGCTTGTCGGACAACGATGTCCTGGACAAGCTGCGCCACCCGGAGTACTACAAGAAGTCCATTGATGCGGCCAACGAGGAGGGAATCTCCTCAGAGGACCAGGCCCTGCTGGAGCTCTACAAAAAGCTGCGTCCTGGTGAGCCCCCCTCCGTCAGTGGCGGCCAGCAACTGCTGCACAGCCGTTTCTTTGATCCCAAGCGGTACGACCTCGGACGGGTCGGTCGCTACAAGATGAACAAGAAGCTGCGCCTCACCATTCCCGATGCGGTGCGCACGCTGACCCCCGAGGACGTTCTCTCCACCCTCGATTACCTGATCAACCTGGAGCTCGATGTCGGTGGGGCTTGCCTCGATGACATCGACCACCTGGGTAACCGCCGCGTTCGCTCGGTTGGTGAACTGCTGCAAAACCAGGTGCGGGTTGGCTTGAACCGACTGGAGCGGATCATCAAAGAGCGGATGACCGTCGGTGAAACCGATTCCCTGACGCCGGCCCAGTTGGTCAACCCGAAGCCCTTGGTGGCCGCCATCAAGGAGTTCTTTGGCTCCAGCCAGCTGAGCCAGTTCATGGACCAGACGAACCCCCTGGCTGAGCTCACCCACAAGCGCCGCATCAGTGCCCTTGGCCCTGGTGTCCTCACCCGTGAGCGGGCTGGCTTCGCGGTGCGGGATATCCACCCGTCCCACTACGGCCGCATTTGCCCGATCGAAACTCCTGAAGGCCCGAACGCTGGCCTGATTGGTTCGCTGGCGACCCACGCTCGGGTGAATGAGTACGGCTTCATCGAAACCCCGTTCTGGAAGGTCACCGATGGCGTGGTCGATAAGAGCGGTGATCCGATCTATCTCTCCGCTGATCTGGAAGACGAATGTCGCGTTGCCCCCGGTGATGTGGCCACCGATGCCGATGGGCGCATCACAGCCGAGCTGATCCCCGTTCGCTACCGCCTTGATTTCGAGACGGTTCCGCCGAACCAGGTCGACTACGTGCAGCTCTCACCGGTGCAGGTGATCTCTGTGGCGGCGTCCTTGATTCCCTTCTTGGAGCACGACGACGCCAACCGCGCCCTGATGGGCTCCAACATGCAGCGTCAGGCGGTTCCCCTGCTGCGTCCGGAGCGTCCCCTGGTGGGCACCGGCTTGGAAACCCAGGTGGCTCGCGACTCCGGCATGGTGCCTATCACGCGGGTCAATGGCGAAGTGGTGTTTGTGGATTCCACCCAGATCATCGTTCGCGATGACCAGGGCGTGGATCACTACCACCTGCTGCAGAAATACCAGCGCTCCAACCAGGACACCTGCTTGAACCAGCGCCCGATCGTCCAGCAAGGCGACCAGGTGATCGCCGGTCAGGTGTTGGCCAATGGTTCGGCCTGTGAAGGGGGCGAAATTGCCTTGGGTCAGAACTGCCTGATCGCCTACATGCCCTGGGAGGGCTACAACTACGAGGACGCCATCCTGGTGAGTGAGCGCCTGGTGCGCGATGACCTCTACACCTCGGTGCACATCGAGAAGTACGAGATCGAGGCCCGTCAAACCAAGTTGGGCCCTGAGGAGATCACCCGGGAGATCCCCAACGTTGCCGAGGAAAGCCTGGGCAACCTCGATGAGATGGGCATCATTCGCATCGGTGCTTTCGTCGAAAGCGGCGACATCTTGGTGGGCAAGGTGACCCCCAAAGGCGAATCCGATCAGCCGCCAGAAGAGAAGCTGCTGCGGGCGATCTTTGGTGAGAAGGCCCGGGATGTGCGCGACAACTCCCTGCGCGTTCCCAACACCGAACGCGGCCGCGTTGTTGACGTGCGGATCTATACCCGCGAACAGGGCGACGAGCTGCCGCCGGGCGCCAACATGGTTGTGCGGGTCTATGTGGCTCAGCGCCGCAAGATCCAGGTCGGCGACAAGATGGCCGGCCGCCATGGCAACAAGGGCATCATTAGCCGCATCCTCCCGTTGGAGGACATGCCCTACCTGCCCGATGGCACGCCGATCGACATCGTGCTCAACCCCCTGGGGGTGCCGAGCCGGATGAATGTTGGACAGGTCTTTGAGTGCCCTGATGGGGCTGGGCCGCCGACAACCTTGATTCCCGCTTCAAGATCGTCCCGTTCGACGAGATGCACGGAGCTGAAAAGTCTCGTGAAACCGTTGAGGGCTACCTCAAAGAAGCGGCGAAGCAGCCAGGGCGTGAGTGGGTCTACGACCCCGAGAACCCCGGCAAGATCCAATTGATCGATGGCCGCAGCGGCGAGCCGTTTGATCAGCCGGTCACCGTTGGACGGGCCTACATCCTCAAGCTGGTGCACCTGGTGGACGACAAGATCCACGCCCGCTCCACTGGCCCCTACTCCCTGGTCACCCAGCAGCCCCTTGGTGGTAAAGCCCAGCAAGGTGGTCAGCGTCTTGGTGAGATGGAGGTTTGGGCTCTCGAGGCCTATGGCGCCGCCTACACGTTGCAGGAGTTGCTCACCGTCAAATCCGACGATATGCAGGGCCGCAACGAGGCGCTCAACGCCATCGTCAAGGGCAAGCCAATCCCCCGTCCTGGCACCCCAGAGTCCTTCAAGGTGTTGATGCGAGAGCTCCAGTCCTTGGGCCTCGATATCGCTGTCTACACAGACGAAGGAGCCGAAGTGGATCTGATGCAGGACGTCAATCCCCGCCGCAGCACCCCCAGCCGCCCCACCTACGAATCCCTCGGCGTCGCCGATTACGACGAGGACTGAGCTCTAGGGCGGCCCAGCCCGCCATCTGACGACCATCCGCGACCCATCGATCTCAGGCCATGACCAACAGCAACACCCGTACCGAGAGCCACTTCGATTACGTCAAGATCAAGCTGGCCTCCCCCGAGCGCATCAGGGAGTGGGGTCAACGCACCCTGCCCAATGGGCAAGTGGTGGGTGAGGTGACCAAGCCTGAGACGATCAACTACCGCACGCTCAAGCCCGAGAT
This sequence comes from Synechococcus sp. RCC307, assembly GCA_000063525.1. Taxonomy (GTDB): domain Bacteria; phylum Cyanobacteriota; class Cyanobacteriia; order PCC-6307; family Cyanobiaceae; genus RCC307. Next base: position 1,701,475 of record CT978603.1, on the reverse strand, counting down.
GGACGGGCTGTTCTGCGAAAAGATCTTTGGTCCCTCCAAGGACTGGGAATGCCACTGCGGCAAGTACAAGCGGGTGCGTCACCGCGGCATCGTTTGCGAGCGCTGTGGCGTTGAGGTCACCGAAAGCCGGGTGCGCCGTCACCGCATGGGCTTCATCAAGCTCGCTGCGCCGGTGTCCCACGTCTGGTATCTCAAGGGCATTCCCAGCTATGTGGCCATCCTGCTCGACATGCCCCTGCGCGATGTCGAGCAGATCGTCTACTTCAACTGCTATGTGGTGCTTGATCCAGGCGACCACAAGACCCTGAAGTACAAGCAGCTCCTCACCGAAGATGAGTGGCTGGAGATCGAAGACGAGATCTACGCGGAAGATTCAGAAATTGAGACCGAGCCTGAGGTGGGCATCGGTGCAGAAGCGCTGAAGGCTCTGCTGGAAGATCTCGAGCTCACTGAAATTGCTGAGCAGCTCCGCGAAGACATCAGCGGCAGCAAGGGTCAAAAACGGGCCAAGTTGATCAAGCGCCTGCGCGTGATCGACAACTTCATCGCCACCGATGCCCGCCCTGAGTGGATGGTGCTCGATGCCATTCCGGTGATTCCCCCCGATCTGCGCCCGATGGTGCAGCTCGATGGCGGTCGCTTTGCCACCAGTGACCTCAATGACCTCTACCGCCGGGTCATCAACCGCAACAACCGCTTGGCCAGGCTTCAGGAAATCCTGGCTCCTGAAATCATCGTCCGCAACGAGAAGCGGATGCTGCAGGAAGCTGTTGATGCCCTGATCGACAACGGCCGTCGCGGGCGCACCGTGGTGGGTGCAAACAACCGTCCGCTGAAGTCACTCAGCGACATCATCGAAGGCAAGCAGGGTCGCTTCCGTCAGAACCTGCTCGGCAAGCGTGTTGATTACTCCGGCCGTTCGGTGATCGTGGTTGGACCGAAGCTGAAGATGCATCAGTGCGGTCTGCCCAAGGAGATGGCGATCGAGCTGTTCCAGCCGTTCGTGATCCACCGCTTGATCCGCCAAAACATCGTCAACAACATCAAGGCGGCCAAGAAGCTGATCCAACGCGCCGACGATGAAGTGATGCAGGTGCTGCAGGAGGTGATCGATGGTCACCCGATCCTGCTCAACCGTGCTCCCACCCTGCACCGTCTTGGCATCCAGGCCTTTGAGCCGAAGCTTGTTGATGGCCGCGCCATCCAGCTGCACCCCCTGGTCTGCCCAGCTTTCAACGCTGACTTCGACGGTGACCAGATGGCTGTCCACGTGCCCCTGGCCCTGGAAGCGCAAACCGAGGCCCGCATGTTGATGCTGGCCAGCAACAACATCCTCTCGCCGGCCACCGGCCAGCCGATCATCACGCCATCCCAGGACATGGTTCTTGGCGCCTACTACCTGACGGCAACGCGCCAAGAACGCAGCAAGCCTGAGTTTGGAGATCGTTCCCGCACTTACGCCAACCTCGAAGACGTCTGCCACGCCTTCGAGGAGAAGCGCATCACCCTGCATGACTGGGTGTGGGTGCGCTTCAACGGTGCCGTTGACGATGACGACGAGGCCAAAGAGCCCATCAAGAGCGAAACCCTCAGCGATGGCACCCGCGTGGAGCAGTGGCAGTACCGCCGCGATCGTCTCGACGAGGACGGAGCGCTGATTAGCCGTTATGTGCTCACCACCACCGGCCGTGTGGTGATGAACCGCACCATCATCGACGCGGTGGTCACCAGGTGACGCTCTTCTGATCGTTCTCTCTTTCTGTTCTCTGCCCTTCCAACCTGTCCCCGGTCATGACCAGCTCCTCCAAGCCCGCCCGGAAGACCTCCAAATCCAAGTCGAAAGCCAGCAAAGCTGCTGAAGCCCCTGCGGCACCCAGCAACGAGCTGTCTCGTGAGGCGCCCACCTTCCAGAACAAGGTGATCGACAAAAAGGCTCTGCGCTCGCTGGTGGCTTGGTCCTACAAGCACCACGGCACCGCGGCCACCTCAGCTCTTGCTGACGATCTCAAGGATCTGGGCTTCCGTTTCGCGACCCAGGCCGCCGTGTCGATTTCGGTTGACGATCTTCGCGTTCCTGGCGACAAAAGCACCCTGCTCCAGGAGGCCGAAGATCAGATCACGGCGACCGAGGAGCGCTACAGGCTTGGTGAAATCACCGAGGTGGAACGTCACACCAAGGTGATCGACACCTGGACTGAGACCAATGAGCGTTTGGTTCAGTCCGTTCGCCGCAACTTCGACGAGAACGATCCACTCAACTCGGTGTGGATGATGGCTAACTCCGGCGCCCGGGGAAATATGTCCCAGGTGCGTCAGCTGGTTGGCATGCGCGGTCTGATGGCCAACCCGCAAGGGGAGATCATCGACCTCCCAATTCGTACCAATTTCCGCGAAGGCCTCACGGTCACCGAGTACGTCATTTCCTCCTACGGCGCTCGTAAGGGCTTGGTGGATACCGCGCTTCGCACCGCGGACTCGGGCTACCTCACCCGCCGCTTGGTCGACGTCGCTCAAGACGTCATCGTCCGTGAAGACGACTGCGGCACCACCCGCAGCATCAAGGTCGCCGCGGATGACAACGGCAAGTACAAATCCCGCCTGGTCGGTCGCCTGCTGGCTGAAGACGTCGTCGACGGCGCTGGGGAAGTGATCGCCACCCGCAACACTGAGGTGGACCCTCCGTTGAGTGCGCGCATTGAGGCGGCTGGCATTGCCCAGGTGCAGGTGCGCTCTCCGCTCACCTGTGAGGCGGCCCGCTCGGTTTGCCGCAAGTGCTACGGCTGGGCTCTGGCTCACAACGAACTGGTGGACCTGGGTGAAGCCGTGGGCATCATCGCGGCCCAGTCCATCGGTGAGCCCGGTACGCAGCTGACCATGCGCACCTTCCACACCGGTGGTGTGTCGACCGCTGAAACGGGTGTGGTTCGTTCGGTGGTGGAAGGCAGCGTTGAATTCAGTGCCAAGGCCAAGGTTCGTCCCCACCGCACCCCGCACGGCGTCGAAGCGCAGCTGGCTGAGACCGACTTCTCTCTGACCGTGAAGCCCAGCGGCAAGGGCAAGACTCAGAAGCTGGATGTCACTGCCGGTTCAATCCTGTTCGTCAATGCCGGTGGCAGTGTCCCCAACGACACGATCCTGGCTCAGATTTCCAGTGGTTCAGCGGTCAAGAAGAGCGTTGAAAAAGCCACCAAGGATGTGGTCTGCGACCTGGCTGGTCAGGTTCGTTATGAGGATGTCATTCAGCCCAAGGAGGTGCCCGACCGCCAGGGCAACATCACTCTCAAGGCCCAGCGTCTCGGCCGTCTGTGGGTGTTCAGCGGCGACGTTTACAACCTGCCGCCCAACGCCATGCCGGTGGTCCAAGGTGGCGCCAATGTCAAAACCGGTGAGGTGCTGGCGGAAAGCCGTCAGGTTTCCGAATTCGGTGGTGCCGTGCGCCTGCGCGAATCCCAGGGTGATTCTCGCGAAGTTGAGATCGTCACCAGCAGCCTCACGCTGAAAGATTGCAAGCTGGTCGCCACCACGACCCACAGCGGTCAGATCTGGCACCTCGAGAGCAAGGACAACACCCGCTATCGCCTCAACACCGAGCCCGGCACCAAGATCGCCAATGGCGAGGTGATCGCTGAGCTGGCTGATGACCGCTTCCGCACCCAGACCGGTGGTTTGGTCAAATTTGCTCCTGGCCTGGCCATCAAAAAGGCTCGCAGTGCCAAGAACGGTTTTGAAGTCAGCAAAGGCGGCACCCTGCTCTGGATTCCGCAAGAAACCCACGAGATCAACAAGGACATCTCCCTGTTGATGATCGAGGACGGTCAGTGGATCGAGGCCGGCACTGAGGTCGTCAAGGACATCTTCAGCCAGACCGCCGGCATCGTCACGGTCACCCAGAAGAACGACATTCTTCGCGAAATCATCGTGCGCTCAGGGCAGTTGCACCTCGTCTCTGACAGCAAGGTGCTGGCTCGCTACACCGATGGTGGCGGCAAGATGGTCAACCCCGGCGAAGAGATCGCTCCTGGCCTCAAGGCTGAGGCCATGCACATGGTCGAAGCCGTCGATACCCCGGAAGGTGGGGCGCTGCTGCTTCGCCCTGTTGAGGAGTACGCCATTCCCAACGAGGCCCACATGCCGGAGCTCGGCTCCGTGAAGCAGGCCAATGGCCCATCGATGGGGCTCAAAGCTGTTCAGCGTCTTGCTTTCAAAGACGGCGAATTGGTGAAGTCCGTCGAGGGTGTGGAACTGCTGCGCACCCAGCTGCTGCTGGAAACCTTCGACACCACTCCCCAGATGACGGTGGATGTGGAATCAGCGCAAGACAAGCGCGCCAAGACCATCCAGCGTCTGCAGCTCACCATCCTGGAAACCCATCTGGTGCGGCGCGACACCCTCTCCGATGCCAGCCATGGCTCCACCCACACCGAGGTGAAGGTGGCCGATGGAGACAACATCAAGCGCGGCGATGTGGTCGCCACCGTTCAGATCCTCTGCAAGGACGACGGTGTGGCTCAATTGCCAGATCGCAAGGACGACGAACCGATTCGCCGTTTGATCGTTGAGCGCCCCAGCGACACCATCACCGTTGACCTCGGTGGCAGCAAGCTCAGCCTCAAGGCTGGCCAGCGTGTTGTGGAAGGCGATGACCTTGGTGGCGGTCTCACCTGCCCCCATAGCGGTCAGGTGGAAGAGGTCAAAGGCAGCAGCCTCACCCTGCGGGTTGGACGTCCTTACATGGTCTCCCCCGACTCGATCCTGCACGTCCGCGATGGCGATTTGGTGCTCCGCGGAGACACCCTGGCCCAGTTGGTGTTTGAGAGGGCCAAGACCGGTGACATCGTTCAGGGTCTGCCCCGTATTGAGGAACTGCTCGAGGCCCGTCGTCCCCGTGAGTCCGCTGTGCTCTGCCGTAAGGCCGGCACCATCAAGGTTGAGCAGCCCGAAGGCGAGGACAACCCCACCGTGTCGGTGAACGAAGGCGAAGAGCTGCACACCGAGTACCCGATCCTGCTGGGCCGCACCGTGATGGTCAGCGATGGCCAAGAGGTCAAAGCGGGCGACCTGCTCACCGATGGTCCGATCAACCCCCACGAACTGTTGGAGGTGATCTTCGAAGACCTGCGCGGTCCCCTGCCAACGATGGATGCGGCCAACCAGGCGATCGGACGCTTGCAGACCGCTTTGGTCCAAGAGGTGCAGAACGTCTACAAGTCCCAGGGCGTGACCATTGATGACAAGCACCTCGAAGTGATCGTGCGGCAGATGACCAGCAAAGTGCGGATTGAAGATGCCGGCGACACCACCCTTCTCCCCGGTGAGCTGATTGAGCTGCGCCAGGTGGATCAGGTGAACCAGGCCATGGCGATCACCGGTGGGGCTCCGGCTGAATTCACACCGGTTCTGCTGGGTATCACCAAGGCCTCTCTGAACACCGACAGCTTCATCTCGGCGGCCTCCTTCCAGGAGACCACCCGTGTGCTGACGGAAGCCGCGATTGAGGGCAAGAGCGATTGGCTGCGCGGTCTCAAGGAGAACGTGATCATTGGTCGTCTCATCCCGGCCGGCACTGGCTTCAGTGGCTTTGATGAGCAGCTCAAGGCGGAGGCCTTGCCCCATCCCGACATCCTTGGCGAGGAAAACGCCGGCTACCGCCGCGCCACCAACCTGCGCCCGGATTACACCGTGGAGATGCCGCTGCCTCAGTCGAATACTGCGGTGTTGGATGATCCATCCGATACCGAGTTGGAGGCCACCCGCAGCCGCCACGGCATTGAGGATCGCACTAACCTCGCAGCCTTTGCTCGCCCTGCGGCGGGTGAGGAACTCGCCGAAGAGCATGTCCCTGATCCCGGTGCCCTTGAGGGCCTCCAGGAAGAAGGCCTGCTCAGCCAAGACAGCTGATCTTCATGGTTGCCGCTTCCCCTGTGCCCGCCGCCTCGACGCCGCTCAAGCCACGCTTGGTGCCCCAGCGGCGTCTGCCGCGCTTTGGGTTCCATACCCATTGCGAACGTCTCAATGGCCGGATGGCCATGCTCGGCTTCTTTGCCCTGCTGGCCGCTGAGCATTGGCTGGGCCACGGCCTGCTGGTTTGGCCCTAAAGGCACTGCTGGGCCTGAGTCAGGCTCAGCTAGAAACCTGGGCTAAAGATCAAGGGTTGCCGCCGTTTCGCGGCCGGCAATTGCACGATTGGCTCTATGCCAAAGGCGCCCGCCACTGGCACGACATCACGGTGCTGCCCGCTGCCCTGCGTCAGCAGGAGCCACTGCCCTTGGGGCGTTCCAACGAGCTTGAGCGCCACCTCGCCCAAGACGGCACCCTCAAACTGCTGCTGGCCACAGATGACGGCCTCTCCCTGGAGACCGTTGGGATCCCTACGCGGGATCGGCTCACGGTCTGCGTCAGCAGTCAGGTGGGCTGCCCCATGGCCTGCCGCTTCTGTGCCACAGGCAAAGAGGGTCTGCAGCGCTCGCTTGAGCCCCATGAAATCGTCGACCAAGTGCTCACCGTGCGCGAGGTGATGCAGCGCCGCCCGTCCCATGTGGTGTTTATGGGGATGGGTGAGCCGCTACTCAATTCAGACCATGTATTGACGGCGATTGACTGCCTCAGCCGTGATCTGGGTATGGCGATGCGTCAGATCACCGTCAGCACTGTTGGTGTGCCCAACACACTGCCCAGGCTGGCCGAGCTGGCGCTTGAGCGCCTGGGCCGGGCCCAGTTCACCTTGGCGGTGAGCTTGCATGCGCCCGATCAAGCGTTGCGGGAAGAGCTGATCCCCACGGCACGGGCCTACCCCTATGAACAACTGCTGGAGGATTGCCGCCACTACGTCGCCATCAGTGGCCGGCGCGTGAGTTTTGAATACATCTTGCTGGGCAACCTCAATGACAGCCCGCGTCAGGCCCAAGCTCTGGCGGAGCAGGTCAGAGGTTTCCAGAGCCACGTGAATCTGATTCCCTACAACCCCATTGCTGAAGAGGAGTTTCAGCGCCCTGAGCCAGCGCGCGTCGATGCTTTTGCGGCCGCGTTGAAGCAGCGGGGTGTGGCTGTCAGCGTGCGTGCCAGCCGCGGTTTGGATCAAAACGCTGCCTGTGGTCAGTTGCGCCGCCAGCGTCAGGGAGGCCGCTAATGGCCCCCATTGATTGGATTTTGCTGGCGGCTTATCTGCTGTTCACCTTGGTGCTGGGCCTGTGGTTGGCGCGGCGTAACCGCAGTGAAGACGACTACTTCGTTGCTGGCCGCAGCCTCAATGGCTGGTTGGCTGGGGCCTCCATGGCGGCCACCACCTTCTCGATCGATACGCCCCTCTACGTGGCGGGTCTGGTGGGAAGTCGCGGTTTGGTGGGCAACTGGGAGTGGTGGAGTTTTGGCCTGGCCCATGTCGCCATGGCGGTGGTGTTCGCGCCCCTCTGGCGCCGCAGCGGCGTGCTCACCGATGCGGCCTTCACAGAGCTGCGTTACGGCGGTCCAGCGGCGGCTTGGCTGCGGGGAATCAAGGCCTTTTTGCTGGCCTTGCCTGTGAATTGCATCGGTATTGGCTACGCCTTTTTGGCGATGCGCAAGGTGGTGGAAGCCTTGGGGATCGTTCGTGGTGAGCCGGCCTTCGCTGGCCTCACCGACACGGTCTGGCTGCTGGTGGTGGTGGCTGCCCTGGTGCTCGTCTACACGGTGGCCGGCGGCCTTTGGGCTGTGGTGGTTACCGATGGTTTGCAGTTGCTGTTGGCCCTCGGCGGTGCCTTGGCGGTGGCGGTCGTCGCGCTGCAGGCCGTTGGTGGCATGGATCAATTGCTGGAGAAGCTGGCTGCCATGGATCGCCCTGAACTGTTGTCGCTCTTCCCTTGGGAGTGGGGCAGTGAGGGGCCCAGCTGGATTGAGGGCAGTGGCATCAGCATCAGCATGTTCAGCGCTTATCTGGCGCTGCAGTGGTGGAGTTTCCGCCGCAGCGATGGGGGCGGTGAATTCATTCAGCGCATGCTGGCCACCAAGGATGAGCGCCAAGCGCAGGTGGCGGGTTGGGTGTTTTTGGTGGTGAATTACCTGGTCCGCAGTTGGCTCTGGGTGGTGGTGGCCCTAGCGGCCTTGGTGCTGCTGCCGGCGCAGCAGGACCTGGAGCTCGGCTATCCGGCGCTGGCGGTCTCGTTGTTGCCGCCCGTTGCTCTGGGCTTGGTGGTGGTGTCGTTGGTGGCTGCCTTCATGAGCACGGTCAGTACCGCGGTCAACTGGGGAGCCAGCTATTTGACCCACGACCTGTATCAGCGCTTTTGCCGGCCTCAAGCGGGGCAAAAGGAATTGCTGCTGGTGGGCCAGCTCACCTCGGTGCTGCTGTTGTTGCTTGGTGTGGTCACGGCCTTGATCAGCGACAGCATCGGCACCGTTTTTCGTTTGGTCATTGCCATTGGCACAGGCCCTGGCGTGGTGCTGGTCCTGCGCTGGTTCTGGTGGCGCGTCAATGCGCCGGCGGAGCTGGCCGCCATGCTCAGCGGCTTTTTGGTGGGTTTTTCCACCTCCGTGGTGCCCGTGCTGCGCATCGATGACTACGGCATCCGCTTGATGGTGACCACCGGACTCTCGGCACTCATTTGGCTGGGTGTGCTGGTGGCCACCCCGCCGGAATCTCCAGAGGTGCTGGAACGTTTTGTGCTGCAGGTCAACCCGCCGGGCCCTGGCTGGAGCCGCTGGCGCCAACGGCTTGGCGTGGAGCCCTTCGAGGGCTTGGATCGTTTGCTGCGCCGCTTTGTGCTCAGCACCGGCCTGCTCTTTGGTGGATTGCTGGCCACCGGAGGCTTTTTGCTGCATCAACAGCGAGCAGGCTGGATCTGTTTGGCGATTGCGGCCCTCTGTCTGCAGCCCTTACGGCGTGACTGGCGACAGTCGGTAGCCGCGGTTGGGCCCCACAATGGTTGAACGCTTGTTTTCGTTGTGTCTTTTTTCCGTTCCAAGCTGCTACCGGCCGCCATCTTGTTGGTGTTCTCTCTTGCCTTGTTTGCTGTGAGTGCGCGCATCTGGCTACCCGGAGACATGGCCGCTCCAGCTCCCATTGGTTAAGCCATGGCCCAGAGCAACGATCTGCCATTTGATCTGTCTCTTCTCGAGGGGGAACTGCAGCAGGAGGACGCTCCTGATCCCCTTGATCTGATTGATGATTGCGATCAGAGCGAGGCCGTCCCGGAAGCGCTGTTGCAAGACGCCTTGCGTCAGCTGCAGGGCAACCAAGAGGAGCAGCTTCAGGGGCTCAAGGTGTTTTGTGAGCATCGCGATCCCCGCAGCCAGCCTTTGCTGAGGCCCCTGCTCGGCAGCAGTTGCCCCATCCTGCGGATGAGTGCGGTCTATGCCCTGGGCCGCAACCCTGATCCCCAGGCGTTGCCTCAGCTTCAGCAGCTGTTTCGGCTCGATAGCAACTGCTTTGTGCGCAAGGCCTTGGCCTGGACCTTGGGCAACTATCCCGAGGCTGAGGTGGTGCCGGATCTGCTCAATGCCCTGCGCCTCGATAACGCGGCGGTGCGTCTTTGGGCCGCTGGCTCTTTGGCTGATGCCGCTTTGGCTCAGCCCCAGCAACTCGACACCGTGACCCGTGAGTTGCTGCTGGCTCTTCAAGTGGATGGTCAGGCGGAAGTGCGCAGCAATTGCGCTTGGGGACTGGGCCGATTGCACTCGGTGTTGGCACCTGAAGCCCAAGCGGAGCTGGTGCATGGCTTGCTGCAGACCCTGCTCAATGACAACGATTTCGGCGTCCGCCAAGATGCCCGCTCAGCCCTGGAGCAACTGGGAGATGGTGACGTCTTGGCCAAGTTGCAGGCTTTGGTGGAAGACGGCCTCATCGCTTGAATTCCGCTGAGATCTCAAGAATTTGGCTAACATCAGGCCTCCTCGGTTGCTTCTCAGTGCCCCTGCAAAGCATTCGCTTCCGCATTCGGCCCGACGGTCGTGTGGAGGAGATGGTGGAAGGGGTTCAAGGCGCCGGTTGCCAGGAGCTCACCAGCTCCATCGAGCAGCGTTTGGGACATGTCAGCTCACGCGAGCTGACGGCTGAGCATTTCCAGGCCAGCGCCAATACCTCCGTAGAGCAGAACAACCATGTCTCACTTCAGCACGGTCAAAACTGAACTCCGCGATCGGGAATCCCTGCTGGCCGCACTGCGTGATCTGGGTCAAGAGCCCAGTTCCGGCGAGCAGCCTGTGCGTGGTTATCGCGGTCAGACCGTGACAGCAGATCTTTGCTGCCCCCAAAGCGAGGGTGGTGATATCGGTTTCCGCTGGAATAGCGCTGAGCAGCGCTACGAATTGGTCACTGACCTCGATCTCTGGAAGCAGAGCGTTCCCGTTGAGCGCTTCTTGGCCCAGCTGACCCAGCGTTATGCGCTGCAGTCCATCCTGCGCAGCAGCGCCGAAGAGGGTTATCAAGTGGCTGAACAGCGCCAACAGGCTGACGGCAGCATCGAGTTGGTGGTGACCCGCTGGCAGGGGTGAGCGGCCTCGATCCTTCACTGGCTTTTCGCGCAGTCCCTGCCCCAGCGGCAGAGGCTGCCTCTAATGGCATGGAGCCTTTGCTCGGGGGTGCCCTGCGTGAGAAAGCGGTGTGGGTGGATGAAGTCGTCTGCATTGGTTGCCGCTACTGCGCCCATGTGGCGTGCAACACCTTCGTGGTGGAGCCGAACTACGGACGCTCCCGCGTGATTCGCCAAGACGGTGACAGCACCGAGCGCATCCAAGAGGCGATCGACACCTGCCCAGTGGATTGCATTCATTGGGTTGGATTTGAAGATCTCGAGGGTTTACGCCGCCAGAGGGAAGGCCAAGACCTCCTGCCCCTGGGCTTGCCCAATGCCGTTCGGCCCAAACGCACCCTGCCCAGGCCATGATTCCCACCCGCCGTTTCGGCCGCACTGAGCTGCCGATGCCGGTGCTCAGCCTTGGCGGCATGCGCTTTCAGCAGAGCTGGAGCGATTTGGCAGCGGATGCAATTGAGGCCGAGAGCCAGCGCAATGTGGAGGCCACCTTGGCGGCCGCGGTGGCCGCTGGTTTTCACCATGTGGAAACCGCTCGCTACTACGGAACATCCGAGCTGCAGCTGGGTCCGGCGTTGGCCCGCCATCCCGATCCCGAGCGCATCCTGCAAACCAAGATTCCGCCGCGCGACGATCCAGCCGCCTTTGAAGCCGAGTTGGAGCGCAGCTTCGCTCTGTTGGGAGTTGAGCGGGTTGATTTGCTGGCTGTTCATGGCCTGAACCTGCCCGAACACCTTGAGCAGACCTTGCGGCCAGGGGGCTGCATGGAGGTGCTGCGCCGCTGGCAGGCCGACGGGGCCATTGGCCATGTGGGCTTCTCCAGCCATGGCCCCCTGGAGCTCTTGCTCGAAGCCATCGCTAGCGATGCCTTCGATTATATCAACCTGCATTGGTATTACATCCGTCAGGACAACGGCCCTGCCCTCACGGCTGCGCGGGAGCGGGACATGGGGGTGTTCTTGATTAGTCCCACCGATAAGGGCGGCCATTTGCACAGCCCTTCGGCGCGGTTACTGGAGCTTTGCGAGCCACTTCACCCGATCGTGTTCAACGATCTGTTTTGCCTCAGCGATCCCCGGGTGCACACCATCAGCGTTGGTGCCGCTCGCCCCAGTGATCTTGATCGGCATCTGCAGGCCCTGGAGCTCTTGGAGCAGGCACCGGAGTTGGTGGGCCCCATCGCGGAGCGTCTGCAGCAGGGGCTCAGCGAGCGCCTTGGCGAGGCCTGGCTGCAGAGCTGGCAGGAAGGGTTGCCCAGCTGGAACGACACACCAGGCGACATCAACCTGCCGGTGCTGCTGTGGCTGCACACCCTGTTGCAGGGATGGGATCTCGAGAGCTTTGCCCAGGCCCGTTATGGCTTGCTGGGCAATGGCAGCCATTGGTTCCCAGGCCGCAATGCCAACCGCTTTGAGGCAGGTCCTAGCGAGCCGGACGCCGTGAGCGAAGCGCAATTGTTGGAGGTGCTTAGCGCCAGCCCGTGGCGGCAGCAGATTCCTGGGATTTTGCGGCAAATGAAGGCGCGCCTGGGTCAAAAAACCGTCAAGCGCCTGGGCCCCTAGCTCAAGCCAACGGCAGCTTGGCGGGCACACCAACAGCCCGGGGGTACTGCTTTGGGCAAACCCCTTGAGGCCGCAGCGGGATCACATGGCGCAGGCCCCGCTCTGCGGGTAGCTCTTGAACTTGGATCGTTTCGGTGCTGCTGTTCAGCTGGGCAGCAGCCCGTTGCAATTGGCGTTGATCCTCATCGCTCCACTGGCCCCGGTACAGAAGGGCGGTGCCATCAGCGCTCAGCAGCGGCACCAAGTATTCGGCGACAACCGGGGCCGCAGCGACAGCGCGGGCGACGGCCAGTTGGAATTGGCGGCGGCAGTGGGGGTCTCGCCCTGTCTTCTCTGCCCGTTCACAGCGCAGTTGCACGCGCTCAGTGAGGCCCAACGCATCGGCCATGGCTTGCACAGCTTGCACTTTGCGGCCCACCGAATCCACCAGGGTGAGCTGCGCTTGCGGCAAGGCAATGGCGATCGCCAGTCCTGGGAAGCCGCCACCGGTGCCCACATCGATCACCTTGAGCGGCTCGCCCTTGCTCAGCCAGGGCTGCAGCGGCCAGAGGCTGTCAAAAATCTGGCTAATCCAATAGTCCTCTCCCTCCACCAATCGGGTGAGGTTGACCTTGCCGTTCCACTCGCGGAGCAGCTCTTGCAGCCGGTTGAACTGCTGGAGCTGATCGCTGGAGGGCTGCCAGGTCAGTTGGTCCCAGGGTGCGGTTGAACTCAGTGCAGACGGCGCAACATCACTAGGATCGCAAGCCGCGTCTGCAGCCGCAGCTTTGGCCCCTGCTCCCGCCAGCCTCTATGCCCTGTTGGAGGTTCCCCAGGAGGCCAGCAATGAACAGGTGCGCCAAGCCTTTCGCAATCTCAGTAAGCGCTTTCATCCCGACACCACCGAGCTGCCGCCTGACTTGGCTGCCGCCCGGTTTCAGGCCCTACAAGAGGCCATGGTGGTGTTGGGGGACCCGCAGAAACGGCGTCTGTATGACGCCAGTCTCAAGGCCGCCGAGCTCAATCAGCAGCGCTTGGCGCAACGCTTCACCTGGCGCCCCAACACCGATCCACCACCGCGGCGTGATCTCTCTGGCGGCGAATGGTTCGCCCTGGTGCTGCTGGCTCTGGCTTTGGGCTTCAGCTTGGTGCTCGGGGTTGGTTTGGCCTGGTGGCGCGGTGTGGATTTGCTGCAAGAGGCCCCGCCACTGCTCTAGTGAGGGCTTCAGGCTTGCCAGTCGCTGTCGAGATACTTCTGCTTGAACGCCAACTGCTCAGAGACGTCTTCAAAATCAGCTGGCGGCTGCACCACGGGCGGGTGTTTCGCTATGAGCAATTCAGCATCAATGTGCGCCAGAGGGGGTTTGCCGTTGCGCTCTCTTTCCTGGTTGAAAATCCTCAGGTGGTGAGCAAATTGCGTCACCACGTAACAGCTCACCAGCCCATTCATGAAGTCAATGAACTCCTGATGGACGTCGGCATCGTTCATGGCTGCTGTTCTTCTAGTTGCGTTGCTTTGTTGTGAACGTCGATCTGCTGTGTCGCCGGTGGTTTGAGGCTGTCGGTCGCCAAGACATAGGTCACGCCGATGGCGAGAAGTCCCAGCACAAAACCGAAAACCCTGGCGCCACCACCGGGTTTGCTCTGACGAAAGATGTCCCTTTCGTGTCCTGCTCGGCGGCGCTTGTTGATCACGACCATCTCAAGTGGACCAAATCCAGCATTAAGAGCCTGGCGCCGCTGTGTTGTTGCTTACGAATTGCCCTGTTTGCCAGTGCTTGGCTTGACAGGGCTTGTGGTTTTTCTTTGATGGCTCATGAGGGAATGGAAAAGCCAACCATGGGTCCCGAGATCACCACGCAGCCGGATGGCTCACTGCGCGTTTGTTTGACTCAAAGCGGCATCACGGCCTGCTGTTATGTCTCCAGCACGCATCTGGTCGACAGTCATCTGCAGCAACTGCGCGAGTCCATCTTCAAGCAAGCGCTTCGCGCTTACGAGCAGCCCTGTTAAAGGCAGCCCTGCGTCGTCCAGACTGAGGCGATCACGCATGGACAATGCCGCTTCCTAGCGCTGAGACCCCGCTGTACAGCCATCCGTTGCCGGCCTTGGAGGAATGGCTGCGCAGCAGTGGTTTTGTCCGCAGTGACGAGGATGTGTGTGTGTGGAGTTTGGAGCGGCCGCAGTGGACAGCCCAGCTCGTGCTGCAAAGCGATGGCCTGGTCATCAGCTGGAGCCAGCAGGGCAGCAGCACCGAGCGGGCGTTCTCCTATGGCTTGAGCCGCGCTGATCTGGAAGCCGCCATCCTGGCTGGGCCTTAAAGCGGTAGGGAATCCAGCACCGCCTGCAAACTGGCGTAGCACTGCGCCAATTCCCCGTCGTTGATGCCGAGCGGTGGCATCAGGTAGACGACCGATCCCAGGGGGCGAATGAACAGCCCTTGTTCCAGGGCCAGTCGCTGCACCTCCAGACCAATCGGTTGGAGGTAGCCGCTGTCCCCTGGCAGCTCAAAGGCAGCAATTCCTCCGAGCAACCGTGGTTTGGTCACCAGCCGGTGCTCGGCCAAGTGTTCCAGGTGCGGCCGATGCCGCGCTTCGATGCTTGTGTAGCGCTGGGGTTCCCGCTCCAGCAGCTCGAGGCTGGCCACGGCCGCGGCACAGCCCAAGGGGTTGGCGGTGAAGCTATGGCCATGGAAAAACGTGCGGTCCGGCTCAGGGCCCACAAAGCTTTGATAAAGCGCCTCACTGGCCAGGGTCACGCCCATCGGCAGAAATCCTGCCGTGAGCCCTTTGGAGAGGGAGACGATGTCGGGTGCAATGCCAGCGCGATGGCAGGCAAACAGGCTGCCGCTGCGGCCAAAGCCCGTGAGCACCTCATCGGCAATCACCAGGGCACCCGCCGCGTGGGCCCGTTGCTCGACGGCTTGCAGGAACGTCTCACGCACCATCGCCATGCCACCGGCTCCCTGCAGCAGGGGCTCAAAGATCACAGCAGCAGTGGGGGTTTGCAATAACTCATCCAGCCGTTGCAGGGCCTGGGCTTCCTTTTGCTCAATCTCCCCATCTCCCCACCAGGTAGCGGGCCAAGGGGCTCGGGCCACCGCAAACAGCAAGGGTTCAAACGGGGCGCTGAATAGGCCCCGCTCCCCGAGCGCCATGGCTCCAAAGGTGTCGCCGTGATACGCCCCGTCAAAGGCGATCACCTGCTGCCGCTCCGGTGCTTCCCGTTGGCAGTGCTGCCATGCCATCTTCAAGGCCACCTCCACGGCGGTGGAGCCGTTGTCGGAGAAAAACATCCGATCCAGCCCATCCCACTTGCCGCACAACCGCGTTGACAGGGTGCTGGCCGGACCATGGCGGAAGTTGGCAAAGATCACCTGCTCGAGCTCTTTGGCTTGATGGCCAATGGCCTCAGCAATGCAGGGCTCCCCATGGCCATGCAGGGTCACCCACCAGCTGCTGATGCCATCGATCAAGCGGCGGCCGTCGTCGAGTTCCAGCCAAACCCCCTGGCCGCGGCGCACCGGAATCGGAGCAGGGCCTCGCCCTGGCTGGGTAAAGGGATGCCAGAGGTGCGGATGCCAGCCGCTGCTTGCCATCTCAGTCATGGGGCTTGGCCATCCATCCAGGGTTCACCGCTGCATCGAAGGCGTCGGCTTCGATGGCATTCAGCACCAGTGCCGCTTCCCGCAGGCTCAGCCCTTCACTGTGGGCATGCAGGGCGATTTTGGCGGCCATGTCGTAGCCGATCACGGGTGCCAGGGCCGTCACCAGCATCAGCGATTGGTCGCGGAAGTGCCCCACCTTGGAATGGTCTAGGTCCATGCCGCGCACCAGGTGCTCCTCCAGGCTGCGGCAGCTGTCGGTGAGCATTTCGCCGCTGCGCAGCAGATTGAGTCCGAGCAGGGGTTTGTAGACATTCATCTGCAGGTGCCCGGCGCTGCCGCCAATCGCCACCGCTTGATCCATGCCCATCACTTGGGTCGTGGCCATCGCCACGGCCTCGCATTGGGTTGGATTGACCTTGCCGGGCATGATCGAGCTGCCTGGTTCGTTGGCGGGCAACTGCAGCTCCCCGAGCCCTGCCCTGGGACCGCAGGCCAACAGGCGAATGTCGTTGACGATCTTGTGCAGCGCTCCAGCCAGGAGCCGCAGCCGGGCCATTTGCTGCACCAACGCGTCATGGCTTCCCATCAGCGCGAAGCGGTTGCCATCACTGCGCCACTCCACGCCTTCACAGCTGCTGAGCTGCTCACATACGGCTTGCGGATAGCCCTTGGGGGCCCCAATCCCGGTGCCCACAGCTGTTCCGCCAAGGGGAATGGAGCGCAACTCCAGCAGTCCTTGCTCTAGCCGCTCGCCAGCACTGCGCAGTTGGGCGGCCCAGCCACCAACCTCTTGCCCCACCGTCAGGGGAACGGCGTCTTGGAGGTGGGTGCGGCCAATTTTGACGACACCGTCCCAGGCGGCGGCTTTGCTCTCCAGTGCCTCCACCAATTGATGTAGGGCCGGCAGTAGCGCTTGCCGTTGCTGCCGCTCAGCAGCCAAATGGATGGCACAGGGGAACACATCGTTGGTGCTCTGGCTGCGGTTGACGTGGTCATTGGGATGCACCACGTCCCTGGAGCCGCGAGCTTGGCCGGCCAGTTCGCAGGCCCGATTGGCAATCACCTCATTGACGTTCATGTTCGTTTGGGTGCCGCTGCCGCTTTGCCAGCAGGACAGCGGAAATTCCCCATCCAGCTTTCCCCCTTCCACCTCGCGGGCCGCCTCGCTGATCCATTGGCAGCGCTGCTCATCCAGCACGCCGAGCTGATGGTTGGTGTGGGCAGCCATGCGCTTGAGGCAAGCGATCGCATGGATTAACTCCAGCGGAATTGGGTCGTTGCCGATTTGAAAGCGATGCCGGGCCCGTTCGGTTTGAGCCCCCCAGTAACGGTCGGCGGGGACGCGCACATCGCCAAGGCTGTCGTGCTCGAGCCGCCAGGTTTGACCGGTGTGGCTGTGCTGATCCGACATAAAGCAAAAACGTGCCCTGACGAGTTCTTAATCGTTCACCCTTACCACTGACTCATGTGTGCCTTGGGGTCCGGCGATGCTCGAGCACTTGCTCCCGCCGCTGAACGACAAAAATTTGCCCTGGATGGATGTGCTCCATCCCATCGTTGTTCACTTCGTGATCGCGATGGCGCTGATCACGGTGGTTTTTGATCTCATCGGCGTGATCACACGCAAGCCCAACCTCTTTGAGGTGAGCTTCTGGAACCTCTTGGTGGCAACGGTTGCCATCTTCGTGGCGATCATTTTCGGCCAGGTGGAGGCGGGTCTGGCCAGCCCCTACAGCGGCGCCCGCGACATCCTCAACTACCACAGCACCATTGGCTGGTCGTTGGCTGGTGTGCTCAGCCTGCTCACCGCCTGGCGCTATGTGGTGCGTCAAAAAGATCCAGCGGTCTTGCCCAAAGGCTTTTTGGTGATTGATGGGGTTTTGGCGGCCTTGGTCTTCACCCAGGTGTACCTCGGCGACAAGTTGGTCTGGGTCTATGGCTTGCACACGGTTCCGGTGGTGGAAGCCATCCGTGAGGGGGTGATCTCATGAGCCTTCTGGCCACGATTGTCTCCCCCATCAACGACATCGTTGATTCCCTGGGGCCCAACGATCTCCCCTATGCGATTCCGGTGCATCCCAATTTGGTGCACCTCACCATCGGCCTGTTCTCGATCGGAATCGCGTTTGATTTCGCAGGGGCCTTCTACCCCTTGGAAAAACGGGTGTTTCGCTTGCTGGCTCTGCCGGTGACCCGCGTCGGTTTCCACGATGTGGGCTGGTACAACGTGCTGGCCTGCAGCATCGTCACCTTCTTCACGGTGGCCGCCGGCTTCTACGAAATGCTGCTGGCCGTGCCCTTGCCCGGGGTCACCAGCGTTTTGGGGCAAAACGCCATCGACACCATGCTCTGGCATGCCGTTGGCGGTGTGGCCCTGCTGCTGCTCATCGTCGCGATGACGATCTGGCGCGGCTTTCAGCGCTTCATCTGGCGCAAAGACCTCGGGCGTCAGGTCAGCTGGCTGTACCTGACCTGCGGGGCCTTCATCCTTGTGGTGATGGGCGTGCACGGCAGCCTCGGCGCCTGGCTGGCCAGTGAATTTGGTGTGCACATCACTGCTGATCAGTTGCTGGCGGCCGGTGCCAATGTTCAGGAGGTGTTGCCATGACCCCTACAACGCCGATCAAGAAAGGCCCCAACCTCGGCGCCATCGTGATCATCACCCTGGCTGTTGGCGCCAATCTCACCATGAGTTGGCTGATGGCCCAGTGGTCCTACGGCTGGTTCCCGCCGCAGGCGTCCACGGCTGCCCCCTACGTCGACAATCTTTTCGCCCTGGAAACCGGCATCGGCACGTTTGTGTTTTTGGGATGCACCGGTGTGATGGCCTGGAGCCTGTTGTTTGACCGGGCAGATAAGTACGACGAGAGCTATGGCGCGCCGATCGAAGGCAACACCCGCCTGGAGATCACCTGGACCTTGATCCCCACGGTGGTGGTGTTTGCCATCGCCTTCTATTCGATGCAGGTCAACGACAAGCTCGATGCCCTGGGGCCGAAACACAAATACGCCATTGGCACGGATCCCCTGGTGGGTGCGGTGGAAGACCCCCGCGCCACCGTTGGGCCGATCGATGTCATTTCGCGGCAGTGGAGCTGGGAGTTTGTGTATCCCAATGGGGTGCGCAGCTCAGAGCTGCACTTGCCCATTAATCAGCGGGTGAACTTTCGCCTGATCAGTGAAGACGTCAACCACAGCTTTTATGTCCCGGCCTTCCGCCTCAAGCAGGACATCGTTCCGGGCAGTGTCATCTCTTTCAGTGTGACGCCGACCAAAGAAGGCCGTTTCCGTCTGCGTGATGCCCACTTCAGCGGGGCCTACTACTCCCAGAACCAAACCGATGTTCTGGTGCAGTCCCAGGCGATCTACGACGACTGGCTGAAGACAACAGCCAAACAACCCCTCCAACCCGGCTTGAGCCCTGGCAATGAGCTCTATGCCAAGCGTTTGGCAACGGGGGATCGGGGCTGGGCCACCGTGCCACCCGCGCCACCCCCAATGGTCAATGACCCCGGCGATGCCTCCATCCCCCACGACGCCTGAGCACCATGACCAGCACCAACTTCGATCCCCGCATCCTCAAGGCGCCCCACCCCGTTCCGGGGGCGCCCGATAACTGGAAGCGCTTTTTCAGCATCAACACCGATGCCAAGGTGATTGGCATTCAATACATCGCCACTTCGCTGTTGTTCCTCTTGGTGGGAGGACTGCTGGCGATGATTGTCCGCGGCGAGTTGATCACACCAGAGGCGGATTTGGTGGATCCCACCGTTTACAACGGCCTCTACACGATGCATGGAACAGTGATGCTGTTCCTGTTTTTGTTCCCCGGTCCTCAACGGCCTGAACAATCTGCTGATTCCCACCATGATCGGCGCGCCCGACATGGCGTTCCCCAAGTTGAACGCGGCGGCGTTCTGGCTGGTGCCGGTGTTTGCCGTGTTGCTGATGGCCAGCTTTTTTGTTCCTGGCGGACCTGCCCAAGCCGGTTGGTGGTCCTATCCACCGGTGAGCATTCAGAACCCTCTGGGGCATTTCTTCAATGGTCAGCAGCTCTGGCTGTTGGCTGTGGCCTTGTCGGGGATTTCATCGATCTTTGGTGCCATCAATTTCGTCACCACGATCATCCGCATGCGTGCCCCTGGCATGGGCTTTTTCAAGATGCCGCTTTACTGCTGGACGGCGTGGGGCGCGCAAACCATTCAGCTGATTGGCCTTCCTGCGCTCACCGGTGGCGCGATCATGCTGCTGTTTGATCTGAGCTTTGGCACCAGCTTTTTCAAGCCAGAAGGTGGTGGTGACCCGGTGCTCTATCAACACTTCTTTTGGTTCTATTCGCACCCGGCTGTTTACGTGATGGTGCTGCCGGTGTTTGGCATTTTCTCTGAGGTCTTCACCTGCTATTCCCGCAAGCCATTGTTTGGCTACAAATTCGTGGCGTTGGCTTCCTTCGGGATTGTGTTTCTGTCCTTGATCGTGTGGGCCCACCACATGTTTTACACGGGCACACCGAACTGGATGCGCATCCTATTCATGTTCACCACGATGACGATTGCGGTGCCTACCGGCGTCAAGGTGTTCGCCTGGGTGGCCACGTTGTGGCGAGGCAAGTTACGGCTCACCACGCCCATGCTGTTTTGTCTTGGCGGCTTGGTGAACTTCATTTTTGCTGGCATTACTGGCGTGATGCTCGGCACCGTGCCGATTGATATCCATGTGGGCAACACCTACTTCGTGGTGGCCCACTTCCACTACGTGATCTTCAACGCGATTGTGCTGGGTGTGTTTGCGGCTGTTTATCACTGGTTCCCCAAGTTCACCGGCCACATGTATTACGAAGGCTTGGGCAAGCTGCACTTTGCGCTCACCTTCATTGGCTGCACCCTGAACTGGCTACCGCTGCATTGGGCTGGCCTGCTAGGAATGCCGCGGCGGGTGGCCTCCTACGACCCTGAATTCGCGATCTGGAATGTGATCGCCAGTGTTGGTGCCTTCCTGTTGGGAGTGGCTGCGATCCCCTTCATCCTCAACATGGTGAGCTCCTGGGCCCGTGGTCCAAAGGCGCCGCCCAATCCGTGGGGTGCCATTGGCCTGGAATGGCTTCTGCCCTCTCCGCCACCGGCTGAGAACTTTGAAGACGACGTTCCCACAGTGCTCAATAACCCCTATGGCTATGGCCTTGATCAGCCCCAGGTGGCCGATGAGGCCTTCTATGTCCGCCGCGCTCAGGAGGCCTGACCGATGACCAGTTCTGATCCATCTGTGCAGCTCGACCACACCCCAGGGCACATCAAGCATGACGGCCACAACCTCACGGGCTTTGTGATCTTCCTGTGCTCAGAAAGCATCATTTTCCTGGCCTTTTTTGCAGGCTTCTCCCTGTTCAAGCTCACCTCACCGGAGTGGTTACCGGCGGGCGTTGATGGCCTTGAGGTGAAGATGCCCCTGATCAACACCATCGTGTTGGTGAGCTCCAGTTTTGTGGCCTATTTCGCTGAGCGCTATCTGCACAAAGGCAATCTCTGGGGTTTCCGAATTGTCTGGTTCATCACCATGTTGATGGGGGCCTATTTCGTCTATGGCCAATACGTCGAATGGTCGAGCCTCAAATTTGGTTTGGATAGCGGTGTCTTTGGCGGCACCTTCTATCTACTCACTGGATTCCATGGCCTGCATGTGATCACGGGCATCGGCCTGATGGGATTAATGCTGTTCCACTCCTTCCGGCCTGGAAATTACGAGAAAGGGGACATGGGTGTGACATCCGTCAGCCTCTTTTGGCACTTTGTGGATGTGATCTGGATCATCCTTTTCTTCTTGATCTACGTCTGGCAGCGCTACTAGGAGACGACCCATGATCATCGACGACCAGCATTACGACGTGATCATCATTGGCAGCGGCGCTGCCGGTGGCACGTTGGCCGGCTCCTTGGCTGGCCAAGGCAAAACAGTGCTGATTCTTGAGCGCGGTGGCCCCATGCCATTGGCGGATCAGAACATGGCGGATGTGGAGCTGCTGCGTTCCAAAGATCGCTTCCACCCCACAGAAAACTGGTTTGGCCCCGACGGTGATCCCTTTGCGCCCCAAACGATGTATGCCCTTGGTGGCAACACCAAGATCTGGGGCGGCGTGCTGGAGCGGATGCGCGAAAAGGATTTCGGCGCCCTGCCTCTGCAAGAGGGTGTTTCGCCGCAATGGGAGCTGAGTTACGGCGATGTCGCCCCCTATTACGACAAGGCCGAACAGCTTTATCAGGTGCATGGCCGCGCCGGTGTGGATCCCACCGAGCCCCCACGGCAGAGCGATTTCAGCGCAGCACCGAAGCCGGTGGAGCCCTTCTTGCAGGAATTGCGCAGTTGCCTCGAGCGTCAGGGCGCTCAGCCCTATGACCTACCCATCAGCTGGTCCGACAACAAGGAGGACCCCAGTGGGGATGCTGAGTTGTTCGGTGTTGCGCCAGCCACGGCCACGCCATCGGTGCAGCTGCGTAGTGGTGCTCGAGTCACGCGGCTGCATGTGAATCCCAGTGGCCGCGAGGTCAAGGGCGTGGAGGCTTGTATCGCTGGCCAGGACTGGTTGTTCCAGTCCCATGTGGTGGTGCTGGCTGCCGGTGCGGTGAACACCCCGGCCATCTTGTTGCGCTCGATCAATGACAGCCACCCGCGTGGGTTAGCCAATGGTTCTGATCAGGTGGGGCGCAACCTGATGAAGCCGCAGCTCACCTCCATCCTGCAGCTGGCGGCAGCTCCCAATAGCGGCCGCTACCACCGCTCCTATGGCGTCAACGACTACTACTGGGGCGATAAGAACGTCAGCTTTCCCCTCGGCCATATCCAGAGCTGCGGTGGTGTTCTGCAAGACGCCCTGTTTGCCGAATCACCGCCGGTGCTCTCTTTGGTCACGAAGTTGATGCCTAACTTCGGCCTTGAGGAGTTGGCCTCCCGCTCGGTGGCCTGGTGGGCCATGAGCGAGGTGCTGCCAGATACCCACAACAAGGTCTATCTGCAGGGCGATCAGCTGCGCATCAACTACATCCCCAATAACCGCGAGGCCCATGACCGCTTGGTCTACCGCTGGATCGACACGCTCAAGGCGGTGGAGGCAGATCCCAACACCCATGTGGTGCGTTCAGCACCGACCCATCCCCGCGGTGAAGCCCCGATCAGCGTGATGGGGTATGCCTGTGGCACCTGCCGGATGGGCAGCAATCCGGCCACCTCTGTTGTGGATCTCCATGGCCGTAGCCATGAGATCGACAACCTCTATATCGCTGATGCCAGCGTGTTTCCCAGCTGCCCCAGCATTGGCCCCGGACTCACGGTGATCGCTAATTCCTTGCGCTTGGGCGAGCAGCTGGCGGCTGTTCTGTGAGCAATTCTGCGGTGAGTTCTTCCGATGCCACTAGCAGCGAACATCGGCGCATGGCCGAGCGCGATGAAGGCCATCAGCCTTGGTCGCGTTGGGGCAGCTACCTGAGTGATCGCCAATGGGGGACCGTCCGTGAGGACTATTCCGCCGATGGCAATGCGTGGAGTTCATTCCCCCATGACCACGCCCGCATGCGTTGTTATCGCTGGGGCGAGGATGGCCTGCTTGGCATCAGTGATGAGAAGGGGCTGCTTTGTTTTGGCCTAGCCCTTTGGAATGGCCGTGACCCGATCTTGAAAGAGCGGCCCTTTGGCCTGGCCAATGGTGAGGGCAACCATGGCGAAGACCTCAAGGACTATTTCTTTCACCTGCTCAACACCCCAACCCACAGCTTCATGCGGGGGTTGTACAAGTACCCGCAGCAGGAATTCCCCTACCAGCACCTGGTGGAAGAGAACGGTCGCCGTGGCCGCGATCAGCCCGAATACGAGCTGGTGGAGACCGGCATCTTTGATGACAACCGTTACTTCGACGTTTTCGTTGATTACGCCAAAGCCAGCCCTGAAGACCTGCTCATCCGCATTCGCGTGGTCAACCGCGGGGCCGATGAAGCAGAGCTCAGCCTGATTCCTACGCTCTGGCTGCGCAATATCTGGGACTGGGGTTACAAGGAGGAGTGGCGCCAACGCTCACCGATTTGCCGCGATGGCGATGGCATCAAAACGCCTGATGTTCATGGCATTGGCAGCTACCAGCTGGCCTGTCGGCAGCAGGGCACCTGGCTGTTCACCGAAAACGCCACCAACACCGAGCGGCTCTATCAACAGCCCAATCCGGAGCCCTATGTGAAAGATGCCTTTCACCGTTATGTGGTGAATGGCGAGCAGGAGGCTGTTAATCCGGCGCAAGAAGGCACCAAAGCCGGGTTGTTGTTGCAGCGGCGCATCGCCGGCGGTGGGGAGTGGGTGGTTGATTTGCGTCTGGCGCGCCAGCTGCCAGCTGATCCTTTCGATGGTTCTTTTGATCAGCTGTTGCAACAGCGCGAACAGGAATGTCTTGATTATCTCGATTCCTGCGCCCCTGGCCTCAGCGCTGATGACGCCCTGATCTTTCGCTCGGCGGCCAGTGGTCTGCTGTGGTGCAAAAAGTTTTACCGCTGGACGGTGGTGCGCTGGCTCAGTGGTGACCCCAACCACCCTTCGCCGCCACCAGAGCGACTGAAAACAGAGAACGCCTATTGGCGGCGGATGCATGCCGATGATGTGATCTCCATGCCCGATAGCTGGGAGTATCCCTACTTCTGCCAGTGGGACTTGATGTTCCACTCGGTGGCCTTTGCCTGCATTGATCCAGCGATGGCCAAGCAGCAGAGCATGTTGCTGCGCAGCCCCTGGTACACCGCTCCCAATGCCCAAACGCCGGCCTATGAATGGGCGCTCTCGGACCCCAATCCTCCCATCGGCGCCTGGGCGGCCTTGCGGATTTTCCAGATTGAACGCAACGAGAAGGGCTTTGGCGATCTGCCCTTTCTGCGCAGCGCCATGCGCAAACTCATCCTCGAGTACGGCTGGTGGGCTAACCGCAACGACCGCTCCGGCGACAACGTGTTTGAGGGGGGCTTCCTCGGCCTCGACAACATCGGGGTCTTTGATCGCCGTTATCCCTTGCCCGATGGCAGCCGCATTGAGCAGTGCGATGGCACCGCCTGGATGGCGACCCTCAGCCTCAGTCTGCTGCAGATGAGTGTGTCCCTGGCCAGGGAAGAGCCTGAGTACACCGATATCGCTGAGCGTTTCCTCTACGACTTCGTGCAGTTGGCCACCACGTTGAACACCGAGGCGGTGATTGATTCCAAGGCCAAGGTTCTGCGCAGCTACAAGAACTGGGATGAGGACGATGGCTTCTATTACGACGTCATCAAGCGGCCCAATGGCTCTTGGGAATACCTGCGTAGCCGCTCGATCGCTGGGTTGATTCCGCTGCTGGCGGTGGCCAGTTTTTCCGTGGACACGGTTGAGAAGTTGCCGGTTCTCAATGTCAAAGAAGATCTCAAGTGGCTGAGCAGCGAACGCGTTCACCCCACGTGGTTGTCTGACCATTTCGGCCTTTGGAACAACGACCGCACCCTGTTTGCCGCCGTACCGGAAGAGAACCTGCGCCGCATTTGTGAATACCTCTTTGATGAGGAGGAATTCCTCTCTCCCCACGGGATTCGTTCGCTCTCCAAGTACTACGAGCAGCACCCCTACAGCTTCTGTGAAGGAGAAGCTTCCGCAACGCTCGCTTACAGCCCAGCCGATAGCCCCGTGGCGATGTTTGGTGGGAACTCCAACTGGCGTGGGCCGGTGTGGATGCCGTTCAACTACCTGCTGATTGAAGCCCTGCAGAAGTTTGGTCACTACTACGGCGACAGCCTCAAAGTGGAATTCCCCACCCGTTCTGGGAATTGGATCAACCTCTGGGATGCCTCACTGGAATTGGAGAAACGCCTTGTGGGGCTCTTCCGGCGCAATGCCGATGGCCAGCGTCCATTCAATGGAGCGGTGGAGCTGTTTCAAAGCGATCCCCATTGGAAGGATCTGCTGCTCTTCAACGAGTATTTCCACGGCGATAACGGCTCCGGTGTTGGCGCCAGCCATCAGACCGGATGGACCGCCATGGTCCTCAAATTGCTCACCCAACTGCAGCGCTACTCCACCCCGTAGCGCTGCTGTTCACCGCCACGCCCAACCATGGATAAACACGTTGAAGTGTTGATCATCGGCAGTGGTGCCGGTGGTGGCACCTTGGCCCGTTGCCTCGCCGAAGCAGGCCGCGAGGTGCTGGTGCTCGAGCGCGGTGATTGGCTTCCTCGCGAACCGCAGAATTGGGATCCTGAGGCGGTCTTTCAGCAGGGGCGTTACGTCTCCACCGATCTCTGGAAAGACAAACACGGCAAAACGTTTCAGCCGGGGAGCCATTACTTCGTTGGCGGCGCCTCGAAGATGTATGGCGCTGCCCACTTCCGCTTTCGGGAGCGGGATTTTGAGGAGATGGTCCATGTCGATGGGCTCTCTCCTGCTTGGCCTGTGCGCTACGGCGACTTCGAGCCGTACTACACCAAGGCCGAGGCGATGTACCACGTCCACGGGCTGCGGGGAGAAGATCCAACTGAACCGCCCGCCAGTGGGCCCTACCCCCATCCACCGGTGGCCCATGAGCCGCGCATGCAGCAGCTGGTGGATGTGTTCAGCCAGGCAGGGCTGCATCCGTTTCACATGCCGGTGGGGGTCAACCTCACGGAAAACGATTTGCCCCAGAGCGCCTGCGTGAAGTGCAATCGCTGTGACGGCTACCCCTGTGTTCTCACTGCCAAAGGTGATGGCGAGGCCATGGGGATTCGTCCGGCTTTGGCCGCGGCTGGTTCACGCATGAGTTTGCTGACCCGCTCGATGGTCAAGCAGCTCAAAACCGATGCCAGTGGCCGGCGCATCGCCTCGGTGCTGGTGGAACGCGATGGCGAGTTGCTGGAGTTGAGCGCTGATCTCGTTGTGGTCAGCTGTGGTGCTGCCAACTCCGCGAAGTTGCTGTTGATGTCGGCGAACGACCACCATCCGCGTGGCTTGGCGAACAGCTCCGATCAGGTGGGCCGCAACTACATGTTCCACTACAGCAAGGCTGTGGTGGCGGTCACCCATGAGCCCAACCCCACGGTGTTTCAAAAAACGCCGGCAGTAAACGATTGGTATTTCGGTGATGCCAACTTTGATTTCCCGATGGGCCATGTGCAGCTCACGGGCAAAACCAATGGGGCGATGATGAAGGGCTACAAGCCGCGCCTCACGGCTTTGGCTCCCAGCTGGAGCATGGACAAGATCGCGGCCCATTCGATGGATTTTTGGCTGCAGACCGAAGATCTGCCGCTGGCCCAGAACCGAGTCACCGTCGACGGTCAAGGCCAAATCACCTTGAACTACACCGCCACCAATGTGCGGGCTTCAGAGGAGCTGCAGCACCGGCTGGAATCGGTGCTCGACAAGAACTATGGGGTCCATCACTTCGCTGAGCGCGAGATCTATTTCGGCTCGGCCATGGGGATTGAGGCCGTGGGGCATCAGGCCGGCACCTGCCGCTTTGGTGATGATCCACGCACCTCCGTGCTCGATGTGAATTGCAAGGCCCATGACCTCGACAACCTCTATGTGGTCGATACCAGCTTCATGCCGAGCATCAGTGCGGTGAATCCATCCCTGACCGCGATTGCCAATGCCATCCGGGTGTCGGAGCACCTGGTTGAGCGCTTGAGCTGACCCGCTTGCTCCATCACTACAGGAGGACCCATGGCCGTTCAATCCGTTGAAGCGGTGATCCAAAACTCAATGGCGGCTGAGGCCGCTGTTGCTTGGTATCAATCCCGCCTTGGTTTTGTTTGCAGCGCGAGCGATGTGCTCACAGGGCCCCAGCTGGCGGCGCTGTTTCAGTGGCCCGAGTCCACCAGCCTGCAGCGCTGGATCCTTCGGCTTGGGGAAGAGACCCTGCAGATCTGGGGATGGCCAGCGGGGGCCTGCGCTCCCTATCCCGATTCCTGGGGCGGCAACGACCGCTGGTTCCAGCACATCTGCTTGGTGAGCGACAACCTGACGGCTCAAGTGGAGGCAATGGCACCGGATCGGCTCGGGGTGATCTCCAGTGCTCCGCAGACGCTGCCGGATTGGAATCCAGCGGCCGCTGGCATTCAAGCCTTCAAGTTCAAAGATCCCGATGGGCACCCGTTGGAGTTGCTCCAGTTCCCTGCTGATAAAGGCGATCCCCGCTGGCATCAGGCCCAGGTTCCATCGGGCCAGCCCAAAGGCATGGATCATTCTGCCATCAGCATCGCCAACACCGAGTCGAGCCTTGCGTTTTACCGCGATGTGTTGGGCTTTGCGCTCAAAGGCCAAGGGGTGAATTCAGGCATCGAGCAAGACCGCATGGATGGCCTGCCGCAAACCCGCGTTGCCATCACGGCGATTGGCCCCAGCGCTGGAGCCATGGGAATCGAATTTCTGAACTACCAGTCCCCCCCGGGGGGGCGCGACCGCCAGCAGCCTTTATGGAGTGATCTTTGTGATCGCAAGCTGCTGCTGAAAAGCTCCAACCTGCTCGCCTTGCATCAGCAACTGCTGGCTGATCAAGCCAGCAACCATTGCTCTGCGTTAGTTGCCATTGACCCTGCACTGCTGGGTGCGCCGATGGCCTTCACGGTGCGCGACCCCGATGGCCATGGCTTGATCGTGATGGGTGATTTGTGAGGGCTTGACAGTCTGTTGGCACTGTTTAGGGCGATGGCTACGTTTTTGATATCTGCGATGGCACGCCGGTGGAGCTTTCTGTAGCGGAGATCTTGCTGCCTTCTGGGCCTTCCACCTTCACCGAAGCAACCCTGTTGCTTCTGCGTTTGTTCATGGGTGTTTGCTTCATTCGCCATGGCTGGCCGAAGCTGCGCAATCTCAAGACTTGGTCCACGGCGATGAAAACACCGGCTTGGTTGTGCTTCCTCTCCGCCTTCTCCATGTGGGCTTCAGGATTTGCCCTGCTGCTAGGCCTGCTCACGCCATTGGCGGCCTTTGCCATCCTCACCTCGATGGCCTACGCCGTGGTGCTGGAAATTCGCGCGGGCACTCCCTTCATTGCTCCTGATCCTTATCAAATTCCTGAGGGGGATTACGCCGGTCCCATGGGGGTTGGTGAACCTCCGAGCTGGGAAAAAGCCTCGATGTATGTGGTGATGTGCTTGGTGTTGATGTTTTGTGGCGGTGGCTTTTTCTCTCTCGATAACCTGTTGATTGCCGAAGTCCTCCAGGCTTAGGGGATCACTTCCCACCGGCGGATGCCATGGTTGAACAATTTCTCAGCGGCAAGGTGGCCATCGTCACCGGTGCCAACACCGGCATCGGTAAAGCCATCGCCGAAGAGTTAGCCAAGCGCGGCGCCAAAGTTGTCGTCAACTACCGCTCCCATCCCGAGCGCACTGACGAGATGATCAGCGCCATTAAGGCCGCTGGTGGTGAGGCGATGGGCGCTCAAGCCGATGTCACCCATCTCGATCAACTCCAAGCCGTTGTTGATCAGGCCGTTTCAAGCTACGGCCGGCTCGACATCATGGTGAACAACGCTGGATTGGAAACGCGCACGTCCGTGCTCGACACCACCCCAGAGGATTACGACAGGGTTCTCGATGTGAACCTCAAGAGTGCCTTTTTTGGCACCCAATTCGCCGCTAAGCAGATGATCAAACAAGGCGGTGGCGGCCGCATCATCAATATCTCCTCGGTGCATGAGGACTGGCCCATGCCCAACAACACCGCCTATTGCCTCTCCAAAGGAGGCGTTCGCATGCTGACCCGCACCGCGGGTGTGGAGTTGGCTCCCCACGGCATCACCATGGTCAACATCGGACCTGGTGCCGTCGATACGCCGATCAATGCCTCTTACGCCGGCAACAAGACCTTGCTGGACAAATTGGATGCCGCGATTCCCCTCGGCCGCATGGCTGAGCCCCAAGAAATCGCCTCTGTGGCTGCCTTTGTGGCCAGCGATGGAGCCAGCTACATCACCGCCACCAGCATCTTTGCCGACGGCGGCATCATGCAGTCAAGCCCGGGCCTCTAGGGCCTTTGGCAGGCGTTCAGCTAGGCCGCTGCTGCTCCACAGGCGGCTCAACGCCTGCTGATCAAGTGTTGGCTGCTGCTCCACTTCCGCCAGCACCGTGGTGCCGCTCATGGCGCAAAGGGTTTGGTGATTCGCTGGGTGCCGGGGCCCATTGAGGATCAACCCCAACACCGGGATCTGGCGGCGCTGCAAGGCTTCCAGTGACAGCAGCGTGTGGTTGAGGGTGCCCAGTCCGCTGCGGGCCACCAGCAGGACCGGACGTTGCCATTGCTGGATCTGTTGAATCTGCAGGTAGTCATCCCGCAGGGGCACCAGCAGCCCGCCTGCTGTTTCCACCACCAAAGGCCCGTCCACGGGCGGCAAGCTCAACTGAGCTGGATCAACGGCAAAGCCCTCAGCCCTAGCGGCTTGGTTGGGGGATGCCGGTGCTTTGAGCTGGTAGGCCTCGGGGAGCAGCCGCTGCTGTTGTTCTGCTGCGCTCAAACCGCAGAGGTTGGCGACACGGCCTGTATCACCGCCGATCTCAAGATCACCGCACTGCACCGGCTTCCAGTAGTGGGCGCCCAGGCCTTGCACCAACAGGGCGCTGATCACGGTCTTGCCCACGTCGGTGTCGGTGCCCACCACCACCAGTTGATGGGGATGGCGGGGTTTAGGGCTCATCACGACAAGCGAGCAGCAGCAAGAGATCCCAGTTCAGGCTCACCCCTTGATCCTGCTCCTGCATGGGCCAGTGCTTGAGCAGCCGGCGCAGTTCTGTGGGGCTGAGCTGGGCGCTGGCACCGCCATTGACGCCATGGCGTTTGAGCTCAGCGAGGAACGCCATCGCTGAGGGATAGCGGCAGCTGAAGCGCAGCCGCTGCTGCCGGTGCGGCCGGCACCCCGGCGGCAGGGCCGCCAATAGATCCAGCTCTCGCGGCAAGGGCAAGGCGGAACAGGCCACCCCAGCGCCCTCGGCGGCCTGATGCCAACTGGTGAAGCTGCCCTGCAGCGGCACCGCCAAGGCCAGCCAGCCACCAGGCAGCAGCCGCTCGCACCAGTGCCGCAACTGCTGCTCCGGTGCCTTGAGCCAATGCAAGGCAAAGCTGCTCAGAAGCAATGCTGCTGCGCGCGCTTCTGGCGGCAGCCCGGCGTTGAGATCCCATGGCCGGCAGCGGCCTGCTGGCACGGCGGCCTCCGCCAGCAGTTCCGGGCAGTTGTCCACCAGCAGGGGATCGAGCCCTGGCCGTTGGGCGCTGAGGGCCCGGCTCAAGTTGCCTGAGCCTGCACCGAGATCCACCACGGGGCCCTCAGGCAGCGGCAAATCACGGCAATGGCGGGCTAGGCGCCAGGCCACGGCCTGTTGCAGCCGGGCGTTGCGGGCATAGCAGCTCGCTCCTCGGGCAAAGGCGTTCAAGGCAGCGCGTCGAGCCAGCCCACCACCTGCTCGCACAACCCAGGGCTGAGCAGTCCATGGCCAACGCCGGCTAACTCCACCAGCTCGGCCTGGGGCAGTTCCTGCCGCAGGGCTGCGCGGCTGTTGGGGTGAATGATGGTGTCGGCCATCGCTTCCACGATCAGCACGGCTGCTTGCTCTGGGAAGGCGCCGGGCAGGCCTTGGCAGCAGCGCAACAGCTCCAGGTCTTGGCGCAAGCGCTGCAGCCCCTCGGTCGATATCGGGCCGTCTTCGATGCCAGGGGGCAGGTGCTCCACGGCCTGGGGCTCGGCCACCTTGATTCGGAAGTCGGCAAACAGGCCGAGCAGATCGCCAGCATCCAGGCGCTGATCCATCAGCCGCAGGGCCTGCTGCAAGGGCCGCCCCGCTGCCCCCGCCGGCACAAAGCGGCCAAAACTGGCCAGTAGCACCACGGCTTCGGCTTGCTGCAGCAGGTCGCTGGGCACCAGCTGACTGCCGAGGGAGCTGAGCAGCAGGGCGCGCCGGCCCTGCGGCAACCAGCTGGCGCTTTGCTCCGGGTAGCGGCCGTAGCCGCGATCCAGCCGTTGCAGCGGCCAGCCCCGTTGCTGGCAGTGGGGCTCAAAAGCGTCCCAGTTGCGCTGGTCGCTGCCCCAGCCGTGCATGCCGATCAGCTGCCAAGAAGAACCCAACGGCGCATCACTGCGGTGTGGAGTCCATCTTTGATCACGACCGTTTGAAGGGCTCCAGCGTTGCCAGCACCCGGCTCAGCGCGTCTTCGGGAAGCTGCGGCCGCAGGCTGAAGCGCAGCATCGCCTCACCTTCGGGCACGGTGGGCGGGCGGATGGCGACCACCAGCAGGCCCTCCTCTTCCAGGGCGGCTGCGGCCTCGAGGGCCCGGCTGTCATCCCCCAGCTTCAGCGCCACGATCGGGCCAACGCCGGCTGGGCGGGGCCAACCCGCGCGGCTGAGCGAATCGCGCCAAAGCTCGCTGTGTTGGCGCAGTTGCTGGCGCCGCTGATCACCTTCAGGCGAGGCAATCAACTGCAAGGCCGCGGCGGCCGCCGCGGCGAGGGGTGGCGCTAGGGCTGTGGTGTAGCGAAAGGCGCCGCTGGTTTGCAGCAGCTCTTCCCCCAGCGATTCGCCGCAGGCTAAAAACGCGCCGCCGCTGGCAAAGGCCTTGCCAAAGGTGCCGCACAGCAGGCTCACCCCATCGAGCCCATGGCCCAGCCCGCGCCCACCGGGGCCCAAAACACCGAGGGCATGGGCTTCATCGAGCAGCAAGGGGGCGCCGTGGCGCTGGCAGAGCGCTGCTAGTGCGCCCACATCGGGGCTGCTGCCTTCCATCGAAAACAGGCTTTCGCTGAGCACCACGCAGCGGCTGCCCTGGCGCTGGTGCAGGCGCCGCTCGAGGTCTTCGAGGTTGTTGTGGCCAAAGCGCTCGAGCTTGGCGCCGCAGGCCCGCACGCCCACCAGCAACGAGTGGTGGATGCGCCGGTCGGCCAGCACCACCATGTGGCGATCAGCCAGTAGCTGCAGGGCGGCGATGTTGGCCTGAAACCCGCTGGGGAATAGCAGCACGCGGCTGCGTCCCAGCCACTGGGCCAAGCCGTGCTCAAGCTCTGCGTGCTCCGGCCGGCTGCCGCTGATCAGCCGGGAGGCACCGCTGCCAACACCACTGGATGCAATGGCCGCTTGGGCTGCGGCATTGAGATCTGGGTGCCCCAGCAACCCCAAGGTGTCGTTGCTGGCGAGATCCAACAGGGCCTGATCAGCGCTGCTGCGCAGCTGACCGGGCTGGTCCATCTGGAACGTTCGCAGCCGCCGAACTCGCTGTGGTGGCTGGTCACCCATAAGATCTAGCCATGAATGCCGCCACTGCAGACTCCCAGGATGGTGGAGTCGCTCTGAGCTCGAACAGCGGACTGGATCCGGCGGCGCTGTTTCCGTTCCCTCTTGATGACTTCCAGCTGGAGGCCGTCGCTGCCTTGAACCAGGGGCATTCGGTGGTGGTGAGTGCCCCCACCGGATCGGGCAAAACCTTGATTGGCGAGTACGCCATCCATCGCGCCTTGGCCCACGGCCAACGTGTTTTTTACACCACCCCGCTGAAGGCGCTGTCGAACCAAAAACTGCGGGACTTTCGCGAGCAGTTTGGCGCCGATCGCGTGGGCTTGATGACGGGGGATCTCACCGCCAACCGCGAAGCCCCGATCGTGGTGATGACCACCGAGATCTTCCGCAACATGCTTTATGCGGAGATCGAAGACGGTGATGACCCCCTGGAAGGGGTGGAAGCCGTGGTGCTCGATGAGTGCCACTACATGAATGATTCCCAGCGGGGCACCGTGTGGGAGGAATCGATCATTCACTGCCCGCCTGCAATTCAGCTGGTGGGCCTCTCCGCCACCGTGGCCAATGCTGGGCAGCTCACCGACTGGATTGAACAGGTCCATGGCCCGGCCGATCTGATCGTCAGCGACTTCCGGCCGGTGCCGCTGCAGTTCAGTTTCTGCAGTGCCAAAGGCCTGCATCCGCTGCTTAATGACAAGGGCACCGGTTTGCATCCCAACTGCAAGGTGTGGCGCGCGCCCAAAGGGCATCACCGCCGCGGCAAAAACCCCAAGCCGCCCCAGCCAGAGCCGCCCTCGATGGGCTTCATGGTGGCCCAGCTGGTCGAGCGACAGATGGTGCCGGCCATCGTCTTTTTGTTCAGCCGCCGCGGCTGCGATAAGGCCGTGCGCGATCTGCTCAAGGCCAGCTTGGTGAATGAGCAGGAAGCCCGTGAACTGCGCTTGGCGCTCGAGGCGTTTGCCCAAACCTCCCCAGAAGCGGTGCGCGATGGCGTCCATGCCGAGGCCCTGTTGCGCGGTGTGGCCGCCCACCACGCCGGGGTGCTGCCGGCCTGGAAAGAACTGATCGAACAGCTCTTCCAGCGCGGGCTGGTGAAGGTGGTGTTTGCAACCGAAACCCTGGCGGCTGGCATCAACATGCCGGCGCGAACCACGGTGATTTCAGCGCTCTCCAAGCGCACTGAAAACGGCCACCGGCCGCTGATGGCCAGTGAGTTTCTGCAGATGGCCGGCCGCGCCGGCCGCCGCGGTCTCGACACCCAGGGCTATGTGGTCACGATGCAGAGCCGCTTTGAAGGCGTGCGGGAGGCCGGCCAGCTCGCCACCAGCCCGCCGGACCCCTTGGTGAGCCAGTTCACGCCCAGCTACGGCATGGTGCTGAACCTGCTGCAGCGCTATGAGCTCTCCAAGGCCAAAGAGCTGGTGGAGCGCAGCTTTGGTCGCTACTTGGCCACCCTTGATCTAGCGGAAGACCAAAGCCGCATCGCCGAACTGCGCCAGCAGCTGGAGCTGCTGGGAGAAACCGTTCCTGATGTGCCTTGGGAAGACTTTGAGGACTACGAGAAGCAGCGCGGCCGTTTGCGGGAAGAGCGCCGCTTGCTGCGGATCCTGCAGCAACAGGCCGAGGAAACCCTGGCCCATGAGCTCACCTTGGCCTTGCAGTTCGCCAGCCCCGGCACGTTGGTGAGCCTGAAGGCACCGCAACTGCGCGGTGGCGTGGCGGCTGCGGTGATCGTCGACAAACTCGATGGCCCGGGGCAATTCCCCCTGTTGCAGTGCCTCACGGAAGACAACGTTTGGATCGTGGTGCCCTGCAATGCAGTCGTTGGCCTGCATGCCGAACTCAGCTGCCTGCAGGTCAACGATGTGGCCAGCCCCGATATGGAGCGGCCCGGTGAGCTGCGCCATGGCGATCAGCCCAGCGGAGGTTTGGCGTTAGCGGTGGCGGCCATGGCCAAGCGCCATGACATGCACACCCCCCAATACGACCTGGCTGGGGAAGTGAGCGATCAGGCGGAGTTGGTGCGGGCGCTGGAGGAGGAGTTGGAGTTGCATCCCGCCCACCGCTGGGGTGACCGCAAGCAGCTCAAAAAACAGCGGCGCCGCATGGAGGAGCTGGAAGAAGAGATCGCCGAGCGCCAGCAGCTGCTCCACCGCCGCGCCAACCGCCACTGGGAGACGTTCCTGTCTCTGATTGAAATCTTGCAGCACTTCGGCTGCCTCGATGAGCTCGATCCCACCGAGGTGGGCCGCACTGTGGCGGCGTTGCGTGGTGACAACGAGCTGTGGCTCGGCCTGGCGCTGATGAGTGGCCATTGCGATGAGCTGCCGCCGGCTGATTTGGCCTCCGTGCTCGAGGCCATCTCGACCGAGGTGAGCCGTCCGGATCTTTGGAGCGCCTATCCACCGCCTCCCCAGGCAGAAGAAACACTCCACGACCTCAGGGGACTACGCCGCGAGTTGCTGCGTCAGCAGGAGATCCATGCGGTGGTGTTCCCTGTGTGGTGGGAGCCGGATCTGATGGGTTTGGTGAAAGCTTGGGCTGAGGGGGAAAGCTGGAGCGATCTGATCGCCAACACCTCACTGGATGAAGGCGATGTGGTTCGGTTGTTGCGGCGCACGGTTGATCTGTTGGCGCAGCTTCCCTATTGCCCCGCTGTGAGTGAAGAGTTGCGCAGCAATGGCCGCCGCGCTCTGCAAATGATCAACCGCTTCCCCGTGAAGGAAGCGGTGGTTGAAGGAGTTGTGGATGACTCACTGAACCCGGCCACGATGCGAGCAGCTAGTGATTGACTGAAAAAGTTAGTTCAGCACTGAGTTTTTACTGCCCCTGATCACTGGGCTGGTCTTCCGGACTCGCTTCGGTAGGGGCTGAGCTTGTATTCATCGCCGACCTTGAACGCCAGCCAGTAGATCTTGTTTTCCATGGGTCCACTGTCGTTGCAGACAGCGTTCCCCGTAACCCCCCGAATGAACCATCTTTGGTGTCCCACCTAGACGGGACAGCGGTCAACAAAAAAGCCCCCGCTGAAGTAGGGGGCACAAGACAGCCGACAAAGCCGATCCATCAAAGCCACCTGAGTTGCAGCTAGCTATCAAGAAGAAAGAATCAACCATATGAGCAAGCAGGAGTTGATCCCATGATCCAGTGCTATTCAGATCAGCTATGGAGCCTCATTGACAAAGAAGTTGTGATTCAGCGTGTTGCATCTGGCTTTGAATTCACAGAAGGTCCGATTTGGCATCCACGTGATCGTCACCTTCTTTTTTCCGATGTGCCCGGAAATGCACGCCATAAATATCTGTCAAGTGGGACAGTACTGGAAGAACGCAATCCATCCAATAAATGCAACGGAATGACTTATGACGCAGATCTAAATCTTGTCGTATGTGAACACCTGACTTCATCACTTGTTATGGAGAAAGGGGATGGCGATCGAGAGGTCTTAGCAGCTCACTTTGAAGGCAAGCAATTGAATAGTCCAAATGATGTGTGCATCCGAGCAGATGGATCAATCTATTTCTCAGATCCTGCCTATGGTCGAATGCCAGGATTTGGCGAAGAACGTGACCAGGACCTGGATTTTCAAGGGGTTTTCAGAATCAGCCCCAGCAAACATCTAGAGCTTCTTGTCGACAAAGATTGCTACGAGCAGCCCAATGGATTGTGTTTCTCACCTGATGAGTCATTGCTCTACATCAACGATTCACCAAGAGCTTTGATTGATGTTTACAAGGTCGCACCCAATGGAAGTCTCTACGACAGAAAGCGTTTTGCAGAAAACATTGGCACTGGTGTTATCGAAGGCGGTATCCCCGATGGGATGAAGTGTGATGAGCTTGGAAATATTTGGGTGACAGGGCCAAAAGGTCTCTGGATTTTCAACCCAAAAGCAGAACACCTTGGAACTATTGAAATTCCCGAGCACACTGCGAATTTGCACTGGGGTGGATCTGACTGGCATACATTATTCATAACAGCCAGCACTTCTATCTTTTCACTTAAAACAAAAGTAGCCCCACACACTGAAAGCTTCATGAGGCATTGAATCCCTGGTTTTCACTCAGGCACACGCTGCAGCATGGTGACTTCAAAGACTGTGTGGTTCCGACCTGGCGCATCAGCAACAAGGAGCCAAAGGATCTGAAGCAAGGCCCTGCTATTCCTGCAGGCGCCAAGTGGAAGTTCAGCGGTTAAATAATGACTGAGTGTCTAAAGGAAGCAATCGGAGCATTCGCAATAATATCCGCTAAAAAGTACCAAACCGCAGTCGAGAGGCTCCCCGGAGGGCCCATGCTTGCAGCATTGGGGACTTTTGGGATCGCACTGCCCTCCCTTTTGGATACATGCAGCTGGGTCGTAGACACCAATATTGCGATTCGATGGTGTTTGAGTGAGCGACTTAATCACTGGAATATTGGACGGCTCTTTCTTTTCTGTTTTGCTTGATTTTACTGCTGAGAATCGATGGCTGAGTTTGCCTAAAACACGTGTTTCATAAGCATGATCGTATGACAATTCAGCACCTAGCGTTAAACCTTCTGTGAGTTCATAGCCTAGTTTCGCGAGAACTCCTGACCCGTCAGGGCTTGCCCCGCCTGCTTTTGTGCAGGGTTCGTCTCCTGTTTGGTAATAGTATCCAACTGAAGCGTTCAGTTCAGGGGTGATGAAGTAGCCAACATCAATTCCATATTTATCGAGTGCAGCTGAATCGTAATGTGAGTTTAATCGTTGTTGAGTATCTCCAATGGGTACTAGCGCATAGGCATTAAAGTTCCAGCTATTTGAAACTGCCTCAATATTCGCCGCAACTTGCTGATAGAAAACCGACCTATGGTTGTCGACGTTCTTTTTTATAGAAGTTGAACCAGAGTTTGTGGTGCGTGCAGAGATTGAACTCTCCTGGCTACTAACTGTCCCAGTAGCAGATGTCGCTGAGTTTGTCGGACTTGTGGAGCGGCCAACTTTGATGCCTGAAACAGTTGGTCCTGAGTTCATCGGGCGGCTGTCGTAACCGCCATTGATGCCGAACATCCAGCTGCGGTTGGTATTGAGCCAGCGGTAACCAAGACGGGTTGAGGTGCTGATGGTGGTACCAGCAACCGCGGTATCGACGATTGAGCTGGTGCCTGAGAAATCGCTGAAGTTGGCGTTGGCTAGGGCATCAACGAAGAAGACACCGTTCTCGCTAACTGACAGAGGGAAGAAGCCGCCAATGCCAGCTTCGTTAGGAGTACCTGCGCCTTGCGTCTGACCTTGGAACCCAAAGCGTGGCTTGATGCTGTCCTTGAGGCTGACGTTCATCACCCCGATGTCATCAGCGCTGCCTTCTGCCAAGACGGGCGCCTGCGCCAGTAGCAGTGACGCGCTTGCAGCAGCAGACAGCAGGCGACGCATTGCGGCGGGAAATCTGCGCGCATGATGCCGAACCCGTTCAGAAAGGTCAGTAGCCGTATTCCAGCTTCACCACTGCGGTTCAGCGGCGCCTGCTGAGGTCTTGCGGTTCAGGCTCAGGAGCACGTGGCAGGCGTTGCGTGATCCAGCTGGCATAAAAAAGCCCCTGCCGAAGCAGGGGCAGCTGGGGTGACTCAGAAATCGTTGTTCCGAGGCTCGTCCACCTTCACCGCATCCAGTGGACCTGCAGCGACGAGTGGGTCGGTGGCAGTTTCCATGGGGCTGGATTTGCCGGCCACAAGGTTTGTAATCGCGGCAGCATCTGCAAAAGGTTCTGCGATCGGAGCGATCGAATCAGATCCATTTTGAAGCAGGAAGGAATCAAAGCCGGATGCATCGGCTCCAACATCTAGGTAGCCATCCATGATTCCATCGTCGTGATGCATTTGGAACCAATCAGAGCCGTCTTGATCAGCTCTGGCAAGTGCATTTCCAGTCAGTGAATCAGACTGGCCAAAGAATTCACGAACAGTGCTTGTGAAATTGCCAGTGGATTCATCAGGAACATCAGCTAGGGAATTAGCCTCGGTCGAAATGAATTCCTGATAAGGCTTGCTGAATTCTTTTGGATTGATGTTGGGAGCAAGTTCGGTAGTTTCAAAAGACTCGTCGACATCGGCGCTGGCTAGGCTTGCATTGCCTTTGTGGCCTGCAATTTTAAGCAAGTCGGAGTAAACAGGATCTGTTGGATTGAATACCTTGTCAAAGTTGCCATCCAATACATTTTTGATGGCCTCTCTGATTTCATTTGCCTGACCATAATCAGAGGCGACCTTGGCTTTAATGTCAAGATTCAAGCCGTATTTGCTGGTGATTCCCTTCTCCATTAGTGCCAACACTTTCTCTTTATCAGGGGCTGAAAGGTTGGAGAAATAGCTCCCATCAGAAAGGCCGTTGGTGGTATGAATTAAAGGATTCGCACTCATGAAGTTCTGGCTGGCCTCGGCAATCTTTCCTTGTACCAATGCATTCCATCCATTGGTTATTGACTTCTCGACATTTGTTAGCCCCATGCTATCCGTAACAGCCAGTATCTTCGAGGCAAATCCTTTTGTTTTGTAGTCCAGTGGGAGCAGGGCGACTTTTGCGACAGATTCACCAGATGGGGCTTGAATCTGCTCGGGATTTTCAATGGTCTTCGTCACCCCGTTGTTGAGGGGGATTGAGGTTTAAAGTCTTTTCAATCCCTCCTGCGATGTCGCCTTTCTGAAAGCTCTTGACCGCATCTTCTTGCGTCTTCTGAAGATTGGTTAGCTTAGTGCTATCTAGGAATCTCTTGCCTGTAGACCAAGCATTTGCTGTGAAGTTATCAGCGATTTTATCAATGCTTTGACTCAGCTTTTTAGGGTCTCCATCTTTTATCTCGTTGACAATCTGAGTGACTTCCTTGATCTTAAAAGTAGTGGAGACATCATCATTAAAGCCCTCTGCTGTAGCACTTGCCCCTTCCGCCAGGGCTTGATCCACTGGCTTCCCCGCCGCCAATGCTGTTACTCCATTGCCAATAAATCGTTGGGCGGCAACTGGTGCTGCTGCAATAACCCTTAAAGGGGCTGTAACTGTGTGAGCGGCCTTTGACAGCCAATTCCAGAACGACATTGATCTCGCTCCTATGTGTGTGAACGGCGTGGATTCCGCCGATGACCACACGATCCCCGCTGACTTTTTGTAGCTCTGGTCATCCGCTGGTCAGCCTTCGGAACAGTTCTGGTGAAGAGCAGGTGACCCCGTCAGCACGGGGCTCTGGCGTCTTCAACGCCGCTTGCCGAGGCCTTGCGGCTCAAGCTCGGCACCACGGGGTAGGCACTTGGGTGATTGCTGCTGTCGTTCCTGGCGAGACTGGCCCCAGGAGATGAAATCAGATGCCTCCAGTCACTTGGGCAGACCACCTGACCATTGCCAGGACAGTGGCTTCGATTGGCGACCACGACATCGGCGAAGGGTTTGCGTTGATGGCTTGTGGGCTGCACCTGCTGCAGCGCGACCTGACCTGGAGCCTGTTTGACGATGAAAATGCGCTAACTTCTGCGTTAATTCAAGGTAAAAATAACTCTTCGTCGGTTGTTGATAGATAGCCAGAAAAACGCTGTGCAGCTGAGGTTTGCCTGATTTGCGGCTGCTGGATTTGGACTGCTTTTTGCTTCCCCGTGAAGGAAGCGGTGGTTGAAGGCGTTGTGGATGACTCGCTGAATCCGGCGACGATGCGAGCCGCCAGTGACTGACTGGAAAAGTCCTTCGTCTCAGTACTTCGACGCCTAACTCTCACCGTTGGCTGTGGAGGCGTCATCGCCCTTCATCATTTCCTCGCTGCAGTGGAAAATTAAAGCTTGGAAGGCTGGCAGAGCAGGCTTTTCATTCATTGATTGCCAAGCAGAATTCGCTTGCTTTCAGCCTTTTTTCTGGTCTTATCGCCATATGTTTGCGACGCCGTTTTTGACCGTGGATGAAGTCCTACTCAATTACTGAGCCTCGCTTCCCTCAAAACCCAGAGCCACAGGCTCTCCGGAAGACATACGTCGATCTACGTAAGACAGCGATCAGCCTCAACATGAGCCGTGGGCGCATTAAGGCTGAGCGCGATAAACAACTGGCAATCGTTCAGGACCAGGAGATCAAGCTTCGTGAGTTCGCAGAACAGGCTGGGCTGCTCCTCAAGCAGAAGGCAGAGCTGAACACCATCCTCGATAGCTACGCATCAACGCTGGAAGGGATGGAGGCAGCGACCGATGAACTGGAGCTGGCCATGGACGAGTTCAAGGGCGGCATCAGGAACTGGTTCAACCTGATTGGAGTCTTCTCGAAGTTCCTTGCCTTCATGCGTGCTTCCAAGGACCTCCCAAAGGCAGACACCAAGGAGCTGACCGATGGGACTAGCTACTGAACTCAGGGCTGCTGTCTCGGCAGTCAATGAAACGGATCGTCAGTTGGCCAGGCTGGTTGGTCAGCACATCACTGATACAGCCCAAGGGCTACAGGAACTCAGGGGCGCACTGGAAGCAAAGGCTCTTGCCCCAGCCAATTTCCGCTCACTGCCACCCGCTTCAGCAGAACAGCTGACCAGCCTGAAAGTGCCCGAGTTGAAAGCGATTGCTACACGGATGAATCTTCCTGGGCGAAGTAAGCCCAAGCGGAAGCCAGACATCATCAACTTCTTGGTCGCTCATCAAGCCCCAATGGCTCCGTCATACGAGCAGCTACTGGCCTTCTGGGTGGAGCACGGCTGACTCGGTTCAGATCGGGCCGCAGGCCCGCTCCAGGCGCTGAGCATCGAGGTCCCCAGCTATCGGCTCGATCCAATCGCCGGGATGCCAGGCCTGCTGCTGGTAACGCAGGCGTCGCTCAGTGCAATCAAATTCAACCGTTCCCTGTTGCTGGACTGGACATGGTGTGCGCCATGGCGCCAGATGACGGCCATCAGCATTGCGCCGCAACGCTTGCCAGATCACCGCACCACGGCAACTGCTGGCCTCTTCAAAGGTGCGCCAAGGGGCGGCGACTGCCGTGCCACAAGCCAGCAAGACAAGCGCAGCAAACAGGGTGCGACGCATTGAGCCGGAAAATCTTCGCGCATGATGCTCGCACTCAGAAACACCAGTAGCCGTGTTCCAGCTTCACGCCTGCAGTTTAACGTCGACGCCTAACTGTCACCGTTGGCTGTGGAGGCGTCATCGCCCTTCATCCTTTCAACGCAGCTGGGGTAGTCCTGGGCATCTAGGCAAAGCCTGTGAACTTTGGGATCTAAGCAGTTGTCGCAAGCGAACGCCGGGAGGCCGCCCTGTCATGACAGCGAGAGCAACGAGAGCAGTGCGGAGCTTCATCTCCGTAGCGTCCAAAAAGTTGATTTAGGTCTAGGCATGGAACCCAGCCTTGGCTCGTCATTTCCCCTGGAGCCGCTACCAGCTCACGGTCCAAGACGTGCTCAAGCCCCGTTGTGAATGGCCTACTCGCGTGTATCGCAGCGGTAGGAGCTGAGCCTGTGGGTATCGCCAACCTTGAGCGCCAACGAATAGAGCTGTCGAGTCGTTAGACGCAGCCCCGCTGCCTAGCCATCTCAGTTCCGGCGGGGACAAAGCGCGTCTCCCTATCGAATTGCAGTGTTGGGTCAGCGACATCTGCCATGTCAGGCAGGCCTGCAATGGTCTGCGCTAAGTCGTTCCCGCTTTGCTCACTCATCAGGCAAAGGTTGTCTGCATGGGCTTTGGCAGCTCGCTGTTCTGCTTCAGAGAGGGGAGCAACGGGTGCGTTAGTAGGTGCATCCATTGCTGAGAGCGTTAAACCGAATAACCCA
This sequence comes from Synechococcus sp. RCC307, assembly GCA_000063525.1. GTDB lineage: Bacteria > Cyanobacteriota > Cyanobacteriia > PCC-6307 > Cyanobiaceae > RCC307. The sequence continues at coordinate 1,658,837 of CT978603.1, read as the reverse complement.
AGTGCCGCGATGCAAATAACAAAAGTGCGAATGGGTACTCCCTTGGTTGGGCTGGGTGCAATCGCTTCACGAATGGACGAGGTAGGTCTGGACATTGGGTTCTCTCGCGTGTTTCCAACGTCGCTTGAGCTCAGCGTTCCCCGCTTCCCCCGTTTGGGTGAATTGCCAATGAAAAGCCCCTGCTTCTGCAGGGGCGGCGAGCGCTAGCCATTTCAGAGCTGGATCACTAAAGAGTTAATCCATAGATGTTTGCAAATTCATCCTGGAATGGAGACGATTTCAGCAGCTCGGTGATACCTAATTCATCCTGCCAATCGATGATCGATTTTTCCCAGCCATCTTCCCAGCGAGGCGAGAAAAGTTCAGGCACCTTTTGACCAACTGCAATGCCAAAACCGATGGCATCCCAGATTAATCGACGCTCACTGGGCTCGTAGGCGCCTCGCAGCATCCATGACGATAGAACTCCAATATGGTACGGACTTGAGCCAGTGCTTGCATAAAACGCCGTTGCAGCAGCTTCACCTGCAACTGTGATCGGAAGGCCAAGAATCGTGTGGTGAATTTCGTGCAAACGTGCACCTCTGGTTACCACGTATTCTTCATCTGTTTGGGATTCTTTCACCTGTGATTGCTCCACCAAGAAAGAAATTCCAAGCTTCTCCAGGCGGCGATGGACGCACCATCCAAGGCTCCCTTTGGGCATAGCAGCCATTTGCTCAAGGTCTGGCCATTGTGGTGAAGGCCGGTTGGCAAGTAGCGCCTGAATTTTTGGAGTGGCCAGAGCTCTTTCTAGGATTTCTTTTGCCAGTTTGGTGCTCCCTGGGATGCCAAAATAACGGCCGTGTTTTAATGCCTTATCCGGCTGCTTTGCTGTTTGCAGAATCGAAATACCTAGCTTTGTGGCACCATCAGAAAAAGCTGATCGTGCGTAATGCTGTTGTTTTGAAGTCATCTATTGATGAAGCTCTGTCATCAATGTCGCGGGAACCCCAGGAGAGTTGCTCCCCTGAAAGGGTGATTTGCTTCTGAGACTTTCCTGAGTCAGCGGTGCCTGCCGAGGTCCTGCAGCTCTGACGTCTTGGTTGATTGAGCGCTAAGGCGTATGTGATCTTCAAGGCATCGCAAACGATCTGAAAGCAGCTACTTTCTCGGCACCAACTGCCCGCATCAGCGATGCACCCGGATCTTGCCGAGGCCTTGCAGGAGCACATGGGGCTGGTTGTTGACCTTGCCACCGCCTGTGAGGACACCGAGGAGTCAGTGATTGCAGCGAGGTCAATCCGTGAGGCCACCATCCGGCTCAGCGGACTGTTTGAGGTGCTCAACGCGACCAGCGCAACCCTCCCTGCTCAACCAGCTCCATCGACAGTGGTGACACCACGCCATGTGCCTGGGCAGCTCATTCCTCTGGCCGCAGGAACACCGATCCGGGCCGCTGCATGAAGGTGGCTAGGTCCAGCATTTCGTCGACGGTGAAGCCAGCATCCTCTGAGAACACAGCGACGAGCTCGCGATCCAAGACATGCTCCATGCCATGACGCATTGCGTCCTGCCGTGATTCGCATCGGTACGGGCTGAGCTTGTATTCATCGCCGACCTTGAACGCCAGCCAGTACAGCTTTCGCGTCATTGCGCCAGCCTCGCTGCTCTGCGCCGCTGATCCTTCAACGAGAGCTGAGCGCACTCAGCACCCTTGAACCCGATTTGGCAATAGAAGCGGACGTAGGCAGTCAACGCGGCGGGCAAAAGCCAAACGGCAACAGCTGCAGGCAATAGGAGCAGCCACCACCTGATGCAAGAGAGGTAGAAAGCCATCAGCGGAAGCGATTCTCGATCTCCAGGCGTTGATAAGCCGTTGGCGCCAGCTCCAGGCTGTAAGCCGCAAACCCGATGCAGGCCAGCAGGGAGAGAGTGACGACCAGGGGGCCAGTGCCGAAGATTTCGTGGAGGAGTTTCATCGCTCCACCATCACTGCCGTTGAGGGTTCCCCGCTTCCCCCCAAATGGGTGAATGGCCAGGCGGTCCAACGGCAGCCTTTCCAGCGCTCAGCAGCAGAGCTAGTGATGCAATAAGACTGCTCGAACTGCTTGGCTTGTTCGCCTGCATGAGCAGGCTCTGGTTTGGCCATGGCCAGTCCGGTGATTGCGGCGGCAGCGCCGATGGTGCCGGCCAGGAATTTAATTGCGTTGTTCATAGGCCTTCCTCTCGGATGACTTCACCATCGCTGGAAACTTGCGAGGTTTGGTCCCCTGAAATGGTGATTTGCCTCTGAGACTTTCCTGAGTCAGCGGCGCCTACTGAGGTCTTGCGTCTTGGGCTCGGGACCACCCGGAAGACGTTGGTGGCTAGGTGGCGAGACCTTGATACTGATAGTGCATAAATCAACGGTGAACAAAGCTGAGCTTTGATTTAGCTCCTTAGGTTGAATTTCAAATGGTTGTTCTCCAGAAATGGAAACTCTTCAGCCAAAGACTTTCCAACAACCCCTGGATGAACAGGAGCTGTTGGAGCGGATCATGGCCCGTTGGAGAGCACGCCTGCTTCTCCATGGACCTGATAGCGACCTGGGCCGAGAAGCCAGGCGCCAGCTTTTCAAGCTGGAATCCAGGAGAAACAATCTCAAGTGGAGAGGCACGCCCCTCAATCAAAAGAAGCGCCAGCAATCCTCAGGCAAATCTGCACAGCCCCCCGCCTGATTGAAACGGCGGTTCAAAGCGCCCTGAACGTTGTCATGGCCCATCAGTGGAAGGGTGGAGATAACTTCATCAACGCTCAGCTGCTTTTCACCAGAACAGGGGATCACAGCCGCTGAGTTACGAGCGACGCTGGAGATGTCGGGTGGAGATCCATGCCTCGCTCAACCCAATTCATGATGGCCAGCGTTGTTGCTGGCTTGGCGGGAATTTTCATCGCTGCTGGTGCTGCCATTTCCCATCAGGCGGGCCCTTGTGAGATCAGCGTTGCCGATGGCAGTCCCTCGAGGAAGGGAGCGGTCAGGCTCTACGGCATCCGGCTGATTTGCGCCCAACCGCGGCTGACGGAGATCAACCGCTGAGCTGGAAGCCGCTCGTTTGCTCAGGCTTAAGCCTGCTTGATCAGCTTGGACCTGTCGCTAGCCAGAACGATGCTCCTCGCTATGGCGCAACCAGCAACTGCGGCTGCTGAGTCATTGGCCCATGCCATCCGCTTGTCGATGGCGCCGGCATTTCTGCTGGTGGGTGTAGGCGGGCTGATGGGTGTGATGACCACTCAACGGCTCAAGATCGTTGAGCGCTACCGGGTGCTGCATGCCGTGCGTAACACCGGAGAGGATCTGGTCAGTGCTGATCAGATCGCTTGTGAACTGCGTGTTCTGCAACGGCGTTTGCGGCTCACCATGCAAGCCATCACGTTGCTGACGCTGGTGGTGATGATCATCTCGCTGGTGATCGCGATCCTGTTCATCAGCGTGATCAGCCAGATCGATCTGACCCTGGCGCTGGTGCCCCTGTTTGTGCTGGCGATGCTCGGGCTGATTCTGGCCTCAGCGTTGTTCCTGCTGCAGCTGCGCGTGTCGTGGCAACAGGCTCTGCGCGTTGGCGTTGCCGTTTGATTTGCCAAGACGATGACTCGCGTTCTCTTTCTCTGCACCGGCAATTACTTCCGCAGCCGTTTTGCCCAGGAATGGTTCAACGCCCAGGCTCAGCAGCGCGGGCTGAGCGATCGGCTGCAGGCCAGCTCCGCCGGCCTGAACGTTCATAGCGGCTGCGGCAATGTGGGTGCGATGGCGCCAGAAGCGATTGAGGCTCTGGAGCAACGGGGCATTTCCCTCGTGGTTGACGAGCTGGCCATGCCCCGGCAAGTGACGGAAGCTCTGCTGCAGAGCGCTGATCGGGTGGTGGCTGTTGATGAAGATGCCCACCGGCCGATGGTGCAGGCCCTCTTCCCTGCCTGGGAAGAGGCGATCTGCTTTTGGAGCATCAAAGACTTGGGCGAAGGCGATCCAGCTGTGGACCCGATCGCAGCGATTGAGCACAAGCTCAACAGCCTGTTGGATGAGTTGAGTTAAGGCGCCAGCTGGACGGGCCGATTGCTGATGGATGCAACGCCAACACCGCGGCGGTTCAGCGGCAAGCTTTCCATCGGTCAGCGCCAGAAGTAGTGAAGCAATAGGACTGCTCGAACTGCCTGGCTGCTTCGTCTACGGGCGAAGCTTGAGATGGGCTCGCATAGGTAGCGGTGGTGATAAGAACAGCAATGGCACCACAAGCAAGCGAAGCAACTGCTTTTTGGAAGTTGGTCATTTGCTTTAAAGGGGTAGTGGAATCTCTCCCGGACCTCTTCACCATTGCTGGAACCCTGCGAGGTTTGATCCCCTGAAATGGTGATTTGCCTCTGAAGCTTTCCTTAGTCAGCTCACTCAGTTGGAGCGATGTGCTGGGCGAGCCTTAATCAGGCTGCTGTAGGACGACCGGGCACACTTGCCAGAAGTGCCATGGTCAGGCCCTTGGCCTTGCCCGAGCAGGCGACCGGTGCTTTTGAAAAAGGCGGCTGGCAGGTGTTGTTCCGCCTCAGCGACGGGAAGCGCGTCAGCAGCACCACCCTGCTGCATCCAAGTGAACGGCTGCAGGTGACCCTGCAGATCCCCTTCGAGGAGGATGGCAGCGACTGGATGCTCTGGCTGGAAGCCTGCGGCGAGATCCCCGCCAGCCTCAGCGGTGCCTTGGCCCAACCCATGAAGCTTCGGACCATGCTTGATGTGGCCCGATGGCTGCAAGGTCCGATCGAGGAAATCGAAGCCATGGCCCTGGCCAGTGGCACCCAATTGGTGCTGCAACTGGCCGGCAGCGGGCCCAACAGCTGACCTAAGGCAGGCAGGCCCCTGTGAAACGCTCCCTGCTGCCTGAACGCGTGTTGGTATCAACTTGGACCTTTAGAGGGCAGGTGGACCCGTACTGTTTTCGTACGGCCGCTTCTAAAAAGCGATCGGACAAAACAGGTGCCCTCGGCTGGGCGCCTTTTTTATTGCCTAGCCGAGGGCGCGGACGCTTGAGGCTCCGGATTTGTGATGGTTACGGGTTGCGTTGGCTTGGCTAGAGAGTCAACGGGGGGAACGGTCCTGTCCCTGGCTCGAAGAGCCTCGGGTTGTTGACCACCCCGCGCGCCAAAGTCCGGCGCAGATCGTGGATGACTCCCTCAACCGGGCGAACTGGCGCGCCAACGCCGATCGCTCAGATTGCCAAGCGGGCGTAGATGGTGTCGAGCTGGGCTTGATGCCGCTCGGTGCTGAAGCAATCGGCCAGGCGCTCAGCGCTGATGCGATCGGTGACTGCGGGATCGTTCTCGAGCGCCTTGCGGAAGTTGCCGCCTTCGACATTCCAGGCGGAATGGGCATGGCCCTGCACCAGCCGGTAGGCGTCTTCGCGGCTCATGCCGCTGTCCACTAAGGCCAGCAACACCGTTTGGCTGAACACCACACCGCCGTAGCGGTTCATGTTGCGCTCCATGGTGTCGGGGTAGACCTGCAGACCGCTCACGACCTTCGTCATCTCCCGCAGCATGAAATGCAGGGTGACGCTGACATCAGGAAGCATCATGCGCTCCACCGAGCTGTGGCTGATGTCGCGCTCGTGCCACAGCGCCACGTTTTCCAGAGCTGCCACGGTGTAGCTGCGCAGCACCCGCGCCAAGCCGCTGATGCGTTCGCTGCGGATCGGGTTGCGTTTGTGGGGCATGGCTGAGCTGCCCTTTTGCCCCTTGGCAAAGGCCTCTTCCACCTCGAGCACATCGCTGCGCTGCAGGTTGCGAATCTCTGTGGAGAAGCGCTCTAGGGCCGTGCCCACCAGGGCCAGGGTCTGCACGTAATCGGCGTGGCGGTCGCGGCTGATCACCTGGGTGCTGGCTGGATCGGGCCGAAGCCCCAGCAGCTCACAGGCCCGTTCTTCGATCTGCGGTTCGGTGTTGGCGTAGTTGCCCATGGCGCCACTGATCTGGCCCACGCTGACGGCCTTCTGCAGACGCTTGAGGCGTTTGATGTTGCGCTCGGTCTCCGCGAGCCAGCCGGCCAGCTTGAAGCCAAAGGTGATCGGCTCGCCGTGGATGGCATGGGAGCGCCCGATCATCACGGTGTTTTTGTGGGCCCGTGCTTGCACGCGGATGGCTTCTGCGAGCTTGTCGAGCTCGCTGCGCAGCAGCTTCACCGAGGCCTTGAGTTGCAGCGCCAGGCCGGTGTCGAGCACATCGGAGCTGGTCATGCCCACATGGATGTAGCGCCCGGCATCACCCACGTGTTCGTTCACGTTGGTGAGGAAGGCGATCACGTCGTGGCGCACCTCGGCCTCGATCTCGAGGATCCGCTCGCGGCTGAAGGCTGCTTTGTTCTTGATCGTGGCGAGTGCTTCAGCAGGCACGCGGCCCAGCTCGGACTGGGCTTCGCAGACAGCGATTTCAACGTCCAGCCAGCTTTGGAACTTGGCGTCTTCCGTCCAGATCCCGCCCATCTCCGGCAGGGTGTAGCGCTCGATCAAGGGTTTTGCTCGGCCAATCGACCAAATTACCCGGGGCTCAAACTGCGGCGGGCCACTTCCCATTGGATCGCTGGGCCCCAGGCCTGCTGACGCACCCAGCAGCGCCGCCCTTGGCAGCGAATCAGTTCAAACGCCGGCAGGTCGCTGGGGTGGTGGTCCAGCCTCACAAAACTGCCCGGCAGAAGCCTCTCCGGGAAAGCCACCACGGCCTCGGCGTCGGCAAGTTTGCGGAGTGGGTCGGCCATCGACTCTCTGCAGCGAATTGATCTTCGTCGGAATTTTTCAGCTGGCAGGTGACCGTCTGGATTTCCTCGGATTTGGTGTTGCGATCTGTGATGGAATCAGCAAATGGCACGTCGGCAGCGGCTCGATCTACGGCTGGTGGAATTGGGTCTGGTGGCCAGTCGCCAGAAGGCCCAGCAGCTGATTCGCGCTGGCAAGGTGCGCCTCGGTGATGCAGTGCTCGACAAGCCCGGCCATGAGATTTCGCTGGAAGCGGTCCCAGAGGTGACGTTGCCGCCCCGCTTTGTCTCCAGGGGTGGAGAGAAGCTGGCTGCCGCCCTGGAGGCTTTGCCGGTGCAGGTGGAAGGGCGCTGTTGCCTTGATGCCGGCATCTCAACCGGTGGCTTCAGCGATTGCTTGCTGCAGCACGGGGCCAGCCGCATCTATGGCATTGATGTGGGCTATGGCCAAACCGCTTGGAGCCTGCGCCAAGACCCCCGAGTGGTGTTGCGGGAGCGCACCAACCTGCGCCACCTCACGCCAGAGGATCTCTATGGGCCGGGTGATCCCCAGCCCGATCTGGCGGTGGCCGATCTCTCGTTTATTTCCCTCTCGCGCGTGCTGGAGCCGATGCAGGGGCTGTTGGCTGGTGGGCCGCAAACCGAAGCGGTGTTGCTAGTGAAGCCGCAGTTTGAAGTGGGCCGCGAGCGGGTGGGCAAAGGCGGCGTCGTGCGCGACCCCAAAGCCCACGCAGATGCCATCGCTTTGGTGGCAGCAGCAGCAGAGCCCCTGCAGTGGTTTCCGCAGGGGTTGGTGGGATCACCAATTACCGGTGCCGCTGGCAATCACGAATACCTGCTGTGGCTGGGCCCCAAAGCCGAGCTGGACTCCAGCGCCTGGACAGGATTGATTGAGGAGGTGGTGCAGCGCACCAATGCCTGAGGGCTTCAGATCGCAGTGTTGTCGCGATCGCCGGTGCGGATGCGCACCACCGAATCAACGGGGGAGACAAAGATCTTGCCGTCGCCGATCTCACCGGTGCGGGCGGCTTCTTGCACGGCATTGACCACCGTCTCAACTTGAGGCTCGTCCACGACGATTTCGAGCTTGAGTTTCTGCAGGAATTCGACGGTGTATTCCGAGCCCCGATAGCGCTCAACCTGCCCTTTCTGGCGTCCAAAACCGCGCACCTCGGTGACGGTCATGCCCACGATGCCGGCATTCACCAGCGCCATCTTCACGTCGTCCAGCTTGAAGGGGCGAATGATTGCCTCGACTTTTTTCATGGTCTGCGCGGCCTTTGACAGGATTATGGCCCCGGCTCATTCCATCGAGCGAGTCCTGGGGAAGGCGTAACGGTCGTTACGGTCTTCCAGTGTCTGGGCCCTGCCCTTCGATCGATCACCTGTGACCTCTTCAAGCAGCACTCAACGTCCTTCCTATGGCGAGCGGGCCATCGCTGAGGCAGAGCTGATCTGTTTCGACAATCCCCGCCAGGGGCGCCCCTATGACGTGGCGATTTCCCTGCCTGAGTTCACCTGCAAGTGCCCGTTTTCGGGCTATCCCGATTTCGCCAAGTTGCAGCTCACCTATCAACCCGGCCCGCGCGTTCTTGAGCTCAAAGCCCTCAAGCTCTACGTCAACAGTTGGCGTGATCAGGCCATCTCCCATGAGGAGGTGGTGAATCGCATCCTCGATGATTTGGTGGCTGCCGCTGCACCCCAGTGGATGGAATTGGTGGCTGATTTCAATCCCCGCGGCAACGTTCACACGGTGATCACCGTGCGTCATGGGGAGCGCCAGTGATGGCGGAGCTGCCCAGCTTGGGGAGCTCATCGGCAAAGGCCACCAAATTGCGATTGCAGAGCCCAGCAATGTGAAGCCGGCCTGATTCGCTGATCGCCCACAGCTGTCGGGTGGCGATCAGGCTGAGGCCGCCCCCCAGCAGGGTGATGGCAAAGCCGGCGTACACCAAGGGCACGCCGGGGTCGCGCTTGATCAATAGGCCACTGGCTGGCATCACATCAGCAATGCGCAGCGGCAGCCCCAGAATCTCCTGGCTTTCACCCCCAACGGTGAGTAGGCCCAGTTGCTGGCTATCGGCGCCGTAGACCTCCACTGGCCCCAGCTCACTCTGCAGCGCCAGCAGCACAGGATCGCTGCCATCGGGGCGTGTGGGCAGCACCAGGCCCCAAACCTGCTCGCCGAGTTCGGGGAAGGTTTGCAGCGGCAGCTGCAGCAGCGGGCTTTGTCCCAGTTGCATCGTGACGGCCGCCAGGCCCCAGTCGGCTTGGTAGACGGTGATGCCGCGATGCCGCAGTGGGTGATTCACGCTCACGGCCGCCGGCTGTGCTGGGGCGCCGGTGCCATCGCGAAGCAGCAGCTGGGAGGAGAACTGTTCGGGGCGGCCGGCGGGATCCCGTTGGATCGCAAAGGAATCGAGTTGCAATTCCAGCCGCGTGTCGCCTTGGGGGTTGAGCAGTTCCAGCGAGCGGCCTGGCGCCAAGAAGCGCTCCAGCCGCTGGCCGCCAAAGGCTCCCACCACAGCGCCCACCATGAACACAATCAGTCCGGTGTGCACCAGCAAGGGCCCCACCCTGCCGATCACGCCGCGGCGGGCGGCGAGTCGGTTCTGTTGACGGCGCACTGCCCAGCCTTGTTGCTGCAGTTGGCGCTCCAGTTGGTCAAGGGCCGCGGCGGAGTCGCCCGTGTCCAGGCTGGTGGCAACAGCCAATTTGCTCAGCTGTCTGGGCTTGGTGTAATCGAGCCAGCGCAGGCTGGCCCGCAGTGCAGGCCATTGGCGCCGCAGGCTGCAGAGCAGCAGGGCCAAGCCCAGCCAGGCCAGCAACAGCAAAAACCAGTTGCTTGTGTAGAGGTGATCGAGCTCCCAGCTCAGCAGTTGATTGCCATTGACCACCCCCAGCCAGGGGGCTGCGTCATAACGCTCGTGATAGAAGGCCGCCGGCTCCCCCTGCGGGATCGCCGTTCCCAGACCGCTGCAGGCTGCAATCAACAGCAGCAGCACGATGGCGACGCGCAGGTCGGACAACCAGGCCGCAGCCTTGAGAACCAGGCTCTTCATGTCAGGCGCGAGACCAGGCTGAGGCCGCCGATGACCACCAAAACAGCGCCGCTAATCGGAGGAATCCATTGGCTCACTGCGCGCAGCGCCAGCAGCTTGGGAATCGAAGCCGCCAGGCTGCCGGCCAGCAGCAGGGGCAACACCTGCCCGGCCCCAAAGCAGCTGAGCAACACCATGCCCACCAAAGGTTTGCCGCTTTGCGAAATCCACGCCAACAGCACAGCAAGCACCGGAGTGGTGCAAGGGGAGGCCGCCAGGCCAAAGGCCAAACCAGCGGCCGGTGGACCGAAGCCAGCTGGTGCAAACCGGCGCCAGCGCTCAGGGTCGGGCCCGGAAGGCAGCCGTAAGGGCAGGAGCCCAAGCAAATTCAGCCCCATCAGCACCGCCAAGATGGCGACCGCCACGGAAATCGCTTCGGGTGTTTGCCCGTAGAGGCGGCCGAGCATGGCGCTGGCGGTGCCCAAGATCACCAGGGCCCCCACCACCCCTGAGCAAAAGCCTGCGCTCCGCTGCCAGGCTGGGCCCTCTCCAAAACCGGCCAGGTAGGCCACGCTCACCGGCAGCAGCGACAAACTGCAGGGACCAAGGCTGGTGAGCAAGCCGCCGGCGAACACCAGCACCAAGGTGAGGGGCGTGGGATGTTCCAAGCCGCTGCGAAGCAGCTGTTCGCTGGCTTGGGCCAGGTCGGCAAGCGAAAAAGAAAGGCTCACCAAAGCACCCTATCGAGCAGGAGGGGCACTCCACGGGGCTTGCTGCAGATAGGCCTCAACGGGAATCGGTTGCTGACGCTCATACCCCTCGGGCAACCAAAGGTCTCCGTTGGGCGAGGCGTAGTGGATTTGCCATTGGTGGAATTGGGCCAGGCGCTTGGGGTCTTCCCGCATCAAATCCGCGTAGGTCTGCACCGCGCGCACGTAGTTCCAGCTGTTGTTGTATCCCCAGATCGCCTGGGGCATGTTCTCCGGTCCACCTCGGCGCACCAAGTAACGGGCCGCTGCCGCGATGGCATCAGCGGGATCATCAATCGAGCCAGCACCGATGCCGGGCTCTGCCCAGGTGCTGGGCAAAAACTGCATGGGTCCGCGGGCCCCAGCGACCGAGAGGCCTTGCAAGCGGCCCATGCCGGTTTCCACCAGGTTGATGGCGGCCAGGGTGGCCCAGTCGATGCCGGTGTCTTGTTCCGCTTGCTTGTAGTGCTTCAGCAGGGCATCGGCGCTAATCGGTGGGCTGATGCGCCAGGCCGGCAGTTGGGCCGGGGCTGGGCTATTGCGGTGCATGGCTAAAAACTCGCGCCTGGCCTGCACCTGGCGTTGGGCTACCGAACGCAGCTCAGGGTTGAGTTGCTGCAGGACCGCGGCATCCCAGTCCGGGTGGTGTGACCACTGCCGGTAAAGCACCTGCTGGCGGTGGGCCAAGGACGCGAAGCTCGCATCACTGGGGTTCATCCCAGCCAGCTGGTTTTCGACGCGATTGAGCTGCTGAGCCAGCGGCACCGCGGCCTTGGGCACGCTCGGGTAGCTGCGGCCGTTGGGAGCCGCCACACCAGCTGGGTATTGGGGAGCCGGAGGCTCCTGGCTAATCGCTTCGCTTTGTCGTCCCGCGCCGCAGGCCGTTAGGAGCGCGACGGCCGCGAGGAGAGCGAGAGAGGATCGGCGGATTCCAGCGAACATCGAACAAGCAGACCGGCAATGAACAGGCTGGCCAACAGTGAATTGCCGCCATAGCTGACCAGCGGCAGGGGCAGGCCGGTGGTGGGCATGGCGCCGCTGGCCACAGCGATGTTCATTATCGACTGGCCCACCAAGATCGTGGTGCAGCCAATCGCGACAAGGCGCAACTGGTTGCCCCTGGATCGCAGCGCCACCCGCAAGCCCATCAGGGCAAAGACAGCCAAAAACAGCAGCACCACCACTGAGCCCACAAAGCCAAATTCCTCGGCGTAAACGGCAAAGATGAAATCGGTGGTTTGAATCGGCAGGTACATCAGCTTTTGAGTGCTCAGCCCGTAGCCACTGCCGCTCAATCCGCCTGAACCGATGGCCAGCAGGCTTTGCACTAGCTGGTAGCCGTTGCCTAGCGGGTCTTGCCAGGGATCAAGGAACGAGGTGACCCGCAACCGCTGGTAGTCATTGATCAAGATGCTGGTGGTGCCGGCCGTGAGCCCGAGCCCTGCAATGCCCACCAGCCAGTGCAAGGGAAGCCCCGATGCCAGGGCCATGAGCCAAAGAACCAGTCCGGTGAGCGAGGCCGTGCTGAGGTTGGGTTGCTTGAGGATCAACAGGATGATGCCGCCAAGAATCGCCATCCACAGCACCCGCTGATCCAAGGCCAGACGCCGCCACTGGGAGAACAACACCGCCCCTTGCAAGACGATGAAGGGCTTGATGAGTTCAGTGGGCTGGAGCTGAATCGGCCCTAACACCAACCAACGGCTGGCCCCATTCACGGTGGTGCCGATGATCAAGGTGAGGGCAACCAGTCCGGTGCCGATCAAGAGGGCTGGGGCGGCCAGCTGCAGCCAGCGTTTCAAAGGCGTGCGCACCACAACGGAAAACAGGGCCCAGCCGGCCAGCATCCAGATCAGTTGCCGTTTGATCGTGTAGAGGGCATCGCCGAGTTCCTGCTGCGACACCCACCAACTGGCGGAGGCCAGCACCAGCAGGCCGAACACACTCCAAGTGGCAATCAGGCCCAGCAGCAGTCTGGTTTCCGCGGGCCAGAGGTTGATGGGAAGGGTCAGGAGCCCCTGGGTCCCCCGGGCCATGCCAAGTCTCCTAATGGCCTATTGAGCCGTGTGGCGGCTGGACAGGCACCTGGGCAAGGACAAAAAAAAGCCCGGCACTGGGCCGGGCGCAGGACTTTCGAGCGATCAACAGTCAATTGCCAACGTTGGCTTGCCGGCGACCGGTGACCAGCTCAACTTTGATGATTTTTCCGCCTTGTTTCATGATCCGCTGCTGCTCAGCGAACCAGCTCTCATAGGGCACCCACTTGGTAAAGAAGGTGTTCTGGATCTCCCGTTGAGTCTGGATTTTCTCCGGACTGGGGATGCAGGCGGTGACTTTGAAGAGGCGCATGGGGCTCCGTAGTGGGAGGGGAGCTCCTGGCTCAGTTGCCGAGGCCTGAGCAGATGTAGTCGAAGTAGACGGCCATTTCGCGACCGGCATCAGCACCAACCAGAGCGGCGGTGGCTTCCTTCATGGCCTGGATGGCTTGAACGGTGGCACCGATGGGCACGCCCAGGGAGTTGTAGGTCTCCTTGAGGCCATTCAGCACACGCTCATCAAGGATGGAGGTGTCGCCGGCCAGCATGGCGTAGGTGGAATACCGCAGGTAGTAGTCCATGTCGCGGATGCAAGCTGCATAGCGACGGGTGGTGTACATGTTCCCGCCGGGGCGGGTGATGTCGGAGTAGAGCAGCGCCTTGGCAACGGCATCACGAATGATGTTGGAGGCGTTGGCGCTGATGGTGGCAGCGGCGCGGACCCGCAGTTCGCCACTGGCGAAATACTGCTCCAGACGGCCCATCGAGTTGGTGTCCAGGTAGAGGCCCTGAACGTCGGACTGATTGATGACGTTGGTGATCGCGTCTTGCATGGATTCCTGAGGGTGAAGTGAGTGGGTTCTGTTCGGGCCTCAGGAGAGGGCGCCGATCACATAGTCGAAGTAGAAGCCTGCTTCCTCGGCGTCTTCGCCGCTCAGCAGACCCATGGCAACGTTCTTCATCTCGCGCACCGAGAGGGCCATGGCCTCGAGGTTGGTGCCGAGGGAGCGGTAGAGCTCTTTGGCGCCGATCACGCCGATCTCCTCGATCGGGGTGATGTCGCCAGCGACCACGCCATAAGTCACCAGGCGCAGGTAGTAATCCATGTCGCGCAGGCAGGTGGCGGTCATCTCGTCGCCGTAGGCGTTGCCACCTGGGGAGACAACATCAGGGCGGCGCTGGAACAGCGCGCTGCCGGCTTGTTTGACGATGCGCTCGCGGCCCTCGGAGAGGATTTGGGCCACGCGCAGACGGCGTTGCCCGCCAGTAGCGAAGGCCTTGATCTGATCAAGCTCGCCAGGGCTGAGATAACGAGCCTCGGCGTCAGCGTTGATGATCGAGTTGGAGACGATGCTCATGCAGTTCGGCCTCGAGGACAGGCGGCCGCCAGAGAGGTGACCGGGGATTCTTGGGTACGTTTTGCCGCGGGGACAGGCCCGTTGGCTGGATCAGTTTGGCTGATCGCTCGGCCATTCTGTGGCAGAGCCCTCGTGCCCCCTGAGCTGCAGTAACAGTTCTTTACCCCTGCGCTATTTCAAGAAACCCTTTGCAGAACAGGTGTTTCGACGGAGTTGTTGTTAACAACCGTTCAAGAAAATTATTTTGCTTAAAAGGCCATTGTATGGCTAGAAAATGTGATTAACGGGCGTCGATTAAGGGCGCGCCAATGGGTTTGCGTGATTTTCCTCTTCAGGAATGCACCAGAAGTGGCTGGATCAAATAGCCGCGTCACTCGGAGTTGGGTTGAGGCCAGCATTGCCTTGGGCCATGCGCGCGGTCTGGGTCAGGCTGACCAAGGGCACGCCAGCTTGGCTTTTCACGCCGATGGGGCTCGGCACGATCTTGCGACCGAAGTTGTTGTTGTAGGTCTCTGAATCAATCAGATCAGCAACAGCTTGTTGTTGGCCGTTCTCGGCGCGATTGGTCAGGAAACCGCTGATCTCCTCCGGCAATGGAGCACGACCCAGCAATGCCAGGTGGGCTGCCGCTGCTGCCTGTAGAGGAGGCAAAGCGTGCAGGCGAGATTGGAACAGATCGCTAGCGGCGACCTGGGAGACGAAGTCGATCACTCCAGTTGACCCAGAACGCAATTGGGCTTCGGCCTCATTGAGACGCTCGGAATCAAAGGGCACCCGGTCAATCAGCTGCTGATACGTGGCCGCAATGATTTCCTGCAGCTCGCTTTCTGTGGGGTCATCCACCAGGGCGCGAGGAGCTGGCAGCTCAGCGGAACCAGCCCTGAGCGCTTTGGGATCAGCGCCGCTCATCAGCGCCAGCATGTTGGCTGCGCTGGTGGGAGCTTTCAGTCCGGTGTCAGCTCCAGCTGCCGGCTTGCTCTGGAATCGGCTGAGTCGATTGCTGAAGCTTGGACGAGCAGCTTTGAAGCCTGAGAAGCCAGGGTTTGAGCTGCCGGTTGGGCTCTTGAGGTTGCGTTGAACGGTGCTGCCGGGCGTCCGCAGTTCGGTTTTGGCTGTTGGCTCGGGTCTGGAGACGCTGGGCCGGCCCACCTGGGCAGGAAGCTTCGACGTATCCAGGGTTGGCCGGAAGGAGGGGACCCTGCGGCTATTGAGGTCAAACGCTGTGATGAACCGTTCAAAGGGAACGGTGTTATCGCCAAAGGCAGTTTGGTATTCCTCGCTGTCGATCAGGGCATCCACCACACCAAAGAAGCCTTTCCGTGCTGCGGTGTCGAAATAGGAGTCAATTTCCCAGCGGCCAAAGGTGGGGCGTCCCAGCAGGCGCCGGTGCATCACCTCGATGGCTTTGGTGATGTACAGACCATCCCAGTAGCGCTTTTGGAAGGCTTTGGAGCGGGCGAGCTGCCGGATGAACTCCTTCAAGCAGATTTCGCCGTTGGCAAGGCGCGATTCGGCTGAAAGCTGCTGTTCGCCGGCATAACCGCTGTTGCCAATGATTTGCGTGTAGGCCGCGCGGATCACGGCTTGAACGGTTTTGGCGGCTTCGTTGACCTCAGGGCGCCGGCCTTCATTGGCTGTGGCGGGCATGGACACCACCCTCGGTCCAACCTTGCGGGGCTTCGTCGAGTTGAAGGTGGGGCCATTAATTTGGCCCGAAGGGTTCAGGCCGTTGCCCACCATCAAGCGACGGGCGCTGTAGCCATAGGGAGCTGGGCGAGTCCTCACCGAGGCGGTGGGCGAGGGGAAGATGGCGCCGTAGCCCAGTGCGAGCGGATCGTTGCCGCCGCCATAGGCGTGTTGGTCAGCCAGGGGCTGGCGATAGGAGGCGTAAAGGGTGAGGTACTGGGGCGCCCCATCAAACGGTGCGCTGAAGCGGAACAGCTTGCGGTTGGAACCCCAACCAGCACTCTCTTGAGCCTCTTCGCCCAGATCCCGCAGGTAGGGAACGGTTTCCTCGCCAAAGACGCGGGCGTATTCCATGGAGTTCACCAGGGAATCCACCAGGCCATTGAGGCCCTGCGCGCTCACGATCGAGAAATACTTGCGGAACTCCTCAAGGGAGCTGACGCCGCGACCCAGGAAATGGCGGAAGGCCAGCTCAACAGCGCGGGTATTGGCAAAACGGCTGAAGAATTGCTGGCGGTACTCCTTGCTGCGGCCAAGAGCACGAATGAACTCGCGCATTGAGATTTGGCCCTGGGCTACCTGGGAGGCCTCCACTGGGCAGGGAGCCTGTGAATAGGCCTTGGCAATGTCGCGCTGGAACACCTGGCGGTAGGCGGCACGAATGATCTCGGCCTTCTCCACACCGGAAAGGTTGGGCTTGATCACAAAGCGTTGGGGCCCCTCAGCTGCCAAGGCATAGATGGCAGGCAGTTGCAGACCCTGTTGCTGCGGATTGCCAGGACGCTGCCGGGCTGATGGGGTCGCCACAGCGAGCTCCTCAATCAGCACGTTGAAGCAGGCAATCACCAGGTTGCGCTCCTCGCTGTCAACCTCGAAAAGAGCCGCTGCAGCGGCGCGCATTTCCTGAAGAGCCAGGTTGGTGGCCGGCAGGGAGCAGCCCTTCTCAAGGATGTCCCGCAGCCCCCTGGCGTTGACGCGCAGGATGCTCGGATCGCCTGCCACCAAGGCGTAGCCCACGTAGCGCACGAACCAGCCCAGGTCGCGCACGGATTTGCGCATCCGTTCGTTGCCGTAACGGGAAATGTTGATGGGGGTGAAACCCGCCGGAATCAGGATGCGGACGTCGGCTGGGGTGGAAAAGCCTTCGCGGATGCGGCCGAGGAAGCCGCCACCGCCGCTGCCTTGGACAAAGGTTTCAACGGAGCTCGCAAACGCTTGCTGGTCGGCAGCGAGGCGATCTTCACCCCGTTGGCTGGTGGCCGGAGCAAGGGGCTCATCGAGGAACGAGAGCGGCGTGCCACCCACAAAGATGCGGTTGGCGGCGCGGGCCACGATCAGCTGAGCGTTGGCACTCAGAACCCTGGAGGCCTGAACACGGCTTTGGCCGCTTTGGAAAAAATTGATCAGGTTGTCCAGCTCCCCTCGGTCGGGGAAGCGGTCCTGTTGCTCGGCCTGACGGACGCTCGAGAGGGGCAGGGTGTCGTACAGCTGGGGGCTGACCCTTGGGCTGCCACTACTCGCGGTCACAGACATTTAAAAGCTCCTCTGGCAACCGGCCACGGCCGGGGCCCGTGCAGATTACGGCTGAGCTCGCAGGCGTTGCCGGCTGCATGAACAAATGTTTGCAGCCTTGATCCAGTCGATGGGGCGGCGATGAGAGGCTCACCGAGCGCCCCATTTCAGGCTGTTGACTCCAGGCCCCCGCCCCACGGATTCCGCCACCCCCGTGGTGAGTGCCTTTTACGACCGTTTCCCCTACCCCGCTGATCCGATCCAAGACGGTCCACCGCCTGGGTACAACTGGCGCTGGAGCCACGCGGATGCCCACAGCTCGTGTGCTGGTGTGTTGCCTCCCCAGCGCCCAACCCTGCGGATCCTCGATGCGGGCTGTGGAACAGGGGTCAGCACGGATTACCTCGCCCACCTCAATCCAGGTGCCGAGATTTTGGCCGTTGATATCAGTGCCGGGACCCTGGCCATGGCCCAAGAGCGGTGCCAGCGCTCAGGCGCGATCGAGCAGGCCACGGTGCGTTTTCAACAGCGCAGCCTGTTGGACCTGGCAGGTGAAGGCCCCTTTGATCACATCAACAGCGTTGGGGTGCTGCATCACCTCGACAATCCCCAGGCTGGATTGAAGGCCTTGGCGCCGTTGCTGGCACCTGGCGGCATCTTGCATCTATTTCTGTATGCCGATGCCGGCCGCTGGGAGATCCACCGGGTGCAGCGCGCCTTGGGCTTGCTTGGTGCTGGCTATGGCGAAGAGGGGCTGCGCTTGGGACGGGCCCTGTTGCGCGAGCTGCCTGAAGAGAACCGCCTGCGCCAACGCCATGAATCCCGTTGGGCCATCGATACCGCCCATGACCCCAACTTCGCGGACATGTACTTGCATCCGCAGGAGACCAGCTACGACCTGCGCCGGCTGTGGGATTTCGTTGCCGCCGCTGATTTGCATTTCCTTGGTTTCAGCAATCCAGAGCAGTGGCAACTGGAACGTTTGCTGCAGGGTGAACTGCTCGAGCGCGCCCAGGCGTTGCCCCAAGAGCAGCAGTGGTTGTTGATGGAGGCGTTGGATCCCGAGATCAGCCACTGGGAGTTTTTTCTGTCCAATCAGCCCCTCGCCCGCCAGGGGTGGACGGATGATCAACAGCTCCTGGCGGCTATCGGAACGCGCAGCGGCTGTCTGTGGGGCTGGCCGAGCCCAAATTTGTTGGACCGCAACATGGCGCCACTGCAGCTCAGCGATGAGCAGTGGGCCCTGATGCAGGCGGTGAATCCAGACCAGAACCTGGGGTCCCTCGATCTGGCACTGACGCCGGCGCAGCGTTGCAAAGCAGCCCGGGAGATGCATGCCGCAGGCGTGCTTTTGCTCGCCAAGGGACGCTGAACGCACGTGATAGATTCCGCGGGCTCTTGGCGGCATCGACACCCTTGAGATCACAATCCTCAGGTGCGTTGTTGCTTCCTTGGCCATGACCATTGATCCCATGGCGGACTACCGACGTCTTCAACGTTGGTCGCTGCTGATGTCCTTGGTCTTGGCAGCCTTCGCTGTGCTGATCAGTGCGGTTTGGTTCTCAGGAACCACCGTGTTGAGCGTGGCTGTTGGTTGCGTTGCTGGTTGGCTCTACCTCCTGCTTCTCTCCCGTGCTGTTGAGAAGTTGGGAACCCAGAGCAGGTCATTGGGCAAAGCCCAATTGCTTGTTCCGGTTGTTCTGGTGTTGCTCTCCACCCGCTGGCCGTTGCTTGAGCTGCTGCCAGCCCTGATCGGTTTTCTGATCTACAAACCCGCGGTGATCATCACCACCGCTTTGGATCTTCGATCCAATCCCAAGCCCTCAAACGCCTAGGACCCGGTGCTTTTACACCTTCCCCTTGCCGAACTCGAGGTGGGTCACCACCTCTACTGGCAGATCGGCAATCTGAATATTCACGGTCAGGTTTTTCTCAGCTCCTGGATCGTTATTGGCGCCCTTCTTGCTGTGGTTGTCCTTGGCACCCGCAAGATGGAGCGTGATCCGCGCGGAGTGCAGAACCTGCTGGAGTTCCTCTGGGACTACCTGCGTGATCTGGCCCGTGATCAGATTGGTGAAAAGGTTTACCGCGATTGGCTGCCATTCATCGGCACCCTGTTCCTGTTCATTTTTGTCAGCAACTGGGGTGGCGCTCTGATTCCTTGGCGCATCGTTCATCTGCCTAGCGGCGAACTTGGTGCGCCCACAGCTGACATCAACACCACCGTGGCCATGGCCCTTTTGGTGTCCTTGGCGTTCTTCTATGCCGGTCTGAGCAACAAGGGTCTGAAGTTCTTCGAGTACTACGTGGAGCCGACTCCGATCATGCTCCCGTTCAAGATCATCGAAGAATTCACCAAGCCTCTGTCCCTGTCCTTCCGTCTGTTTGGCAACATCCTTGCCGACGAATTGGCAGTGGCCGTTCTGGCTTCTTTGGTGCCTTTGCTTGTGCCTCTGCCGGTCATGCTCCTTGGCCTGTTTACCAGTGCCATTCAGGCTTTGATCTTCGCGACCCTCGCCGCCTTCTACATCGGTGAGGCTGTTCACGAGGAAGCTCATTAAGCCGTTTGGCTTTCGCCCTAACCCGGCGATCTGCTAAACACTTCGCGCGCAGGTCCGGCTGCTGACCGGGCCCTTCCCTGCTCCCAGGGTTGTCCCAGGCGCTCATGGGGTCCCAACCCCTCTCATCGCCCACTCAGCGCTCCCGCAGCGCCCCCCATAACTCCTCTCAACATGGATTCCATTACCTCCGCTGCTTCTGTTGTGGCCGCTGGTCTGGCTGTCGGCCTCGCCGCCATTGGCCCCGGTATCGGCCAGGGCACCGCATCCGGCGGCGCTGTTGAGGGCATTGCCCGTCAGCCCGAAGCCGAAGGCAAGATTCGCGGCACCCTGCTGCTCTCCCTGGCGTTCATGGAATCGCTGACCATCTACGGCCTTGTGGTGGCACTGGTGCTCCTGTTCGCCAACCCCTTCGCCGGCTGATCTGAGGACTTGGGAGCGCTCTAGCGCTCCCCATCCCCTTTCTTTTCCTCTGTCCCAGCGCCTCAGGTTCCATGCACAGCTGGCTTCTGCTGGCCGAAGCAGCTACCCCCAAGGGTGGTCTGTTTGATCTCGATGCCACCCTGCCGCTCATGGCGGTCCAGGTTGTGGTGCTCACCTTCGTCCTCAACGCCCTGTTTTTCCGCCCAGTCGGCAAAACGGTGGAGGACCGCGAGGGTTACATCAGCACCAGCCGCGCCCAGGCCAAAGAAAAATTGGCCCAGGCCGAGCGTTTAGAGGCTGAGCTCAAGGCCCAGCTCCTGGATGCACGCAAGCAATCTGTTGCGGTCATTCAAAAAGCGGAGGAAGAGGTGGATCGCCTCTTCCGTGAAGCCTTGGCTGTTGCCCAAAGCGAAGCCAACAGCGTGCGTGAGAAAGCTCGTGGCGAGGTGGATGCCGAAAAGGCCAAGGCCTTCTCTGGTATCGATTCTCAAGCCGAAAAGCTCAGCTCCTTGATCGTTGACCGTTTGCTGGCCGCCTGATGACCACGTCACTTCCTTTCGTTCTGGCGAATCACGGGTTTGCCCTGAACTTCAACGTCTTTGAGACCAACCTCATCAACCTGGTCCTCGTGATCGCGTTGCTGGTGTATTTCCTCAAGGGATTCCTCGGCGGCATTCTCGAGCGTCGCCGTGAGGCCATCCTCGCGGACCTCAAAGATGCTGAGGAGCGCCTGGTTACTGCCAGCAAGGCCCTGGAAGAGGGACAGCGTGAACTGGCTCAAGCCAAGTCAACCGCTGAAAAAATCTTGGCCGAAGCCAAGCAGCGCGCTGATCTGATCCGCGAGGACGGTGAGAAGCGCACGATCGAAGAGATGGCACGCATCAAGCAAGATGCCAACGCCAATCTCAACGCCGAAGCCGCCCGTGTGATTGAAGCCCTGCGCGCTGAAACAGCGCGGACGGCCATCGATAAGGCATTGGCTGCCCTGCCCAAGCGTCTGAACGATGCGAAGCGGGCTGAACTGATTGACCGTTCTATCGAGGCACTCGGATAAGGCCATGCCCCTGCTCAACACCCTTGCCACCCCCTACGCCGACGCCTTGTTGCAGGTGGGTGAATCCCGCAAGCAGAGCGATGCTCTGGCTGATGAAGCCAAAGCCCTGCTCAGCGCCTGGTCATCCAGCCAGGATCTGCAGGACGCGATGCGCTCTCCGGTGCTCTCTGTCGAGGGCAAGAAAAAAGCGTTGGACAGTCTGTTCAGCGAGAGCATCAGCCCGGCGATGCTCAATCTCCTCAAACTGCTTGCCGACCGTCAGCGGATCGGCATGCTCGACGCTGTCCTGGAGCGATTCCTAGAGCTCTACCGCGAGCTTCGTGGCATCACCCTGGCCTACGTCACCTCGGCCACTGCTCTGAGCGAGCAGCAACAGGACAAACTCACCGAGAAGGTGAAGACCGTGGCCGGCACCACCGCGGTTGATATTGATCTATCCGTTGACCCCGATTTGATCGGCGGTTTCGTGGTGCGACTTGGCTCACAAGTGATCGACGCCAGCCTGCGAGGTCAGGTGCGGCAACTCGGCCTGTCCCTGGCACGGGCCTGATCACCCTCATCCCTTTCCCCCTTCCCCCTTCACCGCTTCCAAGCCATGGTTTCCATCCGTCCCGACGAGATCAGCGCCATCCTCAAGCAGCAAATTGAGGATTACGACAAGTCGGTCTCTGTCAGCAACGTCGGCACCGTGCTTCAGGTGGGTGACGGCATCGCTCGCGTCTACGGCCTCGACAAGGTCATGGCCGGTGAGCTTGTGGTTTTTGAAGATGGCACCGAAGGCCTCGCCTTGAACCTCGAAGACGACAACGTGGGTGTCGTGCTGATGGGTGAGGGCTATGGAATCCAGGAAGGCAGCACGGTGAAGGCCACCGGCAAGATCGCCTCTGTGCCGGTTGGTGAAGCCATGCTTGGCCGTGTGGTCAACCCCCTGGGTCAGCCCATGGACGGCAAGGGTGAGATTGCTAGCACCGACGTCCGCCTGATTGAAAACCCTGCGCCTGGAATCATTCAGCGCAAATCGGTTCACGAGCCGATGCAGACGGGCATCACCGCCATCGACGCGATGATCCCCATCGGTCGTGGCCAGCGCGAGCTGATCATTGGTGACCGCCAGACCGGCAAAACCGCGATCGCGATCGACACGATCATCAACCAGAAGTCCGAAGACGTGGTTTGCGTCTACGTGGCAATTGGCCAGAAGGCCGCCTCTGTGGCCCAAGTCACCGAAGTACTGCGTGAGCGTGGCGCTCTCGACTACACCGTGATCGTGGCCGCCGGCGCCTCGGAAGCTGCCTCACTGCAATACCTGGCTCCCTACACCGGCGCCGCCATTGCTGAGCACTTCATGTATCAGGGCAAGGCCACCCTGGTGATTTATGACGACCTCACCAAGCAGGCCCAGGCGTACCGCCAGATGTCTCTGCTGCTGCGTCGTCCGCCCGGCCGTGAGGCTTATCCCGGCGACGTCTTCTATTGCCACAGCCGCCTGCTGGAGCGTGCCGCCAAGCTCTCTGATGCCATGGGCAAAGGCAGCATGACTGCCCTGCCGATCATCGAAACCCAAGCAGGTGACGTGTCGGCTTACATCCCGACCAACGTGATCTCCATCACCGATGGTCAGGTGTTCCTCAGCTCCGACCTGTTCAACTCCGGTCTGCGTCCTGCCATCAACGTGGGTATCTCCGTGAGCCGGGTGGGTGGTGCTGCCCAGACCAAGGCGATCAAGAAGATTGCTGGCACCTTGAAGCTTGAGCTGGCTCAGTTCGATGAGCTGGCGGCCTTCTCCCAGTTCGCATCCGATCTCGACGCTGCCACCCAAGCCCAATTGGGCCGCGGTAAGCGTCTGCGCGAGCTCCTCAAGCAAGCCCAATTCAGCCCGCTGCTGCTGGCTGAGCAGGTGGCCATCGTTTATGCCGGCACCAAGGGCTTGCTGGATGAGCTGCCTGTGGAGAAGGTCACCGAGTTCGTGCGCGAACTGCGTGATTACCTCAAGACCAGCAAGCCTGAGTTCATCAACGCCATCCAGACCGAGAAGGTGATGAGCGAATCCTCTGAGGCCATCCTCAAGGACGCCATCAAACAGGTGGTCTCCGGACTGCTGGTTGCAGCCTGAGGTTGGATCAATGGCGAACCTGAAAGAGATCCGAGACCGGATTAAATCGGTCAAGAACACCCGCAAGATCACCGAGGCCATGCGCCTGGTGGCTGCAGCGAAGGTGCGCCGTGCCCAGGACCTGGTGCTTCGGAGCCGCCCCTTCGCAGACCGCCTGGCCCGCGTGCTGGAAAGCCTGCAAAGCCGTATTGCCCTGGAATCAGCAGACACCCCTCTGCTGCAAGCGCGTGACCCCCGTCACATCACCTTGGTGGCCATGACGGGCGACCGCGGTCTTTGCGGTGGCTTCAACGCCAACATCATCAAGCGCACCGAACAGCGCTTCGCTGAGCTCAAGGCCTCTGGTTATGAGGTGGCTCTGATCACGGTTGGCCGCAAGGTCGACACCTACTTCCAAAACCGCAACTACCCGATTACGGCGAGTTTCACCGGTTTGGATCAGTTGCCCACCTCCACCGATGCCCTGCAGGTCTCCGATGCGGTTCAGGCTGAATTCCTTGGTGGTGCCACCGATCGCGTTGAGCTGATCTACACCAAGTTCATCAACTTGGTCAGCACGAAGCCGGTGTCTCAAACCCTGCTGCCGCTGGATCCCCAGGGCATTGCCAGCCCTGACGACGAGATTTTCCGTTTCGTCACCAAGGAGGGTGAACTCGGTGTGGAGCGCAGCAGCGCCTCCAACCAAGAGGACAAGCTGAAGTCGGATCTGGTGTTTGAACAGAGCCCCAGCCAGCTGCTGGATGTGCTGCTGCCCCTCTATCTCCAGAACCAGGTGTTGCGCTCACTGCAGGAGTCCGCTGCCAGTGAACTGGCCAGCCGGATGACGGCCATGAACAATGCCAGCGACAACGCCAAAGCCCTCGCCAAGGAGTTGACCCTGGATTACAACAAGGCTCGCCAAGCTGCGATTACTCAGGAAATCCTTGAAGTGGTGGGCGGTGCTTCGGCAATGGCTTGATCGTCAGCCAACACGTCATGCTGAAACCGGCCCCTTGGGGCCGGTTTTTTTGTGGTTGCTCTCTGCTTGCTCAGCACCGGCGTGGACCTTCAAGCTCTTTTCCCCTTGGCCCTAGCCCGGGTGCAGCTGCAGCCCGATCCGTTGCAGCTGGCCCAATGGATGCAGGAGGTGATTCAGCTGCGGGGCCAGGCCGAAGGCAATCCCGAGCCTGGTTGTGCCTGGACCGGCGACATCAACGGCCTCTGGCAACTGCACCAGCACCCGGCGTTTGCCCCGTTGGTGGCTGCCGTTGCTGAGCACGCCCACGCCTATGTGGCCGCTCTGGGGTTCGATCTCAGCCAGGTGGAGCTGCATATTCAACGCAGCTGGCCTGTGGTGAGCGGGCCGGAGCAAGCCATTGGGCGGCATCACCACCCCAACGCCCATCTCAGCGCGATTGTGTATCTCACTGGCGATGGCACTGGCGCCACTGGTTGCCTGCGCTTGTTTGCCCCCCACACCCTCAATGAGCTGGTCCCAGGTTTGGCGGTCGGACACGGCGGCCCATTGCAGCAGCACTCAACAGCCGCCCAATGTTGGAACGCTCCATGGATGGATATTCCCCCAAGCGCAGGCTTGCTGCTGTTGTTCCCGGCTGCCCTGGACCATGCGGTGACCGCCAACACCAGCAGCGATGAAGAGCGCCTCTCGATCGCCTTTGATTTGGCGCTCACCGCATCGAAGGGCGAGGTCCCGCCGGAGTATTTGGCGCCCCACCCCAGCCAGTGGGATTCGCTGCGTCAAGATGGTCCGCTGAGCAACTGATGGCGATGGCGGACACCTTTCAGGTGCAGTTGGAATTGGAAGGCCAGACGCACACCTTCCCTTGCCACAGCGATCAGACCGTCTTGGCCGCGGCGGAGGCGGCCAATTTGACCTTGCCGAGCTCCTGTTGTGCAGGCGTGTGCACCACCTGCGCCGCCAGCATTCGTTCCGGTGAGTTGCACCAGCCCGATGCCATGGGTGTCAAAGAAGAGCTGCGTCAGAAGGGTTTTGCCTTGCTGTGTGTGGCGCAGCCCCGCAGTGATGTGCAGCTGCTGGCCGGACAAGAAGATGCGCTCTATGAGGCGCAATTCGGTCAATACCAAAAGTGAGGTTGCAGCCGTTTGAGCTGGAACTGGTGATCGAGCCGCAGCGCTGGCAACAAGGGCGTGTGGCGGCATGCCGCCAGGCCTTGGCTGCCCATGGTGAGCCCTTGCGTTGGGCAATTACAGCGGCTGAGCAGCGCCCCGAGGGGCAATGGTTGCGGCTGGAAGCCGTGCTGCTGGTGTGAGCGAGCCGCTGCCCACGCTGCTGGTGATCCCCACAGGGATCGGCTGTGAGCAGGGGGGCTTCGCGGGCGATGCCTTGCCCGTGGCCCGGCTGCTGGCTGCCGCGAGCGACTGTTTGATCACCCATCCCAATGTGATGAATGGGGCGGCCCTCTATTGGAGCGATCCCCGCATCCACTACGTGGAAGGTTGGAGCCTTGATGCCTTTGCCAAGGGCTCGCTGCGGCTGCGGCCCCAGCGTCGCCAGCGGATTGGGGTGCTGTTTGATGCCGGCATCGAACCCGAGCTGCTCTTGCGTCATCGCCAGGTGCTGGCGGCTGCACGGGCCACCTTGGGCTTGGATATCGGCCCAGAGCTGGTGAGCGATGAGCCCCTTGGCGTGAGGCTCAGCCAGGCCTCCAGCGGCAGCAGCTGGGGCCAGCTGGAGCAGCCCGGTGCGCTACTGCGGGCTGGTTCACGCCTGAAGCACGCGGGCGCCACAGCCATTGCGGTGGTGGCGCGTTTCCCTGATGACAACGGCAGTGACGCCCTGCAGGCCTACCGCAACGGCAGTGGTGTGGATGCTTTGGCTGGAGCTGAGGCGGTGATTAGTCATTTGCTGGTGCGGGAGCTGCAAATCCCTTGTGCCCATGCCCCCGCCCTGGCGCCGCTCGCGCCCATGGCTGAGCTCGATTCGCGCGCCGCTGCTGAAGAGTTGGGCCACACGTTTTTGCCCTGCGTGTTGGTGGGGCTAAGCCGGGCGCCCGATCTCTGCCCGGCCTCTGAGCCCTGGCGTTCGCAGGAGCTGGCGATTGATCAGGTGGGCGCTGTGGTGGCACCCGCTGGTGCCCTCGGAGGAGAAACCGTGTTGGCCTGCGCTGATCGCGGCATCCCGATCGTTGCGGTGCGCAGCAACCCCAGCCTGTTGCAGGTGGATGCTGCTGCGTTGGATCTTGCTGTGGTGCCAGCGGCTGACTACAGCGCAGCGGCTGGATTGGTGTTGGCGTGGCGCGAGGGACTGGACCCGAGGGCCTTGATGCGGCCGCTCAGCGCGTGCTGAGGTGCGTCAGCAGTTGGTTGAAGATCTGCTCGCAGCGGGTGTTGCGTTGGGCCATTAATTCATGGCTGCGCACTTGCAGTAGCGCTTCCCCCAGGTTGTCGGCGTCGGAGCGGTCGCAAATCACCGTGACGTACTGGTTGGGCTTGAGTCCGCGGCGAAAGCTTTCGCTCGCGTAGATCAAGGTCGGCAGCTGCGGGTGGTATTCCGGACTCAGGCCAGCGGCTTTCAGAACATCAATTGCCAGATCTTCGCTGGGCGTTGGAATCACCGCTTGATGAAAGGCCACGGGCGCCGGGCGGGGTGCTTGCCTGGTGTATCCAGAGGTTTGGCGAAGCCAAAGGGATGCGATGAATCTCTTCTTTCCCCTCAGCAGCCGTTAATTCACGTTGCTTAGCGCAGGCAGGCCATGGGGTGGCGTGGGGGCACATCGAGGGCCCGGGCAACACCGGGATGGCACACCGCCCCGTCGACGGTGTTGAGCCCGGAGAGCAGCTCGGGGCGCTCGGTCACCGCTTCGCTCAGGCCCCGTCCGGCAATGGTGACGATGTAGGGCAGCGTCACGCTCACCAGCGCTTCGGTGGAGGTGAAGGGAACAGCGCCAGGCATGTTGCCGACGGCGTAGTGCTGCACGCCAAATTTTTCGATCACCGGTTCGGTGTGGGTGGTCTCCTCGCTGCTGGCGATGCAGCCGCCTTGATCGATGGCCACATCGACGATCACCGAGCCGGGGCGCATCTGTTGCACCAGCGCTTCATCCACCAGGGTTGGGGCCCGCCCGCCCGGGGTGAGCACCGCACCGATCAGTAGATCGGCGGTGGGGATCACCCGTTCGATCAAGCCGCGGCTGCTCACCAAGCTGACCAGGCGTCCGCGCCGGTCGGCTTCCAGATTGCGCAGCCGCTGCGGGGAGCGATCCAGCAGCATCACCTCGGCATCCATGGCTGCTGCGACGCGGGCCGCGTTCCAGCCCACGGTGCCGGCGCCCAACACCACCACCCGGGCGGGCTTGACGCCGGTGCAGCCGCCGAGCAGCACGCCGCGACCGCCATGGGGACGCTCCAGCAGGTAGGCCCCTGCTTGGGTGGCGAGCCGGCCGGCGATTTCGCTCATCGGCGCCAGCAGGGGCAGGCTGCCGTTCTCCAGCTGCACCGTTTCGTAGGCAATCGAGGTGCAGCCGCTCTCCAGGAGGGCCTTGCCAACAGCGGGGTAGGCCGCCAGGTGCAGGTAGGTGAACAGCACCATGTCGCGGCGCAAGAAGCCGAACTCCTCGGGCTGCGGTTCTTTCACCTTCACCACCAGGTGAGCGGCCCAGGCCTCCTCTTTGGACACCATGGCTGCGCCGGCGGCGGCAAAGCTGGCGTCATCGATGCCAGCTCCGCGGCCAGCGCCCTGCTCAATTCGCACCTCCAGGCCAATGCTCACCAGCTCGCGCACGGCATCGGGGGTGAGAGCCACCCGCTGCTCATCGGGCTTGATCTCCCGAGGAATGCCGATGCTGCTCATCGAGGCGGCGGGTTGGGGAGCGGCCATGGTGGGTTGGTTCTGCTATCAGCCTGGCGATTCCTAGCCTTCGGCGCCAGTTCTGGCGGAGATTGGCATGCGCCAACCGCAACCGAAGGAGCGAGCACTCAGTTTGAGCACCGGTGCAGCTTGGCGCCGTTTGAATTCTGACCGTTTCAGCAGCCGCCAGATCCGCTGCACGGCGTCGCTCGGCTCCCCGCTGGCGATGAGCTCTTCCGGCGAGGCATGCTCCTCGATAAAGCGCTGCAGTAGGCGATCGAGATAGGGGTAGTCGGGCAGGGAGTCGCTGTCTTTTTGATCCGGTCTCAGCTCGGCGCTGGGCGGCTTATTCAAGATCGCGTCCCCGATCACCGGCCCATCGGCTGGCAGCCCGCAGCGTTGCCGCTCGCCGGCAGCAGCCGGGCTATCGAGCCAGCGCGTCAGCCGAAACACCTCGCTTTTGTAGAGATCCCCAATGACGGCCAGGCCGCCATTCATGTCGCCGTAGAGCGTGCAGTAACCAACGGCCAGCTCGGATTTGTTGCCGGTCGCTAGCAGCAGTTGGCCTTCGCTATTGGCCACGGCCATCAGCAACGTGCCGCGGATGCGCGATTGCAGGTTTTCGGCGGTGATGCCCTCGGGCTTCTGCCCCAGCGCTGGATCCAAGCTGCTGTCGTATTGCTGCATCAAGGGCTCAATCGGCACCGTGCTGGTGGCCAGATTCAACCGACTGGCGAGGGCCAGGGAATCCTGCAGCGAGCCTTCAGAGCTGTAGGGCGATGGCATCAACAGCGCCCGCACCTGCTGACTGCCCAGAGCCGCAACGGCTAGGGCTGCCACCAGGGCCGAATCAATGCCGCCACTGAGCCCGAGCAAGGCTTTGCGGAAGCCGCATTTGCGGGCGTAGTCCTGCACCCCGAGCACGAGCATGCGCCAGAGCTGAGCCTCGGGGCTCAGGGGCTCGGGTGGGGTTGGGCTTGTGGCGCTCTGGCTGTCCCAAATCTGCAGCGCGCTCTCGCCGCAGGGCAGTTGCTGCTGCAGCGCCCCAGTGGCATCCAGCACAAAGCTGTTGCCATCAAAAATCAGTTCGTCGTTTCCTCCCACCTGATTGACGTAGAGCACTGGGCATCCCAACCGCTGCTGGGCAGCCCCCGCCAGCTGCCGGCGACGCTCCGCTTTGCCCTGGCCAAAGGGGGACGCTGAGAGGTTGATCAATAGATCCGGCTTGAGGGGCTGAAGTTCAGCAATTGGGTCGCACAGCGGCGCATTGCGGCCGCTGATTTGGGGTTCAACCCAGAGGTCTTCGCACAGGGTCAGCCCAAGGCGCTGACCGCCCCAGCTCAGCAGCGCGGGTTGATCACCGCTGTGGAAATAGCGCTGTTCATCGAAGACGTCGTAACTGGGCAGCAACCGTTTGCGCGCCACCAAGCGCCAGCCGCCGCGCTCCACCAGGGCCATGGCGTTGAAAAGCTTCTGGCCACTGGTTTCAACCACCCCAAGCAGCAGCCCAAACCCCGGCGGCAACGCGCCACTGAGCTGATCGAGTTGGCGGTCTTGTTGCTGCCGTAGGGCCGGCTGCAACAGCAGATCCCGGGGCGGATAGCCCCAGAGGGCGAGTTCAGGGGCCAGGGCGAGTTCGGCTCCGGCTTCGGCAGCCTGCAAGCACTGCTGTTGCAGGCGTTGCCGATTGCCCTGCAGATCACCGACCAGCGGGTTGGATTGGATCAGTGCGATCCGCACAGGGGAGGTCGTCGATGCTGAAACCGTAAAGGTTTCGCTGCGCTAAGTCCGTGAGCAACTCGCTGGGGACCAGTTCGGGGTTGGGGTGATGCCGCACTGAGGAACTTGCAGCTGCTGGAATTTCTAGGGGCAGCTGCGCCACTTGCGGGCAGAGCGCCTGCAGTCGCTGGAGGTCGCCGGCTTGCATCGGCCAGCCTTGGCGCTGCACCACGGCGATCGAACAGCTGGGCAGCCAGGCTTCAACGGCATACCAGCTGGGGATTTGTGCCACCAGATCGGTGCCCACCACAAACACCAGATCGTCATCAGGGAAACAGCGGCGGGCTGCTTCGATGCTGTCGATGGCGCGGCGGCTGCTGAAGTCCTGGCGTAGCTGCAGCCGATCACTACCGGCCTGCTCGGTGAGGCTGTTGACCACGGCTCCCAGCAGGGCCGCCCTCACCTCAAGGGGGGCACCGTGTTGCTTAAACGGGTTGTCACTGGCCCAGGTGCAAACCCGCGGGAAGAGTTGCATCAGCCCAGCGAGCACGGCGCGATGTCCCACCGTCGGCGGGTCCGCGCTGGTGCCAAACAGCGCCAGCTCGGATGTCATGGCAACCCCACTTCAGGGCTCCAGCTCTGGTGGTGAGCCAGCCAGCGTTGGGCTTGGGGGTCAGCCCGTTGCAAGCGGCGCAGCAGGCTGGCAGGCCTGGCGGGCCCCCGGTGGGCTGAGAGCAGCAACTGACGGGCGGCCTCGCGGCCTGTGATGCGGGTGCCATGCACCGCCAGGGCGGCTTGGGCGAGGGCTACTGGGGCAGCCGGAGCCAGGCTGAGGCCGCCACTGAACGGCGCGGCCATCAGCAGCAGCTGTTTGATCAGGCTCAAAGCCCCTTGCAATCCCCATTGCACACCGCCAATCACCAAGCTCTGCCGGCCCACCCGTTGCAGCAGTCGCCGAGCGGAGGGGCCGCGTAGCCGCACGCCATAGAGCTGGGCCAATTGCACAATCAAGGTGCTGTCGACTGCAGCACTGCCGGCTAAATCCAGCAGCATCAAAGGGTTGGCGGCCAGCCCAGCGGCTTTGATGCTGGCGCAGCGGCCGATCAAGGCTTGGGCAGCCTGCTGGCGCTGGCCGAGGCGCCAGGCCAACAGCTGCGCGCTGAAGTGATCGGCTGCGCGCAGGCTGTTGAGGGCCAGTAGTAATTCCCCGTGGGCCTCGAGAAGTTGATCGAGGTGCTGCTGCAACGCTCCTAACTCCGCTGCTGCGGCTTGGCGGCGTACGCGGCCATCGGCGAGCACAACCGGCCGCCTTGGCGCGGCGGCCACCCACAGCAGCGGCTCATCGCTGCCGCAGCGCGCCTGGATGGTGTCTGTGAGTTGGTGGCGCTCCGCCTGGCTGTAGGTGTCAGCCCGGTTGGCCACCAGCAAAGTGGGCTTGCCGCTGTCTTGCAGGGTGCGGAAGGCGGCCAGTTCCGGCGCGCTGATGTCGCCGTCGATCACCATCACCACCAGGTCGCTGCCGGTGGCTACTCGCCGTGCCAGGCGCTCCCTAGCCGGAGCAGCGATCTCATCAATGCCGGGGGTATCCACCAGCTGCAGCAGCCCTCCATCGCCCCAGGTGCGGTTCCAAGGCACGGCTTGCTGCCGCCGGGTGCTGCCATGGGCCACATCGGTGGCGAGGGCTTCATCGCCGATCAAGGCGTTGATCAAGCTGCTTTTGCCAACGCCAACCCGGCCAAAGACCGCCACGCGGAGTTGCCGTTCCTGCAGTCGCTGCAGCTGCCGGTCGAGGCCTTGCAGCTCCGGTCCCAGCACCGATTGCTCGCGGCGGCTGAGCTGCAATCCTTCCCGCCATTGGATCAGGGCACGGGTGATGGTGGCGCTGCGCTGCTTGTCCATCAGGCTTGCGGCTCCACCCGGGGGCGGGTCCAGCCCGCCAAAACGGCCAGAACGACTTCAGCGCCGATAAGGCCAACAAAAGCGCCAAATTCATCGACCACCACACGCACCGAATCGCGGCTGCGGCGAAAACTGGTGAGCAGCCGATCAGCGCGGATCATCTCAGGCACGAATTCCACCGGCTCGGAAACGCTGGCGGCGGTGGCGTGTCCGCGGCCTTGCACCAGAGCGGTGAGCAATTGATCGCGGCTGGCCACCCCCAGCACTTCATCCACCTCAGCGCCCAGCACCACCCACCAGGGGGAGTCGTCCGTGAGGAGCAAATCGCGCAGCTCGTCGAGCCGCGTTGAACCATTGAGCGTGGGGGCGGAGACCCGCGGCAGCATCAAATCTCTGGCCGTGAGGTCATTGAGTTGAAACACCTTGGCGATCATCGCGGCTTCATCGGCCTCAATGCGTCCCTTTTGCGATCCCAGCCTGGCCAGCAAGCGAATTTCGCTTTCATCGGTGGTGAGCTCGTTTTCCTCACTCAGCGCTGGCATCAACCGTTCAAGCAGCAGCACCAGTGGCATGCCCAGCTTCAGCAGCAGCGCCAGGGCTGGTGCGGCGAGCAAGGCAGTGCTGGCTGCGGTGCGGGTTCCAAAGGCCTTCGGGACGATTTCGCCCAAAACGATCACCAGCACGGTGAAGCTGAACGAGAACACCGTCAGGGCGGTTCCCTGCAGGCCGTGGTGATGGAACACAACAGCGGCCAGGGCGCCCAACATCAAGCTGCCGAAGATGTTGAAGAGGTTGTTGGTGATCACCAACATCACCAAGACCCGGGCCAAGCGGCCCTTGAGGTTTTGCAGCAGTTGGGCCCCTTTAACCCCGCGCCCCACCATCTCGTGCACCCGCAGGGGGCTCACCGTCAGCAGGGCGGCTTCCACGCCAGAACACAGGGCTGAACCCGCCAGCAGGATGAGCACCAGGCCCGCTAAAAGGAGGAAATCGCTCACTGCACCCGGCGGCGGGCCAACCTGACACACTCATTTAACCGCCTGCACCAAGGCCCGACAGACCCCGTGCCGATCAATTACGCCCAACGGCGCCAGCAATTCCTTGATGCACTCGAGGGGCAGGCCGCTGTGATTCCTGCGGCGGCGCTGATGCAACATCACGCCGATGTGGAGTTTCCCTTCCGTCAGGACAGTGATTTTTGGTACCTGACCGGTTTCGATGAGCCGGGGGCTGTGGCCCTGTTCCTTCCTCACCGGCCAGGCAACTCCTTTGTGCTGTTTGTGCCCGCCAAAGACCCCACTGCGGAGGTTTGGCATGGCTTCCGCTGGGGCACCGAAGGGGCGGTGGCGGAATTTGGGGCCGATGTGGCCCATCCGTTGGAGCAGCTCGAGGCGCTGCTTCCCGACTACCTCCAAGGGGCCGAGGGGATTTGTTTCCGGGTGGGGCGTCACCCCGACCTCGAAAAGCTGGTGCTGCGCTGCTGGTCGAATCAGCTCGATCGCGCCTCACGCACCGGTGAAGCGATGCGGCAGCTCACGGCTCCGTGCCCAATCCTGCATGCGATGCGCCTGCGCAAAGACGCGGCGGAATTGGACCGATTGCGCCAGGCCTGCCGGATCAGTGCGGAAGCCCACGAACGCGTCCGCGCCTTGGTGCAGCCAGGACAAAACGAGGCGGAGGTGCGCGCCAACTTGGAGCAGCACTTCCTCGCCAGTGGCAGCCGCGGTTTTGCCTATCCCTCGATCGTCGCCGGGGGCGATAACGCCTGCATCCTTCACTACACCGCCAACAACGCCCCGCTGAACGATGGCGACCTGCTGCTGATCGACGCGGGTTGTTCGGTCAGCGACTACTACAACGGCGATATCACCCGCACCTTCCCGATCAATGGCCGCTTCAGCCCTGAGCAGCGCGACCTCTACAGCCTGGTCTTGGCTGCTCAAGAGGCCGCCATTGCCAAGGTGTCGCCGGGATCAACCGCTGAGGCTGTGCATGAAACCGCCGTGCGCGTGTTGGTGGAAGGCCTGTTGGAGCTGGGGCTGCTGCGCGGCAGCGTCGATGCCGTGATTGAGCAAGACGCCTACCACCACCTCTACATGCACCGCACCGGCCACTGGCTCGGCCTGGATGTGCACGATGTCGGCGCCTACCGGCTTGGGGAGCACCCGGTGAGCTTGGA
This sequence comes from Synechococcus sp. RCC307, assembly GCA_000063525.1. GTDB lineage: Bacteria > Cyanobacteriota > Cyanobacteriia > PCC-6307 > Cyanobiaceae > RCC307. The sequence goes on along the minus strand of CT978603.1, from coordinate 1,624,952 downwards.
GACCGGGATGGTGTTGACGGTGGAACCAGGCCTTTACATCAGTGATCGCTTGCCGGTGCCGGAGGGGCAGCCCGCCATTGAGGAGCGCTGGAAAGGCATCGGGATTCGCATCGAAGACGATGTGGCGGTGGTCGATGGGGGCGCTGAGGTGCTCACCGCCGCCGCCCTCAAGAGTGTGGAAGCGATGGAGCGCTGAGTTCAGACCAGCTCCAGCACGAACCAGAACAGAAACACCACGAGCAACATCAGCCCTTCGCTTCCCAGCACGCGGCTGTGGGGGCGCAGCAGAAACAAGGTGAGCGAGAGGAGCACCATTTCGTATTGCTCCAGCCCCAAGATCACCTTGGTGCCAGTCACTTCTCCGATGAGCAGCACCGCAGGAACCGTCAGGCTGATGGTGGAGAGCACCGAGCCATAGAGGGTGTTGAGGGCCCGCTGCAACTTGCCTTTCCGCGTTGCTTGGATCGCATTGATGGCCTCCGGCAGCAGGATCAGCATCGCCACGAGGATGCCAGCCAGGGAGCTGGGCAAGTGCAGCTCATTGACTCCGCGCTCAATGAGTTGGCCCATGGATTCAGCGATCACCACCACGATCGCCAGGGTTCCCATCAGCAGGGCGGCGGCTTGCCAGGGGCCCCCTTCGAGTTCGGCGTGATGGCGGCTTTCTGGATTGCCGCCCTCGTCGGCAAACATCTCCATGAAGAAGCCGCGGTAAGCACCGGTTTGGTTGAACAGGAACAGGCCGTAGACCACCAGTGCGGTGACGGAGAGAACGATGTTCAGCGGCAGGCTGAAATTGCCTTCAGGGCTGTCGTTGCTGAAGTTGGGAATGATCAGCACCAGCACGCTCATCGTGCCGATGAGGTTGTAGTAGACCATCGCCCCCGCCTTGTTCGTGGCCGCCAGGTCTTCGACCCGCATCGGCTGATCACGGTCTTTTTTCTGCATGCGGGAGGTGAGGGCCATGCACAACCCGGTGATGCCGGTGAGGGCCACCATCAAGACCGAGAACATTGAATCCCGGGCCAGGGTGGGATTCGATTCCCCCGTCAGCATCGTGCTGCCAATTAGGGCCAGCTCGATCACGATCACCGAGCCGGTGAGCACCAGCGTCCCGAAGGGCTCACCCAACTCTTCCGCTAACAGTTCCGCCTGGCGGGCCACCTGCAGCGAGAGCACCACCACGACGCTGCCCAGCAAGATCAGGCCCAGCACGATGGTGCTGGCGCTACCAGCCAGGAGCCATTCCAGGACCCCGGTGAAGCTCAGCAGCGCCAGCACGCCCGCTCCCATGGAGAGCGTGGCGAGCTCAGGCAGCAGAAGGCGCAGGCGATTCAACGCAGCAGGACGGTTGTCCTCCACACCTTGAACTCAGTGTTGAGGGATTGTCAGCTGATCAATGAAAAAAAGCAGCTCTGGAGTGCTGCCCAGGATGTGATCGGCACCGGCCTGCAGTAGTTGCTGCTCATAGGCCTGCCGCGCTTGGGTTTGGCCATGCAGGTGGGGAGGTGCCACCGCCAGGCTCAGCCAGGGCTGCTCAGGTCGTTGTTGCCGGGCTTGGATCACGGTTTGCACATCGGCAACGGTGTCGCCGAGATAGAGCACTGGGGTTTCAGGGGTTGGGCGTAATTGGTCGCTGAGGCGGATCAACCCGGTGGGATCGGGTTTGTCTGGTGCATCGCCCATGGCAATCAGCGGTGGCTGCTGCAGTTGCAGTCGTTGCTGCAGCACGTAGCGGGCTGATGGCGGTTCAGCGCCGCTGACAAATCCCCAGCGGCATCCCTTGGCACTCAGCTGAGCAAAAAAATGGGGTTCCACCAGCAGGGGCTCACTGCCAATGAACCCTTGCCATTGGCTGGGCTCCCCGTCGGGATCGCCGCCGAAATAAAAACTGCTGAACACCGCCACCAAGGCATCTCGCTCGGGCAACGCAACGCCTTGACGGCGCAAGAGCTCCAAGCTGGCGTCCCAATCGTTGTTCCAGCGTCCCTCCCCTTTGAGGGCATCCACACAGGCGACATCGGGCCGCCAATGGCTGTAGTGATGCACCGTTTCCACCAAGGCCCGGCGGTAGCTGCCAGAGACATCGCGGATCACGCCATCGATGTCGAACAGCACCACGGGAGCTGGAGCGATGGGTGGTGATGCGGGGGCTGGTAGGTTAGTCGTTTGCCTGCCCCGCCAGGTCTTTCGCTGTACCTCCCTTGAGCACCGAAACGAGCCCCGTGACTGAAACCGAGACCGCAGCTGCGCCAAGCGAGGAGGCAAGCCAAGGCACGGCTTCCACCCCTACGGGCAGCATGAAGACTGCCACGGAGCATCTGGCCCGCTCCACGGTGGATGCTGATGGCGTCCCCAGTGGTTACACCCCGAAAGCTGACGAAGGCCGCTTTCTGCTGAAGATTCTTTGGCTGCCTGAGAACGTTGCTCTGGCCGTTGATCAAATCGTTGGTGGTGGCCCCAGCCCGTTGACCGCTTACTTCTTCTGGCCCCGTGAAGATGCCTGGGAAACCCTCAAAAGCGTGCTCGAGAGCAAGAGCTGGATCACCGAAAACGAGCGCGTTGAGGTCCTCAACAAAGCCACTGAGGTGATCAACTACTGGCAAGAGGAAGGCAAAGGCAAGAGCCTTGATGAGGCCAAGCTCAAGTTCCCAGAAGTCACCTTCTGCGGTACGGCCTGATTGGTTGTTCCGTTGTTGTTTGGAATCCAACCGGGGCTTGAAGCCCCGGTTTTTTTGTGCCTCTTTGTCCTCCCAAAAAAAGAACAAAAAAAGACGGCGCGAAGGCCGTCTTGCTGGTTGCTGAATTGGAACGTGGTGTCGTTCAGTTCGCCTTGGTGGCTTGCAAGCGAGCGCGCGCTTTCTGGAAAGCTTGCTGAGCTTTGATCTTGTCAGGGCTGTTGGGCTGACCATCAAATTTGCTCCAAGCCTGCTCAGCTTCGCTGAGTTGCTTTTGGGCTTCTTCAGCATTGATACCGCTAGCGGGCTCGGCGGCATTGACGAGCACGCTGACTTCGTCGTCGTCGACTTCAGCAAAGCCACCCATCAGGGCGATGGCGGTCCACTGGTTGCCATCGCGCATCCGCAGCACACCCACATCAAGGGCGGTGAGCAAGGAGACGTGACCAGGAAGCACACCGAGCTGACCGGTGGTGCTGGGCAGGATGACTTCGTCAGCCTGACCATCGAAGACGTTCTGATCGGGGCAAAGCACCCGCAGAGTTAGGGCCATGGATTGAAAACCTCAGAAACGGGGAAGGAAGGGATCAACCCTTGGCTTCAGAGCGGATCTTCTCGGCTTTGGCCTTGACCTGATCAATGTTGCCCACCAGGTAGAAGGCAGCTTCAGGCAGATCATCCAGCTCGCCGGAGAGGATCATTTGGAAGCCCTTGATGGTTTCATCAAGCTTCACGTATTGGCCAGGCATGCCGGTGAAGATCTCAGCCACGAAGAACGGCTGGGACAGGAACTTCTCGACCTTGCGGGCACGGTCCACGGTCAGACGGTCGTCTTCAGAGAGTTCGTCCAGACCCAGAATCGCAATGATGTCCTGGAGCTCCTTGTAGCGCTGCAGGGTGGACTGCACAGCGCGCGCGGTCTTGTAATGCTCATCGCCCACAACGGCGGGCTGGAGCATGGTGCTGGTGGAATCCAGGGGATCCACAGCGGGATAGATGCCCTTGGAAGCCAGGCCGCGGCTCAACACGGTGGTGGCGTCGAGGTGGGCGAAGGTGGTGGCTGGTGCCGGGTCAGTCAGGTCGTCAGCCGGGACGTAGACGGCCTGAATGGAGGTGATGGAGCCCTCGAGGGTGGAGGTGATGCGCTCCTGCAGCTCACCCACGTCGGTGCCCAGGGTGGGCTGGTAGCCCACAGCAGAGGGCATGCGGCCCAGCAGAGCGGACACCTCAGAGCCAGCCTGCACAAAGCGGAAGATGTTGTCGACGAACAGCAGCACGTCCTGCTTGTTCACATCGCGGAAGTGCTCAGCCATGGTCAGAGCGGAGAGACCCACGCGCATGCGGGCGCCGGGGGGCTCGTTCATCTGGCCGTAGCAGAGGGCCACCTTCGACTTGGAGAGGTCATCGGCGTTGATCACGCCGGAGTCCTTGAATTCCTCGTAGAGGTCATTGCCTTCGCGGGTGCGCTCACCCACGCCGCCGAACACGGACACACCGCCGTGCTCTTTGGCGATGTTGTTGATCAGTTCCTGAATCAAAACGGTCTTGCCCATGCCGGCACCGCCGAACAGGCCGACCTTGCCGCCCTGGCGGTAGGGAGCCAACAGGTCGATCACCTTGATGCCCGTCTCGAACACCTTGGGCTTGGTCTCTAGGTCGGTGAGCTTGGGGGCGCTGCGGTGGATCGGAGCGGTGGCGTCTGTTTTCACAGGGCCCTGCTCGTCGACGGGCTCGCCAAGCACGTTCATGATTCGGCCCAGGGTGCCTTCGCCCACGGGCACAGAGATCGGAGCGCCGGTGTCGACGGCTTCCATGCCACGCACCAGGCCGTCGGTGCCACTCATGGCGACTGCGCGAATGCGGTGATCACCGAGAAGCTGCTGGACTTCAGCAGTCAGAGCAATATTTTGTCCTGCGGTGTTTTTACCCTCGATCCGCAGAGCGTTGTAGATGCGAGGCAGCTTGCCGGCGGGGAATTCAACGTCCAGCACAGGGCCAATGACCTGGCGGACGACTCCTTTCGTACCGGATGTGGCTTTTGCTGCTGCGGCCATGGGTTAAAGCGTTGGGGCGGAAAGGCAGCGCCTTTCGGGCCGGGCAACCTTACCACTGCAGATGCGCTCTTTTTGGGGAGGTTCGGGGAACCGTCCATCTGTCCCAATTGCGACACGGAACGTCACAGGGATACGTTGGCACTCGAGGGCTGTGAGTGCCAGATCGGCGCTGCAGGCTCTCGCCACCAAGTTCTGAGATCAACCATCCACGTATGGCTGCCGTATCCCTCAGCGTGTCCACCGTGAAGCCTCTCGGTGACCGCATCTTCATCAAGGTCTCTGCCTCCGACGAGAAAACCGCCGGCGGCATCCTTCTCCCTGACACCGCCCAGGAAAAGCCCCAAGTGGGTGAAGTCGTCCAGATCGGCGCTGGTAAGCGCAACGACGACGGCAGCCGCCAGGCTCCTGAGGTGAGCGTGGGCGACAAGGTTCTGTATTCCAAGTACGCCGGTACCGACATCAAGCTCGGCAGCGATGAGTACGTCCTGCTCAGCGAGAAAGACATCCTTGCGGTCGTCTCCTGACCGCGACGCTGAGTCCCTAAACGCTTCCTTTATTTCCTCCCCCCATGGCCAAGCGCATCATTTACAACGAGCAGGCTCGCCGCGCTCTTGAAAAAGGCATCGACATCCTCACCGAGTCGGTTGCTGTCACCCTCGGCCCCAAAGGCCGCAACGTGGTGCTCGAGAAGAAGTTCGGAGCTCCTCAGATCATTAACGACGGCGTCACCATCGCCAAGGAGATCGAACTCGAGGATCACATCGAGAACACCGGCGTTTCCCTGATCCGTCAGGCCGCCTCCAAAACCAACGATGCCGCTGGTGACGGCACCACCACCGCCACCGTCCTGGCTCACGCCATGGTCAAGGCTGGTCTGCGCAACGTGGCTGCTGGCGCGAATGCCATCTCCCTGAAGCGCGGCATTGACCAGGCCGCTGTGTTCCTCGTGAGCAAGATCGAGGAGAACGCCAAGCCGATCACCGACAACAACTCGATTGCCCAGGTGGGCGCCATCTCCGCCGGTAACGACGACGAAGTCGGCAAGATGATCGCTGACGCCATGGAGAAGGTCGGCAAAGAGGGCGTGATCTCCCTGGAAGAAGGCAAGTCCATGACCACCGAACTGGAGGTCACCGAGGGCATGCGCTTTGACAAGGGCTACATCTCCCCTTATTTCGCGACCGACACCGACCGCATGGAAGCGGTGCTCGAAGAGCCCTACATCCTGCTGACCGACAAGAAGATCGGTTTGGTTCAGGACCTGGTGCCCGTGCTGGAGGCCATCGCCCGCACCGGCAAGCCTCTGCTGATCATTGCCGAGGACATCGAGAAGGAAGCCCTGGCCACCTTGGTGGTCAACCGCCTGCGCGGCGTTCTGAATGTGGCTGCCGTCAAGGCCCCCGGCTTCGGCGATCGCCGCAAGGCCATGCTCGAAGACATGGCTGTGCTGACGGCTGGTCAGCTGATCACTGAGGACGCTGGCCTCAAGATCGAAAACGCCAAGATCGAGATGCTGGGCACCGCCCGCCGCATCACGATCAATAAGGACACCACCACCATCGTTGCCGAAGGCAATGAGGTGGCCGTGAAGGCCCGCTGCGAACAGATCCGCAAGCAGATGGACGAAACCGAGTCCACCTACGACAAGGAGAAGCTGCAGGAGCGCCTCGCCAAGCTGGCTGGTGGCGTGGCTGTGGTGAAGGTGGGTGCGGCCACCGAAACCGAGATGAAGGACAAGAAGCTGCGCCTCGAGGACGCCATCAACGCCACCAAGGCGGCTGTTGAAGAAGGCATCGTCCCTGGTGGCGGCACCACCCTGGCTCACCTGGCTCCTGCTCTGACCGAGTGGGCCAACCAGAACCTCAGTGGTGAAGAGCTGATTGGCGCCAACATCGTGGCTCAGGCCCTCGATGCTCCCCTTAAGCGCATCGCTGAAAACGCCGGTGCCAACGGCTCCGTCGTGGCTGAGAACGTGCGCCATAAGCCCTTCAGTGAGGGCTTCAATGCCGCCTCGAACGAGTACGTCGACATGCTGGCTGCCGGCATCATCGACCCCGCCAAGGTGACCCGCTCTGGCCTGCAAAATGCCGCGTCCATCGCTGGCATGGTGCTGACCACCGAGTGCATCGTGGTTGATCTTCCTGAGAAGAAGGAAGCAGCTCCTGCCGGTGGCGGCATGGGCGGCGGCATGGGCGGCGACTTCGACTATTGATCTCGCCCGGGGGCCTGCGGGCCCCCATCGCTTTGCCAAACAAAAGCCCCCGCGGAGGCGGGGGCTTTTGTTTGTCGAGAGGAGTCGGTAGTTGATGGGGAGGCTCAGCTAAGCCAGCCACCACTGAGGATTACCGCTAACCCCAGAAACGTGATCAGCAGGGTCCAAGTGATGCGATTGAGGGTCGCCTCTGCGCTGCGAGCGCTCGTGAACATCGAGCCACCACTTGAAGCGATCCCTCCCATGCCATCGCCCTTGGGGCTGTGGAGCAAGACCGAGATGATCAAGATGATGCCGCTGGCCGACCAGACGTAACTCAGGGTGGTTTGAAGCATCGCTCGCGACTGGTGTCAGGCCAATGTACGGCCGCCGAGGGCGGCGGTGCTGGCCACCAGGCTTTGGCCGCTCATGGCTGCAGGCACTGGGATGTTCAGCAGCTGCAGCACGGTGGGAGCGATATCGGCCAGGCCGCCATCACTGCGCAGCTGCACATCGCCGCCGAGTCCAGCCAATTTGCGCTTCTCCCCTTCCACCAGAACAAAGGGCACTGGATTGGTGGTGTGGGCCGTCCAAGGCCGTTGATCAGGCCCTTGCATCATTTCAGCGTTGCCGTGATCTGCGGTGATCAGCAGGGTGCCTCCCATCTGGCCGGTGGCATCCAAAATCCGTCCGATGCAGCGATCCACGCAGCCAATGGCCTCAACGGTGGCTTCCATGTCGCCGGTGTGCCCGACCATGTCGGGGTTGGCGTAATTGATCACCACTAGTGAATAGATCCCCTTCTTGATTGCTGCTACGCAGCCGTCGGTCAGCTCATCGGCTGACATGTGAGGCGACTGGTCATAGGTGGCCACCTTGGGGGAGGGCACCAGGTGACGGTCTTCCCCAGGGAAGGGCTTTTCCATCCCACCGTTGAGGAAATAAGTGACGTGGGGATATTTCTCGGTCTCCGCTGTGCGGAACTGGCGCAGCCCGGCGCGTGCCACCACTTCACCCAGCAGATCGTCGAGGGACTCTGGTGGAAAGGCCACAGCCACCGGCAGGGTTTTGTCGTATTGGGTGAAGGTGACAACCGGCAGGGGGGTAATCAGCTGCCGCTCAAAGCCTTGGAAGGTTGAGTTCACAAATGCTGCGGTGAGCTGCCGCATCCGATCGGGGCGGAAGTTGAACAGCACCAGCGCATCGTTGGGCTCAATCAGCTCCGGCGCGAAGCGAACCGGCTCCAGGAATTCGTCGCTGGTGCCATCGCTATGGGCTGCTTTCACCACATCCAGCGGTGAGGCGCTGCTCACAGGGCTGGCTTCGGTCAGCAGGCGATAGGCCTTCTCAACGCGCTCCCAGCGGTTGTCGCGGTCCATAGCCCAATAGCGGCCACAGAGGGTGGTGAGTTGCCCAATGCCGGCCTGCTGAATCTGCTCATCGAGGGTTTGCAGGTAGCCAGGGGAGCTGTCGGTGGGTGTATCGCGGCCATCGGTGATGCCGTGGATGCACACCTGCTGGATGCCAGCAGCCGCAGCCCAGCGCAGCAGGCCGCCCAGGTGATTGATGTGGCTGTGAACGCCCCCATCGGAGAGCAGTCCGACCAGGTGCAAGCGGCCACCTGAAGCTTTCAGGTCTGAAGCCAGCGCCTGCAGGGCCGCATTCTCGCCCAGTTGATTGTTTTGAACAGCCTGGCTGATGCGCACCAGCTCCTGGCGAATCACGCGCCCGGCGCCGATGGTGAGGTGGCCGACTTCGGAGTTGCCCATCTGGCCGTCGGGCAGCCCCACGTGGGCGCCGCTGGCCTCAATCAAAGCGTGGGGATAGGCGTGCCAGAGGGCATCCATGATCGGCGTGGATGCGGCATGGATGGCGTTGTGCTTCTGTTCCGGCGTGTTTCCCCAGCCGTCAAGCACCGCCAGTACCACTGGTGCCACCGGTGGTAACGAGGATTTTTTCAGACTCTGATCAGCGGTTGGGGGAGAAGTCGCCGTCAACCGATCGCTCCCGTCATCTGAGGGCAAATTACATCCCACCGGCGTGAGAACCCACTTCGGTAAGGCTGCCGTCAGGTTTTCCCCATCAGCTCCACTAACCTGAGGACATGAGCCGTGGATCACTGCCAACGGAGGCCTGTGAGCGGCGAACCCTGCTCGATCCGCAGGATCTGCAGCGCACGGTTGCACGCTTGTGCTCCCAAGTGTTGGAGTCAGCCGGAGATAGCCAGCGCTTGCTGCTGCTGGGGATTCCCACCCGCGGTGCCGCTCTGGCGCGCGTCTTGGCCACTGAGTTGGAGCGAGAACTCGGCCACGCGGTGGATCAGGGAGTCCTGGATCCCACCTTTCATCGCGACGACCTCGAGCGCGTTGGCACGCGCTTAGCCGAGCCCACGGCGTTGCCGGTTCCTGTGGAAGGTCGTGAGGTGGTTTTGGTCGATGACGTGGTCTTCACTGGCCGCACCGTGCGCGCGGCCCTGGAGGCTCTGCACACCTGGGGTCGCCCCGCCTGCGTGAAATTGCTGGCCATGGTGGATCGCGGCCACCGGGAGCTCCCGATTCAGCCCGATTTTGTCGGCCGTGTGGTGCCCACCAGCCGCCATGAATTCATCCACCTGATGTTGCAAGAGGTGGATGGGGAAGAGGGGGTTGTGCTGCTGCGTCCGCTCCAGGACATCAGCTGATTGCTTCGAGTTCCTCGGCGCGGAAGTGGGCCTTGTAGCGGCCAAAGGCCACGATCACCGGGAGGGTGGGGCTGATGGTGCGCCCCTTCCAGTCGTTCAGCACGGTGGCCACATCGCCCTCTTGGCCCTGCATGTCAAAGGCTTGGCCGCGATGTTCTGGATGGGTGAACACCACCACAGACTCCTTTACCCGGACACGGTCACCCTGCTGCATGGCTGCGGCTCTCAAGCCAACACATCCTGTCACTCAACGTTGGCAGCTGCTCTCCGGCCCCTGTTCCAAGACCTGCCCGCCGAGTTCGCTGCAGCCCAGTTCGAATGCCTGCCAGGCGCTTAACCCCAGCGAGAGGTGGCGCTGCACGGCGGCATCGAGTTCGCTGTCGGAGATTGGTTGGTCGCCGCTGTCGCGGTGGCTGTCTTTGGGTTGATTGCTGCGCTGCATCGCTGCGGCTTGACGACTGACGTCGGTGCGCAGGCTCAAGGCTTTGCGCTGCCACCAGGGGTGGTTCAGCTGATTGAGCTGATCCAAGGCTTCCCACCAATCCTCTCCAGCAGCGGCACTTGCGGCTTGGCTGTAGGCGTAGCGGTTGGCAGCCCAGTGGTCCTCCAGCGTGGCGTGGAGCTGCTGCCCATCGGGGAAGCGGGTTTCGCCACTGCTGGTGAGCAGGGCCATGGCCTGGCGGGCCTCGCCGCGCTGGTAGGCCTCCATGGCTTGGCGTTGAATCTGCTGGCGCCATTGCTGCAGCCGCCGCTCTTCGACAGCTGGGTTGCCGCTGCGCAGCACCAGTTGGCGCTGTTGGTCGAGGGCTAACCGCAGCCGTTTTTGCTCCCAGTTGCGGCTGGCTTGCGTGCGCAGGCAGCCCGCCACGATGGCCTGCTCTTCGCTGTTGAGTTTGCGGAGCGCCGCCAGCTGTTCGCCCAGCCTCAAACAGGTATCGAGTTGGTCGTTGTCGACCGCTTGAGCCAGGCGGGCCGGGAGCTGGCTCTGCCACCAGCCCAACGACAGCGCCACGGCCCCCACCAGGCTGATGGAGCTCCAGATCCAAACCTTGGGTAGTCGCGAGCGGCGCGGCGACACCGGGGGAGGGCAAGTCACTCCACAATGCCGAGGATTTGGCGGGAGAGTCGTTGCTCGCCAACAAGATCAAACCCCTCCAGCCAAAGCTGCCGTTCGGCGTCGACCCCGAAGCGCAGCCGCAGGCAGTCTTGGCCTTCTTGAGCGCCCGCTGGCAGAGGGATCTCCAACGCCGGTTGGTTCCAGGGCCGCACGCTGGCCTCGCCGGCCTCCTGACTGCGGAGCACCGGCAGACCATCGACAAACACCACCTCGGCCCTGGATTCACCGCTCGGGGTGCCCAGTTGCACCTCAACGCAGGCTTGATCACCGCGGCTGGCTAAAACCAGCTCCAGGGGTTGCGGGGTTGGCCAGGCTTGCCCGGGTAAAAACAGGGGATGCCAGCGCTGGTTCTGCAGCCTCCGGTCCCAGCAGCGCAGGCTGATGCCGTGTTGCAACACATCCATCACCTGCAGAGCTGGAGTCATGGCCAAGGCGCCGAGCACCACCGCTTGCAGGGGTTGGGTGACCAGGAGCTCTGTTTTCGGCAAGCGGCGCTGCAGCCACTGCTGCACCCAGGGCAGTGCGCTGCCGCCACCGACGGCCATCACCGCATCGATGGAATCGAGGGATTCGCCGGCCCGCCGGGCCGCAGCCTCCACTTTATTGAGCAGGCCATCCAAGAGCGGCTCCAAGCCGGCGGCGTCCAGCACGTTGTTGAGCTCCCGCCGGCTTCCTTGCAACGGCCGGGGCCCTGCCTCGCTTTCCAGCACCACTTGAGCGCTGGTGGTTTCGCTTAAGGCGCATTTGAGTGCCTCAGCAGCGTTCAACCAGGCCTGCGGAGCTGGCTCAGGGGCTCCTAAAGCTTTGGCCCACCAGCGATCGATCATGCGCCCCCCCAGGCTGATTCCCGCTTTGCCCAGCACCTTGGCGGTGCGCTGTTGTTGTCCTGGACGTTCCGCTAGAGAGCGGCCCGCAAAGCGCAGCAGTTGGGCCATGGGCATGGCACGGCCTTCGCCCCCCTCCAGCCTGACCAGCGCCAGATCGGTGGTGCCGGCGCCGATATCGAGCACCAGCACCAGGCTTCCAGGCGATAGGCCTGCGCCAAGGGCAGCTGCTGTGGGTTCATCCACCAGGGCCACTTCATCAATGGCGAGGGACTCGGCCCACCGCTGCAGCCAGCGCCGATACCCCGCGAAGCCCTGGACCGGCGCGGTGAGCACCAGCCGTTGGGGCTGGATGGCCTGCGGCAGCCGTTGCCAAATGCCTTGAAGCAAGGCCTCAGCAGCCTGCTCAGCTGCGGTTGGAGCATTGCTTTGCCCGAGCAGCGCTTTGAAATCCCGCAGGCACTCGGCTTCGCTGCCGGCTTCGATCACTTGCTGCCCCAACAGCCAACGGCTGCCGCCGCTGGGGCTGACCAGGCTGGGAATGCTGGCATCGCTTGTGGAGCGGCTGAGGGGCGCTAAAGCCAGCACTTCCCCAGGGCTGCCAGGTGCGGCTTGCCAGCCCACCAGGGTGCTTGAGCTGCCCAAGTCGATCGCAAGGCTCCCCTGGCTCAAGGCAAATCCTTTCCTGAATGCTGAAACCATTGCAGAAAGTACGGCCATCCACACCCAGCGCGGTTCACATTGAGATCAATGAGTCCGGGTATGAGATGGCTGGCGAGCGGTTGTTGCGGGCTGTGCTCTCGTTTTATCGGGAGGAGACCGAAGATCTCGCCCGGCTCGAGCCGTTGCTGAGTTGCCGCCTCAGCCGCGGGTGGTCGGCCTTGCGGATTGATTGCAGCGACCGTCTTCACCTCGAGCAGATCAACGAGTTGGTCCCGTTGCTGCGGGCTCCTTTGGATGCGTTGCAATTGGTGCGTCAGATCCGCTTGATGGCCCCTGGTGTGCCTGATCGCATCTATCCCGTGCGGGTCCCCCAGCTTCACGACGGACAGGCTTCAACCGCTGAGTGACATGAGTGCCGAGATAAGATTGAAAGTCCGAAGGGCGGTTTGAGCCGCAGCGCGATGTATCTCACTCAGCAACCGGAAGCCAAGGATCTTGCCAAGCGTGGTGAAAGCTTGATTCGGAAGTCGAGCAATCGCTACTTGACCACCGTCCGCGTTGCCTTTCGCGCCAAGCAGCGCCGTTTCGATGACTTTGAAGGGCTGCTCGATGACTCGATGGTGAAGCCTGTGCAGCGCGCCATCATCGAGCTCAGTGACGAGCAGGATCAGCCTGATCTTCTGCCTGGTTGATGCAGGCGGAGGGAGCGGGTTGGCGCTTGGCCGTCGATCCATCCCGCGATGGCTATCAGGCCTTAATCGGTGGCGAGGGCTGGGCGATTGAGCTCAGCCTCGAAGAGCTGGCCTCGCTCAGCGCGCTATGCGTGCGCCTGCAGGAGCAGCATCTCGCCATTGCAGACCAACTGATGGCAGAAGAAGTGATCGAGATCGCTTTGGAGCGGGGCCCCTGGTGGTTGGAGCTCAGCGGTGATCGCGAGCGCTGGGGGCTTCGCTTCGTGTTGAGCTCTCCCAATGGCCGTGGCGCGGAGGGGATGTGGCAGCCTCCGGCCAGTGGGGAACTGTGCTTGGCACTGGCGAAAGCCGGTAGTTTCTAGTTGGCCTGCAAAAAGCCGGTGCGGTCGTCGCTGCCGAAGAGGTGTTGGTAAGCCGCCACCAGGCTGCAAATCACAACCGGAGCTGCCACCAGCAAGCCCACGCCAAAGATCAGCACGCCCAGCAACACAATCAGGATCATCAAGGCCCCAAAACCCAGCACGCCGAAAAACTGAGGGTCCACGCCCTGGCGCCCCGCTTTGAACGCTGGCACTGGGCTATCACCGCGGGCAATCACCAGGGGCAAGTGGAACATCTGCGTGACGCCCACATAGATCATCACCAGCAAACCAGCCAGCAAGGGCAAGGCGCTGAGTTCGAAGCGGATCAGGCTGAGCAGCGCTCCTGAGAGCCCCGCGATGATCAAGATCAAGATGTTGACGCCGAGTAGCAGCAGGGCCATCAAGAACAGACGCCCCATGGCGTTTCCATCCCAGCGGAAGAAATCGTCCCAGCTGGGTTTGCGGCCCGACAGCGCAATCCAGGCGCCGCGGAACAGGCCGATATTCATCCACAGGCTGACCAGCACATTGAGCACCAGCCCGATCACCACCACCAGGCCCCAGCCGATGGCACCAAAGCCTTCGCTATCGCCGCCATTGCTGCCCACGTCTTGCAGCCACTGGGTGAAAAAGGTGAGCACCAACCCCAGCAGGGTGAAACCCACAAATACCCAGGGGGCGCGGGTAAAGGCTTGCCAGCCGCGGCTAATCGAGCCGCCAATCGGCAGCGGTGATGTTGACCCGGCTGCCGTCATCTCGTTACCCCGCATTTGGGCGGAAATTAGCTCTGCTCAGCGGCTGCTGCCATGAAGGGATGCTTAGGGCGTGGCTGGCCCGAGCAGCGCAAGCAGTCGCGCGGCGCTGGCGCCGAGCACCGGAAGGATGGATAGGCGGTTGCCCCGCTTGATGACTCCCAGCTCGTCTTCTGTAAAAGACTGGCGCAGGTCATCGAGGCTGAGCATCGCGGCAAAACGGCCCACATAGCGAAGCTTCACGCAATCCCAGCGCGGCGCTTCGGGTTTGGATTTGGGGTCGAAGTATTTGTTGTCCGGCTCGAATTGGCTGGGGTCGGTGATGCCCGTCTCCACCACCTCCATCAGGCCAACAATCCCCGGTGGCTTGGCATTGGAGTGATAAAAAAACGCGCGATCACCCACTGTCATGCTCCGCATGAAATTGCGGGCCTGGTAGTTGCGGATGCCATCCCACAGCGTGGTCTGCTCGGCCTTGAGGTGGTCAATTCCATAGACATCGGGCTCGCTTTTCATCAGCCACCACTTGGGTTCAGGTGCGCTCATGCCATGGCCTCCACCAACTGACGGAAATGATCACCCCTGACCTCGAAATCGCGGTATTGGTCAAAGCTGGCGCAGGCCGGTGAGAGCAGCACCGCTTGGCAGTTGAGCTGTTCGGCCAGCCGGCGTGCCAGCGGCAGCGCCTGATCAAGGTGCTCCTGCTGCTCGATCACGCCGGGATAGCCAGCACTGCCGAGCAGTTCGCGGAAGGTGCTTTGTGCTTCGCCGAAGAGCACCACAGCCGCTGCTTTCTGGCCCAGGGCCTCCAGCCAGGCGCCGGGCTCTCCGCGTTTGGCGCGCCCACCAGCCAGCACCACCAGCGGGCGTTCCAGCGACTGCAGGGCCACCAATGAGGCGTCGTAGTTTGTGGCTTTGCTGTCGTTGAAATAGGTGATGCCGCTGAGCTCGCGGATGCGTTCCAAGCGATGGGGCACGCCAGGGAAGCTGCGGCAGCCCGCTTCGATTTGAGCGGGGCTGAGGCCGCACTCCAGGGCCACAGCCGTCGCCAAGGCCAGGTTCTGGCGGTTGTGGGCGCCAGGCATGGCCAAGGCTGCGCAGGGAAACAGCGGCCCGGTTTGATTGCAGAGCTGTCCGCCACTGACCCATAGATGCGGGGTTATCGCAGCGCTGAATTGGTCTTTGTCGCGGCCGCTCACCCAAAGCGCTTGGGGCCACTCGGCTGCATGGGCGAAGAGATCGCGATCATCGGCATTGAGAAACTGCCGCCCGCTCTGCTGCAGCAGCCCCGCCTTGATGCTGCGGTAGCGCTCGAGCGTGCCATGGCGATCGAGATGGTCAGGGGTCAGCGTGGTCCAAACACCAATGCTGGGCTGCACCGATGGCGCCGCTTCGATCTGATAGCTGCTGAGCTCCACCACCACCCGTTCGGGTTTCTCCCCCTCTAGGCAGGCGAGGGCGAGTTCAGCGGCGGAGGCGCCGATGTTGCCGCAAGCCGGAGCATCGAGGCCCCCCTGTTGCAGCAGATGGGCCACCAGGGACGTGACGGTGGTTTTGCCATTGGTGCCGGTGATGCCAATCCAGGGGATGCCCGCCATGGCCTGCCAGGCCACTTCCACTTCACCGACGACGCGGCAGCCCCGATCGCGCAATTGGTTGAGCACCGGATGATCGAAGGCAATGCCAGGGCTGATCACCACTGTCGAGGGCCAGCGTGGCAAGGCCTCAAAGCTCTCCAAAGCCAGGGGCTTGCCCAGCTCCACCTGAATGCCGATGGCGTTGAGTTCATCGGCCCGTCGCTTCAACTCAGCGCTGCTGTTGCTCTCCAGCAGCCACACGTCGGCATCGCGCGCGTTGAGGAGCCGCGCTGCGCCGATGCCAGAGCGGCCCAAACCCACCACCACGACAGGATCTTGCATGCTTGGTGAATGGTTGAAATGGGCGATACTGGAATCGAACCAGTGACTCCTACCGTGTCAAGGTAGTGCTCTACCTCTGAGCTAATCGCCCGCTGGGCTTTGGCCAGGCGGGAGGCCCGCTAGCCGTTGGCCGAGAAAGGAACTTACCACCACACCGAAGGTCTACCGGCGCCGCGTCATTTGCAGGCGCCAGCGGTCTCGTTTGGTGCGATCCACACGATCCAACACCAGTTCGCCCCGCCCCTCCAGCTGGACGCGTTCTCCGTTTTGCAGCTCGCGGCTCGGTGTGGTCACCACGGCCCAATCCACGCGGATGCGTCCTTGACGGATCCAGGTGGCCATCTTGCTGCGAGAAACCCCAAAACCAGCTGATGCAATGGCATCGAGCCGCAGGGAGGCTTCCACGCTGGTCAGGCTTTTGCTGCTGCTGGCCTGGCTGGGAAGCCGGCTCCAATCCCCGGCTTGCAGCTGGCAGTCCACGCTGCGCACCTGAAGGGATTGCTCCTGCAGGCGTTCAGCCATGGCGCTGGTGACGATCACCAGAGCGCCGCGATCACCGCGCACCAACACATCGCCAAGGTGGAGCGGATCGATGCTGTGCTGGTCGATCAAGGCCGCCCGGATCGCCGTTGGCTCAGCGGGGTCAAAAAGGAAATTGCCGCTCACCTCGACCAGCGCCAGCGGCGCTGGCTCGCCGGCATCAGCCGCTTGATCGCTGCGGCTGATCTGCAGCAGGCGCCGCTCAGCTTGAGGAAAGCCACCGGCACTGCGCAGGTGCAGCTCGCCTAAAGGGGCGAAGCGCTCTTCAGCCTCCTCGCGCTGGGGACCTGTGAGGAAGGCGCTCCAGCTGGGCTGATAGGTGCGCAGCACCACTTCGGCTTGCTGAATGAGGGCTTCGAGTGCTTGGGGATCGCGGGCCCCCTCGAGCAGGTCGCGGCGCGGCATCATGGCGCTTAATCGTCCTTGAGCCGCACGACGCTGGCCGGGCGGCAGCGCTGGATCAAGGCCCAGGGCACCAT
Source organism: Synechococcus sp. RCC307 (assembly GCA_000063525.1). Classification (GTDB taxonomy): domain Bacteria; phylum Cyanobacteriota; class Cyanobacteriia; order PCC-6307; family Cyanobiaceae; genus RCC307. The sequence continues at coordinate 1,608,001 of CT978603.1, read as the reverse complement.
TTCGCTTTGTATGGCATCAATCAACAGCACGCATTGGCCTTCGTTGAGGCGATTGCGCACCACGCGAATTTGGTCATCGCGGTCGCTGGTCACGCTGGCTGCAGCGGCATAGCTGCCCATCCAGCCAGATCCCAGCCCCAACAAGCCTCCAATCAAGGGCTGGCCGATAGGACCGGCGAAAGCAAAGGTGTCGAGGTTGGTGATGAAGGTGAACACCATGCCGGCACCGAAGCCAAAGGGCAGCAGCCAGGTGGCCATTTGCCGTTGGCGCCCCTGACGCTGCAGCGCTGGGTTGAGCTCCACCACCTGCTCTGGCTCGATCCCGCCGGCGCCCACCGCACGCAGTTGCAGCCCCGGTTGCCCGTCCAACAGGGCCTTGAGTTCGGAGCGGCTGCCTGTGTCCTTCAGCAGCACAGCCACGCACAGTCCCATCAGTTTTGGCCCTTCAGCAGTGGTCTCTACACTGGACCACCGCATGCCTGCGGACGATGACAAAAGTTTTGGTGTCTGACCCCATCGACCAAAAGGGGATCGACATCTTGTCCCAGGTTGCCCAGGTCGATGTGCGTACGGGCCTGCCAGCTGACGAGCTGAAATCCATCGTTGGCGAGTACGACGCCTTGATGATCCGCTCCGGCACCCAGGTGACGGCGGACATCATCGAAGCGGCGCCCCGCTTGAAGATCATCGGCCGCGCCGGCGTTGGCGTCGACAACGTTGATGTTCCGACGGCCACCAAAAACGGTGTGCTGGTGGTCAACTCACCGGAAGGCAACACGATTGCGGCCGCTGAGCACGCCCTGGCGATGATGCTGGCCCTCTCGCGGCACATCCCTGCAGCCCACAGCAGCACGGCCTCTGGTGGTTGGAACCGCAAGGCTTATGTGGGCAATGAGCTCTACAAAAAGACCCTTGGTGTGGTGGGTCTTGGCAAGATCGGCTCCCATGTGGCCCGTGTGGCCCAGGCCATGGGTATGGAGGTGCTCGCCTACGACCCCTTCATCTCCAGTGAGCGGGCGCAGCAGTTGCGGGTCCGTCTTCGCCCACTTGATGCGCTGTTCAAAGAAGCCGATTACATCAGCCTGCACCTGCCCCGCACGCCAGACACCGAAAACCTGGTGAATGCTGAGCTGATCGCCACGATGAAGCCCAATGCGCGGCTCGTGAACTGCGCCCGCGGCGGCATCATCAATGAGGCGGACCTGGCGGCAGCCCTGAACAACGGCGTGATCGCCGGCGCTGCGCTCGATGTCTATGCCAATGAGCCGCTGGAGGCGGATTCACCGCTGCGTGGCGACTGTGATCACCTGATCCTCACGCCCCATTTGGGAGCCTCCACCGAAGAGGCTCAGGCCAACGTGGCCATCGATGTGGCCGAGCAAATCCGCGATGTGCTGCTGGGCTTGCCAGCCCGCAGCGCCGTCAACATCCCAGGCCTGACACCCGATGTGATGGAGCGGCTCAAGCCCCATCTGCAGCTGGCTGAAACCCTTGGTTTGCTGATTAGCCAGCTGTCGGGCGGCCCCGTGCAGGAGCTGCAGGTGCTGCTGCAGGGTGAATTTGCGGAGCACCCGAGCCAGCCGTTGGTAGTGGCCTCGTTGAAGGGCCTGCTCAGTTCGGCGTTGGGCGATCGCATCAACTACGTCAATGCAGCGCTGGAGGCCAAGCAGCGCGGCGTGCATGTGTTGGAGGTCAAAGACGAGGCCAGCCGTGATTTCGCTGGTGGCTCGTTGCAGCTCTCCTGCCGCAATGCCAATGGCAGTCACACCGTGACGGGTGCTGTCTTTGCCGATGGTGATCTGCGCATCACCAGCATTGATGAGTTCCCCTTGAACGTGCCCCCAAGCCGGCACATGCTGTTCACGCGGCACCGCGACATGCCTGGAATCATCGGCAATTTGGGTTCCTTGCTCGGTGAGCACAACGTCAACATCGCCTCGATGCAGGTGGGCCGCCGCATCGTCCGAGGTGATGCCGTGATGGTGCTCAGCCTGGATGACCCCATCCCCAGCAGCACCCTCACCAGCGTCAAGGACATCAACGGCATTCAGGAAGCCCACCCCGTCACCCTGTGATCTGATGCCTGCCGCTGCTCAACCCTCTTGGTGGCGCCTTGAGCTGGAGCCTCCCGGTGAGCTGGAGGAATCCCTGTTGTGGCGCCTCGAGAGTTTGGGGGTGCACCGCTTAGCGGTGCGGTTCCGTCCTGAAGCCCCCGAGCAGCGCACCCTGCAGGCGTGGTTGCCCGAGGTGGATTGGCCTGAGCCAGAGCGGGTGGCGTTGGCTGAAGCCTTGGCTCAGATGGCCGAGCCCTTTGGCGTTGCATTGCCCTCGCTGCGCTGGGAGCTGCAGCCTGAAGAGGACTGGGCGCTGAGCTGGAAGCGGCATTGGCAGCCCGATCCGGTGGGGCAGCGCCTCTTGATCCTGCCGGCCTGGCTCCAGGTGCCCGCTGAACATGCCGAACGTCTGGCGCTGTTGATTGATCCAGGCAGTGCCTTTGGCACCGGCTCCCACCCCACCACACGCCTTTGCCTCGAAGCGCTGGAGAAGCGTTCGCTCACTGGCTCGCGCGTGGCTGATCTGGGCTGCGGCAGCGGCATCCTCGGGATTGCCTCGCTGGTCCTCGGCGCCAGAGAGGTGCTGGCCAGCGACACCGACAGCCTGGCCGTGCGGGCCACGGCAGAGAACGCCGCACTCAACCAAGCCGGGGCGCATCTGCAGGTGCAGCTGGGTTCAGCTGATGTCTTGCAGCAGTTGCTGGCTGGGGCCCCAGCTGATCTGCTGCTCTGCAACATCTTGGCGCCGGTGCTCACGGCCCTGACGCCGGCTTTTTCGGAGCTGCTGACAGCGCGTGGGGAGGGCTTGCTCAGCGGTTTGCTTGTGGATCAAGCGCCCGCGTTAACGGCGCACCTGGAAGCCCATGGCTGGCGGGTGACAACCGAGGCAGAGCAAGGGCGTTGGGCCTTGCTGGCCATCCAGCGAGCCTGAGCGGAAGTCATATAAATCTGGCTTATATGTGCTCGATGATCCATTGGCCTTGCCCGGCCTGGGGCACTGATGGGCCCTGATCAGGTGTACAACAGTGCCGCCCCACAGGCCCGGCTTGCCGCGGACCTGAGCAACGATTATTCCCATGGCGTCCTACAAGGTCACCCTCGTCTCGGAAAGCGAAGGCCTGAACAAGACCATCGAAGTCCCCGACGACCAGTACATCCTCGATGCTGCTGAAGAGCAGGGAGTCGACCTCCCCTATTCCTGCCGCGCTGGCGCTTGCTCCACCTGCGCCGGCAAGCTCACCGCTGGCACCGTTGACCAGAGCGACCAGAGCTTCCTCGACGATGACCAGATCGAAGCTGGTTTCGTGCTGACCTGCGTGGCCTACCCCACCAGCGACTGCACCATCAAGACCCACGCTGAAGAAGAGCTGTATTGATCAGCTGCTTTCCATAAGCGTCCTTCAAGCCACCCCTTGAGGGTGGCTTTTTCGTATCTGCACCATGGCCGCGACAGCTTCTGTGACCCACGATCAGCTGCTGCCATCAGGCAGTGAGCAACCCAGTCCTGGGGGCATGTACAGCTTTCGGGTGCTGGGGCCCTGCTGCCGCTTGTTTGATCGCGAAGAGCTGCCTTGGCCCTGCTGCCGCTTGCAATGGCGCAGCAAGGAGCCCAGTTGGCGCCGGGTGGGAAAGCGCTTTGTTCCCGACCTGGCCGCCCGCCGCTGCCCCTCCTATGCCGTGGAGTTGCTGCAACCTGGGCTGCGGCCTACCCCCACGGTGTTGACCCTGTTTGCTGAACGCCTGAGCCCTGAGCTCCAGGGCTGGTGGTACAGCCGCCGCCCGGAGCAGGAGCAACCACTCCCTGACCCCCCAGACACAACAAAGCCCGCCGTTGAAGCGGCGGGCTGAAAGCTGTTGGGTTTAGCAGGGCTGAATCAGAAGTAGATCTTGCCGCCGCCCCACTGGGTTCCCTGCGCTTTCGGGGACGTCAGGATGTAACCGGCCATGCGGCGCAGGTCTTCATCGTTGAGATCGCGCATTTTCACAAACACGTCGGCGCTGCGCATGCTGGGGTGAAATTCAGCGATCGAGATCTCACCGTCATAGGAGGTGGGATCTTTCATGTAATCCACCAGGGCATCTACGGAGTCCCGAGGCGGGGTGGCCAGGGCCAGAGTCTCGGGATCAAGTCCCACGTTCTGGTTGGTCTTGGTGATGCCACCGGCGTGGCATTCGCCGCAACTGTTGTTGAACACCTTGCGCCCGGCTTTGATCTCGGACTCGGTGAAGGTCACCGTGCTGCCGCTGGCATCCGCCGGAACGGTCAGAGTTTCTGCGTCCCACTGCACGGCATGGGCCGCTGGGGCCAAGAGCAGCAAGGCGATGGGCAGGAGCAGCAGAGCGCCGAGACGCCGTAGACCCTGAAGAACGGTGCGCATGGAGTGGGGCAAAAGAGACAGTCTCCTGAGCCCTTGTATCACGCGCAGGCACTGCTCCGGGGCTGAATCGTCATGCCACTCACAGACTGTTGCAGGCCATGGTGCTCACTTCGATGCTGAGGAAGTCCTTGGCCAGCACGGTGTTGGGAAAGATCGCCTTGGCTTCCTGCAACAAATCATCCGGGCTTTCGGTCGCCCCAGGCACGTAGCGCGGGCTCAGGTGCGTGAGGGCCAGTTGCTGCACGCCTGCTTCCGCTGCGGTCTGCGCCGCCATGGTGCTGGTGGAGTGCTGGCGTTGATAGGCCATCGCGGCATCGCGATGGGAAAAGGTGGCTTCGTGGATGAGCAGATCAGCCCCTTGGGCCAAGGCCACAGCGCGCTCGCTGAACACCGTGTCGGTGCAATAAACAACGGAGCATCCCGGCTGCCTGGGCCCGCAGAGCTCGCGGCCATCGATGCGCCGCCCGTCGGCAAAGGTGACGGTTTCTCCGGCTTTGAGGCGCGCAAACTCTGGCCCTGGCGGCAGCCGCATCGCTTTGGCCTTGGCAATGTCAAAGCGGCCTGGGCGCTCGCTTTGCTGCACGCGATAGCCAAAGGCAGGCACCCGGTGTTTGAGCGGTGCGCAGCAGACGCTGAACTCCCCATCGATGAGCAGGGGTTCGCCGCTGTTGGCCGCTGATTCCACCGGGTGAAAGCGCAGGGGATAGCCAATCCGAGTGGCGGAGTGCTGCAGGGCACTCAGCACAAAGGCCTCCAGGGGTTCGGGGCCATAAAGGTCGACCCCATCACAGGTTCCCGCCATGCCCAGGCTGGCCAGCAAGCCTGGCAAGCCGAAGACATGGTCTCCATGCATGTGGGTGATGAAGATGCGCCTCAGCTGGGAGACACGCAGCTCGCTGCGCAGGAATTGGTGTTGGGTGGCTTCGCCGCAGTCGAACAGCCACAGGTCGGCGCGCTGCGGCAGACGCAGAGCCACCGCAGAGACATTGCGGCTGCGGCTCGGGACTCCGGAACTGGTGCCGAGAAAAGTGACCTGCAATGGCGCTGGTTGGCTGCCCCAGCTTTGATGGTGCCACGGCAAAGCTCAATGAACCTGCGTTGGACCTTTGGCAGCCTCATGGGGCTGCTCCTGCTGCTCTGGCCTGGGGCAGCCCGCTCCGCCCAAGAGCCCCAGGTGCGGGTGTTGCTGGCCCAAGCAGCCGCCTTAAGGGTTGTTCCCGTCGCCGGCAGCAGCCTCACCCTGCGCGATGGCCGCGGCAGGCTGTTGGGTCAGCGCGATGAAGGCCTCACCTTGCGGGCCTCTCGCGGCCGCATTGCAGGTGTTTCCGGGGAGCCCCAGCTGTTATGGCTGCTGCCTGAGCAGCCCAATGGCAGCTTCTGGCTGCAACAGCGGCGTTACCGCGGTGCGCTGCTGGTGCAGCTCAAAGAAGGGCGCTTGCAGGCCATCAATCGTTTGGGTGTGGAGAGCTATCTCCCCAGCGTGGTGGGAGCTGAGATGCCCCACCAATGGCCTGATGAGGCCCTGCGCGTGCAGTCGGTCGCAGCACGCACCTATGCCCTGCGGCAACTTCGGCCTGGGGCGGATTACGACCTGGATTCCACCCAGCGCAGCCAGGTGTACCTCGGCTTGGAATCCGAGACCCCGAGCACCCGCAGCGCTGTGGCCAGCACCCGGGCCCAGGTGCTCACCCATGGCAGCCGTTTGATTGAGGCGGTGTTCCACAGCAGCAGCGGTGGCCGCACCGAAAACAGCGGCGAGATCTGGCGCAACCAACTGCCCTATCTCAAGAGCGTGCCGGATTTTGATCAGATCAGCCCGGTGTATCGCTGGAGCAAGCCCCTGGACGCTGAGCAGTTGCTGGAGGCCTTCAGCGAAACCGGCGGCGCCGAGCAGATTGAGGCTGTGCAGCGCACCAGCACCGGACGCCTCAAGCGTGTTGTGGTGCGCGGGCCCGGCGGTGAGATCGAGTTGCCGGCGCGCGAGTTGCGCCGCCGCCTCAAATTGAAAAGCACCTACGTGCGCTTTGACCCCCCGGAGCCCAGCAGTGGTCCGTTTGGGGACTCCGAGGATTGGCTCAACCCCGCGCCTGGGCCCCAACCCAAACTCATCGCCAAAGGCCGCGGCTTTGGCCACGGCGTTGGCATGAGCCAATGGGGCGCCTATGGCCTCAGCCTGCAAGGCAAGGGCTATGCCGCGATCTTGAGGCACTACTACCCCGGAGCCAAGCTGGACCTCTATCAGGCACCCAGCGCCTGGCCCAAACCACCCCCGCAGCCGTGACGGCATTCCCTTTCCAGCTGGTGCAGCGCGATGAGCCCGCGGCGTTGATGCAGGCCTGCAGCCAGCATCTGGAGCAGTGCCTGCAGCAGCGCCTCTCTGAGCCCAGTCCGCGGCCCTTGGGCCTGGCCACGGGCCGCACGATGGAACCGCTCTACGGGGCCTTGGTGGCGCGTCTGCAGCGCTGGCGCCAGCCGCAGCTGCAGCAATTGCGCCGCCAGTGGCTCAGTTTCAATCTCGACGACTACGTCGGCTTAAAGGCCGGCGACCCCTCGGGCTACGGCGCCTACATGCAGAAGCATTTGGGGCAGCCCCTTGGCTTGGGGCCTGGGCAGCTCTGTCTGCCGGAAGCGGCTGCGGCTGATCCTCAATCGGCGGCACAGGCCTACCAGCAGCGCCTGGCTGCCGCTGGTGGTGTTGGGGTGCAGTTGCTGGGATTGGGCAGCAATGGCCATGTGGGGTTCAACGAGCCCCCCTGCGGCGCCGAGGTGGGTTGCCGGGTGGTGCAGCTCTCTGCGGCCACGCGGGCGCAGAACGCTGGCCTGTTTGGTGGCGACCCGCAGAAAGTTCCCCAGGCCGCCATCACCCTTGGCCTCAAGGAGATCCTTGAGGCCACAGAGATCCATCTGGTGGTCACCGGCAGCGGCAAGGCCGCAATCCTGCAGAAGCTGCTTAACGAAGGCCCCAGCGAGCAGTTGCCGGCCAGTTGGTTGCGGCAGCACGGGTGCGTCTGGCTTTGGGTGGATCGGGCTGCGATGGGCTGATGGCCTGGCAGTTTTGGGTTGACCGCGGCGGCACCTTCACCGATGTGGTGGGGCGTGACCCCCAGGGGCGCCTGCAGGTGCGCAAGGTGCTCTCGGTGCAGCCTGAGCAGACCGGTGATCCAGCGGTGAGCGCCATTCACGGGCTCTTGGATCTGCCGCCTGAGGCGGCGATTCCCGCAGGCTGCATCGAAGAGCTACGCCTTGGCACCACCGTGGCCACCAATGCCCTGCTGGAGCAGGCCGGCGATGGGGTGCTGCTGATCACCAACGAGGGCTTGGCTGATGTGTTGCGCATTGGTGATCAGCACCGGCCGGAGTTGTTTGCCTTGCAGATCCAGCGGCCAACTGGTCTTGAGCAAGCCGTTGTGGAGGTGGCTGGCCGGTTGGATGCGCGGGGCGAGGAAATCGCTCCCTTGCGGCTTGATGCCCGCCTGCGCCAGCAGTTGCAGCAGTGGCGAGCTGCCGGGCTGCGCAGCTGCGCGATCGCCTTGATGCACGCCTACCGCAACCCCTGCCATGAGTTGGCCTTGCAGCGGTTGGCCCGGGAGCTGGGCTTTGAAACGGTGGTCTGCTCCCATCAGGCGTGCCCCCTGCCGCGGCTGGTGCCCCGCGGCCAGACGGCCTTGGTGGAAGCGGCGGTGTCCCGCGTCTTGCACACCTATTTGGCTCAGGTGCGTGGTGATTTGGGGGAAGCCACCGCGTTGCGGGTGATGGGATCCAGCGGAGCGCTGCTGGACCCTTCGGCCTTGCTGGCCAAAGACACGATCCTCTCGGGCCCCGCGGGCGGGATGGTGGGTGCGGCGGCGGCAGCGCAACAGGCCGGTGTGGCCGCTGGGGCCCTGGTGGGGTTCGACATGGGCGGCACCTCCACCGATGTGTTTTGCATTCCAGCCGGTGTGGGCCTTGAGGCCTTGGAGCGCAGTCCCCAGACCGAGATTGCTGGGCTGACGCTGCTCGCCCCGCGTCTGCCGATTCACACCGTTGCCGCCGGTGGGGGCTCGATCCTCAGTGCAGATGAGCAGCGCTTGCAGGTTGGGCCGCGCTCTGCCGGCGCTGATCCAGGACCTGCTTGTTACCGCCGGGGCGGACCGCTCTGCCTCACCGATGCCCATCTGCTGTTGGGTCGCTTGCAGGTGGCCCATTTCCCAGCGGTGTTTGGCCCCCAAGGTGATCAGTCGCCCGATCTGGCGGTGGTGCAGCAGCGCTTTGCCGAGCTGGCCGCACCGCTGGGGCAAAGCGTTGAGGCCTTGGCCCATGGCGCGCTTGATCTGGCCGTTGAGACCATGGCTGCGGCGATTGAACAGGTGTCGCTGTTCTGCGGCCACGACATTCGCGGTGGGGTGCTGGTGGCCTATGGCGGTGCTGGCGGCCAGCTGGCCTGCCGCTTGGCTGAATCCCTGGGGCTGGGGCGGGTGCTGCTGCATCCCCTCGCTGGGGTGCTCTCGGCTTGGGGCATTGGCCAGGCCCAAGAGCGCCGCTGGCGGCAGCGCGCCGTGCGTGAACCGCTCAGCCTTGAGTTGCTGCAGCACTTGCAGCAATGGCTGGTCCAGCAGGAGGCCGCTGACGGCCCCCAGCGCCGTTTGGAATTGCGTGATCAAGCCCATGAGCAGGGCTTGCTGCTGCCCTGGCCAACGGGTGCGGGCCCCGCTGAGCTGGAGCTGGCCTTTGCTGAGGCCCATCAGCATCGCTTTGGCTATCGCCCTGCTGCTGGAACGCGGTTGGTGGTGGAACGCCTTGAGGCCGAGTGGCCGCTGCCCAAGCCAAGGGAAGCCACCACCAGCTGGACGGCACCAGCCCTGGAAACAGGGTCACCAGCACCAGCCACCGCGCCGGTGCATATCCCCGGACTGGGTTGGCAGCCCGTGCCGGTGGTGCCCCGCGCCAGCCTGCACCCCGGCCAGAGCCTGGTGGGGCCAGCGCTGATTCCGGAAGCCACTGGTTGCACGGTGCTGGAGCCCGGCTGGACGGCTGCCGTCGATGGCCTTGGCAATCTGCTGCTGGACCAGCAGGCCTCGGTTGCGGCGCCCAAGCCGCAAGCTGTTGACCCCGCCAGCGCTGATCCGGTGGAGCTGGGACTGTTTCACCATCGCTTTATGGCCATTGCCGAGTCCATGGGGGAGCGCTTACGGCTCACCAGCCGCTCGGTGAACATCCGCGAGCGGCTTGATTTTTCCTGCGCCCTGTTTGATCGCCATGGCGCCCTGGTCGCCAATGCACCCCATATCCCGGTGCATCTGGGCTCCATGGGCGAGGTGGTGGCTGATCTGCTCAGCCAGGTGCAGGCCGGGGTGCGTCCAGCCCTGCAGAGCGGAGAAACCCTGCTCAGCAATGACCCGTTCCATGGAGGCACCCATCTGCCCGACATCACGGCCATCACCCCGGTCTTTGCCGGCCAGGCGGAGCCGGTGGCGTTTGTGGCGTGCCGCGGTCATCACGTGGATGTGGGTGGTACAACCCCTGGTTCGATGCCGCCCTTCAGCCAAACCATTGCTGATGAGGGGCTGCGTTTGAGGCAGTGGCCGTTGGTGCGAGAGGGCCGTTTGCAGCTTGAGGCCTGGCAGCAGCGGCTGGCCCAAGAGCCGCAACCGCCCCGCTCCCCTGAGCTGCTGTTGGCCGATCTGCAGGCCCAGGTGGCAGCCAATCAGCTGGGCCTGCAGCAGCTGGAAGCCTTGATGGCCACCAGCGGCGTGGAGCTGGTGCAGCGCTACATGGGCTTTGTGCAAAGCAATGCGGCAGCCGCGGTTCGGCGCGTGCTCTTCACCCTGGAGGACCGTCAGTTCGATGTGGAGCTCGACAACGGCGCGCGCTTGCAGCTGGCCATCAGCGTGGACCGCTCAGCAGGCCGCGCCACGCTTGATTTCAGCGGCACCTCCGTGCAGGGCAGCCATAACTTCCATGCGCCCTTGGCGGTCACCAAGGCGGCGGTGCTCTACGCCTTTCGCGCCTTGGTTCCTGAGCCGATTCCGCTCAATGCTGGCTGTTTTGAGCCCTTGGATCTGGTGGTTCCCAAGGGGTGCTTGCTCAATCCCGAGCCGCCGGCTGCGGTAGTGGCCGGCAATGTGGAAACCTCTCAGGCCCTCTGCAACTTGCTGTTTGGGGCCATGGGCGTGATGGCGGCAGCCCAAGGCACGATGAACAATCTCAGCTTTGGCGATTCCAGCCGCCAGTACTACGAAACGATCGCCGGCGGCACTGGAGCTGGCGCAGGCTTTGCTGGAGCCGATGGCATCCAAAGCCATATGACCAATTCCCGGCTCACCGACCCTGAGGTGCTCGAAGAGCGCTTCCCCGTGCGTTTAGAGCGATTTGCGCTGCGGCCGAATAGCGGTGGGGCCGGCCAGTGGCCTGGTGGCCGCGGCCTAGAGCGGCGGCTGCGGTTCCTTGAGCCGATGACGGTGTCGCTGCTCAGTGGCTCACGCCGGATTGCCCCGTTTGGCTTGGCGGGAGGCGGAGCTGCAGCAGCAGGACTCAACCGCCGCTGGCGCGTCGATGGGAGCGTTGAGGAGCTCGGCGGTTGCGCCCAACTGGAGCTGGCGGCAGGTGAGGCGCTGGAGGTGTTGACCCCCGGTGGTGGCGGCTACGGCCCGCCGGCTTGAGTTCAGCGCAGGGAGACCAAACGCCCCTGGCTGTGCCACTCGCTGAGGGCGTCGTAGCCGCCAATGGCGTCGCCATCGACGAACACCTGCGGAAAGCTGCGCATGCCGCTGCGCTCCATGAAGCCCTTGGCGGTGTCGTCGTCTTCCACGCTGACCACCTCATGGGGGATCTGCAGGGTGCGCAGCAGCCGCACGGCACGGCGCGACCAGGGGCAGCTGGGCAGCACGGCCACCTCCACCCGCGCTGGCTGGCTGGGCGCAACCTCTGAAGCTGCGGCTGCAGGGCTGGCGCTCTCACTCCAGCCCACCAACACATCGGCTCCCTTGAGCACCAAGGTGCCGGGCTCCAGGTGCCCGCCCCACACGTGGCAGGCCCCATCCGAGAGGCTCAGGTGCAGGTGCACCCCGTTGGGGCTCACCGTGCCGTTGAGGGTGATGATTTCCAGATCCCCTTCCATCACCGTGGGTTCCGGAGGCCCGGGGCATTGGAAAGCGGCCCTGGAGAGGTTGCCCACCACACCCAGCACAAAACCGGAGGCCTGCTCCTCGCGCGCCAGCTGCTCCAGGCGCAGGCGCAGGTCATCGCCAGGGGCCAGTTTGATTGGCGTGGTGCGCATGGGGGCCGGCAAGGGATGCGGTGAGATTACGTTCAGGCCATGGCTGATTTCGAACCCCCCCGGCTGGTTGATGGGCCGCAGACGGCGCCGGCCACGGTGCTGTTGGCCCACGGCGCTGGAGCGCCGATGGATAGCCCCTTCATGGCGGCCATGGCCTCGGGCTTGGCGGATCAGGGCTGGCGCGTGGTGCGCTTTGAATTCGCCTATATGGCCCGGCAGCGATTGAGTGGCCGCAAAGCAGCGCCGGATCGCCTGCCGAAATTGCAAGAGGTCTTCCGGCAGCAGGTGGCGCTGGAGGCAGCCCAGGGCCCGGTGATCATCGGGGGCAAGTCGATGGGCGGCCGGGTGGCGAGCTTGTTGCTTGATGAGCTGCAGGTGTTGGGCGGGATCTGTTTGGGCTATCCCTTTCATCCCTTGGGCAAGCCTGATCAGCTGCGCACCGAGCATCTGCGCGAGCTCACAACGCCCACCTTGATCCTTCAAGGCGAGCGCGATGGCTTTGGCCACCGGAATGAAGTGGAGGGCTATGAGCTTTCAGCATCCATCAGCCTGCAGTGGCTTCCCGATGGGGACCACAGCTTCAAGCCGCGTAAGAGCTCTGGGGTGAGCGAAGCGCAGAACTGGCAGCAGGCGGTGGCGGCGGCTGATCGCTTCTGCCGCGGTTTGCTCAGCCCCTAAGAACGCTCGTTCTCCAGCTCGGGGAACTCCCCCAGATTGCAGCTGACGCTACGCACATCATCGAGAGCCTCGAGGGCCTCCAGCAGCTGCAGGCACTGGCGAGCTTGATCGCTCTGGTGCAGGTCGATGCTGTTGAGCGGATGCCACTGGTGGCCCCAGTCCTGCACGCTCCAGCCCCGCTGGCGCAGGCCGTCTTGAAGGATCTCCAGCGCGGTGAAGGGACCATGCACCAGGGCTCCTTCTTCGGTGAGTTCATAGCCGTCGGCCTCCAGCTCGAGAAGGTCTTCCAGCAGCGCGTCTTCATCAATGCCTTCTGCGCTGGTTGCATTCAGCGACACCTCGCTGCGGTGACTGAACAAAAAGCCAACACAGCCGCTCTCGCCGAGGTTGCCGCCGTTTTTGCTGAAGGCCAGCCGCAGTTCTGCCGCCGTGCGGTTGCGGTTGTCGCTGAGCACCTCCACCAACACGGCCACCCCGCCAGGGCCGTAGCCCTCGTAGCGGATCTCCTCAAAGGCTTGGCTGCCATCACCGCCAGCTCCGCAGCCTTTGGCGATGGCGCGCTCGATATTGGCCGCCGGAACGCCTGCTGCTTTGGCTTTATTAATGGCGGTGCGCAGCTGAAAGTTGCCATCCGGGTCGGCGCCAGCCCGGGCTGCCACGCTGATCTCGCGCCCCAGCCGGGTGAACACCGCTCCTCGCTTGGCATCCACAACGGCTTTGGTGCGCTTGATTTGTGACCATTTGCTGTGGCCGGCCATGGCAGTTCAGCGCTCCTGCAGATCAAAGCTGGTGAGCAGTTGAGCCTGCTGGATGCCGGCGCGGCGCGCTAGCCGCGAGGCGCTTTGGCGGTCCTGGGGTGTGGTGCTGGCGGACCGCAATCCCTGGGTTTGCGTCACGATCGCCCCGAGGGCGGCGCAGGCCAAGGGTTTGGGCAGCACCACGCCCAAGCGTTGGGCCTGCTCCTCAAGGATTGTTGTCGTCGCTCCCCAAGGGCGTACATCAATGCGGCGCGCTTGCGGCAGGCTCAGGTTGCCGGTCCCTGGGGCGCGGTGATCAACGACTGCCACCAGGTGGTTCGCTGCGATCGCAGCATCCCAGCCATTGCCTTGATTGGCGCCCACCACGCCGATGGCGCTGCCGTTGAGCCCGCTGGTTCGTTGGGGAGCACTTTGCTCGCAGCGTTGCAAAATCGCTTGTGTTTGGGCTGTGAGCTCCCCGCTGATGCGGGCTTGGCCGCCATAGAGGTGCGCTGCCAGCAAGCTGGCAATGGCCCCATCAGCATCTGGAGAACGGCGGCTCGTCCAAACCAAGGGCTCCTGGCTGCTGGCGGCTTCGCCGAGATAGCCCGCCCGTTGCCGCGCCTGGCGCTCAGCGAAGCTTTCCAGCTGACAGCCGCTCAGCAGCACCAACACCGCCAGCAGCAGCCTGGATCCAAGGGCCATGGGCTGAGTGATCATCCGGCGGCATCAAAAACCAGTTTCGGCTGCAGCAACCCATCGCTTCGGGTGCGGGCCATGCCCGCCAGGCTGCCATCGGGCCGCAGCATCACCAAGGCGCTCTCCTCGGGCTGCTCTGGGCCCTCCAGTGGCAAGCGCTGGCCGCGGGTCCAAGCCAGCCACTGCTCCTCACTGAGCCGTTGCTGAGGCAGGTGCGCCAGGGCTGTGAGCGGATTGCTAAGCGCGGTCTCTGGGCCCAGGGCCTCCAGCGGCAGGCTGGCCTCCAGCGTGAAGCCCAAGGCAGCGGTTCGCCGCAGCTGGGCTAAGGCGCCGCCGCAGCCCAGCTGATCGCCCAGGTCTCGGGCCAGTGAGCGCACATAGGTGCCCGCCGAGCAGCGCATCTTGATGTCCAGTTGGCCCGTGCTGGGATCCCAGCGCAGTAGAGCGAGTTGCTCGATCGTCACCGCTCGGCTGGCCAGCAGCAGCTGTTCGCCGCGCCGGGCCCGGGTGTGGGCCCGTTCGCCATCGACATGCACCGCACTCACCGCTGGCGGCCGTTGTTGGATCAGGCCGCGGAAGGGCTGCAGCTGCCTGTCGAGCTCTGCTTGGCTCAAGCTCGGCCAGTCTTGTTGCTCCAGCACCTCCCCACTGAGGTCGTCACTGTTGGTGCGTAGGCCCAGCTGGATGGTGCCGAGGTATTCCTTGCCGCCATCGAGGTAGGGCAGCAGCCGCGTTGCAGGCCCCACTGCCAAGGGCAACACGCCGGTGACGGCTGGATCGAGGGTCCCGCCATGGCCCACCTTGCGGGTGCCCAGGACTCGCCTGGCCCTCGAGACGCAGTCGTGGGATGTGCAGCCGGCTGGCTTGTCGATTACCAAAAAGCCGCACAGGGGGCCGGTCACAGCGGGCAGGGCAATCACTGGGGTGATGCTGCCATTTGCCAAAGTTGAAGGCTCACGAACGGCAACGTCCATGACATCTGCGCAGGCTGAAGTGATTGCGGCGTTTGGCCGCGATGGCTTCGCTTTGCGGCAGCAGTTGGCCAGCTTTCTGCAGCTCAGCGCTGAGCAACTTGATGAGCGCCTGCCCCACAGCACTGAAGCGCTGGCAGCCGCCCATCCCGGTGCCCTGGCTCCGGAACAGGCTGAGCAGTTTTACGAAGATGAAGTGGGTGACGGCCACCTCTATGAATTGGCGGCTTGGCACTTGAGCAGCCGCGATTACATCGGCGACACCTTGCGCGTCCAGGGCGAGATGGCCCATGGACTGCACCTGGATTTTGGCGGTGGCATTGGCACCCACGCCTTGGCTGCGGCGCAACTGCCCCAGGTGGAGCAGGTCTGGATGGTGGATCTCAACGGCCACAACCGCGCCTTTGTGGAGCACCGCGCCCAGCAGCTGGGCTTGGGCCACAAACTCAGCTGCTTGCGGGATTTGAATTCACCAGAGTTGCCCCAGCGCTTTGACAGCTTGGTGTGCCTGGATGTGCTGGAGCATCTGGCTGATCCAGCAGCGCAGCTGCGTTGCTTTGCTGAGCGCCTCACCCCCTCAACTGGGGTGGCCCTGCTGAATTGGTATTTCTTCAAAGGATTTCAAGGCGAATATCCCTTCCACTTCGATGATCCGGAGATAGTGAAGGCCTTCTTCAGCACACTGCAAGATTTGTTCTTGGAGCGCTTTCACCCGCACCTGATCACGGCTCGTACCTACACCCTGCGCTGATGCTGCTGCGGTTGATCATCATCAAGAAGCTCGTGGTGGCCGCGCTGCTGCTCACCGTGGCTGTGCTGGCGTTGGTGGGCAGCTACCGCTACGACCAATTGCCGGAATTGCTGCAGGAGTGCACCGATAACGACCATGCTCTGCTGGCCGCTGTGGTGGGACGCGGCTTGCAAGAAGGCCAAATGACCCTGCTGCTGACCGCACTGGTCACCAGTGTCTATGGCGTGTTGATTGCGATTGCCGCGGTTGCCACCTGGCTGGGGAAGCGTTGGGGCGAATGGCTGCTGCTGGCCGTGCTGCTCTCCTCACTGCCGCTGGAGCTGCATGAGATCACAACAGAACCCAGCACCGTGAACCTCGCCTTGACCGGTGTCACGCTGCTGGGCATCTGGATTGTGATTGGGCAGTTACGCCGCTCTCGCCTCAGAGGGGAGTGACGCAAACGCGCTTGCGCTCGCGGGTGGCGCGGCGAATGGTTTCAAAGTTGACCACGCCATCCACCAGGGCAAACAGGGTGTCGTCTTTGCCCTGACCAACGTTCACGCCAGGGAGAACCGAGGTGCCGCGCTGGCGGATGAGAATGGATCCGGCAGTCACTTTTTCACCGCCATAGCGCTTGACGCCAAGACGCTTGGCATTGGAATCGCGGCCGTTACGGGTTGAGCCAGTGCCTTTCTTATGAGCCATGAGGTGGAGAGTAAGCGGAGTGGACGTGCAGACAATTCGGGGCCGGATTAGCTCAGCGGCTTACCGCCAACCGTGATGGACTCGACCATGACGCGGGTCAATTCCTGACGGTGACCGTTCTTGCGGCGCGTCTTTTTCTTCTTCTGCATCTTGTACACGATCACCTTAGGGCCGCGTCGATGGGCCAGAACCTTGAGGTTGACCACTGCGTCTTTGACGTAGGGCTGGCCCAAGCTGGCGCCTGCTTTGCCGCTGACCAGAAGCACCTCTTTCAAGCTGACCTTGTCGCCGACCTCTCCCTCGAGGCGATCGAAGTCGTAGTAACGGTTGGGCTGCAGCCAAAACTGCTGGCCGGACGCTTCAACGATGGCGTACTGATTTGCGCCGCTGGAGTCAGAGGCCTGGGCCTTGCTCTCTGCGGGCTTGCTGGCCTTGGCCTTGCTGGGGGTTTCGCTCATGGCGTCAGTTGGCGTGGTCAGGCAGACCGGACAGGTCTTTGGGCCTGGCGCACCACCAATCGAAAGACAAACAATGATCCTGCCTGGTTGCTTTTCCTTCCGTCAAGACTGTTGATGCAACGTGAGGCTGTTCCAGCGCTGAACGATGGCGGTGACGGAACTGGTAATCGGCGCCCTGGTTCGCAATGAGTTGCTCTTGAAGTCTTGCCGTCAGTGGTTGCGTGAGGCGGACCGTTTTCGGCTGGAGGTGATCCCGCTCAATCCAGAGTCTTTATTTGATGCGCTGCAAGAACGTTGGGAAGATCTGGATGGGGTGCTGATCGAGCAGGGAGCCCTTGATCGCCATGGGCTGGATCAGCTGAGAACCCAAGGCATGTTGCTGCCGGCCGTGGTGCTCGGAGATGTCACCGGCGAGGTGGATTACCACGACGCCGAGGTGCATTTGCAGGCTGATCAGCTCGAGCAGCTGCCCTACAACCTGGATGCTGCGGTGTTGCGCTTTCTCGAGCGCAGCCAGGCCAAAGGACGAAGCCCCTCACCGACTGAGTTGCCCCAGGGCAGTGATCAGTGGCGGCTCTCCCAACGGCTTGAAGAGCGCATTGGCTTTTTAGGGGTCTTCTACAAGCGCGATCCCCGCCTGTTCCTGCGCAACCTTCCAACTGATGAGCGCAGTGAACTGCTGGCGTCGCTCGAGCGCAGCTACCGCGACGTGCTGCTCAGCTATTTCCGCGACCCACCAGCAGCGAACCAAGCCATTGAAAGCTTTGTGAATACGGCGTTCTTCTGTGATTTGGCTATTACTCGTGCGGTGGAGATCCATATGAAGTTGATCGATGGTTGGTCGAAACAGCTGGCGCTAGAGGGACACAAGAGCGATTTCCTGCAGGACTACCGCCTCGCCCTGCTGGATGTGATGGCTCACTTGTGTGAGATGTATCGGCGCTCGATCCCGCCAGAGAGCGTTGGCGCCGGTGCTCGCGCATCGGCTGGTTCGGCCGTTGCCCAACAGGAGGAGTCCCCCTCATGAGCCCTCGCAAGACCTACATCCTCAAGCTGTACGTGGCGGGCAACACGCCCAATTCCATGCGTGCACTGAAGACCCTGCGGAACATTCTTGAGACCGAATTCCTTGGCGTCTATGCGCTCAAGGTGATCGATGTGCTCAAGCAACCTCAGCTGGCTGAGGAGGACAAGATTCTGGCTACACCCACCCTGGCCAAGATCCTGCCGCCTCCGGTGCGACGGATCATTGGTGACCTGTCTGACCGTGAGCGGGTGCTGATTGGACTGGATCTTTTGTATGAGGAACTCAGTGATGATTCCAATGCTCAGGTCCTTGACGATTTTTCTGAATAGCCTGGGGCTATGACCTCTCCATCGATGCCTGATCCGTCCCCTGAGATGCGTCTGTCGCAGGTCCAGAAGTTGCCAACTGGCATCGAGGGCTTTGATGACGTCTGCAAGGGCGGCCTGCCGATTGGGCGCTCCACCCTGATCAGTGGGACCTCCGGTACGGGCAAAACCGTCTTTTCGCTGCATTTCCTCTACAACGGAATCCAGCACTTTGATGAGCCCGGGATTTTTGTCACCTTTGAGGAATCGCCCCTCGATATCCTCCGTAACGCGGCCAGCTTTGGCTGGGATCTGCAGTCGATGGTGGAGAACGACAAGCTCTTCATTCTTGATGCCTCCCCTGACCCTGAAGGCCAGGATGTTGCCGGTAATTTTGATCTCTCAGGCCTGATTGAGCGCATCAATTACGCCATCCGTAAGTACAAAGCCAAGCGGGTGGCCATTGATTCGATCACCGCGGTCTTTCAGCAGTACGACGCGGTGTCCGTGGTGCGGCGGGAGATTTTCCGCCTGATTGCTCGGCTCAAGGAGATCGGCGTCACCACAGTGATGACGACCGAACGCATCGACGAATACGGCCCGATCGCTCGCTACGGGGTTGAGGAGTTTGTCTCCGACAACGTGGTGATCCTGCGCAACGTGCTGGAGGGTGAACGCCGCCGCCGCACCTGCGAAATTCTCAAGCTGCGCGGCACCACGCACATGAAGGGGGAATTCCCCTTCACCATGGGCTTGCATGGCATCAGCATCTTCCCGCTGGGGGCGATGCAATTGACCCAGAGCTCCTCGAATGTTCGGCTCAGCTCGGGTGTGCCGCGGCTCGATGAGATGTGCGGCGGTGGCTTCTTCAAGGATTCGATCATCCTGGCCACCGGCGCGACGGGCACCGGCAAGACGCTGTTGGTGAGCAAGTTCCTGGAGGACGCTTGCCGCAACAAAGAGCGGGCCATCCTGTTTGCCTACGAAGAGTCCCGTTCGCAGCTGCTGCGCAATGCCACCAGCTGGGGCATCGACTTCGAGCAGATGGAGTCCGATGGACTGCTCAAGATCATCTGCGCCTACCCCGAATCCACTGGTTTGGAGGATCACCTTCAAATCATCAAGACCGAGATCAGCCAGTTCAAGCCATCACGCATGGCGATCGATTCCCTCTCGGCCTTGGCACGGGGCGTTAGCCACAACGCCTTCCGCCAGTTTGTGATTGGCGTGACGGGTTATGCCAAGCAGGAGGAGATCGCCGGCTTCTTCACGAACACCTCCGAGGAGTTCATGGGGAGCCACTCGATCACTGACTCCCACATCTCCACCATCACCGACACGATCCTGCTGCTGCAGTACGTGGAGATTCGCGGTGAGATGTCGCGGGCGCTGAACGTGTTCAAGATGCGTGGCTCCTGGCACGACAAGGCCATCCGAGAATTTGTGATCACGGGCAATGGCCCAGAGATCAAAGATTCCTTTGCCAACTTCGAGCGGATCATCAGTGGTGTGCCCCACCGCATCACCACCGACGAGCGCAACGAGTTGGCACGCATTGTCCGCGGCGTCGACAGCGAGCCTGGTTAGATCAGCTCAACGCCAACGCTTTGCGTTCGGCGTTGACGATCAACTCATCCTCATCGGCTCCCTCGAGGGGGAGATCGAACCAGAAGGTGGTACCCACGCCCAGCTCGCTCACCATTGAAATATCGCTGCCGTGCTTCTGCAGGATGCCCCGCACGATCGAGAGGCCGAGGCCGGTTCCGGCTTCGGTGTGGACAGCGTTTTCAACGCGGTAGAAGCGTTCAAACACCCGCCGGCAATCCTCTTCGCTGATGCCGGTTCCGCTGTCGGCCACCTCCACGCGTAGACGCGGCAGCGGGGAGCTGGCGTCATCCGCTTTGATCGGGCAGGTGTCTGGCCATAGATAGGCCCGCAGCTGCACCATGTCGCCGGAGGTGCTGAACTTCACTGCGTTGCCTACCAGGTTGTCGAACACCTGCAGCAGGAGGTCGTAATTGCCGCGGACGCGCGGCAATGAGGGTGGCACGGCCAAATCAAGGCTGACGCCTTTGTCATCCGCGTTGAGTTTGTAGGTGCGCAGGGTTTGCTCCATCGCGGCTTCCACCTCGGTGGGCTCAAAGCTCCAGACCCGATCGGACTCCAGCCTGGAGAGATCGAGCACGTCATTCACTAAGCGGGTGAGGCGATCGGTTTCGGCATTGGCGGTCGCCAGGAACTCACGGGTCATCTCCTCATCAAGCTGGTCGCCCATGTCGTGGAGGGTTTCCACGTAGCTCTTGATGTTGAAGAGCGGCGTCCGCAGCTCATGGGAGACGTTGCTGATGAAACGGCTCTGGGCTGCATTGAGCTCCACCTCCCGCGTTAGATCTTGAACGGTGACGGCAATCCCTTTAAGGGTCTCGCCGCTGCCATCGCGCACCGCTTGCAGCACCAAGCGCAAGGTGCGGTTGGGTTCATTGATCGAGCAGCGCACCTCAGCGCTGTCCCGCTCACGGCTGCGCACCGCATCGAATGGCTCCTGCAGCTCCATCGTGAGGCTGTCGGGCAGCAGTCTGAGCAGCTCTTGGCCCTCCAGCTTGCGGCCCTCCCAGCGAAACAGCCGCCGCGCTGTTGGATTCACCAGCACCACCTGCCCCTCCGGATCAAGCAGCAGGGCGCCATCGGCCATGGTGGCAATCAGCGACTGTTGTTTCACCTGGGCAGCGGTGAGCTCCTCGATATTGGCTTCGTCGTAGGCCTCCAATTGGGTGGCCATGGTGTTGAAACCATTGAGCAGCTCACCGAGCTCACCGCCCACCGGCAGAGCGATTCGCGCGCCGAAGTCGCCATCGGCAACTGAGCGCACCCCGCGCAGCAGCTCTTTCACCGGCCGCGTGATGGTGAGGGCGTTAAACACCGCGCCCAAGATCACCAGCACCCAGATCGACACGAACACCGCCACCGTCACATTGCGGGTGAGGGCTGCTGTGGCCAGCACCGCTTCGTTGGGATTGACGCCCAGGGCCATCACGCCGAGGTAGTTCTTGCCGTTGACCATCGGCACGAACACGTCGGTGACCAACCCATCGGGTGTGAGGTGTTGGCGGATCAGAGGGTTTTGGGGGCGCTGACGCAGGTCAGAGGGCAGTTCCAGCCGGCGGCTGAGCAGTAGATCGTTGCCGCTATCAACCTTGCTGATCGGGATGCCGAGGTAGATCACTCCCTCGGGGTCGGCATAAAAGATGTAGCGAAGGCTGCGGCTGCTGCGCCAGAACTCTTCGGTGACCCGGGCTAGCTCGCGGTCATTGCCCTGAGCCGCCAATGGGGTCACGTTGCTCGCCAGCAGCAAACCCAGGTCGCGGGCGTAGCGGGTATCGCCCATGCGGGCTTCGGTCTGAATGCCGTTGAGGGCAAAGAAGGTCAGCCCCGTCATCACGATGCTGACCACCAAGGTGGCGATGGCCAACAACTTGGTCTGCAGGCTGAACTCCGCCCACCAGCCGCTGGTGAGGGCTGGCAGCCGGCGCCACCACGGCAGCGTTTCAGTAGCGGCGGAGTTGCTCAGGTGACCGGTTTGGTTGCTCTCAGCCTAAAGACGCCGCACCTGATGGCCGATGTCGCGGCGCAGCTGCATGCCTGCAAACTTCACTTGAGCCAATCGCTTGTAGGCCCTGGCAAAGGCCTCATCAAAATCATGGCCTTGGGCGACGGCCGCCAGCACCCGGCCACCGCTGGTTTGCAGCTCGCCATTGGCATCGGCCTTCACACCTGCAGCAAAAAGCTGGCTGGAGTCCTGGCTGCAATCGAGGCCTGGACCTTCATCGCAGATGGGGTCACCCAGTTGCGGTGTGCCTGGATAACCAGCCGCAGCAGCCACCACACAGGCGCTGCAGAGGGGCGCGATGGTGAGCGCAGGTGCTTGATCAAGATGGCCGTTGGCGCAGGCCAACAGCACTTCGGCCAGGTCGCCCTGAAGAAGGGGCATCAGCGTTTGGCATTCCGGATCACCAAAGCGGCAGTTGAATTCGATCACCTGCGGCCCAGAGCTGGTGAGCATCAGCCCCGCATAGATCACCCCGCGATAGTCGATTCCCCGTTGGCGCAGGGCCTGCACCACCGGCTCCAGGATGCTCGTTTGCACCTGCTGCAAGCCCGCTTCATCAAGTAGTGGCGCTGGCGCGTAGGCACCCATGCCCCCGGTGTTCGGCCCCGTGTCGCCTTCGCCGATGCGTTTGTGATCCTGCGCCGGCGGCAGTAGCACCAGCCGCTCCCCATCACAGAGGGCAAAGACCGAGACCTCTGGGCCCTGGAGGCACTCCTCCAGTACAACCCGCTGGCCGGCATCACCAAAGCGGCCGGAAAAGCACTCCTCAATGGCGGTAAGTGTTTCTTCCAAGCTGCAGGCCACGGTGACGCCTTTGCCGGCAGCTAGCCCATCGGCTTTGACTACAAAGGCTTTGCCCTGCTCTTCGGCGATGGCTTTGCCCTGCTCAGCGCTGGTGGCGACCCAGAAGCCTGCGGTGGGAACACCGGCTTGTTGCATCAAGGTTTTGGCCCATTCCTTGCTGGCTTCCAGTTGGGCGCCATCGGCTCCAGGACCAAACACAGCGATCCCAGCACTTCTGAGTTGATCGGCGAGGCCAGCGGCCAGGGGTGCTTCTGGGCCAATCACGGCCAAGTCGATGCCCAGGGTTTGGCAACAGCTCGCTAGCGCTGCGGCATCACTGGCGGCATGGTTCAGCACGGTGCAGCCAGGGATGGCGGCGCTGGCGCCATTGCCGGGGCTAATCCACACCTGCGGCTGCTGCGGGCTGCGAGCCATTGCCCAGGCCAGGGCGTTCTCTCGCCCCCCATTGCCCACGACCAAAATGCGCTCCACGGCCATACTTGCCGCACCTCCAGCGTTGTTGTGCTCTTCCCTCCTAACGCGGCAATGCTCTCGGCCTTTTTGGTGGCGTTAGCACCAGCGCCTTTGCCTCCAGGTGCTCTCTCAGAAGACGCCTTCACGGAATTGCTTGAGACAGGGACCCGCCAGGAGCTGATTGAAGGCTGTAAGCGGGTGATCAGCCTTGGCTTGGATCAACGCCTTAGGCAGCTCAGGCAGACGCTTTTGATGCTCAATACAGAGACCAGCAGTCTTGCGGTGGTCTTTGCTGACACCAGAGCTCTGCTGCGTTGCAAGGCGCCGGACGCTGCGCTGCAAGTGCTTGAGCGCATCAGCCCGAATGTGGGCCCTGAGCGGCAGGAGTGGTTGCTGCTGCAGTGGCGAGCGGCATCGGATGGTTTGGATCAGCGCCGGGCGGCCCTAGCTCTTGACCGACTTTCAGAGGGATCTGCGGAGGTGCTCGATGCCCAGCTGCTCACACTCGCTGAGCCCCAGGCGCCGAGTGAATTGCCCATCCAGCGCTCAGCACTTGATGTGCAAGCCGACCAGCTCGAGGCCATGGGCCATGAGCGAGCGGCGATTGAGCTCTTGCTGCAAGAGGGCCAGACCGCTCAGCTCACGGCCCAGCGGCGTCAACGGGCGGCAACGCTATTGGCTGCAGAAGGAGAGCCAGAGCAAGCCGCTGAGATTGCTGGAGCGGCTGTTGATGTGGCGGCTTCGGCTTCCGCATGGGGACTCAGTGGTGCCCTCTTGGATGATCAGCGCCGCTATCAATTGGCCGCGGCTGATCTTCAGGGCGCTGAGCAAACCAATGCCCGGCGTCTACGCCTCGGTCGCCGCTTGGCCGATGGCATGGGTGAGCGGGCTGCAGTCCTGTCGGCCATTGCAGATCAAACCTCAGATCCAGCACTGGCCCAGCAGCTGCTCGATCGCCGTGACCCTCTGGAGCGCCGCCGTGGGGCTTTGCTTGATGTCTTGCTCAGTCTTGATGCGCCAGCGCAAGAAGGACCTGATGAACGCCTGGCTCGACTGGATTTGGCCGTGCAGGTGGCCCAGCGCTTGGGTCATCAGGAGCGCTTGATGGATCTACTTCTGCTGCAGGAGCGTGAAACAAGAGTGCGCGGCAAGACATGGCTGAGGGATCGGGTGACGACCCTGGCCATGAAGCAGTCGGGTGGTAACCCAGCCCGCCGCTTGCAGGCCTTGTACCGGCGGCAGCGCGCGTTGCTTGAAGATCCCGTGCTGCCCCTTATTCAAAGACAGATCTGGGATTCCAAGCAGGAGCAGGAGCGCCTTCTTGCCTTGAAGCGCCAGGAGCAAGTGGTGGCTGAGCAAGACCGGCAGTTGGGCTTTGCACCTTTCCCCGTCACCTATCGACTGCCCGCGCTTTTTGAAGACTTGGCGCGGCTCGCGCAAGCCCAGCCACCTCCTGGAGAGGAGCTGAGCTTGCCTCCGGCCGTTTTTGGTGTGTTGCCGCAGCAACTGCCGCCTGCTGAGGCCGCCTCGATGGCCTCTCAGCTCAGACAAGCCCTACAAACAATGGGGCTCAGTGATGCGGTGATCGCCGAGGGCACAGAGCTGTTCCGTCACCATGTGCAGCGACTGGCTCGGCGTGAATGGTTGCAAGCTGCGCTCAGCGCCGATTTGGATGCAGAGGTCTTAAGCCCTCAGGCCGTCCAACGCCGTGCGGAGTGGCTTGCGCTGGAACAGGAGCTGGATTCACGCTCGGAGTCGCTGCGGGCGTTGGCGCGGTTTGGGCGCTCCGCCGCTGGCCTCCAGGCGCTGGCTGCATTGCATCAACAGGAAGACCTGATGTGGTCGGGGTCGCGCCAGCAGGAGTTGCAACGTCTGCCCATTGAGATTTTGGCGGCTGAGGCCAAGCTCCAGAGCGATCTTGCGACTGGTTTCCAGCTCCGCGCCGTCAGCACGCCGCCCGAGCAAGCGGCCATCGCCTTGAGCGAGCAGTGGGAGCTCTTTACCAGCAATCCGACGGCGGACTCGGCCACTGAGCTGCAGCAACAGGCTGCAGCTGCCAACCAGGACGCACTTGAGCTGGAGGCCTTGCGTTTTCGCCTGGCCTCATTGCTGCCAGCGGGAGTTGTTGAGCCGCTTTTGCTGGAACAACTGCGCGGGCTTGAGCTGCGTTTACGGTCGCCTCAGTCGCGCGGTGGCCATCTCGGGCCACCTTCTTCAAGCCGATGACGGCGTTGCAGATTCAAGGCCTGCTCCATGAGGGCAAAGCCAAAAAGGTCTTTAAAACCGATCGCCCAGGGGTTGTGGCGGTCCAATACAAGGACGACGCCACGGCGTTCAATGCGCAAAAAAAAGCCCAGCTGGCCGGTAAAGGCCTGCTGAACTGGGAGATCTCAGCCCGTTTGTTTGAGGCCCTCGAGGGGCACGGAATTGCTAGCCACTACCTGGGTTGCTTGGAGCCGGGCTGGATGGTGGTTCAGCAGGTGGAGATCGTTCCGGTGGAGGTGGTTCTGCGCAACCGAGCGGCTGGCTCGCTTTGCCGCCAGCTCCCGATTGCTCCGGAGACACCCCTAGAGCCAGCCTTGCTGGACCTCTATTACAAGGACGACGCTCTCGGGGACCCGCTGCTGACCGAGGCTCGCCTTGCGTTGCTGAAGCTGCTGTCCACCTCTGAGCGCAGTGAGTTGGAGCGGCTTGCCAGGGCCGTTAATTCTGCTTTGCAAACGCTGATGGGGCCGCTGCAGCTGGAGCTGGTGGATTTCAAGTTGGAGTTTGGCCGCAGCACCGATGGCCGCTTGCTGTTGGCTGATGAGATCAGCCCAGACACCTGCCGGCTTTGGGATGTGGGGGTGGCGGATGCCGAGACTCGCATTTTGGATAAGGACCGTTTCCGAAAGGATCTCGGCGGTGTTGTCGAGGCCTATGGGGAGGTCCTTAAACGGGTCCAAGGCCTGGGGTCAGCGCCCCGTCAATACCGGTAAGTTCGGCCCGCTTGCGGCTTTGCCGCTGAATGCTGCCGCTCACCATGGCCCAGGGCTTGACCCGTACCTCTCGCACCCAACTGCTTGGAGGCCTATTGGCCGCCGGTGTGGTGGGCCCTGTTGTTGCAGTTGGAAGCACTGGCTTGCCGGTGCATGCCCAAGAAGGCTCTCCCGCCCCGTCTTCTGAGCAGGTCGATCGTCCGGGTATTACCCCGGCACAACCGGCATCTGAGCCACAGGTTCTGGTCAGCGAAGTATTGGTCAAAGGCCTGGAAGGGCACCCTGATCGCGAACGTCTTGAGCGAGCCGTTTATGACTCCCTAATGGTTCGCCCTGGTGCCACCACCAGCCGCAGTGCCATTAAGGCGGATCTTGATGCGATCTACGCCACTGGCTGGTTTAGCGATGTGCGCGTGCAGCCCAGTGATGGCCCCTTGGGGGTGCGCTTGGTGGTGACGGTGTCTCCCAATCCGGTGCTCACCGAGGTTGTTCTCAATAACCCCGAGGCCTTGCTGCCTGCCTCTGAAATCAGCGAGGTGTTTGCCACCGATTACGGGCGCACCTTGAACCTCAAGACGCTGGAGCGCCGCGTTAAGGAGCTACAGAAGTGGTATGCACGTGAGGGCTATTCCTTGGCCCGGATTACAGGCCCCACCCGCGTTAGCCCTGAAGGTGTCGTTGAGCTTTCCGTGCGCGAAGGCGTCGTTGAAGGCATCAAGGTCCAATTCCTCAATGCCAATGGTGATGCCACCAACGAAAAAGGTGAACCCATCAAAGGCAAGACCAAAGAGTGGGTTGTTGATCGGGAGATTTCCCTGCGACCCGGTGAGTTGTTCAACCGGCGCGAACTCGAGGCTGATATCAAGCGCCTCTACGGCACGGGTCTGTTTTCCGATGTCAAAGTCACCCTGAAGCCGATTCCTGCCAAGCCGGGCGAGGTGCAAATCGTTCTTGGAATTATTGAGCAGTCCACCGGCTCACTCTCTGGTGGTATTGGCTATAGCCAAAGCCAGGGCTTGTTTGGCCAGATACAGCTCAATGAGAGCAATCTTTTTGGCAACGCCTGGGATGTGGGCACCAACATCACCTACGGCCAGTACGGTGCCCTAGCTGATATCAGTTTCAATATTCCTTGGATCAAGGGAGACCCCAACCGCAGCGGCCTGCGGATGAAGGCCTTCTTGAGCCGTGAAATTCCGCAGGTTTTCCAGAGCACCGAAGATGGCAGCATCCGGACTCTAAGTGGTTTCTACCAGCCACCTGCAGCCAATTTGCTTGATGCTCAGGCCGTTAATCGTGCCTTCGGCAACCCTTCTGACTACGTCTGGAATGTTGAAGACCTCGGTGTTGAAAATATCAAACGAGCCAAACAGGTTCCGATTGCTGTTGTCAACGGAAAACTACTGACCGGTGCTGACTTCAATCTTTACAACCCTGAGGGTGATCTCGTTCGCGTTCAGCGCGTTGGTGGCAATGTCCAATACATCCGTCCGTTTAGAGGTGGTGATCCTTACAAGAAAAATCTTTGGACCCTCATTGCAGGCATCAGTGGTCAGGAAGCCACCCCGATGAATGGCTTGGGTGAGCTTCGCCCCTACGGCGCTGCACCCTTCAAGAATGCAGGCACCAACAACACCCAAACAGGACGTACAGCCGCGACAACTGAAAGCATTATTTGTTTGGCTTACAACTGCGCTGAATCGAACCAGCTGGTTGGGGCGCGATTAGCGCTGTCGTACAACACTCTCAACGACAACAAACAGCCGCGCTCTGGCAGCTTCTTGACGATGAGCTCCGAGCAGTACGTGAGCGTTGGAGAGAACTCACCCACCTACAACCGTCAGCGCATCGGTGCGACCCATTTCATCCCGGTGAATTGGATCAACTTCTACAAAGGCTGTCGGCCCAAGAAAGGAGAAGCGGAAGATTGCCCGCAAGCCCTCGCCTTCCAGGTCACAGCAGGCAACGTGGTTGGCACTGGAAGCCTTCCGCCCTATGAAGCCTTCTGCGTTGGTGGTAATAACTCGGTTCGTGGTTTTAACAACTGCGATCTAGGGGTTGGTTCCAGCTTCGTCGAAGCAACGATCGAATACCGCTTCCCGATCTTCAAGATTGTTGGCGGTGAGGTGTTTGTGGATGCAGGGTCACTCTTGGGCACCCAAGGCGATGTTCCTGGCAAGCCCGGTGAGCTGTTGCTGAAGCCTGGTCAGGGCTTCTCGGTCGGTACTGGTGTGATCCTCACCACCCCAGTGGGGCCGCTGCGTTTGGAGGTGGCGACGCGCGACTGGACTGGTGACTACCGCTTCAACGTGGGTGTTGGCTTTAAGTTCTGAGCGTGATCTGGGCTTCTGACTACAGCCGTGCCTACACGCTGGCGGCAGCTGTTGAGCGCCGTGGTGTGGGCTTGCATTCCGGTAAGGACTGCCTGGTGCGCCTAAAGCCTGGTTCCAAACCTGGCTTTTGGGTTGGCTTCCTTGGTCAACCCGATCAAGAGCCTGTGATGCTTGCGCCCCATCAAGTGCGCGACACCCGCCTGTGCACGGCCCTGGAGATTGGCGGCCGCCCCTTGGCCACGGTGGAACACCTGCTGGCTGCATTGGCTGGCGTTGGGCTGACCCAGGCGGAGATTTGGCTTGAGGGACATGAGATCCCTCTACTGGATGGTTCGGCATTGCCCTGGGTGGAGGTGATTGCTGAAGCCGGTTTGGAGGATCTAGGGCCTCGGGCACCATTGCCGGCCTTGGCAGCTCCAATCAGCTGTCAGCGCGGCAACAGCTTTGTGCAGGCATTGCCCTCAGAGCAGCTGCTGCTTTCAGCAGCCATTGAGTTTCCGCAGCCTGCCATTGGCCGCCAACTGTTCAGCCTGGTGTTGAGCCCGGAGTCGTTTGTCAGGGAGATTGCCCCAGCGCGCACCTTTGGCTTCAAGGATCAGGTGGAGCAGC
This sequence comes from Synechococcus sp. RCC307, assembly GCA_000063525.1. GTDB lineage: Bacteria > Cyanobacteriota > Cyanobacteriia > PCC-6307 > Cyanobiaceae > RCC307. Next base: position 1,579,217 of record CT978603.1, on the reverse strand, counting down.
TCAGGGAAGCTGGTTTGATTCAAGGCGGCGCCTTAGATAACGCCTTGGTGTGCGATGGCGATCAGTGGGTGAACCCGCCCCTGCGCTTTGCCGATGAGCCTGTGCGCCACAAGCTTCTCGATTTGATTGGTGATTTGGCTCTGGCGGGCTTGCCCTTGGCTCAAGTGATGGCGTTTCGGGCGTCCCATAACCTCCATACCCAGTTGGCTGCTGCTTTGGCCGCCAGCTCTGCTCCTCTCTCTGCGGTCACATCCCGCGGTGATCTCCCCAGCGTTGCCTGAATGTCTGCTTCCTCCACGGCCCACTCCCCCTTGATGAGCAGCGAGCAGATCATGAATCTGCTGCCGCACCGGTATCCCTTTGCTCTGGTGGATCGGGTTTTGGAGCATGAGCCCGGAAAGCGGGCGGTGGCGATCAAAAACATCACCTTGAATGAGCCTCAATTCCAGGGGCATTTCCCTGGCCGGCCATTGATGCCTGGTGTGTTGATCGTGGAAGCCATGGCCCAGGTGGGCGGATTGATCGTCACCCAGATGCCTGATCTGCCCAAGGGCTTGTTTGTTTTTGCTGGCATTGATGGGGTTCGTTTCCGCCGCCCGGTTGTGCCCGGCGATCAGTTGCGCATTACTTGTGAACTGCTCAGCCTCAAGCGTCAGCGCTTTGGCAAGGTGCGGGCTCAAGCCACCGTTGATGGTGAGCTGGTCTGCTCTGGTGAGCTGATGTTCTCGTTGGTGGATTGACGATGGGCAGCTCCGCACTCGCTCCTCAGATTCATCCCACCGCGGTGGTTGATCCGGCGGCGCAGATCGAAGCTGGCGTCAGTATTGGCCCCTATGCCGTGATCGGCCCCGAGGTGCGGATCGGCTCAGGCACCTCGATTGGTCCCCATGTGGTGCTTGATGGCCGCGTCCGCCTGGGACGTGACAACAAGATTTTTGCCGGAGCCTGCATCGGTCAGGAGCCCCAAGACCTCAAGTACCGCGGAGCACCGACTGAGGTGGTGATTGGTGATCAGAACACCATCCGTGAGTGCGTGACGATTAACCGCGGCACCAACGAGGGTGAAATTACCCGCATCGGTGATCGCAACCTGCTGATGGCCTATTGCCATCTCGGCCATCAATGCGAACTGGCCAACGACATCATCATGTCCAACGCCATCCAGGTGGCGGGCCATGTGGTGATTGAAGACCGTGCGGTGATTGGTGGTTGCTTGGGCATCCACCAATTCGTTCATATCGGTCGCATGGCCATGGTGGGCGGCATGACTCGCGTGGACCGGGACGTGCCTCCCTTCTGTTTGGTGGAAGGACATCCAGGCCGGGTTCGTGGACTCAATCGTGTGGGCCTGCGCCGTAGTGGCTTAGCCGAGCAGCACGAAGGGCGCGAGATGCGTCAGCTGCAGGACATCTGGTCACTGCTCTACCGCTCTGATCATGTGATCGCTGAGGGGTTGAAGCTCGCTCGCCAGCAAGACCTGCTCCCGGCGGCTGATCATCTCTGCTCGTTTTTGGAAGGATCGCTGACCAAGGGGCGCCGCGGACCGATGCCAGCCGCGAGCCGCTAATGGTGCGTGTGCTGATCAGCACCGGTGAGGTGTCTGGTGATCTGCAAGGCAGCTTGCTGGTGCAGGCTCTCCACCGGCAGGCTTCAGTGCGCGGGATCCCTTTGGAGGTGTTGGCCCTCGGTGGCCCGCGCATGCAGGCTGCTGGCGCTGAGCTTCTTGCTGACACCGCCCCGCTGGGTTCGATTGGTCTTTTGGAGCATCTGCCCCAGGTGCTGCCAACCCTCAAGCTGCAGTCCCGGGTGAACCGCGAGCTGCTGCAGCGGCCACCGGATGCCGTGGTGTTGATCGACTACATGGGCGCCAACGTGCGTTTGGGTAAGCGCTTGCGGCGACAGCTCCCCAAGGTGCCCATCACCTATTACATCGCTCCCCAGGAATGGGCCTGGAGCATGAACGATGGCGGCACCACCAGCCTGCTGAAGTTCACCGATCGCATCCTGGCGATCTTTCCCGATGAGGCCTCGTTTTATCAGTCCCATGGAGCGGCGGTCACCTGGGTGGGCCATCCCCTGGTGGATTTGGCGGCTCATCAGCTGAGCCGTAGCGAATCGCTCCGGCAGCTGGGTCTTGCTCCCGAAGGCCGCCTGCTGCTGCTGTTGCCGGCCTCCAGGCCGCAAGAGCTGAACTATTTGATGCCGGTGTTGGCCCAGGTGGCGGCCCAGCTGCAGGCCCGAGATCCTGATTTGGCTGTGATCGTTCCAGCTGGCCTCAGCCGTTTTGAGCAGCCCTTGGCCGAGGCCCTTGAGGCCGCGGGAGCCCGCGGGCGCGTGATTCCTGCTGATCAAGCCGATGCCCTCAAGCCCGCCCTGTTTGGAGCGGCAGATTTGGCGCTTGGCAAGTCAGGCACCGTCAACCTTGAGCTGGCGTTGCAGGGGGTCCCCCAGGTGGTGGGCTATCGGGTAAGCCGGCTGACGGCTTGGGTGGCCCAGCATCTGCTGCGTTTCAAGGTGGAGCACATTTCACCTGTGAACTTGCTGCTGAAGGAGCGCTTGGTGCCGGAGCTGCTGCAAGACAGCTTCACGGTGGATGAGTTTTTGGCCCAGGCTGTGCCGCTGTTGGAAGACGAGTCATGCCGCGCCCGCATGTTCGATGGCTACCGGCGGCTGCGGCAGACGCTCGGCAGCCCTGGGGTGACCGACCGCGCTGCAGCGGCCATCCTCGAGGCCATTCCCCAATGAAGCGGCGTCTGCTTTGGCTGCTGGCTTCTGTGCTGGTGGGGTTGGCATCCCTGCTGGGGCCATCGTCTGTTGTTTGGGCTGCTGATCCCCAGCAGGCGGTGTTTGCAGGGGGGTGTTTTTGGTGCCTTGAGCACGATTTAGAGGTGTTGCCTGGGGTGATCTCGGCTGAAAGCGGTTACTCCGGAGGCACAACAGCCAATCCCACCTATCAACAGGTGAGCAGTGGCCGCACCGGCCATGCCGAGAGTGTGTTGGTGCGTTTTGACCCGGATCGCATCAGTTACGCCACCTTGCTGCGGGCCTTTTGGCGCAATGTGGATCCGTTGGATGGCGAGGGTCAGTTTTGTGATCGCGGTAGCTCCTATCGCCCGGTGATCTTCACCGGCTCAGCCGATCAGCTGGAGCAGGCCAGCGAAAGTGAGCGCTTGGCGCGCCAAGAACTGGGAACCTCTGGGGCCTTGGCGGTGGCGATCGAACCGCTGAAGCGCTTCTGGCCGGCTGAGGACTATCACCAGGATTACGCCGAGCGCCAGGCGCTCACCTACAACTTCTACCGCTGGCGTTGCGGCCGTGATGCCAGGCTCGATGCGGTCTGGGGAGAGCAGGCTCGCTTGCCTGTGGTGTGGAAGACCGCCACTGCATTTCCTACAAACGCAGGCTAAGTTGCGGGCAGACAGCGAGGGGTGGAATGTATCTGCTGACCATTCGCGAGGGGTTGTCGACCCGTTATATCGGTCCATACGAGAGCCCCAAGCACGCAGCAGATGACCTTGACCGTCTGCTTGAGAACTGTGATGACCGGGCTCGCTGGCAGATTCATGAGCTGCAATCGCCTGCTTCGCTGACGGATCAGCAAGAAGCTGAGGCTGTGGTGGCCTAAGTCCTCGGGTAGCCCCTGAGCAAGCCACTTTCAATCATCAAGCCGATGCCTGCATTGATGCAGATCAAGCTCAAGGTGCCAATCCAGAACCAGGGTTCTGGTGGTGTGGACCCGCGGCGCACCACCGCTTCGCCAAATAGGCAAAGCCCCGCTGGCAGCAGTAGGACTCCCACTTGAGCCCGCAGGTACCACTGCCATTTGGGACTGATTCGGCGCCGCGCAGCCATGCCATCGCGCTGAGGGATTTCAACCTACGCCGCTGCCGTTTGAGCTTCAGCGCAGTGGCGCAGCTTGCGTAGGGCGTTGTGCTCTAGCTGCCGTGTGCGTTCACGGCTGATGCCAAAACGATCGGCAAGTTGTTGGTAGGGGATGTGCTCTTCGCTATGCCGCGCTTGCACCACGGTGGCTTCGCGCTCGCTTAGCCCAGCGCTGCTGAGCAGTTCTGCCAGTTGCTCGCTGCGCAGGGCTTGCTCCAGCTGGTCCATGGGACTGGTGCGGTCATCTTCCAGTAAGTCCACCAAGCTGCCGTGGTCGGGGTCTGAGCCCATCGGGGTATCGAGGGAACAGCCGCGGCTGATCACCTGGGCGCGCTCGAGCTCTTGGAGTTGATCGATGCGTTCGCCCATGGCCTCAGCGAGCTCCTCTGGCCTGGGTTGGCGTCCCAGCTCTTGGCTGAGCCGTTGCCTGGTGCTGCGTAGTCGCCCCAACCGCTCGCTCACCCGGCAGGGCAGCCGCAGGGCTGGGGTTTGCAGCTGAATTGCCCGGTGCAGGGCTTGCTTGATCCACCAATAGGCGTAGGTGCTGAAGCGGTAGCCGGTGCTGGGGTCGTATTTCTCAGCGGCGCGCTGCAAACCAATCGAGCCCTCCTGCACCAAATCTTCCATGGCCAAGCCGCGCAGGTGCTGTTTTTTGGCCAGGTGCACCACCAGCCGCAGGTTGGCTTGCACCAGCCGGCCGCGGGCCCTAAGCCCACGCTTTTGCACGGCAGCTGGTGCTTGCCCAGGGCCGCCGGGGTGGTCCTGCCAGGCGCGCACTTGGCGACCCAGGCTCACCTCTTCTTCGGGGCTTAAGAGGGCATGACGGCCGATGCCATTGAGCATCCAGCCAAAGCAATCGTTGCTGCCTTTCACCATCACCGCGCTCCTTGCGGCTCTCCCTTCACGGTGAAACGCTCAGCCGTTTGGGGCGATGGGGAGAACCGGACGCTTTGGTTCGGCTCTCCTCAGGCGTCGAGCGGTTGATGCAGCGTTTCCAGGCTGAGGGCCTCCTCCTCTTGGCGCCAGAGCTGGCAGGCTGGGCTGAAGGCTTCAGGGAAGGCGTGGTTGGCCAGATCCATCGTCAGGTGATGGCGCACGCGCAGGTTGGGAATGACCGGCTCGAGGATCGACTCGGCTTCCCGTTGGAAGCGCTGCCAATCGGCCACAGCGGCTTCACAAGCCCGGCCGACATCGCCATCCCACTGGCTCGGACTGGTGTCCTCGAACCAGAAGGCGCTGTGATCTGAGCTGGTGGGCTGGAACAACTTATAAACACCGGGAGTGGATCACCCCTGGCTTAACCCTTCCTTCGCATCAGCAGCAACTGCCTGGCACCACTCCACCAGGGTGCGGACGCCGTAGCCGGTGGCGCCAGAGGGATCGGTGCTGCGGCCCTTGTCGCTCCACACCGGCCCGGCGATGTCGATGTGGGCCCAGGGGATCTCAGGCTTGACGAACTCCTTGAGGAACAGGGCTGCGGTGATCGAACCACCGGGACGGGGCCCGGTGTTTTTCATGTCGGCGAGTCCGCTCTTGAGCCCGTCTTTGTAGGAGCTCTGCAGCGGCATGCGCCAGAGCCCTTCGCCAGCGCGATGGGCGGCATCGTTGAGCTGCTGGGCCAGGCCATCGTCGGGGCTCCAATAGCCAGCGATTTCATCGCCCAGGGCAATCACGCAGGCCCCGGTGAGGGTGGCCAAATCAACGATGGCATCTGGCTCCAGGCCGCAGGCATAGACCAGGGCATCGGCCAGGGTGAGGCGCCCTTCGGCGTCGGTGTTGTTGATCTCGATGGTTTTGCCATTGGAGGCCGTCACAATGGCGCCGGGGTAGATCGCCTCGGCGCTGACCATGTTTTCGGTGGCTGCGCTGATCACATGGATCTCCAGCCCCTCCAGCTTGAGTTCAGCCAGGGTCCGGGCCGCTCCAAGCACCGCGCCGCAGCCGCCCATATCGAACTTCATCAATTCGATCTGGCTGCCGCCCACTTTGAGGTTGTAGCCGCCGGAATCAAAGGTGAGGCCTTTGCCCACCAAGGCCAGCTTGCGTTTCACAGGTCCTTGCGGGCGAATCACCAGGTGCAGGAACCGGGGCGGGATGCTGGCCCCTTGGGCCACGGCCAAATAGGCCCCCATGCCGCGCTCGCGGCAAGCCGCTTCATCGAGAACGGTGAGCTCGCAGCCAAATTGATCAGCGATGGAGCGGGCGGTGGATTCCAGGCTCAGGGCATTCACCACATTGGGCGGGGCCGCCACCAACTCGCGGGCCAGCATCACGCCTTGGCAAATGGCTTCCTGCTGCGCCAGTTGTTGATCCAGCTCGCTGGCTAGGCCCTGCAACACAATCTCGCCGGGATCGAGGCTGGGCTTGTTTTCACTACGGAAGCGCTCGTCTTTGTAGAGGGCCAGCCGGCAGCCCTGCATCAAGGCCGTGAGGGCTTGATCGGGGGCAAAGGCTTCGATCGGCAGACCCAGCGCTAGCGCCTTGAGGTTGGAGCCGCGGCTGGCCAGGGCCAGGCTGGCGGCGGCTTTGCGCAGCGCCAGGCCGTCAAAGCTATCCGGCTCGCCCAAGCCGCTAATGATCACCAGCGATGGCTGCTGGCCAGGAAAGCTGAAGCTGTGCTTCTCACCACCTTTGGCTTTGAACTCGCGCTGCTCCAGGAGCGGCTGCAATTGGGCGGCCATCGCTGGCAGCAGAGCGGCCAGTTGTTGCTGCCAGCTGCTGCTGAATAGGCCCAGGGCAACACCATCACAGCCGAGCTCCGCCAGGGGAGCGGAACTGCAGCGGAAATTCATGACGGCGCAACGGGGTGGTCGCGCGATCGTACCGGTGCTGCCTGATTAGTGGAGCTCGCTCTGGAACGGTGTCTGCCAGCGCTGGCGGCACTCCTTATTGAAAGGCGGGAGCCAATGGCGAATCTGTTGCTGCTCCACGCGCCTGCGGGCGCGAGCCTCAGCGGGGGCATCACACCAGAAGCGGATCGTGAAGCGGGGCTGCTGACCGCAGCGCACCAGGGCTTCCCCGTAGGCCGCCAAATACGACTTGCAATCGTGCTCCCCCTTCCAGCGCCGATCGGCCTGGCAGGTTTCTCCCACATACAGCAGCAGCTCCTGCCCATCGCCGCGGCTGTGGTCGAACACGAAATAGAGGGCAGCCCCCTGTTGCAGCGAGTCTGGCCAGCGCCAGAACAGCAGGTGCTGTGGGGGCAGGCTCAGGGGCTCTGGTGGAGCTTCGCTCGGCTCGTGTTGGCGAAACAAGCTGCCCTGGGCGTTGTTGCTGGGCTGCTGGCGTTGCTGATGTTGAAACACCAACACCCGCTGCTGCCAGGCCGCCAGCACCTCAGGGCTTAGGGGCAGCTCTGCATCGGGCTGCAGGCCGGCTTGGGACGTGAACAGATCGAACTGGCGCATCTCAGGATTTCGCCAGGGGGAGTTCCGGTCCGCTGCTGGCGCGAACGGGTTCAAAGCAGACCTTGCCGATCAGCTCTTCGATCACGCCGGCCGGAAGTAGCAGGCGCTCCTGCAAATCAGCGATGTCGCGGAAGGGCTGGCGGCTGCGTTCGCGCAGCAGCCGTTGTTGCCGCTCGGGGCTTAATCCCAGGGCCTGCAGTTGCAGGCTGCTGGCGTTGTTGAGATCAAGGACTGCAGCCACTGGATTGGGTGGTTCGCTGTACCAGCGGAACAGCAGGTGGGGCTGCCACAGCTGCATTTGCCCAGCGCTGAGTTCCAGCAACCGCGCCAGGTCATCGGCGCCGCTGAATTGCACCCCGCCCCGTTGCAGCCGCACCAAGAGATCGGCTTGCTCGCTGCTGCAGCCCGGCAGCTTGAGCCAGTCGCTGTGGCTGGCCCGGTTCACATCGATTTGCCAGGTGTCGACCGTTGGGCTGTCGAACACCAGCGGGGCGACGGGTTTCAGCGGTTTGGGCGGGCTGGGCAGTTCGCCAGTGGCCTGGAGCAGGCGGCGAGCCAGTGGATCCAGCCAGTGGCGCGGCCGAGCCATGGGCGAAGGCAATGCAATCGATGAGCCAGTATCCGGTCGGAGAACCGCCCTGGCCAGAGGCTGTGGGCCGCTCAGAATGGCGTGCAGAAAGGATCGGCCATGGGGTTCTTTGAATCAGAGATCGTTCAAGACGAAGCCAAACGCCTGTTTGGCGACTACCAATCGCTGATGCAGCTGGGCGGGGAATACGGGAAGTTTGATCGCGAAGGCAAAAAACTATTTATCGAGCGCATGGAAGAGCTGATGGAGCGCTACCGCGTCTTCATGAAGCGCTTTGAGCTCTCCGAAGATTTCCAGGCCAAGCTCACCGTCGAGCAGCTGCGCACCCAGCTGAGTCAGTTCGGCATCACGCCTGAGCAGATGTTTGAGCAGATGAACCTCACCCTTGAGCGCATGAGATCCCAACTCGAGGCTGAGAGCTGAGCCGCGCCCGTACGATCCACTGCCTACAAGCTCCCGCGCCCTGACCATGCCGGAACAACCGCAGTCTTTGCCGGCATGGCTGGCCCGCGGCATGGCCGACCTGTTTCCGGCCGGTGACCCGGGCGATGCAGATCAGGCCTTGGCTGCACGGCTGGTAGCTGCAGAGGAGGAAGGCCGGCCGCTGCGCATCAAATTGGGCATCGACCCCACCGGCAGCAACATCCACCTGGGCCACAGCATCTTGTTCCGCAAGCTGCGGGCTTTCCAGGACGCGGGCCACACGGCCGTGTTGATCATTGGCGATTTCACTGCGCGCATTGGTGATCCCACCGGCAAAAGCGCAACCCGCGTGCAACTCACCGTTGAAGAGGTGGAGGCCAATGCGGCCACCTATTTGGCCCAGTTGGGCCAAGGGCAGCCCAAGGAGAAGGCCCTGCTCGACTTTGAAACTCCCGGTCGCCTTGAGGTGCGCCGCAACAGCGAATGGCTGGCTGATTTGGAACTACCCCAGGTGATTGGCCTGTTGGGCACCGCCACCGTGGGCCAGATGCTGGCCAAAGAGGATTTCGCCAAGCGCTACGGCAGCGGCACGCCCATTGCCCTGCACGAATTCCTCTACCCGTTGCTGCAGGGCTACGACTCGGTGGCCGTTGATGCCGATGTCGAACTCGGCGGCACCGACCAGAAATTCAATGTGGCCATGGGCCGCGATCTGCAGCGCCATTTCAACCAGCGCACCCAGTTCGGGCTGCTGCTGCCGATCCTCGTGGGCCTTGACGGGGTTCAAAAGATGAGCAAGAGCCTCGGCAACACCGTGGGCCTCGAGGAAGACCCGCTCTCGATGTATTCCAAGCTCGAGAAGGTGGGTGATGCCGCCATTGATGACTACATCACCCTGCTGACCGATCTGGACCTGGCCTCGTTGCCCCAGAACCCGCGCGACAAGCAGAAGGCCATGGCCCTGGCGGTGACCGCCAGCCGCCACGGACTGGAGGCGGCTAGCAAGGCTCAGAGCGATGCTGCGACCCTGGTGGGGGGCGTTGGTGATGCCGCTGCGGACGTGCCGGAGGCCTCGCTTGCGCAGGTGAATTTCCCAGCCAAAGCCTTCTATTTGCTCAGTGCGGTTGGCATCTGCGCCAGCAGCAGTGAGGCTCGCCGCCAGATCAAAGGCGGTGCTGCGCGTCTGGAGGGAGAGAAGCTCACTGACCCCAACCAGGAGTTTGCCTCGGCCGCGGAGCTGGAGGGCAAGGTGCTGCAGCTGGGCAAAAAGACATTCCGCCGGCTGACGGCCTGAGCTACAAGCTTTTCAGCACTGCGAGATCTTCAGCGTCCAAAGGCGTAGGAATCCCTTGCATCAGTGCATCAGCAAAGCCTTCGTCTTTGCTCAGCATGGTCAACAGGTAAAGCCTGCCTGGGCCGGGGTTTTCAAGATCGTGCAAGGTGGCCGAGGGCACGACGACAAAGTCTCCACCGCCGCTGCGAATGGCTCGATCCTTGAGGTGAAAGATCACCTGGCCGCGCAAGACAAAAAACAGTTCAGCCGCCTGGTGGTGGGCATGGGGCGGAACCCGATCACAGGGGTCGTGGATCTCTAAAAACAGTGATGGCACAGCCTCCGGATCCGAGTTGCCACTGTCGCCATCAGCCGGAGTACTCAGCAGGGCCAAGCGGCAGTGATCGCCAGCGCTGAGGCGAAATCCCTGGAGCTGTTCTGGATGAACGATGCGCGGCAGCATGTGTTTGCGCCAGGACCATTTCAGGATGGTGGGAGATCGACTGGCTGCCTTGATTCCGTCGCTTTTTAATCACCCCGCCGATCGGATCATCGTGGCCCTCGATGGCATGGCGCCTCAGCAGGCTTTGGCCTTCAGCCGCCAGCTCGAGGGGCTGCGTTGGGTGAAGGTGGGCCTGGAGCTATTTGTGCAGGCGGGTCCTGAGGTGGTGGCTCAGCTGCGGGAGCAAGGGCTGCGCGTCTTTTTGGATCTCAAGTTCCACGACATCCCCGCCACCATGGCGGGGGCTTGCCGGCGGGCTGCGGCGCTGGGGGCGGAGTTGATCACCGTGCATGCCTGCGCCGGCAGCGAGGCGCTTAAGGCGGCGCAAGCCGCCGCCGTTGAGGGAGCCCAAGCGGCGGGGCAACCGCTGCCCACCCTGCTGGCGGTGACGGTGCTCACCAGCTGGCAGGAGCAGCGCATGCAGCAAGAACTCGCCATGGTCCACGGCATCGCTGAGCGGGTGCCGGCACTGGCGGAGCTTGCCGCCAGTGCCGGCATTGGCGGCTGTGTGTGCTCACCACTTGAGGCCACGGCTTTGCGCCGTCAGCACCCCGAGCCGTTTGCTTTGGTCACCCCGGGGATCCGCCCGAAAGGAGCTGCCGCTGGTGATCAGGCTCGTGTGATGGGCCCTGCCGAAGCCATTGCGGCTGGAGCTAGTCAGTTGGTGATCGGCCGGCCGATCACCCAAGCCAGTGATCCGAGCGCCGCCTATGAGCGTTGCTGCGCCGAGTTGGCTTAGGCCACCAGCGGCAAGGGGCTGTTGAGCTCGCGGTAGAGGCGCTCAATGGAATCAATGTTGGCGCTGAGGGTGTAGCGCTCCATCACCCGGCGGCGGGCCTGGCGCCCCAGCTCTGCTGTGAGTAGGCGCTGATCGCGCAGCACCGGCAGCAGGGTGCGCAGTTGGGTGGTGACGCCTTGGGTGCTGATCACGATGCCAGCGCCTCCGGCCAACACTTCGCCATCGGCTCCCGCATCAGTCGCCACGCAGGCGCAGCCGCTGGCCATGGCTTCCAGCAGGGCCAGTGAGAGCCCTTCCACCAGCGATGGCAGCAGGAACACCTCTGCGGCTTGCAGCAGAGCGGCGCGGCGCTGCTGATCAGCCTCGTAGCCCCACCAAATGATGTTGTCCGAGTTGTAGGAGGTTTCCAGGGTGTTGCGCAGGGGGCCATCGCCTACCACCACCAGCACGCAGCCTTCCGGCTGCACCAATTTCCATGCCCGCAGCAGGGCCTCCACGTTTTTTTCGGTGGCCAGCCGGCCCATGTAGAGAAAGACCCGGCGGCCGTCAAAGCGCTGCTGCAGCTCTGAGCTGCCCGGATGCCAATGACGCGGATCCACGCCGTTGGGAATCACCGCCAAACGATCCTCAGGAACCCCCAGCCGATTGAGTACCTCGGCTTGGAGATCGGAGAACACGATCACCTTGTTGTAACGGGCCAAGGAGGGGGCATAGAGCTGATAGGTCAGCTGCTGGCCTCCGGCGGTGATGTTGCGTAAGGACGCATCAAAGGGGGGGTGGAAGGTGGCCACCAGCGGCACCCGCAGTTGCTGGCAGAGCTCAGGCAGGCCGAAATCCAGCGGTGAGAGGGTGAGGCTGGCGTGCACCACATCGGGCTGGATACGCTCCAGCGATTCCCGCAACTCGCGGTTGGCCCGCGGCGAGGGAATGGTGTACATCTGCGATTTGACCAGATATGGCAAGGCCACATCGGGTTGGTCTTCGCCGGCTAGCTCCTGCTCATCGCCAGGCTCTGCTTTCAGCAGCCGGCCGATTTGGGTGGCTGGGGTGTCGAAATGGATGAAATGGATTTCATGGCCCCGATCGCGCAGCGCGGCGGTGGTGGCCATGCCGTAAGAAACGTTGCCGCAGAAGGGCGATTTTTTCCCGAGCCAGGCGATCCGCATCAACAAAGGATGGGCCAGGGAGAAAAGCTAGCAGCGGCGTTTAGTTGCGTTGCCATGGCCGCTCCATGCCGGCACCGGCAAACACCAGCAGGGCCAACAGCAGCAGCACCGGTTGCAGGCCAACGCTGCCCACCAAGGTGCCGGCCAGTACCAACGGCAGGCTGAGGGCGATGTTCACCAGATTGTTCTGCAGGCCGAACACCTTGCCCATCAGTTCTTCCGGGGTGTCTTCCTGGATCGTGGTTTGAGCCGGAATGCCCACCAGAGCGGTGCCAAGCCCGAGCACGCCGCATAGGGCCAGGGTGGTCCAAAGATTGGGGCGCAATTGGGCCAACAGCACCAGGCAGAAGCCCATGCCGCCCAGGCCGATCGCCGCTAACACTGAGCGGCGGAAGCGATGGCCCAGCTGCGCAATCAGCACCGCGCCAATGGCCAGACCCAGCCCCACCATGGCCAGCAAGCTGCCGAAGCGTTCGGCGCCGAGCCCCGCCACGCGGATCGCCAAGCTGATCGATAGGGCCCACAGCGCCGCCAGCAGGCTGTAGAGCAGCACCAGATGCAGCATTGCCCCGCGAACGCTGGCCTGGCGGCTCAAGAAGCCCAGGCCATCTTTGATATCAGCCCAAACACTGGTGCCCGTGCTGTGCCGCGGCGGCTCATTGGTGCGCACAAACAGCAGGATCAGCGTGGCCACCCCATAGGCCAGGGGCACCAGGGCGAATTCGCCATGGCTGATCCCCAGGGGACTCAACAGCTGGCGCAGCAGCTGCATCACCGGTTCGCCCAAGGCGAAGCCCACGATCGTGGCCGCCATGGTGGTGGTGGTGTAAAGCGAATTGGCAGGTAGCAGCAGGGGTTTGTCCACCAGCAGCGGGATGGCTGCCAGCTCCGCTGGCGCAAAAAACTGCGTTAGGCAGGACTCCAAAAAGGTGATCACCAATAGGCCCCAGTAGCCCCAGCTCAAGCCCAGCCAACTGGGCCCGGGCAGCAGCATGAATGGCACCGCCAGGGTGATCAGGGTGCGCAGCCCGTTGGAGGCCACCATCACGGCTCGCTTGGGCCAGCGGTCAGCCCAAACACCCGCCAAGCTGCCCAGCAGGATCGCCGGCAGGGTGTTGGCGGCAAAGATGCCGGTGGTGAGCAGGGTGATCAGCTGGGCATCGGGGCCCACGCCGCCGCTGCTGAGGCCAGGGTTGCTGCCCACGCCCTGCTGGCGCAGCAAGTCGGCTGCTTCCGCCAGTGGACCTGAGCTGATGTCGGTGGTCTGCGCCCAGTTCTGGGCGATCAGAAACACCATCAACACGATGTAGAACTTGTCGGCCAGCTGGGAAAAGATCTGCCCCAGCCAGAGGAGCCTGAAACCCGGAAGGGCCAGCACGGCCTGGAGACCGCTGCCTTGTTGGGCCTGATCGCTCACCCGTTCTGCCGCTGCGCTGATGCGGGCCAATCCTGCCGCAGCAATGTCAATGCTTTGGGACTGCGTCCGAGATGTTCACGGCACCAGATCTGCAGCAGCTCCTGCAGGTGAAGCCACACCCGTTCGGGCCCCATCAGTTCACCATCGCGCTTGCGCGGCAGTTGGGGCCGCAGCAACCGCTGCAACAGAGCGAGCTCTGAAGCATTGAGCATCAGCACGGCACCGCTTTGGCGGCCGCTGCAGAAGCCATCGGCCGGCAGCAGGCTGCAGCGCCACTCCCAGTTGCCAATCGGCGGCACCAAATCGCCACCGCCATTGAGATCGGTGTTCATCGGCAGCCCCAGACCAGCGAGTTGCAGCAGCTGAACGCCGCCCTGCACGGCTGTAGCCAAGGCCTCCAGCCGTTGCACCTCGGCTGGGGCCGATCGCAACTCCTCCAGCTGTCCGAGCCGGTGCAGCAGCAGGGCCAAGGCTCCGGGGAGGGGTTCGGCTTCGGCGATCAGCAGCCGTGCCAGCTCCAACAGCCATTGGCCGGCAGCCAGCAATTCGAGCTGCTCACCGAGGCGGCTGTAGCTGCGGATCACCTGGGCTTGGCGCAGCCGATCGAGGCTGCGGCCTCGTGCCACCTGGGCTTTGATCAGCGTTAGGGCTCCGGCAGCGGCCAAGCTGCTGCGCGGTTTGCGGGCACCGCTAGCGGCCAGCTTGAGCAGCCCCTCTTCTTCGGTCAGCAACAGCAGCAGGCGGTCTTGTTCACCCAGCGGTGTGGCTTTCAGGCAGAGCCCCTCGAGAGTGCGCTCGCGCGGCGGTGTGCTCATTCCCGCTGGGCCTGCACCAGCTCCACTCCGCGGCTGGTGCCCAGCCGCTCGGCACCTGCCTGCACCAGCTCAATGGCGTGGCCCAGATCACGGATACCGCCGGAGGCCTTCACCTTGGCTCGCCCGGCTGCCAGACCATGCAAGTCCCGCACCATGGCGCTGCTGGCGGGTTGGCCATAGCCACTTCCGGTTTTCAGAAACGCGACGCCAGCATCGAGGGCAACCTCCACCAGGGCCTGCAGCTGGTCGCTCGTGAGTTGATCGGCCTCCAGGATCAATTTGAGCGGCAGACCTAGCTCCACCACTGCTGCAATTTGATCGTGCAAGGCCGTGAGCTCGCCATCGAGCAGCAGGGCAAAGTCCGGCACCAGATCCAGCTCATCGGCGCCAGCTTCCACGGCGGCTTCGGCTTCAGCGCGCTTCAGCTCACTGCTGCAGGCGCCAAAGGGAAAGCTCAGCACGCTGATCAGGCGAACGCTGCCGCGCTCTCCGAGCCACTGGCGGGCTTGCGGCATCCAGCGCGAGGCCAGGCAGATGCCGGCAAAGCCGTAATGCAGGGCCTGCTGGCAGCCGCGTTCGATTTGCTCACTGCCCAGCCGCGGTTGCAGCAGGGCGTGGTCGATCAGTGGGGCGAGATCGGGGATCTCGGCCGGGTCGAACGCGGCAGGCACGCCATCAGCTTCGGGCTTCGATCACACCGTATCCGCCGTGGTTGCGCTGGTACACCACCTGAAGTTCGCCGTTGTCGGCATTGCGGAAGACGTAGAAGTCATGGTCGATCACCTCCAGCTGGTGAATCGCTTCTTCCACGCTCATCGGCGGCATGGCGAAATACTTCCGCCGCACCACAGGAGCCGGCAACTCAGCGTGACGGCCTTGGAGCATGTCGCCCTGCAGCGGCATCACTTCGGGCTCGGCCTGGAGATCACTGTGGTGCCCGTGGCCTTGGCGGCGGTCCTTATGACGTTGCAGCTGGCGGGCCAGTTTCCCTGCCACCAGATCAATGCTGGCGTAGAGGTTCTGGCTGCGTTCTTGGGCGCGGATCACCGTGCCGCTAGCAAACAGGGTGACTTCAGCGGTTTGCTGCGGCACCCGCGGGTTGCGCGCAACCGACAGATGCACATCGGCTTCCTGCACCATGCCGTTGAAGTGACTCACCGCTCGCGAGAGCTTGGTTTCGGTGTAATCCCGCAGCGCGGGCGTGACTTCGAGATTGCGGCCATGGATCAGAAGCTTCATACCGGCACCTCACTGCCATGTGGGTTGAATTCAATGTATTGACGACGGCATGGAACGGGTATTGCCAGAAGCATTCCTTTGTGCTCTCGCCAGGGAAATTTCCCTGGAGCAGGCCTGGCGCTGGCAGCAGCAGTGGCAGCAACGCCTGTTGAGCTCAGGTGGCCCGGAGCTGTTGCTGTTGCTGGAACACCCCGCTTGCTACACGCTCGGCCGCGGCGCCAGCCTCGAGCACCTGCATTTCGACCCTCAACATCCACCGGCCCCCCTGCATCGGCTCGATCGCGGTGGTGAAGTTACCCACCATGCCCCTGGCCAATTGGTGGCCTATCCGGTCGTTGATTTGCAGCGCCATCAGCCCGATTTGCACTGGTATTTGCGTCAGCTTGAGGGGATGGTTCTCGATGTGCTCGAGCAGCAGGGGCTCAGCGCTGAGCGACGCGAAGGGCTCACGGGCGTTTGGTTGGAAGGAAAGAAGGTGGCGGCGATTGGGGTGGGCTGCCGCCGCTGGGTGACCCAGCACGGCTTGGCCCTGAATGTGAGCTGCGATTTGGCGGGTTTTGACGCCATCACCCCCTGCGGCCTGCAGTTGCCGGTGGGGCGGCTGGATCACTGGCGGCCGGGGGTAAGCGTGCAGCAGTTGCAGCAGCCCCTGGCAGCAAGTTGTTGCAAGCGATTGGGCTGGTCCGCTGTGGAGTGGATCAACGAGCAGACTCTGCGCAGCTGGCTGGAGAGCGATGGCTGATGCCTTGGTGTGCTGGCAGGGTGATCGCGCGGATCAGCGGGCCCTGGAGCAGCAGCCTGATTGGTCGGAACTGAAGGGAATTGATGGCCTCTGGCCGCGGCTGGCGCAAAGCCACGGAACGCTCATGGCGGTGGAAGCTGCCCACGGCCCAGCTCCTGAGAGCCTCAGCTTCCAGGCATTGCATGAGCGCATCGCCCAGGTGGCTGCTTGCCTGGCAGCCCAGGGCATTGGCCCAGGGGATGTGGTGGCTCAGTTCGCCGAGAACGGGCCCCGCTGGTTGGCCGTGGATCAAGGCTTGATGCGGCTGGGGGCCGCCAATGCCGTGCGCGGCAGCCAAGCCCCGGTTGAGGAGTTGGCCTACATCCTTGGCGATTGCGGTGCCAGGGCCCTGGTGCTGGAAGACGCCAGCTTGCTGGAGCCGTTGCAAGCCGCTGGTGCCTTGGCTGGCTTGCGCTTTGTGCTGTTGCTGCATGGCGAGGTGCCCGCCAGCGGTGCTTCCGTGCCACTGCTGAGCTGGCAGGAGCTGCTGGCCAGTGGTGTGCACCGTTCTGCCGTGCTCGAGCCGGCTGAAGGACCCGAGAGCCGCCTGGCCACGATCCTCTACACCTCCGGCACCACAGGACGGCCCAAGGGGGTGCCCCTCTCTCAGGCCAACCTGTTGCACCAGGTGCGCACGCTTGGGGTGGCGGTGTCGCCCCAGCCGGGCGAGCGGGTGTTGAGCGTGTTGCCGATCTGGCATGCCTATGAACGCAGTGCCGGCTACCTCTTGCTCTCGCGCGGTTGCAGCCAGAGCTACACAAACCTGCGCCAGTTCAAAGGTGATCTGCAGCGGGTGCGCCCCCACTACCTGATCAGCGTTCCGCGCCTGTGGGAAGCCCTCTATGGGGGATTCCAAGGAGCTCTTGAAGGGATGCCGGCCAGCAAGCAGAAGCTGCTGCGCACGGCCCTGGCGGCATCGCAAACCCATGCCCGCTCGCTGCGGCAGTGGCGCGATCTGGCTGATCACCCCCTTCTTTGGTCTGAGCGTCTGGCTGGTTTGGCCTTGGCGGGCCTGAGTTGGGTGCCTGCAGCGTTAGCCGGCCAGTTGCTGTGGCCGGCGGTGCGGCGCCAACTCGCCGGGGGCTCTTTGGGCACCGCCATTAGTGGCGGCGGGGCTCTGCCCAAGCACATTGATGCCTTTTTCGAGGCCATCGGCATTGAATTGCTCGTGGGCTATGGCCTGACGGAAACCAGCCCGGTGCTCAGCTGCCGGCGCCGCTGGGCCAACAGGCGCGGCAGTGCTGGCCGGCCATTGCCAGGAACCGAGCTGAAGATTGTTGATCCCGATAGCCGCCGCACCCTGCAGCAAGGGGAGCGGGGATTGGTGCTGGCCCGCGGCCCCCAAGTGATGAAGGGCTACCTCAATCGGCCTGAGGCCACCGGGGAGGTGCTCGATACCGAGGCCTGGTTCAACACCGGTGATCTCGGGCATTTGCTGGCTGATGGCTCGCTCTTTCTCACCGGCCGCGCCAAAGACACGATCGTGTTGAGCAGCGGCGAAAACATTGAGCCTGGCCCGCTGGAGGACGAACTCGCCGCGTCGGAGCTGGTGGAGCAGGTAATGGTGGTGGGCCAGGACCAACGTCAGTTGGGTGCCCTGGTGGTGCCTCGCGCCGAAGCTCTAGCGGCTTTGGCTGCTGAGCTGGCTGTGCCAGTGGCTGAGCAATGGCCCGATGGCTCGGCTATGGGGGGTGATCCCGCGTTGCTGAAAGCCTTCACCAGCCGGCTGAATCGCCGCCTGGCTGAGCGCAGTGGCGCGCGGGCCGATGAGCGCCTGGCGGGGGTGGCCTTGGTGGCACCCTTCAGCATCGACAACGGCTTGCTAACCCAGACGCTCAAACAACGGCGCGACCGCATCACGAGCCGCGACGGCGCGGCGATTGCAGCGATCTATGGCGCTGGTTGACCCCAGCTGCTGCGACTGACAGTCTTGGGCGCCACTTTCCCTTCCCATGGCTGACGCGCTGACCATCAAACGCAACATCACGGTTCAAGCGGTTGTGACGCCGACCTGGAAGCAGGAGGCTGAGCGCGAACTGAGCCAGGGCATCACCACCACCGATCAGCAGCTGGCCCAACTGGAGCAAGAAGGCCAGCAGGTGATCGAGGAAATCCGCCGCCAGAGCGCCAATCCCCTCGATCCGCGCGTGCAGGAGCAGGTGGCTGGGGTGCAGCAGCAAGTAGCCGCTAAGCGCGCTGAGCTCGAGGAGCAAAAGCGCAACCTGCTGGATCAGCAGACCACCGTGCAGGGGCTGCAGATGGATGAGGTGGTGGAGCAGGGCCAGATCGAAAGCACCTGCACCGTCGCGGTCGGCGACAACTTGGTGCAGAAGCTGCAGGCCTCGATCGTTGTCAAAGACGGCGTCGTTCAGTCCATCAGCGAGGGCGCCTGAGCCGGGAGATAAGATCCCCGGATCCTTGTGCGGAAGCGGCTGATGGCGACATTCGAGATCTTCATGCCAGCCCTCAGCTCAACGATGACTGAGGGGAAGATCGTTGAGTGGCTCAAGCAGCCCGGCGACCGCGTCGAGCGCGGTGAATCGGTGTTGGTGGTCGAGTCCGATAAGGCCGACATGGACGTGGAGTCCTTTGAAGCCGGCTTCCTCGGTGCTGTGTTGCTGCCCGCTGGCGGCACAGCGCCTGTGGGCGAAACCATCGGTTTGGTGGTGGAAACCGAGGCTGAGCTCGCCGAACTCAAGGCCAACGGCCCAGCCAAACCAGCCGCTTCTGCGCCTGCAGCAGCACCGGCCCCAGCACCAGCTGCTGCACCCCCAGCGGCCCCTGAGCCCGCCCCCGCGCCAACCCCTGCGCCGGTTGCCGTGGCCGCTCCGCCTGCCCCTGCCAGCAGCAATGGCCATGGCGGACGTGTCGTGGCGAGCCCCCGCGCCAAGAAACTGGCCCAGCAATTGGGCGTGCAACTCGAGGGCCTGCGCGGCAGCGGCCCCCATGGCCGCCTGATCGCTGCTGATATCGAGCGTGCTGCCGGTCGCACCCCCACCGCGCCAGCGGCTGTTCCAGCTGGAACCCTGACGGCGGCGCAAGCTGCTGCCCCTGCTGTGGCTCCGCTGCCAGCAGCTGTGGCTGCCCCAGTAGCGCCTGGTGAAACCCTGCCCTTCACCACCTTGCAGCAGGCGGTCAACCGCAACATGGTGGCCAGCCTGGCGGTGCCCACCTTCCGCGTCGGCTACACGATCACCACCGACAAGCTCGACGCCTTCTATAAGCAGGTCAAGCCCAAGGGCGTGACCATGACCGCACTTTTGGCCAAGGCTGTGGCGTCTGCTCTGGCCGGCCACCCCAGGGTGAATGCGGCCTTCAGCGAGGCCGGCATCGCTTATCCAGAGGGCATCAATGTGGCCGTAGCTGTGGCCATGGAAGACGGCGGCTTGGTGACCCCGGTGCTGGCCGCCGCTGATCGCAACGACCTTTACAGCCTCTCGCGCAGCTGGGCTGATCTGGTCTCTCGGGCCCGCAGCAAGCAGTTGAAGCCTGAGGAATACAGCACTGGCACCTTCACCCTCTCCAATCTGGGCATGTTTGGTGTCGACCGCTTTGACGCGATCCTGCCGCCAGGCACCGGCGCAATCCTGGCTGTGGGTGCCTCACGTCCAGTGGTGGCCGCCAACAGCGATGGCTCGATCGCCGTCAAGCGCCAGATGCAGGTCAACCTCACCGCAGACCACCGCGTGATCTACGGCGCTGATGCTGCCGGCTTCCTCAAGGATCTGGCCAAGATCATCGAAACCCAGCCCGAAAGCCTGGCGCTTTGAACTAGCTGCCATTGCCCCCTGCTCTGGTCACTCTGAGGGGGTGATGGCGGCGGTTGGGTGACGTTTTGGAAGAGGTTGTTGGGGCGGCCCCTGTCGCGCTATGCCGCTGCTGATCAGCGTCTGCCCAACATCCAGGCCTTGCCGATCTTGGCCTCCGATGCCCTCTCCTCGGTGGCCTACGCAACGGAAGCCGCCCTGGGCGTGTTGGTGCTCGGAGGCAGTGCAGCCCTCGGGCTTTCGGTGCCGATCACCGTGGCGATCATCGCCCTGATCGCGATCGTGGTGCTCTCCTACCGCCAGGCGATCTCGGCCTATCCCGATGGCGGCGGCTCCTATGTGGTGGTGCGCGAAAACCTTGGCCGCAATGTCGGCTTGATCGCTGCAGCGGCCCTGTTGATCGACTACACGTTGACCGCTGCCGTCAGCCTGATGGCGGGGACCCAAGCCATCAGCTCGCTGTTGCCGGAGTTGCGGCAGCACGAGGTGTCGTTTGCGCTGTTGCTGCTGGCCTTGGTGGGCTGGGCCAATTTGCGCGGGCTTAAAGAAGCTGGGCGTGTATTTGCCATTCCCACCTACGCCTTTGTGGTGATGGTGCTGGTGCTGACGCTGGCGGGTCTGAAGGACCTCACCTTCAGCCATGGCTTTGTTCCTGATCCACCGCCGCTGGTGAACGCCATTGAGCCATTGGGGTTGTTTCTGATCCTGCGCGCCTTTAGCTCGGGCTGCTCGGCGATGACTGGCATCGAGGCCATCGCCAATGGCGTTCAAGTGTTCCAGGAGCCAGCGCCCCGCAATGCCCGCAAAACGTTGCTGGTGATGGGGATCCTGCTGTCGGGGATGTTTTTTGCCATCAGCGGCCTGGGTTTCATGTATGGGGTGGCCCCTAGCAGCGATCTCACCGTGATTGCCCAGATCGGCACACGGGTGTTTGGCGCCAACAGCGTGCTGCTGTGGGCGATGCAGATCTCCACCCTCTTGATCCTGGTGCTGGCGGCCAACACCGCCTTCTCTGGGTTCCCGCGGTTGGCGGCGATGCTTGCCGATGACCAATGCCTCCCCCGGCAGATGCGCTGGGTGGGAGATCGCCTTGTTCACCAAAACGGGATTGGTGTGCTGCTGGGCGTGACGGCCTTGATCATCTTCATCTGCCGTGGCGACACCACCGTGGCGGTGAACCTCTATGCCCTTGGGGTGTTCACGGCCTTCACCCTCTCGCAGCTGGGCTTGGTGAAGCGCTGGTGGCAGCGCCATGGCAATGGCTGGCACGGACGGCTGTTGATGAATGCCCTTGGGGCTGTCGCCACCTTCGTGGTGCTGCTGGTGATTGTGGTCAGCAAGTTCGATGAAGGCGCTTGGACCGTAGTGATCGCCATCCCGCTGTTGATCTGGGCTTTGACCCGGATCCGTGAGCGCTACCGGGCCCTGTATTCCGCCATGGCCTTGCCGGTGGACTTCGTGCTGCCGCGCATGGAGCCCCATCACCCCCTGATCGGCAATCGCTGTGTGGTGTGGGTGCCGCGGATTAGCCGGCCCACCATGCAGGCGGTGCGCTACGCCTGCTCGATCGCTGATCAGGTGGTGGCGGTGGCGGTGTTGGAGCGCCCCGAAAACGAGTCAGCGGCCCAAGAGCAGTGGAAGCGCTTGGTGGGGGAAGGGCCGATGGTGCCGCAGTTGGTGCTGCTGCAAAGTCCCTACAGCTCCTTGATCGATCCTTTTCGCCAGTACGTGATGGAGCAGGAACATGCGGCGCCGCCGGGTGTCTCCGTCACGGTGGTGATTCCAGTGGCGATTCCCCGCGATCGCTTTGACAAGCTGCTGCTCAACCAGCGCGCCAATGTTCTCTACGAAGCCTTGGCCGATGACCGCAGTCGCGTGTTTTCCGTGGTGCGCAGCTTCATTGCTTAGGCCATCAGCTAGGAGGGATCCATCCCTTTGAGCTGGTGTTGATCGATCCGCGCGACTCGCTGCTGAGCTCCTACGACTACGAGCTGCCGGAGGCTTGCATCGCCCAGCGGCCGCTGGAGCCGCGCCATGCCGCTCGGCTGTTGATGGTGGAGCCCGAAGCCGGCTGCCGCGACCGGCAGGTGTGGGATCTGCTCGAGGAGCTCGAGCCTGGTGATCTCCTGGTGGTCAACGACACCCGTGTGTTGCGGGCACGGCTGCAGGTGCGCCGCGCTGGCGGAGGGCTTGGCGAGCTGCTGGTGCTGCAGCCCCAAGGACAAGGGCAGTGGCTCTGTTTGGCCCGCCCTGCCAAGCGCCTCAGGCCTGGCGACAGCATTGCCCTGGTGGCCGATGGTGAGCCTGATCTACCGCTGCAGGTGCTGGCGGTGGAAGAGAGCAGCGGCGGCCGCCTGATTCAGTTCCCGCCGGAGTGCGTCGATGCGGCCAGCCTGGAGCCTTTGCTGCTGCGCTATGGCGTGATGCCGCTACCGCCCTACATCCACCAGCAGGATGAATCCGATAACGCCCGCTACCAAACCTGCTTCGCTTCTAAGCCGGGGGCGGTGGCTGCTCCAACGGCTGGACTGCACCTGAGTGAGGAATTGCTCGCTGCCCTAACGCAGAAAGGTATTGAGCGGGCCAGCGTCACCTTGCATGTGGGGCTCGGCACCTTTCGGCCGGTGGAAACCGAAGACCTCAGCCAGTTGGAGCTGCACAGCGAATGGGTGGAGGTGAGTGAGGCCTTGGTGCAAGCCGTTGCCGCCTGCCGCAAGCGCGGTGGGCGTGTGATTGCTGTGGGCACCACCAGCGTACGCAGCCTGGAAGGGGTGGCGGCGCTCCATGGCGGGGTGCTGCAGCCGTTCCGCGGCCCGGTGAATTTGGTGATTCAGCCTGGCTTTCGCTTTGCCGTGGTGCAGGGCCTGCTGACCAATTTCCACCTTCCTAAAAGCTCGCTGCTGCTGCTCGTGAGTGCCTTGATCGGACGCGAGCGCTTGCTGCAGCTCTATCAGCACGCGATTACAGCGGGCTACCGGTTTTATTCCTATGGCGATGCCATGTGGATCCCGCCTGAGTGCAGCCGGCAGCCATAAAAAAAGCCCCCGCTGTTGCGGGGGCCGGCTGATCACTTGGCTGCTGAATCAGGCAGCGGCGAAGTTGGCAGCCACGAAGTCCCAGTTCACCAGCTTCTCGAGGTAGGTGGTGATGTAATCGGGGCGGCGGTTCTGGTAATCCAGGTAGTAAGCGTGCTCCCAGACATCCATGGTGAGCAGAGCCTTCTGGCCGTGAGCCAAGGGCAGATCGGCGTTGGCGGTCTTGGTCACCTTGAGGGTGCCGTTGTCGAGCACCAGCCAGGCCCAACCGCTGCCGAACTGGGTGGCGCCAGCGGCTTTGAAAGCTTCGATGAACTTCTCAAAGCTGCCGAAGTCAGCGTTGATTTTGTCGGCCAGGGCGCCGGTGGGCTGGCCGCCGCCACCGGGCTTGATGCACTGCCAGTAGAAGCTGTGGTTCCACACCTGGGCGGCGTTGTTGAACACGCCAGCCTTCTCGGCGTTACCGGCCACGGCGGTGATGGTGTCCTCGATGCTCTTGCCGTCGAGATCGGTGCCTTCCACAAGCTTGTTGAGGTTGTTCACGTAGCCAGCGTGGTGCTTGCCGTGGTGAAACTCCAGGGTCTGGCGGGAGATATGAGGCTCGAGAGCATCGAGCGCGTAAGGCAGAACAGGGAGGGTGTGGGCCATGGCCGGATCAAACGGTCGCGGCGATCTTAACGATGGACTCCGGTCCTCCACTGTCGCCTAGGCGTGGGGATAACCGGCCGGTTCAGTTGCCCTGCACCTTCACCAGCTCGATTTCAAAGATCAGGGTTTCGTTGGGCCCGATCACACCGCCAGCACCGCGGGAGCCATAGGCCAGATCCGGTGGGATCACCAGACGACGCTTGCCGCCTTCTTTCATGCCCATAACGCCTTCATCCCAGCCGCGGATCACTCGCCCGCCGCCAAGGGGGAAGGTGAAGGCCTGGTTGCGGCGGTAGCTGCTGTCGAACTCCTGACCGTTGGTCAAGGTGCCGCGGTAGTTCACCGAGACGGTGTTGCCGCTTTGGGCTTCTGTTCCTGTGCCTTCCACCAGGTCGGTGATCTTGAGGCCTGAGGGGGTCATGCGCTCTTTGGTGGCTTCCATGTCGCCACCCAATAAATCAGCTGCTGAACCTTGGGCGACCTGATCGCTGGCTTCGGGAGCCATCGCAAACAGACGAGGGTTGCTCTCGTTGGGATCGAGCTCAGCGGGAGGTGCAGCGGGGTTGACGGCTGCTGCCTTGGCGGCTGGGCGCACTTCGCTTGCCGCAGGAGCAGTGGCCTGGGCTGGGGTGGGGGCCACGATCTGGCTAACCAGAGCCAGCATCAGGCAGCCCACGCAAACGGCGGAGCTGATCAGGATGTCGCGCATCAAGGGCTGAGAAAGACCGATTGATTCTGTCAGCGAAGTTCGCCGTTTTGACGCAGCTGTTGCTCAAGGCGATCAATGCGGCCCCGCAGTTCATCCACCTCGCGCTGACGCGCCAGGCCCATTTCATGCAGCAGTTGATCGAGGTTGCGCTCGATCTGTTGCTCGGCCTGCTTCTCAGCAGCGGGGTTGTCACCCCGCATCGCGCCGCTGACCTCTTCAATCAGGCTGGAGGCCTGGCTGGCATCAATGCGGCCGCTGGTGACCCAGCCCTGGATCACCGACTTGAGCCGATCGGCCACCACATTGGTGGTGCCAATGCCGCGCACCAGCAGCTGCTGCAGTGGGTTGCTGCTCTCCATCGGCTGGGGCCGCTTGAACTGCCTGCGGTTTAGCGCTTTTGAGCGGATTTGACGACCACATGGCGGCTGTGTTCGACCTCGAGCCAGCCTTGATCACGCAGTTGACCAATGAAGCGGGTCACGGTGACCCGCGTGGTGCCCAGCAGGTTGGCGAGATCTTGGTGGGTGAGCCGCACGCTGATGCGCACCCCCTGCTCGCAGGGCTGGCCGTATTCCCTGGCCATCAATTCAAAGAAGCTGCGCAGGCGCTCTTCCACGCGCCGTTGCCCCACCAAGGCCAGCAGCGCTTCCACCTGGCGGTAGCGCTTGGCGGTGGCCAAGAGCATGCCCCTGCTCAGGCTGGGGTTGCTGGTGAATTCACTCCAGCGCAAACACAGCAGATCGCACTGGCTCAAGGTGATGGCCTCATAGGGATCCACCTGGCTGAGGGGTTCACCAAAGGGCTCGCCGGGGCCCACCAGGCCCAGCAGGGCCTCATCGCCATTCATCGAAGAGGTCACGAGCTTGGTCATGCCGCGCACCACCAGCCAGATGTGTCCCTTGAGCAGAGGCACCGGGCTTCCAGGAGCCATGGTGACCAGATCGTGATTGTGAAAGCTGTTTTCGAGTAATTGACGCAGCTCTAACTTGTCGGGATTGGCGTCGCGTTGAGGCTGTGGGGTGGCGACCATGACTCCATGTTCTGCACGACACGCGGAAATGTATGAGGCATGACCTGCCCCTTGGGCTAAGGCACGGAGGTCGTCCGCTTAAGAGTTGGCTAACAACTGCCGAACCCCCCTGGTGGCTTGCCTTCCTGGCGGGCGGATTGGCTGGACTCGCGCTGCCGCCGTTGGGTTGGCCGTGGCTCTTGTGGATCGCCCTGGTGCCCCTGTGGCGTCTGTCTTGGCGGGGCGGAGCGGTGTGGGGCGCTGCTGCTGTGCTGGTGAGCCATCGCTGGCTGTTGGCCCTCCATCCCCTCGATTGGTTGGGGGTGCCGGGGCTGCTCAGTGCTCCTTTGGTGATTGGGCTGTGGCTGATTTGCGGCGTTGCTGCGGCGTTGTTGGTGGGGTTGTGGTGTGCCTTGGTGCAGCGCGCTGGGCCTGCGCGGCTGAGCACGGCGTTGAGTGCGGCTTGGCTCTGGGCGTTTGCGGAGCTGCTGCTCGCTAAAGGCCCACTGTTTTGGATTGGTCTGGGTGTGGCGCCGCTGCCAGGTGATCGCTGGCTGGCGGGTTTGGCCTGGTTCGGTGGTGCACCTTTGCTTGCGGCGTTGCAGCTGCTGATCAGTTGGTTGCTGTGGCGGCTGCGCTGGCGCGCATTGCTGCTGGTGCTGGTTGCGGCCCACGGGTTGGGAGCTGCCGCCTTGGCTGCCGTGCCCAGCGCGGGGATGGCGGAAGCCGAGCTGAGCTTGGTGGTGGCGCAGCCCAACCTGCCCACGCGGGAGAAATTCAGCGCTGAGCAGCAGCAGCGTCAGCGTCAATTGCTCATGAAGGCCATGGCCGCTGCCGAGCAGCAGGGAGCCGATGCGGTGGTGTTGCCTGAAGGAGCGTTGCCGTTGGGCCAAGCCTTGCCAGCGATGCCCGTTGCGCTGCTCTCCGGCGGCTTTCGCCGCCAAGAGCTGGACGAGCGCAGCAGTGTGTTGTGGTTTCCAGCTGGCAGCACACGCCCGCAGCAGTGGCTTGATAAGCAACGCCTGGTGCCTTTGGGCGAGTGGGTGCCTGGCGGCTTGGCTGGGCTGTCAGCTGTGGGTGGCGTTAGCCCTGGAGAGGCGCCGCGTTTGCTTGCGCTGCCGCCGCCGTTAGGCCCTGTAGCGGTGGCGATTTGCTATGAGCTCAGCGATGGCTTGGGGCTGAATCAAGCCGTGCGCGATGGGGCTGGCTGGCTGCTGGCGATCGCCAACCTGGATCCTTATCCGCTGGCTTTGCAGCAGCAGTTCACGGCCTTAGCGCAGCTGCGCGCGATTGAAACCTCTCGATGGCTCCTCAGTAGTGCCAATACCGGGCCATCGGCTCTGATCAGTCCACGCGGGGAGCTGCACCAGCAACTGCCCGCCAATCAGGAGTCGTTGGGCTTGATGCAAGTGCCCACACTGAGCAGCGAAAGTTTGTTGACGCGCTGGGGGGTGTGGCCGCAATGGCTGCTGTGGCTCGGATTCTTAAGCCGAACCTGTTTTTCTAACGATGAGAGGCAATCCCCCTAGGGTTTTTAAAGATCTTTTAGGACTGAATGCACGCCACCACTCAGCCTGAAGGAACCCTTCAGATCATCATGACCCAAGAAGAGGTCGCCACCTTGGTGGACCTCTGCTTTGCAGGCGCTGCCTCCGACATGGTTCCTCGCCGGAAGGACAGCCAACTGCGGATTAATCGTTTCCTCGTGGAGGTGCAGTCCACTTTGTTTGAGCGCGCCCAGAGCTATTGGAGCTCGCGTCAACAATCGCAAGAACAGGTGGCCTGAGCCATGTGTTTCATCGCTCTGTTGGGCCTGCTCGCTCCGCGCATCGTCTTCTTTTTGCTGTGGCTGTTCACCCCAGCCTTTGTGTTGGCTCCCTTCGCCGGGGTGTGGGTTTGGCCGCTGCTGGGGATCATCATTTTGCCCACCACGACGCTCGCCTATTGCTGGGCGGTGGCCATGGGCTACGCCTTCGGCAGCATCAGCGGATTGTTTCTATTGGCCGTTGGTCTGCTGATTGATTTGGGCTTGTTTGGTGCTGGCCGCGGCGTGGCCAGGCGTTAACGCCGCTTTTGCCAGATCAAATACAGAAGGATGCTGAGGGCTAGCCAGGGCAGCAGCGGCCGCAGGACGACGGCCACCACAAGAATCGCTAAGGCACTCCAGCCAATGCGGCGCGTGACCGCTTTGGCGTCATCGCTCATGTAGCGCCAGCGAGGAATCAGAGCCATGGGCTCAACTTACGGCGTTTTAAAAACTGCCAGGGAACTTCAGGCGCGCTGAGCGGATCGCCAGTTGCAGTTCCTTGTGAAAAGTGATCAGCGAATGCACCACCAGCACCATCGCTGAGATGAAGAGGATGCTCACTGCCAGGGTCAGATCCATGCGCTGGCTCACATTCAAGAACAGACAAATCACCACCCCGCAGACCAGGGCGGCGGCAATGGCTACTTCGCGGAAGGCCAGCGCGATGCAGCGCATGCGTTGCTTCTGCAGGCTGATCAGCTCGGCTTCGCTGGCCTGCAACACGAGCAGGTTGTCAACGATGCGCGTGGAGCGCGCACTCAGCACTCCGAGGTAGGCGATCAGCGAGCTGATCAAAAACACAGGCGCTACGGCCATCGTGATGATGTCGCCCAGGGTTTGCGGCGCCACTTGCGGGCTGCTCATCGCTTTGAGGGGTTGCGCACTCTCTTGGTGGTAGCGGTTGGCGTGTTGCAGGACTGCTGATTGTGTGCTGGCTGTTATTGATGAGGCAAATGATGTTATTTATTCATTCTCAAAATTAAATCAATAGGCCATTTTTTATTCCAAAAAGAGTCACTTTGCTCGTACTTTTTGGCTGAATCTGAAGAGATTCCTGCGGATTAAGCGATGGCGCGAGCGATTGTTTTCACGATGTTGGGAGAATTCACATTCGACCCATGCGTGCCGCTCTGCTCGCTTCCGCTGCACTCCTCGGCTCTGCCGCTGTGCTGCCCGCCACCGCTGCTGAAGTTCTCAAAAATGAGAAGTATGGCAACGACGAGGCTGGTGTGGTGCTGACCTGCTACACCCCTGATGACAGTGGCATCAGTGGTGACTGCCAGTACTACGCCCTCTACCTCGAACCCGTCATCCGCTTCACTGAGTACCGTCGCGCAGTGCGTGGCCTGTGGTGATCAATCAATGCTTTTAAAGCATTGATTTCAGCTGATTGTTGACAACCAAGGGGCGGAGCCAGGGTTCACTTGGCTCCGCTTTTTGCTTTCTATTTTTTCTGTTTTGACTCTTGCCATGGACCGTCGCCACTGGATCTTGTTGATTGTGGCGCTGGCCTGCATTGCAGCGCTGGGAGCTTGGATCGTGGAGCTCGACTGGGGCCTTTCCGAATCGATGGATCCAGCACCTGCCACCTCACAGCCCCGCTGAGGGGTGCATGTAAACCCACACCTGGCGGCCATCGCGCAGCTGCCGCTGCAGCCGGATGTAGTCGTTGGGGACGCCTTCATAGGCATCGAGCTGCGCCATTAGCGCTGGATCGACTCGGTAGACCTCGCCATCGATGGCTTGATCGCCGCTCCAGAGCATCGGATAGCCCTCAAAGCGGCCCATTCGCACACCATCGAGCCATCCATCGCTCTGGCGCTGAGCCCCTGCCAGCAGATGATGGGCGGATCGGCCTGATTTCAGGCTGCCGTAGACAAAGATCTGCTCAAAGGAGGTGGCCATGGCGGCTGCGGTGTTGGTGATCCTGCTGTTGACAGCGCTGGGCTGGTGGTTGAGCCGCTCCACAGCCTGGGGCCGTCAGCTCGGCATGACCATGGTGGTGCTGCTGATCGGGCTGTTGGTCACCAACATCAGCGGCTGGCAGCCCAGTAAGGCAGCAGCAGGTTGGATCAGCGGACCGCTCACCTCCTTGGCCATCGCTCAGTTGCTGCTGGCGGTGGATCTGCGTCGGGTGTGGCCCGATGCCCGGCGCCTGTTAACGCCCTTTGCTGCTTCGGTGCTGCTCACCTTGGTGGCTGTGCTGCTGGGCGGGCTGGTGTTCGGGTCTTGGCTGGGGGCTGAGCGCAGCATTTTGGCGGGGGTGTTCACCGCCACCTTCACCGGCGGCAGCCTCAATTTCGTTTCGGTGGCACGCACCCTTCAGCCGCCGGAATCGCTGCTGCTGGTGGCCACTGCTGCCGACCATGTGGTGTTTGCGATTTGGTTTGCCGTCAGCCTGTGGCTGGGGCAGCGGGGCAGCCGCCCGGAGCCTGAAACTCCTGCGCCAACGCCTGCTGCTGCCACCAATCAGGGTGCGGCTGCCTATGGCTTGGCCTTGCTGTGGGGGCTTGGTGTGCTGCTGGCATCTCAGCTGGTGGGCCTTGCGCTGCCAGCGGTGCCTTCGATCTTGGTGCTCACCACAACGGCCTTGATTGCCGCGCAGCTGCCTTGGGGGCCATCGCGGCGGGGCTGCTACGACGAAGGCTTGCTGTTGATCCAGCCGTTTTTCACCGTGATCGGCTTGAGCTCGCCCGTGGGCGGGCTGCTGGGCGAGGGGCTGCCGGTGTTGATCTATGCCGCATGGATCGTGGCGTTGCAGGCGGCGGCTTTGCTGCTGCTGCGCCGTTGGCGCCGTTGGCCCTTGGGTGAAACCTTGGTCGCTTCGCAAGCAGCGATTGGCGGGCCCAGCACGGCCCTGGCCTTGGCCACTTCGTTGAAGCGCAGCGAACTGGCGCTGCCAGCTGTGGCGATTGGCTTGTTGGGCTATTTGGTGGGCACCTATCTGGGTTTAATCGCCAGTGCTGTGCTGTTCGCCCCCGCAGCGCTTTAGGGGCGTTGAGCTGATGCCGAAACCCAAGCTTCAACAGAAACCAGCGATGAGCCGGGCCACCATGGCCTTGATTGTGTTGCAGGTGCTCACCGTGCTGGCCCTGCTGTGGTTCAAAGGTGGCCAGCTCTTGTAGGCCTTGCCGCTTTGGTCCTTTTGGGGGATCACAGCTTTGAGGTTTGCGCTGATCTTGGATCCAGGAGCGAAAAGCCATCGCTGGGCTTTTCAAATCATTCATGGAACGGCTCAAGCAGGAGCTGAAGGGGCTCAAATGCCTCATCGCCGAGCAACAGCAACCGGCTGAAGCGTTGATTCGCCGCTGGCTCAAGCAACGAGACCCCAACTTCACCGCCGCTGAAGTCGACGAGCACGTGCAGCTGGTGAAGCGGGAGCTGGCGCAGTTGTGATCAACGGCGATGCAGTGCTTCTCAGTGATGGTTCGTCTTCAACTGTTCAGGCGAAATTCGCAAAACCGAACCGGCCTGGCCGGTTCTCGGGCTGACGCGCTTTTAACCAGTGCCTTTAGGAAAGAGATGTCGTTTGAAATAACTTCCATGCGCAACCGAGTTCTTCCCATTGCCCTTGGCGCCGCTGTTGCTGTTGTCAGCCTCGGTGCGATCGCGATTCCCGCAGCCAACGCCCAGCAAATGGTGGTGGTTCGTCCTGCTCGCCACCATCACCATCACCGCGGTAACTGGAATGTTCCCCCTGCTGCAGCTGCCATGGCTGGAGCCGGCATGTTGCTGAATGGCATCGCCCACATGGAGCAGGCCCAGCAGCCGGTGGTGTATCAACAGCCCGTTGTCTACCAACAGCCGGTGTATGCCCAGCCCCCGGCGGTCATGGCTCCTGCGGGTTGGTGATGCATCGCCCACCAGCTGTGGGCATCAACGCAAAGCAACAAAGCCCTGGCTCTGCTCAGGGTTTTGTTGTTGGTGGAGTCTCGTTCTCTTTGGAGGTGGCTTTCGCTTGTTGCTCCAGCGCTGCGATTTGCTCGTTGCTCAGCTGCTGCTGGCCTGAGTTCATCATCTCCGTGTAGGAGAAGGCCCGCCGCTTGGCTGGCTGCTGATCGGGGTTGGTCATGGCTTGGAGATAGAACGCAATAAAGCTTGCATTCCTTGGTGTGGAAGTCAGATTGAAAGCACGAATGGGCCGAGGTATGGAGCGAACGTTCATCTCGAGTACCAAAGCTCACTCTCTTGCTTATCGCTCGCTGCCAAGCGATCGGATGAGCCGTAGCCCGGTTTATCTCTCCACCTACCTCTCACGCCTGATGCGCTCTGGTTTGCGCATGGCCAAGGCGGTCTTGGGGTGGTGGGTCAACCTGGTGTTGAGCCTGTTTTGAGCGTTTAGGCGCTCAAGCCAAAGGCGGCAACGAGTTCACGCACTGACGCTGCGCTCAGTGTTGACGTTGAAGAGGAGGGCGACGTTGCAGGTTGTTGAGAGGGCCGCCAGGTTGAGCCCGGTGAGCAACGCGTTGGGGGGTTGAGCCAAGTGCTTCTCACTGCTTCTTCCGCGGGAGATACCACCATCAAGCAACTTGGCTTGGGTTTCCGTTAGTGCTGAACAGACGCAGATTGGACTGTCCTGATGCGGCTTAATCGTCGCTGGAGCGGCGAGCTCTCCAGATGTTGACCACAGCGATGGAGATCAGAAGCAACCCGAGATCCCAGGCGAGCGAGGGCAGAAGCATCGATGGGCTGCGGTGAGGCTGACCCTAGTGGCGATCTTGAGGGATCAGGGCAGCTCGATGGGGATGTAGCAGCGGCGGCGCAGCTGATTCACCAAAGCAGAGCCCGCTTCTGTGCGGTATTTCTCTTTGAGCCGCTTCACCATGGCCTGATCGGCATAGGCGTCGGTGACCAGGTCGAGGGCGAAGTCGATCAGTTCAGCTTCTTCGGCGCTGAGCCGCACATCCACAAACGTCTCTGCCATGGGTCACCAACCATCAAGCCCCATCGTGCCTGGGCATGGGTTAGAGCTCCATGGGTTTGCGGCGGTTCAGGTAGGCCACAAACAGCAGCAAGACACCAAGGGAGATGAGGGGTTCCACAGATTGTTTGGCGGCTTACTTTGATCTTTTCTGCTGCTGAGCTGCTTTGGAGGGTGGTTTGGCTGATGAGTGTCTGAGAACTGCCTAATGACTGGTTGTTCGCTCGTTTGGGGGATCCGCAAACCCCACCACTGCGGCGAAGTTGAAGTCAGAGATTCAACCAACCAGCCATGGCCCTGATCGCTTTTATTGCCGGTGCTGTTGTCGCGTTGATTCTGCGCACACTCATCCGCGCAATGGCCGATGACGATGCTCGCGCCTTGATCTTGCGCTGGGCCTGATGCCTTCAGGCCGCCATCTGCTTTTGGGCCACTTGGCTGATGCGAATCAGAGTGTCGCTCACATCGGCAGGCAGCGGGTTGGTTTCGTTGGTCTCGGGGTCAGGGCTTTCCGCCGCGATCCGCAACCGATCCACAGCGAAGTGGATCACATGCCAATCCAGGGGGGTCAGCTCAGAAGCGCTCACGAATCTGACCAACCAAGGGCACACAATTTATTGACTTTCCTGCTGTTGTGCAGGAATTCATGAATACGGAACGGCGAAGACGGCTTAGCTCTGGGCGCTCAGGTGCTCTTTTCTGGCTTCCAGTTTGCTGAGCTGCCGGGTGGCTTCCATGCCCAGCTCACTGGAGGCGCCATGGGTCAGCAGGCGCAGGCGCCAGCGATCCATCATCTTGTCGATGACTTGGATATCGATAGAAGTATTGGCTTGATCTGCATCCATGCCTCGAAACCTAATGGCCTTGGTCTGCAGAAAGCTCGCTTTCGAGCTGAATCTGTTTTCTGGCTGGGGAATGCTTATTTCTTCTTAAGCCCCAGCTGCGGTTGCCTTTTCTTTGGCCTCACGTTTGCCTTGCTCCCATTTCTGCTGGGCCAGCAGACCAAGGGCCTCCATCTCTTGTGATTCCTCTGGAGTCAGAGAATCGCTGATTTCCATCACTTCAGCGGCCTTTGGGCCATAAATCAGCAGGGCACCAAGCACGCTGAACCCATATTCAGCCCAAAGGTTGGCCGGGTCCCCGGTGGCATCCTTTTGCACTTTCCAGCCATCGGATGGGGTCATCCATTCGATCGTTTTGCGGATCTCACTGAGATCCATGTGGTTCGACATGGTGCCGCTCCAGCTAGCGATAAAAGTAGAGACGGCGACTGCACATCGCACGGCACCTCCTTTTTTGTTCATCTCAGCGGGCTGATCTTGCGCCCCATGGCATTGAACTGTTGCCCTTCCCAGATGAATTGCTGCAGTGAGTGGCCGGTGCGCTGCGCGTGAAAGCGAAGATGTGAGGCCACATGGCCAGGGCTATCTGCTTTGGCTGGCGGAATGAGCTGCTTGCTCCAGGCCAGGTAATCGTCTTCTGGTGGGTTTCCAGGACCCTTGAACTGCGCCTGCGCGAAATAATCGGTGTTGGGGTCCAGGTGAATCATGCCTTCATGGTGGCGGCAGATGGTCGTGCCAGCATTCGATCCCGCGCTGTTGCGCCTCGATTCCGCTGCTCTGCTCAAGGAGCTCTCCGCCGCTTTGGCCCAGTAGACCGTCAGCTCTGAGCCGTGCGCCTATGTCGAGATCAAGTCCATTGGAGCGTTGAAGCCTGCGGCGATGACGTCGGCGTTTTGCGAGTTGATCGAATCAAGCGCTTTCGTCCAACGGCTCACGCACTTTCTTCACGGCCAGGCCTGCTTCGGTGGCAGTGCCTCCTGCCAGTAGCAGCAAGCCGATCAGGCCCACCAATTGGTTCTGAGCTTCAGCGGCTGGTTCAGCGTCTTGCCCCAGCACTGCGCCGGCAACAAACCAGGCGGTCGCCAAAGCGGAGGTGATCCAATAGGCCTTCCAACGGCGCTGGTAGAGATAGCCCGCCCCTAAACCGGGGATCACATTGAGAAGCACCGCCACCCAGCCAGCGGAGGCGGCCAAAATCTGTTCGCGGCTGGGCATGGCAATAGGCGTTGCTCTTGCGGCCATCTTGATTGATTTAGAGCGCAACTCGATCTGGCCTTTGTCGTGACCGTTGCCGAGCCCCGTTGCCGATTCGGCGTCGTTAGCGTCTTGGCAACAGTGAATTGTTGATGGCCTGGTGGGTGGCGCGTTTTGAGTGCGGTGATGAATTGGAAGTCAGCACCACAACGCAGGACAAAACGACTGCTTGGGAGAAGGTGAGAGGGATGTTCCCCAATAAAGAACTGGTGGTGCTGATGGCTGAAGGTGAAGGGGAGCCATCGCAAGAACTCACCCTCGAGCAGTGGGGCTACCGGAGTTGAGCCTGTGGCTCAGTCTTCCCTGAGGCGTTGTGCGCGCCAGATGTTGACCACGGCAATCGAAATCAGCAACAACCCAAGATCCAGGGGCAAAGAGGGAAGGATCATCGGGGCGCTTCAGTGGCGGTGACCCTAAGCGCAAAAAAAGACCCCCTGGAGCTCGACATCCAGAGGGACTTGCATCCGACTCGCTCACGTCGATCAGCTCATGCGATCTGATCTGCAGCCATGCTCGCTACGGCGGCTTGCGGTTGATAGGTGAGAGGACCGAACGGACGTGGGCGGTTCTCCGCTGCCCAGGCTTCATGGGTTGGTCATCATGCCCGCAGTTGTCCTGGCCCAATGCGCTTGCTGCTCACGGTTGCTGCTGCCGCATTCCTGGTGATCGCAGCACCTGGCCAGGCACAGGTTTGCCGGGGTCATACAGGCTGGGCGGCGATGGGCTACCGGCAAGGGATCGCGATGCGATGGTTCCAGGAGCACGGCCGCACAGTGGGCCCCGACGATGCAGAGAGAGCCTGCAACAACAACGCCGAATGCAGGGACTACCTCCAGCAACGCTGCGCTTACCAGTGAGTGCACTCCGCCGGATCCAAACAGGCGTTTCAGTGCCCTCAATGGGTGGATCTTTGAACGCCTTTGATCCCTTTAATGCAAGAAATCAGCCAAGAGCGCAGGGGAACCATCAAAACCCGCCAGGCTTTTGGTATGGATCAACCGGATCTGCCACAGAACGAAGCAGACATGGCGGGTATGGCCCTTGCTGCTCACCTGCTGCATGACCGGTTGCAGGCCCTTTTGCCCCATTGCTCAGACATTGAGGCTTTGAAGCTGGAACTGGCGACGGATATGGACCATGTGTCGCCGGAAGTTCGCAATTTGCTCGGTCTGGCAACGATCGATCTGATGGCCAGCGCGAATCAGGTGGCAGCCAGCGTTGCTGATGCGGTGTTAGGCCATGAAATAACCGAGCCTGCTTCCGAGGACTGAACGACTGGCTTCCAAGCTCTTAGGGACCTCAGGCGGCCAGATCGCTCAGCAGCATCCGTTGGGAAACGCTCAGCAGTTTTGGTGGGACTTGGCGTAGTAGCTCCATCTCAGCCTGCTCAGAGAGGGCGGCGTGAACGGTTGTTCCGTCAGTGGTGTTGTAGCTGAAAACGTCTTCTGAGGCCGCTTCGATGTCGATATCGATCAGGCTTCCATCGCGCAGCAGGAATTTCGTCATAGCTCTCCAACAACCGCCACAGGAAACCCTGAAGTGCTTGGACGTGCCACCCGATGTGTGAGCTTGCGCAATCGGCGCGACTGCCGTGATCAACCTGATCAAGAGAGCGCAAAACCGAACACCCGTTGTGCGGTTTGAGGTATCGACTCGGGATTGCTTTCGGCGTAGATCAAGGTCAGCCGAGAGAAAGAACAATGTCTGCACTCAAACTGATCCGCAAGCGCGCTAAGAAAGCCATCAATCTGGAGGCTGCTCGTAACCTGATGGCCCGCCGTCAACTGGCTGGCGCTTGAAGCGTTATTCCTAAAGCCGTGCCTGGTGAATGGATTTGAGATGGGGCCTTGTTGATGACGGCGTGCTCGAAGCCGAACCCGAAACGAGCGATGACGGCGGGCCCCCCGATGAATTGATTGTTCTGTGGCCACAATCGGGCTGATGAAACGCTCTTTTCAACAGGCCCTCTCTGGCCCCCTTGGTGTCTGGATTGGTACTGGCCTGGTCGTTGCTGCTGTGGCCACTGCCTTTGTGAATGGCAGCGCCGTTTTGCAGGCGATCCATAGCCCACTGGTCACCAGCGAGCACAAGGCCTGGGCTCAGTGCGTGTTGCGGGTATGGGATGCCAACGAACAGCTGAACATCAATAAAGAGTGCGGCGAACGGCCACGCCGCTGGGTCTGGGAAGGCCGCTAAGAGTGATCCCAAGCCACCTATCAGACAACTCGGCTGTAGCCCAGTTTGGTTTGGAAAATTTTTAGCGGCAGGCCGAAGGATTCCATCAATGCCTGGCACTCGCTGCCAACGGTTCCGTACACCTCAACGCTGAAACCATCACCTAGTTCAGCGTGCTTCTGCAGGTATTCCTGCACGGGAGGGTTGGTGACGTGGGCCTCAAAAGCAGCATCGTTCGCATAGACCTCTGACCAGACAAAAGCTTGAGGATCATCTGGATCCTGGTCAAAGGTGTGGTGGAGCATGCCTGGCTCAGTGCTCTCGACCGCGGCATCAGTCGCTCTGGCGAGTTCTAAATAGTCCTCCACACAGCCAGGCTTCACGTGGATCCGTGCCAGCAACATGAAAGGGGTGTTGCTATCGAAGCTGCTCATGCGGGGATGTGGTTGCCTCGCTCCACTGTCCCACTTTTGACGTGAAAGAGGTGTGATCTGTCGTGCAACCAATTCCTGACGACTGCAGGCCGTTTTGTTGTTGTTTTGAGTGCAGTGGCAATCGCCACTGCACCGGTTGGTGTTCAAGCAGTCCTATTGCTTCAGCGCATCAGGTGCTGAACGCTGGAAACCTTGCCGTTGAAGTCCCAATCCAGCCATCACAGCGTTGTGGTGTTGTGATTCAGGCCGCAATCGCCTCTAGTTCATCAGTAATGCCCGGCTCTGCATCAAACAGACCATCGTCTTCGGCGTACCAGTGATCAACGTCTTCCAGTGGGTGAGTCAGATAGTCAGCAAGGGCATCAGACACAAGTGCAATGGTCATCGGAGAACTCTGCAGCTGCACGCTCAACATGACGGGGGCGGCTCTGGAGACAAGGCCAGGGCATGGGTTCTCCCGATTGGATGCAGGATTGCCGCGCCTGGCGGGCAGACCCGATGAATGCTGCTGATCAGCGTGCCCTCGGACGTCTTGATCCGCCCCAGCCGGGCAATAGGCCGTATGGCGTGTGTCGAACGAGAGGGTTAACCGCACTGTCTTTAAGCCCGATCCCTCGAGCGATCTGTTTACGGTTGATTGAATAGATCTAAACCAATGTCTACTTGGTGGGTTGCTGAGTTCAAGAACGGCGAAAGGTTCCAGGTTTGCACTGAATCAGAACTCAAATACGAGGCTTTGCAGAAGGTCTCAAGGATGTTCCCAGGACGAGAGCTTGTCTCGATCTTCACTGAGCAAGAAGAGGCTTACTTGCTGGAGACGCTGGGAATAAGGAGCTAACACAACGCCCCTCTGTATCCAAAGAGGGGGCTTGCTGTCTGAGCAGCGCGCAACACCACCACACAGGTCGTCATCCTTCAACGCATCTCGCAACGGCGGTTCTGCTCAGGCTCATTCGAGGCCTCTGCTCATATGACTGATCCAAGCGTTCCCTTGTTCTCCGCCATGGGATAGGAGCGCCCCCTGAGTTCGGCTTTTCTCAGGTTTTTGTCTTTGCCCCGCCTAAGTCAGCGGGGCTTTTTTGTGGCCGCGGGCCTGGCTAAGCGGAACGTCACCTTAAGAGAATCTTTAGGCGGTGCTGGGTGTTCCAGGGCGAACGTCCGTAACAGATTTCCGTTCGGTACAAGAGGCGGTCTCCCACTCCCACCCCATGAGCGACAAGTTTCAGTACCGCGCTGTTCAGCACAATGGCAGCAAGCGATTTGAGGACCAGCCCCGCGTCCTGACCTATCGCGGCGCCACCTATCAAACCCGTGTTTTTGAAGTGCGCTACGAAGCCTTGAAGGTCGGCTGAAATCGTCAGCAGTAAGCAAGGAACACGGAAGCAGGCGGGCCTTCGGGCCCGCTTTTTTCTTGCCTGACTCTCCCCCCTAGGCGGGGTATCCCTCCGAGGATTGGGGGCTGGGCATGAAAAAACCTGCCGAAGCAGCCGCAGCGATGGCCAGCTGTGGCCAGCTTTGGAGCTGCAGGACGATGGCAGTCATGGCGGCAGAACTTGTCGTGGTTACAGGCGCTGGGGCCGGAATTGGTCGTGCCCTTGCCGGTGTTTTTTCAGCTGCCGGGCATCCCTGTCTGCTGATTTCTAGACACCTAGAGACTCATCCTGAACTGGAGGGTCAGCCAGTTCTTTATCGCCAACTTGATGTCAGTGATGCCGATGAACTGGGGGCCGCGATCACGGCGGCAGAAAGCCAGTACGGACCTACGGGATGCCTTATCAATAACGCTGGAATGATCCACATCGGCGGCCTGGAGAGTTTGAGCCTGGCCCAGGTCGCCGAAGAGGTGGACACGATGGTCACTGGGGTGATGAACGGCATTCACCACGTGCTGCCCGGCATGCGTGAACGCAAAGCCGGCACGATCATCAACATCAGCTCGATCGGTGATCGCAAGCCGGCGCCGGGTGCACCGGTGTATCACGCTTGCAAGCACGCTGTGCGCTCCCTCGGCGAGAGCATGAACATGTCGGAGGCCGAGCACAACGTGCGGGTCATCAACGTGGCGCCGGGTTTGATCCGCACGGCCATTCATCAGAAGATGGGGATCAGCTTTGAGCAGTACTGCGAGATGCTCGGCAACCCCACCTTCATTAGCCCAGCGGAGCTGGCTGAGATCGTGCTGTTCTGCTGGCAGCAGCCACCCCATATCTGTATTCGCGATATCGCAGTCATGCCCACTGACTGCGCTTTTTAAACGCCTCACTTGCCGTAGAGGTCATAAAAAAGCCCCCCGTATCCGATTAGGGGGCCGTGGTGGTGTCGATCCGCTCCCGAGCTCAGCCGGGAGCATCTCCATGAGTGCGTGGGAGACCTGCTAACAATGCCCTGAGCAAAGGGATTTCCTCTGCCCCCAGATGGGGACGTTTCAAGTCAACGGCTAATCAGCTGCTCGCCAACGTCTATCTGCTCGCCTGCGGCAGGTTGTCGCCAAGCCGCTGAAGAGGATGCTTTCTGCGGTGGCTTTTTGATTGGGATTGGCTTAACCGCTGAATTTCCACTTGGCGTCTTCAGGGATTTCAGGACCTTTCTTCAAGTCGGCCGGCTCCTTATCGCTGATGCGCCAGCTTGGAACCACGCAGTCTTTGAATTCGCCGTGCTGCAGCGTCACCGCTTCCTGGTGCTCGGCGTTATCGGTCGCATAGAACCCACTGCGCCATTCGCCGCCGTCTAGGCCCCCTTTGAACCACACCCAAACTTTCGTACGGGAATAGCTCATGCGGATTTCTCCAAGCAGCTGACACTACGAGAAAAAACCTGCATTTCAAGCAGCCGTTGTGGTCGTGAGCTCCAGCTTGTCTCGATCCCAAAGAATGAGGGAGAAGCAGGTCGAAACCTCAGAGAGGCGAAGGCGCCGAACACCACCGAGCAAATGACTATTGGCCTGATGGCACTGACTGAGCCGGTAATTGGGAATTCTCTCGGAGAGGTGATGAATATGGTGATAAGCAATGTCGGCCGTGAACCAGTTCAGAATTGCAGGCATCATTAGGAAGGATGAACCTTCGAGAGCTCCCTTGAAGTAACTCCAGTCTTCTTCATTACTTGTGTAAGACCCTGGAAAGTTGTGCTGAATGAAGAAAACGGCAATCATTAATGCAGCACTTGTGCTCATCACCAAGAAGTAGAGAGTCCAGAAATGGACGTATCCGATTGAACTTCCAGCCCACCACCAAAGCAAAGCAACGCAAATTGTGTTGATCGTGGTGTCAATGGCTTCTCCTTTGGTGTAAAAGAAGTTTGATTTGTGGCCTGCGGCGATTTTGCCGATGTCGGGGAGTTTTCCAGCAAATATGCTTTTAAAGCAAGCGCTGATTGAATGCAATGCAAATTCGAAAAAGCCGAGCAAAAGAGTGGCTCTTGGTTTGATAATCAAGTAGAAAAACCCGCCGGGAAACAGAAGCAGTGGATGACGGAGAATCTTGTATAAGCGCTTTGAGGAGTCTGTTTTTTGATCGAACTCCTGACTAGTGATCAGGGCTGAGGGGCCTCTGTAACGGTCCCAATTGCCATTGTGTTTGTGATGAAAAGCATGCCCGCGTGACCATGGATGATGAGGCATCCCATGAATCAAGCTAAGCAAAAATGCCGCCATACGATTTGCGTTCTTGCTTCGAAATAAGCTCTGATGGCCGCAATCATGCATCAGCGAAAAGCTGCGGCTCAAGAAAAGAACAAGCAGCGCGAACAGCGCGGCAGAAATTGCCAATGTCTGTGGGCTTAGAGATTGTGTTGCTACGCCTAGGCCTATTGAAATAGCAACAATGGGAAGAACCGTGCTGATGATTTGCCAAAGGGCGATGCGATCATCGCTCTTCATATAAGCTGCTAACTCGAAATCAATTCGCCTGGGAGATTGTGTTGCTTGCAGCGTTGTTGTAGTTGTATTCAAGGGTCTTCAAAGCCTCATGGGTGAGGCCGTCGTCGACCAATCGAATTACTCTAGGCGAAATATTTGGAATTGATGTCTGTTTTTGGCGGGCAGCCAGGCCGTTGGTTTGCGACGCGGCGCTGAGCAGTTCAGGCCATCAAAAAACCCAGTCAAAGACTGGGCTTCTATCCAATGGAGCCAAGGAGACTCGAACTCCTGACCCCCTGCATGCCATGCAGGTGCTCTACCAGCTGAGCTATGGCCCCATGTGTGCGAGCAGCGCTCAGCACGTGTGAGAGCTTACACCTCAGACCTGGCGCCAGACGGCCACGAGTTGGCCCTGCACGGTGACCTCTTCGGCGGGCAGGGTGATCGGCTCGTAGTTGGGATTGGCGGCTTCCAGGCTCACTTCGCCGCCGCGCAAGTGGAAGTGCTTCAAGGTGGTGCCGCTGCCGGCCACCAGGGCGCTGACGATGGTGCCGGGCTTGAGGCGAGAAGGATCACGCACAGGCTCCATCAGCACTACATCGCCATCGGCGATGTGGGCATCTTTCATGCTGTCGCCGTTGACGGTGAGCGCAAACAACCCGCGCCGCTCCAGGGTGGGGGCGATGTCGAGGTGCTCTTGCACGTCGTCAAAGGTTTCGATCAGGCCGCCAGCGGCGACGGCGCCGAGCACGGGGATGCCGAGGGAGTCGGCGGCGTCACCCAACAACTGCAGGGTGCGGGCCTGGCCCTCTTGCCAGGTGATCCAGCCCTTTTGCTGCAGGTGGCGCAGGCGGCTCTGGATCGGCGCTGGGGAGCGCAAACCCATGCCCTGCATCATCTGGCGGATGGAGGGGCTGTGGCGATTGTCGGCGATGAATTCAGCCAGCCAGTCGTAGAGCTCTTGCTGGGCGGCGGTCAGGGCCTCAAGGGGCATGGCAGGGGCGTGGGCAACAGCACTAATACATTTGTGCCACTGAAAAGCCGGTTTGTCTACCCCTCGGCGCCCAAAAGTGTTGCCAACAGAGCCTGTTGGGCATGCAAGCGGTTCTCGGCCTGATCAAAGATGCGGCTGGCGGAGCTCTCCATCACCTCGGCGCTGATCTCTTCGCCGCGGTGGGCCGGCAGGCAGTGCAACACGATCGCCTTGGCATCGGCGTGGCGCATCAGCGATTCATTCACGCAGAAGCCGCGGAAGGCCTGCACGCGGGTGCTCTGCTCTTCTTCTTGGCCCATGGACGCCCACACATCGGTGTAGACGGCATGGGCCCCGCGCACGGCTTCAGCGGGGTCTTCGCTGATCACGATCTCGCTGCGCCCCGCTGCGATGGCCTTGGCCTGGGCCACTACTTCATCGAGGGGATAGAAGCCCGCGGGGCAGCCGATGCGCACGTTCACGCCCAATAGCGCGCCAGCAATGAGCAGTGAATGGGCCACGTTGTTGCCATCGCCCACGTAAGTCATGGTCAGCCCTTCCAGGGAGCCGAAGGCCTCCTGCATGGTCAGGTAGTCGGCCAGCGCCTGGCAGGGGTGCTCCAGGTCGGTGAGGGCATTGATGATCGGGATCGAGGCCGCATCGGCGTAGGCCTGCAGATCGCTCTGGGCGAAGGTGCGAATGGCTACGGCGTTGAGGTAGCGGCTCAACACTCGGGCGGTGTCTTTAATCGGTTCACCACGGCCCACCTGGCTGACTGATGGGTTGAGGTCGATGGTTTGCCCGCCCAGGCGCGCCATCGCCACGGTGAAGCTCACCCGCGTGCGGGTGGAGGCCTTGGAAAAAATCAACCCCAACACCTTGCCGTCGAGGCGCGGGTTGCGGCGTCCTGCCTTGATATCGGCCGCCAGGGTCAACAGCGCCTGGGTTTGGGCGCCGTTGAGATCAGCAGAGGAGAGGAAATCGAGCCCATTCAGGGTCGAAAGCTCGGCGGCCATCACTCAGAACCAAAGGTCACTTATCAGTGATGAGATGGAATTCCGTCAAGCACTCAGGCTGCAACGGGCTGAGGGTCAACGCTGCGGGAGAGCAGCTCTTTGAGCTCATCGCCTTCAATCACTTCCTTTTCAAGGATGCGCTGGGCGATGTCCTCGAGCAGCCCGCGGTTGTGGTGAAGGATCTCGAGGGCCTTGTCATGGCCGCGGTCCACCAGGGCGCGCACTTCCTTATCAATCTCCTTGGCGGTGGAGTCGCTCACGGCGCGGCGAGGGTTGTTGCCCTGGCCCAAGAAGCGGCTGCCGCCTTGCTTGTCGTAGGCCAAGGGGCCAAGGGTTTCGCTCATGCCGTAGGTGCCGATCATCTGCTCGGCGATGTCGGTGGCGCGCTGCAGGTCGTTGGCGGCGCCGGTGGTGATTTTCCCGAATACCACCTCTTCCGCTGAGCGTCCGCCCAGCAGGGTGGCGATCTGACCTTGCAGGTCTTCGCGGGAGTTGAGGAAGCGGTCTTCTGTGGGCAGCTGCAGGGTGTAGCCCAGGGCGCTCATGCCGCGCGGCACGATCGAGATCTTGGCCACCTTGCTGCCGCCAGGCATCAGGTGACCAACGATGGCGTGGCCCACCTCGTGATACGCCACAACCTTCTTCTCATCGGGTTGCAGCACGCGGCTCTTCTTCTCCAGGCCCGCCACAACGCGCTCGATGGCTTCGTTGAGATCACCCTGTTCAACCGATGTGCGGTTGACGCGGGCGGCCAGCAGCGCCGCTTCATTGACCAGGTTGGCCAGATCAGCGCCGGCAAAGCCGCTGGTGGCTGCAGCAATCTTGTCGAGGTCAACAGCCTCTGAAAGCTTCACCTTCTTGGCGTAGATCTCGAGAATCGTTTTGCGGCCCGAGAGGTCTGGGCGGTCCACCAGCACCTGACGGTCGAAACGGCCCGGGCGCAGCAGGGCAGCATCGAGGGTTTCGGGCTGGTTGGTGGCCGCCAGCACGATCACCGGCTTATCGGTGGCACTGAAACCATCCATCTCGGTGAGCAGCTGGTTGAGCGTTTGCTCGCGCTCGTCGTTGCCGCCGACCACACCCATCGAGCCCGAACGGCTCTTGCCGATGGCATCGAGTTCGTCGATAAAGATGATGCAAGGCGCTTTTTTCTTGGCCTCTTCAAACAGGTCGCGCACGCGGGCCGCGCCAGCACCAACGAAGAGCTCAACGAATTCCGAGCCTGAAATGATGAAGAAGGGCACATCGGCCTCACCGGCTACCGCTTTGGAGAGCAGCGTTTTGCCGGTGCCAGGAGGGCCCACCAGCAGCACGCCTTTGGGAATGCGGGCACCAATAGCGGTGTAGCGCTCAGGCTTTTTAAGGAAGTCGACGATCTCGGTGAGTTCGGCTTTGGCTTCATCAACGCCAGCCACATCAGCGAAGGTGACGCGCGATTGCTCATCGGGCACGTAGACCTTGGCCTTGCTCTTGGTGAAGCTCAGGGCACCTTGAGCGCCGCCAGCACCACCCATGGCACGGCGGGCAAAGAACTGCAGCAGCACGATGAAGATCAGCGGCGGCACCACCCAGCTCAAGATCGTGCTGAAGATTCCAGGTTTTTTGGGAGGTGCAGCAGCGAATTCAACGCCGTGCTCTTCGAGGCGCTGAGGCAGCTCCATATCGAAGATCGGTGTGGTGGCCAGCAGGGCGGGCTGACCTTCTTCAGGGTTACTGAGCTCGTAGCGGATCTGCTCTTGGGTGATGAAGGCGCGCTTCACCTCGCCATCGTCGACCTGATTAATGAAGAGGGAGTAGGGAACCCGCGGCACCTGCTGCATGCCCTGGCTG
Organism: Synechococcus sp. RCC307; assembly: GCA_000063525.1. GTDB lineage: Bacteria > Cyanobacteriota > Cyanobacteriia > PCC-6307 > Cyanobiaceae > RCC307. Next base: position 1,534,708 of record CT978603.1, on the reverse strand, counting down.
GGGAGGAAGCTGCTCAGCAGCAGCAACACGCCCACCCCGATCAACACCAAGTTGACGATCCCGATCTTGCGGCGGGGCTGGTTGTCGTCCTGGCGGATCGGCATGCGCTACTCATGCGTTTGGACCAAGCTAGGCCGCATCTTTGCTTTGGCGTTGGGGTGAGAACCGAACGCTTGTGCCTGCCCGATGTGCGGACGCTTTGCCCTGGGTTGTGCCCTTGATGCCCTGCTGCCCCATTTGCAGGGGCCGATGCCCCCTGGGCTGGCGCAGCACTACGCCCCGAGAGCCCTGATTCGTCCGGGAGAGCCTGTGCTGCTGCAGCGCCAGGAGCATGGAGCGATGGAGAGCGCTTTGGTGCTGTGGGGCCTGCTGCCGGAGTGGCGCAAAGATCCCTTGGAGGCCCCAAGGCCCTTCAATGCACGCGCTGAAACGGTGATGGAGAAGGCCAGCTTTCGCGGGCCCTGGCGGCACCGGCGCGGGCTGTTGCCGGCCGATGCTTTTTTTGAAAAGGGCCACCGCATCGCGCGCACCGATGGCGAACCGTTTTGGCTGGCGGCGCTGTGGGACCGCTGGATTGGCCCCGATGGCAGTGAGGTGGAGAGCGCGGTGGTGCTCACCACCAAGCCCAATGCCTTGGTGGCGCCTTTGCATGAGCGCATGCCGGTGATCATTCCCGCAGGGCTTGAGCAGGCCTGGTGCGAGCCGCTTGATGGCCCTGGCCTGCGGGCCCTCGAGCCGTTGCTGTCGGGTTGGGATCCAGCCGGCTGGCAGGCCGAAGCCATTCCCGCTGGCTTGACAGGACCGCCTAGCTCCCGACCCTTGGATCAGTTGAACTTGGATCTGGGGTGAGGTGGCTGCGGCGGTTGGTGAACCGCTATCCCAATCAATTGCTGTTGCTGCTCAGCGTGGGCGTGCTGGTTTGCTTTGCCTTTCCGCAGATTGGCCGGATCAGCTACGTCTTCTATTCGTTAATTGCACTGCTGCTCACCTGCGGACCTGCTGGGCGCGGGCACAGCAGCGCCATGGACGACCGGCTCTATCGCGCCTTGGGCGCGGTGGCGGTGGCGGCGATGTGGGTGTGGCTGATCACGCCGATGAATTTGCTGGCCAGTGGGGTGCCGTTGGCTTTGAGCTGGAGCGTGCTGGTGGGCTGGAGCCTGGTGCGGATGATCCAATCGCTGGCGGCCCATGCCCAGATCACGCGGCCGCTGCTGCTGGGAGCGATCGCTGGCTATCTGCATTTGGGCCTCACCGCGGGGCTGGTGATGGGTGCGGTGGAAACGATTCAGCCCGGCAGCTTCCAGCCGCTGGAGCTCACCAAAGCGGCCTTGGCTTCGGGTGATCTCAGCGTGATCGAATCCAGCGGCGCCTTTGCCGAGATCAATTACTTCGCCTTTGTGTGCCTCACCACCGTGGGCTTTGGCGACATCAACCCCGCTTTGCCGTTGGCTCGCATGCTCAGCGTGGTGACCAGCATTGCCGGCCCGCTCTATCTAGCGGTGGTGATGGGGGTGCTGATTGGCCGCTTTGCTGGCTCAGCTCAGTCTTCTGGCAGCAGCGACTGAAACAGCCAATCGCTGCCCAGTGCCTGCGGGATATTGGGCGCAAGGCGAATCACCTGATCCATGGCGGTGAAGCCCAGATCGCCCAGGGGCGTGCGGGCCGCTGCGCCGCCCAACAGCGCTGGCGCCACCACGGCTGCTGTTTCTTGCACGCAGCCGGAAGCGATGGCGGCCGCCGCTAATTGGGGGCCGCATTCCCACAGCACCCGGTTGCAGCCGCGCTGCGCCAAGGCCTCGAGCAAGGCTGCTGGTTCGCAGGCCACGAGCTCGATGCGCTCCACCCCGAGCTGATCGAGTTGCTGCCTGGCTTGCGCTGGGGCCTCGGGGCCATGGGCCACCAGGGTGGTGGCGCTGGTTTGATCCCAAAGCTGGGCATCGCTTGGCAAATCAAGAGTGCGGCTGAGCACCACTCGCAGCGGCTCGGGGCTGCGCTGCCCGCGGCTGGTGAGCAGGGGGTTGTCGGCGCGAACGGTGCCGCCGCCAACGATCACCGCATCAACGGCAGCGCGCAGGTGATGCACCCAGCTGCGGGCTGGCGGGCTGCTGATCCATTGGCTGGCGCCATTGGGCAGAGCCGTTCGGCCATCGAGGCTCATGGCCCACTTCAACAGGCCCCAGGGGCGGCCTGTGCGAATGCGGTGCAGGAAGGCGCGATTTTGCTGGGCGGCTTCGGCTTGGCGCACGCCGCTGATCACCTCCATGCCAGCTGCCTTGAGCTGGGCGATGCCGCCGCCGGCCACACGGGGATCGGGATCAGCCAGGGCAATCACCACCCGGCGCAGGCCAGCGGCTATCACCGCCTCTGAGCAGGGGGGCGTGCGGCCGTGGTGGCAGCAGGGCTCCAGCGTCACGTAGAGCGTGCCGCCTTTGGCGCGATCCCCAGCTCGGCGCAACGCCATCACTTCAGCGTGGGGTTCACCGGCTTGGCGGTGGTAGCCCTCACCCACAAGCTCGCCGTTGGCATCAAGCACCACGCAGCCCACCAGCGGGTTGGGGCTGGTGCGGCCATCAGCGAGGGCAGCGAGGGCCAAGGCCCTGGCCATCCAATGGCGATCAGAGGGGATAGGTGGGCAGCTCACGCCATTCCTTCACCACAAAGGGGGGCACCGGCAGTTCGTTGAACACACCAGGCAGTTGCAGCCGCAGTGGCCGGTTCTTGTTTAGTTCAGCCAGTAGCGGCGCCAGATCGAATTCAGCGGCGGCTTCCCGGCCATCGCTTTTGAGCAGGCTGTTCTCCAAGGTGCGATCGGGCAGATCCCAGCGGTGGCTGCCGCTGAGCACGATCAATTCGGTGGGGTGATCGAGCCGGACGCGCCCGGGGTAGCCCACCACCCGCAGCCGGAGTTCACCGCCCGGCTCGCCTTCGCGGTAGGCCACCAGCTGCCAGGCCTGGTAATCGAGATCTCGCAGGCTTTCGAGGCTGCGCACCACCGGGGTTCCGTTGTCGCCGGGATGGCTATGCAGCTCAGCAGCTGCTGGGCCCGCTGGCAGCAGCGTCAGCACCAGCAGCGTCAGGGCGGCCAGCAGCCGGCTCATGGCTGCCGTTCCGCGCCGGGAATCAGTTCCCAATCGGTATGGGTGGCCCACAGTGCCCAAATCGCCATTGCCCGCAGATAGTGGCAGGCCCGGAAGGTGTTCTGCCCGGTGAGGGCTTCTGGGGTGCGGAATTGCAGGCCGCCTGCATAGACCTGATTCACCACGGCTTGGGTGATGGCCACCGCTGTGTTGGTCTCGCCCATCAGCCGGTAGTAGGCGGCCAAACCGAAGTTGATGCCGGTCCACACCTCCAGCGGGTGGGTGCCATTGGGATCGAGCGGGGTGCCATCGCGGCGCAAGCCATTGGCGACGCCCAAGCGGCCACCGGCAAAGCCCTCAAAGCAGGCCTCTTTGATCGCCTGCAAGCTGCTGCGGGCATTGGCCTCACTCACCACCGGCGGCAGCCCCAGCAGGCGGGCGTAGAAATCGCCGCAGAGCTGATCGGCCATCACCACCGGCGTGCCGCTCTCGGCATCGATTTTGTAAAACTCGCCGTTCCAGAGCAGCTGATCGAAGTTGCCCCGTGATTGCTGCAGCCACTGGCTGAAATCGCGCTGTTCAGCTGCGGTGTCGACCCCCAACTCCAAAGCCAGGGTTTGGCCCATCGCGAGGGCCGCCTCCAGGGCAGCGATCCACAGGGCGCCGCAGTAGGCGCTCACGCCTTTGAGCGCCCAATCATCAAAGGTTTGATCCGGCGCTCCGCCGTTGTCGGGCAGGCCGTCGTTGTTGATGTCGAAGGTTTTCAGGTAGCGCAGGGCCTGCACCGAGGCTGGCCAGCAGTCGGCCAGGAAGCTGAGGTCTTTGCCATCGGGAGCGAGCTGGTAGGTGCGCCACACCTGCAGCACAAAGTCGCTGCCCAGGTCTTTCCAGAGGTTGCAGTCTTGATAGGCGGTGTAGTTGGTGGCATCCCAGGGCTGCTCGTTGGGGGCGCCGAGGTCGTGGGGGGGTGGCGCCTGCCACCTTGCGATCGGCTTCCACGCGGCCGCGCCCTTGGGTGAAATACCAACCAATCGGCCGCTGGGTGGCATCGGCTGCGGGGATCGCGCGGGCAAAGCTGCGCAGCACCGAGCGATCCAAGGCCGGCCAGAGCTGCAGCAGGGCAAAGGAGCCGTAGAGCCGCACATCGAGGCTTTCGTACCAGGCGTAGTCGAGGCACTCGAGCACGCCAAAGCGGCCCACTGGATCACTGGCGCTCGCCGCGCTCCACAGCGTGCCGCCGCTGGCCAGGTCGTAGAGCTCATTGCAGAGGGCCATGCGCAGCTCCTCGGGCAGGTCGTCGCGCAGCAGCACGGGCGCTTGCCATTCCTCGATCTGCTGGCGCCAGCGGGGCCAGCGCAGCAGCGCATCGGCGGCAATGGCGGCGGCTTGATCGCCGCTGGGGCCAAAGAAATCCGTGTAGCGCCTGAGGCATTGGCTGCCGGTGGCAAAGGCGGTGACGGGCAGATCCCAGCTGATCACCACCGGTAGTTCAAGCTCAGCGCCAGGGGCGAGCTCAAAGCGCAGAGCCATGGCGGCACTCACCGGATCGTTGTTGCCGCTGCGCCGGTCGTTGTTGCTCTCCGGCACCGAGCCATCGGCGGCAAAGCGCTGCCAGATCTCTGCTCCATCGCCATGGGGGTTCCAGCGGCTGCAGCGCATCAGCTCAACGCCCTCGAGCTCTTCGGGTACAGCGATGCACCACTGGCCTTGGCCTTCAGCGATTGGTTCGCTCATGGGGCCTTCCATCACCACGCCGCGCAGGCCTGGGGCATTGATGGCGCGGTTGCGCTGGCCTTGGGTGGCGCCGATGGCTGGCAGGTAGTTGTGCTCGGGGCTGCCGTCGTCGCGGAAGTGCACCGCAGCGCTGGGGTCGGTGTTGCAGAACCAGCCGGTGGTGTTGCGCCAGCTCAGCAGCAGCGAGAGCTTCAGCGGCTTGCGGCTGGGGTTGCGAAAACGCCAGCGGAACACCGCCACCGGCAGGGCGGTGTCGCGGTAGTTGCCGGGAATGATCGGGCTGAAGCTTTCGCAGCTGGCCTCACAGCCAAAAACGCCGCTGTAGTGAAACCAGTTCAGGGGATAGCGGGCGCTGTAGCTGCCAGTGGGCTTCTCAGCTGTGCTGGCCGGATACCAGCTCCAGCTGCTTAGGGGCGCTTCTCCTTCGGGTTTGGAGCTATCGGCCTCGGGCGCCACCGCCAGGGCATGGGCGCGGGTGTCTGAACCGTTGTCTTCAAAGAGGGCGAACTGGCAATCGGGCAGGGAGCCAAACCAGTGCTCACCACCATCGATGTTCCAGAGGTTGAAATCTCCTTTGGAGCTGCGGCCAATGCAACCGGCGCCAAAGCCGCCTAAAGGCGCCCCATGCCAGGGGCCGTCATCGAGGTTGCTGGCGTAGCGAACGGTGTAGGGCGACTCCCAGCCCTGGCCAAACGGGCGGCTCCAGCTGGCGGTGGGGGTGGTGTGGCCTTGGCGGCCTTCTCGGCGCAACAGGGAGCGCAGCCTGGAGAGCCCAAAGGGCGCCATGGGTTAGTTGGAATTCGTGTCAGCTTGCCGGAAATCCCCTAGCGCACAAGGGGGTTGCTGCGCACCCAGCCAGCGCCGATCTTGCGGGCCGCCATGCTGCGCTTCACCCCCACCTCTTGGCGTGGGGTGTAGGTGGCCAGGCTCATCAGGCCAACAGGCAGCAGAAAAATGGTCCAACCAGCGAGGGTCACCAGCAGGAAGCGACGGCTGCGGTAGGGGGAGAGACGGGAGAGCAGAAGGTGACCGGCAATGGCGAGCTGCCAGTTTTGCAATCGTCCGTCGAATTTGTCTACCCCTTGGCTGTGAGCAGATGAGACTGGCTACATGCTCCATGTGATCGGCACCACCGCCGCTGGCCTCTCTGGCCTGGCTTCTGCCCAGCGCCAGTTGGTGGATGGGGCGGCTGTGATTGCAGCCCCCAGCCGCCTGCATCACGAGTTGCATGCGAGCGCCCAGCTGATCAACACCGATCAGCCTCAAGCAGCGATTGAGGCTCTAGCTCTTGAATTGGCCGCTGGCCGCAGCGCCGTGCTGCTGGCCAGTGGGGATCCGCTCTGGTTTGGCATTGGCCGGCTGCTGCTGCAGCATTTTTCCGCTGAGCAGCTGCGCTTTCATCCCTGCCCCTGCTCGATGCAGCTGGCCTTCTCCCGTTTGGGGCGGCCATGGCAAAACGCCGAGTGGCTGTCGCTGCATGGCCGAGAACCCGATGCGTTAGCGGCTTGCCTGCAGCAGCGCCCCGAGGCCTTGGCTGTGCTCACCGATCCGGGCCGCGGTGGCGCCGGCGAGGTGCGCCAGATCCTCAGGGCATCGGGGCTAGAGGCCGCCTTTGGCTTTTGGATCTGTGAGCGGCTGGATCACCCCGAAGAGCGCGTGATTGAGCTGGCCAGCACCGATCCACTGCCAGAGGATCTTGATCCTTTGCATTTGGTGGTTCTGATCGCTAAAGCCGAGCCATTAGCAGCCGAACGGCTACCGCTCTTCGGGATTGCTGATGGCGCCTATCACCAGCACGCCGATCACCCCGGTTTGATGACCAAGCGTGAGGTGCGAATTCAGCTGCTGGCGGAGTTGGATCTGCCCAGTGCTGGGGTGTTGTGGGATCTCGGTGCCGGCACCGGCAGCGTGGGCCTTGAAGCCCTGCGGCTGCAGCCTGCATTGCAGCTGTTTGCAGTGGAGCGCCGCAGCGGCGCGGTGCCCCTGATTCAGGCCAATGCCGAGCGTCTAGCGGTGCAGCCGGCGGCGGTGTTGAAGGGCGATGCCACAAGCTTGCTGGCTGAGTTGCCCGATCCCGATCGGGTGCTGCTGGGCGGTGGTGGCGCCGCCAGAGCTGAGCTGCTGGCGGCGTTGTTGCCGCGCCTGAGAGCTGGCGGTGTGGTGGTGATTCCCTTGGCCACCTTGGAAGCAGTGGCTGAGCTGCGCCCGGTGTTGGAGGCCCACGGCCTGCAGGTGAGCCTGATGCAGCTGCAGGTCAGTCGGGGGATGCCGCTGGCTGGCGGAACGCGCCTAGCCCCGTTGAACCCGGTTGTGGTGCTGCGGGGCTGCCGGGCTTAAGCCCCAGCTCCTTTGCGCGGCCAGCGCGCAATTCGATCACCCCATCCACTGGCCCCGGCGAGCGGTAGGTGGGGCATGGATCAGCTGTGCAGGGGGGCACATCAGCTTCGATGCCCACCACCTGGCCACCTTTGGTGAACACCAAATCCAACGGCGCCAGGCAGTTCTTCATCCAAAAGCCCACCGGCCGTGCCGGCTCAAAGCGGAACCACATGCCGCGCCAGGGATCCAAGGCAGGGCGTTGCATCAAGCCCTGCTGAAATTGCGCTGAGGTTTGCGGCACCTCCAGGCCAATGCAGCCCTGGGGCAGGCACCACTTGGCGGTGATCGGCAGATACTGAGGCGTGATCGCCAGCAGCAGAGGCAACAGGGGAGCGAACATCGCCTGAATCAGCTCCTGAGCGTGTAGCCCACGCCGCGCACGGTGTGAATCAAGCGCCGTTCGCCGTTTTCCTCCAGCTTGCGGCGCAAATAGCGCACATACACCTCAATCACGTTGGCGTTGGCCTCCTCATCGCTCTGGCCCCACACCTCTTCCAGGATCGTTTGGCGGCTGACGCTGCCGCCTTGGTGCTCCAGCAACAGCAGCAGTAGCGAGTATTCCCGTTCGGTGAGCTGCAATTCGCGCTCGCCCCGCCAGGCGCGCCGTTGCCGCGGCTCCAGGCGTAGATCCAGCAGTTTCAACGTTGCCTGCTTGGTGTCGCCGGCGGGTGCATCAAACAGGCTGTGGGGCCGTGGCTCCAGCGCAAGTTGGAGCCTGAGGCGCTGCAGCAGATCGCTGGGCGGGCCGTCTTGCACCCAAAAGTCGTTGGCGCCGAGCTTGAGGCACTGGCTGCGGGCGGCCAGGTCATCGGCCATCGCCTCCACCAGCAGCGGCACCCGATCGCCAGCGCCGCAGCTCTTTTGCAGCAATGGCACCACCGCCAGCTCATCGCTGGTGATCAGCACTGCCTTGACCCGATCTTGCGGGATCAACCCGGCTCCAATCGATTGGACGGCATCGCTGCCGCTCCAGCCCACGGTGTCGTAGCCGGAAGCCTCCAGCCGCTCGCGCAATTCCAAGGCGCGCTCACCGATGAGCAGCAAGGTGGGCTTCATGAGGCCAAAGGAAGTGTGCCCGGCTTGGCCACATGGGGCAGGCCCCAGCCCAGCTTCTCGCCCAATACGCGGAAGTATTCGTGGTCGGCCAGGCGCACAAAGCGGGCGGCCTGCTCGCAGCGGCGAATCAGCACCCGATCCTCCGGCCAGACATAACAACCAGCGCTGCCATCAACCACCATCATCAGCCGTTCTGGGGTGGCCGGGAAGATCGTGACGGGCTCGCTATCGCTGAACACCAGCGCCCGTGAAGCCAGCGAGTGGGGCGCAATCGGGGTGAGCTGCAGCACCGGGCAATCGGGCGTGATCACCGGGCCGCCAGCGCTGAGGGCATAGGCCGTCGATCCCGTGGGCGTCGAGAGGATCACCCCGTCAGCGGAGATGTCTACCGGCGCATGGCGACCGATGGCGATCTCGAAATGGCACATGCTCGTGAGTGGCTCGCGGTGCAGCGCCATCTCGTTGAGGCAGAGCACCTCCCAGCGCCGCTGGTCGCCGCGCAGCACGCTCACCACAACCAGGTTGCGTTCTTCAACGGTCCACTCACGGCTGATCAGCTGCTCGAGGGCCTCTTCCAGGTGGCTCACATAGGTTTCAGCCAGAAAGCCCAAATGGCCTGTGTTGATCGTGAGCATCGGCACGCCCACCGGTGCCGTTTGCCGCGCCGCTGAAAGCACCGTGCCATCACCGCCCAGCACGATCGCCACATCCATGGCGGAGGTGAAGCCAGGCGGCACGCAGGCCGCATAGCCGAGCAGCCGCAAGCTCTGATCGGGGTTGGCAAAACCCACCATTCCGCCGGAGCTGCTGGCGCGCACCACATCCCAACCCGCCTCGGTGAGGCGTGCTTCGATCCGGTCGGCCGTTTCAATGGCCAGATCCTTGCCGTCGTTAACGATCAGTCCGGCACAGGGCACCGGTCACGAGCAAGTGGGTGCCTGAGTTTAGGCGGGCTTTCCCTGTTACTAGGACTTCGTTAAGTGCGTCCGCTGCGGCCGGAGCGCAGCAGCGAAACGATCAGCCAGAGGCCAAACAGGGTGGCGCTGATGAAGAGGCCTTCACTGACGGTGCGCAGCAGCTCCTGCTGGGCCAAGGAAGCCATCAAGGTGGCGCTGAGCAGCAGTGAGGCCACCAGGATGGCCAGCGACACCCGTTGCGAGAGCCGCTCAAGGCTGGTGCGCAGGGCTTCCAGTCCTTCGAGTTGCAGCGAGAACACCAGCTCATCGCTGCTGAAGCGCCGCAGCAGCTGGCTGAGTTGGCGCGGCGCATCGATGCTGAAGCTGCGCAGATCCAGCCCGAACTGCATCATCCGCTCTTTGGGCAGCAGCATCGAATCGCTGAGCAGCTGCCCCACCAACGGCTGCATTTCGGCGGTGAAGCTGAAGTTGGGGTTGAGCGATCCGCCCACGCCTTCAAGGTTGGTGACCGACTTCACAAACAGGCCGATGGTGCCCGGCACCCTGAGCCCCACCTTGTTGGCCAGTCGCAGCAGCTCGGCCAGAAAGATGGCGAAATTGAGCTCCTGCAGCGGTTTGGAAAAGCTGCTGGCGATCAGTTGTTGCAGCTGACTTTGCAGCTGCCGCCGGTCCACCTTCACCCCTGCTGGCGGCGGGGCCAATTGCACTAATAGGTCGGTGGCGCGGGCTCCGTCTTGGTTGATCAGCGCCAGCACCAGATCCAACAGCGTGGTGCGGCTGCGGGGATCAAACATCCCCACCATCCCCTCATCGAGCAGGGTGATGACGCCATCGCCATCCACCTTGAGGTTGCCGGGATGGGGATCGGCGTGGAAGAAGCCTTCCACGAAGTACTGCTCCACAAACGCCCCCAGCAATGCCTTGGTGGCGGCATCAACGCTGGAGCCGTGCTGGGTGAGGGCTGCTTTGGCCTCCTCGCCAAGGATGTTGTGCCCATCAATCCACTCGAGCACCAGCACCCGCTGGCTGGAGAGGGCCGGCACCACATTGGGCACCTTGAGGCTGCCGTTGGGCACAAACTTCGAGCGCCCCAAGATGCCCTGCAACTTCAAGGTGTTGCCGGCTTCGACGCGGAAATCCAGCTCGCGGCCAATCGCTTGCAGCACCTGCTCCGCCAGGCCTTCGAGGTCGTAGCTGGCACCAAGAGCAGTTGCTGAGGCCAAGCTGGCGATCTTGCGCAGCAAGCGGCCGTCTTCTTGGACCAGTTGCTCGATGCCGGGCCGCAGCACCTTCACCGCCACCGGAGTGTTGTCGTGAAGGCTGGCCCGATACACCTGGCCGATGCTGCCGGCGGCGATCGGCTCGCGCTCGAACTGGCCAAAGGCTTGATCAACCTCTTGGCCCAGCGCTTCGCGCATCAACGGCTCGATTTGCTCCCAGGGTTCCACCGGCACATCGGCCTGCAGGCTGCTGAGGGCATCGATGTAGTCCTTGGCCAGCAGATCCGGGCGGGTGCTCAGCAGCTGGCCAAGCTTCACGTAGACCGGGCCCAGCTCGATCAGGATTTGGCAGAGCACCTGCGGTTGGGGCAGGCGCGTTTCAGCGGCATCGCCGCGGTTGAGGAGCTGTGAAAGGAAGGACCACTCATAACGGGTGACAACCCGCGCGATCTCCAGCGCGCGCGCGGAGCCATCGAACACCGAGAGCACGGACATGGCCGGCTGCCAAAGGCCTCTAGCCGGAAATTAAGCAGCCTCAGCTCGCTTGACTCAGAACTGTTCGAGAAAACGCAGATCGCTGGTGAACAGGCGGCGGATGTCGTCGATGCCGTGGCGCACCATGCAGAAGCGCTCAACGCCAAGGCCCGCTGCAAAGCCGCTCCAGCGCTCGGGGTCGAGCCCCATGCCCTCCAGCACGGCGGGGTCGACCATGCCGCAGCCCATCACCTCCAGCCAGCGGCCGCGCCATTGCACATCCACCTCGGCGCTGGGTTCGGTGAAGGGGAAGTAGCTGGCGCGGAAGCGCACCGGCAGATCACCAAAAAAGGCCTTGAGGAAGTGGCTCACCGTGCCGCGGAGGTGGCTGAAGTCGAGCCCTTCATCAATGGCCAACACCTCCACCTGGTGGAACACCGGCGAGTGGGTGGCATCAACGGCATCACGGCGGTAGACGCGGCCCGGGGCGATCACGCGCACCGGCGGGGGGTTGGATTCGAGATGGCGAATCTGCACCGGTGAGGTGTGGGTGCGCAGCAGGCGATCACCCGGCAAGTAGAAGGTGTCCTGCATGTCCCGGGCGGGATGCTCCTCGGGGATGTTGAGGGCCGAGAAGTTGTAGTAGTCGCTCTCGATGTCGGGGCCTTCCACCACCCGGTAGCCGAGGCCGCAGAAGATGTCGACGATCGCGTCGGTGGTGCTCAGCAGCGGATGGCGATGGCCGGCGGGTGTGTACACCGGCGGCAGGGTGACATCGATCGTTTCGCTGGCGATGCGGGCTTCCAGTGCCGCTTCTTTGAGGGCGCTTTGGCGCTCCTGCAGCAGCGATTGCACCTGCGTTTTCAGCACATTGGCCCGCTGGCCCACCACTGGGCGCTGATCGCCGGGCAGCTTGCCCATGGCGCCCAGCACGCCAGATAGCTTGCCTTTTTTGCCTAAAAGATCGATTCGCAGCTGCTCGAGGGCTGCGGCATCGGGGGCTTCAGCGATCGCGGCAGCGGCCTCCGCCTCCAAGGCCTCCAACGCGCTGGTGATCTCCTCCAGGGTGGGAGCGCTGCTCAAGGGAGTCGGCCTAACGTGCGTGGGGCAGTATCGCCTTTCGATGGCTTCCCCCCTCAAGATCCTGATCAGCAATGACGACGGGGTCTTCGCCGAAGGCATCAAAGCGCTGGCCCATGAGGCCGCCCGCCGGGGCCACAGCGTCACGGTGGTGTGCCCCGATCAAGAGCGCTCCGCCACGGGCCACGGGCTGACCCTGCAAAGCCCCATTCGCGCTGAACAGGCCGATGGCCTGTTTGCCGATGGCATCCGCGCTTGGGCCTGCACCGGCACCCCATCGGACTGCGTCAAGTTGGCCCTGGGCAAGCTGCTGGAGGCCCCGCCGGATCTGGTGCTCAGCGGCATCAACCACGGCCCGAATCTGGGCTCCGATGTGATCTATTCCGGCACCGTGGCGGCCGCCATGGAGGGCACCTTGGAGGGGCTGCCGGCTCTGGCGGTGAGCAGCGCTTGTTTTGATTGGCGCCAGTTCGATGGGGCCGCGGTTCAGGCCATGGATGTGGCCGAAAGCGCCCTCGCTGGCGGCTGGCCGGAGGGGCTGCTGCTCAACCTCAACGTGCCGGCGGTGCCGCCTGATCGCATTGGCCCGGTGCGCTGGTGCCGCCCGGGAGTGCGCCGCTACGTGGATCAATTTGATGAGCGCTTTGACCCGCGCGGGCGCAGCTACTACTGGCTGGCCGGAGAGGTGGTGAACGATTTTGAGGCCGCGGGCACAGGGCCCAAGGACTGGCCCACCGATGTGGCCCAGGTGCAAGGCGGCGGGGTGGCGCTGACGCCGCTGCAGCCCGAACTGTTTTGGCGTGGGGCGCTGCCGCCTTTGCCGATTGCTGGGGTTAGCGCCGCGCCAGACGCTGCAGCAGCCAGAGGCTGACCCACAGGCCAATCAAATGGCCGGTGAGCGCTTGGGTGTTGGCCATCACCGAGAACATTTCCAGCGACGTGATGGCGTTGTTGCCAACGCTGGTGCCGGTGAGGCCAGGCTGCTGAATCGAGGCCTGGAAGGTGAGGCTGCCGGAGAGGGCTTGATAGCCAATGGCAGCAAAGGTGATGCCCACCAGGCTGGCCAGCAGATGGCGCTTCACCTGGGCGCGGGTTTCGGCTTTTGAGGGGATCGAGCTGCTGCCGCTGGATAGGGAGCGGCTGATGCGCACCAGGCCCCAGTCCTGCCAGACGCCCCAGGCCAGGATTAATAGCGCCAGGGTGGTCAGCGAGAGGCCTGGTCCCAGGCCGATGGCCTTGTCGCGGTTGCTGACCAGTTCACTGCCAATGCTGTTGAAGGCCAGCACGCCAGCGCTTACCAGCGCCAGGGTGAGCTGACTCCAAAACGCTCCCCAGCCGACTACGCGGAAGGCTGAAGCGATGCGTTGCAGCTCAAGACGGTCGGCCATGGCCTTGTGTCACCGCCTCCAAGGTGCCATGGGAGCATGGCTCTGGCACGGCCTTGGGCCTTGATTGCGCTCCTTTCTCCTGAGCAAGCCTGCAGGCCAACCGCGTTAGCGCTCGGCAGTTTTGATGGCGTCCATGCCGGGCACCGCCATGTGATTGCGCGCGCCGTGGCCATGGCGGCCGGTCCGCCGGCTCTGGTGCCCACGGTGCTGTCCTTCTGGCCCCACCCGCGTGAGGTGCTGGCGGGTGAACCGCGCCTGCGGCTGGATCTGCCCAACGAAAAGCTCAGCGTGCTGGGGCCTTTGGGCATCGAGCAGCTGGTGCTGGTGCCCTTTGATTTGCAGCTAGCAGCCCTCACGCCAGAGCAGTTTGTGCAGCAGGTGCTGCGCGATCAGCTGCAGGCCGGGGCGGTGGTGATCGGTGAAAACTTCCGCTTTGGCAACCGCCGCAGCGGCGGCCCGGAGGATCTGCAGCGGCTTGGCGGCTCCTGCGGCATGGCGGTGGACGTGCTGCCGTTGCTTGATGAAGGCGGCAGTCGCTACAGCAGCAGCCGCATCCGCCAGGCCTTAGCCGAGGCTGATCTGGTTGAGGCTGAGCGCTTGCTGCAGCGGCCCTATCGCTTCAGCGGCCAGGTGGTGCGCGGCCGCGGCTTGGGGCGCGGCTTGGGCTGGCCCACCGCCAATTTGCAAGTGGATGGCCGCAAATGCCTGCCCAAGGAGGGTGTTTATGCCGCCTGGGCCTGGCGCGGCGATAGCCAGCAGGCGATGCCTGCGGTGATGAACCTGGGCCGCCAGCCCACCATCGATCCGGAGGCCCCCTCGGCGGTGGAGGTGCACCTGCTCGATGCCGAAGTGGATCTGGCCGGCGACAGCCTGCGGGTGCAGCCGCTGCAGTGGTTGCGCGGCCAGCAGGCCTTTGGCTCGCTTGATGAGCTCACCGGCCAAATCAGCCGCGATGCCGATCAAGCCCGAGCCTTATTGGCGGGTGCTCAGCTGCCGGGGTAGGCGTGGGTGAGTCCCCAAGCAATGAAGGCCCCGATTCCGCCCAGCAAGGCGGCACCCCAGATCAGGGTCAGCATCGGGCTGTCGGTGTTGCTGACCGGGGGCGCCGGCTTGGTTTCGTTGGCCACTGGGGTTGCCATAAGCCCGCTCAGGCTAAATAGAAGACAGCACTGGCCCCAGTGGCTTGACCATTTCTTCTGAAGGCGTTGATCCGGCGGTGCTGCGGCTGCTGGACGCCAACCTGGATCGTGCCCGCGAGGGCTTGCGAGTCGCCGAAGACTGGGCCCGCTTTGGCCTGGATCGCCGCGATCTGGTGGAGGGCCTCAAGGATCTGCGTCAGCAGTTGGGCCGCTGCCATTTGCCCCGCTACCGCCAGGCCCGCCACACCGCCACCGATAGCGCCGCCGGCTTGGCCCATCCGGCCCAGCAACAGCGCAGCGACGCCACCGTGGTGGCCGCCAATTGCGCCCGCGCCCAGGAGGCGCTGCGGGTGCTGGAGGAATTTGGCCGCAGCTGTGATCCGGAGCTGGCGCGGGTGGCGGAGCACTGCCGCTACCGGCTCTACGACTTGGAAACCCGCTTGCTGGCGGATCAAAGCCGGCGCCAGCGGCTTGCGGCCGAGCGGCTGTATTTGATCACCAGCCCGGTGCCGCAGTTGCGCTCTGTGGTGGAGCAGGCCCTGCAGGCGGGGGTGAAGTTGGTGCAGCACCGCAGCAAGCTCACAGACGACTTGCCCCGATACCAAGAAGCGGTGGCGCTGCGGGATCTCTGCGCCGCCCACGGCGCCCTGTTCATCGTGAATGACCGGGTGGATTTGGCCTTGGCGGTGGAGGCCGATGGGGTGCATTTGGGCCAGGGGGATTTGCCGCCGGCTCAAGCGCGGCGTTTGCTGGGCCCTGATCGCTTGATCGGCCGCAGCACCCATGCCCCAGCGCAGTTGCAGCAGGCCATGGCCGATGGCTGCGATTACGCCGGCGTTGGCCCCCTGCAGGCCACACCCACCAAGCCGGGCCGTGAGCCCGTGGGGCTCGACTACCTCCGCCAAGCAGCCCAGATCGCCACGATTCCCCATTACGCCATTGGCGGGGTGGACGTGCAGCTGCTGCCGGCCTTGCTGGAGGCAGGAGGCCCCCACTGCCGGGTGGCGGTGGTGCGGGCTGTGATGGAAGCGGCGGATCCGGCCGCGGCAGCGCGGCAGTTGTTGGAGCTGTTGGCTGATGGCTGAGCCGATTGCGCTGCAGGTGAACGGTGAAAGCCGCCAAGCCACCGCTGGGCTGAGCCTGCAGCAGCTGCTGGTGGAGCTGGGCTATGAGCCGCGGCTGGTGGTGGTGGAGTTCAACGGCGCGATCGTGCCGCGGGCGCAATGGCCCGATCAGCCGGTGGCGGCGGGTGATCGGCTGGAAGTGGTGACGATCGTCGGTGGGGGCTAAGCCGCCAGGGCGGTGCTCCGCACTTCACTGCCTAGACGGGCTTTCTAGAGTTCACCCAACTTCGGCCTGTCATGCGTCGTTTGAAGCGCCTGCTTTCGTTCTGCCTGTTGCCGCTGCTGGCAGCGGGGCTATTCAGCTTTGGCTGGGCCCAGCCCGCTGATGCAGCCCGCGGCGGCCGTATTGGTGGCGGCAGCTTCCGCTCAGCGCCGATCCGCTCAGCGCCGATGCGCGGGGGCTATGGCGGCGGCTACCGGGGCGGCTATGGCGGCGGGATTGGCTTTCCCTTCCTGATTCCGTTCTTCGGTTTTGGCGGCGGCGGCTTGTTTGGATTTTTGATCCTGATGGCCCTGATCGGTGTGGTGGTCAATGGCCTGCGTGGTGCCACCGGCGGTGGCGGCATGGCGGCCCCCTCGCTGCCCACCCAGCGCGCTGATGGCCCGGTGACGTTGGCCCAGCTGCAACTGGGCCTGCTGGCCAGCGCCCGCAGCCTGCAGGACGACCTGCGCCGCTATGCCCGCACGGCCGACACCAGCAACAGCACCGGTCTGCAGCAGGTGCTGCAAGACGCCACCTTGGCGCTGCTGCGCCACCCCGATCAGTGGGTGTACGCCAACTGTGAATTGGGCCAAGTGCCCTTCAACACTGCTGAGGCCACCTTCAACCGCCTCTCGATGCAGGAGCGCAGCAAGCTCAGCAGCGAACTCACCAGCAACGTCGATGGCCGCCGCCTGGCGGAAGAGGTCACGGCGATCGCCCAGAGCGGTGATGCCGATGCCACCAGCGAATACATCGCGGTCACCCTGCTGGTGGCCAGCCGCAACAAGATCGCCATGAAGGGGGTGGATTCAGCTGATCAGCTGCGCACGGCCCTCAGTGCCCTGGGAGCCGTGCCAGCCAGTGAGCTGTTGGCCTTGGAGGTGATCTGGCAGCCCGATGGCGCCGGCGATGTGCTCAGCGCTGATGAGCTGATCACCGCCTACCCCCAGCTCAAGCACCTCTAGGCCTAGTTGCCGCCGCCAGCGGCTTCCATCTTCTTCTTGGCGTCGCCCAAGCCATCTTTGGTGGCGTCTTTGACCTTCTCGACGCTCTCTTTGAGCACCTTCTCGGCCTCTTTTTTGGGGCTCTGCTGCTGGTTGTTGATGCCGATGGCGGCAATGATCACGCCCACCACGATTACCACCACGACCACAGCGCCGACGTTGACGCCGGACTTGCCTCCGCCGCTTTCGCTCATGAGTTGATTGCAGGAATCCTTGACTTAGCCACGGCCCCGCAGAACCCGCAACGCGGCCATCGCTGCGCCGTAGCCGTTGTCGATGTTGACCACCGTGAGCCCAGGCGCGCAGCTGGCGAGCATGCCGCTAAGGGCCGCTTGGCCGCCGGCGCTGACGCCATAACCCACGCTCACCGGCACGCCGATGATCGGTTGCGGCACCAGGCCAGCCAGCACGGTGGGCAGGGCGCCTTCCATGCCGGCAAAGGCGATCAAAAGCTGCAGCTCATTGAGCTCAGGGATCACCTTGAGCAGCCGGTGCAGCCCGGCCACGCCCACATCGGCAAAGCGCTGGCTGGCGATGCCATGGCAGTGCAGGGCCAGCTCGGCTTCAGCGAGCACGGGCAGATCACTGCTTCCCCCGCACAGCAAGCCCACCGCTGGCTGGGTGGCTTTGGGCAGCTCGCCCAGGGTGAGGCAGCGCGCTTGGCTGTGGTGCACCAGCTCCGGGATTGAGTCCTGGATGGCTGCGGCTTTGGCCTCATCAACGCGGGTGACCAGGGCGAGTTCACCGGCGCTTTGAAAGTCGCGGGCGATGGCGATGATCTGCTCGGCGCTTTTGTGCTCACCCCAGATCGCCTCCACTAGCCCGAGGCGCTGGCGCCGCTCAAGATCCAGGCGGTGCTCACTCATGGCCGCTCCCAGATCTGCTCCACCAGCGTTGGCGTCATCCACAGCATGGCGCTGGCTTGCTCGGCCTCCAGCCGCTGCTGCTGCTGGTCGCTCCACAGGCCAAGTTGTTGCAGCTGCTGCGGATAGCTGGAGAGAAAGTCCTGCAGCCACAGGGCTTTGGCTTCGCTGCTGGTGGAGCAATCCAGCAGGCTGCGGCAGCTCACCAGCCGCCAGCCGCGCTGACTAAGCAGCTCCGGCAGCCGGCTGGCCACATCGGGATCGCCGCCTTGATCGCGCCAGTGGCGGATGCAGGTGGCAACGAACTCCGCCAGGGCGCTGCCGCCAGGGCGCAGCGAAAAGCTGTCCCAGCGGATGTATTCCTGCAGCACTAGCCGCCCGCCGGGGCGCAGCGCTGAGCCGAGGCCATCGAGCAGGGGCTCGAGCTTGGGCAAAAACATCCACAGCCAGCGGCACCAGGCCCCATCCCAGTGGCCAGCCTCCGGCAGCTGTTGCGGTTCGGCCAGATCGGTGGCGATGCCGCGCAGTTGGCTCAAGTTCTGCTGATGGGCCAGCTGCTGGAGATGCTCGATGTAGTTCGGCGAAAGATCCAGCCCCAGCACCTGGCCGCTGGGGCCCACCAGCTCAGCGAGTTCAAGGCTGCAAAATCCCGGCCCGCAGCCGAGATCCAAGAGCCGATCGCCAGCGCCAAAGCCAGCGCGCTGCAACCCGCTGCGGCATTCCTGGCGCCAAAAGCGGTGCTGGCGGCCGAGCCGCTGGAGCTCAGCGCTATGGGTGCCGAGCACATAGGTCATGGCTGCAGCGGCTTGAGCGCTCCAGTTCGCTGCAGCGGGAGAGGTGCCTCGGCGTTGACGCCGAGGCAATCGCGCAGTTGCGCGTTGAACGCCTCCTCGGTGGAGCCAATGCTGCTGGCTGGGATGGCATCCCATTGCTGTTGCGACTGCCAGCCCACCAGCACCACCGCCTGCTGGCGCTCCGGATCCCAGAGCAGCTCGCGGCCGCGGTAGCCATCTTGCTGCTCCAGCCAGGGTTCCCAGTGGGCCTCCTCGGCCTGGCGCCAGCATTGGCGCTGCCCAGCGCTCACCGGCATCTGCAGCACCTCCACCACACCAGCGGCTGGATCGAGGGGGCGCACCGCCCAGGCTGGGGCGGCCCAAAGCAGCAGGCTCAGCAGCAGCGCGGGCAGCCAGCTCATGGCTTGAAGAGCAGGGCCACGGCCTGGCAGGAAATGCCTTCTTCCCTGCCTTCAGCTCCCAGCTTTTCGTTGGTGGTGGCCTTCACGCCCACCTGCTCAGGATCCAGGCCCATGCGCTCTGCAATCGCTGCGCGCATCGCCTCGATGTGGGGCTTGAGCTTGGGCCGCTCGGCGATCACCACCGAATCCACATTCACCACGCTCCAGCCGCGCTCACGCACCAGGCCCATCACTTGCTCCAGCAGAAGCAGGCTGTCGGCCCCTTTCCATTTGGGATCGGTGGGCGGGAAGTATTTGCCGATATCGCCTAGCGAGAGGGCGCCGAGCAAGGCGTCCATGATCGCGTGCACCAGCACATCAGCATCGCTGTGGCCATCGAGGCCCAGGCCACCTGGGTGCTCGAGGGTTTGGCCGCCCAGGATCAGTGGGCGGCCCGGCACCAGCCGGTGGATGTCGTAGCCGTTGCCAACGCGGATGTTCATGGCTCGACCTTAGAAGCCAGCACCTGCAGCCTGGTGCCCTCGCGCCCCATCACCACCACCACAGCGCCTGGGGCCAGCAGCTGCCCCGGTTCGAGATTGTCGGCCGCCCAGCTCTGGCCCTGCCAGCGCACCCGGCCGCTGCTTGCCTGATCAAAACCGCCGATCACCGTGGCCCGCTCTGCTGCTGGGCTTTGGGCAATGGCGCGCTCTTTTTGACTCTTTGACCAGCGCCGGATCGCCAGCAACAAGCCGCCGGTGAGCACACCAAACAGCAGCAGCTGCGGCCAAAGCGCCAGCGGCAGCACGGCCGTGAGCATCGAGATCAGCAGGGCCGCCACCGCTGCTGGCAGCAGCCCATCGAAGCTGGCGCCAAGCCATTCACTGGCCAGCAGGGCCAAACCAATCAACAGCCAGGTGATGGCCTCCATCGGCGATGCCCACTGCAGCCTGTTGCTTTCATGCTGCCTAGCGTTGGGCGGTCTGCACCAGCTGCTGTGGAAGCATTTTTTGGGATCCCGGCGCTCGTGGTGATCGCCTGGCTGGGGGGCAGCAGCGTCAAGATCACCAGCGGCGGCCAGTCGCGCCTGGTGGAGAGGCTCGGCAAATACGACCGCCAGCTCACTCCGGGGATGTCATTTGTGATGCCGGTGGTGGAGCGGGTGGTGAGCCTGGAATCGCTGAAAGAGCGGGTGCTCGATATTCCCCCGCAGCAGTGCTTCACCCGCGACAACGTCTCGATTGAGGTGGATGCAGTGGTCTATTGGCAGCTGCTGGAGCACCCCCGCGCCCATTACGCCGTCGACAACCTGCAGGCGGCGATGGTGAATTTGGTGCTCACGCAAATTCGCGCCGAGATGGGCAAGCTCGATCTCGATCAAACCTTCACCACCCGCCAGGAGGTGAATGAGGTGTTGCTGCGCGATCTCGATCAGGCCACCGACCCCTGGGGCGTGAAGGTGACCCGCGTGGAGCTGCGCGACATTCATCCGTCGAAAGGGGTGCAGCAGGCGATGGAGCAGCAGATGACGGCTGAGCGCGAAAAGCGGGCCGCGATTTTGCGCTCAGAAGGGGAGCGGGAGGCCCAGGTGAATGAGGCCCGCGGGCGGGCTGAATCACTGGTGCTCGATGCCAAGGCCCGCAAAGAAGCCTTGGTTTTAGAAGCCGAAGCCGAAGCGCAGCAACAGCAGCTCATTGCTCAGGCCAAAGCTCTGGCTGCTGGCGAATTGGCCCAGGCACTGCAGACCAATCCCCAAGCCGCTGAAGCCATGCGCCTGCTGCTGGCCAGTGAGTGGATGGGCATGGGCGAGCAGATGGCCCAGGCCAAAGGCGGCAGCGTGTTGATGGTGGATCCCCAGAGCCCTGCGGCCTTGCTCACGGCGCTCAAGAATCTCCAGCAGCAGGGCTGATCAGCCCTCGTTGCCGGGGTGCTCTGCCTGCCATTGGGCCCAGAGATCGGGGCGGCGCAGTTGGGTGCGTTCCTTCTGCTGCTCGGCGCGCCAGCGGGCAATGGCGCCATGGTCGCCGCTGCGCAGCACCGCCGGCACGTCCATCTCACGGAAGGTGGCGGGGCGCGTGTAATGGGGGTGCTCCAGCAGCCCTGCGCTGTGGCTTTCCTCCACCAAGGAATCGGCGGTGCCCACGGTGCCGGGCCGCAGCCGCACGGTGCCATTGATGATCGTCATCGCCGGCAGTTCGCCGCCGGTGAGCACGAAATCACCAAGCGACACCTCTTCATCAGCGAGGCTGCGGATGCGCTCATCAAAGCCTTCGTAGTGGCCGCAGAGCAGGACCAGTTGCTCGTAATCGGTTGCCCAGCGGCGTAGGTCGGCCTGCTGCAGCGGCTTGCCTTGCGGTGTCATCAGCAGCACCCGCCGGCTTGGCTGCACCGGGATCGCTTCAAAGGCGGCAAACACCGGTTCGGGTTTAAGCACCATGCCCGCACCGCCGCCGTAGGGCTCATCGTCAACCTTGCGGTAGCGATCGGTGGCGTAATCGCGGGGGTTGTGGGTGTGCAGCTCGGCGATGCCGGCATGGAAGGCGCGACCGATCACCCCCAGGCCGCGAAGGCTGTCGAACACCTCCGGCACCAGGCTCACCACATCCAGCCGGAAGCTGCTCACGAGGCGGGCTTGCTGACGCGGCGGATTTCCGAGCAGAACTGGGAACCCTGCAGCTGCTCTCCTTTCCAGATCAGCAGGTTGCGCAGCCGCAGGTTGGGCTTGGTGAAGCTGATCGATTCCTCGATGCGCAGCTCGCCATCGCTGTGGATCAGCACCAGACGACTGCCCACCTGCAACTCCCAGCGGCCCTTTTGGCCGCCGCTGCCTTCCAGGCGGCCATCCGCCCAAAACGTCAAAACTGTGGATTGCCCCGATGGCGGGGTGGCCTCCATGCGACCCAGTTCATCGGTGTTCTCTGAGGCGGTCCAGCTCAGCTTGAGCTCGCCTTTTTCGCTGGTGTGCCAGCCCTCATCGCTATCGGCCGGTTGCAGCTGAGACCGCAGGCTCATCCAGGCGCCATCGCAGAGAGCGAGCACCTCAGCAGCACTGGTGGGTGGGAAGGCGTCAGTCACAACAGCAGCAGGCCAACAACCATCCTGCCGCTTGATGTGGCCTGGGATCAGAACTGGAAGGTGAAGCCGCCGGAAGCGCGCCAGTCGGCGGGTTTGGTGGCGTCATCCCAAATCAGCGCCCCGCCGCGGGCATAGAGCAGGAACGAGGTGGCGTTGATGTTCCTCACCGTGTAGTCGAGGCCGCCCTCCAGCACCAGGGCGTTTTCGTTCTCAGCCCCGGAGCGCACGAAGTAGCTGCCCTTTTGCCCCTGGCTATTCCTGAACGTGGCGTAGTAGCGCTGGGCTGGATTGCCCTGATCCCAATTCCCCATCCACGACACCAGCAGATTGGGTGTCACCAGGGCACCGCGCTGCTTGGTGCGCATCGGCAGGGCCAACTTGAAGCCCAGATCCGTGAACCAGTAGTTGGTGGTGCGCTCGCCGTAGCGCAGGTTGAAGGGGAAGGCGCCGCGGCTTTCGGTGAAGCCCTCTTCTTGGTTGTTGCTGTAGGTGCCGGTGAAGCGCGGTTCGAAGTAGAACTTGCCCACTTGCATCGGCAAGCCCACCCGCACGGCTCCCACGGTGCTGTTCAGGGTTTTATCGCCGCTGGCTTGCGGTTTGACGGTGCGCAGCGCGCCAATTAGATCGGGGCGACTGCTCGCGGCAACTTGTGCATCGGTGAGGTAGCCGAAGCGGCCGCTGGCGGGGATATCGCGAACCTGCTCGCCATTCCACTGGGTGCGCCCCAGCACACCCTGCACATAGAAATTGTCGGTCCAGTAAACGGCTTTGACGCCGCCGCCCCAGCCATTGGGATCCCAGTCTGGATTCACCGGGGAATATTCGGTGGTGTTGATCTTGCCGTAGTTGGCATAGCCACCGAGCTGGAAGTTATCGGTGAAGGAGTAGTCGAGTCCCACAACACCACCACCAAAGGTGGCGTTGAATTCGCGATGGCCCCAGCGGTCGGGGTCGAAGTTGCTGGTGCTGCCGCCAAAGCCCTTCACCCAAGTCCGCAGGCTTTCGCGTTCGGCGTAATAGGAGGTGACTGAATCCGATGCCTTGTAGAAGGTGCCGTCGAGCTCAAAGTCGTAGAGCTTTTCATCGCCCACTGGCGTGGTTTTCCAGAGGCCACGCACCGGTTCGCTCGGTGCAGGCTCGATCACTGGTTCGGGCTCCGGCTCAATCGTGATTTTTTCGTAGGTGAGCAGCGGCAAGCGCTCCATCAGCGCCTGGTTGTAGAAGCTGACAGCTTGCGTTCCCTTGTCCGGGTTGGGGGGGCGGAAGCTGCGCAAGATGGCCAGGCAGCGGCCTTCACCACAACGGCGGCGTGCCTCGGCAGGTGGGGGGCTGCCAGGACCAGGAGGTACTCGATTTGAATTATCTCCCGGATCTGGCGGGATTATCTCTTCATCTCCCGGATCTGGCGGGATTATCTCTTCATCTCCCGGATCTGGCGGGATTATCTCTTCATCTCCCGGACCTGGCGGGATTATCTCTTCGAAGGGTGGGATATTGGGTGGTCTGCCTGGGTCTTCAGGGAATTCCTGTTCGAAGATCCACTTCGGTACACAACTCCATGATCCCGGACGAGTCGCATCTTCACCTGGAAATATGTTCGCGTTGGGTGTCCAGGTGCATTCGTAACCATCTACTTCAACAGTTCGCGCCTTCGCTTCATTCCCGCCCACCAGCTGCTCGCCAATAAAGGCTCCTGGCAGTACCAGAGCGTTGAGAACAACCAGCTTGCCGATCAAGCCACCGGTGCGCAGCAACAACTGAGACTTCACCGGTGGGCGCTTCAGCTTGCGAAAACTTACTGAGTTCTGACGCAATAGCAACCAATTGGTTGCCGTTCACTGCAATTAACCCCTCTTCAGGCGCCCCAACCTTTCCAGTTCGTTGACGAATGTGCTCCAGCGCTCAGCCTCAGCGCCGGGCAGCTCGCCAACCAAGACCACCCGGCTCACCCGCTCACAGGGCAAGCCCTGATCCAGGAACTCTTGCCAGCTCAGCAGAACTTTCAGGTGGCGGATCGAGCGGTTATGCAGCAGCTGATCGGGGTGGCAGTAACCCACCAGCATGCATCCCTCCAGTGGCGTCGCCAACAAGCGGCTATCGGCTTCCTGCAGAGCAGGACTAATGCCCACCACGCCTCCTTGCACCACCGGATCAGCATCGAGGTGAGCGGCGGCATCGGTAGCCGAGAGGCAAACGATCACCTCAACCGGAATCCAAGCGGAGGCTGCTGAAGGGAAGAGTGCTTCGATGAATGACTTGGCTTGCGGCCGTTGCAGCGTTTGGTTGGAGTTGACTTCAATCACCTGCGTTTTGCCCTCATGCAAGGGAGCGGCGAGGTCGGTGGTGATCACATCAATGCCTGCGTTCGGCATGGCCATCGAGTGGCTGATGGATTCCGCCATCCACTGCACGCTGGGATGCACCAGATCGAGCCAGTCGCTGTAGACCCAATTCATGCGGTCCACCAGCTCGCTGGATAAAACCACGCGTTGGCCGGCCTCCGGCACCGATTGCAACGTCAACCCGGCCTGCGCGAGATGCTGCTCGATCTCTGGGTTGGCTTGTGGCTGCTCATACAAATGCTCCCTTGTGATCGGGTCAGGCTTGCTCCAGTTTTCTGCTCTGGCCTCAATCAAGGCGATGATGCTGGCGGCCCCATCCCCCACCACAAACGGCGGCTCGCTGCGCAAGGCCCGCACCAGGCTGTGGTTGATCACCACCAGGCGCACATAGGCGCCTGGGCAGTGGGCCTGCACCTGCACCTCGCGCTGGGCCAAGGGAACCGCTTGAGCCGTGGCCGCCACCAATGCCTCGGGCGTTGTGATGTTCACCGTGACGCCGTAGCCCCTCTCTGCGGCATCGGGCTTCACCACGCAGGGCCAGCCCACGTTTTCTGCTGCCTCGAGAAGCTGAAACACACTGCTCTGCAGCGGCAGCATCACGGTTTTGGGAGTTGGCAGCCCCAGTTGCTGAAGCCATTGGGATGTGATCGGCTTGCACCCGGCAATGCGTGCGCCGATGGAAGAGTCGGCATCGGTTTCCGATGAACGAACCAGCCGCGATGCCGCGCCAATGCCGAACTGCAACAGCGGAGAGTTTGAGCCTGGCTCCAGTAGAAGCGGGAAGCAGGGAATGCCCCGTTGGGTTGCCGCCCGAATCAATGCATTCGAGAACCCATGCCCCCTCCTGATTGAGGCAAGTTCCCGGATTGCCTGCACGCGGGGCTGGAGGCGGGTGGCCACAGAGTGTGGTTCCTCGATGCAGGCCTCGAGTAGATCGGCCGCCAGATTGAGAGCCGTTGCCATCAGCTCGAGATACACCGGTGAACCCGCGAAGGCTTTGCAGAGCATGCGAACGCCTTGGTGATCGGGATTGATGGCGGGGTAGCCAAGACCCAGCGCAGTGGAGGCCCACACCCCACACCAAAGCGCGCAATACAGCCCCCGAGGCTCAGCGGCTTCAAAAATGGCGGCCTCTTTGCCCCCCAGCACACGCTGTGGCCCGAAGGCCGGCAAATTTTTCAGGGTTTGAGCCTGTTGCAACCGCTGCTGCAGCTCCGCCGAGTCCAGGGTTGTGATCGCTGCCGCGGGCTTTAACAGCAACTCCGGATGACGCACGGCATCTGGCTCATCAAGGCAAGGGCCTGAAACCATGCGCAAGGAGCGCTGCTGCCAGTGTTTGGAACCCATCAATCCCGCCAGCGCACAAGGTCAACCCCGATTCATGGGCAGCTTCCGCAGCGCTGCCGGCGGCATTGTCGAGTGAGACAGCGAGGACGGCAAGACCATCACCCTGCAAGGGAATTCTTGACAGGTCAAACACTTCTATTAATCTCGACAAAGATTTGGCACCAGCCATCAAGATGGAGACCACCTCGACCCAACTGCCCTTCGAGGTGGATGCTGCGGTGCTCGAGCAGGTGGCTGAATTCCGCCGCCAACAGCAGGCATCGCTGGAGCTGGCTGGGCCCAACACCGACCCCAACACCGACACCGGCAAAGGCGGCGGCGGCGGGGAAACCAAGATCGATTTCTAAGCACAAGCCCTCAGGCCTGTTCACACCGTTAAGGCAGTTGAATCAAACAGTCCGCTTCTGATCAAGCATTTCCGGGCTGGTTCCAGCACATCGGCAGTACGGCGCCAGCCCTGAACAGAACGCCGGTTGATGGGGCTGCGGGCCTGTACGGCGCTGGCATTAAAAATCAATGATTTTTGCTGTGTTGGTAGGGCCCTCCTCAAAGCTCCGCGTCCATCACCTGTGAAGGCGTTGAGCGGATGGAGCATCACCGGCAACACCGTTCTGCATCAGGCATTCAGTTGCGGCATTTTGAACTGCAATCCGCTCTTGCTTGTTGGGGTCAATGACGGTTTGCACCGGCGGCATGAACAGGGCAATGAATGGGTGGAAAAGTACATCGCGTTCTGTGTAGGAACGATTGCACCGTCGGCTATGTGGCAGGAACTGCTAGAGGCGTTTCGTGGCTTCGGCGGCATCGCCGAGAACGTGATGCAGCGCGAGGGTCCCTTCGGCATGGGGCTGTTTCCGATCGACCCTGGCAAAACGGTGAAGCTGCGGGTTCCCGATGCACTGCTGGTGCCGATCGACGCCGTACGACTGCAGGAGGGGGCGGTGGTGATCAAGGATCCCAGCGCCTTTCCCCCCGGCTATGCCGATTGGTTCATGCAGTATCAGGCCAACCACTCCTGGGGCTTGGACGGCTGCCGTTCGATCGAAGCCTTTGAAGAAGGCTTGAAGGCGCTACCTGATGCCGTTCACCAGGACCTCAAGCGTCTGGGCCTTTACAACCTCGACAATCGCTTTCCCGGCGAGAACCGCGAACAGGAAATCTTTCAGCGCTTTCTGAAGACCCGCTTCATCAACCACAAAGGCAACAAAGTCTTGATGCCGGTCATCGAACTGGTGAACCATGCGCCGGCTGCCAAGGGCTTTAACCAAGGTGGCGATGGCATCGCCGTCGGCGGCGTCCATGCCGACGAAATTCTGGTGAACTACTCCGTCAGCGATCCGTTGCACCGCCTGCTCGGCTACGGCTTCAACTGCCAGGAACCTTCGGGGTTCAGCCTCAACCTCTGCCTTCAGCACAACGGCCAGCAGGTGGTGGTGCAAGGGGGGGGGCGGAGCGACGGTCTGACCAAGCCCTGCACGATTGAACGCCAGGACGACAAGCTGGTGGTGGTCCAGCCGCTGCTGGGTCTGAGGCGAGAGCCCGGTCTGCCTCGCACCCTGTTCTCCAGGGCATGTGCAGTAGTGCCGGGTCTGCGGGCAAATGAGCTGTTCGATCAGATTCACCAGGGCAACACCATGGCCCTGATGGGGCTGCTGCTGCAACTGGAGGGCGTGGGAGGTGATGGGGCCGCCCAGCTACGCCAGGGCTGCCTGGATCATTGGATCGCAATCGGCAATGACCTGGGCACGCGCAGCGATCTGCTGCAGTCAGCCTGATGCCCAGATTGAAGAGCTGAACACAAGTCCACGCCCCGTTTAAGCCGTTAGGTCAGCTGAATCAAACAGCCCGCTGCTGATCAAGCACTGCCGGGCTGGTTCCAGCAGATCGGCATAGCGGCGCCAGCCCTGAACAGAGCGACTGTTGATGGGGTTGCGGGCCTGTATGGCGCTGGCATTGAAAATCAAGCGATCTTTGCGGTGGTGGTTCAAGTAGCGCTCATCCCAGGGCCAGCCCAGCCATGAGAGCAGTGTGCGGATGTGGTGTTCAGGGGTTTGGGTGAGTTGCTCGTAGTTGTTGGTGAAGATCCTTTCGCCGTAGCGTTCCTTGAAGCCAAGCATTGCCTGCTCCTGAGCAATGATCACTTCAGCAGCATCAACAACATCGGAGCAATAGTTTTGTGGTGAAACCATCCGCGCCCGCAACATCGAGAGAATGTTGTCGAGAGGATTGCGCCGGCTGTGGATCACTTTGGCGTTGGGGATCAGATCAAGGATCACATTGCAGTGAATGAAGTTGTAGAGCGATTTATCGATCGTGATAGCGGCTTGGCTTGGCTTGTTCAGCAGAGGGAGTTCATCGAGGCGAGCGCGATACAGGCCATCCAATGTGCCGCTGGCTTGGTGGTTGAGCTGGGCAATGGCCTGGCCCATCGCGCCGGGTTCACCCAAATCGACGCTGCCCTCCTTCATGCTCAAGATTGAGGCCAGCAGGGTGGAGCCACTGCGCGGCATGCCAACGATGAACACAGGCTGGCTGTGGGCGGAGGCCTGTGGCGCCACGCCGCTGGGGGTTGTTGCACCAGCGTGGATGCGCTCCAGCATGGCGATTTTGTTGGAGGGCAACCGCTGGAGCTTGGCCTGATTGGCCTGCTGCAGGGCAGCGGCTGCTTGCGCAACATCACCCAGCCGATGCAGACATTCAAATCGGGCAAAATTCAACGTTTCATGCTGTCTGCGATCCGGTAATCTGCTGATCAGTCGATCAATGGAATCAAGAATGTCGATCGCCTCTTGATCACTCTGAAGATCGGCAGCTTGGCCTAATACAGCGACGATCTTCTCATCATCAGCAGCCAAAGCCTGACCTAAAAGCTCTTTGCAGCGTTGCCGGTTGCCCTTGTTGCGCTCCAGTGACGCCAGCTCAATCAATGCTCCTGGCGAGCCGGGTTGAAGCGCAAGGCAGCGCTGAATCGCCTCTTCAAACCGATCAAGTTCACGCAAGGCGCGATAGTTAGTCGCCAGCAGCAAGTGGGCGTCATGGCTGCTGGGGCAATGCTCAATGCAGCGCAGCAGAATCTCCTTGCTTCGTTGGGTTTGATTCCAATCGCGATACACCGCTGCAGCTTGCAAGTAAGGCTCGGGAACTTTGGGCTCTAGCGCAATGGCTTGCAGGGCCGCCGCCAGAGCAAGATCGGCCTGATGCTCCTTGGCATAGGCCGCACTGAGTTGCTGGTAGGCCTTGTGATCACCAGGGTGCTGGCTCACCCGCTGCAGAGCTTCGGCTAAAGCTGGAGAGGTTGCCGGCGTTGGCGCATTTTTTTGCATTCCATCGGCGAGCAAAACCCCAACACTTTATCGAATAATTCCAGACATCCCATAAAATATGTAGCAGCGTCTGAGAGGCCCAAACTGGCATCAACGCAACTAGCCCAGGCGCTGGCAACCGCCCTCGAAGCCATCAAAAGCAATCCCAAGAGCGCAGAAGCACACAAAAGCTTTGCCTCCAGCTGTAGAGATTGCGGCCACCTTAACCAGGCGCTCTCTTCAATATCTCAAGCTATTTTGCTGGATCCAAATGACACCAACTCTTACTGGATCCAAGGATTGATTCACAGGGAGCTTGGCAACTTCCGTGAGGCGCTTCAATCAAATCACCAGGCCCTGAAAATTGATCCTCACAATATCGACGCAACGATCGAGCTTGGCCACCTCTACCGCAAATTTGGCAATCTCGATCAAGCACTGGCCTGTGCACTTGAATCAATTAAATCCAATGCTGCCGATACAACTAAAGCCTGTGATCTTTTAACACTCACACTTCAGCAACAAAGAAACACAATCAATTCAAAGGCAATCCACCCGATCGAGAGTGTCGACGTAGAACTCAGAAAGCTTCAATTGCCTGGAGCCAACAACAGCACAATTAGCGCAGCTGAGATTCAGCAATTCATCCAAAAAGCCTTCATCATTACAGCCTCACTTGGTCAGCAGATCAATACAAGCCTGACCCAGATCTATTATGTTCAACAATCCGAAGCTCCAAACTGCTCCGCCCTCAGCAAATTCTTTCTTGCTCATCAAGCGATCGCCAAGCGATGCCACAGCTGCTACAAAATTCAACTTAACGTTAAAAGCCTAGACGAGCTGCTGATGCTTCATTTTTTCATGAAAACGATGCATCTCAAAGATAGTAATACAAGCAAGTGCATGATTGAATTACGGCCAGACCAAAACAATTTTTACAAGGGATTAATTTACTGCTCAGACGTGAAGGAAGCCGCGCACGTTGCCAAAAATGTAATTTTAGAATGCCGGAAAAGGACAGCTCTTTCCCCCGAGGTTTCAATCAATCGAGGATGCACATCCTTCCGAAAAGAATACCCCGATTACGGAGCAATCAATACATCCACAAGTCTTCAGGAAGGGCCAAGGCAACGCGAAGAGTGGGCAAACAAGGAAGTCCAATTTTTCAATCAAAAGGATTCCATGCCGATCAACAAATCCGCCTCTGCGTTTAATCTCGGTGAATGGCTTATTATCAAAAACTGGATCGCCTACGCAAACGCCATGGGTGACCCACTGACCGGGTATCCGCAGCCAAGTTTAAGCCCTGCCAACGCCAATTTTTTAGCACAAGTTGAAATCATGGAAAACAAACAAGCCAGCCCATGCCCACCCGAGACATCTGGCATTGAATGAGGAAAATTTCATGCCCCTCATTGACCCAGCCATGACAGATCAAGACCTTGGCATCAAAGCTGCAGACTCTTTATTGCGTTCATGCACAAGTGGGCAGGTTCGCTACCAACAGCCGGCACCCCACGGAGTGATTGATGATTGCTTTGATCCTGCGTCTCTGGCAGTCATCCATGAATATTTCCCGACCCCAGAGATGATGAAGCCTTATCCAGGCCAGAACAAGGATTACATTTATCGATTGTGTGCACCACTGAGTGACAATGCATTGGGGAAAAGTCACATAGCATCATTCCAGCAACCTGCAGCTGAATTCTGGGACACATTTCAGCACCATCTCAATAATCCTGCTTTTAGCAGCCAACTACTCGATGCCATCATTCCAGCACATTTAGCCAAAGAAAAGGATCGGCACCCATCAGTGCATCTCACAACGGTATTGATTCGTGATAGCGATGGTTACAGTATTGGCCCTCATCTCGACCCACCAAGCAGAGTTTTTACAATCTTGGCCTATCTGCCAGAGCATCAAGGGCTTAATGCATGCGGAACTCGACTCTACGTCCCAAAGAATCCCCAAGACCAAGATCGATTCCCAAAAAACGGAAAACCACAAGGTTGGTCTAATTTTTTTGAAGTCAAAACGATTGATTTTGTTTCCAATCGCGCTTTTGTTTTGCCCCGAACGGCTGAGGCCTGGCATGGCGTTCCAACCGTGCAAGCTTCACAAGGTCAGCGCAAGATGATTATCATTGCTGGAATGGAGAAGAACTTGATGGATGAAAACCAATAAAGCTAATACCTGCTGGCCTCAGAAACGGCGCGGAATCGCCCCCTTGTTCGCGGAT
The DNA here is from genome assembly GCA_000063525.1 of Synechococcus sp. RCC307. Taxonomy (GTDB): domain Bacteria; phylum Cyanobacteriota; class Cyanobacteriia; order PCC-6307; family Cyanobiaceae; genus RCC307. Next base: position 1,503,571 of record CT978603.1, on the reverse strand, counting down.
TAAGGCCTGGCGCCATTGCTGTTCAGCCAGATCCGAGGGTTCATGAATTGGCAAAAGGATGCGATGGATTCCAGGACAGGGCAGACCCTGATCCACAAGTTCCTGCCAGCTGATCACCCAGGTGAGGCCATCGATGGCGCGTTTTTTACTGCTTACTCGCCCCGGTAACCCAGTTCCGCCAAGCGGCCTGGTTTCTGGCGCCAATGGGGCACCACCTTCACAAACAGCTCCAAATACACCGGCCCATCAATCAGCTTTTGCATCTGCAGCCGCGCGCCTGATCCGATCTCTTTGAGCATCGAGCCTTTACGGCCGATCAAGATCCCTTTCTGGCTGCTGCGCTCCACCATCACCGTGGCCAGAATCGCCGTGCGCGGGCCGTCTTCCACCACCCGCTCAATTTGTACCGCCACCGAGTGGGGCACTTCTTCTCGGGTGTGGTGCAGCACCTGCTCGCGGATGAGTTCACCCAGCAGCAGGTTCTCAGGCTGATCGCTCACCGTGTCTTTCGGGTACAGCATCGGCCCTTCCGGTAGCCGTTCGCCCAGGGCTTCCACCAAGGCGCTGCAGCCATCACCGGTGAGTGCACTAAAGGGCAGGAGCGGTGCATCGGGCAATACCTCGCTGTAGGAGGCGTTCAGCTCTTCGCGCTGCTCTTCGGCGATCAGGTCTTGTTTGTTGAGGCCAATCACCACCGGTTGGCGGATGGACTTGAGCAGATCGAGCACGAATTGATCACCGCGCCCCATCGGTTCACTGCCATCCATCAGCGCCAGCACCACATCCACTTCGCCGATGCTGTTGCGCGCGGTTTTCACCAGCCGCTCGCCGAGCAGGTGATGGGGTTTGTGGATGCCGGGGGTGTCCACCAGCACCAGCTGGGAGCACTCAGTGGTGAGGATGGCCCGCAAACGGTTGCGGGTGGTTTGCGCCACAGGCGAGGTGATCGCCACCTTCTCCCCCACCAGCTGATTGAGCAGCGTGGATTTGCCCACGTTGGGGCGCCCCACCAGGGCCACAAATCCCGAGCGAAAGCCCTCCGGGGTGGGGCTCAGTATTGAGTCCAGGGGGATTTCAACCATCGCTTCAGTCTGCGCTGCCGTTGCCTCCGTCTTTGGGCTTGCTTTCAGCGGTGTGCAGCGTGGCGGCGATGTCGCCGCTGAGGTCAGCTTCGAGGAATTCCTTGGTTTGCGGCAGGGCCAGCCGCAGGTTGGATTGCAGATCCAGCTCCACCTGCAGCTCAGCGGCTTGAACGTCCAACACATGGCCGCCACTGCTGTGGTCATCAGCCAGGAAATGGAAGTGGTAGCCGGGGATGTTGAGGCTGGTGGTGTGCTCTGGGCTCCAAAAGCCCGCCAGGGTGCCGCGGATGTTGTTGCGGCGCACCATCGTTTGATCCTGGGAGGCTTCCAGCAAGCCCACGCCCTTGGGCACCTTGGAGACGGAGCGCATCAGCACCTCGTTAAACAGGCCTCTGATGCGGATCGCCACAAACAAATTGGCGCCGGGGCGTTTGGGATCGAGCTGGGCGCCAAGGGCTTCGATGCTGTCGACACCGCTGAGGCTGAAGCGCTGCTGGGCTTCGAAGTGGGTGGCCACCCAAAAGGGAATGCCTTCATCAGCAGGCGCGCGGCAGACGCTGCCATCGGCGCGCGCTTGCCAGCAGATCCCATCGAGCAGGATCCCTTCGCCATCGAGCTGCTCAAAGGTGCCGATGCCGAAGTCGCCGTGGTCAGCGAGATCCTTCACCTGCAGGCTGCCGCCAAACACGCCCTCCACCACAGCCGTTGAGGTGGAGAGTTGCCACAGGGTGTGGTGTTCGAGATCGAGGTAATCGGCCAAGGCTTTGCGCAGCACCGCGCTATGGCTCTCTCCGCTTTGAAGGCAATGGCGCTCGAGCGCTTGCCAGTGGCCTTGCGGCAGCCGCAGGTGCAGGTCGTGTCCGGCTTGGCGTTCCACAGAAGCGTTGTGGTGGCCCTTTGATCTTGGCGTGGACGCCTGGCGATTTCTCTCTAGCGTTTTTTTATCGCTCAGCGTTTGCAGATGCTGGATCCCTCTCTGCTGGCCTCCCCGATCGTGCAGGCCTTTGGTGGCCTCGGCTTGGTGCTCTGGATTGCCCAGCTGCTGTTCACCACCTCCATTGCTCAAGCCAAAGGCCTGAACTGGTTTTTCTGGGGCCTGGGCGCGCTGCTGTTCCCGCTGCTGGCCTTTTTGGCGGTGCTCGGCATGCCCGATCGCAAGCAGCGCCTGCTGATGCGCCAGCTCGGCGAGCAGCTGATGAGCATCAAGGAAACCGGCGTACGCCTGCACGACCGCAGCTCCCATCCCAAGTTTGCGCGCACCCCAGCAGCGGACTCGGCCGCTGAGCCCGCAGGTGCTAGCTGACATCCAGCGCCTGATGTCACCAAGGGTGTTGTCGAGTGCCTGCACAAACCTCAATGGTCTACTTGGCTTTGCGCCCGAGTGTGTTGACTCTCCAAAACCTCCCGAGAATGGGTTGCCATCGTTCTTTTAAGCACATGCGCGCGTTCGTTCTCAGCTGTGCCGTTGTGTGCGGTGCTGTTCAGGGCGTTGCCGTTCCAGCTGCAGTCGCCCACTCCGGCCATGGTGATGAGTTCGTCCAGAACGGTGAGGTTGATCAGCTGAAGGCATCGCCTGATCAGGATCAGCTCCTTGGAATCACCACGGCTGCTCCACAGAGGGGGCCTGATGGTCAATTGACGGTGCCGAGCGTTGCCGTTGTCGATGCTGCAGGGAAACCTCTGGTGTTTGTCAGCAGCGGCACCACATACGACCCAGTCTTTGTGCGTCTTGGGGCGGCAACAAACGACCGCACGGTCGTTCTAGAGGGCTTGAGTGCCGATGAACAGGTGGTTGTTTCAGGAGCTCTTTCGCTTTATGCCGAGTCTCAGAAAAAGGAGCGTGCTCTGGCTGAGACGAGCCCAACAAGCACGGCAATGGCTGACTCAGGCCGGGTTGAAGTTGATCCTGCACAAACCAGCACCCCCGCATGGCTACTGCCCGGAGGCATCACGGTTGCTGTGTTTGTCATTCTCGGTGGGGTGATGGCAGTTCGCCGCCGTGGTCCTGGATCAAAGCAAGGTTGATATGTCGCATCGATGTTGACCAGGCTGCTGAACGCCATCCTGCGTGGTTCGATTGCACGCCGTTGGTTTGTCGTTGGCTGCTCGATTCTGATCAGTGTTTGGGGCGTTCTGAACGTTGTTCAGATGCCTCTGGATGTATTCCCACCCTTCGCGCCACCACAGGTGGAGATTCAAACGGCTGCTCCTGGTCTTGCACCGGAGCAAGTTGAGCGCCAGATCAGTGCGCCCATTGAGGCGGCTGTGAATGGTTTGCCGGGTGTTGAGGTAGTGCGCTCGGCATCCAAGCCTGGCCTCTCGATGGTGCAGGTGGTGTTTCGCAATGCATCGCAGTTGCAGAACGCCCGCCAGTTGGTGTCGGAACGTTTGCAGCAGCTCCGCACCCAGTTGCCAGCGTCGGCCGATTCGCCGGAAATTTCCCCACCCCTTTCGCCCCTCGGCACCGTTCTCCAATACGCCTTCACGCTGCCTGATTCGGCGACGGCAGAGGAGCAATTGCGATTGCGCTCGTTGGTTCAAACCACCTATGAAAATGCGTTGCTCGCCATCCCTGGCGTCGCCCAGGTGACGATCTACGGCGGTGACCTGCCGCAGACACAAGTGCAGCTGAATCTGGAGGCTCTGCAGCAGCGCAATCTTGCTCTCTCTGATGTCGTTGAGGCAGCTCGCGCATCACAGTTCAACGGCCGCGGTGGTGTTCAGATTGCTGGCGGGCAAGAACGTTTAATCCTTCCTCCCGCCTTCAGCACAGCCAGTGCTGATTTGGAAAGAGCACCGTTGCGTTCAGCGACCGATCAGATCATCGCTTTGGGCGATGTCGCTGTGATCCGCCCCGGTGCTGCCTTGCGGCGTGGCGAAGCCACATTCAATGTCAAGCCAGCGGTGGTGTTGATGATCAACAAGCAACCCGATGTCGACACTCCGCAGCTGACGAGAGCTGTGGAACAACGGGTTGAACAGCTGAATGCCTCCCTGCCGAAGGATGTGGTGGTGAGCCAGACGTTCCGTCAGGCCCAGTTCATCGACACGGCGATCCGCAATGTGAGCGAATCACTGCTGCTGGGCGTTGTGATTGTGGCGGCTGTGCTTGTGCTGTTTTTGATGAACTGGCGCACCGCTGTGATCACCCTCAGTGCCATCCCGTTGTCGTTGTTGGTTGGTTTGTTGTTGATGCGGGGGCTTGGGCTTCAGCTCAACACCATGACCCTTGGTGGCTTGGTGGTGGCCATCGGATCGGTGGTCGACGATGCCATCGTGGACATGGAGAACTGCTACCGGGGGCTGCGCCGCAATCGGCAGTTGCCGTCGCCCCAAGATCCCTTGGAGGTGGTGTTTTGCACCTCGGTGGAGGTGCGTCAGCCGGTGCTGTTTTCCACCTTGATCATCGTTGTGGTGTTCGCTCCAATCTTCACGCTCACAGGCGTGGAAGGGCGCATTTTTATGCCGATGGGCATCGCCTACGTGATGTCGATCCTGGCATCGACGCTTGTAGCACTCACCCTTTCACCGGCCCTCTGCGCTCTATTGCTGAGTCGGGCGCCACTGCCGGCTGAAAGCTCCTGGGTTGAGCGGACTGCGGTGCGGCTCTACAGCCCCATTTTGAATCTTGCTTTGATCACTCCGCGCCGCGTCTTGGCGCTTGCCCTGGCAACGGTTGTGGCGGCTGTGTTGATTCTTCCAGGGCTGGGACGGGTGTTCTTGCCGGAGTTTCGCGAGCAGTCGCTGGTGAATTCGATGGTTCTCTACCCCGGTGTGTCTCTTGAGATGACGAGCCGCGCAGGCACAGTTCTCTCCGAACGTCTCCAGTCCAGCGATGACGTGGATTGGATTCAGGTGCGCGCCGGGCGTGCCCCAGGGGATGCCGATGGCGCGGGAGTGAATATCGCTCACGTCGATCTGGAATTAAGTGATCAGGCCATGGCTGATCGCCCCGCTGCCATCGCTCGTATCCGTGAGGCCTTTCTCGCCCTGCCTGGTGTGGCCCCCAACATCGGTGGGTTCATCTCCCATCGGATGGATGAAGTGCTCTCTGGCGTACGCAGTGCCATCGCCATCAAGATTTCCGGCCCTGATCTCAATGAACTGCGCCGTCTTGGTGAGCAGGTTCGTGATGCGGTGGGTGAGGTGCCAGGTGTGGTGGATCTTCAGCTTGAGCCTTTGCTGCCAGTGCCCCAGATCCAACTGACGATTGATCGTGACCGGGCGCTTCAGGACGGGGTGGGGGTTGGAACGCTGGCAGAAGCCATCGACGTCGCTCTCCATGGTGCACTCATTAGCCCAGCTGAGCCCGCCAGTGGCCGTGATCCCTTGATCGTGACGCTGCAACCGGAACAGCGCAGTGATCTCGATGCGTTGCGTCGCGTGCCGATTCGAACCGCTTCTGGAGTGCTCAAACCGTTGGGCGACTTTGTGTTGCTCACGCCCACCCGTGGCCCGAACGAGATCAACCGTGAGGATGTGGCTCGCCGGATTGTGGTGTCAGCCAATGTTTCCGGTCGCCCTTTAGGGCCGGTGGTGAATGACATTCGCAGCCAGGTGGAGACGTTGGTTCGTCTGCCTGTTGGCTACAGCATCCGCTACGGAGGCCAATTCGAATCAGAGCAACGGACAACCCGTGCCTTGGTTCTCTACAGCCTCTTGGCCGCTGTGGTGATCGCTGGTTTGATGCTGGTGGCGCTGCGCTCCTGGCCAGCCACAGTGGCGATCCTGATCAATTTGCCCCTGGCCCTGGTGGGCGGTCTGGTGGCTGTTCTGATCAGTGGTGGGGTGCTGTCGGTGGCGTCATTGATCGGTTTCATCACCTTGTTTGGAGTCGCCATTCGCAATGGCCTGTTGCTGGTGGACAACTTCAACCGGCGCAATCAAAGCGGTGAGCCGCTAATGGAGTTGATCCGAAACGGCAGCCTGGAGAGGCTCAATGCGAGCTTGATGACGGCGCTGACGTCGTCGCTTGGCATGTTGCCGTTGGCTCTTGCTTTTGGCGCCGGTAATGAAATCCTTCAACCCCTGGCCATCGTCGTGCTCGGAGGGCTCATCACCTCCACCCTGCTCACACTGGTGGTGATTCCCGCCTTGTATGCCCGCTATGGGCGTTGGCTTCTCCCTGCCGCTGCTGGCTGAAGCATCAGGTCAGCTCTGCCTCGATTGTGGTGGCTCGAGCTGCCGTGAATCCTGTTGTTCAAGGTTCGATGTCCTGGCCTTTGGTGCCAACTGATTCCTAGCCTGCAGGCAGCTTTGAACCTGCGTCGCCATGAGTGAGGCCGCTGCTCCGAATTTCCAGCAGGCCATGGAGATCACGGCCCAGTGGTTGAACCTCTGGGAAGCCGGTGAACTCAGTGATGAGGTGTTGGCCGATCGTGTGGCCGAACTGGTGGCCAGCCGTGATGGCGCCCGCGGCTTTTTCGTGATCAGCCTGGCTGGCGATAGCCCGCTGATGGACCGCCTGCCCGATCCTCTGCAGCTGCAGCTGCGCGCCGCCGGTGATGGCGTGGTGGATCTCACCGTGCGCAACCTGGCGATGAGCACGGCCATGGCTGTGCACCACCAGCGCACAGGTGACAACGAGCAGCAGGGCAAATCGGAGCGGGTCACCCAGCGCTGCAACGACCTGCTGCAAATGCTGGAACCAGAAGATGTGAAAAAGCGCCTGGAAACGCTGCTGGCCGCCACCAAAGGCGAAGGCGACGACGTCGAGTTTCTGGCGCGCTGGGGTTATGACGAGCAGCAAAAAGCCGCCATTGCGGCGGCTGTGTTGGCTGTTGCCCAGTGAGCTGAAAACTCAGTCGCGGCTTTGGATCGCGATGATGAAGCGCAGGATGAAGATGAACAGGTTGATGTAGGTCAGATACATCCCCAGGGCACCAGCGAGGTACTGCTCGTCCTGGTAGACGCGGGGCATTGTGTAGAAGTCCAGGAAGGCGGCGCCGATGAACAGCACGGTGCCGAAGCCCGCGATCATCAGCTCAAAGCCGCCGCCCAGGAACATCTGCGGGGCAAAGATGCCGCCGATCAGCTGCACCACCATGGCGATCACCAGGCCGATGATGCCCAGGGTCACCACACCGCCAAGGGCCTGACCAACGCTGTCGCTCATGCGGCGGCCCATGATCGAGGCGATCACAAAGGTGATGCCTGTGGCGATCGCTGCGGTGCCCACCGAACCGATGCCGGCTACGCCGATGGCCATGGCCACCAAGCCGCTCAAGGTGAAGCCGGTGATCAGGCTGTAGATCGCCAGCAGCGGCAGGGCTGTGGCGTTGTTGCCCTTAAGGGCAATGTTTTGCGCCACAAAGAAGAGCACCAGGTTGCCGATCAAGGCCACCCAGAACAGGGGCATGAAGGCTGGGCTGGCGATCATCGACAGGCCGCCGAGGGTGCCCGCGGCGGTCAGCACCATGCCGCCACCCACGTAGGGCAGCGCCTTATTGACAACATTGGGTCCCACCAGCGCGCTGCTTTGCGCGTCGCGGATGACCTCGCGGAAATTACTGCTGGCCGGCATGGCGCATCAGAGTTTCAAACTCCACCAATCCTGCCAGTGATTCCAAGGGATCGCTGCCTGCAGGCGTGCGGATCACCTCACCGGCGTCCTTGGTTTTGCGCGTCGCGGCGCGCGTAGGCCTGCACCAAGCGCTGCACCAAGGGGTGACGCACCACATCAGCGGCCGTGAGCCGGCAGATGGCAATGCCCTCAACGCCATCGAGCACCTGGGCGGCTTCCACCAGGCCACTGAGCTGGCTGCCGGGCAAATCCACCTGGCTGGGGTCGCCAGTGACCACCATGCGGGAGTTTTCGCCCAAGCGCGTCAACACCATGCGCATTTGCGCGGGGGTGGTGTTTTGGGCCTCATCAAGGATCACAAACGCCTCGGCCAGGGTGCGGCCGCGCATGTAGGCCAAAGGCGCCACTTCGATGATGTTTTTCTCGATCAAGGCCGCTGTGCGTTCTGGGCTCAGCAGGCTGTGCAGCGCGTCGTAAAGCGGCCGCAAATAGGGGTCGACCTTTTGCTGCAGATCACCGGGCAGAAAGCCCAAACGCTCACCGGCCTCCACCGCCGGTCTGGTCAGGATGATCCGCTCCACCTTGCGCTCTTGCAGGCAGCGCACCGCCTGCACCACAGCCAAAAAGGTTTTGCCGGTGCCCGCTGGGCCCAGCGCCAAGGTGAGGTCGTGGCGCTCCATCGCCTCGACGTATTGCTTTTGCCGCAGGGTGCGCGGCCGCAGCAGCTTGCCGTTCTGGCTGCGGGCCAGCACCTGCTGGCTGAGGTCGCGATGTTCGTCGCTGCGGCCGGTATCGAGGGCCTGCAGGCTGGTTTGGATGTCCACCTGGGTGACGGCCTGGCCCTCACTCCAAAACGGGCGCAACAGCTCCACCAAGCCGGCAGCGCGCTCCATTTGGCTGGGGCGGCCTTCGATGAACAGCTGCAGTCCCCGCAGCACGAGGTTGGCGCCGGTCAGATCACTGAGCCGCCGCAACATGATTTCGCCCTGACCCGCGAGGGCCAGGGCGGCTTCCTGATCGGGAAGGTCAATGGTGAAGCGCTGGCGTTCGCGGCCCTCGCTGCTGGTCACGGTGAGGCTCAGGCCTCAGCGGGAGCCTCTTCAGCCGGAGCCTCCTCAGCAGCAGCAGCAGCAGCAGCAGCTTCGCTGGCTTTGGCTTCTGCTTCGGCCTTGGCAGCAGCCTTGGCGTCGGCAGCTTCTTTCTTACGGGCCTCTTCTTGCTTGAGCTTGCCGATCACCTCAGCGGGGCGCACGGATTTGGTCAGCAGACCGCCGCGCTCCAGCAGGGTGCGCACGGTGTCGGAGGGCTGAGCGCCTTGCTCGAGGCGAGCGCGCAGGGCGTCGGTGTCGAGGCGGGTTTCCTTGGTGCGGGGGTTGTAGAAGCCCAGCTCCTGCAGCGGGCGGCCATCGCGGCGGCTGGTGCTGTTGCAAGCCACGATCCGGAAGCTCGTTTCCCGCTTCTTACCGAAGCGCTTCAGGCGGAGCTTGATCATCGGGATCTCGAACGGTCGTGGACATGAATCCACCACCATACCGCTTGACCCTTACAGCTCTCCGAAGCCCTTGCGCTTCTTGGCGGGCTTCATCTTTTTGCCGGGGCGCCCACCACCGCCGCCGCCCATGCCGGGCATTCCGCCCATGCCAGGCATCCCCGGCATACCGCCCATTCCAGGCATGCCGCCCATGCCGGGCATCCCAGGCATTCCCGGCATGCCGCCGCCGCGGCTCATCTGCTGCATGAAGCCCCGCATCTTCTGGAAGTCGGCCAGCATCTTGTCCACCTCAGCTGGTTGGTGGCCGCTGCCTTTGGCGATGCGGCGCCGCCGGGAGGGCTGGCTGGCGAGCAGGTCGGGGTTTTCCCGCTCTTGAACGGTCATCGAGCCGATCATCGCTTCGATGCGCTTGAGCTGGGCTTCGCCCTGCTTGAGCATCCCGTCGTCGATCTTGTTCATCCCCGGGATCATTTTCATCAGGCCCCCCAGCGAGCCCATGCGCTTGATCAGGCGCATCTGCTTGACGAAATCGGAGAAGTCGAAGCTGGCTTCCTGCAGCTTGCGCTGCATCTTCTCGACATCGGCGATCTCAACTTCCTTCTGGGCCTTCTCCACCAGGGTGAGCACATCACCCATGCCGAGAATGCGGCTGGCCATCCGCTCGGGGTGGAAGGGCTGCAGCGCCTCCACCTTCTCGCCGGTGCCGATGAATTTGATCGGTGCGCCGCTGACCTTGCGGATCGAAAGAGCCGCGCCACCCCTGGAGTCGCCGTCCATCTTGGTGAGCACGGCCCCGGTGATGCCCACCTGCTCATGGAACGAGCGGGTGAGGTCAGCGGCCTCCTGGCCAATCATCGAATCCACCACCAGCAGCACCTCATCGGGTGCCACGGCGCTGCGGATCCGCACCATCTCCTCCATCATCGAGGTGTCGATCTGCAGGCGGCCGGCGGTGTCGACGATCACCGTGTCGAAGCCTTCTTCGCGGCCCTTGGCTAGGCCCGCTTCGGCAATAGCTTCGGGCTTGGCATCAGCGCCAAGGCTGAACACCTCCACATCAATCTGTTGGCCGAGCGTTTGCAGCTGATCGATGGCTGCTGGCCGGTAGGTGTCGGCGGCCACCAGCAGCGCTCTACGCCCCTGCTCTTTGAGGTGCAGTCCGAGCTTGGCGGTGGCGGTGGTTTTACCGGCGCCCTGCAGGCCGGCCATCAGCACCACGGTGGGGGATTGTTCGGCCTTGGCCAGGGGCGCATTGGCCCCGCCCATCACCTCAACAAGCTCCTCGTGGACAAGCTTGATGAACTGCTGATCGGGGCTGACGCCACGCACCACGTCAGCGCCGAGGGCTTTCTCGCGCACCTCAGCGATGAAGCTTTTGACCACCGGCAGGCTGACGTCGGCATCCAGCAGGGCGCGGCGTACGTCTTTTAGGGCGCTGTCTACGTTGCCCTCGCTGATCGAGGCTTCGCCCTTGAGGCCGCGGACGGCATCCTCAAACCGTTGGGAGAGCTCTTCAAACATCAGCGCCGCCAATCCAGGGCTACAAGCCCTCCATCGTAGGAATCAGCTCAGCGCTAGATGCTGGGGCGGAAGTCGGTCAGCTGCCAGCTGTCGCCTTTTTTCTCGTACACGTAGGTGTTTTTGATCTGCTTGGGCTCCACTTGGCCCAGCAGCTCACCGTCGTCGCTGAGCACCTTCTCCTCGTATTGGATCGTGGCTTTGGCCACACGCCGTTCTGGGGTTTCGCTGCTGAGCTCCAGCTCCTGAACCCGGGCATTCACCTTGCGGCGCTTGCCGCTGGAGGCATCGAGGGCCCGGCCGGCCTTGGCGTATTGCACCAGTTCGGCGCTCGCCAATGCCTGGAGCTGATCGGCTGAGGCGGTGCCATCAAGCAGCGTGGCTTTGGTGTCGAGCCACAGCTGCAGCAGAACTTCGGTTTCCTCCGCTGGTGTGGCGCTGTTGAGCTTTGCCAAGGGGCTATCGAGCTCCAGGGGGGCTTCTGGCAGCAGCAGGGCTTCGCGGGCCGGAATGCTGGGGCGCTGGCTGATGGCCACCCCAGCAATCAATGCAGCAGTGAGGCCGGCGGCGGAGGCCGCTGCAATCGAGCGCTGTTTGCCCGTGGTGGCTTGCAGGCGCTCTTGGAGTTCGCTCTGCCACTGCTGCAGTTGGGCTGCGGCCTGTTGGGCCTGCTCTTGCCACAGGCGCCAGACGGGTGTGGCGTCTTCTTCGCTGCTGCTCAGCGGCTCGAGGATCTCTTCGATCTCGCTGGGATCAGGGGTGGGCAGCACTTCAAAGCTGGTGATCGGCGCGCTGGGGCTGACGCCGGCGCGCTGACGGTTGCGGTCGCTGCTTTCGATGAACGCCTGCACATCGCGATCGGCGAAATAGGCCTCAAGATCGGGGTCGGCCTCAAGGTCGCGGTAGCAAGGCAGAACTTGGCGCTTGAGCCAGTCGCTGCAATACACGCACAGGCCGGCTAGGGGATCGCTGCCCTGTTCTTTGGCCCAGGCCTTGAGGGCCGCATCGCTGCCGCGCTCAAAGCAGACCGCTGCTTCATCGGTTTGGCCGAGAAGCAGATGCAGGCAGGCCATTTCGGCATCGACGCCCACATCGCGCATGGCTTGCAGCCGCTCGAGGGCCGAGCTGATCCGCTCGGGTTTGCGCTGGGCAAAGCCGGAGGCTGTCAGGGCATAGGCGCTGAGGAATTCGGCGGTCACCGAGCCGTTTTCACCCCACTGCAGGAACAGATCGATCTGCTCTTGCACGGTGAGGAAACCGCGGATCTGCTGGAAAAAGGACTGGAACGATTCCTGCGGGAACTCCGGATCTTGATCGCCATCGAGGCCGCCGCGTCGCTGCACCAATTGATCGAGCAGATCGCGGCCAAATTCGCGGCTACCGCTTTCAGCCAGATCGCGGCTGATCAGATCCAGGATCCGGTAGGGCAGCAGGGCATTGAGGTCGCTCTCGAGGCGCACCCGTTGCTCGTGCTGCTGGCCCATGCGCTGCAGCAGTTGGATGCCGTTGTGCAGGATCTGCGCGGCGCTTTCAAAGCGGCGATCGCGGCAGCGCTCTTGCCCGGCCTTTTGAGCCGAGATGGCCGCCAGCAGCGAGAGATCGGCTTCGCGGTTGCTGCCCAGGGCTGGGGCTTGGGGTGGTTGCAGCGCCTGGCGGGCCCCTTCAAAGGCTTCGGCGGCTTGGCCGGCTTCCATTAAGAGGATGAGGCCGCCCACTTCCTGGCTGGACGGCACCTCCAACGCTGGCAGCGTGTCGGGGCCCTCGGCGTTGAGCTGGGTGAGGAGGCACTCGTATTCCTCACGGCGCTCGCTGTCGCAGAGCAGATCAGCGCTGCCCCGCAGTAGCTCAGCGCGGCACTCCAGGGCGTCTGTGGTGAAGCCGCCTTCAGGCGGCCGGTCCAGTCGCTGACTCAAGGTGCGCAGCACCAACTCCTCGGTGGCAACCGGGCTCACCCCCAACAGTCGGAAATGGTCGAGGGGGAGTTCCACCGCTACCTACTTAAAACAGGTGCGGAGTTTAAGGGGCTTCAGCGGTAAAGTCCGTTCCTGCAACGGGTCAAGTTTGATGACCACGGAGACCGCCGCCGCCGCCAGCTTTGCCACTGCGCAGGCGTGCCCCGATCTGACCCGAGAGGAGGCCCTCACCATCTACCGGGACATGGTCCTGGGGCGAAGGTTTGAGGACAAGTGCGCGGAGATGTACTACCGCGGCAAGATGTTTGGCTTCGTGCACCTCTACAACGGGCAGGAAGCGGTCTCCAGTGGCGTGATCAAGGCCATGAAGACCCAGCACGACTGGTTCTGCAGCACCTACCGCGACCACGTGCATGCCCTCAGCGCTGGCGTGCCCGCCCGCGAGGTGATGAGTGAGCTGTTCGGTAAGGAAACCGGTTGCTCCAAGGGCCGTGGTGGCTCGATGCACCTGTTCTCCAAAGAGCACCATCTGCTCGGTGGTTATGCCTTCATCGGGGAAGGCATTCCTGTGGCGTTGGGTGCAGCCTTCACCAGCCGCTACAAGCGCGATGCCCTCGGCGATAGCTCCAGCAATGCCGTGACCGCCGCATTTTTTGGCGATGGCACCTGCAACATCGGCCAGTTCTATGAATGCTTGAACATGGCGCAGCTGTGGAAGCTGCCCATCCTTTTTGTGGTGGAGAACAACAAGTGGGCCATCGGCATGGCCCACGAGCGCGCCACCAGTGACACCGAGATCTGGCGCAAAGCAGCTGGCTTCGGCATGCATGGCGAAGAAGTTGATGGCATGGATGTGTTGGCGGTGCGTGATGCCGCCCAGCGCGCTGTGGCCCGCGCCCGCGCCGGTGAAGGTCCCACCCTGTTGGAGTGCATGACCTACCGCTTCCGCGGTCATTCCCTGGCGGACCCCGATGAGTTGCGCGATCCCGAGGAGAAAGCCTTCTGGGCTGAGCGCGATCCGATCAAGGGCTTCCAGGCCACCATGCATGCCCGCGGCCTGCTGAGCGCTGAAGAGATGGAGGCGATCGATAAAGAGATCGATGCCGAAGTGCGCGAAGCCGTTGAGTTCGCCCTGGCGGCTCCCGAGCCGGATGCCAGTGAGCTCACCCGCTACATCTGGGCGGAAGACTGAGCCTTAAAGCCCGTGCAAACGGGCTTGATCCGCGGCGGCCCTGAACACCAAGGCATGGCGCTCCACCAGCGCGTCCATCGTGTCGTAACCGCCGCCAATCACGCTGGCCACAGGGATGTTGCGCCTGAGGCAGGCATCAAAGACCAGGTGATCCCGCTGCAACAGGCCCTGATCGCTGAGGGCCAACTTGCCGAGGCGATCGGCTCGGTGTGGATCGACGCCGGCGTTGTAGAGCACCAAATCCGGTTGCTGCTGATCGAGCAGCGCCGGCAGCACATCTCCCACGCTTTGTAGATAGGCCTGATCTTCGAGGCCATCGGCCAACGGCAGATCGAGATCGCTGCTTTGTTTACGCGAGGGGAAGTTGCTGGCGGCGTGGGCCGAGAAGGTGAACACCCTCGGCTCGCCAGTAAAGATCGCTGCGGTGGCATCGCCTTGATGCACATCAAGATCCACAACCATGAGCTTGTTCACCAGACCTTGCTGCAGCAAGACGCTGGCGGTCACGGCGATGTCATTGAAGATGCAAAAGCCGCTGCCGTAATCGGGAAAGGCGTGGTGGGTGCCGCCCGCCAGGTGGCAGGCCATGCCGTGTTCAAGAGCCAGTTGCGCCGTGCGCAGCGTGCCCCCCACCGACAGCCAGGTGCGCTGCACCAAGGGTTGGGTGGCTGGCAAGCCAATGCGCCGCTGGGCCTGACGATCTAACTCACCGCGGGCAAAGGCCTGGTGATAGCGGCGCGGGTGCACCAGCTCAAGCCAGCGCCGCGGGCAGGGCAGCGGCTGATGAACTTGCTGTTCTTGCGCGAGCCCCTTATCGGCCAGGCACTGGCGCAGCTGCCGGAACTTAGCCATCGGGAAGCGATGGCTGGAGGGCAGTGGAGCGCTGTAGAGCGGGTGGTAAACGAGGGGAACCCGGATGCTCAGAGCTGGGTTGGAACGCGCCGGGTGAGGTTACGGAGTTTGCGCAGGGCTTTGAGTTCCACCTGACGCACCCGCTCGCGGGAGACCTCCATCAAGCGGCCGATCTCAGCGAGGGTGTGGCGCTGCTCGCCCCCCAGACCAAAGCGCATTTCCAGCACCTGCTTTTCTTGAGCGGTGAGGTAGCTGAGCCAGCGGCCCAGTTGCTCGTGGTGCATGCGCCGCTCCACCGCATCGAGGGGCTCCTCATTGCGGGGATCAGCGATCAGCTCACCCAGGAAGCTGCGGCCTTCCTCGCCGCTGATGGGGGCATCGAGGCTGGAGGTGGTCAGCGCTTGACGCAGCAGGCCATCGAGCTCTTCAAGGCCCATGCCCAGTTCGGTGGCAATCTCTCTGCGGCTGGGCATGGCGCCCAATTTGTGAGCCAAGTCCATCGTTGCTTTGCGCACCGTGGCCAAGCGCTCGCTGAGGTGAACCGGCAGGCGGATCGTGCGGGACTGGCAGGCGATCGCCCGGGTCATGCTCTGGCGGATCCACCAGAAGGCATAGGTCGAGAATTTGTAGCCACGGGTGGGGTCGAACTTCTCAACGGCCCGTTCCAGGCCCAAGGAACCCTCCTGGATCAGATCCAACAGCTCCAAACCTTTGCCTTGGTACTTCTTGGCAACGCTCACCACCAGACGCAGATTGGCCTTCATCATGCGCTCCTTGGAGCGGCGGCCAACACGAATCAGTTTCTTTTCGCGGGCGGTGTAGGTGGCTTCCTCGCCTTGCTCCACCAGGGTCATCATGGTTTGAACCTGGTTCCCCAGCTCGATCTCCTCCGCAGGAGTCAGCAATGGAACCCGGCCGATACTCGATAAGTACCAACTGACGGGGTCATTGCCCCGCTTGCGGCTGTTTTCAGCTGCTGTGAGAGGGCTTGCGGTCATGGGGAGGGATTGCTCCGGAAACAGAGCCTCCTATGGGCTTTCTTGATTCAGTTGTGATTTCAGTAACCTTTTAGATTTAGGGGAGGAAATCAACACAATTGGCGAAAACCCTCTTAAGAGTTGATGCCGAATTGTGATCTCTGTTGATAGTCAGCTCCTGATAAAAAACGGCCCTGGCTGTGGAAGCTGTGGAAAACTTTTGTGCTCGATGTAACTCAGTCGCGCATCAGGTTGCTTTCAGCTTGTTCAAAACTCCCTGCATCTCGCACTTTTTGAAGCATTTGAGCGATGGCCAAAGGACTGGCGGCCCCCTCTCCAGCTTGGCTTTGCCGGATTCCAGCGCTGGCGTGGGCCAGCGCGGCTAGGGCTAACAGCCCATCGAAGCGATCGCCCGTTGGATCCAGCCCTGCGGCTAATCCCATGGCTCCAAGGCCTGCGGCGTAACCGCTCAACACATCTCCCAGGCCGGCCCGTGCAGCGCGCGCCTCGCTCTGCAGCACTTGCCGCACCATTCCATCGGGTGAGGCGATCACGGTGCGGGCGCCTTTGCGCAGCACCCAGCACTGGCTCTGCTGCGCGGCCTGGCTGGCGGCTTGATCGGGCGGCAAGTTGGCCAGCGCCGGGAACAACCGCTCGAATTCCGCCGCGTGGGGCGTCAGCCAGGTGGGGCCAGTGCGCTGCTGCAACCACAGCTGCACATTCCCTTGGGCGGCCAAGCGGTTGAGCCCATCGGCATCCAGCAGCAGCAAGCCAGGAAAATCCTGCAGCTCAGCGTTGAGCGCGCCGCCGCCCAGCCCGGGTCCATAGGCCACCGCATCAAGGCGCTCCAAGGGAGCCTCTGGGTTGGGCAACAGCACATGGGGCAGCACCTGCCACAGCTGCTGGGCCAAGGGCTGCGGCACCACCCCTTCCAGCCAACCAATGCCGCTGCTGCTGGCCGCTTCGAGGCATAGCCGCGCGGCGCCGAGGTAGTCGCCGCAGCCGGCAAACACCCGCAGCCGGCCCCGGCCATGTTTTGTGGCGGCCAAAGGCGGCTGCGGCCAAGGGGCACTGCTGCTGACCAGATCAGAGCTCCACAGCCCCAAGCTCGCTTCTTCTCCCAGGCTGGGTAATACAGAAGAGGGAAGGCTCAAGGGAATGCGCTGCTGCTGGCCCACCCAGGCCATGGCGCTGTCTTGCCAGAAGCCCCGCTTCCACAGCCCAACGATCAAGCTGCGCTGGCAGCAGGCGGTGCCATGGCCGGTGGGTTGGCCGCTGTCGCTATCCAGGCCGCTGGGGCCATCAATGCTCCAGATCAAGCCACCGCTGCGCTGGCGCGCTTGCAGCAACTGGCTGAGTTCAGGGCCAAGGGGCCGCCGCTGGCCCAGGCCAAAGAGGGCATCGAGCCAGAGGGCCGGATCGCTGGGATCCGGTGCTGTCTCCAATTGAGGAATGCCCAGCCACCGGGCGTAGCGCAGGTGCTCGGCTGTGAGTGGTTTATGGGCGTTAAACGGGCTCCAGATCCGCACGGCAATCCCGCGCAGATGCAGTTCACGGGCCACCACCAGGCCATCACCGCCGTTGTGGCCTGGCCCCACCAGCACCAGCAGCCCATGGCGATTGAGATCTGGGTGCTGCAATACGGCTTGGGCTAATCCCAGGCCGGCCTGCTCCATCAACGCCGCCACCGGCAGCCCTTGGGCAAAAAGGGCCTCCTCCAGCTGCTGCATGGCGCGGCTGCTGAGCAGTAGATGCTGCGAGTCGGGGGCGGGCCAGGTCATGCCTTCAGGATGGAAGGCAGGATGAGGGAATGACCACGCTGTCTTCTCAAGCGGCTCCGGCGGTGAACGCCGTGATCGAACGGCTGCAGGCTTGGCCTGGGGAACATCGCGTTGCCGTGGGTCTCTCTGGCGGTGTGGATAGCTCCCTCACCGCGGCGTTGCTGCGTGATGCCCAATGGCAAGTTGAGGGGCTCACGCTCTGGTTGATGAGCGGCAAAGGGGCTTGCTGCGCGGAGGGTCTGGTGGATGCGGCCGGGCTTTGTGAGGAGCTGGAAATTCCCCACCATGTGGTGGATTCGCGCGACACCTTTCAGCAGGAGATCGTGCAGTTTTTGGTGCAGGGCTATGGCGATGGCATCACACCGTTGCCTTGCTCGCGCTGCAACCGGGCGGTGAAATTTGGCCCGATGCTCGATTGGGCTGAGAAAGAACGGGGCATCACCCGAGTGGCCACCGGCCACTACGCCCGTTTGCGGCCCAATGCGGATGGCGGCCGCACGCAGCTGCTGCGGGGCCTCGATGCGCGCAAAGACCAGAGCTATTTCCTCTACGACCTGCCCCAGGCGGTGCTGCAGCGGTTGATCTTTCCCCTCGGGGAGCTCACCAAGCCCGACACCCGCGCCGAAGCGGCGCGGCTGGGTTTGCGCACAGCCGAAAAACCAGAAAGCCAAGACCTTTGCCTGGCTGACCATCACGGCTCAATGAAGGCGTTCTTGGATGCCTACCTGCCGGAGCGACCCGGTGAAATTGTGCTGACTGATGGCCGCGTGGTGGGTCAGCACGACGGCATTGAGCACTTCACCATCGGCCAGCGCAAAGGCTTGGGTGTGGCGTGGAGTGAGCCATTGCATGTGGTTCGCCTCGATGGGGCAATGAACCAGGTGGTGGTGGCTCCGCGCGCTGAAGCAGCCCGCGGTGATGCGGTGGTGGGCGCTGTGAATTGGGTGTCGATCGATCCACCAGCTGAACCGCTGGATGTGGAGGTGCAGGTGCGCTACCGCAGCGCGCCCGAGCGAGCGCGTTTAACTCCGCTGCCACCTGTTGAGAGCGACCATCAGGCCGAACGCCCCCATCGCTGCCGCTTGGACTTTGCTGAAGAGCAGTTCTCGATCACCCCAGGTCAAGCAGCTGTCTTTTATGACGGTGAGGTGTGCCTCGGTGGCGGCTTGATTCAGGCCTGAGTCACCAGTAAGGGTCGCTGGCCAGTTCCACCTGCAGCAGCTCGGTGCTCTTGGGCACGCTGCTGATGCAGGCGCGCACCAGCTCGCCATTGACTTCGATTTCACAGGCGCCGCAACTGCCGCCCAGGCAGCCGGTGGGGATGCTCACCCCCGCTGCTTGAGCCGCCTCCAGCCAGCTGCAACCAGCAGCAGCGCTGCTGCTGCGGCCATCGGGCCAGCGCAAGCGAACCGTGCTCATGAATGCAGTTGAATCAGCGGGCGCATTTGCAAAATCATGGCCAAGGGCTATTGGGTCTGCACCGGCACCATCCATACCCCCTTGGGCATGGTTTCGTACATCAGTGTCTTCAACAGTTGGCTGGATGCCGTTGGCGCGCGGCTGCTGGTGCGCGATTTGTTCAGTGATGTGCGTGAGGGTGAACCGGGCACGGTCAATGTGATCGTGGAATTTGAATCCCGCGAGGCGGCGGTGGCGGCCTACGAATCAGCGGACTACCAGAAGTTGATTGAACTGCGCACCCCCCACTCCGATCTGAGCGTCACCATCACCGAAGAGCTCACGGATCACTAATCAGCGGCGTTAGATCAACATTGGCTTCAAAGGCATCAGCGAGCCGATCGAGCAGTTCTTCGCGCTGCAGGGAGTGATGCCCTTGGTCTTCGGCGAGTTCGGGGAGCTGTTTGCGGCGCCTGAGCTGGTTGAGCCACTGGCGGCGCCAGCGGCCGTTCTCCAATAGGCCATGCAGGTAGCTGCCGGCCACTTGGCCTTGCACCCAGCCCAGCCCCTCTTCTTGGCACAGCGCTTGCAGGGGCTCAAGGGCGATGGTGCTGCCGCGATGCAGCTCGAAACCTTCGATTGGGCAGGACTCAGCGGTTGGCCAGTGCGCGACAGCCTGCCGCTGGCGTAGGGCTTTGCTGCCGCCAAAGCGGGTTTGCAGCGGCAGCAGATTCAGCCCCGCTGCACTAGCGCCTGCCGCTCCCTCCAGCCCATCAGGATCCAGCAGTTCACGGCCGAGCATCTGCAGGCCGCCGCAAATGCCGAGCACAGCGCCGCCACCAGCGCTGAAGCGCTGCAGTTCACGAGCCAGGCCGCTGGCCTGCAGCGCCTTGAGATCCCGCAGGGTTTGTTTGCTGCCTGGCAGCACCACCGCATCGGGCTGGCCGAGGGCTTCGCCGGGCTGCACCCAGCGCAGTTGCACGCTGGGTTCGGCCTCTAGTGGATCGAGATCCGAGAAGTTGCTGAGGGAGGGCAGCCGCAACACGGCGATCTCCAGCTCAGCATTGGCTTTGCGGCCGCGGCGCTCCAACAGATCCAGGGAGTCTTCTGGCGGAAAGAGTTCATCAAGCCAGGGCATCACGCCAAGCACCGGCACGCCGGTGTTGTCTGAAAGCCAGCTGACGCCTGGGTCAAACAGTTCCTGGCGGCCGCGGAAGCGATTGATCAACAGGCCCTTCACCAGGGGCCGCTCCACCGGCCGCAGCAATTGCAAGGTGCCCACCAGTTGGGCAAAGACGCCGCCCCGCTCGATATCAGCCACCAGCAAGCAGCGGGCCCGCAGGTATTGGGCCAAGCGCAGATTGGTGAGGTCGCGGTGCTGCAGGTTCACCTCCACTGGGCTGCCGGCTCCTTCCAGCACCAGCCGGCCGTGGGGGTGTTGCTGTCGCAATTGCTCCAGTCCTTGGCGAATCGCGAGCCATCCTGGTTTGAACCACTCCTGGTAGTAGGTCTCGGCCCGCGCCATGCCAACTGATTCACCGCCATGGATCACTTCACTGGTGCTGTTGCCCTGGGGTTTGAGCAACACCGGGTTCATGGCGCAGTTCGGCTCAAGCCCAGCGGCCCAAGACTGCAGCGCTTGGGAATAGGCCATCTCGCCGCCGCTTTGATCCACCCAGGCGTTGTTGCTCATGTTCTGCCCCTTAAAGGGCAGGGGCTGCTCGCCGCGGCGTTTGAGCACTCGGCAGAGCGCCGCTGTCATCAGGGATTTGCCGGCACCACTGCTCGTGCCCAGCACCATCAAGGGGGTGGGCGGCGTCACAGCCGTGGCCAGCGCCGGCGGATGCCATGGCGCAGCCGCTGCCAGGGGCTTGCGGGCGGCCAGCCTTGCGGCCAGCGCTTGAGCAGTTGGTTGCCCATGGGGGTGAGCCTCACCCGCGAAGTCAGCCCTTGGCCATCCACTTCACGCCGCAGCACCCCCAAGCGAATCAGCCAGATGAAGCAGTTTTCGGTGGCATTGGCACTGAGCGGCCGGCAGCACCAAGCCTCATTGCGGCTCACCTCCTCGCTGCTGAGGGGTTGCTGCAACACCGCGGCGTAGAAACTCGGCTGTAGCGGCAAGCAGGGCAGGGCCTCAGCTGCGCGTGCCAAGGAATGGGGATCGCAAGTCAGCATGGGGGAACCCTAGGAACCAGAGGCCATGACGTTGCTGTTGGCTTCGGCGTCACCGGCGCGCCGGCGCCTGCTCGAGTTAGCGGCCATTCCCCACCGCGTGCAGGTGAGCGGTGTGGATGAAGAGGCCATCACTGATCCCAGTCCAGCTCGTTTGGTGCAAAAGCTGGCGCAGGCCAAAGCCGCTGCTGTGGCTGGGCGGTTGGCCGCTGATGAGAGGCCGGCTTGGGGCGTATTGGGCTGTGATTCGGTGCTGGAGTTTGATGGCGAAATCTTTGGCAAGCCTGCGGATCCGGCTGAAGCCATCGCCCGCTGGCAGCAAATGGCGGGCCGCAGTGGGCTCTTGCACACCGGTCACTGCCTGCTTGGGAGCCAGCAGCAGCTGGCCACGGTCACCACAACGGTGCACTTCGCTGGGCTCACGCAGGCAGAGATTGAGGACTACGTGGCCAGCGGTGAGCCGCTCCAATGCGCTGGGGGGTTTGCCTTGGAAGGCCGTGGGGGCTTGGTGGTGGAGAAGCTGGAGGGCTGCTACAGCAACGTGATTGGTTTGAGCTTGCCGCTCTTGCGTTGTTGGCTTTCGGGAGTGCGGTGATGGCCTTTTGGACCCCCTATGCCGATTGGATCTATGTGGTGGTGAGTTCCACGGCGATGCTGTTGATCATCGTGTTGGTGCTGCGTCCGAAGCCATAAAAAAAGCCCCCGCCAAAGCGGAGGCTGATGCGATTGCTTGAAGCTGATTGAAATCAGTCCAGGTCGGGCATGGCCAGCACAGGCTCGGCCTTGCGGTCGATGCCTTTCTCGAAGCCAGCAGCAGCAGCACGGGCGCGGCCCGCATGCCAGAGGTGACCAACGAGGAAGAAGAAGGCCAGGAAGAACTGGGCTGCACCCAGCCACTGACGCAGGTTCACGTAGTTCACCGAGTTGGGCTCGGTGATGATGCCGCCCACAGAGTTGATCGACGCGTTAGGAGCGTGGGTCATGTACTCAGCAGCGCGGCGAACTTGCCAGGGCTGAATGTCGTTCTGGAGCTTGTCGAGGCTCAGGCCGTTGGGGCCACGCAGGGGCTCCAGCCAAGGACCACGGAAGTCCCAGAAACGCATGGTTTCACCACCAAAGATGATCTCGCCGGTGGGGGAGCGCATCAGGTACTTACCCAGACCGGTGGGGCCCATGGCCGAACCGATGTTGGCACCCATGCGCTGGTCACGGACCAGGAAGGTGAAGCTCTGTGCTTGGGACGCCTCAGCGTTGGTGGGGCCCCAGAACTCAGAGGGGTAAGCGGTGTTGTTGAACCAGATGAAGGCCGAGCAGATGAAGCTCATGAAGCTCAGGGCTCCAAGGCTGTAGCTCAGGTAGGCCTCACCGTTCCAGATGAAGGCGCGACGCACCCAGCCGAAGGGCTTGGTGATGGTGTGCCAGATGCCACCGAAGATGCAGATCAGGCCGAGCCAGATGTGGCCGCCAATGATGTCTTCCATGGAGTTCACGCCGATGATCCAGCCTTCGCCGCCAAAGGGGGCGCGGGTCAGATAACCGAAGATCACACCAGGGCTGAGGGTGGGGTTCGTGATCAGACGAACGTCCCCACCACCGGGTGCCCAGGTGTCGTACACACCGCCGAAGAACATGGCCTTGAAGACCAGCAGCAGGGCGCCGACGCCAAGAAGAATCAGGTGATAACCAATGATGTTGGTCATCTGATTCTTATCGCGCCAGTCCTGGGAGAAGAACGCGGAGTAGTTCTCCAGGATTTCAGGACCACGCAGGGCGTGGTACAGGCCGCCAAGGCCGAGCACGGCAGAACTAATCAGGTGCAGCACACCCACCACAAAGAAGGGGTAGAGGCTGGTGACTTCACCGCCAGGGCCAACGCCGTAGCCAAGGGTGGCCACGTGAGGCATGCAGATGAAGCCCTGTTCGTACATGGGCTTGTCGAAGGTGAAGTGACTCACCTCGAACAGCATCATGGCGCCGGCCCAGAAGACCATCAGTCCGGCGTGGGCAACGTGGGCGCCAAGGAGGCGCCCTGAGAGGTTGATCAGACGGGCGTTACCAGACCACCAGGCATAGCCAGTGGAGGGCTGATCCTTACCGCCGATAACGAGGGAGGAATTAAAGGGCGTTTCCACGGGGCAGGACCTCTTCGGGGAAGATGAAGTTTTCGTGGGGTTGGTCGGCCGGAGCCATCCAGGCGCGCAGGCCTTCGTTCAGAAGAATGTTCTTCGTGTAGAAGGTCTCGAACTCAGGGTCTTCAGCAGCCCGGAGTTCCTGGCTGACGAAGTCATAGGCGCGCAGGTTCAGTGCCAAGCCGATGATGCCAATGGAGCTGGTCCACAGGCCCATCACAGGCACGAACAGCATGAAGAAGTGCAGCCAGCGCTTGTTGGAGAAGGCGATACCAAAGATCTGACTCCAGAAGCGGTTGGCGGTGACCATCGAATAGGTCTCCTCTTCTTGGGTGGGCTCAAACGCCTTGAAGGTGTTGGCGCCGTCACCGTCTTCAAACAGGGTGTTTTCCACCGTGGCGCCGTGGATGGCGCACAGCAGTGCGCCGCCGAGGATGCCGGCCACGCCCATCATGTGGAAGGGGTTCAGGGTCCAGTTGTGGAAACCCTGCAGGAACAGCAGGAAGCGGAAGATCGCTGCCACTCCAAAAGACGGAGCAAAGAACCAGCTGCTCTGGCCGAGGGGGTACATCAGGAAAACGCTGACGAACACCGCAATCGGGCCGGAGAAGGCGATGGCGTTGTAAGGACGAATGCCCACCAGGCGAGCAATTTCGAACTGACGCAGCATGAAACCGATCAGGCCGAATGCACCGTGCAGTGCAACGAAGGCCCAGAGGCCGCCGAGTTGGCACCAACGCACGAAGTCGCCTTGGGCTTCAGGGCCCCACAGCAGCAAGAGGCTGTGGCCCATGGAGTCCGCTGGGGTGGAAACCGCAGCGGTGAGGAAGTTGCAGCCCTCGAGGTAGCTGCTGGCAATTCCGTGGGTGTACCAGGAAGTGACAAAGGTGGTGCCGGTGAGCCAGCCGCCAAGCGCCATGTAGGCACAAGGGAACAGCAGCAGGCCGGACCAGCCCACAAAAACGAAACGGTCGCGCTTCAGCCAGTCATCGAGGACGTCGAACCATCCCCTCCCAGCTGGCGCCCGCCCTACAGCAATCGTCATCGATGTTGTTGCGGAGAATTCCCCGCGATGAGGTCGGATACCCGGCGATCGTAACAATGAAACCCAAGCCGCTGCGGGATTTGTCATTCCTCTGACATGCTTTGTGGCACAGGGGTTTTGCTGATTTTCACAGCCGCCGTAGGTATTTATTCAGTCGAAGGGTTGGGCTCATCGGTCAGGATGCCTCCACTTCTTTGCGCTCCCCCATGGACGCCCCGATTGATCAGCCGGTGCTCGGTTCGCGTCGTCTTTCCAACTATTTAGTAGCGCTGTTGGTCTCCATCGGTGGTGTCGGTTTTCTGCTCACCAGTGCGTCGAGCTATTTCGGCCGTGATTTCCTGCCCATTGGTCACCCAGCGGAATTGATCTGGGTTCCCCA
Organism: Synechococcus sp. RCC307; assembly: GCA_000063525.1. Taxonomy (GTDB): domain Bacteria; phylum Cyanobacteriota; class Cyanobacteriia; order PCC-6307; family Cyanobiaceae; genus RCC307. Next base: position 1,479,118 of record CT978603.1, on the reverse strand, counting down.
AGGGTTGGTGATGGGGGCCTATGGGGTAGGAGCGGTGCTGCTGAGCAGCTACCTCTGGGCCGTGATTGCCATCGATGTGGGAGGCGGCCGCAACCTGTTTGATCGCGGAGCCGACACGATCACGATTGAGCGCCGGGGCTTTCGCCGCCTGATCAGCTTCACGCTGCCCTGCGGTGATGTGCAGGCGGTCAAGGTTGAGGTGCGCGATGGTCTCAATCCCCGCCGCCGTTTGGCGCTGCGCTTGCGCGGCCGCCGCGATGTGCCGCTCACCAGGGTTGGCGAACCGATCGCCTTGGCGGAGCTCGAGCGCAGTGGCGCTGAACTCGCCCGTTATCTCAATGTTCCCCTGGAGGGCGTGTAGGCCGATGTTGATGACTTGGACGCGCCGAGGCGGACTCGCCCTGCTGCTGGCCTTGCTGCTGGTGTTGCCGGCTTGTGCCAGCACCCCAGTGGCCTCTGGCTATGGCTGTGAGCAAAGCCCGGTGAGCTGCCTGCAGGGCAGTGCCCAGGTGGCGCTCACCACCGAGAAAGGTCGGGTGCTGCTGGAACTGCAAGGCCAACAAGCGCCGCTCACCGCTGGCAACTTCTTGGATTTGGTGCAGCGCGGCGCCTACGCCAACACGGTGTTTCACCGGGTGGTGCGTGAACCCAGCCCCTTTGTGGTGCAGGGCGGTGATCCCCGCAGCAGCGATCCCAAAGTGCCGCCCGGCCAATACGGAACCGGCAATTTCACCGATCCCGCCACGGGCTCTCCACGCTTCATTCCCTTGGAGGTGAAGCTGCAGGGTGAATCCGAGCCCCGCTATGGCAACCCTGTGCTGGGTGCGGGCATCAGCGATCGCTTGGCCCTGCCTCACCAGCGCGGAGCCCTGGCCATGGCTCGTTCGCAAGATCCCAATTCAGCCAGCGCGCAGTTCTATATCGCCCTCAATGATCTTCCTGAACTCGATGGCCGCTATGCCGTCTTCGGCCGGGTGATTGAAGGGATGGAGGTGGTGGATCAGATCCGCCAGGGCGACAAGCTGATCAAGGCCGAGATCATCCAGCCCTAGGCCGGCACGTAGGTCTGCGCTTGCTGCAGCTTGAGGGTTTCAGTGTTCACCCCTGAAGCCCGCTGCAGCGCCACTTTTCCGGTGCGCGCAATTTCCAAAATCCCAAAGGGCCGCAGCAGCTGCTCGAGGGCCACCAACTTGCCGGGATCACCCACCACTTCCAGGGTGAGGGCTTCATCGGCCACATCCACCACCTTGGCGCGGAATACCTGAACCAGGTCAAACACCGAGCCGCGGCTGTTGCTGTCGGCTTTGACCTTCACCAGCATCAGCTCACGCTCAACGGCGGCGATGCCGGAGAGATCGATCACCTGCAGCACGTTCACCAGCTTGAGCAGCTGCTTTGTCATCTGCTCAAGGGCGTTGTCATCGCCCGCCACCACCATGGTGAGTCGGGAGACGCCGTCTTGTTCGGTGGGGCCCACCGCCAGGCTTTCAATATTGAATCCGCGCCGCGCAAACAGGCCGGAGATCCGGCTAAGGGCGCCGGATTCGTCTTCAACTAACACCGAAAGGGTGTGCTTCATCACCGCCTGAGGGCTTCGCCCAAACCTATCTCGTTGGCGACTGCTGTTTCAGCCAAGCGATCAGAGCGGTGTTGAAGATCTCCGGTGCCTCGTCATGGGGGCAGTGGCCAAGCTCCTCAAACCAGTGCAGGTGCACGAGCCCTGCTGGCGCCTGCTGAACTACTCGCTGGGCAATTACGGGGGGCACCAGACGGTCGCGGCGGCCCCAGAGCAACAGCATCGGCTGCTGCAAGCGCGTCAGCAGCTGCGGGGCCGTGGCCCGTGCGGGCCGCAGCGCCATGCCGCGCACCATCGCCCCGAGGGCACGGCCAGCGCTGCTGCGGCTAGCGGGCCAACGAATCAGTTGCACCAGTTCGCCATCGATCCGCTCGCCGTTGGCGTAAGCGCTGGCTAGGCCCATGCGCAGCAAGGGCTTCTGGCGCAGCACAGCGATCAGGAGCCCCAGCGGCAGGCAGCGGCTCACCAGCAGCACCAACCAGCGCTGCCAGCGGCGGCTCCAGGGGCTGCGCCGCAGCGGCACCGGCGTGAGCAAGGTGGGATCAGGCAGCGGAGCTGCCGCTACAGCAACCACCAGCTCAGGGCGAAACACAGCTGTTGTAAGACCCACCAGCGAGCCCAGGGAGTTGCCCACCACCACCGCTGGCTGCCCCACGATCTGCTCGAGGAAGCACTGCAGTTGCCGGCTCCAGAGGCGGTTGTCGAGCCTGCCGCCGGGTTGATCGCTCTGGCCAAAGCCAAGCAGATCCATGGCGTAGACGCGGTAGCCCGCCGCCGCTAGGGCCTCGGCGTTATCGCGCCAATGGCCGCTGCTGGCGCCAAAGCCATGCAGCAGCACCAGGGCAGGCCGGTCACTGGCGCCGGTGCAGCGCCAGTGGCAGCGCCAAGACTCAAACTGAAACCAGCTCTGGTGGCCCCAGTTGCTGCCGGCCATGGCGGATGCAGGCGAAACCCACTCACTATTGCGAAGGTCAGGCGCGGCTGGATCCCGGGCCTGGCTTCTTTCGGCCTGATTCCAGGCCAGCACGCGATTGCGGCGTGCTGCTGCTGCGCTGGCTGGCGCAGCAAAAAGGAGCCGCTGAGCCCCTAGTGGTGCTGGATGGTTTGGCTGGCTGTGGCATTCGCGCCCTGCGCTACGGGCTTGAAGCCCATGCCACCGAGATCTGGGCCAATGACGCTGATCCCGATCGCTTGCCGTTGCTGCAAGGCAATCTCAGCGCCATAGGCGGGGCGCATTGCAGCGCCATCACGATCCAAAAACTGCTGGCCCAATGCGCAGCGATTGAGCAGCGGTTTGATTTTGTGGATCTCGATGCCTTCGGCGCGCCGATGGCCGTGGTGCCTTGGGCCCTTGAGGCGGTGCGCTTTGGCGGCGTCTTTTATTTAGCGAGCACCGATGGCCGCTCCTTCACGGGCCACGACCGCACGGCGGCGCTGCGGCGCTTGGGGGCTGCCGCGCGGGCGCAGCCCTGCAGCTGGGAGCTGGCTCTGCGTTTGCAGTTGGGCGCGATCGCCCGCAGCGCTTGGAGTTTGGGGCGCGGTATTCGGCCGCTGCTGAGCTTCAGCGATGGGCGCACCTTCCGCACAGCGGTGCAGGTGTTGCGCTCGCCTGCCCCAGCAGAAGAGCAGCTGTTGGGGCTGCAGGGCTATTGCCACAGCTGCGGCTCCCACCGCGGCGTGTCATTGCTGCGCTGGCGCGAGTTGGGGGCTTGCTCCTGCGGCGCTGAGCCAGTGATGAGTGGCCCCCTGTGGCGCGGGCCGCTGCAAGACGTTGATGTTCTGCAGGGGCTTTTGGAGATGGAGGAGCCGGGCTCGCCGCTGCTGGCTCCAGCCTCCAGGCGCCTGCTGCAGCGGTTGCAGGCCGATAACGGGCTGCCAGCGGAAGCCAGCGACTTGGCCGATCTGGCGCGCCAGCTGCAAGGCGGGCCGCCAAAGCTCAAGGATTTGCTGTGCCGTTTGCAGCAGGGCGGCTGGTGCGCCCAGGCCAGTGGCATCGCTCCTGAGCAATTCCGCACCGACGCGCCATGGGCTGAGGTGCTCGCCGCTGCGAAGGCTGGATAAGCTGGCGCACACTTGTTGCTCGTCCATGGCCTCAGAGATCTTTGGCACTGCTGCCCTGTTTTGGGTGCTGATTCCTCTGGGCCTGGCTGGTGGCGCCCTGCTGCTCAAGCTCCAGGGCGACTGAACCCACTCGCGCAGTTCTGTCCCTAAGCTCGCCGTCGCTGTAGTGCGCTGATGCGGGTTCTGGTACTTGGTGGAACGGGGACCCTGGGCCGCCAAATTGCCAAGCAGGCACTGGATGCCGGTCACACGGTGCGCTGCATGGTGCGCGCTCCGCGTAAAGCCTCTTTCCTGCAGGAATGGGGCTGTGAGCTCACCCGCGGTAACCTGCTCGACCCCGACTCGCTGGCCTACGCCCTTGAGGATCAAGAGGCCGTCATCGATGCGGCAACCGCCCGCGCCACCGATAGCGAGAGCGTCTACCGCATCGACTGGGACGGCAAGCTGAATCTCTACAACCAGTGCCGCGCCAAAGGTGTGCGCCGGATTGTGTTCACCTCGCTGCTGGAGGCCGAGCGCTTTCGCTCGGTGCCTCTGATGGACATCAAGCACTGCACCGAGCAGATGCTGTTGGAGGGTGATTTCGACGTCACGATCCTGCGCACCTGCGCCTTCATGCAGGGCGTCATCGGGCAATTTGCCATTCCCGTTCTGGAGTCACAAACCGTTTGGGTGAGCGGCAGCAGCACGCCGATCGCCTACATGAACACCCAAGACGTGGCCCGCTTTGCTGTGGCTGCCTTAGGCCGTGAGCAAACCATTGGTGGCAGCTATCCGGTGGTGGGCCCCAAGGCCTGGAACACCGGCGAAGTGGTGCAGCTGTGTGAGCGCCTGGCCCGCAAGGAGGCCCGCGTGATCCGCGTCCCACCCGCCTTGATGCAATCGATGCAGGGTCTGGTGTCGTTCTTTGAGCCCGGCGTCAACATTGCCGAGCGTTTGGCCTTTGCCGAGGTCACCGGTGGTGGCGTCAGCCTCAAAGCGCCGATGGAGGAGAGCTACGAAGCCTTTGGCCTGGATCCAGCGGAGACCACTTCCCTTGAGGGATATCTGGAGGAATACTTCAGCAGCATCCTCAAGCGCTTGCGCGAGATGGAAGCCGATCTCGATAAGGACGCCAAGAAGAAACTGCCTTTCTGAGCCCATGGCCATTGCCCAGATCAAAAACTTGCAACGGCGCTTGGCCAACATGGAGTCCGAAGCCACGGCTGCCTTGGATCGCGCTTGCGGCAACAGCCTGTGGGCTTCGATCGGCCCTGACGCCATCGATGGCTTGGAGGATCCAGCTGCCCGCGCCCAGGCGAACTACTACTACGGCCAATTGATGACCGTGCGTGAGCTGCAAGACGTGCTGGGCTAACGGCCCAGTTGCTTGAGCCGTTTCTCCTCGGCGGCTGATACCCAGCGCCACTGGCCTGGCTCCATGCCATCAAGGTTCAGCGGCGGCTGGCCGTCCATCAGATCCAGGCTCCAGCGGATCAGCCGCAGCGTGGGAAAGCCAATGGCTGCGGTCATCCGCCGTACCTGACGGTTGCGGCCCTCGGTGAGCTCCAGTTCCAACCAACGGGTGGGCACGCTGAGCCGGTGGCGGATGGGGGGATTGCGCTCAGCGATGCCCGCAGCGACTGATGGATCCAGCAATTGGGCCCGTGCCGGGCGGCTGGGACCGTCTTTGAGCTGGATGCCCCGTCTGAGCGGTTCGAGATCAGCTTCTGTGGGCGCCCCTTCCACTTGGGCCCGGTATTGGCGCCAGTGGCCAAAGCGTGGATTGGTGAGTTGATGCTGCAACGCTCCGTCGCTGGTGAGCAGCAGCAGCCCCTCGCTATCGGCATCCAAACGCCCAGCGGCATAGACGCCTTTGATCGGCACCAAGGAGGCCAGGCAGTCCCAACGGCTGCCTACTTCAGGCGTGAATTGGCTCAACACCCCGTAGGGCTTGTGAAGCAGCAGTGAAGGCTGAGCTTTGGATTTCATTGCCAATGCATGGCGTGCTGAGGGGGGGTGTCAGCTCTGCTTCCATCTTTTCAGCTTGTTTTCGATCCGTCGCTGTTATTGATAGACGGTTTGTTGCAGTCCTCTCAGAACTGATCAGGATTAACGAAGCAATTAGTAGCTTGATGCGCTTGTTTCGAGGGGCTCGTCTTCGTTTAAATCGAAATGAGCGGACCTACATCTTTGGATTGGGCTCGGCAATCCTTTTGTTCTGTGCTGGTCATTCAACCTTTCAACTTTGGTTGAGTTATTCCGGTGACTTCCAACGGGCTTCGCAGTGGGTGCGCGGCTCCCATGACCTTGGTGCCTCAAAGCTGCAGAGCCCAATTTTGAGGGAAGCGAGCTTCCCAAGGATTGCTGTGCAGCAGCGCAGTATGGCTGCTGCGATTGACCAAGCTGTTCAAGGCCTCGAGCTCGCGGCACTCCCTTTGGCTGGACTCCCGATTAGTGTGCAGTTTGCTGGGGTGGGGTTGCCTAGCAATAGTGAGCTGTCTAATTACATGCTGTTGCATGTCAAGCAAGAGCTCCAAAGGGCTGGGGCTCAAAGTGTTCGCATCCATTATCCAACAACCACATACAAGCTGGGCTCTCAAACAGTCGCTGATGGTTATCAGGCTGAGCTTGATAATGTCTTGATGCCAATTCGCGATGCGGAGCTGGCTCAAGCTGGCATTGCTGAGCAATCTCCAACGTTGCTTTTGCAAGTGAGGGAGGCAGGTGTTGACACTGAAGACCGCAGTGTTTACTCGCAAAATTTTTATATGCGAGTTGCTCTCTTGTCGGGTTTATTTGTCTTCTTAGTTGGCGCTGGACTTTATTTGGTTCTTGAGCGTTATTGGCCAGGACATGGCCGCCGCGCTGGCATTATTTCCACACTGGTTGCCTTGGCTGCTGGGTGGAATGTGGTAATGCTTATGTTCATCAACCTTCCTCCAGATCAGCGCCGCTTCAATGTCGTTCATCGTGTTGATCTCAAAGCCTTTCTTCAGCTAAATGAATTGGCTTATGACCTCAGGGCGCAGGGGCAGGAGCAAATGTTGCTTGGTGTCCCCATGCTTGATCAGCCTCAAGTGCTTGGCATGCCGAAGGTCATGGCCCCTGGAGAGGGGGGAGTTGTACAGATCATTCCCGCTCCTGGGGTCGTTCCTTAAGCCCCTTAATGGCTGATGCCTGCTTCTCCAAGCTGGGCATTAAAGTGGGATTTCTGGAAATTCACGGCCTAGGCGAGTTACATGATTGAAACCTCCGGAGTTATTGAGAAGGAACAGGGGAACGGTTTTTACCTGGTCACTCTCGAGCAGCCGGCTGGTCACCAGTGCCTCTGCCGAGCCGCAGGCAAGCTCACCAAGTTCCGCATCAAATTGTTGGCTGGCGACAAGGTGCTGGTGGAGATCAGCCCCTATGACCTCAGCCGTGGCCGCATCACCTACCGCGAACGCAACGCCGGTGGCCCGCCGCGCCGCCGTTAAAGCAGCGCTTCAATCGCCTGCTTGACCTCGCTGCGCTGCTGAACCCCGCGCCATTGCTTTTTGAGCTCTTTCCCGTAGAAGAGTTGCACCGTCGGCGTGCCGGTCACTCCGGCCTGCGCGGCGATCTCGGGTTCGTCTTCCAGGTTGATTTCCACCCCCTGGGCGGCGCCCTCGAGTTCATTGAGCACCCGCTTCAGCTGCGGCTTGAACACATGGCATGGCCCGCAACTCGGTGAGGTGTAGGTCACCAGAAGCGGTTTGGGGCTCTCGTGATACAGCCGCCTCAGGGCATAGCTGCCGCCTTGCCAGAGAGCGTCTGCGCTGAAATCGGCTTCGGTGGCCGTGGTGGTGGGCTGAGGCAGTTCCGCGGCTTTGGGCTCCACCTCCTCGCGGCTGACTGTGACCGCCAGATCGTGGTGGCTGAGCCAGCGCTCGGCAGCCAGGGCCGCTTGGCAGCCACTGGCGGCGGCGGTGATCGCTTGGCGCCACTGGGCATCGGCTACATCACCAGCGGCAAACACGCCCTCTTTGCTGGTATTGGGGGAGCCGCCTTCGATCACCAAATAACCCTTGGCATCGAGCTCGAGTTGCCCTTTCACCAGGCGGGTGTTGGGGGTGTGGCCAATGGCATAAAAGAGGCCCTTCACCGCCAGGGTTTCGCAGGCGCTGCCTTCGCTGTCTTGCAGCTGCAGTTGCTCGAGCCATTGATCACCACCAAAGCCGCCCACCTGGCGGTTCCAATGCACGGTGATCTGGGGATTGGCCAAGACGCGATCGGCCATGGCCCGGCTGGCCCGCAGGCTGTCTTTGCGCACGATTAGGTGCACATGGGAGCCGTACTTGGTGAGGTAGACCGCTTCTTCGCAAGCGGAATCGCCGCCGCCAACAACGGCCAATTCGGCTTTGCGGAATTGCGGTGTAGCGCCATCACAGATGGCGCAGGCGCTGATGCCGCGGCTCCAGTAGGTGTCTTCCCCGTCGATGTGCAGCCGATTGGCACTGGCTCCAGTGGCCAGGATCACGCTGTGGGCCACAACGGTTTGGCCGTCCACTTGGATTTTGTAGGGCCGCTGGGAGAGATCGAGGGCTTCGGCATCGGCCTCGATCAGCCGGGTTCCCCAGCGCACGGCTTGGGACTTCATCCGGTCCATCAACTCAGGACCAAGGATCCCGTCGGGGAAGCCGGGGAAATTTTCAACGTGGGTGGTGGTCATCAGCTGACCACCAGGGATGCCACCGTCTTGGTAACCGGTGATGAGCAAGGGGCTCAGGTTGGCCCGTGCGGCGTAAAGAGCTGCGGTGTAGCCGGCAGGGCCGGAACCAATCACCACCAGGTTTTCCACCGCTGCAGCAGCGCTGCCCATCGACGCTTGACCGAACTCGATGGGCAAAAGGCTAACGGCCTTTATGCGGAATCGCTACGGATTAAGGCTGGCGATGGTGGGCGGCACCAGCAGGGGCTCATGCATGGCTTCGGGCGAGCGCATTAACCAGTCAGCCATTTCGCTGGTCAGGGCAAAGCTGGCTTCGTAGTCACCCTTCGCCTCGAGTTCGGCCAGACGGGCTTCGAGCCACACCAGGGTTGGACCCAGGCTGCGGTGCGGAGACGATCCAATGGTCATGGCAACCTCCGATTGCGGACCACGCTGCTCGGGAAAAGCCCCGAATCAGCTGTGAGTTCGCGAAACGTCGCACTTTTCTGACGACCGGAGTGTTACGAGCATCACCGGATCAGCGACTGCTCACCGATCAATGGGCTCAATGCTGTCGATGTGCAGGGACCGGGGCAGGCCTGGGCGCACCGTGGGTTTCTTGAACCGGCGTTTGTTGAAGGCCGGTGGCGGGGTTAGCGGCGGGGCTTGGAGCTCCGAGGCCCTCTCCTCGGGCTCGTCACTCGGTACGCGCAGCCAGTCGTTGTCGACGCTGTCGTTCTCGGCTTCAGGGCGCGGCTCTTCCGCGCTGCTCTCCTCCTCGCTGCCGCCGCGGTAAGGCTGCACCTGCAAGGGCACCTGGCTGACCAGGCTTCCGCCCAGTAGGGCTGCGATCAGTGGAAGGGTGAACGCCATGGACGGGAGCGTACTGGGTCTTTCCTGGGCTTGGCCAAAAAAAAACTCCACTGCCCGGCAGCGGAGTTCGAAGTGACGTGTTCGCGGCTGGCTCCGGGGGCCTGTTTCGTTCCGCACTTTCATTAAGACCCATGCGAATCACAGAACTGTGACTGGTCCAGCCCCTGGCCTGACCAAATGTGACTGAGCCCTTTTGAGTACTTCTGCGCAGGCTGAACGCTTCTGGCGTCACTAGTTTCCGGCCATCGAGGCGCGTGAGATGAGATGCCCCAGTTCCCAACACCCAACCCTTCCTCTTCCTCGGTTCCACCGGGGTTGCGGCGGCGCTTCGAGCGCTGCTGGCACAAGGAATGCGACATTGATCCTTTAATCCTGCGGCTTCGGCGTTTACGCCGGCGCCGAGGTGCACGGGCCCAAGCGGTAGCCCGCAGCGTCGAGCAGGAGATGTTGCCGATCCTTTGAAGCGTTGAGCCAGTCCGGGTGGAGTGAGATCGCAGCAGCCGGCTTCCGGGCTCGCTTGCCCTGGCTGGGCGGGGACCTGCAAACCCTGCGCGACACCTTGAAGCCACCGCGGCTGCCCGTTGACCTCGGTGAGCACGTGCGGGTACCCATGGCTTGCGGCGGCCAGTTGCTGGCGGTTCTCGACCATTGCCCCGATGCCCAGGCCCTGGTGTTGTTGCTGCATGGCCTCGGCGGCCACAGCGATCGCGAAGGCCTCAGGCGCATGGGCTTGGCGCTGCAGGCCGCTGGCTTTTCTGTGCTGCGCCTCAACCTGCGTGGGGCCGGGAAGGGGCGGGCTTTGGCCTCAGGCACCTACGCGGCCCACTGCAACCGTGATCTCTGGCCTGTGCTCGAGCGCGCCCGGCAGCTGGCCGGCGGCAAGCCGCTGCTGGGGGCAGGCATTTCCCTGGGGGGCACGATCCTGCTCAACGCCTGCCTGGAGCAGGCCGATGCCCTCGATGGCTTGGTCTGCACCAGCAGCCCCTTGGATTTGGCGGCGTGTTCGGCCTCGATTGAGCGGCCCCGCAATCGCATTTATCAGCGCTGGTTGATGCGCCGTTTGGTGGCGCAAACCCTGGAGGACGACAGCTCAGTGACGCCCGCTGAACGCGAGGGCCTGCAGCAGGTGCACAGCATCCGTGACTTTGATGATCTGATCACCGCGCCGCGCTGGGGCTATGGCGATGTGGAGCGCTACTACCAGCAGGCCAGCCCAGCGCCTCGCTTGGGCCAACTGCGCACCCCAACGCTCCTGCTGCAGGCCGACGATGACCCATGGGTGCCCGTCGCTGAAGCCCAGGGGCAGCAGGGCCGCCACCGCGCCTTTGAGGTGGTGATCAGCCGGGGCGGCGGCCACAACGGCTTCCACGGCTGGGGCGATGCCCCCTTCGCCTGTTGGGGCGACCGGCTTACGGCAGCCTGGCTACAAGATCGCTGCAGGGCGCTTCCAGGGGCTCCAGGCAGAGATGCAGCTCCTCAATTGCGCTGAGCAGCTCCCTGAGTTGCTGGGTTTGTTGCTCCTCACCCGCCCCTGGCACCTTGGCCAGGCTGCTCATGACCTGCTGAAACTGATCGCAGGTGCGCTCCAGCTGGGCGCGACGGCCGCTGGGCAGCTGCAAGCGCTTCTCCATTAAGCAATCCAGCAGGGTCTGGATTGAGCGCAGCTCTTGAACGATGTCTTGCATCAGTCGTCGTAGTGGCGTGTGCCCACCCAGCCGTCGCTGCTGGGCTGTTGATCGATGCGCCAATACCGCTCACCACCGCGGTACCAGGAGTCGACCATCACCGCTTGGATCTGTTCAGCGCTGTAGTGCTCAACGTCAGGACTCTCCAGAAGTTGGATCTCCTTGTTGGGGTCCGTCATGGGCCACAAAAAGACGTCGCCTTCAGTGTGGAAATTCCCTGGCTCGAGGGTGATGGGGTTCAGCAAGATTTCCCAATCGCTGCGATGCCAAAGGGCCGATTTAGGCTGCAGATGTGCCTTCTGGTGGCTGCGCAGCAATGTTTGAGAACGACCGGCGCCCCCCTTGGTTGAACTGGTTGTTCCTCGCCATGTTCCTGTGGTCCTCATGGATCTTGGCCGGCTACTGGTTCAACCAGATGCATCAATAGGGCGTTTTGATCGGGCTGGCTTAGCGAATCGCCTCGCTGTGGTTGACGAGCAGGTGATGCACATCGTCGAGGCCATCTTTGGCCTGCTGGCGAGCCAGGTCAAAGTCGCCATGGGCTTCGCCCATCAGGGCCTCGCCAACCCGGTCGAGCAACTCCTCGTTGTGCTCGCTCAAGAAGGCCAACAGTTCCGTCTCGATCACCTGGCGCACGGCTTTGGAGCGCAGGTTGTTGTGGTCGGCTTCGGCGTAGGTGCCGCCCACCAGTTCTTGCACAAACAGGCGCTGCACCTCGCTGCTGCGGAAGAAGCTTTCCACGGCATTGATGGTGCCGTCAGCCAGGGTGCGCTCCACCTCCATTGGTTCTTCCGAGAGCTTGAACTCCCAGTCCAGGTGTCGCCGCTGCCAGCCCTGTTGCTGCAGCATCGGCAGCACCATCTGGGAGAAGGTGTCGACAGACATCTCGTAGATACGCTCAGCTAGGCGCTCGCACCAGTCGTGGCCATGGCCTTCCAGGTTCTGCTGGAGTTCAGTGCGCTCCACTTCGTGGCCGCCGTGATGGCTGTGGCACACATCACCGGGGCACTCAACTGCTTTTAGGGACATGGCCTAGCTCAGACTCTCTCATTGCCTTGCTAATGACGCTGCCTGGCCAGTCCTGACGGTTGCAGAATCTCTTCGGCTGGTTGTTACGCCGCCAGCGGCACGCTGCTGGTGTCTCGTACGAAGCGGCGTGCCCATTGATCCACAGCAAGCACATCATCGAGGCTGGGCTGGGCTTTGAGATCGTTGCGGTGGCGATCGCAGGCGGCCTCAATCAGCTTGGGGATATCGAGGAAATGGATGCGCTCCTCGAGGAAGAGGGCCACCGCCTGCTCGTTGGCGGCATTGAGCACAGCCGGCATCGTGCCGCCGGCGCGTCCGGCGGAATAGGCCAGATCCATGCAGGGGTATTTGGCTGGATCCGGGGCTCGGAAGGTGAGCTGCCCCAGTTCCGTGAGATCGAGCCTGCGCCAAGGGGTTTCCAGTCGCTCCGGCCAGCTGAGGCAATAGAGGATCGGCAGCTTCATGTCGGGCCAGCCCAGCTGCGCCAGCACCGAGGAATCGGCCAGCTCCACCATCGAATGGATGATCGATTGCGGGTGGATCACGATTTCGATGTGGTCGTAATCCACGCCATAGAGGTAGTGGGCTTCGATCACTTCCAGCCCCTTGTTCATCAATGAGGCGGAATCCACCGTGATCTTGCGCCCCATGCTCCAGTTGGGGTGGCTGGTGGCATCGGCCACCGTGGCCTTGGCTAGATCGGCGGCAGCCCAGTCGCGGAAGGCACCGCCAGAGGCGGTGAGTTGGATGCGGCGCAGCCCGGGTGTGGGCACACCCGTGGAGAGCCGGGCGGTATCAGCCCAGGGGGTGCCCTGAAGGCACTGGAAGATCGCCGAGTGCTCGGAATCAGCCGGCAGCAGGCGACTGCCGCTGCGCTCCAGTGCCGGCAGCACCACCGGCCCAGCGGCAATCAGGGTTTCTTTGTTGGCCAGGGCCAGATCTTTGCCGGCTTCAATCGCCGCCAGGGTGGGCAGGAGGCCCGCGCAGCCCACGATTCCAGTGACCACCAGATCGGCGCTGCTCCAGGCGGCGGCCTGGCAGAGCCCCTCGTTGCCGGCCACCAGTTCAGGACAGCGCGGCAGGTTCAGAGCCTGGAGTCGCTCGCGCAGCTCACTCAGCAGGGCGGGATCGGCCAGGGCCACCACTTCGGGCTGATGGCGCTGCACCTGCTTGCACAGCAACGCCAAGTTGCGGCCGGCGGTGAGGGCCACCACGCGGAAGCGCTCGGGAAACTCCTCAACGATTTCGAGGGTTTGCGTTCCGATGGAGCCGGTGGAGCCCAGCACGCTGAGAGCTTTCACGGCCACTGCCTTAGAGGGCACCCAGTCTCCCATCGAATTGGCCAATCACTGGCAGGCTGGCGCGGCATTGGGCTGGTGGGAGAAGGGATGGCAGCGCGGGAGAAGTGGCGCTCAGGCCTTGGGTTTGTGCTGGCCGCGGCTGGCAGTGCCGTTGGTCTGGGGAACCTTTGGGGCTTTGCCTATCGCGCCTCCCAAGGGGGCGGTGGGGCGTTTTTGTTCCTGTATGTGCTGATCGTGCTGGTGGTGTGTCTGCCGGTCTTGGTGGCGGAAATGGTCTTGGGCCGCAGCACCGGCCAAAGCCCCCTGCTGGCGCCGGTGGCGGCCGCTGGCCGTCGCTGGCAACCGATGGGCTGGCTGTTTGTTCTGGCGGCTTGCGGAATCTTGGCGTTTTACGCCGTGTTGATGGGCTGGACCGGCGTCACCCTGCTGCAGTCCGCCTTGGCTGGCTTGCCCCAAGACATGGGGGCCGCCGAGGAGTTCTTCGCTGGCCTCAGTGGCGGCCGCACGGCGCTGTTGGGTCAGCTGATCAGCCTTCTGCTGACCGCCCTGGTGGTGGCTGGCGGGGTGCAAAAAGGCATTGAACGTCTGTCGCGCTGGGGGTTGCCGCTGCTGTTTGTGGTGTTGATCGCCCTGGCGATTTGGGCCTCGGGTCTGGAGGGTGCCGCCAGCGGCTATCGCACCTTTTTGCTGCGTTGGGACGGCGCTCAGCTGCTGGATCCCACCACCATTCGCAATGCCTTCACCCAGGCCTTCTTCTCGATCGGCACGGGCATCGGCTGCATCCTTGCCTACGCGGCCTATCTCGATCGCCGTGCCCATCTGCCCCGCGAAGCCCTGGCGGTTGTGGGCATGGACACCGCCGTTGGCTTGTTGGCGGGCATGGTCACCTTCCCGGTGGTGATGAGCTTTGGTCTGAGCGAGGTGATCAGCAGCTCCACCTTGGGCACGATCTTCATTGCTCTGCCCACGGGCTTGTCGTCGTTGGGTGTGAGCGGCCAGGTGGTGGCCGTGGTGTTTTTTGCTCTGGCCTATTTGGCGGCGATCACCTCAGCGGTTTCGCTGCTAGAGGTGCCCGTGGCCTGTTTGATCGATCGTCTCGGTTGGAGCCGGTCCAAGGCGGTGTGGGTGAGTGCGGCGGTGATCTTTGTGCTGGGCTTGCCGGCAGCCACCTCGCTTGGAGTGCTCGGCTGGATGGATTCGGTCTTTGGCGGGGTGCTGTTGATCCTGGGCGGGTTGCTGCTGGCCGTGCTGCTGGGTTGGGTGCTGCCCAGTCGCTTCGAAGACGACCTCAGCAGCAGCGGGGCCCCCAAGGTCGTGCGCCAGGGGCTGATGCTGCTGTTGCGCTGGGTGGCGCCACCGGTGATTGCCTTTGGATTGTTGGTCTCGGTGTGGGATCTTCTGCGCAGTTGGTTCGGTTAAATCGATGCCATTGATGGACTGGATCAAGCGTTGGAATTTCATTGAGCGCGCTCGCTACGAGCGACAGCTGATTGATGCCTTTGGCCGCGGCGAAGACATCGATGCCTTGGCAGCTAATTGCGAGCCGGGCTTTCAAAAGGAGGTGTGGGAGGCGATGGTGCCGCGCATTCGCAAGATGGAGCGGATGATGCGCGATCAGCAGCCACCGCAAAGCTGACGCCGCTCGTTGCGCGTCTTGCGCGACGCGGGTCAGGGAATGAGTACAACTGCTTACGGCGAGTCCTTGGAGCTGTTCAATAGTTCAGAGGCGTTAGCGCCTTTCTGTTCTCTGAACGGGGAATGTCATGAACCTTCATCAGGGAGTTCGCCTGCAGTTGCCAGGTGACAGCCGTTGTTTTCAGGTGCTCAGCGTGGATGCTCCGCGCGGCCGCTGTTTTGTGCGCCAGCTGCCCCTCACCCGCCATGGCTCACGGGTGATTGAAATTTCGCTCGACACCATTGAGGCTGCCCATCAGGCCTAGGCCCGAATCCAGTCGGTGATGCCGCCGGGTTTGTCGATCAGCTCGATGCCTTCGGCTTTGAGTTCGGCGCGGATGCGGTCAGCTTCGCCGTAGTCCTTGTTGGCTTTGGCGCTCTTGCGGGCCTCGATCAAGTCGCTGATCCGTGCGCCGTCATCACCATCGCTGCTCGGTGCTGTGATTTCAGTGGCTAGCCCAAGCGCGCCGGCCAGATCTTGCAGCAGTTGCCACTGGCCCGCGAGTCCCTGGTCATCGGCGGTGATCGCATCACCGCGCTCCAGGCGGTTGGCCAGGGCCCGCAAGGGCCGGGCCAGTTCAAACAGCACCGCCAGGCCGCCGGAGCTGTTGAGGTCGTCATCCATGGCCTCGATGAAGCGCTGCCGCTGCTCCTCCAGCTCGCTGCTCAGTTCGCCTGCGCCGCTGCTCCAGCCCAAGGCCTCGCCATGGCGCTCGCCCAGTAGCAGCGCGCTGTTGAGACCCTTCCAGCCGTTGGCTGCCGCATCGAGGGCTTCTGCTGTGAAGTCGAGAGGCTTGCGGTAATGGGCCTGCAGCACAAACAGACGCAGGGTCATCGGCGAGACGCCGCTGTCGAGCAGCGCCCGGATCGTGGTGAAGTTGCCGAGCGATTTCGACATCTTGGTGCCGCCGACATTGACCATGCCGTTGTGCATCCACAACTTCGCCAGGGTCGTGCCGTTAGCGGTTTCTGATTGGGCGATTTCGTTTTCGTGGTGCGGGAACACCAAATCGCCGCCGCCCAGATGGATGTCGATCGTCAGGCCCAGCTCCTGGCGCACCATCGCTGAGCATTCGATGTGCCATCCCGGCCGCCCTGGTCCCCAGGGTGAATCCCAGCTGGGTTCGCCTTCCTTGGCTCCTTTCCAGAGGGCGAAATCAAAGGGGTGGCGCTTGCGGCTCTCTTCGCCTTCTGCGGTGCGGCCACTGGCGCCTTGCTGCTGTTCGTTGGGATCGCGGCCGCTGAGCTTGCCGTAGTCGTTTGCCTTGGCAACGGCGAAGTAGACATCGCCATCAGCGCTATAGGCAGCACCTTTGGCTTCCAATTCACGAATGAGCTGCTGGATGCCATCAATGCAGCGGGTGGCCCTGGGCATGCGATCGGCCGGCAAGATGTTGAGCCGCCCCATGTCGATTTCAAAGGCCTCGATATTGCGTTCACTCACCGCCTGCATCGAGCTTCCTTCTTCGGCAGCCCGTTTGAGGATCTTGTCGTCGATGTCGGTGTAGTTCTGGACGTAGGTGACGTCGTAGCCGCGCCAGATCAGGTAGCGGCGCAGCACATCCCAGTTGATGTAGCTGCGGGCATGGCCCAAGTGGCAGAGGTCATAGACCGTGACGCCGCAGCAGTAGATCGTGGCTTTGCCGGCCTCAAGAGGCTCGAACGCTTCAGTGCGGCTGGTGAGGCTGTTGGTGAAGCGCAGGGACACGGCAAGAACAGGCGCAGAACCGGAGGTTACGTTCCAGCCGGGATCTCTGTTATTTCGCCTCCATCCAGTTGGGGCCACTACCGATCTCAACCACCAACGGCACGCTCAGACTCACGGCCTGCTCCATCGTGCGTTGCACGCTGCTCTGCACCGTGGCGAGCGCATTGGGAGCGCACTCGAGCACCAGTTCGTCGTGCACCTGCAGCAGCAGCCGGGCCGGCAGTTGCTGGTCGAGCAGCAGCTGCTGCAGATCCACCATCGCTTTTTTGATGATGTCGGCGCTGGAGCCCTGGATCGGGGCATTGGCGGCGGCCCGCAGTTGCTGGGCTTCCATGCCGCCGCGCCTGGCCACATCGAGATCGATTTCAGCGGGATCGGTGCCCTTGAGCCGCCCAAGGCCTTGGGGATCGAAATGGAAGGGCCGCCGGCGCCCCATCAGCGTTTCCACGTAGCCGCGGCTGAGGGCCAGGCGCTCCTGCCATTCCAGGAACGCAAACACCTTGGGGTAGCGCTGCTTGTAGCGGCTGAGGAACTCCTTGGCTTCGGCTTGGCTGACCCCAGTGGCGCGGGCAAAGCGTTGGGCGCCCATGCCGTAGATCACCCCGAAGTTGATGGTTTTGCCCAGGCGCCGCTCCTCATCGCTCACCTCGCTCTTATCCAGTAGCAGGCGGGCTGTGAGCGCATGCACGTCATCGCCGCTGTTGTAGGCCTCCACCAAGGCCTCTTCGCCGCAGAGGTGGGTGAGGATGCGCAGCTCGATCTGGCTGTAGTCGGCGCTGAGCAGGGTCCAGTCCTTCTGGGGCAGGAAGGCTTTGCGGATCTGGCGGCTGTAGGCCGTGCGCACCGGAATGTTCTGCAGGTTGGGGTTGCTGCTGGAGAGCCGTCCGGTGGCCGTCACCGCCTGGTTGAAATCGGTGTGCACCCGCCCGGTCTCGCTTTCCACCAGCTGGGGCAGGGCATCGACATAGGTGCTCTTGAGCTTGCTCAAGGTGCGGTGCTCCAGCACCAGGGGCACCACCGGATGGGCGTCTTCGAGTTTTTCCAGCACCGCGGCATCGGTGCTCCAGCCGGTTTTGGTCTTTCTTGATTTCTTGCGGTCCAGCCCCAGGGTGTTGAACAGCAGCTCGCCCAGCTGTTTGGGGGAGGCCAGGTTGAACTCCTCGCCAGCCGCAGCGATGGCTTGCTGCTCGAGTTGCTGCAGCTTGTCGCCCATCGATTGGCCCAGCTCCTGTAGGTAGGGCACATCGATGCGGATGCCGGTGGCTTCCATTTGTGCCAGCACCGGCTCCAGCGGCAGTTCCAGTTCCGAGAGCAACTGCGGCAAGGCTTCTCCGAGTTGCTCGAGTTGTTGCACCAGATCAATGGCTAAGCGGTAGGTGAGGTGCACGTCCATGCCGCAGTACTGGGCTGCGGCTTCGATGGGCACATCGGCAAAGGTCTGCCCTTTGCCCACGAGATCGCTGAAGCTGGTGGGGCGGAAGCCGTAATGGCGCTGCGCCAATTCCTCGAGGTTGTGGCGAGCTGAGGCGTCGCGCAGATAGTCGGCCAGCAGGGTGTCGACGGCCACGCCATTGAGCTCCAGCCCATGGCGCAGCAGCACCAGCCGGTCGTATTTGGCGTTCTGCAGGCATTTCCGCTGCGTTGGACTGGCCAGCCAAGGGGCCAGGGCCTCGAGCACCTCGGCAAGGGGTAATTGCCCTTCGGCGCCGCTGTGGCCGATCGGGATGTAGGCCAGATCGTTGTCGGCTTCACCCCAGCAGAAACCCAAGCCCACCAGCTGCGCGCGGAAGGGGTTGAGGTCGGTGGTCTCGGTGTCGATGGCCACGGCTGGGGCATCGGCGCTGCGTTGCTGCAGCTGGCTCACCAGGGCTTGGAGTTGAGCGGAGCTGGTGATCAGCTGCGGTTTGAGCGGAGGAGTTGTGGGCGTTTCGCTCTCCGGTTCGCTCAGCGCTTCGCTGAGATCGGCAGAGCTACCGGTGTCCAAGCTGAGTTGGCCAGCGGCTGAAAAGAGCTCGGCAAATTTTTCGCTCTGCCGCTGCAGGCTGTTGAGCTCCAGCTCCTCCAACCGCTGACGCAGGGCCCCCAGCTCCACCAGGCCCAGACCCAACCGCGGATCTTCGGGCAGGGGAATGTCGATCAGGATTTCCGCCAGCATCCGCGAGCGGTAGGCGTTCTCCTTGTCGTTGCTGAGCTTGCCCTTGAGCGCCCCTTTGAGAGCTCCGCTGTTGGCTTTGGGGTCGCTCAGGGCTTCAAGCGCCTTGTAGACCCCATCGAGATCACCGTTTTCGCTCAGCAGGTTGATGGCTGTTTTGGGGCCAACACCGCGCACCCCCGGGATGTTGTCGCTGCTGTCACCGGTGAGGGCCTTGAGGTCCACCACCTTGTTGGGCATCACGCCGAGTTTGCTGACAACGCCCTCTTCACGGATCTCCGTGGGGCCGCTGCTTTTGGCGTAGGGGCCGCCGCCCATATAAAGGACAGCGATGTCGCGCTGGTCATCCACCAGCTGGAACAGGTCGCGGTCGCCCGAGAGGATTCGCACCCGCCATCCCTCGTTGGCGCCGCGGTTGGCCAGGGTGCCGAGCACGTCGTCGGCTTCGAAGCCCGGGGCTAGGCAGAGGGGGATATCAAGGCAGCCCTTGAGGATCTCTTGCAGGTTGTCGACGTCCTGGAAGAAGTGATCAGGGGCTACATCGCGGTTGGCTTTGTAGGTCTCATCGGCTTTGTGCCGGAAGGTGGGCTCAGCGGTGTCAAAGGCGATCACCACCCCTTGGGGTTTGAGGCTTTTGCAGTTGTCCAGCAGCGCTTTGAGGAAGCCATAGGTCACGCTGGTGGGGATGCCGTCTTGGGTGCTTAAGCCCCCTTCGCCCCCCTTGGAGAAGGCGTAGAAGCTGCGGAAGGCCAGGGAATGCCCATCCACCAGCAGCAACAGAGGCTTGGTTGTGCTGCCCATCAGACGCTGGAATTGGCCCACAGCCTGCCATCCGGCATCCTTGGGTGAGACCTGCACAGCTCATGAGCCGTCGCCCGAGCCGCTATGCCGTGCATCTCTTGCTCGAAGGCGGCCATCGACACCAGATTCAGTTTCCTGATCTCGAGAGCTTTCAGACCTGGTATGCCGAGAGCCTCAACAAGCCCGATGCCCAGGCTTTTGTGAATGTGCCCATCACCGAGCTGGAGGGTGAATACTTTGTGGTTCGTCCGCGGGCTGTGCTGGCTGTGCATGTCGAACCCCAGTTCACGGGTCTTGAATGAGCGCTGAGCGGCTCAATCTGCTCTGGGGCATCACCATGGCCTCCGGGGCCACGGCCCAGCTGGTGGCCAAGCTCACGAGCCTGCAGGCAGTGGTGCTGTTGCTCGTCAGTGGTCTGGTGGTGGGCCGCGCCGGTTTCCATTGGGTTGAACCGCTGGATTTGGGCTCCAGCCTCGGCACCGTGGTCGGCCTGCTGGTGAGCCTGGTGCTGTTTGAAGGCGGCCTCAAGCTGCGGCTCCCCGGCGGTGAGCTGCGCACGGCTGTGCTGCGCATCGTGGCGGTGCGCCTGTTGGTGGCCTTTGGCGGAGCCTTTCTGGCGGCCCACTGGCTGGCTGGTTTGAACTGGTCGTTGGCCGCGGTGTTCAGCGCCATCGTCTTGGCCACCGGCCCCACGGTGGTGAATCCCCTGGTGCAGCAGATGCGCCTGCAAGAGCCCCTAGGTGAGGTGCTGGAGGGAGAGGGCCTGGTGCTTGAACCGATTGGCGCTGTGCTGGCGGTGATGCTGCTGGAGCTGGTGCTGGGAGATCGCACCGGCTGGCAGGGCGTGGCCGCTGGACTATTGCTGCGCTTGGGATTTGGCGTGGCCATGGGCTTGCTCAGCGGCCTGTTGCTCTCTGAACTGCTGAGGCGTTTGCCTGCCGATTCCGGGGTTTTGGGTCTGAGGGTTCAGCTCACGCTGGGCATTTTGTTTTTGATGTATGGCGGCTGCGACGCCCAGCTGTCGGAATCGGGATTTCCAGCGGCGGTCGCCGCTGGGGTGGTGGTGGGGCGCCGGCCGTCCTCGGAGCCGCAGCAGCTTGATGACTTCATTCGCCAGCTGGCCCAATTGGCGATCACGGTGCTGTTTCCGCTGCTGGCTGCTGATGTTTCGTGGCGGGAACTCAGCCCCTTGGGGCTGGGCGGGGTTGGTTGTGTGTTGGTGCTGATGGTGGTGGTGCGCCCGCTGGCGATCTCATTGGCCAGCACAGGCTTGCCCCTGCAGTGGAAGCAGAAGTTGATGCTCAGTTGGATGGCCCCCCGCGGCATCGTCACGGCCGCGGTGGCCAGTTTGTTTGCGATTCGCTTGGAAGCCGCTGGCTTTTCAGGCGCTGGACGCCTGCAGGGTTTGGTGTTCCTCACGATCCTGATGACCGTGGGCCTCCAAGGCCTCACGGCGCCTTGGTTGGCGCGCCGCTTGGGCTTGGTGCAGCCTGATCTGGAGGCCGAGGCCGGCTCAGCCGAGGGCGCTGCTGATGCGCCCGCGGTCTTGCCCGGCCGCGTTCAGTAGCAGCCAGCTCTCCATCAGATCAGGCCCCTGCAGTTGCCCCATCAAGGCACCGCGGAGCGATTTCATCAGCACGCCTTTTTTCACATCGGCGGCCTTGCAGGCATCGCTGATTAGGGCTTTGGCCTGTTCGGCCTGCAGCGGCTCGTCGCTCAGTGAGCTGAGCAGGGCCTTGAGGGCCTCTTTGGCTCCGGGTTGTTGCAGTTGCTGCTGAGCGTCCTCTTTGAGGGAGGGCGTTTCAAAAAACGGTCGGGCTTGCTCGACGCCATCGGCCAGCAGCGTCAGGGAGGGGCCCAGCAGCTCGCAGAGTTGCTCCAGCCAAGCTTGGCTGCGGCCGCTGGTCTCAAAGCCTGCCTCCTGCCAAAGCGGGGTGAGCTTGCGGTTGAGTTCTGCGGCACCAAGCTCATGCAGCACCTGGCCATTGAGCCAGTTGAGCTTGTCCCAATCGAAGCGGGCACCAGCTTTGTTGACGCGCTGGAAGTCGAACACCTTGGCGGCCTCCGCCAAGGAGAAGCGCTCGCCCATGCCCTCCGGCGGCGACCAGCCCAGCAGGGTCATGTAGTTGGCCAGGGCGCTGGCGGTGTAGCCCATGCCGCGGAAGTCGCTCACCGAGGTGACGCCATCGCGCTTGGAGAGCTTGCGGCCCTCTTGGTTGAGGATCAGCGGGGTGTGGGCGAACTCAGGCAGCGGCAGCCCCAGGGCTTCGTAGAGCAGCAGTTGCTTGGCCGTGTTGGCGATGTGGTCTTCACCGCGGATCACATGGGTGATGGCCATGGCGGCGTCATCGACCACCACCACGAGGTTGTAAAGCGGATCGCCGATTTGATCGGCTGGAGCGCGCCGGGCGATCACCATGTCGCCGCCCAGGTCGGCTCCGCTCCAGCTCATCGCGCCGCGCACCAGGTCGTTCCATTGGATGTTGCGGCTGTCATCGATGCGGAAGCGCACCGTGGCTTGGCGTCCCTCGGCTTGATAGTCGGCTTCCTGCTCGTGGCTGAGGTTGCGGTGGCGGTTGTCGTAACGCGGCGCTTTCTTGTTGGCCATTTGGGCCTCGCGCATGGCGTTGAGCTCCTCTTCCGAGGCGTAACAGCGGTAGGCCAGCCCGGCATCCAGCAGTTGTTGGATTGCTTGGCGGTGCTGCTCCACCCGCTCGCTCTGGATGACGGGCTCGGCATCCCAGTCGATACCCAGCCACTTCAGGCCATCGAGGATGTTGCTGGTGTATTCGCTTTTGCTGCGCTCTTTGTCGGTGTCTTCAATGCGCAGCACAAACTCGCCGCCATGGCGCCGCGCGTACAGCCAGTTGAACACCGCCGTGCGTGCGGTGCCGATATGAAGCGTTCCCGTTGGGCTGGGGGCCAGACGAACACGCACCATTGAGGCTGTTGAGGTGAAAACGGGACCGACGGGATTCGAACCCGCAACTTCCGCCGTGACAGGGCGGTGCTCTAACCGGTTGAACTACGGTCCCATGACCGAACTTCGGGCTGCTGGTTAGTAACCAATCACGGTGAAAGTGATGGGTTTACAGCGCTCGAAACACGCCCATGTCCTCGCTTGGAGGAAAGACCAGTATTGGGTCTGGAGGGTCCCTCCGTCAACCAATTGTTGCCGGGGAGCGTGTGATTTTTTGGGCATAAAAAAACCGGCAACTGCCAAGTGACAGGGCCGGTTGAATGAGGTGATGAAGCGCCCAGAGCGCTTGTGAGGCAGTTGCTTTGATCTAGTTGTGAAAACCAGCGGGTTCGATCAGGCGCACCTGGTTGCCCCGGGCTGTGAATTCACGACCCTGATCGCTTTGAACCACAACGCGACCTCCGGATTTGACGCGGATCACCCTGGCCCGCACCCAACCGAGGGCTGCGGATTCGAGCACCTTCACAACATCACCAGGTTGAAGATCCAATTCCATGCTTTAGGCCTCGATTCAAACCTCAAAAAGTGGACAAAAGGTGCATCGCACGCGCCGTGGAGGACTCGAACCCCCGACATCAGGTTTTGGAGACCTGCGTTCTACCAACTGAACTAACGGCGCAGGAGGCGATGCACCAATGCCGGTGCTGACTCTAGGCACCGGAAGCGGCCCTGGGCGGGCTGCTGTGTCAGCGATCGAAGCGCTGCTTGACCCGGGTGGCTTTGCCCATCCGCTCGCGCAGATAGAAAAGTTTGGCGCGACGCACCTTGCCGCGGCGCTCCACCTTGATGGAGGCCACCTGGGGGCTGTGGATCATGAACACTCGCTCCACGCCAATGCCCTGGAAGATGCGGCGCACGGTGATGGTTTCGTGCATGCCGCCGTGGCGCTTGGCGATCACCACACCCTCATAGGGCTGAACGCGCTCTTTGTTGCCCTCACGGATGCGGACGCCCACCTTGACGGTGTCGCCCAC
Source organism: Synechococcus sp. RCC307 (assembly GCA_000063525.1). Classification (GTDB taxonomy): domain Bacteria; phylum Cyanobacteriota; class Cyanobacteriia; order PCC-6307; family Cyanobiaceae; genus RCC307. Next base: position 1,455,653 of record CT978603.1, on the reverse strand, counting down.
ATAAACGTCAGGAAGATCGGACTTGATCTGACCTTCTTCAAAGGAGCGCATCAGCTCTTCGGCGCTCAGCTTGCGCGTGCTGACCTTGGCCGCGGCTGCCTTCTTGGCAGGGGCTTCCTCGGTGGCGCTGGCTACAGCGGTCTCCTCGGTCTTGGTTGCTGTTTCCTCTGCGGTCATTGCGAATCGATGCAACTCAACTGGTGAGTTGCCGTAGCGGGCCAAGGGTCCAGCTTACCCCTTCACCTCAACCATTTCCCCAGAAGCATCAGCAGTCCGGTGCTGAGCATCCAGATCAATCCCAGTCCATTGAGCAAGACGTAAATCGTTTCGCCATGGGCGCCCAGCCATTCCCCCTCATGCAGTTGCATCAACCAGTGGGCTTGGTCTCGGCCCCAGCCACCCCAATCGCGCATCAGGCGGTAGCCCAGCCCTGTGCTGACCGTGATCAGCAGCGGCAGCAGGACGACTGGAGCCAGCCGTCCATGCCAGCGGCGGATCCGCAGCAACCAGGTGCTCATGGGTGCAGCTCCGCGACAAGACGGACAGCATTGATAGCTTGAAAGTACCGACGCCTGCTTTTGCTGAGATGAACTTGTTCGCAGAGCTGCTGGCGTCCTCGAAGCCTCAGACCGGTCCGCGCATCAGCAACAACCGCCGCGGCATCGAGATCAAGTCCGAGCGCGAGATCGGCATCATGCGCCAATCGGGCCGCATTGTGGCCACGGTGCTCAAGGAAATCATGGGGCTGGTGAAGCCCGGCATGACCACCGGTGAGCTCGATGCCTATGCCGAAGAGCGCATCCGCTCCATGGGGGCTGTGCCCAGCTTCAAGGGCTATCACGGCTTCACTGGAACGATTTGCGCCAGCATCAATAACGAAGTGGTGCATGGCATCCCCAGCAAAAAGCGGGTGATCCGTGATGGCGACCTGCTCAAGGTCGACACCGGCGCTTTCTATGAGGGTTATCACGGCGATAGCTGCGTCACGATCGGCGTCGGCTCCATCTCAGAAGAGGCTGAGCGTCTCTCCCGCGTGGCCCAGGAATCATTGATGCAGGGCCTGTCCCAGATCAAAGCCGGCCGCACCCTGCTGGACATCGCTGGCGCTGTGCAGGATCACGTTGAGGCCAATGGCTATGCCGTTGTGGAGGACTACACCGGCCACGGCGTTGGCCGCAATCTGCACGAGGAGCCCTCGGTCTTCAACTACCGCACCCGCGATCTGCCCAATGTGCAGCTGCGCTCAGGCATGACTTTGGCTGTGGAGCCGATTCTCAATGCTGGCGCCAAAAACTGCCGCACCCTCAAAGACCATTGGACCGTGGTGACCCAGGACGGCAGCCTCTCGGCCCAGTGGGAGCACACCGTGTTGGTGACCGATAGCGGCTACGAAATCCTCACGGATCGGGACGCTGTGTGAACCAGCGGTAGTAGCGCTCGCGCCCCCAGCAGGTCAGCGGCATCAGGAGCCAGGTGAGCGGATTGGGGCTGACGATGATCAATTCACGTCCAGCAGCGGCTTGGCGCAGCACAGCAGCCGCCACCCCGCTGGCCCGCATGAATCCATAGGGGTTCAGCGCTGAACGGAAGGGTCCCAACACCAGCCGGCGCACTGTGCACACCGCATCAATACGCCTGAGGCTGACCAGCTGGCCCAGGGCCCGTTTGCTGATCTCATACAGCGGACTGAACGCCGGGTTGACCTCGGCTTCAGAGGTGTTCACCCACAGTTCGCGGCCATCGGCTTGCTGGGCTGTCTGCAAAAACAGCTCCATCAGCCGCAGCGCGCTGCTGAGGTTCACCTCGAGGCTGTCGGCGGTGGATTGAGCATCACGGGCGCCCATGCGGTTGATGCCGTGGTTGATCACCAGCAGTTGCAGCGACTCCAGCTGCGGACGCAGCGCCTCTTCCTCGCCCACCTTCCAGGCGATGGTTTCGATCTCCAGCTCCTGATCACCGTCCTGCAGTCGAATGGGCCCAGGGCTGGAGCTCAAGGCCACGGGGATGGCGCCTTGGCGATGCAGGGCGAGCAGCAGGGCCCGCCCCAAGCTGCCGCTGGCTCCAGTCACGGCGCAGCGTTGGCCTTGAAACAACGGCATCAAGGCTGATCTGTTGCCTACTCGTTAGATTTTCCCATCACTCCAGCCACTGCCATGCGCCACTCCGGTGCCACTCTTTTGGTGGGTTCCTGCGAACCATTCAGTGGCAAATCGGCCCTGGTGATGGGCTTGGTGCAGCAGCTGCGCGATAAGGGTCAGAGCCTTCGCTATGGCAAGCCGCTGGCCACCAGCATTGAGCAGCAAACCAGTGGCGACACCCTGATCGACGACGACGTGCGCTTCGTTGGGGAAATCTTTGATCTACCGCCCAGCGCCCTGCTGCCCTCGCTCACCTCGAGCACGCCAGAGCCCACCAAAAAGCAGTTGGCCACAGGCAGCTTGGTGGCACCTGAACAAGCACTCGAGCAACTGCGCGGAGTGCTGGGGGTTGGCGAGGGAATCACCCTGCTGGAAGCGGCTGGCTCCCTGAACGAGGGTCTGCTGTTTGGCCTCAGCCTGCCCCAGTTGGCCCACGGCCTGCAGGCGCCGGTGTTGTTGGCCCATGCCTGGGAGGACGCTGGCAGCGTTGAGCCCTTGCTGCAGGCCAAAGCACTGCTCGGCGATCAACTGCTCGGGGTGGTGCTGAACAACGTTGAGCCCGATCAGATCACGGCCTTGCGCGCCGAGCTCAGCCCCGCCTTGCAGGCCTTGGGTTTGCCCCTGTATGGGCTGTTGCCCCGCAGCCCGCTGCTGCGCAGTGTCACCGTTGGCGAGCTGGTGCAGCGCTTGCGCGCTGAGATGTTGTGCTGCCGCGAGCGCAAAGACCTGCTGGTGGAAACCCTCAGCATCGGCGCCATGAACGTGAACTCCGCCATGGAGGTGTTCCGTCAGCAGCGCAATATGGCCGTGGTCACTGGCGCGGATCGCACCGATATCCAGTTGGCTGCCCTGGAGGCATCCACCCAGTGCCTGATCCTCACTGGAGCCGGTGATCCCCTGCCGCAGCTGGTGAGTCGCGCCCAAGAACTCGATGTTCCCCTGCTCAAGGTGGAGCACGACACCCTGGCCACGGTGGCGGTGATTGAGAAGGCCTTTGGCCATGTCCGCCTGCATGAAGCGGTGAAGGCCACCTATGCGGCCCGGATGGTGGCGGAGCACTGCGACTTCGCTGAGCTGTTTTCCCGTCTAGGTCTGGCCTAAAGCGCCAGCGTTGCTACGGTCGACAGGCCTTCTGTCCTGGCGTCCCCTGTGACCCGGTCCCTTGATCTGCCGGCTCTCGATCGGGTCGACACGTTGGCTCAAGAGCTCGCCCTCCTGCAGAACACCGGCCAGCGACGGATCGCCATCCTTGGCACGCGCCATGTGCCCGTGGTGTCCATCCATTTGGTGGAACTGTTGGCTCGCTCCCTGGTGCAGGAGGGCCACTCCATGCTCACCTCAGGCGCGCAAGGGATCAATGCCGCAGCGATTCGTGGTGCCCTGGCGGTGGATCCCGCCAAGCTCACCGTGATCCTTCCGCAAAGCTTGGAGCAGCAGGCCCCGGAATCCCAGGAGTTGCTGGAGCAGGTGCTGCACCTGGTCAGCAAGCCGGAAAACGATGATCTTCCGCTCACCGAGGCCAGCACCCTTTGCAATCAAGAGATTGTGAGCCGCTGCGACCAATTGATTTGTTTCGCCTTCCACGACAGCGAAACGTTGATCCAGGCCTGCCAAGACGCGGAAGATCTCGGCAAGGTCGTCACGCTGTTGTTTTTTGATTGAGGCTCCGCCTCATTGCTGAAGCACGGCTTTGAGGCCCTCGAGATAGAGGATGCCGCTGCAGAGCAGGGCCGAGGCCCAGCAGAGTCCTCGCAGGGGCGGCACATTGCCCACATAGGCCCCGATGTAGAGCAGCCGCAGCAGTGGGTGTAGCCAGGCAGCCGCCATGGCAATCGGTGCTGACACCCCAGCCACTAGGGCCAGCAGGCAAGCGGGGGCATGCAGGGTGAAGGCTTCAAAACAGTTTTGATGGGCCCAGCTGGCCCGGCGTCCCCAGGCCGGCAGGCGCTCGAACATGGCCCTAGGGGCGGCCAGATCAGCCATGCTGAAATCCGCCTGCGAACGGGCAGCCCCCAGCGGCACCAGGCTCAGCATCACCACCAAACCGGAGAGCAGCAGGGATGCAGCCAGTGGCGCGCTGCCGTGTTGGAGGGCGTTGAAAAGCTCCGCCATGGGTCCTCACAAGGGGCCCCTTTCTAGGCTGATGGGATTCCCTGCCGTTGCCGCCCTTCATGGCCGACACCTACAGCTTTGATGTTGTCAGCGATTTCGACCGCCAAGAGCTGGTGAACACCATCGACCAGCTGCGCCGTGATGTGTCTCAGCGCTACGACCTCAAGGACTCCAACACCGAGATCGAGCTGGAGGAAACCGCCATCGTGATCACCACCGCCAGTGACATGACTTTGACGGCTGTGGTGGACGTGTTGCGGCAGAAGGCCACCAAGCGCAATCTCTCGCTGAAAATCTTTGATGAGCAGACCCCTGAAACCGTTGGGGGCAATCGCATCAAGCAGGAGATCAAGCTGCGCAAAGGCTTGAGCCAGGAGATTGCCAAAAAGCTCAGCAAGACGGTGCGCGATGAGCTCAAGAAGGTGACCGTCTCGATCCAAGGAGAAAGCCTGCGCGTCACCGGCAAGAACAAAGACGACCTGCAGAGCGCGATCCAATTGCTGAAAGAGCAGGACATCGAAGTGCCGCTGCAATTTCAGAATTACCGCTGAGCCAATCGATTCCGTGCCTAGCTTGGGCTGTCGGGATCAGGCATGGACCAGGCTCTGCTGGCGCTGATGAAACAGCTCTCCGCCGAGGAGAAGCTGATGTTCCAAAGCGATTACGAAGATCAGAAGAAAAGCACCGTTCTGGCTGTGGTGCTGGCGCTGCTCGTGGGTGGCTTTGGTGCCCATTGGTTTTATTTGGGACGAACCGGCCGCGCGCTCACCTATCTGCTGCTCAACATCCTCGGCGGGGTGCTCACGGTGCTGCTGATTGGCTATGTGGTGCTGGCGGCGGTTTGGATCGCCTGCTTGATCGATGCGGTGTTCATGGGGGGCACCATCAGCGCCATCAATCGCCGCATCGGCCAACGGATCTTCGAAGCGATTGTTGGCCTGCGCGGTGGTCAGTTGCCGGGGCAAGCCCCATGAACGGCAAAACCTTTGTGATCGCCTTGGTGGTGTTTTTGGCCGCCTACATGGTCGTTGAATTTTGGGTGTTAAGGCAGCTGGTTCCTCACGCGGCGTGATCTTCCCGCTCATACCAAGCCAACACTTGCGTTAGTGCGGTGTCGGTCAAGGTTTCGAGGTAGACGCCAAAGCGGGGGTCGTAATCGATGCGGCCTTTGGAGTCGATGTCGTAGTGCTCAACGATGACGTTGATCGTTGCAGTGCGGTCCATGGTCCTGGCTGGGGCTGATGGATACCGGGTAATTCCTTATGGATTCATGCCTTCCAGATCGACCGTAAACCAAGTTGCTGGCTGCAAGACCCAACGACACAGGGCGTTGCAAGCTCAATCAAAAATTCATGAACTTTCCTGGCGGCGGCGATCAATAATTCGCGCCAGTTCCAGGAAATAACCGGCCGTGCACCAGCGGCCATAGCTGCGGGAACGGTTTTCAACATCCGAGCGAATCTCTGCTGTTTCGGCCATCAACAAATCGAGGTCGAGTTGTTCCAGCTCGTAGAGATCCTGCAGCTCAATCTCGTCATTGAGCAGATGGCTTTTGAGCCACTTCTTGGTTTTTTGCTCCTGGGCGGGAATCTCCATAGCCTCAGTCTGCGGCAGCCTCCTCATCGGGAAGGCTCAGCTTCAAGCGGCATTCGTATTTCTTGAGCGCGTGGGCCTTGATCGATTCCGCCTTCACCACTTGGTTGAGGTGCTGCGCCTCCAGCTGGAAATCCGAAGGGGTGGGGTTCTCTTCTTCCCAGCTCGCTTGAGCCCGCTCCAAGCGGATTTGCATCAGCCGGGTGATTTCATCGTTGCAGCGCTGCGGCCCTTTCTCAGCCAGCGCCGCGGGTGCGAGCAGCGGCAGGGCCAGCAGCAATGGCAGCCTGAAGCGGTGGTGGCCCATGGAATGGCGTGAGCGGACTCCTACTTTGCCTGGCTCTGATCGGCGCCAATCCGCTGCAGGAGCCAGGCCAGCGGGTGCGGCCGGTGCCGTCAGAGGCTGGAATCGTCTCCAGTCAGGAGTCGTTGGCCAGCTCCGCTGGTGCCTCGATCCTCGCCAAGGGCGGCAATGCCATCGATGCTGCTGTGGCCACGGCCTATGCCTTGGCGGTGACGCTGCCGCAAGCCGGCAACTTGGGCGGCGGCGGTTTTCTGGTGTTTTGGAATCAGCCGGAGCGCCGCGGCTATGCGCTCAATTTCCGTGAGATGGCGCCGCGCCGCGCTCACAAAGATCTCTTTCTTGGTGCTGATGGCCGCGTCGATCGGCAGCTGGCCACCCGCAGCCTGCTGAGCACCGGTGTGCCCGGCACGGTGGCGGGTCTGCTGAAAGCCCAGGAGCGTTTTGGCGCCCTCAGCCGCTCTGAGGTGATGGCCCCGGCGATCCGTTTGGCTGAGCAAGGCTTTGCGGTGTATCCGGTGTTGGCGGATTCGCTCAAACGGGCGGCTCCCCTGCTGCAGGCCGATCCCAGCGCCAAAGCGATCTATTACAAGGCGAATGGGGAGCCCTATCTGGCCGGAGAGATCCTGCGGCAGCCGCTGCTGGCGGCCACCTTGCGGCGCATCGCTGAGCAGGGTCGCTCTGGCTTTTACCAAGGGCCTGTGGCTGAGAAGTTGGAAGCGCTGATGCAGCAGCGCGGCGGCTTGATCGATCGCCAGGACCTGGCGGCCTACCGCGCTCCTTGGGTTGAGCCGGTGCAGGGACGCTTCCGCGGCCTGACGGTGCTGTCGATGCCGCCCCCCAGTAGCGGCGGCGTCACCTTGATTCAGATGCTCAATCTGCTGGAGCCGATGGATTTGGAGTCCATGGGCCTCAATAGCGCCGAGTCGATCCACACGTTGGTGGAGGCCATGAACCTGGCTTACCGCGACCGCAACAGTGAGCTGGGCGACCCTGATCAGGTGGCAGTGCCAGTGCAGCGGCTCACCAACAAGGGCTATGCCAACGCGCTGCGCCCGCTCATTCGCCCCAAACAGCACACCCCAAGCGCTGCGTTGGGCGGCACGGCTCCACTACCGGCCAACAGCACCAACACCACCCATCTCTCGGTGGCGGATCAGCAGGGTTCGCTGGTGGCCCTCACCACCACCTTGAACTTCGCCTATGGCAATGGCGTGGCGATTCCAGGCACCGGTGTGTTGCTCAACAACGAGATGGATGACTTCACCGCCAAGCCAGGGGTGCCCAATGCCTATGGCCTGGTGCAAGGCGAAAAGAACGCCATCGCCCCAGGCCGCCGGCCACTGAGTTCGATGACGCCAACGGTGGTGCTCAAACGTGATGGCAGCCCCTGGCTCGCGACTGGCACGCCGGGGGGCAGCCGCATCATCACCACGGTGTTGCAGGTGCTGCTCAACCGCATGGTGCACGGCCTCAATTTGGCCACCTCGGTGTTGAGTCCGCGCATCCATAGCCAGCTCTGGCCTGATCGGGTGCAGATCGAGCAGGGCATCAGCCCCGACACCATCGATCTGCTGGAGCAGTGGGGGCACGCGATCCAGCGCAGCCGGGCGATGGGTTCGGCCAACAGCGTGGAAGTGCTGCCTGAAGGCGGCAGCTTGGGGGTGGCTGATCCGCGCAGGCCTGAGGGGGCAGCGATTCCCCAGCAGCCTTAGCTGGCCTGGGAGAGGGCCGGCAGGGTGTTCACCAGAGCTGGGAACAGGATGATTAGCACCAGCACAGCCACCTGCACGGCGATGAACGGCCACACGCCGCGGTAGATCGCGGCGGTGCTCACCTCTTTGGGGGCCACGCCGCGCAGATAAAACAGGGCAAAGCCAAACGGTGGGGTGAGGAAGGAGGTTTGCAGGTTGGCGCCGATCAACACTCCAAACCAAAGCAGGCTTTCGGGCCCCAGCAATTCACGGGCGCTGGGCAGCAGCAGCGGCACCACGATGAAGGCGATTTCAAAGAAATCGATGAAGAAGCCCAGGGCAAAAATCACAGCCATGCTCACCACCAGGAAGCCCAGCTGACCCCCCGGCAGATTCACCAGCACCTCGCGGATCATGGCGTCACCGCCGAGGCTGCGGAACACCAGGGCAAAGGCGGTGGAGCCCAGCAGGATCGCCATCACCATGGCGGTGACCCGCAGGGTTTCATCACACACCTTGGCCAGGTTGCTGCGGCTGAAGCCGCCTTCGATGGCCGCGAGCACCATGGCGCCCACAGCACCGAGCGCGCCGGCTTCTGTTGGGGTGGCAACGCCAAAAAAGATGCTGCCCAATACCAAGAAGATCAGTACCAAAGGCGGAATCAGCACACGCAGCAGCTGAGCCGGTGCCACGTGGGCTGCCGTTCGCGCAAGGCGCTCTGGGGCCAGTTGTGGATTGAGCTGGCTGGCCACCAGCACATAGAGCGCAAAGGCCCCTGCCATCAACAGCCCCGGGATCAGCGAACCCAAAAACAGATCACCCACCGAAACGCCCAGCTGATCGCCGAGCACCACCAGCACGATCGAGGGAGGAATGAGCTGGCCGAGCGTGCCGGAGGCCACGATCACCCCTGAGGCAAAGGATTTGTCGTAGCCCGAGCGCAGCATCGCGGGCAGGGAGATCAGCCCCATCGTCGTGACCGTGGCGGCGGTGACGCCGGTGGTGGCTGCCATCAAGCTGCCCACCAACACCACCGCCAGCGCCAATCCGCCGCGCAGCTGGCCCAGCAGTTGGCCCATGGCCTCCAGCAGCCGTTCAGCGATGCCAGAGATCTGCAGCATCGCGCCCATGAACACGAAGGTGGGAATCGCCAGCAACGTGAAGTTGCTCATGATTCCGAAGATCCGCGGCTGCAGCGCGCTGAAAAAGCGCGGATCGATCACGCCGCTGACGATGCCCAACAGGCCAAAAATCACGGCCACACCGCCCAGGCCAAAGGCGACGGGATAGCCGCTGAGCAGCGCCGCAATCAGCGCCAAAAACATCAATGGCGCGAGCACCTCGCCGGGGAAAAAGGCAATGCCCCAGCCCGCAACTTCCAGCTCAAATCCCATCAGCTCTGACCTCCGCCGCGGCGTAGCTGCTGCCTGAGGGCCACGGCCTCACGGATGCCTTGCAGGGCCAATAGCAAAAAGCCAAGGGGCACCAGGGTTTTGGCCAGATAGCGCGGCAAGCCGCCGGGATCGGGTGAGGCTTCGAGCAACAGCCACGACTGCAGCGTGGGTTCCAGCGACACCACCAGCACCGTGAGCGCAAAGGGGAGCAGCAGCACCAAGGTGCCGAGCAGTTCGAGTTGCAGTTGGCGACGCGTGCTCTGGCGGTTCAACAGGATGTCGATGCGCACGTGGCCGCGCTGCTTGAGCGTGTAGGCCAGCCCCAGCAGAAAGGCCACATCAAAGAGAAACCATTGCGCCTCAATCAGGGCGTTGGAGCTCAAGCTCAGCCCCAGGGCCAGGCCGAGGTAGCGGCCCACCACGTTCCAGGCGCCAATGGCGATCATCAGCAGCAGGGCCCAGCGTCCGAGCCAGCCCGCTGCGCGGATCAGGCGATCAAGCACCATCGCTAAAGCGGGCGAAGGACAGCTCGGTGACCTGGTTCCAGCCGCGGGCCACCTGGCGGAAATCTTTCCAAGCGCTGTAGAGGCTGTTGAAGCCCACATCGCCGCGGGCGCTATCGGCTAACAGATCAGCTGTGGCGCTTTGGGCCTCTTTGAGAATGGCGTCGCCGTAGAACTCCACCTGGGTCTTGCCCTGCCTGAGCCGTTCGAGCGCAACGGCATTGAGCCGGTCGTAGCGGCTCAACATCAGCAAGTTGGCGCTTTGGCAGGCCGAGCGGAACATCTCTTGGTAGGCCTTGGGCAACTTGGCCCAAGCCTGCTGATTCACCAGCGCGGTGAGCGTGGGGCCTGGCTCCCACCAACCCGGGTAGTAATAAAAGCGCGCTGCCTTTGGTAGGCCGAGCTTTTCATCGTCGTAGGGGCCGGTGAACTCGGCCGCATCGATGGCGCCGCGCTCCAGGGCCAGATAGATCTCACCGCCGGGCAGCACCTGCACATTCACGCCCATGGCGGCCATCACCTTGCCCCCCAGGCCAGGGATCCGCATCTTCAGACCCTTGAGGGAGGCGGGGCCATCGAGCTCGCGCTTGAACCAGCCCCCCATCTGGGGACCGGTGTTGCCAGCAGGGAAGCTGCGCACACCGAAATCGCTGTAGATGCGATCGAGGGCTTCGTTGCCGCCCCCCTCATAGAGCCAGGTGTTCTGCTGCTGAGGCGTTAGCCCGAAGGGCACGGCGGTGCCGAAGGCCAGGGCCGGGTTTTTGCCCACGTAGTAGTAGCTGGCCGTGTGGCCGCACTCGACAGCGCCGTTTTGAACGGCATCGAGCACCTGCAGCCCAGGCACGATTTCACCGGCGGCATAGGGCTCAATCGTGAAGCGCCCGCCGCTCATCACCCCCACCTGTTCGGCGATGGTTTGGGCGCCGCCATAGAGCGTGTCGAGGGCGTGGGGCCAACTGGTGGCCATGCGCCAGCGCACCGATGGCAGCTCAGCGCTGCTGGCCCCATCGATGCGGCGAATGCGGCAGGCACTCAGCAGGCCTGCCCCGCCAGCGAGGCTGGCGGCTTGGATCAGTTGGCGCCTCTGCATCCGGCGCCTCAAGCGATCAGCTGGAAGCTTTCGCGGAAGGCCTCGAGGGTGGCATCAATGTCGGCATCGCTGTGGGCCAGCGAGGTGAAGCCAGCTTCAAAGGAGCTGGGGGCGAGGTATACCCCGCGCTCGAGCATGGCCCGGTGCAGCTTGGCGAAGCGCTCGCTGTCGTTGGCTTTGGCCTCCTCGAAGTTGCGCACGGGGCCATCGCAGAGGAAGAAGCCGAACATGGCACTGATGCTGTTGCCGCACACCGGCAGGCCAGCGGCTTTAGCCGCTTCCTGGATGCCTTCAGCCAAACGCTTGGTGGTGGCTTCGAGCTTTTCGTAAGTGCCAGGGCGCTTGAGCAGCTCGAGGGTCTTGATGCCCGCCGTCATGGCCAAGGGGTTTCCGCTGAGGGTGCCCGCTTGATACATCGGGCCAGCGGGGGCAACCATTTCCATGATGTCCTTGCGGCCGCCGTAGGCGCCCACAGGCAGACCGCCGCCAATCACCTTGCCCATGGTGGTGAGGTCGGGGGTGATGCCAAAGCGGGCTTGGGCCCCGCCATAGGAGATGCGGAAGCCGGTCATCACTTCGTCGAACACCAGCAGGGCGCCGTATTCACGGGTGATTTCCCGCAGACCTTCGAGGAAGCCGAAATCGGGGGGGATAAAGCCGGCATTGCCCACCACCGGCTCAAGGATCACACCGGAGATCGAGTCGGGATTTTCGGCAAACAGGGCCTTGACCGCCTCAAGGTCGTTGTAGGGGGCGGTAAGGGTGTTGGCGGTGGTGCTGCTCGGCACGCCGGGGGAGTCCGGCAGGCCCAAGGTGGCGACACCAGAGCCGGCCTTCACCAGGAACATGTCGGCGTGACCGTGGTAGCAGCCCTCGAACTTGATCACCTTTTCGCGGCCGGTGTAGGCGCGCATCAGGCGCAGCACGGCCATGCAGGCCTCGGTGCCGCTGTTGACGAAGCGAACCATCTCCACGCTGGGGACGGCGTTGATCACCATCTCGGCGAGGGTGTTTTCCAGGGCGCAGGGGGCGCCAAAGCTGGTGCCCTTGGTGAGGGCCTGCTGCAGGGCCTCGATCACCTCGGGATTGGCGTGTCCGCAGATGGCAGGTCCCCAGCTGCCGATGTAATCGATGTAGCGGTTGCCATCCACATCCCAGGCGTAGGCGCCTTCGACGCGATCGAACACGATCGGCTGGCCGCCCACGGAGCGGAAGGCCCGTACCGGGGAATTCACACCGCCGGGCATCAGTTGTTGCGCTGCCGTAAAGAGGGCGTCGGAACGGCTGGTGTTCAGGGCTGCAGCAGTCACCAAAGCGTTATGAACAGAGACAGAGCCTCCCACTCTGCCCTGGCGCCGCTTTGTTCTGCGATCGATAGGCTCAATTGAACGAGTTGTTCATCTCCGTGGCCACCGCTTCCGCCATCGACTGGCCGGCCCTGGAGAAGGCCCTGCGGCAGGTGCTGCCGCCGCGGGCTGTGGTGAGCAAGGCCCAAGAGCTGCTCAGTTACGACTGCGATGGCCTCACCATGGACCGCCATCAGCCGCCCCTGGCGGTGCTGCCGGATTCCACTGAGCAGGTGGCGGCTGTGTTGAAGCTCTGCCATGAGCAGGGCGTGCCCTTTGTGGCCCGCGGCAGTGGCACCGGGCTCTCGGGTGGTGCCTTGGTGGAGCAGGAGGCGCTGCTGGTGATCACCAGCCGGATGCGGCAGGTGCTTTCGATTGATCTGAACAACCAAACGATCCGGGTACAACCGGGGGTGATCAACAGCTGGGTGACCCGGGCTGTGAGCGGCGATGGCTTCTATTACGCGCCCGATCCCTCCAGCCAGATCGCCTGCAGTGTGGGCGGCAACGTGGCGGAAAACTCAGGCGGCGTGCACTGCCTCAAATACGGCGTCACCAGCAACCACGTCTTGGAGTTGGAGGTGGTGCTGCCCGATGGAACGGTGACCACCCTCGGCGGGCCGCTGGCCGAGATGCCTGCTTTGGACCTGCGCGGGGTGTTCATTGGCAGTGAGGGCACCCTGGGCATCGCCACGGCGATCACCTTGCGGTTGCTCAGGCAGCCCGAAGCGGTGGCTGTGCTGCTGGCTGATTTCACCAGCATGGAAGCTGCCGGTGAAGCCGTGCGGCTGGTGACGGCTTCTGGGATCTTGCCGGCGGGGATGGAAATCATGGACAACTTCACGATCCGCGCTGTGGATCAGATGCTCGAGCAGGAGCTCTATCCGGCTGATGCGGCCGCGGCGTTGCTGATCGAGCTCGATGGCAGCAGCGCTGAAGTGGAGTTGGCGGCAGCCACAACCGCTGAGCTCTGCCGCCAGGCCGGTGCCCGTGATGTGCAGGTGGCCACCACCAGCGATGACCGCGCCCGCCTTTGGCAGGGGCGCAAAAGCGCGATTTCAGCCCTGGGCCGGCTCTATCCCAGCTACTACCTGCAAGACGGTGTGGTGCCTCGAAGCGCCCTGCCCAAGGTGCTGGCCCGGATCGATGAACTCAGCCGAGAGCATGAGCTTCCGGTGGCCAACGTGTTCCACGCCGGAGACGGCAACCTGCATCCGCTGATCCTTTACGACGGCCGCGAAGAGGGCGTGCATCAGCGGGTGAAAGATCTCGGTGCCGCGATCTTGCGGCTTTGCGTGGATTCCGGCGGCAGCATCAGCGGTGAGCACGGGGTGGGGGCTGACAAGCGCTGTTTCCTCGATTGGATGTTCAGCCCAGCTGATTTGGAAACCATGCAGCTGGTGCGCAAGGCCTTTGATCCCTTGCAGCGCGCCAATCCCGGCAAGCTCTTCCCCACCCCGGTGAGCTGCGGTGAATCCAGCCGCCGCGCTCAGCAGATTCCGCTGCCCAAGGGTGTTGAGGTGGTGTGACTCACCAGAGGTCTTCGTCTTCTTCTTCCGCAGCTTCATCAGCGAGATCCACACTCACCGGGGCGTGATCGCTGGGCTTTTCGAGGCCCCGTTCGCTTTTGTGGATCTCACAGGCCAAGGCCCGCTGCTGCAGCTCCTCATCGAGATAAAGGTGATCGATGCGCCAGCCGCGATCGCCGTTCCAAGCGCCTGAGCGGTAGTCCCACCAGCTCCAGTGGCCGCTGCCTTGCTCAAACATGCGGAAGGCATCGCGCAGGTCATCCCCGAGGCAGGCCTTGAGCGCCTCCCGCTCGGCATCACTGGCCATGATTCCGCCTGTGGAGCGCTCCGGGTTGTGCAAGTCGCGGGCTTCCGGGCCGATGTTGAAATCGCCCAGCATGCAAAAGGGTTCCCCTTGCTCGCGTTGCACGTCGAGGTAACGGCGCAGGCAATCGAGCCAGGCCAGTTTGTAGGCGTATTTCTCTGAGCCCACCTCCGATCCGTTGGGCACATAGAGATTGAGCACCCGCACGCCATCCACCCAGGCGCTGATCACCCGCTTCTGCTGGCTCAGCTCGATGGCGGCCTCATCGCCTGGCAGCAGGGCGTCAAAACCGATCCGCACCTCTTCGAGCGGTTCGCGGCTGAGGAGTGCCACGCCGTTGTAACTCTTCTGGCCGCTGATCACGGTGCGGTAGCCGGCTTCTTCCATGGCTGCCGCAGGAAATTGCGCGTCTTCCACCTTGGTTTCCTGCAGCCCCAGCACATCGGGCTTGGCCTGCTCCAGCCAGCGCAGCAGATGGCTTTGCCGGCTGCGGATCGAATTGACATTCCAGGTGGCGATCCGCACGCTGATCCCCTCTTAAAATCTGCCCATTAAACGATTGAAGCCATGACACGCACTTTGTTGGCCTGCGCCATGGCCCTGCTGCTGGCACCAGCGGCGATCGCTGGTCCCCAGGAAACCAACCGGGACAAAGACCTTTACAACTACGGACCTTCCAGTCCATCAGGGATTGATGTGACCAACCCGATGGGGGTCATGAAAATGCTGCAGAACATGAACAATGCAGGAGACGCAACCCCTCCTGGCGATGCGATCGATGCAGCCCTGAGCGATTTCGACTGGGATTCAGGCTCCGCTACCCCCAGCAAGACCGTCCCCTCCGGCCTCTAGTTCACCGCTTGGATCTGGGGCAGGAGCCACAGGTGCCTTGAGATCGGCTGCATTGGCTGAAGGAGCTTGCTGACGAATACGGCCAACGGCCCAACCAGCAGCCACCTGATCGAGCACACCTGAAGCGACAGGAGTTGAGTTCAACTTGGCTTGCTGCAGCGAGACCCGCGCAGCTTCCAGTTGGCCTTGTGAATGTTGCAACAACGCCAGAGCCAGCAGTGGCCTGGGATCGGTGGGGTGGCTCGCCGCTAAGCCCTTGTAGGTGGCGATGGCTTCAGCGCTCAGGCCATTGCTTTGCTGCACGTCGCCGAGTAGCAGGCCAATGGGCAGCGCTTCGGGTGTGCCCTTGGCGGCTTCGGCAGATGCTTGCAGCTGCTGCATCACCTCTTGCTGACGGCCGAGCTTGATTTGCAAGCGGGCGTAGTCCTGCAACGCCTGGGGATGCAGGGGCTGCACATTCAGCACCTGACGGATGTCCCGTTCCGCTCCAGCGTCGTCGTCGTTTTGACTCTTGAGATCAGCCAACAGCAGCCGCAATGACGGCTGATCAGGGTTTTGATCGCTGAGGGGCTCGAGCAGCTTGATAGCGCCCGGCTGATCGCCCATGGCCAGGCGCAATCTCAGTAGTTGGCGCTGTTCCTCATCACTGGCCGTGCCCGCCGCCAGCTTGGTTTCCAGCTTTTCGCTGCTGCGTTCCAGGGTTTTCTGCTGGGCGTTGGCCGCTGCAGTGCTGGGCTGCCTTTGGCCCCACCACCAGCCGGCGCCAAGCGCTGCAGCGATGGCCAAGCCAAATAGGCCCAATTGGCGTAGCCGTTTGGGGCGCGGATCAGGGGTTGGGTTGAGCGAACCCAGGGGCACAAGACTGCTGCCGGTTGCCTTAGTAAAACGCCTGGGTTTGTGCCTGTCAGCAAGATCGCTAAATTCAGCATCACCCCAGCCTGAGGAGATGCGTCAGCACCCGATCCCCCCGGTCACTGAACCGATGCAATACCGGGCGATCGGTCTTGTGAATGCTGTTTACGTTCCCCAGGACGAAAAAACCCTGACCCGCGGCGTGTTGCGCTGCGAAGACGGCACCGAAATCGAAGCTGTGTTGCTGGGCCGCGTGCTCAGCGTGGTGAAGCGCCATCTGGATTTGGCCGCCTCCCACCAGTGGATTGTGTATCCCCGCAATCGGGAAGGTGAGGATCTGCACCTGCAAGTGGTGGGAGTTTGGGAACCCGCCACCCTGGCCACCGAGGAGCCTGATCTGCCGGAAACCCTTCCTGAGGGAGACGGCTACTTCTCCGTGCGTGGGGAGTTGATTTTCACCAAGCCGGAAGAAGACCAGCTGGTGGTCAAGATTCGCCAGCAGCCCCGCAGTGATGGCACCCGGCCGCAGCCCTTCAAATTGCAATTGCAAGGGCAAATCCCCTTGGAGCACCTGCGCCATTTCGTCTCGCTTGATTTGCGCCGCAGCGGCCAAAGCCTGAGCGTTGAGTCCAGTGAGGTGATCGGCCCGGTGCCGCAGCGCAGCGATCGCCGCGGCGGTGGCAATAAGCGCTCCTCCCGCCGGCCAGTTGCGCGCCGCTGAGGCGATGAACCCCAATCGCATTGCCCTGGTGGTTGCCGTGTTCAGCGGCACGGCCGTTCTTGGCCCGATGGTGGGGGTCTCTCCGGCCTGGATCACCGTTGCTGTGATCAGCGCCCTGGTGATGGTGTCGGTGGATGCGGCGGCATGGAATGGCCGCGGCGGCCATCTCTTGGCTGAGGCCCTGCCGGGCGGACAAGAACGCTTGCGCCGAATTGCTTTGCACGAAGCCGGCCATCGCCTTTTGGCCAGCCATGAAGGCATGGAATTGGGCGACACCCTGGTGGGCAGCCTGGCGTGTTTGCGCGCAGGCCATGACGCCTGCGGGCGCACCACCCTGCCCTTGCCCGCCTCCTCCAAATTGCCGCTCGAGGAGTTGCGCCGCTGGAGCCGGGTGCTGCTGGCCGGTATGGCCGCTGAGCAGGTGGTGCATGGCGGCAGCGATGGCGGCATGGATGATCGCCAGCTTCTGGGCCGCATCTGGGGGCTCTCGGGTCAAAGCGCTCAGATCGCCCAGCTGGAGCAACGGCGCGCCCGGCGTGAAGTGGAGCAGTGGCTCGAGCAGAACCGTTCGGCCTTGGATCAGGAGTGTGAAAGCCTGTTGAGCCAAGCCCCTTCGCTGCTGCGCCCTGGCCATGGCCGCTAACTGGGCCTATCTGGATCTGCCAACGGGGGTCGCCGGCGACATGTTGCTCGCCGCACTCCTGGATCTGGGCGTTCCCGAGCGGGTGATTGATGAGCCGCTCGCAGCACTTGGCTTGCAGAGCAGCTACCGCCTCAACTGCAGCAGCGGCAGCTCAGCTGGTTTGCACGGCCAGCAGCTTGTTGTTGAGCTACTTGAGGCGTCGCCGCCGCATCGCCACTGGGCGGACCTGAAGCCCCAGTTGCAAGGGGCCGCCTGGCCGCAACCGTTGAAAACCAAGGTGCTGGAGGTGTTCCAGCTGTTGGCTGAAGCCGAAGCCCATGTGCATGGGGTGGCGGCTGAGCAGGTGCATTTCCATGAGGTGGGCGCGATCGATTCGCTCGTTGATGTGATCGGTGTCTGCGCGGGCTTATTGCATCTCGGCGTGCAGAGCCTTTGGGCCACGCCGCCGCCGGCGGGTCATGGTCAGGTGCGCACGGCCCATGGCGTGTTGCCAGTGCCGGCGCCTGCGGTGCTGGAGATCGCCCGGCGCTGCCAGTTGCCTTTGGCCAGCAGCACTGGCTTTCTCCCCGGTGAATTAACAACGCCAACCGGTTTGGCCTTGTTGGCGGTGTGGGTGGATCACTGGGAGTCACCACCGGCCCACACCCCTGATCGAATTGGTGTGGGTTTGGGCCAGCGTCAGCTGGATCGCCCCAACCTTCTGCGGCTGGCTCTGCCCGCAGTGGCTGCAGTGGACGAGCCAGCGCAACGTCAAACGGTGCTGGTGCAGCAATGCCAGATCGACGACATGGATGCTGAAGGCCTGGCGTTTTTGCAAGAGCAACTGCGAGCCGCTGGTGCCTTGGACGTGTTCGCGCAGCCTGCGGGTATGAAAAAAGGCCGCAGCGGTTTGCTGCTCACCGCCCTGGCATTGCCTGAGCAGGCCGCAGCCTTGCGGGCCATTTGGTGGGAGCATTCCAGCAGCCTCGGCTTGCGCGAAAACCTGGAGCAGCGCTGGGTGTTGCCGCGGCGCGCCGTTGTGATGGAAAGCCCTTGGGGTGCGGTGGCGGCCAAAGCGGCCTGGACGGGCAGCCGTTGGCGCTGCAAGCCAGAAGCCGATGCCCTGGCCCAGTTGGCCGCTGAGCAGGGCTTGAGCTGGGCGGAATTGCGGGCTGCTTTGCAGCCACCGGAGCTGAAGCCATGGGGCTGAAGCTGCCGAGCTGGCGGCCGCCTGGAGGGCTGCGGCCTTGGGTGGCGGGCATCTCACTGCTGCTGGTGCTGCTGGCCTTGTGGAGCCATGGCCAGGAGGTGTTGGCGTTGGCTCCCGATCAACGGGGCTGGGCGCTGCTGATCCTGGGGTTGGCGCTCACGGTGGTGGCCCAATGGGCTAATGGCCTGGCTTGGTGGGCTCTGTTGCGCTGGCTGCAGCTGGCGTTGCCGCTGCTGGAAATGGTTCAGCTGTTTGTGCGCACCAACCTGCTCAAGTACTTGCCCGGTGGCATTTGGCACCAGGTGGACCGGGTGCGGTTGTTGCGCCAGCGGGGCGCTTCGGGGCGCCGCGCGCTGCTGTCGGTGTTGCTCGAGGCGCTGCTGATGGTGATCGCAGCCTTCTGCCTGATCCCCTTCGGCGGCGTGCAAGGGGGGTTGGGTGTGGTGGCTCCTTTTGCTTTGTTGCTGCTGCGCCCGCGCTGGCTCAATCCGCTCTTGGAGCGCCTGCTGCGCAGCAAGCGCAAGCTGCTGCAGAACAGCGATGAACCCCTGGATTTTGAACCGTTGCAAGGGGCGCCATGGCAACCCCTGCTTTTGGAGTTCCCCTTCCTGCTGCTGCGGTTCTCGGGCTTTGCCTGCTGCGTGATCTGCTTCAGCGCTGGTCATCCGGTGGGCTGGGGCAGCTGGCTGGCGGGGTTTGCGATGGCCTGGAGCGTGGGGCTGGTGGTGCCTGGGGCTCCTGGCGGTTTGGGCGTGTTTGAGCTGGTGCTGCTGGCGCGCCTGGCCGGGGCCGTTCCAGAAGCTGAGGTGCTGGCGGTGTTGGTCAGCTACCGGCTGATCAGCGTGGCCGCTGAACTGCTCGCTGCCGGAGGGGTTGAGCTCGATCGCCGCAGTGAATTGAGGCAAGCAGGGTGATCTGAGCCACATCAGCCCGTGAAGGCGGAAACCTGCGGGTGTTGCATTGGGTTCAGGAATGAACTCCCGGGCGGATTCAATACATCACACCTGTTTGTTCAGGTGTTGTTTGTAGGTAGCCAGCATGCGTGCATTCGTTCGTCCGCGGTTCTCCCATTCGTTGCGTTGCTTTGCAAGGGCAGTTCTGCTTCTGCCCGTGGGCGAAGTTGATTTTTTCGAAGGCCGACCTCTTTCCAAACTTTCGGTTGATTGGAAACAGCGAAATTGATGACGCTCAGAGCATCTTGCTCCTTGAGTTTTTTGACCATCTCCTTGGGCTGATTGCATCAAATGATTCTGCTCTTTTATTCAAATGATCCAGTTATGCAAGACAAATGAAGGATTAATCGCATGGAGCTGAGCCAGATGGCCCAGCTGCTGTTAAAACATTCGGGCCAGCGAAAGTTGGTACACACCAAATAAGGGGATGGAAGGCTTGGGCTCACCATCCTTTTTTTGTGCCAAAGGCAGTCCCATCAGGCGGATACTTCAGGCCTGTCGAGACGGCAGTGATCTTCAGATCAAATATGGTTGATGGGTTTTCAGCTCCTTTGTTGATGTGTGGATTGGCTCGTCCAGCCATTGGGGCGACGCTTTTGATTGTTGGTTATGTATCAAATGATCTGGCCTCAGGTATTAATTGAGCGCATCAAATGCTGGACCTTTTGGCTTGTTGCTCTGGATCCAAAGGGCTTGAGTTTGATCAACTGATTTCAGTAGTTCCAGATGTTCGGCCGTTAATGCTGTCGCATCATCGATGGAGTAGTGCAAGGACAGTTGTGATACTCGATCCATGCACCAGTTTTGAAGCCGTTGGAGTTGCTGATGTCGCTGCTTGCTGGTTTGTTGGAAGCTTTGCCCCATCGTGGCTCTCAGGATTGGATCAATTGTATGGAGCTTGTTCTTCCCTAGCGCTTCCAGATTGGCTTTGGAAGTGACAAATTTTCTTGATGTCATGTTTCATTTTTTACTTGAACTCTGTTGGCTCAGGTTCCGCCCATCGGTGGCCTGGCGGCTGGCCTCAGTCGCGCTAGGCGGTGGTTGAGCTCCTCGGCAGCCACCCCTTGCTAAATCTCAATAAGGCCTACTATTAAGAACAGGTGCCCTCCTCTTGGCCTTGGCTGTCTCCGGCAATCTCCGCCAAGACCTCCATGGCCGAGGTCAGCGCCTGACGCCTCAGCGCCAACGGGTGTTGGACCTGTTTGAGCGCACCGGCGCTGGTCACCACCTCAGTGCTGAGGACGTGCATCAGCAGCTTTTAAGGGGTGATTCACGGGTTTCTTTGGCCACCGTGTATCGGACGCTCAGGCTCCTGACAACCATGGACCTCCTGCGCCAGCTGGAGTTGCCCGAAGGAGGTAAGCGTTTTGAGTTGGCCACCGATGACGATCACGATCATCACCACTTGATTTGTGTGGCTTGCGGCCGTACGGAAGAATTTGAAAGCGAAGCGGTGCTGGAAGCTGGGGCCGATGCCGCTGATCGCTTTGGTTTCAAGCTGCTCAGCTCCAGGCTTACGGTGAGAGGGCTATGCCCTTCTTGCGCGGCAATTCAGGGAGGCGATCAGGGCTGACATTGGCACCATTCCTTGAGGTCAAGGAGCTTTGGCATCGCTACGCCAGTTCCGATTGGACCCTGCAAAACATTGATTTCTCCCTCGAGACAGGTCAGCTTCTTGGCCTCCTTGGCCCATCGGGTTGTGGCAAAACAACGCTGCTGCGATTGATTGCTGGTTTTGAAAGGCCAAGCCAGGGTTTGATTGCAATTGCTGGTCGTGAGGTCGCATCGCCGCGGCGTTGGTTGGCGCCCGAGCGACGTCAGGTTGGGATGTTGTTTCAGGACTATGCGCTGTTCCCGCACTTGACGGCTTGGCAAAACGCCTGCTTTGGCCTCAAGCCCAACGCTGATCGCGGTAGAGCCCAGTGGCTTTTGGAGCTTTTGGGTTTGAAAGGCCTCGAGCAGCGCTACCCCCATGAGCTGTCCGGTGGGCAACGCCAACGTCTGGCCTTGGTGCGGGCTTTGGTGCCTCAGCCGCAGTTGCTGTTATTGGATGAGCCGTTTTCCAACCTGGATGTTGATGTTCGCTTACGTCTTCGCGCTGAACTTCCTCGGGTCCTGAAAGAGTGCGGTGTCACGGCTTTGATGGTCACTCACGACCCAGAGGAGGCCATGGCGATTTGTGATCAAGTGGCTGTGCTTTGCGATGGCCTTTGGCACCAGTGCGCACCGCCTCAGCAATTGGTCGCTGAACCAGCTACATCGTTTGTGGCTCGATTTGTTTTGCAAGCCAATGTTCTGCAGCGCCATGACTTGTGCCGTCTGCTCTCAGCGCAGCAACACCACCTTCTTGAGGGCAGTGATGACGCTCAACAAGCTTCCTGGTTGATTCGTCAGGACGATCTGTGCCTGCGATCTGACCGGGATGGACAAGCGCATGTTCTATCCAGAGAATTTCTTGGCTACGAGTGGCTTTATCTGATCGAGTTAGATGGTTTGCGCCTTCGTCTCCGCGTTGGCCTCGCTAACGATATTCCTCCTGGTTCTCGGTGCGCCCTCAGTTTGCGGGCTGATTGGCACCCTCAGCTGATCGATGACTCAGCTTGGGAATCAGCAGCAGCGTCGCCCCCAATCCCAGCAGCATGATCAACAGAGCTGGAGCAATGGCTGCTCCAAGACGTTCATCGCCTGCGTACTGAAAAACCCGCACGGCGAGGGTGTCGAAATCAAATGGCCTGAGGGCGAAGGTCAACGGGAGTTCTTTGACCGTGTCAACAAAGACCAGCAGTGCGCCAAGGATGAGAGGGCTGCGCAACAGCGGCAAGTGAATGCGCTTGAGCACCCCAGGCCAGCGTTCCCCCAAGCTGATAGCCGCTTCATCCACGCTTGGGGCCAGTCGCTCGAGCCCAGCATCCAAGCCTCCTTTGGCAACGGCGATGAAGCGGTTGCCGTAACCAAAGACCAGCAAAATGAGTGGAGGGATCCCTAGGGGGGATAGCAGTAAGAGCAATGCCACAGCCAAGACGGTGCCAGGCACGGCATAGCCAAGGCTGGCTGTGAACATGGCCTGGCGCAGGGGCCCTGGATTGATCCAGCGTTTCCCGATGGCAAGAATCAGGGCCATCGCGCTGGCTAATCCAGCGCCAATCACGGCCAGCATCAAACTGTGGCTGCTGAGCTCCAACAGCTCGCCAAAGGATTCATTGCGCAGCTGGTCCAGGCTGTTCACCAGCCAAAACAGTGGTAACCCCACACTGATTAACGGCGGAAAGGTGCAGATGCCTTGGGCAAGTAATGCCCGCCAGCCTTTAAGCCGCCAGCGGTCACTGGGGTCCGTGGGACCTCCCATATCCCAACGGCGGCTTTTGCGTCGTTGCCATTGCTCAGCAGCCACCAGGACAGCCACAACGGCCAGGGCAGTCAGGGCTAGGGCAACAGCGCCAGGTGGATCATCTTGTCCTTGCCAGCGCTCCAGTAAGCCTGTCGAAAGTGTCGGTACTGCCAGGAGTTCAACAGCTCCGTATTCGTTGACCACCTCCATCCCTGCCAGGGCAATGCCAGCAGTTACAGCGGGGATGGCAAGCGGCAGGCTGACCCGGAAAAAGCTCCTCCAGGCCCCTAGGCCCAGGCTGCGGGAGGCCTCCAATTGACGCCGGCCGCTGAGTCGGAAGTTATCCCTTGCCAGAAGAACCACATAAGGGAGGTTCGCCAGGATCAGCACCGCAATGCACCAGCTCAGGCCGTAAATCTGAATGCCTTCGCGTGCCCCCAAATCGGTGATGACGGCAGCCTGGAGGTAAGCAGGAGTCGCTAAGGGCAGTAGCTGCGCGAGGGTCAGCCAACGCTTGCCTGGAAACTGGCAACAGGCTGTGAGCCAGCCAATGGCGGTGCCCCAGATGCCGACGCCAAGGCCCACAAACAGCACCAGCAGCACGGTGTTGCTGAATTGCGTGAGCCCATCGCTGCCAATGTTGAAAAAGCCTCCCCCACCTTCCAGGCTGAAGGCCAATAGAGCCGCAAACGGAAGCAAATTCACCCCAGCGGTCATCGTCAGCAGCAAGCTGAGCCCAGGCCGCACTGGAGCCCAGGACCGCTCCATCGTTATTTCCAGCCGTTTGCCTCCATCAATTTTTGGGCTTGTTTGTTCTTGGCTCCGAGTTGCTCAACTGAGACACCATCAGGAGTGAACGGACCGAACGTCTCGAGAACGGCGTTATCCCCCAACCCTTTGACGGGGTATTCGTAGTTCGCTCCGGCATACCCCTTGCCTGCTGCTGGAGAGGCAAGGAATTCAATCAGTTTCAGCGCCTCTTTGGGGTGCTTGGAGGCTGCTGTGACTCCGGCCCCACTGATGTTGATGTGAGTGGGGTCTGGGAAGATCACTTTGACTTTTTCAGCTAAGGCTTTGTTGGCTTCGCCCTTCTGACCGCCCAGCATGCGCCCGACGTAATAGGTGTTGACCAAGGCAACACCACAGACTCCTGTGCCGACCGCTTGAATTTGCGGCGTATCACTGGAGAAGAATTCCTGGCTGACGTTGCTGGTCATCCCCCGGATCCACTTTGCCGTCGCCTCTTCACCGCGCTGGATGATTTGATCAGCCACCAATGATTGGTTGTAGGGGCTCTTGCGGTTGCGCAGGCAGAGCTTGCCTTTGAGGGCTGGATTGGCGAGGTCGTCGTAGCTCGTGATGGTTGCCGGGTCGACGACCTCTGGGTTGACGATCGGCACGCGAGCTCGGCGCGTGAGCGCGTACCACTGACCATCAGGAGCCCGGAGATTGGCCGGTACTTCGGCATTCAACTGGCTTGAGCTGCTGGGTTGGTAGAGCCCCATCTCCGATGCTTTGACCAGGCGAGCCGCATCGGCGAGCACCAGGACGTCAGCGGGACTGTTGCTGCCTTCAGCTTCAAGGCGCTGCAGCAGCACCTTGTCCTTGGCTTCCAGCAGGTTGATGCCAATGCCCGTTTGGTCAGTGAACTGCTTGTAGAGCTGCTTATCGGTGTTGTAGTGACGCCCCGAATAGACCCCCAGGGTGACGGTTGGTTCTTGCGGGCGGCAGGCTGCTGTCATCACCAGCAGCGGCGCCAAAAGGCTGATTCGGCCGATGGCGGATAGCCGGAACAAACTGCTATTGCGAATCTGTTGCAACGTACACACTGGCGGCGCCTTTTTGCAAGGGGTTCTCAATAGTGTCGCAATAAGTGATCGGTCGGGCCCCGCGAGGGATGTCACTGCGGGGCCTTGCGGGCTTACTTCCAGCCGTTGTCTTTCATCAGTTGTTGGGCCTGCTTGTTCTTGGCTCCAAGTTGCTCAACCGAGACGCCATAAGCTTTGAAGGTGCCCCAGCTCCGCAAGATGGGATTGTTGCCAAAGCCTTTGACGGGGTATTCCAGGTTGGCTGCGGCATAGCTCTTGCCGGCATTGGGAGACGCCAGAAACTCAATGAGTTTCAAGGCTGCCTGTGGATTGTCAGAGGATGCTGTGACGCCTGCGCCACTCACGTTGACGTGGGTGGGCTTGGGGAACACCACTTTGACCTTCTCGGCTAGGGCTTTGTTGTCCGCACCTTTACGGCCGGCCAGCATCCTGCCGACGTAGTAGGTGTTAACGACCGCGACGCCGCACTTGCCTTTGCCGACGGCTTGCACTTGAGGCGTGTCTTTTGGGAAGAATTCCTGGCTGACGTTGTTGGCCATGCCGCGAATCCATTTCGCCGTTGCCGCTTCACCACGCAGGATGATTTGGTCAGCAACCAATGATTGGTTGTAGGGGCTCTTGCGGTTGCGCAGGCAGAGCTTGCCCTTCAGTGCAGGGTTGGCCAAATCGGCATAGCTCTTGATGCTGGCCGGATCGACGATGTCAGGGTTGACGATGGGGACGCGAGCACGGCGCGTGAGGGCGTACCACTTGCCTTGAGGATCCCGCAGGTTGGCAGGCACCAATCGTTGCAGCGTTGGTGAAACGCTCGGGCGGAACAGACCCAGCTTCGAGGCTTTGACCAGCCGTGCGGCGTCGACCAAGACCAACACATCGGCTGGGCTGTTGTCTCCTTCACTCTCGAGGCGCTTGAGAAGCACTTTGTCTTTTGCTTCCAATACCTTGATGGTGATGCCGGGATTTTGTCTTTCGAACTCGCGATAGAGCTCTTTGTCCGTGTTGTAGTGGCGAGCCGAATACACACCAAGGGTGATCTTCTCTTGGGCGTGTGCGGTCTGATGAGGGGGGCTCAGAACCAAGCCTGAGGATGCCAGTCCGCTGAGAGCCAGGACTGAAATGGGCAGAACGCGCTTCAAGTCGATCTTGAGAACTATTGGCAACGTAATTTCTGCCAGTTTTCTGATAAGAATGAAATGAATTTCGCCTTTGGATCATTTGATACTTCCTGGGGCATCAGATGAGCCGTTGGCGGATTTGCCTTTCACTGGCGGCTGAGTTCGATTCTGTGATGTGCGTGGGTGTTGCAAAAATTACCTGCGTTTGTTGCTTCTTCCTTGGCTGAAGACGGTGCGTGTTTCAACCTTGATTCGCCCAGGGCAGGGGACGCTTGCTTTGGGAAGTTTGAGGAGTCGTTCACCTCAAGCGATGCCATTCGCCTTGGGTCGGCTGTGGCTTAAGTCCCGGGGCTCCTCGACTCCGGGCGGTTTTTATGGGGTGCTTCAAGCTGTCGCTTAATGGTCTGCCTTGAATGAACGATCAATCTGTATCAAACGGCTTCTTCAAAAGAGGCATTGAGCATCCACTCAGAATCCAGCTGCTTCAGGCTGGCTGTGCCCAGCACTGAAATGCGTTTGGTGCTGGGAAGTCCGGGAGTGGTTCCCCTGGGCGAACTGCTGGGGCATCCTTTCTCCCACGCAGAGAAGACCTGAAGTTGGTTCATGCCAACTTCAGTCTCCAACTGAAGCAACGAAATGGCTTAGCGGCGGTACTGACTGCGCACGGGGACTGGCACCAACACGGGCTGCCTTAGTCCGCCGCTGCGGTCGTCGTCATCGGAGTCAGCGAACATCCACAGGGCAAGGCCAATGAGTAAAAAGACAGAGCCGAGGAGAGAAAGCTCCAGCATGGCCAGCTGCGGAATTGCCCCCAACTCTAGTCGCGTTTTTTGGCATTTGTGATCTGGCGCACCCCGAGCCCCATCACGCTGCCGATCAGGGCCCCCGCAAGGGCATGGCCCTTCAGCACAGCAGCCGTGATCAGGAGCGGCAGGAGGGCTTGGCCCAGCACGGCGCTTTGAATGGCGGCGGTGAGGCTGCTGACAGCGACTTGCCCTGGCACCACTTGCGGCCAGAGCTCACCCAGCCCCATGCCGATCGCGCTGGCGCCAAAAATCAGTGGAAAAAATTGACCGCCAATCCAGCCGCTGCTGAGGCAAAGGGCGCAGAGCCCCAGCTTTAGGAGTCCCAGCAGCATCAGGGTGTGTCCATTCGTGACCAGAGCCCCTTGCAGCATTGGGGTGATTTGGAGTTCACCTGACATCAGAGCCAGGGGCTGGAGTTGGCTCATCGCTGCGAGTACTCCTCCTGTGAGCAAGGCTTGGCTCAACGGATTCCAGCGCTTGAGAGTTCGGCTCAAGTGGCGTCGTAGTCCCAGAAACAGCAGCCCAAGCACGCCTCCGATCAGGCCCAGGAGGAGTGCCCAGACAAGGTTTTGGCTGATTTCCGCAAGGCTGTGGGGCCAGACGTAGCGAACGGTTTGCTCGCCATCGCCAAAGCGGCTGAAGCCTTGAAACACCGCAAAGCCTGCGATGCCGCTCACCACACCGGGCAGCCAGCGCCAGAGGCCAGCGGGTAAGGGGCGATCAGGACGCTCGGCTAGGGCAACACCACCCACCAAGGGCAAGCCAAAGAGCCCCAAAGAGCCACTGATGGCTGAAGCGCCACGCCAGGGAATCGCTTTGAACCAGCCCCAGCGCGACAGCCCAATGCTCCATTCAGCCAGACAGCGGCTGAGCAGGGCTTCTGGCCCCAAGCTGCCGCCACCCACCAGGGCCAGAAGTCCGAGGAGCCAATGGCTGCTGCGGGGTTGCAGCTTGTGTTCGCCGTGTTCATGCAGCTCTTCGATGGTGCTGTGCAGCTCGGGTAGGGGGTCAGCGCCGCGTTGGCGCAATAGGCCAATGGCAAGCCCAGCTCCCAGTGGCAGCAGCAGCTGCAGCAGCTGAGGACCATTGGCTGGCTGCCCCAGCAGCACGGCATCACCCCATCCCATGGCGATCAGCCAGCTGATCAAAGCCATCAGCAGGGCGCCCATGGCGCCAGCGACCGCTCCGATCAGGGCACTGGTGAGGCTGGTGCTGAACGCCTCAGCCAGCATTAGGAGAATCCGCGGCCGGCATCAGGGGCTAAGCAAGCCTGAAGTTGCTGCTTGAGCTTGTCGTGGTCGAGATCGCGGCCGATCAGCACCAGTTGGTTGCTGCGCGGGCCATCCCAATCGGTGTCATCGATTGAGAAACGTTTGCCCGCCAGGTGGAACACATGGCGCCGCTCGCTTTCGTTGAACCAGAGGATCCCTTTTGAGCGAAACACCGACGCCGGTAGTTGGTTGTCGAGGAAGTTCTGAAACTTCCTCAGCCCCATCGGTTTGTCGGAACGGAATGAGAGTGAGGTGAAGCCTTCGATTGAGCCGTCGTGGCTGTGGTCGTGGTGATGGTGGTGATGGCTGTGGCCATGGTCGTGATCGTGCTCACAGTGGCCATGGTCGTGATCGCAATGGCTGTGGTCGTGGCCGTCATCGGCTGCGGCTTGTTCACGCACCACGCGGTCGGATTCAAATAACCCCACGCTCAGAAGCAGGGGCAGGGCTACCTCCCCTTTTACGGCATGCAAAAAGCGGGCGTCGGTTTTGATCTCGCTCAGCTGGCCCTCCAGTTCCTTGACGCGCTCAGCGGAGACCAGATCGGTTTTGTTCAGCATCAAGATGTCGCCGTAGAGCACCTGAGCCCGGCCCACCTCGGTATCGAGGATCTCCTCGCCAAAATTCTCGGCATCAATCACGGTGATGATCGAATCGAGGCGCGTTTCATTGCGCAGATCACTGCCTAGAAACGTCATTGCCACCGGCAGGGGATCAGCAAGTCCGGTTGTTTCCACCACCAAGTAGTCGAGCGGCTCCGGCCGGTCCAGCACCTTAAAAACGGTGTTGAGCAGTTCGTCGTTGATCGTGCAGCAGATGCAGCCATTGCTCAGCTCAACCATGTCTTCACTGGTGCTGATGATCAGCTCGTTATCAATACCGATCTCGCCGAACTCGTTCACCAGAACGGCCGTTTTTAGTCCCTCCTGATTGGCCAGGATGTGGTTCAAGAGGGTCGTTTTACCTGCCCCTAGAAATCCCGTCAGGATCGTGACAGGAACAGGGCTATGGCTGTGAGTCGAAGTCAAGGTCACCGAGAACGGTTCTCACATCAGTGTGGCGTCTAAACGGCCGCCGCAGTTCACCCAGCCCTCCATTGTTTCGCTGAGTTCTTGCTGAAGGTTCTGCAGAACAGCAATTCTTTGATGAATGGCCTGTTTCTGTTCACGCATGGATTGCTTCAGCTGCTCGCAGTGGCAAGCCCCCTCGCGTTTCGCAGCCAAATAACTGCGAATGGTGCCTAGCGGAAGCCCGAGACCTTTCAGGTTTTGGATGAGCTGGAGTTCCTCAACCACGTGCTGGTGATAAAGCCTGTATCCCCCTTGGGTTCGGCCAGCTACGGGAACAAGGCCCTCGTCGCTGTAGAAGCGAATCGTTTTAATGCTCATTCCAGCCTGCTGAGCCACAGCGCCAATGCGGATGCATTCGCTGGAGTCGTCCACGGCTTGACTCTCCACTTACTGGAGACCTGATCATATAAATATTCTCAGCAAAAAAGATGCCGAAGCTGCTGTTGGCATTGCTTGTGCTGGCCGCTGTGGTGCCAGCGTCGGCGCAACACCAAGGGCATGAGCATCACGCCATGCCTGAGAGCGCACCGATGCACGAGGGGCATGGTGATCACCACCAACACCACCAGCATCACCAAGGCGAGCCCGCAGGCCATGAGGGGCACGGTGATCACAGCAGCCACAACCATTCCGTTGGACCTGCCGGCGCCACCTATGACTTGCGTTGGCTTGATGCCATGAATCAGCACCACACCGGTGCATTGCGGATGAGCGAATACGTTTTTGGAATCGGAGCACCTGGGCCTGCGCATTTAGCCCACAGCATCTGGCGCGATCAGGCCACTGAAATCAAGGCCATGATCCGTTGGCGGAAGGCTTGGTATCCCCAGGCTCCTGTGTATCCGGTCAGCCTGAAGCCTGGTGGTGATCCTGATGCGATGAGAGGTCTTCAGCGCATGAGCGATGAGCAGATCGCGATGATGCAAATGGTGGGAACACCACCTGCCTCTGGGGAGCAGGTGGATTGGTTTTTAGAGGGTATGTTGTATCACCATGGTGGTGCCTTAGAGATGGCCCACGAGGCGTTAGATCGCTCCAGCAATACAACGATCAGGCGATTGTCTCGGGACATCATTTTGGCTCAACGTCAGGAGATAATTTTGCTGAGAAGAATGTTGGCCTCCAGAGGCCTTTCGAAGCCCTCTTATTACAACTACGACCACTTGTTCCGCCTCTCATGATGATTCGTCTTGCCCCTCCTCTGAGTTGCGGCATCCTCCTCTTTGCTGTCGCCCCAGCTGTTCTGCCTATGGGTGCCCAAGCCCATAGCACAGGGATTTATAAATCTGAGGCTGAAGCGAAGCAGCGTGCCACTGAGCTTGGCTGTGCTTCTGTCCATCAAAACAACGGACGGTGGATGCCCTGCTCCGATGAAGCTGAATTGCATCGCATGCTCAGAAAGCAATGAAGCCGAGAGTGGTCCACAGGGCAGTGGTTGTTGTAGCGGCATTGCCGCTACTCATCACTTCGGCAACAGGTTCAATCTATAGCTTGTTATTGGAGCAGGGAATCGATGCATTTTGGCTGCTCAAAATTCATACCGGCCGTTTTGGAGTGATTAATCTCCAGCCCTATTACTCCTGGCTGCTTGGAGTGCTAACGCTCCTCGCGATTGGCTCGGGAATCCTGTTGCTTTTGGTCAAGCCAAGACGCGCATTTAAAAGTTGAAGACCAGTCCCCCTTTGAGGATTTGAACAAGGCCTGGCTGTTCAGCTTGAAAGATGTAAGTCGGTTCGTATTCCACAAATAACTCATAGTGATCTGTTGGGCTGATCCGAAAGTCGACTTTGCCCGCCAGGTCTGTGTGTGGAGACCTGTTATCGCTCCAGCGAAAGCTTGGTCCCGCTTCCAGGGCGAAGGCAACTTGTTCAATCTCAAGACCGTATCCCAATCTGGGGCTTGCCAGGATCAACTCTTGATGTCCACCAACACTCCAGGCACCTTCTTGCTCAATCTTGAGGTAAACATCCGAAGCATCTGCAAAGCCTTGGCCAACATCAAATTGTGGTTGACTGGAAGGGCTAAGGGGAATGACCAGGCCCCATTTGGCTGTTTGGTAAAGCCCACTATTGTCAGTTTCAGTGCTTAATGCAGGCTCATATTCACCGTAAATTTCGAAGGGAGTGTTTTCCGGAACCCATGCTCCTTCTAGTTTTGCACTCCAGTCAGTTCGATTCTGCAAATCAAACGTACTGATGAAGCGCGGACCGAGTTCGAATCCAATCGTTAGTTGAGGGCCTTCCACTGCATAGCCAAGCCGTGCAGATGTCACTGCTGCTTCGGCATCTCCTTTCAACCATCCAACTTCTTGTTCCGTATAGAGGTAGAAGCCGTCACTAATGCCCGTTGTTTCTAATTCTTGAGCATTGGCTGGAACAGTGAATACTGAGGTGGTCGCGAGCAAAAATAATCCGAGAGCGCGATGCACCTGAATTGGATGGTAGTTGCCGAGAGGCTAGACGGGGTCTCCCCGTCTAGCCGTGAGGGTTGGCTCAGAAGCTAAAGGTCACACCGCTGCCAACGTGGTGTTGGAAACCTTTGCCCCAACCTTCACCGCCTTGGGTGCTGTACATCGGCTCCCAGTGAGCAAACAACACAGTGTTTTTACTCAGTGGATACTCGAGAGCAATTTCACCGCCCCAATCGGTGCGGCTAGGTAATTTGGCGTAGCTGCCAGGGCTATAGAAGCGCGGGCCGCCCGAGAGGGTGACATTCAGCTTGTCGTAGTTGAAGCCAAAGCCAGGCCACACGTCGGTGTAGTTGCCGACGTAGGTGTTGTCGCTTTCCCAGCCAGTGGCGTTCTTTGCTGAGATGAAGATGCCGTCAACGATGGATTCCAGTCCATCGCCAAGGGCGAAGTTCACATCACCATCACCGAAGGCATAGATGGCCCCAAATTCCATCTCATGTTTGAACCCTTTGATGTCTTCCCCTTGATCTTCCGTGACGTAGTAAGGCTTCCACATGGCTGAAAAGGCCAGCTGCTCGTTGGGCTCATAGCGCACTTGCAGGTAGCCCTTCACGTCCGTACGGCGATAGGGGGAGCCACTGCTGTGGCCATGGTCTTCGTGCTCTTCTTCGGCGTGTTCATCGTGCCCTTCTTCTTCCTCGTGATGATCGTCTTCGTGCTCCTCAATGTGCACCAAGCCATAGAAGTGCTCGGCTTCTCCCCAGACGGCAGCCGGTCCAACCTGCGCCTCAATCGCCAAGCTGCCGCCATTCTCTAGACCCCATTCCAGGACACCGCCGAACAGGCCATCGATGGCGTAGTGCTGAGGCCTCCCCTCCAGGTTGTTCTCAAAGCCGCCATGGCCTTCGATGGTGATGACCGGCCGGGCGCGGAATTCTCCAGGCTCGAGCTCCTCTCCTTCGCCATCACCATGGGCATGCGCCTGAAGAGTGGTTGGCCCTGCAAGGCCCAATCCGCAGGCCATAGCAAGGCCTAGTGCCTGAGCGGTGTGTCTCGTCAGGCGAGGCTGAAAGGAGAAAAGCACCGATTCACTGGAAGAATGATAATCATTCTCGTTATTGGTCGGCTCGTTGGCTGCCTGCGTGTTCGCCTTAGTGGCTGACTGCTTTGGCTTCCAACGTAATAGCGCTGCTGTTGCTAGTCATTCGGGCTTGCACTTGGCGCAGTAGCCAAAGACTTCCAGGGTGTGGAAGAGCGGCTCAAACCCTTCGGGTGTGGGCAACTTGAGCCCTTGTTGTTCAACAGGACAGCTCGTTAGTGGCTGGCTGGTGCCGCACTCCAGGCAAGTGAGGTGGTGCACATCACGCTCCAGTGGGCTGTAAAGCAGTTCGCCACTGGGCAGGTGACGGCAGCGAACTCGCCCTGCTTGTTGCAGCACCCGCAGGTTGCGATACACGGTGGCCAAGCCCATGCTCTGGCCCAGTTCGCTGCCCAATTTGTGCAGCTCTTGGCCGCTCAGCTCCTTGCTGCTCGCCTCAAGGATCCTGAGGATTTGTCTCTGGCGGTCGCTGAGCCCCTTCGCCATGACACGGCTTAGAACGCGCCAACCTTAAGAGGAGTGATCAACAGCCCAGCTGGGCTTGGCCTCCCAATAGGCGGCGTTGCTCGAATTCTCCCTTGCTTCCACCTTCCAGCACCAGCTGCGCCCGCCATCGCGCCCCTGCAACAGGGCATTGACCTGCTCCCATACCCAGTGGGCACTGCCTTCCATGCCCACATTGGCCATCACCCTCAAATCCAAGGCGCCGAGCTCATGCAGCCGCTCCCACTCGCTCAGCAGGGGGTCATCGCTGTTGGCCAGAAAGGTGTGATCGAACTGATCGTTGAGCTGTTTTCTCAGTTCTTTGAGGCTGGAGAAATCCACCACAAACCCGTTTTCATCGAGCTCAGTGGCGCCAAACCAGCAGGTGAAGCTGCGGCTGTAGCCATGCACAAACCGGCAATGGCCCTCGTGGTTCGGCTGGCGGTGGCAGCACGGGAAGCCTTCGAAGCTTTTTGAGCAGGTGTACATCGCGCTGCCGCTGCGCTGCAAAGCTAGGTATAAGTCTCCCTTGCCCCATGGCCGAGCCGTTGCAGCTGCCGATTGAGCAGCTGCGTTTCAACGCCGATGGCTTGATTCCAGCGATTGCTCAGGACTGGCTGGATGGCGCCGTGCTGATGGTGGCGTGGATGAATCGCCAGGCCCTGGAGCTCACTCTCTCCACGCGCGAGGTGCACTACTGGAGCCGCTCACGCCAGGAGCTTTGGCACAAAGGCGCCACCAGTGGCCATTTCCAGGATTTGAAGGCCATCCGCTACGACTGCGATGCCGATGTCTTGCTGCTCACCATTGAGCAGCGCGGTGATGTGGCCTGTCATACCGGCGCCCGCAGCTGCTTTTACGAAGACGGACCTGCCCCGACGGCTGGCGGGCCCCAAGCTCTTCCTCCTCCGGCTGATGCCTGTACCGAATTGGCCCGGGTGATCGCAGGCCGCCGCGATCACCCTGAAGAAGGCAGCTACACCAACAAGCTCTTGGCCGGTGGTGACAACCGCATCCTCAAAAAAATTGGTGAGGAGAGTGCTGAATTTGTGATGGCCTGCAAAGACGACGCCAAAGACGAGATCGCTGGTGAAGCCGCTGATTTGATCTTCCACATGCAGGTGGCCTTGGCCCACCACGGCGTGGAGTGGCGTCAGGTGCTCGAGGTGTTGGCGGCCCGCCGCGGTGCACCCCGGCGCAACTGAGTGATCTGCTGCGATGGCAGCCAGCCGGCATGGCCGATTGGCCCGGGGATCGCTTGCAGCACGCCGGTGTCGACGGAAAACAGGTGAGCCTCAGGCAGGGCTTGGCTTGCCCCTTGCGCTGATCGCTGCTTAAGCAGCAACAGCAAGGCGCGCCGGCTGGGGTCGTAGTGCATCTGGCTGCCGGGTTCTGGTTCGTAGCCCTCTAGGGCCATGCGCTTGAGCACCTCACCGTCGCGGTTGAGCTCAACGAGCTCCAGTAGCGGGTCGGCCAGGCCGCTGAGCAGCAGGATCCAGATGCGATCGGCTGCTCCAGCACAGGCGCTGCTCAATAGGGCTTCGGTGCCAATCCAAAGCTGCCGCGGTGCCCGTCCGGGTTCCAGCAGTTCGATCGAGCGGCGGTAGTCGGGCCAGTGGCGCACCAATACAGCGCGTCCGGCTTGCGGACAGAAGCTGCTGAGATCGCGCAGACCAGGTAGGAAATCGCGCTTGGCCGGCAACGGCGGCAGGGTTTGCAGGGCGATGCCGTCTTCTTCTGGCACCACCGCCAGACCGCCTTGGGGCACAAGGCGGATGGGGCCGCCTGCCGTCATCGGCAGTTGGCGGCGTTTGCCTTTGGCATTCCAGAGCTCAACTTGGGCGTAGCTCTGTTGCAGCTTGGAACGCTGCACCAACAGATCACCGGCGTTGTTGGTGCTGAGGCTGGCGAACACCACCGGCTCCCGCTCCAGGGGGCGCTGGTCGATCAGAGTTAGATCGGGGGACAGCCGCAGCCGTTGCACCTGTTTTTCCAGTGGGTCGGTGGCGGTGACCAGAGCTGCCCCAGAGCCATTGCCGAGTGGCAGTAGGGAATGAACGCTGCCGCTGAGGTTGGTGAGCTTTTGCCAGCCCGTGGCCTCTTGCCAGCTGAGGAGTTGCTCGTTCTCGCCGGCCGGCCGGCTAGCCAAGAGCGCCGGGCGCGGTTCCCATTGCCATTGGCTCGGCTCGAGCGCATTGCCGCGTTGATCCACTCCGGCGATCTGCAGCGTGAGCGGCTTGCTGATGGGAGTGGTGCCGCTGAGCTGCAAGCGCCAGCGGTTGCCTTCACCCAGCAGTTCATGGGGTTGATCGGCGGGCAGCTGCAGATTGGCCTGCAAGCTCGCCCCATCCATCGGCCGGCTGAACTGCAGCTCCACAGCGGCCAAGCCTGAGCCGGCGGCAGCTGGTTCGATCGCCAGCAATCGTGGTGGCCGGCGCTGCAGCCACTGCTGCTGCACCGCCGCCAAGGCCAGAGCCAGCGTCAGCGGGATCCAGAGCCGCTTCATGGCTCAAACGGGCGTTTGGGTTTGGGGATCGGTTGCACGCGCTCAGCGATCACCACACTGCGCAGCACCCCGCCAACGCGTTCCACGCCCATCTCTCCGCTCACGGCGAGCCATTCATCAGCCTTGAGCGATTCACCCTCTGGCCAGATCACCGGAATGCCAACTGGTGTGGCATCAGCCAGACAGCACCAGCGGTGCCGCCAGCAGCATCACCAACGCTGGCGTGCGGCCGCTGCGGCGTTTTGGGGCAAAGCGCGCAGCCAGCCCAGCCAACGCCAGCAGCAGTAGGCCTGAGACCAGCACAAGCCAGTGGAAATCAGCTTGCAACAGCAGATTCAGCCGGCCGCTGCCCCAGGCCTGCAGCAGCACAGCGCCCCAAAGCCCCAGCACAAATGGCGGGAGCCAGTTCATAGCAGCACCAAGTTGAGCCATTGGCCGATCAACAGCACTGCCACCACAACGCCAGCCAGCATCAAAAGGATGCCGCGGCGGCGAAAGATGCGGCTAAACAGGCTGATGCTTTTTAAATCGATCACCGGCCCGAGCAGCAGAAATGCCAGCAGTGCCCCAGGGGTCACCATCGCTGCAAATCCCAAGGCCAAAAAGGCATCCACGCTGGAGCACACGCTCACCACCACCGCCAGCAGCATCAAGCTCAACACCGACAGGGT
Source organism: Synechococcus sp. RCC307 (assembly GCA_000063525.1). Lineage (GTDB taxonomy): Bacteria > Cyanobacteriota > Cyanobacteriia > PCC-6307 > Cyanobiaceae > RCC307. Next base: position 1,419,851 of record CT978603.1, on the reverse strand, counting down.
TGGTGCTTGGCCAACGGCGAGAAACAGATCGCGGGGAATCAGGGTTTGGATCGTGGCGGCGATGCCGCAACCCAGCAGCAGCAGGCTGCCCAATTCCAAAAATTCCCGCAGACCGTGATCCAGCAGCACGCCCATTGAGGGTCGTTCGGCTGCGATGGCAGGCGTTGTGCTCAGTGGTTGGTTGCCGATCAAGCCGCTACGTCGATCCAGCAGGCTGGCGGTGGCCAAGGGCTGGCCCATGCGCCGCTCCTCCAACAGATCAGGGGCCAGCAAGGCAGCTTCACTGAGTTGTTGCAGCAATGTGGTGAGCACCAGCGCAATCACCACGCTGCCAAGCGGGCGCAGCAGCAATAACCAAGGGCGATCAGGGAAGGCGGCCCAGGTGCTCAGCAGCACGATTGGGTTGAGCACCGGTGCTGCAAAGAGGAATCCCAATGACGCTCCCATGGGCGCGCCTTGGGCCAACAAGCGCCGGGCCACCGGCACGTTGCCGCATTCACAGGCCGGCAGTGCAAAGCCCAAAGCGGCGCCACTCAGCGGGCCGAGCAAGGGATGGCGCGGCAGCCGTTGTAGCCAGCGGCCGCGGGGATCCCATGCCCGCGCGGCCGTGGCAATGGCCACGCCAATCAGCAAAAAAGGAATGGCTTCCAGCAGCAACCCTTGAAAAACCGCCCAAACGGTCTGCCATTGGGAGCCATCGGGCCAATTCATTCCTAGTTTGAGAACGATTCCCATTCAGGTTGAACGGCGTGGCTCGTTGTCTCAGAAGGTTGGCGGGGACTCTGGCATCTGTGCCGCTGTTGGCGATGGCGGTGGCCTGTTCTTCAACTGAGCCGGTGGATCAGGCCAGCAGCCAGAAGCTGCAGGTCGTCACCACGATCCTCACCACCACCCTGTTCACCAAGGCGGTGGCTGGTGATTGCGCCCAGGTCAGCTCGCTGCTGCCAGCTGGTGCCGATAGCCATGCCCATCAAGCGCGTCCCCAGGATGTGGCCAGCCTCGGCAAGGCCCAGGTTTTAGTGATCAATGGCCTGGGCATGGAGAGCTTCCTGGAGCCAGTGCTCAAAGGTGCTGAAAACAAGGAACTGATCACGATCGACAGCAGCTCTGGGATCAAACCCTTGGCGATGCAAGAGGAGGACGATCACGGTCATGGCCATCATCACCATCACGACCATGGCCATGCCCACGGCGATGCGGAAGAAGCGGTGAACCCCCATGTGTGGCTCGATCCCACCTTGGCGGCCAAACAGGTGGAGACCATTCGCGATGGCTTGATGAAAGCCGATCCCAGTTGCGCCGATGGCTACCGCAACCGCGCCGATGCCTACATCACCAAGCTGCAACAACTTGATAGCGAGCTGGCCGCTGAGCTGGCGCCGTTTCAAGGCCGCACGGTGGTGAGTTTCCACGAAGCCCTGCCTTACTTCACCCGCCGCTACGGACTCAGTGATGAGGCCCTGGTGACCCTGCCGGAAGATCAGCCTTCACCGGCTGATGTGCAGCGCATTAATCAGGTGCTCAAAGCCAACAACATTGCTGGGGTGCTCACCGAGCCTGGTGGGGGCAGTGCTGCATTGCAGTCGCTGGCGAAGGATTTGAACTTGCGCCTGATGGTGTTTGATCCCCTGGAGCTGGTTCCTGAAGCTTCAAAGCGCACGCCGGAGCTTTACATCGAGGTGATGCGCCGCAATGGTGAAGCTGTCAAAGCCACCATGAAGTCTTGACGGCGTCCCTGCTGGAGGTGAACGACCTGTGCATCTCTCGCGCAGGTCATGAGGTGGTGTCTGGCGTGAGCTTTGCCCTGCAACCTGGTAGCGATACCGCTGTGATTGGTCCCAACGGGGCGGGCAAAAGCACCTTGGTGCAAGCCCTGGTGGGGTTGCTTCCCCATCAGGGGGGCACCATCCGTTTGTTGGGGCACACCCTGCCGCGCAGCGGTCGCCTGCCCAGAGAGGTGCGCGATCAGGTGGCGTACCTGCCGCAAAAGTTGCTGCTCGACGGCCGCTTCCCCTTGTCGGTGAGTGAATTTGTGCGGCTGGGCTGCAGCCCGTGTTGCAACCACCGCAAGGCTGTTCCCGCTGCTTTAGAGCGTTTGCAGGTGAGCCATCTGCGCCGCCGCCTGCTCAGCGAGCTTTCCGGCGGTGAGCTGCAGCGGGTGCTGCTGGCCTTTTGCACCGTGCATCCGCGCAAGCTGCTGGTGTTTGATGAGCCGCGCACGGGCCTCGATCCCCAGGCTGCTGTGCAACTGCAGGAGCTGTTGCAGCAGCTACGGCTCCAAGAGGGGCTGACGATTTTGCAAATCACCCACGACCTCTCGATGGTTCGCCGCAGTTCGGATTGGGTGCTGTGTTTGAACCGAGCCCTGTGCTGCCAAGGGCCGCCAGAGCACACCCTCAGCCGCGAGGAATTGGAGCGCCTTTATGGCCGCGACTACGTGCTCTATGAGCACAGCCATCACCACTGATCGCTATGGCACCTGAACTGATCAGCAGCCTCAGCTTGTGGCAAGAGCCCTTCATGCAGCGGGCGCTGATTGGTGGTGTGATCAGCGGCATCTTGGGGGGCTGGGTCGGCAGCATTGCTGTGCTGCGGCAGCTTTCTTTCTTTGCTGAAGCCTTGGGGCAGGCCTCGCTGTTGGGCATCAGCTTGGCGCTGTTGGTGGGCTTGAGCCCGCCTGTGCTGCTCTGGCCCTTCGCCCTGGGGTTTGCCTGGCTGCTGCGGGAACTGCTTAAACGCAGTTCGCTCTCAGCTGATGCGCTGCTCAGCTTGATGTGCTCGGGGGCCTTGGCCCTCTCGGTGGTGTTGTTGAGCTCACTGCCTGGGGCGCGCTTGAGCCTGCAACAGCTCCTGTTTGGCGACATCCTCGGCATCGCCTGGGCTGATCTGCTGCCCCTGACGCTGCTGTTGGTGGTCACGCTGGCCTACGGCGTCACCAGCCGGCGGGCGCAAATCCTGATCAGCGTCGATCCGGTGCTGGCTCGCTCCCGCGGGGTGGCCGTGGAAACTCACCGCTTGATCCTCTTGGGTCTGTTGGCCTTGGTGGTGGCGGCCTCGATCAAGGCGGTTGGGGTGCTGCTGATCAGTGGCTTTGTGGTGATCCCGGCCTGTGTGGCCCGGTTGCTCAGCCGCAGTTTCAACGTCTACGTCCTGCTGGCTGCAGCGATCGGAGCGCTGTCGGCGGTGGTGGGGTTGTTTGGATCGGCAGTGTTCAATCAGCCGTCAGGTCCGATGGTGGTGCTGGTTCAGGCGCTGTTGTTTGTGGTGGCGCTGTTGGCAGGGCGCTGGGTTGGTCAAACAACCACTGCAGCGTCTGTTGATCGCGCTCGCTGAGCTCGAGAGCTGGCTTGGCGCCGGGCACCGCTCCCATCACATCACTGCTCAGCTCGCTGTGGCCCCAGAGCCCAAAGCCATGGCCCAGTTCATGCAATGCCGTGGCTTGGATGGCCGCTTGCCGTTGCCCCGGGCTGATCAGCACCTCCACTAATGGTTCTAAGGCGGAGCTGTCGCGTCCTTGGCGTTGCACCTGTTGCAGCTGCAGCAGAGCCCGGCCATGGCTGGCCCTGCCGTTTTGCAGCGGCGGGCGCCGGCGCCAGAGTCGCAGTTGCGCATCCTCTGGGTTGCTGACGCGCACCAGCCGCACCTGCTCCCCCCAGGTTGAGAGGGCGGTCGTCACAGCTGTTTGCCAGCGCTGATTCCAGCGGTCGGTTGTTGGGCCCGGCTCCACCCAGACGCACCATTGTTTTTGGGCCACCCAGCCCCAGCGTGATGGCCGCAATTGGCTCGCGTAGCCAGGCGCACTCGCTGGAGCGGGTTTCGTTGTGACCTCAGCAGGCGGTTCAGCCGGTTGCCGCCACTCCACTGGCGGACAGGGAATCATCCCGGCAGGCCAACACCACGTGCCATCAGGCTGGCCATGAAGGGCAGGCTGCCGAAGGCCACAAGTTCAATGTTGATCACCCAGCCAATGCGGCTGGCCACCCCAGCGCTGACATTGGGGGCTTCGCCTTTGCGCAGCGGGATGGCCCACAGGATGTAGGTGATGGTGGGGTACAGCGACAGGGCACCGGCGCCCAGGTAGAGGCCAACCTTCCACCAGAACAGCGGGTTTTGGGTGTAGAACTCGCTGCCCTGGCCGAAATAAAGGACGCGCATGATGCCGCTGCCCAGCAGGGTCAGCGCGGCGAGGCCGTAGATGATGTCGGTGATGATCAGCTTTGTGGCTGTTCCCTGATCGGGATCAGGGCGGATCATCAAGCGTTCAGCGGTCAGCGCTGCAAAACAGACCATGAAACTCAGTTCATGGGCGTAGGCCATCCCGGCACGGCTGAGCAGGTCTTCGGGCATGGCAGGTCAGCAATCGCCGGGACAGTAGCTCGAACGCTCGCGCCCTGGAGTGCTCATGCATGGTTCCCCTGAAGGAAGGGATTGAAGAACTAAAGGATTTGTGCTGATAAAGAGCTCAAAACATTGTCGATCCCAAAGGAAATGTTGAAGTGTTTGGAACTTGTTAAGTGAGAAGGAAATAGGAACTTGGAAGCCTTTGTGAGTCTTGCTGGGAAACCAATCATTTCCCCTAGGTTCAAATCATTGATATTTCGAGGGGCTTCGATATGACCACCAGTTCCCTGAGCGCGTTCCTTGGCGAGATTGGTCGTCACAAGCTTTTGACCCCCGAGCAAGAGCTCACCTTGGGCCGCAAAGTGCAAGCCATGGTGCCACTGCAAGACAAGCCCGTCGAGAGCCTCAGCGAAGACGAGAAGCGGGCTCTGCGCCTTGGTGAGCGTGCCAAGAACCAGATGATTACGGCGAATTTACGCTTGGTTGTAAACCTGGCCAAGCGTTATCAGGGCAAAGGACTCGAGCTGCTTGATTTGATTCAAGAAGGAACGCTTGGTTTAACTCGCGCCGTAGAAAAATTTGATCCAACTCGTGGACACCGATTTAGTACTTATGCCTACTGGTGGATTCGCCAAGGATTGAATCGCGCGTTGTCAACGCAAAGCCGCACAATTCGTATTCCCGTCAACATCAACGAGAAGTTGACGAAACTTCGTGCAGCCAAAGCCCGGTTGTTTCAGTCAACCGGTCGCCAGCCCATTGCTGAGGAATTGGCTGACTACCTCAAGCTGCCCCTCGATGAGGTGGAGGATCTGCTGGGCTGTGAGCTGCGCAGCGTCACCGTCAGCCTGCAGGGTGTGGTGAAGTCGAAGTCCGATCCCTCTGAGCTGGTGGATGTGCTCCCCAGTGAAGAGATGCCGCCGATGGAGCGCGCTGAGCTTGATGAGCGCACCCAAACGGTGTGGAAGTTGCTGGATCAGGCCAACCTCACGCCCAAAGAGCGCACTGTTGTGATGCTGCGCTTCGGCCTCGATGGCACCAATGAATGGCGCACCCTGGCTGAAGTGGCGCGTCAGATGAGCTGCAGCCGCGAGTACTGCCGTCAGGTGGTGCAGCGCTCGTTGCGCAAGCTGCGCCGCGCTGGCATTCAGTCGGGTTTGGTGGAGTCGTCCTGCTGATTGGATTCAGCCTGTCAGCTCGTAATGCCAATCTGGAGGGATCGCGGTTCCAAAGGGACCATGGCCCCCAGCACACGGCTCGACCCTGATCAACTCGAGCAGCTCGAGTCATTCCTGAAAGATTGGCTGCGCCACAGCGGCCGCACCCAGGCCGATCTGCGCCGTGCGTTGCGGGCGGGATCGATTCGAATGCCGGTGTTGCTGCAAGAGCTGCAGCTCACCGTCTCGAAAGGCGGGGTTACAGCCTTGGCTGATCGTTTGTGCACCATCGAGGCGCAATGGGCTAGCGGAGCACCGGAGCTCCTGGAGGGCGGTGCGGCGGATAACGACGACATGTCGCAGCTCGATTTGCTGCTCAAATCGATCCAAAGCGATGCCGCTTGAGGAGGGTCTCAGGCAAAGTGACTCGATCGTTTGTGCCTCAGTGATGGCCCTTCGTTTCGCCTTGCTTGGAGCTGCAGCTGCTCTGCTGTTGCCGGCAGCAGCTATGGCCCAGTCGGGTAGCTACATCCTTGGACCCGGTTCCGATGTGGGCAAAGAGACCCGTATCGAAGAAAGCAACTGCGTCACGGCGGCTGATGGTTCGGTGACCTGTGACACCAAGATCGTGAATCCGCCGGGGCAAACGCGTGCGCGTCCCCAATTTGAGCCCTTCAGTAACTGAGGTCTGAGCTTGTGAATGGGCCCAAGAATTGGTTGAGCGACGACAGTGTCTTCCAGCAAGGCTTGCTGCGCTTTCAGCGCGTGCTGGCCAAGGTGTTGGCCGTGGCCATGGTCATCGTGATCATCGCCGCCACACTGCAGCTGTTGACGGTGCTGGCTTGGGAAGTTGCTCCTGCGCAGTTCCCCTTTTTGGTATCAGAGCTGGAGATGGTCCTCGGCCAGGTGCTTGAGCTGCTGATTGCCATTGAGGTGCTCGAGAACATCACCGCCTATCTCAAAGACCATCACATCCAAGTGGAGCTGGTCTTGGCGACGGCGATCACCGCTTTGGCTCGCAAAATTATCGTGATGCCCGAGCCGACAGCGGCTGTCGACAAGCCGCTTTTGGTGATCAGTTTGGGGGTGGCGTGTTTGGCACTCTGTGCTGCTTATTGGCTGATTCAGCGCAGCAGGGCCCGGATCCGTTCCAGCTCCCGCTGACGCGCTTCCAGATCAGCTAGGCGGTTTTCAAGGCGTCGCTGCAGTTTGGGGTGACAACTTCCTTTGCTCACCAGCGGCCGCAAACCCAGCAGTTCCAGGCTGTTGCAACGACGCTCAGCCTCAAGATCCTGTCGAATGGTGCCTAGCGAGAGGGATACCCCCATTCACCGTCTTTAGCTTTCCTTAATTTACTGCCCGGGGGGTGTTCCAGGCGTCATCAGATCGCCCATGCCCTGCTTCATCAGCACCTCACGGATGCCCTGGTGAAAGCTGCTCCAGTTCTGGTTTTCAACCCGATCCAAGATGCCTTCACTGCAGCCGATGGCGCCATAGGCCTTGCGCTCGCCCATGTAGGCGGCATAGGCCTTGACCATCGCTTCCATCAATTCGCGGCGCGGCAGGCGCTCTTCGGCGCCAGAGGGTGCGGAATCAATCCAAGCCTGAGCCACGCGGCGGCCAGCTGATTCATCACGCCGCTCTTCGGGAATGGTGCGGCAAATGCGGAACGAATCCGCGGCATCGCGCATGCTTTGCGGCTTTTTCTGCTCCTGCGCCAAGGCCGCGGTGGGGGCCAACAGCAGCAGCAGGCTGAGCAAAATTTTCATGGGCAGAGGTTAAGCGGCAAAAACAGGGCTAACCAGAGGCAGCCGCGCCCGCCATCGGTGGCCTCAACCCGGTGGCGCCGGTGCGGGGCAATCCAGAGCCAGTCGCCGGCCTGCAGTTGCCGCGGCTGGGGTTCATCTTCAAAGCGCAGTTGGGCGCTGCCCTGCAGCAGAGCCACCCACTCCCCTTGCTCTTGGTCATACCACTGGCCTTCTGGAGTGCTGGCTGCGCAGGAATGAATGCGCTCCAGCTTCAGCTCGCCTTGCTCCAGCAGCACTTCGATCTGTTCGCTGCCCACCGGAGGTGGGGTGCTGGCCAGCAGGTTGCGTTGCTCACTGGCCGCCGGTGGATCGCTTTCGCCCCAGCGGCGGCCGATCTCCAGTCCCAAAGTCGAGGCGAAATCCACCACCTGCCGGTGGGTGTCGCAACCAGCGAGGCGCGCGCGTAGCTGGGGATCAGCATCGATCAGGGCCACCAGGGCATTGAGTTGATCCACTTTGTGGAGAAAGCGCTGCAGCTGTTCCTCGGCCACCGGTGTGCTCATCGCCTTGTCCGATGATGCTGCGGTGCCGGCCCGTGTAATCCAACCGGTAGAGATAGGCGACTTAAAATCGCTCCAGTGCGGGTTCGAATCCCGCCACGGGCACTGTTCTTTGCCGTTGTTTCCTTGCCGTTCCAGCAGCTCCTCTCGCAGCTTCCTGATCAAGCCCTGCCAGTGCTGCTGGCCTATGGAGCCTTAGGTGGCGCCTATTTGCTCGTGGTGCCTTTGGCGCTGCTGCTGTGGATGAACAAGCGCTGGCATCAGATGGGCAAGATCGAGCGCACTGCCATTTACGGCATGGTGTTCCTGTTTTTTCCCGGCCTGATCTTGTTTGCTCCCTTCATCAACCTGCGCATGGCCGGACAAGGGGAGGCCTGAGCAATGACGCGCGCTAAAGCGCTGCTGCTGTCCCTGGCTGTCTTCGTGCTCGGTGGTGCGGGCTATTGGGGGTTCTCGGCAGCTGGTTTTGAAGATTTCGATGCCGGCATCGCCGCTTCGGTGGTGTTGCTGGTGGTGGTGGTGGGTTGGACCGCCACCTACCTGACCCGTGTGGTCACCGGAAAGATGACCTTCATGGAGCAGCGCCGGCGTTACCGCAGCGCCTACGACGCCATGGAGACCGAGGCGATGCGCGAGAAGTTCAATAGCCTCAGCCCGGAGGAGCAGGAGGCCCTGCTCAAAGAGGTGGGTCAGCTGGAGAAATAGGCTGCGCCACAGCAATCCCTGCCCGCTGCCATGACCGTGGCCCCTGGCTCCACTGCCATCTCCAGCCGCTTTGCTGGGCTCAAGCAGCAGGGCCGTTGCGCGCTGATGCCTTTCCTCACCGCGGGTGATCCTGATCTGGCCACCACGAGTGCGGCCTTATTGGCCCTGCAAGCCAATGGGGCTGATCTGGTGGAGCTGGGGATTCCCTATAGCGATCCCCTGGCTGATGGCCCGGTGATCCAGGCCGCTGCCAGCCGTGCCCTTGAGGTCGGCACCACTCCTGCTTCGGTGCTGGAGATGTTGGCTGGGCTGAAGGGCGAGCTCACCATGCCGTTGGTGCTGTTCACCTACAGCAACCCACTGCTGAATGTGGGCATGGAGCGCTTCTGCGCTGACGCGGCTGCCGCTGGAGCGGCAGGGTTGGTGGTGCCTGATCTGCCGCTTGAGGAAGCCGAAAAGCTCTCCCCCATCGCCGCGGCCCAAGGGCTGGATCTGGTGCTGCTGGTGGCGCCCACTACCCCGGCTGAGCGCATGGCCCGCATTGCAGCCGCCAGTCGCGGCTTCACCTACATGGTGAGCGTGACTGGTGTCACCGGTGAGCGGGCGCAAATGGAATCGCGGGTGGCTGGTTTGGTGGGGCAGCTCAAGGCCATGGGACCCACGCCAGTGGCCGTGGGCTTTGGCATCTCCGGCCCGCAGCAAGCCATTGAAGTGCGCAGCTGGGGCGCTGATGGCGCGATTGTGGGCAGTGCCTTGGTCAAGCGCATGGCCCAGGCCAAAGCCGACGGCGGCGATCCGGTGGCCACAGCTGGTGCCTTCTGCGCAGAGCTGCGTGCTGCCCTCGATAGCTGAGCCGTAGGCTCCAAATCAGCACCGAATTGGCCATGCGTTTTGTCCTCTGGGGCACCTACTGCGAGAACGCGCTTGAGAAGCGCGCCCCCTACCGCGAGGAGCATCTGGCTGGGCTGCAGCGCCTCAAAGATGACGGCATTTTGGTGACCTTGGGCCCAACCGAAGGCAGCACCCACGTGTTCGGCATCTATGAGGCCGAGAGCCGTGAGCAGGTGGAAGGCCTCGTTAAAGGAGACGTCTACTGGCGTAACGGCATCTGGACCGCCGTTGAGGTCTATCCCTGGATTCAGGCGTTCTAGGACCAGCCTTCTTGCGCTTGTTGCCAGATGAATTCAGCAACGGCATCAGCGCCTTCCTCGCCAAGCACTTCGCCATAGGCACTCATTTGACCGCGCCCTTCGGTCGCGATCATCGCGATCTCTAGTGGGCCTTCAATTCCATTGCGCTCGAGGGCTTTGAGCTTCAGCGTTTTGCCGCGGCGAATGATGTTGCCGCCATTGAGGTGGCAACCCACGCAATGGGCTTCAAACAGGGCAGCGCCATCGGCGGCGGCATGGACTGGCGCTGGAGCCATCCAGAGCCCAAGCATCAGCAGAAAGCCAACCAGCCACTTCATCTGCTCCAGCCCCGGTCAGAAGTTGGCGTCAGTCTGCTCCTATGACGACACTGAGGATGCGAGGCGCCTCCTTGATGTCCCCCAAGCCACCGCTGGTGCTCGTGCATGGCCTGTGGGACACCCCCAATGTGTTTCGGCGTTTACGCCAGTATTTAGAGGATTGGCCAGCGCCGATCTTGGCGCCCCATCTGCCCCACAAGCTGGGCTTCACGCCGCTGACAACCTTGGCCCAGGATTTGGAGCTGGCCATTGATGAGGCCTTTGGTCCGGATCAAACCATCGACCTGCTGGGCTTTTCGATGGGGGCGGTGATCTCGCGCACCTGGCTGCAGCTCTATGGAGGCCACCGGCGCACCCGTCGGTTTCTCAGCCTCGGCAGCCCACAAAACGGCACCTTGGTGGCCCAGCCATGGCCACGCGCCTTGGTGCCAGGTGTGGCCGATATGAAGGTGGGCAGCGCGCTGTTGCGCCAACTCAATGGCGATCCCTCCCTGCTGCGAGGCATCGACTGCATCAGCTTCTATTGCCCTTGGGATTTGATGGTGATCCCGGCCTGGACCGGGGTGTTGCCGGTGGGGCCGATCGTGCGGCTGCCGGTGTGGAACCACCGCGAGCTCATCCAGTCGCCGCGCTCGTTGGTGCCGGTGAGCGCCCATCTGCTCCAGGGGTGATTCACATTGAGCTTTAAGAAATTGGAGCAGAACTAGCCCAATTGCAGGCCCTCACTAGCTTGGATGCGAAGACAGTCCTGCTATGTGTTTTTCTGCTTCCGCCAGCTTCACGGCGGCTGCCGTCTTGGTGCCGATCGGCTTCTACGGCACTCACATCGCGCGTACAACCGATCAAAAGGCCTATGCGCCATTGGCCATGACGCCAGCTTTTTTCGGCACGCAGCAATTTGTTGAAGGCCTGCAGTGGATCGCCCTCGATAACGGCGGCCTGGAGCCTCTCGGCACCATCACGGCAAGAGGTTTCCTCTTCTTTGCCTACTGCTTCTGGATGGTCTGGATTCCCTTCTGCGCTTACAGCATCAGCAAGGCGACGGACACGGAAGCCTTGCAGAAGCGCTTGAAATGGGTCTGGATCGTCGCCTCGATTTTGGGGATTGGCTTCTACATACCCGTCTTTTTCCACCCAGAATTGGTCCAGCCAGCCGTTGAAGCTGGGCGCATCGTCTACAACGTCGACACCATCTGGCACAACTTCGTCAACACCGAGCCTTTGGGGCAACTCGTCTACTGGGGCTTCATTGTCTTGCCGTTGGTGGCCCTCAAAGACAAAGGCGTGAAGATGTTTGGAGTCTTGATCTTCATCTCCATCTTCCTGACCTGGTTCACCCATTCCCAGGCCTTCAACTCGGTCTGGTGCTTCTACTGCGCTGTGCTGTCGATCTTCATCCTCTGGATCATCAACCGCCCTCGCCTGAAGCATGCTTGAACAGCGGCTCGAGCAGCTGGTTGAGAACACCGTTGTCTCTCTGCCAGAAGCCCACACAGGGCTGGTGCTCGTGGTGTTGGTGGGGTTTTCCTTTTCGCTATCGCACGTTTTCTCGCTGCTGGCGAATCGTTTAAAACCCCGCCAAATCCTGTTTCATGTACTGCTTGATTCCTTGGTGTTGGCGGCGGCTCTGCTGATCGCCAGCTTCATCAACATGGTGTTGATTGCGCTCCACACCCAGCTGTTGGTGGAGCCCAAGCAGTTTTTCAATGCCATCGGCGGCGCCTTGGCCCCAGGCCTCTTCTATGTGTTGGTGGCCGCTCCTTATGTGAGCGATTTGATCGCTATCGCAATCTGGGTTTTGATCCATCTCAACGTGATCACCCTGGTGCATTTGCGCTTTGGTCTTCCCTATGCGGAGGTGGTGCCGCTGGTTACCCCCGGGTATGTGGTGGCCCTAGTGCTGATTGCCTTGCTGTTCCGCTCCAGCTGGCGCCGCAGCTACGACCGCCTCGCCTCTGAGTTCAGGGCTTGAGCCATGGGCACCTCTGCTCCCCACATCCAAAGCCAAGTGCATCGCCACCGTGCCAATTGGCGCGGGTTGGTGGTGGTGTTGGTCTTGGCGGTGGTGATTGCCCTGGTGGGCGTCAGTCGCATGGAGGCGTTGCTGCGTGATCTGCTCAGCCTCAGCATCCTGCGCCAGGTGGGGATTGGCATTGGCCTGTTCTTCTTGATCCTGATCCCGCTCACGGGGATCTATTCGGTCGTCAGCCAATACGCCTTTTGGGAGGGCTGGCTGGAGGGCATCCCCCAGCCAGCTGAGTTGTTGCAAGCCAATGCCCGCCATGAGGGCGGCCAGCAGGTGCGCCGCTTTGTGATTTATCTCGATGGCATCCATCAGCAGGAGAAAGATCACCCGCCTCGGGTGAGTGCCTTTCTCGAGGAGCTCAAGCAACGCCTGGCTGATGACCACCGATTGGTGCGTGATCTCGAGACCTACACGTTCCTGCCCGTTGCCTTGGCTGATGACAGCGGCAGTGCTTGGTTTTGGCGGCGCCTCTTCCACTGGCAGGAGCACCACCCCAACGGCTTTGTGCAGTTGCTGGCGGCGGTGCTGGTGCAGGCCAACAACGTGATCAAGGTGGGGATTTCATCGGATCGCCGTTATGGCCCGATCCGCAACTACGAGCTGGCGCTCAAGATCACCCTGCGTTTGGCGGAAGAGGGCTTTGATCCCAGCCAAGGGAGTGAGCTGGTCCTCCTCGGTTACAGCGGCGGTGGCGAGATGGCCATGGGTGTTGCCGACTATCTGCGCAGCATTTGCAAGGTGCCTGTGCAGATCATCACCTTCTGCGGTGTTTTCAGCGGTAACCAACTGCTCGAGCGCACCAAGCAGGTCACCTTGGTGGTGGGCACCCGCGACCCGGTGGCGGCCTTTGGCCGCATTGCCTACCCAGGCCGGCTGCCGCTGCTGCCCTTCAGCAAGTGGAACAAGGTGTGCCGCCAGGGATTGGTGCAACGTGAAGTGATTGCCGGCATGAATCACAACGGCAACCGCGGTCCCTTTTCAGAGCGCTACCGCGGTGACGTCGTTGGGCGCGTGTTGGATGTGTTGCGACAGACAGAAAGGGCTGGATAGGGGCTGACAGCCCTGCAGGCGTTGCCAGGCCTCAGTACTGCTGCTGCCGTGATGGGAGAGATCCAGTGGTAGCTCCATCAGCGCCTTCTGATAGCGCTGCAGCGCGCTGCTAGCAGGTAGCCGTTGGCTGGTGCGCAGTAGCCGTTCCCTCCAGATGCCATTGAGCAGTAGCGGGAACAGATCGCACTGATCCAGCAAGGCCTGTTGCACCAGGGCGGTGGTGTCGATGCAGTAGCCCACCGAGCCGTAGCCGCCCCAGCGCAGCTGCAGCTCACTGGCCACACTGTTGTGCACCAGAGCCATCACATCGGTGAGGTCCATCAGCTCCAGTAGGTTGCTTCCCTGCCATGGCTCGCCCATGTAGCGAACCGTGCCGTTATGGCGATCGTTCTGCCAAGGGCGCTGCAAATCATTGAGGGCTTCCCAGCCGCAGATCCCTTCAGTGCCTTGATAAAACTGCAATAGCAGCTCGCAGCCTTCCCCGCACAGCTCCATCTCCACAGCGCTGTGGGGCAGCAGCATGGTGATCTCTTGACCGTTTTGATCCAGCAAGCCGCTGCGCATCGGTAGGCCGATGGGGATTTGCTGCCAGCTGTCGCTGGCTTGGCTGCGGAAGCAGGCCCCGAGTCCAAAGCTCGCCACGCTGGCGCGGAAGCGGGCTTTGATCTGCCAGCCCCGTTGTTGCAGCGTTTCGATCAGCTCGCGGCTGCCGCCCCGGGCGGCATGGTGGTTCAGCCATTGCGCGGCTGCGCTGTTGGCCTGGCGGCGCGCCTGGTTCTGGCCGTAATGCAGCCCCAGGTTGTTCCACACCAACCCAGGTGCCAGATGGCTGGCTTTGGCCTCAGCACCTGTGGCATCAGCCGGCGCATCGCTCTGGCTGAGGGCCATCACCTCGCTCCAGGGCTTGAGGCTGGATTCACCAGCGCCGCTCCATCGCTCCAGTGGTGTGGTGGCTTGATCCGGTTGCGGCAGCAACTGGGCCATTTCATCCCCCAGCACTGCCAGCAGGCTGGGGGTGAGCAAGCCGCGCTCCAGCAATTGAGCCAGGCCATGGAGCTGCTGCGGCAGCTGCGCTGGGGCCAGCCGCCAGCGGCGCGGCAAGAGCCAGAGCAATGGTTGCAGCCTGGGTTTGTGCAGATCTTGGACAAGCCGTTTGATGTAGTCCTGCCGGCTCAAACCGCTCTGCAGCAGGCTTTGCTCGAGCGCTGTTTCCAGATCCAGCAGCGGCACCGCTGAGGGCCAGGCCGGATCCAGCTGCAAGGGATCCATGGCCTCAGCTCTCCTGCTCCTCAACCGGTGTGGTGTAAGGCACCACCACTAGAAACAAGCCCCACCAAGCCAGCACCGGCAGGCTGACCAAGGCCGTTAGCCACCAGCGCTCAAACAGCAGCCAACTGCCGGCCATGATCACGGCCCCGGTCAGCAGGATCGACCAGGGCTGACACCACCAGGGCTTTTGCGACCAGAAGGACTGGGCCATTGTGGAAGCCTTCCTATCTCCGCAGCCTGCCATGGACGACGGGCGTCTGCATTTCCCGGCCACGGCTCGCAATCGTCAGGCGATTGCCGAGGTGTTGGAGCCGTTGCTGCCTCAACGCGGGCTGGTGCTGGAGATCGCCAGCGGCAGCGGCGAGCATCTCTGCCATTTTCAGCAGCAGTTTGCTTCCAGCCATCCATTGCTGCGCTGGCAGGGCAGTGATCCTGATCCGCTGCACCGGCGCAGCCTGCAGGCCTGGGCCGATGCCTTGGACCTCAAAGCCATGGAAGAGCCGTTGGACCTCGATGCCACCGCAGTGCCTTGGCCCGTGTTGGATCCAGCCTTGATCCTGTGCATCAACATGATTCACATCGCCCCTTGGGCTGCCTGCCAAGGACTGCTGGCTGAAGCCGGCCGGCAGCTCCCGAAGGACGGGCAGCTGGTGCTTTACGGACCCTTTGTCGAGCCGTCGGTGCCCACCAGCCCCAGCAATGAGGCCTTTGATGCCAGCTTGCGCAGCCGCGATCCAAGTTGGGGATTGCGCTCCCTCGAGCAGGTGTCGGCTTTGGCAGCCAGCCATGGGCTGCAGTTCATCGGCCGCTGGGCCATGCCCGCCAACAACCTCACCGTGGCGTATCGGCATTCTGGCTAACGATGCCGCTCCACTGCACCGCCTTGACCTGATCGCGCCGCCAGGAGTGAAACAGCTCCGGTTCAGCCACCGTGCACAGCGGGCAAATCGAGATTTGCTCGGTTCTCAAGCCGAATTGCAGCAGTTGCCAGTGGGCCGCCCGGCGAATGTCGAGGCGATCGCGGCCCTCTTGCGGGTCATCCAGCAGTGCGCCGGCAGCCTGCAGATCGTCGATGGGGCCGAGCTGTTCGCTGGTGGATCGCTCCACTTGGTAGTTCGGGCCGCTCACGGCCGGGCCTAGGGCCACCAGCAGCTGCTCACGGCGGCAGCCGCTGGCCTCGAGCTGGCTGATGGCGGTGGTCAAGATGCCAGCCGCCACGCCGCGCCAGCCGGCATGGCAAGCCGCCACGCTGCCGCTCTCTGGATCAGCGATCAGCACCGGCGTGCAGTCAGCACCAGCCACCCACAGGCTTTGGCCGCCGGCATCACTCACCAGCCCATCGGCTTCTGGCCAGGGATCGTTGTGAGCTGCAGAGGCTGCCAGCACTCGGCCGCTATGCACTTGTTTGAGCCGGTGCACACTCACCCCGGAGCTCACATAGCCCACCAAGCCACCCGGTTCACGGCCATGCCATAGGCGCGTAAAAAAGCCGTGCTCAAAGGCGCTGAGCTGATCGCACTGCAGGTAGTAACCGCCGTAGGTGCCCACCCATGTCCAGCCAACGAGGGTGTTGAAGTCCTTGTCGGGGCGGTCGAAGGGCGGCTCGACGTGTTCAGACATCCGGAAGGTCGCGCAGCAGCCAAAAGCCAGCAAATTCTGTGGCGTCCGGCCCGCTCTGCACAGCTAAGAACTGCAAACCGCCCGCCTCTTGCCGTGCGGCCTCTAGCGCTTGCTGGGCGGAGTCAGCCTCGCCGTTTTGCAGATCGCTCACCAGCCAACGATCCTCTAGGCCAGCTTCCAGCACCAGCTGCTGCCCGCAGACCTCTAAGCGCACAGGCTCCAAGCCACTGAGCCAGCCCGCCAGAGCCAGGGCCCGGCTGCTGCTGAACAGCCGCACGCCAGGCACCATCGCTTCAGCTTTGGTGTTGGGCAGGGGCACCAAGCCCGAAAAATCCATGGGCCATTCGCTGGCCTCCGCCAGGCTGGCGGCCGGCAGGCTGGCCCAGCCCCAGCTATCGCCGCGAACAGCTTCCGGCAGCGGCAGCGGTGCTGCTTGCAACGGTTGCGGTGGTGGCGCCAATGGGCCATTGAGATGGCCCTCCATTTCGGGGTAGATGCTGGCTTCGCGCTCCTGCAACCACTCCACCAGCGCGTAACAGCGGCGGCTGGGCACCATCTCCAGACCCACGCCTTCAGCGGCTCGCTGCACCATGGTGCGCATCGAGCTGCGCCAGCAGCGCAAGCGTTTGGGGGCTGGGCTGCTGGCCTCGTCTGCGGCAGCGAGGGCATCGCTGAGCGCTGTTTTCAGCCAAATGGAGTTAACGCTGTCGGCTGGGCAAAAGCGCTGCCACTGGAAGCTGCCATCACCGGAGCAGATCAGTGCTTCCCAGCGTTTTTTGCCGTTCTCATCGAGCAGGGGACGGGAGTAGAAGTCCAGCTCCCAGGTGTTGGCAGGCAGGCTCATCCCGCGCCCTGTTCTTGGGTGCGCAGCATGTTGCGGGCCCGGTTGGCCCGGTCTTTGGCCTCAGCCATCACTGCCTCTTTGTTGATCAACAGCTCGCCGGGCTGGTTTTCCAGCAGAGCTGTGTTGAGGCCGATGCGGCCGCGTCCAGGATCGAGTTCGGTGATCAGGGCCTGAAGGGAGTCGCCGGAATCAAAGATCTCCCGCAGTTCGCGCATGGTGCCACCGGTGATGCAGCTGTGGTGCAGCAGCCCGCTGACGCCACCAAGATCCACGAAGAAGCCATAGGGCTTCACGCTGGTGACCAGCCCGCTCACCAGTTGGCCCACCTCCAGGTCGGCAAAGAAGGCAGCCATCGCGGCTTTTTTCTCAGAGAGCACCAACTTGCGGGTGTCGGGATTCACCTCGAGGAACGCCACACCAACGGTTTTGCCCACCAAGGCTTCGTGGTTTTCGCCTTCGTTGAGCTGGGAGCGGGGAATGAAGCCGCGCAGACCTTCCAAATCACAGGTGCAGCCGCCACGGTTGAAGCCGGTGATCTTCACCTGCACCACCTTCCCTTCTTTCTCCAGTTGGCGCACCTTGTCCCAGGCCTGGCGCAGGGCCAAGGCACGGCAGCTCACCGTGACCATGCCATCGGCGTTCTGCTCGCGGGTAACCAGCACCTGAACTTCGAGTCCTTTAGGGAAACGGTTCTTGAGATCGACGATCACCCCAAGGCCGCACTCGTTTTTCGGCATGAAGCCCGGGGCTTTGCCGCCGATATCGACATAAATGCCATCGCTTTCGTGCTCAATGACCTTGCCGGTCACCACATCACCGGTGGCGCCGATCGGCTCGTTTTCATCGAGGGCGGCGAGGAAGGCTTCTTCGTCGAAGTCGAAGTCATCCACCACCCGGTTGGCAGCAGGGGTTTTGGGTGCTGCCTTGGGTTGATCAGTTGGACCCAGCAGGTCGTCCATGCTCAACCCCGCCAAGGGGTCGGGCGCATCAACGCCGCCTGCGGCGCTTGGCACGTTGGGCTGCTGCAGTTGCTGGGGTTGCTCGAGCTTGGCCTTGGCGCCCTCGGCCTCAGCTTCCTTGCGGCGCTTCTCTTCTTCTTCTTTTTTGTTGATGGCCAAGATGGCCAGGGGCTTCTGCAGAGAGCCAGCGGCAAAGGGCTTTTTGGGGCTGTCGCTGCGGGAGCCGCTCATGACCGGGTTGGACGCGATCCCACACTGTAAGAACAGCACCCCAAAAGCCATGCGACGGCTTGAGCACCTCTGGTGGCCGGCACTGCAGGCTGCCGCGCAACAACCCGGCAGCACGGTGGTGCTTCCAGTGGGTGCTTTTGAACAGCACGGCCCCCATCTGCCGATGGGCACCGATCTGCTGTTTGCCGAGGCCGTGGTGGATCGCGTTTTGGCCCAGCTGCCCGCTGAGCTGCCGCTATGGCGTTTGCCAGCGGTGGCGTTTGGTTTTTCCCCGGAGCATTTGGGGTTTCCTGGCACGGTGAGCCTCAGCGCGGAAGCCCTGTTGGCCCAGCTGCAAGGCATTGCTGCTGCCCTGAGTGAGGCTGGATTTCGCCGCTTAGTGCTCTTCAACGGCCATGGCGGCCAAATTGCGTTGCTGCAGGTGGCTGCCCGGCAGTTGCAGCAGCAGTTCCCCTCCTTGGCGGTGCTGCCCTGGTTTCTGTGGAGCGGGCCGCCAGGGGTGTTGGAGCAGATCCCTGAACCTGAGCGCAGCCAGGGGCTCCATGCCGGCCGCTTGGAAACCAGCTTGATGCTGGCGCTGCATCCCGAGCTGGTGGGTGAGCTGCCGGCTGGCGAAGCGATGGCCTCACCACCGGCTGGGTTGTCGCTCGAAGGAGCTGTACCCACGGCCTGGCGCACCCGCAGCCTCTCGAATTCCGGGGTGGTCGGAGATCCAGCTGGCGCCTCTGCTGCGGAGGGAGAGCTGTTGCTGCAAGGGCTTGTTGGGGGTTGGTGTGAGCTCTTCGACACCTTGATGCGCAGCGATTGGCCCCACATGCGGCCCGTCGTCGGTACGATGCAGCGTCAATAACCGCCGCCCAGCTGTAATGGCTTCCTCACTTCTGGATCCTGCTGTTGACGGCACCCCGGTGCTGGACGTCGAATTGCCGGATTTCACCACCGAGGCTTACAAGTCGGCCTACAGCCGCATCAACGCCATCGTCATTGAGGGCGAGCAGGAAGCCCATGACAACTACATCTCACTGGGCACCCTGATCCCTGATCAGGCCGATGAGTTGGCTCAGCTGGCCCGCATGGAGATGAAGCACATGAAGGGCTTCCAGGCATGCGGCAAAAACCTCAGCGTTGAGCCCGACATGGTCTTCGCCAAGGAGTTCTTTTCTGACCTCCACGGCAACTTCCGCAGCGCCCTCGAGGAGAACAAGGTCGTCACCTGCTTGGTGATCCAGGCCCTGATGATCGAAGCCTTCGCGATCGCGGCCTACCACATCTATATCCCTGTGGCCGATCCCTTCGCCCGCAAGATCACCGAAGGCGTGGTCAAGGACGAATACACCCACCTCAACTACGGCCAAGAGTGGCTGAAGGCCAACTTCGACAGCAGCCGCGACGAGATCATCGAGGCCAACAAGGCCAACCTGCCGATCATTCGCCGCATGCTCGAAGAGGTGGCCGATGACGCCGCTGAACTCAAGATGGAAAAGGAAAGCCTGATCGAGGATTTCCTGATCGCTTATCAGGAAGCTTTGATGGACATCGGCTTCAACTCCCGCGATCTGGCCCGCATGAGTGCAGCAGCTCTGGTGGCCTAGGAATTGCTTGAACCGGATGGTGTCGTGGGACACTCATTCGGTTCTCCTTCCGGATCCTGACGTTTTGGCGTCAGTCAGTCAGCTTCCCGAATGTTTGGTCTGATCGGTCACTCCAGCAGCTTCCGTGATGCCCGCAACACGGCGCGGGATCTGGGCTTTGAAGATCTGGCTGACGGCGAACTTGATCTTTGGTGCAGCGCACCGCCCCAACTGGTGGAGTCCTTTGAGGTCACCAGTTCAACGGGCAAGACGATCGAGGGCACCTACATCGATTCCTGCTTTGTGCCGGAGATGTTGAGCCGTTTCAAAACGGCCACGCGCAAGGTGCAGAACGCCATGGAGCTGGCCCAAAAGCGCGGCATCAACATCACGGCCTTGGGTGGTTTCACCTCGATCATTTTCGAGAATTTCAACCTGGCCAAGTTTCAGCAGATCCGCTCCACCCTGCTGCAGTGGGACCGCTTCACCACCGGTAATACCCACACGGCGTGGGTGATCTGCCGTCAGGTGGAGCAGAACGCTCCGCGGCTGGGAATCGATCTCAAGGCCGCCAAAGTGGCCGTTGTTGGCGCCACTGGCGACATCGGCAGTGCTGTCTGCCGTTGGATGGCCAACAAAACCGGTGTGGCTGAGCTCTTGCTGGTGGCCCGTCAGCAGCAGCGCCTCGAAGATTTGCGCGAAGAGCTCGGTGGCGGCCGCATCCTCACGCTGGAGCAGGCCCTGCCCGAAGCCGACGTGGTGGTGTGGGTGGCTTCGCTGCCCCAAACCCTGGAGATCGATAGCAACAGCCTGCGTAAGCCCTGTTTGATGATTGATGGGGGCTACCCCAAAAACCTCGACAGCAAGGTGATGTCTGAGCACGTCACGGTGCTCAAGGGAGGCATTGTTGAGTTCGCCCGTGACATCGGTTGGCAGATGATGACCGTCGCCGACATGGCGAACCCGCGCCGGCAGCTGTTTGCCTGCTTTGCTGAGGCGATGCTGCTTGAGTTTGAAGGCATCCACACCAACTTCAGTTGGGGCCGCAACAACATCACCCTGGAGGCCATGGAGCAGATCGGTATGGCCTCGATCCGCCATGGTTTCTCAGCTCTGGGGATCGACCCCAACACCTTGAACCCCCAGCCCCTCGCCGCTTAAGCCCTGATGGCCCCACGTCGCCTGCTGCTTGATTTTGAAAAGCCCCTGGTGGATCTCGAGGAGCAAATCGAGCAGATCCGCCAACTGGCTCGCGACTCCGAAGTGGATGTCAGCCAGCAGTTGCTGCAGCTCGAAACCCTGGCGACCCGTCGCCGCGAAGAGATCTTCAGCTCCCTGACCCCAGCCCAGAAGATTCAGGTGGCCCGCCACCCCCAGCGCCCCAGCTGCCTCGATTACATCCAGCTGCTCAGCGATGACTGGATTGAGCTGCACGGCGATCGCTCCGGCAGCGATGACCAAGCCTTGGTGGGCGGCCTCGGGCGCCTGGATGGCCGCGCGGTGCTGTTTATCGGTCACCAAAAAGGGCGCGACACCAAAGAGAACGTGGCCCGCAACTTCGGCATGGCTTCTCCCGGCGGCTACCGCAAGGCTTTGCGCTTGATGCAGCACGCCTCCCGCTTTCAGTTGCCTGTCATCAGCTTCATCGACACCCCCGGTGCCTATGCCGGCCTGAAGGCCGAAGAACTCGGTCAAGGCGAAGCCATCGCCGTCAACTTGCGCGAGATGTTTGCCCTGGAGGTGCCCGTGATTGCCACCGTTATTGGTGAAGGCGGATCGGGCGGTGCCTTGGGGATTGGCGTAGCCGATCGTTTGATGATGTTTGAGCATTCCGTGTACACGGTGGCCAGCCCTGAAGCCTGCGCTTCGATCCTGTGGCGGGATGCAGCCAAGGCCTCCACTGCGGCCGAAGCCCTGAAGATCACCGCCCGCGATCTCAGCCAGCTGGGGATTGTTGATCGGGTGCTGGGCGAACCTTCGGGAGGCAATCACTGGGCTCCGTTGCAGGCTGCAGACACCCTGCGGACGGCTCTGTGTGAGGAGCTCAATCAGCTCGCTTCCCTGTCAGGCCAAGAGTTGAGGGATCAGCGCTACAGCAAGTACCGCCGCATTGGCCGCTACTTAGAGCACCCCGAGATGGAAGCTGCTGCTACGTCAGACACCTTGGAGTCGTCAGCCAGCGCGTAATATTCCTTAAAGAACCGGGCATTCGACCGGTTTGTCCACGTTCCTTTTTTGTTGTTGTCTTCGACTGCACTGATTACCGGGGCTTCCCGGGGCATCGGCGCTGCCACCGCTCAGCGGTTTGCTGAAGCGGGCTGGTCTCTCCAGCTCATGGCGCGTTCGGCCGATGCCCTTGAAGACGTCGCTCAGCGCTGCCGCTCCTTTGGGGTGTCAGTAGCGACTGAATGCGTCGACTTCAGTGATCCTGCTGCCATTGCACCGGCCATTGCCCGCTTGCAACAGCAGGAGGGCACCCCAGCGGTGGTCATCAATAACGCCGGTGCTGCGCTCACCGCTTCCCTCTCTGAGGTGAGCTTGGAGCAGTGGCAGTGGCTGATGCAGCTCAACGTCACCAGCGTGTTTCAGGTTTGTCAGGCCGTGCTGCCAGGGCTTCGTGCCCAAGGCGGCGGCTTGATCGTGAACATCAGCAGCCACGCGGCGCGCTCGGCTTTCCCCGGTTGGGGGGCCTATTGCACCAGCAAGGCAGCGGTTCAAGCTCTGACGCGCTGTTTCGCCGAAGACGAACGGCAACACGGGATCCGCCTCAGCACCCTCACTTTGGGCGCTGTGGACACTCCGCTGTGGGATACACCCATGGTGCAGGCGGACTTTGATCGTTGTGCCATGCTCCCCGTGGCCAAGGTCGCTGACACCCTGCTGCACATCGCGCAGCAACCCCCCCAGCTCCTGCTGGAGGACATCACCCTCATGCCCGCCGCTGGCGCGCTCTGAGCTCCATGACTGCACTCGACGACACCACTGCAATGGCGTCTGCTTCTCCTTCCATTGGTTCGCCTGTGCTGGATGGCTCCGCTGTGGCCCGCAGCATCACGAAGACCCTGCCGCGTTCCATCAGCTCCGTGATTCGGGCTCGCCTGGAAGCGGCCGATGCCCCCTACCTGGCCAACGACAACATCGCTGACCACCTCAAGCCCGGCGAGCTTGAGCTGCTCCAGCAGGAAGTCACCGACAAGGTGCGCGATCTGCTGCGTTCGCTGGTGATTGATATCGAGCGCGACCACAACACTGAGGAGACGGCAGAGCGCGTCGCCAAGATGTACCTCCAGGAGGTGTTCAAGGGCCGTTATCTCGAGCAACCCAAGATCGCCAGCTTCCCCAACGTCAAAAATCTCGATGAGATTTACACCGTTGGTCCGATCACGGTGCGTTCGGCCTGTTCACACCACCTGGTGCCGATCCTTGGCAACTGCTGGATTGGCATCAAGCCTGGCTCCAGTGTCATTGGCTTGAGCAAGTTCGCCCGCGTGGCCGATTGGGTCTTCTCCCGTCCTCACATCCAAGAGGAAGCGGTGATGATCCTGGCCGATGAAATCGAGCGGCTGTGTGAGCCCAAGGGCCTGGCCATCTTGGTGAAGGCGCAGCACTACTGCATGAAGTGGCGCGGCGTGAAAGAGCCCCAAACCAGCATGGTGAACTCTGTTGTGCGCGGTGATTTCCGCCATGACCCCAGCCTCAAGGCCGAGTTCTTTGAGTTGGTGAAGCAGCAGGAATCGATGCTGGGCTAAGGCCGCACGGGCCCCAGCGGCCCTGAGGCCACGCGCCGGTGCCCCTCAGGGGTGATCACGATCGCCACAGCCATCAACTCCAGGCCCACATCGCTGGGTTGTGCGGTGTAGCTGCTGCCAACGGCACCTGGAATCAGTAACCAGCCCGATTCACCTTGCCGATACCAGTGGATCAGCGTGGGCTGTGGACCTGTTGGGTTGGCAGCCAACCAGCGGGCTTCAATCAACTGACCGGCGATCGCTTCGCCTGCGAGCTCCAGCTCACCCAGGGTCTGAATCGCCGCTTGCAAATCCGAGGCCCGCTGGCTGGTGGCATCGATTTGCTGTTTGAGCACCTTGATTTCCTGCTGCGGCTTGAGGTGGTCCATCCCCGGCACGCACTCCAGTTGACCGCCGATCAACTGACAACCCATCAGCAGTCCTTGGGCCAACAGCCATGGAGCCGGCATGGCGGCAAAGCAACTAGCTGAATTGTGCGCATTTCAGCCGTGAACGGCTTTGATGAGCGCCTCCACCAGCTGCAAATCTTTCAGTCCGGGCGCTTGCTCCACGCCGCTGCTGGCATCGAGCCCCGTGGGCGTCAGCCCCTGCTGCGCCAGTTGATCAAGGGCGCTGCGCGCATTGCTGGGGCCGAGCCCGCCGGCGAGCCACCAGGGCAACAGCGGCTGAAACCCTTGCAACCATTGCAGCGGCAAGCGCTCGCCCGTGCCGCCATGGGCCGAGTTACTCCAGGCATCGAGCAACAGGCCATCCACCACGGCGCTGTAGGCCTGGGCTTGTTGGAGGTCAGCGGCGCTGCGGATTCGCAGGGCTTTCCACAGGGGTAAGCCCAGCTCATCACGCAGTTGCTGGCAGCGCTCTGGCGTTTCTTCGCCGTGCAGCTGCAGCAGTTGATGGCCCTGCTCAGGCCGCAAACTCTCCAGCTCGCTGTCGCTGGGATTGACCACCACCAGCACCCGGCAGCAGTTGGGGTTGGTGCCTGCCACGGCCTCCCAGAGGGCTGGCCGCTGTGCTGGTTCTAAAAAGCGGGCGGAGCGGCGAGCAGCGATCACCCCGATGGCATTGGCGCCGAGCCCTGCCACAGCCGCCGCTTGCGGCGGTTGCATCAGTCCGCAGATTTTCAGCTGTGCAGCCATGACTGCGTTTCTAGGATGGTGGTTGTCGAAAGGGGGCAAGCAGGTGAGCAACGCCCCACAGGGCCAAGGCTGGAAGGTGATGAGCCTGGCCGGAATTCCGCTTTATATCCATCCCAGCTGGCTCTTTGTTCTGGTGCTGGCCACGGTTCTGTTTAGCCAGCAATTTGACGGCAACCCTGCCTACGGATTCCTGACAGCACTGTTGCTGTTCATTTCCGTGGTGCTGCACGAACTCGGCCATTCGCTGATGTCGCTGCGCCTTGGCGTCAAGGTGCGCAGCATCACCCTGTTCATGCTGGGCGGGGTGGCCTCCGTTGAGCGGGATCCCGCGACACCCATGGGCACTTTGTTGGTGGCCGCCGCTGGCCCGGCGGTGAGTGCGCTCTTGGCTTTCCTATTGGCCTTGGCCGTGCATCCTTTGAGCCACATTCAGCCCCCCTTAGGGGAGGTGGCCCTGGTGCTAGCCCAGCTCAATTTGCTGCTGGCCTTGTTCAACCTGCTGCCCGGCTTGCCCCTCGATGGTGGTCAGATCGTTAAAGCTCTGGTGTGGCAGGCCAGTGGCAGCCGCGAGAAGGGCGTGCGCACGGCCACCCGCTGCGGGCAGCTGTTGGGGTGGATGGGCGTGGTGTTTGGCGTGTTCCTGTTTCTGCGCACGGGCTCCTTTGGCGGCTTGTGGCTTTTGCTTCTGGGCTGGTTTGCCCTGGGCGCCTCCCGCAACCAACTGCAGCTGCTGGCCTTGCAGCGGGCACTGCAGCATCTGCAGGTGAAAGATTCCGTGAGCCGCCGTTTGCGGGTGATGGAGCCCGGCAAAACCCTGCGGGACCTCAGCCAAATGCGCCTCTCCAATGATTCGCCGCGCCCGGATTGGGTGCTGATCTGCCAAGGGGGGCGTTGGAAGGGGTTCATTGATGATCAGCCCCTCAAGCAGGTGCCCGTGCAGCGCTGGGATGTGGAAACCCTCGAGCAGCACCAGCGGCCCCTCACTGATCTGCCCTCAATTGCTGAAACCGCGCCGCTGTGGCGGGCCGTGTTGGCTTTAGAGGAATCGCAGCAGGGCAGGCTGCTGGTGCTCAATCCAGCGGGGTTGCCGGTGGGCACCTTGGAGCGCCCTGAGCTGTCGGAAGCGGTGATGAGGCGGCTGTCGGTGCGGTTGCCCCAGCCCTTGCTGGAGCAGGCTCGCCGCCAAGGCGCCTACCCCTTGGGCTTGTCGCTCGGGCCTGTGGCTGAAACCGTGGCGGCCTTGCCTGAAGTGATGGCGGCCAACCGCTCAGGTTCCTCGGGCCAAGCCAACTGATTCGGCTTTGATCCCAACAGCCACTGCTCGGCAAGCTGCAGCAACACCTGGCGCAGCCGATTGGGGCTGAAGGCCTCAGGTAGGGCTGGGGGAGCTGGCTCATTGAAGAGCTGCTGCCAGAGCTCAGCTGGCGGCTGCAAGGGAATCGAACCGTGCTGCAGCAGCCGGCCCCGCTGCCAAAGCTGGGCGCTGCCGATCCGTTTGATGCCAAGCGGGTCCACCAAATCAGCCTCGGTGGCTTGGCCAAAGCAATTCTGTTGCCTGCGTTGCTGCTCGCTGTTGCCATCGATCAAGGCGCTGCCCAAGTGCGCAAAGCCCGCTTGCAACCATTGGTTCAGCAGCCGGTAGGCCCGTCGCTGCCCGCGCGGCGGCTGCGCCAAGGCGATGGCATAACAAAGATCGCCGCCATGGAGAACGGCCGCTCCGCCGGTGGGTCGGCGCACCACAGGGACATCCAGCCCTGCACTGTTGGGGAGAGGGCCCTGGTGATGCCCCAGCGAGAGGGTGGGCTGCTGCCATTGGTAGAAGCGCAGCAGCACCGGCTGCTCCTCGCTGAGCTGGCCCAGCATCCAGCGATCCAACCCCATCTGCACGCTGCCGGAGCTGTTCAGATCCGGATAGAGGCCCCAACGTTGGCCGTGGATCAACGAAGCTGGGGCCGATTGTGATGGGAGGGGATGCTCCAGCTGCTGTTGCTGCTGCCGTTAGGCATCCTCGCCGGTCTGTTGTCGGGCTTTTTGGGCATTGGCGGCGGCTTGATTTTCTCGCCGCTGTTGTTGGCCCTTGGTTTAGATCCCCATCAGGCGCTGGCCACCAGCACCTTGGCCATTGTTCCCACCACGGCGGCAGGCAGCTGGGCCCACTGGCGCCAGGGCCGCTTGCCACTGCAACCCGCGCTGGTGATTGCCCTGGCGGCTCTAGCCAGTGGTCTCGGCTTTGCGCTGGTGGGCAAGGTGCTCTCGGGCTGGCATTTGCTGGCGGTGCAAGCGCTTGTGTATGCGCTGGTGGCCCTGTCGGTGCGGCCGCGCCAGCAGTCCGCCACCGCTGTTGACAGCAGTGATCCCTCCCCGGCGCTGCTTCCGCTGGCCTTGGTGGGCTGCATCGCCGGGCTCTGCGGCGGCCTGCTGGGCTTGGGCGGCGGTTTGGTGATGGTGCCGCTGATGGTGGCTTGGTTGCGCATCCCCATGTATCTGGCCATCCGGCTCAGCACGGTGGCTGTGCTGCTGGCTTCTGCGGGAGCGGGGTCGCTATTTGTGCTCGAGGGCCGCGGTGAATTGCTGCCGGCGCTGCTGTTGGGGGGACTGGCGGCGGTGGCGGCCAAGTGGGCGGCGAGCCGGTTGCAGCGCGTCAGTCCGCGCCAACTGGCCTGGCTGCTGCGGATTTTGAGCTTGGCCTTGGCGATCGACAGCAGCCGCCGCGCCATCACGCTCTGGCTTCAGGCCTGAGGCCAGAAGCCGGCTTCCACGTTGAAGCCCAACACGGCTGCCATTTGACCGAGCCGTCCGCGTAGGGCAAGCCCGTGTTGGTTGCCCCATTCATCAAGCCAGAAGAGGCGATGGCTGATCCAAAGGCTGAGGTCATCGGGATCAAAGCGCAGGCCTTCCGTGCGACTGAACTCATGCAGCACTTGCATGGCCACATGGCGGCTGAGTTGGCCGTCGCTGCGTTGCAGCAGCAGCGTCAGCCAGGGGCAGAGCGCATCGGCCCGCAAGCTCCACAGGCGGCACTCCGGCACTTCACTGAGTTCGCGGGGATCGTCATCGGCGCGGGGCCATTCCAGTTGCAGCGCGAGGCCGTCTTCCAGTTCCAGCAGAGCGGTGGCAGGGCGCTGCCGCAGCTCCTGCAGCGGGCTCATGTCTAGGCAGCGGATCTGGTCTGCACTGACATTGATCACAAGGCTTTCGCTCATCGTTCGCGCCGCGCCACCCGCTGGCTCACATTCACGGCATGGTCGGCCATGCGCTCAATGCAGCGAAGCACCAGCACCAGCATCAACTGATGATCCCGGAATTCGCTGGAGGTGCAGGTTTGAGTGAGCTCTTCCACCAGCCGTTCGTAGTCCCGGTCCACCAGGTCATCGAGGGCCTGGAGCCTGGCCCCGGCGCTGAGGTCTTCCTCGCTGAGGCTGTTGAGGGCAAGGGCTAAGAGCGAGCGGCAACGATCGAGCATCGTCAGCACCTCGTCGCGGAGCATCACCGGCTGCGCCGGCAGCAATTGCTCGCCCAAGGTGGCCAGCTCTTTGCAGTAGTCGCCAAAGCGCTCGAGATCGCGCAGGCAGTGCATGTAACTCAGCACCTCGCGCACCTGGGTTTGGCTGAGGCGCTTGTGACACAGCAGATCAGCGCATTCCTCCTCCAGGCGCCGGTAGAGCTTGTCAATTCGGTCGTCGCCACGGCGGATTTGTGGTGCTGCCTCCATGTCGGGTCC
Source organism: Synechococcus sp. RCC307 (assembly GCA_000063525.1). Taxonomy (GTDB): domain Bacteria; phylum Cyanobacteriota; class Cyanobacteriia; order PCC-6307; family Cyanobiaceae; genus RCC307. The sequence goes on along the minus strand of CT978603.1, from coordinate 1,391,696 downwards.
CGACAGCACGGCCCGGGCCAGCACAGCTGATTCCTCCACCATTGAGCCCAGGCGCAACAGCTCTTGCTTCAGTGCCCCCACCGCATCAGCTCCTGAGCGCGCAGGCACCTGATTTCTCCAGGCGGAGAGCAGCATGGCGTTCAATCCTCTGCTGGCAACCTAGTTCTGACGGCCATCAAGAGCTGTGACAGCCCCCTTGGGAAGTCGGGGCTGGCACGGAAAATGGAGAGGTTCTTGTTGCGCACCATGGCTACTGTCTTGTCTCAGTCTGAGATCTACATCGCCCTCGTGGTGGCAGCCCACGCTGCCATCTTGGCCCTGCGTCTGAGCGTCAGCCTTTACCGCTCCTGAGGTCTGGGTGACTTGGCAGCTTCGGTGACGTGCGCTACAAGCGGGTGTCATGGAAGCTGTGGTGCCCCGGACTCGCCGCCCCGCAACGCGTCTCACCGCTCGGCAAGGGTCTCATCGGCCAGTGCCCTCGTCGTCGCAGCCTGAAGTCGTTTTGCCGTCTTCAGCAGCTATTGCCCGTGAAGAGCTGTTGTTTGCCTTTCTTGGCCTTGCTTTGAAGGCGGTTGGGTTGACCTTGGCGTTTGTCACGCTGGCCAAATTGGCCTTGGCCCATCAACAACGGCTGGATCGTCACAGCGAAATTCAAGCGGTTCTGGCGTTGCAGCTCGACCGGCTTGAGGGACAAAAGCGCTCCCTCGATCGCCTGTTCAGCATTGATGGTGAGCAAGCCCTGCTGCAGCAAGAGCAGCAATGGATCGCGCCCAACCGCCGCCGCATCATTTGGCTTCCGCCTGAAGCCGCTCCCACCCCTTAAGCATTCGTTCCATGACCAGTAGCCCGTCTTCCTCTCCATCGGCGCCACTGGCCATCGTCACTGGAGCCTCATCGGGCGTCGGTCTGTGGACCACCAAAGCCTTGATCGATCAGGGCTGGACGGTTGTCATGGCGTGCCGCGATGGCGCCAAAGCCCAACAAGCCCTGGTTGAGCTGGGTTTGGGCCGTCCGGCTGAGGCGATCATCCTGCCCCTGGACCTGTCCGATTTCGAGTCGGTCAAGGCGTTTGTGGAGCTGTTCCGTGGTCTTAATCGGCCCCTGACGGCGCTGGTGATCAATGCAGCGGTCTACAAACCGCTGCTCAAAGAGCCGGAATGGAGTGCCCAGGGCTACGAGCTCAGCATGGCCACCAACCATCTGGGTCACTTCCTGTTGGCCCGCCTGTTGCTGGATGACCTCAAGGCCTCACCAGCCGCCGACAAACGCCTCATCACCTTGGGCACGGTGACCGCCAACTCCAAAGAACTCGGCGGCAAGATTCCCATTCCTGCTCCGGCTGATCTGGGCGATCTGTCCGGCTTTGCCCAGGGATTTAAGGCGCCGATCGCCATGGCCAGTGGCAAGAAGTTCAAGCCTGGAAAGGCTTACAAGGACAGCAAGCTGTGCAACATGATCACCAGCTTGGAGTTGCACCGCCGCTTCCACGGGGCCACCGGCATCAGCTTCAGCTCGCTGTATCCCGGCTGTGTGGCTGATACGCCGCTGTTCCGCAACAGCCTGCCGGCATTCCAAAAGATCTTCCCCTGGTTCCAGAAGAACATCACCGGCGGTTATGTGAGCCAAGCCTTGGCCGGTGAGCGGGTGGCCCAAGTGGTGGCTGACCCTGCCTTCCGCAGTTCCGGTGCCCATTGGAGCTGGGGCAACCGCCAGAAAAAAGATGGGAAGCAGTTTGAACAGGAGCTCTCCGATAAGGCCAGTGATCCGGCCACAGCCCTACGGGTTTGGGATCTCTCCAGTGCGCTGGTGGGCTTAACCCCCTAGCTCCTATTCGTTTGGCAGGGCGGCGAGAGCCTCTTTGCTGCCCATCACCACCAAGCGTTCACCGGCCTGCAGCACCAGTGAGGCCGGTGGGTTAACCGTGAACGCATGTTGGGGGCCAGCGGCCAGCACAGTGACGTGATGGCTGCGGCGCAGGTTGAGCTCCCGCAGCGATTGGCCTGAGAAGGCTTCTGGCACCAGGATTTCTTCAATGCTGTGGTCGGCATCAAGCTCCAGCCGCTCCAGCAGATTGGGCCTCACCAGCTCCTCGCCCAGCCGCTGGCCCTGCAGCTTCAACGGATAGACCACCCGGTCGGCGCCCACCCGTTGCAGCATCTTCATGTGGATGTCGCTGTTGGCCCTGGCGATCACTTGTTTGACGCGGCTGCCGGGGGCGTCTTTGGCGATCAGCGTGGCGGTGATGCTGGCTTCAATCGAGCCGGCAATGGCCACCACAACCGTGCCCACTTGCAGTACGCCGGCTTCGCGCATGGCTTCTTCATCGGTGCAGTCCACCAAGCGCGCTTCAATCGAGGGTTCAACTTGGCGCAGCTCATCAACGGCCCGCTCTTCATCGTCGATGGCCAGCACCTCGGCTCCCCAGCGCACGAGCTCCTCGCAAACCGCCAGGCCAAAACGCCCCAGGCCGATCACCGCATAGCCATCGGAGAGATCACGGCGATTGGATTGGGATAACCAGAGCTTGCCGGTCATGGCGTTCACGGTGGTGACTACAGGATGAGTTCTTCTTGCGGGTAGCGCACCCGGCTGGGGGGACGCCGGCCAAAGAGGGCCGAGAGCAACAACAGGATGCCGAGTCGGCCGATGAACATGCCAACCAGCAGCACCAGTTGTCCCCAGCGGTCCAAGCGGGCGGTGATGCCGAGATCAAAGCCAACCGAGGCAAAGGCTGACACGCAGGTGAACAACTTCTCCAAAAAGGTGAAGTCTTCATCTCCCAGCACACCGGCTTCGGTGTCCCCCAGCCCCAACAGCATGGTCATCAGCACCACCACTCCGGCCGAAGCCAGGGTGATGCCAACGGCCCGCAGCACCTGTTTGCCGGGGATGCGGCGGCGATTGATCACCACCTCGGTGCGATCTTCCAGGGTGGAACGGGTGGTGCACAGCAGCACCGCAAAAGTGGTGGTTTTGATGCCGCCGCCAGTGCCCCCGGGGCTGGCGCCAATGAACATCAACAGGATCAGCAGAAACAACCCCGCATGGGAGATGGTGTCGAGCGACAGGGGCACGGAGACAAACCCTGCGGTGCGCGCTGAGATCACCTGAAACAGCGAAACTCCAACCTTTTGCAGCAGCGGTAAGCCCCCCACCACACCAGCGGGGGCTAGCCGTTCGGTGAATAGCAGCCCCAAGGTGCCGGCCGCGATCAACAGCACGCTGCTGCGCAGCACCACGCGGCTTTGCAGGCTCAAGCGGCGCCATTCCAGGGGGTTGCGCCGATGAATCCAGAGATCGGAAAGCACGCGCCAGCCAATGCCCCCAGCGATCACCAGCGCTGCCACCACCGCGCAGACCACAGCATTGCTCTGATAAGCCTCAAGGCTTCCCGACCACAGGCTGAATCCGGCGTTGTTGAAGGCGCTGATGCTGTGGAACATCGCGGCCCAGAGCCGCTCGGCTGGGTTGCTGATGTCGGTGAAGCCGAAGGCATAGAGCAGCACCGTGCCAATCAGCATCAGCACACCGCCACTGATCACGATGGCCCGGAAGGTGGAGCCCACACCCCCCACGCCGAATTGGTCGAGGGTGCGGCCCTGGTCGATGCGTTGACGCAGGCCCGTGCGGCCCTGCACAAAGCCCTGCAGGAAGGTGCTGATGGCCATCAGTCCCAGGCCGCCGGTGATGATCAACACCGCCAGCACCAGCTGTCCAAAGAACGTCAGCTCCGTGCCGACATCAATGATCGAGAGGCCCGTCACCGTGATGGCGGAGGTGGCGGTGAAGAGCGCCTCCCAGAGGTCCACTGATGGCCCAGAGCACAGCGGCGTGGCCAGCAGCAGCGTGCCAAGGGCAATCACCAGCAAACCGCTGACAACGGTGAACTGCGGAACGGTGAGCTGGCGCTGCCAGGCGCTCATTGCAGTTCAAACAGCAGCAGGTCGGTGCCAGTGCTGCTGCTCACGATGGTTTGCCCCGGTGCGCCCTCGAAGCCCAAACCATCACCCCGTTGCAGCAATTGCCCATCCAGTGTGATGGCGCCATCGATCAGCTGCAGCCACCCCTGCCGGTTGGGCTGCAGCGGCAGTTCCAGGGGGATTCCTGGTTGCGGTTGGCTGCGCCAGAGCCGCACCGGCCGCTGAATGGCCATGGCCTCCGCCTCACCGCTGGGATCCAGCAGGCAGGTCCAGCCCTCTGCAATGGCAAACGGCTTCTGCTCGTATTGCGGATCTCCCCCAGGGGTTTGCGGTTCCACCCAGATCTGCAGGAGCCGGCAGGGGGAGGCGGATTGGTTGATTTCGCTGTGCACCACGCCTCGGCCGGCGCTCATGCGCTGCACCTCGCCGGCGCGGAGCACTTCGCGGTGACCCATGGAGTCTTGATGGGTGAGCTCACCTTCCACCATCACGGTGATGATTTCCATGCTCTGGTGCGGGTGCATGCCAAAGCCTTGGCCTGGGGCGATCGTGTCGTCATTGATCACTCGCAGCGGACCAAAACCCATCCAATCGGGGTCGTGGTGGTGCGAAAAGCTGAAGCTATGCCAGCTATCGAGCCAATCGAGCTGGCTGTGGAAGCGTTCTGCAGCAGGCCGCAAGCGGCCCAGGCTGCGCAGAGGGGGTGTGGTCATCGCTGCTCAGGTGCCCAACGCGAGTGGTTGCATCTGCATCAGGCGGCGCAGCAAGTCTTGGATGGAGTCGTCTTTGGCTGGCTTGGCGAAATTGCTGAGCAACTGACGCCCCACCACCTGGGCGCCGAGGTGGGTGAGTTGGATCCTCAGGGAGAGCAATAGCTCCATGCCGCCACCTCCAGAGAAGGTGGCCATGGCCACGGGCCGGCCGTTGAACAGGGCGCGAAAGTCATCCCCCTGCACCGAGAGCCAGGCCACGGCATTGCTGAACACTGGCGGGATGGAGCCGTTGTATTCCGGCGCGCAGATCACCCAGTGGGGAGCGGCCATGAGCTGCTCGTGTAAGCGCGCTAGATCAGCCGGACTGCCATTTTTTTCGGCTTTGGGGCGATAGAGGGGTAGATCCAGCAGGGTGAGATCCAGCACCTCGGCGCTGGATCCCAACTTGCGGGCTTCATCGGCAAAGCGTTCGGCCAATTTGAGGTTCTCGCCATTGCTGGCGGCGAGCACCAGCACATCGACTGGTGTGGAGCTGCTCATCGTTGGCCTGGAGGTCTGAGATGAGCACATTGTGTTTTGCGCGGCGCCTCTCCACAAGACGGCAGCGCAAGCAGCGGTTAAGCCGGCCCGTTCACCAAGCTGATCCAGGCCTGCTGCAGGCTGATGGGGATGGGCAGCGGCCGGTAGTCACGGGCATCGGGTTCGCCATGACGCTGCACGGCATTCACCATCAGCGCCGGTGATCCCCCGCGGTTGATGGCGCCATGGGGAATCCCAGGGGGGATGCGAATCCAGCAGGCGTTCTCCACGCGCATGGGGATGGTGTGCAGCTGTTTGTCTTGCAGCACCACAAGATCCACCTCGCCTTGAAGCAGCAGCAGTTGGTCGGTCTGCTTGCGGTGGCAGAAGAGTTCGTGGGATGGGGCGGTGCCCACCGTGGCAATCAGGGTCTCGTCGCTGGGTTGGGGCGATGAAAACAGGGTGGAGCCAGCTTGGCTGGCGTGCATCGGCAGAATTTCAACCCTCGCTGGTGAACGCATCGGGGTACTTAGAAGTACCCCGAGCGTGCCGTGCGAATTTCTCGCTGGTCGTGTTGAAACGTACGAATTGACCCTGCCCGTGTGGGCAGTTGCTGACGATCAATGCGGCTTAGTCGAAACCCAGCAGATCGAAGATCTCGCGATCTTTGAGTGATTCGGCTTCCAATGGCTCGACGTGGTCGAGCATGTTTTGCGCCAGGAGGAGATATTCGTTTTGCACGGCCTCCACCCCTTCCTCGTCTTTGTCCATTTCAAAGATCGTGCATTTCTTCAGGCGTGAGCGCCGGATCGCATCCACATCGCGGAAGTGAGCCATGGTGCGCAGGCCGGTGCGCTCGTTGAACTTGTCAATCTGATCGGTTTCCGCTGAGCGATTGGCCACCACTCCACCAAGACGCACCTTGTAGTTCTTGGCCTTGGCTTGAATCGCTTGCACGATGCGATTCATCGCGAAGATCGAATCGAAATCATTGGCCGTGACGATCAAGCAGTAGTTGGCGTGCTGCAGCGGTGCGGCAAAGCCGCCACAGACCACATCCCCCAACACGTCAAAGATCACCACGTCGGTGTCTTCCAGCAGGTGATGCTCCTTGAGCAGTTTCACCGTTTGACCCGTGACGTAGCCACCGCAGCCGGTGCCAGCAGGAGGGCCGCCGGACTCCACACACATCACCCCATTGAAGCCCTCAAAAACGAAGTCTTCGGGCTGCAGCTCCTCGCTGTGGAAGTCCACCTCTTCGAGGATGTCGATCACCGTCGGCACCATCTTGTGCGTGAGGGTGAAGGTGCTGTCGTGCTTGGGATCGCAACCGATCTGAAGCACCCGTTTGCCGAGTTTGGAAAACGCAGCTGAGAGATTCGAAGAGGTGGTGGACTTGCCGATTCCCCCCTTGCCGTACACCGCAATGACCAGAGCCCCCTCCTCGATCTTCAGCGAGGCGTCCTGGTGCACCTGCACACTGCCATCGCCGTCTTCACGGCGACTGCTTGGTGGCGTCAAGGTTGTGGTCATGGCATGAAACGAACGGAGGGGCCTTTTCAACAGGTACCCACGCCAGCCAACAGCAACTGGGGGGTAAACAAAAAATCCGGCGGATCAAAAGTTGATACCGCGTTACTCAGTGGAGGCTCACCGGGAAAAGTGAGCCTTGGCTTCGTAGAGCACTTCATCGGTGATGTTGATGATGCCGCGCTCTTGCGCGTAGCTCTCGGTGTTCCGCTTCACCTTGCCGCGAACAAAGAAGGGAATACGGCTCAGTTCCGCCTGCCCTGAAGGGGCCCAGCGCAGCAGCTCCGCCTCATCCACCCCATTGGCCTCAGCGGCCAGGGTGATTGGATCAGCGGCCTCCGGCCCGGGTGGCTTTTCGCCCTTGTGGCTCATGTGGCCATCGACGAATTCAAAGTCGTGGCGGAACATTCCAATCAGGTGTTCCTCCAAGCCCATCATCAGCGGGTGAACCCAGCTGTCGAAGATCACGTTGGCCCCTTCCCAGCCCATTTGGGGCGCATAGCGGGCCGGCACGTCTTGGACGTGCAGGGGTGAAGAGATCACCGCGCAGGGAATGCCAAGGCGCTTGGCGCTGTGGCGCTCCATCTGGGTGCCTAGCACCAGCTCTGGGGCGGCTTCAGCCATGGCCGCTTCCACCTCCAGGTAGTTGTCGCTGATCAGGGCGGCGAGCCCGAGTTCCTCAGCCGCTGCCCGCACGGCGCGGGCCTGTTCGCGGCTGTAGCTGCCCAGGCCCACCACCTCAAAGCCCAGTTCGCGGGAGGCGATGCGGGCCGCGGCAATGGCATGGGTGGCATCGGCAAAGATGAACACCCGCTTGCCGGTGAGGTAGGTGGAATCCACCGAGCGCGAATACCAGGGCATGCGGCTCTGGCCACTGCCTTGGCTTGTGGGCTCGAGCCCCAGCAGCTCCTGCAATTCCCTGCAGAACATCTCAGTGGCGCCGATGCCAATCGGCACGGTGCTCACCGTGGGCATGCCGAACTGCCGCTCCAACCAGCGGCAGCTGCTATCGGCAACTTCGGGGTAGAGGCAGATGTTGGCCTCGGCTTGGGGGATGCGGCGTAGATCCTCGGGGCTTGCGCCCAAGGGCGCCACCACATGGGTGTCGATGCCGAGCTCATCGAGCAGCACCCGCACCTCCCGCACGTCATCGCGGCAGCGGAAGCCCAGCAGGCTTGGCCCCAGCAGATTCACCCGAGGCCGCCGGCCTTGCTCCTGCCAGCGCTTGGGGTCGGGTTTGCTCAAACCCGCCGGTGGAAGTTGCGGCTTGAGCAGTGTGCGAATCAGTTGGTAGAAGGTTTCTGCAGCCCCCCAGTTCTCTTTCTTGGAGTAAGCGGGTAGCTCCAGGCTGACCACCGGCATCGGCAGATTCATGCCCTGGGCGAGGGCGCCCGGTTGATCCTGGATGAGTTCCGCGGTGCAGCTTTCTCCCACCAGCAGCGCCTGGGGTTGGAAGCGATCTGCCGCATCGCGGATCGAGCGTTTCACCAGCTCGGCGGTGTCACCCCCCAAGTCCCTGGCTTGAAACGTGGTGTAAGTCACCGGCGGGCGCTGGTCGCGCCGCTCGATCATCGTGAACAGCAAATCGGCGTAGGTGTCGCCTTGGGGGGCGTGGAGCACGTAGTGCACCCCCTGCATCGAGGCCGCGATGCGCATGGCGCCCACATGGGGTGGGCCCTCATAGGTCCAAAGGGTGAGTTCCATGGCGCTCAGGCGAAGGTGAGGGCGCCGCGGCGGCGCAGGGGTCGGGCGAAGAGCTCCGCCAAATCGCCGGCTTGATCGCAGCCATGGATCGGGCTGAAGACCAGCTCGATCGACCATTTGGTGGTGATCCCCTCGGCTTCCAGCGGGTTGGCGAGTCCCATGCCGCAGACCACCAAATCGGGATGGCTCTGACGAACCCGCTGCAACTGCTCCTCCACGTTTTGGCCTTCGCTGAGTTGCACATCAGCGGGCAGTAGATCGAGCTCCTCCTGCTGCAGGGCGCGATCGAGATAGGGAGTTCCAACCTCCACCAACTCCATGCCGCATTCCCGTTGCAGGAAGCGCCCGAGGGCCAGCTCCATTTGGGAATCCGGCAACAGGAACAGGCGTTTGCCCTCCAGGGCTTTGCGGTGGGGTTCCAAAGCCGCACGCCCTCGGGTCACCAGCGGCTCGAGCACGGAGGTGGTGTGCTCATCGCTGATGCCAAAGGCCCTGGCAGCAGCCCGGAACCACAACTCGCTGCCTTCAACGCCGAGGGGGTAGGGGCTACTGATCAGCTCAGCGCCTTTGGCTTGCAGGGCCCTGGCTGTTTGCCCCAAAAAGGGTTGGGTGAGCAGAAGCTTGGTGCCTGGGCCAACGGCTGGCAGCTCGGTGGAACGTCGCGGCGGCAGGCTGGCGACAGGGCCAATCCCAAGGCGCTCAAACAGCGTCAGGAAGCGCTCTTCCACGCCATCAGCCAGGGTGCCCACCAACAGCAGCTGCGGCGTTGTGCTTTGCGGCATCAATGGCACCAGGGCGGTTAACGCCTGGTCTTCCCCTTGGGTGAAGGTGGTTTCGATGCCACTGCCGCTGTAGTTCACCACTTGCACGCGGCCGCGATGCTGCTGATTGAGGCGCTCAGCGGCTTTGCTGAGATCCAGCTTGATCACTTCGCTCGGGCACGATCCCACCAAAAAGAGGGTGCGGATTTCGGGCCGCCGTTGCAGCAGATCAGCCACCACCCTGTCGAGTTCCTCGTTGGCATCGGCGAGGCCCGCGAGATCCCGTTCGCCAAGGATTGCGGTGCCAAAGCGGGGTTCGGCAAAGATCATCACGCCGGCGGCGCTTTGGATCAGGTGTGCGCAGGTGCGTGAGCCCACCACCAGAAAAAAGGCATCCGGCATGCGCCGGTGCAGCCAAACAATGGAGGTGAGGCCGCAGAAAACTTCTCTCTGACCGCTCTCTTTAAGCAGTTGCAACTGCAATCTCCATGAACTCCCCTTCTTAGCTCTGGTGAGCGCTTCTAGGCCACGATTGCTTTACAGGGATCGCTCGGGATTGGTGACAAACCAGTAGCTGATTCCGTTTCGATAACCCAAATAGCCGGGCAACGAGGACGCACTGAGCTGTTGGCCGGCCACCACCTTGGCGAGGCCGGCGAGCTGGAACAGGTTGAGGTTGGTCTTGATGTTGTCGTTGGCGATCCGCAGCAGCTGGGGAAGCTTGGCCATGGCTTCGGCTGTTGCCAGTTGCCCCATGAGCGCATCCACCGCTTGCCGCTGCCGCCGCATTCGGCCGAGATCTCCTTCGCCGTCATTTCGAAAGCGCAAGTAGCCCTCGAGAGCGCGCCCCCGCAGGCGCTGATGGCCTGGCAATAAGTCGATCTCCAGGTTCTGGCTGCGGTCGCTGTACCGCATTTGTTTGGCCACTGTCATTTCCAACCCGCCCAGGGCATCCCCCAGTTCCCGCAGGGTTTCGAGATTGAGCACGATGTAATGCGGCATAGGCCGTCCAATCAGCTCCTCAGCCCCAGCGCTGATGGCTTTGATGCCTCCAAAGGCATAGAGCGCGTTGACCTTCTGCTCACCGTGTTGGCTGGAGCGAATGAACGTGTCGCGCGGGATTTGCGTCAGGTGGGCCCCCTCGCCGGTGAGATGCAAGCTGGCGATCACATCGGTGCGTAGGCCTTCGGCATCGGTGCCAAGGAGCAACACCTCCTGTGGAACGGGCGCCAGCACCTGCTGGAGCTGATGGGCACCCAGGCTGGTGCTCGAGCCGCTCAGCCGCAGCAACAAAGGCTCAACAGCAATGGCGCCAAATCCGAGGCCGCCCACCAGAGCAATCCCCATACCGATCAATGGAGTCAGGAATCTGAATCGCCGCTCTCGCTTCGTGGGAGCCATCGCAGGACCCTCCCAGATAGTGGTGTAAGTCTTTCAATTCTTGATATGAAATTGAAGCGGTGGCGCTAGCTTCCGTTTTGCTTCTGATCAGCCTTTCCAGCCGGCCATGCGAGAGGCAGCGGCCGAGCGGGCATAGGCCCTGGCTGCTGGCAGAGCTGGCTCCAGTTGTTGTGAGTTGAAGGGCGGCAATGCTTTGCGCCTGAGCCAGGCCGCCCAGCGAAATTCATGGAAGGGAATCAGCGGAGCGCGATCAATCACGCCTTCGCGCTTCAGCTTCCACACCAAGCTGCGGTAGGGGTCGTCTTGGCAGCCCAGCAGGGTCTCGGGAAGTTCTTCTGGTGCCAGTGGTCCGAGCCCCCGGCCGTCATAGAGGTAAAGCCAGCCGCGCTGTTGCAAGGCCTGCAGCACGGCGCTGCGGTTGTTGAAGGGCAGATCCAGGGCGATGTAGCCCCAGCCGGTGGCCTCGGGATCCACCGCTAGTAGCCCCCGCAGGCGGTGATGGCGATCCACCATCCAGAGCTCGCCCGCTGAGCTGCGCACCAACGGAATCGGCTTGGTTTTCAAATAGCGCCGGCGCTCCTTGGGGGATTCGTTTTGGAAGTCAGCGATGCGGTGCTGGATCTCAGCCATGCCCACACACAGTTGGGTGGGATGGAGCGCCGCAATCGCCACTTCGATGAGATCACTGGCTGCTTGGGGCGCCTCGGGCAGAGGCTCGTAAGCAGGAAGTGGCAAGGTCATGGCAAAAGCGTAAGGGCCCCCGCCAGGCGGAGGCCCTTCTAATGCTCAGGCCTGACGGCCTGGTCCCTAACGGTGTGATGGCGCCCGAGGGCGGTCTCGATAAAAGCGATGTCGCTGTTGTTGGAACGCGTCAAACGTTCCGGAATCGATGCTCAAACGGTTGGAACAGAACGGAAACAGGGCACTGGTTGTGTGAGACCCCTCATCGATTAGCCCTTGGCTGCGGGCCAAGACAGTGCTGGTCACTGCTGAGTTGTCGTTGCCCCTGAAACCATGGCGGCGTTGGTGGATGGTGACTCCAAGCGGGAAGGCGCTAATCCTGTTTTTCAGTCCACAATTCAGGATTTACGAATTCACGTGGGTGCAATGATTGCTCTCCCTCAATGTCAACGCGCTAGAGAATAAAAACTGGTAAGCAGCGCGATGGATTCAGGCGAAAAGCAGCACAGAATCACTGGCTTTGAAACGGTGTTCGATAACACCACAACCTCCTAGTCCAGGTTCATCGAAGGGGCCAGTTCACCCCGGAACAGCTGGCTTTGGGAAGATTGTTAGCTCAAAGCAGAGCAGTGATTGTTCACTGATCCATGCTCAACGTTGTCGTGGTGATCGTGCGCTCTCGGGTGGAGTGGCATCCGTCATTGGACCCTCCCTGTGTTGATGTTTTTAGTGTTGCTGATTCGCGCAGCAAAGCCAATAGGAGCAATTGCTGTTTCTAACTGTGTGCTCTTGTGAATGAGAATTTCATGTTCCCGAGCCCATTTTGCTGTGCGCTAGAGGCCTTGATGTCCAAAGGTTTCGTGATCATGAAGGAAAACTGGAATCCACGGCGATCCCTGGGGAGTCAGGGCAATGTCAGCGAACTCACACAACCAGGAGGCCGTGATGAACAGCCGGTCCCCTCTCCCTTGGGCCCTGACTTGGGACGCCAATGGGGAGCTTGCTAATCACGATCGCTACGACTTACTGCAGGCCGATGCCGCCCTCGACAAGACCTGCGCTCTGCAGATCAGCTCTGAGATGTCGGGAAGCGGCGCGTGGCCTCCATCGTGCAAGTTTCACGGGCCGTACCCAGGCCATCACCGGCTTTGATGCGCTCACCCAGGCAGTCACAGGTGAAAGCTCCCATACCTTCAGGCGCTTCTTTGCCGGCCTGAGCAAAAGCATTGTTGAAGCTGGCCACGCACAGCTTCTGGATCAGTTGCATGTCGCTGGCGCTGACTTCGGCGCGCGCTGGCATCGGGAGGAATCCCAAGCCAGCAGAGAGCAACGCCACAGGGAGGCAACCCTTCCAAGCGGTCATGGTTAGGACCTAAGTGGGATTGGTCTAAAGGCAGGGCGTGGGGCTTGTCAGCGCCGGCGGGGCAGCTCGTTAATCAGCCCATGGCCTGGCGGCTGATGCGCAATTCCTTTTGCATCACCCGAACCCCTTGCAGGCGCTTCATCAATTCCGGTGGCATCCCCTCGGGCAGATCCACAGTGCTGTAGTCATCAAAGATCGTGATCTTGCCGATCTGACGACCGTCTAGGCCGCTTTCATTGGCGATGGCACCCACCAGATGGCCCGGTTTGATGCGGTCTTGCCAGCCCACCTCAACGCGGAAACGCTCCATCGACTGCTGCACCCGGCCAGGGCTGCGGCGCTCTTGGCCGCGACCTTGTGGATTGCGGTTGTTGACCGGCATCGGTGGTTGCGGCACCACCAGCAGCGGTGAATCCCCCTGGGCCAAGCGCAGGGCGGCCAGAGCCAACTGATCGGGGGTGACATCCGATTCCCGTTGCAGGCGCTGCAGGATCTCGCCCATCAAGGCCACTTCCTGCTGCCGGTCTTCAGGGACTGGTTCGCTGACGAGATCGCTGAGCTGCTGCTGCAGGTTGTCGAGGCGCTGCTGGTTGATCTCCGCATCGCTCGGCACATCCATTGCGTCGATGCTGCTGCCGACAGCGCGCTCGAGGCTGTGGAGCAAACGGCGCTCCCGGTAGGAGAGGAAGAGGATGGCGTCGCCTTGGCGTCCGGCGCGTCCGGTGCGGCCGATGCGGTGCACGTAGGCCTCGCTATCGAAGGGTGCGTCGTAGTTGACCACCAGGCCAATGCGATCCACGTCGAGTCCGCGAGCCGCCACGTCGGTGGCCACGAGCACGTCGATGCGCCCTTGCTTGAGGCGCTCGATGGTGCGCTCACGCAGCGACTGGGGCACATCACCATTGAGCACTGAGCAGGCGATTCCCTCGGCCTCTAAGGCTTCAGCCACCGTCACCGTGACGGCTTTGGTGCGGGCAAAGATGATCACCCCGCCAGGGCCATGGGCTTCGAGAACCCGCAGTAGGGCGCTCAGTTTTTGCTGATGGGGCAGCAGGATGTGGCGTTGGCGAATCCTGCTGGCGTCCGCTTTCTGCGTGCGGATGATCACTTCAGCGGGGTTCTGCAGATGCTGCTGAGAGATCCGCTTGATTTCCGGCGGCATCGTTGCCGAGAACAGCACCACCTGACGCTCGCTGGGGAGCTGTTCAAGCACCCACTTCACGTCATCGATGAAGCCCATGCGCAACATCTCGTCGGCTTCATCGAGTACCAATGTCTCCAGTTGGGAGACGTTCAGGGTGCCTTGGCGCATGTGATCCATCACCCGGCCTGGAGTGCCCACCACCACGTGAACGCCGCGGCGCAGCTTGTGGATCTGATCGCGGAAATCGGAACCGCCATAGAGCGGCAGCACGTGCAGCCCAGGCGTGCAGGACGCATAGCGCTGGAAGGCCTCGCTCACCTGAATTGCCAGCTCGCGTGTTGGCGCCAGCACCAGCACCTGCGGGTGGCGTGCTTCGAGATTGATGCGCGCCAGCAGGGGCAGGGCAAAGGCTGCTGTCTTGCCGGTGCCGGTTTGGGCCTGGCCGAGCAGGTCACGGCCGAGCATCAGCTCAGGGATCGCTGCCGCTTGGATTGGCGAGGGCTGCTCGTAGCCGCACTTCGTCAGCGCTTCGAGCAGGGAGTCGGGCAAACCGAAGCCAGCAAAGCCGCTGGTGGATTCGTTCGACACGACAAGTTGGTCTGTTTGGGTCACAGAAAAAGGCGTAAACGCCGCGGGTTGGCCTGAAAGTCCTTGTTCAGGCCGGCAGACCCACGTTCTGAACTGCCTTGCCTTATCTGCAGGAATTTCAACTCCCGAAAACTATCACCCCACCGGTGCCGCCACCCGGCCGTAGTCATCGGCGAAGCGTTCGATGTCGTCCTCACGAAGGATGCTGCCGCGCTGCACCTCCACGATCAGCAGCCCTTGATCGCCTGCGGTGGCGCGGTGCACGCAGCTGCAGGGCACATCAAAGCTGCTGCCGGCTTGGGCGTTGTGTTGGGTGCCATCGAGGTTCACCACGCCCTCGCCAGCGGCGACATACCAATGCTCAAGCCGATGCTGATGGCGCTGCAGCGACAAGCGCTGGCCGGGTTCGAGCCACAGCCGCTTGACGAGATAACCCTCTCCTTCGGTGAGGGTTTCGTACCAACCCCAGGGACGAGTGCAGCGCTCCATAGGCTGCTTTTAGCAGGCCTGAGAGCGGGGGGCTAGCACCATTTCAATGAAGCTCTGCACATGCTGACTGTCGCTAAGCACGGGCCTCAGCCTGGCGCCAAAGGCCGCCAGTTCCGATGGTGAGAGCCGCTGCATCAACCCCTGCAGTTCTTCGCGGGTGCTCACGGACAGGGGCACATCACTGAGCCACAGGAAGGCGGCTTCCTGAAGCTTGCTCCAGGCCAGTAGGTAGAGATCGGAATCCATGCCCAGCATCAGCGGTCCATTGGCAACCTGGCAGAGCGGCCTGCCCTGAGGCCAGCCCTTGGCGAGAAGCGTTACGCCTCGAGGCTGTCTAACGGCGGACTCAGCAAGTCCAGCCGCTCTTGGGCCCGCGTTAGAGCCGTGTAGAGCAAGCGGCGATCCAAGCCGCTGCCCGCTGGCAGCACCACGATCACCTCGCGAGCCTGGCTGCCTTGGCTTTTGTGCACCGTGAGGGCAAGGGCTGGTTCGGGGCAAGGCAACAGTTCCAAAGGCAGCCGCCTGGGGCCTTCGGCCGTGGCGATCACGGCCTCTTGTCCCTGCGGGCCAGGCCGCACCAGGCCGCGGTCACCATTGGCGAGCCCCAAGGAGGCATCGTTGCGCCCCACCAGCAGGGGGGTGCCCGCAGGCCAATGCCAGGGCTCCCGTTGGGTGAGAGGCAGCCACCGGCGGTTCAGTTGGCTCACCCCCTGACGGCCACTGCGCCGTGGCGAGAGCACCAGCAAGTCCTCGAGGCAGGCCAGGGCCTCGGCATCACTGAGAGCCGTGTTGTGGGCCTGTTGCTCCAGCCGTTGGCGGTGCTGCTCGATGCGCTGTTGCAAGGCCAGGGGCCATCCCTGCTCAAGCGGCCACCAATGCAGGTTGCTGTGCTCAGCTTTGGCAGCCAGTTGTTGCTGTAGTTCAGCGGTGGGGCTGCCTCCGCGCAGCTGTTGCACAAAGCCCCCCAGAGCTGTGGAGTCGTTGAAGCGATGGGAGCGCTCCAGCTGCAACAGCAGCTGCGGCCGGTGTTGCTTGAGCTGCTGTTCGAGCGGTTCCAGCACGCTGCTGCCGCCAATGGGCGGCAATTGGGCGGAATCACCCACCAACACAAGCCTGGTGTTGCTCGGCAGCGCCTCCAGCAGGGCTTGCATCAACTGGGTGTCCACCATCGACACCTCATCGACCACCACCACCTCGGCATTGATGGGGCGCTGCTGGTTGCGGCCAAAACCACCGCTGGGATTGGCTTCCAAGGCGCGATGCAAGGTGGAGCACTGCATCGAGGCTGGCAGCGGGCTGAGGGCTTCCCGCAGCCGTGCCGCTGCCTTGCCGGTTGGTGCCAGCAGCAGGGTGTGGCGTTCACGCTCATCAGCGAGCAGTTCCCTGACGCGGGTGGTTTTGCCCGTTCCGGCGCCGCCGGTGAGCAGCAGTCCCCTGTGTTGATGCAGCCGTTGCTCCAACTCCATCAGCAGGCTCTGCTGCTGCTGGTGTTGCCGCCGGCTCCAGAGTTCAGCGCCTTGCGCGCCCTGCTCAACCAGCACCACGGGTAGCTGCTGCAGGGCGGATTGGCTGGCCGCCGTGAGTTCAGCGCGTTCGGCTGCATCGAGCTGCAAGGGTTCACGGCCCTGGAGTTGGCAGAGCAGCAAGCGTTCGAGCAGTGGTTGTAAGCCTTTGGCTTCCGCCTGCACCGCGGCTGGGGCCAGGCTCAGGAGTCGGGCAGCAGCCCGCTGGCAGCGACTGGCTTCGCTCATGGTTGCCCCGTCTCATCCAGCAGCCAGGCCCCCTCGCCGCTGCGGGTGAAGAGCATCACCGCATCAATGCGCACGGGGGTCTCCTCCCCAAGCCGCCAGTGCAGCCAGCGCTGAACGGCTTGCCGGTAGAGCTGGGCCTGCAGCCAGTAGTCCTTGGCGGCCATCAAGTCGTTGATGGGGCGCACCAGCCGGTTGGTTTTCCAATCGAGCACCACCCAGTGTTGGGTTCCATCACGGCTTGGCCGGCGGATGATCAGATCGATCACCCCATTGAGAAAGCCGCTGCTCAGTTGCGCTTGCCGCTGCTGCAGTCGCTCGCGGGCGTAGCTCTGCACCACCGGGTCGTGGTGGGCGGCGAGTTGCTCCAGCGCCTCGCCGAGCACATCGCTGCTGGGGGAGGCCGAAAACCCACTCAGGGGGATGTCGAACGGCAGCTCCCGGAGGGTGTCGCCGCTGGCGATTTGATTGAGCTGGCAATCCCCAAGGGGGCCGCCCAGGGGGCGTTGCAGCAACACCTCAATCGCCCCCAGCAGGCTGTTGCTTAGTTGCGGATCGAGGCCGGAGCGGGCCACCTCATCGCGCACCAATTGACGCACCTCAGGGCTGCTGAGATCGGCCTCGAAATCCAGCTGCTCGAGGATGGCGTGCACCAGGGTTCCAAAACTGGCGCCACCGGGTAACTCCCGCCAGCAGGGATCTTCAGCGCCGCCGGGATCCTCTGGGCTGCTCTCCCGGTCGGGGTCAAAGCCCTCCTCCTCGCGCGCCGAGGGGCTGAGGGTTTGGCTTTGATCGTGCAGCCGGCTGTAACTCCAGCGCCCCCAGCTGCTGAAGGGGCGTCGGGGCGGAATCATTGCGGCGGCTGCGGCCAAGGGTTGGGTGTTGGCAGCAGGGCGGTAGGCCGGGGGCGCCTCAGGGTTGAGGTCCTCCAGATGAATGCCCAGTTCATCGCAGCGGTGCTGCAGGGCTTGGCGTAAATCGCTGGCCCGGCTGATGTGATCAGCAATGGCCTGCCAGGGCTGCTCAGCCTCCTGTTGCCGCAGCTCCGGATGGAGCAACCAGGCCGGCAGGCTGGCGCCACTGTCTTTGATCCGGCCCCAGTCCAAACAGAGCTGGTGCTTGGCGCGGGTCAGGGCCACGTAGCCCAAACGCAGCCGTTCCTGCCATCCCTCGAGGCGCGCTTCCATCAGGCGTTCGGCCCGTGGACTGCTGCCGCTGCGGCGGCTGAGCTCCAGCACCCGACGCTGTTGGCTGGGATCCCACGCGCGGAACGGGGCTTCCGCATCGACGCCCCCATCAACTTCCCAGAGGGTGGGGCACCACACCAGGGGAAATTCCAGCCCCTTGCTCGAATGCAGGGTGGTGAGGGTCACCATCGACTCGCTGGCCACAATGCGTTGCTGCGCGTCTTCCCCCTCACCTCCAAACAGCTGCTGCTCGTTGAGCCAGTGCAACAGCCTGGCGGCCGATGGACGGCCCTGGTCTTGCCAGCTCTGTTGCAGCAGTTCCGCCATTTGGCGCCGATCACTGAGGCGCTGCTCGCCATTGGCTTGCCCCCGCAATCGCGGTAGGCCTGGGCCTGCGGCTTGCACCACCTCCAGGGCCGCCAGAGGACCCACCAGGGCATAGCGCTGGCGCGCTTGTTCCAGCTGTTGCAGCCAGGCTCCCCAGTCGCTGGGACTCCAGCCGCTGAGCTCGGCGGCCAGGAAGCCGCCGACGCTGGAGAGAGCCAAGGCCGCTGCCGCACGCCGATCCCCCTGGCGCTCGCTGCTCTCGAGCCACAGGCTGAGGCTGGCGGCCTCTGGGCTCTGCCAGAGATCACCTCCCCGGCCAATGCGCGCGGGGATGCCCCGGCGTTGCAGCTCCCGCTGCAGGGCCACGGCTTCGCGGTTGCGGCCCACCAGCACGGCGAGATCACCCGGGTGCAGCGCTCGCCAACCATCGCCCTGCTGCAGTTCCATGCCACTGGAGAGGGTGCGCTGCAGGTCATCGCAGACCCGTTGCGGCAACGAGTCGCGCAGCTCCCCCAATTTGAGGGGTTTGCCCCCGTCGGCTTCCCCCAGCCAGCGCATGCGCACCGGCGGGGCTGGGCTGCCATCGGCGCAACGCAATCGCGAAGGGCTGGCGTGCTCGGGCGCCTGAACCATCCGGTAGTCGATGGTTGGGCTGCCAAAGCTGCCCTCCCCGGCAAACAAACGGTTCAGCACGCTCAACAGGGCTGGGTCGCTACGGCGGTTGGTGTCGAGTGAGAACCGTTGCCGCTCTGGCGTTGAAACGGCGGATCGATAGGTGCGGATGTCGCCGCCGCGAAAGCGATAGATCGCTTGTTTGGGATCCCCGATCAGGGTCAAGGGAGCTTCGCCATCAAATAAGGCGGCAAACAGGCGCCACTGAATTGGGTCGGTGTCCTGAAACTCGTCGATCAAGCAGCAGCTCAACTGCTGCTGTCGCCATTGCTTCAGCCCGGCCAACACAGGCGGACTCAAGCGGGCGGGATCAACCCGTTCCAGTAGATCGCCAAAGCTCATTTCCTGCTTGAGCTGTCGCCGTTGCCAAGCCCCTTGTCTCAAGGCGTGCACCAAGTCGGTGAGCAACTGCTCGATGGGTTCAAAACACAACTGTTCCGCTGCCCTATGAAGACCACTGCTGGGGGCTTGATCGGGGTCGGCCAACACGCGCTTGAGCTGACTGGTGCTGAAGGCCTGCACCAATTTCCGGTAGGTCTTGATGTCGTTGCGATCGCGCGCGATCGCGATCAGATCGGGCAGCTGGGCCAGCTTGGTTTTGCCTAGTAGCGCTCCGGCTGGGCTCTTGTTGCCTGTGCCTTTGCAGAGTTGCTGCATGGCTTCGCCGGTGCTGATGCCATCACTGGCGAGCAGGCGCTCGAACCGTTCGTGCCGTTGCTGCCAGCCATCCACGGCCGTGGCACCTGTGTCCAGCGGTTCTGGAAGCAGCATGTCGCGGTCGTCGTCGACGAGCTGGGCCAGCTTCATCAGCCCGTCGAGGCTCAAGTCGCTGTGGCTTTGAACCCAGGCCTGCCATGGCGCTGGGGCCGGTGAGAGAACGCTGCGCCGCCAGTCATTGACGAGCTCCTGCAGCAGGCTGCGCCCGCCTTCGCGTAGGCGTCGTTGGGGATCGAGGCCCAGCAGTGTGCCGTTGTCCTGGATTAAGCGCTGGATGAAGCCATGGATCGTGGTGATGGGGGCCAGATCGATGCGATCAATCGCTTGCAGCAGATTCAGCAGCACCTCCACACCCTGAGGCGATGCCGCCCAGCGGCTGATCAGCTCGTCCAAGGTGGGATCACTGGCGAGTCTGTTGTCATTGGCCAGGCGGTAGGCCAGCACCGTTGAGGCCTCCTCCAGGCGGGTGCGAATCCGGCGGCGGATTTCCGCGGCAGCCGCGCGCGTGAAGGTCACCACCAGGATCTGATCGATCGCTCGGCCGTTTTCGCCCACCTCCCGCAACACCCTGTGGCTGAGGGCATAGGTCTTGCCGGTGCCAGCGCTCGCCTCCAGCACAACGGTGCCGCCTGTGAGGGGGCCATTGAGATCGAGCGGTTCGATCACAGCTGCCGGCCTCCGGCGGCTAAGGCCTCGCTCAAGGGGAGCAACCAGCGCAGGCTCAGCTGTTCGGCTTCGGGGTGCTCAAGCCAGCTCGCGATGCTGGGTGCTTCACCACCGAGCAATTGCAACCAGGCACTGGGCCATTCGTAGTCGTTGCGCCCTGGAGGATTCAGCTCTTTGAGTTGTTGCGCGCTGAGTCCCGGCAGTGAGCCGTCCTGCTGTTGGCTGAGCAGCTGCCAATTGAGTTCTGGAATCCAGGCGATGGGCCTCTGCAGCGCCTCTTCCCGCCACTGCTGCCAATCGTCGATCCAGGCTTTGGCCTGCTGGGCTTCCACCGCTGGCAGGGTCCATACCGCCGCTCGCTCTTCGCCTTTTTGCTCCATGGGGCCCAGCAGCAGGGTCTGCTGCGGACGCTCTGCATTGGCCCAGAGGTGCTCTAGCCAACCATCGAGGAGCCGTTTGGGTTTGAAGCGGCTGTTGCTCATCAGCACCACGGCCTCGCCATCGGCGTCCTGCAGCTCGGCCTGTTTGGCCAAGAGCGCATGGCAGCGTTGCCATGGCTGGTCGCTGGAGACGATGGCCGCTGGGCCGGGGGGGAGGTGGCCGCGGCGTGCGAGGGCATCACGCTGTTGCGGCCATTGGTTGGCCTCGAGCCGCTCGCTGCCCAGGTTCAACAGACGTTGTCCCAAAGTCCAGCGCTGCAGGCCATCGGGGGCGCTCTCCTCGGGGTCGCTGCTCTCATCGCCGCGCCGGTGCGGATGGATGCCATGGGCTTGCAGTAGCGCGCGGGCTGGATCGCGCAGCCATTGCTGCAGCTCTTCCAAGCTGGCGGGCTCGCATTCATCCACCGGCCAGCGCTGATCCATCGGCCAGGGCGCTCCTACCACTTCCCGTGCGGTGAGGGGCGGCAAAGGGGGCTGCTGCTGCAGCACCCAAGTGGTGATCGGCTCCCCTGCCTCTGTGCGGTAACTGCGCTCGAGGCAACGCAGCAGATCGCTCAAGGGCGCCGCTGGGTTGCGTTCTTCTCCACTGCGCGGATCGATGGCGTTGTAGGTGGCGATCCAGTGGTCGCTGCAGGCTTGCAACGCCTCCAACAAGATCGCCCGGTCCTCTTGACGGCGATCGCGATCACCCCGCCATGGCCGTTGCAGCATCAGGTCATAGCCCGGCCGTTGATCGCGCCGCGGGAGCCGCTGCTCGTCCATGCCCAGCAGCACCACCACCCGGTGGGGGATGGAGCGCATCGGTTCAAGGGCACTCAGGCTCACCGCACCGCTGACATGGCCATAGCGCCCTTGTTGTTGTGCTTCGGCCTCTTCCAGTAGGCGCACCACAGCCGCCCGATCCAGGGCGAGGCCGCTGGCCTCTGGGTCGCGCAGTGGGGTGAGCAATTCGTAGACCTCGGGGGCCTGCCAGCCCTCGTCGTCTCCGCCGCTGAGCTGCTGGATGGCGCTGCCGATCTGCTCGTTCCATCGCTCGGCTGGCAGCGGTCCGCTGAGGGCTTGCAGTTGTTCAAATAGGCGGCTGCAGGCGTCATGCAAAGCCAGCACATCGTTGGCAGTAGCGAGGCTTTGGTTGCAAGCCGCCAGGCCTCCCCATTCCCCACTGGCGGCCTCCTGCTCGGGGAAGCCATCGCTGAGCTCGAGCCCCAGCAGCAAGCGATCGAGACCCCATCGCCAGCTGAAGGCATCGCCCGCTGGGTAGCCCCAGCTCTGGCGGTGGTCGCCATCACGGCCCCAGCAGATCCCCGCTTGATCCAGCAGTTCACGCCATTGGGGCTGTGTAAGGCCGCCCAGCTCGAGATGCTCGGCCAGTTCAGGCAGCAACAACACATCAAGAACGTCGTCGCGGCTGAGACGACTACTGGCCAGTGCCAATAGACGGAACACCAAATCAACGCGGGGGTTGCGTTGCCGCAGGGTGCGGTCGGTGACGCGGACCGGCAGGTGGCGCGGATCGCTGGAGCGCCCCGGCCGTTCAAACACCGCCAGCACCAGGGGCGTGAAGCGCGCCACATCCGGAGTCATCACGAGGATGTGGCGTGGCTCGATCGATGGGTCGCCGGCCATCAAGCGCAGCAGGGCTTCATGGGCGGCTTCCACCTGCCGCCGATCGCCATGGCAGGCCAGCACCTCCAGGTTCAGCTGGTTGCGTTGCAGCTTCAGAGGAGGCTCAATCCCCGGTAAGCCCTCCCCCCGGGGTCTGCCCACCAGAAGATCAGCCTTGAGTTGTTGCAGCAGCCCAGCCTCCTCAGGGCAGAGGGGGGCTGGCCGTTGCTGCCGCTCGAATTGCTCCTGCAAATCAGCGGCAATCAGCTCCAATTGCCAGTGGAAGTCCCGTTGGGTGCGTCCAAGGCTGGCCAGCAGGGGATGCCCTTGGTGCAAGAGCCGGCGCTCGAGCCTGTCGAGCGCATCGCCTTCCTCGTGGTGGCTGGGTGGCAGGGATCCCCAGGGGTCGAGGCTGGGGCTGAGTTGGTAGAGCAGCACGGGTGAATCTCTGCTGCTGGCCCGTTGTGCCAACAATTTCCATAGCGCTGGCGGCAGGCTGGATAAGCCAAAAACGTGAAGCGGCTCGTGCGGATCGCTCCGCTGGCGTGACTGCTCGAGGGCATGGAGGAGTCGTTCGGCTGGGTGGGGGATGCCGCTGGGTTCCAGCCGCTGCGCCAACTCCCTCAGCAGGGCTGGTTGCCATTGCTGATGGGCCGCCAGTGGTGCGTGGCTGCCATCGACGCTCTCGCCATTGAGCCAGCGGCGCACCATCTGCGGCCGGTACAGGCCGTATTGATCGAGCGTGTCGCTCAGCTGCAGGATCAGCTGCAGCCGTTGGGTATCTAGGCCGTTGTCCTGCTGCTGTGGACCTTGATGCCAAAGCTGCTGCAGCGGTTCCCAGAGTTCGGTCTGTGGAAGAGCGGGGATCAATTGGGCCAACTGCCAGCGCAGTTGGCTTGGATCCCAGGGATCCCTGTGGCCGGCAGGTAGGCGCCCGTCGAGCTCAAGAATGAGCTGGCGCAGGTGCCGGCCAGCGAAGTCAAACTCAATCCCAGCGCAGATGCCGATGCGTTCGCTCAAGGCCAGCGCCAGCCAGCGGCTCATGGCGTTGGTGCTGATCAAGACCCGCTGGGGCGTGAGCGGATTGGCGGGCTTGTGACGGTCGAGCTCCGAGGCCAACGCCGTCGCCAAATCTTCGATGCTGTTGCTGCTGATCAGGCGGAGCACTGCACTCTCCGTTTAGGCGCTATTTCTTTGGTTTGTTTCAAGGTTTGAGCAGTTAATAAAGCCCTGAACCAACAGCTTTTGCTGACACACTAATAGGACTATTTGACAGGACAACAACGGCTGTGCCCACGCATCTGCAATGGGGTTGTGACGGTGAGCTTCACCCCGAGGAATTGGCTGAATTGCAGAGTCTGCTCGTGGACCAGCTCAATGGCCCCGACTTGGAATTTCAGGCTCTCTCCGAGGCTTTCAAGCCCCAGCTAGAGGATCAGGAATCGAGTTGCTCGGTGCCTCAAACGACCCCTTGAGCACGTACTCAAGCCGCAGTTTCATGAAGTCAATAAACACGGCGTCGGTGGAGATCACGGCTGCCGCTGGCTGAGGGATGGAGCTGGCTTGCTCTTTGAATTCAGGGGCATGCAAAAAGGCAGGCTGTCGCACCAGCCAAAAGTCGATCTCTTTGCCTTTTTCGCTGTAATCACGCACGCGCTCACGCAGCACTTCTTCCAAGGGTTCCTCTTCAGTCAGGAACGCTGCGCTAGCGGCCACGAAGTAATAGGTGGACATCGGCTTCTCGAGCAGCTCAGGATTCTGCAGCAAGCCCTGCGCCAAAGAGGGGCTCTTGGCGCGGTGCGCTCACCAACTCCTTCATTTGCTTGACCGCCTCTTGCAAACCAACGGCCATGGCACGGGCCATCACGGTGTGGCCAATGTTGAGCTCCTCCATGCCGGAGATCGCTGCGATCGGCTCCACGTTTTGGTAGGTGAGGCCGTGTCCTGCGTTGACGCGCAAACCCAGTTGCCGGGCCTCGGTGGTGCCCTCGATGAGCCGTGCGAGCTCAAGGGGCTGCTGGCTCCAGCTCGCCTCCGCATAGCTGCCAGTGTGCAGTTCAACCCAGCGCGCTCCACTGCGCTGGCTGGCTTGGAGTTGCGCACGCTCGGGATCCACAAACAGGCTGACCGGGATCCCGGCCCCTTGGAGCTGGCTGATTTGTCCCTGAAGCGCGGCTGCTTGGCTCACCACATCAAGGCCGCCTTCGGTGGTGACCTCCTGCCGTTTTTCCGGCACCAGGGTCACCATGTCGGGCTTGATCGTTAAGGCGATGGCCACCATTTCAGCGGTGGCGGCCATCTCCAAATTCAGCCGTGTCCGCACGGTTTGACGCAGCAGTTCCACATCGCGGTCTTGGATGTGGCGCCGGTCTTCACGCAGATGCACCGTGATGCCATCGGCGCCGCCCAATTCGGCCAGCAAAGCCAAATGCACAGGGTCTGGCTCCACGGTTCGGCGGGCCTGCCGAACCGTGGCGATGTGATCCAGGTTGATGCCGAGACTGGCCATCGCAACTGCTGTCCAGCATTCAATTTAAGGAAGGCCTTCGCTCGATAAGGTCGGAGCTATGGCCAGCTCCAGCGATCCCATGGCAGCGAGTCGCCTGGCGCGGGCGCAGCGGCTTCGTAGCGACGTTGTGCCATGGCTCGCGCCCCTGGCGATTCTCACCACGGAAGACATCGCTTTACGGCTGTTCTTTCGTCGAATCTCCATTCTTGGCGCGGAACATTTGCCCACTGACGGCCCGGTGCTGTTGGCACCCACCCATCGCGCCCGTTGGGATGCCTTGATCTTGCCCAAAGCGGCTGGTCGGCGCGTCAGCGGCCGCGATTGCCGCTTCATGGTCACCACAACCGAGATGAGCGGATTGCAGGGTTGGTTTCTGCACCGTCTTGGTTGCTTTGCCATTGATCAGAGCAAGCCAGGCACCGCCAGCCTTCGCTACGCCTTGGATTTGTTGGCCGATCAGCAGCAGGTGGTGCTGTTCCCTGAGGGACGAATCAACCGTGACGGGGCTCCCATCACGGTTGCTCCGGGATTGCCTCGTTTGGCATCGCTGGCTCAAACCAAAGGATTGGGTTCTGTCCCTGTCATTCCAATTGGGATTGCCTACACCCGCCGGCTGCCCCGTTGGGGGGATTGCGCTGCGCTCTGTTTTGGTCCCCAGCTCCGCTTGGAAGGCAGTGGCAAAGCGGCGGCGTTGGCCTTGGCTGAACGCATCCAACAGGGCATGCGTTCGGCTGAGGAAGCGGCCCGCAGCTGCATCGCCGCTGGTGAAAACGAGGCCTAGATTCCCGCCATCGCTCGGAGTCCTCAGGCCTATGCGCCGTCTTCTGCTTTCGGCCAGCCTGGCCCTCCTGTTCGCCCCAGTGCCCGCGTTGGCCCAGGCCGAAACCGGTGTGCAAGAAGTTGTTGCCAGCTCCAGCGGCGACACCTTCAACATCAGTGCCGTCAATGAACTGTTGGCGCGAGGCGATTCTGAAGCAGCCAGCGGTGATCTGAGCGCTGCGATCGATTCTTATGACAAGGCCCGCAATGCGGCCCGTTCATTGCTTTCGTTTTATCGGGATCTGAGCGGCGCATTCCGCGGCCTCGATGCGCGGATTCCCAGGGCGATGGATGCCAAAGGCCGTGAAGCGATTCAGGCACTGGCCTCAGCCAATCTCCGCCTGGCCGCGGCCTATCGCCGTGAAAACCAGGCTGAGGTGGCTGTCCCTCTGCTGGTGGAAGTCATTAAGTTGATGACCCCGGCCAACGAAGATGGCCGTAAGGCGTATCAGCAGCTGCTGGAGATTGGCTTTGTCTCCATCCCCTACAACGCACCTGCTCCGCGATCCAACTGATTTTCAGGGCATTTCATGGTTCAACCCGATGCCGTAGCGGCGGCCATCCGCCAAGCCTTGCCTGATGCGCAGGTTCAAGTTGAAGACCTCACCGGAGGCGGTGATCACTTGCAAGTCACCGTGGTTTCTGAGGGCTTTCGTGATCTCACACGGGTCAAACAGCATCAACTTGTCTATGGAGCCCTTAGTCAGGAGCTCGCCAGCGAGGCCATTCACGCCTTGGCTCTTTCCACCTCTTGCCCCTCGTAGGGTTTCCATCTAGCCAATCCCGTTATGGACGCTCAGCTCAAAAGCCGGATCGAAACCCTGGTCGCCTCGAGCCCTGTCTTCATCTTCATGAAGGGCAGCAAGCTCATGCCCCAGTGCGGTTTCTCCAACAACGTGGTGCAAATTTTCCACTCGTTGGGAGTTCCTTTTGAAACCTTTGATGTGCTCTCCGACATGGAGATTCGTCAGGGAATCAAGGAGTTCTCCAATTGGCCCACCATTCCTCAGGTGTACCTCAACGGTGAATTTCTGGGCGGTTCCGACATCATGATCGAGATGTACAACTCCGGTGAGCTGCGCGAAACCGTAACGGTGGCCCTGGCCAGCTGATCGCGGTGATTGAGGTCACCCGCGGTTGCTCAGAGCAACAGATTGATGCGTTTCAGGCTCGCCAGTGGCCGATCTGGAGCTGTGATGCCAGCACCTTCCCCTGGCAGTACGACCAGCGCGAGCGCTGTTTGCTGCTCGAGGGTGATGTGACGGTTACCCCGGAGAACGGAGAACCCGTTCGCTTTGGTGCAGGGGATTTTGTGGAGTTCAGCGCTGGCTTGCGCTGCACCTGGCAGGTGCACCAAGCCGTGAAAAAGCACTATTGCTTTGGCTGAGATTTAGCGGCGCTCGGTTTCAAACAGGGTGCGCGGATCCCCGTCCGGGCCAAAGAAGCTGGATGGATCCATCAGCCAGCGATCAATGAATTCTTCGAATCGCCGCTGGCTCAGGGGATCCAGTTGTTGGCTGCGGCGCAGCGCATGGATGAATCCATCGGCATACAGCCTCAGTTCCGAGGGGCTGTGGTGTCGCAAGGTCAGTTCTTGACAGGCGTCGATCAGGCTTTGAAAGTGGCGGATTGCGTCAGGGTCCTGTAACGCAGTCATGGGGGGACAGCTGGTAAGGCATCGCCTGTTACCAGCATGCCGAAGAAACCCGCTTACGGTAGAGGTAACAGGTCTAAATGTGTGTCTGCCTCTGAGGCGTCCAACGCCAGTTGCATCCTTGTGGTGGAGCCTCATCCCACCTTGCGGATGGTGCTGGCGCAGCGTTTGCGTCAAGACGGGCATATGACAGCCGCTGTCGCATCGGCGGCTGAAGCCATGCAGTTGTGCCTCGATCAGCAGCCCGATTTGCTGGTCAGCGCTGAATTGCTCGAAGAGACCACAGCTCTCAAGCTGGGCGCCCAGCTGCGCTGCCCCGTGATGGTGTTGACGGCCCGAACCGGGGCTGAGGCAGTGGTTTCCCTGCTCGACTCCGGCGCAGAAGACGTGCTGCGCAAGCCCTTTGGCTTAGAGGAAATGGCGGCCCGCTGCCGCAAATTGCTGACCCGCAGTGGAGGGTTGCAGGAGCAGGTCACCGTTGGTCCCCTCAATGTTCATCTACTGCTGCGGCAAGTCACATTGCGCGATCAACCCGTGGAGCTCAGCCCACGGGAATTCGCACTCCTCTGCGCGCTGTTGATGCCCCCTGGTCATGTGCGCAGCCGCCAGGAGCTGTTGACCATGGCTTGGCCTCCCTTCAGTGGTGGTCCCCGTTCTGTTGACACCCAAGTGCTCACCCTGCGCCGCAAGCTCGAGCAGGCCGGTCTTGGTGAAGGCGGCGGGATCGAAACAGTGCGCCAGCAGGGCTATCGCTTCAGCCTCGACAACCTCCCGGAACGCTCGTTAGAGCTGGGTGATCCAGCGGAGGCCAGCCAACAGCTCAATGGCCAGCATCAACCCGCTTGAGATCGCCAGCACTTGGTAGGTCCAGGGCGGCGTCAGCCGTTGCACCTTGCTGGTTTCCAACCCACTGGCGCTGCTGAACCGAACCAGGAAATCGTCAAAACGCTCCACGCGTTGCGGCAGTAGATGGGCTTGGCTGCCGCCACGGATGTAATAGACGCGTCCTCCTTGGCTGGTGCCCACAGGCACCAATGCTTTGACATCACCCCAGCTCAGCTGCCATCCCCGCTTGAGCACTCCGCCGCACCAGGGAGCTGGGCCTACCCGCAAACCTTCCGTGCTGAGCTCCACCCGTTCACTCACCAAAGCCAGCACCAACACCAAACCCAACACCACCATCACCAACAGCCATAGCCGCATCGGTCCGGTGGCGAAGGCGGGCAGTGGCAAGACCAGCGCCAGATACAGCAGCACCAGGGTGCTGCGGATCAGCGGAGCCATCGGGTAGACGTGCAATCCGTCGCTGTTGCTGGGGGGCTCAGACATGGCAACGACTTTAGGAATGATTCCTTTGCCCTGGAGCGGTAGCTACCACTGAGGGGGTTGATCTCGATGTGCGTTCCCTGTGGAGACTTCTCGCCCTGGTCTTGACCTTGAGACCAACCTCGGCCATCGCCTGCAGCAACGCAATCACACCGATGCCGTGTTGCCGCGAGATCAGCTGGCAAAGCATGGATTGCATGCCGATCTGGCTTATCAGCTCATCCACGACCACTTGATGCTGGATGGCAACGCCATGCTCAATTTGGCGACCTTTGTCGGCACCTGGATGGAGCCAGAAGCGCTGCATCTGATGCGCGAGTGCGCCGACAAGAACATGATCGATAAGGACGAATATCCCCAAACCGCCGAGCTGGAAAATCGCTGCCTGCGCATGCTGGCGCGGCTGTGGAATGCCCCAGATCCTGAGGCGGCCGTTGGCACCTCCACCACCGGCTCCAGCGAAGCGTGCATGCTGGGCGGCATGGTGTTGCGCTGGCATTGGCGTCAACGCCGCGCCGCCCAAGGCCTGGATGATCGCCGCCCGAATTTGGTGATGGGCACCAACACCCAGATCTGTTGGGACAAGTTCTGCGCCTACTTCGACGTGGAGGCGCGCATGGTGCCGATCTCACGCGACCACCTGCAGATGACCGCTGAGGGCGCGGTGGCGGCCTGCGATGAGAACACCATTGGCGTGGTGGGTGTGCTTGGCAGCACCTTTGATGGCAGCTACGAGCCGATTGAAGCGATCCAGCAGGGGCTCGATCAGCTGCAAGAGCGCACGGGGCTCGACATTCCCATCCACGTTGATGGGGCGTCCGGTGCCTTTGTGGCGCCGTTTAATTCGCCTGAGTTGCCTTGGGATTTCCGCCTGCCCCGTGTGAAGTCGATCAACACCAGCGGCCACAAATACGGTGGTGTTCTCCCCGGTGTGGGCTGGGTGTTGTGGCGGGAGCAGGCCGATCTGCCCGAGGAGCTGCGCTTCAACGTCAACTACCTCGGCGGCCAGATGCCAACGATCGGCATGAACTTCTCCCGGCCGGGAGCCCAGGTGGTGGCGCAGTACTTCAACTTCATCCATTTGGGCCATGCCGGCTATTGCCAGCGCATGGCTTGCCTGGAGGCCACGGCCTCCTACCTCGCTGATTCGATTGCAGCGATGGCACCGATGAAGTTGCTGAGCCATCCCCGCGGGCAGCTCCCGGTCTTTGCCGTCACCCTCGAGGACTCGGTGGACACCTGGACGGTGTTTCAACTCTCCGAACGCCTGCGGGCCCGCGGTTGGCAAGTTCCCGCCTACACCATGCCGGCGGCTTGTGAGGATCTAGCCGTGCTGCGCTTTGTGATCCGAGCTGGTTTCACGCGCGATATGGCCGATCTATTGCTGCGGGATCTTCAGAACGCGGTGGATTGGTTCCAGCAACTCAGCAGCCCGATGCCCGATCCCAATCCTGAGCATCGGCCCTTCCACCATTGATGGAGACCAGTTCGTTTCAGCACTATCTGATTGGTCTGCTGGCCATCGGCAACAACGTGTCGGCGTTGGGCGCGTTTCTGCTCCATACCCAGGGCATGCCGCGCGCCAAGGTGAAGCGCTTGATCCTGATGAGCGGCTTGGCCTGCTTGATCACGCTGGTGCTGTTCATGGTGGTGGGCACCCGCATCCTCGATTTTTTCGGAATCTCCGTCAGTGCCTTTCAGATCGCGGGCGGCCTGCTGCTTGGCGGTGTGGGCCTCGAGATGATGAACTCACGCACGCCATTGCCCACTGGTGCTGCGGCATCGGCTGCAATCCCACCTGCGCCTGACCTCAGTGATGCGCAGTTTTATTCCGCGGCAGTGGTGCCGATCGGTATTCCGCTCACCATTGGTGCCGGAACGCTCTCTGCGGTGGTGCTGTTTGCCGAAACGGCCTACCGCAGTGGCACCGCGCTCAACCTGCTGGGCGCAATTTTGATCTTGGTGCTGGTGAACACCGCCATCTTTCGCTTCAGCAGCCGGATCATGGCTTGGCTGGGGGAGGTGGGGGTGACGATCTTCATCAAGCTGATGGGCCTGTTCACCCTGGCCATTGGCGTGGAATTTCTCACCAAGGGTCTCGGGGCGATCTACCTCAACCTGCGCGATGGGGCCCTGGCGTCATTGGGGTAAAGCCCAGGGATTGAGCCCTAGATCAGCACCGATCCGATGGGCACAAGCAAAGCCACTGAAGGCCACGGCATTGAGCCCTTGCCCCGGGAAGCAGGAATCGCCAACGCAGTAGAGGCCATCGACGCCGGTGCGGTTGAACGGCATCGGCAGCAGGCCGGGCAGCCGCAGCGCTGGGATCGGGCCATAGCTGCCTTGGTGACGGCCAAGGAAGCGGCGATGGCTGCGCGGGGTCCCCACTTCGCGGTGATGGATGCTGCCACTGAGGCCAGGCAACAGCAAGGTCTCGAGGCGTTGGATTAAGCGGTCGGCATCCGCCTGTTTTTTGGCCTTGTAGGCCTCTGGCCCCAGGCCTTGCCAGTGCTCCATTGCCGAAGGCGTGAAGCAGTGCAAGATGTGCCGACCGCTGGGGGCCAGCTCAGGATCCAGAAGGCTGGGCATCGACACAAAGATCACTCCCTGCTCGTCTTCCATGGCCTGCCAGTCCTCCAGCAGCAGGTGGTGGCAGTGGAAACCGCTGGGCACCAATGCGGCATCGATTCCCAGGTGCAGCGAGAGGAACGAGGGCGAGGCCTTGTAGCGCTTGCGCCAACGCGCCTCCCGTGCAGGTGTGTGATCGGCATCCACCAGCGGCGCTTTGGCTGAACCTTCCCCACTGAAGGTGTCCCAACGGGTGGCATTGCTGACCACGCGTCGAGCATGGATTGTCTCGCCATCGGCGAGTTCAACGCCAACGGCTTGGCTGCCGTCCATCAGCACGCGCGTGACACGGGCCTTGTAGCGGATCTGGCCGCCGTGGCGTTCGAGGCCACTCACCAACCTGCAGGCAATCGTGCCAACGCCGCCTTTGGGGTAGTTGATGCCGCCGGCATGGCGATCGGAAAACACCATGCCGGCATTGATCATCGGGGTGAGATCTGCTGGCATCACCGACCAGCAGAAGCACTCCATGTCAATGAATTGGAGCAGCTGGGGATCGTTGATGTGTTGTCGGGCCACATCGCCGACATTGAACGGCAGCCAGCGGGCAAGCCCTAGGCAAGCCAGTGGAGCCCTGAAAAACACCTTGGCGAGATAGGCCGGATCCTCGAGCGAGAGCAGCGGCATCGCATCGAGGCAGCGGAACACTTGCCAACAGGTGTCATAGAAGGCGCGGATCCCTTTGGCTTCATGGGGAAACAGGCTGCTCAGCCGTTCGACAAAGCTCTCGTAATTGCGATCGACGGCCACGTTCAGGCCGCCTGGCAAGTGATATTCCAGCTGCACCGGGTCAGCGATGGTGTCGCAGTGCTCCCCCACATCGGCGAGGGCCCTGGTCAGCAGGTTGGTATGGCCTTTTTGGCCGAAGCCAAAAATCATGGAGGCGCCCACATCGAAGGTGTAGCCGGCCCGTTTGAAACTGCCGCCGCTACCTCCAGGAATCAAATAGCGCTCCAGCACCAGCACCTTGGCCCCTTTGGCTGCCAGTTGGCTGGCGGTAACCAGGCCGCCAATCCCGGCGCCGATCACGATCACGTCCCAATCCGGGCTGCTGCTCACAGGGCCGCTGCAGTGGCTTCGGCGACCTTAGGGGCTGAGCTGAAGGGGGCGAGGTCGGCCAGGGCCCGATCGCGGTAGGCCCCGTAGCGGCGGCGTTTGTCGCGGATGCGTTCGGGCAGCTCCGGCAGCAGACCGAAATTGGGGGGCATCGGTTGGAATTTGCCGCTGGGGGCCTCGCTGATGAAGTGGGTCAAGGCTCCAGCCATGGTGGTGGCCGGCAGGTCGATGGGGGCATCGCCGCGGGCGATCCGGGCCGCGTTGGTGCCCGCTAGCCAGCCGCCAGCAACAGCGGCTGCATAGCCCTCGGTGCCGGTGATTTGACCTGCCGCCAGAAGGCTGGGCCGCTGGCGGAATTGCAGGGTTGGCTGGAGCAGCTGTGGGGCTTCCAAGAAGGTGTTGCGGTGCATCACCCCAAAGCGCACGAAGCTGGCGTTCTCAAGCCCGGGGATGAGCTGTAAAACCCGCTTTTGCTCACCCCATTTGAGGTTGGTCTGGAAGCCAACCAGGTTCCAGAGCCGGCCGTCTTTGTCCTCCTGGCGCAGTTGCACCACCGCATAGGCACGCTTGGCCCGGCGCACATCGCGGTCGGTGACATCTCCCCAGCGCTGGTCCCAAAGCCCGATTGGTTTGAGCGGGCCGTAGCGCATGGTGTCTTCACCACGGCGGGCCAGCTCTTCAATGGGCAGGCAGCCCTCAAAAAACGTGGCGCTGTCTTTTTCGAAGTCCTTGAGCTCGGCTTGTTCTGCCGTCAGCAGGGCCTCGCGGAAGGCGAGGTACTGCTCCTGATTCATCGGGCAGTTGATGTAATCCGCATCGCCTTTGTCGTAGCGGCTGGCGCGGAACGCCACCTCCAGGTTGATGCTCTCGCCTTCAACGATGGGGCTAGCGGCATCAAAAAAATGGCAGTCCTCGCGGCCGGTGAAGGCGCGCAGGTCTTCCGCCAATGGTTCGCTGGTCAGCGGGCCGGTGGCCAGCACCGTGATTTGCCCAGGTTCAGGCAGGCGCTGCTGCTCCCGCCGCTCGATCGTCACCAGGGGATGGGCGTCGAGCGCTTCAGTGAGGGCTGCGCTGTAGCGGCCGCGATCAACAGCAAGGGCCCCGCCCGCTGGCACGGCGTGGTGGTCTGCGGTGCTGATCACCAACGACCCCAGGCGCCGCAACTCCTCTTGCAGCAGGCCGGCGGCCCGATCACTGCTTAATGCTCCAAAACTGTTGCTGCAGACCAGCTCACCAAATTCACTGCTGTGGTGCGCTGGCGAGCGGCGCAGCGGCCGCATCTCCACCAAGGTGACCGGAAGTCCTGCTTGAGCCACCTGCCAGGCGGCTTCGGAGCCGGCGAGACCGGCTCCGATCACCAAAACGTTCAACGGCTCAACCGCGTGCTCTCTTCAGCATGAGCTGCAGCTGGCCAACTGCGGCACGACCGATGTTGAAACCAGCCCAACCCACAGCCAGCAGGATCGGAGAGGCGACCAGGACGAGCCGGAGATCCATGGGCTAGCAGCACAAAACGGCGCTGATCCTACGGAATAATCCGCAGTTGCTGGAAGGCCTTTTGCCTTTTGCAGCAATTCGCTGGCAACTCAGCCCAAAGCCGCGTGCTGTTCAGCGAGCTGGCGGTAGTGCTGGGCATGGCTGCGTTGGCCGGCTACCGCGTCAGAACTGAGTTCTCGCTTGACCGCTGCTGGTGCGCCCATCACCAGGGCGCCGGCCGGCACATCTTTGGTCACCACAGCCCCAGCTGCCACCAGGGCGCCGGCCCCCACGGTCACGCCATTGAGAACGATGGCGCCGATGCCGATGAGGCAGCCGTCGTTGAGGGTGGCGCCATGGATGACGGCCCGGTGGCCGATGGTCACATCGCGGCCAATCAGCACCGGATCACCTGGATCGCCGTGCAGCACGGCCCCGTCTTGAACATTGCTGCCTTCGCCAATGCGGATGCTGGCGAGGTCCCCACGGGCCACGGCGGTGGGCCAGAGGCTGGCGCCTGCCTCCAGCTGAACATCACCAATCACCACAGCGCTCGGTGCCACCCAGGCGGCGTTGCGGAGGTTGGGCTGAGGCCAGGGAGCAGAGCTCATGGGGCTGGGGTGGTGCGCGTGATAATTTTCGGTTTCGCCCCTTGGGGCACGGGTCGCTAGCTCAGCGGTAGAGCATCCGGCTTTTAACCGGCTGGTCCTGAGTTCGAATCTCAGGCGACCCATAGATTTGATCGTGTGATCGAGGTTGACCTCGCCATTGTTGGTGCCGGCCTCGCCGGTTGCGCCCTCACCCAGTGTTTGGGGCGCAGCGGTTTTGATGGCAGCACCCTGTTGATCGAAGCGGGCCGTGGCCCTGGCGGGCGCGCCTCCAGCCGCAGACATCGCAGCGATCCGATTTGGCGGCTCGACCATGGAGCTCCAGCACTGAATTTCTCCGCCCCTCCGCAAGGGGCCATCGCTGAGCTGTTGCAACCCCTTCTGGATCAAGGGGTGTTGGTGGAGGAACAGCGTCCGCTCGTTTGGCTTGATGGGGCGGCGCAGCGGATCGATGGGCCGCCCCAAGGGCTCAGTTACGCGGGCTCGCCCACCATGGCAAGCGTCTGTGAAGCTCTGCTGCGCCAAGTCCCTGGTCAGCATCAGAGCGCGTTTGGTTGTCGCCTGCGTTGGCTCGAGCACAGCTCAGGTCGCTGGTTGCTGGCCAACGCCGAGCGTACCGAGGTGTTTGCCGCCAAACGTCTCGTGTTGACGGGAACGCTGCTGGCCCATCCCCGTTCGTTGGCGATGCTGGCTTGGGGGGAACCGCCGCTCCGCACAGCCGTCCCGATCGGAGCTGATCCTCAGTTGGATGCCGCTTTGCAGGCCATTGCCGGGATTGAGGCCAGCGTTCGCTGGAATTGGATGCTGGCGTTACCAGCTACGCAGATCAGTGATCTTCCGCGTCAGGTCTGGCTGAACGACGAAGCACAACAGCGTTGGGGTATCGAGCGGCTGGTGCTGCAACTGCAAAGCGATGGCCGCCTCGGGCTGGTGGTGCATGGCCTCGATGACGGCCAAAGCATCACGCCGGAGAGTCAGCCCGCTTTGCTGCGCCATCACGAGCAGCGCTTGCGTTCGGCGCTTCCGGCGGTGTTGCAGCCATGGCCTCAGTTGCAACAAGCCCTTGAGCAGGCCGAGTCCTATGGCGTCATGCGCTGGGGTGCTGCGGTTCCAACCGCTGGTGGATTGCCGGCGGAGTTGCAGTGGTGTTCCAAGAGTTCGGTGGGATTGGCTGGCGACTGGATCATGGGCCCGGGATATGGCTGCGGGGAGGGCGCATTGCGTAGTGCCATGGCATTAGCCGAGCAGCTCAAGTTGGCCTGATTTTGAGTATTT
Organism: Synechococcus sp. RCC307; assembly: GCA_000063525.1. Lineage (GTDB taxonomy): Bacteria > Cyanobacteriota > Cyanobacteriia > PCC-6307 > Cyanobiaceae > RCC307. The sequence continues at coordinate 1,356,170 of CT978603.1, read as the reverse complement.
CCTTTGGCCAATAATTAATTCAATCTGAGGCTGGGTCCGGCTGGTCTTATTTGGCTACCTTGAAATTAAATTCGATCTGCTTCAAATGGCTTGGCTGCATTTGATGTGGGCTCCTTTTGTACTCACTTACCTCCTGCAACCCGGCCGGTTGCCCGGTGGATCCCACGCCTATCGCTGCGTTGTTCATCGCCAGGTCAAGGAGCAAGACGCTTGCCAGCAGCCCGTCTGGTCACTTTAAGGGCGTGCTGGGTTGAGGCTCTCAGCTAGGGTGTGGTCTCCCACCGGGGCGTAGCTCAGCTTGGTAGAGCGCCGTCTTTGGGAGGCGGATGCCGTAGGTTCGAATCCTATCGCCCCGATGGATCAAAAGGAGCTGCAATTGCAGCTCCTTTTTTAATGCTTGATCCCTGAACTTCCCGCAGGTGAGGAAGTGATTTAGTCGGCATCTTTGGCTTCAACATCAATCACGCTTTCACTGGCTGGCGTCTCGTCCTGCCGTGATGCCTGAAGCTGGCGGCTGATCAGCTTCCATAGCGTCACGGCCAAATAAACCAGGAGGCTGAAGTAGAGGAGGCGAATCATGGTTCCTCGCCTAGATGTGGCCGGCCCGGAGCCAAAACCATCCCTGTAAGGCGGCCAGGATGGCAATCAGGCTCCAGAAGACTTTGGGATTCACAGGGCTGGGGTGTGGGGTGCGCTAAATCGCTTTGCTGCGCCTCCATGGTCGCTTGAGCCAGGCCCAGCGCCACGATTGCGGCAGCGGTTGGTCAGCTTTTTTGACCTTGGCGGAAGCGTCGTTGCGTTGGTTGAGGCAGCTGGGGCAGATCGATTCAAGACCCACAAAAGCTGCTGCGTGGCTTGCGATCTGCACGCGAGCTCCGCAGCTGGAGCAAATCACGTTTTTCATTTCCCAGCTCTAGCCCAACTGCCCTGAGCTGGGTAGGGGATTTATTCGTTGCAGGGGCCGTCGCTGCTGACAACGACCTCATCGCCCAGCTTCACGCTCTTGAGCAGTGTGGCCATGGTGGCGTCATCAACATTGATGCAGCCCCCCGTGATCTTTTGGCCAACCCGACTGTTGTTGTTGGTGCCATGGATCGCAAAGCTGTACCAGCGGAACTTGCCGTCGTATTCGTTGAACTTGAACGGCTGCTCGGTTTCGGTCAGGGGCATGAGGCTGATGTAGCCCTTGCCGTATTCACCGGTTTCGCCATCTCCCTTGAAGTCGATGGCGCTCATGTTCTTAAACAGATTCTGTTCCAGGTACTCCTTGGATTTGCCGGACTGCTTGATCAGGGCAGAGTCCATCTCAAAGCGATCGGGGGTCAAGATCGCGTTGACCTTGAAGGTGCCCAAGGGTGTTTCGCCTTCGCGAAAGCTGGTATCGGCGCAGGCAATGCCGTACTTGCCGTAGCCCACCTGAAAGCTCACAGGCGTTGGTTTGCTCTGCAGGGTGCCCTCGCTCTTGGCGGGATCAGCCGTATCGAGCTCGATGCTGATGGTGGGTTGATCTTGGCCGCTGTTTTGGATGGCGCTGCAGGCGCTCAATCCCAGCAATGCCACCAGCCCAAAGGGCAAAAACCCAACGCGCATGGCCGCGCCCACGTCACTGATTTCATGATGGCGAGATTGTTTGATGGCGACATAAAAAAAGTGCAAGCAGCGCTTGCCATGCCTCGCCGCCGCAGCTAGTACAGGTGTACTGATGCGTGTGCATGGTTGTGGACGAGTCTTGGACGTATTTGGAGCCAGCAGAGCTCAGGCGGTCCCGTTGCAGCCGCGTATGCATCACCTGCCAGCACTTTCGCTTCAGCGCTGATGGCGATGGTCACACGGTGCTGGCGTGCGGTTGGAAGCAGCGGCTGATCGTCAGTGGTGATCACCTCACCAGGCGATGTGATCAGTGGTTGGTGCGCCGGGAGCTGGAACAGGGGTGGTGCCCGGAAGTGGCTTGAGCTCTATAACCAAGCCAGAGCCCATGGGCTGATGCCACTGCTGGATTTGTTGAGTGGATTGCTGGCGTGGCTGCTCGGCCTGCCGGCCCTCTTGGCTGGGCTCTATGCGTTGGTGGCTGTTCTCAAGCCTGTCCTCTTGATTCTGTTTGGCCTGGCGCTGTTCCTCCTGATTGAGTGAGTCAGCATGAGCGCAGAGATTGCCTCTGCCATGTCTTCGGCTCGCGATTTGATCAATGCGCACCTGTATCCCTCGCCGCTTTAACCGCTGCGTTGATGGCATCGAGGCCCATCTCAAGGCCAGCAATATTCCCCTGGAGTACAGGCTTGGCAACGTGGCGATCCCCGAGCGCATTTGCAACGGCGGCTTTGACCATTAAGTCGATGGTGTGATTTGCCTTGCTGGCTACCGATCGTTTGCTCAGGCAGAGTCAGGATCAGTCCCTTCGCTGCTGGCCGATGCCCCCATTGTTCAGCTGCCGCGGCTGCGGGCTATCGATTGAGCGATCCATGGCCACCTACCGGCGCCTGCGCGGCGAGGTGCTGTGTTCCACCTGTCAGGACAAGCAGGAATCAGGGCAGGGTGAAGCCGGAGTTCATGTGCTCAACATCGATCATCACCCAGCCCAGCCAAAACAGCAGTGCCAGTAGGCCTGCAGCGGCGAAAACCTTGGCGGCTGTCCGCAATGCCACTTCGGTGAAACCCGTTTCTTTCATGGACAGTGGCGGCTCGCTGATGCCACCGATTGTGAAGGACATCTGCGCCGAAAAGAAAGCCGTCCCTCCACCTCGCGAGGAACGGCAAGTCGCTCGACGCCTGCCATGGGCAGGCTGATTCGTTCATGACACAGCCGCTAGCTCAAAGTCAATCCGCATAAGGCCGCCCCGGTTGAGGCATTCGATGCAGGAGTGCCGTACCTCTGGGTACGGCACTCCTCTCTGCCGAGGCAGCCGAAGCATGGCAGGCTTGAGCCAATGCCTTATCTCCCCCCCTCTCAACCTCAGGCGCGTTGGCTGGTGGTTTTGGCCCAGCTCAGTGGCGCAGTCCTGCTGGCGATGGTGCTGATATCAGCGCTGCCGTTTTTGTTGTTGTTTGCGGGGATTGGAGCGATCGTTCTGTTTTTTGCCTTGCGTCAATTGCGCCGTGAAGTGGAGCAATCTCCACTGCGTGAATCCTTTGATCTGGATCCCACGCGGCCTATCGACATCACCCCTTGGCACCAGCGTTGGATCAAGCAGTGGAATCAGCGGCAGCGCTGATTGCGACGAGCTTTGGCCGCACGACAGGTTTGTTGCCATTAATGGGTGAGACGACAACTCATCGTGCGTTGCTGGCTTCCCCTTGTTGCGGTCTCAGCGCTGCTCACACCCATGGCGGCTGTTGCTGCTGCCGGTGAGCCTGAACCGCCCACAACACGAGAACTCTCCTGCCGCTTCAACGGCGGCGGTTGGCGCAACACCCGTGTGGTGGACTACGGCTTTGCGATTGAAGTGGCTCAACCCAGTGGAGAAACAGCCACCTATCACTTCGCTGTTGACACCGCCCCGCCGCGCGGCGGCAAGGCGGTCGACAACTTCGGCGAGAGTTGGCTGATTGCCAAGGTGCCGGCGCCCTACAGCTTGGACTTCTCTCAGGGCACAGGGCGTCAATCCATTCAGTGCAAAAGCTGATTTAATCCACGCAGCCGCGTGATCGGGCGATTGCCGTACCAGCGATCGCCGTCCGTGTCGGTTGATCTTTGACTCCCGGTTCCGCGGCCATCGCATCAGCCATGTCCGCCATCAACTGTGCGCTGTCGCGATCAAGCTGCTGACTGGTTAAGCAGATGCTGTCGGCATGGGCCTGTGCATCGGCTGCGCTGATGTCGTTTTGATCAGCAGTTGAACAAGCGGCAAGGCCACTCAAGAGCAAGCTCCAACTCGCCAGTAAGACAAGGGCTTGCTTTGGATTCACTTGCGACCCAGGAGCTCTTCCCAATTCAAATCTGCGCTGGGGGTTTTCACGGCTGCCGATCGCTTGGTCGTTGCGGTTGGGGCAAAGCTCTTTTCTTTTTTGGTTTTAGGCTGGCTCAAATAGCCGTCCAGCACAGCCCAGTGTGACTGGCTCATGGTTGGGTGATGGGGTTTTTAATTTTTAATGTCTAACAACCAAAAAAGGGTGTTTTAAAACACCAATTGGTTGACTTTGTTTGGATTTCAAAATCCTTGCCGGCGTGGGCGATTGCTGGATAGCGAGAGATTGCGTGCTGTTGTGTTGCCTGCCGGCTGAGGAATGGCCATCACATTGAAGGCCAAAGACCACCGCGCCCCATCGCCCCGAAAGGGCATGACCGAGTGCGGTTGCCATGCCGGAAAGATGTAAAAGCGGCCCGGTTTGGGCAACACGTAGTGGGCCATTCCCGTGCGGAAGCTCTGAATGTGCCACTCCTCTGGGCCATGAAAACAGAGTTGGCCATCGAAGCTCTCGCCGTTGATCTGCGGTGGCACCTGCAGAAAAATCACCCCTGAAAAGCTGCCGCCGTGGGTGTGGGTGGGGTTGTAATCACCGGCTTGCTGGCTGTTGAGCCAAACATCCACCATCCGCAACTGATAACGACCCGGTGTCCATGGCCCGCGCCCTTGGGGGGGCTGTTTGTCGATCACATGGCGGATCCAGCGTTCACAACCGGGCAAAAGAACGCTGCTGCACAGCTCGGCGACGGCTGGCTCCTGCAGGGAGAGCTCCCGTTGCTGGGTGAGCTGCCCTGCCAACTTTGCCGAGGCATCGGGGCTGCGTTCCGGTTGCTGCAGCACGGCCTTGGCATGGCGCTGCAGGGGGGTCAGCAGGGCCGGCTCTAGATCCCCTTCCAGGATGTGCCGAGGGAACAGCTCGAGAACGTCCATGGTCAGCCCAGGTTCAGATACCACTGCAGAACGCCCAGCAGCTGGCCAGTGATTCCTTCGCCACTGATCCACTCCCCCACCACAGCGGCGCTGAATCCCACCATGGCCACGCGACCATTGAGACGTTCCACCACCACCAAGGCCTGCTTGTTCCAAGGTTTGGCTGTGGTGAGGCTCTCTCCGAAGGCCTCGACTGGCTCGTATTGAAAAGACGGCTTAGTCATCGCTATTGAGCCAACGGGGGGCCAGTTTGATGGCCAGGGCAATGCAGGCCAGGGCAGTGCCGCCAAAGGTGATGGCCTGGCCGAGGGAATAGACGGCGTAGATGTCGTTTTGCAGCAGAGGCCAATCAATGACTGAGCCCACAAAGCCCCAGATGATCACCCAAACGGAGACGTAACCAACTCCTCTCAGTGTTGACGACAAAACAGCATGACTGGGCCAGAAAGCCTAACCCGATCAGGCTGAATCCGAAGTTTCAGGCTTGCTAGGAGCTTATGCGATTGATGATGAGTGGAAAGGATTGTTAAAGGCGCAAAGTCGTCGCAATCAACACATCAACGCCGAAAAATGCTCGCTTTGCTGGGTTTAGGTGTTGACGTCCCGTGCGAATCCTCGCTCTGGAGATGCTGATATTGGTTCGCTTGTTAGCGAATGAGGGGTATTTCCTCGATCAACGGCGCATGCCCAATCCAAGGCGCTCATCAGATCTCACCCAGGCGATTCGCAGGCCATGGAGACGGGGCCGGCGCCCCCGCCTGAGCACAAAGAATTCTCAATTGAGCGTCTCATTTTGAGACCAGCAACCGAAAACCTGAGACTCAGATGCAGATTGAAAGTAAGACCTCTGCGACTGCGCTGATGGAATTCTCTCCACCTGTGTTTGCTGCCCAGTTTGGTGTCCCCTTCCTTTGGTTGGCCATTGTTTTGCTTGATGGCTACCGCCGTCATGGCAGTTGGCGCGCTCCCAAGCGCGATGAGGTTGCCTCGCTGGGCTGACAGGTCTGCGTTAGCTGCGGGCGACGTTTTTGAGTTTGTTCAGGGTGGCCGCCATCCAGGCGAAAAACTCTGAGCCGCTGTTGTTCTCGAGTTCGTCGTCCATCAGCCGCAGGGTTTCATCGATGTCTCGAACCCGCCGCTGCCAGTCGGGAACATCGGATTCATCCTCGAGGACAAACTTGAGCTCGCCGTCGCCGCTGTAAGCGTCCCGGGTGTACTTCATGTAGTAAGCAAAGCCAAGCTCCCAGTTCTCGTAACGGAAGCCGATGCCCTTGTATTTCAGGTACAGCCTGACGAGGCCAATTTCTTCGTCTTCGAGTCCTCGCCCGCGCAGCTCGCGCAGGGTTTGCTCGCCGAACTCAACAGCTTTGCGAAAGAGGAAGACCTGCTCAGCCATCGGCGCTTCACAAGATAACGACTCTAGGCTGACTTCAGCGATGCATCAGCTTGGCGATGGCGATTGATCCGATCGAGCCCAAGCTGGAGCAAACCTTTGAATCCGAGCGCCTGGCTCGGATGATTAAAGAGTGCAGCGATCTCGAGGATTTGCGGGTGATTGCTCTGTCGCTGCTGACGCGCTTGGGGCAGCAGCAGGCCGCTAGTCGCTGGCTGGCTGAGCGTGGCAGTGAAGCTGAGTCCGAGCGCCTTGAGATGTTGGCGAAGTTGATTCGCCAACAACAAGGCTCAGGGCAATCAGCCGCAGAAGGGCAGCAGTGAGGTGTGGCAGGCGGCGTAGCCATCCACCAAGGGGCCTAGGCCGATTTGGTGAATGATGCCTTGGCCAGTGAGCCCCTCGGTGATCACGCCGATCACGAAGCCGAGCATGGCGGCGCGGCCATTGAAGCGCTCAACATCTTTGAGCTGCTCCATATGGATCTGGGCGGCGGCAGCGTCTTGGAACCACTTGCCGTTGGAAGAGGTGGTGGAGTTGTCCATATCTGAAATCCAATTGCGTTAATTGTAACGCCTTGTAAACGGATCTTGACAATGGTTTGGACTCTCTTATGTCGTCTAGCTTTTAGGGTCCTGGATTGATTGGCATGAAGCCTCCCCAGCTCGGTGGTCCGAACTACGGCTTTTGGGCTGTTGTGGCCTTTGCCCTGGCTGGCTTGGCGATTGCAGCGCAGGTGTTTTTGTTCGCTGAGACCGACACGCCTGATCCCTGCACACTGCCCAATAACAACTGCAGCTCTTAGTCGGCTGAGAGGTTGTCGGCCGTGATGTCGCTGGCTGTGCCGTCGATGAAGGTCACGCTGAGGTTCGGGCCATTGAGGTTTTCGCCCCAGGAATAGATCGTGTAGGTGTGGCTGCTGGTTTTGCTTTCTGTCGCCAGCTTCCCTTTGCCCAAGACGCTTTCGACTTGATCCAGGCTCATGCCAATGCGCAACTGATCAAGCTTGGCCTTGCTCACCGTCGGGGGAGCCACGGGATTGGTGATCGCGTCTTGAATTTTGGGCGGCGGTGTCTTGCTTTCCTTGTCCAGCAGGCTGTTCAGGCCATAAACGATGCCACCAATCACCACGATGGTGATGACCACATAGCCCAGGCCGCGAGGGCCCTGGCGGTCAGAGGGTTGGGGGGACGGGCCCATGCAGAAGCTTTAAGTGCTTCAGCACTAGCAACGGTTGGCTCTAGCCGAAGAAACCCTTGGATTGCAAAAAGAGCCCAATGGCCAGCAGCGGGCCAATGGCCGCAATCAGCAGCATCACCTTGAGCCGTAGCGGGGAGACCTGTTGGGAGGTTTGTTTGAGAGCCATGGCTAGAAACGGGATGCAAGCAACCTGAGTTGACCTGTGGCCAACCCTGACAACAACGATTCGCCGATTGTGATCCGCCAAGGCGGTAATGGGCTTGGGCTCGTCATTGCGGCATTGATTCTGGTGGGAGGGGCTGTCTACGTCGTCAATGTCTGGTCAACGCACCAAAAGGTTGTCCCCCAGGGCAATGGCCAGGTAATCAAAGAGGGAGTGGAGTCTCTTAAAGAGTCGGCTCGCCAGGGCGTTGAGGCGATCAAAGGGGCTGCCGCCCAGTAGCGATCAGTTGGCCGGAATGTTGTAGGGCTGAACAATGTCGACTTTGCCGTTGACAAAGGTGACCTCAACAACCGGTGCGTTGAGGTAGTCGCGCGCGACATCGCCGCACCAGGTGTAGCCGTCGCTGACTTCGCCGGCGGCGGTGTAGCTGGAATCTTTGGTGCCTTTGCCCAGGATCGCTTCGACTTGGGCGAGGTCCATGCCGGTCTTGACCTGCTCCAGGCTGGCCAGGGTGATGGTGCAATCACTTGTGCCGCTGCTTTGCTCGCCCCCTGGGCCGCCGCAGGCCGTCAGCGCCGGGATTAAGGCGGCACAGAAGAGCATCTGGCGCAAGGTCATGGCTTTCGGGCTAGTGGGCGGAAGCTATCACTGCCACCTCGAGGAAGCCGTGGCTGGGCAAATCTTTTTTCTCCGTGAAAAGGAAAAGAGTACCCACTGTCTCGTGGCTAGACGCAGGGGTGTCAACTTGCTTAAAGAGGCCATGGATCCCGTCAGCGTCGGCCTTCTGGTTATGGGCATCTCGACCACTTCGGTGACCGAGGCCAACCGGATGGAAGCTGCTCAGCCCGTTCTCGATGAGGCCCATCTGATCAGCGTCGAGAAGCCTGCGGAAGAGAAAGACGCCCCTTCGTACTTCAAGGTCGGCACCGTCTCCTGGTGAGGCCTTAGTCCTGTTCCCTCGATAGCTCGGGCAGCAGGCTCTCCTTGCGCCAGAGCAGATCGCTGGGTGCAGCCAGCAGCGCATGGTGGCCGCCTTGGCGGAACCACGATTCGCTTTGCGCTTGCAAGTCGATGCCGTCCAGCCCCCAGTGCTGCAAGTAGGCCGCTTGCACCGCAGGCTCAGCGGCGACGGGTTGCTGCCAGTGCACCAGCGCCAGGGTGATCGGCTGCACGGTGTAGATCGCCAAGCGACGAGGCTCTTGCTCCACCAGGCAGAGTTCGATGCGTTCCTCGGCCTTCTCCTGTTGCACGTAAAGACGGAGCGGCCCCTGGGGCTCGCGGCCATCGAGGCAGTACTTGTTGAGATAAAGCTGACGGGCTTTGCGAAACAGGGCCGATGGGGCTCGCTCCATCAATGCGGCGTAGGCCTGCTGCAAACGATCTGCGCTCACCGGTAGTGGGTTGCTGACATCCATCCTGGTTTTCTCTTTAGGGAAGCGGCAGCCCGCCTGGGATGGGATTCACCTTCACATCCAACTTGCCCTGGATCTCTTTGACGGTGACGGCACCCGTGACGTCAAATGGCTCGTTTTGGGTGACGGGCACAGCTTGCTCGAAGCTGCCCACATCAATGGGTTGCTCAAAGCTGTTCACCTCAACGGCAACGCTTTTCTCAACGCTCACCTCGCCACTGACGGGCAATGGCTCTGACGCGGAGACTTGTACGACGGGCAGATCGATGTTCCGTACGGTGACACCACCCACCAGGCGAACTGGTAAGGGTGTTTGTTGCGGTAGGGCAACCGGCAATGGCTGCTTGAGAATCTGAATCGCAGCAACAGCAATAGCCCAGGCGGCCAGCACGATGGCAGCCGGCCAACGGCTCGCCATGGCCAGCACAAACCAGCGGGGCTCAGGAGGAGAGGTCATCAACTCAGCTGCGCAGAATCACGGCCACCATCACCCCACCCACCACGAGATACAGAACGCCGATCAGGGCGCGCCAACCCGCTTTGCTGCGCAAGTCAAATGGATTGGGTAGGTCAGCCATGGGCGCACTGTATGGAGGTCAACCAGCCATGACGAGCAAAGCTGTGGCAATGGCCACAGTTGTTTGCGGGCAGAGCCCTTAGACAAGGAATCTCTCGCCGAAGTGTCTGTGTCGAGCTTGATTTCGGTTGTGATCCTGGTGGGCCTTATTCGCGTTCTCAATACACGCTTCAGCTCAGCGCGCCTGGGTTGATCGGCGGTTGAGGTGTCTGCGGTTGCCTTTCTTGCTCAAGCAAGGCCAGCACCATCAGCAGTGGTGGTATCAACAGGGCAAGCAAGGCCAATCCGGCCCCAATTTGCAGTCCCGCCTGCGCTTTGCGGCTACGCCCGCCGCTGAGTTCCTCGTCCTCCTCTAGCCAGTCTTGGGGCTCAGGCATTGACGCTGCTGCCGCTGGTGTGGATCGTACGGGGGTTCTTTGCTGCTGGAGTTCGTGCGGCTGCTGTTCACAGCTCCGTTGTGGTCGCTGTTGATGACGGCCGTTGCCGTGGCTGCGCCATTGAAGGTGGGCGTCAGCGGTGAAGCCCCGTTTGTTGAACGCTCAGGCGACAAGTTCGGCGGCATCAGTTTGACGATTTGGCGCGAGATCGCAGGGATCAACAACCTCGACTACCAGTTGGTGCCGCAACCCAATGCGCAAGCCAACCTCGATGCTCTGGCGGCCGGTGAGTTGGATGTGGCCATTGGCCCCATCACGATCACTCCCCAGCGGGTTGCCCAGCCTGGGTTTGATTTCACCCAGCCCTACTTCTACGCCGAAGAAGCTGTGTTGGTGCCTCGTGAGCGCGCCAATCTGCTGGTTCGGTTGCGGCCACTGGTTGGTGTCGCGGCGCTGAGTTCCGTGGCGGTGTTGCTGCTGTCTCTCTTTGCGGTCGGCAATTTGATCTGGCTTGCGGAGCGACGCAGCAATCACTCGCAATTCCCCCGCCAATACCTCCGTGGCCTTGGCAATGCGATGTGGTTTGCCCTGGTGACGCTCACCACCGTTGGTTATGGCGATCGCGCTCCGGTCTCCAAGACCGGGCGTGCCATCACCGCGGTTTGGATGGTTGTTTCGTTGATTGCCGTCTCTTCGATTACCGCTGGTTTGGCTTCGGCGTTCACCGTTGCGCTGGCGCGCAACAGCACAGCCCCGATCACCAATCCAACCCAGCTGCGCGGAGCCGTGATTGCAGTGGTGCGCGGCACCACCAGTGAGCTGTGGGCCGATCGCATGGGGGCCAAGTCGGTGGCGACTGACAGCCTCAAGCAAGCGATCGATTTGGTGCAGCAGAAACGGGCTGAAGGGGTGATTTATGACCGTCCGGCCCTTCGCTATTTCATTGCTCAAAATCCCAAGTCCGATCTTCAGCTGGCGCCGTTTGATCTGGCGAGTCAGACCTATGGATTTGCTGTGCGTTCAGGCAGCCCCTTGAGGAAGCCCATCAATGTCACAGTGATGTCGATGCACCGGGTCGGTGAAATTCGCGACATCGTCGATCGTGCGCTGCCTTAAAGCGGTTGACGTGGCAACCCGCGCGTGAGGGGAAGGCCCAGCAACGCGACCACCAACACATAGCCCAGGCCAAGCCGAAGGGCCTGCAACTTGCTGCTGGTGTAGTCATCTGAGATGAGCTGAATTTGGTCGCTGGGAACGCCGGCCTTCTGCAAATGACTGTTCAGCAGTTCCGGCGTCACCACCTGAATCCCCTCCTTTTGGGCCGCTTCAGTGGCCTGCTTAAGCACTGGATTGATCAAAGGATTGTTGTTGACCGTGGTGGTGAGCTGGTTGCCGAGGGCAATGAACAGGGCCGTACCAGCGATGGCAACACCGAGGGAGGCACCAAGGTTTTGAGCCGTGCCCTGCATGCCACCGATTTCGGTGCTGCGGGTTTGATCAGCGGACGAAAGGTTGACGTTGCCGATCTGGGAGATGGCCAGGCCGATGCCAATGCCGATCGAGGCCATGGCCAAGGTGAACAGCATGCTGTCGGCTTGAGGGCGAATGGCGCTGATCATCAACACCAGGCCCCCGCAGGCGATCAACAGACCCGAGCGGATCAATTGCCGTGGTGAACGACGGCTGGCCAGCTTTGAGCCAATCAGGGCCACCAAAAACAGGCACACCGACATCGGCAGCATGCGAATGCCCGACTCCAGTGCGTTGAGCTCGAGCACGGTTTGCAGATACAGCGGGATCACAAAGAACGTTCCCGCCACGATGAAATACAGCACCAGTTGCGAAGCCAAGCCAGCACGCAAGCTGGGCAGGCTCAGCAGATCCAGTCCCACCAAGGGGGCGCCGCCATGGGTTTGCAAGTGCTCCTGCCAACTGATGAAGCCCCAGGCCACCATCGCTCCCACCACCACCATGGGCATTGTTGGTGAGAATCCCCACAGCGTGAACGGTGGATTGATCGGTTGAATCAAGCCCCAGGTGCTGGCGGAGACCAAAGCCAGCACGATCAATCCCATCGAGAGCGCTGAAAGCAGCACCCCAAGCCAATCAAATCTCCCTTGAATCGCCGTTGGGCGCTGGTCAACGATGCGCCGATGCAGGGGCAGCACCAACAGCAAGATGATCAACGTCTCCAAGCCAAAGACCCACCGCCAGGAGAGGTAGGTGGTCATCCAACCGCCAATCAGGGGGCCTGCGGCTGAAGCAGCTCCAGCAATGCCGCCGAGCACGGCATAGGCCATAGCCCGCTCACGGCCGCTGTAATTCACAGCCGCCAGGGCTGCGATGGCCGGCACCACCAGGGCAGCCCCTAAACCTTCCACTAGCGACCAGCCGATAAACAGGGCAGCAAAGCCAGGGGCGAAGGCGGTGGTTAAAGAACCGATGGCATAGATGACATTGCCAATCACAAAGGTGCGCCGCAGTCCAAGGCGCGTGCCAAGACCAGCGCCGGCCAGCATCAACGCCGCCATCGTCAGCGTGAAAGTGGCGATGGCCAGCTGCATGTTGCTGGTGGTTGTGCCCAGATCACCCACCACGTCGGTGATGGAGACATTCATCACCGTGCCATCCAGCACCATGACGAATTGGGTGAGCCCCAGCACCAGGATTGGGAGCCACTTCTTCATGGAAGGCTCACTGGCCGCTTCTTTGTCATAAACGTTGCAAGGGCAGCCGGCAGCTCTCCGGGGTGAACCACAGCGCGGTGACCAAGGTGATGGCTCCAGCCAAGGCAACCCAGTAGCCCGGCAGCAGAGGATTACCACTGTTGCTCACCAGCCAGCTGGCGATCAGCGGGGTGGTGCCACCGAAATATCCCTCAGCAACATTGAACGCCAAGGCCAAACCTGTGCAGCGCACCGCTTGCGGCATCAACTCGACATTGGCTGGGTTTTTGGCTCCGGCCAACAAGGCCACCGCCAGCATCAGCAGTATTTCGCCCCTGCTGATCCATGTGGGATTGCCGCTGTGCAGCAGCTCAAAAATCGGTAGGCCTGCGAGCACGAGTAGCAGGGAGCCAGCGATGAGTAGCGGTTTGCGTCCCAGCCGATCTGAGATCCAGGCGGCAATGGGATAGAAGATCAGCAGCAACCCCATGACGCGGGTGTTGAGGGCCAGCGCGACGCTTTCGCTTTGCCCTGCTTCGCTTTGGATGTAGGTGATGACGTAGACGAAGGCCGTGTAGAAGGCAACGCTGCTGGCGACATTGAGCAGCAGAACTCGCAGCACAGCGCCGCTGTGGCGAGCCAAGGCCCGCACTGGCTGGGCACTAGCCGCCGGTGGCGTTTCGCTGTTCAGGCCCCGCCGCAGGACGAAGCCAGTGAGGGCCACCAACAGACCCAAGGCAAAGGGCAGACGCCAGCCCCAGCTGGACATTTGCGCAGCGCTCAGGCTGTCTGAGAGCAGCGTCCCTGCCGCTGAGCCCAGCAGCATGCCCAGCACCGATCCCCAGAGTCCCCAGATGGTGACCAGACCGCGGCGATTGGCCGGAGCATGCTCAGCCAGAAACACGATGGAGGTGGTGTATTCACCGCCGGCAGAGAGTCCTTGGAGGATGCGAAGCAACACCAGGGCGATCGGGGCCCAAAGGCCCACCTGCTGGTAGGTGGGCAGGATCGCCATCGAGACCGTGGCTAGCGCCATGGCCATCACTGAGAGGGTGAGAGCTTGGCGGCGGCCAACCCGATCGCCGATGCGTCCAAGCACCACACCTCCAAGGGGTCGCACCAGAAAGCCGGCGGCAAAGGCTCCAAAGGCGGCAATCAGCGAAGCGTTGGGATCACTCGAGGGAAAAAACTGATCGCCGAAGATGCCAACGAAGTAGCCGTAGAGGGCGAAGTCGTACCACTCCATGACGTTGCCAATCAGGCCAGCCAAGATCACCCGCCAGAGCGGTGGCTGATGGGCTCCCATGGCGGCCTGCTTGCTTGCGCTCACTATTAGGAATGAAGTCAGGACCCTGCAAGGGTTCGCTAAGACAACGACGTTTGCTGCAGAGCGATGGCACGTTGGACCGCTGATGCCATGGCTGATCAGGCCGGTCGGCTCGCCCTTGTCACAGGCGCCAACACGGGAATTGGTTATGAAGCTGCTTTGCAGCTCGCCCGCAAAGGTGCCCAGGTGCTGCTGGGCTGCCGCGACGAGCAGCGGGCCAAACAGGCCATCGAGCGCATCCAAGCTGAAGCCCCGAGGGGTTCGGTGGAGTGGCTGCCTTTGGATCTGGCGGATCTCGCCTCCGTCGCTGCTGCCGCCGCCCAGCTGCGTGCGGCCCATCAGCAGCTCGATTTATTGATTTGCAATGCCGGTGTGATGGTGCCGCCGGCGGGGCGCACGGTGGATGGCTTTGAACTGCAATTCGGCATCAACCATCTGGGCCATTTCGCGCTGGTGTTGCAAGTGCTGCCGCTGCTGCAAGCGGCAACGGCAGCCAGGGTTGTCGCGGTGTCGAGTGGCGCGGCGCTGTTCGGCCGGATGGTGTTTGACGATTTGAATTTTGAGCGCCGGGGCTACCAGCCCTGGGCCGCCTATGGGCAGAGCAAGTTGGCCAACTTGCTTTTCATTGAGGCCTTGGCGCGCCGCCTCAAACGAGCTGGCTCATCAGTGGTGGCCTGCGCTGCTCACCCAGGTGTGACGGCAACGGAGTTGCAGCGCCACAGCCCCAACATGCAAAACATGCCTGCCTGGTTGGCCATGCCAGCCCCCCAGGGCGCCCTGCCCAGCTTGCGCGCCGCCACTGACCCCGGTGTGGAGCCGTTGGACTATTTCGGTCCCGATGGCCTGCTGCAGATGCGCGGCTACCCCAAGCGGGTTCCATGGCCCAGCGGCGCCAAACAACAGGCGATTGCCGATCAGCTTTGGGAGCAGAGTCTGCGCAGTTGTGATCTGGCAGACCCGCTTGTCATGGCTACACCGTGAACATGGGTAACCACCTCAACAGTGCAGCCATTGCGTTGCTGGCCTTGGCGGTGATTTTTTTGGCGATTAAAGAGCCCAAGTGCGATCCGCCTCAGGGCTCTGGCACAGCAGCGGCACCGACGGCTCCTGCCGCCCCAGCGCAGCCACGCCCGCCGCGGGAGTTGCGCAAGTTTTAGGACCAAAAAAAAGCCCCGGCTGGGCCGGGGCTAGATGGATCAAGCGGCGCCGTGTTGCTGGCGAGCCAGCAACACTTGTGCTTGGTGCAGAGCCTGCTGTTTGGTGGCCTGCTTACGCACGAGATGGAGGATGTTCATCAGTCTCCTGACAGCGTTCCAGCCCCCGTTGCCTGACTGGAATCGAGCTGCATCCCCTTAGGGATCAACGTGACAAAAGAATAACAGTTTTTGGTAGCGACCGCTACGGTTTGCTGCCGAAAAATTGCACCACGGCGCTAGGCCCCTGATGGGCGCTGCCTTCAGCGATCTCCCGTTCGACCTCTTGGAGGATCAACGGTTTCAAGGCTGCGAGCTCGTGCTTCAGCTCGGCTGCATCGATCAACAGCTCCCGCCGCGTGGGCCCGCCGCTGCTGAATCCCAGCTGCTTGGGGCTGTAGGCCTCGATCAGCAGGTGTCCCCCTGGCCGCAAGGCCTCAATGGCGTGCTGGAACACCCTGGTTCTGAGGTCAGGCTCCACGTGCATCCAGATCGCTGCGATCAGATCAACGCTGGCTGGTTCGGGATGGAACGCGGCTAGATCGCAGCAGAGGGTGTTGATGCTGACGCCCCGTCGGTGCGCCAGTTCCTTGGCTTTGCCCAACCCCACAGGGCTGATGTCTTGGGCGCACACCTGGTGGCCAAGCTCGGCGAGAAACACCGCATTGCGGCCTTCGCCTTCGGCCAGGCAAAGGGCCTGGCCTGCCTTGAGCCCAGAGGCGTGCTCGTTGAGGAAATCGTTGGGCTGCTCCCCATAGACAAAGCCCGCGCTGGCGAAACGCTGATCCCAATAGCCCTTGGGCCCAAAGCCAGTGCTCATGCCTTGAAGGGAAACCCTGCTGCCGGTGAGCGTTCCACAGCGGCGGCTGTGGCTGGTCCCCACAGTCCGTCTTCGACGAGGGGGGCTTCGGGGTTGTGCTCATTCCAGAGCTCCTGGAAGGCCAGCACCTGGGCGCCCCCAAGGTCCACGCCTCCACCTGTGTAGTCAAAGTGCATCGGGTCCCAGGCCCCGAGCCATTGCCAGCCGTGCCGCTCGAGATAGGGGCGCCACCCGCTGGAATCTTCAATGTCGATGGCGAGGCCGCTGTTGTGGTTGCTGAACGGGGGAGGTGCTGCCGCCTGAATGCCGCATTCGCCCCGCTGCGCTTGTTGGTGAATCAGGTGCTGCTGCATGGGCGTGCGCAGGGCGCTGTTGATCACCAAGGGTTCGCCGCGCTCTTCAACGGCAGCGATCAGAGCCTCGGCTGCCTGGGGTTGCAGCCAGGGGTTGTTGTGGGCGCCCTCCAGTTGGATCAGAGGGTGCGCAATGGCCACCAAGGCGCCCTGCGTTTCGAGGCGATCCAACACCTGCTGAGAGAGTCCGGCAATGGCTCCGGTGTCGCAGGCGCTGCTGGTGCCTGCCACGGTGACTGGCTGGCCGCGGCGAATGGTGTCGCTGAAGCGATTCAGTCCATGCTGCCCTCCATTCACCAGGCGTCTGGCGGCAGCCAAGTTGTTACTGGCAAGGGCATGGCGTAGCGGTCCCTCACGCTCTTTGAGGAAGCGGGCTAGAAGGTGGGCGGCCACTTCTGGGTCATTGGCTAGTTCTGGGCGCTTCAGCAGATCAACGCCAATTTGTTCGCCATAGCGGGCGTAGTTATCCCGTCCGGTGAGTTGCACAAAGCCGCGGCCGCGAAAAGCTTCACCATCGCCAGAGCCGAGGTTGCCCAAATCACGGCGTTCGTCGTAAAGCCCGTAGGGATGGCCGCCGGGAGCCGTGTTCCATGTGGATGGGTGCTCATCAATCGGCTCAAAGCCTTCGCTTTCGGCCCGGATCGTGGCCAACGCCAGCAAGGCCATGGCTCGATCGCCGATGCCCTCCTCCTGAAGGGCCGAGCTGATGTAGGGCCAGTAGCGCGCAATGTTGCTGTGGGGTGTGGCGGCTGGGAATAGCTCGCTGACCTCCGCAGCTGTCAATGGTTGGTGGGCCTGCGCCATGGTGCAGTGATCGACCTATCTGGTGTAGCCATGGCCTTGCCCTTGCCACCTTGGCGGCCGTTGATTCGCTCAGCTCAACAGCGGGAAGGGCGCTCCCCTGCCGCCCGCTGGTTGCAGCTTGCGACTGTGGCCCTCGATGGCACGCCGCGGGTGAGAACCCTGGTGTTTCGCGGTTGGGGCGGGCCCGATCAATTGGATCTGTTGACCGATTCACGCAGTGCCAAGGCGCTGGAGTTGGAGAGGCAACCGGCGATTGAAATCTGTTGGCTGATGCCGAAGGCCAAGCAGCAATTCCGGTTGCGGGGGGTCTGGCAGCCCAGCGGAGTGGACGCAGCTCCAGAGCGACAGCGCCATTGGCAACAACTGAGCCCGGCTGGGCGTGCCCTGTGGGCCTGGCCGGCTCCTGGACGGCCATGGCAGCCCAGTGATCCTTTTGTGGAGCAGCTATCTGCGGAGGCAGAGATCCCCGAACATTTCCAGTTGTTGTGCCTTCAGGTTGAGCGCGTGGAGCAGCTGGATCTAGGCCAGCACCCGCATCTGAGGCAGTCATGGCGTCGCGATGAGCAATGGAATGCGTTGCGACTCCGGCCTTGACCCCCTAAATTTTCGCCACTGTCAGAGAACGCTGACATGGATTCCACTCGTCGCGACGACACCAGCCTCAAGTGGGCTGCTGATGGGGAGCTCTCCCCTGTTGACCAGCAGCGGATTTTGGCGAGGCTGAGTGCCCAGGACCCCACCGCCCAAGGCCTGTTGCAGTGCTCCACCGAGGATCAGGCTGGAGGTAGTCCTTCGATCAGCTGAATGGCTTCGCAAGCCGTCCTTCTGCAGGCCCATGAGGAGTTGCAGGTGCTCACCCGTGGCGAGGGTTTCCAGCGCATTGATCCAGAGCTGAATCAGTGGATTGCTGCCACCGGCATTCAAGTGGGTGTGCTCCATCTCACCTGTTTGCACACCAGTGCCTCGTTAACGATCAACGAAAACGCCGATCCCCGCGTATTGGAGGACCTGGCGGCTTGGATGCGGCGTGTCGCGCCTCAAATCGGGGTGAATTCCCTGGGGGAGCGGGAGGGGTATCACCGCTACCGCCATGACGATGAAGGCGATGACGACATGCCGGCCCACATCAGAACAGCGCTGACATCCCAAACCTTGGACCTGAGTGTGGTTGGCGGGCGCCTACGGCTCGGGATCTGGCAGGCCGTGTATTTGTGCGAATGGCGTGCGCGGGGATCATCCCGCCGAATTGCCCTGCATCTGTTGGGCTCGTAGGGCATGTGTCTCACTCCGCCAGCGGATTATCTGGCGCTTGGCGCGGCAACTCGTCTGGGCTGACATTGCCCGTGTCTGCAGCGCGCTCCACCAGGCTGAGGCCAACGACTAGGGCGATGGCAGCTGCGATGGCAATCACTCCTGCTTTGCCCATGGATTGCGGCGATGCGCTACGCCAACCATGGCTCCGTTCGCGTGAGTTGGCGACAACCCCTGAGCTGGATTGGAGCTCAAAACGGCATTAGGAATCCAGGGTCGATCCCCGGTTCACCGCCAAAGTCCCAGCCCTCAGGTCCGGTGGGCTCGGACATGTTGGCCTCGCTGGGCACCGGACCAGCTGTGGGCTGAACGCCATCGAGGCAGCTCATCGGCGCGTTGAAGCCAAAGTCTTCGCAGTTCACCAAATCAGGTTGCGCCATCACGCTGGCCGGGCTGCCCAGCAGGAGTGAGGCCATGACGACGAGAGGGCGGTTCATGCCGGCAGAGCGTCTTGTTTCATGGTGGCCGTCGATGGCGTGCTTGAAAGCGAACGCGGGAATTACCAGCGCACGCGGATCTTCCCGCCATTGGGGCCTTCGAAGCTCACGCTGCCATCTGCCCGGCCAGGACGGTATTCAGGCCCCCAATTGATTGGGCGGCGGCCATCCCACCAATCACCATTGCGGCGGCAGATGCCCTCGCCGGCGTAGTGATAGCCAATAGCGCAAACCTGATGATCACGGCGTCCTTTCGGTTGGCAATAGCCCGCGCCCAGGGCTGCTCCGGTTTGAACCCAACGCGCATCGGGCCCACAGTTCTGGGCAGCTTGCGTTGCATTGGGCATCAGCATGAGCGCAGATGCGCCAAGTAGCAGTGTCATCCAGTGGCGCATGGGTTGACTCCTGAAACTCACAGCCTGGCTGCGCCTGCTTGCGCTGTCAGCTTGGCTTGGTGTCCCGTAGGTTTGGCGTTCTCGGATTCAACAGATGGCATCGGGTACATCCAAGGCCATTGGCGCTGTTCGCCGTGCGGGGATTTATGGACTTTTGAGCTATTCAGGCTTGGTGCTGATCAATAACAGTGGTCTTGAACTCAGCAACATGTGGGTGGCTTATTTGCCGATGTTTATTGCTGTTTATGTGGTGACCCAGTGGGCTGATCGGCGTTGGTTGATGCGGCAGCAACAGAACGATGAATGAATCTCAATAAAAAGCACCCGCTGCTCACGAGTGCCACTGCCCATGTTGAAGACCGGTTACCACAGGTCTTGGTTCATTTCTAGCGAGACGATTAGCGGGTGAGATGTTGCATTGACGACAAAAGTTGAACAATGAGAAGACCCGCTGACTGGTTGACTCTTTCAGTGCGCATTGTTGTTGCCGGTGGCTCAGGCATGGGCAGATTCTGAGAACTCACTGAGAAGCCCCTGAGGCTTGTTGTTGCCTGTAGTGCCCAGAACGTTTTTCAGGTTTTAACAGTGCGATTGTCCAACGAGGTCCACAGCAAGCCCCGTGGGCCAAGGGGGGAATTCGTTCCGCCAACGCTCCCCCCGCAAAATTCAAAAGATGGCTTAAGCCGCCAAGAACCAAGCTCTGGACTGAATAGTCTCCGTTCAGTCAAGCTCCTTTGATGCGGTTTGTTCCGTTGGCCTTGCTGTTGAGCTTGTCGCCACTGCCGTTGATGGCTCACGACGCCCATGGGGCTGCCGCCCTCGGCGTCACGGTGGAAGGTGTGCCCACCACCGTGCTGCAACAGCCACAGCCGGCCGCGCAACGATGAGCCAGCTCTGGCCCGTGGCTCTGGTGCAGTTCCAGGTGAGCCCTGAGCCCCAGGTCAATCGACAACAGGTGTGCCATTGGCTCGAGCAGGCGATGACACAGGCGGGGACGTCGAGCTCGCCCAAGCTGTTGATGTTGCCTGAAGTGTGGAATTCGCCTTATCAAGCTGAACGGTTCGCTGAGTTTGCTGAGCCCATTCCAGAGCTTGGCGCTGATCTGCGTGATGGGCCCTCGGATTCGCTCAAGGTGGTGGCTGACTTTGCTGTCAGCCATCGGGTCAGCGTGATTGCTGGCTCGATTCCTGAATGCAGCAGCGATGGGCGCATTTTCAACACAGCCACAGTGATCAGCCCCGCGGGCTGTTTGCTGGCTAAGCACCGCAAGATGCATCTGTTTGATGTGGATATTCCCGGTGGAATCCACTTCCATGAGTCAGACAGCCTGACGGCGGGCGATCAGATCACCGTTCTCTCGGGTGTGGGCGATCCCCTGGCCAGTGGTGCTGCAACCCCGCCCAATCTTGGTCTGCAGATCTGCTACGACATTCGTTTCCCAGAGTTGGCACTGCTGATGCAGCAGCAGCTGAGCTGTGATGTGATCGCTTGTCCAGCGGGCTTCAGCACGACCACGGGGCCGTTGCATTGGCATCTGGTGATGCGTGCCCGCGCTGTTGATACTCAGTCCTTTGTGCTGGCTTGCTGCAGCGCCAGGCCTCCGCAGGATTCAGGCGACTACCCGAGTTATGGCCACTCGCTGGTGGTGGATCCCTGGGGGCACATCGTGGCGGAGGCCGGCATTGGCGAAGAGGTGGTTCACGCCGAACTTGACCTCGATCAAATCGCTGCCGCTCGTGCGGCCATTCCCACCTCTCGCCAACGGCGAGGGGATGTCTACCGCCTTGAGCCATCAGCATGACGATTCCCCCCCAGCTGGTGGCCACGGCCCGTTGCCTCTGGTGGTGGCAATGGCAACGCCTGATGGATGGCTTGGCTCCGGCTGATGCGGAGGGCAACTACCAGCGCCGCCCGTCTCAGTTCGCTGGACGCCCACTCGAGCCATTGCTGCAGCAGTGCACAACAACCGTTCAACGTCCGCTGTTGATCATTGGCCGCAGCTGCCCTTGGGCCCATCGAACCCGCCTGGTGCATCAGCTCTGTGGCCTGGCTGATGCCGTGAATCTCGTGTTGGTGGAGCCCGATCCTCAAGCTGGGCGCTGGGTTTTCCCTGCGCCGCTGTTGGGCTGCCGCAGCTTGCAAGAGCTCTATCGCTTGGCTGGGGCCAACCCGCAGCAGCGTGCCACGGTGCCGCTGCTGCTCGATCCAGGCAGCGAGTCGTGCTCACCGGTGATCCTCAGCAATGAGAGTGCGGAGTTGGTGCAACTGCTCAACCGCTGGCCCGGATCAGCGATGGATTTGGAACCGGAGCCTTTGCTGGAGGCCATTGAGCAGTGGTCGCAGCAGTTGCAGCACTCCCTCAATGACGGCGTCTATCGCTGTGGCTTTGCCCGTAGCCAAACCGCCTATGACCGAGCTGAGGCCGCGCTCTTTGCTGCGCTTGAAGCCTTGGAAGAGAGCCTGTCGGGTCAAGGGCCATGGCTCTGTGGCGCGCAACTGACCCTGGCGGATGTGCGCTTGTTTCCCACCTTGATCCGTTGGGAGCAGGTGTATGCCCCGCTGTTTGGCTGCAGCCGCCAGCCGCTCTGGTGTTTCCCGGCACTGTGGCAGTGGCGGGCCCGTTTTCTGGCTTTGCCGGGTGTGCTGGAGACCTGTGATCCGCTGGCTTGGCGCACCGACTATTTCGGAGCGCTATTCCCACTGCGTCCCTCAGCTCTGGTGCCGGCTGGCCCGATGGATGGCGCCGCATTGCAGCATTTGGTGCAACGGCCCGTGCCCTCCACAATGGAGACATGAGCGTTCCTCCGGTTGTCTACGAAGGCGTCTACGGCCCCTACACGGTGACGGGGGAGCATCGCCGTGAAGTGTTGGCCTACCGGATGAGTTTGTTGTTGCTGGCGCTGGCCCAGGTGGCGTTGCTGGTGCAGTGGCGGTGGCTCGGGCCGAGCTGGTGCTGGCCCTGGTTGCTGTTGATGGCTGCCGGTTTGGGGGGTGCGCTGCGCTGGGTGCACATCTATTTGGTGCCGTTGCACCGGACCTTGCAGCTGTTTTGGCTGCTGGGCTGTGCTGGTTTTGGGCTGTTGGCTTACCGCGCTGGTGCCGCGTCGATGCTGCCGCAGTTGGTGGATCAGCCGGTCTGGATTTGGTTGGTGGGCCCCTTCTTTGCAGCCTTGGCCGGCTTGGGATTTAAGGAGTTTTTTTGCTTTCAGCGCCCTGAGGCGATTGGCCTGACGCTGCTTTTACCGCTGCTGCTGTTGGGCTGGTGGCTGGGGCTGTGGTCCGCGCCTGTGGCCTCGGTGCTGTTGGCGGCCCAGTCGCTGCTGTTGATGGTGCTAGCGCTGCGCAAATTCCCAATGCCCGAGGAGGCCGACCTGGGGGATTTGAGCGTGTTTGCCAAGCTGGCCGGTGAGCTGAGCTGACGCGCGCCTACAAAGAAACCCCCAGCGAGGCCGGGGGCTTCTTCGGAGCGTCCACGTAGCGAGGAGGCTCATGGCCGACGGGGGCTTCGTCGCCGGGTCCTTCGTCTTTTTAGTCATCCTGTTTCGGGTTGGATTCGCTTGATGACCGATTCCTCACATCTCGTTTCAGAGCCTGTTGAGCCCTTGTCGTGGGCTGAGTTGCAGGCTCTGGCACCGCCGGCTGGCGACCGGGTGGAAGGGCCCACCAATGCGCAGGCCCGCTTGCGCTTGTTTGGCCGCAGCGAGGAGGAGGTGCGGGTGGTGCTTTACCGCGACCATCACGCCTGGTGCCCCTATTGCCAGAAGGTCTGGCTGTGGCTCGAAGAGCAGCAGGTGCCGTATCGCATCGAGAAAGTCACGATGTTTTGCTACGGCGAGAAGGAAGCCTGGTTTAAACGCCTGGTTCCATCGGGGATGTTGCCTGCCTTGGCCCTCGATGGAGAGCTGATCACCGAAAGCGATCGCATCCTTCTGGTTTTGGAGGCAGCGTTTGGCCCCCTAGGGCTTCCCTTGGAGCATCCCCGCATGCTGGGCTTGCGCCAGTTGGAGCGTGATTTGTTCCGGGCCTGGTGCACGTGGCTTTGTTACCCGGGTGATGAAGCCCAAGGCCAGCAACTGTTTGAAGCCCAGATGCAACGGGTGAGTGAGGCCCTCGAGCGCCATGACGGCCCCTGGTTCCTCGAGAGCTTCAGCAGCGCGGATCTGGTCTTTGTTCCGTATGTGGAACGGATGAACAGCAGCCTTCTGTATTACAAGGGCTATGAGTTGCGGGGCCATTGGCCCGCCTTGGATCGCTGGTTTCAGGGCCTTGATGGCCGCAGCACCTACCGCGGAACCCGCAGCGATCACCACACCCATGCCCATGATTTGCCGCCGCAGATGGGCGGCTGTTACTCCAATCGCAGCGCGCAAGCGGCCCAGTGGTCGCAGCGGATTGATCAAGGCCCCTGGCAGGGGCTCTCCGATGCCAGCGAAGCGGAGCAGAGCGGTGCAGCGGCCGAAGCCTTGGGCCGTGTGCTGCGGCATCGCGCGGTGCTGTTGCAGCAACACAAGGGATTGGATGACTTCAGCTTGCGCTGCGCCTTAAGCCGATTGATGCAGGGCACTGCTTGTCAACCAACCGCTGGCGCCGAGCGTGGCTTGCGCAGCTTGCGGGACCGCATCAGCGTTCCGCGCGATATGGGAGTGCATGCCGCCCGCTTGTTGCGGCAGGCCTTGGAGGACATCGCGTCATTGCAAGGCCCAGGCCAAGGACCGCCGATTCCCGTGCGACACCGGCGGGATCAAGATCCGGCCCCGTTTCTCAAATGTCGTTGAGCAACACCCGTGGATGGGTGGGATCGAGGGCCGAGAGGATGCGCAGGCTGGGGCTGCGGTAGCTGGATTCGCGGAGGGCTGGTTTCTGACGCGCCTGCTGATAGCGATCGCAGCCGTCGGTGGGGGGAACGATCGGGGTGGACTGTTGGGCCATCCAAAGGAAGGACTCTCCACTCGTTATGACGCCCGCTTCGAGGTCCTGATGTGCCCAGCGCTACCTGATAGCCCCGAGTTTTGGGTTCTGGGGCTTGCAGAGTAAAGTCGCCCGGCATCCGGGTGGCTTCGCCGCCTGAAGTCACCCCATCCGAGGTACCCCATGGCGCTTGTTCCGCTTCGTCTGCTGCTCGACCATGCCGCTGAAAACGGTTATGGCATCCCGGCTTTCAACGTGAACAACCTGGAGCAAGTCCAGTCGATCATGGAGGCTGCCTACGAGACCGATAGCCCCGTCATCCTGCAGGCTTCCCGCGGTGCTCGCTCCTACGCCGGTGAAAACTTCCTGCGTCACCTGATCCTGGCGGCTGTCGAGACCTACCCCGACATCCCCGTGGTGATGCACCAAGACCATGGCAACAGCCCTTCCACCTGCTACGGCGCTGCTGCCAACGGTTTCACGTCCGTGATGATGGACGGCTCCCTGGAAGCCGACGCCAAGACCCCTGCTTCTTACGACTACAACGTTGCGGTCACCAAAGAGGTGGTGGACGTGGCCCACGCCATTGGCGTGAGTGTCGAAGGTGAGCTCGGTTGCCTGGGTTCTTTGGAAACCGGTAAGGGCGAAGCCGAGGACGGCCACGGTTTTGAGGGTGAGCTCTCCAAGGACCAGCTGCTGACCGACCCTGCTGAAGCTGCTGACTTCGTCTCCAAGACCAACGTTGATGCCCTGGCCATTGCCATCGGCACCAGCCACGGCGCTTACAAGTTCACCCGCAAGCCCACCGGTGAAGTGCTGGCGATCTCCCGCATCGCTGAGATCCACAAAGCCATCCCCAACACCCACCTGGTGATGCATGGCTCCTCCTCCGTTCCCCAGGAGTGGCTGGAGATGATCAACAAGTTCGGCGGTCAGATCCCCGAGACCTACGGAGTGCCTGTCGAGGAAATCCAGGAGGGCATCCGCAACGGTGTGCGCAAGGTGAACATCGACACCGATAACCGCCTGGCCTTCACCGCTGCTGTGCGCGAAGCGGCTGCTGCTGATCCCGCCAACTTCGACCCCCGTCACTTCAACAAGCCGGCTCGTAAGTACATGAAGCAGGTCTGCTTGGATCGCTACACCCAGTTCTGGGCCGCTGGTAACGCCAGCAAGATCAAGCAGCGCGACATCAACTACTACGCCGGCCTGTATGCCAAAGGCGCCCTGGACAGCAAGGTTGCTGTTGCTGCCTGATTCAGCGTTAGACGTTCAACGCATCGAAGGGGCCCTGCGGGGCCCTTTTTTTGTGCCTACGAGGCCACCAGCTTTCGCAGGGCGCTGTTGAGATCGTCCTCCATCACAAATCGGCGACCATCGGTGACGATCACCTTCACCAAGGTGGGAATGCCGCCGTTGCGGGCCTGCAGATAAATCGGTTCGACATAGAGCAGTCCCTTGCCCAAGGGAATCACCAGCAGGTTGCCCTGCAACACGCGCGAGCCCTCTCGGTTCCAAAGACCGAATTGACGGCTGATTTCAGGATCCTGTTCGATTAAGGCGGAGATCTGCTGTGGGCCCAGCAGCAGGCGTTGCTGCGGGAAACGCCACAGCCGCAGTTGGCCGTAATCGGCAACGGTGTTGCGCGCCGCCAGCCAGCTCACCATGTTGGGCCGCCGCAGGGGGGTGAAAGGCAGCAGCAACACAAATTCCGGGGTGTCTTTGCCCGGCAATTGCATGGTGACGTGGTACGGCCTGACCTCCACTTGCTTGGAGCCATAGATCTCCTTGGGAATGCCCCAAACGTCGTCGCCGTTGTAGAAGCTGCGCACATCGGTGACGTGAAAGCGCAGCAAGCGTTCGGCCTGAACTTGGAACTGGGTTTTGGGAACCAGCAGGTGATCGCGCAGCGCCAGCGGCATCGACTCCAACGACCGGAACATCTCCGGGAAGGCATTGCGCCATGTGCGCAGCACCGGGTCACCGGGATCCATCACGTAGATCCAGACACGGCCGTTGAGGGCATCCACCACCACCTTGACCGGGTTGCGGAAGTAACGGATGCCGCTGGGGTTGGCGGCGCTGTAGGGGTAGGAGCGGCTGCTGGTGAAGCCATCGAGCAACCAGTACTGGTGCTGCTCAGCCCGGTAGCCATCCACGGCGGGAACCCGCGCGGTGACGAGGTAGGGCTGGCTTTCAAAGGTGAGGAAGGGGGCAATGGCGTCGAGCCGCTCTTGAACTTGGCGCCGCAACAGCAGGCGGCTGTCGTGCCGCAGTGAGCCGTCAAACAGCAGCCGTGGTTCTCTCAAATAGGCTGCAGCCAGAAGCCGCTGCAACGGATGGCCAATGGGGAGGCCGCCGTCACCGCTGTAGTGCGAATAGAGGTTCTCTTCCCCATCGGGGTAGTTGAACTCGCGCACCTTGCTGGGTGCCACGGCATAGAGCGATGGCGAGGCGCCGTAATAAAGCTCTGGTTTGCCAATCGGAAAGGCTGCAACGGCCTGGGCTGTGGTGACACCCAGGTTGGGCAACCCCTGAACCACGCTGTTGCGCCCCAGATCTTTGACGAAGTACTCCGGTAGTCCGTCGGGGCCCCAGCTGTTGACCGGTGAGACGGTGAAGCCAAAACCATGGGTGAACACAAGGTGTTGGTTCAGCCAGGTCCGGGAGGTCGCGGGCAGTGCCGTGATATCAATTTCCCGGGCCGCCACCATCACCTGTTGCCGGCCTTGGCTGAGGTCGTCGCTGAGTTGGTAGCGGTCAACGGCAGCAGACCAGAAGTCGTAGACCAGCCGCAGTTGTTGCAGCTGGGCGTTGGCTTCCAGCAACGGTTGGGTGTCCCAAAGGCGGATGTTGTCGATCGTGCCGGGGGACTGCTCGAGATCGGCAGCGGTCAGTTGTTGTCTGGGGTTGAGCGTGCTCACCCGCATCCTGTTGAGATCAAAGGCTTGCCGTGTGCCTTGGATCATGCGTTTGAGATAGGGGCGCTCCATCTGCAGTTCCCGCGGCTGCACCAGCAATTTCTGCACCAGGGGTGCGGCGATGACTTCCGCGATCGGCAACAGCAGTGCCGTGATCGACACCGGCAACAGCAGGCGCCGCCGCTGCGGCAGTGGCAGCAGCAAGCTGAACAGCATCGTGAGCAGCACCAGGCTGAGCAGAAGCCTCAGCGGCAGCCGCAAGTGCAAATCCACCCAGCCGGCACCAGCCACCACGCCATGGCTTTGCACCATGAGTTCAAACGGCGCCAGGGAGGCCATCAGTGCGGCCACCAGGGCCAGCACCGCCAGCTGCGGCCGCAGCACCGCTTGCTGTTGACGGTTGAAACCAGCGAAGCGCCAGTCGCTCAAGGTGTTGCCTTGGCTGAGGCACAACCAAAAGCAGGCGCTTAAGCCGACCAGGCCTTGGGCCATCAGCACGCTGAGCACCAACTGGAAGGCCGGTAAGCGCAGCACTGTGAAGCTGAGGTCAATGCCGGTGACCGGGTCGCCTTCGCCAAACGGCGATGCCAAGATCGCCGGCAACCAGAAGCTCCAGGCCCGAGCCAGGGCCGTTGCTGAGGCCAGGATCGACAGGCTGAGGCTGATTCTCAAGGTGGTCAGCGGCCACCGCAGCAGAAACACCAACAACACCGCTGCAATGCCCAGCACC
Organism: Synechococcus sp. RCC307; assembly: GCA_000063525.1. Taxonomy (GTDB): domain Bacteria; phylum Cyanobacteriota; class Cyanobacteriia; order PCC-6307; family Cyanobiaceae; genus RCC307. Next base: position 1,328,354 of record CT978603.1, on the reverse strand, counting down.
AGTGGCAGTGGCAGTGACCCCAGCACCGGGAAGCTGCTCAGGACAATGCCGCTGAACGGCTCTTGCAGCAGCCCGAGGGCCTGCACAAATAAATAAGAGGTGGCGGTGCTCAGCAGGCCGAGCGCGATCACCAGTGATACCAGTAAGCCCCAGCTGCGAAGGGGCATGAACATGCTTTCGCCGCGGTAGGCCTGGTCACGCCGGCGCAGCTTCCAGCAGCGTTGCAACTGATTGAGTTGCACTGGGATGCCGATCCCCAGCACCAGCGCCAGGGCAAGAAATTGCAAGCCCCAGCGCTTGAGCACCACGGGCCCCAGTTCAAATTGTTGAAACCACTGCAGTTCAATCCACAACCGCGGCAGCACGACCAACACCATCGCCGCGGCGGCGATGGCCAGCAGCACAGCGGGACGGCTCAAACGTTTCATGGGCAGAGGCTAGTCAGCACGTGCGATCTGGCATGATCAGCTAAGCCCGATGGTGAGAGTCGGGATTAACCAGGAGCCGAGCTTGGCGCTGCTACGGTTTCGGGCAACTGCTGCATCGGTGTGACCGCAACCCTGACATCGCAGACCTTCGCAGGCCTGCGCTGCAAAGAATGTGGCCATGCCTATGCGCCCGAAGCGCGTCACGTCTGTGAAGACGTCTGCTTTGGCCCCTTAGAAGTTGTTTACGACTACGACGCCATCCGTTCCCGCGTCAGCCGTGCCTCTATTGAGGCCGGTCCTGCTTCGATTTGGCGTTATCGCGAGTTCCTGCCCATCGAGGGTGATCCGATTGATGTCGGCACTGGCTTCACCCCGTTGCTGCGCGCCAACCGTTTGGCTCGCCGCCTTGGTCTCAAGGAGCTTTACATCAAAAACGATGGGGTCAACATGCCCACCCTCTCGTTCAAAGACAGGGTGGTGAGCGTGGCCTTGACCCGGGCCCGGGAATTGGGCTTCTCCACGGTGAGCTGTGCCAGCACCGGCAACCTCGCGAACTCCACCGCCGCCATCGCTGCGCACGCCGGCATGGAGTGCTGCGTCTTCATTCCAGCTGATTTGGAAGCTGGAAAAATCCTGGGCACCTTGGTCTACAACCCCACCTTGATGGCGGTTCGCGGCAACTACGACCAGGTCAACCGTCTCTGCTCTGAGGTGGCCAACACCTATGGCTGGGGCTTCGTCAACATCAATCTGCGTCCCTATTACTCCGAGGGTTCCAAGACCCTGGGCTATGAGGTGGTCGAGCAATTGGGCTGGCGCCTGCCGGATCACATCGTCGCGCCCCTCGCCTCCGGCTCCCTGTTCACCAAGATCCGCAAGGGCTTTGATGAATTCATGAAGGTGGGCCTGGTGGAGGAAAAGCACGTGCGCTTCAGCGGTGCCCAGGCCGAGGGCTGCTCCCCGATTGCGCAAGCCTTTGCCGAAGGTCGCGACTTCATCACTCCGGTGAAACCCAACACCATCGCCAAGTCCATTGCCATCGGTAACCCCGCTGATGGTCCCTATGCCCTGGATATCGCTAGCCGCACCGGCGGCTCGATCGCAGCGGTGAACGATGAGGAGATCATCGAGGGCATCAAGCTCTTGGCCGAAACCGAAGGTGTGTTCACCGAAACCGCCGGTGGCACCACCATCGCCGTGCTGAAGAAGCTGGTGGAGCAAGGCAAGATCGACCCCTCCGAGACCACCGTTGCCTACATCACCGGTAATGGCCTCAAGACCACCGAGGCGGTGGCGTCCGCCGTTGGTGAGCCGCTCACCATCGATCCTCAATTGGCTGATTTCAATGCCGCCTGGGAGCGCGCCCAGTCATTGCAGCGCGCCACCTGGGACACCGTTGGCGTTTGAGTAGCGCCCTTCTTTCGACTGATTGTTTGCTGTTGCCATGACCGTTCAGGTTCTGATTCCCACCCCCCTGCAGAAGTTCACCGCTGATCAAGCCACCGTCAGCCTCGAGGCCACCAGCGTCGATGAGCTGATCAAGGCCCTCGATGGCACCTTCCCCGGCCTGGGCAATCGCCTTTGTGATGAGAACGGCAAGCTGCGCCGCTTCCTCAACGTCTACGTCAATAGCGAAGACATCCGCTTTCTCGACAACCAAGCCACCGCACTCGCTGATGGTGATGAGGTCAGCATCGTTCCAGCCGTGGCTGGTGGCTGATCAGCCAGCGACAACAGCCTGTTGCGTCTGAGCGGCTTCATAGCGCTCGACCCGCTCCCTGAATTCATCGCCACTGAGGGATTCCATCTCGATCAGGTTCGTCACCAGCTCATCCATGAGCTGCCGGCGGGGCTCCAGTAGCTGCACGGCGTGATCGAGTGCTTGGCGGGCGATTTGTTGCACCTGCTGATCAATGGCTTGACCGGTGCTGGCGGAATAGTCGTGCTCGGGGCGTGTCCAATCGCGACCCAGGAACACTTCACCGCTATCGCTTTCGTAGGCCACCGGCCCCAGCACGGAGAAGCCATAGCGGGTCACCATTTCCCGGGCAATTCGCGTCACCATCTGCAGGTCGCTGCTGGCTCCTTGGGTGACTTCTGAGGCTCCAAAGACCACGAGTTCAGCAGCGCGGCCACCCATGGCCACCACGAGCCTGGCTTGCAGGTAAGCCCGGCTGATCAGGCCACTATCGAGAATCTCTTCGTCGGGGGTGGTGCGGGCAAAGCCGCCAATGCCGCCGGATCTGGGCAGGATCGTCAGCTTGTCGAGGGCATCGGCGGCGGGAAGCAAGGTGGTGATCAGGGCATGGCCCACCTCGTGGTAAGCGATCAAGCGCTTTTTGGCGCTGTCCTGCAGCGGCCTCGCCCCCATGCCGAGGGTGACGCGCTCCAAGGCGTCGTGCATGGCTTGCTCATCGACGAACGTGCGTTCACGGCGGGCCGTGAGGATGGCCGCCTCGTTGATCAAGTTGGCGAGATCCGCTCCGGAAAACCCAGGCGTCCGCCGCGCCCAGAGTTCCATGGAGACTTCATCGCTCAAGGGTCGACTGCGGGCATGGACGCCAAGGATGGCTTCGCGGCCGCGGCGATCAGGCAGCTCCACCATGATCTGGCGGTCAAAGCGACCTGGACGCAATAGGGCCGTATCCAAGACATCGGCCCGATTGGTGGCCGCCAGCATGATGATTCCGGAGTTCTCTTCGAACCCGTCCATTTCCGTGAGCAACTGGTTGAGCGTTTGTTCGCGCTCGTCGTTGCCACCACCGATGCCAGCCCCGCGTTGGCGGCCAACGGCATCGATCTCGTCGATGAAAATGATGCAGGGGGCCTTGGCCTTGGCCTGGCGGAACAGATCGCGCACGCGGCTGGCACCCACCCCCACGAACATCTCGACAAATTCCGAGGCCGACAGGGTGAAGAACGGCACCTCGGCTTCTCCGGCAATGGCCCTGGCCAAAAGGGTTTTGCCGGTTCCGGGAGGGCCAACTAACAGCACGCCGCGGGGAATCCGGGCGCCCAGTGCCGTGAAGCGTTCAGGTTCTTTGAGGAAGGTGACCACTTCCTGCAGTTCTGTTTTGGCTTCGTCGATGCCAGCGACGTCGTCAAAGCGCACGTCGACGGATCCTTCCGGTTGCACCCGCGCTTGGGTGCGGCCAAAACCCAACGCTTTCTGAGCAACGTTGGCGGAGCGCCGGAAGAGCAAGACCAACAGCCCCAGGACCATCACGGCCAACAAGCCATTGACCAGCAGGCCGGTCATGGCGGCTTCCCCCTGGCTATTACGCACATCGAGGGGCACGTTGTGGGCCTCAGCGGTGCGCAGCACCTCCTGGTCGTTCGGGAAAATATTGACCTTGGAGGTCTTCCCGTCTTTGAACTGAACCTGCACCAGATCCTGGTTGGGAAGCAGCACCAACTGCTCCACTTGGCCGGCGCGCATGGCTTCCAGCAGTTGGCTGTAACTCGGTGAGTCGCTCAAATCACCTATCGCCACTGCGTTGGCTTTCTGTCCGGAGCTTAGCGATTGACGAAGGGACTCTCGAGAACAGACAATTTCTGTTTGCCGGCATTTGAGCAGCGATGGCCGTTCCCAAGAAGAAAACCTCCAAAGGGAAGCGCGACCAGCGTCATGCCCACTGGAAAGCCAAAGCACGCGTGGCTGCACGCAAGGCGTTGTCGGCTGGTAAGGCCGTTCTCAGTGGCCGTGCCCAAGGTTTCGTTTACCCGATGCCTGAAGAGGACGGCGAGGCTGAATCCTGAGTTAACTGCCGATCTTGAACGCTTCTAAAACGATCAGGTAGAGAAACCCGATCCGGAAGTTGTCGATCGCAATCCAGGCCAATCCAGGCTGCTGGCCGGCGTAACGCTGGCGCAGCCGGATCAGGACTTCAAAAAACAACAGCAGCCCCAGCGCGCCCAGGCTCTGCACCTTCAGCAGGCTGAGGTAGAGCGTGGTGACGTTGGCTGCTGTGTATCCACCGGCAAACAGGGCGATCAGCGCAACGCTTTTGTCGCGCCAGCGTCTGGTGACCCAGCCGAGCAGGCGTTCGCCAACGGTGGTTTGCAGCTGATTAAACCGGGTGTTTTGCAGCGGCGGTTGGGTCATGGCAACAGGGCGCTGAGCTGCTTGAGGGTCACAGGCCCCTGGCTGAGATGCTCCACCACCAAAGCGGCCTCGGCAAGGGCTGTGGCGCCGCCGCTCCAGTTGTCTGTGGTGATCACCACCTCAAGCCCAGCGCCCTTGGCAGCGGCGAGGCCTTGGGGTGAATCCTCAATGGCGAGGACCTCGCAGGCCGGCAACTTCAAGTGCTCCAGGGCGAGGATGTAAGCCTCTGGATCTGGTTTTTTGCGTTGCACGTCGTTGCCGCAAATCCAGCCGCCAAAACAGGCCTCCAGCTCCGGTGTGTTGTGGAGCAGCGCCGCCACGGCAGCGCGCCCACTGGTGGTGACAATCCATTGCTGCAGCCCAGCTGCCGCCGCTTCGCAGGCCAAGGCCAAGACGCCAGGACGCAATGGGACGCTGCCCCGGCGCAATAGCTCGCTGTAGTGCTGTTGTTTGCTGCGGTGTAGCTCGGCGGCAAGGCCCTCATCGCGCTGAGCCACCTCAGCCATCCAGGCCAGGATCCGCTCGCGTCCACCGCTGGTGTGCAACAGCCGCTGGTAGGTGCTGGTGTCCCAGTGCCACGGCAGTCCCGCGGCGGCGAAGGCGGCATTGAAGGCTGGCCGATGACCCTGCTGCTCGGTGTCAGCCAAGGTGCCGTCCACGTCCCAGAGCAGGGCTTGCAGGCGGGGCATCATGCAGTGGAATTGCGCGAACCCTAGGCGGCTCCCATCAGCACCTCTTCGGCTCCCCATTGGCAGTTACCGGCCCCGTTGCCACCGCTGCCTCTCCCCCAATCGCTCGCGCTGCCCCCGGCTCTGGTGGCGGTCCTGCAGCGCCGTGGGGTGCAAAGCCACCAGGAGCTGCAAAGCCTGTTGCAGCCCGATCCGGCACCGGAGGCCAAGGCCCACTTTCCCGATCTTGAAATTGCTGTGCAGCGGCTGCTGCAGGCCTGTCGTGAAGGCCAAGCCTTGGCGGTCTGCGGCGATTACGACGCCGATGGCATGACCAGTACCGCCCTGTTGGTGGGGGTGCTGAGCCGTTTGGGGGCCAAACCCCAGGCGGCGATTCCTAGCCGGCAAAGCGAGGGCTATGGCCTCAATGCCGCCATGGTGGAGCGCCTGGCTGAGCAGGGCGTCAAGTTGCTGGTGACCGTCGACAACGGCATCAGCGCCCGAGAAGCCCTGGAACGTGCAGAAGGGTTGGGCTTGGAGGTGATCGTGACCGATCACCACACCATTCCGCCGCAGCGTCCACCGCTCTTGGCTCTGCTGCATCCAGCCCTCACACCGCCCAGCTCGCCCTACCGCGGTTTGGCTGGCGTGGGTTTGGCCTACGTCTTGGCGGCTGCTGTGGCCGAGCGACTGCGCAACCCCCAGGCGCTGCGCACAGCTCTCGATTTGTTCTGTATTGGCACCATCGCCGACATGGCGCCGCTGACCGGTGTGAATCGCCGCTGGCTGCAAGAGGGCCTGCCGCAACTGCACCGCTCGCTGTTGCCGGGACTGCGGGCCTTAGCGGAACTCGCCGGTCTGGAGGATCGCCCCATCGACAGCCAAGGGGTTGGCTTTCGCTTGGCCCCGCGCCTCAATGCGGTGGGTCGCTTGGCCGATCCACAGCTTGCTGTAGAGCTGCTCACCACCGCCGATGCCGATCGTGCTCTGGAGCTGGCGGAACGCTGTGAACAACTGAACCGGCAGCGACGTGAGCTCTGTGATGGCATCGAAGCGGAGGCCAATGCGCTGGTGGAAGCCGATGGTGATCAGCGGCCAGCCTTTCTTTTATTGGCCCAAAACCATTGGCACCACGGCGTGATTGGCATCGTGGCTGCTCGCTTGGTGGAGCGCTGGGGTCTGCCGGTCGCCCTGCTCGCTGGGGAGGGCAATGGTCGGTTGCGCTCATCGGTGCGGGCCCCTGAGGGTTTTGCGGTGGATGCCGCGTTGCAGGCCTGTGCTGATCTGTTGGAGCGCTTTGGCGGTCACCCCGCCGCCGGCGGATTCACCGTTCAGGCCACCCAGGTGGCCGCCCTGCATGAGCGGCTCAATGGCTTGGCCAATGACTGGCTTGCGGGCCGGGAGCATGCCCTGGTGGTGCGCCCCGAAGCCTTGCTGCCGCTGGAGCAAATCGACCGTGATTTTCTTCAGCAACTGCGACGGTTGGAACCATTTGGCGCTGCCAACCCCAGTCCCCTCTTTTGGGCTCGACACTGCAAGGTCAAACGGCAGCGCTTGCTTCGCGGCGGTCACCTACTGCTCGAACTGGCTGTCCCGACGGGGTCACTGAGTGCGATTGCCTGGCGTTGGAGTGGTCCTGAGCCCAGCAGCCCGACGCTTGATCTGGCTTTTCGCCTCAAAGAAGACCACTGGCAGGGGCAGCCCAGGCTGCAATTGGAATTGGAGGCCCTACGCCCCGCCCTGCATGAACGGGTCACCCTCTGGCGCCGGCAGCGCTGCTATCAGTGCGAGCGCCAGGGCGATGCCTTGGTGATTCGTAATCCAGAGGGGCGCGAATTGCGTTGCCAGTGGCCCCAAACCCCTGGTGACAATTCCGACCCGGTCCAATCTCACCCCGATACCGCTGAGCTGGTGCAGCATGCTGCTCTTGCTCTCGGCTTTGTTGCCTGATGTCTGTGGCCTCAGCACCGCGCAATTGGTTGCCGTTGATGCTGCCGTTGATGTTGCTGGGCCTGGTGATCGGGGTGATTTGCATCCCGCTCAACGAGATCGACAGCATCAGCGATCACGTTCTGACCGATGTGTTTGCCCTTGGCGAAGGCCTGGGTTGGTTCGTGTTGCTGCCACTGGTGGCGATGCCACTTGTGTTGCAGCTGCAGCAGCGCTGGCTGCGGCCTGGAGCTGGTTCTGGCATTCCTCAGGCGGATGCCTGCATCGAAGACCCTGAGCTCGCTCCCAAGTTGTTGGGCCTGCGGCCCCTGCTGTCGCGGCTGGTGCTCTGGTCGATTGCCGCTGGCTGCTTGCTGCCGATCGGCCGGGAAGGTCCGGTTGTCTTCGTTGGTGCCAGTGCGGTTTGGCTGATGCGCCGCAGCCTCAAAGGCCCTCTGCGGGAGATTGGCATGCCTGTTCTGTTGGCTGCCGCCGGTGGTGCTGGCTTGGCTGCAGGTTTCAACACGCCCTTGGTGGCCATTCTGTTTTCGGCAGAAGATCTGCTGAAGCGCTTCAACTTGCCGCTGGTGTGGTCGTCGCTGCCCGTCGCCCTGCTGGCCTCATTGGTGGCGGCCTATGGCGGGCAGCCCACCTTTGCCTACGGCGAGCTGCCCATGTTGGTGGAAGGCCCCATGCAGATGCTGTTGGCCCTGCCAGTTGGTGTGGCCTGCGGCTTGATCGGTGCGCTGTTCAGCTATCTGCTGCTCACCTTCACCCGCAAGGTGGCACCCCTGGCTGTTCGCTACCCGCTGCCGATGGGCTTGCTGCTGGGCGTGGGAATGCTGTTGATGGCCCTGGGGAACCCCCGCGTGTTGGGAGAAGGTTCCGCTGTTCTGCACGACATCATCAACAACGCTGGTGAGGTGCCCCTGTGGTCGGGCCTTGCCGTGATTGCAGAGCGAGTCTTGGGGCCGATCTTGGTGCTGGGATCAGGAATTCCTGGCGGCCTGATCGATCCGGCCCTGGCCTTTGGTGGCGTCACCGGAGCCGTTGTGATGCCGTGGTTTAGCGGTCATACCGGATTGATCGGCATGATTTGCGGAATGGCTGGCGGCTTGGCTGGAGCCACCCAACTGCCGATCTTTGCGGCGCTTTTCACCTTGAAGTTGACCGGCGCGCTGGATTGTGTCCCCGGACTGCTGGTGACCAGTGCCATGGCGGCTTACATCAGCCGTTGGCTGCAACCCAAGCCGATTTATCACGCCCTCACCGAGATCTTTCTCGGTAAGGACGATTTGCCAGAAGAGCCGGAATTGCCGAAGGCGTAAGGCCTCAGAGGGCGCCGCGGCGGTAGAAAAGGATGAAGACCACAGCCGGACCAGCCAGGGCGATCAGAGCCAGGGCTGCGAAGTTGGCAATCAGGGAGAAATCGATGCCCATGGCGAGCGGCAGTGATGCAATCCCTGCGACTTTACGGGCTTTGCTGCCGAACTGGCCCGCGATGGCCCACAGGCTGTGATGGCCTGTCACAGCTGGCAGTGCATCAGCGGCTGTGGTGCCTGCTGCCGCCTCGATCCCGAACAGCGGGGCGAGGCCCTCGACGCCCTCAGCCCTGAGGAGAAAGCCCAGTACCTGGAGATGGTGGGGCCTGATGGGTGGTGCATTCACTACGACACCGGCGCTCGCTCCTGCCGGATCTACAGCGAGCGGCCGAACTTTTGCCGGGTGGACCAATTGGCTCAGCGCTTTGATGTGGCTGCCCAGCACCAGGATTCCTTCGCGATCGATTGCTGCCGCCAGCAAATCCGTGTCGAATACGGTGGGCGCAGCCTTGAAATGCGCCGATTTGAGCGGGCCATCCGAAACAACAAAGGTGGTGGAAGCTCCCCTTCAGGCCAGTGATTCCCAGCCCACGGGGCGTTGGGTGTTGTTTGTCTCCACCTTCACCACCGTTTTTTTGGCGGAGCTGGGCGATAAGACCCAATTGGCCACGCTGTTGTTGTCAGCCCAATCCGGCCGGCCCCTGCTTGTGTTTGTGGGCGCGGCTTTGGCTCTGGTGAGCACATCACTGGTGGGTGTGCTGCTGGGGCAATGGTTGTCCCGTCATGTGCCGCCGCGGCAGTTGGAGCGGTTGGCAGGCGGTTTGATGGTGATTTTGGGGGCGGCCATTGGTGGTCGTGCCCTGGTTCAGTTGCTGCCGAGCTGAGCGATGCCAACTCCTTTTCCCAGTGCTGATCTCGCCTTGGTGGGTTCCACCTTTTTGGCCGTGTTCCTGGCGGAGCTGGGAGACAAGACCCAGCTGGCCACCGTGGCCATCAGCGGTACGAGCAAGTCCCCAGTGGTGGTGTTTGTTGCTAGTGCCTCGGCCCTGGTTTTGGCCAGCTTGATTGGGGCCTTGGCCGGTGGCTCGTTAGCCCAACTGGTGCCAGCTGAGTTGTTGCAGCTGCTGGCGGCGGTGGGATTCCTGGTGATTGGTGCTCGCCTGCTTTGGGCGGCCTCGGCCAGTGATGGCTTGCCCCATAACTAAACTGAGTCGTCAGGCTGACGCTCTACACCCCAGCCTGGGATGGCTCACGCATGAAATTTTCCGTCTCCGATCTGCTGGATCAGCTGCGGGGGGACGCGGTGCTGCCGCTGACGAATCTGGAGAAGAAGCTGGCCCTTAAAACCGCGGTTGAGAAGGCCCAACTGGAATTAGCGCTGCAAGCGCTCGCCAAGGTGGGCGTGATCGCCAGCGGGGAGGAGGGAATCAGTCGCGCCTCCAACGACGCGATCTTTGAGGCTCGGGTGCGCTCCTCTAGCAAAGGCTTCTGTTTCGCACTGCGGGAAGACGGCGGTGAGGACGTCTACCTGCGGGATCACCAGCTCAACCATGCCTGGAATGGCGATCGGGTTCTGGTCAAAGTCACCCGTGAAGGCGGCAGGCGCCGTTCTCCGGAGGGAGTCGTTCAGTGCGTCCTCGAGCGAGCGAACACCACGGTGTTGGCCCAGGTGGAGCTCCAGGCCGAACAGCTGGTGGCTGTTCCCCTTGATGACCGGCTGCATGCGGCTATTCAGCTTCCGGAAACCGACGCCGCCCACGCGGAAACCAGCGATACCGCCGTGGTGGAGGTCAGCCTTGACCGCTTCCCGGTGGGCCAGTTCCCGGCCCAGGGGCACGTCGCCCGCTCCCTCAAGGTTCAAGGTTCAGAAGCCGATGATCATGAGCTGCTGTTGGCGCGCCATCGCCTCAACACCAGTGGCTTTAGCGGTCGTGCCAGCCTCAAAGTTCCAGCCGAATCAGGTCGTGATGATCTGACGGCGCTTCCCACCGTGTTGCTGCAGGGGTGGAGTGCCAAAGATGCCCCGCTGCTTCCTGCGGTGTCCCTGGAAGCCCTCGATGACGGTGCGCAACGGCTGTGGGTTCACACCCCGAGCGTGGCGGAACGCTTGGCCTTGGAATCACCCCTGGAGCGTTGGTTGCGTCAGCACGGCGAAGCCCTCAGCCTTGGCAGCAGCTGGATTTCACTGCTGCCGGCCACACTCCACAAGGCGGCGGCCTTGGTGGCAGGCAAAAGCCAAGATGCCCTCTCGGTGGCCTTGGATCTCAGCGCCGACGGCACGCTGCAGCACTTCCGCTTCTGCCGCTCGCAGGTGCAAGTCGATGGGGTGCTCGATCGCAAAGGCCTGGCAGCTCTGCTGGCCCGCAAGCCCAAAGCCCGCACCACCCCCGCTGCCCTCAAGAGCCTCAAGGACCACCTGCCCCTGCTCGAGCAGCTTCAGGCGTTGGTGGAGCTGCTGCGCCAGCAAAGGCTGGCCACCGGCGGCCTGGAATTGGATCTCCCCGTGCCTCCGCTGGAGCCCCTGGCGGAGCTGGCCTCGGGCCTGCCTGATCAGCGCTGGCAGGGATGGTTGCCGGCCTGGTCGGCGGATCAACCCTTGCATTGGCTTCGGGAGCTGCTGCGTCCGGCTGAACAGGCCCTCGGTCGCCACTTTGCGGCCCTGGAGCTGCCTGGCCTCTTCCTCACCCATGGGGCGCCTGATCCCGGCCAACTCAACGATCTGGTGAAGCTGGCGGTTGGCTTGGACATCCCGCTCGAGTTGGGCAGTGATGGCAATGCCCCGGCCGCTCAAGCCCTGGCCGCTGCGTTTGCCGGCACCGATCGCAGTCGGGTGCTGCAGCAGCAATTGCGCGAGGTGACGACGCCGGTGCAACTCAGCGCTGAGCCTGGGGCCAATGCCTTGGCGGCTGAGGAGACGGCCTATGCCCCCTGGTGCTGCCCGTCGCTCCACTACAGCGCCATCTGGAACCAACTGCTGTTGGTGGCCCTGCTGAGTGAGGGCAAGGATCGCCCCAGTGTGCGCCACAAAACCCGTCTGGATCTCAGCTCCGAGAGCTGCCACGGACAGGTGGAGTGGCCCTTGTTCAGCCCCAGCCTGATAGCGCAATTCCAGGACCCCATGGCCTCCGGCCTGGTGAGTCGCCTCAATGGCCGCGCCCGTTCGGCCGATGAAGTGGAGCGTGATGCCTTGGCTCTGGTTCAGGCGCGCTCTGCCCAGGGGCTGGTTGGTCAGACCTTGCCCGGCGTGATCAGTGGCATTCAGAGCTACGGCTTCTTTGTGGAGATCCCTCCCACCCAGGTGGAGGGGTTGGTGCATGTCAGTTCCCTTAAGGACGACTGGTACGAGTACCGCTCGCGTCAGCATCGTTTGGTGGGCCGCAAAAACCGCCGCACCTACAAGCTCGGCGATGCCGTCGAGGTAGAGGTGCAAAAGGTCGATGTGTTGCGCCATCAGATCGATCTGGTAGTGCCCGATGCCGCTGAGGAAGGGGATGACAACGACGCCAGCTAACGATTCAGCGCCGCTGCTCCTGGCGGTCTGTGGCGCCTCAGCTCAAGTTCTGGCTCTGCGCACCCTGCAGCTGTTGCTCGAGGCCGATCAGGCCGTGGAGCTGGTGATCAGCCGCGGTGCCTTTGAGGTTTGGCGCGCTGAGCTAGGGCTGGTGCTGCCGGTGAATCCAGCTGAGCAGGAGAGGGTGTTGCGCGAGCAGTGCGGCACAACGGCCGGCAGCCTGCGCTGCCACCGCTGGAATGACCAGGCAGCTCCACCGGCCAGTGGCAGCTATCGCTTGCGGGGGATGTTGATCCTGCCGGCCTCCATGGGCACGGTGGGCCGCATCGCTTCCGGGGTGGCCACCGATCTGATTGAGCGCGCTGCCGATGTTCAACTCAAAGAGGCGCGGCCCCTGGTGATTGCTCCAAGGGAAATGCCTTGGAATTTGATCCATTTGCGCAACCTCACCCAGTTGGCGGAAGCGGGTGCTCGCATTGCCCCGCCAGTGCCAGCCTGGTATGGCCAGCCGCAGAGCCTCGACGACATGGTCGATTTCATGGTGCAACGCACCTTGGATCTGTTTGGTTATGACCTCGCGCCCCTGCGCCGTTGGCAAGGCGCAGTGGAAGGGGCTCAAAAACTGTCATGAAGCGTTGGCTTCTGCTGCCGCTGTTGCTTCCCCTGGCGGCTGCGCTGGCAGTCGCTGTTTTGAATCTGCGGGTGCCGGCGCGACTGCGTCTGTTGGTTTGGACCAGTCCGCCACTTCCGTTGGGAACGTGGGTGTTGATCGCCGCTGGTGGTGGTGCTGCCGCCGCTGCTCTCGCTGGTTTGAGTGCCCCTGGAGCTCCGGCCCGCCAGCCGCAACCCTGGGAGGAACCGCGTCGTCGTCGTACCCGCCGAGCGGTGGATGCCCCGGATGAACCGCTGGACTCCAGCGAGGCCGAGCCGCCCTTTGATGCGCCCGAGCCTGCAACCCAGCCGCCACCAGAGCGCTCACCCCATGAGGCACCACCCACGGTGGCTGTCCCCTTTCGGGTTGTGCAGCGCTCAGCCAGTGAGCCAGCCCCATCCGGGAGTGTGGATGACTGGGCTGATGCTGCTGACGATGACTGGTGAGTAGCCTGCTGGACAGCTCTGACAGCAGCGCTTGAGCGACTCGGCGGCCACCCCAGACAAGCCCACAGACCAGCCCCAAGCGGCGAAGGCGCCTCCGGCGAAGGCCAAGCCGCCCAAGCCGGAGGACAAGCCCTTCGCGGAATTTGTGCCTCAGCTGCTGATGCCAGCGCTGGCAAAAGAGATCGAGAGCTATGGCGGCCCTGCCCCTGCGCTGGAGCTCGAGCAGGCCGCGATGCCGGTGGTGGGGGAAACCTGTTGGCAGATTCGTGGTGAATTGCCTGGTGATCGGCGCTTCTGGCTGTGTTTCACCAAAGACGACATCCAGGCGCCCAAGACCTTTGCCATCGCCGAATCGGGAGCTCCACCAAGCCTGTTGGAGTCGTTTTTGATTGATGAAAAGCGCATCACCCTGGCGTTGCTGGTGAGCCGAACTGTGCAGAGACTCAACGGTCAGAAATGGTTAGGGCCCAATTGAGCGATAGGGCCCTTACAGTGATTGGCTAGTCAGCACAAGACGACAGGATGGTTCCCCCCACCGCGATCGCCGAAGCTTCTCGCTCTGGAGGCGAGCCAGCCATCAAGGATCCGGTGAAGGACACGATCCTGACGCCGCGCTTCTACACGACTGATTTTGAAGCGATGGCCGCCATGGATTTGCGGCCGAATCAGGAGGAGTTGGAAGCGATCTGCGAGGAGTTCCGCAAGGACTACAACCGCCATCACTTCGTCCGTAATGAGGCGTTCGATGGTGCAGCCGACAAGCTCGATCCAGAGACGCGCCGCGTGTTTGTCGAGTTCCTCGAGCAGAGCTGCACTTCGGAGTTTTCAGGATTCCTGCTCTACAAGGAGCTCAGCCGGCGCATCAAGCAGAAGAATCCGCTTCTGGCTGAGTGCTTCGCCCACATGGCTCGCGATGAGGCCCGTCATGCCGGCTTCCTCAACAAAGCCATGGGCGACTTTGGTGTGCAGCTCGACCTCGGCTTCCTGACGGCGAACAAGGCCTACACCTTCTTCAAGCCGAAGTTCATCTTCTACGCCACCTACCTCTCTGAAAAGATCGGCTACTGGCGCTACATCGCGATCTACCGCCACCTCGAGCAGAACCCCGACAGCAAGATCTTCCCGATCTTCAACTTCTTCGAGAACTGGTGTCAGGACGAAAACCGCCACGGCGATTTCTTTGATGCCCTGATGAAGGCCCAGCCCAGTTCGGTGCGGGGGCTGCAGGCTCGCCTCTGGTGCCGCTTCTTCCTGTTGGCCGTGTTCGCCACCATGTATGTGCGTGATGTGGCCCGCAAGGAGTTCTACGAGGCGCTCGGCCTTGATGCCCGCGAGTACGACAAGTACGTCATCGCCAAAACCAACGAAACCTCCGCCCGGGTGTTCCCGGTGGTGCTCAACGTGGATCATCCCAAGTTCTATGAGCGCCTTGAGCGGATTGTTGGCAACAACAACGCCCTCTCCCAAGCCGATGCCAGTGGCGCTTCGGCGCCCGTGAGGCTGCTGCGCAAGCTGCCCTTCTGGGGCGCGAACGCTCTTGAGATGGCCAAGTTGTTCTTCGCTGCCCCGATTCGCAGTGAGAACTACCAGCCCGCGATTCGCTGAGGCTGCTGGTGAGTTTTCTCGATTCGTTTTGGCAGCAGCGTCTTGAGCTGCTGCTGTCAACTGGTCGCGCTGCCGGCGCTGACCTGGTGGAAGTCTTCCTTGAGCGCGGGGATCGTCTCGGCGTGATGGCCGAGCAGGAGCGGGTGACCAGTGTCTCGCCCGCCTTTGTCTCAGGGGCTGGTGTGCGGGTCTTCCGGGGCAAAGACCACGGCTACCGCGATGGCTTTGTCAGCACCAACGACCTTTCGGAAGCTGGTTTGCTGCAGGCCCTCGATCAGGCCCTGGGGATGCTGGGCTTAGAGCGCAATGGCGCTGCAGCTGCTGCTGATTTTCAAGGCTTGCCCGAGCTGAAGGACTACGGCACCAGCAAACAAAGCTGGTTGGATCAATCCCCTGGTGTGTCGGTGATCGCTGAGCGCTTGCTGGAAGGCACCGCCAGGCTTGAGCAGCACGCCCAACATCTGCAGGCGCGCCGCGGCAGCTACTCCCGCGATTGGCAGGAGGTCATGGTGGCCGCCAGTGATGGCACCTTCGCCCGCGACTTACGCCTGCACCAAACCCTGGGCCTGAGTGTGCTGGCTGCCGATGGCGAGCACCGCGCCAGTGTCGCTCGTCGGTTTGGCAGCACCGACCATCCCGACGATTTGCTGGTTTGGGATGCCGATAGCACCGCCCGCGACATCGCTGCCAGCACCGGAACGATGCTCTACGCCGATTACGTCGATGCCGGCACCTACCCCGTGGTGCTCGCCAACAAATTTGGTGGCGTGATCTTCCATGAAGCCTGCGGCCATTTGCTGGAAACCACCCAGCTGGAGCGCGGCACCAGCCCCTTCGCTGGACGGATCGGCGAGCCCATCGCCCATGAAGCGGTGACAGCGATTGATGAAGGCCTGTCCAACCGTCATTTCGGCAGCATCGCCATGGATGACGAGGGCTTAGAACCCCAGCGCACCACCTTGATCGAGAACGGTGTGCTCAAGGCTTTCCTCTCCGATCGCGCTGGTGAGTGGCGCACTGGTCAGCCCCGCACCGGCAGCGGCCGGCGCCAGAGCTATGCCTTCTCTGCTGCCAGTCGGATGCGGAACACCTTCATCGCAGCTGGCCCCCATAGCCCGGCTGAATTGATCGGTTCGATCGATAACGGTCTCTACTGCAAGGTGATGGGCGGTGGCAGTGTTGGTCCCACCGGTCAGTTCAACTTCTCGGTTGAGGAGGGGTATCTGATTGAAAACGGCGAACTTGGCAAGCCGGTGAAGGGCGCCACCTTGATCGGTGATGCCGAAACGGTGATGCCACGCATCTCCATGTGCGCCAATGATCTCGACTTGGCCGCTGGCTTCTGCGGCTCGGTTAGCGGCAGCGTTTACGTCACCGTTGGTCAGCCCCACGTCAAAGTCGACTCGATCACGGTGGGGGGACGCTGATGTTGAACTCCGATCTACTGCACGATCAGCTCAGTGCCTTGGCGCAAAACCATGGACTGAGCCGTTGGGATATGGGAGCGAGTTGCAGCACGGATTTGTCCGTGCAGGTTGACCGCGGCAAAGCCCATCAACTCAAGGGTGCCCAACGCAGTGCCGTCACCGTTCGGGTGTGGAACAGCGATGGCCGCGTTGGTATCACTAGCTGCTCGGACCTCTCAGCCGATGGCCTGGCTCAGGCACTCTCTGGAGCTGCTGAGGCCAGTGCCTTTGGTGATCTGCAAGATCCACCGGATCTCTCGCCTCGCTCTACTGAATCCCTGGAGCCCCTGAAGCGGGAGCCGCAAGCCACGCGACCGATCCAGGAGATGGTGCAAACGCTGATCTCGGCTGAGCAGCGGCTGTTGGATTGCCATCCCAGCATCGGCACCGTTCCTTACAACGGCTTATCCCAACGGCGGGGTGAACGGGTCTACCTCAACAGCCTCGGCGCTCGCCGCCATGAGGAGCGCAGCTCCGCCAGTCTTTACCTCTATGCCCGCGCTGAGGAAGCCGGCCGCAAACCACGCAGCGCAGGAGCCGTTCGCCTCGGCCATGGCACCGATGAACTTGACGTTCAGGGCTGCATCGACGAGGCCGCTGAGCTGACCATTTCCCATCTTGATTACGCCCCGATCGACACGGGCACGTACACCTGCGTGTTCAGTCCAGAGGCGTTTCTCGATTTGATGGGGGCCTTCAGCAATCTGTTCAACGCCCGATCGGTTCTCGATGGCCTCAGCCTCTCCAAGCGCGAGTCCCTCGGTGAATCGGTGGCGGTGCCCTTCTTCAGCCTCTGGGATGACGCCCGTCATCCGGCCAATTTGGGCGCTTCGGCGTTTGATGGTGAAGGCACCCCAACGGCTCGTCTGCCCCTGATTGAGGGCGGTGTCCTGCGTCAATTTCTGCACAGCGAAGGAACGGCACGCCAGTTCGGCGTGGCCTCGACCGGCCATGCCGGCATGGGTGCCAAGGTCTCGGTGAGTCCGGATTGGTTTGAAATCGGCGCCACACCTGGCGCTGGCTGTGGTGATGCCTCGTTGAACCGCTTCCAGGCCGATGGTGTGGTGTGGATTGATTCCCTCTCGGCTCTCCACGCCGGTGTCAAAGCCAGCCAGGGAGCCTTCTCTCTGCCCTTTGATGGTTGGCTCGTCAAAGGTGGTGAACGCCGCTCGATTGAAGCCGCCACCGTCGCTGGCGATATTCGTCAGGTGCTGAAGTCACTGTTGGCCTTTGAAGGTGAAGCCCAGGTGACGCCTGATGGGCTCTGCCCCCATGTGTGGGTGGAGGGTTTGGCGATCACCGGCGAGGCCTAGTGCGGGTTCTGTTCTGGGGAACGCCGGCCTATGCCGTGCCCACCCTGGAAGCCCTGCATGGGGCGGGCCATCAGATCGTTGGTGTGGTTACCCAACCCGATCGCCGGCGCGGTCGCGGCAGCTCATTAATGCCGTCTCCGGTGAAGGCGCGTGCCTTGGACCTTCTCGGTGATGTTCCGGTGCTGACGCCTCAGCGCATTCGCCGTGAACCTGAGACCCAGGAGCAGTTGGCGGCTTTGCAGGCTGATCTCTCGGTTGTTGTGGCGTTTGGTCAGTTGCTGCCGCCGGAAGTGTTGCAACAACCCCCCTTGGGCTGTTGGAACGGCCACGGCTCGTTGTTGCCGCGCTGGCGTGGAGCGGGGCCGATTCAGTGGTGCCTGATGGAGGGTGATGCTCAAACCGGTGTCGGCATCATGGCCATGGAGCCTGGCTTGGATACCGGCCCGGTGCTGCTTGAGCGTGCCCTCGATGTCCAGCTGCTGGAGAACGCAGCGGGATTGGCCGAGCGACTGAGCCATCTCACCGCGGAATTGTTTGTGGAGGCTTTGCCAAGGATTGAGGCGGCAGGTCCTGGCCCAGAAGCTGAGCGCCTCAGCCGGTTGGCGGTGACCCCCCAAAGCGACGAGGGCGTCAGCTTGGCTCGCCTGCTCAGCAAAGACGACTACCGCATTGATTGGAGTGAGCGCGCCTTGGCGATCCACCGCAAGGTGATGGGGCTGTTTCCTGGTGCCCACTGCAGCTGGCGCGGCAAACGTTTGAAGCTGCTGGCAACCGAGCCGTTGGTGGCCCGCTTGGCCGATCAGTTGAGCCCGCAAGCAGCGGCCTTGAGTCAGCGCCAGTGGCCGTCAGCGGAACCGGGTTCCATCCTCGAGGCGGTGCGCGGTGTGGGCCTGGTCCTGGCCACCAGTGGCTGTCCGATCCTGCTGCGGCAGGCGCAACTGGAAGGCAAAGCAGCCAGCAGCGGAGATTCGTTGATTCAGCAGCTCAGCTGAGGCTGTAGTGGCTGCAGCGCTCGCAGGGGCCTTCTGGCAGCACGGCGCAACGCAACAGGGGGCTGCGGGCATTGAAGCGGCAGCTGGGATCGCCAATCACCCAGCGATCGTTCCACCAGCGGGAATCGGCGGGTTGCTTTTGGGCTTTCACCATCAAGGCGACCCCGCTGAGTTGGTAGCGGCCGCCCCTGAGGCGGTAGCGATGTCGCCGTTGCAGCACCAGGTAGCTCAGGCCCTCCACCTCCAGCCAGCGGCCCGGCTGAGGCACGTCTTCCAGCATCAAACGGTGCAGCACCTGCTCACTTCCGGCCTGGCGCAGTTCAACGGCCATGCTCATGGCTGAACCTCTTCGGCCTCCGGATGTTGGGCTGAAAATCCCCACAAAAAGAGCAGACCCACTAGCACCAGTAAGCCCCATTCCGGCAACTCGAGATCGGGGCGGAACACCCGAACACTGAGTTGGATGCCCACCAGGCCAACGGCCAGATATCCCGCTGCCTCCAAGCGCTGGTAGCGCTGCAGCAGGCGGATGAACAGTCCAGAGCTCAAGCGCAACGCCACGACCCCCACCACGCCGCCGGTGATCACCAGGCCGATCCGGTCGCTCACGGCAACCGCCGCCGCCACGCTGTCGAGGGAAAACGCCAAGTCGGTCAGCGCGATGGTGAACGCTGTTGCCGCTAAGGATTTCGCGGCTGCTTCTGCTGGTCCTGGAGACTCGTCCGATGCGGCGTCATCGTCGTTGGCGGACTGCAAAAAAAAGTGGCTCAAGCAGAGCCAGAGCAGATACACCGCACCGGCACCCATCAACGGACGGAAGTTCAGCACCCACTGCGCCGCCAGGATCAACACCACCCGAAACAGCAAGGCAAAGACCAGCCCCAGGTTCAAGGCCCGCTGTTGGGCCGCTGGATCCGTTTGTTTGCGGGCGATTGCCGCCAAAGCAATGGCGTTGTCGGCGGAGAGAACGATCTCAAGCCCGATCAGCACTGGCAGGAGCAGGGCCACTTCCTGCCATGCGTCGGCCGCATGCAGCAGGGGCGTGAGGGCTGAGCTAGTGGACGCTTCCATGGCACCAGTCGTGCCGGCAGCCTAGAAAGCACCGGTTGAGATCGCCTTGATGGGCCGAGACGCCACCTCTGTTGCCCCCGGTTTGGTGGAGCTTCTCCACGCCGATGCGCAGCGGGTGATCGTGCGCATCACTGCCGGTCAGGGGGCTGCGCTGCAGTCGGCTTTGGGGGAAGGCAGCACCGCTGAAATCGCCGAAGACCGTGCGCGGCAGCGCCTGGCCCAGGCGTTGCCGCAGCCACCAGTTCGCAACCCGGCTCCGGTTCCCGCACCAGCTCCTGCACCAGTTGCCGCCCCAGCGCCAGCAAGTGCTCCCCCCTCGCCGCCGCCTCAGCCTCAGCTCGAGCTTCAGCCTTCTCCTGAGCCGCCGCCCTCTTCGCAGCAAGCCGCACCTGCCTCAGTAGCAGCTGAGCTGCCGGTGATCCCAGAGCCAGTCCATGAGCCACCGGCGGAGCCCGACGATTGGAGCGAAGAGCTCACGGCTGTGGAGATGGAGCTGCAGCGCTTGGGCTGGCAGCGCGAGCAGGAGGGTGAATTCCTGCAGCGGGCTTTTGGCCATCCCAGCCGCACCCGGCTGGTGAATTACGCCGATGTGGTGGCCTATCTCAAGGCCTTGCGTTGCCTCGAGCCCGGCTGCGCACCAGGTTCAGCGCCGGTGCCCCTGCGCCGGCCCGATTTGCTGCGCTGCAGTGATGAGCTGCTGGGGCAGTTGCAATGGGGTGCAGCCCAAGGCCGCCAACTGCTGGAAGAGCAGTTTGGGAAAGCCAGCCGTCAGCAGCTCAGCGATGAGCAACTTCTGCATTTCAACCAGCTCCTTGAGGAGCAATTGATTCAGGTGGGCTGATCCTCAGCAATAGCGCTTGGCCATGGCTTCACCAACGCTGCCGGGCTGGATGGGCACCCAGCCACTGCCCAATTGACCGATGGCCACTTGATTGCCGTAGCAATCCAGATTGAAGTTCAAATCGCTGGAGGCTCTGCCTGTGGCATCAATGCGATGCGCTGAGATCTCGCGCACTGCGTAGTTGGTGCTTTTGAGCTTGGTGTAAAAGTCGCTGCCCGTTTCGGTGCGCATCAGGTAGTCGTGACCCTCTGGAATTCCTTCAGTGGCCACCGGACGATTCAGCCTTGTTGTCTGCTGGCAGCCCTTGAAACCGGCGATGGCAGCCACGATCAGGCCGCAGGCAAGGGCGATTTGTGCCGCTCGATTCATCGCCTTGCTCATCCGCCCTCGCTTTCTTTTTGCGATGGAGCCAACGCTATGCCAGTCGCTTGCTGGGCGGACTGCTGTCCCTGCCGCTAAGCAAACGGCACCCCAATCTGATCAAGGCCGGCGGCTAAGTCCATCGGCATTAAGGCGCATTGCCTTTGACCACCGGCAGGGCAAAAGTATGGGCATCGAACACGGAGGCGCCCAATGGACGACACGCCACCTGAGACATCAACCGCAGCACTCTGAGCGAGGCGCCTGCTCCAACAGTCTCCACAAAGCGTGGGCGAGGAGCTGAGTTGACCACCGACTGGACGTCGATTCAGCGCCACTCCTCTGCATCGTTGAGGTGCCCTATAGGAGTCCGCCCGATACACCTGGACCCTTGGCCCCAGGTTCGCCTTTGACCAGACGCTGCCCAATCAGCCATCACGAAAGCCGCTCCTCCCTTGAGGGGCGGCTTTCTGCTTGTTGCGGGGTTCAGGGTTCCGTTAACACCTCCAGCTTGCGCTGCTCTTGCTCCACCTGCTCTGCATTGGGCGGTTCCATTTGAGGCACGCCCGTTTGTAGGGCCTGGCAGCCGGCCAGCGCTAAAGCCATCGCGATCACGGCAGCGAGCATGGGGGGCTGGCAACGGAAATGTTTTGGGGGCCTGCGTGCTGGCGGCCCCCAAGGTGCGGGGTTGTTACCCCCGTGGATGGTCGCCCACAACCACCAATGACAGTGCTAATTGCGCCGGATTTTGTCGCCAAGCACGGGCTAATTGCTTTGGGCTTAAAGGCCAAAGAAGAACAGTGGCAGGGCAAAGGTGTAGAGCTCGGGCTGCGGCTCAGCGGGAAACACGGCAATGCAGGCCATTTCCCGATCCTGGAAGCAGTCCTGCGACTTCATCACAAACTCGGTGGCATCCCCAGCGCCCCACATCAACTGACCCTGTTGGCGCTCTTCGAGGTAGGCGTCGTAGAGGGTGTTGAATTCGTCGCTTTCGCCGACGTTGTTGGCCATGGTGTCCAGGGCCGCATCAACGCCTTGGCTGTTCACCAGAGCCAAGAACTGCTCCATGAGGGGATGGTCGATCACCGTGGAAGTGCGGATGAAGCTGCCGATGCCTCCCACAGAGCTGTTGTGCACCGCGGGCAGGCCGCTGCTGCAATCGATCACCGCGCAGCGCAGCGATAGCGACCAGCGCTCCGTTTTGGCGACTTGCTGCGCAATGGGGATCAACTGCTCTCGGTTGGCCGCCACCAGCTGGTCGAGATCTGGATCAAACGCGTCGAGCATCGCTCGAAGCTACCGATAGAGGTGGCTTCAGGCTTTGCGGCGCCAGCCCTTTTGCACAGAACTTGAAAATTGATTGATCAAGGCAATGGCGCCGATCAAGGCGGCCAGTGTGATCCAGCTGGGCAGGTTGCCCTCTGAAAGAACATCCATCAGGCGCCACCTTTTTGCTGACGTGCCATCAGCTTTTGTGCGGCCTGCAGGCGTTGGGCTTTTTTGTTGTGGGCTCGGATGATCGTCAGTGCGCTCATGGGTTCTCCTTTCGTCTTTTCTTGCTCTAGAGCGGCTGGCAGGTCACAAGGAAGCGCTCAAACCGATCCGTTGGGTTCGGTTTTGCGACCCTCTGAGCACCTCTGGCTAAGACGCTCCTAGAGAGCGATCAGGCGTGAGTGGTCTCGACTTTGATGGCGACTACGGCCGCCAGTACCGCCAGCGGATTCGCTTATCGATTCCGGCCTATGACGCGGTGTTGGAACTGGGCGCCGCCGCCTTAGCGGCCAAGACGCCAACTGCTCGCCAGGTGCTGGTGGTGGGACCGGGCGCCTCTGAGGAGCTCCCAGGCCTGCTTCAAGCCATGCCGATGGCGCGCTTCACGCTGCTGGAGCCCAGCGGGCAGATGGCCGAATTTTGCCGCCAGCAGATTGCCTCGCTCCATGCCGGCAGCCGCTGCTCGCTGCAACAGCAAAGCCTTGCCGGCAGTGGCTTCGATCCCGAGGGGTTTGATGCTGTGGTGTGTCACCACGTGCTGCACCTGTTGCCTCCGCAGCAGCAGCAGCAGGACTTGGCCTCGATGCTCAGCCAGCTCGCTCCTGGAGGCTGTCTGTTGCTGAGCAGCTACAGCGAGCCATCGGGGCAAGAGAACGACCCAAGCCTGCTGGAGATCATCAAGGCAAGGCTGCGCATGCTCGGCATGGATGAGGCCACCTTGGAGTTGTTTCTCTCGGGCAGGAACAAGGTGGTGTTCTCGTTGGCTGAAGAGTTGATTCAGCAGCAGGCGCAGGCCAGCGGTTGCGCTCCGCCTCAGGTGCTGTTGCGGGCAATGTTCAACGGCCTGTGGCTGATTCAGCGGCCCGCCACTTGAGGTGCCTGTAAGCGAGGATCAGCAACTGCTTTCTCTTCGCGTTTATGCCCCTCACCGCTTTGGTGCGCCAGCTGCAGCAGGTGCCCCTCACCGGCGAGGTGCTGGAACGCTCCCGGCGGCCTGATCGCCTGCGATTGCAGGGGGCCAGTCGTGGTGCCCGGGCGCTTTTGGCCTCAGCCATGGCCCGCTGCGAGGGCGCTCCTTTGCTGGTGGTGGTGCCCACCCTGGAAGAAGCCGGCCGCTGGGCAGCCCTGCTGGAGTTGATGGGCTGGCCCACCACACAGCTTTATCCCACCAGTGAGGGCTCGCCCTACGAAGCCTTCGACCCCACCAGCGAGATCACCTGGGGGCAGTTGCAGGTGCTCAGCGAATTGGTGGATGAGCAGGGCGACGGCTGGCAGGGGGTGATCGTGGCCACCGAGCGGGCCTTGCAGCCCCACTTGCCGCCGCCGGCCGTGCTGGCTGATCAGTGCCTCACCCTGCGCAAAGGCGCCAGCATTGATCTGGAGGAGCTGGCCGCCAACCTCGCCCGCTTGGGCTACGAGCGGGTCTCCACCATTGAGCAGGAGGGCAGCTGGAGCCGTCGCGGCGACATCGTCGATCTGTTCCCGGTCAGCGCTGAATTGCCAGTGCGATTGGAGTTCTTCGGCGAAGACCTCGAGAAGTTGCGGGAGTTTGATCCCGCCACCCAGCGCTCGCTGGATGCTGTTGATCTGGTGCGGATCACACCCACCGGCTATGGGCCCCTGGTGGCTGATGCCCTCAGGGCCAACCTCCCTGATCAGCTGGATCAATTGCTCAATGCCGAGGCCATGGAGCAGCTGCTGGCAGGCGATACCCCCGAAGGCATGCGGCGCTTGATGGGGCTGGCTTGGCAGCAGCCGTCGTCCCTATTGGATTACTTGCCCGAGCACACCTTGCTGGTGCTCGATGAGCGCCGTCAGGCCATGGCCCATGGCCAGCAGTGGTTTGATCACGCCGAGCAGCACCACGGCGATGAGGTGGATGGCTTGCTGCCACCAACACTGCATCGGCCGATCAGCGACACGATCGAGGCCTTGGAGGCCTTTGCTGGCTTTGATCTGGCGGAATTGGCTGAAACCGATCAGCACCCCAACAGTTTTGATCTGAACAGCCGGGCGGTTCCCGCCTACCCCAATCAGTTCGGCAAGTTGGCCGGCCTGATCAAGGATTTTCAGCGCGAGAAAACCCGCGTTTGGTTGCTGTCGGCCCAGCCCTCACGCGCAGTGGCGTTGCTGGAAGAGCACGACTGCATCACGCGCTTTGTGCCCAACCCCGGCGATCAACCAGCCATTGAGCGGTTGATCGAACAGAACACGCCGGTGGCCCTGAAGACCAAGGGCACTGCCGAGCTCGAGGGATTGCAGCTGCCGGCCTGGCGTTTGGCGCTGATCACCGACCGGGAATTTTTCGGCCAGCAAAACCTCACCGCGAGCGGGTATGTGCGCCGCCGCCGCCGCGCGGCCAGCCGCACAGTCGATCCCAACCGCATGCGACAGGGGGATTTCGTGGTGCACCGCAACCACGGCATCGGTCGCTTTTTGAAGATGGAAAAGCTGGCCATCAGCGGTGATGCCCGCGACTACCTCGTGGTGCAGTACCTCGATGGTTTGCTGCGGGTGGCGGCCGACCAGCTGGGCAGCCTGGGCCGCTTCAGGGCCAGTAGTGATGCCCCGCCCCAGCTCAACAAGATGGGCGGTGCCGCCTGGGCCAAGACCAAGGCCCGTGCCCGCAAAGCGGTGCGCAAGGTGGCCTTTGATTTGGTCAAGCTCTACGCCGAGCGCACCGAATCACCAGGGTTTGCCTTCCCGGTGGATGGGCCCTGGCAAAACGAACTGGAGGATTCCTTCCCCTACGAGCCCACGCCTGATCAGCTCAAGGCGATCACCGAGGTGAAGCGCGACATGGAGCAGGGCAAGCCGATGGATCGGTTGGTGTGTGGTGATGTGGGCTTTGGCAAAACCGAGGTGGCTCTGCGCGCCATCTTCAAGGCCGTCACCGCAGGTCGTCAGACCGCCCTACTGGCGCCAACCACCGTGCTGGCTCAACAGCATTGGCGCACTTTGAGCGAACGCTTTGCGCCTTATCCGATCAAGGTGGCGCTGCTGAATCGCTTCCGCACGGCGAGCGAGCGCAAAGAGATTCTCAAAGGCCTCAGTGATGGGGCGATTGATGTGGTGGTGGGGACCCATCAATTGCTGGGCAAGGGCACCAGCTTCAAGCAGCTGGGCTTGTTGGTGGTGGATGAGGAGCAGCGTTTTGGCGTGAACCAAAAAGAGAAGATCAAGGTTCTTCGCAAAGACGTTGATGTCTTGACCCTCTCGGCAACCCCGATCCCGCGCACGCTCTACATGAGCCTCTCCGGGGTGCGTGAGATGAGCTTGATCACCACGCCGCCGCCCCTGCGCCGTCCGATCAAGACCCACCTGGCGTCGCTCGATGAAGAGGCGGTGCGCAGTGCCATCCGCCAAGAGCTCGATCGCGGCGGGCAGGTGTTTTATGTGGTGCCGCGGGTGGAGGGCATCGAGGAGGTGGCCGGTGGGCTGCGTCAGATGCTTCCAGGCCTAAGGCTGCTGGTGGCCCATGGCCAGATGCCGGAGGGCGAATTGGAGAGCGCCATGGTGGCCTTCAACGCCGGTGAGGCCGATGTGATGCTCTGCACCACGATCGTTGAGAGCGGCCTCGACATTCCACGGGTCAACACGATCCTGATCGAAGACTCACAAAAATTTGGCCTCTCACAGCTCTATCAATTGCGAGGTCGTGTGGGCCGCAGTGGCATCCAGGCCCACGCTTGGCTGTTTTATCCGGGTGACGCCAGCCTCAGTGATGCCGCAAGGCAGCGGCTGCGGGCGATCCAAGAATTTGCCCAGCTCGGGAGCGGCTATCAGCTCGCCATGCGGGACATGGAAATCCGCGGCGTTGGCAATTTGCTGGGGGTGGAGCAGAGCGGACAGATGGAGACCATCGGCTTCGACCTCTACATGGAAATGCTCCAAGAGGAGCTCGCCGAGATTCGTGGTCAGGACATCCCGGCGGTGGATGACACCCAGATCGATCTAAGCGTGACGGCTTTCATCCCAGCCGATTGGGTCACCGAAGCCGACGAGAAAATGGCGGCTTATCGCGCTGCCGCAGACTGCGACAGCCGGGAGGGCCTGCTGCAGCTGGCAGCTGATTGGGTGGATCGTTATGGCCCCCTCCCGGCTCCTGTGCAGTCGCTGCTGCAGCTGATGGAGATCAAGCTGCTGGCCAAGCGTTGCGGTTTCTCGCGCATCAAGCCTGAAAAACCCAACTTGGTGTTGGAAACACCCATGGAAGAGCCCGCCTTCCGCCGCCTGCGCCAGGGTTTGGCCACCCACCTGCATGGCCGTTTGGTGTATCAGGCCGGCAGCGGCACCACCGCCAAGGTGCTCGCCCGCGGTCTTGGGGTGTTGGCGCCCGACAAGCAGCTGGATGAGCTCAAGTCTTGGCTGGAGACAATGGCGGCTCAGATCCCAGATGCCGACGGGCTTTCTGCCGCTGAGCGTGAGGCCAAACAACAGGCTGACAACCAGGCTGTTTTGAGCATTTGACAGGTTTTCCTTAGAAAACGCTTCTCAGGCTCGCAAGAGTTCGTTACACTACGGCGAGTTGAAAAGCGAGCTGCGCATGAATGCCATCGTCGAATTGAATGACGGACTTGGCGCAGTTTTCGCAGCGGGTGGTTCTTTTCCCTTCGGATTGTTCGGTGCCGTCATCGGCGCCGTGGCTCTGGGTTTCTTCGCCTTGTGGCAATCCGAGAGCAACGACGACGACGATTCCAGCCCCGGCGGCGGCTTGATGCAGCCGGTTTCCTGATTTTTAGTTGGCGCTGAAAACGTTCAGTTGAACGTCTCCCTCAAAGCTCACTTCGGGCTTCGCATTGCTTTGGCGCAGCAGCTTGGCAAGCTCTGATTCGGCGACCCGGTATTGAGGGTCATTGCGGGTACCGAGGTCTTCAAATTTCAGGCGCTGAGCCTGGGCTTTGCTGAGGTTGGCATTCACATCCGGGGTGATGCCCTGTTTGTGGATGTCTTTGCCGCTGGGGGTGAGGTACTTGGCGATGGTCACCGTCATCCCGGAGCCATCGGAGAGCCCACGCACCGACTGGATCAGCCCCTTGCCGAAGGTCTTCTTGCCGACCACAACACCGCGGTTGTTGTCTTGAATGGCGCCCGAGAGGATCTCGCTGGCGCTGGCGCTGCCTTCATTAACGAGCACCACCAACGGCGCCTTGGTCAGGGCACGGCCGCTGGCCCGTTTGACATCACTCACCCCATCACGGGTGGAGCTGGAGACGATCACGCCTTCATCGAGCCACTGCCTGGCGATTTCCACGCTCGCCATCAGCAAGCCGCCGGGGTTACTGCGCAGATCCAGCACAAAACCGCTGACGCCCTCACCGCTGAGTTCATTGATGGCGTTGCGCATGTCCTTCGCCGCATTGGCGTTGAACTGCTTCAGGCGGATGTAGCCCACCTTGGCGCCGTTGGGGGCCACATTCACGCTGGAATCAACGGCGGCCAGTTCGATCCGATCGCGAATCAAATCCACGGTCACGAATTGACCGGCGCCGCGGCGCAGTTCCAGCACCACCTTGGTGCCAACCTTGCCGCGAATCAGCTTGACCGCGTCTTCGGTGGTCATCCCCCGGGTGCTTTTGCCGTCGATGGCCGTGATCACATCTTGGGGTTGCACCCCCGCCCGCGAGGCGGGTGAGCCGTCGATGGGTGAAACCACCACCAGCTCTTTGCTGTCCTTGTCGAGGCTCAGTTGAATACCCACCCCAGAGAGTTCCCCTGAGGTGTCGATTTCCATCTCCTTGAATTCACGCGGGTCCATGAACCGCGTGTAGGGGTCATCCAGGGTGCCGAGCATGCCCCGAATGGCTTCATAGGCGTCTTTGGTATTGCCGTAGCTCTTGCTCAGCAGATCCCGCCGCAGGGTCTTCCACTTCTCCTCGCTGTAGTTCCCCGTGGTGTCGAGGTAGTCGCGGAACACGATCTGCCAGGCCTCATCCATCACCTCCTTGGGGCTGTCGGAGATGATCGCGGCGGTGCTGCTGTGCAGCAGCAGATCACTACTTAGAACGAGGGTTCCCGCGAAACTGCCGGCACCGGCCAGGGCGACAAGGGCGATGCGACGCAGACGCGTTGAAGCCATGGAAGTTGCCAGTATCTACCAACCGTAACGTCACGGTTGGGCTTTGGTTAGAGCGCCTGCCGGCTGGTCTGTGACTGGATGTGGCCCCAGCTTCAGGGATCAACCCAGCGGCCGTCTTCTTTGATCAGATCGATCAGTGCCTGCACGCCTTCAGCCTCCGGCACGCGGCGAATCTCTTCGCGTCCCCGGTAGAGCGAGATGGTGCCGGGGGTTTTGCCCACATAGCCGTAGTCGGCGTCAGCCATTTCTCCAGGGCCGTTGACGATGCAGCCCATCACAGCGATGTCGAGGCCCGTGAGGTGGTCGGTGGCGCTGCGCACTTGCTGCAACACCTCCTCGAGGTTGAACAGCGTGCGGCCGCAGCTGGGGCAAGCCACGTACTCCACCATGGTTTTGCGGAGCCCCAAGGACTGGAGGATGCCGTAGCAGACCGGAATTTCCTTCTCGGGAGCCTCGGTGAGGGAAACGCGGATCGTGTCGCCCAGGCCATCGGCTAGCAAGGTGGCGATCCCTGCGGTGCTTTTGATGCGGCCGTAATCACCGTCGCCTGCTTCGGTGACCCCCAGGTGCAGGGGGTAGTTGAACCCCTCGGCATCCATGCGGTGGGCCATCAAGCGGTAGGCCGCCAGCATCACCGGCGCCCGTGAGGCCTTCATCGAAATCACGATGTTGTGGAAGTCGAGTCGATCGCAGATGCGAATGAACTCCAGGGCTGACTCCACCATCCCCAGCGGGGTATCGCCGTAACTGAACAACATGCGCTCAGCCAAGGACCCATGGTTGACACCAATCCGCAGGGCCTTGTCCTGCTCCTTCAGGCTGCGGACGAGGGGTTCAAAGGTTTCAGTAATCCGCTCCCCAATGGCAGCCACCTCGTCCGGTGTGAACTCGGTGCGGTTGGGATCGGGCTTGTCGAAGACAAACAGCCCAGGGTTGATGCGCACCTTGTCGACATGCTTGGCCACCTCCAAGGCGATCTTCATGCCGTTGTGGTGCACATCGGCCACCAACGGCACGCTCGCCCCAGCGGCTTCGAGGCGCTGACGGATCTCACCGACGGCCTTGGCGTGGGCGAGGCTCGGCACCGTAAGCCGAACGATTTCGCAGCCTGCTTGATGCAGCCGCAGGATGCCGGCGGTGGCCCCCTCCACATCGAGGGTGTCCTCGTTGATCATCGATTGCACCACCACCGGGTGCTCACTGCCGATCCAGATGTCGCCCACCCGCACACTGCGGGTTTTGCGCCGGTGAATCACCGTGTCAAAGCGCGGATCCTGGCTCCAATCGGTGTCGCTCAAGGTGGTGGGGGCCAGGGTGCCGGTCATGGAGCGGGCCAAGGTCTGCGCAAAACCATGGCATAGACCATTAGCTCATGGGTTCGAGTTCGCCGGGGTGCAGCAGCTCCCAGCGCTCAAATGGCTGCACGATCCAGGGGTTTTCGGGTAGATGCATGGCCCAGAAATCTGGTTGAAAGCTGCTGCCGCCTTTGAGCCACAGCACCCCCGTGAGCAGTTGGGATGGCCTCACTTCTGTGTTGAGCCAGGCGCTGGCCTCCACCAAGGTGGTGCCGCTATCCACCAAGTCGTCCACCAGCAGCAGCCGAGGCCCTAGCTGGTCGCAGGTGTGGGCCAGTTGATGGCCGAGCTTCAGTTGGCCCTGAATGCGATCGCCATCGCCGCTGTAGCTGCTGGCCGCCATCACCACCAAGGGCCGATCGAACAGACGGGAGAGCAGATCACCCACCCGCAAACCGCCGCGGGAGAGGGCCACGATCTGATCAAAATCCGCTGCGGCTTGATGCAGTTGCAGCGCCAGGTGCTCGATCAGCCGGTGGTATTGCTCCCAGCTCACCACCAGCTCACCAGCGGTGTTGTCGCTGATGGCCGGGGGCTTGAGCTGGGGCAGTGCTGTCATTGCGGCCAGTCCTTCCGATCCAGTCTGCGACGAACATCCTGCATGTCCGCGAGCGTGAGCTCTTGGGGCGCGCCCGGAGCGCGGGAGCCAAAGCGCAGCAGATAGGAGGGATGAAACACCGGCAGGTAGGCGCGCCCTTGCTGCTCAATCCATTGGCCCCGCAGTTTGCTGATGCCGCCTTTGATGCCCAAGACCGCCTGCAGTGCTGTGGCTCCCGCTAGCACCACTAGGGGGGGATCCAGCAGCTCCAGTTGCTGATACAGCCAAGGCAAGCAGCGCTCGATCTCTGTGCGCGTGGGCTTGCGGTTTTGGGGTGGCCGGCACTTGATTACATTGGCGATGTAGAGGTCGCGGCGGCTATCAAGCCCGGCTTCCCCCAAGAGCTTCTCCAGCAGTTGTCCGGCCCGGCCAACGAACGGTTCACCCTGTTCGTCTTCCTGTTGGCCTGGGGCCTCACCAATCAGCAGCACGCGTGCCTGGGGATTGCCTCGCCCCACGACCACGTTGTGCCGAGTTGTGGCCAGCTCGCAGCGTTCACAGCCGTGGCAAGCGGCGCTGAGGTGGGGCCAGGAGCTGCTCATCGGGCCCACTCCAGAAGCAAAAGGCGATTGCCTTCGGGATCTTCGATCCAGACTTCACGTCCAAAGGACTCCTGGCGAATCGATTCCAGGGCCCTGGCCCCTTGGGCCAGGGCTTGCTCAAGGCTGCTCTGGAGATTGGCGCTGGGCAGGCAGAGCGCTAGACGGCCGTGTTGCGCTGGTTGGGGCCTTTGCGTTGAGGGTTGGTAGATGACCAACTGCTGGCCCTGGCTCAGCGTGAGTTGCTGCACCGAACCCTTGATCTCAACGGGCACGTTCAGCAGCTGGCTGTAAAAGCGTGCCAAGGCCGCTGGGGCCTCACTGGCCAGAACCCAGAACGGTGCACCCATTGCCGCGGTGTTGCCCCGCACAGCATGCCCGAGTGCTGAGGCACACTGGAGGATTCGAAGATCCGAGCGGCACCACGAGGGTGTGCCCATGCCCATGAAGCTTTCGGCCCGCGCGGCTTCGTTGCAGCCATCTCTGACGCTTGCCATTGCGGCCCGGGCTAAACAGCTGCAGGCCGAGGGGCAGGACATTTGCAGCCTCAGTGCTGGAGAACCCAACTTCGACACGCCGGCCTTCATTCGCCAGGCGGCAGCGGCGGCCCTCGAGCAGGGCATGACCCGCTACGGCCCAGCCGCTGGCGATCCAGAGCTACGCCAAGCCATCGCTGAGAAGCTCAGCCGCTGCAATGGCATGGCGGTTCGCAGTGACCAGGTGCTGGTCACCAATGGCGGCAAGCAGGCGCTTTACAACCTCTTTCAGGTGCTGCTCGACCCTGGCGATGAGGTGTTGCTGCCGGCGCCGTACTGGCTGACCTACCCCGAGCTGGCGCGCTTGGCAGGAGCCGAGGTGCGCTTGCTCAGCAGCAATGCCAGCGATGGCTTCCGCCTTGATCTCGAGGCCCTCGAAGCCTTGATCACCCCCAAGAGCCGCTTGCTGGTGCTCAACACACCCTCCAATCCAACGGGATTGGTGTTGCAGCGCGAGGAGTTGGAAGCCATTGCCGCCTTGTTGCGCCGCCATCCGCAGGTGGCTGTGGTTTGCGATGAGATCTACGAGCACCTGCTCGCCGATGGGCAAACCCATCACAGCCTTGCCGCTTTGGCGCCTGATCTGGCTGATCGGTTGTTCGTTGTTAATGGCTTCGCCAAAGGTTGGGCCATGACGGGCTGGCGCTTGGGCTATTTGGCGGGTCCTGCCGAGGTGGTCAAAGCGGCCATCGCCTTGCAGAGCCAGAGCACCAGCAATGTCTGCAGCTTTGCCCAGCGCGGGGCTCTGGCGGCATTGCAAGCACCGCTGGACTGTGTCCAGGAGATGGCCCGTAGCTTTTCGCAGCGCCGCAGCCATCTCACCGCTGGTTTGCAACAGCTCAGCAATGTGGTGGTGGTGCCCCCGAATGGGGCCTTCTACGCCTTCCCGGATATCAGTGCCTTTGGCCTCGATTCAATGACCTTCTGCCAGCAATTGCTCGATCAAAAAGGATTGGCGGTAGTGCCCGGGGTGGCCTTTGGCGATGACCGTTGCATCCGTCTGTCTTGTGCCGTCAAGACGGCCACCATCGATGACGGCTTGAGCCGTCTGAACTCTTTCCTGCACACGCTCTGATCTTCTTGATTCGGTTTCTTTCTCTGGCTCTGGTGCTGCTGCTGGCACCGGTGGCCCCTGCCCTGGCTTCCCAGGTGCTGAGGATTAGCGCGATTCCCGATCAAAACCCAGAACGGCTCAACCGCCTCTATGGCCTGTTGGCCAAAGAACTCAGTGATCAGCTGGGCGTGCCGGTGAAGTACAAGCCCGTTGTCGATTACGGCGCTGCTGTCACTGGCTTCCGCCGCGGGGATCTTGATTTGGTTTGGTTTGGCGGGCTCACCGGGGTCCAAGCTCGGTTGCAGACCCCTGGCTCCAAGGTCATTGCGCAGCGCGATGTGGATGCCAAGTTCCGCTCGGTTTTCATCGCCAACCAATCGGCTGGCCTGAAGCCTTTCAGTGCTCAAAACGACCTGCAGCAACTCAAGGGCAAGCGCTTTGCCTTCGGCTCAGAGAGCTCCACCTCCGGCCGTTTGATGCCCCAATACTTCCTCGCTCAGGCAGGGGTAACCCCGAAAGACTTTGCCTCTGGCCGCCCGGGTTTCAGCGGCAGCCACGACGCCACCCTTGCGCTGGTGCAAAGCGGCGCTTATCAAGCCGGTGCCCTCAATGGCCAGGTGTGGGATAGCCGCCTGAAGGAAGGCAAGGTCGATACCAACAAGGTGGTGCTCTTGTGGCGCACTCCGCCCTATGCCGACTACCACTGGATCGCCCAGGGCAATTTGGATCAGCGCTTTGGTGCTGGGTTCACAGGCAAGCTGCAGCAGAGCTTGCTCAACCTCAGCCCAAGCCAGCCGCGCCAAAAAACCATCCTGGAGCTGTTTGCGGCAGGACGGTTCATTCCGGCCAAGGACGCTGACTACGCCAATATCGAGGCGGTGGGCCGATCGCTCGGCAAGATCCGCTGATGCTGGAGCTGAGGGATGTCACGGTTCCAGGGCGTGAGCGCCCACGGCTCCGTGGCCTCAGCCTCAGCCTCAAACCTGGAGAGCGCGTTGCCCTGGTGGGGGCCAGCGGCGCGGGGAAAAGCACCCTGCTCGCTGTGGCCAATGGATTGATTCAGCCCAGCAGCGGTTCGGTGCAGTGGTTTGGCGAACCACGGCTTCGCCGCCGCTTGCGCTCGCGGATTGGCACGCTCTGGCAAGACCTGCGCTTGATCGAAGGACTCTCTGTTCAGCACAACCTCAACACCGGCCGCCTAGCGGCCTGGTCGTGGTGGCAGGTGCTGCTCAACCTGCTGCAGCCCTTGGAGTCTCGCCCCTGCGCTGAAGCGCTCGCCCAGGTGGAACTAGACGCATCACTGCTCCCCTTGCCCCTGAGCTCGCTCTCGGGTGGGCAGCGTCAGCGGGTGGCCTTGGCGCGGCTGCTGCGTCAAAACGCGGAGTTGCTGTTTGCCGATGAACCCCTCGCCCAGCTCGATCCGCCCTTGGCACGGCGCTTGTTGCAGTTGCTATTGGGGTTGGCAATGCCTCCTCGGGGGTTGTTGATGAGCCTGCACCGCTCCGATTGGTTGGAGGATTTTGATCGGGTGGTAGGCCTGCGCCACGGTGAACTGTTATTTGATTGCCCTCCTTCGGCGCTGTCAGCCGCGGATTTGGAGCAGCTGTATTCATGAGCCCCGCTGGCCAGCTGCTGCTGCCCGCGTTGGTGCTGTTGCCGCTGCTGGCGCTGCTGCCAGCGTCCTGGCATGGCGGCGGCTTTGATCTGATCGGCCAGTTCCTGGTGGCGGCGGTTCAACCCAGCACCGATCCAGCTTTGATCGCGGCATCGCTCAGAGGAATCGCCGTCACCGTGGCGGTGGCTCTCTGGTCGTGGCTGTTCAGCTTGTTGCTTGGCGTGATTGGCGGGGTTCTCTCCGCTGAGGTGGTGAGCCGCACGCTCTGGGGGTGCAGTTGGCCGGCGCTGCTGTTGCGCCGCGTGCTCGCGATTCCGCGCTCGTTGCATGAGCTGCTGTGGGGCTTGATCCTGTTGCAGCTGCTCGGCTTGCATCCCGCTGTGGCGGTGCTGGCCATTGCTCTGCCCTATGGAGCCTTGTTTGCCCGTGTGGTGGCCGAACAGCTCGATGGCTTTCCGCGCCGCAACCTTGAGGCGTTGCAGTTGGCGGGTGCGCCGGCTCCCGCCGCGTTGTTGATGGCGCTCTCGCCGCCGCTTTGGCCCCAGTTGCTCAGCTATGGGGGCTACCGGCTGGAGTGCGCCTTGCGCTCGGCCACCTTGCTGGGGGTGTTTGGCCTTGGGGGCATTGGCGCTGATCTGCGCTTGGCCCTGCAGTCCTTGCAGTTCCATGAGGTGTGGACCAGCCTTTGGCTGCTGGCCTCGGTGATGCTGGCCCTTGAGCTGGTGTTGGCGCGCTTGCGGCAGCGCTGGCAAGAGCCCAACAGCGAAGTATTAGTCGGCTTTGCCGCGTTGCTGCTGCTGTTGCTGCCGGCATCGCGCTGGTTGGAGCTGCGCTGGCAGGTGCTGTTTTCCCCCTGGCAATGGCCGGAGGTGCTGCCCCTGTGGGACCCCAACGGTTGGCTGCAGGACTGGCCGCAGTTGATTGGCAGCACGCTGCTGCTGACTGCCTTGGCGGCTTTGTTGGCGGTGGCCCTGTTGCCGTTGTTGTTGCTGCTCTTGGGGCCAGGGCGCTGGCCGCGCTTGTTGCTGTCAGCGTGCGGTCTATTGGCGCGTTTGCTGCCGCCGCCCTTAACCGCTCTGTTGCTGCTGTTTGTGCTTCAGCCCGGGCTATTACCGGCGGTGTTGGCGCTGGGTATTCACAACGCCGGGATCCTGGGACGTCTTGGTCTGGAGGGGCTGGACGCCTTGCCACCCCAGCCGGCTCAGGCATTGCGGCTCGCCGGCGGCAGTCCGCGGCAGGTGTTGCTGATGGCTGGCTTCAACGGCATCGGCCGCAGCTATCTGAGTTTTGGTGCCTACCGCGCTGATGTGATCCTGCGCGAAAGCGTGGTGGTGGGGCTGGTGGGTGCCGGTGGTTTGGGGGTGGTGCTGCTGGAGTCGTTGAGTTCGTTTGCCTGGGGCGAGGTGTTGCCGGTTTTGGTGGTGTATGCCGCCCTCACCTTGGTGGGCGAACAATTGGCTGATCTGTATCGCCGCCGCTTGCTGAGCGGTCCGCTCCCCCAGGAGGGGTGTCCCCCCTCTGCGAGCAGCTAATCAACACCATGTGCTGGAGCTGAGCCTGAGGTTCAGAGCTCATCTGCATCGTGATGACCAAATTTCAAGCGCCGACGCCCGAGCTGTTGGCCTTGCATCGCCGCTATGGCCAGAGCCGTTGCCTCAAGCTTCGCAACCGGCTTGTTGAAGCCCACCTCAATCTCGTGCGTCAGCAGGCCGCCCGCTTTTCCCAGGCCAGCAGCGCCTGCTACGACGACTTGTTTCAGCAGGGCTGCTTTGGGCTGCTCGATGCTGTTCAGCGCTACCAACCGCAGCGCGGCTATGCCTTCAGCACCTATGCGGTCACGTTGATTCGCGGCCAAATGCAGCACTACCTGCGCGATCGGCACCACCTGATTCGCTCCCCTTGGCGGCTGCGTCAGCTGTTGAGCCGTTGGGATCAGTTGCAAAACCAGCGCCAGCAAGCCGGCCTGCCGCCTCTGGATCGGCGCGGCCAGGCCCGCAGCCTCGGCTGCCGCGTTGAGCGCCTGCAGATGGCTTTACAGATGCGCGCAGCCTTGAATCTGCGTTCCTTCGATGCCGCCCCTGAGGGCATCGCTTTCGAGACCGCTGATCAGCGTCCTACCCCAGAAGCACGCTTGGCGGAAGCGGAACTGGAGGAGTGGATCGAGGCGCAGAGCCCGGATGATCAACTCCTCTTATGCGGCGTGATGCACCAAGGCTTGAGTCAGCGCCAGTTGGCACGTCAATTGGATTGGTCGCCATGCCGCGTGAATCGTCGCCTGCAGCAGCTGCGTCAGCAGGTGCTGCAGCAGTTCAACGCAACACCACCATCGCGGCCGCGGCGGCAATGGCCGTCATCAGGGCATTGACCCCTTCATTGCTGAGCCAAGGCAGCTGAGGCTGCAGTTCGCTGCCGATCAAGCTCTCCACCAAGGTGGCGAGCCAGGCGATCACGCTGATCGGCAGCAGCAGCTCCCAACCCACGAGCGACAGGCTGCAACCAATCAGGCTGAACACACCAGCACCAGCCAGGGTGGCGAGGGTGCCTTCCAAGCTCACGGCGCCTTCGGTGCCTGGGGTAACCACTTGCAAT
Source organism: Synechococcus sp. RCC307 (assembly GCA_000063525.1). Lineage (GTDB taxonomy): Bacteria > Cyanobacteriota > Cyanobacteriia > PCC-6307 > Cyanobiaceae > RCC307. The sequence goes on along the minus strand of CT978603.1, from coordinate 1,291,789 downwards.
CGGCTCAAGCTGATGGTTGTGCGGCCCCAGCGTTTGCCGATTTCACTGCCGCAGGTGTCGCCGAGCTTGGCCGCAAAGCTGGCCACAAAACCAACAAGCAACAGATGGGTTGGAGCTCCGGGCAGTTGGCTCAGCAGCGCTAATGCTGCGCCTGTGGCCGCTGAGCCCCAAACGTTTTCTGGGCCGCGCCGGCCGCCACGGGCTTCTGCAATCCCCAGTTCCGCCTTGCGGGCAAAGCCCAACTTGGTGACTGCCGAGCCAAGGGCCAGATAGAGCACCACTGCGAGCCAGCCCCGCCATCCCAGCGTGGCTCCCAGCAGGGTTCCCAAGGCCCAGGCATGCCACCAGCCGCTGCGCGTCAGTACTGGCACACGCGTGACCGGCAGGATCAGGCCGGCATTGATCAGGGCACTGAGGCCCCAGGCCGCTACGGCCCCCATGGCGATAGTGCAAAACCGGACCAGTCAAGCGGGACAACACCAGAAACCAAAGCAAATATTTGAATAAGAAGAGATTGTGTGACGGTTAAGACACTGCTTATCGGTTTGAGCTATCAATATTGGTTGATGTGTTGAATGGCACGTCTCATCAGGAGGAGGAGTGAGCGACAAGGTCGCTGCAGCTGCCTGGGATGAGTGTCTGGTTGAAGCGGCAGGTCCACCGGCTGGTTGGTGGTATGTGCGCCCTGTTCCCAGGGCGCTGCAACAAAGCTTGGGCCGGCGTTCCATTCGCCGCTACCTCGCCTCGACATTCGTTCAAGCCCATCGCCTGGCGGCCGATGTGCATGAGCAGGTAGAGCGTTTGCTGGGCCTCAGCGCCGGAGAGCTTCAGCTGCGTGGGCGTGAAATTCGCCTGGTGGCCCGCGAGTGTGCCCGCCGCTGGCGTGAGCGACTCTCAGCGGCAGCCCTGCCAACCCCAAGCCGGCCTGATGAATCCGAGCTGGTGGAGCTGTTGATGAACGGCTTCCGCAGTCGTGGATTGGTGCTTGAGGAGCCAGATTTTTTGGAGGCGCGTGAGGCGTTTCTGGCCCAGCTCGTCAGTCCTTTGCCGCCGCTGCCAGCCCCCCGCCTTCGGCCCAACACCGTGGCGGGTTGGGTCGCCGCGCGTCAGCGTTTGCGGCCTGTGAGTGCCAGCACGCGCCAGGCCTGGCAGCGGGAGCTGCGGCGGCTGCTGGTCTTTAGCGATGTCAGCCTGCCCGGGGCGATCACCGAGGGCGCCGCCTTTCGCTGGCGCAACCATGTGCTGAGCAGCGTCAACCTCGCCACAGCCCAGCGCCGGTTGAGCTTGATTGATGCGTTTTACGCCGATGCCCTGCGCTCGGCCCTGGTGGAGCACAACCCCTTTGCCTCTCTGCCGCCGCTCCACGCCAGCAGCCTCCCTCTGAGACCCCTCAATCCTGAACTGCTCAAAGAGCTCGACCACGAGCGCCGCAGCGATCCCATCTATGCCCTGGTTCGTTGGCTTGGCTTAAGGCCAAGAGAGGCGGCTGAGCTCAGGCCCATCGATTGGACCTGCATCGATGGCAATCCAGTGCTGTGCATTCGTTCGGGCCGTTCGGCTCAGCAGCGCTGTCTGCAAATTCCTGAGCCCTTAAAGCCGCTCTGGCAGCAATGCAATGGGCCTGGGGAGGCCCACCTCTGGGGTGCGTTGCCTGATGTAACCCCGCCGCTGTTGGCCCGCCGCTGGGCTGATGGCCTGCGGCGTCACAGCTTTTGTAATGCCACAGAACTGCGCCAAGAGTGCGCCCGCCAGTGGCGCCAGCAAGGGGTTTCCGAGCTGGTCGTGCGTCAGCTGTTGGGTGCGGCCAGGAGCACGCGGATGTTGCACTGCCCAACGGAAACCACACAGCCGGACATCTGCACCTGATAATCAGCGCTGGCCTTGGTGTGAGCTGTGGTGCTGGACAAGCTTCTTGGTGGTGAGCGCAAGCCTTTTTTGGTGCTGTCAGAAGAGAGCAACACCGATGTGGTGATTGCCCCCACCAGGCCTGAAGAACCCGAGGCCGATGAGGCCAGCGCAGCCTTAGAGGCGCCGATCCTGTTTGCCCAAGGCGTTACACCAGCACAGCCAGCTGCCGCTCAAGCCAAGACTGCAGCCACCAAATCCCAGCCTGCAGCAGCCCAAGCGCAGCCCGAGTCCAGCCCCGCCCAGCCGGAAAAAGCGCTCACCACTGCCGAGTTGCTGGCTGCTCAGCGCGCGACAGAAACCAAAGCAGCTCCGGTGCGCAGCACCGAAACCTTTGCGGCTGAATTGCTCAACCCCGCCAACGTCCTGCCCCGCCGCCGCCGCCGCCCCGGCGCTGCCTTGGCTGGTTTTAAAGAAATGGTGGGGAATTTGTCGCGCTGAGCCGCTGCCTTTGGTGTTGCATCACGGCTAAGCCGCTGATGGCAGCGGTGGATGCTCGCAAGATGTTTGGTCCCAAGCTCACGGGCTGCCAACCATGAGCGGCAGCTGCTTGGCGCTCATCGTCCGTCCAGCCGCCTTCCGGGCCGCAGGCCAACTGCCAACGTTGTGTCGGTGAAGCTGCTTCCAGTACCTCAGCTAAGAGCGGCACGCCGGCTTCGCGGGTCACGCCAATGCAGCGCAGCTCCCCGGCTGACTTGGCCTGGCTTAAGCCATCGATGGCGCTCGACACCGGGTGCAGTTGCGGCAGCCAGAGCCGCTCGCACTGCTCACAGGCTTCCTGCAGCTGGCTTTGCCAACGCTGTGGGCGTTGACCCTTGGATTCCACAACCGAGCGTTGGGCCTGCAGCGGTCTGAGCTGATCGAGGCCCAGCTCGCAGGTCATGCGCACAACAACCTCAAAATCTCGGCGGATCAATCCCATCAACAACACCAGTTCGAGTTGCTGGGGTGGTTGTTGCTCCACGCATGCCCCTTGTTGCGCCCAACCGTTGCTGCGTAACTCGGCCTGATGCAAGCCGCCCTGGCCATCGACGATGGCAAAGGGGCTGCCAGGCCGCAGCCGCAGCACCTTCTCGAGGTAGTGCCGTTCATCGCTGGTGAGTTCCACATCCTGTCCGCAGCCGGCTAAGCGCTGCGGTGTGATCAGGATCCGGCGCAGTTCAGCCATGGCGAGCGCCTCGGCTCACTCTTCAAAGAAACGTTCATCGCCAGCTTCTGCTGGCCAGTCTTCATTGATGCCGCCCACCCGCAACTCAAGGATCTCCACGTACTCGCGATCAATACTGTGCAACCCATTGATCAGGGCATCGAGGCCCACGCCATCGCTCGTGCCGAGATCACACCAAATGCGCGCCCAGTTGTCCTGGTATTCCATATCGCCGATGTTGTGCATCAACGCATTGGAGCTGCCGCTCACGCTTTCGTTGTCGTAAGCCATCCAGCTCACATCAGCGCCCTGCTCATGCACTTGCAGGTTTTCTGCGTTGAAGCTGCCCAGCCGCCCCAGGTAATACCAGCTGTTAAATAGCTCTTCGATGTATTGGCGTTCGCCCTGCCCAGGTGGGTTGGGAAACCGCAACCAGAACCAGCAATCGAAAGCGTCGAATTCGCGAAACTGGACTTCCATGGCGTCAAGCTAGGTCTCTGTGCGGCGAGGACGCCAAAGGGTGCTGGAGCTTGATCAGGTTGCTTATCACCCGGCGGCAGCTGAGGCCGCGATCCTTAGTGGAGTGAGTTTGAAGCTGGCTGCGGGGCGTCCGGCCTTGGTGGTGGGCCGCAGCGGCAGCGGTAAGACAACCTTGCTGGAGTTGATTGCTGGGTTGGCCAGCCCGGATCAAGGGCAGATCAGCTGGCAGGGTTCCCCCACCACCGCCCGTCAACGGCGCTGGCTCAGTGGTTTGGTGTTCCAATTCCCCGAGCGCCATTTCATTGGTTTGACGGTGGGCCAAGAGCTCAAGTTGGGGCACCGTCGCCTCAGCTCTGAACGCTTGCATCAGGCCTTAGCCCAAGTGGGCTTGGCCGGTATGCCACTGACCCAGGCGCCTGAACGCCTCAGTGGCGGTCAGCAGCGGCGCTTGGCTCTGGCGGTGCAGTTGCTGCGCGAGCCAGGCATCTTGTTACTCGATGAGCCCACGGCCGGTCTGGATTGGTCAGTGCGTCAGGAGATGGTGAGTCTGGTGGGCGAGCTGGCCCGCGACCGGCTGGTGCTCATCGTCACCCACGAACCGGAGGGGTTTGATTCTGTGGCTGGGGCCTCCTACCTCCTGCAGCAAGGACGCTGCGTACCATTCAGCCTTTCGCGCGCTGCCCATGGCTGATCGGTTGGTGCGTGCGATGGCTGCAGGAGGTGGTATTCGACTGGTGGCGGTCACCACCACCGAAACCACTCGAATGGCCCGCGAGCGCCATCAGCTCTCGTTTTTGGCCAGTGCCCTGCTCGGCCGCGCCATGACCGCTGGCCTGCTGCTGGCCAGCTCAATGAAGGTGGCCCATGGCCGCGTCACCCTGCGAACCCAATCCGATGGGCTCCTCAAAGGGCTCAGCGTCGATGCCGGCCGGGATGGCCGGGTGCGCGGTTATGTGGGAAACCCCAGCCTCGAGCTTGATCTGGTGGGTGATCCGGCCAGCTTTGATTTCAAGCAAGCCCTTGGCACGGGCTATCTGAATGTGATGCGAGATGAGGGCCAAGGGCCCCCATACAGCAGCACGGTGGAGCTTGTGAGTGGCTGCATTGGTGAAGACGTGGCCTCCTACCTGCTGCACTCCGAACAAACCCCCTCAGCAGTGTTTGTTGGCGAGCACATCGACTCCAGCGGGATCCGCTGCAGTGGAGGCGTGTTGGTGCAGGTGCTGCCCAAGGCGGCCCGTGAGCCTGCTTTGGTGGCCTTGCTGGAAGACCGTTGCCGCGAAATCACAGGCTTCTCCCAGCGATTGGAGGCCTGCCAAGGGGATCTGCATTCCCTGCTGCGGGATGTGTTCCCTGATCTGGACCCTGAGGTGCTGGCCGATGAGCAGGCTGAGCAACCCGTGGAGTTCTTCTGCCCCTGCACGCGGGAGCGCAGTCGAGGTGCGCTTGCCTTGCTGGGAGCCGAGGAGCTGGCCGACATGATCGAGAAGGACAACGGAGCTGAGCTCACCTGTCACTTCTGTGGAGAGGTCTATCGCTTCAGCGGCGAGGACCTGGCAGCGCTGATTGAAGCGCTGCCCCGTTCGGCTTGATCTAGCTCAGCAGCAGGCTGATTGGCCCCATGCCAGCGGCTTGGCGGCGTTCTTGCTCCAGGCTCTTTTCGTAGAAGGCCTTGAGGTCTTGGTGCTTTTTGACCGGTTGGCCGTAGAAGCTTTTCGCCTGCAGGGTGGGTAGTGAGGCCCACTCGGGAGCCAGCTTGGCCAGCAGTTGCGGCGTGAGCTCGCCTTGATCAGCCATGGCCAGGGCATTGCGGCGCTCAATTAAAAACAGCGCGGCCTGGTCTTGGTTGCGGGGACCGAAATCTCCAAGCCCCAGCTTGCTGGAGGCCATCTTCCAAGTGCCGGGTAAGAACTGATAAGCGCCAGCAGCAGCGCTGGTGTAGCGCTTGACGATCACTTTTTCTGGATGCTTCGCAAAGCTGCTGAAGGTGGAACCTCCGTAGAGCACCCGGTAGCCCATGTCAGAGCCCTTCTTCCAGGTGCCTTCGGCAAAACGAATGGTGTTGAGCAGAGCTTTGCGCTCAGGGGTCAGCACATAGCTCGGGCGTGCTTGCTCCTGCCGCGCGGTCAGAACCCGTGCAGCCATCGAGGATTGCAAGTAGGAGGCACTTCCTTCGGAGGTGATGACCAGAGCGCCACTGAGGGCGCAGAAGCTCAAGCCAAGACCAGATCGCAGAGTGAGGGCCAGATCCATGCAGTCGCTGTTAATCGACGGACCACCAGTGTTTCGAATTAACGGTTGTTTACGCTTTGTCCGACGAAAAGGGTTGCCAACACGGAAGGCCGTCCTAGCCGAATCGAGAGAAGGGCTAAGACGCGCAAGTCGCAGTCTGCGACAGAGTTGAGATCAGGGGTATCGGCGTCTGAGGGTTTGATGAGGACGGCCGCCGAGGCGCCCAATGATTACCTCTGTTTATCTTTGCTTCAGAAACTAATTAGCTGTCGCGGGTCTGGCGAAGCCCATGGCCTCTTGAACCCGTTGCAGGGTTTGCTCGGCCACTGCGCTGGCCCGTTCCCGCCCCGCCGCCAGAACCTGATCGAGGCCGCTGCGGTCAGCGCTGATTTCGCTGTAACGCTGCTGAATCGGCCTGAGGGCCTCCACCGTGGTCTCGGCGAGCAGGGGTTTGAAGCGTCCCCAGCCCATCTCGGCACATTCGCTGGACACCTGCTCACGGCTCTGGCCGCTGAGTAGCGCATAGAGCCCAAGCAGGTTGTCGGCCTCAGGGCGCTCAGGGTTGCCGAATTCCAAGCCCATCACCGGGTCGGTTTTGGCGCGCTTGATCTTCTTGGTGATCAGCTCCGGTGGATCGAGCAGGTTGATCCGTGCCCCCTCGTTGGGATCGCTTTTGCTCATCTTGGCGCTGCCATCGGTGAGGCTCATCACACGGGCCCCCTCTTTCATGATCATCGGTTTGGGGACCTTGAGCACCGGCGTCTCCTCGCTGCCAAAGCGGCTATTGATCCTCTGCTGCGCAATGTCTCGGGCGAGTTCGAGGTGCTGTTTTTGATCTTCGCCAACCGGCACTTGGTCGGCGTCATAGAGAAGGATGTCGGCGGCCATCAACACCGGGTAATCCAGCAGGCCCACGGACACGTTGTCGCCCTGCTTAACGGCTTTTTCCTTGAACTGGATCATTCGCTCAAGCCAGTTCAGCGGCGTGACGCAGTTGAGGAGCCACGCCAGTTCCGCGTGCGCGGGGACCTGGCTCTGCACGAAAACAGTGGCCTGCTCCGGATCGATGCCGCAGGCCAAATAGAGCGCTGCCGTCGAGCGCGTGTCGGCGGCGAGTTGCTTCGGGTCGTGGGGGACCGTGATGGCATGGAGGTCCACAACACAAAAGAAGGTGTCGTGGCTGCGTTGCAGGTCCACCCAATTGCGGATGGCTCCAAGCCAGTTGCCGAGATGCAAAGACCCTGTGGGCTGAACACCCGACAGCACCCTGGGTCTTGCCATCAGGCCTCCGCTTCGGTGCTAGTGGCCTCGCTGGCCGCTTCGGTGCTGGCTTCTTCGCTGGCTTCTTCGCTGGCCGCTGCTGATTCCGTTGTTGTCTCTTCGTCAGCAGCAGCAGCAGGCTCTTCAGCCGCGGGTTCGGGCTCGGGCTCGGGAGCCGCAGGCTTGCTGGGACGGGCAAACGGGTTGGGGCGTGCATCGCGCTGGCCTTGGCCATCGCCGCCTCGGCGTTCGCCGCGCGGGGGACGGCCGCCACCGCTGCGCTTCTGCTGACTGATCACCTCATCGAGGGCCCCCTGCTCCAGCAGATCAGCCATGGTGCGCAGGGAGAAACCCAGCACGGCCACGGTGGAGCGCAGTTGAAAGGCTTCTTGCAGCGTGCGGGCCGCCTGCAATTCGTTATCGCTTAGGCGGATCCGGAAGCCGCCAGCACCATCGCGCTGGCCGCCTTGGCGAGAGCGCCCGCGTCCTCCTTGTTCCCGATCCTGATCGGCCATCAACCCTGCCCGTTGCAGCGGCTCAGTTTGGCCTATCGCCGGTCGTTTGGGGCAGCCAGTGACAGCTCAGCCGTTGTTTGCCGTCGCGGCGCGGCAAGACCAAAAGTGGCAATTCAGGGTTGCCGCTGTGGAGAGTGCGCCGGTAGCGCTCAATCAAGGTGAGGTAGTCCTCAAGACTCCACAGGCAGCTGGGCTGCTGTTGTTCTTGCCAGAAGCGGCGCAGGGCCCGGTGGCAGGCCTCAGGGCCAAAGTCTTGCCAGCACAGTTGTTCGGCTTCATCGGCCGGCATTCCTTGCTCCAGCAGCGACTGGAAGCGCACCAACTCCGGTGCGTGGGCCGAGCTGTCGACCGGGAATTGGCCCAGCAGCGCATCAATGCTGAGGATGTCCAATTGCAGCCAGCTGCGATCGAGTACAGGGACGGGCAAGCCTTCATCCCAGCCCGAAGTGGCCAGCAGGAGCTCCCAGCAGCGTTGCAGCTGAAGGTGCAGTCGCGGTAGTGGCGGCAGTGGCGATCCCATCGTTCCCAAGGTAAAAACAGCGTCCATCCCTTGCGAGGGGTCTTAGACAGGGGCTGTCAACGCCATTTCATGCCGATCCCCGCGCTTGCCACTCGCCCTTGGCTGAAGCCAGCCCTTGTGGGCTCAGCCTTGCTCGGTGGTGGTGTGGTGCTTGGCGATCTTCTCCATGGCGGCGCCAGCTCCCTTGGTTTGTTGGCAGCAGCGTCCGCTGGGCTGTGGTGGATCGGCGGTCGCCGCCAACAGCCGGAAGATCGGCTGCCCCAGTCCCCCAAAGCTCTGCTGCAGCACTGCCGCGGCTTGCTGGAGCAATTTGACGCCCTTGAGCTGCCCTCCCAGCCACAACAGCAGCAACTCGAACAGCTTGAGCAGCTTGGCGAACGTCCGGATCGTCACGTTGTGCTGGCCGGAGCTGGCGAATTGGAGTTGGTGGAGCTGCTGAAGCAGAAACTGCCATCGAGCGCGCCGCTTCAGTTGCACCTGGCCAAGAGCCTGCCGTTGGCCCCTGAGCGTTGGGCCTGGCCTGAGCAGCTGCTGCGGGCGGATTTGGTCATCTATGCCTTGGCTGCTGCACCCAGTGCTGCCGATCTGCGCTGGTTGGAAGCAGCGCCTCTGGAGTTGCCTCTGCTGGTGCTGGGCCCTGCTGAAGGCAGCGCTGAGCAGATGGCCGCTTGGTCGTCGCAGTTGGGTTCCCGTTTTCAGTTCTGGCAGCGCAATGAAGCGCTGCCAATCAAGCTTCCGTCATTAACACGTCAACGCCAGCAGACCCAGTTGCGTTGTTTACGTCAGCTGCACGGGCAATGGCAGCGGCAATTGGAGGTTGAGCGCCGTCAGCGCCTGCAGCCGCTTGTGGTGCGCAGTCAATGGATCGTGGCGGCGGCTGTGTTTGCTTCCCCGCTTCCCTCGGCCGATTTGTTGCTCGCGGCGGTGATTAATGGCCTGCTGCTGAAGGAGATGGCACAGCTCTGGCGTTGCCAGTGGACCAGTGAACAACTGCAAGCTGCCGCCCTGGAACTTGGCCGCTGCGCCCTGAGTTTGGGAGCCCTGGAGTGGGGAAGCCAGGCGCTGGCTGGTTTGCTCAAGCTGCATGGCGCCACATGGCTCGTTGGCGGTGCCTTGCAGGCCTTGGCGGCCGCTTATTTCACGCGGGTCTTGGCTCGAGCGATGGCGGATTACTTGGCTTTGGCTGCTGGAGTCCCCGACAGCGAGTTGAGTCAACTCAAAGCCCGACTGCCGGTGATTGTTGCTGAGGCGGCTGAACAAGAGCGCCTGGATTGGAATGGCTTTGCCGACCAAGCCAGCAGCTGGTTAAAGCAACATTCCTCAACGTCGCTAAATATTAGTTAACACTCCAAAAAGAATAAAGCCGTTCTCTTTACATCGCTTAAAAAACTTGAGTGACTTTATTTGTCTTAGCGATTGCTGATGCGTACTTTGTAAGGGCTGCCATTTTTTGGCCGCATACATCTCAATCACTCCGTCCTCATGTCCACCGCAGTCCGCAGTGGTCGCGTCAGTAGCTGGGAAAGCTTCTGTCAGTGGGTCACCAACACCGACAACCGCATTTATGTGGGTTGGTTCGGTGTTCTGATGATCCCCTGCCTCCTGGCAGCGACCATCTGTTACATCATCGCCTTCATCGCCGCTCCGCCGGTTGATATCGACGGCATCCGCGAGCCTGTTGCTGGCTCTTTCCTCTACGGGAACAACATCATTTCTGGTGCTGTTATTCCTTCCAGTAACGCCATTGGCTTGCACTTCTATCCCATCTGGGAAGCAGCAACTCTTGATGAGTGGCTGTACAACGGCGGCCCTTATCAGCTGGTGGTTTTCCACTTCCTGATTGGCATTTCGGCCTACATGGGCCGTCAGTGGGAACTCTCCTACCGCCTGGGCATGCGTCCTTGGATCTGTGTGGCCTATGCCGCACCGCTCTCAGCAGCCATGGTGGTCTTCTTGATCTATCCCTTCGGTCAGGGTTCGTTCTCTGATGGCATGCCTCTGGGCATCTCTGGCACCTTCAACTTCATGTTGGTGTTCCAGGCCGAGCACAACATCCTGATGCACCCCTTCCACATGCTGGGTGTGGCAGGCGTCTTCGGCGGCAGCTTGTTCTCCGCGATGCACGGCTCCCTGGTGACCTCCTCCCTGGTGCGTGAAACCACCGAGAGCGAGTCCCAGAACTACGGCTACAAGTTCGGCCAAGAGGAAGAGACCTACAACATCGTGGCTGCCCACGGTTACTTCGGTCGCCTGATCTTCCAATACGCCTCGTTCAACAACAGCCGCAGCCTTCACTTCTTCCTGGCTGCCTGGCCTGTGGTTGGCATCTGGTTCACCTCCATGGGCATTGCGACCATGGCGTTCAACCTGAACGGCTTCAACTTCAACCAGTCCATCCTGGATGCGCAGGGCAAGGTGGTCCCCACCTGGGCTGACGTGTTGAACCGCGCCAACCTCGGCATGGAAGTGATGCACGAGCGCAACGCTCACAACTTCCCCCTCGACCTGGCAACGACTGAGAGCGCCCCTGTGGCTCTCCAGGCTCCTGCCGTCGGCTGAGGCTGAAGTTCCTCAAGACCGGTTCAGCTCAGCTGAACCATCAAGCCCTCGCCCTCCGGCGGGGGCTTTTTTTTGTGCCAAGGCGAGCACAAGAGGCATCAGCCGGGCTTATCGGTTGAATCAGCTGTAGCGATGAAGGTGGCGCGTTACATCCCGCAATGTTCGTTTACAATTCGGAGACCGGAAATTGCTCCGGGAATCCATACCGCCTCCGGGCACACCCCAAACGCACTCATGCAAACCACCATTCAGCAGCGCTCCGGCGCCTCTGCGTGGCAGCAGTTCTGCGAGTGGGTCACCAGCACCGACAACCGCCTCTATGTGGGTTGGTTCGGTGTTCTGATGATCCCGACTCTGCTGGCTGCCACCACCTGCTTCATCGTTGCCTTCATCGCCGCTCCCCCGGTTGATATCGACGGCATCCGCGAGCCTGTCGCCGGCTCCCTGCTTTACGGCAACAACATCATCTCCGGTGCTGTTGTTCCTTCCAGCAACGCCATTGGCCTGCACTTCTATCCCATCTGGGAAGCCGCTTCCCTCGATGAGTGGCTGTACAACGGCGGTCCTTTCCAGCTGGTGATCTTCCACTTCCTCATCGGCATCTACGCCTACATGGGCCGTGAGTGGGAACTCTCCTACCGCTTGGGCATGCGCCCTTGGATCTGCATTGCTTACAGCGCCCCTGTGGCTGCTGCTTCTGCAGTGTTCCTGGTCTACCCCTTCGGTCAGGGTTCGTTCTCTGACGCGATGCCCCTGGGCATCTCTGGCACCTTCAACTACATGCTGGTGTTCCAGGCCGAGCACAACATCCTGATGCACCCCTTCCACATGCTGGGTGTGGCAGGCGTCTTCGGCGGCAGCTTGTTCTCCGCGATGCACGGCTCCCTGGTGACCTCCTCCCTGGTGCGTGAAACCACCGAGAGCGAGTCCCAGAACTACGGCTACAAGTTCGGCCAAGAGGAAGAGACCTACAACATCGTGGCTGCCCACGGTTACTTCGGTCGCCTGATCTTCCAATACGCCTCGTTCAACAACAGCCGCAGCCTTCACTTCTTCCTGGCTGCCTGGCCTGTGGTTGGCATCTGGTTCACCGCCCTTGGCGTGAGCACGATGGCCTTCAACCTGAACGGCTTCAACTTCAACCAGTCCATCCTGGATTCCCAGGGTCGTGTGCTGAACACCTGGGCTGACATCCTCAACCGTGCCGGCCTCGGCATGGAAGTGATGCACGAGCGCAACGCTCACAACTTCCCCCTCGACCTGGCTGCTGCCGAGAGCGCCCCTGTGGCTCTCCAGGCTCCTGCCATCGGTTGATCTGGAATCAACAAACGATTCAGATCAACTGAATCGGAAAGCCCCCTCCTCGGAGGGGGCTTTTTGTTGTCTGTAGAGGTTGTGCGAAATGGCGGTGACTAACTGTTGGCTTGCGGCCACCACTGGCTGACCCGTTCGATCGAGCCATACCAAGGCTGGCCAAACAGGCCCCCATGGGCAGTGGCCTCCAGTTCGATCAGCTTTGAACCCTTGAGCCAGGCCGAGCTCACGGGCACCAAGCCATCGCCGGGATCTTCGGGCTTGGCGCCGATTTGCTTGTAGGAGTTGGCCGCGCTGCGGCGAGCAAAGCCGCTGGCTTGCGCGCTGGCCAGATCCAAATGGCCAGCAACGGAGACATAGTCCACTTCCGGCGCACAAGCGCAGCCAGGGAGCAGCCGGTCCACCATCGCCCGCAGCCGAGTGGCGCGCTTGGCCTGGTGGGGACTGCCGAGGCAGATCAGGCGATTGCAAAGTTGGCGACCGTTGAGGCTGGCGCCCTCAAGGCCGCGCTCAGCGAGATAGAGCCGCAACATCACACCGCCGGAGCTATGGCCGATCAGGGTCACGGGTTCTCCTGCGCAGCGACGGCGGGCTTGCCGCACGGTTTGATCGACGCGCCGGAGCAAGCGCTGCCAGCCCCAAGCTGAGCTGGTAAGCAACCAATCCAAGCGGCTGGCATGCACCACGCTCACATCAGTGTCGCCCTGCCCGTGCAACCACTGAGCCATTGGTCCGTAGGCCTCATCGGTGATCAGAAACCCACCAAGGACCACCACCGGTTGCATGGAGCTTCTCAGCTGGCTTCAGCCGCTGTTTCGTTCTTGGTCAGCACAAAGCGCAACAGCAGCGGGGCTAGGAACGTGGTGCCGATCACCATTAACAAGATCGCCGCCTCCAGCGAGGGGCTCAGCAACTTGGCCTGGCTGCCCAAGCCCAGGAAGATCAAGCCCACTTCGCCGCGGGGCATCATCCCCAAGCCCACCACCAGGCGATTGGTGGGTTCTTTGGAGGCATAGAGCCAGCCGGCCGCCACCTTGCCTGCGATGGCCACCACCAAGAGGAAGGCGGCAATGATCAATCCCTCTCGGTTGGATGGATCAAAGGGGTTCACCACGCTCAAGTCCATCTTCGTGCCGATGAGCACAAAGAAGATCGTGGCGAACAGGGCCACCACGGGTTTGACCTGTTGCTCAATGTCGTGGCGGTGTTTGGACTTGCTAAGGATCAGGCCAGCAGCAAAGGCCCCAAGGGCTGCCTCCAGGCCAATGGCTGTGGCGGTGAAAGCGCAAACCACCAACACAACAAACGACGCCACCACGATTTCACCGGTGGCTTTGAGGTTTTCAATCAACTTGTCGAACAGGGGGGCAGCGCTACGGCTCAAGGCGATGGCCGCCAGCACGAACACCACCGCTGCAGCGACAAGGGAGATGATCGGACCGATCGTCAACGCACCGCTGCTCGCCAGGCTGACTACCACCGCCAGGATCACGATGCCAAGGATGTCATCGAGAACTGCGGCGCCCAGAACAATTTGGCCTTCGGATGAGCGCAGCATCTTCAGCTCCCCAAAGACGCTTGCTGTGATCGCAATGCTTGTAGCCGTCATCGATGCCCCGGCGAACACCGCTGGGATCAACTCCACCTGGAAGATCGCCATCAGTCCTGCCGTGCCGATTGCAAAGGGCAAAACAACCCCAGCAATGGCGACCGAGGTGGCTTTGCCGCCAACGGCGACCAGCTCGTCAAGATCACTTTCCAGGCCGGTGAGGAAGAGCAGGGAGAACAGTCCGAGGCTGGCGACCGCCTCCACGCTGGGGAATGTTTCGGCATAGAGCTCGCCGACAACATCGCCTGGTACGTGAGCTAATCCCCCTAAGACGGCGCTAAAACCTTCACTCAAGGCTGATTGGGTTTCCGGTGGCACCACCAGGTGCAAACCGGAGATGCCAACGATCAGACCAGCGACCAATTCCCCCAGGATCGTGGGCAGCTTGAAGCGCACCATCGTCTCCGCGAGGAGTCGCGCTGCGACCAAGATCACGAGGAAGCGGGCGCCGCTGATCAAGGTCTCGGTGACTTCGAGGCTGTGCGCACTCAGCTCGGGCATCGATTTATTGGTTGACCTTTCAAGGTTATGGCCCGAAATCAGTCCGTCAGTAAGAACCCGCAGATTTGGTTTCTATCTGCTGCTGAATGGCGACAAACTCCGCATAATTCGTTCAACAACGGCTATTGGGGTGCGTCTTTTCTCCAGCGTGATTGTCCTCGCCGGGACCAGCGTCCTATTGGTCGGCTGTGGGGGTACCCCTTTTCAGGCGCTTCCCGTTCAGGAAACGGCCGTCAAAAAGGTTGAGTTCACCGAAGACATCCAGACCGTCAGCACCCTGGAAGCCAAGGACTTGGTGGCCTTGGCAGCCCAGGCCGGTGGCCGCATTGATGAGTTGAAAATCGCCCAAGGCGATTTGGTGAAGGCTGGCCAGCTGCTGTTGGTGTTGGATCAGGAACAGGAAAACGCCAGGCTGCGCAGTGAGGTAGCCAAAGCAGAGACCGACAAGCTCAATTACCAGCGCTACGAATACCTCGCTTCCCAGGGTGCTGTCTCTGAGATGCAGCGCGACTCGCGTCGTCAGGCCTACATCTCTTCAAGGGAGCGGGCGATTGCTCAGCAGGCCACCGTTGGCTACAGCAACCTCACCTCGCCGATGGCGGGAACCGTCGCTGATGTGAAGGTCAAGTTGGGCGATGTGCTTCGCCAGGGCGATGTCTTCACCATGTTGGTGAAAAACAACACGCTCGAAGCGCGCGTTGATATTCCGGCCAAGTTCGGTGATCGCGTGGAAGTTGGTCAAACGGTCAAGTTGCTGAAGCCAGGGCTCAGCGACCCGATCGCCACCAGCACGGTGAGCTCCATCGATCCAGCCGTCCAGGCCGGAACCCAGGGATTGCTGGTCAAAGCCATCTTTGAGAATCCCAACGGCACCCTCCGCACCGGACAACGGGTGCTCACCAGCGTTCAGCTCGGCAGCAAAAAACTGGATGCGGTTCCTTTCACGGCCGTAGCCACCGCCTCAGGCCAAAATTTTGTTTTCCGCGTTGGCAGCTTCCAACAGCTCGAGCAGCAGCCAGGCCAAGCGCCGCTTGACAAGCTCAAAGACTTGCCCGAGGGAACCAAATTTGCGCTGCAAACACCGGTGAAGGTGGGCCCTGTGCAAAACAACCTCTACCCCGTGTTGGAAGGAGTTCAGCCGGGGGAGATGGTGATCACCTCCAACTTGATGAACCTCAAGCACGGCATGCCAGTTCAGATCAAACCTGCCCAGCCAAAGCCGGCCCAGTGATCTGAACGATGTCTCTCTCTAATAACTTCATCACCAGGCCTGTCCTCACGTCGGTCTGCTCACTGTTGATCGTGATCGCGGGTTTGATTGCGATCCCGATCCTGCCGGTGGAGATGCTGCCGGACATTGCCCCGCCCACGGTGCGGGTGAGTGCGAACTACGTCGGTGCTGATGCCGTCAGCGTTGAGCAAGGTGTCACCTCGGTGCTCGAGCAGCAGATCAACGGGGTGGAGAACATGGACTACATCAGTTCATCGAGCTCCTCCGACGGCAGCGCGATGATCACGGTGATGTTCAACAGCGGCACCGATGGTGATATCAACCAGGTTAACGTGCAAAACCGGGTGTCACTGGCTGAACCCCGTTTGCCGTCTGAGGTGAAGCAGTCGGGTGTTGTGGTGGACAAGGCATCCACCTCTACCCTTCTTGTTTACAACTTCACCAACGAAGATCCCAACAAGATCGACTACAGCGTTGAGACGATTAGCGGCTATCTCGATCAAAACCTCACCGACAGCATCAAGCGGGTCACCGGTGTTGGCAGCGTTACCTATTACGGCAACCGCGAACTTGCGATCCGCATCTGGCTTGACCCCAACAAGCTGGCGGCCATGGAGCTCACCTCCAGCGATGTGGTGAATGCCATCCGCAGCCAAAACCGCTTGGTGCCCTCCGGCAAGGTGGGCGGTGCCCCCGCCCCCGACGATCAGCAGTACACCTTCACCATTCAGCTGCAGGGCCGCCTGACCAGCGAAGACGAGTTCCGCGATCTGGTGATCAAAACCACCAAAGACGGTGGCCTGATTCGCCTTCGCGATGTGGGCCAGGTGGAGCTCGGCGGTAACAGCTACGAGATTTCGGCTGTGAACCTCGAAGGCAACCCGGCTGTGTCGATGGCCATCAGTCAGCTGGGCGGCAGTAATGCTCTGGTGGTCTCCGATGGCGTCAAGCAGGTCATCGAGGAATTCAAAGAAAAGATGCCAGTGGGCATGAAGATCGAGCAGGTCTTCGACTCCACCGAATTCATCACGGCATCGATTGAGGGTGTGGTGGGCTCCCTGCGTGATGCGGTCGTTTTGGTGGTGTTGATCCTGTTTCTGTTTTTGCAGAACTGGAAAGCCACCTTGGTGCCGGGCATCGCCATTCCCGTTGCTCTGGTGGGCACCTTTGCCTTCGTGCTCGGCTTTGGCTTCTCGCTCAATCAGCTGACGCTGTTTGGCTTGGTGCTCGCCACCGGCCTGGTGGTGGATGACGCCATCACGGTGATTGAGGACACCTCCTCCAAAAAAGAGACGGGCTTAACCGCCGTAGAAGCGGCGAAATCCACCATGGATGAACTCTTCTCAGCGGTGATCGCCACATCGCTGGTGAAGATGTGCGTGTTCCTGCCTGTGCTGTTCTTTCCAGGCGCCACCGGAACGATTTACAAGCAGTTCGCGGCCACGATCATCTTCTCGATCGCGATCTCCACGTTTAATGCGCTGACCTTTTCGCCGATGCTCTCGGCTCTGCTGCTGAGCAGCGAATACAAAGAGCCCAATCGCCGCACCTACACGATTGCGGCCACGGTGATTGGTTTTGTTTACGGCCTGCTGTTTGTGGGTGATGGGGCCGCGATGGCACTGATCCCTGCGGGTGTAGCCGCCATCATTGGCTTTGCGATTTCCAAAACCAGCGGCCGCCCCTTGCGTCTGCCTTTTGCCGTGGGTGGCGCCGTTGTGGGTTTAGTGATTGCCGGTGTTTGGAATCCAATCCCGGTGATCTTCTTCACCGGTTTGGGCTGCGCCCTGGGCTATTTCGTGCCGGTGATCTTCAGCACCTTCAACACCTACTACGCCCGCTTTGAGCGGTTCTATGCCTGGTTGCTGGATTGGGTGTTGTCGCACCGCCGCGTGATCATGGGCGCCCTGGGGGCGGGAATTCTGCTCACCGGTTTTGCCTTCAGTGCGGTGCCCGCTGGCTTTGTCCCCACGGAAGATCAGGGCTTCGGCATTGGTTTTGTGATGGCGCCTGAGGGCACCTCCAACGATGTCACCAACAAGGTGAACAAAAAGATCGCCTCGATTTTGCGAACTGAGCCTGATGTGGCTGCGGCGGGCATCTTTAGCGGTGCCAGCTTGGATGGCTATGGCCCCAACCGCGGCCTGTTCTTCTTTGGTGTGAAGAACTGGGATGACAGGCCCCAGAAGGATCAAACGATGGCGGCTATCACCCAGCGCCTCAATCAAAAGATGGCGGCCCAAATCGATGAAGCCAGGGTGTTTGTGGTGGAGCCACCGGCCATTCCTGGCTATGGCGCCAGCGCTGGCTTTGAGTTCCAGCTCCTTGATCAGAGCGGCGGCTCCTATTCGATGAGTGAATTTGCTGCCTCAGCTGGGCAGATCATTCAGGCTGCCAATAGTGATCCCACCTTCGCCAAGGTGTTCACGCAGTTCATCCCTGATTCACCGCAACTGACCATTGATGTCGATCGCGATCGGATGATGGCCTTGGGGGTCGACTTCGGTCAGGCGATGCAGACCTTCAGCATCTACTTCGGCTCCAGCTACGTGAATGACACCTTCCAAGAGGGCAAGGTGCGCCGGGTGTATGTGCAAGCTGCTGCCGATAGCCGCTCAACCCAAGACCAACTGGGCTCGATTTACGTCAAGAACTCCTCTGGAGAGCAAATCCCGTTGGCGGAATTCTTCACGGTGAAGCAAACGATTGGTCCCAGCATCATCAACCGCTTCAACCTGTTCCGCTCGATCAAGATTGAGGGATCTCCAGCTCCAGGCAAGAGCTCTGGCCAGGCCATTACTGGCATCCAAGACGTGTTCGCCGCTCAGAACTTCCAGGGCCTCGGCTTTGACTGGACCGGCATTTCCAGGGAAGAAGTCAAAGCCGGTGCTCTGGCCGTGGTGATCTTTGGCATGGGCATTTTGGTGGTGTATCTGGTGCTCTCCGCCCAATACGAGAGCTACACCGACCCGCTGATCATCTTGATGACCGTACCCACCGCCATGTTGGGCGCCTTGGTGTTCCTCTCGGGGGCAGGCCAGGTGCTCAACATCTATGCCCAGGTTGGCTTGGTGATGTTGATTGGCCTGGCGGCCGGTAATGGCATCTTGATTGTTGATTTGGCCAACCAACGTATGGGTGAGGGGCGATCAGCCCTGGAGGCTGCCACCGATGCAGCCAAATCAAGGCTGCGTCCGATCTTGATGACGGCGATCTCGTCGCTGTTTGGTTTCCTGCCGCTGATGCTGGCCAGCGGCGCTGGCGCGCAAAGCCAGGCTTCTTTGGGCTTGGTTGTGTTTGGCGGCTTGTCGGTGGCCACCGTGCTCTCCACCTTGGTGGTGCCGGTGTTCTACGTGGTGATGAAAAACCTGGTGGGCAAGGCTGGCCCCACCGCTGGAGCCGCTTGATTGATGCCAAGCCCCAAACGCCCAAGCTTTAGTGGTGCCCGGGTTGTTGTCGCCCTGGGGATCGGCTTTGTGGTGGGTTTGTGTTTGGTGTTCTTCTTTCAGGTGATCATCAGCCATACCCCGGCTGACCTCCACGACATGCGCATCCGCGGCTTCTACGGGATGTTGATCATCTCCAGTTCGTTGGCGGCCATCGTGATCGAAACCACCCGCCAGTTGCAGGCTGGCAGTAGCGATCCCTCCTATCACCACCACTGGTGGGGCCGTTGAGCGTCTAGCCCTAAAGCAGGTCGAAGCGGTCGAGCTCCATCACCTTGCTCCAGGCAGCGCTGAAATCAGCTGCCAGTCTTGCTGACCCGCCCGCTTGCCCATACACCTCGGCAATGGCACGCAATTGAGCATGGGAGCCAAACACCAAATCCACGCGGCTGGCTCGCCAGCGGGGCTGCTTGGTTTCGGTATCAATGCCTTGATACAGGTTGCTATGGCCCTCAACCGGGCTCCACTGCGTTGACATATCCAGCAAGTTGACGAAGAAGTCGTTGCTGAACTGTCCTGGCCTGCTTGTGAACACCCCGATGTCGCTGCCATCCCAGTTCAGCCCCAGCACCCTGAATCCCCCGATCAGGGCTGTCATCTCCGGTGCGCTCAGATGCAGCTGTTGGGCGCGATCCACCAGCAGCTGTTCAGCCTTAAGGGGTAGATCGCTGCGCAGGTAATTGCGAAAGCCATCGGCGATGGGTTTGAGGGCATTGAATGAAGCGTTGTCGGTCTGCTCAGCGCTGGCATCTACACGCCCCGGCGTAAAGCGCACTCGGCAGCGCTGGCCGGTAGCCGCCATGGCTTGCTCCACTGCAGCGCTGCCGCTCAGAACGATCAAATCAGCCAGCGACACCTGCATGCCGCCTTGATGCTGCTGGTTGAAGCGCATTTGCACAGCTTCGAGAACGCTCAGCACGCGCTTGAGTTGCTCGGGGTTGTTCAGTTCCCAGTTGCACTGCGGTTGCAAGCGCAAGCGAGCGCCATTGGCCCCTCCGCGGCGATCGGATTGTCGAAAACTGGCAGCAGAGGCCCAGGCGGTGCTGATCAGCTCGCCATGGCTGAGGCCAGTGTTCAGAAGCTCTTGCTTGAGAGCATCAACCGCTGGGGCATCGATGGTTGGATGGCTCGTGGTTGGCAAGGGATCTTGCCAACTCATCACTGCCTCGGGCACATCAGCGCCGAGGTAGCAGCTGCGCGGACCGAGATCCCGATGGGTCAACTTGAACCAGGCCTGAGCAAAGGCGTTGCCAAAGGCTTGTGGGTCGCCGAGAAATCGGCGCGCGATTGGTTCATAGACGGGGTCAAACCGCAGTGACAGATCGGCTGTGGTCATCATTGGCGGTGCACTGCGCCCGGGCACATGGGCATCGGGAATCATGTGCTCGGCTTTGACGTCTTTGGGGTGCCACTGCCAAGCGCCCGCAGGGCTTTGATGCAGCTCCCACTCGTAGCCAAACAACATCTCGAAATAGCCTTGATCCCACCGGGTTGGGTTGGGTTTCCAGGCCCCTTCAATGCCGCTGGTAATGGTGTCAGCACCGCAGCCACTGGCATAGGTGTTCTGCCAGCCCAAGCCCAGCTGCTCGAGGGCTGCACCTTCTGGATCCGCTCCAAGGTGGGCGCTGGGTGCGGCTCCATGGGCTTTGCCGAAGGTGTGCCCGCCGGCCACCAGAGCCACGGTTTCTTCGTTGTTCATGCCCATGCGGGCAAAGGTGTCACGCACCTCGCGCCCTGAGGCAACCGGGTCTGGTTCACCGTGCGGGCCTTCTGGGTTGACGTAGATCAACCCCATTTCGGTTGCCGCCAAGGGGCTTTCGATGGCCCCGTCGTTGTCATGGCGTTCATCGCTCAGCCAGCTGGTTTCGCTTCCCCAGTAGATGTCGTCTTCTGGTTCCCAGATGTCTTCGCGGCCTCCAGCAAAGCCAGCTGTTGGCAATCCCATGGATTCGAGGGCGCAGTTGCCGGCCAGGATGATCAGATCAGCCCATGAGAGGTTGCTGCCGTATTTGGCCTTGATGGGCCAGAGGAGCCGCCGGGCTTTGTCGAGGTTGGTGTTGTCAGGCCAGCTGTTGAGGGGAGCAAAACGTTGGTTGCCATGGCCTGCCCCGCCACGACCATCAGCGAGGCGGTAGGTGCCGGCGCTATGCCATGCCATCCGAATGAACAGGCCGCCGTAGTGTCCCCAGTCCGCCGGCCACCAGCTCTGGCTGTCGGTCATCAATGCCATAAGGTCGGCTTTCACAGCATTGAGATCCAGGCTGTTGAAGGCTTGGCGGTAGTCAAAGTTGCTGCCTAGGGGGTTCGCCGCTGGATTGTGTTGATGCAGCAGTCCCAGGTTGATTTGCTCAGGCCACCAGTGCTGATTGGTAGTGGCGCTCGCTGGTGTTGTGGCGGCGCCATGGCCGCTGAATGGGCAACGCATTTCCGCCATCGACACGTTCTGCTAGGTGTCTCTGGATTAGTTAGCCCGCGTTAAGGCTTCTCTTAACGCGCTCTCTCCAGGCTGAAGAGATGGACATTGATCTGCATTCCGCTCCGGTGCAACAGGCGCTGCCCGCGGTGAGAGAGCTGCTCAAAGGCCGCAGCAAGTTGCTGTGTTTTGGAGATCGTCTCCTTCTGGCCGCTTTGGCTCTTGGCCAGATTTTTCAAGACGGGCTGATGGGTGCCTGCACGAGCGAGCAGGAAGCTTTAGCCCATGCGGCGCAGGCCCCTGATTTGGTGCTTGTCACCGAAGATCTTGAGCAGGGCTATGGCATCAGCTTGGTGCGTGAGCTGCGCCAACGCTGGCCCCAGTGCATCTGTTTGTTGTTTCTGCGCCGTGAAACCCAGGAGGTGGTGCGTGAGGCCCTCGATGCTGGTGCCCAAGGGGTGATCTTTGTGTCGTCGCTTGGCAGTGGTGAGGGCGACTTCATGAAGGCGATTGCTCGCACCCTCGAAGGTGGCACCTATTTCCCAGGACCTGTGCGGGATGCTGCGGCGTTTCACCCTGATGATGAGGCTGAGGGGCTTGAGGCCCTGGATCAGCTCTCCAGCCGGGAGCAGGAGGTGCTGCAGGCTCTAAGTGAGGGCTACTGCAATCGGGAGATTGCCCAGCGGCTGTTCATCTCACAAGAAACGGTTAAAACCCACGTCAGCACTGTGATCAGCAAGTTGGGTGTGCGTGATCGCACCCAAGCGGCGGTGATGGCCCTGCGGATGGGGTTACTCAGCGCGGTTTAAATCGTTTGCCCGAATTGTTTTCACACTGAAAGCAGTCCGTTTGTCTCTGCCATGGCTGATATCACCGAAACCCCTGTCGTCGATACCACCGCCGACATCATCGAAACCCATCCCCTCGTCGACAACGATGAGTTGCATGCCGGTGTGGCTGAGCGCCTCCGGCATTCCCAAGAGTTCGGCAGTGCCTTGTGGGATGCCACCAAGGACTACCTGCAGAAGATGAACCTCACCGCTGAGGAGCGCAATCAGGTGGGTGATTGGTTGCACCAGAAGAAAGACAAGTTCCAGAGCAAGGTGGTTGAGCAGCTCCATAAGCTGCACAAAGTTGACGACAACAAGCTCTGAATCAACAGCTGCTGTTAGTGCTCAGCTTCTCCTTCAAACAGGGTGCTGAGTGGTTCGCTGGCGATTCCCTCCACCTCGCGTAGGTAGCGGGCCAAAACGTCGCTTTGGCCATGGGTCACATACACCTGTTGCGCTTTTGAGTCGCGCACGGTTTGCAGCAGGCCGGGCCAATCGGCGTGATCACTCAGCACAAAGCCACGCTCGTAACCACGACGCCGGCGGGCTCCGCGCACGGCCATCCAGCCGGAGGCAAACCCTGTTTGCGGCGCCTTGAAGCGCTTCATCCAGGGGCTGCGGTGTGCCGAGGGGGGTGCCAGCACCAACCTCCCCGATAGGTCTGCCAGACGTGGCAACGAGCTCAATGCTTCGGTGGGCACCATTGCAATGCCCTCATCGCGATAGGCCTGGGTGATCGGCACCATGGCCCCATGCAGCAGCACCGTGTCGCTAACTCCGAGCTGATGCAGCTCAGCGAGTAGTCGTTGGGCTTTGCCGAAGGCGTAGCAGAACAGCAGCGATGCCCTCTCAGGTGCGTCGCGCCACCACTGCAGTAGATCAGCCGCCACATCTCGGCCAGCTGGCCAGCGGTAGATCGGCAAGCCAAAGGTGGCTTCGCTGATTAACACATCAGTACTCACCACCGAGAAAGGATCACAACTGGGATCGCTGTCGCGTTTGTAGTCGCCACTGACCAGCCACGTTTCACCGCCGGCTTGCAGGCGGATTTGCGCTGAACCCAGCACATGGCCAGCGCTGTGAAACGACACTCGTGCATCACCAATGCGGTGCTCATCGCCGTAGTTCACGCAGTTGAGAGTGATCTGCTGCCCCAGCCGCTGACGCAACACAGCAGCGCTGCGACCAATCGCCCAGTACTCGCCACAACCAGCACGGGCATGGTCGGCGTGGGCATGGGTGATCAATGCCCGCGGTACGGGTCGCCAGGGATCAATCCAAGCGTTCGCGGCTTGGCAGAAGAGCCCTTCGGGGGTGTGCTCGATCAGCGGCTTAGCTCCAGCATCCGCTCGATGGGCTTGAGCGCTCGTAAGCGCAGGTCTTCATCGAGTTCGATTGCTGGTTCGAGAGTTTCGAGACACTGCTCCAGCTTGTCGAGGGTGTTGAGCCGCATATGGGGGCAGGCATTGCAGCTGCAGCCATCGAGCCCCGGCACGGCATAAAACTCTTTGTTGGGGACTGCCTTGCGCATCTGGTGCAGGATTCCTGGTTCGGTGAGCACGATGAAGCCGCTGGCTTCGCTGGATTGGCTGTAGTTCAGCAATTTGCTGGTGGAGCCAATGAAATCGGCCAGGTCCAGCAGATGTTGTTCGCATTCGGGGTGGGCGATCACCGCCGCATCGGGGTGGGCCGCTTTCAAGCCAAGTAAGGCTTCTTCGCTGAAGGTTTCATGCACCATGCAGCTGCCAGGCCACAGCGTGAGCTCACGACCCGCCTGGCGGGAGACCCAGCGGCCCAGGTTTTGATCGGGAGCAAACAGGATTGGTTGATCGCTCGGCACCGACTGCACCATCGCCACGGCGTTGCTGCTGGTGCAGATCAGATCGCTTTGGGCTTTGATCGCTGCTGAGCAGTTGATGTAGCTGATCACCACGTGGTCTGGGTGTTCCGCCTTGAATTGCGCAAAGCCATCGGCCGGGCAGGCATCAGCAAGCGAGCAGCCGGCGTTGAGATCCGGCAGCACCACCGTTTTCTGCGGGCTGAGGATCTTGGCGGTCTCCGCCATGAAGTGCACCCCGCAAAACACGATCACCTCGGCATCGGTGTTGGCTGCTTTGCGGGAGAGTTCCAAGGAGTCACCGATGAAGTCGGCGATGTCTTGGATGGCGTCCTCTTGGTAGTAGTGCGCCAGGATCACGGCATGGCGTTGCTGCCGTAGCTGCGCAATACGTTCGACCTGATCCAGACGCGGAGCGGCGGATTGAGTGGCGGCAAACACGCGGGGAGTGGAGGGCGCAGTGCCCTAAGAGTAGAAACGCCTGCGCGCCGGACTGTGCTGCGACTTGCCATCGCTGGAGATCTCCACGGTCAGTGGGACCAAGGCGATGCCTCGTTGCTGACGATTTTGGCGCCCGATGCCCTTTTGGTGGTGGGGGATCTGGCCGATGGTGATGTGAGGTTGCCGCGCCTGCTGCGGGAGCTGGAGCTGCCGGTGGCTTGCGTTTTGGGTAACCACGACGCGGCCAAAGATGCCAGTGGCCGCACCCTGGCGCGGATGGAGCAAGCGCTTGGTGGCCTGCACTGCGGCTGGTCGCTCAAGCCGCTGGATCCAGTACCCCTCTCTGTGGTCGGTGGGCGGCCAGGCAGTGCTGGCGGTGGCTTTTATCTCTCTCCTGCGGTGAAGGCCCATTGGGGCGAGCTCAGCTTGTTTGAGTCGGCCCAGCGCATTAGTGCAGCAGCCCTTCAGGCACCAGCGGATCGTCCCTTGGTGCTGCTTGCCCATAGCGGTCCAACCGGGTTGGGGAGTGAAGCGGCTGATCTCTGCGGCCGTGATTGGAAACGTCCGGCCTGTGATTGGGGCGACCAAGACCTGCAAGAAGCGATCCGTTTGATCCGCAAGCAGAGGCCCCTGCCCTTGGTGATCTTTGGCCACATGCACCATCGCCTGCGGCATGGAGCCGGGCAACGCCGCACCGTGCAGCGGGACCGGCAGGGCACCGTCTATCTCAATGCCGCTTGTGTTCCGCGCCATGGCATCGATGCAACCGGTAGGCCCTGGCGTCATTTCTCGTGGGTCGAACTGGATCACAACGGCGACGTCCAACTCGCGGCCCACCGTTGGTATGGCCTCGATGGCGAGCTCTTGGAGCAGCAGGTGTTGGTGGATTCCGGTGGGCTTGTTGCCCCCTGAGCTGCTGTGTCGTAACTAGCTCCATTCGACACATCCACATACGCCAATGCTCACAAGCAATTTGCATGTGTCGTAAGTAGGTGTCACGCTAGAGGCATCCACTTACGACAAGAGGCCCCATGGCGCTCGTTGGTTATGCGCGTTGCTCCACAACGCCCCAGGAGCTCGAGCATCAGCTCGAGGGCCTCAAGGCGGCTCTTGTGGATCAACTCTTTAGTGAGCACATCTCCGGTGCTGCACCCTTCAGCGAACGGGTGGAGCTGCAGCGGGCCATTGATGCCTGCCGGCCCGGGGATGTGCTTTTGATCCCCAAGCTCGATCGGCTGGGCAGAACCATGGAGGACTGCGTCAGCCGGGTCGCTGAGCTGCTCGAGCGTGATGTGCACGTTCGAACCCTTGATGGGCGCGTCGATACGAAAGGCCTCGGGACCATGGCTAAGCCGGTGGTCGGGGTCCTAACGGCTGCTGTTCAGGTGGAGCGTGAGCTCTCGTTGGAGCGTTCCCGTGAGGGCATCCAAGCCGCCCGCAACAAGGGCGTGCCCTTTGGTCCCAAGCGCAAATACACCAACGAGCAGGCTGAGCATGTCCGCGACCTGCGCGCCCAGGGCAAGAGCTATGGCTCCATCAGCAAAGCCACTGGCCTGACGGTGAGCACGGTCCGCCGGATTCTGGGGGTGGTTTAGATGGAAGAGACCGAAGACTTTTTTCGGCCGGCCTGGATGGTGCCGCCGCCCCGGCAACACCGCTTGGCTTGGGTGCTGTGGCAGCGCGGCGATGTGTGGCGACTGTTGGCGAAAACTCTCACCGATGAGGATTTGGCTTGGGCGCAGCAGCATGGCGATGAGCCCTCCCTTTAGCCCTGTGCCCTAGCGCGATGTTGGTGGTGGCTTGCATCAGTAGCCATGGCTTTGGCCATGGCGCCCGGGTAGCAGCCGTGCTGCAGGCTCTAGCGGCTCGCCAGCCGGCCTGCCGGTTTGTTCTCTCAACCGCATTGCCGGCGGCGTTCCTGCGGCGAACCTTTGTGGGTCTCAACTATGAACACCGCTCCTGCCAATGGGATGTAGGCGTGGTGCAAGCCGATGCCTTGGGCAGTGATCCCGAAGCCACGGTGCAGGCCTTGGAGCGTTTGGAGCAGCAGCTGCCTCAGCAAATCGAGGCTGAAGCCCGCTGGCTAGAGCACTGGCGCCAGGCCCATGAGCCCGTGGTGATCGTTGCCGATGTCCCCCCGGCTGCTGCCCGCCTAGCCGAGCGCTTGGGCTGGCCGTTGCTGTGGCATGGGAATTTCGGTTGGGATTCGATTTATGCAGACCTGGGTGGTCCATTGCAGGACTGGGCTCAAAGCAGCCTGGCTGACTACCGCCGCGGTCAAACGCTGCTGCGCTGCCCCTTCGCCTTGCCGATGCCGTGGGATGTTCCGGTGCAACCCCTGGGGTTGGGCGCCAGCGAGCCCCGTTTTCAGCCTGAATGCATCGCTGAGCGTCTCAATTGGCGCGGCCTGAGGCAGCGCTCGGCCCTGCTGTGCTTTGGCGGTTTGGGCTTGCCGCTGGATCCAGCTCTGCTGCAGAGCTGGCCGGATTGGCAGTTTTTGGTTGTCAATGAAGCCTTGGCACAAGCCGCCAATGCCACTTGGCTTGCCGAGGACCTCCGCCCGGTGGATGTGATGCCCTTGTGTTCAGTTGTGATCACCAAGCCTGGTTACAGCACGTTTGCTGAAGCGCTTTCACAGAACTGCGGCTTGGTCGTGGTGGAGCGCAGTGGATTTGCAGAGGCCGAAGTTCTGCAGAAAGGCCTGCAGCAACATGGTTTTCATCGGCTGCTGACTCGGCGCGCCTTTGAGCAAGGGCAATGGTTGCTGGATCAGCCTTTGGCCCCGCCTCAGGGTCTGCCTTTGCCGACTGATGGGGCTGCCGCAGCGAGCGAATGGGTGTTCGCAGCGCTGTCGCAATCGCGCTGATACTGACAGCTTGATGTCGCTATTTTAGCTGACAATTTGTTAGTCAAATGCCGCTGAATTGAGCCTTCAAGCTGTCGAATTGTCCGACCAATTGATGTCAAGCAAGCGCTCGGGGACAATTTATTATCCGTCCGAAGGATAATCCCATCAGTCTCAATTCTGGGCATATTTGCGCCGATCGCTTCTCGTGGTTCGCCGCGAGCGCTCCCGTTAATTCCTTATCTGTGAGGCTTCAGCACCCTCAAGCTTCCAGGTTGTTTGCTGCTGTTTTGCTGGCACCTGTAGCCGTGTTGCCGGCCACCCCTGTTCTGGCTGCTGGAGCGAAAGCTCAGCCCGCCGCTGAACCGGAAGCCAGCGAATTGGCACAGTTGCGTTTTCCCCGCCTGCGCATGCCGAGCGTGCCGCGCATGCCGAAGGTGTTTGCGATCACGCCTGAGCGCCGCGCACTGCTCAACACGATCCGCTACGCCGAAGGCACCTGGAAGGAAGGCGCTGACATCGGCTATCGCGTGATGTTTGGCGGTTCATTGATGAAAACCCTGAACCGCCATCCCGATCGGGTGAATTACACCAGCGGCTATGCCAGCGCCGCTGCTGGGGCCTATCAATTCATGCCGGCCACCTGGCGCATAGCTGTTCGGGCTTTGGACCTGGTGGGCTTTGGTCCCCATGCCCAAGATCAGGCCGCGCTGTATCTGATCAAGAAACGCGGCGCTATGCATTTGGCTGATCGCGGCGAGCTCAGCCCGCAGTTGGCTGCCAAGTTGGCACCTGAGTGGGCATCGTTCCCCACCCTGCGTGGCTACAGCTACTACGGCCAACCGGTTGTGAAATACGGCCGCCTCAAGCGTTTCTATGAGGCCAACCTGCAGAAGTTGCGTCAGATCCACCCACCTGTCGCGCTGATGGAAGAGCCCCAACAGGTTGAGGTGGCCCCTGAGCCCTGCAACGACGACAGTCTCGAGTGCATGCTCGCCAAGGTGAGCGAGGGCCTTTGATCTAGGGGTTGTCGCCTGCTTGGCTGTTGCGGCTGGTGAGATATTGAGCCAAGAGATAAGCGGCAACGCTGCTCCCAATGAAGCCGAGAATATTGCGGCTCAGTGGCAACCAATCAGCCGTGCGGGTCACCACCGGGCCGATGCCAAAGACGCCAAAGAGAATCACCCAAAGCGGTGAAAGCAGCAGCACCCAAGACCAGGCGATGGTTTGATCCGGTTCCCGTGGGAATGCAGCAATTCCCACGATCAATCCCCCCAAGATGGATGTCATCAAGGTGAGAATCCACTGCTCTTGGGGCAAACCAGGCACCACTTGGCACCCACCACGCTCCAAGCAAATTTCAACGGCTTCGAGGGCATCAAAAATGGCGCCGTCTTCGCCGTGGTCGCGCACATAAAACTGATTGCCAAAGCGGGTTTGTAGTTCCACCCAGTAGGTGCGCGGCATCAGCGCAAAGAGAGCGTCGCCCACGTTGAAGTTCAACAGGTTGCCGCCGCGGGGGTCGGCAATCAACAGCAGGCTGCGCTCATCCAGCTGCCAGAAATCGCGCACGGCCAGTCCTGGTGTTTGATCGAACTGGGTGAGTACGCGCAATTTCCAGCCCACCTTGGCTTCAACGCCATCGAGTTCTTGCTCCAGGTTTTTGCGCTGGCTGTCGGTGAGGATCCTGGCCAGATCAATCACAGGGGTGGGTTGATCCGGTAAGACCGAAGGGTCGTCGATGGCGAGGGCTGCCGATGGCTGCCAGAGGCACAACAGCAATGCGCAGATGGCAGACAGCAACCAGCGGGGCATAACCAACGGCATTGAGGTGGTGCATTCTCGTTGATGTCCAGCGGAGGTGTTGTGGTGGAACAGCAGCAGAGCTCCTGGCTGGTGCAGCGCCTTCAGGCCAGCGCTGGGCCGCAAAGCTTTGTGGCGGTGATGGATTGGCTGCTCAATGACCCTGCCTATGGGTATTACGGCAGTGGCCAGGTGCGCTTCGGCTCTGGCGGCGATTTTGTGACCGCTCCCTCTCAAGGCCCAGTATTTGCCGAATTGTTGGCCCGCCAGTTTCGGCCCTGCCTGGATGCCCTGGCCGCCGAGTCAGGACCTCTGACCTTGATTGAGTGGGGTCCTGGCGATGGTCAATTGATGCGCGATCTCATCGCTGGGATCGGCGCTGAATCTCCGGCTTGGTTGGATCGGCTCGAGCTGGTGCTAGTGGAGAGCAGTCCGGCGCTGCAGGCGCGTCAGCGGCAAACCTTGGCCGGCTCAGCGGTGCCTGTGCACTGGTGTTCCCCGCAGCAGCTGGCAGCGGAACCGCGCCGCGGATTGATCGTGGCCCATGAGCTTCTTGATGCCTTGCCAGTCCAGCGATTTGGCCTGCAGAACGGCAACTGGCATGAGTGGCTGGTGGGCCTCGATGGGCAGCAGCAGCCCTGCTGGGAGGTGGGCGCTGGCTTGGCTCCGGCGGTGCTGGAGCAGTTGGAGCAGCTGGGGTTGCCGCCCGGTGGCGGCGGGCGGCCTGATGGCTGGAGCAGTGAATGGTGCCCTGCGCTGGGCCCCTGGCTCGAGCAGGCACGGGCCTGTTTGCGCCAGGGATGGCTGCTAGCGATTGACTACGCCATGCCGGCATCGCGTTACTACGCCCCAAGCCGTGATGGGGGCACCTTGTTGGCCTGCCGCGAACAGCGCACTAGCACTGAGCTGTTGCGCGATCCCGGGCGTATGGACCTCACAGCCCATGTCTGCACAACCTTGGTTGAGCAGCTCGCTGCCGCTGCCGGTTGGCGCTGGCAAGGGGCTGCGCTGCAGGGAGAGGTGCTGCTGCAGTTGGGGCTGGCCCAGGAGATCACAGCCCTCTCCGAGCCAGGTCCATTGGCGTTGGCCGATCGCCTCAGTCGCCGTGAACAACTGCTGAGGTTGGTGGACCCGCATCTGTTGGGTGGGTTTTGGTGGTTGTTGCTGGAAAGCGATTCGGCGACGCCACCGCAGCGGCCTGCCTGTCCGCCGGCTTGGTGGCCCAGCTGATGGCTTCAATCAGAACAGGACTCAGCCGTTCGGGGGGCATCGAGTAGCTGCGCTACGCCATTGCCAAAGGACCAATCTTCTGGGTTGCTGGGTGTAATGCTGATGAACAGATCCTCAGGTCGAAAGCCAAGTCGAGCAAACTCGCCGGCAAGCAGCTTGTAGAAGCTGGTCTTCATCTCTGCACTCCTTGGCGAGGAGGTGATTTGCAACAGGATGGGTGGATGACTGGAACGCTCGATACCCCACATCGTTCTGTCGATTCGCATTCTTGATTGGGGACGCTCGCTGATGAGGTAGAAGCCGCCGTTGTCAGGAATGCCCCAAGCTTTCACCAAGCAAGCATGGGTTGCCTGCTGGATCTGATCAATTTGAGTTTCGGACAGTCCCTGCCAGACATTGATAGTGACCAGGGGCATAACGCAATGGCGAGATCAGCGGAGTCTTGCGCAGGATCTTTGAAGCGTTGAAGGGGCGTATCCAACGATCAACCGGTGATCGCGCAGCGTGTTGCCAGGGGAGCCATGAATCCGATTGACGGATCCATCGGCAAGCTGCTTGGCCAGTGCTCTCCGTTGCAATGGTTGGAGCCTGCCTTGTGATCCAAGGTCATGCCTGGCGTTTTGCTGCGAACGAGCGGCAGCCACAGCAGCGGAAAATCCTCCTTAGGGTTGATGTAGTTATGTAAAGCCCATGCCAGTCATGGCTCGATCCCTTGGACTTCTGCTCCTGCGCATTTGCGTGGGAAGCGTTTTGATCCACCACGGCTACGACAAGCTTGCTGATATCCAAGGCTTTGCTGAGTCGGTTGTTAAACCACTGCATCTGCCTTTCCCAGTTCTGCTCTCCTACGTCGCCGCCTATTCCGAAATCATCGGCAGTTGGTTGATGATTTTCGGTCTTGGTGCTCGCTTGGGTGGCCTGGCTGTTGTGGGAACGATTTCAGTGGCGATCTATCACTCAATCGTCGTCACCGGTGGATTCAACATTTATGCGCTGGAGTTGTTGATCCTCTACTTCGGTGGCTCAGCGTGTGTGGCTCTCCTTGGGGCTGGTCGTTTCTCATTGGACTTTTTGATCATCCGCGCCATCGGCATGAGCTCTTCACCGCTGAAGGCTTTTGTCATGCGCCGTCCGCAGCTGGATGAACTCGAGGACTTGGTTGGAATTCCGGTCACCACCAGCGATAAGTACTGAGTGGGTCATGGCCCAGATAGGGGTGTTCGTTGATTGCACCAATCGGCGCAGCACCCTGCCATTAGGTTCTCTTAATGCCTAATCCCTGTTGTCCTCCCGATCACCGGGATGCCATTGACGAGCGCTACGGAGCTGCTGCCCTAGAGCAGGAAGTTTGCTTGTGTGCTGCAGTCCCGTTTGATCCGGCTCTGTTAGCGGCCATTCCCAAGGAGGTGGTCAGCCGTGATTACGGCTGCGGAAACCCCACCCGCTGGGTTCGCCCTGGCGATCGCGTGCTTGACCTGGGCAGTGGTAGCGGTAAAAACGCCTTCATCTGCAGTCAGCTGGTGGGCGCTGAGGGTTCGGTGCTCGGACTCGACCGCAATCCCAACATGCTGGAGCTGGCCAACAGCGCCTGCGGCTCTGTGGCGAGTCAAATTGGTTACGGGAATGTGTCGTTTCGGCGCGCTGAGATCGATCAGCTGGCTGAAGACCTCGACGGTCAGCCCTTGCTTGCCGATGGCTGCATCGATGTGGTGCTGAGCAACTGTGTATTGAATTTGGTGCAGCCGTCCCGGCGCGGCCAGCTGCTTCAGGAAATCAGGCGTGTCACGGCGCCTGGGGGGCGCCTGGCCATCAGCGACATCATTTGCGACAAGCCTGTGCCGTTGGAGTTGCAGCAGGATCCCGATCTGTGGAGCGGTTGCATCAGTGGCGCATGGCTGGAATCCGAGTTCTGCGCAGCCTTTGAGCAGCTGGGATTCAGCAAGGTTGCGCTGGTTGATCGCCAAGAAGAACCTTGGCAAGTGCACGCTGGCATTGCGTTCCGATCCGCAACCCTGACCGCTGAGTTGCCCTGCTGTTAGGCCTCAACGCCGCTGGTGGCTTTGAGCGCTGCTACGGCAGCTTCAATGTCCACGTCGTCGCGGATCACCACCTGGCCGATGGCGGTGGGCAGCACAAAGCGGACGCGGCCGTTTTGCACTTTTTTATCGCGCAGGATGGCGGTTCGGATCGCTTCGGTGTTCAGCTCAGGGGCTTGCCACGGCAGGCCGCAGCGCTTCAGCAACGTCAACTGTCGCTGCTGCTCATCAGCGCTCCATAGCCCAAGCCGCTGGCTCAGCAGACCAGCGGCATGCATGCCGATGCCAACGGCTTCGCCGTGCAAGTACGTGCCGTAACCCGTCAGGGTTTCCACCACATGGCCAAGGGTGTGGCCGTAATTGAGGATCGCCCGCAAGCTTCCTTCCCGCTCGTCATGGGCCACCACGCGCGCCTTGGCAGCTGCTGAACGGCGCAGGATCTGTTGCATCAAGGTTGAGCCAATGGCCTCGAGGCTGTCCAGCGGCCCGTGGGCCTCGAGGGCTTCAAACAGCACCGGATCGCCAATCACGCCGTACTTGATCACTTCGGCCATGCCGGCGTGGACTTCGCGGATCGGCAGCGTGCCCAGGGTGGCGGAATCAATCATCACCAGCCTGGGCTGGTGAAAGGCGCCGATCAAGTTTTTCCCGCCGGGGTGGTTCACGCCGGTTTTGCCGCCAATGGCGGCATCCACCATCGCCAGCAAGGTGGTGGGCACCTGCACCACGGCGACACCCCGCAACCAAGTGGCGGCAGCAAAGCCGGTCATGTCACCCACCACACCGCCGCCGAGCGCCAGCATCAACGAGCTGCGCTCGAGCTGCATGGCGTAGGCCTTGTCATGGATCTGAGCCACGGTGGCCGGCGTTTTTTGCTCTTCCCCGGCTTCAATCACCAGCAGCTCGGCTTCGTAGCCAGCGGAGCTGAGCGATCCCATCACTGTGGCGCCGTAGTGCTCAGCCACCACTGGGTTCGACACCACCAAAATTTTGGTGCCCGCTCGGATGGCTTGCTGCTTGAGGCGCTCGCCTAGCTGGTGCAGTGAGCCCTGGCCAATCACAACGTCATAGGGGCGCGTCAGCTCCACCGTCACGGTTGTCATCGCGCCGCCGCTGTCCATCGACACCACAGAACCAGAGCTTCTGAATGTATGGCCTGTTTGGCTCACAATGCGCAGGCAGCGAACCGAAGGCATGCGCCGCTCCCTCTGGCTTCCTTGGCTTTTCGTGGCGCCAGCGATGGTGCTGGTGTGCCTCACCGTGCTGGTGCCTGCCCTGATGGCGCTGTTGATGAGCTTCACCCGCTCTGGCCTCGATGTCAGTGAGCCACTGCAGTTCATTGGCTTGGCCAACATCCAACGGTTGCTGGCTGATCCGATGTTTTTGCGGGTGCTTGGCACCACGGCGATCTACTTGGTGGGCGTGGTGCCACCGATCGTGTTGGGCGCCTTAGCCCTGGCGGTTCTGGTGAATCGGGCGTTGCCGGGGATGCATTGGTTCCGAGGCGCCTTCTACACCCCTGTGCTGGTGTCGATTGTGGTGGCCGCCATTGCTTTCCGCTGGCTCTATGCGGAAAACGGCTTGATCAATGGCTGGGGCCAAGCGCTATTTGGTGATGCGTTCACGCCGATTGGCTTTCTCACCGATCCTCTGCTTGCTTTGCCCTCGGTCATGCTGGTGACCCTTTGGAAAGGCCTTGGCTACTACATGGTCATCTTTTTGGCCGGGCTGCAGGGCATTCCAAAAGACCTCTACGAAGCCGCTGAACTTGATGGCAGCGTCGGCTGGAGGCAACACCTCGACATCACCTTGCCCCTGCTGCGCCCCTATGTGGCCTTGGTTGCGGTGATCTCGGCCATTGCCGCCACCAAGGTGTTTGAAGAGGTGTTTTTGATGACCCAGGGCGGACCCGCTGATTCCACCCGAACCGTTGTCTATTACGTCTACGACTTGGCCTTCCAGGAGCTGGAGATCAGCTATGCCTGCACAGCGGGTTTGGCCCTTTTTCTGGTGGTGCTGGTGCTTGGCCTGATTCAGCAAGGGCTGAAGACCGGTAGCGCCAACTAGATTGAGAGATTGATTTGAGCTGCCTGTGAAGCGGCCGGGCATCGTTGGAAGCGGCCAGCTGGCGGTGATGTTGGCGGAAGCTGCCGCTGCGATGGGATTGAACTTGGCCCTGCAGGCATCCAGTGCCAGCGATCCAGCTTGCAAGCTTGCTGATGAGGTGGTGATCGGCGCGGCGCCTGATGGCGCGGCGACAACTCAGTTGGCTGAGCATTGCGATGCGATTGGTTTTGAGAACGAGTGGGTTGATCTCAAGACCATTGCTCAGCTGGAGGAGCGTGGCTTGGAATTTCAGCCTTCGGCGGCTGTTCTGCAGCAGTTGGTGGATAAACGCAGTCAGCACCTGCTGCTCGAGCGGCTCAACCTGCCGTGCCCGCGCTGGTGCGACCTGGCGGAGGTGGTGAGTGCTGGTGGTGCGTTGCCGGAGCACATGGAACTTCCCGCCATGGCCAAGGCGATGACAGGCGGTTACGACGGCCAGGGAACCGAACGGGTGCTGAACCGCGCATCGCTTGAAGCGTTGTTGATGCGCGTTGATCCGCGCCGCTGGATCCTCGAGGAACTGGTCCCGTTTGAGCATGAGCTGGCCGTGGTGGTGGCGCGCGATGCGGCCGGGCAGGTGGAACTGATGCCATTGGTGGAAACCCACCAACATCAGCAGGTCTGCGAGTGGGTGTTGGCACCAGCAGGCGTGAGCCATGCAGTGGAGGCCCGTGTCCGTTCGATTGCGGTGTCACTCGTCACAGCACTCGACTACGTCGGCGTGCTGGCGATCGAAATGTTCTTGGGGCCTCAAGGACTGTTGATTAATGAGCTGGCTCCGCGCACCCATAACTCCGGCCACTTTTCGATTGAGGCCTGCAGCACCAGTCAGTTCCAGCAGCAGCTGAGGTTGCTGAGCGGCGAACCGCCCGCAGCTGTGGAGTGGCTGGCCTCAGGGGCCTTCATGGTGAATCTGCTTGGCTTTGAAACGTCGGACTGTCCCTACAGCGATCGTCTGCAGCAGTTGGAGCGCCTGCCTGGGGCCCACGTGCACTGGTACGGCAAAGAGCAGTCGAGGCCAGGGCGGAAGTTGGGTCACATCACCTTCCTGCTGCAAGCCAAAGACCCTGGGTTGCGCCGTCGTGAAGCCATGGAACGTTTGCAAGAGGTGCGTGAGCACTGGCCTGCTCCTGGTCAAACCCCCTAAATTCGGTTCGGACTGCTGTGTTGGTGTTTGCCCTGCCAAGTGTTCTGATCTGACTCCCTTTTCGACTTGGGGGAGATGTCCCGGAAGTGACGTAGACCGGCCCAGTAGCTGGAAACGAAGCTCCGCTTTTCTCCCCCTTCTGGTTTATCCAGGTCGAACCTCAGGTCATCACGGCACGGCGGTCCACCCAATTGTTGTGGCAACGCGTCTCGGGGTTTGTCGGCTCCCACCGCTGAGTTGAACGCCTTGGTGATGGCTCAGCGCTGGCGATAAATCCACGCTGATTGGCTCGACAAGGCCCTGGTTGGAGAGGAGTTCCAACGCTTTTGCACCCCGCTGGAATGGGTGCTGATGCCTTCCAATGACACCCACCAGGGTTTTGTCTTGGCTTTCCAGCGCCGCGATGCGCTTGCTTTGAGCACTTTGTTGATTAAGGAGAACCAGAGCGGTCCGGTTGAAACGCTATGCATGGATGTCGTTGTCCTTGGCTCGCTCGATCAAATCGAAGACACGCTGCTGTGTTGTGCCATCGAGGTCGTCATACGACGTAGGGACTCGAAACGTTCGGCAACGAACTTCTGTTTCGATGGACCGGCAACGCCTGATTCCCCCGGTTTTCAGAACTGCTTCAGCGCATGAGAGGTTCTGATTGGGCAGGTGCCGTGTTGTCGATTCACCAAAACGGGGGATGTGGCTGGACCGCTGCTGTCCACACCCTGGAAGGAGATGTTGATCTCCTATGAACGCTCTGACTCGTTTGGTGATTGGCTCTGCCGCTGGCGGTTTGATCGGTGGAGCAGTATTTCTTGGCGTGGAGGCTGCCACGGCTCACAAAGCCTCCGCTGAATCGTTCCAGAACCGAGAAGCAACGGTGTTCATCAAGGACGATGCGCTGGCTAACAAGTTGGGCACACGCTTCCTTGAGGAATGCGAGGCCAGCCAACGCAGCGGTAGCGCCAACGTTGAGGTCACCTGTTGGGGCTCGTTTTGAGTGTTGGTGTGTGACTTGGTGTGGGCAAAGCAGGCGTGCATTGGATTTGGTCGTCAACAGCCTCTTACCGGGGGCCTGCCAAACCATCCCAACAGCAGCACACTGGCTGTATGAAAAGAATCCTCTTCTCTTTGGTTGCTCTTGGTTTGAGCAGCCCAGCGCTGGCCCAGGATCTCGACCAAACCGTGGAGCAGTTCCAGCAGCAGGCTGCAGAGCAGCGCGCCCAGCAGGAAACATGCATCGCTAGCTGGAATGAGGCTCAGTTCCAAGCGGCTGATCCGATCTTGGTGAACGAGCGTTTTCTGCTCAAAGATGGAACTGTGCAGGGTTTCAACTACGACCCAGAGATTGTGCGCAACAACGACGAGTGCCTCATCGGCGATGTGGTGTCGTTGATGGATCAGCAAAACACACCTGGTTGTATCACCCCTTCAACGGTTCTGATTCCTGGTTTGGATGATTGCCAGGCAACGATGTATCGCCTCGAGGTGGATGGTTTGGTGCTCTATACCAAGTCAAAATCTGATCAAGACAATTCCTTGACACGGAATTTGATCGGAGTTCGGCGCGTTGGCTACTGATCAACGCCCAGCGATGCTGACCTTGGGTTGATGAATGTCTGACAACATTCATTGGCAGCCTGGTAGCTCAAGTGTTTGAGTGCCGCCAAAGGAAATTTGCCATGGCCTGGTGGACTGCTGTTTTTAAAGCGCGCGATGGCTCCACAGAAGAGCTAGAGGTGAGCACCACGACGACCCTGCAATACGAGGCTTGGAATAAGGTCACAACCATGTTTCCCAATAAAGAGCTGCTGCAACTGAAAAGTGGTGATGAGCTGCCGAAAACCCTTGAGGAGTGGAATGGACGCAGCTGAGCCCACCGTGTTGACTGGGGAGATGCCACTGCTTTCTCGCGATGCGTTTTGTTGAGGCACTGCGCCGCTTCTGGAAAAAATTCCTGGCGAATCTCAAAACCAATCGGGCTCCCCTGGATCTCTTCGGATCGGGACAGCGGCCTTTGAAGTAGGAGCTGATCAGCCCCAAGATTGATTAAACCGGAGTAGATCCCGGCGAGCCGATGCGCATTGCTGTCAGTGGAGCCCATTCCCAGGGCAAAAGCACCTTTGTGCATGACTGGGTTGCCCGCCATCCGCAGTACGTGCGGGAAGAAGAGCCATTTCGAGCGCTGCATGCTGAGGGCTATGACATTCGCTTCCGTCAGGAATGTCATCGCTTCGATAATGGCTTGCAGATGTACTACAACATCAGCCGCGTTCACGCTTACAGCAACTCAAGTGATTGTGTGATTTTTGATCGTTGCCCCATCGATTACATCGCTTACTCCCAGTACACGGCTAACTACAAAACGACCGACATCGATGATGCATTCGTTGAGATGATGGTGCCTGCGGTGCGCCGCTCATTGGAGTCTCTCGACTGGCTTGTGTTCTTCCCGATCACGAACGAATGGCCAGTGGAGATGGAAAACGACGGGATTCGTCCGATTGATTTGCCCTATCGCGATGAGGTGGATGCCATCTTCAAGCAGATTTATCGCGATCAGCGTTGGGCCGTGTTGCCTGAGCAGGCAGCTCCAAGGGTGTTGGAGTTGTGGGGGTCCCGGGAGCAGCGCTTGGAACGCCTCGAGCAAGCCATTCAGCAGCAGGCCTAGGCCATGGACCCCGAAGCTCAGCGTTTGGTGATTGAGCAGCTGGTGGTGATTGGTTTGGTGGTGGGATTGTTTTGGTGGGCTTGGCTGCGATTGCTGGACTAACAACCGCCACGGGATTGCCGCGAATCCAAGGGCATTCGGTGGTTTAAGTCCTTCAGCGGTGCATCCAGCTATCGGAAGTTCATGGCCCAAGCCTCCCCCATTCCCCTGATGGGTATCGATCACGTCGTGATTCGGGTGCGTGATCTTGAGCCCATGCTGGCCTTCTATACCGAGGTACTCGGCTGTGAAGTCGCCAAGCACAACGCTCCCCTCGATCTATGGCATTTGCGCGCTGGTAGCGCCTTGATTGATTTGGTGCCTGTCAACGGAGTTCTGGGCCGCAGCGGTGGTGCCAGCGGCGATACCAAGCTCCCGGCTGCCTCGGGCCGAAATGTTGACCATGTGGCCTTCAAGGTTCAGCCCTTTGATCCGCCGGCGCTGCTGAGCCATTTGCAAAGCCATGGCATCGATGCCAAAGCCACCTTGCAAAGCCGCTTTGGCACAGATGGGGATGGTCCGTCGATTCAGTTCACCGATCCGGAAGGCAATGGGATTGAACTCAAGGGTTATTGAGTAAGGCGTCGAGCCGCTGC
The DNA here is from genome assembly GCA_000063525.1 of Synechococcus sp. RCC307. Classification (GTDB taxonomy): domain Bacteria; phylum Cyanobacteriota; class Cyanobacteriia; order PCC-6307; family Cyanobiaceae; genus RCC307. The sequence goes on along the minus strand of CT978603.1, from coordinate 1,253,085 downwards.
TGCAAGGCGCTGCGCTCCAGGGGCGTGACAACGAACACCTCCTGTGCGCTGGTGCCGCGCCGAGCCACCACTTTGTGGCCCCCGCTAATGGGTGCTGAGATCCGCAGCTTGAGTCCTTGGCAGCGGCCTTTGACGCGGCTGATCACCGCCGGTGTCACCGTCACCACTTGGGGATCCTTGGCCAATTGCTTGAGCAGCGGGATCAATCCTTCGAGGTAGGTGCTGTGGGTGATCACCACCCGTCCCATGGCCTCAGGCCCGCTCCAGTGGGGCCATGGTCAGGCCCTCAGCGCCCAATTGCATGTGATATAGCTCGGCTTGCTCCTGCGGACCCACCCAAACCACGGCTTGGCCATCGCTATCGATCTGCTGAGCTAATGACCAGGCGCGGTCGGGATCCATGGCAGGGATGTACTTCACCAGGCAATCCACCACGTGCTGGAAGGTGTTCACCTCATCGTTGAGGACCACCACCTTGAAATTGGGATAGGGAGCCCGCTCCAGCAGGGTGCTGCCGGCTGTTTGGCGGCTGGGAGCTGAGCTGGTCAATGCTGAATTCCTACCAACTGCGCCATTCTGCGCAATCACCCCTCCAGCTTTCAGTACAGTCAGCACGTTTGATCGACTGTCCAGTGCTGATCTCCTTGGGTTGGGCTGCTTTGGCTGCCACGTTCACCTTCTCGATCGCCATGGTGGTCTGGGGCCGCAACGGCGACGGATCCATCAATTTCTGATCCCCATCTGATGTCCGTGGTTGAGCTGCCGGGGACAACCCTGCTGGCCACGGTGGCAGCGGCTTTGTTGCTGTTCGTTAGTGGTGGTGTGATCTACCTCTCAGCGGTGGAGTGGCGTGATCGCCGCCGCCGCAAGCGTGATTAATCGGCCATGCGCCGTTTGCTCGGATCCCTAGCGGCAGCTGCAGGGCCAGCCGCTTTGGCTGCGTTGCTATGGGCGACGGCGCCCCCATCGGCCAGCCCAGAGCTGACGCAGCTGCTTCCCATCAGCGACCTGATTCAGGCATTTCCTGTGCTGCCTCGGCCGCAGCCTCCAGCGCTGTGGCTGCAGCGTTTGCCGCAACCTTTGGCCGCAAAGCTCTGGCGCAACAAAGCGATCAGCTGGTTTCAGCTGTGGGGTGAACATGCCGGAGCTCCCCCCTATTTGATGTTGCGTGGGGGTGCAGAGCTCGATGGACTCCCCCACAGCCTGCGTTTGGGGAATTACCGCCTTGTTGCTGCCGATGCCCTCAGCCTCCAAAGCCTGCAGCAGGGGTTGGAGGGTCAAAACAGTTCTGAACTCCGCTGTGAAGCATTGGCTGGTTCACCACCGGCTCTGTTTTGGCAAGGCGAGGCCCTGGCCGGTTGGTTGGGGAGTTGGTCTCCTCTGGCTGAACCCCTGCGCTGGGGCTGCTTAACGCTGCGCGGGGATCGTTTCTGGGGACAGGTCAGCACCCGTCCAGCAGCCCTGCAAGCCGCTTTGCGGGCCCCGGCGAGACGTCCATCCAGCATCTTGCCGGACCCCGTTGTTTTGCGGCTCCAGGGGCGCCGGATGGCGCCGCTCTTGCAGCCCTTGCTGGATGCCCTCAGCTGGCCTGCAGTGCTGCTGCCCCATCGCAGCTGGTTGCTGAATAGCCCATTTCAGTTGGAGCTTCGCCGCAACCCAGAGCAATCGCCCTATCGCGCCAGTCTCTGGCTTCGCTTGTGGCCCGCTGATCGCCACCGCTTGGATGTGGCGCGTTTGCAGAGGCAGCTAGAAACTCAGCAGGCGCCGGGATGGCCCATCAGCGCTGAGGGTCCGATCAGGCGCGTTCAGCAGCCTGATGGTCCTGTTCAAGCCGGATGGCGATGGTTCCCCAGCGGTGAATTGTTGGTGGTGTTGGGGGCTGATGTCCCGTTAGCCAGCCAGCCCCAACCACCATCTGGTGCTGTGTTGCGTGAGGGCTTGCAGCTCAGTGCCGCGCCTGCAGCCATGCAGCAGCTGCAGTTGCTGCCGGTAGGGCTACCTGCGTTGTGGGGCGGTCTGCAGCAACTGGATGCCGAGTGGCAGCCAGCGCATCAAAGCGGTGGCCCCGCTCAGCTGGCCGGCTCGCTCACTTGGCCTGTGGCAGCAGAAGCAGGTTCACCCTGACGCTGCTCGCGCTTGCGGCGTTCAGCAGCCACGGTTTCCTCGAGTAACTCCACGGCCTGCGACATCTTCTCCAGATTGCTGGCATAGAGGCCCATGTCTTTCTGCAGTTTGTCTTTCTGCAATCCCATACTGTGCCCCAATTGGTGCGCCCGCTCTTGCAAGGCTTGGGGATCTTGGTCATCGCCACCGCTGAGGTCTTGCAGCAGCCCCATCAGCCCAACGGCATGCAGGCGTGAGTAGTGGAAATCGCTGCGGCCTGCCTGCTGTAAGACGTGCTTGAGCACATCCGGTGCTCCTTGGCCCTGCTGCTCGATCCAGGATTTGATTTCGGCTTCGCCATGGGGAACCAGATGCTCCCTGAGCTGCTTGGCGTCTTTGCGTAGTTGATCCGCCTTTAGGCCAGCTCCAGAGCAGATCGCCGCAAACAGCTCCTTCTGACGTTCAGCAGGTTTGAACCCCTGCATCAGGTTGTCGAACACTTGGGTGAGCCCCATCGCAAACAGCGAATCGGCCTGGAAGCCGGCCTGCCCAGCGAGCAGGTGCAACTCCACCAACAATTCATCCACCACCCGCCGGTAGAGACCGGGGATGACATGGGGGTAGGCGGCGTAAAAACGGCGCTTGCTGTCGGCAACGGTTTGCGGGTTGCTCAAGACCATGCTCTGCAGGACTGAGACCTTAGCGCTCAGAGTCCTGGTTTTCGTCGGTAAGATCGCCCTATCTGACCTGATGTCCCCATGATTCCCATCGTGATCGAGGAGTCCGGACGGGGCGAAAGGGCGTTTGACATTTACTCCCGCCTGTTGCGTGAGCGGATCATCTTCATGGGTGAACCGGTGACCGCCGAATCGGCCAACCGGATCGTTGCTCAATTGCTGTTCCTCGAGGCAGAAGATCCTGACAAGGACATCTTCCTGTACATCAACTCACCCGGTGGTTCCGTCTATGACGGCCTTGGCATTTTCGACACCATGCAACACGTCAAACCCGACGTGCAGACGGTGTGTGTTGGCTTGGCCGCCAGCATGGGTGCTTTCTTGCTCGCCGCCGGCGCTCCTGGCAAGCGCAGCAGCCTGCAGCACTCGCGGATCATGATTCACCAGCCCTTGGGCGGTGCCCAGGGTCAGGCCAGCGATATCCGCATTCAGGCCGATGAAATCTTGTTTTTGAAAAAGCGCCTCAATGAGGAACTGGCCCAACGCACCGGCCAGCCCCTCGATCGGATTCAAAAAGACACCGACCGCGACTTTTTCATGTCTCCCGCTGAGGCGGCTGAGTATGGCCTGATCGACAAGGTGATCGATCAACGACCGATTCACGCGATTTAAAACCGTTCAAATAGGACTACAAATCCAGTAACTCACCTCGGCTTTCTTTGAGATCCTTCCAAATTTGGCGGATCTCACTGAAAGCTTTTTCTTGGCTGATTTTTCCGTTGCCTTGCAAGGCAACGATCAAGCCAACTCGCTCAGCAAATTGTTCCAGATTTTGGTGGAACACCAGCCGTTGAGGGGACCAATCATCCCCCCGATAACCCGTATGACTTTCCATCGGCGAGTGGGTACCCGCTTCGCCTGATGGAATTGGCCCCTCAAACTCTCCGTCCTGATCGCGCAGCTTCGGCACGGGGTGTAATGGCTAATCGGCAGTCTTCCTACTATGTCCCCGCTTAGCTATTAACAGGTAAAAGAGGGCTGAAACGATCCTTTTCAGGGATGCTCGCGAACTCAGCAACAACATCTCTGAAGTCATCGCCATCAAGGGTTTCCTTTTCGATCAGCAGATCCACCAGGCGATCCATGCAGTCGCGTTGATCGGCAAGCAGGTCAACGGTTTCCTTGTAGCAGCGCTCAACGATGGAGCGCACTTGCTCATCGATCTGATTGGTGATCGAGTCTGAGACGTCGCTGCGGGTCATCAGGTCACGGCCCAAGAACACCTCCTGGTTGCCGGCCTCGAGGGAGAGAGGACCCAAGTCACTCATGCCAAAGCGGGTCACCATCTGCCGGGCCATGCTGGCCACCTGTTGGATATCGCCACCGGCACCGGTGGTGACTTCAGCGTGGCCAAAGACAATGTCTTCAGCAGCGCGGCCGCCGAGAGCGCCCATGATCCGGGCACGCAGTTGGGCGCGGCTCACCAGCATTTGCTCTTCATCAGGTGCAAACCAGGTCAAACCCTGGGCCTGACCGCGAGGAATCAGGGTCACCTTCTGCACGGGATCGTGATCCTTGACCAGGGTTCCCACCAAGGCATGGCCCACTTCGTGATAAGCGATCAAACGCTTGCTGCGGCCATCGGTCAGAGGTTGCCCCTCCATGCCAGCAATCACGCGATCAACGGCATCGTCGATTTCGGCCAACGTGGTGGCTTCCTTGCGGCGGCGTGCCGTCAAAATGGCGGCTTCGTTGAGCAGGTTGGCGAGATCAGCTCCTGTGAAACCGGGGGTGCGTCGAGCGATCACCTCAAGGCTGACGTCTTCGGCCAGCTTTTTGTTGCGGGAGTGCACTTCCAAGATGGAGAGGCGGCCCTTGATGTCGGGCGCATCCACCGTCACCTGACGGTCAAAGCGGCCGGGACGCATCAGCGCTGAATCGAGCACATCGGGGCGGTTGGTGGCGGCCAGCAGGATGATGCCGCTGTTGCCTTCAAAGCCGTCCATCTCGGTGAGCAGCTGGTTGAGGGTCTGCTCACGTTCGTCATTACCACCACCGACACCGGCACCGCGTTGACGGCCAACGGCGTCGATCTCGTCGATGAAAATCAAGCAGGGAGCGTTCTCTTTGGCGCGTTTGAACAGGTCGCGAACGCGGCTGGCGCCAACGCCCACAAACATCTCGACGAATTCCGAACCGGAAAGGGAGAAGAACGGCACACCGGCTTCGCCGGCAATGGCCTTGGCCAGGAGTGTTTTACCGGTTCCAGGAGGGCCCACCAACAGCACACCGCGGGGGATCGTGGCGCCCAGTGCAGAGAAACGCTCAGGTTGCTTGAGGAAGGTGACCACCTCTTCGAGGTCTTGCTTGGCTTCTTCCACACCAGCCACGTCGTCAAACATGACGCCGGTTTCCGCTTCCATGGCAAAGCGGGCTTTGCTCTTGCCGAATTGCATGGCCTGACCAGGGCCCCCGGGCATGTTGTTGGAGCGGCGAGCCAAGAAGATCAGGGCGCCGATCAGCAGCAGCGGGAAAGCCAGATTGCCAAGGATCCCGAGGGCCGGTGGGGTGGTGCGGGGAGGATGAACATCGAAGCTGATGCCTTGCTCTTCGATCTGGCTGATCAATTCAGGGGCAAGACCAGGCAGGTCAACGCGCAGGCGCTGGACGCGGTTATCGATATAAGGGTCAACCGCCTCGACAACTGCGGTGCGGCCACCGTCGTACACATCAACAGCGGTGATGCGGCCGGCCTCGAGGTAGTCGAGGAAACGGCCGTAAGCCACGCGCGCCACGGCGCTGTTGCGCGGAGCTTCTGTGGGGCCATTGGCCGCCTGCATTGGGCCGCCGCTGCGAACCACTTGCAAACCAAAGAAGACAACCAGGGCGATGGGCAGGGCCCAAAGCGCAATCAGTCGCCAGCGGTTGTTCATAGGAAGCGCCCCGTGCCACCAAAAATGTTTCGCGATTGTAAAGTCTTCTCAGGCTTGATCGCGTTCTTTTTTCAGCTCTTGTACAGCCCGTTGCAGCGAAGGGGCTAGCGGGCGCCGCTGTTGGCACTTCGGGCTCCAGATCGAGCCGCTGAGCAACTCATCGAGTGCGGCGACCACCATGTCTTGCCCCTCCAGCAGCGTGAGGGACTCCAGCGGAACGGCCAGAGGGCCTCGAAAAAAATGGCGGATGCGCTGGTCATCGCGCTGTTCAAACCAAGGGGCCAGATCGCTGCCAGCCCAATTGATCTCTTCTTCCAGTTCGCGCCGCAAGGCCACCTCAGGGGTCTCCCCGGGATCGAGATGTCCTCCAAAGAGGGCCCACTGGCCGGGATAGAGAATCCCCTCGGTGTCGTCACGCAGCTGCAGCAGCCAGCGGCCGTCGCATTCGATCATCGCGATGGCCACTTCGCTCACAAGCGTCTGAGGGCCACGATCGGATCGAGTTGGGCGGCGCGGCGCGCTGGAACAACGCCAAAGAACAGACCGATCGAGCCGGAGAGCAACACCGTGCCCAGCACGCTCACCGCTCCAATGCTGGCGGGTAGCGGGGTGAACGCCGCTACCGCCATCACCGCGCCAACCCCAAGACCACTGCCCAGCAAGCCACCAAGGCTGGAGACCACCAGCGCTTCGACCAAAAATTGCAGCAATACATCACCGCTGCGGGCTCCCACGGCCTTGCGCAGCCCGATCTCTTGGGTGCGCTCACTCACCGACACCAACATGATGTTCATGATCCCGATGCCGCCCACCAAGAGGGAAATACCGCCAATGGCGGCAAGCATCAAGGTGAGCCCTCCGGTGATCGTGCCCACGATCGAGAGGGCATCTTTTTGGGATCTCACAGCGAAATCGTCTTCCCGCAGGATCCGGTGCCGTTGCCTCAGCAGGTTGGTGATCTGAAACCTTGCGGCACTAATGGATGCCGGGTCGCGGGCCTCAACGCTGATGAAGCTCAAGGAGGTGCCATAGGTGGGATCACGTCCACTCAGGCGGTTCACCATCGTGGTCAACGGCACGTAGGCCGCATCGTCTTGGTTTTGTCCCAGGAAGGCCCCCTTGGAGGCCATGATTCCGATCACCTGGAAGCTCTGGTTCTTGATGCGAACAGAGCGTCCGATCGGCGAGCCTTCAGGCAGCAGTCGCTCGGCTAGATCGGGTCCGAGCACCGTCACGGTGCGGGCAGCTTTGAGGTCTTCGTTTGAGAAGAAACGGCCCTGGGCCATGTCGAAGCGCCGCACAGAGAGAAATTCCGGCGTGATTCCCGTCACGGTCACCGTGGCGCTGAGGTTGCCGGCCCGAACCGTTTGGCTGGTGGTGATTTGAGGGGCCACTTTGGCCACGCTGGGCACCTGCTCCGCGATGGCGTCGGCATCGGCCAAAACCAGGGTTTTGGGATTGCTAATGCCACGCCGGCGGGTGTCGTTATTGCCCGGCACCACAAACAGCACGTTGGCCCCCAGGCTGCTGAGCTGATCTTTGGCGAGATTTTGGGCGCCCTGCCCCACACCCACCAGGGTGATCACCGAAGCATTGCCAATGACGATGCCCAGCATCGTCAGCAGAGAGCGCAAGCGGTTGGCCCCAAGCGCGCCCAGGGCCATTCCGACGGTTTCACGGAGCGGTAGTCGGGCAACGACCACCGCGGCGGATTCAACCGATCGTGTCGGCGCTGCTGTGGTCATGGACGTGGGTGCCGCGGTGCACCATCCCGTAGCGGACATCGAGGGTAACCACCTCTCCTTGGCGCACGTCGCGGGTGGCATTGGCCACCCCTGTGATGACTGGGATCCCGAGACGCTGGCCGATCACAGCGGCATGGCTTTGGCTGCCATCTTCTTCAGCGATCACCCCCCCGCAGCGGCGAATGGCTTCGAGGTAGTTCGCATCGGTGTGCGGCACCACCAAGATCTCGCCGGCTTCGATGCGGGCGGCTTCCTGGGGTGAATTGGCAATGCACACCTGGCCGCTCACCGGTTGGCTGCCAAAACCTGTGCCCCGTCCAAGCACGGCTGAAACGATGCCCACCTTGACCAGATCGGTGGATCCACTGACGCCGGCCAGAGTTCCAGCGGTTTGGATCACCAGATCGCCGTCTTGCAGCAACTTCTGTTCTTGGGCAACACCCATGGCAAGGCTGAAGGTGCGGCTGGTGGAGGCCTGGGTGGCAATCACCAGGGGATTCACACCCCAAACCAGTTGCAGCTGGCGGGCCACCTTGACGTCGCTGGTGATCGCCAGGATTGGCGTTGAGGGGCGGAACTTGCTGACGGTGCGCCCCGTGGCGCCACTTTTGGTGAGCGTCAAGATCGCGGCCGCATCGAGTTGGGTGGCGATCGTGCTCACCGCCATGCTGATGGCGTTGGGGATCGTGCAGGCCAGCTGGGTGTCGGGCTGGCGGTTTGGGTAATCCTTTTCAATGCGCCTGGCGATCCGGTCCATGGTTTCCACGGCCTCAACGGCGTAGTCGCCAACGGCGGTTTCGTTGGAGAGCATCACCGCATCGGTGCCATCGAGGATCGCGTTCGCCACATCGCTCACCTCAGCGCGGGTGGGCCGGGCATTGGCCACCATGCTGTCGAGCATCTGGGTGGCCGTGATGATCGGGATGCCCATGGAGTTGGCCTTGCGGATCAGCTCCTTCTGCAGCAGGGGCACTTCCTCGGCCGCCATCTCCACGCCCAGGTCGCCACGGGCCACCATGACGCCGTCGCAGAGCGGCAGGATGGCGTCGATCTGATCGATCGCCTCAAATTTTTCGATCTTGGCTACCACGGGTGTGGCATGGCCCAAGGAGCTGATTAGCTCCTTGATCTCCTGCATATCCGAGGGGTTGCGCACAAAGCTGAGCGCCACCCAGTCGACGCCGAGCTGCAAACCAAAGGCCAGGTCATTACGGTCTTTGGCCGTCAGCGCGCGGACCGAGAGCAGGCAGTCGGGGAAGTTGACGCCTTTGTTGTTGGAGAGCTTGCCGCCAACGGTGATCTTGCAGTGCAGGGTCTGTTCGGCCTGGTCGATCCAGTCGACCTTCATCTCCACCTTGCCGTCATCAAGAAGGATGCGGCTGCCGGGCTCCACTTCGCTGGCCAGCTTGTCGTAGGTGACTGTGGCGATGCTTTGGGTGCAGGGCACATCGCGCGCCGTTAGGGCGAAGGAATCCCCCTTGGCCACGGTGATTGGACCGTCGGCAAAACGGCCGAGGCGGATCTTGGGCCCTTGCAGGTCTTGCAGGATTCCAACGTGAACTCCCAGTTCATGGGCCACCTGTCTGATCGTGGCGGCGCGCTGGGCATGCTCCTCGTGATCTCCGTGGGAGAAGTTCAGTCGGAAGGTTGTGGCACCGGCCAGAATCAGCTGCCGAATGCTGTCTGGTGATTCTGTGGCCGGCCCGATTGTGGCGACGATTTTGGTGCGTCGCTGATGATCGGGCAGGGGCATGGACCGGGCCTGAAGCGTTGCGGAAGCTACCACCCGAACGTTCCAATGGATCTCAACAATTATCAGCGGCAAGCGCGCAACACAGCCCTGTACCCCGATCTGGGCAGCAATCCCATCTATCCAGCCTTGGGGCTCTGTGGGGAAGCCGGAGAGGTGGCTGACAAGGTCAAGAAGGTGTTGCGGGATGAGGCAGGGGTGTTTAGCGATGAGCGCCGCCAGGCCATCGCCTTGGAGCTTGGTGATGTGCTCTGGTACGTGTCTCAACTCGCCGATGAGCTGGGCTTCAGCCTGGAGACCGTGGCGCAGGCCAATCTGGACAAGCTGGCCAGTCGAGCCCAGCGTCAGGTGATTGGTGGCAGTGGAGATCAGCGATGAAACGCGCCTTTTTGATGGCCCTTGTGGTGCTTGCCCTGTGGTTCCCGCAGCCGCTCTGGGCCGCTGAGCTGAGCGTTAGTGATTTGCAGCTGGCCCCTTGCCCAGAGGGTGACGCCGGCGCCCAGCCGGATTTGAAGCGGCCTGTGGGGGCGAGCTGCTATGCCCTGCGCGGTGTGGTCCACAACCCCGGCAAGCGGGCCGTGGTGGATGCCGATCTGTTTGCACAGATCTTCGATCGCGGCGGTGAGCCTGCTCTGCAGAACCGCACCCGGGTCGGATCCCTTGGCGATGTGCCGCCTGGTGATTCCGACTTTGCTCTGCGCTTATCGATCCCTGCGGGCACCCCAGAGCCTTTGAGCGTGTCGAAGGCACGGGCCAGGGGCTTTACCGCGCCCGTGCGCACCCGCGCTGGCTCAGACGATGAATTGCTGCCCTTGGAGCTGGAGCTGCAGGGCTAAGGCCCTTCCCGATGCTCGATCTGTTGACTTCACGCCTGAAGGGTTGCCCAAGCCACCACAAAGGCCAGCCCCACAAACCCCACAAGGCTGAGGTGAAAGCCGTCTTCGAAGATCTTTTCGGCCGCCCACAAAATCACGCAGGCACACAAGCACCTGATCGCCAAGTCCATGGGTGCGGTGAAATTTTCGAAAACTTTGCTTCAGCAAGGTCAAGGCGCCGTTGCCTTGGGGCAAACATTCGGTAATCACTTGGCTAAGACCAGTGCTCAGTGCTCAAGCCTCTGGTTGGCTTGCCTTGCTGTAGGTCACTGATTTGGGTTTGCGGTATTGGCGATAGCCACCAGCCAGGCGTTCCAGGCTTTCAGCGATGTGTTCGTCACTGCAGCCACTCATGGCCTTAAGGCGGTCCAGTAGCCAAACCACCTCGTTGAGCGTTTCTTGAGTGGCAGCCGCCACTTGCTCGCGGTTCACCTAACTAATCAAAAGCACCTGATTAGTTTGCTCCACCAGCTGGCCTTGTGTCCTGGATTGGGTGCTGCTCAGTAACCGAAGCCACCGCTATAAAACGATGCGCTAGCGCTTGAGAGGAGTGACTGCAGCAGGTTTAAGGCGATAAAGGCAATGATCGCCGATAGATCCAGACCGCCAAGGGGAGGGATCAAACCTCGGAAGACATTCAGATAGGGATCGGTGATCGAGCTGACGGCGCTCAGCACGGGGTTGCCCCAGTCGAGGTTGGGAAACCAGCTCAGCAGGACACGAACGATCAGCACGACCGTGTAGATGCTCAAGGTTTGAGCCAGAACACCGAGTAGGAAGCTGAGATCCATCGTGCGTGGGATTTACCCGAATCTATCCAGCATCTCTTTTAAAGGAAGAGGGGCTGTGGTGGCAGCCCCTGATGGGTCAACAGCAATCAAAGACCCAGGAACATCGCTGGAATGCGATCAAGGGCATGAATTCCGGCCATTTGTGAGAGCACATTGACGAGCATTCCGGCCAGGTGAGCGCCACCGACCAGGGCCAGACCACGCCAGAGCTTTTCGTAATTGGCTGGGGGCTTGCCAGCACCCCAAGCGGCCGACACGCCAACGAAATTGACCTTCTTGCTCACCTTGATAGGCAAAGGAGTGCCTTTGGTGAGGTTGCCAAGCAGGATTGAGGCCGATCCGTTGTTGCGATCGCTGGTCACAAAGTTTTGCTCCAGCGCTGCCATGCGAACAAAGTTGATCATTGGCATACCGCTCGCTGAGGTCCAGGCCCTGGAATAGGGAACGGTGTCTGCACCGAAGACTTCGCTGTATTCGGCGGAATCCATCAGGCTGTCAACCAAGGCGTCGAAGCCATGGGCGGCTTGTGTTGCAATCGCAGCGGAGATTTCTTGCTGATGCAGCGGCGGGCGGCCCAACAGGTGTTTGAAGGTCAGTTCAATTCCCCGATGTGGTGACACCACCGAGAAAAAACGATCTTTGTAGAAGTCACGCTTCACCAAGGCCCGCACGAATTCGCGAATGCTCAGTGAGCCATGGCTGAGCTGGGATTCCAGCTCAGCGGCGCGCTCGTTGTCCATGACATAGCAGTTGCCATGAAGATGCCGGTAGGCGGCATGTATGGCCTCCTGCAACGTTGCGCTATCGGAGGGTGAGTAATAGTCAAAAGTCACCCTGTGCGGGCATGCCTGGTGATCACGGGCGCCAACACCCAGCTTCATTTGAGCGCAGGAATCCCTCAGGAAATCGGCAGTGGTGAGGGCGGCAACACTGCTAGCCCCATTGGAGTTGTTGTAAGTAACGCCCTCTGTTTTGGTGATCCCACCAAAGTCCATCTTGGGTGACAGGGAGTTGTCCATGGGGCGTCGATTGTTGGTTCAGCTGAGGCCACGTCCACAGCAATAAAGCCTGGCTTGGGTGGCACTAGAAGGGCTTTTATCAAGCCTTCAAGCCAGCTCAAACTATTCGCTATCACTGCAACAACATCGCCGGGCAATCAAACTTGAATTACCTCAAAGAAAATTTGCGTTGAGGAATGTGAAAGTACGAACTTCAGGCTGTTTTTATGTGCTGCTTCTGCTACGCCGCTTCGGCGCTGACGTTGTTTAAGGCAAAGGTGCGATGAAATTTTTCGGTGAGGCTGATCCAAAACGAACGCCCTTCGCTCTGGCGTTTGCGTTCGATGAAGCCGTGCTGGAGCAGCTCTTTGATGTGGTCGTAGGCCCCACTGCCGCGAAGGTCCACCAGCTCCGATTGCAGGATCCTTTTTTTCAGCGCCACCGTGGCCAGGGTCCGCAGGCTGGCGGTGCTGAGGTCCACAGGAACCAGTTCTTGCACTAAGGCCGCCAGGTTTTGGCGCAATTGCAGGCTGTAACCAGCGCTTTCCTGGCGGATTTCCAGCGCCGTATCGCGGTGGGCGTAGTCCGCCATCAAGGTGATCAGCGCTAGCTCCACCTCATCGCGCTCACAACCGGCGAGCTCGCTCAATTCCGCCAGGCTCAGGCAGCGCCCCTTGAGGTAGAGGATCGCCTCGAGTTGGGCCGGAAGAGAGAGCTCGGTTGAGACCATTGGCGCAACGTAGCGGTCGTTTTTGCCTCAGGCCAGGAAAAGCTGATAGGCGGGGTTATTGGTCTCCTCCCAGCTTTGGAAGGGCAGCCCAGCCAAAACCTGCTGCCATTGCTCCAACTCCTCAGCTGGAACTTGGACTCCCACAACGATTCGGCCCACATCAGAGCCCTGGTTTCGGTAATGAAAAATGCTGATGGTCCAGCCCGGGTGAAGGGCTTCCACAAACGCCATCAGGGCACCGGGGCGTTCGGGGAATTCGAAGCGATAGAGCCTTTCAGGGACTGGGTCTTGCCCTGGTGCTGCTTCTGGTAGCCGCCCGCCCACCATGTGGCGCAGGTGCAATTTGGCCAATTCATTGCTGGAGAGATCCACGCAGGAGAATCCCCCCTCTTCCAGCAAGGCCATTAATGCCATGGCGTCTTGGCGGTTGCTGGTCTCCACCCCCACGAAGATTTGTGCCCGGTGCCCGCGGGCCTGGCGATAACTGAATTCCGTCAGGCTGTGACTGCCAAGCAAACGGCAGAACTGCCGCAGGCTGCCGGGCTGCTCAGGAATTTCCACGGCCAGCATCGCTTCGCGTTGCTCGCCCAATTCCGCCCGTTCGGCCACAAAGCGCAGCCGCTCGAAATTCATGTTGGCGCCGCAGGCCACCGCCACCAAGGCGCTGCCCGGGGGCCAACGGGCCGCGTCGGCTTTCAAGCCAGCCACAGCAAGGGCTCCAGCCGGTTCAAGGATTGAGCGGGTGTCTTCAAAGACGTCTTTGATGGCGGCGCAGATGGCATCGCTATCGACCGTCACCATCCGGTCCACCACCTGTTGCGCCACGCGAAAGGTTTCTTCCCCCACTTCCCGCACAGCCACGCCATCGGCAAACAGCCCAACCTGCTCGAGCCTTTGGCGCTCGCCGGCTGCGAGCGAGCGGGTCATGGCATCGGCATCCTGCGGTTCGACGCCAATGATCTGAACATTTGGCCAGAGGGCTTTGACGTAGGCGCCAACCCCAGCAATCAGCCCCCCTCCCCCCACGGCCAGGTAGATCGCCGCCGGTGGTTCATTGCATTGGCGCAGGATTTCCATGCCAATGGTTCCTTGCCCAGCGATGACTTCGGGGTCATCGAAGGGATGGATAAAACACAGCCCCCGCTCCTGCTCCAGGATTCGGGCCTGGGCCTGGGCGGCGTCAAAGCTGTCGCCATGGAGCACCACTTCAGCTCCGCGGCTACGCACCGCTTCAACCTTGGTGCGCGGCGTTGTCACCGGCATCACGATCACCGCCGAGCAGCCCAGGCGCTCGGCGGCCAAGGCCACGCCCTGGGCATGGTTGCCGGCACTGGCTGCAATGACCCCGCGCTGCAGCTGTTCGGCGGGCAGCTGCACCATCTTGTTGAAGGCGCCCCGCAGCTTGAAGGAGAAAACCGGTTGCAGGTCTTCGCGTTTGAGCAGCACCGAATGGCCCAGCCGCTGCGATAGGCGCGTGGCTGGCTCCAGTGGCGTTTCGCGGGCCACCTCATAGACCCTGGCGCGCAGGATCCGCTGCAGGTAACCCTCCATGACCTGGTCTTGATTGCCTCCATCCTCCCGGTTTGCTGCCGTTGATGCCATCAACCGTTGGGAAGGGGTTGTAGATTTGTCGCTTACGGGACGTCAGCCGAATGCATCTCAGCGAGCTGAGTCATCCCAATGAATTGCATGGTCTGAGCAGCTCAGAGCTCGAAGACGTTGCGCGACAGATCCGTGAGAAGCACCTGAAAACCGTGTCCACCAGTGGTGGTCACCTGGGCCCAGGCCTGGGGGTAGTGGAGCTCACCTTGGCCCTCTATCAAACCCTTGATCTCGACCACGACCGGGTGGTGTGGGACGTGGGCCACCAGGCCTATCCCCACAAGCTGATCACCGGGCGTTTCAACGAATTCCACACCCTGCGCAAGAAAGATGGTGTGGCTGGCTATCTCAAGCGCTCAGAGAGCAGCTTTGATCATTTCGGCGCAGGCCATGCCTCCACCAGCATCTCGGCGGCCCTGGGCATGGCGATTGCCCGCGATCGCCAGGGGCAAAACCACAAATGTGTTGCGGTAATTGGCGATGGAGCCCTCACCGGCGGCATGGCCCTGGAGGCCATCAACCACGCCGGCCATCTGCCGAAAACGCGCCTGTTGGTGGTGCTGAACGACAACGACATGTCGATCTCACCACCGGTTGGGGCCCTCTCCAATCACCTCAACCGCATGCGGCTTAGCCCGCCCATGCAATTCCTGACGGGCAGTGCGGAAGAAGCGGTGCGTCATCTGCCCTTCATGCAGGGCCAAGTGCCAGCTGAGCTCAACCGGATCAAAGAGGGCATGAAGCGCTTGGCGGTGCCCAAGGTCGGTGCTGTGTTTGAGGAGCTTGGCTTCACCTACATGGGCCCGGTTGATGGCCATGACATCGGGGCCCTAGTGCGCACGTTCCAGGAGGCTCACCGCAGCGAAGGCCCGGTGCTGGTGCACGTGGCCACCACCAAGGGCAAGGGCTACCCCTATGCCGAAGCCGACCAAGTGGGGTATCACGCCCAGTCGGCCTTTGATCTCACCACCGGGAAATCCTTCCCGGCGAAAAAGCCCAAGCCCCCCAGCTACAGCAAGGTGTTTGGCCAAACCTTGGTCAAGCTCTGCGAGCAGGACTCACGCATCGTTGGCATCACTGCGGCGATGGCCACTGGTACCGGCTTGGATTTGTTGCAGAAGGCCGTTCCCGATCAATACGTCGATGTGGGCATTGCCGAGCAACATGCCGTCACCCTGGCCGCAGGGATGGCTTGCGATGGCCTCAAGCCTGTGGTTGCGATCTACAGCACGTTCCTGCAGCGGGCCTACGACCAGCTAATCCACGACGTGGGGATTCAAAAGCTGCCGGTCACCTTTGTGTTGGACCGCGCCGGCATCGTGGGCGCTGATGGCCCCACCCATCAAGGCCAGTACGACATCTCTTACCTGCGCTGCGTCCCCAACTTCACGGTGATGGCGCCCAAGGACGAAGCCGAGCTGCAACGCATGCTGGTGACCGGTTTGCGCCACAACGGTCCCATTGCCTTGCGCATCCCACGGGGCTCCGGTGAAGGTGTTCCCTGTTTGGAAGATGGCTGGGAACCCCTCGAGATCGGTCGCGGTGAACTGCTGGCTGAGGGTGATGATCTGTTGATCGTCGCCTATGGCGCCATGGTGGCTCCAGCGATGGCCACAGCTGGTCTGCTGCAAGAGCAGGGCATCCGCGCCACCGTCGTCAATGCCCGCTTCCTGCGTCCCCTTGATGAAGCGTTGCTGGTGCCTCTGGCCAAGCGTATCGGCCGCGTGGTGACCATGGAAGAAGGCTGTTTGGCCGGCGGTTTTGGTGCTGCAGTGATGGAAGCGCTGCACGACCGTGATGTGTTGGTGCCGATGCTGCGGTTGGGCATCCCGGATCAGTTGGTGGATCACGCCAGCCCCGATGAATCCAAACAAGCCCTTGGTTTGACGCCGCCGCAAATGGCTGATCGCATCTGCGAGCGCTTCGGCTCGGCCTTTGGCGATCGTCTGCAGCGCCAAACCCTCTCGGTGTGAGTTCTGGAGCGTTGCTCCGTGCTGGTGGTGGGAGCCGGTCCTGCGGGGGCTGAGCTCGGGCGTTGCCTGGCCAAAGCCGGCGTTGATGTCTGCGTGATTGACCGCTTGCCTGACCTAAGGCGGGCGGCCTTCAGCAGTGCTGCCATGCCGATGGCAGCTGTTGAGGAGTTTGGCTTGCCCGCCCAGGTGGTGGGTTCGCGCTGGACGAGCTGGAACTTGCTGGGGCCTAGCGGGCAGTGGCGCGCTTGGCAGCAGCAGCAGCCCTTGGGGGTGGTGCTGGATTTCGGGGCCTTGCGCTGCTGGCTCAGTGAGCAACTGCAAGCGTGGGGCGGCTGTTTGCAGTTGGGTTGGACCGCCCTTGGCAGCGAATCGGCAGCCGATGGCGGGGTGATCACCCACTGCCGTGATGCCAGCGGCGCCCGCCGCAGCATCCGCAGCGATTGGCTGATCGATGCCAGTGGTCAGCAACGGGCCTTGATTGGCGATGGCGCCTTGGCTCCCGATCCGATGGTGAGCGGGGTTGGCTTGGAGTGGTTGCTGCAGGTGAATCAGCAGCAGTGGTTGCGCTGGCAGGGCAGCTTGTCGTTCGTGTTGGGTTCCCAGTGGGTTCCCCAGGGCTATGGCTGGGTGTTTCCGATGCAGCCAGGTGTGCTCAAGCTTGGGGTGTGTCGTTTATTGGATCCACGCCGCCCCCAACCGGGCTTGCAAACCTTGCAGCAGCAGCTGTTGGCGCAGTTGGATTTGGCCAATGCTGAGGTGCTGGATCGCCATGGCGGTTTGATGCGCAGCCGCATTCGGCGCCAGGACTGCCACGGCCGTGGCCGGCTCGTGGCCCTGGGCGATGCCGTGAGTACTGGAAATTTGTTGGGGGGAGAGGGGATTCGCCATGCCATGACCAGTGCTCGCGTGCTGGCTTCGCTGCTGCAGCATCCGCAAGCTGATCTCACCAGTCGCTACCGCAAAGCGCTTCGTCAGCAGCTCGGTTGGCGTTGGACTTTGAGCGGCCGTTTGGCCCGGCGCACCTGGCTTGGCTTGCACAGCCCCAAGTCTGATCAGCGCCTCGAGCATTGGCTCAGAGCGCTTGAACGTTGCAGCGCGGTTGAGCTCTCCGCGCTGCTGTTTGACTATCGCTTCGAACGCTTTGGTTGGCGCGCCCTGCCCTACGTGCTGGGGCTAGGGCGCTAAGGACCCGCTCTTCAGAGAACGCCGCTGGCAGCCAAGCCTTGGATGCTGGCGATGCCGATCACGTGACCCAGGCTGGTGGTGCCGAGCAGCGCGCCCATGCCCATGCCGCCGAAGAAGGAGCTGTTGGGCAGAGCACCGCCCTCATTGGGGTACTTGATGGTGGCTTTGCCGATGGCAATGGCCATGACGTTGCAGAGGATCATCACCAAACCAACCTTGGGGCTCCAAGCCACGGTGGCGGGAGCCAAGGCGAGCAGAGGAGACACCAATGCGGGAAACAGGGTCATGGGGAGAGGCGCCTGCAGGCAGACGGGTCAAACGGGATGTCCCCGGAATCATCCTTTGAACTGTTGGCTTTTGTGTCAGCTCGTAAGAGTTGTTCACCGCCAAAACCCAGCAGCAAGATCAGATTGCTAAGGCTCAAAAAGGCTTCCGCCCCGCCATGGAGCCAGTCCACATTGGCCAGCTCGGCGTCGTAGCGCAGCTGGGCCACCAAGGCGGCGGCGATGGTGATCACCACAAACAGCAGGGTGAGGGCAAAGCCCAGCAAAGCCAGCCGCGGAAAGCGCTGACTCCGCCAAGCCCACCACAGAAACAGCAGATAGGGCAGCAGCGAGAGGGCAAACAGTGGGGCGGCAGGATCGTTCATGCGGCCTCCTGGCGTTGACGGCGCCAAATCCACCAAGCCGCCATGGCTAGAGCGCTATTGCCCACCAGGGTTAGTGCGGCTTGCACGGTGACCAGCCAGTGCAGCTCAGGGGCGTTATCAAACAGGTGCCATGTGCAGGCGCAGAGGGCGCTCGCCAGGGCCGGCAGCATCGCCACCGCCAGCCAGCGCCATTCCGGCTCGGCGCGCCGCTCTCCCCAGAGCGTCACCGCGGCAATCGCCAGCATCCACTCCAGAACAGAACTGATGTGGATCACCCAGGTGTGAAAGGAGAGGACGTGCATGAACCTCAGCGAAGATCCGTAATGTACGGGCCCTGGATTTGCCTGTGTGACGCCCACTTCGGCTGTGTTGGCTCGCCCCCTTCTCTGCGGTTATTACGGCGAACACAACATCGGCGATGACGCCCTGTTGCAAGCGCTGCTGAGCGGGTTGCCGGCCGGGGCCAAGCCCTGCGTCACGGCAGCTGATCAACAGCAGGTTCAGCAGCGCTTTGGCGTGTTCACCTGCGATCGACGCCGCTTGCGCTCCACGTTGCGCGCCTTGGCTGACTGCGATGGCTTGATCCTGGGTGGCGGCAGCCTGCTGCAGGACAGCACCAGCTGGCGCAGCCTGCTCTATTACGCCGCCTTGATCCTCACGGCACGGCTGCAGGGCAAGCCTGTGATCCTCTGGGCCCAAGGGCTTGGCCCCTTGCGGCGGCGGCGCAGCCGTGTACTCGTTTCACGCCTGCTGCCGCTGGTGTCAGCTGCGAGTTGGCGCGATCGACAGTCGGCTGCGTTGGCCCAGCGGCTGGCGGGCGTCAGCCGTGCGATGGACCCCGTGGCTGCTGATCCGGTTTGGACCTTGCCGCCGATGCACTGGCGTGGCCGCGGTGGCCCGATCGTGCTGGCTTGGCGATCGTCAAGCCTGCTCAGCGATGCCGATTGGCGCGTGTTGCTCCAGGCCCTGAGCTCCTTGGCAGAGCAGAACGATCGCCCAGTGCTGTGGCTGCCACTGCATGACATCCAAGACGGGGGCTTGATGGAGCGCCTGAAGGGGCAAGGGCTATTGCCGGAATCCTTGGCGGCGCGCAGTCGCGAAATTCGATTGCAGCGCCCCGAAGAGTTGATGGCCCAGGCCTCAGCAGCAGGCCTGGTGTTAGCGATGCGTCTGCATGGCTTAATCCTGGCGGCGCGCGCCGGTGCCCCGGTGTCGGCACTGAGCTACGACCCGAAAGTGGCGGCCGCTGCCGATGCCTTGGGCTGCCCTTGGGCTGATTTGCAGCCATTGCCTTCGGCTGATGCGCTGACAAGCAGTTGGCAGCAACAGCTCGATCAGCCCCTGCCCAGTGCCGCCATCGCCGCTCAGGTCCAGTCGGCTGCGCAGCACCAAGGGCTGCTTAAACCTGCAACTCCTTGAGCGTGCTGAGCACTTCTTGGCTGTGAATCGAGGGATTCACACCAACAAAGCGGGCGCGCAGGACGCCGTCTGGGTCGATCACAAAGGTGTGCCGTTGGCTGAAGGGGGGAATCCACGAGCCATAGAGCTTGCTCACCTCGCCGCCTGGATCGGATAACAGCGGGAAGTCGAGCCCTTCGCTGGTGCAAAAGCTGGCGTGTTTGTCGCTGCCATCCGCGCTCACGCCCACCACAGCACCGTTAGCGGCTTTGTAGAGGCTCAAGTCGCGCTGAAAGCCACGGGCTTCCAGGGTGCATCCGCTGGTGAAATCGCGGGGATAGAAATAGAGAACGAGCCAGCTGCCGCGAAAGTCATCGCGCTGCAGACGCTGCCCAAGTGCCCCAGTTTGGCCCGCTGATTCGAGATCGAAATCAGGAGCGAGTTGATCGAGCGCCGGCAAAGTCCCGCCCATCGCTGCGGCAGGCCTGGGCCGCAAGGCCAATAGGGGGAGAGCCCCGAGCAGTTTGAGAACCTCTTGACGCCGCATCACAGCTGTAAAGCGACCGCCAAGCTAGGCAGCGCGCTCAGATCTTGGCGAGGTTGATGCCCAGCTCTTTGGCGTAAGCGCCCAAGCCTTTTTTCTGGATGGTGCGCAGCGCTGAGGTGGAAACGCGCAGCTTCACCCAACGGTTGCCTTCGGCCCACCACAGGCGCCGCTGTTGCAGGTTCACCTGTTGCAGCTTCTTGGTGCGCACGTGGGAGTGGCTAACAGCCATGCCGTTGTTGGCGCGCTTGCCGCTGAGTTGGCAGACCCGGGACATGACTGATTCCTTCCGAACGAATTGAATCGGACACAATGATCCGATTGGCCAACCTTTGATCAATTAGCCAAGGGCTAAGCCTACCAACCCACTTCAATCTTCAGTCAATCTCCCGTTGCCGCTGCCTGAAAGCTCCGCTCAGGCGAGTTAAGACCGGAGGGTGGTGATGCAAGGCATGGCCGAACCCCTTTTGCTGGCCCTTGATCAAGGCACCAGCAGCTCCCGCGCCGTGATTTTTGATGGCAGCGGACAAGCCTTGGCGTCGGCGCAAGTCCCGTTGCCGATTGAGTACCCAGCTGATGGTTGGGTGGAACAGGACCCGCTTGCGATTTGGAGCAGCCAGCTCCAAGCCATGCAGCAGCTGGAGGATCAATTGAGCCCGGAGCAGCGTGCTGCCGTGGCCGCCTGTGGCATCACCAATCAGCGCGAAACCACTGTGTTGTGGCGATCTGAGCAAGGCCAGCCCTGCGGCCCGGCTTTGGTCTGGCAGGACCGGCGGACCGCTTCTATTTGCCGCCAGTGGCGTCAGCAGCCCGAAGCTGAGAGCTGGCAGCAGCGCACGGGGCTGGTGCTCGATCCCTATTTCAGTGCCAGCAAGGTGCAGTGGCTGCTGCAGAACAACGCCGAGGCCGCTGCAGCCCAGGCCGATGGCACCCTGCGCTTTGGCACTGTCGACAGCTGGCTGCTGTGGCAGCTGACCGCTGGCTCGGTGCATGCCACTGACCTCAGCAATGCCAGCCGCACCTTGCTGTTGGATCTCGATCGCGGCTGTTGGCTGCCGGAGGCCTGTGAGCGGGTGGGTTTAACGGCCTCGGCCCTGCCGGAGCTCAAGCCCTGCCGCAGCCATTTCGGCTGCATCGCTGAAGGTCGGCCCTTTGCCGGGGTGCCGATCACCGCCATGCTCGGAGATCAACAGGCCGCCAGTTTTGGTCAGCTGTGCTTGGAGCCTGGCCAGGCCAAATGCACCTATGGAACGGGCGCTTTCCTGGTGATCAATGTGGGCTCAACGCCTGTGCGCGCACCCGGGGGCTTGCTCAGCACCGTGGGATGGACCGAGGCCGATGGCAGCACCACTTATTGCATCGAAGGCAGCCTGTTTAACGCCGGAACCGTTGTGCAATGGCTGCGCGATGGCTTGGGTCTGATTCCCAACTCAGCGGCGATTGAAGAGTTGGCCGCTTCGGTCGATAGCGCTGGTGAACTGATGCTGGTGCCCGCCTTCACCGGTTGGGGCACTCCCCACTGGGATCCCGAAGCCCGTGGCTTGATGATTGGCCTGACCCGAGACACCGGGCCTGGCCAGATTGCCCGCGCGGCCCTCGAGGGCATTGCCTTAGCCGTAACAACGCTGATGCAACTGGCTGAGCAAGCCTTGGGACAGCCGCTGCATGAGCTGGCGGTCGATGGCGGCGCCGCCGCCTCCGATCTCCTGTTGCAGGCTCAAGCCAATAGCAGTGGGGTGCCCGTACGCCGCCCCGATCAGCTGGAGAGCACGGCCTTGGGTGTTGCCCTGCTGGCTGGTCTCTCAGCTGGATGTTTGAGCGATCTCAACGCCGTGCGCCAAGCCCGTGCCGCCGGCAGCCGGCGCTTTGATCCGACGATTGATGCGGCCGAGCGTGAACGCTGGCTGCAGCGCTGGGAGAGCGCCGTTCACCGTTGCTTGGAGTGGCATGGCGATGCCCTGCGCTGACCTGCTGATCATTGGCGGCGGTTCCAGTGGCGCAGCCCTGGCCTATGAAGCCGTGCGCCGCGGGCTCAAGGTCACGCTGCTGGAGGCTGAAGATCCAGCGGTTGGCACCAGCTCTCGCAGCACGAAGTTGTTGCACGGCGGTGTGCGCTACCTGGAGCTCGCCGTTAAACAAGCCGATCCCGCCCAGTTCAAGTTGGTGCGCGAAGCCCTCGTTGAACGGGGGCACTGGATCCGTCAGGCGCCCTTTCTGGCCCACACCCTCAATTTGGTGCTGCCGACGGAGGGGCTGATCGAGCGCAGCTACTACCGTCTTGGGCTTGGGTTTTATGACCTGCTGGCTGGTTCAGCTGGGCTTGGAGCCACCAGCAGCCTGAATGCCGAGGGGGTGCAGCGCGCCTTCCCTGGGTTGGATCGCCGCTTCAACGGCGGGGTTCGTTACAGCGATGGGCAGTTCAACGATGCGCGTTTGAACCTTCTGCTGTTGCTGACGGCGGCACAAGCGGGTCTCGAGGTGGTGCGGGATTGCCGTGTTGTGGGCTTTGAACGCACAAATGGTCGCCTCAGCGCCGCCATCAGCGAAGGCCCAGGGGGTGAGCAGCAACGCTGGCCGGCTCGCGTGATCGTCAATGCCACTGGAATCGCTGCCGATCAGCTGCGTTTGCTGGCTGACCCTGACGCTGAAGCGCGGTTGCTCGTGAGCCGCGGCACCCACCTTGTGTTGAGGGGCAACCTCTGCGCCGGCGGAGATGGTCTCTTGATTCCGCGCACCAGTGACGGCCGCGTGCTGTTCTTGTTGCCATTTTTTGGCCGCACGCTGCTGGGGACCACTGACATCCCCTGCCCAGCGGCTGAAGCCACCCAGGTGTCTGATCAAGAGCGCACCTATCTGCTCGAGCACCTGGCTCGCTGGTTCCCCGATGGCACCACGGCTGAGGTGGGCAGTGCTTGGGCAGGAGGCCGGCCCTTGATTCGCGCCGCCGGGAGCTCCGCCTCCAGTAGTCGTTTGGTGCGAGAGCACGAGGTGGAACAGCTGCCCAGCGGACTCATCAGTCTTTTGGGTGGCAAATGGACCACTTGCCGGGTCTTGGCCCTTGATGCGTTGCATCTAGTGCTGGAGCGTCTGGGTGGACCTGAGCCGGCAGCCAAGCCTTTGCCGCTGCTTGGCAGTGCTGCCGATTCAGACCAGACCGTTCCGCAGTTGCAGGCCCTGCGGCCGCGCCTGCTGCAGCAGTTGCCCGATCACCCACAACAAGCTGCCCAGGCCGAACACCTCATCGCGAGCTATGGCCTGCGGGCTGAGGAGGTGATTCACCACGCCAGGCAGCCCGCTGAGCTGGAGCCACTGAGCGAGGTGTTGCCCATTTGCCGCGCTGAGTGGCGCTTCAACATCGCTCAGGAGTGGGCAACCACCTCCAGTGATCTGCTGAGCCGGCGCAGCCGCTTGGCGTTATTGGATCAGCAAGAAACCGCCAGGCTGTCGGCGATGGCGTCGGAGCTGCTGGTGGATTCAGGCTCCACATCACCGATCAACCACCAGCAGTAGTCGTAGGCCGAGAGGTAGGCAAACCAATGCTCACTGGCGACAGGGAAGGGGCAGCCACCGAGCACCTCGCGCACCTGCTGTCCTTGCCAAGCGCCCAAATCCAGCCGCGTCGAGGCGGGATTGCCGCTGAGATTGACCGCCACCAGGATGGTCATCTCCTCGGATTGGCGGATGTAGCTGATCACTCCTGGGTGGGAGTTCTCCAGTAATTGGAAGTCGCCATACCGGAGGGCAGGGAGCAAGCGGCGGCTGAGCAAGGTGTTGCGGTGCCAGTTCAACAGTGAGCCCTGCAGGCTTTTCTGCACGGCCACATTCATCATTTGGCAGTTGTACCCAGGCCGGGTGATGGGGGGGAGCACCAGCAGAGGGTCGGGTGCCTTGGAGAAGCCACCGTTGCGCTCTGATGTCCAGGCCATCGGCGTGCGATTGGCGTCCCGGTCCCTGAGGCCGGGATAGTCCCCCATGCCCAGTTCATCGCCGTAGTAGATGCAGGGCATGCCCGGCAGGCTGTAAAGCAGAGCGTGCAGAGCCTTGTTCGGGCGCGGATCGCCGTTGAGTAATGGTGAGAGCCGGCGGTTGATGCCCCAGTTCAGCCAATGGCCTTTGGCATTGGGGAAGCCCTCGCGGACGCGGTCAACGATCGCCTCGGGCACCAGGTGGCCATCGCCGAGCCAGAGCTCATCGTGATTGCGTAGCGGCAGAGCCCAGCGGCAACCGGCGTTCAATTGGCGAAACTCCAACAGGAAGTTCTGCAGAGCACTCACCTCCCCGTGCGCCACCGCGGCGAAGAGGTGGGCCGTTAGAGCGAAATTGAAGGCTGAGTGCAGTTCGTCGTCAGCGACGTATGGCATCGCTTCATGCACAGGTTGGATGGCCTCAGCCAGCAGCAGCACCTCCTCACGGCCCAATTGCTCGCAGCGTTCTTTGGCCCTGCTGCGCAGCCGGCGCAGGAACGCATGGGTTTCAGGCAGCCCCTCGCAGCGCGTGCCCTCCCGTTCAAAGAGGAAGGGGATGGCATCAAGCCGAAAACCATCAATGCCTCGATCAATCCAAAAATCGAGCACATCGAGCATCGCCTCTTGAACCTGGGGGTTGTCGTAGTTGAGATCGGGCTGGTGCCGCAGGAACCGATGCAGGTAGTACTGGCCGGCCACCGGATCCCAGTGCCAATTCGAGTCTTCGAAATGGCGGAATAGAACAGGCGCATCGCTGTAACTCTTGTCGTCGTCGCGCCAGACGTAGAAGTTGCGCTCGGGGGAGCCGCGCTCAGCCCAACGCGCACGCTGGAACCACAGATGCATGTCACTGGTGTGGTTCAGCACCAGATCGAAGAGCACCTTCAAGCCCAGTGCATGGGCATGCCGAATCAGGGAGTCGAGAGCCTGTAGATCACCGAGGTCGGGATGGACCGACTTGTAATCGGTGATGTCGTAGCCGCCGTCGCGCAGCGGTGAATCACAGATGGGGGTCATCCAGACCGCATCCACGCCAAGCCAGTGGAGATAGTCCAGCCGTTGTTTCAGCCCGTCGAGGTCTCCAATGCCGTCGCCATTGCCATCAGCGAAGCAGCGGGGGATCAGTTCGTAGATCACTGACCCCTCCCACCAGGGGGAGGCGAGTTCAGCTGCGGAGTTGGTAGGCATGAAGCGGGCACCCTCGACGAGGGTCTGTATCTGGAATAGACCCGCCTTGCCTTGCTTGTCAGTAGTTGGTTAGGCCCCTAGTTCGGTGGCGAGTTGCTCGAACCAGGCCACATAGGCATCAGGCCCGCCTGGAACGAGCACATCGGGCTTGAGGGGATCCTCGGGATCGCTTAAGCCCTTGAGTTCTGGGTCTTGCAAGCTGGGGCGATCCACTTCGCCAGCGCTGCTGTCCACCAGCACAACACGGTTGCTGCGGCCGAATGGGTGGCCCAGCTCCTGCAGCAAGGTCAAAAAGCCCCGATCACTGCCGCCGCGTCGCCACCCACCTTCTCCATCGGGCTCTGAGGTGATGGTGTCGCCTACCCCCACCAGCACAGGCATCTGCTCAACGGGGATGCTGCGCTGGCAGAGCTCCAGCAACTGCGCATGATCAGCTGGGGCACTGCGGGCGTTGAAGGCTTCACCCAGTGGGGCGGTGCCCGTGCGTCTGGCGATGTGTTGGTTGATCAGGGCCAAGAGGCCGGCCTCCTTCACCGCACCCCGCAGCATGAACTGAACATCGGTGGTGCCAACGTTGCCTGGCGCAGCTGGTTTGAGAACTTCCACTCCGCCGCTGTTGCCCAGGTTGGGAGCCAGGTGCAAGAAAAAGCAGGCTTCCTGGCCATTGGCTTCAGCCTGCGCCAGCAGGGTTTGCATCACAGCCAAGCTGCGCTGCTGCAGCTGCTGCTGCCGCTCCACATCCCCGGTTAGGCGGCTGAACAGGGCATTGAGATTGATGGTGGGGCTGAGGGGGTTCGCCAGGATTGTGCGCTCGTACACCGCCTCGCGCTCCGCCTCACTTAGCTCTGGCAGCAGGGGTGTGAGCTGCTCGCGCAGGCCCTTCAAAATTTTGGCTGGAAGGGCGTCCAAGGTGGCTAATTCAGCTGTGCTGATGCCGGGATAGGTGATCTGGCCAAAGCGGTCTTGCCACTGCACACCACCAGCGGCCAGGCCAGGCAGGTAGAGCCCCTCGATGGCTGGGTTGGCAGTCCCGGCAAGGGCTCTCTCCACCAGGGGGTTCACACCGCGACGTCCGGCGTGCTCGCCGTTGGTAAGCACGCAAAAGCGACCCTGCAGTCGTGCGGCTGAGCGGATGTAGGCCGCTGGCATGACCCTGGTCAGTGGATCGAGTACCAGCGGCATGCAGACCCCATCGAGGTCTTGCACCATCAGCCAGTCCTGTTGGTGCCGCAGTTCTTCCAGCAGGGCCTCGAGGCTCAAGTTGGCCATGGACGGACGCTGGCAGGGAGATCAACGAGAATGGTGCGATGCACCTGCTCGGTCAAGACCTGAGCAGGTGGTTTGAACGGTTGTAGGTGCGTTTTGAAGAACGGCTTTTTTGAATCCAGCCTTGATCCCAGTCGCATCCGCGATCGCCTGCTGGAGCTCGAGAACGGCAAGGTTGGCTTTTACAGCGTGGGGCTGTATCCGATTTCGCTGGCGTACAACTGCGCCATGCAGACAGCGGATCCTCAGCTGCTGCTGGCGCCGCGACCTGGCCGCGCTCTTTTGGGGGCCTTCTCCAAAGACGACATTGCCGGCATGGATCCAGACCATTTGGCGACCGTCGAGGCCATGGGCTCCCACTTGGACGGGTCGGAGCGGGTTCCTAACACCCTGGAGGATCTGATTCGGCGCTGTGAGTTGGTTGTTCTGAGCTCAAACAGCAACCACGTGGAAGACGATTTGCAGGAAGCCATCGCCATGCGCGAGGCCCTGCAGCGGGAGCATGTGGTGTTGGCCTGTTTGGCGGGATCGTTCACCAACGATCCGATCGCCAATGAGGCCTATGTGCTCTGCGATAAGACTCCGAACCTGGCGTTCTTTTCGGGCTTTCATCGTCACGGCGCCCTGCGCAACCCGCTCGATAGCTTCACCGCCAATTTCTGTCATCCCGATGCGCTCACAGCACTGCTGGGGGCACGGATGCTCGACCGCCTCTCTCCGAACATTCAGGTGTCACCGGGTGTGCACAACATCGAAGGGCAATACATCAAAGCCGCCAAGAACATGGCCTCGATCTTTGCGGGCTTTGGTTACACCTTTCACTCAGAAAATCCCGGTGTCCTGCCCACCCTGCTGACGCTGTTGCTGGAGCAGTGTCTTGATCAGGCCGCCACGGTCTCCATCTCGCGGCGTGATCGTCAGCGCCTCTACCACCGGCAGGCCATCGCCCTAACGGAGTTGGGCTACGGCGTTCAGCGCATTGAGGCCGCCTTGGTGCGCGATGGAGATATGGAGAAGGTCCGCGACCACACGTTCTCCCAGCTCACGGCGATGGTGGCTGATGTGCGCGGCAGCATGATGCCTCCCACCATTGGCAACCCAACCCGAAACTTTCAGGCCGGTGTGCAGCTGGCTCTGCAGATGCGAAAGCTGGGCCGCTGCCCCAATGGCATCGACGAGTTGGAGCAATGGTGTGAAGACGCGGGCATCGCCAAAGGCGGTCTCGAAGGCCTCCGTTCGTTGCGCTATTGGCCCCAGATCGTTCGTCAATACGGCATTGCCCTGCACGATGCCTCGCTCATCAATCTGCTCTACATGGCTGTGTTTGGCCGTCAGGCCTCCAAGGAATCAGCCTTTGAGGTGATGACGCAAAGCCGTGAGCTGAGCAACTACTGCCAGGAATCGGTGCGCCCCACCCACAGCCGGCGCTACGCCGAGGCGCTGCAAAATCTGGATAACCCCGCTGCCATGGATTTGGTGGTGAGCGCTGTGGTGGCGGCTCTGGCGAGGCGCTCGAAGGATGACGGCAGTTTTGTCGACGATGCCAGTGACGACGATGACATGCCGGCTTATCTCAAAGCGATGAATGTGATCGAGACCGTGTGGTGATCACGAGGGCTCGATCCGTTCACCCGATCGGGCATCGAAACAAAGTGCATCGCCTCGGCTCCACTGCACCTCCAGGTGGGCTCCAGGTTGGAGACCAGCGGCCAGTGTGTCGCTGCTGGGACGCATCACTTTCAGCGGGCCGTTGGCACTGCTGAGATGGAGCAGCAAACGGTCGCCGAGCCACTCGCGTGTTGTGAGCTGGGCGTTGAGGCTGGTTTCGGTTGACGCTGGCGTAGCTCCAGCCGGTGCTAATCGCAGTTGTTCAGGGCGTAAGCCAATCAGCAGGCCGGGACGCAGCGACAGCAGGTTGATCGATGGATTGCCGAGGAAGCCCGCTACAAAGCTGTTGGCTGGTCGGCGGTAGAGCTCTTCAGCACTTCCCACCTGCTGCAGCTGCCCCCGCTCCAGCACAGCGATCCGATCAGCCAAGCCCATGGCTTCATGTTGATCGTGGGTTACGTAGATCACCGGTGCACCGATGCTGCGCAGGATGTGCTGCAGTTCGGCGCGGAGCTCCTCGCGCAACTTGGCGTCGAGGTTGCTCATGGGTTCGTCGAGCAGCATCAACCGCGGCCGGCGCAACAGGGCACGGCCGAGTGCAACCCGTTGCCGCTGGCCTCCTGAGAGCCCTGCTGGCTTGCGGTGCCGGAGGTCTTGGAGCTGCAGCAGATCGAGAACCCGGTTGATGTCCTCTTTGATGAGTTCGGGCCGGGTGCCCCGCAGTTCGGGGCCAAGGCTGAGGTTGCGCTCCACGCTCAGGTGGGGATAGAGCGCGTAGCTCTGAAACACCAGGGCCACCCCGCGATCAGCTGGTGGGGTCGCTGTGATGTCGTCGTCGCCCAGCAGGATCTGCCCGCTGCTAGCTGGATCCAGTCCCGCCAGCAGGCGCAAGGTGGTGCTTTTGCCGCAGCCACTGGGTCCCAATAGGGCGAGGATCTCCCCAGGCTGAACCGTCAGGCTGAGCGACTCCAGCAACTGCTGGCGACCCACACGTCGCCCGAGCTGTTGCAGCTTGAGGGCTCCCTTGGACCCATTGGTGTTGGCTGCTGCGGTCATCCCTTGATGGCTCCTTGGGTGAGTCCGCTAACGATCTGTCGCTGAAACACAAGCACCAACACAATGAGCGGAATGCTGCCGAGAACAGTGGCTGCCGCAAATCCCCCATAGGGAACGGTGAACACCGAGGCCCCAGCGATCCTTGCCATCGCTGGGGCCAAGGTGAGCAGATCAGCGCGGCTGAGCCAGGTCAGCGCAATGGGGTATTCGTTCCAGCAAAACAGGAAGATCAGCAGAGAAGCGCTGGCGATGGCGGGGGCCATCAGCGGTAGCAGCACCCAACGCAGCCGCTGCCAGAGCCCGAGACCTTCCAGCCGAGCGGCCTCCTCAAGCTCGGGCGGGATGTCCCGAAATGAGGCCTGCAGCAGCAGGATCGCCAACGGCAGGCTCAATCCGGTGTAGGGGAGGCTCAGGGCCAGCAGGTTGTTGCCCAGGTGCAGATCACGCGCCAGCTGCAGCAGCGCCAAGAACAACAGCACGTAGGGAAAGGCCGCGGCGATGGCGACCAGTACGTTGACGTTGCGAGCCGTTTTGCGGCCAAGCCGGCTGAGCCCATAGGCGCAGGGCACCGCAACCACAAGGGTGAGCAAGGTGGAGCTCAAACCCACCACGCCGCTGTTGAGCAAGTAGCGCCAAAAAGGAGGATTGCCCCCAAGCAGGGCCTGGTAGTGCTCGAGCGTCCAGCCGCCTTGCATGGGATTGCCGGTGAGCGTGGCATTGGGCCGAAAGGATGTGTAGAGCTGCCAGAGCATCGGACCGAGGCTCCAGAGAATCAGCAGCAACCTGTTCATCGTTGCCCTCCTGCCCAACGCGGCCGGCTGACTAGCCATAGCAGCACTGCTCCACCACTGAGCAGCAGCATCAGTAGGAACGCCGCCAGCATCAGCGTCGCGCTGTAGCCGAAATCGAGAAAGCGCATGGCATTGATGTAGGCGTAGAGCGCCAAGCTCTCGGTGCTGCCTGCCGGGCCGCCTGCCGTGAGCACCTGCACCAGGTCAAACACCCCCAGGGCCTGGGCTAAACGAAACAAGACTGCAATCAAGATGTAGGGGGAGAGCAACGGCAAGGTGATCCGCCGCAAGCTCTGCCAGCGATTGGCACCCTCTAAAGCCGCCGCTTCATAGAGATCCGCTGGGATGGTTTGCAGGCCAGCCAACAGCAGCAGGGCCACAAAGGGAGTGGTCTTCCAGGTGTCTGCCCACACCATGCTCAGCCAGGTGATGGCGGGATCACCCAAAAACGACACGGTGGGAAGACCCACCTGAGCCAGCAGCAGATTGATCGGGCCAAAGGGATCATTGAAGATCCAGCGCCAGCCCAACGCCATCACCGTGGTGGGCAGGGCCCAAGGCAGCAGGCTCACGGTGCGCAGCAGCGTTCGGCCCCGCAGCGGCTGATTCAAGAGCAGGGCGACGGCCAAACCCAGCACCAACTCCAACCCCACAGAGCAGAGGCCGAACCGCAAGGTTTGGAAGGCGTCTTGCCAGAAGCGCCCGTCCTGAAGCAGACGCTGCCACTGGGCCAACCCAACTGGTTGGGGCTCGAGCTCGGTGAGCACCGTTTGGGCCTGGGTGCTGAGCCAGGCGTACTGCAGCATCGGTAGGGCGAAGACCGCTAAAAGCAGCAGCAACGCCGGTGCCATCAGCAGCCACAGCCGTTGGCCTCTCAAATCTCACCTCCCACGGTTCGGCGCAGCTGCAGCGTTTGCTCCTGCAATTGCTCCATTCCCTGCTGCGGGCTCACCCGAGCGGTGAACACCCGGCTGAGCTCGCGGTAAAGCAGGTCGCTGATCTGTGCATAAACCGGAGTCAGGGGGCGAAGCACGGCATCAGCGAGGGCTGCCTCCAGCTCCGGCAGCTCAGGGTGAGCGGACACCAGCTTGGGATCGCGGAACACCGCTTGGCGTGTTGGGGTGTAGCCAAAGTCTTCGTAGAGCCGGGTTTGGCTCTCCTCGCTGGTGAGGAACTGCAGGGCTTCGATTGCGGCGCGCTTGTGCTGGCTGCCCTTGGTGAGGGCGAGCCCCCAGCTGCCCTGGGTCGCCACGTGGGGCTGGCCCGGTTCAGCCACCATTGTGGTGATGCCCACTTTGCCGGCTAAGGCGCTGCCAGCGCGGTTCAGTTCGTTCCAGGCGTAGGGCCAGTTGCGCATGAAGGCGGACTGACCAGCGGCGAACACTTGCAAGGTTTGCGGTTCGGCCATGGTGACTACCGATGGCGGTGAGATCCCCTGGCGGATTAAGCCCTCCAGCCAGCGGGTGGCCGCCACGGCTTCCTTGCTGTCGAGGGTTGGGCTGCCATCAACGATCCAGCGGCCACCAAAGCCCCGCAGCATTTCGAGATAGACCGTGCTCAGGCCCTCGTACTGCCGGCCTTGCCAGACATAGCCCCAGCGCACGGCACCACTGGATTGCAGCTCCCGGCTGATCCGAGCCAATTCCATGGGCGTGCGTGGCGGAGCCGCCATGAGATCCGTGCGCCAATAGAGCAACCCCATCGAGGCCACCATGGGGAAGCGCCAGAGGTGGCCACTGAAGGCATTGCCCAAATCAGCGCCAGGAGCCAGGGGAGCCATGGCGTCATCACCAAGCCAGCCCTCGAGCGGCTCAAGCCAGCCGGCAGCCACGTATTTGGGGGTCCAGGTGACATCCATCAGCAGCAAGTCGTAGGGGCTGCTGCCCAGCAGCAAGCTGCTGATCGCCAGATCCGATACGGATTCGGTGTCGAGCGGCCCTCGGGTGACCTCTAGGCGGATGTGGGGATGGCTGGCGTTGAACTCCCGCACCAGGGGTGCGCTGGCATCGGCAAAGGACGCCGGCATCAAGACAGAGACCGGGATCGTGGCTGCTGGCACACCTGTTGCCATCAGCAGCAGGGTGATGCTGGCTAGCACCACTCCCAGCAACCGGCGGCGCAGCGTCATGGGCCTTAGTGCTCGAGCGCGTTGAGCTGCTCACTGGCCCAGTTGGCCACGCTCAAGGTGTCAACGGCACGCTCCATGCGCTGCATGCGCTCGCGCTGCTCGGCCATCGGCATCATCAGCGCGGCGTCGATCGCCTCGTCCATGCGCCGATGGGAGTAGGGGTTGGTGAGGATCGCGCCATCGACAACCACCGAGGCACCGGTGAACTCCGACAGCACCAAACTGCCCCCTTGGCCCTTGCGGGCCGCCACATATTCCTTGGCAACAAGATTCAGCCCGTCCCGTAGTGGCGTGATCCAGCAGATGTCGGAGGCGGCAAACCAGGCCACGATTTCCTCGTAGGGGATCCGCTGCGTGGTCAGTCGAATGGGCACCCAATCGATGCGGCCGAAGCGACCGTTGATCCGGCCCACGGTCTCTTCAATGCTGCGTTGGGTGTCTTCGTAGACCTTCATGCCGGTGTTGGCTGC
This sequence comes from Synechococcus sp. RCC307, assembly GCA_000063525.1. GTDB lineage: Bacteria > Cyanobacteriota > Cyanobacteriia > PCC-6307 > Cyanobiaceae > RCC307. Next base: position 1,220,660 of record CT978603.1, on the reverse strand, counting down.
TACGCAGGCCAGCATCAGCACCACGTCGCCATGCATTTCTGGGCGACGTTCGAGCAGGCGCTCGTAGGCCAGCAGCAGCTCTTCATTGCCTTTGGTGTAGTCCACCCGGCTGGCGGAGATGATCAGCTTGCGACCTTTCTTGGTGTCGCGCTCGATGTCTTCGATCAGGTCCTGAACAGGGGCTGAGTCCCTGAGGGCTTGAATCACATCTGGGCTTGTGCCAACAGGTGTGGAAACCAGCTGCACGGTGCGGCCTTGGTAGCGAAGCCAAGGGGTGCAGTCGGGCTGGGCCAGGGCGCTGCCATGGTGCAGGAAATGGGATGACACCTCCTCTCGGGGCCCCCGCTCGACGGCCAACAAGCTGGAGGCAGCACGGCTGAAGTTTTCGGCGTAGCGAGGGATGTGAAAACCCACCACATCACAGGCCAGCAGGCTGCTGATGATTTCTTCTCGCCAGGGAAGGATGCCGAACACATCGGCGCTGGGGAACGGTGTGTGGTGAAAGAATCCGACCTTCACATCCGGTCGTTGCTGGCGGATGTATCCCGGTGTCAGCCATAGGTTGTAGTCGTGCACCCAGATGCAGGCACCCGGTGCGGCTTCATTGCAAGCGGCCTCGGCAAAGCGCCGATTCACCTCCTGGAATGTGGCCCAGTCGGCGTTGTTGACGTTGAAGTGGCTGGGGAATGTGTGCAGGATCGGCCAGGCCGACTCCTTTGAGGTCACGTGATAGAAGCTTGAGATCTGCTGCTGTTGCAGCGGAATCCGGCGGAGCCTGATCGTCAGTGGCTCCTCGATAACCGTTGTTTCATCCTCGCCGTTGTTGTTTTCGTCTTGGCGCCAAGCAATCCAGGTGCCCGAGGGGTGATCTCGGAACAGGTTGCGCAGGGTTGGGATGATGCCGTTGGGGCTTTTTTGGTCTTGCCAGCTGCGGTTCCCGTCCGCGTCGATGACTTCATCGAAGGGTGAGCGGTGGTAAACGAGAACAAACGAGCTCGGCACGCAGTCAGGTTGTAAACGGCAGATATAGAGGAACTTCGCGCCCCCAACGCAGAGCGCTGAGGAATGAACCAGACCTCGACTCGTACACCATCGACCCGCGGCCTGGTTGCTGTCAAACCCCTGATTTGGTCAAAGCGGTAACCGCACTGATGCTTGCGGTCGAATATCGTTTACAAAAAGAAAGAAAGTCATGGCCCTCGACCTGGCCGGCCTCTATCAACGCCTCCAGGCTGAACAGCGGCCGATGCTCCCGAGTGGAGAACATCGGGCTGTCGTTGGCTGCGGCTATGTCGGCCGCCGGCTGGTGAGTGGTTGGAGTGGTGAAGGTCACACCGTGACGGCCACCACCCGCCGCGATTCGCGTCTGCATCAGCTGCGCTCGCATGTTGATCAAGCCGTGCTGTTCGACTCCGAAGCCACCAGCAACGACCTGTCGTTCTTGGGCGATGTCGATGTGTTGGTGGTCTCCTTAGCTCCGACTGGCCAACAGCATGTCTGCGTTGAGGCCTACGAATCGGTTTATCGCCGCGGCATTGAAATGTTGTGCGATGGCATCGCCAACCGCCACTCCAATCGTCCCCTGCAAATCATCCATCTGAGCAGTTGCGGGCTGTATGGCAATCGCGATGGTGCTCTGACCTCAGAGCACATGGGCTTGGATCTCAATCACCCCGTGAATGCTCTGCTCGCTGGCGCTGAGCAACAGCTTCAGTCCCTGCGTAGTGAAGCGATCAACGTCTGCACCCTGCGCCTGGGTGGCATTTATGGCCCCGATCGTGAGATCCCCGAATGGCTTGTGGCCGCTGCTGGCCAGTGCGTTGAGCGCAATGGTGACCATGTCCCCTGCTGGGTTCATGTGGACGACGTGGTTCAGGCGGTGAACCTGGCGGCGGAGCAGAAGCTCAACACCACCTTGAACGTCGTGGATGACATCAAGCTCTCCAAGCGCGCCATCACCGATCAGCTCTGTGAAGCCATCGGTTGTCCGCCAGTGATTTGGATGGGTTCAAGCCAAGACGAGCGCATTTTGCATGCCGCCATCTCGAATGAGTCGTTGAAAGACTTGGGTTTCCAACTGCAGCACCCTTCGATGCTGCAGTGGTATCTCAAGCGCCGCGCCGCTTCGGTCTGAGCCCAGGGGCTTAAAGCCCCCGGTTCATCAGCTCACCCATCAGGTCGCAGCTTCGCTGTTGGAAGCCGGCCAATTCATTGGGCTCCAATCCTCCAACCGAAAGCTTGGCCATTTCATAGACATGGCGGCTGAGTTGCTCGGCGAGTTGTTGGCTCGGCGAGCTCGCGCCCCCGCCGGCAATCACAGATCCAGCGGCCAGCTTTTGCATGCCTTCGACCAACCGGTGCCGGCGGTTGATCAGCAGCACGTGGTGATCAGGCAGGCCCGGGAGGCGTTGCTCCATCAGGGCGCCCATGTCGTTCATGCGGCGCATTTGCTCTGGCAGCAGGATCAACGCAGCCGGGGCGTTGTCACCCTTGAGAGCCTGCACCTGGATGGTGACTTTGTCGTTATCCAGTGAGGCCTTAAACAGATCCCGCAGGCTTTCACTGCTGTCTTTGCCTTCAGCATCGGTAACGCCGCTGTCTTTGTCTTGCAGAGAATCATCCAGCTCGGCATCCACCCGCTGGAACTTCAACTCCTCGTGGCGGTATTCCAGCCAAGGAATGAACTGTGTGTCGATGAAGGTGTCAGCCAGCAGCACTTCAGCGCCTTGCCCTTGCCAGAGCGCCAAGGCCCCGGCCTGCCCGGCCTCATCGGTGCAATAAAGGATGCGCTTGTCGTTATCGGCGCTGAGCCGTGAGCGGTAACCCCCCAGGGTGGTAAATCGCTTGCCGTCTTCAGCTGCGACCGGATCGGGGGTTTCGCCTTCGCCTGCCGCTGCGGTGGTGCCAAACAACACCAGCTCGGCGACTTGATCAGCAAACTTCTCATCCTCCATGGCGCCGATCTTGATGAAGGGAGCCAACGACTCCCAAATTTCGGCATAGCGCTTGGGCTCATCACGATGCAGCTGCTTCAACCGGTCGCCCACCTTCTTGGCCACAAAGCCGCCGATGGAGCGCACCCGGCGATCGGTCTGCAGCGCCGAGCGGCTCACGTTGAGTGGGATATCGGGTGAATCGATCACCCCGCGCAAGGGCAGCAGATACTTCGGCACCACCTCCTTGATGGAGTCGCTGACAAAGACCTGATTGCAGTACAGCTTGATTTCGCCCTTTTCCCAATCAGCGCGGCCGGTGGATTTTGGGAAATAGAGGATGCCTTGCAGGTTGTAGGGGTAATCGGTGTTGAGGTGAACCCACAGCAGGGGATCGCCTTGGAATGGATAGAGGTAGCGGTACAGCTCGATGTAGTCCTCATCGCTGAGCTCCCGGGGACTCTTGCGCCAGGGGGCTTCGCGCTTGTTGACCGTCTCCCCTTCCAGCTGCACCTCCACCGGCATGAAGTCGCAGTAGGTGTTGATCAAGGTGCGAATCCGGGCGGGCTCGATGTACTCGAGCTCCTCCTCCTGCAGGTGCAGGATCACATCGGTGCCGGGTTCGCTGCGCTCAGCGGCTTCGAGGCTGAAATTCGGTGAGCCATCGCAGCTCCAGCGGACCGCTTCAGCGTTGGGGCGAGCGCTCAAGCTCACCAGCTCAACCTGGCTGGCCACCATGAAGCTCGAATAAAAGCCCAGGCCAAAGTGGCCAATGATGGCGTCGTCTTCGCTCTTGTACTTCTCCAGGAATTCCTCGGCGCTGGAGAAGGCCACCTGGTTGATGTAGCGCTTCACCTCATCGGCGTTCATGCCGATGCCGTTGTCGCTGATGGTGAGGGTTTTGGCTTCGCGATCGATCTTGATGCTGATCAGTCCGTCGCTGCCTTCGCTGCAATCACCAGCCATGGCCGCCATTCGGCGCTTGCTGATCGCATCGGTGCCGTTGCTGACCAATTCACGCAAAAACACCTCGTGGCCGCTGTAAACGGCCTTCTTGATGATCGGGAAGATGTTTTCGGTATGGATCTGGATCTGGCCTTGCTCAAGCACCGACATGCGCCGTCTGAATTGGGGTCCACGACCCTAGGAACAGGAGGGCGACCCGCTCAATGGCTGCAGTGGTGTGAAGCCCGAACCAGTGACTCAGTTGCTGGTTTGCAGGTCGGGGCGCTCTTCCGGAACGATGGCTCCTTCCACAGGGCAGACCTGCAGGCAGATTCCACAATCGATGCAGGTTTGAAAGTCGATCCAATAAAAGCCGGTGCCCTTGGTGTTGGCGCCTTGACCAGGATGGATGCAGGCCACAGGGCAGGCATCGACGCAGTCGGCGATCCCTTCGCAGACGTTGGTGACGATGGTGTGTGCCAAGAGGGGCTTGCAGACCCGCTGATCTTAAGGATTCAACCCACCCAGCGAACCGTTTGAACGCCGCGTTGTGTGGCGATGCCTTGGGCCTCGTCTTGGTTGGCGCAGGGCTCGGGCCAGAGCTCAGCGGGTTGGCCACTTTGATGCAGCTGCTCCAGCAGGTTCAAGGCCGGATGCAATTGGCTGGACTGGCTGTAGGCCACCAAGACCAGTTGGCCGTCTAGCCGCGGGGGTAGTTGATCGGCTTGCTCCAACAGTTGACGCACCGCCTCAACGGCAAAGCTGAATCCCACACCGCTGGCTACCGCCCCCACTGGGCTGAAGCGCTGGACCAAAGCGTCATAGCGGCCGCCACTGGCGATGGCCACCGGCGCATCAAGCCCCTGGCAGACCAACTTCACCATCACCCCGTCATAGAGCTCGAAGTCGGGATGGAAGGTGGGATCTAGCTGCAGGCGAATGCCGGCGCGGCTGGCCTGCTCCTCAATGATGCTGATCAGCTGTTTCAGCTCGGCGAGCAGATCCGTTGCTCCCAGCAGGGCTTCAAGTCCGTTGAGTACCGCTGCGGGTTCCCCGCGCAGCTGCAGCAATTGCAGCAGTTGCAAGCGTTGCTGCCCTGGCAGCTCTAGCTGGGAGAGGGCCACGCGGTTGAGTCCGCAGACGTGGCGGCGCACCGTGCTGCGCAGCGATGGCTCCACAGCTTCGAGCAGCACCGACAGCAACCGTTGATGGCCGATCAGCAGGGTGGGCTGATGCTCTGCGCTAAGCGGCAGATGGGAGCCGGCATCGAGCAGCAGACGCAGCAGTTCGGCATCACCGGCAAGCCCCTTGGCGCCCATCAGTTCCACGCCGCTCTGCAGGTCTTCGACAATGCGCAGACCTTGGTCTTCCGCTCGTTGGGCTTGGAAGGTGGAACCGCGGTAGTGCAGCCGTAGGGGGCGCTGCATGGCTGCCAGGCGCGTACAAGCGGCCCGGGCGATGCTGGCGGTCATTTCCGGGCGCAGGCCGAGAGCCTCATCGGCCACCACTTGCACCACCTGGTGCGATTGGATTGCACCGCCGGCCTCGAGGGTGTCGATCCGCTCCAGGCTGGGCGGGGTGACCTCTTCGTAGCCCCAGCGCTGGTAGACGGCAGCCAGTTGCTCGGCAATCCAGCGGTTAACCCCCACGTCGCGGGGCAGGAGGTCGCGGGCTCCACTGGCGGGCTGAAGGGCCATCCGATCGGCACGGTTGCCGCCGAATCCTATGGACCAGCGGGGATCTCAGCGTTGTAGGTCGCAGGCGGCAGCGGTTGGCATTCGGATAGGCCCTGCAACAGCGGGCCCTGCAAGGCGGCATTGGTGGCCACCACCCGGCCACTGGAGAGCTCAAGCGCACTGCCGTCGTAGTCACAGACCAGACCACCGGCGGCTTGAACCAAGGCCACCCCGGCCGCTAAATCCCAGGGCTGCAGGCCCCGTTCCCAATAACCATCCAGCCTGCCGGCGGCCACAAGGGCCAAATCCAGTGCTGCCGCACCACCGCGCCGCACGCCATGGGTGCGGTGGGAGAAATAACAGAACTCGCTGTAGTTGTTGTCGATTCGCTCGCGCCGGTCGTAGGCAAATCCCGTCACCAGGAGGGAATCCGCCAAGGATTGGCAGCTCGACACCTGCAGTGGATCCCCATTGCACCAGGCGCCGAGGCCGAGCCCACCGCTGTAGCGCTGATTGAGGCCAGGAGCGGCAATGGCCCCCAGCAGTGGCTTGCCATGGCGCAGCAGGCCGATGGAGCAGGCAAAGAAGGGAAAACCATGGGCGTAATTGGTGGTGCCATCGAGTGGATCCACGCACCACTGCAGCTCGCGGTCGCTTCCGGGTTGATGCCCGCTTTCTTCGGCTAACACCGCCACTTCAGGTGTGCGCTCTTGAAGCAGTCGCAGCACAGCGGCTTCGGCGGCCAGATCGGCTTCAGTGACCAAATCACCGGCGCGCCCTTTGCTGCGCACCTGGCTCAGATTGCCCCAGTAGTGGCTCAACTCGGCAGCGCCGGCATCGGCCGCCGCGCTGGCAATCGCCAGCAGCTCTTGATCGCTTGGGCTCATTCTTCTTCCAGCGGAATAGCAGCGCGCACGGTGCCTTTTCCAAAGGCATTGCCGAACTGCAGCATGTAGACCTCGTCTTCGTCCTGGGTTTCCACCGTCACCGGTCCATAGGCGCGAGCCACGCAAAGCAGCCCATAACCCTGCCGGCGTAAATCGTGGGAGAGGCCCAAGGCTTCGCGTTGATCCAGCTCGCCGCTCAGCACCCTGACGGCACAGGCGGTGCAGCAGCCATTTCGGCAGCTAAATGGCAAGGGTTGGCCGCTGGCTTCAAAACCTTCCAGCACATAACGACCCTCCTCGATATCGGCGCTGAGGACTCGATTGTTCTGCCGGTCATGGACCGTGACCCGGTGCCGTGGGCTCATCAAAGCTGGCCAAGTTGAACTGCTAGGTTGCCAGCTGCATAGCCCAGCTGTGCAGAGGAGAGGTGGCCGAGTGGTCGAAGGCGCAGCACTGGAAATGCTGTATAGGGGCAACTCTATCGAGGGTTCGAATCCCTCCCTCTCCGTGCCTCACCAAGCTGCCTTAATGCAGCCAAAAAGTTGGCAGTGGACCATATCAACAACGGTTGATGGATCCGATGGTTCCCCTTCGCGCGGTATCCGGGATGCTCGCTGTGGGCGTTGGCCTGTTGACAGCATCAGGGGCTGGAGGGCTGAAAGCTCAAGCCACGGCACCGATCCTGATTACGGGGTCGAGCACAGTTGGGCCCATCACAACCTTGGCGATTCAGGGATTTCGATCGACTGCTGCAGGTCGGAAGGTGCGCTTTTCGCCTGTTGTCGAAAGTGGCACCAGTGCTGGATTCCGTGACTTCTGCAGCGGCAAGACCCCGATCAGTAACGCCTCTCGACCCATCAGCCAGAAAGAGCTCAAGCGCTGCGCAGATCAAGGCATCAAGTTTTTTGAGCTGCCGATTGCGTTTGATGCCATCACTGTTGTGGTCAATCCTGCCAACACCTGGGCAAAAAGCATCAGTGTTGCGGAGCTGAGACGTCTTTGGTCCCGCTCTGCCCAGGGAACGATCAAGCGCTGGAATCAGGTGAGTTTGGATTGGCCTGAAAAGCCAATTGCGCTGTACGGACCCGGCGCTGATTCCGGTACGTTTGACACGTTTAATCAGGCCATTAATGGCAGTAAACGAGATAGCCGTAGTGACTACGTCAGTAGCGAAAATGACAATGTTCTTGTCCAAGGTGTGGCCTCGAATTCCAACGCTCTTGGTTATTTTGGTTATGCCTACTATGCAGCAAACCGAAACAAGCTCAGGGCTTTGCCGGTTGAGAGCGATCAAGGACCTGTCATGCCATCGCTTGAGACTGTTCAAAATGGAAGCTATTCACCGTTATCACGGCCTGTTTTTATTTACGTCAATGCTAAGAGCCTAAAAGACAGTGCTTCGTTAAGGGCTTTCGTGCAGTATTACCTGAATAATGCAACACAATTGGTTGAGAAAGAGGGATCAATCCCTTTGACCAAGGCCCAGTATCTTGTCGTCAAGAGCAAGATGCTCAAGCAAGTTCAAGGAACTGCATTTGGCGGGAAAATCCCCGTCGGTTTGACGATTAGTGAACTTCTCAATCGCAATATTGATCAAACCATTAAGCGGCCTGAATTCCATCAATGAAAACGAGGGCAGAGAGAGGCTTTGGCTGCCTTCCTTCTCTGCCCTTGGAAGCTAGATGATGGGTTTGGAGAAATTATCCAAACCGACCGCTGACATATTCCTGTGTGGCTTCTTGCCGTGGGTTGTTGAAGATATTGCTGGTTTCATCAAATTCGACCAGGTACCCCACTTTGCCTGAGCCGCCTTCCACGGCCACGGCGTTGTAGAAGGCGGTCATGTCTGAGACCCGCACAGCTTGCTGCATGTTGTGGGTGACAATCACGATGGTGAAGTCCTTCTTCAACTCGTGCATCGTTTCCTCCACTTTCAGTGTGGAGATTGGGTCGAGCGCTGAGCAAGGCTCGTCCATCAAGATCACATCTGGTTGGGTGGCAATGGTGCGGGCAATACAGAGTCGCTGCTGCTGACCGCCAGAGAGGGAATAACCGCTTTCGTTGAGCTTGTCTTTGCACTCATCCCAGACAGCAGCGCGCCGCAACGATGTCTCCACCAGTTCGTCCATATCGCCGCTGTAGCCATTGATGCGGGCACCGAAGGCGATGTTTTCGTAAATCGATTTAGGGAAGGGATTAGGGCGTTGGAACACCATGCCGATCCGACGCCGCACTTCGACAGGATCGACATTGGGGGCATAGAGATCTTGCCCTTCGTAGATCACCCGACCCTTGAGCCGACAGCTGGCGATCAAGTCATTCATTCGGTTGAGGGCTCGCAGCACTGTGCTTTTGCCGCAACCGGATGGTCCGATGAACGCTGTGACCTGGCCTCGGGGAATTTCGAGGAAGACATTCTTGACCGCTTCAAACGCGCCGTAGCTGATCGTGACGTCATCACAGGTGATGGCCACTTGATCGTCGGGAACGTCTGCGATGTGGCTAGAGAGCGTCATTGGTTGGGAAGCTGAGGGGCTCTTGGGCAAGTTTGACAGTGAGCTTTTAACGCTGGGCAAAGCTCGAGATCCAGCGGGCCAGAAGATTCATGGCCAGGATCATGATCACCAACACAAAGGAAGCAGCCCAGGCCAGTTGGACTTGGGCTTCGTAGGGCATGATCGCGTAGTTGAAGATCATGACCGACATGGTGGCCATGGGCTCCAGCAGGCCATCAGGCCAATAGGGGGAGAAGAAAGCCGTGAAGATGAGTGGTGCAGTTTCTCCTGCCGATCGGGCAATGCCCAGAACGACTCCGGTGGCGATCGGTGCAATGGCGGAGGGAACCACCACCTTGATGGTGGTCACAAATTTTGAGGCCCCCACACCCAGTGCCCCCCAGCGCAATTCCTGAGGAACCAGCTTGAGGCCTTCATCGGTGGTTTTGATGATGGTGGGCAACATCAAAACGGACAGGGCCAGGCCGCCAGCTACGGCTGAGAAGGTGCTGCCGAAAAGAATTCGGCTGGAAACGATCAAGCCGTAGATGAACACGCCAGCAATAATCGATGGCACACCAGCCAGGACATTGGTGCCAAAGCGGATGAATTCGGAGAACTTATTTTCTCCGCCATATTCCGCCAGATAGATGCCACCCCCGACGCCCACAGGAATCGCAAACAGGCAGGACAGCCCGGTCACGATGAAGGTGCCGAGAAAGGCATTGCCAATGCCGCCGCCCATTTCTTGGCCTGGGACTGGCGGCAGCTCAAAAAACATCGCTGGCCGCAGGAATGCAAAGCCCTTGATCAAAACAAACAGGATGACCGCAATCAAAGGGATGATCGCGATGACGGAAAAGGCCGCAGCGATGCTCGTCATCAATCGGTTGCCCTGATTGCGAAGCAGGCCTGGCTTGAACAGCAAGTCGCCTTTGGCTTTAAAGCTTGATGAGGTCATTGGATCACTCGTATTTGAGGGCCAAGCGCCTGACAATCCACTGCGCCAGAACATTGACGAGGAACGTGATGATCATCAACACCAATGCGGCATACATCAGTGCTGACATCTGAAGTTCACCGGCTTCTCCAAATTGATTGGCAATCAAAGAAGCAATGGTGTTTCCTGGCGCAAACCAAGAGATGTTGAAAGAGGTTTGGTTGCCAATGATCATCGTGACGGCCATCGTTTCACCCATGGCTCGACCGAGGGCCAACATGATTCCGCCGATAATCCCTGAAATGGCGGCTGGAACCAGAACGCGCAAGATCGATGTCCAACGTGTGGCGCCGATGCCATAGGCGGCTTGGCGCAGATCTTGGGGAACCTGATTGAGAGAATCGCGGCTGATCGCTGTGATGATCGGCAGCAACATGATCGTCAGAATGAAGACCGCTGGCATCACACCGGGGCCCGATGGAACGGTGCTGAAAAAGGGGATCCAGCCAAGAACGTTATGGATGGCCATCAGGATTGGCCGGACAAAGGGTTCAAGAACAAAGATTGCCCAGAGCCCTAAAACCACCGATGGAATGGCTGCCAGCAATTCCACCATGTTTGAAATCACCTCACGGACTTTGCCGTTGATGAAATCTTCGGTGAGGAAGATGGCTGTGCCCACTCCCAACGGCACGGCCAAGACCAAAGCCAGGAGTGACGTCAGCAGGGTCCCATAGATCGCCGTGAAGGCTCCATAGGTGTCCCTAACCGGGTCCCATTTGGAGCTGAATACAAAATTGAGCCCAAAGGCTTTGATCGCTTCCGCCGCTTGGCTTCCAACAACGATAAAAATGCCGATCAAGATGATCGCCACCATCAGAGCCAGAAGAACGACAAGGTTTTTGAATCCGTTGTCCACCAGCTTGTCGCTGGGAGGACGGTGACGCAGCTTGTAGAGACTGCTTTGCCCGGAGGCTGACATTGCACTCGTCACAGTCAATTCAAAGATACGCAGTGATGCTTAGGGACTCATTAAATTCCCACAAAAAAAGAGGGGGCTTAGCCCCCTCTTGCGATGAAATTCGCTAGGTCCTGACGCTTGGATCAGTCAGCGATTTTCTGAACGGCTGCCAAGGAGATCTTGCGGATGCTGGAGGGCAGGGGCACATAACCCAGGCTCGGTGCCTGGCTTTGGGCCTTGTTGCTCAGCATGTAAGCAAAGGTCTTCTTGAGGGCGGGGGTGTTGTCACCGTTGCCGCTGGCGTAAGCCAAGATCCAGGTCAGGGTGCTGATTGGATAGGCATTGGCGCCGGAGGGATTGGTGTCGGTGCCGGTGTTGTAAGCATCAAGCTTGATGCCAGCCAGGCCAGCCGAACCGTTCTTGGAGGTGGGCTTGACGTAGTTGCCGTCCTTGTTCTGGATGGCAGCAGCCTTGATCTTGCCTTTGACGTAGGCCTGGTTCACATAACCCAAACCACCAGGGGTGTTTTGGATGACGCCGGCGACGCCGCTGTTGCCCTTACCGCCGGAGCCCACGGGCCAGTTGACGGATTTGCCAACGCCGATGGTGTCTTTGAAGTCGCCATTCCAGGCGGCAACGGCGTTGGTGAAGGCGAAGGTGGTGCCGGAACCGTCAGAGCGGTAAGCCACGGTGATCGGACCAGCAGCACAACCGAGTTGGCTGTAGTCGGTGATCTTGCCCAGGAAGATCTCGGCCACCTGCTTTTGGGTGAGCTTGAGAGTGCAGCCTGGCTTGTTGTAGCCAACGGCGATCGTGCCCCCAGTCATAGGGATCTGGATCACGCCGCGTTTGATCTTGTCGCGCTTTTTAGCGCCCAGGGGCTTGTCAGATGCACCGAAGTCGGAGGTGCCAGCGATCATCTGGCGTACGCCAGCGCCGGATCCAACAGCTTGGTAGTTGACCTTGGGGCCGCCGGCAGCAGCCAATTCCTGGAACCACTTTTGATAGAGAGGAGCCGGGAAAGAAGCACCTGCACCGTTCAGGGATTGCTGAGCGATAGCGGGGGCGATGGCGGCAGCACTCAGAGCGACAAGGGAGCTCAGAGCAACAGCCTTTTTGGTGACGGGCATGGGTTGCCTGCGAGACGTCAATGTCTTTGATACGAGGCATCCCTTAAGGACCAGTTATCTCTTTTGTATCAATGGTTACAGGGAAATTAAGGCTTTACTCAGCCATAAGAAAACGGCCCCCCTTGGGGGCCGTCAGGAGTGTTAGCGCTCAGCGCTTTACTGCTTGATCAGTTGAACCTGATCGAGAGCTGCCTTGCGGATGGTCTCAGGCAGGGGCACATAGCCGAGGTTGTCGGCTTGGCTCTGGGCGGGGTTGCTCAACATGTAGTTGAAGGTCTGCTTGAGAGCATCGGTGTTGACACCGTTGCCGTTCTCGTAAGCCAGGACCCAGCTCATGGCCACCAAGGGATAGGAATCCCGGCCAGGAGGGTTGCTGATGGCCAGAGGCTTGTACTCAGCGGCGCGAATGCCTTCCAGGGCGGCGATGCCGGTGGCGGAATTCGGCAGCATGTAGTTACCTTCGCTGTTCTGCAGAGCAGCAGCTTGAACTTTCCCCTTGATAGAGGGCACGTTCACGTAGCCGATCGAGCCAGGGGTGGTTTCGATGAAGCGACGCACGCCTTCGTTGCCGTTGGAGGTGGTGCCAACGGGGAACTTGACGCGCATGCCGGTGCCAACGGTCTGACGGAACTCAGGGCTCCAGTCAGAGAGGCTCTTGGTCAGGGCCAAGGTGGTGCCGGAGCGATCCGAACGGGTGCTCACCTTGATGGGGCCTTCCTGGCAACCCAGGGTCTTCCAGTTGTTGATGGTGCCAAGCAGCACCTTGCTGAGCTGCTGCTGGCTCAGCTTCAGATCGCAACCGTCTTTGTTGTAGCCGATGGCGATGGAGCCAGCGACGACAGGGATTTGCACCAGACCGCGGCGCACCAGGTTGGCGGTGCGAGGGGCGATCGGACGATCGGTGGCGCCGAAGTCAACTTCCAGCTCAACCAGCTGGCGGATGCCTTGAGCAGAATTCACCGGCTCATAGGTGACATTGGGACCGTCTTGGCTGCGCAGGCTGTCGAACCAGGTCGCAAACATCGGTGCGGGGAAGGAAGCCCCGGAGCCGTTGATTTGCTGTTGGGCGATGGCCGGAGCAGCAGCACCAGCAGCCAGAGCTGCGATGGCGCCGAGGGCAACGGTCTTCTTGGACATGAACATGGGCGACCAAAAAAGTATTGGGTCAACAACGGTGATATGGATCGTCTGTTAAGTCGCAGTTAAAGACTGGTTAGCGACACTAAGAGCTAATCATCAAAAGGTTTTGATCTCACTTTCCTTCTTTGATGCTGTTCAACTGGCTTGGGTGCTTGGATCAGGGTCGAATGCCCGGTAGCGTGAGCACATTTGCTCGGGAGCATGGGCCGGATCGTCGGCATTGATCTGGGCACCACCAATTCCGTGCTGGCTGTCCTGGAAGGTGGCCGGCCTGTGGTGGTGGCCAATGCAGAAGGTCTGCGCACGACCCCTTCGGTGGTTGGGTTCAGCCGCGAAAAAGAATTGTTGGTGGGTCAGGCGGCACGCCGCCAGCTGGTGCTCAATCCTCGCGACAGCTTTTCCAACCTGAAGCGCCTGATTGGGCGGCAGTGGCAAGAGCTCGATGAGGCCTCCCAGGCTGTGGCCTACACCATCCGGGCCAATGACTTGGGTCAGGTGCGGGTGGTGTGCCCGGCTACCGAGCGCGAATACGCCCCTGAGGAATTGGTGGCTTGCCTGCTGCGCAAGTTGGTGGATGACGCTGCCACCTATCTCGGTGAGGAGGTGGAGGCCGCCGTGGTGACGGTTCCCGCTTATTTCGATGATTCCCAGCGCCAGGCCACCCGAGATGCCGGCCGGCTTGCGGGCCTCACGATTGAGCGAATCCTCAATGAGCCAACCGCTGCAGCCTTGGCCTATGGCTTTGATCGCAGCCGCTCCCAGACCGTTTTGGTCTTCGATTTGGGTGGGGGCACCTTTGATGTCTCGCTGCTGCGCATTGCCAATGGCGTCTTTGACGTCAAGGCCACCAGCGGCGACACCCAGCTCGGCGGCAACGACTTTGATCAACGCATCGTTGATTGGCTAGCGGAGGGTTTTCAGCAGGCCAATGGCGTGGACCTGCGGCGCGACCGGCAAGCGCTGCAAAGGTTGTTGGAGGTAGCGGAAAAGGCCAAGCAAGAGCTCTCCGGCACGCTGAAAACCACCATCTCGCTTCCGTTCATCGCCACTGCGGAATCAGGCCCCCTCCATCTCGAAACCAGCCTCGATCGGCGCACCTTTGAATCGCTGTGCCCTGATCTTCTTGATCGTTTGCTGAGGCCAGTGCAAGCCGCTTTGCGGGATGCCCGTTTGGCTCCTGAAGATGTCGATGAGGTTGTGTTGGTGGGTGGTTCCAGCCGCATGCCGATGGTGCAGCAGTTGGTGCGCACCTTGGTGCCGCGCGAACCCAGTCAGAACGTCAACCCCGATGAAGTCGTTGCCGTTGGCGCTGCTGTGCAAGCCGGAATTCTCACTGGTGAGCTGCGCGACTTAATGCTCAACGACGTCACCCCTCTCTCGGTGGGGTTAGAGACCATTGGCGGCTTGATGAAAACCATCATTCCTCGCAACACGCCGATCCCGGTGAGACGCTCTGATGTGTTCAGCACCTCGGAAGCCAATCAATCCTCCGTCGAGGTGCATGTGCTGCAGGGTGAACGGCCCATGGGCGGCGATAACAAATCACTGGGCCGATTTCGCTTAGCAGGGATTCCACCCGCACCGCGCGGGGTCCCGCAAGTGCAGGTGTCCTTTGATGTGGATGCCAACGGGATCCTGGAGGTGTCGGCTACTGATCGCACGACGGGGCGCCGCCAAAGCGTCACGGTGCAGGGCAGTGCCAATCTCAACCAGCAAGAAATTGATCAGTTGATCGCTGAAGCGGCGAGTCAATCCATGGAGGATCGCCGCAAGCGCAGCGCCGTTGACCGGCGCAATCGCGCCGAAACGTTGATTGCCCAGGCCGAACGTCGACTCCGAGATGCAGCCCTTGAACTTGGACCCTATGGGGCTGAACGCCAGCAGCGTGCTGTGGAGATGGCTCTGCGGGACCTTCGCGATGGGCTTGAGCAGGCCGATGAGCGGGAATTGGATCTACTCACCAGTCAGCTCGAAGAAGCTCTCTATGGCCTCAACCGCCGCTTAACGGCTGAACGGCGCGAACTCGATGGCGGTGCTGGCCCGTTGGAAGGGATCAAGAGCACGCTCGGCTCCCTTAAAGATGAGCTCTTCGCCGAAGACGACTGGGATGACTGGGACCGGCCAGGAGGCGGCCGTGGTCGTTACGACCGCTATGACCGCTCCGACGATCCCTGGGGGCGCTATTGAGCCCAACGATGGACCACTGGGCTGTTCTTGGGCTTGAGCCCGGAGCTGACGCCGAGAGCCTTAAGCAGGCCTTTCGCCGGCAGGCTCGCCGTTGGCATCCCGATCTCAATGGCAACGATCCAGCTGCGGAAGAGCGTTTTAAAAAGATCAATGAGGCCTATGAAGTCCTCAGTGATCCCCGCCGCCGTCAGGCTTGGGAAGCCGGGGGTACCAGCCAGGCCGGCCATCACGATCCTTTCGCAAGTGGGTTCCCCGACTTCCACGACTACGTCGATCAGTTGTTTTCGCGCCGCCGTGAACGGCGGCCGGCCACAACGCCGCCGCCGCCGCCGCCGCCGGTTCAAGCCCACGACGATTTGGAGACCGCCGTTTCCCTCACTCCAGAGCAGGCCCTCGATGGCACGTTTGTGGAGGTGCAACTCAGTGATGGCATCACTGTGGAAGTGCAAACCCCGCCAGAAGCAGGTGATGGTTGGCGCCTACGCCTTGAGGGGGTAGCCCCGGGAGGGCGTGATCATTTTCTGCAGCTGCAGGTGCGCACTGACGAAGGGTTGCGCGTTGATGGCCTGCGGGTGCTCTACCGGCTGGATTTGCCGGCCCCTGATGGCGCCCTGGGTAGCAGCGCCGTCGTTCCCACTCTTGAAGGCCCTGTGCGCTTGCGTATTCCACCGGGCACCTCGAGCGGGCGCCTGTTGCGCTTGCGCGGCAAAGGCTTAGAGCGTGATGGCCGCCGCGGAGATCAGATCGTTGAAGTGAGGTTGGTGGTGCCTGACCCGCTGGCAGAAGACGAGGAAGCTCTCTACAAGCGCCTGCAGGAGCTGCTGAGAGAATGAAGCTTCTCGCCCTGTTCTGATTTGAGTGACCGGGTCTTTGTGCTGCTGTTTGATTCCGGCAGCGAGGTGGAAGGCATCCACACCCTTGAACTCAATGGCCGCACGGTGGTGTTGATGTTTGAGGAGGAAGACGACGCCTTGCGCTACGCCGGCTTGCTGGCGGCCCAGGATTTTCCCGAAGCCACCCCTGAGGCGATCAGCCGCGAAGAGATTGAACTGTTTTGCGGCCAAGCTGGCTACGAAGCCCAATCGGTGCCCTCCGGTTTTATGCCAGGCACCGCTGAAGAGCGTCTGATGCTGGCGCCGCCGGAACAAAATCTCGACACCAATGAGTGGCGTGAGCAGCAGGATGAGCCCCAGCAGGCTCCCGCTGAAACTGCCCAGCCAGCGGTGAATCCAGAACTCGAAGCGTTTCGTCGTTCCCTGGAGGGATTGCTGTGAGTAGCGGAATTGATCGCGGTCATCTGCTCACCGAGCAAGCCAATCCGGCTAGCGCAGACCTTGACCTGCTCAGCACCTCCGAGCTGGTGCAGCTGTTTTGCGAGGAGGACCTGCGCCCCCAACAAGCGGTTGCTGGAGCAGCCGCTGAGCTCAGCGCAGCCATTGATGCCATCGCCTTACGGCTGTTGGCCGGCGGTCGACTCTTCTATCTGGGTGCTGGCACCTCCGGCCGCTTGGGTGTGCTGGATGCGGCGGAATGCCCGCCCACCTTTTGCAGCCCGCCGGAGTTGGTGCAGGGCGTGCTAGCTGGCGGGGCCCCAGCGTTGTTGCGCAGTTCAGAAGGCCTGGAGGATTCCCGCGAGGGCGGCCGCCAGGATTTGTTGGAGCGGGGGTTTACGGGCGCTGATGCTCTGGTCGGCATCGCCGCTGGGGGCACCACCCCCTATGTCCATGGTGGTTTGAACCTGGCTTTGGAGCTGGGCGCTGAAGCGATCGCTATGGCCTGCGTGCCAGCTGATCAAGCGCCAATGCCTTGCAGCATTGATATCCGTTTGTTGAGTGGTCCTGAGTTGCTCACGGGCTCCACACGCCTCAAGGCGGGAACGGCCACCAAGATGGCGCTCAACATCCTCAGCACCGGCGTGATGGTGCGGCTCGGCAAAGTCTTCGGCAATCGCATGGTCGACGTGTCGGTCTCCAACAGCAAGTTGGAAGATCGCGCCCGCCGAATCCTGCGTGATCTGGCCGGTGTTGATTCGGCCAGGGCGGCCGAGTTGCTGCAGGCCAGTGGCGGTTCGGTGAAGCAGGCCCTGTTGATGGCGGCCACGGGCTGCGACGCTCCTGCAGCGCTGGCGCAATTGCAGGGCTCTGATGGTTCCTTGCGTCAGGCCCTCGCACAAGCTGGAGCTCAGCTGGCCGCTCCCCAGTAGGGGCGCGTGAACAGATCCAGTTTTTGGCGGGTGGCGGCCGGCACGGCCTCAGGCGCGGTGAGCAAACCGTTTTGCAGCGCGCTGTGGGCCGGGCTGGAGGGCTTTTGCTTCTGAATCGCCTGGGCGGCATGGCGCACCACTTGCTGGGCTGTGGTGGCGTTGGCGCGCAGGTTGTTGATCACCATCTCAACGGTCACGGCATCGTGATCGGGATGCCAGCAGTCGTAGTCGGTCACCATCGCCAAGGTGCTGTAGGCGATTTCGGCTTCACGCGCCAAGCGGGCTTCGGTGTGATTGGTCATGCCGATCACATCGCAGCCCCAGCTGCGGTACAGCTCAGATTCAGCCTTGGTGGAGAAGGCAGGTCCTTGCATGCAGAGGTAAGTACCGCCGCGGTGCAGCCTGCGCCCTTCCGGCAGCACCGATTGCGCAGCATCGGCCAAGAGTCCAGAAAGGGTTTGGCAAAAGGGATCAGCAAAAGCCACATGGGCCACGGCTCCTTCGCCAAAAAAGCTGGCTGCACGCCCTTGGGTTCGATCGATGAATTGATCCGGGATCACCAGGTCCAAGGGCCTGTGTTGCTCTTGCAGTGAGCCAACCGCGGAGCAGGAGAGGATCCAGCGCACGCCCAGGCTGCGCATCGCCCAGATGTTGGCCCGGTAGGGAACCTCAGAAGGGAGATAGCTGTGGTGCCGCCCATGGCGGGCCAAAAAAATCACCGTGGTGCCATCGAGATTGCCGCGGATCAGCCGATCCGATGGCTGGCCAAAGGGCGTTGGCACCTCCAGCTCCTCCACATCGCGCAGCTCCTCCATGGCATAGAGACCGCTACCGCCGAGGATGCCAATCGTGGCGTTGCTCAGGTCGGAAACAGGTGGTTGCGCAGTCGCCATCGTCTTGTGCGAAGGTTCATGGACCACTTTGCCCCCGAGCTCATGACCAAGGCCGTGATGGACACCGACGCCGGCCAAATCACCCTGGAGCTATTTGATGCTGATGCTCCCAACACCGTCGCCAACTTCGTGAAGCTGGCCAAGGATGGTTTCTACGACGGCTTGGCTTTCCACCGGGTGATTGATGGCTTCATGGCTCAGGGCGGTTGCCCCAACAGCCGTGAGGGAGCCAAGGGCATGGCGGGCACCGGTGGCCCCGGCTACACGATTGATTGTGAGATCAACAGCCAGAAGCACCAGGCGGGCACCCTGTCGATGGCCCACGCCGGTCGTAACACGGGTGGCTCTCAGTTCTTCATCTGCCATGAGGCCCAGCCTCACCTCGATGGCGTCCACACCGTCTTCGGTCTGACCGGTGACATGGGCGTTGTGCTGGCGTTGAAAAACGGCAGCAAGATCAAGACCGTCACCATCAGCGACTGATTAGCTCCAGCGCAGCAACGTCCAAGGGGATTGCTCAGGGTTGATGGCCGCAACGGCATCCACCCCTGCCCCTTGGCGTAGCTGTTCGAGTTCAAGCGCGGTGGGCTCGAGCTGAGCCGGTGGGTGCTCACTGCGATCGAGGTCCGGGCCAATCAGCAGTTGCAGCTGCTGCGTTGTGGGTTCTTGGGCCAATTCCTGCAACAGGGCCCAGCAATTGCGTTGCAAGCTGCCCCGCTCCGCGGCCCCCACACGCACCGTGAGATCCGGTTTGCCCAGAAGGGCGAGTACCCGGTGCTGCTCTTCCACTTCCATCGTCAGCCCGAAGGCGTGCAGCTTGCTGGCCAGTTGCTCTTCGAGTTGGTGAGCGCGTTGGCGGGGATCATCGCCGGAGCTGCTCCAGGCCAGCAGTGCACCTGGGCCATGCAGTAAATGGCCCAGTTTGCGGGCCTTGGTGCGCAGGTAGTCGGCGTTGTGTTGGCCCGGATCCATCACCAGGGGAACCCGGTCCACCACTTCCAATCCGTAGCCACCGAGGCCAGCAATTTTTCTGGGGTTGTTGGTGATCAGCCGCAGCCGCTTAATGCCCAGGTCGGAAATGATTTGGGCGCCCACGCCGTAGTCGCGCAGATCGGCGCCAAAGCCGAGATGTTCATTGGCTTCAACGGTGTCGAGGCCAGATTCCTGCAGGCTGTAGGCCTTGAGCTTGTTGATGAGTCCGATGCCGCGGCCCTCTTGCCGCAGGTAGACGACAACGCCTTCCCCCTCGGCTTGGATCATGCGCAGCGCCGATTCCAGCTGCGGACGGCAATCACAGCGCAGCGAGCCAAAGGCATCCCCGGTGAGGCACTCCGAGTGCACGCGCACCATCACCGGCGCGCTTTGGCGACCGGGGTGGCCCTTGACCAGCGCCACATGCTCACCGCCATCAAGAACGTTGCGATAGCCAATGGCGCGGAAATCACCGAATTCGCTGGGGATTTTGGCTTCCGCTTCGCGCACCACAAAACGCTCGTTTTCCAGCCGGTAACGGATGAGATCGGCAATCGAGATCAGGTAGAGGCCGTGCTCAGCGGCGTACTCCGCCAGCTGCGGTAGCCGCGCCATCGAGCCATCTGGATTTTGGATCTCACAGATCACGCCAGAGGGATGCAGCCCCGCCATGCGCGAGAGATCCACGGCGGCTTCGGTGTGGCCGGCCCGTTTCAGCACTCCCCCATCGCGGGCGCGCAAGGGAAAGATGTGGCCCGGGCGGCGCAGATCTTGGGGTTTGCTTTGCGGATGCAAGGCCACCTGGATGGTGCGAGCCCGATCTTCTGCGGAGATGCCTGTGCTGACCCCAGCCTCAGGTCCGGCATCAATGCTGACGGTGAAAGCGGTTTGGTTGGTATCGGTGTTTTGCCCCACCATCAGCGGCAGGTCGAGGGCGTCGAGCCGCTCGCCTTCCATGGCCAGACAGATCAACCCTCGGGCTTCGGTGGCCATGAAGTTGATCTGCTTCGGCGTTGCAAATTGCGCCGCGCAGATCAAGTCACCTTCGTTTTCCCTGTTTTCGTCATCGACCACCACCACGCAGGCCCCATCCCGAATGGCCTCAAGGGCCTTTTCAATCGGGTCGAAACGGACGGTGCTGGTCACCGCTGGGGAGCTCATTGCGGGCGTTTCAGTCCCTTGTTTATAGAGCCCGGGCGGCTGCCAACGGGTCGATCACTAAAGTCAGCCTTCCTCAATGCAGCCGGTGAGGCCTGTGGCGCCCACGTCTTTCAAGCGAATCGCGGTCATTGGAGCCTCCGGCTATGGCGGCCTGCAGACCCTGCGTCTGCTGCAGGACCACCCTCACTTTGAGGTGACCTTTCTCGGGGGTGAGCGCAGCGCCGGCAAGCGCTGGTCGGAACTCACGCCTTTTTTGCCGCTCGGCGATGACCTGGTGGTCCAGAGCCCTGATGCCGATGCCATCGCTGCTGCTGCTGATGCAGCGGTGTTCAGCCTCCCCAATGGCTTGGCTAGTCAATTGGCGCCCAAGCTGCTGCAGCGTGGTGTGCGGGTGGTGGACCTCTCGGCGGATTACCGCTTTCCCAGCTTGAGCCAATGGTCGGCGACCTATCGCCAAGAAGCCGCCGCTCAACAGCGCCAAGACGATGCGCTCTGTCAGCAGGCTGTTTACGGCTTGGTGGAGTGGGCCGGTGACGCCCTCGCTGAGGCCAAACTGGTGGGCGCCCCAGGTTGTTTTCCCACAGCCAGCCTGTTGGCCTTGATGCCCCTGTTGCAACAGGGACTGATCGAGGGTGAGGGCATTGTTATTGATGCCAAAACCGGCACCTCAGGTGGTGGCCGGGCGGCCAAAGAACACTTGCTACTTGCAGAAGCCGCCGAATCGGTTAGCCCCTACGGCGTTGTTGGCCATCGCCACACCGCCGAGATCGAACTGCTCGCAAGCCGCGCAGCCGGTCGTCCGATCCAGTTGCAATTCACGCCCCACCTGATGCCGATGGTTCGCGGCTTGCTTGCCACCGTGTATGGACGCCTGCGTGACCCCGGTCTCACCGCGGAAGATCTCACCACCGTCTATCAGGTCACCTACCGCGATCATCCCTGCGTTGAGGTGTTGCCGGTGGGGACCTATCCCGCCACCAAGTGGGTGCGCCAGACCAACCGAGCCGTGCTGTCGGTGGCGGTGGATCAGCGCACCCGCCAGGTGATCGTGATGAGTGCGATCGACAACCTGTTGAAGGGACAGGCCGGTCAGGCTGTGCAATGCCTCAATGTGATGGCGGGCCTGCCTCAGCAAACCGGGTTGCCGCTGCTGCCCTTCTATCCCTGAGTGCGATGGCTGAGCAGGCTGAGCCCCTTTTCGATCACAACAGCTGGCAATAGCTGATGTTCAGCGATGTGGATGCGGGCTGAGAGGCTCGCCTCATCATCACCGGCTTCGATGGCCACGGCCTGTTGCCCCAGAACCGGTCCAGCGTCCACGTCTTCCACCACTTCATGCACGGTGCATCCGGTGTGGCTGACGCCAGCAGCCAGGGCTTGACGGATGGCGTGCATGCCGCGAAACGACGGCAGCAGGCTGGGATGAATATTGAGCAGTCGGCCTTGAAAGGGTCCGATCAAGGCCGGCGTCACAATCCGCATCCAGCCAGCCATCACCACCAGTTCCACCGCCGCGTTTTTCAGGGCTTGCACCACGGCAGCATCCACTGCTTCGCGGCTGTCAAAGCGGGTGTGATCAATCAGCTGACAGGGAACGTTCAGTTGTTCAGCCCGCTGTTGCGCACCACACCCCGGGCGATTCACGATCAGCAGCACCACCTGCAAACGCGGCTCATTGCGCAGCGCTTCCACCAGCGCCTGGAAGTTGCTGCCGGAACCGGAGGCCAAAACGGCCAAACGCAGTGGGGCATCGCTAGGGTCAAGTGACAGGAGCTGTGCGGCATGTCCCATCTCTCCATCCTGCCCACCGTCTTGCACGATGTGGAGCGGTTGGCTGAATGCCTCGAGAGCTTTGGACTTCAGGTCCACCGAGGCGGTGAGTTGATTACCCCTGTTGGCCGCCAATCCGTGTGTCTTCGGGTGAGCGTGGAGGGCGGCCAACAACTGGGTTGGCGCCAAAGTGCGTCGGGCAACTTGGAGTTGGTGGCTGATCTGGAGCGGGTCAGCCGCGATCACAGCTTGCAGACCTTGTTGTCGCGCCTGACGCGCGCCTATGCCGCACGGCAAGCCCTCGACAGTCTTGAGCAGTGCTCTGGCGCCATCGCTGATCCCTCGTTGGTCTGAGGTGCTGGGCCCCACGTTTCAGCTGGATCTGAGGCAGCCCCAGAGCCATCGCTTTTCGGTGCAGCTGAACTTCCGCGCTCAACAGCAGCGTGAATCCGTCGCCCTGCCGAGCTGGACCCCGGGGTCTTACCTGGAGCGCGACTATGTGCGGCATCTGGAGGGATTGCAGGCCTGGGTCAATGGCCAGCCGCTCCCACTCCAGAGGCAATCACGCCATCTCTGGTGGCTGGAGGACTTGCCCCCTGGGGCTGAGGTGGAGCTGCGCTACAGCCTCCTAGCTGTGGAGGCCAGTGTGCGAACCAATTGGCTGGATGTGGAAACAGGCTTCCTCACAGGGGCGGCTTGGGCCATGGCTGTCGAATCCCAGCGTTGGCTGCCGCACCAGCTGAGCCTGCAGTGCCCGTCTGGCTGGAGCGTGGCCACCAGCCTGGAGTCCACCACCGAGGGTTGGCGTGCAGCCAGCTACGACGTGCTGGTGGATAGCCCTCTGGCCCTTGGTGATCTACACACACTCCATTTTGAGGTGGGTGGTGTTCCCCACCGCTGGGTGTGGCAAGGCTTGCAGCGGCCGGCGCCACGGCAGAGCTGGCAGCAGCAGTTGCCAAAGATTTGCGCCGCCACCTGCGCCCTGCTGGGTGGTGAGCGGCCCATTAGTGACGATTACCTGTTCATCACCCGCTTCAGCGCCACTGGCTATGGCGGTTTGGAACATGACGATGGTTCTGCCTTGATGTTCAGCCGCCGCGAGCTGGCTAAGGCCGCCGGGCAGCGGCAATTGCTGCAGTTGGCAGCCCATGAATACCTGCATCAGTGGAATGTGCGGCGGCTCAGGCCCGTGGGCTTGCGTCCCTACCGCTACGGCCAAGCGGTATTGATTCCTGAGTTGTGGTTTGCCGAAGGCGTCACGAGTTACTACGACCAACTCATCGTTCTGCAGGCGGGGCTCTGCAGCGAAGAGGAGTATCTCGAGGATTTGTCTAAAGATCTCAGCCGTTTCCTCTCCACCCCGGGCCGCCACGTGCAGAGCTTGCTGGAGAGCGCCACAGAAGCCTGGGTGAAGCTCTATCGCCGTGATGCCCACAGCGATAACCAGCAGATCAGCTACTACCTCAAAGGTGCTCTGGTCTCCTTGCTGCTTGATCTGCATTTGCTGGCGCAAGGCCAGGGCCTGCATGTCCTGCTGCAGCAGTTATGGCTGCGTTTTGGTCGGGTTGGCCGGGGTTACAGCCAGGCCGACATTGAGCAGTTGGTCGGTGAACTCGATCCGCAGTTGCCAGCGTTGCTGCACAGCTGGCTCTCTGGCGTGGACGATTTACCACTCTCTGGCTATTTAAAAAGTGTGGGCTTGGATCTTTTACCGGATCCTGCCGAGTCCCCCTACAGCGGATTGCAGTCGACCTTTAAAGAAGGCCAATTGACGATCAGCAAGGTGGACCGCGATAGCCCTGCAGAGCTGGCCGGTCTCTCTCCAGGAGACGAGTTGCTGGCCCTCGACGCAGAACGGTTGCGTTCCCCTGAGCAGTTGCCCCCTTTGCTGAGCGCTGGTGGGCAGCACGAGCTGCTTTTTTGCCGCGATGGGGCGGTTCGCTCCACGGCCTTAAGGCCCTCGACTCCCCAGCCATGCCGTTGGTCCCTACGGCTTGACCCCAATGCCTCTGAGGCTGCATGTCATCTCCGTCGCAGCTGGTTCCAAGGTCCCGCCCGTTAAGACGCGGGCTGCTGGTGGCTGCAGGGCTTTGCGCCACAGCGGGCCTGGTGACCATTGCGGTGCTGCAACAACCCCTCAAGCGCCAACCCATCGCCGAACGCCCTGGCTTGTTGATCAAGCCGGAGATGTTGGATTGGCTGCAGCAGGCGGTGGATGGCCCCACGGAGGAAAACGCCAAAACCCCAGCACCACCCGTTGATAAGCCCTGGGATTCACCGCTATTGAAGAGCTGCCCTGTGGTGGATCCCGGTTTGCAGCAACGGCTTGTGGCGATGCCGCTGCAACTCAGCCGGATCAATGCAGCACCGACCAACTACGGCGAGCGGGTTCATCTCGATGCCCAAGGCCAGCGGATTGATCCCACCCCTGCGGTGATCGTTCTGCATGAAACCGTTTACAGCTTGGGCTCAGCGATCAACACCTTCACCACCCCCCATCCAAACGATGCGGATCAAGCCAGCTATCACACCCTGGTTGGGCAGAAAGGGGAGATTGTTCAGGTGGTTGATCCCAGCAAGCGTGCCTACGGCGCTGGGCACTCCGCCTTTGATGGCCGCTGGGTGTTTACCTCCAAACACTTCAGTGGCTCGCTCAACAATTTCGCTTTGCACGTGAGCCTGGAAACCCCTCCCGATGGGGCAACATCAGCTCAGAAACACAGCGGCTACACGCCAGCGCAATACGACGCCTTGAGCCGCGTGCTGGCGGACTGGATGGTGCGCTACAAAATCGAGCCCCATGCCATCACCACGCACCGCCATGTGGATCTGGGTAATGCCCGCAGCGACCCACGCAGTTTTGATTGGCAGCAGCTGCAAACCAGGCTTACGGCCTTAGGTCTGGTTTGCTGAGCCGCTAGATGATCGGGTTGGTGAGCCGAAGGGTGCGCCCGTAGATCAAGGCGTGCAGGGCTGGATCTTGCATGTACCCCAAGATCCGGGCCGGATAATCGAGTTTGCCGTTGTGCAGGTAGGCCAAGGTGGCGATCCAGTGGGCATCGCGGTAGCCGTTGCTGGCCTCCAAGAGGTGTCCGCTGGGGATGCCCAAGGCGCTGGAGAGCCGAGCCATCTTTCCAGCGAGGAGGGCCACATTGCGCTGGGGATCGAGCAGTTGTTCGCGGGCCTGTTGACGCTGCTCGGGGCTGGGATCGGCGGGCAGCAAGCCTTGATGGATCAGCTCTTCAACACCGAGCTGAGCGGGCCCGTGGGTTTGCAGCAAGCCGGAATGCACAAGCCAAGGGGAATTTTCGCCCGGCTTGGCATGTTGAATTTCGTCGTAAAGGATGGCCCCCAGCAGCATCGGGTTGAGGGTGCGAGCCCTGGCCTCACGGCGGATGGTGGGAACGAGGCTTTGGATCTGCTCGAGGGTGTTGCGCCGCAGCGGCTGCCATTGATCCAGGCCTGCTGTTAGGAGCTGAGCCAAGGCCGGCTGCGGACCATGCACCCCAAAGCGGCGCTGCAGCTCTTGCAGCTCTTCAGGGCTGAAATCGGCTGGGTTGGGTTGCCCGCCCTCCGCCATGAGTTGTTGAAGCTCAGGCTCAGCCGGCAAACTCCAACCCTCCCAGGGTTGGGTGGCCGGAAGCAGGGCGGCTAGACCCAACAGACTGGCGGTAATGGCAGTGGGGAAGCGGCTCAGCGGCACTGGTGCTCGCAGATATCTCTGACAAACTGAATTTATGAAGGCCAGTCAAAATCACTACACAATCCAAGAATGTTCTTGGCTTTTGGTGATCACTGTCTTCCCATAACCCGGACCTGGTTTTTTCTGCATACCTTGTTCAGAAGAGCCTTTCACGGGTTATCAGATGAGCACGACGCGTATGGCGACCCCCCTCCCCAACCTCAACGCTTCTGATCCAGCGGCTCAGTGGCAGCGGTTCTGTGACCTGCTCTGGCACCACGAGCCTCTTGGTCTTTGGCTCGATGTCAGCCGCATGGCGGTGAGTGCCGACCAGCTTCAGGCTTTTGAACAGCCCTTTGCCCAGGCATTTGCGGCCATGGATGCCCTGGAGAAAGGGGCCATCGCGAACCCCGATGAAGGGCGTCAAGTGGGTCACTACTGGCTGCGTAATCCTGAGTTGGCGCCAGATCGCTCAGTCGGTGAGCACATCAGTGCTGAATTGCGCCGTCTGCAGAGCTTTGGTGCTGAGGTGCTGGAGGGTCGACTGAAGGCCAGCAACGGTGAACCCTTCACTGATGTGCTGTGGGTTGGCATCGGTGGTTCAGGCCTGGGCCCACTGCTGATGATCCGTGCCCTGCAGGACAACCGTCAGGGTCTGCCATTCCATTTCCTCGACAACGTGGATCCAGCCGGCATGAGCCGGCTGTACGACCAGCTCGGCGAGCGCCTCAAGACCACCCTGGTGATCATTGTCAGCAAATCAGGCGGTACCCCTGAGCCCCACCTCGGCATGATCCAAAGCCGTGATCGCCTTGAGCGCCTCGGCTGCCGTTGGAGTCAGCATGCCGTCGCTGTGACGATGAAGGACAGCAAGCTCGACCAGGAAGCCGCTGCTGAAGGTTGGCTCAACCGCTTCGACATGTTCGATTGGGTTGGCGGCCGAACCTCCATCACGAGTGCCGTCGGCCTGCTGCCCGCTGTTCTGGCTGGCATCGATAGCGATGCTTTCCTGCGTGGTGCTGCCGTGATGGATGCCGCTACCCGCCGTCCCAGCCTGCGCGATAACCCCGCCGCTTTGATGGCTGCGTCTTGGTATGTGGCCGGTGATGGCAAAGGCAAGCGCGACATGGTTGTGTTGCCCTACCGCGATCGCCTCGAGGTGTTCAGCCGCTACTTGCAGCAGCTGGTGATGGAGTCCCTCGGTAAGCGCCTCGACCGGCAAGGCCGTGTCGCCCATCAGGGCATTGCGGTCTACGGCAACAAGGGCTCCACCGACCAACATGCCTACGTGCAGCAGCTGCGCGACGGTGTCGACAACTTCTTTGTCACCTTCATCGAGGTGCTGGAAGATCCAACCGATATCCCGGTTCTGGAGGATTCCCTGCCCGGAGATTTCCTTGATGGCTTCCTGCAAGGCACCCGCGCGGCCCTCTCTGAAGGTGGTCGCCAGAGCATGACGCTGACCCTGCGCCAGTTCAATGCCACCAGCCTGGGCGCATTAATTGCATTGTTTGAGCGCGCCGTTGGCTTCTATGGCGAATTGGTCGACATCAATGCCTATCACCAGCCTGGTGTGGAGGCCGGCAAGAAGGCAGCGGCGGCGATTCTCGATCTGCAAAAGCAGGTGGAGCAGTTGCTCAGCGATGGCACCGCCCGCAGCGTGCAACAAATTGCCCAGGAGTTGGGTGATCCCGCCCATCAAGAAGCGGTGTTCTTCATCCTGCGCCACCTCAGTGGTAATCCACGCGGCATTCAAGCCAGCGGTGATTGGGCCGACCCTTTGAGCCTGCAGTTCCGCCAGGTTTGATCGACCTAAAGCTGATCGAGCGGGGTCTTGTTCAAGCTGCCCAGCCAGTCCACCGCTGAGGGGTAGTCGCTTCGGTTGAGCCCTTCAGCGGGAACCACAAACACCCGGCAGCCAGCGGCAAGTGCGGCTATCGCACCCGCTTGTGAATCCTCAAAGGCCCAGCACAGCGTGGGGTCCACATTGAGGCGGCGGGCCGCCTCGATGAACAGATCTGGTGCTGGTTTGCCCTGTTGGATCTGGGGATCATCCCCATGCACCCGCACGGCAATGCTTTGTAGCCACGGGTGTGGGGCCAGCTTGATCTCCACTGATTCCCGACCGCTGCTGGTGGCGATGGCCAGCGGCATCCCAGCGGCCTGCAAGTGCTGAACCAACCGTTCGGCGCCCGGCATGGCCCTGGCTTGACGCACCTTGGCGCGTGCCAAGGGTTGTTGCACCGCCAGCAGCTGCTCCACCGAGACCGTCAACTGCAGTGCCTCAATCAGGCCTGAGGCGTTGTCGAACTTGTTGCGCCCCCTCAAACCCAGCAGCAGCTCGGCGCTGGCAGAGCCGCCAAATTGGCCCACGGCTTCCGCCCAGGCTTGTCCATGCAGCGGCTCGGTATCGAGTAGCAACCCATCGAGATCGAACAGGCAGCCCGCCGGCATGGCTTTGCCACTGAATGCCTCCATTGAACAACCGTGTCAGCCGTGTCCCGTCTGGGCAGTGGAGTGGGTTTAATTCCTTTGGTATGCACGGCCCCGTTGATGGCGGACCCTCAGATCGAATCTGTTCTGCAAGAAGAGCGTGTCTTCGCTCCACCGCAGTCCCTCTCTGCTGAGGCAGCCGTTGGCTCCTTGGAGGCCTATCGCGCCTTGGTGGCCCAAGCCGACGCTGATCCCGATGCTTTCTGGGGTGAGCAGGCCAAGGAACACCTGCATTGGTTCCAGCCCTTTGAGCAGGTGCTCGATTGGAGCAATCCCCCCTTCGCCCGTTGGTTCGAAGGCGGCACCACCAACCTCTCCTACAACTGCCTGGATCGCCATCTCGATGGCCCCCGGGCTGAAAAGACAGCTTTGATCTGGGAGGGCGAGCCTGGCGATGTGCGCCGCTTCAGCTATCGGGAGCTCCACGCTGAGGTTTGCCGCGCTGCCAATGCCCTCAAAGCGCTGGGGATTGGCAAGGGCGATTTGGTCGCCCTCTACATGCCGATGGTGCCGGAGGCAGCAATAGCAATGTTGGCCTGCGCCCGCATTGGTGCTCCCCACTCGGTGGTGTTTGGTGGCTTTTCCGCCGATGCCCTGCGCGATCGGCTGATTGATGGGGAGGCCAAAGCGGTGATTACCGCCGATGGTGGCTTCCGCAAAGACAAGCCGGTGGCCTTGAAGCCGGCTGTGGATGAAGCCTTGGCGGGTGGTGCGGTGCCGTCGGTGCAGGCGGTGTTGGTGGTTCAGCGCACCCAAGGCGCCGTGACGATGGAACCGGGCAGAGACCATTGGTGGCACGACCAGGTGCCGCTGCAAGCGGCGGATTGCCCTGCTGAGCCGATGGCCAGCGAAGACCGCTTGTTTGTCCTCTACACCTCCGGTTCAACCGGCAAGCCCAAAGGGGTGGTTCACACCACGGCTGGCTATAACCTCTGGGCCCACCTCACCTTCCGCTGGATCTTTGATCTCAAGGAAGACGACGTGCACTGGTGCACCGCCGATGTGGGGTGGATCACCGGCCATAGCTACATCGTTTACGGCCCGCTTTCCAATGGCGCCACCACGGTGATGTACGAGGGTGCGCCAAGACCCTCCAAGCCAGGTGCGTTCTGGGAGCTGATCGAGAAACACAAGATCACGCTCTTCTACACAGCACCCACGGCGATCAGGGCCTTCATGAAGAGTGGCCGTTCGGTGCCCGATGGCTACGACATGAGCTCCCTGCGCATCCTCGGCACGGTGGGAGAGCCGATCAATCCTGAGGCTTGGATCTGGTATCGCGATGTCATCGGCGCCAACCGTTGCCCGATCATCGACACCTGGTGGCAAACCGAAACCGGTGGCGTGATGATCAGCCCCCTGCCCGGGGCGACGCCCACCAAGCCTGGATCGGCAACCCTTCCCCTGCCGGGAATTGCTGCCGATGTGGTGGATGCCTCCGGTCAGTCGGCTGGTGCCGATGAGGGTGGCTTCTTGGTGGTGCGCCGGCCCTGGCCGGGAATGATGCGCACGGTGCATGGAGATCCCGATCGCTTCCGGCGCAGCTACTGGGAACACCTGCGTGCTGCTGATGGCAGCGCGATCTACTTCGCCGGTGATGGGGCCCGCCGTGATGGCGATGGCTACTTCTGGGTGATGGGTCGCGTTGACGATGTGATCAACGTCTCTGGCCACCGTTTGGGCACGATGGAAATTGAATCGGCGTTGGTGAGTCACCCTGCTGTGGCCGAAGCCGCGGTGGTTGGCCGCCCCGATGAGCTCAAAGGGGAGGGCATCGTCGCATTTGTCAGCCTTGAGGGGGGGCGCCAAGGCAGCCCAGAGTTGATGGCCGAGTTGCGGAAGCACGTGGGGGCTGAGATCGGTCCGATCGCTCGCCCCGATGAGATCCGCTTCAGCGATGCCCTGCCCAAGACCCGTAGCGGCAAGATCATGCGCCGGATCCTCAGGGCCCTAGCCGCTGGTGAGGAAGTCAGCGGTGACACCAGCACCCTGGAGGACCGCAGCGTTCTCGAGCGGCTTCGGGCTGAGGGTTGAGCCCATGGCGTTTGCCCTGAGTTTTCTGCAGTTGTTGCTGGGGATTGCCCTGCTGTTCGCCGGTGGCGAGTTGTTTGTGGCTGGCTCGGTGGCGTTGTCGCTGCTGTTTGGGATTCCCCAAATCGTGATTGGCCTGACGGTGGTGTCTTTTGGCACCAGCGCGCCGGAGTTGTTCGTCAGCCTGCTCTCGACCCTGCAAACCGGCGGCAGCACTGAAAGCATTGCCGTCAGCAATGTGGTGGGCTCCAACATTTTCAATCTGCTGGTGGTGCTCGGTGCCAGTGCCCTGGTGATGCCGTTGCGGGTTCAAAGCCGCTTGATTCGCAGGGATGTGCCGCTTCTGCTGGCCATTTCGATGGCGGCCTGGGGCATGGCCTCGTCTGGCACCCTCACCTGGGTGGCTGGTTTGGCCCTGCTCACCGTGCTGCTGATCAACTTGATTTGGGAGGTGCGAACGGCCCGCGAAGAAGGCGCTGGTGATGAGCCTCTCGAGGACGACGCTGCCGCCCCCCTGCCGGTTGCCCTCGGTAAGGGCTTCTTGGGCTTGGTGTTACTGGTCGTTGGCTCCCAGGTGTTGGTGAACGGGGCCACGGGCGCTGCTCTGGCCTTGGGCGTCAGTCAAACGGTTATTGGCTTGACCATCGTCTCGGCCGGCACCGGCATGCCAGAACTCGTTACGTCCTTGGTGTCGGTGTATCGGGGGCGAACGGATCTGGCGATCGGCAACGTGGTGGGCAGCAACCTGATGAATCTGCTGCTGATCCTTGGTGGTTGTGCCTTGGCCACTGGTGGCAGCGGCCTGGCCGTTGATCCGGTGTTGATCAGCCGTGATTTCCCCTTAATGGTGGCGGCCACCTTGGCTTGCCTGCCGATCTTTTGGAGTGGAGGGGTGATCAACCGCTTGGAAGGTGCGGTCTTGGTGGTGCTCTATGCCCTCTATTTGGTGGAGCAAGTGCTCAGTAACACCATGCCATTGGGCGATGAGGATCCCTTTCGCTTGGTGGTGTTGGTGGTGGTGCTGCCGGCTGTGCTGGTGTTCATCGCCTGGAGCACGCTCAGCTGGCAACGCAGCCGGAGGGCGTGAGTCCAGGGCCTTGCTTCCACCAGCGTTCAATGTTTTCGGCCAATTGATCGAGCTGGCGTTGCCGCTGCTCATCGCCAAGTCCTCCCAACCACTGCTGGCGTAAACCTGCGCTGGCTGGGGTGAGATGGTCTCCGCTGAGTTCCACCAGTTCCACCTGCTCTCCGATGGACTGCAACTGCCGCAGTAACGGGCGGCTCTGATCGAGCTGATCTTGGCGGAAGCGGATCAATAGACGCTGGCGGCGATGCTCTTGGCTACTGATCAGGCGCAGGGTTTCCTCGGGTCCTGGGCTGAATTCACTGCGTACACCCAGGCGCGGGGCCAGTTCCCCCAGCAATGGAATCGAGCGATCTGCTGAGAAGTTGTTGAAGCTCAGCAGGGCTTCCCCACGGCAGCCACGCCCTTGATCGGGGGCGAGCAAATGCAATTTGCAGCCCATGCTGTGGCCCAAGCGCAACACCGGCAGGTCGCTTTGGCGCTGGCTGCGAAAGCTTCGCCAGGCTTGGACAGCCAAGAGTTGGTGGTCAAAACTCGGCAAGTAGGACCAGCACTGCACCAGCCAGCCCCGGCGACTGACCGCTTCAAGCAGCCGTTTGTAGCTCAGTTGCGGGCTCGCGCCTAAGCCACTGCCGCCAAGAAACTGCACCACCCCCTTCGGTTGGGTTGGACCCACGGTCCACAGCTCACCGCGCTGGCGCCAGGTCGGCATTAGCCCTTGAGTTGTTGCAGGGTTGCCATGGCTTGGCGCACATGGGCGTTGGCATCAAGCATCTCGTCAAACACCAGACGCACTACACCGCCGCCATCGATCACATACGTGACGCGACCTGGGATGACAAACAGGGTTTTGGCAACGCCAAAGGCGTCGCGCAGCGCATTGCCCTCATCCACTAGCAACGGGTAAGGAAGCTGGAACTTGCTCACAAAGCGGCGGTGACTGCCGGCCCCATCACCACTGACGCCCCAAACTTCAGCGCCAAGCGCTTGCAGGGCGGCGAATTGATCCCGGAAACCGCAGGCCTCGATGGTGCAGCCGGGCGTGTCGTCCTTTGGATAGAAAAACAGCACCAGAGGTTTGCCGCCCAAGTCGGCGAGGCAGCGCTCCACTCCGTTTTGATCTTTGGCTTTGAACGGAGGAGCTTGATCGCCAACAGCGATGGGCATCGAATCGATCCTTAAGCCGCTGCACGACCATAAACATCTCGCTGGCGCAACGGATGGGTGGCTGGGACCATGGGCTGCAGCCGGGCGTACGCAATGTCTGAACCGCTGGAATCCCCCTGGCAGCAGACCTCCTTGCTTCCCCTGGTGGCACCACCGAAGGTCAGCGCTGATCAGCTCTTAATTCTCGACACCGAAACCACGGGTTTGGATCCCGAGGTCGATCAGGTTCTGGAGGTGGGAGCCATCTTGTTTTCGGTGCCGCAGCGGGCCGTTTTGGCGCAGCTGTCGTTTTTGCTCCCAGTGGAGGCCAACGCTGCTGAGCCCCTCAATGGCATTCGTGCCGGGGCGACGCAGGCTCCCCAGCCGTGGCAGCCAAGCCTGCAGCTGTTGCAGCAATTCGCCAGCTGCGCGCAGTTGGCTGTGGCCCATAACGCGGCCTTTGACCGGCAATGGTTTGGCCATGGGGCCTTGCCTGATTTGCCACTGCCCTGGCTTTGCACCATGGAGGACATCCATTGGCCCGCCGATCGTTTGCTGCGTCCGCGGCCGTCGGTGCGGGATCTAGCGCTGGCCTACGGGGTTCCGGTGTGGGCCGCCCACCGCGCCCTCACTGATTGCATCTACTTGGCTCAGGTGTTTGAGCGTTGCGATCAGCTTGAGCAACTTATTGCTGAGGGCCGTGAGCCTCGCCATCTCTATCGCGCTCAAGTGAGCTACGACGAACGGCATCTCGCTCGTGAAGCTGGATTCCGCTGGAACGACCCGGTGCACGGTGCCTGGAGCCGTCGGTTGAGTGAACGCCAGTTGGAAGCGTTGAAGTTGCCCTTCAACGTGGTGCCTGTGGCCAGCTGAGGTTCGAGGGTTTCTCTTCAGCACTCCGAAAACCTTTGGTGTGCTTTGCACAGATGCGTTTTCCAGCACCACGCTGGAACTATGCAGAGCTCTGCCTCCATCAGTTTGCGGCTGGCCACGTGGCAACGGGCCCGCACCCTGGCTCGCCTAATCCGCGAGGCCGAGGACCTTTGGCATGTGGATGTCAAAGATTTGCGCCGCCTGGGTGCTCTGGAATTGGATCAGTTGCTGCATGAAGTGCCCGCCAGCCTTAAGCCTCGCGTGAACCGCTGGCTTAAGGGTTATGGCGCTGCCACGCGGCTGCACTGAGCGTCAGCTCAGTTCCTGCTCGACGTTCGTCTTGATGGTGCAATCGCTGGTGGGATAGCTCACGCAGAGCAGGGCATAGCCCTGGCCCATTTGATCGTCATCTAGAAAACTCTGATCGGCTTGATCCACCGAGCCGCTCACCAATTTTCCGGCACAGGTGGAGCAAGCCCCCGCTCGGCAGGAATAGGGAAGGTCGACTCCTGCTTCTTCAGCAGCATCAAGGATGTAGGTGTCATCGGTGCAGCTGAAGCTGCCTCCACCCTCGACGGAGATCGTGTAGGAGCCCATGGAAAAGCAATGCCTCCTTTGTTGGTAGCAATGCGATCACCAGTGGGCATAAAAAAACCGGCCGTAGCCGGTTGAGGGTTAACGATGGATCGGAGCGGCGGGATTTGAACCCACGACCCCCACTACCCCAAAGTGGTGCGCTACCAAGCTGCGCTACGCCCCGTTCAGCTAGAAGCTATCACGACGCTGCCTTGTCAGCGACGGCGTTTCAGCCGCTTCAGCAGCTTGCCGTTGAGGCGGTCCCGTCCCATGGCTGCGTAGCCCCGTAGTCGCAAGCCCTGGGCTAGCTGACGCAGCTGAGCCAGGCTCATGGAGGCCAATAGCAATTCGGGCACTCGGCGCCAGGCTGCCGATGTGGCGGGCAAGGGCTCACCGGTTTCCGGGTTCTGCAAGCCAGCCAAAGCGCCGCCAGCGATCCATTCCGGAACCAGCACCATCAACACGGCCAAGAGGCCATAGAGCTCAACCAGCCCTCGCGGCAGAGGGTGGAGGGTTTTTAGAGGGCCGTCTTGGTGCTCTTCACTCACGCCTGCTCAAAACGTTGACAGCGTCGGCGCGAGATTAAATCTTCAATCTCAATTTCATCACCGCGGATGGTGACGCTGAACTGGCTATTGGAATAGCGCTTCAGCAGTGGACTTTGCTGATCGCGGAAGAGGTTCATTCGATACCCCCGCATGAAGAGAGAGGCTTGGCTGTCGTTTCGTTCGATCAACACCTTCTCTTCTTCCCCACAGCGATAGCGATCGCTGCGGTCGTAGTGCTCCCACCAAGGGGATGGCCCCGCCCAGGCAGCGGTGGGGGCCAACAATCCCAAGAGGAGTGCGGCCTTAAATCGCGATTGGGGCATTCTCACCACGCAGCACACAGTGGCTCACGCTCCAGTCGTAGTTGGTCCACACCTGCGATGGAAGCTGGTAGGTACAGCCCTCGAAACGGCCTAGCGCCACCTTGGTGGGCATGGCTGAGCAATACGGACGGCTGCCGGGCTTGGCCAAATACTGCTGGTGGTAGCTCTCAGCGGCGAAGAACGGCACCCCCTGCCGGATTTCTGTGGTGATCGCTGCAAATCCAGCAGCGCTGAGCAGCTCCTGGTAAGCCTTGGCACTGGCGCTGGCCAGTTCAATCAAGGCGCTGTCGTTGGCGTAGATCGTTGAGCGGTACTGACTGCCGCAGTCATTGCCTTGCCGGTCCCCCTGGGTCGGGTCGTGGCATTCCCAAAACAGCTTGAGCAGATCACTAAACCCGATCGTGCTGGTGTCCCACACCACGCGCACCACTTCCGCATGGCCTGTGCGGCCGCTGCAGACCTGTTCATAGCTGGGATTGGCAGCGCCGCCGCCCGCATAGCCCACCGCGGTGGTCACCACACCTGGTAGGCGCCAAAACCCTTTTTCGGCGCCCCAGAAACAGCCGCAACCAAACAAGGCCTCCTGCTGCCCTGGCTCGAGCGGAGCATCAATGGCGGTGCCCAACACCACATGCACACCGGGTTGAGGAGGCGTGCCGCCGCGAAGCCAATCCAGCATCAGAGTTCAGCTGCGTTCTGAGTTGCCTGTGGTTCTAGGGCAATGTGATTCAGCAGCGTGGTCGTGAAGGCAAAGAGCAAGAACGGCAGCGACAACACCAAAATCAAGCCCACACCGAGCAGCGCAAACAACGGCCTGCTTGCCCCCATCAAGCCCAAGGCGGTGGCCAGGCTGGCGAAGATCACTCCCATCCAGGCCAACACCTGGGCGTAGATGTCGCCAAAGGTGAGGGTGCAGTGCACGCGATAAGGACCCATCGCTCCAAAAGCCGTTCGTCCCCCTAGTCAAGCCATGGCCTCCGGCTGGGTCTTCTGGGTGGCTGAGTTCTTCAGATTTCAGGGCCTTTAGGCCGCCTCCAGCTGTGTTGCAGCTTGTTCTCGCTCCCATAGCCGGCGGTAGGTGCCGCTCTGCTGGACCAGCTCGCGGTGATGTCCCTGCTGAACCACCCGTCCGTCGTCGAGCACCAAAACTCGGTCGCAAGCTGCTGCCGCTGAAAGCTGGTGGCTGATGAACAACACGCTGCGCTGTTGATTCAGGGTCAGTGACTGCAAAATCGCAGCGGCCGTGCGGTTGTCGACGCTGGCCAAGGCGTCGTCCAGCACCAGGATCGGAGCCTTTACCAGCAAGGCCCTGGCCAAAGCTGTGCGTTGCCGTTGTCCGCCGCTCAGGGTGATCCCCCGCTCCCCCACCAGGGTTTCGTAGCCATTGGGAAAGGCCTGAACATCCCCCTCCAGTTGCGCCTGGCGGGCCGCTTGCTGCATCTCAGAATCCGTTGCATCGGGCCTGCCAAAACGCAGGTTTTCGGCCAGGGTTGCGGTGAACAAATAGCCCTCTTGGGGCACCAAGGAGATTTTGCTACGCAGGTCATCGAGGCTCAGGGCCGTGATGTCTTGCCCATCGATGCTGAGTTGCCCTGCTGGCACCTCCACCATGCGGCCTAGGGCTCGGGCCAAGGTGGTTTTGCCGCAGCCCACCGGGCCTACCACCGCCACCAATTCCCCGGGTTTGACGTGGAAGCTGAGGCCCTTGAGGGCATCACTGCTGCTCTCCTCGTAACGCACGTGGAGGTCATGGGCTTCGATGCCCCCGGGCCGGCTGATGCGGTGCAGCTCTTGGGGCTGGACTGGCGATTGGATGGCTGGCTCGCGTCTGAGCAGCTCTTCAACCCTCTCGAGGCTGACTTGCCCGGTTTGAAACGTGCTCAAGGTGAATCCGAGCAGGGCCGTTGGGAAGACCAGGCGCTCCACATAAAGAATGAGGGCCACCAGGCCGCCCAGCGTGAGGTTGCCGTTGGCTAGTTGGCTGGTGCCCAAACCCAACAGCACCAACAGCGACAGCGAGCTGATGCCCTCCAGCAGGGGGAACAAGGTGCTGCGGGTGCGGGCTAACGCCAGGGCTGCATCGCGATAACGATTGCTGAGTCGGCTAAAGGCCGCTTCTTCAGTGGGTTCTTGGCGGTAAATCTTGATGGCGCTGATGCCAGAGAGGTCCTCCTGGATTAGATCGCTCAAGCTGGCGAGATCCCGTTGCTGCTGCCGCTGCTGACCCATCATCCGGCCGCCGCTGACGCGCACCACCAGCAGCATCACCGGGTAGAGGGAAATGGCCGCCAGGCTGAGCCAGGGGTCAATCGTCAGCATTGCCGGCAGCGTGAAGCTGTACACCAACACCGTGTTGGTGAGGCTGAGCAGGGCAAAGCCCAACAATCGCCGCACATTTTCCACATCACTGGTGGAGCGGCTGATCACCTCACCGCTGCCGGTGCGTTGCACCCAGCCCGGTTCTTGCTTCAGCAGGTGATCAAAGATTTGTTGGCGCAAGGTCACTTCCACTTGCCGGCCAGCGCCAAACACCAACAGACGTGACCACAGCCTCACGCCACCCATCAAGGTGGCGAGTCCAGCAATGATCAGCGCCTGCTGCAGCAGTTGGGGCAAAGAAAAGCCCGGTTGCAGTTCATTCACCGTGCGCTGCACCAGCAGCGGCAAGCTGACGCCAACGATGTTGACCAGCACCAAGGCCAAGGCCCCGCGCAGCAAAATCCAACGCTGCGGCCGGAGATAGCGGGCAATTAATCCCAGCTTGAGTTGGCCGGCCATCACGGTTGCGGTGATGGGCCCAAACTACGGGCTCGTTTTGCATTGCCGTGAGCCATGGACGCGTCTCCGGAAGCCTCAGCGCAGCAGGCCCATCCTTTAGAGACCTCCGACCGTGATCTGGTGGACGGTTTGCTGGCGGCCACAACACCCAGCGATGACCAGCTGGTGGATGCCGCCCGCTTGCTGATTCGCTACGACGGTTTTCCCGGTGCTGTGGCGTTGAAGGCTGATCTCGAGAAGGTCATCAAGCTTTGGAAACTCAGTCGTGATCAGCTGAATGCACGGGTCCAACAGTTGTGGGCTGCTGGCTATCGGCCCGGTCAAGGAGGATCGCTGGAGTCCCCGGCTGTGGGCAGTGGCTTTGATGCGTCGGATTCCGAATCGCCCGCTTAAGGCTGATTGGCGTCCGGGCGACAGATTTTTGAGGCTCTGATGCGTTAAATATGTGCCGTCCCCATCACCTGGCCCAGGATGCTGTTGCATCCGGGTCTTTTTTTTGTCTGTTTGAGAGATGACCTCATCTTGGCCCCAGCTGCTGGAGTTACTGCTGCGCGGTGGTGAGCTTGAAGATGATCAAGCCGCTGCCTTGATGCAAGCGTGGTTGGCCGAAGAGCTGGAACCGGTTCAAACCGGGGCTTTTTTGGCTGCCCTGCGCTGCCGCAACTACCGGCCTGTGGAGCTGGCGGCGATGGCCAGGGTGCTTCGCGCCGCCTCGCCACTGCCCTGCCCGCGCCCAGCACTGCCCCTGGTGGATACCTGTGGCACCGGTGGCGATGGCGCCGACAGTTTCAATATCTCCACGGCGGTGGCCTTCACGGCTGCTGCCTGTGGGGTGGTTGTGGCCAAGCATGGCAATCGCAGTGCCAGCGGCAAGGTGGGCTCCGCTGATGTGCTGGAGGGTTTGGGCTTGCAGCTTCAAGCGCCCTTACAGCAGGTGGTGGGAGCGCTAGAGCAGGCCGGCATCACCTTTTTGTTTGCACCGGGCTGGCATCCAGCCCTGAAATCGCTGGCCCCCTTGCGCAAGTGCTTGGGTGTCCGCACGGTCTTCAATCTGCTGGGTCCCCTGGTGAATCCTTTGCAGCCCGATGCCCAGGTCTTGGGTGTGGCAACGGAGGATCTCCTCGAGCCCATGGCTGGTGCCTTGCAGTTGCTCGGTCTCAAGCGCGCTGTGGTGGTGTACGGCCATGGTGGTCTTGATGAGGCCAGCCTGTCGGGCACCAATCAATTGATGGTGTTGGAAGACGGCCAATTGCGCCGTGATCAGCTCGATCCGCAAGCGCTCGGCCTGGCCTTGCAACCGATCGATGCCCTTTCCGGTGGTGATCTGGCCCGAAACCAGACCATTTTGAAAGCGGTCTTGCAGGGTCAAGGCAGCCAAGCTCAGAAGGATGTTGTTGCTCTCAACACGGCCCTGGTGCTGTGGTCGGCTGGTCAGGTCAGCAGTTGGCGTGAAGGGGTGCAACAAGCCCACGATTGCCTGGCCAGTGGAAAGCCCTGGCAGCGATTCGAGCAGTTAGCAGCAGCCCTGACCCCTGTTGGGGGATGATCGACACAACCAGTCAATAGATATGGATGGATTGCTGGTGCTGGCCGACGGCACGGTGTTCAGGGGCCAGGGTTTTGGGGCCAAGGGAACAGCCATCGGTGAAGTGGTGTTCAACACCGGCATGAGCGGGTATCAGGAGGTCATCACCGACCCCAGTTACACCGGCCAGCTGATCACCTTTACCTATCCCGAGCTGGGCAATACCGGCGTTAACCAAGAAGACCTGGAAGCCGATACCCCCGCGGTGAAAGCCGTGCTGTGCCGCTGTTTGGCACCACAGCCCAGCAACTGGCGTAGCAGCGGGACTTTGGAGCAGTGGTTGGAGCAACACGGGGTGGTGGGCCTCAAGGGCATTGATACACGCGCAGTTGTGCGCCAGCTCCGGGACGGTGGGGCCATCAATGGAGCGGTGAGCACCGATGGCACGAGCCCCGCGGAGTTGTTGAAGCAGGTGTTGGCGGCTCCTTCGATGGCGGGACAGAACCTGGCTGAGCGGGTGTCCACAACGCGTGCCTATCGCTGGAGTTCACCAACAGCCGCCGCTTTTGATCGGCGCCTTCAGGACCAGCCAGTCGATCGTTATCGCGTTGTGGCGATCGATTTCGGCATCAAGCGCGCCATCCTTGAACGGCTCAGCGCCCATGGTTGTGACGTTGAGGTGCTCCCTGCCGGCAGTGATGCTGACGCTGTTTTGGCGCTCAAGCCCGATGGTGTTTTCCTCTCCAATGGCCCCGGTGATCCCTCGGCGGTCGGCAGCGGCATTGC
Organism: Synechococcus sp. RCC307; assembly: GCA_000063525.1. GTDB lineage: Bacteria > Cyanobacteriota > Cyanobacteriia > PCC-6307 > Cyanobiaceae > RCC307. Next base: position 1,180,522 of record CT978603.1, on the reverse strand, counting down.
CTTGGCCAAACAGCTGTTGAGCGATCCGGCGTTGCCGATGTTTGGCATTTGTCTCGGCCACCAAATCCTTGGTCTCGCCCTCGGCGGCAGCACCTTCAAATTGGGCTATGGCCATCGCGGTTTAAATCACCCCTGCGGCGGCTCTGGTTTGGTGGAAATCACCAGCCAGAACCACGGCTTCGCCTTGGATGCCAACTCGCTTGATCCCCAACGGGTTGCCGTCACGCATCACAACCTCAACGACCGCACGGTGGCAGGACTCGAACTGCGCGATCAACCAGTGTTTGGGGTTCAATATCACCCGGAAGCCTCCCCTGGCCCCCACGACGCTGATCACCATTTCGCGCGGTTTATCAACCTGATGGCAAGCCGGCGCAACGCGGATAAGATTGAGCGCCTTTCATAGGCGTCTCTGCTCGTCCAAGGGGTCTAGGACCATCACTGATCTACAGCGACTCACTGTTTCGCTCCGGGCTGGTTTTGAGCCCCAGGATCAATGCCTCCTGTTCCATTTCACGGGACAGTTGGATGCCTATTCCGAGCGACAGTTCCGGGATTTCATCGGCGATAACGCCCCGTCTGGTTTGAAGCCTTTGGTGATCGATCTGAGCAAGATCGATTTCATTGATTCTTCTGGCCTTGGCGCTCTGGTGCAGCTGGCCAAGCAGTGGAATGAGGGCAAGCGTCGTTTCCTGATCGTCGGCAATAGCCGTGTCGTGCAGACCGTCAAATTGGTGCGGTTGGAGGCTTTCTTGAACCTCCAGCCCGATCTGCCCACTGCCCTCGGCAACATTGCTGCTGCCTAAAGGCTGCCAACCAGGCCCAGCCCAGTTGGCTTGGCTGGGTGATGCGGTTTGGGAGCTGCATCAGCGACGTGGGTTGGTGGCTCACGAGGGCACGATCCAAGAGCTGCACAAACGGGCTGTCGCCCTAGTTCGGGCCGAAGCCCAAAGCGAAGCCCTCGCCAAGCTTGAGCCCCTGCTCAATGCCGAGGAGCTCGACTGGGTCCGGCGTGGACGCAATGCCTGTGGCCGTGGTCCCCGCCGTGGTGACCCCAGCGTCTATGGCCGGGCCTCAGGATTTGAGACAATGGTGGGCTGGCTCTACCTCAACCAACCCGAACGGCTTCAGCAGCTGTTCCACCAGTTGGATTTGGGGTGATCGGGCCGGGTTTTTGATACCCCCTTCATGGCAACTCCCCGTCCTCGCCGTTCTTATGGCCGCCCCGATGGGGCTGGCAGGCCCCCGGCTCGCCGCGGGGGAGGCGATCGCTACGAGCGCCGTGGCGGACCTGGAGGCGGCGACCGCTTCGAACGCCGTGGCGGACCTGGAGGCGGTGACCGCTTTGAACGCCGTGGCGGACCTGGAGGCGGCGACCGCTTTGAACGCCGTGGTGGCCCTGGAGGCGGTGACCGTTTCGAGCGCGATGGGGCTCCGCGGGATCGCCGCTACCGGCCTGATTCCGAGGGTCGACCCAGTGGCCGGTTTGACCGTGCTGGGCGTAACAATCGCTTTGATCGTGGTGCTCGTTCGGATCGCACGGACCGCGGTGGTCGTCCAGCTCCCCGTTATGGCCGCCCTCCAAGCGACGCCAATCGTGAACCGGAAGCTGAAAGCCTGACGCCCCCGGAACACAACGATTTGGTCTGGGGTCTGCATGCCTCCCAGGCGATTCTTGAAAGCGAGCGTCCGATTCACCGCATTTGGTGCACCCCAGAGCTGCGCTTCCGCAGCCGCTTTCTGCAGTTGCTGCGAGAAGCCAAATCCTCCGGTGTGTTGGTTGAAGAGGTCACCTGGGCGCGATTGGCCCAGCTCTGCGGCGGGGCTGTTCACCAGGGGATCGTGCTGCAAACCGCGGCTGCGCAAACCCACGACCTTGAGACCCTGATCGATAGCTGCGCCGGCCTGGGTGAGGCACCGCTGCTGATGGCCGTTGATGGGTTGACCGATCCCCACAACCTCGGCGCGATCGTGCGCAGCGCCGAGGCCCTCGGTGCCCACGGGTTGGTGTTGCCCCAACGCCGCAGCGCTGGTCTGACCGGATCGGTCGCCAAGGTGGCAGCTGGGGCCCTGGAGCACTTGCCGGTGGCCCGCGTGGTCAACCTCAACCGTTCTCTGGAGCGACTGAAGGACGCTGGTTATCGGGTTGTTGGTTTGGCCGAGGAGGGTAGTGCAACCCTGGCCGAGGCTGATCTCGATGGTCCACTGGTGGTGGTCACCGGTTCCGAGGGCCAAGGTCTTTCGATGCTGACCCGGCGTCACTGCGATCAGCTGGTTCGGATCCCCCTGCGCGGGGTCACGCCAAGCCTCAATGCCTCGGTGGCCACGGCGCTGCTGCTGTATGAGGTGGCACGCCGCAACTGGATGGGTGCCCTGAAGGGCACCGACCCCGCTCCGCGGCTGCAGCGATTGCAATTGCAGGGACAGCAACCTGCAGCTGTTCCAGCAGAAGCTCCAGCCGAGGCAGCTCCTGCGGCTGAGCTACCAGCGGCGCTGGATGGGGATATTCGTCTTTAGGGCGGCCCTAGGGGTGTTCCTTCACAATGAGGTGAAATCCTTTCCCGTCCCATGTTGCGTGCCTCGGCGAACCTGTTGGGTCTGGCCTGGTGGGCCCGAGTCGAGAGTCGCAATCCTGATGTGACCTACTGGTTTGGTCCGTTCGTGCGCCGCAGCACCTTGGAGCGGGAGCTCGAGACCTTTTTGACGGACCTGCGCAGTGAATCTCCGGCCGTGCTGGAGCATCAGCTGTTGCGCACGCGCCGCAGCGAACCGTTCACCGTTGAGCATCCTCAAGGCTGATCAGCACCGGCGCCTTGATAGCGTCCAAAGCCATCAGCTGCTCTTCGCTATGCCCATCGGCGCTTGGTCCGATGCCCTCCGCAACGGCTCCGCAACAGCCAAGGAGCACAGCGAGCAGGCGCTCGAACGCATTGCAGCGACCGAACCGGAACTGAAGGCATTCGTCAACGTCACTGGCGACCAGGCCCGGGCCCAAGCCGAAGCGGTGGATCAAGCCATCGCTGCCAAGCAAGATCCTGGCCCCCTGGCCGGGGTCACCATCGGGATTAAGGACAACCTCTGCACCAAGGGTGTCACCACCACTTGCTCCAGCCGCATGCTGGAGAACTTCGTGCCCCCCTATGAATCCACCGTCACCGAGCGGCTGTGGAAAGCGGGCGCCGTGATGGTCGGCAAAACCAATCTCGATGAGTTCGCCATGGGCAGCTCCACGGAGACCTCTGCCTTCGGCATGACCTCCAACCCCTGGGATCCAGGGCGTGTGCCTGGCGGTAGTTCAGGCGGCAGCGCGGCCTGTGTAGCGGCGGGGCAGTGTGATGTTGCCCTGGGCTCTGATACCGGCGGTTCCATTCGCCAACCCGCCAGTTTTTGTGGAGTGGTGGGCCTGAAACCCACCTATGGCCGCGTTAGCCGCTGGGGCTTGGTGGCCTTTGCCAGTTCCCTCGATCAAATCGGTCCCTTCAGCCGCACCGTGGCTGATTCCGCTGCTGTGCTTCAGGTGATTGCAGGCCATGACCCCCGCGATTCCACCAGCTTGGATGTACCGGTGCCGGACTACAGCGCTGCGCTGAATCGCCCGATTCAAGGGCTCAAAATCGGCATCCTCCAAGAGGCTTTTGTCGAGGGGCTTCAGCCGGAGGTGGAAGCCTCGGTCAGAGCTGCTGCTGAACAGCTGGCCAGCTTGGGTTGTGAATTGGTGGATGTCAGTTGCCCGCGCTTCCAGGCCGGCATTGCCACCTACTACGTGATTGCCCCATCGGAGGCGTCCGCCAATCTGGCCCGCTACGACGGCGTCAAATACGGCTACCGCGCTGCCGACGCGGAATCGTTGAGCGCGATGACGGCCAAGAGCAGAGCGGAGGGATTTGGTGATGAGGTTCAGCGCCGGATCTTGATCGGCACCTATGCCCTCTCCGCAGGCTATGTCGATGCTTATTACAAAAAAGCCCAGCAGGTGCGCACCCTGATTCGCCAAGAATTTGACCGCGCCTTTGAGCAGGTGGATCTGCTGCTGACCCCCACCGCACCTACCACGGCCTTTACCCCTGGCGAGCACAGCAATGACCCGCTGGCGATGTATCTGGCTGACCTGCTGACCATTCCCGCCAACTTGGCTGGGCTGCCGGCCATCAGTGTTCCCTGCGGGTTTGATGGCCAGGGGTTGCCCATTGGTTTGCAGTTGATGGCCCCGGTGCTGCAGGAGGAGCGCCTGTTGCAGGTGGCGCACCACTACGAGCAGGCTGCTGATGTGATGGCCAATCGTCCTGAGGCACCTCTGGTGGCCTAGCTGCAATCTGTCGCAGCTGGCACCCCAGATCTGGTGTGTCTCGGTAGGCTTGCTGTGTTCGATCGGTGGTTGCAGGCTTGAGCTTCGTTCCTCTGCATAACCACAGCGATTACAGCCTCCTCGACGGGGCGACCCAGCTGCCTGCAATGGTGCAGCGGGCCGTTGACCTCGGCATGCCAGCGGTGGCCCTCACCGATCACGGGGTGATGTATGGCGCCATCGAGCTGCTGAAGCTTTGCTCGAAAGCGGGCATCAAGCCGATCATTGGCAATGAGATGTATGTCGTCAACGGCAGCATCGATGACCCCCAGCCGAAGAAAGAGCGTCGCTATCACCTCGTGGTGCTGGCCAAAAACAACGTTGGCTACCGCAACCTCGTCAAGCTCACCAGCATCAGCCATCTGCGCGGAATGCGTGGTCGCGGCATCTTTGCGCGCGCTTGCATCGATAAGCACCTGCTGCAGCAATACAGCGAAGGCCTGATTGTGGCGACAGCCTGCTTGGGCGGTGAAATTCCCCAAGCGATTCTGCGCGGCCGCATGGATGTGGCCCGTCAGGTGGCCAGCTGGTATCGCGACCTACTGGGAGATGACTTCTACCTCGAGATTCAAGACCACGGCTCACCGGAAGACCGCATTGTCAACACCGGCCTGCTGACCCTCTCGCGGGAGCTCGGCATCCAACTGATTGCCACCAACGATGCCCACTACCTCAGTCGCGATGACGTTGAAGCCCACGACGCTCTGCTGTGCGTGCTGACGGGCAAGTTGCTCAGTGATGAGAAACGTCTGCGGTACACCGGAACCGAATACATCAAAAGTCGCGAGGAGATGGAGCGTCTCTTCGTTGACCACCTGCCGGCTGAGGTGGTGCAGCAGGCGCTCGACAACACCATGTCGGTTGCCGAAAAGGTCGAGGACTACGACATCCTCGGCCGTTATCAGATGCCGCGCTTTCCCATTCCGGAGGGTCATACGCCGGTGTCTTACCTGCACGAAGTCACCGAGCAAGGGCTGCGTCAGCGCCTGCAGCTCGATGCCGATTCGAGCATCGATGAGCTGTACGGCGAGCGTATGCGCCATGAACTCAAAATCATGGAGCAGATGGGATTCCCCACCTACTTCCTGGTGGTTTGGGATTACATCCGCTTTGCCCGTGACAACGGCATCCCCGTGGGGCCCGGCCGTGGTTCGGCCGCTGGATCCTTGGTCGCCTATGCCCTCGGCATCACCAACATCGATCCGGTCAGCAATGGATTGCTGTTCGAGCGCTTCTTGAATCCAGAGCGCAAATCGATGCCTGATATCGACACCGACTTCTGCATTGCTCGGCGCAGTGAGGTGATCGACTACGTCACTGAGCGCTACGGCGACGACAAGGTGGCGCAGATCATCACCTTCAACCGCATGACCTCCAAGGCCGTGCTGAAGGATGTGGCGCGGGTGCTGGATATTCCCTATGGCGATGCCGACCGTCTGGCGAAGTTAATTCCAGTGGTGCGCGGCAAGCCCGCCAAATTGGCGCAGATGATTTCAGAGGATTCACCGGAGCCCGAGTTCCGTCAGAAGTATGAAAGCGATCCACAGGTGAAGCGCTGGGTCGACATGGCCCGCCGAATCGAGGGCACCAACAAGACATTTGGTGTGCATGCCGCTGGTGTGGTGATTGCCGCTGACCCCCTCGATGAATTAGTTCCCCTGCAGCGCAACAACGACGGGCAGGTGATCACCCAGTACTTCATGGAAGACGTGGAATCCATGGGGCTGCTGAAGATGGATTTCCTCGGCCTCAAGAACCTGACCATGATCGAGAAGACCCTCGAACTGGTCAGTGCCGAGCATGGGGATCGTCCCGACCCCGACCAGCTTCCTGCCGATGACCCGGAGACCTACCAGCTCTTGGCGCGCGGCGATCTTGAGGGAATCTTCCAGCTGGAATCCACTGGCATGCGCCAGATCGTGCGCGACCTCAAGCCCTCGTCGCTGGAGGACATCTCTTCGATCTTGGCCCTCTACAGGCCTGGCCCCTTGGATGCCGGCTTGATCCCCAAATTCATTAACCGCAAGCATGGCCGCGAGGCCATTGAATTTGCCGACGCCAAGCTGCAGCCGATCCTGCAGGAGACCTACGGGATCATGGTGTATCAGGAGCAGATCATGCGAATTGCGCAGGATCTGGCGGGCTACTCACTCGGTGAAGCCGACCTGCTGCGCCGGGCCATGGGCAAAAAGAAAGTCTCTGAGATGCAGAAGCATCGCGGCATTTTTGTTGAGGGGGCCAGTCAACGGGGCGTTGACGCCAAGGTGGCCGATGAGCTGTTTGATCAGATGGTGCTCTTTGCGGAGTACTGCTTCAACAAGAGCCATTCCACGGCCTATGGCGCCGTGACCTATCAGACGGCCTACCTGAAGGCTCACTACCCCGTGGCCTACATGGCCGCGCTGCTGACGGTGAACGCCGGCGTGACGGAGAAAGTCCAGCGCTACATCGCCAACAGCAACGCCATGGGCATCGCGGTGTTGCCCCCTGATGTCAACCGTTCTGGTATCGACTTCACGCCCGTGGGGCAACGCATTCTCTTTGGCCTCTCTGCGGTTCGAAACCTTGGTGATGGTGCCATCCATGCCCTGATCGCCTCACGCCAGAGCGATGGACCGTTCACATCGCTGGCTGAACTTTGTGATCGCATGGCGGGCATTGGCCAGCTCAACCGGCGCTCGCTGGAATCGTTGATCCATAGCGGCGCTCTCGATGCCTTGGAGCCCGATGGCAACCGGGCGCAGTTGATGGCCGATCTGGATCTGCTGCTTGATTGGGCCACAGCCCGGGCCCGAGATCGCGCCAGCGGCCAGGGCAATCTGCTCGATCTGCTTGGTGGAGGATCCGAAGCTGAGGCCGCAAGTGCAACGCCGGCTTCGGCTCCGAAAGCAGCCTCCGTGCCCGACTACGCGCCCACGGAGAAATTGCGTTTAGAGAAGGAGCTGGTGGGTTTCTATCTCTCCGATCACCCGCTCAAGCAACTGCAAGACACCCGACGGCTGCTGATGCCCGTTGGTCTGGGCAGCCTGTCTGAGCAGAGCGATCGGCAACGGGTGTCCACCCTGGTGATGGTGCCTGAGATGCGTGTGGTGACCACCCGCAAGGGCGATCGCATGGCGATCTTGCAAATCGAAGACCTCACCGGCAGTGCTGAAGCCGTGGTGTTCCCCAAAACCTATGCCCGCCTCAGCGACCATTTGATGGTGGACGCCCGATTGCTGCTCTGGGGGCAGGTGGACCGCCGCGATGATCGGGTGCAACTGATCGTTGACGACGTTTCACTGATCGATCAACTGGATTTGGTGGTGGTGCGACTCGATGGCCCGCAAGCCGCCGACATCACCGTGCAGCACCAGTTGCGTGAGTGCTTGCAGCAGCACCGCATCGATCCTGAAATCTTGGGCAGCCGAGTGCCGGTGGTGGCTGAGGTGCAAGCCGCCAACCAACGTTGCTTTGTGCGTTTAGGGCATCAGTTCTGCGTGAACGATGCCCAAGCGGCTGCCGCCAGCCTTACGGCTGCTCGCTTCGACGTGCAACTGCGCCATTGCGCAGCCGCTGGATGTTGACGCCGATTTGCTCAAACCCCAGGAAGCTGCCTGGCGCTTCTAGCCAGCTGCTTGAAAACAGGCCGTAGCTCAAGCCCAGCAAACCCAACAAAAAGAAGCCACCTGAGACGAGCAGCGTCAGGGCTGGTGGCACGTCGATGATTTGGCGGGAGACCAGCCAGTAGCTCACCAGGAATGAGGCCATGCCCAACGCCGTTGGTATGGCGGCACAAATGGCCACACGCCGCGCCATGCGATTGGCGACAACCGGCGGGATGGTTTGAGTGGTTTTGGGCTTGGCTTGTTTGGGAGCTGGTTTGACCGCTGGGGCGTTATTGGCTCCGAATCCGCCAGTCTCTTTGGGGCTGGCCATGGGGGCGGCTTAGCCGCGAATGCCGAGCTTTTGAATCAGCGTGTCGTAGCGCTCGCTGCTCTGGCTCTTCAGATAGCCCAGCAGGCTCTTACGGCGGCCCAGCATCTTCATCAGCCCCTGACGCGACGAGTAGTCGTGCTTATTGCTCTGCAGGTGGCCGGTCAACTGTGTGATCCGCTCACTCAGCATCGCCACTTGCACTTCCACAGACCCCGTATCTGTTGCGTGGGTCTGGTGGGAGTTGATCAGTTCTTGTTTCTTCTCGGTGTTGAGGGGCATGCGGGAGGGGAGACCCAGCTCGTGTAATCCAAAAGCATACCGTTCGCGGTTCTCTAGCCCGCTTGACGGCTCAGCCACGCCAAGCAATGCCGTAACCACTCCTCCATGGGTTGTTCCGGATCAAGGCCTTGGCTGCCCGCTTGGGCTACCGCCGCGCTCACTTCTTCTGGCCCATAGCCGAGGGCTTCCAGGGTGGCGCGCAGTTCCCGGCTTTCCGCCACCGGCTCCACCAGGCGCAGCGGTGTGGATCCCCCCTGCTGTTGCCAGCGCTCTTGCAGCCGTGAGCGCCATTCCAGGCTGAGCCGCTCGGCGGTGCGTTTGCCAACGCCGGGCGCTTGGCAAAGCACTTTGACGTCTTCTGCTGCCATTGCTTGCAGCAAGCTCACCGCGCCCAAACCTGAGATCAGTCCCAGGGCGACCTGCGGACCCACGCCATTGACACTGATCAACAAGCGGAACAGGTTGCGATCGGCTTTGGTTTCAAAGCCATAGAGCTGTTGGCCGTCCTCGCGTTGCTGCAGATGGGTATGGACAGTCGTTGGGCTCTCCAAAGCGGTGCCTCGCCAGAGGCTCTCGCTCACCTGCAGCTCGTAACCAACTGGCCCGCAGATCAACAGAAGCCAGCAGCGGTTGCCCTCTTGCCAGCGATCACCGATCGTTCCATGCAACCAACCGATCATGCTGTGCCTAGAAGTGCTGCCATGTTGCCGTTGATCGCCGTGCTGCGCCGCCTTGTGGTGGGAATGGCTCTGTTGTTGATGCTGGTGCTGTTGCCCGCTTGCAGCGTCTCAGGGCAACCCCCACGGCAGATCTTGATGCAGGCCTTGGCGATGCAAGTGCAGTTCACCCAAGAGGACCTGGCTGCTGCACTACAACTGCCGGCCCTCAGCGGCGAGCCCAGTTTGCGCCGCATTCGGCTTGAGCAGCAGGGACATGAAGCGGTGGAAGGTCAACAAGCCCTGCACTTGCAGGGACGCTTTGATTGGAGCTTGCCCGACGATCCGATTCGGGTGGATAGCCCCTTTGATTTGCTGTTGCTGCCTGGATCCAAAGGCCAGAGCTGGCGTTTGCTGCGACCCCCGGCCGAGGAGGGTGTTGGCTGGCGCAGTTATCCACTCACCCGCCAGGGCCTCGTTGTTGACGCTGCTGACGCCTCTGGCTAGTTCGTGAATAGAACTCTCTGGACAGATGAAATTCCCGCTGCTGGTAGCGCTGCTGGCCGTAGCCCTGCCGCTGCCGCTTCAGGCCGAGCAGCCCAACAGCAACGCAGCGGTGGATTTGAAGCAATCGCGCCCATGCGCTTGGAGTGATGGCACATCCGGCCGCTGGGTGGAGGCTGGTCGCTGTCGAATCGAGGGCTGGCAAGGAGCCGGCGAATTGCTGTTGACCGTGCAGTGGCCCTCGGGGCAGCGCAGCGTGATTGAAACCATCCCCGGTGGCGGCAAAGCTCAAGTCAATAGGCGGCCTGCATCGTTCCAGGCCTCCGCTGATGGCACCTGGATCTTTCGCCTCAGCCGCGGGGGAGCCATGCGTTTTTCTGCCAGCTGAACAGTGGCATTAGCCGATTTGTCTTAGAGAATGAGGCCCCTTCGGTGCGTCCGTGAGCGTTCCTCGGCTTCATCCCCGCACGATTGAGGCTGTCAAAGAACGGGCCGACATCGTTGATGTGGTCGGTGAGCACGTGATGCTCAAAAAGAAGGGCCGCGAATTTGTCGGCCTGTGCCCCTTTCACGACGACAAATCGCCGTCGATGACGGTGTCACCGGCCAAGCAGTTCTATTACTGCTTCTCATGTGGGGCTGGCGGCAACAGCCTCAAGTTCCTCATGGAGCTGAAGCGCCAAAGCTTCAGCGATGTGGTGATGGAGCTGGCCAGGCGCTACTCCTTGCCGGTTGAAACGCTGGATGCCAACCAGCAAGAGCGCCTGCGGCAGCAGCTCTCTCGCCGTGATCAGCTGCACCGCGTGCTGTCACTAGCTAGCGGCTGGTTTCGTTCACGCTTGCAGGCCCCAGAGGGTGCCGCAGCGCTCGAGTATTTGCGCAAGCAGCGGGGGCTGAGCGCCGGCACGATCGAATCCTTTGAACTGGGCTATGCCCCCGAGGCTTGGGATGGGCTGTTGCGCCATCTCCAGCAGGTGGAGGGCATTGATCCCAGCTTGATGGAAGCCGCCGGCTTGGTGGTGCCGCGCAAAGGCGGCAATGGTTTCTACGACCGTTTCCGCCATCGCTTGATGGTCCCCATCCACGATCGTCAGGGTCGAATCATTGGCTTTGGCGGCCGCAGCCTCGATGGCAGCGAACCGAAATACCTCAACTCCCCTGAAACGGAGGTGTTTGACAAGGGCAAACACCTCTACGGCTTCGATAAAGCTGCCGATCCCATCCGCCGGGCGGACTGTGCCCTGGTGGTGGAGGGCTATTTCGATGTGATTGCCCTGCATGCCGCCGGTGTGCGCCATGCGGTGGCGGCCTTGGGTACCGCCATGAGTGCTCAGCAGGTCACCCAGCTCTGCCGCTGCAGTGAAAGCCGCCGGATCATCCTCAATTTCGATGCCGATGGCGCTGGGGTGCGCGCCGCCCAGCGCACCATTGGCGAGGTGGAGCAGCAGGCGTTGCAGGGCCAGCTGGAGTTGCGGGTGTTGCACCTGCCAGCGGGCAAGGACCCCGACGAGTTCCTCAAGCAACACAGCCAGGCCGATTACCTCGCCTTGCAGGACAACGCCCCGCTGTGGCTGGACTGGCAGATCGAGCAGGTGCTGAGCGGCAAAGATCTCGGCCGGGCCGATCAATTTCAGCTCGCGGTTCAAGGCCTGGTGGAACTGCTGGGGAAGTTGCCCCAGTCAGCCCTGCGCAGTCACTACCTGCAGCGGGTTGCTGAGCGGCTCTCTGGTGGTCAAGCCCGCATGGCGCTGCAGCTGGAGGAAGACCTGCGTCAGCAGGTCAAAGGTCAGCGCTGGCATGGCCGCTCCAGTCGCCATGAGCAGCCAGGCGATGCCTCCTTGCGGGAACGGGCGGAAGCCCAACTGCTGCGGCTGTATCTGCACGTGCCCAGCTTGCGGGCCACGATTCGCCAGGAGCTGCGGCAACGGGAGCTCGAGGACTTTGGCCTGCCCCATCACCGCAAGCTTTGGGCCCACCTTTCGGCCCTTGAAGAAGACAACCTCGGCGTGGGGTTACTCGAGAACATCAGCCGCGGCAGCGAGCCGGGTGATCAGTTGGCTGATTTGGAGTTGCCCCGCCTGTTGTCAGACCTGCTCTTAATCGAAGATTCCCCGTTGCTGCAACGGCTCACGGCGCTGCTGGAACCTGGCGAGCTGCAGCAGCTTGGCTTGGTCAACCCCAGCGACCAGCTTCGCGGCACGACCGCGAGCTTGGAGCGTCATCGCGTGCTGCGCCGTTGCCGCCACCTGCTCGAGGCCTGGGGATCGCAGCGACTGCAAAGCCTGGAGCAGTGCATTGCGATGTTGCTGGAGAGCAAAGAGGACGAGGGGGATGCCGAAACCCGCATCGAAGCGCTATTTCAACGCCTCAACGCCGATGCCTTGCGTTTCCAAGAGCTCTATTACACCGAGCGCCAATACCTCCAACAGCTCGATCAGCAGCGATGTCGGCAAAGCGCCTAACCATTGCTTAAAATCTCGTTACATGAAATTCACAGTGGATGGTTTCGGCGGTCGCCATTGACCTGGTCTCGACCCTGTTTGGGGTCCCACTCAGGCAGATCGGCTTGGCGCTGAGCTTCGCTCCGGTGCTGTTGCCCCTGAGCTAAGCGTCGTCCTCTTCCAGCAGCATCTGTTCAAACTCGCTGTAGAGCGAATCGTCTTGGTTGGGATCGCTGCTCGTGCCCTTGTTGGCTGATGTTCGTTTGGCGTTCGCTCCCTGGGGTGCTCGTTTCCGCTGAGCTTCGAGCTGCCGCAGCCTGGCCATCAGGTGCTCAGGCACCGTGCCGTCGGGGCTCACCTGCATCAATTGGCGAAAGAGTTCTTCCGGGTCCTCTTCGATCTCAACCCGGTGTTGCCGCTGAGGCTTCGTCTGGGCTTGGGGCGTTGGTGCCTCCAGGGGCTTGGGGAGTTGGCGACCCAGTTCCTGGAGACGCTCCAAGCTGCGGGGATCAAAGCTCATGGCAGCTCAAGGGCAGCCCAGGGTGTCCCGGGTGTCGCGACCTGTCACCGAGTTGGTGCCTTCGGCCACGGCACACAGGGTGCTGAGGGCATCACCTCGCAGGGGCACATCGCTGAAATCAGCACCGGTGATCGTGACACCACTGAAGCGGGTGTTGAAAGCAAAGGCGCCTTCAAGGCGGGCATCACTGAGATCGGTGCCGTTGAAGACTGCTGAATCCAGCGTGGCTTCGCGCAGATCGCTGCCAGAGAGATTGGCGTCTTGAAGCTTGGCGCCGAACAAGCTGGCGGCGCGGAGATCAGAGCCCGATAGATCGGCTTCGCGCAGGTTGGTGAGGTTGAAGGTGACGCCCTTGAGATCCCGACTGGAAAAATCAGCGCCAATGAGCACTTGCTTGGCGTAGTCCATGGCCGCATCGGCCGGGAGAACAGGCAGGAGCAGGAGCCAAAGCAGGGCTAGCAGCCGTCGCAGCATCACGTTGAACCGGTCGGCCAAAAGCCTAGGGCCGCTGTCGGGGAATCCTGAGTGCTCCTGCTGGCGGTCGTCATGGCATGGGGCGCCGAGGCGGAGGCCCAGGTGGCTGTGTTGCTCTGCCGCCGCCATTGGCGTCTGCTGGATTGCAACTGGTGCTGCCGTTGGGGTGAGTTGGATCTGGTGCTGGCCAAACCCCAGCGGCTGCTGCTGGTGGAAGTGAAGGCCAGGCGGCGCTGGGGCCTTGATCACGGCGGGCTACTGGCCTGCGGACCCCGCAAGCGCTGCCGGCTGGCCAGGGCGCTGCGCTGTTGGCTTGCGGCCCATCCGAGCTACGCCTTCCACAGCATTGAGGCCCACTTAGCGCTGGTGGATGGGGAGGGCCAGGTGCGCTGGTTTCCTTTGGAGCATCTGGGCTGATGCACAGTTGGAGTCATGGCCTTTTCTGGACATCACGCGCGCAAACGCTTCGGCCAGCACTGGCTCAAGGATGAGAGCGTTCTGCAGCGGATCGTGGCGGCTGCAGCGCTGCAGCCCGATGACCATGTGCTGGAGGTGGGGCCTGGGCGCGGAGCCCTCACGGCGCAACTGCTCGCCAGCCCAGCTGCCTCGGTGCAAGCGGTGGAGTTGGATCGGGATCTGGTGGCGGGTTTGCAGCAACGCTTTGCTGCTGAGCCCCGGTTTCAACTGCAAAGTGGCGATGTGTTGGCTTTGCCCCAGTTAGGTGATGGGGAGCGCCGTCCCACCAAGGTGGTGGCTAACATTCCTTACAACATCACCGGCCCACTGTTGGAGCGTTTGGTGGGTCGCTTGGACCGTCCGGTTGAGCCCCCGTATCAACGGCTGGTGCTGCTGGTTCAGCAGGAGGTGGCTCGGCGCATCAGTGCCAGAGCGGGGCAGAGCAGCTTCAGTGCCCTGAGCGTGCGCATGCAGCTGTTGGCCCACTGCCGCTCGGTGTGCCCTGTTCCGCCCCGCTGCTTTCAGCCGCCGCCCAAGGTGCAGTCCGAGGTGATCAGCCTCGATCCACTGCCTGCCGATCAGCGTCCGCCCCAGGCGGTCGCCAAGCAGGTTGAACATCTGCTGCGCCTGGCCTTTTCAGCGCGCCGAAAGATGGTGCGTAACACCTTGGCCAGCGCTGCTCCAGCCGTTGGCTTAGAGGTGTGGCTGGCTGATGCCGGCCTCACGCCTCAGCAGCGCCCGCAGGAAATTGCAGCGCAGCAGTGGGTAGCGTTGGCCGCTGCTCTGCAACCGGCTCTGTGAGTTCGCTGTCCCTGCGTGCCCCGGCGAAGATCAACCTTCACCTGGAGGTGCTTGGTCTCAGGGACGACGGGTTTCATGAGCTGGCCATGGTCATGCAGACCCTGGATTTGGCTGATGAATTGGCGGTGGATTCGGCCCCTGCCGGGGAGTTGAGCTTGTCTTGCAGCGATCCCCAATTGCCCGTCGATGGCAGCAATTTGATCGTCAAGGCCGCCGAGGCGCTACGCCGCCATTGCGGCAGGCCAGAGCTCTCAGCGCAGTTGTCGTTAACCAAACGCATTCCCATCGGTGCTGGCTTGGCCGGTGGATCCAGTGATGGAGCAACGGCGTTGTTGCTGCTCAACCGCTATTGGGATCTGCAGCTCAGCGCTGCAGAGCTGCACAACTTGGCGGCACAACTTGGCTCTGACGTGGCGTTTTGCCTGCAGGGAGGCACGCAACTCTGCTTTGGCCGTGGTGAGCGGCTTGAAGCGATTGCTGTGGCTGCCAAGCCGGCTGTGCTGCTGATTAAAAATCCAAACGTCAGTGTCAGCACGCCTTGGGCCTACGGCCTCTGCAAAGAGCGCCTGGGCTCGGGCTACCTCAGCTCGGAAGCTGACTTTGAGCGCCAGCGTCAGGCCCTGCGCCAATCGCCGCTGCTGGCGTGGCTCAAAGCTGAGCAGCAGCAGTTACCGCCGTTGCGCAATGACCTGCAGCAGGTGGTGGCACCTGAGAACGCCAGTGTGCAAAAGGGCTTGGCTTTGCTTGCCTCAGCGGGCGATCCCCTGCAAGTGGCGATGAGCGGATCGGGCCCGAGCCTGTTTGCGCTCTACCGCGATCAGCCGGCCGCCGCCGCAGCCCAGAGCGCCCTGGCACCGGCTTTGGCGGAGAATGGCTTTGAGCACTGGATCTGCCAGTCCACAGCGGAGCGTCATGGCTGAAACCACTAGCAAAGGGCCCTTGAGTTATCTCAGCGGCAGCCTCACCAGTGGGTTGTTCTGCGCCATCTCCGTGTGGATCACCCTGAGGTTGATCAACTACTACAGCCTGCATCCACCTCAGTACAGCCAGCAATTCGCCCAGTCGATCGCCACGGCCTTGAAAACACTCATCATCGGCAGTGGTTGTGTGGCGGTGTTCAGCTTTGGCTTGATTGCGGCAGGTTTGCTGTTGCTGTTTTTCCAGGCTGTCTTCCAGAACGAGACCAAACCAGCTGCCTAGCCTGGGTTAGCTGAATCCTTGCCATGACTCCCCACGATTTGGGGTTGCTGGCCTTGCTGCTCTCCCCGGGCCTGCTGCTCTCGGTGCTGCTGTTGGCCACCTTTGCGGCCGGGGGCTAGGGCTCTTTTCCCCGCCTGGCGCTGATAAGTTGGCCGCTTGCCGGCTTTGCTCGGTACGCCGCCTGCGCCTGACCCTGTGGCTGAAACCCTCCTGTTCAACGCCTTGCGTGAAGCCATCGATGAAGAGATGGCCCGCGATGCCCATGTTTGTGTGATGGGGGAGGACGTCGGCCATTACGGCGGTTCCTACAAGGTCACCAAGGATCTCTACGAGAAATACGGCGAGCTGCGCGTGCTCGATACCCCGATTGCGGAAAACAGCTTCACAGGCATGGCGGTTGGTGCTGCCATGACCGGTTTGCGCCCGATCGTGGAAGGCATGAACATGGGCTTTCTGCTGCTGGCCTTCAACCAGATCTCCAACAACATGGGGATGCTGCGCTACACCAGCGGCGGCAATTTCACGATCCCAACGGTCGTGCGTGGACCCGGTGGTGTGGGCCGTCAGCTGGGTGCCGAGCACAGCCAGCGCCTCGAGGCCTATTTCCACGCGGTGCCGGGTATCAAGATCGTGGCTTGCAGCACCCCCACCAATGCCAAGGGGTTGATGAAGGCCGCGATTCGCGACAACAATCCCGTGCTCTTTTTTGAGCACGTGCTGCTCTACAACCTCAGCGAAGAGCTCCCGGAAGGGGAGTACACCTTCGCGCTCGATAAAGCTGAGATGGTGCGGGAGGGCAAGGACGTCACCCTGCTCACCTACTCGCGCATGCGCCACCACTGCCAAGCGGCCGTAAAGCAACTGGTGGAGCAGGGCTATGACCCTGAACTGATCGATTTGATCAGTCTCAAGCCCTTCGACATGGAGGCCATTAAGCGCTCCATTGCCAAGACCCACCGGGTGGTGATCGTTGAGGAATGCATGAAGACCGGTGGTATCGGCGCCGAGCTCATCGCTCTGATCACAGAGCAATGTTTCGATGAACTCGATGCCCCCCCGATCCGGCTATCCAGCCAAGACATCCCAACGCCTTACAACGGCAAGTTGGAAAACCTGACGATCATCCAGCCCCATCAGATCGTCGAGACCGTTCAGCAATTGGTGCAGCGATGACCCGGCCCCAAGGTTGGCTGGCGCTGATCCTGGCGCTGGCCATTGGCAGTCTTTTGGTGCTGCGCTCCTTACCGCTATCCCTCGGACTGGATTTGCGGGGCGGCAGCCAACTCACCTTGCTGGTCAAACCAGCCGGTGACATCACCAAGATTGAGTCCAAACAGCTTGACGCAGTTAAGGAAGTTCTTGAACGCCGCGTCAATGGCCTGGGTGTTTCGGAAGCCAGCGTCACCACTTCCGGCAGCGACCGGATCGTTGTGCAGCTGCCTGGGGTCCAAGATCCACGCCGCGCTGCTGAGGTGCTTGGCACCACGGCCCGCCTTGAATTTCGCGCGCAAAAGCCCGAGACCCAGCAAGAGCTCACCAACCTCACGCGCTTGAAGCGATTAATCGTGGCGCGCCAAGAGCAAATCGCTGGCCGCACGCCAACCAGCGATGGTGAGCAAGCTCCCGATGTCAGCGGTCCTCTCACCGACCTGCTGAAGCAACAGGGCATTGAGGCTCCAGCCAATGCCAGCGAAGAAGAGCAGCTCGAAGCGCTGTTAATCGAAACCGAACGGCGCATCACGCCATTGTTTGGTGAGCCTGAGCTCACCGGATCAGACCTGGTGGATGCTGGCCGTCAGCAACAACAGGGCAGCCAGAGCTGGGAGGTGACGCTGCGCTTTAGCCAGGCTGGTGGCGAGAAATTTGCTGACCTCACCAAGAGCATTGCCGGCACCAACCGCCTGCTGGGAATCATGTTGGATGGCCGCTCCATCAGTGAAGCCAGCGTTGGCCCGCAGTTCGCCACAGCTGGCATCACCGGCGGTGCCGCCACCATCACCGGTCGCTTTTCCGCCGATGAAGCGCGTGATCTAGAGGTTCAACTGCGTGGCGGTGCTTTGCCGCTCCCGGTTGAAATCATCGAAAACCGCTCGGTTGGTCCCACGCTCGGAGCCCAGAACATCCGCAACAGCCTGATTGCCGCCGGCTCGGGTACGGCGCTGGTGGGTGTCTTCATGGTGATCATCTACCGCCTTCCAGGAGCGGTGGCCCTGTTGGCCCTGTTGCTGTATTCGCTGTTCAACCTGGCGCTCTACGCCCTGATTCCCGTGACACTCACCCTGCCTGGGATCGCTGGTTTCATCCTCTCGGTGGGTATGGCTGTGGATGCCAACATCCTGATTTTTGAGCGCAGCAAAGAGGAGCTACGCGATGGCAACACCCTTTTCCGCTCGGTGGATACAGGCTTCTCCAGGGCGTTTTCCTCGATCTTTGATGGTCACCTCACCACCTTGATCAGCTGTGCTGCTTTGGGTTGGTTGGGTAGCGGCTTGGTGCGGGGCTTTGCGGTGACCCTGGCCATCGGCGTGCTGCTCAGCCTGTTCACCGCTTTGACCTGCACTCGCACCTTGATGCGTCTGGCCCTGAGTTACCCCGCCCTGCGTAAACCCTCCCTCTTCCTCGCCGCGTCTTCCCAGCCATGACTTCCTCCAGCGGCGCCATCCTGCGTGAACCCAGGTTGCGCATCAATCGCCATCGCCGGCTTTGCCTCAGCATCACCGCGGTTTTGGTGGCGCTCAGTGTTCTCGGTTTGGTGCTCTCATGGCTGTCTCCGATCAAGGCTCCTCTGAAGCCAGGACTTGATTTCACCGGTGGAACCTCCATCCAGGTGGAGCGCAATTGCGGCGATCGCTGCGCTGAACTCACTGTCCAGCAAGTGCAAGACGCCTTGCCCGCTGCAGCGGTGGTGCAGCTTCTTGATGATGGCCAGGCCGTCAGCATCCGCAGCTCAGCGCTGAGCCCTGCAGACAGTGGCGCCTTTGTTGACGCGCTTGAGCAGGTGGCGGGTCCGCTGATCGCCACCGACACCCAGATCAACACCATCGGACCTGTGTTGGGCAAACAGCTGCTCACCAGCAGCGTGTTGGCCTTGACCGTCAGCTTTGCGGCAGTGGCGCTTTACATCTCAGCTCGCTACGCCCGCCTCTATGCCGCCTTGGCCCTGTTGGCGTTAGCCCACGATGTGCTGATCACCAGTGGCTTGTTTGCTTGGCTGGGTTTGTTTGCTGGCGTGGAGGTCAACAGCCTCTTTGCCGTGGCGTTGCTCACCTTGGCCGGCTATTCCGTCAACGACACCGTGGTGGTGTTTGACCGTATTCGGGAACAGCAACGGCTCCTGCCTGATCTGAGTGTGGAAGACCAGGTGGATCGCGCCGTTGATGGCACCTTGACCCGATCGATCTACACCTCGCTCAGCACGGAGATCCCGATCCTGGCGTTGATCCTGTTTGGCGGCGCCAGCCTGCAGTGGTTTGCCGTCGCACTGTTTGTTGGCATTGCTGTGGGTGCATGGTCGAGTGTGGCGGTGGTGCCGCCGCTGTTGCCCTTGATGGGCGGCCGTTTGCCGCAACGGGCAGCCACTTCTGGCGTGGTTGCATGAGAATTCCCGCTGCGGTGTTCTGGGTGGTCTTGGTGCTCGCCCTGTTGGAACTTCGCAGCGAAGTCAAGTTGTTGGCGCAGCACTTCACCTGGACGGGCCTGTTGTACGCCGTTATTCACCACAAGCTCGCCTGTTTGATTGTGGTGCTCAGCCCCTGGTGGTTGCTGAGCTCAACTCGCTATTCCGGTAGCCGATTCCCATGATTGGCGCCTGGTTCGCCTCGGCGGTGATGGTGCTGGCTGATCCGGCCCCGCCGCCCCCTTTGCCTTCCACAACCGCTTTGCTCGAGGAGCTGAAGCAGAGCCCTGAGGGTTCTGCCCAGTTGGCGATTCACCACCGCTTGCTGGGCCACTATTGGCGTGATGTGGCCAGTGATGGCGATCAGGCTTTGCCGGAGGTGGAGCTGCTCGCGCCTGGTGCGCGTTTCTCGGCTTGCGGTAAAGCACCAGCCAGCAATGCCTACTGCCCTGAATCAGCTCAGATCGGAATTGATGCCCGCGGCCTGCTGTCCCGCTTGCGGCTGCAATCCTCACCAAGCACTGAGCTCCCGGCGCTTACCGTGCTCGCCCATGAATGGGGCCATCACGTCAACCAAGCGATCGATCAAGGCCCCTTCAAGGGCCGGGAAGAGGATGCCGCTGACTGGCGCGCAGGCCGATATCTCGGCTGGTTGATGGCCAATCAGGCGTTGAGTGTTGAGCAGTTCACCGAAGCCGCCAACATCTTGTTTCGCATTGGCGACTATCACCAGCTCTCGCCACATGGCTACCCCTTAACGCGCTACCGGGCCTTCACCGATGGGGTGAATGGTGAAATCACTCCTGGCACGCAATTCGACAGCTGGATGATGGACACGCCGGAGACGTTCTCTGAAGTTGTCGACTTCAACCCGCAGGAACCCTGGGTTGATGCGGTGATCAAGGTTTATCGCTTTGAGGTGGAGCGCGGCGGTCAGATTGCTGGCAACTTATTTAGCGCCGCTTTGGGCGTGTTGAACTGCGGATTCGGCGGCTCTTCAAGAGCATGCGCCGGGGCTCTGACACGCCAAGGTCAAGCCAAGCCCGATGGTTGGTTTCGGCTGCGCAAGTTGCAGCTCAATTGCTACAACGGCGTCTTCGACATCCTTGGCGACGGCATCAAGAGGCAGCGGATTTCAGCGGATCGAAAAGGACAAGCTCAGCGGATTGCCCAACGCCTCTGTTCAGCTGCCCAGTAGTTGCTGCTGATCGGCATCAATGATCTCCTGCCGGCGGCGGCAGATGGGTTCGACAATCCCCTTGATGGTGCGTGGATTGCGCACGGTCCCCACCGTGTATTGCTCGGATCCTTTGATCAGCCACAGCGGTTGTTCAAAGCTGATCTGGCGGCGACTGAGCTCGTCTTCTACCCCCAGCATGCGAATCGCTTGGCTGTTGTTGTCGAGATCGATGATCAGCGGTGATCCCTGCGGTAGGGCGATCAGGGTGAACAGCGGCCGCCGCGTTTCCTCTTCGGTGTCGCATGTGATCCCCACTTCAGCGAGGGTGTATTCGACGGCATAGCCCTTGAGATCGGGCGGGCGATCAGTGCGATCACTGAGGTCACCCCAGCCAGCGGTGAGTTCAAAGACTGAGCCACCGGTGCTGGTGGGGAGCAATGAACTGGGAACAATGCAGCTGGAGCGTTTGAGCTTCATCAATTCATCACCGCGCCGCTTGATCTCCAGACCATCGGCGTATTGCTCGGTGAGGCCATTGATTTGGCAGTTGGGCTGCTCAAACGAGAGCCGTGGTGCCCAATAGCGCCAGTTTTCATAGAGCTGGCGATTTTTAGCGGTGGTGGCCAGTGCTGCGCGCAGCTGGGCCTGCGTTTCTGCTGGCTCCTTCTCCTGTTGCCATGGCGGATTGCCCCAGCTGCAGCCTGCCAAACCAGCGGCTAATGCCAAGGCGGCCCATCGGCTGCTGCGCACGGTTCATCCACAAGTTCTGCCCAGCCTGCCAGAAGTTTTGCTTGGCTTTCGCAGATGATGGACGCTGCAGAGCGAGCAGCTGGGCGGGCGCTAATGCCGATGTACCTGGGAGTGGTGTTGATCGGCTTGAGCATTGGTACAGCTCTGGCGATCGCTGCTGTGGTCGGATTTGAGCGCTGGAAACGCCGCAACGACTAATCAGCCGTTGCTGCTCTTCAGGGTCCAGCGGTCCATGATCTCTTTGACAAAGACCTCCTGCAGGAGCACTTGCAGCACCACCACCAAAGGCAGGGCCAGCAGCACACCGGGCAGACCGAGTAAGGCGCCCAGGCTCAGCTGCGCCATCAAGGCCACTGTGGGCAGCAGGTTGACCGTGCGCGAGAGCAACAGGGGCGTTAGCAAAAACGCCTCACCGTTTTGAAGGATCAAGCGCAGCACGATCACCTTCAAGCTCAGCTCCGGTGACACCACCAACGCCAGGGCGGTGGGCAGCAGCGTCGCCACCGTTGGGCCGATGGTGGGAACGAAGGTGAGGAGGCCGCAGACCAAACCACTCAGCAGGGCCAAAGGCACCTGCAACCAGGCCAGTCCAGCCCAGGTGAGCAGAAACACGCTGATGGCGGAAATGGTCATGCCGGCCAGCCAGCCACCGAGGGCATCACGGCATTGCTGCAGCAACCGGCGGCCTTGCGGGCGATAAAAGCGTGGTGTGGCAGCGATCAGCAGATTGATGTGGTGTTGCGGATCGAGGCACAGCAGCAACGCCAACAGTGCCATCAGCAACACCTGAATTGAGCTGTTGGCGGCTCCGCCAGCCAGGCCCAGCAATTGACTTCCCAACGGTTGCAGGGCTGAGAGACCACCAGAGGATTCGAGGCTGCTGCCGAGGGGGCCCACGCCGCGGATCTCAGAGAGAAAAGCACCCACCCGCTGCAATAGCTGCGGCAGTAATTCATTAAGGGTGGCGACCTGCTGCACCAATTCCGGCAACAACAAAAACCCCAATTCCCAGCCCAGCAGGACCAGCAAGCCAACCACCACCACCAGGGCCTGCGGACGATGCAGGGGAGTGCGCCGCATCAAGACCTGCACCGGTACATCGAGGGCCACGGCGAGCACCACAGCGCCAAAGAGCACCAAGAGGACCCAGCGCAGCTCCCACGCCAAGAGCCCAAGCACCACCAGGGCCAAGGTGCCGAGAATCGCTGGCCAGCTGACCAGGTTGCGGCCTTCCATCAGCAGAACCTCCCCGGGCGCTTCCAGGTGTCGAGCACATCGCGAACGACGAGCTCACGCACCACCACCTGCAGGCAGACCGCTAAGGGGAGCGCCAATAGGAGTCCCTTAAAACCAAAGATCACCGTGAAGATCCCCTGTGCAGCCAGGGTCAACCCCGGGAGCAACTTGACCTGGTGATGCATCACCGACGGCGTGATGACATAGCTCTCGAAGTTTTGGATCACCACATAGAGCGCCAAGACCGCCAGCGACATCCAGGGGGTGTCCAGCAGAGCCACGGCCATGGGGAACACCACACTCAAGGTGGGGCCAACGTTGGGGATCACATTGAGCATTCCCGCCAATAGGGCATTGGCGGTGGTCAGCTTGACCCCCAACAGGCTGAGGCCAACAAAGGCCATGAAGCCAACAGCAACCGAGCTGATCAGCACACCCACCATCCAACTGCTGAGTGCTTGCCCGCAGCTATCGAGCACGCCAGCAATCCGCCGGCGCAAGTAGGAAGGCGCCATCAACACGGCGACTTGGCGGTAATCCTCTGGCTGAACACTGAGCATCAGAGCGACTGCCACCACAAACACCAGCTGCACCAGGCCAATGCCGAAGTTTCCGGCCAGCTCCACCACACGGCTGAAGCTGTTGGCGAGATTCCACTTCTCTGGATTGGAGATATTGCTCTGGATTGCTGAGCTCAGATCACCACCAATGAGTTGTTGCAGTGCCTGAGCAGCCTGCGGCAATTGCTCGATCAGCTCCCGGAATTGCGCACTGAAGGGGGGGACCAGGGCGACCACCACAACGATCACCAGCACCACAACCAGAAGCAGCGAGAGCGCTAGCGATGGCCAGCGCCGCCAACCCAGGCGGCTCTGAACAGCGCGCACCAAGGTGCAGAAGGCCACAGCCAGAACAACCGAGCCAAACAGGTCTATTAGGACAAATCGCAGATCCCAGAGCAGAACCACCGCAGCGATCAGCGCTGCGAATCCAACCCAGCGACCAAAGGCTATTTGGCCGTCAGCTTTGGCTGAATCCAAGGTCGTGGCTGGCTGCGTAGCGCTCAGCAAAGCGCATGAAACGCTGGAAGTCAGCCTCGCTCTTCCAGGTGTAAGTGGCCTCCAATGCAAAGGCGACGCCGTTGACAAAGCGCGCGTTGACATCGCGGCTGGTCAGTTCGCCTTCCTCATCGACCATGAACATGCCGGTGATGTCGCCCATGGTTTCCGGGGCCAAGGCTTGAGGCTCCTCAAACACAAACTTGGCCTGGCCGGTCATCCCATCGCGCGAGCGGGTCAACTTGATGTCGGGAATAACGGGCTCGTCAACGCCACGGAAAAACTGAATGGCTGCGCCCATCGCTTACTGCCCCGAAAGAGGGAGAGCTTACGCAGATTTCAGCTGCAATAGCTGGTGTGCCACGGCAGACGCACTTAAGCCCTCAACCGCCAACCTGGTGATGGGAGTTGAGCGCCGATTCAGCTCATAGCTGTAGCAGCGGTCGTAGTAATCAAGAATCACCGCGCAAGCGCTGCTGAGATCTCCAGATCGGATGCTGTCGGTGGCGTCTTTCGTTCGTTGCGGTCCAAGTCGCCGTTGTAATCGCTGGGTGGCTTCCAGCAATCCTCCATGGGCTTCGGCGCCGTAGAGGGCCACCAGCGCATCAATCCGTTCCTTCTGCGGCCGCTCCAACACCACCACAGGTGCCTGCTGCATTTGCTGCCAGAGCCCGTTGGGTAGGCGGCAACGGCCGATTTGAACGCTTTCGGCCTCAAGCCACAGAGGCGCTTGGCCCTCTAGAGCCACCAGCGCCAGAGCGAGCTCGTTTTCAAACATCTCCGTGCTGGGTTGTTCGGGCTGCCCCAGCCCGCCAAAGCTGCTGCCGCGGTGATGCGCCAGCCCCTCGAGATCCACCATGGCCCCGCCCTGTTGGGCTAGGGCCAACAAAACGTCGGTTTTTCCGCTGCCGGTGCCGCCTCCGAGCAGTTGAACCGGCCA
This sequence comes from Synechococcus sp. RCC307, assembly GCA_000063525.1. Lineage (GTDB taxonomy): Bacteria > Cyanobacteriota > Cyanobacteriia > PCC-6307 > Cyanobiaceae > RCC307. The sequence goes on along the minus strand of CT978603.1, from coordinate 1,156,148 downwards.
GGGCCTCTCGAATTGGCCGAGTACCCAGCGCCGAAAGCTCTTGTAGCCGCCCTCGAGCACCACGACATCGATATCCAGGGTGGAGGCCAGCCAGGCGACGCTGGCGCTGCGCATGCCGCCGCGCCAGCAGTAGATGCGCAAGGAACCGGGACCTTGCTGGGCGATCTGCTGCAGCTTGTGGCCCATGGCAGCGAGCTGGGGACCCACCAGTTCCAATCCCCGTTGGATGGCCTGCTGACGACCTTTTTGCTTGTACAGGGTGCCCACCTCAGCGCGCCCCTCGTCATCAAAGAGGGGCAGATTCACAGCGCCAGGCCAGTGCGCTTTGGCGAATTCACTGGGGCTGCGCACATCCACCAGAGCACCGGGTGAATGCATCAAGCTGTCGATGGCAAGCCGGTTGGTCATGGCTGCACTGCGATACTGGCGACTGGCCCCATCCGCCATGTTGTCTGGTTCACCCTCATCTGCTGCTTCCGGAGGTTCGGAGCAGGCCGTTGTTGAACCGGCCGCACTGTTGCAAGAGTTCCTCAAAGGCAATAGCCGCCAGCGACAGCGGCTCTGGAAGACATTGCCGGCCCAGGCGCCTGAACTGGTCGAGTCGATCTGGGATCTGCTGACCAACCAGAGCCGCCAGCCCGACGATTGGGCCATTGGCAGTTTGCTGCGCCTGCTGGCCGCTGATCCCGATCAGCTCGCCAAGCTGCAAACCACCTACCCCGTCGGTTGGCTTGTTGCCCCTGGGATTGGTGCTGAGCGCTGCGCAGAACTGCAGTGGTGCTTGATGTGCGGTGAGCTGGAAGAGGCCGACCGCCTCACTACAGCCCAGTTGCGCGCCTTGGCCGGGCCAGCGGCCGAAGAGCGCGGATACGTGTACTTCAGTGAAGTGCCTGGCATGCCCATTGCTGAGCTCGCCCACCTCGATTCCCTCTGGTGGTTCTACAGCGGTGGCCGCTATGGATTCCGCATTCAACGCCAGAAGATTGAACGCTTGCGTTGGCGCTGGGAGCAGCTCTGGCCCCAAATCGGCTGGAAGAACGAAGGATCCTGGACCCGTTATCCCGGTGCCTTCACCTGGAGCCATGACGCCCCGGAGGGGCATATGCCCCTGGTCAATCAATTGCGTGGGGTGCGCCTGATGGATGCCTATCTCCGCCATCCAGCTATCGACCAAGCCCTCGAGGCTCCATAAGATCAGAACTCGGGAACCAGGCGGCAGGAACGTGCTCTTGAACCTGACAAAGCGTTGGCGCTGGTTTGAGTTCATCACCCCATCCACCTTGGCTTTGCAGCCCTTGCTGGAGCTGCTGCTGCAGCCAGCGGCCAATGAGCATCGGGAATTGCTTCAGCTGGGCTTGCAGGAGGCGCTGGTCAACGCTGTGCGCCATGGCAACGGCAACGACCCAGCCAAGCTTGTGCGCATTCGCCGCATCCACAGTCCGCAGTGGTTGATTTGGCAAGTGCAAGATCAAGGCCCTGGGCTGCAGCCTGAGCAGCGTTTGGCCTTACTGCCGGATGAATTGGACGCCATCTCCGGACGTGGGCTGTTTTTGATGCATCAATGCTTCGACGATGTGCGTTGGAGTCCGCGCGGTAATCGCGTGCAATTGGCGAAGCGGCGTTAGGACGAGCGCCTGCCGTGATCTGGGCAGCCGGGGTCCCGTTGCTCCCGCTGGATCCAACGCTGCGCACTCTCCAGCAAGGCCACCACATCCCCATCCGCCTGGGCGCCATTGCGCAGCAGCAGCAATAGCGCTGCTGAGAGCTGCTCAGCAGCGCGCCGGTGACGGTCGCTTTTGAGGCGATGCCAATCCCGTTCCTTGATGGCGAGATGGCGTTGCAAGGTTTCGGCCAGCCGCACCTGGTCTTCGCTGAGCCCTTGCATGGAGAACTGGCAACAATGGGAATTGTCCTGCTTGGAAGCACGCCGTGCCCCGTCCGCTGCGCTGGATGCATCACCTCAGCCCAGTGCTGCAAATCAGTTTGGCCAAAGCGGAACGCCAACCATCGGTTGCCGGGCGCCGACAACAGCAACGCCAACGGCTTCTTTTAGAGCTGCTCAGCGCGGCTGAGCTTCCCCTCACCGGTGGGGATGGTCGCTTCTGGCGTGCTTTGCGCTGGGGAGGTGCTGGATTGCTACTGGGACAGGCCCTGCATCACTTCCTCCCGCGGTGAGATGGCGGGCTCCAGCTGCTGAGCGCTGCGGATCAAGTTGTCCTGCAGCGTCAGCTCTTCGCCGCGTTCAACATCAAGCACGGTGTTGAGCAGATGCATCGGGCCACGCTTCCAGGCATTGCGCAGCGACCGCCGCAGCCTGTCTTCTTCAAGCACCAAGCGATCGGCTGCTTCGGTCGGGGATTCGCCCTGGACAATCACAGCCCGCAGGCAAACCCCGAAGCCATAGGCCTCAATCGTCGGTTGTCCCCCTTGCAGAACGGTCTGGAAGGTCCAACCTTCGAGCCATCGCACCCGAAATGGGTTAGTCATCAACGGCCCCTGTTACAGCCCCATTGGAGCTAAGAATCGTTCAAGTTACAACTTTCTTCCACTTTATGTTGCGATCTGAATATCTACCGCATATAGGTTTATATCAACCAGATTTGCGAGCTGTCCAAACTCTCGTCATAAAATAAGATTTGGCTTCAATGACCTCAAAGCCACTGCGCTGCAGTCTTTCTGGAATGTTATCTGCAATGTAATCGCGGTAATAAGGCTCATGGAAAACGCGCCTGAAGTTCTCCATCACGGCGCCAAATGTAGGGCTGTCATCCAGCTGAATCGAATCCGCTAGCACCAGCACACCACCGGGCTCCAGCACGCGCCAAGCCTCGTCCAGCACCTTTTGGCGGGCCTCACCAGGAAGCTCATGGAACAGGAACACACAGGTCGCCGCCTGCATCACCTCGTTGGCGAAGGGAAGCTCCTCACCATTGCCTTGGACCAGCTGCGGTAATTCGCCAGGAATCTCTGACAGCCAACGGCTGGCTTGACGCAGGTAGGAGGAGGAGAGATCCAGGCCCACCAACTGCGCTTTCGGCAACGCTCCCCGCAGCTGGCGCAAGGTGCGACCGGTGCCGGTGGCAATGTCCAGCACGCGAATGGCATCGGCACGACGGCCACCCAGCTGATTGAGCAATGGACGGATTAGGCGACGCCGCATCGCATCAGCAGTGCCATTGAACAGAATTTCCACCTGCAGGTCATACAGCTCTGCTGAGCGATCACTCAGGTAGCCATCGGTTTGGTGGTGGAAGTTTTGGAGGTAATAGTCCGGGTAATCCTTGGGGTTGATCTCCACCGGTAGATCGGTCACATCCCGCCGCGTGCGGCGCTGCCAGATGGAGGGCAGATCCAGCCAGACCAGGGGGTATCGAACAGCCCAATCGAGCCAGGGAGCGTCAAACAGCAACGAGGTGGGATAGAGGCCATGCTGCGCTTCTTTCCAATCCAGCTCCAGCAGCTCGTTCATGCTGCTGCGCAGCTCCCCCAGCATTTCGGGGGGCACAGGCACTGTGCTGGCGCTGGCCTGGGGAGCAACCAGATCCATCAGGCGAGTGCTCACCTCTTTATGGGCCAAACCCAACAGGCTTTTGCCCTGCTGCATGGTTTGGTACGCCAGCTTGGTGACGGGGTCGCTCATGGCCCTTTCTGGGGATCACCCATTTCAACCGATCCAGACTAAAAACGTGGCCTAGACACAAAAAAAGGGGGCCCTTCGGCCCCCTTGGGATGAAACGTCGCCAGTGATCAGGCGTCGTAGTACATGGTGAACTCGTGGGGATGCGGGCGCTGACGGAGTTGCTGGACTTCCTCGTACTTGAGATCAATCCAGTTCTCGATGAAGTCTTCAGTGAAGACGCCACCGGCCAGCAGGTAGTCCTTATCGGCATCGAGAGCCTGAAGGGCCCCATTGAGGGATGAGGGCACTGTGGAGATCTTGGCCAGTTGCTCGGCGGGCAGTTCGAACAGGTCGACGTCGGTGCCGTCACCGGGATCGATCTGATTCTTGATGCCGTCGAGGCCAGCCATGAGCATGGCGCTGAAGGCCAGATAAGGGTTGGCCAGGGCATCGCCGGAGCGGAACTCCAGGCGCTTGGCTTTCGGGCTGGGGCCGGTGAGTGGGATCCGCACAGCAGCGGAGCGGTTGCCCTGGGAATACACCAGGTTCACCGGGGCCTCAAAACCGGGCACCAGGCGCTTGTAGCTGTTGGTAGTGGGGTTGGTGAAGGCCAGGAAGCTGGGGGCGTGCTTGAGCAGGCCGCCGATGTACCAGCGGGCGGTTTGGGACAGGTTGGCGTAGGTGCCCTCACCGAAGAACAAGGGCTGGCCACCTTTCCACAGGCTCTGGTGCACGTGCATGCCGCTGCCGTTATCGGCAAAGACAGGCTTTGGCATGAACGTGGCGGTGCGGCCGTATTTACGGGCCACGTTGCGCACGACGTACTTGTAAATCATCACGTTGTCCGCCGCGCTGATCAGATCGGCGAACTTCATGCCGAGCTCATGTTGGGCGGTGGCCACCTCGTGGTGGTGCTTCTCAATAGGGATTCCCAGGTTGGCCATGGTGAGCAGCATTTCGCTGCGCATGTCCTGCATGGTGTCGTTGGGGGCGACGGGGAAGTAGCCCTCTTTCAGTTGGATCTTGTAGGCCAGGTTGCCGCCTTCTTCTTGGCGGGCACTGTTCCAGGGAGCCTCAACTGAATCGCAGCTGTAGAAGCTGCTGCCGTTGCCGGAGTTGTAGCGGACGTCATCAAAGATGAAGAATTCCGGCTCGGGGCCAAAGAAGGCGGTGTCAGCCAGGCCGGTGCTTGCCAGGTGATTGATGGCCTTCTGGGCCAAGGCACGGGGGCAGCGCTCATAGGGCTGGCCGCTGCGGGGCTCCTGAATCGAGCAGATCAGGCTGAGGGTTTTTTCGCCATAGAACGGATCGACCCAGGCGGTGCTGGCATCGGGCACCATCGCCATGTCGGATTCGTTGATGGCCTTCCAGCCGCGGATGGAGGAGCCGTCAAAGGCCAGGCCTTCGGTGAAGGATTCCTCTTCAACGAGGTCCTTATGCACAGTCAGGTGCTGCCACTTGCCATGGACGTCGGCAAATTTCAGATCAATGAGTTCGATTCCTTCGTCCTTGATCTGGCGAAGGATGTCCTGCGGTGTCTTGGCCATGGACGACGTAGTGGACGAAGAGCAGAAAGCTGAACGTACGGAGCACTTTGGACCCTCTGTGTATCAGCTGATACAAAAAAACGGACCTTCCGTTCAGGTGACGGTTTCTGTCAAATCGTGGGAATCCAATTGGGAACTGGCTTTGCGCTGGTTCAGAAGTGCTAGTTTCCGCCCACTACCCAGGGATGCATGCAGGACGCAGTCACCGGTCTGATCGGTCGCTACGACCAGCAGGGTCGCTATCTCGATCGCTTGGCGATTGAGCAGATCGATGCCTACTTCGCGGAGGCTGACCTTCGCTTGGCGGCTGTTGCGTTGATCAATCGCGAAGCGGCAGAGATTGTTCGCGAGGCCAGTCAGCGCCTCTGGCTTGCCGATCCGGAACTGTTGTTGCCCGGCGGCAATGCCTACACGACCCGCCGTTTGGCGGCCTGCTTGCGCGACCTCGACTATTTCCTTCGTTATGCCTCCTACGCCTTGGTGGCGGCTGATTGGAAAATGCTGGATGAGCGGGTCTTGAACGGACTCAACGACACCTATAAGAGTCTCGGTGTTCCGACAGGCCCCACGGCACGGGGCATCTTGCTGCTTTCTGAGGTGGTGCAAGAAATGCTCTCTGCTGAGGGAGTGCAGTCGGCCGACGTGGTTCGTGCTCCCTTTGAGCACATGGCCAGGGCCTTGGCGGAAACGAATATCAGCGGTCGCTGATTCCGATTCCACGAACTTCTAACCTCTGCACATCAAACCTTTTCTCGTCACGTGACTGTCTCGTCGCTTTCTTCCGCAGCACTGTCCGTGAACGAGGCTCATCGTCTGCGCCTGGATCCCATCGCAACGCCTGATCGGTTGCTGCTTGGTCCCGGTCCTTCCAATGCTGATCCGCGGGTTCTGCAAGCCATCGCGAGGCCTCCGCTCAGTCACCTTGATCCGCTCTATCTCGAGCTGATGAATGAGGTGCAGGAAATGCTGCGCTACGCCTGGCAAACCGATAACCGCTTCACCATTCCCGTGAGCGGAACCGGCAGTGCCGCCATGGAGGCCACCATCGCCAACACCGTGGAACCCGGCGAAACGGTGGTTGTCGGCGTGATCGGTTATTTCGGCAAGCGCCTGGTCGACATGTGCGGCCGCTACGGGGCCAAGGTCGTTGAGGTGTCGGCTCCTTGGGGTGAAGCTCTCAGCCTTGACACCCTCACCCAAGCGGTGGAGCAGCACAAGCCTGCTGTGCTGGCTTTGGTCCACGCTGAAACCTCCACCGGCGTTCAGCAGCCCCTCGATGGCATCGGTGATCTCTGCCGCGCCCATGACTGCCTCTTGCTGCTCGACACCGTCACCTCTTTAGGGGGTGTTCCGCTGAAGCTGGATGAGGCCAAGGTTGACCTGGCCTACAGCTGCAGCCAAAAGGGTCTGAGCTGCCCTCCAGGACTGGGTCCTTTCACCATGGGTCCCCGGGCGGAGGAAAAGCTGGATCGCCGCAGCGGCAAGGTGCCCAACTGGTACCTGGACATGTCAGGTCTGAAGTCCTATTGGGGCAGCCAGCGCACTTATCACCACACGGCGCCGGTGAATATGAACTACGGATTGCGCGAAGCGCTTCGTCTGCTATGTGAGGAAGGTTTGGAGAATTCCTGGGCCCGCCACCGCCGCAATAGCGAGGAGCTGTGGGCTGGTTTGGAGCGCATGGGTCTTGAGCTGCACGTGCCCCTCTCCCACAGGCTTCCCACCCTCACCACTGTGAAGATCCCTGATGGTGTCGATGGCAAAGCCTTCGCGACCCATCTGCTGAACAAGCACGGTGTTGAGATCGGTAATGGCCTTGGTGATCTGGCTGGTCGCGTCTGGCGTGTTGGCCTGATGGGCACCAATTCCAAGCCTGAAAACGTTGAGCGCCTGCTCAACCTGTTGGATCTTGAGCTGCCAGCTTTCCGTCAGGGTTCCGCTGCTGCCTAAACCAGGCCTGTAGCTGCTCACGGCAGGCTTCGCCGCGCACACCGCCGATCACCTCCATGTGGTGATGGGCTGAAGCATCGGTGCTGAGATTCAGGCATCCGCCCAGAGCCCCGCGCTTGGGATCCGATGCGCCGAACACCACGCGGCCCATGCGCGCCTGTACCAAGGCGCCCGCACACATTGGGCACGGCTCAAGGGTGACCAGCAGGGTGTGCTGATTGAATCGCCAGTCACGGCGCAAGCTGCTGGCTTGGCGTAGAGCCACAAGCTCCGCATGCCCGAGGGGATCTTGTGCAGCCTCGCGTCGGTTGCTCCCCCAGCCAATGGCTCGCCCGAGTGGATCGATCACGACCGCCGCCACAGGCACTTCGCCCCGCTGCCCCGCCTTGGCGGCCAGCCGCAGCAGGCGATCCATCCACGACTGATAGAGGGTTTCCATCAGCAGTGAGAATGACCCATCAACGGACGCGCTGCTTGCAGGTCCTTTCCAGCCCATTTCCAGAGGGTCTCCCCCTGTTCCCTGGCCCTGGGGCGGTGGATCCCGAGCTGCAAGCGGTGTTGAAGCACAGCGTTGAGTTGCTTTGTCGTTGGTATGGGGACTCCCATCAGCATGGTCCTCGCCCCCATCTGAGTTTGGTGCCTGGGGCTGCACCGCTTGAGCAAGGGCGCTCTCCGGACGCCTTGCTCGACGATTTGCGCACGGTGATGGCGGGCGCCTTCCGGCCCAACCATCCCGGCGCCTTGGCCCACTTGGATCCGCCGCCGTTGGCGATCTCGGTGGTGGCTGATTTGGTGGCCTCAGGCCTCAACAACAATCTGCTCGCCGAAGAGCTCTCGCCTTCGCTCACCCGCTTGGAGCGGCAATTGTGCCGCTGGCTTGCTGATCGCATTGGGCTCGGCCCTGACGCCGGTGGTGTTCCTGCCAGTGGCGGCAGCCTCAGCAACCTGATGGCGCTGGTGTGTGCCCGCAAGCAAGCCGGCCTGCAGACCAGAACGGATGCGGTGGTGTTGGCTGGCTCTGCAGTCCATGTGTCGTTTCACAAGGCCCTAACGGTGATGGGCTTGCCGCCTGAGGCCCTGCGCACGCTGCCGCTGGATCAAGCCGGGCGCCTTTGCCCTGACACGCTGCGGCAGGCTCTGCAGCTGGCCCAACAGCAAGGGCGGCCTGTGCTGGCCGTGGTGGGTGTAGCTGGCACCACCATCCAAGGGGCCATCGATCCGCTTGCGGAGCTTGGCGCGCTCTGCCGTGAGTTCGGCGTGTGGTTTCACGTGGATGCGGCCATCGGCGGGGTTTGCGGCCTCAGTGATCAGCACCGCTGGCGGGTGGCTGGCTTGGAGCTGGCCGATTCGGTTTGCCTCAATCCCCAAAAGCTCCTGGGAATCAGCAAACCCTCCTCGGTGTTGTTGGTCCGCCGCAGCGAGAGTCTCGCCGACACCTTCTCCACAGCGCTGCCCTACATGGAGGAAACGGCGAGTCCCCAAGGTGGTGATTTGGGTTTGCAGGGCACCCGAGGCGCTGAGGTTTTAAAGCTCTGGCTGGGTTTGCAGCATCTCGGCCTGGAGGGCATTGATGCGGTGATTTCTGCTGCTCTGGAGCGCCGCCAGTGCCTGTTGCAGTTGCTGGAGCCACTGCCGCTCACGCTGCTCCCTGGCGATCTGCACCTGCTGAGCTTTCGCCATGCCTCGCTCGCTGGCGAGGCGGCCATGGGCTGGCGGGATCGCGTCCATCAGGCCCTGCTCGAACACAACCTCTGGCTGTCGAAACCAAACCTCAATGGCCAACCCTTGCTCAAGGCCGTGCTGGGCAATCCATTCACAGGTGAGCGCGAGTTGCAGCAGATTGCTGCGGTGCTCCAAGCCTCATGAGTGAGTCCTCTCCCCGTGGTCGCTGGGTCGCCATTGCGACCGGGGTTATTTCGGTGCTCCTGGCCTTGGCCTATTTGGCCCTGGTGATGGTTCTGGATCGTCAAGGTCCACTGCGTCCGCCACCGCCTGAGGCCTTTGCGGCGGCAGGCGCCGTCCCCGGCGCAGCGGCTCCACCACCTTCGCCAGAGCTTGCTCCAGAAAACGGCTGAGATCGAGGTCGCGACGATCCAGGTCGTACTGACGTCGCACCACTTCGCCGATACCGCCATCACCCCAGGTCTGCTGCTGGCTGAAGTAGGTGATGAAGCTTTTGCCCGCCAGTCGTGTCAGCCAGGCGGCGGTGACCGCTTGAATCGCTTTGCCCGCAATCAACGTGGGCAATTGGCTGCTGAGTGCAGCCCCCAGCAGGCTGGCTCCCCCTTTGACAACGCCCAAGCTGGCCAAGGTGCGTCCCAGGGAGAGGGCCAATTGCTGCCCTTGCTCGCGGGTGATGCTGACGCCATAGACCTGAGCAATCTCCACCACCATCTGCGCGTTGACGGCGGCGGTGGCCAGAAGATCAACCCCGGGCAGTGGCGTGACGGCGATCACCCCAGCGCCGATCCAGCCGTAGCGCTCTACCACTGCCATTGCCTGCAAGCCCCGTTGACGATCCAGCAGGCTTTGGGAGGTTTCGGCCAGGCGACTGCTTTGCAACAAGATGTTGTCGGCCAGAAGTTCTTCACCGTCGGCGCGCAAAACCGCGGCCAGCCGGCGCAGCAACCGCTCAATCTCGGCTGGTGGTTGCCATGGCCGCTCGCCCGGCCTGGGCACGCTTTGCGGTGCAGCGCTGGCACTGACAACGTCTTGGGACTCCACCAGGCCTGTGCAGCGGCGCCGCAACAGCTGCAGCAGGCGTTGCTCTTCGGTCTCACCGCGCAGGTCACATTTGTTGAGCACCAGCAGGGTGCGTTTGCCCACTTCGGCCAGGCTGCGCAGCACGCTGAATTCGCTGCTGCGTAGATCGCCGTCCACAACAAACAAGATCAGATCGGCCAGCACGGCTTCCGAGCGAGCATCCCGTTCACGGTTGCTGCCCTGCTCGCCGGCTTCGAGGATTCCTGGGGTATCGCGCAATTGGATCGAGCGAGCCAGGCCGGCCAAGCGCAGCCGATAGCTGTTGGTGCTGGTGGTGGAGCCCATCGCTGCGCCCACCGAACCCACTTGGTCATTGAGGAGGGCGCGAATCAGCGAGGTCTTGCCGCTGGAGCCGCTGCCAAAGACGACCACCCTGAAATCACCCCGCTCCAAGGATTCCTGCACCTGTTGCCGCTGTTGTTGCAGGGCTTGACGCGCGACGTCATCACTGAGTTGCGCCAGTTGCTGATCAATGGAGTCGAGATTGCGGCGGGCCGCTTCTTGACGGTTGCTGGGTGGTGCAGGTTGGCCCGCTTTGGCTTGGCCTCGTTTCCCGCGGATCAACGGTTCCACCAGCGGCAGCAGGGCCAGCACCAGGGCACCAACCAAGAGCAACAGGATGGGGCCCACCAGCCATCCAGGAAGCCAATAACTCAACTGCCAAATCAAGCTGTTGATCGCTTGCATCACGATCGACAGCACCACAACCACCACCAGCAGACCGCCAAGAATCAGCCAGAGGCGCGTGCGTTTCATGGCCGGCCCTCCGCATCAGCAGTGCCCTGGCCTGCAGTGCGCATGATCTCCCACCACAGACCAGCAGCGGCGGCGCTGGTTTGGCCCGTGGGGCTGTTGTCGTCATTGCCTAGCCAAACGCCCATGACCCAATGGCGCTTGGGTTCGTAGCCAATAAAGGTCAAATCGCGACCTTCATTCGTCGTTCCGGTTTTTCCTCCCTCGTTGCCACCCAGGTAGGCAGCACGGCCCGTGCCGGATTGGATCACCGATCGCAACAGTGTTTGCATCACCAAGGCTTGATCGGTGGGCAAGACTCGGCGGCTGCGTTGGCTGGCCAGGGAGCGCTGGGCACAATCGCTGGGATCGAGTGGACAGGTTTCGGTGTCAGTCAGTCGGCGAATCGTGCTCGGTGAGGTCCAGATGCCCCCATTGGCCACGGCCGCATAGGCCGCCGTGAGCTCCAGCAACAGTGTTTCTGATTGCCCAAGCACCAAACCCGGGACCGCTGCCATCGGTGTCGTGATGCCGAAGTCGCGTGCTTTGCGAACCACAGCGTCAAGGCTGTAGCGGCGTGCCAGATGCAAGGCAGCACAGTTGTCGCTGGATGCGAAGGCCTGCTGCAGGCTGCTGCTGCCGCGGCAACCTTGGCTGTAACGCAGGCCTCCCCACTCGATTGGCGATGCCGAGACAGGTGTTGTTGGCCTAACGCCTCGATCTATGGCCACTAAATAAGGGAAGAGTTTGAACACGCTTCCGGGCTGCCTCAGGGCTTGGCTGGCTCGGTTGTATTGGCTGGTGCTGTAGTCGCGCCCCCCCACCAGGCTGAGGATTCCGCCGGTGCGGCTATCGAGCACCACAACGGCCCCTTGGTTGATGCCGCTGGTGCTGTTGGCTCGTAGAAATCGCTGCAGTGTCACTTCAACGACCTCTTGCAGCGTTGGGTCGAGATGGGTTTCCACGATGAAGTTCCCCTCAGCGGCCACATCGTCACCAACGAGCTTCTGCAGATCGCGCTCCACTTGATCGCTGTAGAAGGGAGCTGGTCTGCGGGCGACACCGGTGCAGGCTTCAGGCGCCAGTTGAATCGGAGTTCGCCGCGCGATGCGTCCTTGATCAGCCGAGAGGCGACCTTCCCGCACCATTTTGTTGAGCACACCATTGCGTGCCGCCAGCGCAGCTTCCGGATAGCGGCAGGGGTCGTGGCCATTGGGCGATGGCAGTAGCCCCACTAGCAGCGCCGCCTGCGGCAAGGTCAACGCACTGGCTGAGTGGTTGAAGTAGGCCTGCGCGGCATCTTCAAAGCCCCACCCGACGCCGAGATACACCCGATTGAGGTAGCTCAACAGCAGCGTTTGCTTGCTGAAGCGCGCTTCCAATTGCAACGCGACCAGCAGTTCATTCCATTTGCGCTGCAGCGTGTCGCCCTCGCCCACCTCGTTGGGATAGAGGCTCCGGGCCAGCTGTTGGGTGAGGGTGCTGCCGCCCTCCAGCACTTGGCCGCCAGCAATGTTGACGAGCAAGGCACGGGTGATGCCAATCGGATCGACCCCTGGATGCCACCAGAAGCGGGTGTCTTCGCTTGAAAGCAAAGCCGCCCGAAGCGGTGGCGCGAAATCGGCAACACGCTCCTTTTCGCGGTGGTTCGTATCAAAGCCACTGTTAATCGGTGTGCCGCTGCGGTCGTAGAGCACCAAGGGCCCGCGCACTGGAGCCAAACTGCCGCGCACAGGCACGCTGACGGCCCCGAAACCGAGCACCAACAGACCAGCCCCGGCCAGGCTCAATAGGCCTGAACTGAGTGCCTTCTTCCAGGGGAGCCATTGACGGCGGGAGCTGGGCTCAAGGAACTCCAGCACCGGTAGCGATGGATCAGCCTCTGGTCCGAGGCGAATGCGATCCCCATCGCGTAGGGCCAAGAGCTGCACCGATCGGCCCTTCCAGCTCAAGCCATTGGTGGAGCCTTGGTCCCTGAGCTGCCAGTGGCCATGGCGGCGCTCCAGCAAGGCATGGCGCTTGCTGATCGCAGGGTGCTGGATCACGATTTCGGCGTCGGGATCGCGCCCCAGTCGATACACCTCCCCCAGCAGCTGGATCTCCCTGCTGGGTTCACCGTTGATGTGAAGGCGTAGGAATGGGCTCATCGCTGGCGGATGGCTTCGATCAACAGACACAACACGGCCAAGTTGATCGCAACGTCGGCCAAATTGAAGACGGGAAATGAGAATGGCACCAGTTCAAGGCCATCGATCACCGCTCCATAGCGCCAGCGATCGATGCCATTGCCGACGCTTCCTGCCAGCAGGAATGCGGCAGCTGCGGCTTGCCAGCGGGACCACTGCCGACCACGGCGCCCAATCCAGATCAACAGGCCAACGCTGACTAGCAGGCTGATCCAGCCCAGCCACTGCGAGCCACTGCGAAACAGGCTGAAGGCGGCGCCATCGTTCCAGACCAGCCTCAGGTTGAGCAGTCCAGGAATCCAGCTCTGGCTGACGCCAGGTGGCAGGTTTTGCAGCCACCACTGCTTACTGAGCTGATCCAGCAGCAACAGCCCAGCAGCACTCAGCAGGATCCAGAAACGTTTGCCAGCCATGACCTAGTGGTTGACCGTCAGCAGTGGTCGCAGCAGCCGGCTCACCACAGCAACGACTGCGCAGAGCAAGATCTGGCCTCCCAGGGGAAGCAGTCCATAACTGAGCAGCAGCTGCGGTAATGGTTCCGCCCAGCGGCCTGCCCAATGGCCCACCACCAGATTGAGGCCGCCGCAGAGTTGAACGGTCAATACCCCCAACAGGGCAATGGCCATCAAGTGTTCGAGTTGATTGACGTCATCTCGTTGGGCCAGCCGGCCGCAGAGCCAAGCCGCTGGCAAGAAGCCAGCGATGTAGCCAAAGGCCGGAAGCTGCAGGTAGCTCAAGCCCCCTCCGCTGTGGAACACCATCAACACGCCGCTGAGGCCGAGGGCGAGGTAAGCAATGGCAGCCATCAAGGCTGGGCGCGGGCCGCAGATCAGGGCTGTCAGCAACAGAGCCGGGAGCTGGGCCGTGACGCCCAAATTGATGCTCTGCCATCCGCTGGTGTCACTCCACTGCAACCAAGCTGGGTGCAGCAGTCCCCCAGTGATCAGTAGCAGCAGGCCGGCCAGGGCACCACTCCAGTTCAACAGGGCCCGCACTGCTGCTCTTGTGCTCTCTGGCTGTCATCCTGCAACACGTTCCCCAGTCCAACAACGGTGTCTGAGCCAGCTTCAAGCGCGTGCCCTGTTGGCGCCAGTGTGGTGTTGTCTGAACAACAGCCTTATCTGAAGACGGCCGATGCCATGCCGATGTTGCGGCCTGGCGATCTGGTGAGTGCCGGAGAAGAGGGGGAAGTGATTTCCCTGCTGCCCAAGGATCAGCGCGGCGTGCGCTTTCGGCGCGGCAGTTTTGTGGTGCCGCTTAGTGCCCTGCAGGAGATAGGCAGCGACTGAGCCGCTGCTGCCAACGTTGCTCAACCCTGTGCAGGCTGGCCGCTGGACCACTGCCACTGAGGCACGGTTGCTGCAGCCAACGATGAGCCACCTGCTGCAACTGCATCGCGCTGATGCTGTCCAGTTGCTTCATGGCCTGGGCATGGAAATCGCTGGGCAGCCCATAGGCCTGGCAAAAGGCCTGCCGTTCTGCCCGCTGGGCACCGGTTTGCCGGCCCATGGCTTCTTGGCCGCGCAATTTCGCTTTGGCTAACTCAAGTTGGCTTGTTGCCAGGGGTTCATCGAGCAGCCGTTGCCATTCATCCAGTAAGGCCTCAAGGGCACTGCTGGCTTGATCGGCACTGGTGGAGAGATGCCAGATGAATGGAGAATCAAACCGGCGCATGGCCAGCTCGGCGCCAACGTCGTAGACGAGTCCCAGCTCTTCGCGCAGTCGCAGAAACAGCCGGCAACTCATGCCCAAGCCGAGATGCACCTGAAGCAGCCTCAAACCCAAGGCATCGGCATGCTGAACGGGCAGGCTGCGAAACCCCAACATCAGCACGGTTTGCTCAGTGTCGAGGGGATCAGCGCTCCAACCGCAATCGCCCTGCGCCAATGGCTGAGGCGCTTTGACGCTGTCGTGGGCAAAGCGCTGCAAACGTTGCTCGAGGCCATCGGCTAAGGCTTGATCGTGGGCCGCGCTCACCACCAGAAACGCCTGGCGATTGGCTAACCGCGGCCGTTCGTTGACGATGTCTTGGCTGCTCAGTCGTTGCAGCGATGCGGTTGTCCCTAGGGGGTCATGGCCGTAGGGGCCATCGCCAAACATCAGCTGCCGCAGACGGTCTTGGGCGCGGCTGAAGGGGTCTTCTTCCAAGCGCTGCAGGGTTTGAAGGTTGAGGTCCCGCTCGAGCTCGATTTGGTCATCGCTGGCAGCGGGCTGCTCCACCATTTCGAGCAACTGCGGCAACAGGACATGGCGATCGCTACCCACCCCTTTCAGCATGATTTGCAGATGGTCATCGCCAGCTTCACAACGCAGGCTGGCCCCCTGGTTTTCGATCCACTCGGCAAAGGAGCGCGCATCGTGGCTGCCGCAGCCACGGGTGAGCGAACCGGCTAGGAGCTGGTGCAGTCCGGCTTGGCCCGGTGGATCAGCAGCACTGCCCAGCGGCAGCACCAAGCGAGCCGCCATCACATCGCCGAAGCTGGGCTCAAGCCATTGCAGCCTTGTGCTCACTTCGGCCTCACCAGCAGGGTGCAGGCCAGATCTGGATCGAGATCGCGGGAGAGCTGCTGAAGATCCTCCGCTTGCCATTGGTGCCAGCGCGACAGGGGCTCTTCGAGGGGTTCCAATCGCTTCATCAAGGTGGCTTGCCCCAAGTGTTGGGCCAGTGAGCCAATCCCCTCCATGGCAAAACGGTGCCCATGGTCGAGCAGGCGTTTCGCACGCTTGAGCTCTGTGGCGCTGGGGACTTGCTGCTGCAGTTGACGCAAGATCGCGCAGACGTTTTGATGCACCTCGCCCAGCCGGTCACTTGGGCAGATCGCTTCGAGGATCACCAAGCTGCCCTGCTCCAAGGCATGCACATCCATATCGATGGATTCGACCACTTGCTTCTCTTCACGCAGGCAGCGCACCAGGCGGCTGCTGCGCCCCTCGGCCAGAACGGTGGTGAGCAGATCGGTGCCGCTTAAGGCCAACATTTCCTTCGCCGGCGGTGCCGACCACAGCATCAACAGCCGGGCCGACTCGAGCCGTGGAAGCTCCAGCGCATGCACGCCCGGTTGAACCTTCAGCCCTGGCTGCTGTGGATCGATCCCAGTGGTGCCTGGGAGCTCGGCGAAGGGGCTGGCCTCGAGTAGTTGCTGAACATGGCCCAGGTCAAAACCACCACTGAGGCTCACAGCACAGGTCTGCGCGCGGTAATGACGCTGTTGAAAGGCCAACATCTGCTGAGGTGTTTGCTGCAGCAATTGCTCGCGAACTCCCAGGATTGGCCTGCCATAGGCATGCTCACCGCAGGCCAAGGCCAGGAGCTGCTGGAAGGCTTGCTCCTCGGGTTGATCTTCGCTTTGGGCCAACTCCTCGAGCACCACCTGGCGTTCGAGGACAAAATCCTCAGCCCTGATTTCGGGCTGCAGCACCAGTCGCGGCAACAACTCACAGGCCAAAGGCAAGGCCTCTTTGGGCATCAACACGTGATAATGGACGTCATCAAAGCCGGTGGCGGCATTGCTGATTCCGCCACTGGCTTCCACCTGCCAATCAAAGGCTCCAGCCGGGAGTTTTTCATTGCCTTTGAACACCATGTGTTCCAGGAAATGGGCCATGCCGTGCTCCTGGGCCTGCTCAACCGCACTGCCGGCGCTGCACCAGAACTGAAGACAGGCCACGGGTGAATCGGGCACCGGCAGCAGGCTCAACGGCAAACCGTTGCTCAGCGCGGTGGTGTGTGGGGTGCTGTAGCCAAGCCCTGCGGGCTGTTCCAACGCATCAAGGCAGCTGATCTCCTCACTATGGCGATCCAGCCTTGGGTCTGCGCCATTTAGGGTGTTGGGCTGCTCCGTTGGCCGCCTGCTTGCGCGCTTTTCACCCCCTGATCCCGGTCATCGCTTCGGGCCTCAGGGGTGCCTGGCAGCAGCTGATGGAGCTGCAACCCCTGGCATTGCCTGCCGGCTTGGCCGAGATCCGTGGTGAGCTCGAAGGGGATGCCATGGCCATCGACAACGAGCTGTTGTGTTGCCCTGGGCTGCGCAAGATGCACCTGGAAACGGCCCAGGTGGGGGCTCGATTGGACATCCTCCACTGCGTGTTGTTTCCAGACCCGCGTTACAACCTGCCGCTGTTTGGCGCTGATGTGGTGGCTGGCCCTGCTGGTGTTTCAGCAGCGATTGTTGATCTCTCTCCCACCGGCGAGAGCTTGCCGCCACATCTGATTAAGGCATTGGAGGGTTTGCCACAACGCCCCTACAGCGAGCGCCGGGAGGTGCCCGCCTGGGGCTCGATCTTTTCCAAACAGGTCTTGTTTGCCCGTCTCACTAATGCCGAAGAAGAGCGTTGGTTTGAGGCTGATCTGCTGGCCTTTCACCGCATTTTTCTGCAGGCGGTGAGCGCAGCAACGCCAGAGCCAGCCGGCAGTGACGCTGTGCAACAGCGCTGGCGCAGGCAACAGCACTACTGCGCTCAACAACGCCGCAACGACAAGACCAGGCGCGTTCTTGAAGTGGCCTTCGATCCACAGTGGGCCGATAACTACATCCAGAATCTGCTCTTCGACGATCCACCACCCCCCTGCGATCCGTGACCTTGATGCCTCCCATCAGTGGTCGTCGTGGCTTGGTGGTTCTCTCGGCAGTCCTTGGAACCGTTGCTGTTGTGGCGCTGTGGAGCTGGCGCTCGCGTCCACAGCCCGAGCCGATGGCGGCACCAATCAGTGCTCAGTCGCCGCAACCTCGTGGTGTGTCTGCCTTAGGCCGGCTTAATCCAGCTGGCAATGTGCGCCGGCTGGATGCTCCCTCCGGTGCGATGGGTTCATCGCCGCGGGTTGAAACCTTGCTGGTGGAGGAGGGTGATCGCGTCGAGGCCGGCCAGGTCCTGGCTCAATTCGACACCCGCCCCGACCAGCTGGCTGACTTCGAGGTCGCCAAAGCCACGATTGCAACGCTGGAGCAACGCCAAGCTCTGCTTCAGCGCGAGGTGCAGCGCTACGAACGGCTACTGCGTAGCGGCGCGATTTCCGCGGAAACGCTTGATGTCCGCAAAATCAAGCTGCTCACCGTGCAGCAGGAGCTGCGCAAGGCCAAAGCTGAGTTGCAGCGCCAGCGCATCAAGTTGCCCGATGGCGAGCTGGTGGCCCCCTTCAGTGGCACGGTGCTGGAAATTTTTGCTCGCCCCGGTGAGCGTCCCGGCTCCGATGGAGTGCTGTCCATCGGCCGCAGCGATCAGATGGAAGCGGTGTTGGAGGTGTATGAGAGCGATATCGGCCGTGTACGCGTTGGTCAGCGGGTGCTGCTCTTGAGCGAAAACGGTGGCTTTGATGGCGAGCTTCAAGGCCGCGTGCGTCGCATCAACCCACTGGTTCAGCAGCGTGATGTGCTCAGCACTGATCCAACAGCTGACACCGATGCCAGGGTGGTGGAGGTGTACGTCACCCTTGATCCAGCTGATGCTCGGCGCGTTCGCCAGCTCACTGGCTTGAAACTGATCGGCCGGCTGCAGCCATGATCCAAGCGCTTTGGCGCCGGCGCGGCGTTCCCTTGGCTTGGTTGCTGCTGAGTCGTCAACCGGTGCGGCTGCTGATCGCTCTGGCCGGCATCAGCTTTGCAGGGATCTTGATGTTCATGCAGCTGGGCTTTCGTGATGGGCTGTTCGACGCCAGCGTCACGATTCATCGCCTGTTTGATGCCGATTTGGTGTTGATGAGTCCGCGCTCGATGAGCTCGATCAGCATGGCCGGTTTCCCCGAGCGGCGGCTGATTCAGACCATGGCGGAGCCAGCGGTTGAGAGCGTCAGCCCGGTGCACTGGAATTTTGTGCTGTGGCGCAATCCCGAGACCCGCTCGACCCGCTCCCTGTTGGCCTTGGGGTTTGAGCCGGATGACGCCTTGTTTGTCGATTCGATGCTGGCTGATCAATCGGCCAGCCTGCGCCAGAAAGGCCGCGTCTTGTTTGATGCGCGCTCTAGGCCTGAATTTGGTCCTGTGGCTGAGCGCTTCAATGCCGGCCAGGTGGTGGAAAGTGAGGTGGCTGGTCAGCGCGTGCGGGTCTCGGGTCTGGTGGAGTTGGGCCCCTCGTTTGGTGCTGACGGCAACTTGATCACCAGCCGTGAAACCTTCCGCTCGCTGCTGCCCTCCACGTCTCGCGGCAGCATTGAGCTTGGCTTGATTCGCCTGCGCGATGGTGCTGATCCTGAGGCTGTTGCTGAGCGACTTCGCGCTTGGCTTCCCAATGACGTGAGCGTCTTCACCAAGAAAGCGTTCATTGAGTTCGAGAAGAACTACTGGCGCAGCAGCACAGCCATCGGGTTCATCTTCAGCCTCGGCGCTGCCATGGGTTTTGTGGTGGGTTGTGTGATCGTTTATCAGATCCTCTACGGCGATGTCAGTGACCATCTGCCGGAGTACGCCACCTTGATGGCGATGGGATATCCCCTTAGGGATCTGCTTGCTGTTGTGGTCCGCGAAGGCTTAATGCTGGCCCTGGTGGGGTATGTGCCGGCCTATGCCGCTGGCGAGGGTTTGTATGCCCTGATTCGTGGTTCCACCCAGTTGCCGGTTGGCATGTCGCCGCAACGGGCGGTGCTGGTGTTCAGCCTGATCTTGGTGATGTGCATGGGTTCGGCCCTGGTGGCCATGCGCAAACTGGCGGACGCCGATCCCGCTGAGATCTTCTGATGGCGGATCCAGCTCCCATCGTTGCAACCAACGTCAGCCATAGCTACGGCACCGGTTCGATGCGCCGTGAGGTCTTGCAGGACATCAACTTCCGGGTGGATCCCGGCGAGGTGGTGCTGCTGACGGGGCCGTCCGGGTGCGGCAAAACAACCCTGCTCACCCTGGTGGGGGCGCTGCGGAGCTTGCAACACGGAGAACTGCAGGTGCTGGGAGTGCCCTTGGCCCAAGCTGGCCGGGGTGATCGCCGTCGCCTGCGGCAACGCATCGGCATGATTTTTCAAGGGCACAACCTCTTGCGTTGCCTCACCGCCGAGCAAAACGTGCAGATGGGCGCCGATCTGCTGCCCGGCCTCAGCTATGCCCAGCGGCGTGGTCAAGCCCGCGAATGGCTTCGGGCCGTGGGCTTGGGGGATCAGCTCAGCAAAGTGCCCCACGATCTATCGGGCGGACAAAAGCAACGGGTGGCGATCGCTCGCGCCTTGGCGGCGCACCCCCGCTTGCTCTTGGCTGATGAGCCCACCGCGGCCCTTGATGGCCGTACCGGCCGTGAAATCGTTGAGCTCTTGCAGCGGCTGGCGCGTGAACAGGGTTGCGGGGTGCTGATGGTGACCCATGACCCACGGATCCTTGATTTGGCTGATCGCCTCTTGGCCATGGAAGACGGCCGTTTGATTGAGAACAGGGTGGCTTCGATGCCCGCCGGGTAAGGTGAGAGGAGATTTTCCAGGCTTGATCGATTTATGGCCAAGCGCCGCAACCTGAAACGCGAGAAGCAAGAACGCAACCGCGCCTACGCCCGTAAGTTCAAAAAGCGCAAGCTGCGTGGTGATGGTCGCGGAGAAGGTGCTGGTAATGGTGTGACCGGAACGGCCAACAACGGCGGCGCTGCTGACTAAGTCGTTCGTCTGACCGAACCAAAGATCTGAGGGACCTGATCGGTTTTTAACCGATCAGGTTTTTTTGATGGATTGTGACTAATTTGAAATTGCCCGAGCTCGCTCCCAATCGTGCTCCAGCAGTTTTTGCTTGGAGGCCCTGTAATGGTGCCTCTGCTGTTGCTTTCGATCGCCGTTGCCGCTGTTGGCGTTGATCGCCTTCGCTTTTGGCGGCGGTTGGGGTCCCCAACGGATCGCCGATGGCGCCTCGTCGAGAACCAACTGCTTGAGGGAAGCTCCCCAACAGGGGTTCCCACATCCAGCCCAGTGGGGCACTTGATGCGTCAGTTGACTGCTGCCGATGGTCCAGCAGCGCGTCAGCTGGAACTTCAGTTGATTCTTCAATCCCAAGCTGCGGCCATGGCCCGTGGTGAGCGAATTTTGGAAGCTGCAGCGGCCTTGGGGCCATTGCTGGGTCTGTTGGGAACGGTGACGGGATTGATCCGTACCTTTGCCGCCCTTGGCCGTGAGGTTGGTGCGGCCTCAATGGATCGTGTGGCGCTGGGTATTTCCGAGGTTCTGGTCTCCACCGCCACGGGGATCTTGGTGGCCCTCTTCGCCATGGTTGTGTTGAAAATCAACATGGCTTACCGCAGTAGCTACCTCGCTCTGCTGGAGCGCTTGGCTCTCAGCTTTGAGCGCAACACCCATCAGCTCGTTTGTCGTGGCTGACCACACAACGTCAGGCAGCACCAACGATGTCTTGGTGCCCCTCATTGATGTGCTGTTGGTGGTGTTGTGTTTTGTGCTTTGGGCTGGTGTCACTCACGTCAAGATGCCCCTGAAAAGCGCTGCACCGCAGGAGAGTTCAGCGGTTGCTCGGCCGCTTGTGCGGATCGAAATGCAACCGCGTGGTTTCTGGACTTGGAATGGACGCCCCTTAAGTGATGAGGAGCTTCGTGGCCGGCTTCAAGAGCAGAACCTTCAAGGCGAATCCCCCACCCTTGTGTTGATTCCAAGTGATGAATTGACACTGCTTGAAGTCAGCCAACGGTTCAACTCTCTGGAGGTCTTGGCTGGTGATCGCTTGCAGTTGCAATTGCCAAGTCAGCCGCTGAAGTCATGAACCTCCAACGTTCAGACACTCCCCTCACCTCCAGTCAGTGGTTGCCGCTGGCTGATGTTCTGTTGGTGCTGATTGCCTCCAGCACCTTGTTGATTCCGCTGCACCAGTGGTTCAGCAAGCCTTCGATGGCACCGGTGTTGCTGGTTGAAATCCCAAGCGCCGAGCAGATCGTGATCCAAGGCCGCACCATTCCCTTGGATCGGATGTCATCTGTTGCCAGGGCTTATGCCGCCCAAGAACCCGATGGTCGCTTGCGGATCAAGCCATCGAAGCGTTTGCGCTGGGGCGAGTTGCGGACCGTTTTGACGGCCATGAGGGGATCCCCCGTGGCCATTGAGCTCAAGCTGCCCAACACCCGATGAGCAACTACTCAGTCCCCCTTTTGATCAGGCGTCGCTGGCAGGCCAGGCCCGTCTGGACCTCGCCGGTGGCCATTGCCCTTGGTCTGCATGCGCTGCTATTGGCTGCTCCTGGTGGTTTTGAGCCTCTGCACAACGCCGCTTCCCTTGGCCCGGTGTCCCGAGGTGCTCTGGTTGATCTCAGTGATCAATTGGGCCTGCCGGCCTCGGGCTCCACTGCGCTTCAACCGCTGCGGCTGCCAGGTATCAACAGTCTTCCTTTGCCAGCCCAGGAGCTACCGCAATTGCAGGCTCCCTCCCTGCCACCGGTGATCAACCCCGTCGAACCAGCAGACAATCGTGCTGATGCTCAGCTGATCACATTGGATCCAGCGTCAGAGGCTCCCCAGTCCCAACCACTGGACTCCAAGCCATCGCGTCCGAGCCTCGAAACGCTTTTGAACAGCATTACCAGTGTGGACCAACCCCTGGGGTTCTCGCCTGTTGCCCCCAGCTCGTACGCCTTGGACGACCTTGACGTCGATGAGCGAACCCAATGGTTGAAGTCGCTCAGGGGTTTGGCATTCGCCAAGAGCTGGTTTCAACGTCCCTTGAGTTCTCTGGAGCTGCAGCGACCGGCCCCGAAGGACCTGATTTGGCCCGATTCGTTCAGGACGATGTTCCGTCTCCGGCTAAGGCCCTAACGGAATCAGCGATCATGGGAGCACCTTGGATCCAGCTGTGCTCGTCAGCGTTGTTATTCCCACCTACAACCGCCTGCCGATCCTGCAGCAGTGCCTCAGGGCCCTAGAAGCCCAGCTGCCTCTCGATCCTGGGGATGATTTTGAGGTCGTGTTGGTGGATGACGGCTCCACCGACGGCACGGTCGAGTGGATTCAACAGGAGGCTGCTGAACTGCCCCATGTCCGCCTGATCTGCCAAGAACATGGTGGCCCTGCGATCGGCCGCAACCTTGGCGTTGATCACGCCAGCGGTGAGGTGATCATTTTTATCGACAGTGATTTGGTGGTGGTGCCGGACTTTTTGCAGCACCACCTGCGTTCGCTTCGCCAAGCCTGGCAGCGGGATGGCGACCGTCTCTGTTTCACCTATGGGGCGGTGATCAATACCCACAACTTCGAGTCCCCAGAGAGCGAACCCCACAAACTCAGCGATCTGTCGTGGGCGTATTTCGCCACCGGCAATGTGGCCATCGACAAGACGGTGCTGCAGGAATCAGGGTTGTTTGATCCCTCCTTCCAGCTCTACGGCTGGGAAGACTTGGAGCTTGGTGAGCGCCTCCGCCGCATGGGGGTCCGTTTGGTGCGTTGCCCTGCTGCTGCTGGCTATCACTGGCATCCTCCGCTCAACTTGGAGCAGGTTCCCGAGCTGGTTCGCAAGGAGCGGGAGCGGGCCAAGATGGGGTTGGTGTTTTACAAAAAGCACCCCACCCGACGGGTTCGCTTCATCATTCAATTCACCATCTGGCATCGGCTGCTCTGGGAGCTGCTCACCTTGGGTGGCTTGCTCAACGAGCGCAGCTTGCGGCCTTTGCTGGCCTGGTTGATCCGCCGCGGTCACCCTGGCGTCGCCATGGAGCTGCTGCGCTTGCCCCTCAATCGCATCAGCGTTGTGGCGATGCAGCGTGAAGCGCAGGCCGCTGGAATCGCCTGAACCCAGGCCAGGACACGGCCTGATAGGTTGGGACGTCCCTTCAAAACCGCACACCCGCACGTTTCGGGTGAGGACATTGGCCGATTTGGGCCGTCCTCCCTGGCGGGTGGTGGCCAACCCGAAACCCCCAACAACATGGCAGTTGTCACGCTCTCCGAAATGATGGAGGCCGGTGCCCACTTTGGGCACCAAACCCGCCGCTGGAATCCGAAGATGCAGCGGTATATCCACTGCGCTCGCAACGGCGTTCACATCATCGATTTGGTGCAGACCGCTGTCTGCATGAACAACGCCTACAAGTGGGTGCGCAGTGCTGCTCGTAGCGGCAAGCGCTTCCTCTTTGTCGGCACCAAAAAGCAAGCCGCTGAGGTGGTGGCCCTCGAGGCCAGCCGTTGTGGCGCCAGCTACGTGAACCAGCGCTGGCTGGGCGGCATGCTCACCAACTGGAGCACCATGCGCGCCCGCATCGAGCGCCTCAAGGACCTCGAGCGCATGGAGAGCTCCGGTGCGATTGCGATGCGTCCCAAGAAGGAAGCCTCGGTTCTGCGCCGCGAGCTGGATCGTCTGCAGAAATATCTGGGCGGTCTGAAGAACATGCGCCGCCTGCCTGATGTGGTGGTGTTGATCGACCAGAAGCGCGAATACAACGCCGTTCTGGAATGCCAGAAGCTCGACATTCCTGTGGTGTCGATGCTGGATACCAACTGCGATCCCGACCTCTGCGACGTGCCGATCCCCTGCAACGACGACGCTGTGCGTTCGGTGCAGTTGATCATTGGACGTCTGGCTGACGCCATCAACGAAGGTCGCCACGGTTCAAACGACCAAGGGGATGAGGGCTAAGGCCCTCCCCCCGCTGTTTACACTCCCCCCGCTTTTCACTTCCCCGCACCCCGTCATGGCCGAGATTTCCGCCAAGCTCGTCAAGGAGCTCCGCGACCAAACCGGTGCGGGGATGATGGACTGCAAGAAGGCTCTTAATGAGACCTCTGGCGAT
Source organism: Synechococcus sp. RCC307 (assembly GCA_000063525.1). GTDB lineage: Bacteria > Cyanobacteriota > Cyanobacteriia > PCC-6307 > Cyanobiaceae > RCC307. The sequence continues at coordinate 1,131,673 of CT978603.1, read as the reverse complement.
CTCACCAAAGCCACCGAGTGGCTGCGTCAGAAGGGCATTGCTTCGGCTGAAAAGAAAGCTGGTCGCACCGCGGCTGAAGGTGCCGTTGGCAGTTACATCCACACCGGCGCCCGTGTGGGTGTGCTGGTGGAAGTCAACTGCGAAACAGACTTCGTGGCCCGCGGTGACGCGTTCCAAGAGCTGGTGCGCAATGTGGCTATGCAAATTGCTGCTTGCCCCAACGTTGAGTTCGTCACCACCGATGACATCCCTGCCGATGTCAAAGAGCGCGAAACCAACATCGAGATGGGTCGTGATGACCTGGGCAACAAGCCTGAGGCCATGAAGGCCAAGATCGTTGAAGGCCGCGTCAACAAGCGCCTCAAGGAACTCGCTCTGCTGGAGCAGCCTTTCATCAAAGACAGCTCCCTGTCAGTGGCCGAGATGGTCAAGCAGCTCGCCGGCAAGATCGGCGAAAACATTCAAGTGCGGCGCTTCACCCGTTACACCCTGGGTGAAGGCATTGAAGTGAAGCAAGAGGATTTCGCGGCAGAAGTCGCCGCCATGACTGCTTGAACTCCTCGGAGGGGGCAACGGCCGAACAGGCGCGTCAAGAACTTGACGCGCTCGATGCTCTGAGTGATGGGGCTGCCATCAAGCTCTACAGCTTGCTGCAGGACTACCTCGAGCAACTACGCCATGAGTTGCCCCATCAATTGCTGCAGGCGGTGTTCCACCTCTGCACCAAGCTCCAGCCGGAGGCGTTCAATGCCATGGCCGAGAGCCAGCGCCATGTCATGCGCGAACGCCTGCTCCATCTCACCCAGCGCTGCAGTTCGCTGCTGACCATTGAGCAACTGGCGCAGCTTGGCAGTCGCCTGCTGAACGCCGATGACACGGCCGACCCCGAAGCTGATGAGCAGGCCCCTGGCGATGACTCGGTTGAGCCACTGATGGTCTCTGCTGATCTTGATCCTGGCGCCGGCCTGCAATTCAGCCTCGAGATGCCCCCGTTGCTGGGCAACTTTGACCCAGCGCAGTTCTGCTCCACCCTGTCCTCTGAAACCCCGGGATTGGTGGATGAGGAGGTGTCGTCCCAGTCCCTGGATCACGAGCAGGCCTTGAATTGGCTGCGGCAAATGGCCAGCGGCAGCCTGTTGGGTTCATCCCTGAGTCCCGACGATCCGATCAACAGCCCATTCCCGTTGCCGCGCGATCCCCAACAGTTGCGCGTTTGGCTTGGGGTCTGGGATCAGGCGCTGCAGCGCCGACTTCGCAACCTCAGCCACGCCATCAATGTCGAACTGCTGCGCAGCGGACTGTGCCAAAGCCTGATGCCACTGCCCCTGCTGGATGCCTCATTGGCCGGCCAGGTGGAGCAACAGGGTGTGGCCCCCAACGTATTGACGGTGCGGCTGCCCATACCCGATGGCCTGACCAGCGGTGAGTTGCAGCTCAACGGCTTGTTGATCCGTGTTTCAGAACTGGAGCATGCGCTGCCCCACTTGCGCGACCTGCGCAATGCATTGCACAAGCTCGATGGCAATCTGCGCAAAATGGAGCGTCGAATTCAGCACTGGCAGCAACGGCTCGCCGTTCTGCAGGCGCAACAGCTGTGGTCGCAGGACAACAACCCCACCGTGCAACCCCAGATCTGAGCCCAGCTCCGCTGAATGCGGAGCTGGATCGCTGGCTGCGTCAACTGCAGCGCAGCCTCAGCCTGGAAGCTGATTCAGGGTTTCAAGATCTCCAGGGCCAGCGGTCGCGATTTAGTGCCTTCCTGGAGCAGCAATGCCGCTCTCCCTCACCGCAGCTGCCAGCGAAGGACTGTCAGCAGCTGGCCCCGTTTGCTGCTCAATTTTCTCGATATTCAGAGGCCAGCCCAGCGCAGCGCCGTTACTTGGTGACGCAGCTGCGTCAGCACTTGCATCAATTGCGCCGTCAGCTCGATCCACCTGCACCGCTCTCCCCGCCTCGGCTGCGGCTCACAGACTCCCCTGCCTCGGCAAGAGCTGGCCGCAGCACCGCTGATCTACCGCTCTCAGAGCTCAAGGGCATTGGCCCCAAACTCGCCACCCGCTTGGCGCAGCTGGGCTTGTTCTGTCTCGAGGATTTGATCGGCTACTACCCGCGCGATTACGTCGATTATTCGCGTTTGGTGCGGATCCAAGCCCTGGTTCCTGGGGAGACCGCCACGGTGGTTGCCACCGTGCGCCGGGTGCACGCCTTCGCCAGCCCCAAAAACCCCAACCTGGCGATCCTGGAATTGCAATTGCAGGACCCCAGTGGCCGGCTGCGGATCAGCAAGTTCATGGCGGGTAAGCGTTTCACCTCCTCTGGCTGGCTGCACCAACAGCAGCGCTTGTACCCGCCGGGCGCCACGATCGCTGCCAGTGGCCTGGTCAAAGAAAACCGCTTTGGCATCAGCCTGCATGACCCCCTGTTGGAGGTATTGGAAGGACCGGCCAGCCAGGTGCAATCCCCTGAAATCGGCCGATTGGTCCCCATCTATGCCCTTACAGAGGGGTTAACCGCCGAACGGCTCCGCCAAGCTGTGGCGGCGGCGTTAGCAGCCGTTCGCCCTGGCCCTGACCCCTTGCCAGAACCCTGGCGCCAACAGCTGACATTGGTGGCCAAGGCCGATGCCCGCAGCGGAATTCATCAACCCAGCAACCGGGAGCATCTCGATGCTTGCCGCCGCCGCTTGGTCTTTGACGAGTTTCTGCTGTTGCAACTGAATCTGGCCCAGCGGCGCTTGCAGTACCGCCAGCGTCAGGCCCCAGCGGTGCCAGCGGGGGCCATTGGTGAACGGCTCAAGGCCTTTCGGAACCTGTTGCCTTTTCAATTCACGGGCGCTCAAGAGCGCGTGCTCAACGAGCTGCTCGCGGATATGGGCCAGCCCAAGCCGATGGCCCGACTGGTGCAAGGGGATGTGGGTAGCGGCAAGACGGTGGTGGCAATCGCTGCCCTCTTGGCCGCCATTGATGCGGGGTTGCAGGGGGCGTTCATGGCGCCCACCGAGGTGCTTGCCCAGCAGCACTACGCCAAGCTCTGCGAGTGGATGCCGCAGCTGCACGTCAATGTGGCGCTGTTGACTGGCTCCACGCCGGCCAAGCAACGCCGCGCCCTGCTGCAGGACTTGGCCAATGGCCAGCTGCACCTCTTGGTGGGTACCCATGCGGTGTTGGAGGACCCGGTTGATTTCGCCCGCTTGGGCTTGGTGGTGGTCGATGAACAACACCGATTTGGTGTTGGCCAGCGCAATCGCTTGCTCAGTAAAGGCTTGCAGCCCCATTTGCTGACGATGACCGCCACGCCGATTCCCCGTACCCTGGCGCTCTCAATCCATGGCGATTTGGATGTCAGCCAAATTGATGCGTTGCCGCCTGGCCGCCAACCGATCAAGACCGCCGTGTTGAGTTCAGCCCAGCGGCCCAAGGCTGATGCGTTGATTCGCGAGCAAATCAACGAAGGCCGTCAGGCCTATGTGGTGTTGCCGTTGGTGGAGGAGTCCGAAAAGTTGGATTTGCGTTCGGCTGTTGATGAGCACAGCCGGCTTCAGCAGGAGGTCTTTCCTGACTTGCAGGTGGGTCTGCTGCATGGCCGGCTCAGCAGCGCTGAAAAACAACAGGCGATTGAGGCCTTCAGCCGCGGAGAGACCCAACTCTTGGTGTCGACAACGGTGGTGGAGGTTGGCGTTGATGTTCCCAACGCCACGGTGATGTTGATCGATCACGCCGAGCGCTTTGGTTTGGCCCAGTTGCACCAGTTGCGCGGCCGTGTGGGCCGAGGTGCTGCGGCCTCCCATTGCCTGTTGGTGAACGACAGCAGTTCGGCGGTGGCGAAACAACGCCTGGAGGTGCTGGCCCGCAGCAACGATGGCTTTGAAATCGCTGAGATGGATTTGCGGTTGCGGGGCCCCGGTGAAGTGCTGGGGACCCGCCAATCGGGATTGCCTGATTTGGCCCTCGCCAGCCTCAGTGATGATGGATCGGTGCTCGATGAAGCCCGGCAAACCGCTCAAGCGATCCTCGATGCCGATCCAACCTTGGAGCAGCATCCCCATTTGGCGCAGTGTTTGGAAGCCCAGCGCCGCAGCCTCACCGCCTCCGCTCGCCTTAATTGATGGGCCGTCCCTGGCATCCGATCCCAATCGTCGACAACGGTGAGCCGATGCTGGCGTTACCCCCAGCGTTCTTGCGCTGGCAGCCCCACCCCTACCAAGCCCTTGGTGCTCCCTATCCAGCCGGCACTGATCCGTTTCAGTTGCGCCAGAGCGTTGTGGAGCGTCTACTACAAGTTCAACAGGTGTTGCGGGATCAACCCGAGCCGCTGCAATTGCTGATCTTTGATGCCTTCCGGCCCCTGGCCGTGCAGCAATTCATGGTGGATCACACCCGCGCGCAGCCCGGGGTGAGCGAAGAGCAAGTGTTGGCGCTCTGGGCCGAGCCAAGCTCTGATCCCACCACACCACCGCCCCACAGCACGGGAGCGGCCGTTGATCTCACCTTGGCCACCCCCCAAGGCGAGCCCCTGGAGATGGGCGGTGATATTGATGCGGTCGGCCCGATTGGTCACCCCAATCACTTTGCCGATGCCGATCCAGCCTCTGCTGAAGGCCGCTACCACCAGCGGCGCTGCCTGTTGCATTGCGCCATGGAATCAGCTGGATTCGTTAGGCACCCCACGGAGTGGTGGCATTTCAGCTGGGGCGATCAGCTCTGGGCTTGGAGCAGCGAGGCCCCTTGCGCCCATTACGGCCGCAGTGCTCAGGCTTGAAGCGTCGCCTCAAGTTGATCGCCGAGTGAATGGCAGTAGTCGCCAAAGCTTTGCGTGGGAGCCTGCTCCTGCCACTGCTTCAACAGCGGGCGCAGGGTCGATTCCATCTCAGCCAGCGGCATTTTTTGCAGCACTGGCCGTGCCAAACGGGTTAATCCAGGACTGCCGCCGAGCCAGAGCTGGTATTGCTCAACCCCACTTCCCACCATGGCGAGTTCAGCCATGTAGGGACGGGCGCAGCCGTTGGGGCAGCCGGTCATACGCACAAGGATCGGTGAGTCGATCTTGAGTTCTTCCAACAGCGTTTCCAGGCGCCCCAAAACATGGGGAAAGATGCGCTCCGATTCAGTCACCGCTAACCCGCAGGTGGGCAGCGCCGGGCAAGCGATGGCGTGGCGGCTGAGCAGGGAGGTATGCGATGGATCGGCCCAGCCCATGGCATCGAGCTGTTCTGTGATCTCTTGCTTTTGGTTTTTGGCGATGTTGCAGAGCAACAGGTCCTGATTGGGTGTGAGGCGGATCTCGGGTTTGTAGGTCTCAACCAGCTGGCGCATCTGCCCTTTGAGATCGCCTTCGAGGCGCCCGCAGAGCAAGGGCAGGCCCACAAACCACAGCCCATCACCCTGCTGGTGCCAGCCGAGGTAATCCAGCAGCTCGGGCTTTTGTTCGGTGCGGGCTGGCTTGATCTCACCGCTGAAATAACGGCTGATCTCCTTGCTGAACCACTCAATTCCTTTGTCGTGCAAGAGATATTTCATGCGGGAATGACGCCGCACCTTGCGGTCGCCATGGTCGCGCTGCAGGGCCACCACGGCTTGAACCAACGGCAGCACGTCGGTGCCTTTGATGTAGCCGAGGCAATCAGCCGTGCGGGCGAAGGTTTCTTCTTTGTTGTGGGTGCGCCCCATGCCGCCACCGACATAGACGTTGCAGCCCCGAAGCCGACCACCCATATCGGTGAAGGCCACCAGGCCCACGTCTTGGGTGAGCAGATCGACGGAGTTATCGCCCGGGACCGTGACAGCCACCTTGAATTTGCGTGGCATGAACGTGTCGCCGTAAAGCGGCTCATCGCTGTCGCCGCTGAATACCTCACCGTGTTGCTGTTGTTTTTTGATGCGGCTCGCCAGCACGGAGGGGCGAATTTTGTAGCGCTTCTCGCCATCCACCCAGAGCTCGAGATAGACCCCTGCAGCGGCTTTGGGTGCCAGCAGATCGGCAATGTCATCAGCCAGCCGCCGGGCCACGGGGTAGCCGTGCTGCTGGAAGGGCGCCGCCGGTGCCATCACGTTGCGGTTGATGTCACCGCAGGCCGCCAGGGTGGAGCCCATGTTGCGCACGATGGTGCCCACCACGGTGCGTAGATCGTCTTTGGGGATGCCGTGGAGTTGGAAGGCTTGGCGCGTCGTGGCCCGGATGCTGCCGTTGCCGTATTGATTGGAGAGATCGTCGAGCGCTAAGTAGAGCTGGGCTGGGATCCGTCCTCCCGGGCTGCGCAGGCGCAGCATCATTCCCCAATCCTTGGACTCGCCTTTGCGCCTGTTGTCGCGGTTGTCCTGTTGATAGCTGCCGTGAAACTTCAGGATCTGAACCGCATCGTCGGTGAAATACGGCAGATCGTTTTCCAGCTCCGTGGCCAGAGGCTCGCGCAAGTAGGCGCTATTGACCTTGAGCTGTTCGAACTTGCTGCGCTCAGTCGTTTTCTTCCCTTCGGGCGCAATCGTCACGATTGATGCAGCAGCGGCGGACAGAGATGCTTCGACCCTAGGCAATGGAGGGGTTCGGCGGATTCATAAAGTCACAACCTGCTCGTAAAGCTTCTGTGGCCAGCTTCCTGCTCGAAATCGGCACTGAGGAATTGCCCGCTGATTTCGCCGCTCAGGTGTTGGCTCAGCTGGAGCCAATGGTGCGGCGTGATCTCAGCGAGAAGCGCCTGGCCTGTGAGGGCCTGAGCTGCACGAGTACTCCGCGCCGGATCGCTGTCTGCATCGATGGTTTGGCGCCATCAGCCAGCGACCTTCAAGAAGAGCGTAAAGGTCCCCCTGCTGCCCAAGCTTTCCAAGACGGCATGCCGACCAAGGCGGCGCTTGGCTTTGCCCAACGCTGCGGTCTCCAGCCTGAAGAGTTGGAAATCCGTGAGACCCCCAAAGGTCCCTTTGTGTTTGCTTCGGTGCTGGAGAAGGGACGCCAGGCCTCCGATCTGCTCGCTGAGCTCATCCCTGGCTGGATCGCTGCCCTGCAAGGCCGCCGCTTCATGCGCTGGGGCGCTGGCGAGCGCCGCTTTTCGCGGCCGATTCGCTGGTTGGTGGCCCTTCTCGATGAGCAGGTGGTGGAGCTGAGCTTGGAGGGCAGCGATCCGCCTGTGCAATCAGGCCGCACCAGTTTTGGCCACCGCTTGGTGGCAGCTGAGGTCTCCATACCAGCGGCGTCGGCCTATGGCGACTGCTTGGCGTGTGCCGGTGTGATGGTGAACCGCCAGCAGCGCCGCCAGCTCATTGCTGATGCCATTGCGGCAGCCGCCAGCAAGCGCGACGCTCGCGCTGATCTGCCTGACGAACTGCTCGAAGAGCTCACCGATCTGGTGGAGCGTCCCAGCTTGATTGAGGGGGCCATTGACGATGGATCCTTGGATCTTCCTGCTGAGGTGCTCAGCACCGTGATGCGTAGCCATCAGCGTTATGTGCCGCTGTATCGGCGTAGCGCTGAGGTGGATCCGCTCAGCCTGCAGGCACGCGGTTGCTTGTTGCCCCAATTCCTCTGCATCGCCAATGGCCTCGATGGGGCTGAAGACTCAATCCGCCGCGGCAACGAGCGGGTGCTGAAGGCGCGACTGGCTGATGCGGCCTTTTTCTTGGATGCTGATCGTGCCGTGGCCAGTGAGCAACGACGGGCTCAGTTGAGCCGGGTCACCTTTGCCGAAGGGCTGGGCAGCTTGCTGGATCGATGTGAGCGCCTGGAGTGGCTCGCTCAAACCTTGGGCCGCTGTCTGGCTCTTGATGCTGCAGCGCAAGCCGATGCCTGCCGCGGCGCCCACCTCTGCAAACACGATCTCGTCAGCCAGATGGTGGGTGAGTTCCCTGAACTGCAGGGTTTGATGGGGGGCAAATACCTGCTGGCCGAAGGAGAGCCAGCATCGGTGGCCTTGGCGGTTCAAGAGCACTACCTGCCCCGTGGCGCCGATGATGTGTTGCCCAGCTCGGATGCCGGAGCGGTGGTGGCTCTAGCGGAGCGCCTGGAGCTCTTGCTCAGCATCTTTGCCAAGGGTCAGCGACCCACCGGTTCATCGGATCCCTATGCCCTGCGCCGCGCTGGTAACGGCATCCTGCAGATCCTCTGGGAGCGTCAGTGGCGCCTCGATTTGCAGGATCTCTTGCAGCAGGCTTGCAACCACTGGGCGGAGCTGTTGCCTGGTTTTGCAATCGATGCTTCCCAGCTGCAGGCGGATTTGCAGGAGTTCCTGCGCCAGCGCTTGATTAGCCAATTGGAAGAGCAGGGCGAAGCTGTGGATTTGGTGCAGGCCGTGACGCCCCAGAGCGCCAATCAGCGCCTGCTGCGCGATCCCCTCGATGCACTCGATCGTCTGCGCTTGCTGGAGCAGCTGCGTTCAGCTGGGGAGCTGGCTCCGGTGCAAGCGGTAGTGCAACGCGCTGTTCGCCTCGCTGAAAAAGGCGATTTGGCAGCTGATGTTCTCAGCAGCACTGGGGTGGTGGATGCATCGCTGTTCGAGCAACCCAGCGAAGCCGCCATGCTCAAAGTTGTCGATCAACTCTCCGGGATCGTTGGCCAGCAGGGGGCTGATCGCTATTCGAAACTGTGTGAGGCACTAGCGGCCAGTAGCAGCACCCTCGCGGCCTTCTTTGATGGCGACACCAGCGTGATGGTGATGGCTGATGACATGGCGGTGCGCCGCAACCGCCTGAACCTGCTGGCCGTGTTGGGCAACCAGGCGGCGGTGTTGGCTGATTTCGCCGCAATTAGCGGCTGAGCACCACGTCGCGCTCTTCAGTTGGGGCCTTGGCGTCGGCTTGCGACTCCGCTGCAGCTTCGGCTTGCGCAGCGGCTTCGCGGCCAGCCTTCAATCCGCCGCGGATGCCACCTTCTGCCAGCAAACGATCGGCTTCATCTTCGCTCCGCACAGCACTGGGCACTGCCTTGTAAGTGCCTGGTGCCAGGGCGTTCCCGCGCAGCACAGCACCAACGGTGAGGAAGGTGAGTTTCAGTTGCTGCCAGGGGTTCATGGTCACCACCCGCTTGTACAGGTAGCTGTCGAAGGTGAGCCGTTGAACATCCTTGTCATCGCACATCTCAACGAAGGCTTCGCGGGCTGCATCGTTCCGGTAGAAGATGTTTTGCAGGAGTTCCAGCACCTTGTAGGTGGCGCCGTACTTGCGGTCCCATTTGCGCAGGTAGCCCTTGAGATCCTTCTCGGTAGGAACGCGCTGACCGCTGCCGCTGGCGGCCACGATTTCTTCAGCGCACATGCGCCCGCTTTTGGCAGCGAAGTAAATCCCTTCGCCTGAGCTCTTGGTGACATACCCAGCGGCATCGCCCACCAGCGCCATACCGCCGACCACGCGGCGGGGGCGGGGGTGCTCGGGAATTGGATGAGCTTCCACCTTGATCACTTCACCTTTGATCAAGCGCTTGCGGGCTCGCTGACGGATGCCGACTTGTAAGTCTTTGATCAGGGCTTGGTTTTCCTGCATGGTGCCGGTGCCGACAGCCACGTGGTCGTATTTGGGGAACACCCAGGCGTAGAAGTCAGGCGAGACATCGGTGCCGACATACATCTCGGCCAAGTTCTCGTAGTAGCTCATCTCTTCGGCAGGGAGCTTGATCCGCTCTTGAAAGGCGATGGCCACGTTGTAGTCGCCAGCATCCATGGCTTTGGCGACGCGGCTGTTGGCACCATCAGCGCCAATGATCAGATCCACCTCAAGGCTCTTGGCGGTACCGGTGGCTGCGCCATCGCTGTAATCGGTGTACTGGAGGGTGTAAGGCCCTTGGCGCTTGGGCCCGGTCTCGATCTTGGTGACCAGGCCATTGATCAGGTTGGCTCCGAGGTCGGCGGCTCGGTTGCGCAGGAAGGAATCCATCACTTCCCGGCGGCACATCCCGATGTATTCGTTCTCGTTGTCGAGATTGATCTCCACTTCACGGTTGGAGGGGGAGATCATCCGCATATTGCGGACCTTGCGGTCGATGATGTTCTCGGGAAGGTCGAACTCTTCGACCATGCAGAGGGGAATGGCGCCACCGCAGGGCTTGGCGTTGTCGAGCTTGCGCTCAAAGATCCAGGTCTGAATTCCTGCTTTCGCCAAAACTTCTGCAGCACAGGAGCCACTGGGCCCTCCGCCGACAACGGCAACACGCAACATTCCTGGGATCCCGGGTGGGCACAGACAGTTCTTTGAAACTAACACTGCAAGCCGGTTGAATGCTGGTGAAATCCATTCCTGCGACTAGGATCTGACAATTCGAAACTCTTAGCTTCGATGCTGCGCACCCGTGAGGATCTGCCTGTAGCGCGGCGTCAGCAAGCCACGAGGAGGCCAAGGCCTTTCCCCATTGGCCCCGTGGTGCTCAGCGTCAGCCTGGCTCTGGGGGGTGGCTTGGCCGCGTTGTTCCTGTTGCAGGAGCAGCTCTTGGAGCGTTGGATTCCTCCTGCGGGACTGGTGGAGGGAATCGAGGCGCGGCCTGATGGCGATGGCCGCTTGTTGGGGCACTTCCCCTATCCAGAGGCTGCTGAGTCGGAATTGGTGGAGATCTGGCCTGGAATTCGCCTGCAGCGCGATGCCGCCGCGGAATTGCGGCGTCTGCTGGCCGATGCACGCCGTGATGGCATTCGTCTCACCGTGGTGAGTGCCTTTCGTTCAGTCGATATCCAGAACGAGGTTTTCTTCAATATGAAGTCGCTGCGTAATCAGAGCGCCGAAGAAAGGGCCAAAGTCAGTGCTCCACCGGGCTATTCGGAGCACAGCACAGGCTTTGCTGTCGATTTCGCCGATCTCACCAGGCCGCAAACCGAGCTCTCAGAAAGCTTTGAATCCACCCCTGGTTTCGCCTGGTTGAAGAACAACGCCCACCGCTATCACTTCACCCTGTCGTTCCCGCGGGCCAATGCTCAAGGGCTCAGTTTTGAGCCTTGGCACTGGCGTTTTGAAGGTTCAGCCAAGGCTTTGGAGCAATTTGAGGCCGTGCAACGTTTCCAACGTTCCGCGAGACGATAAAGTCTCACACTCCACCGCTTGTCTCATTCTGAGCCGGAGCGGCCGTTACCAGGATCTAACCCCAATGAGCGCCAGCACTACGCGCGCCGCGATTCGCAACATTGCGATCATCGCCCACGTTGACCATGGCAAAACCACCCTGGTGGATGCCCTGCTGGCCCAGTCGGGCATTTTCCGCGAAGGCGAGGCCGTGCCCACCTGCGTGTTGGACTCCAACGACCTGGAGCGTGAGCGTGGCATCACGATCCTGTCGAAGAACACCGCGGTTGATTACGAAGACACCCGCATCAACATCGTTGATACCCCTGGTCACGCTGACTTCGGTGGTGAGGTCGAGCGTGTGCTCGGCATGGTGGATGGCTGTTTGCTGATCGTTGATGCCAACGAGGGGCCCATGCCCCAAACCCGATTTGTGCTGAAGAAGGCCCTGGAAAAAGGCCTGCGGCCGATTGTGTTCGTCAACAAGATCGACCGTCCCCGGGCTGACCCCGAAGTGGCCGTCAGCAAGGTGCTCGATTTGTTTATCGAGCTCGGCGCTGATGACGACCAGTGCGACTTCCCTTACCTCTTTGGCAGTGGCTTAGGTGGTTTTGCCAAACCCGACATGGCCACCGACAGCGAGAACATGCGTCCGCTGTTCGACGCGATCCTGCGCCATGTTCCGCCGCCGGTTGGTGATGTCAACAAGCCCCTGCAGCTGCAGGTGACCACCCTCGACTATTCCGACTTCCTGGGTCGCATTGTGATCGGCAAGATTCACAACGGCTCGATCAAGGCGGGCCAGCAGGCGGCGTTGATCAAAGATGACGGCAGCATCAAGCGCGGCCGCATCTCCAAGTTGCTGGGCTTCCAGGGCCTGCAACGGGTGGAAGTTGAGGCAGCTCACGCTGGCGATCTCGTTGCGATTGCTGGTTTTGATGAGGTGAACATCGGCGAAACCGTCGCTTGCCCGGACAACCCTGAGGCGCTGCCCCTGATCAAGGTGGATGAGCCCACCTTGCAGATGACCTTTGTGGTCAACGACTCGCCATTCGCTGGTAAAGAAGGCAAGTTCGTGACCAGCCGCCAGGTGCGTGATCGCCTGCAGAAGGAATTGCTCACCAATGTGGCGTTGCGGGTGGAAGACACCGATTCCCCAGACCGCTTTGCGGTGAGCGGACGCGGCGAACTTCACCTCGGCATCTTGATCGAGACGATGCGCCGCGAGGGCTATGAATTCCAGGTGTCACAGCCGCAGGTGATCTTCCGCACCATCGATGGCACCCCCTGTGAGCCCTTTGAAACCCTGGTGCTCGATGTGCCGGAGGCCGCTGTGGGCAGCTGCATTGAACGGCTGGGAACCCGCAAAGGTGAGATGCAGAACATGGAAAACGGCGAGGACGGCCGCACCCAGATGGAATTTGTCGTGCCCTCCAGGGGCCTGATCGGGTTCCGTGGTGACTTCATTCGTGCCACCCGCGGGGAAGGAATCATGAGCCACTCCTTCTTGGAATACCGCAAGATGCAGGGCGACTTCGACACCCGCCGCAATGGTGTGTTGATCTCCTTTGAAGAAGGCACCGCCACCTTCTATGCCCTCAAGAACGCGGAAGATCGCGGCCAGTTCTTCATCAGCCCAGGCACCAAGGTCTACAAGGGCATGATCATTGGCGAAAACAACCGGCCCCAGGACCTCGAGATCAACGTCTGTAAGACCAAGCAGCTCACCAACATGCGCTCCGCTGGTGCTGAAGAGCTCGACACGTTGCAGTCCCCTGTTCAGATGACCCTGGAGCGCGCCCTCGAGTACATCGGGCCCGATGAAATGCTCGAGGTGACCCCGGAATCGATCCGCCTGCGCAAGTTGCCCTCCAAGAAGACGGCCAAGCGCTGAGCTTGGATCCTTTCCGCGATCCCCGCTTCAGTAGCGGTGTTGAGCTCTTCAATGGTGGTGAGTGGTACGCCGCTCATGACGTTTTTGAAGAGCTTTGGCATGACACGGCCGAGCCCGAACGGCGATGGCTGCAAGGGGCTGTGCAGGTTGCCGTGGCGATGGTTCACCTTGGACGCGACAACCTCAACGGAGCTGCAATTCTTTTGGGCGAAGGAACCGGCCGCTTGATGCGCTCGCAAGCTTCACCGCCGGGCTGGCAAGCGTCAGCATTGTTGGACCCCTGCCGCCAGCTGCAGCAGCAATTGCAAGGCCCCGAGCCCCTCGCTTCTGATCACCCGTGCCCCCGTTTGGTTTTTGATCTGAGCGAATGACCTCCGTAAACTCAAAAGCCCTAACCCTGGGCGTATCGATGGGCCGTTGGCTTGCTCTTGCGGTGGCAATCGCCCTAGCGCCAGTGGTTGCTGAGTCGCAATCAGTGCCAGTCAGCGAGCAGCTCAGCCCAACAGGGGCAGCACCAGCCCTGCGCGCAGAGCCTGCTGCTGAAGGAGAGCCATCGGGTTTGGTCACCGTCGAATCAGACCTGCAGCAGGCAGACAACGTCACCGGTGTGGTGACTGCCACGGGCAATGTGAAAATCTCCTATCCACCCAAGCAAGTGCAAGCCTGGGCCCGGCAAGCGCAGTACTTCACCAAAGAAGAGCGCATCGTGCTCACTGGCGATGTGGATGTGATCCAAAACGGTGGCAACAGGCTCAAGGCCGATCGCATCACCTATCTCGTCTTGGAAGACCGCATGATTGCCGATCCGGCTCCGGGTGATCAGGTCTTCAGCAACTACCGCATTCAACGGATGGCCCCGCTGGAGGCGTCGCCATGAGCCTCAAATTGGATGCGGTTCATCTGAGCTTTGCTGGACGCCCTGTTGTTCAGGGCGTGTCGTTGGAACTCCACCCCGGTGAAGTGGTTGGGTTGCTTGGCCCCAATGGCGCTGGCAAAACCACCACCTTCAACTTGGTGACGGGGATGCTTCAGCCCGATCGGGGCGATGTGTTGCTTGATGGCTCTTCGATCAGCGAGCTCTCGATGCCAGAGCGCTCCAGGCGCGGCATTGGCTACCTACCGCAAGAAGCCAGTGTTTTCCGAAATCTCAGCGTTCGCGACAATCTGCTGCTGGCGATGCAGGAAAGTGGTTTCCCCGACCAGTTGCGCCGCGAACGCTTGCAGGAACTGGTTGATGACTTTCAGCTTGAGCGTTTTCTGCACCGCAAGGGGTTTCAGCTTTCTGGTGGAGAACGGCGCCGAACCGAAGTGGCTCGGGCTCTGGCGGTTGGCCCCAACGGCCCTCGCTTTCTGTTGTTGGATGAACCCTTTGCCGGCGTCGATCCGCTCGCTGTGAGCGACCTTCAGCAGCTGATCAGCAGCCTGCGCGATCGCGGTGTTGGCATGTTGATCACCGACCACAACGTCAGGGAAACCCTGAGCATCACCGATTACGCCTGCATCCTCACCGATGGTCAAATCTTGGCCTCAGGCACTGCCGATGAGCTGGCTGCCGATGCTCAGGTGAAGCAGTACTACCTCGGGGAGGACTTCCGGCTGTGACTGTGAGTTCCTCGTCCTTCTTGCAGGAGTCCGCAAATTTGGTCCGCCGCGGTCAGAGCCAGGCGATTCGCCAATGGCGCCGGCTCCCCCTGATGGATCGCTGGCTCACCGGCGAATTACTGGGCCCGCTGCTGTTTGGCATTGCGGCCTTCACCGCGGTGACCCTCTCGGTTGGGGTGCTGTTTGAGCTGGTTCGCAAGGTGGCCGAAGCCGGGCTGCCCATGGGCGTGGCCGTCCAGGTGTTGTTTTTGCGGTTGCCGGGCTTCTTGGTGCTGTCGTTCCCGATGGCCACCCTGATTGCCACCTTGCTGGCCTACAGCCGCCTCTCCGGCGGTAGCGAGCTCACCGCACTGCGCAGCATTGGTGTGGCCACCTATCGATTCGTGATTCCAGGCCTGGTGCTAGCCGGCTTGATGAGTGTGCTCACCTTTGTGTTTAACGACGTTCTGGTGCCGCCAGCCAATCGCGCTGGCTACGTGATGCTGCACAAGTCGTTGGGACGCAGCATCGATTCGGAAAAAGGCGGAAACATCATCTACCCCCGCTATGGGCGTGTGACCGATGGGCCCAAGGACAACAAAGAGCGATTGATCCAGCTCTTCTATGCCAAGGAATTCAAAGACGGAAAAATGATGGACGTCACGCTGATCGATTTCAGCCGTGCCGGCCAGAAACAACTTCTCAGTGCCGAAGAGGCCGTGTTCATGGAAGGTCGCGGCACCTGGGAATTCCGCCGCGGCAGCATCATCAATGTGGCCGATCGCGGCGGGCGCAACACCACCGCTGACTTCAACACCTATTACTACCCACTTGGTGAAGGCCCACTGGATTTGGCGTCTCTGCCCAAGGACGTCAATGTGATGTCAGTTGCCGAAGCCAATCAGGCTCTGGAGATCATTGAAGAAGCCGGTGATCGCAAGGCTGCCCGCAAGATGCGGGTGCGGCTCCAGGAGAAGTTCTCCTTTCCGGCCATCTGCTTGGTGTTCGGTTTGATCGGAGCGAGCTTGGGCTCGAGGCCCAACACCCGCACCAGCCGCAGCCAGGGCTTTGGCATCAGCGTGCTGCTGATCTTTGTCTATTACCTGCTGGCGTTTGTGTTCAGCTCCTTGGGCGTCAAAGGCACCCTCACCCCCTTCCTCTCGGCATGGACTCCGGTGCTGATCGGTTTGGGTGGCGGTTTGCTTCTACTCAGGCAAGCCAGCCGCTGATCCCAGCTGGGATGTCCTAAAACTGAGGTGTTGATGCCAGGGCTTTTGAACGATCCGGTTCTGCTGCTTGGGCTGATGGCTTTTGGAGCGTTGCTCCTCGCCTTGCCGTTGGCCTTTTGGAATCTCAGCGGTGAGCCGCGCTCCAGCACCAGCCGCGTGGTTCAGCTGTTGGTGGTGGCGGCAAACTTGCTGCTTACGGCCCAATTGCTCTGGCGCTGGCTGGATTCGGGGCATTTCCCGATCAGCAACCTCTACGAATCGCTTTGCTTCTTGGCCTGGGGCTGCACCTTCACCCAGTTGTTTGTGGAACGCAGTTGGCCTTCGCCGCTGGTGCCGGCAGCCACCACACCCATGGCTCTGGTGTGCGTCGCCTTTGCCAGCTTTGCCCTTCCAGACACGCTGCAAAACGCTGCACCGCTGGTGCCAGCGCTCAGGTCCAGCTGGCTGGTGATGCACGTCAGCGTGATCATGATGAGTTACGCCGCATTGCTAGTGGGCTCGTTGTTATCGGCTGCGGTGCTGTTCACGCAGCCGGGCCAAGCCATGGAGCTGCGCAGCAGTTCGATTGGTAGCGGCAGTTTTCAAAAGGCTGGATTGCAAACCGATGGCGGGACGGTGGTGTTGGAGGCTGCCCCCATTGCCCTGAGCGAACGCCTCGACAACCTCAGCTACCGGACCATCACTGTGGGCTTTCTGCTGCTCACCGTCGGCATCATCAGTGGTGCCGTGTGGGCCAATGAAGCCTGGGGCAGCTGGTGGAGCTGGGACCCCAAAGAGACCTGGGCTTTGATTTGCTGGCTGGTGTATGCCGCCTACTTGCACACACGCCTGAGCCGCGGCTGGCAGGGACGCCGACCCGCTTGGGTCGCGGTGAGTGGCTTGTTTGTGATCAGCGTTTGCTACATCGGCGTCAATCTGCTGGGCATTGGTTTGCACAGCTATGGCTGGTTTTTCGACAGTTAGTCAGGGACTGGATATCGTTACTTGATACGCACCTGATACATCACTTGCGGAAGCGGTAAAATGTGGGGATTCAAACACGCTGCTTCATGGTGCCCCGCCCACCCAGCAAGGACCCCAACAAAGGCCTCCTGGATGTGACCCAGGTGGTGTCTGGAATCGATGTCTATAAGTGGACTCCACGCCCGACGAATTGGTATTGCCGCGTTTATTCAGACGAGAAGCAGGACTACATCAAGAAGTCCCTTCGCATCGCTGATAAAGCAGAGGCGCTCAAGTGGGTCCTTGATCACCTGCGGGAGGTGATGGATTGGAAGACCCTTACCGAAGAGCGAGGGGAGACGCTTCGTGCCCTGCTGGTCGGATTCAACGAACAAGAGTAAAAGCATTAATTACTTCTTGGACTTCTCCGAGACCGCTTCAGTCACAAAGAATCTAAAGCCGAAGGCAATTTATCAAATCTGCTTGTAAATAAGGCCTTCACAAAGAGAGTTATCTGCAATTGTCAAGAATGGACGAGTACTATCGTAATACCTGACACATATATTATCCTCGGCTTTAACCTGAAATGGCTCGTATTTCTGGCTAATAAACTGCCCATATTCGGAGTCGGGATACACCACTAATCTGAGCCCATTAACCACACCGTTATAGTCCTCATGAAGTAAAATATTCTGATCCTTGATGTCAATATTTTCGAATCTTAGATTGCAGTTTTTAAGCCGATACCAATTGCCATAACTTGAACTTCTCACAAATGATTTCCCGCTTGACCGGCAAGATTGAAGCATTGCTTCCCGAAAAGACTCGTTGTGAATAAATTTAGCTAGATCTGATAATTCCTGCTGATTGCCAGAAGAAGACACTATTTTCTCAGCATCACCGCTGCTACCTGCAGAGCATGCAGAGAGCACGGTAATTAAGAGCAAAAGAATGGGTTTCATCTTATTTTTTATTCAATCTCTGGTCAAGAATTTTGATCTCTCTGCTCTGTCTATTTTCGCAATACATCTCTAATGCCTCTCTGGTTACAGAAGAGATGCTCCGTTCTTCGATAAAAGCAAATTTTTTAATTTCTTTATATAACTCGTCAGCGACTTCGAGTGTTATTCTTTTCACTGTTGTTGCAAAAGATTACGCAAAATTAAATACGAGCATGCGCGCAATGTCAAGCAATACTCAATACAAAATTATACCAATTATAAATTTTGTCATTAGTGATTTGCAGGAAAGCAGGAAAGCAGGAAAGCAGTGGACCTCAGCATGAAAAATCCAACATCCCCAGGCATTGATGCCACTACCGACTTAAGAATGATCCAAGCAGCCTCCACCCCACCCCCGTTGATAAACACATTTTGCCTGTCGGTTCGTGGGCACAAAAAAAGGGGGCAAATGCCCCGATAAATACTGTTTGAAGTGGGCGGGGGAGGAATGAATCCCTCCTCCGAGATTAATAGTCGAAGTGGCCGCCCATGCCGCCGCCCATGCCGCCACCGGCAGGAGCTGCTTCCTTCTTCTCAGGAAGATCAACCACGATGCACTCGGTGGTCAGCACCATGCCAGCGATGGACGCGGCATTTTGCAGGCCAGAGCGGGTCACCTTGGCGGGGTCGATGATGCCGGCAGCCAGCATGTCGACGTACTCGTTCGAGGCGGCGTTGAAGCCCTCGCTGAAGGGCTTATGGCGCACGTTCTCAGCCACGACGGAGCCGTTGGCACCGGCGTTTTCAGCGATGCGCTTGAGGAGAGCATCAAGGGTCTGAGCCACGAAGTTGGCGCCAATCAGCTCTTCACCACTGAGGTTCTGGTTGCAGCGACCGACCCAGAGTTCGTTCAGCGATTCCTGCTGCCGCCGGCCTGGGGCGCGAGGCACACCGGTGACCCATTCATGGGTGAGACGACTTGAAGATGTTTGATGGCGTCGGTATGGTCCATCTGCCGATTTCCCTCTCAGGGAATCCTTTTATGACTGCCTGTCCGATAACCCTTGATACGCACCTGATACATCTCACGAGTCTCATTGGTGTTACAAACTGCGCAAGTCTGGCTGGTTTTTTGGCAGCTAATTGAGCATGATCAAGGGGCCTTGCGGCCCCTTGATCAATTCATCCGTCGGTTTCCGTTCGGATCAAGCAGCTGCCAGTTCAGGGCGCTTGCTGTTGCGGATTCCTTCGATGGCTTCGGCGTAACTGGGCTGATTGAAGACGCCCGAGCCGGAAACAATGGCATTGGCGCCGGCTTCGATCACTTTCCAGGCATTGCCAGCTTTGATGCCGCCGTCAACTTCGATCCATGGATCGAGGCCGCGCTCGTCGCACATGCGGCGCAGGTCGCGGATCTTGTCGACCTGATTCTCGATGAAGCTCTGGCCGCCAAAACCAGGGTTGACGCTCATCACCAACACCAGATCGCAGAGCTCGAGGCAGTATTCGAGGGTGTCGATTGGGGTGCCGGGGTTCAGCACTGCACCAGCTTTTTTGCCCAGGTCTTTGATCTGAGCCAGGTTGCGGTGCAGATGGGGGCAGGCCTCCACTTGGACGCTGATGATGTCTGCGCCAGCTTTGGCGAAGTCCTCGACGTATTTCTCGGGCTCAACAATCATCAAGTGCACATCCAGCGGCTTGCTGGTCACAGGCCGCAAGGCCTTAACAATCATTGGACCGATGGTGATGTTGGGCACAAAGCGGCCATCCATCACATCGACGTGAATCCAGTCAGCGCCGGCCTGGTCAACCGCCCGCACGTCCTCTCCAAGCTTGGAAAAGTCCGCGGAAAGAATCGAGGGAGAAATAACCAGGGATTTCTGGGACATGGCCTGAACTGGTGGGCCGGTGATTGTAGGAGACCCTTTCCCGGCCGTTAGCCACAGCAGCACTGATAAAGTCCTGCCCGCTTTAGCCGTCTGAGCGGCTGGGGCCTTGTTCTTTACCGCCGCCTCACATTGGACCGCACGCTCATCCAGGAAATTCTCGAGGTCGTCGAGCAGGCCGCCATTGCCTCGGCAAAACTCACCGGCTGTGGCCTCAAAAACGAAGCTGATGCGGCTGCCGTTGAGGCCATGCGCGACCGCATGGGCAAGATCAACATGCGCGGGCGCATCGTGATCGGCGAAGGCGAGCGGGACGAAGCTCCGATGCTTTACATCGGTGAAGAAGTGGGCAGCGGCACCGGCCCCGGCGTTGATTTCGCCGTGGACCCTTGCGAAGGCACCAACCTCTGCGCCAACAGCCAGCGCGGTTCGATGGCTGTTCTGGCGGCTTCTGAAACCGGCGGTCTGTTCAATGCCCCTGACTTCTATATGAAGAAGCTGGCTGCTCCTCCGGCCGCCAAGGGCAAGGTTGACATCAACAAGAGCGCCACTGAAAACATCAATATCCTCAGCGAGTGCCTCGGCATTGCTGTGTCTGACCTGGTGATCGTGGTCATGGACCGCGCCCGCCACAAGGACCTGATCGCTGAAATCCGCGCCACCGGTGCCCGCGTGCAGCCCATCTCCGATGGTGATGTGCAGGCCGCCATTGCCTGTGGTTTTGCTGGTACCGGCACCCACTGCCTGATGGGCATTGGCGCCGCCCCTGAGGGTGTGATCTCCGCCGCCGCTCTGCGTGCCCTCGGTGGTCACTTCCAAGGACAGCTGGTTTATGACCCGGCTGTGGCTCAAACCAAGGAGTGGGAAGGCCTGACCCGTGAGGGCAACCTGGCTCGTTTGGCTGAGATGGGCATCAGCGATCCCGACAAGGTCTATGAAGCCAATGAGCTGGCTTCTGGCGAGAACGTGGTGTTCGCCGGCAGCGGCATCACCGACGGCCTGCTGTTTGGCGGCGTCAAGTTCGAAAGCGACTGTGTTCGCACCAGCAGCCTGGTGATCAGCACCCTGGATAACTCGGCCCGCTTCACTGACACAGTTCATATCAAGCCTGGCGCCCAGAGCATTGCTCTGCGCTGAGCTCTGGCATAGTCGGGGTTGGGCCTAGGCCTGGCCCCGTTTTGATCACTCTGAACTGACGTATGCATCTCGCCGTCGTCGGCCTTAGCCATCGAACGGCGCCTGTTGAGGTCCGCGAGCGGCTAAGCATTCCGGAACATCACCTGGAGACCTCGCTCCAGTCGTTGCGCTCCCATGAGCAGGTCCTTGAGACCTCAATCCTGAGCACCTGTAATCGCCTCGAGATCTATTCCTTGTTGCGCCATCCTGAGGATGGTGTGGAGGCGATTCGCGATTTTCTGGCCAATCACAGTGGCCTGGCTGATCCCGACCTCCAGCCGCACCTGTTTGCGCTCCACCACGAGGAAGCCATCCAACACCTGCTGCGGGTGAGTGCTGGCCTCGACAGCTTGGTGCTCGGCGAGGGGCAGATCCTCAGCCAGGTCAAAAAGATGTACCGGTTGGGTCAGGACCACAAGTCCATCGGCCCAATCCTCAACCGTTTGTTGAATCAGGCCGTTAGTACGGGCAAACGGGTTCGCAGCGAAACCAACCTCGGTTCCGGTGCCGTTTCGATCAGTTCAGCTGCCGTTGAATTGGCTCAACTCAAGGTGGGCCAGGAACAGGGCGTTGATGACTTGGTCTCCCTCTCCCAGGAGAAGGTGGCTGTGGTGGGGGCTGGTCGGATGGCTCGCTTGCTGTTGCAACACCTGCAATCAAAAGGGGCACGCAGCATCACGGTGGTCAACCGCACGGTGGCCAAAGCCGAAGTGCTCGCCAAAGATTTCCCCGATTTGGTGATCACCTGCTGCGGGCTGGACCAGCTCGATGCGCAGTTGGCCAGCAATACGCTCCTGTTCACCAGCACCGGCGCTGATGAGCCGATAATCGACCGCCAGCGCTTGGACGCGATTACCCGTCAGGCGCGTTTGATGCTTGTCGACATTGGTGTTCCCCGCAACATCAGCTCCGATGCAGCTGATGTCTCTGGGACCTTGAGTTACGACGTTGACGATCTGCAAGAGGTCGTGGAGCGCAATGTGGCCGCGCGGCAGCAATTGGCTCAACAGGCTGAGGTGCTGCTCGATGAAGACCGCCAAGCCTTCCTGGATTGGTGGGATGGCCTGGAAGCTGTGCCCACCATTAACCGCATGCGGCAGCAGTTTGAAGAGATCCGTAAGCAGGAGTTGCTCAAAGCGCTCAGCCGCATGGGATCCGATTTCTCACAGCGCGAGAAGCAAGTGGTGGAAGCGCTCACCAAGGGCTTGATCAACAAGATCTTGCACGGTCCGACCACGGCCTTGCGGGCGCCACAGCCACGCCAACAGCGGCTTGATTCGATGGCAGCCGCACAACGCCTCTTTGATCTGCCTGGCGACGACGCAGATCGAGATCGCAGCGACGCAAAATAACTCGGTGGATCTGGCGTCAACCCCTTGATCAATTGGGTCCCTGGGCCCAAAGTGGCCGCGCTGCCAGGGGTTGATGAAACGGGTTCTCGCAATCATTCTCGGTGGCGGTGCGGGTACGCGGCTCTATCCGCTGACCAAAATGCGGGCCAAACCAGCCGTGCCGCTGGCGGGTAAGTACCGCCTCATCGACATCCCCGTTAGCAACTGCATCAACAGCGGGATCAACAAGATCTATGTGCTGACGCAGTTCAACAGCGCATCACTGAATCGCCACATCGCTCAAACCTTCAACCTCTCCTCGGGGTTTGATCAAGGGTTTGTTGAAGTTCTGGCGGCCCAGCAGACCCCAGATAGCCCCAGTTGGTTTGAAGGAACAGCCGATGCTGTTCGTAAATACGAATGGCTGCTGCAGGAGTGGGACATCGACGAAGTGCTGATCCTTTCGGGTGACCAGCTCTACCGGATGGACTATGCCCATTTTGTGGCTCAGCACCGCGCCAGCGGCGCTGACCTCACCGTGGCCGCCCTCCCGGTTGATCGCGAGCAAGCCCAGAGCTTTGGCTTGATGCACACCGGTGCAGAAGCCTCCATCACCAAGTTCCGCGAAAAGCCCAAAGGCGAGGCACTCGATGAGATGTCCTGCGATACCGCCAGCATGGGCTTGAGCGCTGAGGAAGCCCATCGCCGGCCGTTCCTGGCTTCCATGGGCATCTACGTGTTCAAGCGGGACGTGCTCTTCCGCTTACTGGCTGAAAACCCCGGTGCCACTGACTTCGGTAAGGAGATCATCCCCAAGGCACTCGACGATGGCTTCAAACTCCGCTCCTATCTCTTCGACGATTACTGGGAAGACATCGGAACCATCCGTGCTTTCTATGAAGCGAATCTGGCGCTGACGACCCAGCCGCGTCCGCCCTTCTCTTTCTACGACAAGCGTTTCCCGATCTACACACGTCATCGCTACCTGCCGCCCTCCAAGCTTCAAGATGCGCAGGTCACCGACTCCATTGTTGGTGAGGGGTCCATTTTGAAGGCTTGCAGTATTCACCACTGCGTCTTGGGTGTGCGCAGCCGCATTGAAGACGAGGTTGCCTTGCAAGACACCCTGGTGATGGGCAACGACTTCTATGAGTCCGGCGAAGAGCGGGCCATCCTGCGGGAACGTGGTGGCATCCCCATGGGTGTGGGCCGAGGAACCACGGTGAAAAAGGCCATCCTCGATAAGAACGTCCGCATCGGCAGCAACGTCAGCATCATCAACAAAGACAACGTTGAGGAAGCCGACCGCGCTGAGCAGGGCTTCTACATCCGTGGCGGGATTGTGGTGATCACCAAAAACGCTTCGATTCCCGACGGGATGGTGATCTGAATCAGTGCCTTAGTAGGCCCTTAAGCCAGGCGTGGCCACACTTGCTGTGACTGGTTCCACGCGGGGCACTATGGGCAAGGGGCATTTCGGCCTGATCGGGCTTGGTGTGATGGGGGAAAACCTTGTGCTCAACGCTGAGCGCAATGGTTTTTCGAGCGTGGTTTACAACCGCACCCGGCAAAAGACCGATGAATTCATGGCTGGCCGTGGCGCCGGCAAACAGATTCAGCCGGCCTATTCCCTGCAGGAGTTTGTCGACAAGCTCGAAAGGCCCCGCCGCATCTTGATGATGGTGAAGGCCGGTGGTGCCGTGGATGCTGTCATCGATCAAATCTCTCCGTATCTGGAAGCCGGCGACCTGCTGATTGACGGCGGCAACTCGGAGTACAAAGACACCGAACGCCGCGTCGCCAAACTCGAAAGCCAGAGCTTCGGCTTCATTGGCATGGGCGTCTCAGGCGGCGCCAAAGGTGCTCTGGAAGGTCCCAGCATGATGCCGGGAGGTACCAAGGCTTCTTACGACGCCATCGAAAGCCTGGTGACCAAGATGGCCGCTCAGGTGGAAGACGGCCCCTGTGTCACCTACATCGGCCCTGGCGGTTCTGGCCATTTCGTCAAGACCGTCCATAACGGCATTGAGTACGGCATTGAGCAAATCCTGGCCGAGGCCTATGACCTGATGAAGCGGGTCAAGGGCATGAACGGCGAGCAGATCGCTGACGTTTTTAAGGCCTGGAATGCGACCGAAGAGCTCAACTCCTACCTGGTGGAGATCACCGAGGTGTGCCTGCGCACCAAAGATCCCGATGACGGCACCGACCTGGTTGAAAAAATCATGGATCAGGCCGGCCAGAAGGGCACTGGTCTCTGGACCGTGGTGACAGCCCTAGAGATGGGGGCGTCGGTGCCCACCATTTATGCCGCTCTCAATGGGCGGGTGATGAGTTCGATGAAGCCCCAACGCCAAAAGGCCGAATCGATTTTGAAAGGTCCCGCCGTTGCCGATGCCGACCTGGGCTCACCATCCGATGCCATGGGTCCGATCATGGATGCGGTGGTGCTCTCGTGTATCGCCAGCTATGCCCAAGGCATGGAGCTGCTGCGCATTGCTTCAGCCGACAACAACTACAACCTGCATATGCCCGCGATCGCTCAGATCTGGAAGGGCGGTTGCATCATTCGCGCCAAGCTGCTGAAGCGCATCCAAGATGCCTTCAACGCTGATCCTCAGCTGCCCAATTTGATGATCGATCCTTGGTTTGCTGATCAGGTGAACCGTCGTTTGCCTGGCCTCGCCAAAGTGGTGGCGGCATCAGCGGCCAATGGCATTCCTGTGCCCACCTTCAGCAGCACCCTCGATTACATCAACAGCTACCGCACCGGCCGCTTGCCACAGAACTTGGTCCAGGCGATGCGTGACTGCTTCGGTTCGCATACCTACCAACGTGTCGATCGCGACGGCACCTTCCACACTGAGTGGCTGCAGTGAGCCAGTACGAGCTGATCCAGTTGGCGGATCGCGGCAGTTTGGCCAAGCGGGCTGCCGAGACGATCGCCCAGGTCATTGACCTCACCTTGGCGGAACGGGACCGTGTTCAAATCGCCCTCTCCGGTGGCTCCACACCGGAAGCCACCTATCACTTGCTCGGCCAAGAACATTTGGCCTGGGACCGGGTTGATCTGTTGATGGGCGATGAGCGCTATGTGCCCGCCGACGACGCGCTCAGCAACGCACGCATGGTGCGCGGCAGCTTGATGGCCGAAGGCCCTGGTCAACATGCCTGCTTTCACCCGGTGCCCACCGATGGCGCCGATGTGACCGCCGATGTGGCGCGTTTCAACAGTTCGTTAGAGCAGATCTGCGGCAGCAGTCCACCGGAATTTGATTTAATCCTCTTGGGTCTTGGCGACGACGGCCATACGGCCTCCCTGTTCCCAGGCACAGCAGCCACGCAGGTTCGTGATCGCTGGGTCACGGTGGGGGAAGGCAAGGGCATTCCGCGCATCACCCTCACACCACCGGTTCTCTGCGCAGCGCGCCAGGTGGTGTTTTTGGTGGCTGGCGAGGGAAAGCAGCAAGCGTTGGGCCGGCTGCTTGACCCTGCCGAAGATCCAGGGCGAACACCAGCCAAACTGGTGCAGACCGAAGCGAAGATCACGGTTCTGGCTGATGCTGCGGCCTGTGGCGCTCTGGCCTGAACTGTTGACGATCTTGATTGCTGCTGGTGATGGCTTTAGTGGCTGGGCCAGCTTGAACGACACGATCATGGGCGGCCGCAGCAGCGGCGAGTGTGTCGTCAATTCCGATGGTTTGCTGATGCAGGCCGAGGTTGTGGCCGAAGGTGGCGGCTTTGTGAGTTGCCGTTCCCCGGTCTGGCAACCACCCCTCGATTTGTCATCGGCAACGGCTTTGCGTTTGCGGCTGCAAGGCGATGGACGGCGCTACAAACTCGCCGTTGCTGTTTCTGATTTGGCCGGACGCCTGGGAGATCTGGTGCCTGGCGGCCTGAGGTGGGTGGAAGATTTTGATACGCAGCCCAGTGGCATCAGCGAGGTGGTGATCCCCTTTGCTGATCTCAAACCCGTGGTCAGGGCCAAGCCCGTGGGTTTTCCCCTGCGATTTGAAGCTGCCAAGGTGTCGCGTTTGCAGATCCTCCACTCCCGCTTTGCCGACGATGGGGAGAGCAACCCTGGTTTCCGGGCCGGTCCATTGCGGCTTCAGGTGCTCTCGATCGAAGCGATCCAGTAATGGCCAAGGACTGGCTACCGGCCTGCATCAGCGATCCTGAAGGCTGCGAGCTCTTGACCCAAAGCATCTGCCGCGCAGCCGATCTCAGCAGGCCCCCTTATCGGCATGCTTTTTTGCCCTCTGAACAACTGGGTGACAGTTGGATTGGCCGTTTGGAAGTTAGAAGTCACGATGGTCAACGCCAACCCGCTCTGGATCTCGAGCTGGAGATCTATGGCGCAGCGGTAGATCCGTCGCTGCAGTTGAGCTGGTGTGAGGACGAGGAGCGGCCCCTGCTGTGGCAGGGCCGCCATCCGGTGTGGATGGACGGCACCTCCGGACAAGCCTGCCCCAGGCCTGACGACGGCATTCCATTGGAAACCTTGGCGCGTCGCTTGCGCGCCGAACTGGTTCAGGGTTGATCAGTCACAGCGCCCTTGCTGCTGCTGCTCACCAAACGGGCGTATTTACCCAAAACACCGGTGCGGTAACGCGGTTCTGGTTTGACCCACGCTTGCTTGCGCCGCTCCAATTCAGCGGCATCCACATTGAGCTGCAGCAATTGTTGTTGGGCATCCACGGTGATGGAATCGCCCTCTTGCACCAGGCCGATCATGCCGCCTACGGCTGCTTCTGGGGCCACATGCCCAACCACCAGGCCGTAGGTGCCGCCGCTGAAGCGACCGTCGGTGATCAACGCCACCTTGTCGCCGAGCCCTTCACCAACGATGGCGGCGGTGGGCGCCAACATCTCCCGCATTCCCGGGCCACCAACGGGGCCTTCATTGCGCACCACCACCACATCACCTGCGTGAACCTGGTTCGCCAAGATCGCCTGCAGGCACTGCTCTTCGCTTTCAAACACCCTGGCTGGGCCTGTGAGCACTGGTGTTTTGACACCACTGATCTTGGCGACAGCCCCTTCACTGGCGAGGTTGCCTTTCAACACAGCCAGGTGCCCTTTGGCATAGAGGGGATTGCTCAGGGGCCGGATCACCTCCTGATCAGCCGGCGGTTCTGAGGGAACATCAGCCAGAACCTCTCGCAAGGTTTTGCCCTCCACGGTGCGGCAATCGCCATGGAGCAACCCACCATCGAGCAGAAGTTTCATGACTTGCGGAATGCCACCAGCGTTGTGCAGGTCGACCGTTACAAAGCGTCCGCTTGGTTTGAGATCGCAGATCACAGGCACCCGTTGCCGAATCGTTTCGAAGTCGTCGATTGACAGTGGTACGCCGGCGGTGCGTGCAATCGCGAGCAAGTGCAACACCGCATTGGTGGAGCCACCCACGGCCATGATCACGCTGATGGCGTTTTCAAACGCTTCGCGGGTCAGCAGATCCAACGGACGAATGTTGGCAGCAATGGCCTCCACCAACACCTCAGCCGAGCGAGCAGCGCTCTCGGCTTTCTCGGGATCTTCCGCCGCCATGGTGGAGCTGAACGGCAAGCTCAACCCCATCGTTTCGATGGCCGCACTCATCGTGTTGGCCGTGAACATGCCACCACAGCTGCCAGCTCCTGGGCAAGCGTTCTTTTCAACAGCGGTGAGCTGGGCTTCATCGATCTTGCCGCTGCTCAACTGACCAACCGCTTCAAAGGCGCTGACCACGGTGAGGTCGCAGCCGCCCAATTTGCCGGGCTTGATGGTGCCGCCATAGACGAAGACACCTGGGATGTTCATCCGCGCCATCGCCAACATGGCGGCGGGCATGTTTTTGTCGCAGCCGCCGATGGCCAATACGCCATCCATGCTTTGACCGTTGCAGGCGGTCTCGATGGCATCGGCAATCACTTCGCGGCTCACCAGGGAGTACTTCATCCCCTCGGTGCCCATGGAGATGCCATCACTCACGGTGATGGTGCCGAAGAGTTGCGGCATCCCCCCGGCTGCTTGTGTGGCTGCTTCGGCGCGCAGGGCTAGATCGTTGAGCCCCACATTGCAGGGCGTGATGGTGCTGTAACCGTTGGCAATCCCGATGATCGGTTTGCTGAAGTCACCATCTCCGAAACCAACAGCGCGCAACATGGCGCGGTTGGGACTGCGCTGAACACCTTGCGTGATGGCGCTGGATCGGAGGGGGGCCATGGGTCCGTGCGGTTTGCACGATCCTCTCAGTTGCTGCTCTCGGGAGCCATGCTCTCCAGCTGACGGCGCACATCCTCGATCGCCAGGTTGAGGCGGTTCACCTTTTGCTCGAGATTTTCTGGTGAGCCTTGAGCTGACGAGCCGTTGGTTGGAGCGCCGTTGAGGCCAAGACGCTTGAACTGATCTCCAAGGGCCTGGCGACGCTCAGCGCGGGACAACAGCCACCAGGTCAGACCTGCAGCGCCAACCGCCGCACCGGTGAGCGCGCTGAGAAGAAGCGATGCGGAGCTGCTGTTTTGTTCAGCCATGCTCAAAACGTTGTCCCTATCAGGCTAGGAAGTCCTCCGACTCTGTGCCGTAAAGACGATCGCCCGCATCGCCTAGTCCAGGCACGATGTAGTTCCGTTCATCGAGTTCGGCATCAATGCAACCGGTGTAGAGGGTGAGGTCCTGAAATTCCTCAGCCAGGCTTTTGAGCCCTGGTGAGGAGGCCAGAGCGGTGATCACCCGCAGACGCGATCCATGCACCCCAAGCTCCTTGAGTTGGCGGAGCACCATCGCCAAGCTGCCACCAGTGGCGACCATCGGATCGAACACCATCACGCCCACCCGCTCGCCAATGCGCTTGGGCATGCGGTCGAGATAGCTGCTGGCCTGCGCCGTTGCCTCATCACGCACCACACCCATATGGGCAACCCGCGCATGGGGCAGAACGTCTTGCCCGCCAGCCCAGAGTCCCAAACCAGCGCGCAGGATTGGGATGGCGAGCACCGGGGTTGTGGGGTCCATCACTTGGCCCTCACAACTGGCCAAAGGCGTTTCAACTGTGATGTTGCGCTGGGGCAACCAATCGCGGGCTGCCTCATAGGTGAGCCAGCGGCCCAGCTCTTTCATCGCTGTTGCGAACAACGGCGAGGGGGTTTGCTTGTCGCGCAGCACTGTGAGCCAGTGGGCCACCAACGGATGGGGGGGCACCACCACACGAAAGGAGGAGGGCATTTCACCTAGCTTGTGCGCCAAGCCTACGGGGATTCATGCGGCGCTTTTTGCTGTCGGCCACCGCGATGTTGTTGGTGTTGCTCTTGCAGTGGCCTGGAGCCGCTGCTGCCATCACAGCTCCAGAGCTGCGAGGGGCGAAGTCGATGCAAGATCTCTCCAGTGACATGCACGGCCGAAACCTTCAGCAGAAGGAGTTTCTGAAGATGGATTTGGAGGGAACGGATTTTTCCGATAGCGACCTACGCGGCACGGTGTTCAACACCACGCAATTGCAGGATTCCAATTTCTCCGGGGCCGATCTGCGTGATGTGGTGGCCTTCTCCAGCCGTTTTGACCGGGCTGACCTGAGCCAGGCCAGGCTCGATAACGGCATGTTGCTGCAAAGCAAATTCACCGACGCCACGATCGACGGTGCTGATTTCACCAATGCCGTGCTCGATCTACCGCAGATCAAGCAGCTCTGTGCCAGAGCCACTGGAGTCAACGAACGTTCCGGTCTCTCCACAGCTGACAGCTTGGGCTGTGGCTAGGGGACGGCGATGGTAATTTCAGGATCCGGTTTCCCTTGGGATCAGCTCGGGAAGGAAAGGGGGAAAGTCCGGTGTGAATCCGGCGCTGTCCCGCAGCTGTGAACCCCAAGGGGTGAGTCAGAACGCCCGCCGGAACCTCCCCACTTCCCCGGCGCGGACCGGATCTTCTGGATGATTGATTCCCTGCTTGGGTTCCTCCCAACGGTGTTGGCGCACCATCCCTTCGGAATGGAGGAGATCAGCCTCTCTCCTCTTCAGGGTTTCCTCAGTGGTGTGGGTCATCCCTTGTTGGGGCCCGACCACCTTTTGTTTTTGGCAGCTTTGATGCTGGTGGGTTGGGATCAACCCCGCCGCTGGATTCCAACCCTGCTGGCTGTTGGTTTGCTCGGCGCGGCCTTAGCTCAGGTTGTGGTGATCCCTGAGGCCTTGGTTCTGCCCACCGAAGCGCTGGTGTCGCTGTCTCTGGTGGTGGAAGGCTTGGTCATCCTTGGCACCCTTTCCACCGGTTGGTTGTACCCCGCCTTTGCGCTGCATGGCGTGATGCTTGGGGGAACCATCGTTGGCGCCGAGCCCACGCCCCTGGTGGCTTATTTCATCGGTCTCTTTGTGGCTCAAGCTGTGATGCTCCTGTTGGTGCGCCGCTTCTCTGATCCGGTGGTGCGGCTGATCGGTGATCAGGGCCTGCGCTTGGCCGCTGGGATCTGGATTGGCATTGGCTGTGCTTTCAGCTGGTCGTTGCTGGTGGCCTGAGCGTGGCGTCCACAACCCGTTTACCGGTGACGGTGGTCACCGGGTTCCTTGGTGCTGGCAAAACCACGGTTTTGCGTGAACTCTTGCGGCAATCGCAGCAACGGCTGGCTGTGCTGGTTAATGAGTTCGGCGAGGTTGGCATTGATGGACAGCTGCTTAAAAGCTGTCAGGTGTGCGATGAGGACGAGTCGGTCACTGCTCCAACCATCGTGGAATTGGCCAATGGCTGCCTCTGTTGCACCGTTCAAGACGACTTTCTTCCCACGATGGAAGCGGTGCTTGAGCAAGCCGATCAGCTCGATGGGATCGTGATTGAGACCAGTGGGTTGGCTTTGCCCGAGCCCCTGCTACAGGCCTTCCAATGGCCGGAAATTCGCCATCGCACCCGCGTCAGCGGGGTGGTGACGGTGGTGGATGGCGAAGCCTTGGCTCGCGGCGAGGTTGTGGCCGATGTGAATCTGCTGGAGCAGCAACGGGCTGATGACCCCAGCCTGGATCACGACGACAGCATTGATGAGCTGTTTGACGAGCAGCTGGAACAAGCTGATCTTGTGCTGATTAGCCGGGCTGATCGTCTCTCTGATGAGCAGCAGCGCTTGGCGGCCCAGCAGCTTGAGTCGCGTGCCCACTTCCCTGGCGTGATGAGCCTGCCGATCAGCCACGGCCGGGTGGATCCGGAGTTGTTACTTGGTTTGAGTCGTCATGAGGCGGTGGACCCTGAGCCCGAATCCCATGATGATCATCACCACCACCACGATCACCACCACCCAGAGCTGCTCTCCGCCAGCCTGCAGTTAAAGGGTCGTTGGCAGCAGGAGGGTCTTGAGAGCGTTTTGACAGGCGCCATTGAAACCATGGGTTTGTTGCGGCTTAAGGGACGGATTCCCATTGCTGGCAAAGTGTTGCCGCTGCAGGTGCAAGCCGTTGGCCGGCGACTGGATTGTTGGTTTGAAGCGGACCAAGCCAGCAGCGACCAGCTCAACCTGGTGTTGATTGGCCGATCCCCCGATCAGAGCCGCTTGGCGGCGCAACTCGCTTCCCTGCAGGCTTAATCGAGGGGCAAGGGCCCACGGGCACAGAGCTCTCCCCAGCACAACACCCCTGGCTCCTGCCAGCGCGCTTGAGCAGGAACCCACTGGCCCCCAGCTTCGCGAATTTGCATGGAACCACTGCCGTCGTGGCTGATTTGCCAGTGCTCATTAGGCAAGCGCAGATCCCAGCGGCGGCCTGGATCGATCCAGTCCAAGGAACACTGCTGCCAAGCTCCATCTTTGCCACGACATTCCTGGGCGAGGCCAGGCACGGCCATGCCAATGGTCAGTAGCAGCAGCAGGGCCTTGGCCAACGGGGCGTGGGGGCGTTTTTTTCACCATGCCCATCAAAAAAAGATTTGGCAGCAGCAACTGCGAAGATCGTTGCGATTGCTTGTTCGCTTTGCCCCGTTATCAAGCTCGTGTCGAAGTGCAGCTGCGTCCTTCGGTTCTCGATCCAGCTGGTGAAGCCACCCGATCGGCTGCGGCCCGTTTAGGCGTGGAAGGACTCCAAAGCTTGCGCATTGGTAAGGCCATCGTTCTCAGCCTCGAAGCGCCTGATGCCAAACAAGCGGAAGCGCAGGTGGGAGTTCTCTGTGATCGCTTGCTGGCCAAC
Organism: Synechococcus sp. RCC307; assembly: GCA_000063525.1. GTDB lineage: Bacteria > Cyanobacteriota > Cyanobacteriia > PCC-6307 > Cyanobiaceae > RCC307. The sequence goes on along the minus strand of CT978603.1, from coordinate 1,099,593 downwards.
CCTGTGACGGAAAACTGGAGCATCAGCCTGGAGGAACTCCAAGCGTGACCGTCGGCATTGTTGTTTTCCCAGGGTCCAACTGTGATCGGGACATGGCCTGGGCCCTGAGCGGAATCCTCGATCTGCCCTGCCGGTTTCTTTGGCATGACACCACCAGCCTGGAAGACATCCAGGCGGTGGTGCTCCCCGGTGGTTTCAGCTACGGCGATTACCTGCGCTGTGGTGCTTTGGCGAGCCTGTCTCCACTCCTGCATGCCGTCCACGCTTTTGCCGCCGATGGCGGTCCTGTGTTGGGCATTTGCAATGGGTTTCAGGTGCTCACGGAGATGGGCCTGTTGCCGGGCGCCCTCACGCGCAACCAAAACCTCCATTTCATCTGTGAGCCCTGTGAGTTGGTCGTGAGCCCCGGCTCCTGCCATCTCCTGAAGGGCTATGGGGACCAGGAGCGTGTGCAATTTCCAATTGCCCACGGCGAAGGCCGCTACCAATGCCAGGCCGACACCTTGAGCGAGCTTGAGCAGCATGGTCAGCTGGTGCTGCGCTACGGGCACAACCCCAATGGCTCCATCCTTGATGTAGCCGGCGTTTGCAACCGCCGTGGCAATGTTCTTGGATTGATGCCCCACCCTGAGCGAGCGACCGATCCCCTGTTGGGGGGCATCGATGGTCAACGGTTGCTGCAGTCTCTGCTGGGATGAAGCTCAACCGTCGCCAGATTTTGGCCAGCCTAGGTTTTGGGGCTGCGCTCACCGCAACAGGCTTGCCGACACCTGTGCAATCGAGCCCGTCGGCTTGGCCTGCGCCATTGCGCTTGGGTGATCGCTTGATCGGCGTGGCTCCTGGCACCTGGGTTGATCCCGACACCTTGCAGGGGGATCGTGGATGGCAGCGGCTCTATCAAGACTGGGGGTTGGATCTCGTCATCCCTAAGCAGAGCTTGGGGCAATGGACCTATTTCTCAGCCAGCGACCCAGATCGCGCAGCCCTGTTGCAGCAAGCCTGGCGTGATCCTGGAGCTGACGGTGTTGTTTGCATTGCCGGGGGCTGGGGAGCGGCCCGCAGCCTCGAGGCGGGCTTTAATCCTGGTCCAACGCCACGTTGGTGCGTGGGGTTTTCCGATAACTGTGCCCTGCTTCTTGCCCAGTTAGCAGCAGGCGGACGGGGCGGAATTCATGGCTGGAAAGACGAACGGGTGCGCCAGCTGTTGATGGGAGAGGCCGTCGGGCCGCTCACCGGGCAACCGTTGCGTGGTGGTGTTGCGGAGGGAGAGCTTGTGGTCACCAACCTCACCGTTGGTACCCACCTGATTGGAACCCCTTGGATGCCATCACTGGATGGCACGATCCTTGTGCTGGAAGACGTTGGAGAAGCGCCCTACCGAATCGACCGGATGCTCACCCAGTGGCGCACCGCCGGTTTATTGCAGAACCTCGCTGGCATCGGCTTGGGACACTTCCGTTGGATTCCTGAGGATGTGCTTCCCGGCGATTTGAGCTTGGCGGACGTCTTGGAAGACCGCTTGGGTGATCTTGGTATTCCGATTGTCCAGGGCCTGCCAGTGGGTCATGGACGACCCAATAAAGCCCTCCCGCTGGGCAGGAGGGCTCGTTTGGACGCTGAAGCTGGAACCCTGTCGCTGCTCAGTTGACAGCAGCGAAGAAGTCCTTGCTTCCGACCGGATCAGGGTTCATGGTGCGCTCACCAGGCGTCCAGTTGGCGGGGCAGACCTCGTCGGGGTTGGCCTCAACGTGCTGGAAGGCCTGAAGCACACGCAGGGTTTCCTCCACGTTGCGGCCCACTGGCAGGTTGTTGACGGTGGCGTGCTGGACCACACCCTCGGGATTGATGATGAACAAACCGCGTAGGGCAACGCCTTCGGCTTCATCGAGGACGTTGTAGGCGCTAGCAATCTCCTTTTTGAGGTCAGCAACCAGTGGGTAGGCAATGTCGCCAAGACCACCTTGCTTGCGCTCAGTTTGGATCCAGGCCAGGTGACTGAACTGGCTGTCGACGGAGACACCCAGCACTTCGGTGTTCAGTGCTTTGAAGGCGTCGTAGCGATCGGAGAACGCTGTGATCTCCGTTGGGCAGACAAAGGTGAAATCGAGGGGGTAAAAGAACAGCACCACGTACTTGCCGCGGTACTGGGATAGGGAGATGTCCTTGAACTCTTGGTCAACCACTGCGGTGGCGGTGAAATCGGGGGCCTGCAGGCCAACGCGGAAGACGCCGGTGGTCATGGAGAAAGGCAGAGAATTAACAGCTGCTTAAGCGGATTCATTCCGTTTAAGCTTCCCTAAGCTATCACAATTGCCCCGCTCCTGCGGCTTAGTCTGGGTACGAATTGCTGTGGGTTTTTGGCCTGGGATCAAGCGCTCATGCGCAAGTACAACAACACCGGTCACTTCCGGCTTCTGAATCAACTCCGCAATGAGCTGAAGAAGGATCCCATTGTTCGGTCCAAGCCAACCTCAAACCAAGAGCAGCAGGCGCGTAACTCCAAGACTGTGGAGGTTCGTCCGCAGAGCGTGGCTTATCAAAATCGCAACGCACCTGCACGTCGCAGTGAGCCCCGCGACAATGCGGTGGGAAGCAGCTTCCGTGATCGGCTCAACGCGATCGAAATGCGCTGAAACTGAGGTTGATTGAGAACAAGGCAATGGCTCGGGGGAGACTTGAACTCCCGACCCCAGCGTTATGAATGCTGTGCTCTAACCAGCTGAGCTACCGAGCCTTGAGCGAATGAGTGTACGGGATCGTCAGCCCCGACGACTCAGGTGACTGACAGGGTTCACGGCGCCAAGGCCGGGCTTGATGATTTCAAAATGCAGGTGAGGACCAGTGCTTCTGCCGGTGCTTCCCATCCGTGCGATCGCGGTTCCTTGGCGAACGCTTTGGCCCTTCTTCACCAGCAAGGCGCTGTTGTGGGCATAGCGGGTTTTGCTGCCATCGGTGTGGGCCAACTCAACCAGGTAGCCGTAGCCGCCTGAACTCCAACCGGAGAACACAACCTTGCCATCGGCGGCCGCAATGATGGGGGTGCCGACGCTGTTGGCGACATCAATGCCGCGGTGCATGCGGCCCCAGCGCCAGCCATAGCCAGAGGTGAGCGTGCCTTTCGCAGGCCAAATGAAACCGGAGAGCTGTGGCCGGCGCAGCTGCCCAAAATCAGGGAGTTCAGGCCAACTCAAGCCGCCGCTCATGCCAGGGACGATGGCGAGGGTTCGGCGGGCGTGGACTGGGGGCAGGGTCGACTGGCTCACCAGCTTTCCAAGCCGCTTCATCTTGGCCGCCAGATTGTCATCGGCGAAGGAATCGGGTTTGGCGTCTTGGGCCGAATTGGCGTCGAGAGAGGCCACTAAAAACAGTGATGACTCAAGTGACTCAGGCAGGGCGACCCACTGCTGAGCTTCAAAATGGTCGAGGGCGCTGAGACCATTGAGCTGGGCCAAACGAATCGGCTCCATCTCCACTTGCTCAGCGAGATCCATCACACTGACTTTCTCCAAGGTCTTCACCCAAAGGGTGGAGACAGAGGCCGGAGCTGCAGCCACCAAGGGGGGCAGCTCGGGAATCACCAGATCATCGCTTCGACTTGGAAAACCAGCAGCCATGGCCAACACCACGGGTGAGCTGCAGGTGCCCAGAACGAAAAGGGTGCTTGGCTTCACGCAAAAAATGACTGAGAACCAATCCCCTCAGGCGGGATCGGGCGTAAATTACCTGCTCGTAGGTAAATGATCAAGGGTGAGGTGGGATGAAATCCACCGATCATTAGATAAACAGATGCTTTAACCGTTTATTAATTGGCGACGAGATTCAAACAGCACAACCGCTGCAGCCACAGACAAATTCAGGCTTCTCACCGCTGAACACGTCATCGGAATCAGAAGGAGGTCATCGCAATTGGCTTGGACTTCAGGGGCTAATCCTTTGGTTTCACAACCGAAAATCAGCCAGTCGTCTGCTCGATAATCAATCTCCAGGTAGGAGCGGCTGGCATGGCGGCTGAACCCCAACAAGCGTCCTGAATGATGCTGATGGTGCTTCAAAAACTCTCCCCAACTGGAGTGTTGCACCAAGGGAACGTGGGGCCAGTAATCCAAACCAGCACGCTTCAACTGGCGATCATTGATCTCAAAGCCCAAGGGTTCCACCAGGTGGAGGGGGGTCTCTGTGGCCGCGCAGGTGCGGGCGATATTGCCGGTATTGGGCGGAATCTCAGGCTCCACCAAAACGATCTGAGGCATGACTCAGGGTGCGGGATTGAGGCGTTGTGCGAGCTGATGGAGAGGCAAGGCGCGTCCAGCTGCCACGAGCCAACTTTCCGAGCAGAGTTGCTCACACTGCCGGGTCAGGCTTCCATTGCGATCGCGAAAGCGTCCGCCGATGGCGGTTGGCGGAACCACGCCCCAGCCCACTTCCTCAGCCACCAACACCACAGGGGTTGATCGTTTTTCGAGAGCCATCAGAAAGGCAGCCTGCAACTCCAGCCAGCACTCCTCCTCGAGCTCAAGGGCTGAGGCCACAAGTCCACCGAGGGAGTCCAATAAAACGAAGTCCTCCTGGCAGTCGCTGCCCTGCTGCAACAGCTGGCTCACCGCTGAAATGGACGAAGCTTCCAGCAAACGCCAATGCTCTGGGCGCCGCTGGCGGTGACGGCTCAGGCGCTGTTGCCAGGCAGCGTCATCGGGGAGTGTGGGTCCGGTGGCGAGATAGGTGATTGCGGCTGCACCAGCCATCTCGCGGATGCGCTGTTCCGCCCATTCACTTTTGCCGCCGCGCGATGGACCGGTGATCAACAGGTGATTAGCCACCGCCATTCATGCCGCGCAGGGTTGTCACCGAGGACGGCGACACGCGGTTGAGGTAGCGGAAGATCCAGTACTTGAAGATCGTCGCCAGGATCACCGGGAAGGTGGCGATGAACAGATCAATGAATTGCTCTTCAGCTGGAATCCCCAGATGAGAAGAGATTCCCTGCAGGAGCACAGTCCAACCCTCTGGGCTGTGGAAACCAACGAAAATGTCGGTGAACAGGATGATCACAAATGCCTTGGCGTTATCGCTGAGGCCGTAGACCACCTCGTCAAAAAAGCCGCGCAGCACACGGATTTCATCGCGGCCAAACAGGCAAACCAACACAAAGCCGATGGTGGCCACCACATCGGCGAGCACGTTTTTGATCGCTGTGGTGCTCTCGGAGTCCGCCTCATCTTTCAGCTCGGCTGCTTTGAGCGTGAGCTTTTGGCGCAGCTCTTCCACCGATGGGCTGTCTTCTCCCTCCAGTAGCGCTGCAAATTCGATCTCAGCTTTGTATTCCCGCAGGCTGGCCACCGCAGATTGCTGCAGCCGTGGCTTGGTGTAACTGAGGAAAGGAATATCAGGGGCAATGCGATCCACCAAGGGTGAGATCACATAGGTGCGCGAAATCTGCTGCAACAGCAGTGGCACCAAAATCATCAACAGCAGGATCCGCAGCGACACCAACGTGGAATCACGCCGGCGCCGGAAACCAGCCACCACATTGGCTTCGGCTTCTGGATCCAATTGATTGCGAACCCGATCAAACACCCCAAGCAGACTGCGGGGTAGAGGGTCCGGGCGTTGAAACAGGGTTTGACCGTCTTTGCTGCGATAGCGCCGCACCACCGACTCAATCAGCTGCAGCTGCCGCAGTTCCTGGCTGTCGAGCTGGGCGCGCTGGCGCTCAATCGATGAGAGCAGGGCACGGCAAATCTCCAATGCCGAGCGAAAGCGGCGAAAGATCTGCGTTTGGGTTGCTTGCGGCAAACCCAAATTGACATCGGTGCGAACAGGGCGGTCGTTGAAATATTCGAGCTCTAAGCCTTGGATCATCAGAGCAGCCTCATAGGCCTGCTCCAAATCGCTACTCAAATCCAGTCCTTCGGCCTTGGCAAAGGTGCCAAGCCAGTCATTCAGTCCCATGCCGTCGAACTGGGCGTCAGCCCATGATGCCGAGGTTCAGCGAGAGAACACCCACCAAGTGGCCATCGGCACAAGCGTTCCCAAAACCAACAGCACGGCCACCCAAATCAAGGCATTGCTCTCTTCGGTCTCTTCCTTGGTTGGGACATTGCTCACAACGGCCACTTGCTCAATCAGTTCGGGAGGACCGGGATCTTCTTGACCAGCTAAGACCGTTTCCAGTCGGGAGAGGGCATCAATCGTGGCCTGGCGGTAACGGCCACCATCGCGCAGGGCTACCGACATCGTTTCATCGGCTGTGCTCTCAAGCAGCGCATTGGGCAAACGCTGCAACAGGGTGGGGTCGGCAGCAATACGAGCTGCGTTGGCCCCTGAATCAATCGCGATCAACAGATCACTGTCATCGTCGGAACCGTGCCAGCGGCTGAGCAGCTCAGAGGCAAACAAATCAAGGTCAACGTTGTAGTCGAGACGCTTAACCGTCACCAAATTCGCATTGATGTGATCGCTCTCAAAGTTGGCTAAGCGTGCACCCAATTCACCAGTGGAGGCCCGGCTCAGCACATCGGCTGAATCCAACACGTGGCCCTCGGGTGCGCCGGCTGGAAAGTCTGCGGGAGCAACAGCCAAAGCCGGCAAGGCAGGCAGCGCCAAGCTGACAAGCAGAAGCAATAGCGGCAAAAGACGAGCCATGACCCCCAGGCAATCGCTGCCCAGTCTGCCCTTCATTCGCCCGCCATGGCCAAAGCGTCACGGTGCAAGATGTCCATCACCGTGATGATCTGCTGGCTCATCGTCTCGGGTAGGGCCAAATGGCCGGCGAGCTGATCAATGAATTTGAGTTCTTCAGGCTCAATGATTCGATCGGCGCGGACCAATTGAATCGCCACCGCCAAAGCGGTTTCACGCTGCACCTGATTCAGGCAGGGGGCTGCTTTGGCGACCAAGGCTTCGGTGCCCTCGCTCCTCCAGAGCTCCAGCAGATCGTCAAACAACCCCGCCATGGTGGCTTCATCCATGCCCACATAGGGGGTTCGAAACTCCAACTCAATCCGCAGGCTTCGGGCCTCATCGCGACCCACCACCCCATCACTGGCCACAGCAGCCAGACAAATTGCAGCGAAAGCCTGTTCCGGGGTCATCGCATCAGCGGGAGTTGCCCCTATTTCAGCCAAAGCGCGGTGGAATGGCAGCCTTGCAGCAAAGCCATGAGGTCCATGCCATCACAAGCCCGCGTGGTTCTTGGCTGTGGTGTCGTTGGCTTGCTGCTCGTTGTTATCAACTCCCTGCTGATCCCCGTTGATTTGGGCAGCGCACTGCCGATCTTTCAACGCGCATCGGTGCTCGCTGGTGTGATGGCTGTTGGACTGATGTTGGTGGCGGTGTTGTGGACCCGGGCCAATCCCACCACCCGCGAACGCGTCAGCTTGGAAGGACCCCAGGGTTTTGAGCTCAATGAAGGGTTGCCTGAAGGCATTCGGCTGGAGCTGGCCTGGGCCAGCCATCAATTGCTCAAAGCAACTCCAGCAGCGAGTGTGTTGCTCGTTTGGGATCAGAACGAATTGATGCGGCGCGGTGTGTTGACCTCCAAGCCATTTGAGCCGGGGCCCATCGTCCAACGGGCCCGAGAGCAACAGCAAACCGTTGGCCTGGTCAATTTGACCTTGTATCCAGGCCGCAGCGAATTTGCTTACTTCCCTGAGAACACTCCAGCGGTTGTGGTCGAACCCCTAGGCGCCAGGGGATGGCTTTTGGTGGCGGGCTGGTCTGTGCGTTGTTTCAGCCGCAGCGATGAGATCTGGATCAAAGGCGTGGCTGAAAAGCTCAGAACTGCACTGGAGCAGCTTGATTGCGATCCGATGGCTCAGCTGAATCAGGCTGATCAAACTCGAGCCTCGTCTGCACCCGAGAACCAGGAGCTGTGAAGCGAATCTGCCCATCCTCACCCGTGAAGCCCTGCATGACTTCCGCTCGCGTGAGTTGATTGAGTTGTTCACGCCGCAGCTCAACGGAACCTCGGGCCATCAATTCACCGGTGTCCCAATTCCAACGGCACTGTTTGGCGTTTAACGATTGATCAGGCTGTTGCAGCTGGCAATCGCTCGTGAGCAAGAGTTCCTTGCGCTGATCCCACAGCTCAAATCCGCCACCACTGGCTGTGAGCTTTTTGAAGGTTCCCTGAGCCGGTGCGCTTGAGCTCAGGCGGTTGTCTTGGGTCCACCAACGGGTTTTACCGGCTCGCAATGTCAAGCCTTCGGCGGCTTCATCGACTGTGACGGGAGCCTCAAAGTCAATCCAGTTCTCGGTGGTATTGCCGGTCAATGCGGAGGCCGACAACAACCGTTGCCGGTTGGCCTCGGGCCGCTGCACTCCTTTGACAGGACCTGCCACGGTCAAAGCGCCAGATTTGAGATTCCAGTCAGCTTCTGGGCTACGCAACAGCAAAGTTGCTGGCTCACGGTGCGATTGACCTTTGTTCCAGCGTCTCAAGACCAAGTTGTCGCGCAACTGAAGTTGTTCGAGTTTGGAATCGAACTGAGCGTGCCTTGCGGTGAGCAGTTGCTGTGGATCCTCAGCCTTGGGAGAACCTTGCAAAACCAAAAGATCGTCATTGGGTGTCCATACAGCGCGGTTGCCTGTGATCACCAACCCACTGCCATCCAAGGCCCGAAGGTGAACGCCATCAATCAGTTCGACTTGCTCGCCATCGCGGATTAATAACCCTTTGGGTGCACTCAGCCGATAGGCGGGCTCCCCTTTTCGATAAAGCACCCCCACTGGAGCGGTCACAACCGCTTGGCGGTTGTCGAGTTGATAGCGGCTGCGGGGGCTGCGTAACTCCCAAAGGGGCTCACCAGCCTCATCGTTTTGCCGAAGTGTGAGGCTACGGAACTGAAACGGTTTCGCTGGCTCTGGACTTTGCGACACACCGACGCATCCATGCAACAGCAAACAGAGCAGCCCCGCTCCCGCGCCTAGAGCAAAGACCTTCAAATTGGCTCCTCCAGCTCCAAGCGTTGCAGCAGCGGGGATGGTGCATCCAATGGGCCTGGCGTGAGCTGCCCCCAATTCAAAAGCTCGATCCAATCCCCTGAGGGTGCATTGAGCTGCTGCAAAAGCCGTTCACTGAACTCGGGCAAGAGCGGTTGCAGCACAACACCCACCACGCGGCTGGCTTCCAGCACCGCATACAAGTCAGCGGCCACTTGATCGCGGTTGGCTGGATCTTTGATGGCCTTCCAAGGAGCTTGATCACTGAGGTAACCGTTGGCGGCAATGGCCAACTGCAGCGCCTGTTCGGCCACAGCATGGAACCTGAGCTCTTGGTAGTGGCTCGCCACATCAGCCACCGCGGCTTGTGCGGCTTGCTTGAGGGGATGGTTGCTGGGGAGCTCTTGAGGCAGTGATGGAACACCCTCAAACCATTTACGGGCCATCGAAATGGAGCGATTCACCAGATTGCCGATGGTGTTGGCTAGATCGTTGTTGACCAGATCCAAGAGGCGCTGCTGCTGGATATCGCCATCGTCGCCAAATTGGATGTCACGCAGCAGGTACCAGCGCACAGCATCGCGGCCGCAGAGCTCAACCAAACGGGTGGGGTCAATGGAATTCCCCATGGACTTGCCCATTTTTTGACCTTCCCGGGTGAGGAAGCCATGGCCAAACACCCCTGTTGGCAAATCAATCCCAGCGGATAAACACATCGCGGGCCAATACACAGCGTGGAAGCGCAAGATGTCTTTGCCAATCACGTGCAATTGGGCTGGCCAGCCATTACTGAGGGCTTGATCCAGCGTGGCTGGCTGATCAGGCTCTAGAAGGGCTGTGATGTAGCCCAACAGGGCGTCAAACCAGACGTAGAAGGTGTGCCCGTCATGACCAGGGACCGGCAGACCCCAGCTCACGTTTCGCCGGGAAATGGAGAAATCTCGAAGGCCGTTGGCAACAAAATTTTCAACTTCTTTGCGCCGGCTGGCTGGGCGAATGAAGCCCTCGGTTGCAATGAGCTTTTCAATGGCGTCTTGGTAACGACTCAGCCGGAAGAACAGGTTGGCCTCATCACGCCATTCCAAGGGTTTCTGGTGAATCGGGCAGTGGGGTGATTGGGCCTCTTTCGGATCATCTTTGTATTCTTCACAGGCAACGCAATACCAGCCTTGTTGCCGGCCTTCAATAATGTCGCCGTTGGCTTCGACTCGGGCGAAGAACTGCTCAACAATCGATTGGTGGCGGGGATCTGTGGTGCGTATGAAACGATCATTGCTGATCTGCCACTGCGACCACACCGATGCAAAGGTGCTGCTGATTTGGTCGCAATGTTGTTGAGGATCAATCCCCGCTGATTCAGCGGTTCGTTGAATCTTTTGACCGTGTTCATCGCATCCCGTGATGAACACCACATTCTCGCCGCTAAGTCGCTTAAAACGGGCCAGAGTATCGACTGCCAACGTGGTGTAAACACTGCCGATGTGGGGCTTGTCGTTGACGTAATAAAGCGGAGTGGTGAGTGTGCTTGTCATCAACGCGATCTTACTGAGGCTGCGCCCGTCAGCATGATGATCTCAGTTCAGTGCAGCGATGGCTTTTCAGCAGGGCCACGTCCCCGTTCTGGTCATAGGTGGCGGCATTGGTGGCTGTGGCGCCGCGCTCCAATGCGCCCGCTCTGGCGTTGAAACACTTCTGGTGACACCCGGCCCCTGGACCGGCGGAATGATCACCAGTGGTGGTGTGTCGGCCCCCGATGGCAATGAGCTGAGTGCCTGGCAGAGCGGACTTTGGGGTGCCTTGCTGCGTCAGTTGCGTCTTGAACTACCCGACGGGCTCGATCACAACTGGGTCAGTTGCTTTGGGTTCCGCCCGCAACAAGCTGAATCGATCCTGCAGCGCTGGATCCGTGAAGCTCGCCCCCTGAGCTGGTGGTCGGGCGTTGAAGTGTTGAGCCTGGAGCGCAATGGTGATCAGCTGAGCAAGGCCGTTCTGCAGCGCAATGGGGAACCGATCACCATCAGTTTTGATGTGCTCGTTGATGGCAGCGAGCTCGGCGACAGCTTGGCGTTGGCAGACATTCCCCACCGTTTGGGTTGGGACTCCCAGCAGCAGTGGGGTGAGCCCAGCGCCCCCTCAGCTGAGGCACTGAAGGATCCTTTTTTTGAGCGCGAACCGGTGCAATCACCCACCTGGGTGATCCATGGACAGTGGCAAGGGCCTTGGACTCCACCAGAGCAGCCGGTCGAGCCCTTCAGCGCACTCTTCAAAGGCTGCGCTGATCGTTTTTCACTGCCCCAACTGCTGAGTTATGGCCGACTCCCAGGCCAGCAATTGATGCTGAATTGGCCCTTGCACGGCAACGACTGGCCTGTTGATCCAGGGGCGGTGTTCAGCGGGGATGCCCAGCGCCAGCGAGAGCAGCTCACAGGCCTGCGTCAGCACAGCGAGGCTTTCCTGGCTCAACTGCAAGCCGCTTGTGGCCCGCAGCTGCAGCCTGCATCAGCCTTTGCTGGAGAGGCCTTGGCCTTTCAGCCCTACTGGCGTGAGGGGCGCCGCTTGATAGGGGCCACCACGGTGATTGAGCAGGACTTGCTGCCGCACTCCCCCAATGCTGAACACCAACAACAGGCGATCGCCATTGGGAACTACGCCAATGACCACCACTACGGCGAACGTGAGTGGCACTTGGCGGATAAATCCATGGCCTGGGGTGGGCGCCGCAGCGGAACGCCATTTGTGATCCCCTTTGGTGCGCTGTACACCCCTGAGATCAGCAATTTGTTGATGGCTGATAAATCCATCAGCGTGAGCCACATGGCTAATGGGGCGACCCGGATGGGCCCATTGCTGCTCTTGGTTGGACAAGCCGCTGGTCAAGCGGCCGCGCTCTGCGTGCAGCAGCGCCTTGCTGTGGCTGAGCTGCCGGTGTCCGAGTTGCAGCGGCAGCTGCTGAATGATCCGGTGGCCCCCTCGGGTGTTGTTCCGTGCCCTGAGCTGCCGTGGCATCAGCCCGACTGGGCTCAGCTGCAGCTGGATCGGCTCGATGGAGAGTCCACTCAGCATCAACCCGCCACGGCTCCACACGAACCAGCCAGCCAGCAGCAACGGTTGTTGATTCAGATTGACGGTGAGCGTTGGTGGGGTGATACCGAATCTGGGCAGCGCCTATCCCTGATCACCCTCGAGCCGCAGGTGCAGCAGGTCCTGCCTGATCAACACGGACGCTGGCTGGATCTGGAGGGTTCTGCCAATCCCTTTGGACCCTGGTGGCGGGTTAACCGGCTATGCCCTTAAGACGCAGCAGGTCGCTGGCGGGATCAACCCGCTCCAGCTGGATGAAGAGCTGATCGCCAAGCCCCAGTCCGGGTTCAATTTGGGCCGGCAACTCCATGGCCCAGGCCTCCAACCGCACCAGAGCGATGCCGTTGTCTTCCCGCAGCCAGCTCAGCAGGGTCGCTGGCTGCGGCCATTGCGGGATAGGTCCGGCCAGCCATTCCAACAGGGCCATGCGTTGGTCTTGCCGTGCAATCAAACTCGCCTCCCGTTGACCTTGATCCAAGCGCTGCAGTAGCGCGCCGATGGCTTCAGCGTCGAGCGGTTCGCCCTCAAGGTGTCCACTGAATTGCAACCACTGGCGGTGAGCCAATAAATCGCCGTAGCGGCGGATCGGGGACGTCCACTGCAGGTACATCGGCAGACCCAGTGAGCCATGGGGCTCAGCTTTGCTTTGCAAGCGGCTGCGGCTCAGCCCCCGTCGCTGCTGGGCCCAACGCACTGGGCCTTGGGGCCATTGGTTGGCCTCTGCATTGTCCTGACTGGATCCGGCTTGCACCCGAAAGGGCATCGCCAACTCGTGTTGGCTCGACCATTCGGCCATGGCTGCACCAGCGAGAATCATGGCTTCGCTGACGCAGGAGCGGGCTAGGCCGGGTTCGGTGATCTCGAGCGCGAGTTCAGCCGCGCCGTTGCGGAACAAACGACCTTCGGCCTGCTCCATCAGCAGCGCTCCCTGTTGTTCGCGCCAGGCTGTGCGGCGTTTGAGGAGCTCCGCCAATTCCGCCAGATCAGGATCCTCAGGCGGAGCCAGCTCGATTAAGTCATCGGCATCCTCATAGGTGAGCCCATAGGAGACCTTCACCCAACTGCGGCAAGGTTTGACCGCGGTGATGGCGCCGTCGGCATCGAGCAGGACGCCCACACTCAAGGCGCCGCAGCGGCGCATGGGCCGCAAGCTCATGCAGTCACGCGCCACGGCCATCGGGAACATCGGCATGGCCCCGCCACTGAGATAAAGCGTTGAGCCCCGGCGCTGGGCCTCAAGATCCAGACGATCTCCCGGCTCCAGCCATTGATGGGGATCAGCAATGTGGACCCAAATCCAGAGGTCTCCGTCGCGGCGCTCCAATCCAATGGCGTCATCCACCTCTTGGGTGGAGGCACTGTCGATGCTGAAACAGCTCAAATGGGTCAGATCTCTACGCTGTGGATCGATCTGGGCTGTTGGCAACTCCACCTCGGAGTTGCTCTCCCATGCTGATCCAAGCAACCGCAAGGGCTGCCCTGGTTGCAGCAAACCCAGGTCCACCAACACCTGCTGCAACACCTGCGCTGAACCGTCGTATCCAGCCCGTTGCAAGGCTTGGTGGAGTTCAGGGGCCAGGCTCACCTCCTCTGGCTTCTCAGCGCCAGCGAGTTGCTTGAGCCCCCGCAAAAGCTCCTGGGCCGGCTTCGAACCCACGAGGGCCGTGATTGGTCTGCGGGCTGCTATCGCATCGAGCAGCCCTTGCCGGCCTGCTTGCTCGAGTTGCTGGGATCGGCGGCTGCGGCGCAGTTGCCGCAGCTCTGAGCTGCTGCGGGCTGTGGCCACCCCCGCTTTCCAACGCCACAAATCTTGCGGGCTCTGTAAGGACAGCCACAGAGCCGCCAGCTGTTGTGGTGTGGGGTCGTTGCGCAGCAGTTGACCCAAAGACGCCAGCGAGTAGCTCTGAGCCGGTGATTGCTGTTGCTGCGACTCCATCCAGGCCAGGGCCAGTTCAGTGGAGCTGCTGCTGGTGGCGGACAGGGCATGGGCCAGGTCGCTGCTGCTGCTGGCACTGAGGGGAACGATCAGTTCAACCTGCTTCAGCGGCACAGGGCGCTGCTGCTGGCCACTAGCGGCGGCATAACGCAACGAAGCCCTGCCGTTGGACAGGGCTTCGAGGAGAGCCAGGCGGGGTTGTTTGCGGTCGTCGCAAACACCCACCAGATCACCTGGCTGGATGGCGGGTTTCGAACTCAGCCTTCTGGATTCACGAAGGGCAGAAGCGCGACGATGCGGGCGCGCTTGACGGAGTTGGTCAGGTCACGCTGCTGTCTGGCGGTGAGGCCAGTCATGCGACGGGGCAGAAGCTTGCCGCGCTCAGTGATGAATTTCTTCAGCAGATCGGTGTCCTTGTAATCAATCGGATCACCGGGCTTGATCGGAGACAGCCGCTTTTTAAAGAAGGAGGGAGGCATGGGATTGGAGAGTCAGTGGAAGTGGGATAACGAGCGTGAGATCACTTGATCTCTTTGTGGACCGTCATCTTGTTGTCGTGGGGACAGAACTTCTTGATCTCCAGCCGTTCTGTGGTGTTGCGGCGGTTTTTCTCAGTGGTGTAGCGGGACACTCCCTGAGACCGCTTATCAGTGTTGGACCGGCATTCGGTGCACTCGAGAGTGACCACAATCCGGACGCCCTTGTTTTTGGCCATGGAAGGACGTGCGCTGCTTGAGCGGAGCGGTGTGACAATCCGCCATCATAACTGAGTGGCTCCCGCTCATCGGTAGGATCCGCCCGCTTCCAGCTGGATTTCATGCGCGTATCGCTGCAGTGGCTTCGGGACTTGGTTCCCTTCCGCAGTGACGTCGACAGCCTGGCTGAACAGCTTTCAATGGCTGGCTTTGAAGTGGAGGAGCAGGAGGACTTAGCGGCCCGTGCGGCTGGTGTGGTGGTGGGTCAAGTGCTCAGCAAAACCCCCCACCCCGATGCCAACAAGCTGAATGTCTGCTCGGTCTCGATTGGCGGCGGCAGCGAGCCCCTCCAAATCGTTTGCGGTGCAGCCAATGTGCGTGAGGGCATGGCCGTTGCTGTCGCCACCGTTGGGAGCCATTTGCCGGCTGTGGACCTCACCATCAAACCCGCCAAACTCCGCGGCGTTGACAGCTGCGGGATGCTCTGCTCGCTCTCCGAGCTGGGCTTGGAAACCAATTCCGAGGGCTTGGTTGACCTCGAGGTTGTGGCTGGCGAGCAGGGTTCACCGCTGCCACAACTTGGTGAACCAGTGGGCCCCTTGTTGGGCTTAACCGATCACATCCTCGAGCTGGCCATCACCGCCAATCGACCCGATGGCATGTCGATGCTGGGAATTGCCCGTGAGGTGGCGGCCCTGGAAGACCTCAGCGTTCAGGAGCCTCCATCTGCTGAGCTAGAGCCAGCGGTCCAGTTGGAAACAGCTCCTTTCGGTGATCACGCCCTGCTGTTCAGCCTCACAGCACTTGAGGGGATCAGCAATGGGCCATCCCCCAAGTGGCTGCGGCAGCGTTTGGAAGCTGCCGGCCAACGCAGCATCAACACCGTGGTGGACATCACCAATTTGGTGATGCTGGAAACCGGCCAACCCCTTCACGCCTACGACCGCGACCGGCTCGCAGACCTTGGCCCTGAGGGATTCGGCTTGCGAGCAGCCAGCAGCGATGAGTCCATCGAGCTGCTCGACGGACAAACCCTCAAGCTGCGCGCAGACAATCTCTTGGTCAGCCATGGCGGCCAAGCCGTTGCACTGGCTGGCGTGATGGGAGGCCAAAGCAGCGCTGTCACCGAGTCCACGCAGAGGATTTGGCTCGAGGCCGCCGTCTTCCCACAAAATCTCGTGCGCCGCAGCAGCCGTGCCGCCGGGCTGCGCACAGAGTCCAGCGCCCGCTTTGAACGAGGTGTACCCCAAGCCTTGACGCTCGAAGCCAGCAACCGCGCTGTTGCCCTGCTTCAGGAGCTTTGTCAGGCCAAGGTCACCGGCCGTTGGCAGGCGAGCCCTGTGGCCAGCGCCACCGAACCGCTGGTTCTGCGGCGTGAAGCACTCGATCGGCTCTTAGGCCCCTTGGGCAGTGGTGAATGGATTGAGGATTCCAAGGTGGGCGCCCTGCTGGAGCGTTTGGGCTGTTCTTTGCAATCGCACCACGACGACGACGATCAGATCAGCCATTGGAGTGTTCAGGTCCCACCGTCGCGGCAACTGGATTTGCAACGGGAAGTGGATCTGATCGAGGAGATCGCCCGTTTGGTGGGGTACGACAACTTCGGCTCCCACCTGCCCGATCCTGTGGAGCCTGGCGGTCTAACGGCTGAGCAGGAGTTGCTCAGGCGGTTGCGCTCCAACCTGCGCGCAGCAGGCCTGCAGGAGATCAGCCACCTGTCGCTGGTGGCCACTGAAGAACCGAGCAATCCAGCGCAGGTGGCGATTAGCAATCCATTGCTGACCGATTACGGCTGCCTGAGGACCACTGTCGTTCCGGCTTTGCTGGAGGCTGCTGCGCGCAATCTTCAAGCCAGCCAGGCGGGCTTCTGGGGTTTTGAAATCGGCAAGGTGTTTGCCCGTGATGGCGACGTGTTCAGCGAAGAGGAGCGGCTCTGTGGTGTTCTGGCCGGTGAGCGACGTCAGGGCCTGTGGAGCACGAGCGGTCAGCCTTCCCCTTTGAGCTATCACCAGGGTCGCGGCCTCTTGGCACTCGCCATGGCCCAATTGGGCTTGAGCTTGCAAGACCGCCGCTTAGAGGATGACGAGCGGCTGCATCCAGGGCGCAGCGCCACCCTCGTGCTCGAAGGCAAGGTGATTGGCGTCTTTGGAGAGCTGCATCCGCGCCTGGCCGAGCAGCAGGATCTGCCCTCTGGAACATTGATCTTTGATCTAGCCCTGCAGCCAGTGCTCACCGCGGCCAGCCGCACGAACCGCTACTGCCCAGCGTTTAAGTCTTTTGCGACGGTGCCAGCGAGCGAACGCGATCTGGCCTTTGTTGTCGAGGACACGCAGGATGTGGCCAGCGTGCTGCAAACGATTCGCAAGGCTGGCGGCCAACTGCTCGAGCACGTGGATTTGCTCGATCGCTACAGCGGATCACCAATCCCAGAAGGCTCTTGCAGCCTGGCTGTGCGTCTGCGCTTCCGTGACCCCAAAGCAACCCTGCGCGATGAGCAGGTCGATCCCCTGCTCAACAAGGTTCGTCAAAGCTTGGAAAAAAGTTTCAAAGCTGAGCTGCGCTGCTAGTCAGGATTGCCATCGCCTCGATGTGGGTGGTTTGCGGGAAGAAATCAAACGGCACCACCTTCGTCAGCTCAAAACGCTGGTCGGCGCAGAGGAGCGCTAGGTCGCGGGCCAAGGTGGCTGGATTGCAGCTGACATAGGCCATGCGTGCTGGTGGTTGCTCCCTGATCGCCTCACACACCCGGGCATCCAATCCCTTGCGCGGTGGATCGAGGAGCAGCACATCGGTAAAAGGCAGGAATTCCTGCAGCCGGCGCTCGACAGAACCGGCATGGAAGTCCGTGTCTTCCAGTCCATTGAGCAGGGCATTGCATTGAGCCCGCTCAATGCTTTCGCGGCTTTGCTCAATGCCAATCAGACGAACACCCTCTTGGATTAACGGGAGTCCAAGGGTGCCCACACCGCAATAGGCATCGACCAACACCTCCCCGGATTGGAGTTGAAGCTCGCTACGCAACGCATCCACCAGCGCTTCCGCTTGCTGGTGGTGCACTTGAAAAAAAGTGCCTAAACCGATTTGGAAGCGGCGTCCTGCAAAGCTTTCCATCAACCAGGGCCGACCAGCCAGAAGCCTTTCTTTTGGGCCGAGCAGGGTGTTGCCTGGTTTGGGTTGCACGTTCAGCACAACACCCACCAGTTCGGGCCAGCGCTGCATCCACTGCTCAGCCAACTCCTGTGCCCCTTGAAACTGATCGTCGCGAACGACCACCCCAAGCAACACTTCACCGCTGGAGACTCCGGCTCGCAGCACCAACTGACGCAACAAACCCTTTTGGGTGTCCTCGTTGTAGATCGGCCAGCCGGCGGCTTGAAGATCTGCTTTGAGCGGCTCGATCAAGGCATCCAGCCTGGGGTCGAGAACGGGGCAGTGGTTCATGTTCACCACCTGGTGACTGCCGCGTTGAAAAAAACCAGCTTTTAAGGAGTTATCCCGCTCCTGCACCGGGATGATGGCGCGGTTGCGATAGCCCAACACCGCCTGGGTTGAGCGGATGGGCTCCACCAAACATTCCAAACGTCCCACACGACGCAGGGTGTTTTGCAGCTGCTGCTGTTTCCACTCGCTCTGGGCCTGGTCTTGCCAATGCAACAGGCTGCAGCCACCACATTTGCCGGCAAGGATGCAGACGGGATCACGCCGATCAGGGCTCGAGCACGTGAGCTCGCTGATCTCCCCGTGAAGCTTGCCCCGTCCTTGCCCTGTGATTCGAACCGTGGCGGTTTCTGCCGGCAGAGCGCCTGAAACAAAGACCAACTTGCCGTCGTGTTGAGCAAGGCCGGTCCCGTCGAGGGCGAGATCTTTGATCTCCAGCGTCAGCTGGTTGGGATGGCTGGCATCAACAGGCATCCCTTGACGCTACCGCTGGGCATTACAGCTCGCGTGGTTTCTGCTGTTCGGCAGCCAGAGGCGAGTTGAGCTCAGTAAAGTGGCGGCGGCCAAGGTGTTGCGATGAGCGTTGTAAAGGATCTAATCCTTCAAGCTGACGACGAGCTCCGTTATCCAACGAGCGGTGAGCTTCGCTCGATGGCGGCCTTTTTGAACGACGGCGATCGCCGTGTTCGGGTGGCCCGTGTGCTGACTGAGAACGAGCGCAAGATCGTTGATGAATCAGCCAAGCAACTCTTCACCCGCAAGCCCGACTATGTGGCGCCCGGCGGTAATGCCTATGGCCAAAAGCAACGGGCCCAATGCCTGCGGGATTTCAGCTGGTATTTGCGGCTGGTGACTTACGGCGGTTTGGCCGGCAGCACCAGCTTTATCGAAAGCACGGGTCTGATCGGCGCCCGCGAGATGTACAACAGCCTTGGCGTTCCGATGCCGGGCATGGTCGAAGCGATGCGCTGCCTCAAGCAGGCCTCCATTGCTTTGCTCTCCCCTGATGACGCCCAATTCATTTCGCCGTTCTTTGACTATTTGATTCAAGGGATGCAGACCAGCACCTGATCAGGCGTCTCACTTGCGACTTGTCTCAAGTCCTGCGTAGAGACTCGAATGAGCCAGTTAATACATTTAATTCATGCGGTGTTGCTTCGCCTCGTCATCACTTGTTGGGTTGCCTCGCCTCGGAGCACTTTTATTCGCCTTGCTAATCCTATTTAATTCTCAAGCCTGGTCTCACTCTTTGAACAGATTGCGTTGAACGAGATTAGTTTCTTTTGGTCTGCGATCCCCATCTTCCTGGCGGATTTTTTAATGGGCGATTTAGCTGCTTAGCTGGGCTAATTTCGCTGTGCTGGCTGTATCAAATGAGAACCACTTCAGGTCTCGCTTCAAATCTTGACTAAGACTCATAATTCATGTCACTCAGGCCTCCATCCAGCTTGCGTCACTGTGTCAAACACAGATACGCTCCAAATCATCAGGGATGGCAAAATCACTGGCAGGACTGGATTTTGGCTTTCTTCGTAATGGCCTGTCCACGGCCATTGGACAGGCCATTTGGCCATCGATTGACCGGGCCCGACCAAGTGCCTGATTCCGAGCATTTTTGTTTGAGGCTTGCATTCACTGCCTCACGGGCAACGCAGCCGAAAACTCTGAAAAAACAGGTTTTTTAGCTTTCCCAAATATTCTATTTGTTTGTATCAGTTGTGGCTTGTTCTGAGACCCATCAGCGGTCTTGTCTGAGACTTTTGAGTTACTCCTTGAGTCGCACACGCGAGGGTTGGCAGGCGGCAATCATCATCGCAAGTTTTTCGGCTCGCTAATCTCAGGCGAGACGAGACATGAGACTCACTAAGAGTCTTAGTTGGTACGCACGTAACGCTGTTTGAGCAGTTGATAAGCCTCATTCAACCGGCGCATGTCCTCTGCTGATCCACCGGCATCGGGATGGCAAGCCAGAGCCTTTTGGCGGTAGGCCTCACGGATGTCCGACAAGCTGAGCTTGAAGCCAGGCGCAGTGGACAACCCCAGCAACTTCAATGAGCCCTGGGTGCTCATTGTGCTCTGTAGATCTAAAAATGGTGAGCCACGACGCCGGCGCCGCAACCGTTGGGTCATCCGACCCACCAGCGATGGCACGCGCATTGGAAGCGATGCTGCGCCAAAGGGATCTTCCAGCACTCCAGCAGCCACAACGACCCGATCAACGCTGGCTTCTCGGATCTCCCAACTGGGACAGAAACCGAGCATCACCTGTTGAACGGCGTTCCAAGTAAAGCTTTGGCCTTCTGAGGCATCTGCACTGGGCCAGATGTCTTGACCGAGCCAGTTCATGGCTGCTTCGAGAACAGCGGCCGATGGCTCACTGCCATACAGCGACATCCATTGGTTTTGAACAGCTGCAATGGATGCGCTGAGCTGCTGGTCGTCCATCACTTCAAAACGCTCGCCACTGGCTTGTGCCTCGCTCACAACCGGTTCTTTGAGGCTCCGCTTGAGCTTGGTTGTGCGCCGCGAGACGAACCCGGGCAAATTGATCCCTGTGCTGCGTTCCTCTGGTTCCGGTTCTGGGGTCTCATTGGTGGAGGACACCAACACGATGGCCCCCTGCAGATGATCCTCTGGTTGGGGGTCTTGCTCTGATTCAACATCGTGCTCCGCTGGCAGATCTTGCAGCAGATCGTCCAACAAACGCTGAATGGCCGCGCCGCGGCTGCGGAGCGACCATTGCTTGCGCAAAGCGTCGAGGCGTTCAATCGTGTCCTCGCGCAATTCAAGGCTGACCCTGCGGCCCTTGTCGTTTAACGGTTCAGCCAATGGCGCATCAACTGATAGGGACGAGCTGGATCAAGCATCGCCGGAGCAGGGTTTGGCCAGCCGCCATAGGGGAGCAGACGTGGAGCTGTCTTTTGCAGAACGGCTCCAGCACCCAAGCGCTGTTGTTGTGGGATGGGCGGTGGCGGTGCCACCGGCATCAGCGCTGGCTGAGCTGGCTGCTGAGCCACTTGCATCATGGTCTGCTTTTGTCGCAGAGCCAGCAACTGTTGCTCAGGCACAACACTGAGCAGGTGGCCTGGGGTGGCATCAGCGGGATACACCATGCTGATGCGCAGATTGCGTGGCTGGCCTTCCCGTAATTGCAGCGCCTTCAGTTCCAGGCTTTGGCCAGAGCGCATGCCGACATGCAGCTCTTCTGTTTCTTGGCCGTCGGTGATGGCAATCGTGCCGCGGAAGGCCGTGAATTGACGCCCCGCGATGCTCGGGTGGCTGAGCATCAGGCGATGGTTGCCACTGCCGATCAGGTTGAGATCGACGTCATAGCGAACGCCGTAGGTCCCCACGTTGTCGAGCGATGAATCGCGCATGCGTGTGGCCAGACGGTTCACCTGGTTCTCGCCAGTGCCGAAGTGGTGCCGCGAGGTGGTTGTGAACGGCACATGCAGGGGGCTGGTCCTGAGGTCATGGCTGATGGCAGCGCTGTAGGCATCACCAATGGCAACGCCACCAACCCGTGAAAACACTTCGCCGTTGTTGATCTTGGCGACTTTGTCGAGGTAGATGCGACCACCAGCGAGCTGTTGGCCATCCAAGACCGCAAAGAGATCAGCATCGGATTTGGGATCTTCCGCTGCCACCACAGCCATTTGGAACGGTCCTGAGCTGGTTCCTTTGAGTAGCGCGTTGGCAATGCCTCGTGCCGGCAGGTTGGTGCTGAACAAGATGATCCGGCTTCTGGCGGGAATGGTGATCTGCTCGGGCAGCTTGCGATCCAACTTGCCGCGCAACATTTGCACCGATGTGGCGTCGCCAGGACCCGCATTCCAGGGCCGATAACCCTGCACCTTGACGCCCATCAGGCCGTCGACTTTGTAAGGCGCTTCAAAGCTGTTTTTGACTGAGCCTTGGCTCATCTCCAGGGTGACGGGCGCATCACCGTTGTTGATGGCGATGGTGGCGATGGTCAGCGTGCCCCGTTGGCGAGCACCACCAAGGCGACTGGCATCGGAGGGGTAGTACTTGTGATGGGCGTGAATACCGAAGTCGCCGTTGAAGGTGTAGGTGGCATGCCTCAGCATCTGCCCGTTTTCAGCCCTGGCTTGACCTCCTGTGGTGGAAACCAGGATGCCTGGACCGGTGACCTGCTCCGGCTGGTTGGAATGCAACACCGGCACGCTGTTGAACTGGCCGCGGAGGGGAGTGGCCCGCTGCCCTGCCATCAACGCCACATCGGCCCACGCCGCTGGGGCGGCACCCAGAACAGCCAGAACAGCAGCAAAAGCAACAGGACGCATGGGACGCATGGGGCTTACTGCTCTCACATTGCGTCTCAGCTGCGACCAGGATGAAAGGTCAACAGATTTTCTTTTGATCAGCGAGTAATCAATGGCAGTGGCGGCCTTGTGTTGTGGGTGGCGCACAGCAACAAGGCGACATCAACGACAGCGACTCTGCCTTCGCTACAACAGGCAGGACGGCACGAGTTTCCCATGTTTCCGCTTCCTGGTTGCTGCTGGTCTGAACCTGGTGACAGCTCCTATGCCAAGTACCAACAGCGCAAGCTCCACATGCTCAAGGGTTGGCGTGATGCTGTTGAACGCCAACTGGCCGCCGCTAACGCTGCGATCGCGACGCTGGAACAGCAGATTGAGCGGGATGCGGCCAGCTAAAAGCTGACCTGATCCAACAACGCATCTCCGCCACAGTTGGCCAACCAACTCATGTCCGACGCATCGGTGGCGAGCATGTAGCCGGCAAAGCCGAGGGCATTCACGCTGAATCCTGCGTGGCTCTCTTTTCGGCGGCGCACCATCACCATCCACTTGTTGCAAAGCAGCAGGTTGTAGGGGTGCTTGGGGCGTTGATCGCTCGTGGCTGTTCCGATCCCAAGCGCAGCCGCTAGCTCTTGATAACAAGCCAATAGATCTTCGGCGTTGCAGGCTGGCTTGAGTTGTCGTGCCGCGACGGCGTGTTGCCATGGCCATCGAGGGGATCCCCCTTGGGCCAAAGCCTCAAATTCCGCATCCAATGGACACGGCGGCTGGCCGACGCCTCGGGGTAGCAATTGCAAGTGTCGGTGCGGCTGACTGGCTCCAGCAGCCGCTGAACTGTTGAAAAACCAAAAGCCAGCCTGCTGCTTCCACACCGCCGAAAGCGCTTGCCAGTCCGTGGCTTGCAACCAATCACCCTGCGCCTGCCATTGCTTGGTGATCAACAACAGATGCCCGGCTTGGACCGGATATTTATTCAGCAACACCACATGCTCTGGCTGGCAAGCCACCTCCAAACGCGGATCCCACGGCCGAAAAGGGTTCGGTTTCGGGCCGGCCTTGGTGAGGTGTTTAGGCGTGGCACTGATCAGGCGCCTCAGTTGGAAGCGCTCATCGGCTCCAGAGATCAATTCCGTCTTTAACGGGATCAACGCCCCGGATTGCAACGCAGAGCGTTGAACCGCCAAAGACCGATTGGGCAGGTCGTGCATGGCAGCTCTCACGAGCGTTGCAACCTCGCCAGGCTCGCACCGGGGTAGTACTTGGAGAGAATTTGCGTGAATTGGTAACCCTTGTCCGCCAAGTTTCGGGCCCCCTGTTGGCTCATGCTGGCCCCGAGATGGCCATGGGCTTCCACGGTGAGTTGCCGGTCAGCGGCGTAGAGGCTTTCCACAATGCCGCCCTCAAAACTCAGAATCAGCCCTTGCGTGTCAGCCGCCGCCGCGCGGCTGCTCTTGCTTTCCGTGCCCAGTCCCCCATAGGCCTGCCAGCGGGTGGTGGCCCCAAGATTCCAGGCCTGGCTGGCTGGTCTGGCCAGGTGAGCCATGGCGTAAGAACGGGCTGCAACCGCCTGCGCCCTTAAGGCTTCAGCTGGCCAGTGGCTGGGCATCTCAGCGCCCACCACCGAGCTGATGTAGTCCTCTAAGGGCACATGATTCACCACCAAGAGCTTGTTGCCCTGGCAGAGCACCTGCACACCTCCGCGGTAACGCTGTTGATTCAGGCCAACAGGCTCGCCAGCAACCGCCTGGAACCAACGCCCAGATCCCAAGGGCTGTGGAGCCCCGGTGAGTTGACCGCCTCGGCAGTTCAGCGTCTCGGAGCGCTCTCCATGGTGAATCGACACCGGGCCTGAAGCGTGATGGAGCATCACACGAATGGCTAACGCAGGCTGGGCTCCCAAGGGGGGAACGGCCAACTCCTGCGCAGCGGCCGAGGCTCCCGCAGCTGCTGACTGATGGCTGCTCTGCTGATCGAGGAGTTCATCCACCAACGACTTCGACAAAGCCTGTGAATTGGGCTGCTGGTCCTGAACGATCCAAGCCAAGATCGCCCCACCCATCAGCAGTGGAAGCCCCAACAGCAACACCACAGGCCCCGACGCACTCAGTTGGGATGCAAAGCGAGCCATGGCTCCGCAGATGGATGGGCTGGTTCGCTGCGCAAGTCGCCGTCCCAAAGGATGACCCCATCGCCGGTTAGGCGGATCATGCCGCTGCTGAGTGGTTCACAACAGAGTCCACCGGGACGGTGTGATGGCTGCCATCCACGCACCGAGCTTTGACGGAGCTGTTCACACCACCAGGGGGCCACCAAGGCATGGGCCGATCCCGTCACAGGGTCTTCCCGCAGTCCAAGACCTGGAGCAAAGAAACGCAGCTGGTAATCGCTAGGCCCGCTACATCGCTGCATCAGAACCCAAGCTTTTTCAACGGAACTGGCCCAGCAGGGATCATCGGGATTGAGCTGCTTGAGATCTGCTGTGGGCTCCAGCAACAGCACCCCGTAGCCAAGATCAGAGGTCCACTGCTGCAGCGGCTGGAATGGGGCCATCCATGGGTCCTTCCCGCGTGGCTTCAAACCATCGCTGGGCAAATCAATCGCTGCCGAGATTGGACTCTGCAGTTCAATTCGCAACGGGCCACTTCGGGTCTGTAGGTGTTGGGGTGAATGGATCAGCAGCTGCTTCCAGTGATGCAACGCCAAGGTGGTCGCCAAGGTGGCATGGCCGCATAGATCCACTTCACAGCTCGGCGTGAACCAGCGCAGATACCACTGACCCCCATGCCGCCATAGAAAGGCGGTCTCGGATTGATTGAACGCGGCAGCCATTTGCTGCATCCACTGCCGATCGGCTGGTTGCTCAAGCCACACCACCGTCGCGCCATTCCCGCCAAGGGGCTCGGCGCTGAACGCATCAACAGCAACCACGGGCAATGTCATTCGCAGCGCAGCTCGCGCTGCATCAGTTGCTGAAGAGCTTGTGCGGGAGAGAGCGCGCCCTGAAGCAGCAATGCCACGCTCTCGGTGATTGGCAGGGACCATTGCTTTTGCCGCCCCAGCGAAGCAATGGCTTCACAGGTGGGAACCCCCTCAACGGTGGCTCCGACCTTTTCAAGGGCCTGCTGCCGGTCCAAGCCATCGGCCATACAGAGTCCGAACCGGTAATTGCGGCTCAGCGGGCTCGTCGCGGTCGCCAGGAGATCACCAATGCCAGCTAGGCCGTACAAGGTGTCCTGACGGCCTCCCAGGCCGTGGAGCACCGTGGCCATTTCGGCCAGGGCACGGGTCAACAACGATGCGCGGGCATTGGCGCCCAGCTGGAGGCCATCACAGATGCCAGCAGCCACCGCCATCACATTTTTCAGAGCACCGGCCAATTCAGTCCCAAGTGGGTCGTTGTTGCGATACAGGCGAAATTGCTCTGTGCTGAGCTGCTGCTGCAGTGTGCTGAGCAACCCCTCGTCATGGCCAGCCAGCACGCTGGCCGCTGGCAGTCCCTGTTGCAGCTCACTGGCCAAATTGGGGCCACTAAGCACCACAACAGGCCACAGGGGGCAAGCCGCCTTCCACAGGGCACTCGCTGTTTGACCGCTGCTTGGGTCCAGGCCCTTGGAGCAACTCACGATCGGTCTGGCTGACCAGCCCTTGATCTGTTGCGCCATGCCACTGACACCGACCAGGGCGGTGGCTCCCACCAAAACCTCAGAGGCTGCAAGAGCTTGCAGAGCTTGTGGGCCGTGCTCACGCCGCCAAATCTGAACGCGATGGCCGCCCTGGCTCAGCAGTCCGGCCAAGGTGCTTCCCCAAGCACCTCCTCCAAGCACACCAATCGTCAGGGCCACGCACTCAGGACGATGTGATGGCCATCATGCGACAGCGCATCGGAGTTCCCATGCCCGTTCCAGCCCGCCTGCAGGAGCTTGATGGTTCGGCTTTGGTTGTTGGACAGGGGGGCATTGGCTCAGCCATCAGCGAGCTACTGAACCAGGAGTGCCCAGGACTCACGGTGTTGCCCCTTGGCCGACGCAGTCAGCCGCGCCTGGATCTCTGCCGCGACGAGGATCTCGAAGAGCTCAGTGGTTGGCTGCAGCAGCAACCGCCGCTGCGGATGGTCATCAACACCGCTGGTTGGTTGCATGAGGGCGGCCGTGGCCCTGAAAAACGGTTGCAAGCCATCCAGCGCAGTGGTTTGGAACAAGCGTTCAACATCAATGCCTTTGCTCCGATCCTGCTGGCTAAGGCCGTCGCCCCAGCCCTGGGCCATGGCCAGCCGTGTTGGTTTGCCTCCCTCTCAGCCCGCGTCGGCAGCATCGGCGATAACCACCTCGGCGGTTGGTATGGCTACAGGGCGGCCAAAGCCGCCCAAAATCAATTGCTGCGCACGTTGGCCTTGGAGTGGAAGAGGCGTTTGCCGCTGGCTTGCGTGAGCCTTTTGCACCCAGGGACCACGGCAACCGAGCTCTCAGCACCGTTTCGCTCGGCGGTGCCGGCTGAAAAGTTGTTCAGTCCCCAACGGGCAGCGGGACATCTGTTGGATGTGTTGGCGCGGCAAACACCAGAGGATTCAGGGCGCTTCCTGGCTTGGGATGGAAGCGTCATCCCCTGGTAAGGCGAGCTCCTTGAGCAACTCCAGAGGGATCACCTCCAGGGCCGATTGCTCGCATCGCTCGAGGATCACCGGCGGAGCCATGCCGTCGGCGTAGGCCTGCAACCAGCGAGCCGCACAAATACACCAATGGTCCCCAGGCTTCAGCCCCGGGAAATCAAATTGGGGCATCGGCGTGCTGAGGTCGTTGCCTTGGGCCTTGCTGTAGCTCAAGAACGAGTCGTTCACCTGGCAACACACCGTGTGTTGACCCACATCAGCCGCGTCAGTTCGGCAAAAGCCATCGCGGTACCAACCGGTCATGGGTTGGCAGCCACATCGCTGCAAAGGGCCTCCCAGAACGTGTTTTGGAGCATTTGGGTTGGAGTTCACAGGCCACAAACTGCTATCAAAAGCTTGACGGATTCGGGGGGGTAGGCGCTATGGGTCATGGGGGCCACGTTGTGGCTGTCTGTTTCGACCATCGACACCTGCTGAACTGATGAGCTGGGATTTCACCGAAGATGCGGCCTTCCACGCTCTAGTTGATGCCTTTGCAGAGAGTGGCGAGAGCTCCGCGATGGAGTTTCTGGCGAATGGAGAAGGTGCCTTCCACTTCCAGGATTTGACCCAGAACGCCGCCGGAGAGGGGGAAGATCTCAGCGACTCCTCCGCCCTCGATGCGTTTCAACAAAGCGTGATCGACGCCCTGGAAGGGCGCGTCAGCGAATAAATCAGCTCAGCTGTAGAAGAACGCGATCTCCTTGGCCTTCAGACCATCCCAGCCGGCGTCGATGAGGCGTTGGTTCAAGGTCTCTTGATCAAAGTGCTTGGCCCCGGTTTTGACGATCCGGTTGCGCATTGATTTTTTGACGCCGCTGCGGGCTCGCTTGCTCTCAAGCTCCATCACCTCGCGGTAGAGGTCCACCATCGGCCCTGGAATCGGTGTTCCATCGAGGTCCAGGCCAGCGGCAATGGCGTCATCAACGCCGCCAGGTCCAGCAATCGCCATTGATTCAGCGCAGCAAGCGCTCAGGCTCTCACAATCAAGCGCTGAAATAGCGCGCCTGGCTGTGCAGGGCCACCAGGGCGGTTGTGCTCTGTTCTGGCTCCAATTGATCGCTGTCATCCATGGACAGGCCAATGCGATCAGCCTCAAGCCAATCCAGCTGAGGCCTTGAATCGGCGACGTTGGGACAGGCGGGGTAGCCAAAGGAATACCGGCTGCCTCGGTAGCGCTGGGCCAACACATCCCGCAGGGCTTCAGGCTCATCGGCAGCGAAGCCAAGCTCAGCGCGAATGCGCGCGTGGGTCCACTCAGCAAGGGCTTCAGCCATCTGCACACCCAAGCCGTGGAAGTAGAGGTAATCGCTGTAGCGATCTGCTTGGAAGAGCTCCTTGGCAAAAGCACTGGCCTTCTCACCCATGGTCACCGCTTGCATGGGCAACATATCGGTGGGTTCGCCATTGCTGCTGAGATCCCGATAAAAATCAGCGATGCAGTAGGTGTTGCCCGAGCGTTGCCGTGGCAACTCAAAGCGTCCCAGCTCACGCGTGGTGTCGTTGGGATCGAACACCACAACGGCATTGCCATCGCGTCCGCACGGGAAATACCCATAGGCCACACGCGGCGTCAGCAGCTTCTCGCTGCGGGCCCGTTGCAACCACTCCTGCAACACCGGCTCAGCCTTATCGCGGAGTTGTTGCTCATACTCCTCGCGGCTTTGGTCCTTGCTTTTGCGCATTTGCCACTGGCCTGCAAACAGCGCGTTGCGATCGAGGTAGCCAAACACCTCCTCCAGATCCATGTCCTGCTCGCTGAGCACCTTGGTCCCCCAGAAGGGAGGCTCTAGTGCCGGTTCTTCTGGCACAGCAGCGGACCGCTCAAGGCTCACAGGCAGTGATGGCTTCTCCTCGGTGGGCTCGCTGGCTGCGCCATCCGAGCTTGCTGAATCGCTATGGGCATCGCCGTTGAGCCCCAGACCCTCGGGAACGGCTCCAAGGAAACCCTCGGTGTCACTCCACTCACCACCTTTTTTCGCATCCACCAGCGCGTCCATAAAGCGCAGATCAGCGAACGCATCACGGCCATAGATGACTTGACCGTTATAAACCTCACGGCAGTCCTTCTGCACAAAGCGTGGCGTTAAGGCTGCTCCGCCAAGAATTACAGGGACCGAGATGCCGGCGTCATTGAAGGCCTGCAGGTTGTCCTTCATGAAGGCCGTCGATTTCACCAGCAGACCGCTCATGGCAATGCAATCAGCCTGATGGGTTTGCTGGGCTTCGATGATGGCATCAACAGACTGTTTGATGCCGAGGTTGACCACCTCATAGCCGTTATTGGTGAGGATGATGTCAACCAGATTTTTGCCAATGTCATGCACGTCGCCTTTCACCGTGGCGATCAAGAATTTGGCCTTGCCTGAACTTTCCCCTTCTGTTTTCTCCATATGGGGCTCGAGATAAGCCACAGCGCTTTTCATGGTTTCGGCGCTCTGCAGCACAAACGGAAGTTGCATTTGGCCCGAACCAAACAATTCCCCCACCACCTTCATGCCATCGAGCAAAAAGGTGTTGACGATCTGAAGGGGTTTGTAGTTCTGCAGGCCTTCATCCAAGGCCGGCTCTAAGCCAATTCGTTCACCATCAATGATGTGTTGTTTGAGCCGTTCCTCGACCGGCAAGTCAGCCAATGAGGGGCCTGAGGCTCGTGCCTCTTTGGTGCTCACCCCTTCGAACATCGTGGTGAGTTCGGTGAGGGGGTCGTAAATGCAAACCGAGCCCTCAAAACGACGGTTGTCGTTGATCAGATCCCGGCACACCTGTTGATGCTCATCGCTGATCTTCATCAGCGGCAGGATTTTGGCTGGGCTCACGATGGCGGCGTCCATCCCGGCTTCACAGCAGTCATGCAGGAACACGGAGTTCAAGGTGATCCGTGCAGCCGGTGAGAGACCAAAGCTGATATTGCTCACGCCGAGGACGACGTGAACTCCAGGCAAGTCGGTGATGATGCGCCGAATCGCTTCAATGGTTTCGCAGCCATTGCGCCGGTCTTCTTCGATGCCGGTTGAAATCGGTAACGCCAGGGGGTCGTAAAAGATTTCATGGGCCGGGATGCCGAACTCCACGGCATCTCGATAAGCGCGTTGGGCAATGGCGAACTTGCGATCGGCGGTTCGTGCCATTCCCTCTTCATCGATGGTGCCCACCACCACACCAGCGCCATAGGTCCGAGCCAGCTCCAGCACTTTGAAGAAGCGCTCGTCGCCGTCTTCGTAGTTGGTGGAATTCAGCAGGCACTTACCACCAGCCACCTTCAGCCCGGCCTCCATCTTTTGCCATTCCGTGGAGTCGAGCATCAACGGCAGGTTGACGTTGGTGACCAAACGGCTCACCAAGTCGTGCATATCTTTCTCACCGTCACGGCCGACATAGTCGACGTTGACATCGAGCACGTGGGCATTCTCTTTGACCTGGCCCCTAGCAACAGCCACCAGGCCATCCCAGTCTTCGCTGTTCAGCAGCTCGCGCACCTTCTTGGAGCCACTGGCGTTGAGCCGCTCACCAATGATCAAAAAGGAGTTGTCCTGGTGATAAGGCGTCGTCCCATAAATCGAGGCCGCCGATGCCTCAGCACCCAACAAGGGGCGTTGGAGTTGGGCCTGGGGCGTGCGCACCGGCCGTTCCGCTGGGGTCATCTCCTGGGCCAACTCAGCCAGGGCAGCAATGTGGGCTGGCGTGGTGCCGCAACAGCCACCAATGACCTGAACCCCGAGGTCTTCGATGAAGTGGTGCATCGCCATCTTCATTTCCACCGGGGTTAGCCGGTAGTGGGCCACACCCCCCACGTTTTCCGGCAAACCGGCATTGGGGATGCAACTCACAACAAAGGGAGCATGCGCGCTGAGGTAGCGCACGTGCTCTTTCATTTGCTCCGGGCCCGTGGCGCAATTGAGGCCCAACACATCAATCGGGAAGGGTTCGAGGATCGCCACCACAGCGGCGATGTCGGAGCCCACCAACATCGTGCCGGTGGTTTCCATCGTCACGCTGACCATCACCGGCCGCCGCTCGCCAGCGGCAGCAAACGCCTGCTCAAGGCCAGCTAAGGCTGCCTTGATTTGCAGCGGGTCTTGGCAGGTTTCGATGATGAACAGGTCAACATTGCCGGCCAGCAAGCCGCGGGCCTGTTCGGCAAAGGAATCGCGCATCGCATCGAAGCCCACATGCCCCAGGGTTGGCAGCTTCGTGGTGGGCCCCATGGAGCCGGCCACAAAGCGCGGCTTCTCTGGGGTGCTGTAGCGATCGGCCATCTCACGGGCCAGTTGAGCCGCTTTGACATTGAGCTCGTAGGTCTGGTCCTGCAGGTCGTATTCAGCCAACACCAACGAGGTGGCCCCGAAGGTGTCGGTTTCAATCACATCGCAACCGGCCTCAAGGAACTGCCGGTGCACCTCTTGCACGGCATCCGGCCTGGTCACCACCAGGTTTTCGTTGCAGCCCTCCAGGGCAGCGCCACCGAAATCATCGGGGCCAAGATCCATCTGTTGGAGCGAGGTACCCGTCGCCCCATCGAAGACGAGAACTGGCCGCTCCGGAGCGTGCAGTCTCTCCAGAAAGCGGTGCATCACTTAATCCGAATCCGCGTCACCCAGTGCTCAAAGTTAGGGTCTCGCCCCTCGGTAATGGCGGTGATGCGCTCGCGCAAGGCATCCATGACCGGCCGATCAGAGGACAGGTCGGTGCATTCCACGCGCCGCACCGGGGTGACCTTGGCGGCGGTGCCGGTCAGGAAAACCTCCTCGGCAACAAATAATTCGCTCTTGTCGATCGGCCGTTCCACCACGGTGTAGCCCATGTGGCGAGCCAGCTCGATCACGCTGCCACGGGTGATTCCCTCCAGGATGTCCTGGTCGACGCCAGGGGTGTAGAGCACCCCATCGCGAACGATGAACAGGTTCATGCCGCTGGCTTCGCTCACCTTGCCGCGGCTGTTCAGAAGCAGCGCCTCATCAAATCCGCTCTTCACTGCCTCTGTCTTGGCCAGGGAGCTGGTGATGTAGGCCCCACTGATCTTGCCCCTCAGGGGGAGAGAGCGGTCCTCCTGGCGTGTCCAGGAGCTGATCCGGCAGCTGACGCCCTCCGGAGAGAGGTAGTCCCCCAGTTCCAGGCCATAGATCAGAAAATCGGTCTCGATGTCGTGCAGCCGCGGGGCGATACCGAGATCGGAGGTGTAAACGAATGGGCGCAGGTAGATCGGACAGCTGGGCTGGTTGGCCTTCAGGAAAGCCTCCACCGCCTCCAAAACAGTGGACGCGGGCAAATCAGTGAGCAGCAAGCGTGCGCTCTGGCTCAGGCGCTTGGCATGGCGATCAGCCCGGAACAGCAGGATCTCGCCGGGATCTTGAGGATTTGGCAGGGCCCGCATGCCGCCAAAGGCACCGGTGCCGTAGTGCAAGGCATGGGTCGCCACCGACAGCGTGGCTTCAGCAAATGGCACGCAGCGTCCGCCGAACCAGGCGTAGGGCAGGAAGCGATGCATGGAGCGACACAGACCTGGGCAGATCTTCTCACCTCCTCTGCTGAGCGAGAATCAAGCCATGCACAGATTGGCAGCACTGCCAGGGGATCCCGGCGAGGGGGATGCGGTCCTGGTTGAGCAGGAATCCCTGCCGGCTCTGGTGCTCAGTCACGCCGATAGCGATCTCAGCCTGATTGCTCAGCGGCTCTCAGCCGCTGGTGATCCCGCCTGGATGCGGGGCTTGAACCTGGCGGCGTTGAGCCATCCAGCCGCCATCGATCACTACATCCGCAGTTCGCTGGCATCCACCCGCTTGGTGGTTGTGCGGTTGCTTGGTGGCCGGGGTCATTGGAGCTACGGCCTGGAGCAACTGCGTGAATGGGCCGCCCAATCACCGCAGCGCGCTCTGTTGGTGCTCGGCGGCACCGCCGATGGTGCCGAGGAATTGGCTGACCTCAGCAGTGAACCTGCCACCACCGCCCTGGCGTTAGCCAGCTGCTTGCGCCATGGAGGTCCAGACAACATTGATGCGGTGCTCCTTTGGTGTCAGCGCTGGTTGGCCGGGGCTGCACCCAGTGCCCCTGAGCCGCAGCCGCAACCCGACCCGCTCTGTTTCGACTGGCAAACCGATGACGGTCCAACGGTGGGGGTGGTGGCCTACAGGGCCCTGTGGAGCAGTGGCGACACGGCGATGCTCCAGGAAATCGCCGCCTGTCTACGTCGAGCTGGTCTTTGCCCGCGAATCCTGTTGGTGAGTGGTTTACGGGACCCGGCTCTGCAGCAGGCCGTCCGTGATCACTTCTGCCAGGCCGCTGTTGAGGCGGTGATCTGTTGCACGGGGTTTGCCTCGGTGCAAGCGGACCGGGCCGGTGATGGGGCCCCCCTGTGGCAACAGCTCGGCGTTCCCGTGATTCAGTTGTTGATCAGCTCCGGCAGTCAGCAGCGCTGGCAAAGCAGCTCCGTGGGCCTGAGCCCATTGGATTTGGCCATGCAGGTGGCGTTGCCCGAGCTCGATGGCCGTTTAATGGCCCGCATTGGCGGCTTCAAGGAGCTGGCAAAGAGAGACGACGCCCTGCAATGCGCCATCCAGCGCTATCAACCCGACCCTGCCGGTGTGGCCTGGAGTGTTGAGCTCATCAAGCGTTGGATCGCCTTGCGGCATACGCCCGAGCCCAACAAACGCATTGCCCTGGTGTTGGCCAACTACCCCACGCGTAATGCCCGCTTAGCCAATGGCGTGGGGCTCGATACACCGGCCAGCGCCGTAGCGATCTTGCTGTGGTTGCAGCAGGAGGGTTACTGGCTCGGGGAGGACCCAATCCCTGCCACCAGTGCGGAGTTGATCGCTGAGCTCAGCTCTGGCCGCACCCCTGATCCTGAAACGTGGCACCACCCCGCTAGCGAGCACCTGATGCTGGCGGACTACGACGCGATCTGGAGCCGCTTTGCGCCAGAAGCGCGTGCAGCCGTGCTGGAGCGTTGGGGCGATCCCACCACCGATCCAACCTTGGATGGCGACCGCTTTCCGCTTTCGGCGAAGCGCTACGGCAACGTCACCGTGATCCTGCAGCCCTCGCGGGGCTATGACCGCGACCCGAGCCTGAATTATCACGCCCCTGATCTTGCGCCGACGCACGCCTACCTGGCCCACTACATCTGGATTCAACGGCATTTCGACGCCCATGCCGTGATCCATTTGGGTAAACACGGCAACCTTGAGTGGTTACCCGGCAAGGGGATGGGCCAAAGCCCGGCCTGTTTCCCCCAGTTGTGCCTGGGGCCGATGCCCCATCTCTACCCCTTCATCGTCAACGACCCTGGTGAAGGTTCCCAAGCCAAACGGCGGAGCCAGGCCTTAATCCTCGATCACCTCACTCCACCGCTGGGACGTGCTGGGCTGCATGGGCCCTTGGCCGAACTGGAAGGGCTCGTTGATGAGTATTGGGAGGCCATCCAGCTGGGCAGTGAACGCCGCAAATTGCTGCGGCAACGCCTTGAGCAGAGCCTTCGCGAGCTCAACCTCAACCCATCGGAGGCCAGCTTTGAAGAACGCCTCGATAGCGTCGATGGCTATCTCTGCGAACTCAAAGAAGCGCAGATTCGCACTGGTCTGCACATCTATGGCAGTCAGCCCGAACAACCCCAGCTCGATGAATTGGTCGTGGCCATTGCCCGTTGTCCTGGGCCCGGGCGGCTGGGCCTAACGCGAGCCCTCGCTGAGGACCTGGCCTTGGAGTGTGATCCCTGGACGGATCAGGAATCGATTGCTCTCTCTGCGGCAGATCAGGAGCGCTTGGTTGCCCTGCAACCCAACCGCTCCACGCCGAGGCAAGTTGGTGATGCGGTGGAGGTGCTGGAGCAGCTAGCGCTGCAGTGTTTGCAGGGCAGTGCGGCATATCCAGGTGAGCAAACGCGGCAGGCGTTTCACCACATCCAGCGGGTGATTCAACCGGCGCTGATGGCCTGCAGCAGCAGTGAACGGCGCAACTTGTTGGCCGGATTGCGGGGCGAACGGGTGGAGGCCGGGCCCTCAGGGGCCCCGACACGCGGCCGCGCTGACGTGTTGCCCACGGGCCGCAATTTCTATGCGGTTGACCTACGTGGTGTGCCCACCGAAACAGCCTGGGATCTGGGCTACCGCAGTGCCGATGCGCTGTTGCAACAGCACCTGCAACAGGAGGGAGAGCATCTCAAGCATTTGGCCATCTCCATTTGGGGAACCAGCACCATGCGAACCGGTGGTGACGATGTGGCTCAAGTGCTCGCCTTGATGGGTGTGCGGCCCCGCTGGGATGGCCCCAGCAGGCGCATGGTCGGGCTGGAGTTGATTCCCGAATCCGCCCTCTGTCGCCCAAGGGTGGAGGTGACGGTGAGGATCTCGGGCTTCTTCCGTGATGCCTTTCCGCAGCTGATTGGCTGGCTCAATCAGGCCGATCAGTTGGTACGCGCTCAGCAAGGCGATCCCAGTCAGCGGATGTGTGCCATCTATGGCTCAGCGCCTGGCGCCTATGGCGCTGGACTGCAAGGCCTCATCGATTCCGGCCAATGGGATGAGCGATCGGATCTGGCCGAGGCCTTTTTGAACTGGAGTCAATGGGATTACGGCAAAGCCGGTGAACCCCTCAAAGACCGCAGAGGGCTGGAAGATCGCCTGCGCCAGGTTGAGCTGATCCTGCACAACCAGGACAACCGCGAGCATGACCTGCTCGATTCCGATGACTACTACCAGTTTCAAGGGGGCCTAGCCGCCGCTGTTGGGACCCTGAAAGGCGAAACCCCTGCCCTCTGGTTTGGTGACCACAGCCGCCCAGAACGACCCAAGCCCAAGCCCTTACAGCAGGAACTCGACAAGGTGATCCGCAGCCGATTGCTGAATCCGCGCTGGATTCAAGGGATGGCCAAACACGGCTACAAAGGCGGTTTTGAACTGGCCGCCAGCCTTGATTACCTCTTCGCCTATGACGCCTGCACCAATGTGGTGCCCGATTGGGCCTACAGCGAAGTCTGCAAGCAGTGGTTGCAGTCGGAGGCCGTGCTGAACCACCTCAGAACGCACAACCCCTGGGCCCTGCGGGATATGGCTGAACGACTGCTCGAGGCCAATAACCGCGGTCTCTGGGAATCAGCCGATCCACAACAACTCGATGAATTGCGAGCTTTGGTGCTCAGTAGTGAGCAGCAAATTGAAACAGGCAATCAGCGCTGAACTCAGCGCATGTCCTTGAGCATGTCCTTGAAAGGATCAATCGAGCCAGGCTTGGCGGAGCCAGGAGCGCTGCTGGGAGCAGACTTGGGCGCCGGAGCGTTGCCACTGCCAACGGTCGGCATTGGCGGAACAGGGGCCATCTGGGGGGCAGCCGCGGGCTGACTGGGTTGGGCTGCAGGAGCCGGCGTTGAACTGGCAACCGGCGCGGATTTGGAACTGGTGCCCGGCACGTTGGTGCCCAGGGCTGATCCCTTCATGCGCTCCTTCAGCTCTTGCTGGGACATCGGCTGGGCGAAGGTCTTTTTCACCGGTTTGGGGACACCGGGATCGACGCGTGCAACGGACTGATTACCACCAGCTTCGGGCAGGCCCTCGGAGACCTTGGCCATCTGGGCTTCCATCGAAGCAACCTCTTCGATGCGCTCTTTCATCCCAGGGTTTTCAGCCGTGCCAGGGAAGGTGCGGCGGATTGTGTTGGAGCGGCGCATGAAATCCACATCACCCAGGCTGCTGGATTTATCAGCATCTAGGAAAAAGCTCTTATCTCCACCTTCAGACTCACCAGGCTTTTGGCGGAAGCGATCAAACAGACCCATAACTGTCCATAAGAATCCGCCGAATTTAGCGGCCTTTGAGGCTTAAACCGTGGCTATCGGTGCCACAGGTCTGCAAAAGGTTGAGATCGCCAGCCAGTGATGCCTTGTGTTCGCAGATCAATGGACTGGGTCGCCACTGGGGTTGCATTTCATAGTCGTACCAGCATTCCGCCCCGTCGAAACCCAAAGCGGCGGCGGCCCGCATCAAGGGCTTAAAGCCAAGCCGATACCGGGCTGGATGGGCCAATACGGCCAGGCCGGAACTGGCATGAATCGCCTCAACAACTGCGGCAGCCTCCAGTTGCTCTCCAATCACGGCATCACCCTGCAGATAGGGGGCCATCGCGCTGTGGTTGCGCTCGTAGCCCAAGGCGAGGACGTGCACCAAGCAGGTCTCTAGAACGCAGCTGATCTCACAGCCGCTCCAGAGAGTTGGCACCGAATGGCCTGCTTCGCTCCATTCGCTCAGGCGCTGTTGCATGGGATCCCAAGCAGCAACGCTGTGGTGGTCGGTCACCGCCATGTGCTCAAGACCGATTTCAACGGCCTGGTCAGCAATTTGAGCGGGAGAGAGGCTGCCGTCGCTGCAGAGGCTGTGGCAATGAAAATTCAGCCGCGTCGGACAACTGTTGGGATCAACTGTCTCCAGGACCGATCGCAGTGGGTGTTGATCAACCGGCATGGGCAGCCTCCCGCTCAGCACGAAGCCGGCGCCAGCGGGCATAAAACTGAATCGAGGCGGCCATGAACACCACCAAACCAACGGTGAGCCAGGTGGCAGCACCGGTGGGGAACTGCTGCTTGAAGACCACCAACAGCACCACAATCACCAGCAGCAAGGTGGGCAACTCGTTGAGTGCCCTCAGCTGCCGTCCACTCCAGTTGCAGTCGCCCCGCTGCAGCTGACCCATCAGGCGATAACAAAGCCAGTGGTAGCCGAGCAAAAAGGCCACAAACAGTAGCTTCGCGTGCATCCAACTCTGCTGCAGCCAGCTGGGGTTCACCACCAACAAGCCCACCGCACAACTGACAGCCACCGCCATCCCCGGGGTGGTGATGATGTTGGCCAGCCTGCGCTCCATCAAGCCGTATTGCTGCTCAAAGGCCCCGCGAATCGGCTGTTCCTGCTCAGCGGCTTCCACGTGATAAATGAACAGCCGCACGAGATAGAACAGCCCGGCAAACCAAACCACCACACCAATGATGTGGAAGGTTTTGAACCACAGGTAACTCTCGGGCGGAAGGCTCAGGGCCATCAGGCAGCAGGGGGTTGAGCCCATTCAAGCCCGCATGCCGTTGATCGGATCGCTTCAAGCTCCGCTGGGTCGATGCGATCGAGCTGGCGAATCATCAGGGCCATGCGCGGATGGTTGCGGAAACGCTCTTGGTGGCGCGCCATGAAATCCCAATAGAGAACGTTGAAGGGACAAGCCTCAGGGCCACTGCGCTTGGTTTGATCAAAGCGGCAGCCCTTGCAATAGGTGCTCATCTTGTTGATGTAGCGGCCGCTGGCGGCATAGGGCTTGCTGCCCAGCCGGCCGCCATCAGCCCAGAGTCCCATCCCTAAAACATTGGTTTGCATCACCCAGTGGTGGGCATCGACAAATTGAGCTTGAAACCAGCTGGTGAGGTCTTGGGGATTCCAACCCGCCATCAAGCCCAAGTTGGTGAGCACCATCAAGCGCTGAATGTGGTGGGCATAGCCCCGCTCGTTGAGTTCACCCAGCACGGTGTCAACGCAGCCCATTCCACTGCCCCCCAGCTGATGCAAAAACTCCGGTAGAGGCTCCAGAGCCTCTAAGGCATTGCTGTGGCTGTAGTCCTCGCCGAAATGGTGATAGAGACCATGGGTGAATTCACGCCAACCCAGGAGCTGCCTGATCACACCTTCCAGGCTTGCCAAAGGAATCTCGCGTTCACGCCCGGCGTGCTCAAGCTGGCGAATCACGGCCAAGGGCTGGAGCAAACCGAGATTGATGTAGGGGCTGATCAGCGCATGCCACAGGGTGGGCTGGCCGCTGACCATGGCGTCTTGGTAGGGACCAAAACCCTCGAGGCGAGTGGCGATGAAGTGCTCCAGCACCTCCTGCGCTTGCTGTTGGCTCACGCCCCAGCGGAAGGGGTCGCTCGTGCCAGGGAGCTCGTAGCGCTCAGCCAAGCGGTTGAGCTTGGAGATCACAGCGCTGGTGATCGCGTCGGGCTCAAACCACAGGGGCTCAGGCCCCTCAAGGCCTTTCGGTGGCGGCTTGCGGTTGTCTTGGTCAAAGTTCCACTGACCGCCTTGGGGCTGGTCCCCATCCATCAGCACGTCGAAGCGACGTCGCCCCTCCCGATAAAAGAACTCCATGCGGAGCTGCTTTTTGCTGCCGGCCCAACGACTGAATTCCTCTGCTATCCAAAGGAATTGGTTGTTCTCAATCCACTCCAGCTCGCAGGGCCACTCCGGTTGTTGGGATAAGCGTTCAATGGCTTGGCGAATCGGCCGATCCGGTGGTGCCATCACCACCAAACGGCTGATGCCCTGTTGCTTCAACCAAGGAATCAGAGCTTCGGCGTGGGACACCGCCTCCAGCTGATGCACGTCCCAACCAGCTGTCTGCAATTCGGCCGCGAAATGTCGTTGTGCGCTCCAGAACAGGATTTGTTTTTGCAGGTGAGGCCGCACCCGCAGCAGAGCTTCAGCCTCCACAAACACCACCGAGGCCTCGCCGGGTTCATAGCTGGCTAGGGCTGCCTGGGCCTGATGCAGCTGGTCATTGAGAACCCAGATGGCGATGGCCATCAGATCACGCGCAAGATGGGGGTCATCCTGTCGCGCACTGCATGGACTTTGACTTGCTCGTCATCGGCGCTGGCTCTGGCGGTCTGGCCAGTGCCAAACGTGCAGCACGTCATGGTGCCAAGGTCGGAATCATTGAGGGTGACCGCGTTGGAGGCACCTGCGTCATCCGCGGCTGCGTGCCCAAAAAGCTGCTGGTCTACGGATCGGAATACCGCGAGATTCTCAGCAATGCCGCCAGCTATGGCTGGGCTGTTGGCAACACGGACTGCAACAGCTCAGTGCTGCTGGAGAACGTTCGCCAGGAGGTGGACCGGCTCAACGGCATCCACATCAAGGCCCTGGCAAACGCTGGGGTGGAACTGATCACGGGCTGGGGCGAATTCGTGGATGCCCACACCGTTCAAGTCGGTGATCAGCAGTTCACAGCTCGTCAGATCATGGTGGCTGTGGGCGGCAGGCCACAACGGCTGGCGATTCCTGGAGGTGAGCTTGGCTGGATCAGTGATGACCTCTTTGTTCAAAAAAAGCTGCCCAGCTCAATTTTGATCATTGGAGCTGGCTACATCGCCTGTGAATTCGCCTGCATCCTCCAAGGCTTGGGGGTGGCCGTCACCCAGGTGATCCGCGGTGATCGCATCCTCAAAGGCTTTGACCAAGAACTCTCTGATGCGGTGCGCGAGGGCATGGAAGAACTTGGCATCACACTGCGTTTTGGATTGCAGCCCACCGCAATCGAGCAGCCCCAGAGGGGCATGGTGTTGCGCTGTGGCGACACCGCTCTTGAGGCTGATGTGGTGTTGCAGGCCGCAGGCCGGAAAGCCTTCCTCAAGCCGCTGGCCCTGGAGAAGGCGGGCATTGACCATGACGGGCATCGCATCGCTGTTGATGCACATCAACGCACCAACGTTCCCCACATTTATGCCGTTGGTGATGTCACCGATCGCATCAACTTGACCCCCGTGGCGATCGATGAGGGTCGCGCCGTTGCCGATGCTTTGTTCGCCGCTGGCACACGCACGGTGAACCATGACTTGGTGGCCACAGCGGTGTTTACGCAACCGGAACTGGCCAGTGTTGGTTTGAGCGAAGAGGACGCCAAAGAACGCTACGGCGCTGATGCCATCACCATCCACAAAGCCCGATTCCGTGACATGCACCAAGCCCTGCCGAAGCGTGGTCCCCGTTGTTTGCTCAAGCTTGTGGTGGAAAGCAGCAGCGATCGGGTGTTGGGATGCCACATGGTTGGCAGCCATGCCGCTGAAATCATTCAGATGGGCGCCATCGCCTTGGGCATGGGGGCCACCAAGGCCGATTTCGATCGCACCATGGCCCTTCACCCCAGCATTTCAGAAGAGTTCGTGACCATGGGGTGACGAGGTGCTCAGATTTTGACCATCCCACATCGCATTCCTTTCAAAACCGCCTGAACCCTGTTGTTGACTTCGAGGGTTCTCAACAACCGTTTGGTGTAAGTCCTGGAGGTTTCTTCACTCACAATCAGCTTTTCAGCGATTTCACGATCACTCAAGCCACTGGCCAGCAAATCAAGCACCTCATATTCACGGGGTGTGAGCCGCGGACAGCTGAGATACGGCAATTGGCCTGAGCGCAGGGAAACGCTGCGGTAGCCGTGATTTCCCATGACAGCAATAATTGCCGCTTCAAGTGGTTTTTGATCATCAACAAAATCAGCTTCAGCAACAACGGCCTGAAGCCAGTCAGCGTCACTAAATTCAACCGGAATCACATCGCCGAGCGCTAAAACAACCGTTTTAAGGCTGGGCTGCAGTTTGCGAGCTTCGTGGACCAACTCAAAGCCGTTGCCATTTTCCAAAAAATCGGTGCAGATCAGAAGCTGAAAATCCTGCTCTTTTAGATAATGCAAGCAGCTTTTGGCATCAGTTACAGCGCAACCAATCAAGTTTTGATGTTCAAAGCTTTCACAAAAACACCGCAGAAAGAAGCGGCCCTTCATGGCCAAGGCAATCTTTCCATCGACCGAGACTGAGAGCAGGGCTTCCCCCAAGCTGGAGGACTGAAAGGTGTCCAGATAAGGGGTGAAATCCATAGCCTTGCTTGATTTATCAACCCATCTGCTCTGCCATCATCTCGCCCCGCAAAGGCCACTGTGGCCAGGTTTACACTTCTTTGAGAATTAAGGCGTCATTGCCATTGTTATGGCGAATTTGCAAGTCTTCAAGTGCACGGCCACTCATCACCACAAAAGGTTCCAAATGGATACCAAGATGCTGATAGAAACTCTCGCGTAGCTTGCACAGGCTATTAAGACCGCATTCTGCAGCTACCTCCTCAACCTGGCGATGGGGGGTCTGCTTGAGCGGCCTGCAAAACCAGCTAATGCGATGGTGTTCAATATATTCTTCACAAGAACGCCTTGAGCTTTTAAACAAGGCAGTGTCAAGTACCGACAGATCGGTATCCAAGCGACTTACAATCCAATAGGCATTGAGTGCTGGATCAGAGCGATTCGATGCCACAAGATCAGCCGTTCTTTTAAGGAGTTCGGTGTAGTCATCCATAACTTGGCCCTGAACCTTTCGCGTCAGTCTTCAAAAACACGACATTTGGGGTCGTCAGGGTTCATGTCGCAGAAGACCTCTAACGAGCTCGGGTCATGGTTTTCATCAGGATGATTTTTTTTGTAGGTGAGCAGATCATTCAACTCGCTGGCGTAATGCCGAGCACTGGGTTGATCACCACGCTGCTGCGCAGCAGAGAGTTCCCGTTTGGCTTGACTGATGTGATCGTCGAGCTGATTCATTGCCGCAGGTGAGCCTGGGCACGATCTTCTTTCTATCGATTTATCTCCGGATACCCCCAAATGGGGGCAGCGCTAGGGCGAAACCTGTTTCAGGCTTGCGCGCGGATGAGACAATTGAGCCATGGCTAAAGCTCCCAAGATCACGATCGACGAACTGGAAGCGAAATATCCGCTCTATTGCAAGGCGCTCAAGCTGCTGGTGAAAGAGGCTCGCGCCATTGAAGAGATCAAGCGCTCCCTCTGCTGGGATCGGTTGGCCCTGCTGCATCGCTCACTGCCAGGCCGCTACAAATCACCGGAGCACTTGATGGACCTGCTGCAACGGCCTCAACCGGTTTCCTGAGCATCGGCTTCGGCTTGCGGATGAAAGAACTGGTGGATTTGTAACGCCAAGGCAGGCCCCACCCCTGGACATTCCGCGATCGTCTCTGCACTGGCCAGCTGGATCGCATCGATCGAGCGGAAATGGGCGAGCAAATCTTTGACTCGCTTCGGACCAAGTCCTGGGATGTCGCTCAGGCGTGAGCGTTTCATCCGTTCACCCCGTTGCTGCCTGTGGAAGCTCACGGCAAAACGGTGCGCTTCATCCCGCAGGCGCCTCAGCAGCTGCACACCGAGCTGATCGGCCTCGCTCTCCAGCGGCTGGCTGGCTCCTGGCCGAAACACTTCCTCCCGTTGTTTGGCCAAGGAACACACCACCAGTTCGTCAGCCAGATCCAGCTCCCGCAGCGCCTCCATCACGGCAGACAGCTGGCCTTTTCCGCCATCGATCATCACCACATCGGGCCAATCGGTGAATCCATCGGTTTGCAGGGCTGAGCCGCGTCGTTGGCGCAGCTCAGAGAGGTTGGCGCCAGTGGCCTTGGCTTGGCTCCAACGCCGAAATCGGCGCCGCATGATTTCCGCCATGGCCATGAAGTCATCGCTATGGCCAGAGCGGATGCTGCTGCTGCGGATCTTGTATTTGCGGTAGTGCTGCTTCGCCGGGAGGCCATCGATGAACACCACTTGGGAGGCCACCGCATCACTGCCTTGGATGTGGCTGATGTCGTAGCCCTCAATGCGCCGCGGTGGATGCTCGAGCTCGAGCAACTGGGCCAGATCTTCTGTGGAGAGCTGCTGCTGCTCGGCGCCGCGCTGAGCGCGGGCCAGCTCAAAGCCCGCATTGCGCTCCACCATCTCAATGAGATCGGCCTTTTGCTGCCGTTGCGGCACCTGCAAGATCACCTTGCGGCCCCGGCGATCACGCAGCCATGCCTCCAGAAGTTCTTGCTCTGGCAGTGGATGTTGCAGCAACACTTCAGCTGGCAATTCCACGGGATCCAGCTGGCTGTAGTGCTCCTCCAAAACCCTCTGCAAGATGGCGCCAGGCTCAGCGGCCTCTGCATCGGCGGTGAAGCCCAAACGACCCACCAACTTGCCCGCCCTGACCTGGAACAGTTGAACTGCAGCGACGCGGTCGTCGGCAGCTAGGGCAATCACATCGCGGCTGACACTGGCATCGGGGAGCGCCACCTTCTGATCAGCCGTGAGCAACTCCAAGCCCTGAAGCTGGTCGCGAACCCGAGCAGCGGCTTCAAAGTCGAGTCGCTCGGAATAGCGCACCATCTGTTGCTGAAGAAGGTTCTGCAATTCCTCATTGCGACCCTGAAACACCATCGACACCTTGCGCAGGATTTGCTGGTAATCGGCAGGGCTGATT
Organism: Synechococcus sp. RCC307; assembly: GCA_000063525.1. GTDB lineage: Bacteria > Cyanobacteriota > Cyanobacteriia > PCC-6307 > Cyanobiaceae > RCC307. The sequence goes on along the minus strand of CT978603.1, from coordinate 1,055,540 downwards.
TTTTCCTGACACACCCCAGGGCAGCGACCAATGTCGTAGTTCAGACAGGTGCGGTCTTTATGCAGTGGCTGGGGCCGTTGCCGCAAGGGGAACACCCGCTTGACCACAGACAGCGTGCGCCTTAACAGGCCCACATCGACATAGGGCCCATAAAAGCGATCCAAAGGGCTGCGAAAACGCCGCCGTCTGGTGATAAAAATCCTTGGGTAATCCTCACTCCAGGTGATGCAGAGGTAGGGGTATTTCTTGTCGTCTTTCAACAGCACGTTGAAGTGCGGCTGGTGGTTTTTAATCAGATTTGATTCCAGCGCTAGGGCTTCAGCCTCGCTGTCGGTGACGATGAACTCGATGTCCACCACTTGACGCACCATCAAGCGGATCCGTGGGCTGATGGGATTGCCACCACGGAAATAGCTGCGGACACGGCTACGCAGCTTCTTGGATTTACCGATGTAAAGGATGCGATCGTCGCGATCGCGCATCAGGTAACAGCCAGGTTCAACAGGGAGATTGCGCAGCAGCGTTTCCAACCGCTGGCTGTCTTCAATGAGCGGTTCTTTTCCGGCCGGCAGCCCCAACTGGCGAACAGCCTCGACGTGCTGGGGCACTCTAGGGAGAGCTCGCCTGAATCCATGCGTGCGCTGTATCCCGGCAGCTTTGATCCGGTGACCTTTGGTCACTTGGACCTGATCCAACGTGCATCACAGCTTTTTGATGAGGTGATCGTTGCGGTGTTGCGCAACCCCAACAAGCAGCCGAGCTTCAGCCTCGAGGAACGCCTTGAGCAGCTCAGCAGCGTGACCAGCCATCTGCCGCAGGTGCGGGTCACCAGCTTTGAAGGTCTAACCGTGCATTTCGCCTTGGAGCAGGACGCCCGTGTGATTTTGCGGGGGTTGCGGGCCTTGAGTGATTTTGAGTTTGAACTTCAGCTGGCCCACACCAATGCCAGCCTCTCGGGCCAGGTGGACACGTTATTCATGGCCACGGCCGTGCCCCACAGCTTTTTGAGCAGCAGCGTGGTGAAAGAGGTGGCGCGCTTTGGTGGGGATGTTCAACACCTGGTCCCTGAGACGGTGGCGATTGATCTCCGCAGGTTGTTTAATCAGCGGGTTGATGTCGGCGGTGATCGATGAGCCAGGCGCGTTTCGAGGTTCTAGAGCAGCTTGATCAGCTCGAAGAAATCGTGCTCGAGGGGGCCCGGGTGCCCTTCTCCGGGGGACGCTTGGTGAATGAAAGCGATGCCGTCGATATCCTCGATGCGGTCCGTCAGGCCCTTCCCAGTGAATTGGAGCGCGCCGCTGAGCTGCTGCGTCAGCGCGAAGCCTTTTTGAACCAGGCCCGCCAACAGGCTGAAGAACTCATGAATCAGGCCCGCCGAGAGCGGGAATCACTCATCGGCAGTTCCAGCATTCGCCAGGAAGCCGAACGTCAAGGCGCTGAGTTGCGCGAGCAAGGCCGCCAGCAGGGCGAGCAAATGCTGCAGCAGGCTCGCCGACAGGTGGCCAGCCTCGAGCAGGAACACCAGGCCAAAGCCTCCCAGCTGGAGCAACAGCAAGCCACCCGCCGGCAACAGCTGGAACAGGAAGCCGCCAGCCGTTTTCAGCAACTCGAGCAGGAGCATCAACAGCTCAAGCGCTCCCATGCGGAAACCCATGAGCGCAATCGCCAGCAGTCGCTTCAGGAACTCGAGCAAATCCGTCAGGAGTGCACTCGCCTGCAACAGGAAACGCAAAAAGACGCTGAGCGTGTTCGCCAAGAGGCCCTGAGCTTCCGTCAGAGCACTCAGCAGCAAGCTGAAGCGCTTCTGCTACGGAGCCGTCAGGAAGCCGCCAGCGTTCAGCAGGGCGCCAACCGCTACGCCGAGCAGGTTCTCGGTGAACTCGATACCCGCTTGCAGGACATGGCCAAGGTGGTCATCGGTGGCCGTCGGGAATTGGTGCGCCTTCAAAACACCGATGTGGAACTCACCCAGCCCGAAAACAACGAGAACAAAACCGTGCCGATCAACCGGGTGCGTCGTTCCGCGCGGCGGGTTAAAGAGACACGGGACGGCAGCCGCTCTGCTTGAGGCTGGCCATCAGCACCCGCTGCATCACCCCAACCGGTCCCCAGGATCCGTTGGAAATCATGCTCACGTAAAGCGGACCGTTGTTGGTGTCGAGCTTGCCGCTCACCGCTTTCACGCCGCTAATCGTGCCGGTTTTGCCGCGGAAACGTCCCTTCAGTGGTGAGCCCTGGAAGTAGTAGCGGAGGGTTCCCCGCTCACCGGCGACGGCCATGCTCGCGTAATAGTTTTTGGCGTAGGGGTGCTGCTCCATCCGCAACATCAAAGCTGTTAACAGTCGGCTGGTGACGCGGTTGGCACGGTCAAGCCCGGAACCATCGGCGACGCGTACCCCTGCGATGGGGAGCCCCTGTTGGCGCATCCATGACATGGCTCGCCGTTGGGCTTCCGGTAGGGACCAAGAACCCGTGCCTTCACGCAACAACACCTCGGCCGTGAAGTTATGGCTTTCCCCATTGGCCAGGCTCATGAGGTGATGCATCGACTTCGATGACTCGCTGTGCAGCAAAACGCTGCCGGCGGGTTCAGGGGTGCCCGCAGGGATCGTGCTGATCTCAGCGTTGGCGCCGTTGCGATAAATCTCACTATTGAGCAAGCGCTTGAGACGCTGAGGCGGGTTGCGAACCGAGAGATCCACAGCATTTGAGGTCACCGCCAGACGGGTGATCGGTGCGCCATAGGCATAGCTGCGATCAGGTTGCGACCAGCCCTGGGGCCACCAGCGGGAAGCATGTTCTTCCTCCAGCTGCAATTTCACGGTGCCTGAGCTGGTGGAGCTGCCTCCTCCAGAACCAGCAGCCAACTTGGCAAAGCGGCGCAATCCACTAAAGCCAAAGGTGGGATCACCACCGCCTTGGATGCGGAAGGTGCCATTGGGCAAGCGCCAGAGCTCCGTGCTGATGCGGTGGTTGGGGCCGAGGCGATCCATGGCGATCGCGGTGCTGATCAGCTTTTGGTTCGAGGCGGGAATGCGCGACTTGTTGCCATGCAAATCGGCCAAGACCATGCCGTTGCGATCGGCCACGGTGATGCTCCAGACACCCGACTCCGCTCCGGTGGCGGCCACAACGGCTTTCTGAAGCGCAGGGCAAATGGTGCTGGCCTGCTGCAGCGGAAGCCCCACTGGTGCCAAGAACGGGGGCGGGGTGAGGGGCGGATGCTCCGCCACAGGATTGAGCTTGTTTTCGTTGTCCTCTTCGATGCTGCTGAGCAGCGATTCGAGACCTTGGGCTTGCACCGCAGCAGGAATCAACAACGCCAAGGCGGCGAAGCAAAGACGCTTGCCCATCACAAGCCCTCCAGCTGGATGCCGCTCACCATGCCTTTGATGCGGTAAGTGGGGCCTTCCAGCTCAACGTGGGAACCGATTTTGAGCGCCTGGTTACCCACCACCACACCGCCTGATGACGTGCGCTGGCCTTCTCCTTCGAGCACGAGCCTGGCATCGAAGTTGGTGAAGATGTCGTCATTGGGGTCGGGCACCGACTGCACTTGGCCATCGGGAAACACAACGGCCACTTGGCGCTTCAAGCGAGCCACGCTTTTGACGGCAACAGTGCCGTGGGGCTGGTTGCGAATCACCAAACTGGTGCTCCCCCGCTGCTCGATTCGTTCCAGCAAGGCTTCAGGATCAGCAGCGGGGGTGTGCTTGATATCAACGCTGAACTCAACAGGCTGTAGGGCTCCAGTGGCCTTGGCCACTGCACCAGTGAGCTTTGGACTCCACAGCACCCCTGCGGCTGCACCCAAAACAGCCACAGCAGCGCCGAGGTCAACCCAACTGATGCGGGGTAAGCCCATGCAGAGCAATTAAAAAGTGCTCGAATTTTAGTGGCGTCTCCAAGGACTGCCAGGCTCAGCCACTCAGTTCGCGCATGAAGCGATCCACCGAACGCAGGCCTGCCGTTGCAGCGCCACTGAGCAGTTCATCCAATTCTTCCGGTGCTGGTTTGGCCTCTTGGGTTCCGGCCAATCGGTATCCATCAGGGTCGAGCCGGTAGATCTGCCAATCGCTGGGGTGGGCATGGCGCAGCGCCGCTGCATTGAGTGGCTGGAGGGTGTAGGCGCTTTGCCATTGGGCCATGAAGCCGCGCCGACGCTCACGGGCAACGCTGCCGATGCCAACGGCCGCATCTTCCAGCCGGCCATTGAGCAACACCACAGGGCCAGCAAACTTGTCGCAGAGAATTTCCACCTCGTCGTAGTCCGGTGGGCCCGGGGTCACGCACACCAGCACAGTGCTTTCCGCTGGAAGCTCGCCGCGATAGCAATCCGAGACGCTGGTGATCGCATCGGCCTGATCTGGGGCATCGCGCTTGGCCAAGGCTGTGGCGCCAGCATCGGCAAAGAGCAGCCGGCAACGGCGTTCCGGTTGGTCCAACTTCCGTTGCAGTCGCAGGGCAACCGGGGCCAAGCGCAGCCCTTCAAAGCGCAGATCCAAGGTCCAGCGGCCTTTTGCATTGCTGGCCAGGGCCGACTCCAGCGCTGTCAGCAACTCGGCCTCAGCGGCAACGAGATCAGCAGGAAGGCTCATGGCAACTCAACGGTGGGCAATTGGCGCAGTACCGATTCCAGCAGAGGCGGTAAGCCAATGAAGTCCTGTGGCTGCAGCCAGGGCCCCACACTGAAGCGCAATCCACTACGGGCCTGCCTGGGGTTGTAACCCAATGCCAACAGCGCCGGGTTGGCTTGATCGGTGCCGCTGCTGCAAGCCGAACCACTGCTCACCGCCACACCGGCTTGGGCCAGTTGGCGCACGGCGGCGCGTGCTGAGAGCGGCTCTCCCTCCACTGACGACAGCAGCACAGCCAAATGGTGTGGCAAACACTCCGAGCCCCTCCAGCGGCCAACCCGCTCAAGGCCAGCAACGGCGGCTAGTCGCTGCCAAAGCTCATCCCGCAGGTCAGCCATCGCTTCAGCCAGCTGGGGTTGCAGGTTGAAGCGACATTCCAGGGCATCCACCATGGCCGCCACCAACCAAGGTGATTCGGTTCCAGATCGCAGTCCTGATTCCTGCCCGCCGCCAATCAACTGAGGTTGCAGAGCCTGCGGCTTGGGCATCACCAGGGCGCCCACTCCCCTGGGGCCCTGAAATTTGTGGGCGCTGATGCTCAGCAGATCCACCGGCAACGGCAGCAACTGCGCAACGGGGAGTTGACCGACCACCTGCACCGCATCGCTGTGCAATGGCACACCAGCTCGATGGCACAGGCGGCTGATCGCTTCCATGGGCTGCAGAACACCGAGCTCTGAGCTGGCCCACGCCACGCTGACAAGGCGAGTCGGTGGAACCAGCAATCCTTCGAGGGCCTGAAGGTCGATCCGCCCGTGGTGATCCAGGGGCAGGATCTCCACTTGCCAGCCCTCGGCGCGCAACTGATCGGCGCTGCGGCCAATGGCCGCATGCTCAAAGGCTGAAATCAACAGACGGCCCGGTGTTTGCCTGCGGCAGACCCCGAACAGGGCCAAGTTGTCTGCTTCTGTCCCGCCTGATGTGAAGACGACCTGGCCATTGGGGCAGTCCAATAGCTCCAACAGCCTCTGACGGCTGCGTTCCAGTAACTCGGCAGCAGCAAGCCCTGCCGGATGAAGGCTTGAGGGATTAGCCCAAGCCTGCTGTTGGTAATCCAGCAGCCGTTGCCCAAGCCCCTCAGCGAGGGGCGTTGCAGCGCAGGCATCCAGATAGATCAGAGGCCTAGAAGCCGGCACGACGGCGGGTGCGCTCTTCAAGCGATGAATTCGCCAAACCCACCATGTCATCAAGCGACAGACGATCAAGGAATGTCATCGCTTGTTCCCGTGCCGCAGCACTGGGGCAGGCCTCAGGCCGGATGCAGCCGTCGCTGCAGAGGCTGGCGCAGTCAATGGCCTCAACGGCATCACTGCCGCCGGCTGCGGGCAGAACCCCTTCAAACACAAAGACCGCTGGACCGGCCATCTGAATGTGATTGGTGCTGTCCCAGTCGATTTGCAGCGGGCCGCCAGGCAGCTGCACCGTCGCCTGGCGAGCACAGGCACCACGCAGATGGGTTGCCACCACGGTGGCGCAGGCACCGGTGCCGCAGGCCAGCGTGGGGCCAGCACCCCGTTCCCAAACGCGCACTTGCAGCTGATCAGGGGCATGCACCTGCACAAAATGAACATTGGTGCGGGCCGGGAAGGCTGGGTGTTGTTCGAGAGCAGGGCCGAGACGATCGAAGTCCAGCGACTCCAGGTCATCAACTTGCACCACCGCATGGGGATTGCCCATGCCAACGGCGGCAACCTGCAGCGAGATCCCAGCCACCTGCAATTCGCCATCCGGCAGCGGAGTTCCCGCCGCAAGGTTGGTGGGGATGGAGGCCGGCTCCAGGAACGGCTCGCCCATGTCAACCGTGACCTGATCACCCTCCAGCAAGCGCGGAATCATCAGCCCGGCCGGTGTTTCCACGCGCCACTGGGTGCCGCTGGCTGAGCCATCAAGATCCGCCAGAAAACGGGCAAAACAGCGGATGCCATTGCCGCACATCTCAGCCTCGCTGCCATCGGCATTGAGGATTTGCATGCGCACATCACCGCCCTGCTGCGGCGGGAGCGCCAAGATCAGGCCATCACCGCCAATGCCAAAGCGGCGATCACACAGTTCTTTGGCCGGATCACCGCCCATCTCTGGCAACGGTGTTGTGCGGCCATCCATGAGGATGAAGTCATTCCCCAGGCCTTGATATTTCCGAAACGAACGTGTCAAAACGCTTTGGCCACCTGATCTGATCGTATGGCCCCCGACCACGAACTCGACACGTCACTACCCGGGGTGCGGCTGCTGCAGCAGTGGATCCGCCAGCGGCGCACGATCAGCATCCAGCTCGCCAGCGGCCTGGAACTGCAAGGGCGGCTGTTGTGGCAAGACAGTGAATTTCTGGCGCTATTGCTGGCGGGTGCGGAACGGCCTGAGCTCGTAGCCCGCGGGAGGATTGAACGGATCCGCTCGTTGGATGGGGACCCATCAACGGCCACAATGCCGTCTCCGCGGCTGCCGTTGCCGCCCATCTGACCCTGCCGATGGCCAGTTCCGAGTCCCGTTACAGCCCGACGTCTCTGGAGCCGAAATGGCAACAGCGTTGGCAGGAGATGGGACTGGACCAAACGCCAGAGCCCAGTGCAGAGCGTGCCGAGAATTTTTATGCCCTGTCGATGTTCCCCTATCCCTCGGGGAACCTGCACATGGGGCACGTGCGGAACTACGTCATTACTGATGTCATCGCCCGCTTGATGCGCCTCAAGGGCAAGCGGGTCTTGCATCCCATGGGCTGGGATGCCTTTGGGCTCCCGGCAGAAAATGCCGCCATTGAACGGGGTGTGGATCCGGCCGACTGGACCGACCGCAACATCGCCCAGATGCGCGAGCAACTGCAGCGTCTTGGCTTATCGATCGACTGGTCGCGCGAAGTGGCGACCTGCCACAGCGACTACTACCGCTGGACCCAGTGGCTGTTTTTGCAATTTCTCAACGCTGATTTGGCGTACCGCAAAGAAGCCACCGTCAATTGGGACCCCATTGACCAAACGGTGCTTGCCAACGAACAGGTGGACGCCGATGGTCGCTCTTGGCGATCGGGAGCTTTGGCTGAGAAAAGAAAGTTGCGCCAGTGGTTTTTGAAAATCACGGCGGTTGCCGATGAGCTGCTCGACGACCTCGAGCAACTCAAGGGATGGCCGGAGCGCGTGCGCACCATGCAGGCCAATTGGATTGGTCGCTCGAGCGGGGCCACCTTGCGCTTTGCCATCGAGGCGGATGGCAAGCAGGCCATCGAGGTGTTCACCACCCGACCCGACACCGTGTTTGGCGTCAGCTATGTGGTGCTCGCCCCAGAGCATGACCTGGTGGATCAACTCACCAGTGCGGATCAGCGCCAAGCCGTTGAGGCTTTCCGGCAGAGCTTGCAATCCATCAGCGAACAAGACCGCGTGGCCGACGACCGGCCCAAGCGCGGTGTAGCCACCGGCGGCACGGTGCAGCACCCCTTCACTGGACAAGCAGTGCCCGTTTGGATCGCCGATTACGTTCTGCCGGATTACGGCACCGGCGCCGTGATGGGTGTTCCGGCCCATGACTCCCGCGACTTTGCCTTTGCCAAGCAATACGACCTACCCATCACCACGGTGGTGGTGGAGCCAGGGCAAGCTCCTGACTCCGGCGAACCCAGCGAAGCCTTCACGGGCCTGGGGGAGTTGGTGGGCTCCGCTGACTTTGATGGGCTCCAGGGTGAGGAGGCCAAAACCGCGATCATCCAGGCCGCCGAACAGCGCGGTGTTGGTGCAGCCAAGATCACGTTCCGTTTGCGGGATTGGTTGATCTCAAGGCAGCGCTACTGGGGTTGCCCGATCCCGGTGATTCATTGCGATGACTGTGGCGTCGTGCCAGTGCCGGAATCCGACTTGCCGGTGGAACTACCCCGTGATGTGGACCTCAGCGGCAGCGGCGGCAGCCCCCTCGAGCGCGCCACCGAGTGGAAACAGGTGCGTTGTCCCAAGTGCGGCAAACCCGCCACGCGCGAGACCGACACGATGGACACCTTCATGTGTTCGAGCTGGTATTACCTGCGATACACCGACGCCAACAACGATTCAGCTGCCTTCACCAACGCCAGCATTGACGCCTGGATGCCCGTGGATCAATACGTCGGCGGCGTTGAGCACGCGATCTTGCACCTGCTGTATTCCCGGTTTTTCACCAAGGTCTTGCAGCAACGCAACTTGGTGAGTTGCTCCGAGCCATTCCAAAAGCTATTGACGCAAGGGATGGTGCAGGGGGTGACCTACCGCAACCCCAAAACGCGCAAGTACATCGCCCCCAGTGCTGTGAGCGATCCCAACCAACCAACCGATCCAGACGACGGCGAGGCGTTGGAGGTGTTCTTTGAGAAGATGTCGAAGTCGAAGTACAACGGCGTCGATCCAGGAGCCGTTGTGGATCGCTATGGCGCTGACACCGCCCGCATGTTCATCCTGTTCAAGGCTCCCCCGGAAAAGGATCTGGAATGGGATGACGCCGATGTGGAAGGGCAATTCCGTTTCCTGCAGCGCATTTGGCGCTTGTGTGATGGAGCCAAAGCCTCTGGATTGCAATTGCAGTCACCACTGCCGTTGCCCGCTGAGCTCACACCCGCCGAAACCGATCTGCGCCGAGCGGTGCACACCGCCATTGAGGCCGTCAGCGACGATCTCCAAGGCGATGAATTGCAGTTCAACACAGCCGTCTCTGAGCTGATGAAGCTCAGCAACGCCATGGCTGGACAACTGGAGGCTGTCAGCACGGCCGTGGCCCAAGAGGCTGTGCGCAGCTTGTTGCTGCTACTGGCTCCATTTGCACCTCACCTCGCTGATGAGCTCTGGGAGCAGCTGCAAGGCAGCGGCAGCATTCATCAACAGCGCTGGCCCGAAGTGGATGCCTCCGCGTTGGTGCGCGACACGATCACGGTGGTGCTGCAGGTGAAAGGCAAGGTGCGCGGCAATTTGGAAGTGCCAGCGGCCATCAGCAAAGACGAGTTGGAGCAGGTGGCTCTCGCCAGTGATGTGGCCCAAAAATGGCTGGAAGGCAATGCCCCCAAGCGGGTGATTGTGGTGCCGGGCAAGCTCGTCAACCTGGTGCCCTGAGTGAGCTCAGTGTTGATGGTGTCCGCTGGAGTGGACCTCTAAAAACTGCTGCATGGTGCTGCAGGGCATCCACAGCTGACCACCGGGTCCATGGGGATGGGCACCCACACATCCCATCTCGCGGGCCCGGGCTTCGGCTTCTTGCTGGGTTGCAAACATCAGTGGCGCTTCGGCCTGGTGACTCTGGCCACCCACCTGAATCGGGCCCATGCCAGCCATGCCGCCCCAGATCAATCCCATGGTGGTGAAACCAGCGGTGATCACCCCCATGCTCACCACTCCCAGAGAGATCACACCCATCGGCACCACGCCGATCGCAATGATTCCCATCGGCACCACACCGACTGACACGATCCCCAACGGAGAGATGCCAGTGGCCACCAGTTTGGGTTGATGGGAACTGCAATCCATGGATCCAGGCTAGGTAGGTTTTGAGGTTTCACAGGCAACAGGGCCATGGCTGAGCGCGTTGCGGACTACCCACGGCCGCCGGCCTTGGTGAGTTCGGCTGCCGTGATCGAAGTGGTGGCTTTGGGGGTGGTGATCTGCAGCACCAGCCGCAGCCTGCGGGTGTTGGAAACGTTCCATCCGCCGACCTACTACCTCCCCCCTGAAAGCATTCGCCGCGATCTGCTGGTTCCAGGCAGGGGCCGCAGCTTTTGCGAGTGGAAAGGGATCGCCACTTACTGGGATTTGCAGGTGGGAGACCAACGTCTGGAGGGGGCCATCTGGAGTTATGAGGGACCAACCGATCGTTTTGCCGAGCTGGCCGGTTGGTATGCCCTCTATCCAGGTCGCATGGACCGCTGCCAAGTCAACGGTGAAGACGTGCAACCCCAACAGGGAGGCTTCTATGGCGGCTGGATCACATCGGATCTGATCGGCCCTTTCAAGGGTGATCCAGCCCACCCCGAACTGATCTGAGCACCACCGCGCTTAGCCCAACTCCAAGCTGAGCTGGCCGTTATCCGCAGGCGGCCGCGCCCGGCGGCGACGGCGTGAACCATGGCGGCGTTGAATCGCCTCGGCTTCGCAGCGATACCCCTGTCCCTTTCGCAGGCCCCAGACCTGATCACGGGCTTGGCGCGCGGCCGCTTCATAATCGACCACGGGATGCGGATAGGTCTCAGGTGGTTGAGCCAACAACCATGGGGTGTGAATCCCAGAAACGGGAACACCCTGCAATTCCGGTAGCCATTGACGGATAAACGCTCCTTCGGGGTCGTGATCAAGGCCTTGCTTGATCGGGTTGTAGATACGAACGGTGTTGATGCCCGAGGTGCCCGATTGCATCTGGCATTGGTTCCAATGGATTCCGGGCTCGTAATCGACAAACAAACGGGCAAGGGCTTCACCGCTCTGCCGCCATGGCAGCCAAAGCTGATAACTCGCCACCGACATCAACATCGCTCGCATGCGGAAATTGATCCAGCCGTGGTGCCGTAGAGCACGCATGCAGGCATCCACAAACGGCCAGCCGGTGCGGCCTTCAATCCACAGCGCCAGCCTCTGGGGATCATCAGCGCGCAAACCGTCGTAGGCGCGATGGGCATTTTGATATTCCAACGACGGCTGGCTCTCCAGTTTCTGGATGAAGTGGCAATGCCAATGGAGGCGTTCGACGAAGGCTTTTGGTCCGTTGTTCAGGCGCGCGGTCTGGACGATTTCACGCATCGACAACGTGCCAAAGGTGAGGTGAGCCGAGAGGCGAGAACAGGACTCAAACGCTGTCAGAGGACTGGAGAGTTCCTTGGCATAGCGGCGGCCGCGATGGTGCAAAAAACTCTCCAGCAGCGCCGCACCCTGGGACCGCCCGCCCCGTTGGCGACCTGGGCAAGGATCACTTGGAAGCTTGAGATCGTCGGCGCTGGGAATCCCACCGGGATCAATCCCTCCGAGTCTGGTCAAGGGCGCTGGATCAGCGCAAACGGATTGGCGCATCAACAATTCCCAAGCCGGGGCCCAACCATCTCGGTTGCCCATGGCACGGATCACACCAAAGCTGCGGGGCTGATGCCACCGAATCGATTGCTCACGGCACCATCTCGCCACCAAGCGGTCGCGGCGATAGGTGAAGTCATTGCCGGTTTCCTGATGGCTCCAAAGTTGGGCGATACCCCGTTGGCGGTGCAGCGCTTTCAGCACCGCCAAGGCTTCACCGGTGCGGATCACCAACGGCTGACCGAGAGCAGCCAATGCTTCGCGCAGCTCCGCCAGGGATTCAGCGCAGAACTCCCATTGACGAGCTGAGGCATCGGGCTGAGCCCAGAACATCGGCTCAACGATGAACAACGGCAGCACGGGGCCCGAGCGGCTCGCCTGCGACAGCGCCCCGTGGTCAATCGTGCGCAGATCACGCTTGAACCACACCACTTGCAGTGGTTGGTTTGGCTCTGAAACAGATTCGGCGGTTGTACTCCTGCTGGACACCTTGTCCCTGCTGCACAACTAGGCAAAGGTTCTAGCGATTAGCCAAACCACTCTGCGCCTCTTGACCATCCAGCCCTAGACCACCAATGCGTCACGCCTGTCTCGGTCGACGAGACGACCAAGAAAGCCCTCAGTTGGCAGATGAAATCAACGAGCTGTCAGCGTCTGGAGACAAGTTTTTTTAACGGGGATCGGTTTTAGTCCCTACAGAGCGTGCTTCTGAGCGCCTCTCTTCGCGAGAGGACCAAAGCCCCCCTGAAGAGAGATTGTGAACAGGAAATAAAAGCTCAACAGAGAATAATCAGAGTAGTGGACTTCCATAACGCACTCCCTACATTCCCTTTGAAATCGCAGGCAGCCGATGCAAGACGGTCTCGATAACTACTCAAAAGAGGATCTGTTGATGCTGAGAGCTCAATGGGTCTTGCGGAAACACGAGAAAGACTTCAAAGCCCTAATGGAGTGTTCAGAGTTCAAGAGCTGTTGGCCCACTGACTCTGGAGCCAGACAGTTATTACTCCAGATGAGAGAACAGAACAGACGTGTTTGGAGGCAAGTTGGCAGGGAGCTTTATCCATGCCAAGAGGCTGCCTAACCAGCTTTATCAACTTGGTATTTGAATCAATCAGTGTCAGTGATTTGAGCCGGTTCAAAAAGACAACGGAGGATTGATTGGATCAACCCATTGGCAGCGCACTCACCGCAGCAGCTCAGGTGGGGATGGACGACGCTGCACGGCCACGGCGGCGATCAAGCCACCGACAAAGCCAGAGAGATGGCCGATCCAGCTCACACCCGGCGGATTGAGAAAGGGCAACAAGGCGGGAAGCAAACCGCCATAGGCGAGCAAGCACCCCACCGACAAGATCACGCTCAACGGTCGCTTCTCCAACCAACCAATCAGCAGCAGATAGGCCAGCAGGCCATACACCACGCCAGACAGCCCATGGCTTGCCACAGGCAGCCACAACCACACGATGGCTGCTGTGGCATACACACCAATCCAAACGGCCACATAGGCCCGGACGCCATTGAGTAGGACGAGATAGGACAGCGGAAGGAACCAGAGACTGTTGGACACCAGGTGTGACCAATCGCTATGGCTGAACGGGGCTGTCAACACACCCCAAAACGGCCCGCCATGGACCATCGGCAGGGCCCAACGGCCTCCAAAAAGCAGCTGGTCGAGACTTTCCTGAAACCAGGCAATCCCCAGCAGCACAAGCGGCAGCAGCAGCATGCCGGCGCATCAAGGACCCGTATTCAAACGAACCCAAAGCTCATGCGGTTGATCGGCACCTACTCAAACGCTGGCTTGCAAGCCACAGCAGATGCCGCCTTGGCGTTTTACGAGCGCCGCCCTGATCTACACACCAGCGGACTCAGCTTTGGCGACGACCCCAGCAACCCCCGCAAGGTGTCAACCGACATCTCGCTGGTGTGGGTGGACCGCAGTGATCCCGAGGCCTTTGGCATTAGCGACCTGTTAATGCGAGCTGTTTCCGCTGGATTGAATCAATACCTCAAAGAACGGGAGCTCTTCAGCCAAGTGACCCCTGAGGGATCGCTGTTTGTGGTGCCTTTGTTCAACTTGCAGCGTTATGCGCCAGGTGAAGGTTTCAAGGCATGGCATGCCGACTGGAGCACGGCTGATGACATCACCCAACCGATTCGACGGGTCTTGGCTTGGATCCTTTATCTCAATGACGTCGACAACGGCGGCACGGAGTTTCACTGGCAGGATCACCACGTCGAAGCCCGCCGCGGCACCTTGGCGATTTTTCCAGCCGGCTTGAGCCACGTGCATCGCGGCCGTGTGAGCCAAGAGCAGACCAAAACCATTGCCACGGGGTGGATCAACGCCGGGAGCTTGGATGGGTTTGTGCAGCACCTCCAACAGGCCTAGTCGCGCCGTCACTCAACATTTCGTAACATTGGCGAAACAGCTCGGGGTCTACCCATGCTTCCGCTGAATCGCGAATTCTCCGTTGCCCTGCACGAGCGTTCGATTGATGCCTGCCAAGACATCGAAGAACTGCGTGATGTCGCCAAATCACTGCTGAGGATTTGGCAACTGCAGGCCTCAGTGACCGAGACCTACGGTGCCGAGCTCCTCGGATTTAAGCGCAAGCAAATCTGAAATGGCTGAGCTGACACTTCTATTTGATGGTGGTTGCCCCCTCTGTCTGCGTGAGGTCAACACCCTCAAGCGTCTCGATGGGGGACGTCGGCGGTTGGCATTTGTTGATATCGATGATCCCCATTACTCCCCAGATCTCCACCAGGGCATTAGTTACCGCCAGGCCATGGGACGCATTCACGCCATTGCAGGCGATGGTGAGATCGTTACCGACGTGGCTGTGTTCCGGCGGGCCTACGGATTGGTGGGTTGGGGCTGGCTATACGCGCCGACGAACTGGCCGGTGGTGGGCCCTGTTGTGAATGCGCTGTACGGCTGGTGGGCAGCCAAACGCTTGCAACTCACGCGCCGGCCCAACCTCGATCAGCTCTGTGACAGCCGCTGCGACATCACACGATCATCAGCACCGATCAGCTAAGGCATCAAAATTGAGTCAACGAGGTTGTTTGGGCTGACCATGCGTCTGGCCAGTGCCCGCTCCTACGCGCTGCTTTCCGTTGCGGCGGCACTGCTGACCATTGCCCTCAAGACGCTGGCCTGGTCAATCACCGGCTCTGTGGGCTTGCTCTCCGACGCCCTTGAATCCTGCGTCAATTTGGTGGCAGCGCTCACAGCGTTTTGGGCCTTAGGCCAAGCCTCCAAGCCCGCTGATCGCAACCACAGCTTCGGCCATTCCAAAGCGGAGTACTTCTCCAGCGGCCTTGAAAGTGCCCTGATCGTTGTTGCAGCGATCGGAATCATCTGGACTGCTGCCGGACGGCTACTCAACCCCGTGCCGATCAGTTCGGTGGATCTGGGCCTAACGCTCTCATTGATCGCCACGGCGCTCAACGGCGCTGTTGCCTGGCTGCTCCTACGGGCAGCGCGGCGGTTCCGTTCGATCACGCTGCGGGCCGATGCTCAACACCTGCTGAGCGATGTCTGGACATCGGTGGGAATCGTGGTGGGGATCGTGCTGGTGAAGCTCACAGGTTGGCTGGTGCTGGATCCATTGATCGCCATTGCCGTGGCCATCAACATCACGCTCACCGGAGTGCATCTGTTTCGAGAGACCGCCTCTGGATTAATGGATCATTCCCTCCCTGAGGCGGAACTGCAGAGCCTGGAGGCTTTCCTCACCCAGCGCAGTGGCAATGGGATTGACTTCCACGCCCTGCGCACTCGCGTGGCTGGCTCAAGGCGATTCATCTCTCTGCATGTGCTGGTGCCCGGTGGCTGGAGCGTCAAAGAGGGCCACGACTATTGCGAAACCATCGAACGTGAAATCGCAGCGCTGGTGCCTGAGTCCCACGTGTTCACCCATCTCGAGCCGATCGAAGATCCGCTCAGCTGGCAAGACCGAAACTTCCGCTGGGATAACGAGACCGAGCCGCTGTAAGTAACCAACAGAGGATCTGGCACTGATCTGGTCTGATTTTGGTCTCACCAGTGCCAATTTGAGCCTTGATGCTCCATTGGCGTGCAGGAGTCACAGCCCCAACACGAGCTCACCAGCATTGCCCGCTGGTTCACGGGTCATGGCGAGATCGCCTCGATTCAGCCCTTGGGCAACGGCAATGTCAACGACACCTTCTTGGTGGAACACGGCGATGGTGTTCCCCAGCGGTTTGTGATGCAGCGCATCAACACCAGTGTCTTCGAACGTCCGGAAGAGGTGATGCACAACCTCGTGCAAGTCAGCCAGCACGTGGAGCGCAAACTCAGCCAAGAGCCCACTCAGCCAGGAGAGCGGCTGTGGGAGATGCCGCGGGTGATTCCCCTGCATTTCAGCGAAGGGCACTGGGTGGAAGCGGAAGGGTCGTTTTGGCGCGGCATCAGCTACATCGGTGCAGCGATCAGTGTTGATGTGGTTAGCAGCCTCAAGCAGGCCTACGAGGTCGGCTATGGCCTCGGCATGTTCCATCAGCTCATTGCCGATCTCCCCAGTGAGCAGTTGCGTGACACCTTGGAGGGTTTCCACATCACCCCCTCTTACCTGGCTGATTACGACGCGGTTGCGGCCCAGGCTTCCGTTCCGCTCACCACCCAGGAAAGCCACTGCCATCAGTTCATTGCTGAGCGCGCCCGGTGGGCATCGGTTTTGGAAGATGCCAAGCAGGCCGGCGATTTAAGCCTGCGGCCCATCCATGGAGACCCCAAGGTCAACAATTTGATGATGGATGCCGAGTCAGGCAAAGCCATTGCCCTGGTTGATCTCGACACGGTGAAGCCGGGCCTGGTGCATTACGACATCGGCGATTGCTTGCGTTCCGGGTGTAACCCCTTGGGAGAAGAAACCCGCGAGCCTGAAGCCGTGGTGTTTGACCTCGAGCGCTGCGGAGCGATTTTGAGCGGTTACCTGGAAACAGCAGGACAAACCCTGAGCGAAGCCGATCACCGCTACCTCTTTGATGCGATTCGCTTGATCCCCTTTGAATTGGGACTGCGATTTTTTACCGATCACCTCAGGGGCAACACCTACTTCAAGGCAGATCGAGCGGGACACAACCTCGATCGTGCCCTGGTGCAATTTGCCCTAACCTCCAGCATCGAAGCGCAAGAAAACGAAATTCGGGAGCTGCTCGATCAGCTGCGCTGAATGACCTGGCAGCAGCTCACCTGCTTCGGCGACACGGTCGCACCCGATTGGCTCTTGAAGGCACGCCTTAAGCGTGTCAGCCATCGATGTCTTGCTCTGGACTATGAACTCGTGGCCCCAGCGGCTGAAGTGATCTGGCCGACCGCCTCGATCAGCCCTCAACGCCGTGATGAGCTGTGGCTGAGCACCTGCCTGGAGCTGTTCATCGCCACCCCCGCTGGTCAGCCGTATTGGGAGATCAACCTCTCACCCACTGGCGATTGGAACCTCTACCAATTGGACGACTACCGCCAAGGACTGAAGCCAGAGCCAGGCATCGAGCCCATCAACATTCGCTCGAACTCAGACGCTGATCACCATCAGCTCCAGGCGATGCTCCAGGTTCCTCCAGCACTGCTCAAAGCGCCCAAGCTGCAAGCCAACCTTTGCGCGGTGCTGCAACACGTGAACAACACCAACAGCTACTGGGCTGTGTGCCATCCCGGCCACGAGGCTGACTTTCATGCCAGGGCTGGCTTTGTGTTGGAGGTGTGATGCTTTTGCTTGCCCAAGCCGCTGCGGCAGCGGTGATCTATATCGGCGGTTCAGGCCAGCAAGCTGAGCAGGCGGTTCGCAGCAACCACGGCGATGTGGGAAGCACCATGGTGCAGCTCAGCCGCCGCTGGCTTGGTGCTCCTTACCGGGCCTTCAGCTTGGATCAATCGCCTCAGGAGCGCTTGCAGGTTGATTTGCAAGGTTTTGATTGCTTTTTGCTGGTGGAGCAAGCGCTGGCCTTGGCCCGCAGCCAAACCAAAACCGGATTTGAACAGGCATTGCAGCAGCTGCGCTACGGCGGCCAATCAACCGACTACTGCCACCGGCAGCACTACTTCACCCGCTGGGCCCAAACCGCCATCGACCAAGGGGCGATTAGAGATCTCAATCCAGCTCTACCGGGTGTGACGAGCCGCCAACGACGCCTCAATTTCATGAGCCGTCACCCCGACAGCTACCAACCCATGCAACAGCGACGAAACCGCGACTGCATTGGCAAGCTTGAGCGCAACTTGCTCGTGAGCCAAAGCTTTGTCCCTCTCAAGGCTTTGCCCGCGGCGTTGGCCAAGCTCCGCAATGGCGACATCTTTGCCCTGGTGACGGATATCAACGGCTTGGATGTCACCCATGTGGGCCTGGTGGAGCGCAACGGCAACCAAGTGAACGGGCTGCATGCGGCCCCAGGCCATGGGGTGATCCGCAGCCCTGATCTGGTCCGTTATGGAGGATCGATCGACAATGTGATCGGGATGAGTTTTTTCCGCCCCCTGCCGCGATGAGCGTTCAAGACCGCCGAGATCTTGCCTTTTTGATCCTGGCTGGTTTGTTTCTCGGAACGATGGGGATGTTGAACATCCTCGGGCTCACGCGCTTTTTGACGCTGGGCACGATTGGTCAGTGGCCGATTGTGGTGGCCATTGGCGCCCTTCCCTATCCGATCACCTTCCTCTGCACTGACTTAATCAGTGAGCTGTGGGGTGAGCAGAAAGCCTCACAGCTGGTTTGGGTGGGCCTGCTGCTCAATGGCTGGGTGGTGTTCATCCTCTGGTTGGGCGGGTTGCTGCCCGGCACCGATGGCGATGTTTTCTTTGCTGTGCAACGGCTCGCCTTTGGAGCCGTTGGCGCCTCAATGGTCGCCTACATGGTTGCCCAGTTCACCGATGTGCGTTTATTCCATTTCTGGAAACGCCTCACCAAGGGCCGTGCCCTATGGCTACGCAACAACGGCTCGACGTTGGTGAGCCAACTGGTGGACACCACAGCTGTGGTGCTCATCAGCCACTACGCCGGCCATGTGTTGCCTGTGAATGTCGAGGAGCGGCTGATGCCGCAACTGATCGGGTTCATTGCCAGTGGCTACCTGTTCAAGGTGCTCGCCGCCTTGCTCGACACTGGGCCCTTGTATGTGCTGGTGCATTGGCTGCGCCAGTGGTTGGAGATCCCGGGGGAAGGGAGTGAGATCAGCGATGTCAAGCCAGTTGCCCCCACACCGTGAGGTATCGATCCTCCCGTTCCATCACCTTGAGTTGCGGTAACTGGGCCTGCTGCAGCTGCTGTTGCACCTCTTCGGCGCTGAAGGCGGCCCGCAAGGAGGCTTCATAGTCGCGCTTGAGAACGGCAGGTGCCGTTGCGGCATAGCGCTTGACCAGCTGCTGCAGCCCCTCTTCGTTTTGGGGCCGGCGCAGGTCATGAATCACCACAACACAACCCGGAGCAGCGACGTGTTTGATGGAATTCCACAGCACGGCAGGCTCGTGCAAGTGATGCAGCAGGCTGTTGCTCACCACAGCGCTCACCCCACCCGGGAGTGTGGGGTCAGGCAAACAGGCCTGTTGCCATTCCAATCGCCTGGCTTGATCTGACGGAAGAAATTGGGCGCGCTCCTTAGCCACCGCCAGCATCTTTGGCGCGCCATCGACGCCCAACACCTCAAGCTGCGGCCAGCGCTGGACCAAAAGCAGGGCAATGTTGCCTGGCCCGCACCCCAAATCGATCACCCGCTCGCCCAAACCGGCGGGGAAGCGCTGCGCGATCCACTCCACCAAGGCTTGATCGCTGTGGGAAAAGTCAGCAGCGGCATAGGCCTCCACCTGGTCGGTGGCATTCATCAATTCCGGTTCAACTTGGCGCTTCAGCATCGTCAATTCACGTAGAGCGTTCGGGCTTGATCGAGAACGGCCAAAAGGTCGTGATCGTTGAGCCGCAACGCCTCAGGCCAAAGGCCGCCAAGCCATTGACGAAAGCGCTCGGCATCGCTCCCATCCCCCCGTTGCCACGGCTCAAAAAATGCCTCTTGGGAGGCCAAGACCCGAAATTTGAGAAATTCCAGCAGCCTGGCTCGCAAGCGCAGTTGTTCTGAGGGATCCAGCATCAGGCTGGCTTGGTGGCGATGACCGCGAAAAAGGGATCGCCTTTGCCACCAATCCAGCCCATCACACCGCTGGCCTGCGTGTCTTCAGCAATCAACTCCGGTTGCGGCCAGCCTTGGGCCATCAACACCTCAGCCACGTAGCTGAGGTGATCACGATCGGAACCATCGGCCCATATCTGGGGCGCCTTGGTGAAAAACATGCGATTGCTGAAGGCCACGATCAATTGCGAATCGGGCCGAAGCACACGCCACAGCTCATGGGCCACCGCCTCGGGCTGTTGCAGGTACTGCCAACCCGCCACGATCAAGCAGGCATCAACACTGGCATCCTCCAAAGGCAGCTGTTGATCACGGTTGAGGTTTTGGCGCCAATGGCGATCGAGCCGCGGGTTGGCCTCCAATTCAGCGGTGTTCAGTCCATGGCCGATCACCGTCTGATAGCTGATTTCATCGGGCAGATGACTGACCCAACTGCTCATTAAATCCAGCACCACCGCACAGGGGGGGATCCTCTGCCGGTAGAGCTGCGTTAAGCGGCGACGAAACGCCTCATCGAGGTGCTGAACAAAGCGCGGCTCGGCATAAAACAGATCGTCGTTGCTTTCGTCCCACTTGCGGCGTTGGTCTTCAGTCAGTACGGCCATCGCCAGCGATCAACTCGAAGTCATCAAAACAAAATCCTGGCGACACCGTGCAATGCACCAGGCTCCAGTCGCCCAGGCTGCGGGCGCTTTGCCACTGATCAGCCTTGATCAATTGCCAGGTGGGCTGCGGGAATGGTCCGAGCTCGAGGGTTTCCACGCGACCTCCGGGCTGCTGACGCAGTAACTCCACGGGGGCGCCGGCGCTGTAGTGCCATATCTCCTCGGCACCCAAGACCCGATGCCAGGCGCTCACCACACCAGCTGGAAGCAAGAAATCGATCACCGTGCAGGCCTGACGCGGCTGCCCGTCGCTGCGTTGAACCACCACCTCAGAGCGATGGCACTCGCGGTAGAAACCACCCTCTGGATGGGGCTGAAGTTTCAGATCAGAGATCAGCTGCTGGCTGAGATTGTTGAGAGACACAAAAAAAGCCCCGTCTGCACGGAGCCTCTGGGGGTGTGTGAGGAGTAGCTGATGGGCTACACCTTCAATCTCGTCTCAAAATTCTCGAACTGGACTTGCGCCGGGACGCTTGGCACAGTGGCCTATGCCTCGTACCGCAGAGATGCTGCCCAGCCGCGAACGACTTGAGCAACTGTTCGACAAACCGTATGGGGAGACCGCGCCAACGGAAGACCAGTGGCGAGCGTTCTACGCCGAAGGGGTGCATTTCATTGATCCAACCCAAGAGAAGCAAGGTCTCAAGGCCTACCTCGAAGCGCAAGAAGGGTTGGTCAAACGCTGCGACGACGTGATGCTCAAACCAGCGGCCGTTGCCATCGAGGGGGATGTGGCCTTTGTGGAGTGGACCCTGGGCCTGAAGATTCGCGGCATCGAATTTGTGTACCCCGGGGTGAGTCGCTTGCACTTTGATGGGCAAGGGTTGATCGACGATCACCGCGACTACTTCGATTTCGTGGGTCCAACCTTTGGCCCGGTTCCCCTCCTCGGCCCCTTCGTGCGCTGGATGTACAAGCGCTTTGTCTCATGAGCGAGCTGGCGGTGGTGGGGCACACCGAGTGGGTGGAATTCCTGCGGGTGCCGCACCTGCCGAAGCCTGGGCAAATCCTCCATGCTGAGGGCCTGTTGGCTCAGCCCGCTGGTGGCGGAGCGGTGGCGGCAGTTCAGCTGGCCCGCTTGGTGGGGAGCGCCCACTTCATCACGGCTCTTGGCCGTGATTCGCTTGGTGAACAGGCCCTCCAGCAGCTCCAGGCGCTGGGGCTCAGGGTTTCGGTGGTGTGGCGTGATCAGCCCACACGGCGGGCCATCACCTACATCGATGCCGAAGGTGAGCGAAGCATCACCGTGGTGGGGCAACGGTTAAGCCCCCAGGCGGGTGATGCGCTGCCATGGGATGAGTTAACCCGCTGCGATGGGGTGTACGTCACAGCAACCGATGCAGCAGGACTGCGGTTAGCGCGCAAGGCCGCGGTGCTGACCGCCACTCCGCGAACAGGTTTAGGGATCTTGGAGGCGTCGGGCGTTCAGCTCGATGCCTTGATCGGCAGCGGGCGCGATCCGAGCGAGCAGGTGCCAGACGGATCCTTAAGCCATCCCCCCACACTGCGGATTGCCACCGAAGGAGACCAGGGCGGCTGGAGTGAACCTGGGGGACGCTTTGCCGCCATAGAGCGGGGGAAGCCCCAAGGCGACACCTACGGAGCCGGGGATTGTTTTGCCGCTGGTGTCACCGCGGGTTTGGCCATGGGCATGGGCTCGCAGCAGGCCATCTCCCTCGGATGCCGCTGCGGTTCCCACTGCATCGATGGGGTTGGCGCTTACGCAGCGATGATGGTGGGACTCTGAGGCATCCATGGCTGGGATCCGCGATCGTGACTTTCTGACGGCTTGCGCTCGCTTGGCCAGCTGCCTCAACCTCAGCGCTGCTGCCGCGCGTCAGAGGGTGGACGTGCAGGCACGCAAAGAGGGATTGCGCGATACCCAAGAGAAACTCGCGTTGGTGGAGCGCCTGCTGGAGGAAGCCAAGCAGGACCAACAACAGCAGGAAGCCCGCTTGGATGATCAATTGGAAGCCCTGGAATCCGAGGCCTATTTCCTCACCGAGGATTGAGCATGGAAAGCGAGTTGCTGGCGCTCTTGCAAGACGCCAAGCCCAACAGCGACAAGGTTGAAAGCCTGATCAAGGCTCTTGAGGCTGCCGCCACGATTGATTTGGCGCAGGTGGCTCAACAGCAACAGCTCGAGGGAGTTTGGGAGTTGCGCTGGAGCAGCTCCAGCCAGCCCTATCTGCAGGTGCAGCCCTGGCTTGAAAATTTGCAGGTGTTGATGCCTAGCCAAGGGCGTGGCATGAATCTGCTGCGGCTGCCGCCTCCACTTGCCGCAGCCGGGGTGGCTGTAGAAGCGGAATTGACCCTGGAACCGCCCAAACGGGTTCTCGTGCGGTTTCGACGCGGCGGCCTAGTCGGACCACAACTCGCGGGTTGGCGGGCCAATCTGATGGCGGGCATCCAACAACGCTTTCCGGCTTGGCTGGATATCACCGCCCTCAGCGATGAGCTGCGACTGTGCCGCGGGCAGAACGGCACGCTGTTTGCCCTGCGCAAGCGCCATGATCTCGAGGCCTCTGCCTTGCTGCCTTGAGTCGTCGCGCCCTGCTCGAGCACAACAGCGGCGAGTGGCATGGACTCTTCATCCGGCTGGATCATGCCGGCGTTGAGCAAACGCGCTTCAACACAGTGCTGCGGGTGCATGACGAAGCTGATCAGGTCGTCGCAGCGTTGACCGACTGCAGCACCGGACAAACCCGCACGATGCGCTTTGGCGAGTTGCCGGCTGCGATGCAAGTGGATCCAGCGGGCCATTGGAGCCTGGGGCCTGATCCGTTCACCCCCTGGAATTGGAACTATGAGCTGTGTTTGACCGTTGGACAACAGCGCCGTCGTTTGATCGTCCGAGGCAACAGTGGTGGTCTGCACTCACTCGTGATGGTGCAAGAAGCCCGCGCCGGCATTCCACTCGAGGAGCCAGAAACGCCATTGAGCTGCTCGATCGAAAGCCATGGCGATCGCCACTGCTGGAGCTTGCAACCAGATCTACAGATGCTGCTGGATGGCCGCAACTGTTCACTGCAATGGCAACAAACCAATGGAACCTGGCTGGCTATTAAGCGGCACTACGGCGCCGATGGAGCGCTGTTGGCGATGCCGTCCGCAGCGGCAGCTGGTGCAGCACATCCGGCTGAATGGCAGCACTGAAATTTGGATCACAGCTGAGCAGCAACACCTGAACGCCTCGCTCCCGGGCGCGTTGGAACATGGCGTTGAGGGCAGACCAGCGGCTGGGGTCGACATTGGTGAAGGCATCGTCGAAAAGCACCGGCAAGACGCCGTCGTAGGCAGGTGCCAACACCTCTGCCATCGCCATGCGCACAGCAGCAGCCAAGAGCTCCCGTGTTCCGCCGCTGAGATCGTCGAATCCCCAAGCAACGCCTGACTCCCGCTGCCAATCGAGATCAACAAAACCTTGGCGCGGATCAAACCGCAGGCCAAGCCGTGATGGGGCCTTGGTGAAACAACGCAGATAGGCCTCAAGGGAGTCGGCCAAAGGAGCGCTGTAGCTCTCAGAAAGCTGGGCCTGCTCCTGCTCAAAAGTTTGGAGCAGAAGATTCAGCATCCGAGCTTCATCCTGCAGGCTTTGGCGCTGTGAGGCGCAATCCTCGAGATCAGCCCGGGCCATCTCCAGTTGTTCCTGTAAGCCCCGCTCCCCTTGGCTTTCCAAGAGGGCACGGCTAGCGGCCCGTTGCTGCAGCCATTGATCACGCTGGTGTTGAACCGCAACAGGGCTCACGCCATCAAGACGGTGCACACCCTGACGTTGCAATTGCTCATCGAGCCGTTGCAGCTGCTGCTGACCCTGCTTGAGCTCCTGCTGCAGACGAGAGACCTGCTGCCGAAAGCTCTCTAATCCACCATGGCTTTGTTGCACTTCCTCCAGCACGGTTTGCGCCCGGGTCTGATGTTGCAAGTCGCTCTGGCAGGAGGCCTGCAATTGCTCCAACTGCTGGCGCTGCTGGCTGAGATCGGCCTCGGCTTGATTGCGCTGTAGCCGCAACGCTTTGCCTTGGGGCACCAGGGCATCCAGCTGCTCCCGCAGTTGGCTCAGATCGGCATCCTTTGGCGGTTCTGGCAAGGCAGCGATCTGTTGGCGTAGCTGATCCACGGCAATCGCTCCCTGTTGGGAGCGGAGTTGGCGCCATTCAGCGATCAACTCGCGTCGTTCGCGCTCGGAAGCTTTGGCGGCCTTCACATCCGGCAGGTTCCAGCGCTGCAGCGCTGCTGAAAGCTGCTGGTCCAACAGGGCCTTGGTTTGGCGCAGCTGGTTCAAGCGACCGGCACCGCCAGGACGAATCTGCAACACAAAGCCACCTGAAGCCGAGCGCAATTCAGCGTCTTGATCCAGATCGAGCGCATCCCCTGCCCGAAGCGGTTGGTCGTTGAGCAACAGGGCTTGATCGGTGGCTGTGAGCTCGAGGCCCGTGCTGAGGCACGCCAAGGCAACGGCCGCATCCTGACGTGAACGCTCGAGCTGTTGCAGAGACTCAAGATCCGCCGGCTCCAGGGCTGGTAGCTGCTCGGCTCTCTGCTTGAGCTCAGCGCTGCGGATGGCCAGCGCTTGCAGCTGATCAGCCTGCTGTTGCAACTGCAAAAAGCGCATCCACTGCTGCAAGGTTTCCGCCTGAGCGATGGCTTGATCCAATGCTTCGCTGGCGGCTTTAAAGCTGAGCTCGGTCTCTGGCAGGCGTTGTTGCAGTGCCTCGAGCTGCGCTTGCGCTGGAGCAAGTGACTGCCACAGCTTCTGAAGGTGTTCGGCTGCTTGCTCGCCGCGCTGCAACACGGGTTGCCATTGCGACAACTGCTCTTGCACGCGCTGCTGTTGGTCCTGGAGCTGTTGACGTTGCTTGAGCAATGGCAACTGGGCATCGAGGGCCTGCAATGCACTCGATGCTTCAGCAAAATCCCGCTGGGCCTGCTGCTGCGCTTGCTCGTCCTGCTCCAATTGGCTGAGGTTTTCAGCGGCCTTGGCTTCCGCTTTCAGCGCACGATCAAGTTCAGAGCCCGCACGCCCTTCGCGTCCACCATCGGTGTAGCTGAGGGACCAACGCTGGCGAATCGCCTGTTGAATCTGCTGATCAAAGCCTGATTGGATGGTTTGGGCTTGATGCTGGAGCTGTTGGAGCAAGCGCTCTTGATCAATCGTGGCCGGAGCCAGGCTCAGGGGATCAACACCTGCCTGCCCTTGCCACACCCAAAGGTGAGCCCAACGCTCGCGCAAACGTCCGAGATTGCCGCCACGAACGGCTGATGCGCCGACCAACTGGGCCAGGCGCTCTTCAGCCCGTTCCCCTTCCAGAACGTTGCCGGCGGCGTCGCTGAGGCTGACGCTGCCGCGGCTTCCCGCGAAGGTTTTGCGCAGCTGGTAGGTGTTGCCATCTGCACTGAACTGCAGGCTGATGGTGGGATCGGCCTCAAAGGGGCGTGTGCGGAGTTGGTTCAAAGCAGCCCCGGCAGTGCGCGCTGGCAAAAACAGCGCCCGATGTATGGCCTCAGCCAAGGTGCTCTTGCCCGATTCGTTGGCCCCCTCAAGGACCGTGATGCCACTGGCCAGCGGCAGGTTCAACTGCCGGTGCAGGCGCACATGCTCAAGGGTGATCTGAAGCAACTGCATGGTCAGATCTCCTGGGATGCCAGCAGTTGCAACTCCCGCAAGGCCAGAACGGCCAAGCGCGATTCTTCGGCATTGTCCTGTTGGAGGCTCTGCTCTTTCAAAGAGCTCACCACCCGAGCAAACAACGGATCACCAGGCCGGTCCAACAAAGGTGCCAGTTCGGCGTCACTCGGGAGAGTTCGCACCCGCTGGCGATGTTTTAAACGCAACAGACGGCTTGACAGCGACGTCAGCCAAGCTTCCAGCCGTGCGGCACCGGTCAAGGACAGCTGGCCGTCGAGCTCCAGCAGCAACAGGTCTTCACCACTGCGCTGACCCAGATGCTGTTGAACCTGGCGCTCGAGCAACTCGAGATCAGCATCCCCCTGCAGCCGCATGGTGATGTGATGCCACTGCAGGGCGCCTGTGGGCTCGATGCTGACGGCAGGAGAGCAGCCACGCTCCAGCTCCACCAGCAACACCTGGGAACTGGCGTAATCGGCAGTGCGAGGGAAGCGATCCTGTTCAGGACAGCCGCAATACCAGGCGTTGGCGCTGACCTGCTTGAGGCCGTGCCAATCACCCAAGGCGATGTAATCGCAGAGGCCCTGCGGAAGCTGCTCAAGAGACAGCTGGTTGGAGCTGGCCTCCTGGGAATCAAGGGCCGCAAAGCTTTGAACAGATCCGTGGGCCAAAACAATCCGGGGACCGTCGGGCAATTCACTGGTGTTGAGCTGCGTCAGCCAGCTGAGCGGATCCTCGACAGCGGTTTGGCGCATCAGGGGACACGGCAACACCACAGCCCCGCATAACGACACCGGCTGCCGCTCGAGCAAGATCTGAAGATTGGGGGCGACATCGGCGCTGAGCTCCTGAAACCAGCCCTGATGCCAAAGGCTGCCAGGACCGCCATGGTCGTGGTTCCCGGGAATGACCAGCACAGGAGCAGGGATTTGGCCGATGGCACTCAACGCTTGAGCAACCTCTGAGCGGGCTGGTGCTGGCGAGTCAAATAGATCCCCCGCCACCAGAACGAAATCCAGCTGCTGCCGTTGCACGAACAGCGCCATGCGTTGGATCACAGCAATCCGAACCTGCTTGAGGCGAGCGCGGTGGTCTGGATCAACCACCCGGGCATAGGGCTTGCCGATCTGCCAGTCCGCCGTGTGCAGAAAGCGAACCAAGCGCAGAACCCCAAACACCGCTAGTTCTAGCGTACTACTGGCGATTCGTCCCCATGCCCTGTGCCAGAGGCAAAACCCCTTCGCTCAGTCATGAACAGACACAAAACAGGGGAATAAATCCATGCGAACTGTTGCGGCGGTTACAAGGCAGTAACACCAGCGGCTTAAGGTCCTCTTAATAGTTCAGAGGTCGATTATTGATTCATTTCCCACTACTTCTGGCTGCAGCGGTTCTCGGCGGGATCCCCCTCAATAGCCATGCAGCTTTTTGTCAAGACAATCGCCATTCCATGGGCGGATTTGACCCTGCCGTGGGCAGCGTGACCCTCTGCAGAAAGAATCTCAATAGAGAAAAAAACTCCTATCTCAATGTCATCAAGCACGAACTGGCCCATGTGGTTCAACACCGCATGGGACGCAACGGCGATGCCTTGATGCCGAGTTCGCTGCTTTCGCCGCTGGTGCGCGAACTACTGCCTCAAAAAGAGGTGATGGCTGTCCTGATGCAGTACCCCAACCACGAGATCAACGGCGAACTGGAAGCCCGACTCGCCAGTCGCTACATCCCTTCTGAGCTCATTGCCGTGGCTGTTGTTGCGACCCGGAACTGGAGCCAAGGCCAGGACCACCACGGCGGACCGCTTCTCAGTAGATAAACCTAGGAAGAGAAAAGTTATTGAATCGCAAAGATTCATCGTGTTGGCACAAAGAACTTATAAAAGCCCGTCAAAGTTTCAACACATCAGGCATAGTGATAAGAGTTGGTTAGGAGCGACGTTGGCTGGCCTGTTGAACCTGCATAGCCAGCGGATGTATCGCTTAACAAGCCTGAACGGGGACCCCCATCCCGTTCTGGATGATGTTTACGAAAGCTTTGATTCCGCCTGGACTGATGCTTCATCCTGGTGGCAAAATCATGGCCATACCGAACAAGAACCAATCCCTATTGGTGTCGAAGTCAGTACACGCAGCGGCAGCTGGCGAACCCTGCAATACCCCTGTCAGCAAGAAGGTCGGGCAGTGCTATTTCCTCAGCGTCCGATTCCAACCAAGCGCCACAAAGCCTGATTCTTAGGCCAGACAACCAATCCGCTGTTCGAGCAAGCTGACCACCTGCGGCCAGGACAAGTGCAGTGGACGTGATGCACTGTGTCGCTGCAGCTCCTGTTGACAATGCACCAAGATTTGGTGGTGCAGTCGGCTGATTTCCTTTGGATTGATCTGCGGTGGCAGCTCACAAATCAGGCATGGGTGACCCCATTGATCCGTCAAGGTGATGCAAGAGGGGGCAAGCGTCGGCACGACCGGGATCCACCTGGTGACTTAGCACTCCTAATCCTGGTCGGCCCACAATCGGATGCTTCATCACCATAAATTCCACTTCCTGGCCAGAGAATTTCTGATACCTTCCCAGCACCTTTGGGACAGGCTGGTTGGATTTCAGCGGCTACACGGCAGCACAAAAAATCAGTGCCCTGGTGCGTGGCATTGAAGGAGACAAACGCTGGAACACAGCTCTTGCCAAAGCTCCAACGGCGGACGCGATGCTTGATTTGCTGGAGTCAGCTAGCAACAAACTGAAGTTGGGACTCAGCCGCCAAGAGCTGGCCACAACGCCTCCTTTACGGGATTGGCTGTGGTTCAAAAAGAACAAACCTCTGTTCACCATTGGCGATGAGTTGCCCCGCTACCGCCAGCAATAGAGCGGCTTAGTACAGCCGGCTCAGCACAAAGTCCGGGAGCTCCATCAAGGCATCACGCGAAGCGCTCGCCGGCAGGAACTTGAGATTGGTGGTGGATTCACGGGCCATGGATTCAGCTAGGGCCCTCGCCCGCTGGATGCCCTGGCTCTGACGCACAAGGCCCAAAGCTTGATCGAGATCGTCGGGTTCGCTGAACTCCCGCTCAATCAACACCGCCAAGGAGGGGTGCTCCTCCATGGCATAGATCACTGGGGCTGTGAGGGTTCCAGACGCCAAATCGGAAGCAGCTGGCTTACCAAGCTGATCGTCACTGCCCGTGAAGTCGAGGATGTCGTCCACGATTTGAAAAGCCAGACCAAGTTGACGACCAAAGCTGTGCAGCTGGTTGAGCTGATCGCGCTCGAGCTCTGAGAGCACACCAGCGGCTTTAGCGCTGTTGGCGATCAAAGACGCTGTTTTCCAATAGCTCTTTTCGAGATAGGTCTCGAGGCTTTGACCGGTGTCGTAGCGGAATAGACCCTGACGGATTTCACCTTCCGCCAGATCCATGATCACGCGGCTGAGCAGCTTGACCACTTCAAGGTCATCCAAATTGGCGAGATGCCAACTGGACTGGGCAAACAGAAAATCACCGGCTAACACCGCCACACGACTGTTGAAACGGCTGTGAACCGTGGGCACACCGCGGCGGGTATTGGCCTCATCGACAACATCGTCGTGAACCAGCGAGGCCGTGTGGATCATCTCGGTGATCTGGGCCAGGCGCCGGTGGCGCAGGCTGAGCTCACCAGCGGGATCCAGGGCCCGGCTCAGCAACAAGACAATTCCGGGCCGTAAGCGCTTACCGCCGGCACTGAAGAGATGCTCAGCTGCCGCCTGAAGAATGGGGTGACCGGCGCCGATTAAGGCGCGCAAATCGCTGAGAAGCTGCTCGAGGTCAGACTCGACGGGCTGAAGAAGCTGGGCAACCGTCGACATGGCTCCGCCTGAGTGAGCCGATCCTAGTGGCCGTGACCCTCTGGCTGGAGAGAAATCTGCTCAACCGGGGGCCGTTGACCCAACCAACGGGCCGATCCTGCAGCAAATTCAGCGGGATCGCCCGTGGCCACAACCCGGCAGCCACTGAGATCTGGCTCAATGGCGGGCCGCCGTTGATCAGGAAAAAGCGACAGGGTGAGATCGACCAGAGCATGGGCTGGATCAATCAGCTCAACGCCCGCTGGCAGCAGATCGCGCAGCATCGGCTCGAGCAGCGGGTAGTGGCTGCAGCCCAAAACGATGGCTTCGACGCGAGCATCCAGCAGGGGTTCGAGATAGCGCTGCGCTGCTCGCCGCAAGGCCGGTGTGTCGAGCTGATGGGCCTCGACAGCTGGAACAAAGGCGGGACAACCCATCTCAACGATGGTTAAACCCTGGCGCTGAGCCTGCAATGCGCGGCCGTAGGCGCCACTGGAGGCTGTGGCTTCCGTGGCAAGGACGCCAATGCGCTGTTGCTGCACCTGACGGGCCACCGCATCAATCAGACCCAACACCGGCACCCCGGCTTCGGACTGGGCCACATCAAGGGCCAAAGCATTGGTGGTGTTGCAGGCCATCACCACGGCTTCCGCTCCTTGCTCACGCAGCCAGCCCACCACCTCAGCGGCAATGCAGCGGATTTCAGCGCGGTCGCGGCTGCCGTAGGGAACGCGGGCCGTATCCCCCACGTACACGCACCGCTGGCCTGGCCGCTGGCTCAGCAAGCGGCGCAACACGGTTAGGCCACCCAAACCGCTATCGAACAATCCCAACAGGGCCTGAGGCCGCAACCCGGTGAACTCCGATGTGGCCACGCGCTGCAACGAGAGGCTCAGGGCATCAGCAGAAGAGCTCAGGGTCATCCGGCCACTCTCAGATAGTTGAGGATTCCCACGGCGATCGCCAGTGCCAGCTGACGACGGTGGGCAGGGTCAGCCAGATCGGCAGCATCGGCGGTTCCGGTAAGGAAACCGAGCTCCACAAGGCTCGCGGGGCTGTTGGTGCGGCGGATCACGTAGAACCGCGCCTCCTTGACCCCTCGGTCTTTGCGCCTGACTGTCCTCAGGATTGAGTCATGAATCAAGGAGGAGAGTTTTTTTCCCTGAAAGCTTTGGAAATAGAACGTCTCGAGTCCGTTGACCTCCGGCCTGCGCATGCTGATCGCATTGGCGTGGATGCTCACAAAGGCATCAGGGCGCCATTGGTTCGATAGCCGGGCGCGGGGAGGCAAATCGACCGTGGCGTCTGATCTGCGCGTCATCTTCACGACCACACCTTTGCTGCGCAGATGTGAGGCCACCTGCCGCGAGACATCCAGCACCACATCTTTTTCGCGGGTGCCACCAATGCCGATAGCGCCCGGGTCTTTGCCCCCATGGCCAGGATCAAGCATCACCCGGTAGGCCCCGCGCCGAACCCACGGCAGACTCGCCACCGTGAGAGTTCGCAGTGGGGCCCTCGAGAGTCCGGGCATCGTTGGCCCGCTGGGGAAGGGCACCTCCCGCTCGAGGATGCCTTCACCCATGGCCACAAAGCGGGCGTCCTGGAGCGGGAAGCGCATTCGCCAGCTGTCCCAGTCGAGGCCCACCAAACGCAGCTTCGATGGGTCGAGTTCAACGCCACGCTTGAACTCGATCACCAGGCGCGTCACACCGCGCTCGGGCATACCCACACGAATTTCGCGAACGGCGCCTTTGCCTGGGATCTTTCGCGGCCGCTGGGGGCTGCCAGGGAAATCAATCCAAATGCGATCGCCATAGCGGCCATCGCCGTCTTTGAAAAACGCGTCGAGATCAAGGTTTGGAGAGGTGCGCAGCAGCAGTTCACCCTTGGCCGTGATGGCCCAAGCCGCAAGACGGCTGAAGGCACGGGCCGGCAGCACGGGGATGAGCTGAGCAGCCAGAACTCCCGCCATCAGGCTGGAAGCCCAACGGCGAGCCTCAAACATGGGCGGGCTCAGAACAGGGCTGGGCGACGGTGACGCAGGCTCGGCATCTGCGCGCGAATGCGCTGCAGATGGTCGGTGTCGATCGGGGCGATGGCCACACCAGGGCCCACGCCTGCATCGGCGAGAACGGTGCCCCAGGGATCAATGACCAGCGCATGGCCGTGACTCTGTCGGCGCCCATAGTGCAGCCCGGTTTGCGCCGGCGCCAGCACATAGCTGGTGTTTTCGATGGCACGGGCTTGAAGTAGCACCTGCCAGTGGTCTTTGCCGGTGTAGGCCGTAAAGGCGGCCGGCACCATCAACAACTCAGCGCCGGCTCCTGCCAAATGGCGGTAGAGCTCGGGGAAGCGAACGTCGTAGCAAATGGAGAGACCAACGCGGCAGAGCCCTGGAAGGTCTGCCACCGGTGGCAAGGAACTCCCAGCTGTGATCGTGTCTGATTCGGTGTAGGTGTTGCCGTCGGGCAGATCGACATCGAAGAGGTGGATCTTGTCGTAGGTGGCCAGCACCTGACCATCGCGGCTCACCAGCTCGGAGCGATTGAACGTGGCGGCTTCACCGGCTGGAACCGGGAAACCACCGCCAAGGATCGCCACTTGGTAGCGACGCGCCATGGTCACCAGAAAGCGGCTGCAGCGCTCAGCCAGGGTTGGTGCCAGCTCGAGACGTTTGTTCTCAGCACCTAAGAAGGCGAAATTTTCGGGCAGACCAACCAACTCAGCCCCGCGACGGGCCGCCAGATCAATGAGCTCCTCAATCTGGGCAAAATTCGAATCTGGATCAGGGGTGCTCGTGCACTGCAACGCCGCAGCCAGAAAGCTCTTCACCACAGATCACCCAATCGCTAATGACTGTAATCAGCTCAACCGCAAAACACCCGGTTCGTCCTGGCTCGGAACCACCGTGAGGCTGTCAACCGTCGCGCAGCAAGCCAGATCAGCATCGTGGTCGCCCAAGCGCTGCAAGCGCTGGCCGTGGCTGGCCAACCTGAGCAGGGCTTCGGGTTGATCTTTCCATTGCTGCCAGAGGGCATGGGCGGCGCAGGTTTCATCGTTGCCGGCCAAGTCCAGCAGGCTCGCCCCACTGCCCTCGAGCAGGGCATCCGCCAGGGCACCGGCCGCCAGGCTGTCCTCCAGGGAGTACGCCCCTTCCCAACCGCTACCCACCATCCAAATCTGCTCAGGGCGGTGCTGCAGCAGCCGCTGCGCCACAGCGCTGCGGTTCACAAGGGCAGCCGTGAGCAGCATCGGAGCAGAGCGCACACGATCCAGGGCTCGGGTGCCATTGGTGGTGCTCATGAAAATGCGCCGGCCGCCGATCCGCTCAGGCGTGACCGCCAAGGGGGAATTCCCCAGATCAAAGCCTTCCAGCTTTTGGCCGCCGCGCTCACCAGCGCGGAGTGATTGGTCATCCGGCCAAGCCGATGCGGCTGCATCCAGTTGAGCCAAATCGGCAAAGGCCTGAATCGCTTCAGCTCCGTTGTGCAGGGCCCAAGCCATGGTTGTGGTGGCCCGCAGCACATCGATCGCAACAGCGGCATCGGCCATCCCTTCGGCAGGGACGCGATCGGGGCTGTGGAAGTAGCTCAGGCGCATGGGGCAACAGCTGGCTTTTGCGTGCGCGACAGTAGGGCCCTTTGCCGCGGGGCCATGGGCCAAAAGGATCTACAGGATTTCCTGCGGCTCGTTGAGCAGCGAGGCCAACTGCGTCGTATCACCGCTCCTGTCGATGGCGACCTCGAAGCCGCTGCCATCGCCGATCGGGTTTTGGCCATGGGCGGGCCGGCGCTGCTGTTTGAAAACGTGAAGGGCAGCTCGATGCCCTTGGTGCTCAATCTCTTGGGCACCGTTGAGCGGGTCGCCTGGAGCATGGGTCTCGAGCGGGTCGAAGAGCTCGAAGACCTGGGCAGCCGCCTAGCCCTGTTGCAACAGCCCAAACCACCCAAGGGCCTCAAGGAGCTGACCAGCTTTTCACGAGTGCTCTGGGATCTGGTCAAGGCCAGACCCGATCGTGACCTCACACCCCGCTGCCACCAAAAGGTTGTGCCTGAGGCTGAGCTGGATCTCAACCAGCTGCCGCTGATCCGCCCCTGGCCAGGCGATGCAGGACGGGTGATCACCCTGGGCTTGGTGATCACCAAAGACCCGGAAACCAAGGTTCCCAATGTGGGGGTCTACCGGCTGCAACAACAGGATGCCCGCAGCATGACCGTGCACTGGTTGAGCGTGCGCGGCGGCGCGCGTCACCTGCGTAAGGCTGCAGAACGAGGCGAAAAACTCGAGGTAGCCGTTGCCCTAGGGGTGCACCCGCTGCTGGTAATGGCTGCCGCCACGCCGATTCCTGTGCAACTCAGCGAATGGCTCTTTGCCGGGTTGTATGCCGGCCAAGGTGTGCATTTGGCACGCTGCAAAACCGTTGATCTGGAGGTGCCCAGCCACAGCGAAATTGTGCTGGAAGGAACCATCACCCCGGGCGAAACCCTCGGGGATGGCCCCTTTGGCGACCACATGGGCTTCTACGGCTTGGAGGAACCCTCGCCGTTGGTGCGCTTCCACTGCATGACCCAGAAGCGCGAACCGGTGATGCTCACCACTTTTAGTGGCCGGCCTCCCAAAGAGGAAGCGATGCTGGCGATTGCGCTGAATCGCATCTACACGCCGATCCTGCGTCAGCAAGTCAGCGAGATCGTCGACTTCTTTTTGCCGATGGAAGCCTTGAGCTACAAGCTCGCGGTGATTTCCATCGATAAGGCCTACCCCGGGCAGGCCCGGCGAGCCGCCATGGCCTTCTGGAGTGCCCTGCCCCAGTTCACCTACACCAAGTTTGTGGTGGTGGTTGATAAGAGCATCAACGTGCGCGATCCCCGTCAAGTGGTGTGGGCCATTGCCGCTCAAGTGGATCCGCAGCGGGATCTTTTTGTTCTCGACGACACGCCGTTTGATTCATTGGATTTCGCCAGTGAACGGCTCGGGCTAGGGGGTCGCTTGGCAATCGATGCCACCACCAAAGTGGGCCCTGAAAAACGACACGACTGGGGCGAGCCCCTGAGCCGTGATGCCGAGAGCGAAGCCAAACTCGATTCCCGCTGGCAGGAGCTGGGATTGGGTGATCTGGTGGGCCATGAACCCGATCCCAGCCTGTTTGGATTGCAGCTGGAACACGTGCTGAAACGGCTGAGCTGATGCTGACGCGCGCCGGAACCATTGCCCTGCGCGCCTTGGTGGAGCTGGCCCGGTCTCCGCACAGCGTGATCTCGGGGCCTGAACTGGCCAAACGCCAGGAGCTTCCGGAGGCTCGCCTCGAGCAAATCCTGCTGCAATTGCGGCAGGCCCAGCTGGTCGAGGCCCGTCGTGGTCGCAGTGGGGGCTATCGCTTGAGCCGACGCGCCGACGATCTCAGTGTTCAAGACGTGCTCGACGCCGTTGGTGGCCGCAGGCAGCTCAACCTTGAGATTGAGTCAGCAGAAGGAGCGATTGGCCAAGCCGGACAACGGCTGGAACAGCAACTGCAACAGCGGTTGCAACGGGCTATGGAGCGGGAGCTCTCCCAGCTGACCGTGGCGGAATTGCTCTATGACCAGCGCAGCTGGGAAGCCAGCCTGGACCCCGATCAGGGCTTGATGTTGGGTTGAGTTGCGCTGCGGCAGTACTGACGCAACGCGGACGGAGCCGTCCAACGCTGAACACTGGCCAATGAACGAGCCCGGGTGATGCGCACCACCTTGGGTTGGGGCGTGCAGCGATAGAGAAATTCGAAGGCCTCAGCCGACTGAGACCGGCCGCTGGAGACCTGCTTGTACATCAGCGGAAAGCCGCTGGTGTCGCTGTCTTGCCAGCGGTAATCACAAATGAGTTGCTGACCATCCACGCAGCCTTGGCGAAGCCAAAGGCCCGGTGGCGGTTGGGGCTCAGAGCGAACGGCCTGGGGAATGGCCAAGGAACTGAGCACCAACAGCAACAAGCCGGAGCGCATGGGAGTTGATCAGCACTGGGCGCAAGGTATGGCGTCAGCGCTGCGATGCAAGCCCCTGAACCTCAAGAGCAGGTGTAGTTCTGCCCGCGATACGAGCACTGGCTGGGCTGCTCGATGGGGGTGTCGTGATGGACGTCGACATAGGCGACGCCGCGATAGGCCTTGGCCATCAACAACTCAGCTTCAAAGCGGCGCTGAGCCTTGATTTGCCGGTCTTTGATCATCGAGAGGACGTTCATGGGGACCTCCACGTATTGCCCGCGTCCCCGTTGCCTGGCGCGGGTCTGACTGCACCCCTTGCCGGGGCCAACGTGAACACAATGTAAGTCATTTGGTAGCAATCGCTACCGTTTTGAACTTTTGTGTTCTGGGTCGTCCTGCAGCATGGGGGCAACTTCCGAGCGGCTATGGGCAGCGTCTGCCTCAGCGGTGGCGGCAGCCTTCACGGCTCAGTGCGCGTCCCCGGTGATAAATCGATTTCCCATCGCGCTCTGTTGTTTGGAGCCATCGCGACAGGCACCACCACCATCGAAGGGCTGCTGCCTGCAGAAGACCCCTTGAGCACCGCCGCTTGCCTCAGGGCCATGGGCGTCACGGTCTCAGCGATCGACAGCAGCGGTGTGGTGCGCGTGGAAGGCGTGGGCCTCGATGGGTTGCAAGAACCAGCCCAGGTGCTCGATTGCGGCAATTCCGGCACAACGATGCGGTTGATGCTGGGCCTTTTGGCTGGCCGTCATGGCCGCCATTTTGTGCTCGATGGGGATGGCTCCTTGCGGCGCCGGCCCATGGCCCGAGTGGCCCAACCGCTCGCTCAGATGGGAGCCGAAATCGGTGGCCGCGAGGGAGGCAACAAAGCACCACTGGCCATTGCGGGCCAAACCCTGAGCGGCGGCACGATTCGCACGCCCGTTGCCAGCGCTCAAGTGAAAAGTGCGCTGCTACTGGCGGGATTAACAGCCAAGGGCAGCACCACCGTGATCGAGCCAGCACTATCGAGAGATCACAGCGAGCGCATGCTGCGCGCCTTTGGAGCTGAACTGATCAGTGAGCCACACGCGGCGGAAGGCCCCACCGCGATCGTGCGGCCCGGCGCTGAACTCCATGGACAACATGTGGTGGTGCCAGGTGACATCAGTTCCGCTGCGTTTTGGCTGATCGCCGCCTTGGTGGTGCCCGGCACCGAGCTCACGATTGAAAACGTGGGCATCAATCCCACCCGCACCGGAATCCTGGATGTGTTGGAGCAGATGGGTGCACCACTTGAAGTCCTCAACCAACGGGATGTGGCCGGCGAACCGGTCGCGGATCTGCGTGTTCGCTACAGCCCGCTGAAAGCCTTTGAGATTGGTGGTGAGCTCATCCCCAGGCTGGTGGATGAAATTCCGATCCTCTCGGTGGCGGCCCTCTGCGCCGAAGGCACCAGCGTGATGCGCGATGCCGCTGAGCTGCGGGTCAAAGAAACCGACCGCTTAGCCGTGATGGCCAGACAGCTGCGGGCCATGGGGGCCGAGCTGGAGGAAACCACAGACGGCATGGTGATCCCCGGTGGCCAGCGCCTCACTGGTGCTCAGGTTGATAGCGAGACCGATCACCGCGTGGCCATGAGCTTGGCGGTGGCAGCACTGATCGCCAGCGGCGACACCTCCATTGACCAAAGCGAGGCTGCAGCGGTCTCCTACCCAAGTTTCTGGGATGAATTGGCCCGATTACAGCGGAGCTGAAGGGCTGCTGAAGCCGTGCCGCTGCAAGGACGGCAGCTTCAGCCTCTGGAGTGAGGATTACGGGCAGGCATTTCATAGCGAGCGAGGGGCCATCCAAGAGGCCCAAGACACCTTCCTGGCACCGGCAGGACTTGAGCGATTTGCGCCTGGCAGCACGCTGCGGGTTTTGGAACTGTGCGTTGGCACCGGCACCAACACCGCTGTGTTGCTCGAGGCCTGTCAGCAGCGCCAACTGCAGCTGCAGTGGTGGGGGCTTGAGCTCGACCCCCAGCCACTGCAGCTGGCCTTGGCTGACCAGCGCTTTCAACAGCAGTGGCCGCACCAGACCGTCGAAGCGCTGAAGAAGCAAACAGCCTCGATTCATTGGGGGGATGCGCGTCAAACCCTGCGTGGGCTGCAAAGCCAATTGGTTGGGCGCTGCGATCTGGTGATCCATGACGCCTTCTCCCCAGGGGTGTGCCCGCAGCTTTGGAGCCTGGAGTTCCTCGCGCTGGTGAGCCAATGCCTGGCGCCCCAAGGTCGGTTGACCACCTATTGCTCAGCCGCATCCGTGCGCCAAAGCCTGCTGACCCATGGGTTGCAGTTGGCTGGATTGAAGCCGCACGCCGGCAGCGCTCGCCACCAGTGGAGCGGCGGCACCGTGGCCAGTCCATCTGAGTTGCCACTGGCTGAACCGCTGGTGGCGTTTTCGCTGATGGAGCAAGAGCATCTGCGAACCCAGGCCGCTGTGCCCTACCTCGATCCCACTGGCCAAGGCACGGCTGCTGAAATCCAAGAGCAGCGCCGCCAACAGCAGCAGAGCAGCGGACAGTTGAGCACCAGCGCTTGGCGCCGCCGCTGGCAGCAGGGGGAGGGCCTGCGGAATGCCGGTAGATTCCCGCCCAGTTGACACGTCGTGATGCTGGCGGTTGCCGTTCTGGCCGCGGGGAAGGGAACCCGCATGAAGAGCAATCTGCCCAAGGTGTTGCAACCCCTCGCTGGAGCCACCCTGGTGGAACGGGTGCTGGCCAGTGCCCGCAATCTCAGGCCCGAGCGGCGGCTGTTGATCGTTGGCCATCAAGCCGAGCGGGTGGAGCAGCAGCTCAGCGCTGTGGACGGCCTGGAATTTGTGCTGCAGCAACCCCAAAACGGCACAGGCCACGCCGTGCAACAGCTGCTGGACCCTCTGGCCAACTTCGAGGGTGAATTGCTGGTGCTCAATGGTGATGTGCCGCTCCTG
The DNA here is from genome assembly GCA_000063525.1 of Synechococcus sp. RCC307. Taxonomy (GTDB): domain Bacteria; phylum Cyanobacteriota; class Cyanobacteriia; order PCC-6307; family Cyanobiaceae; genus RCC307. Next base: position 1,016,714 of record CT978603.1, on the reverse strand, counting down.
CGCGCTGAAACCATTGACCAACTCGTGAGCACCCATCGCAGCAGTGGTGCCCAGGTGACCCTGCTCACGGCTCGCCTGGACGATCCAACCGGCTATGGGCGCGTCTTTGCCGACGAGCAAGGCGCTGTGAGCAGCATCATTGAGCATCGCGACTGCAGCGAGGAGCAGCGCCGCAACAACCTCACCAACGCAGGGATTTATTGCTTCAACTGGACGGCCTTGGCAGAGGTGCTGCCCAAGCTGAGCACCGACAACGACCAGGGCGAGCTCTACCTCACCGACACGGTGGCGATGTTGACCAAAGCCATGCACGTGGAGGTGGCTGACCCTGATGAGGTCAATGGCATCAACAACCGACAGCAGCTGGCACAGTGCGAAACGATGCTGCAAGAACGCCTGCGACATCACTGGATGGCGGAAGGGGTCACCTTTGTGGATCCGGCGAGCTGCACCTTGAGCGAGGGCTGCCAATTCGGACGTGATGTGGTGATCGAACCGCAAACCCACCTACGTGGTCGCTGTCAGATCGGCGATGAGAGCAGGCTCGGGCCTGGCTCGTTGATCGAAGACGCCGAGTTGGGCCGAGGCGTCACGGTGGTCATGTCAGTGGTTCGCGAGGCGAGCGTTGGTGATGGGGTGTGCATTGGCCCCTTTGCCCACCTGCGTCCTGCTGCGGTGATCGGCAACAACTGCCGCATTGGCAACTTTGTGGAGGTGAAAAAGAGCACCGTTGGCGAGGCCAGCAAGGTGAACCACCTGAGCTACATCGGCGATGCCGAGCTGGGAGCCAGCGTCAATGTTGGAGCCGGAACCATCACGGCCAACTACGACGGCGTCAACAAACACCGCACCGTGATTGGTGATGGCAGCAAAACCGGTGCCAACTCGGTGTTGGTGGCGCCGATCCAACTGGGCAACAAGGTGACGGTGGCCGCTGGATCCACGCTCACCAAAAACGTTCCTGATGGGGCCTTGGCCCTGGGCCGCGCCAAGCAGCTGATCAAAGAGAACTGGGCGGGCCCTCAGGGATAACAAAAACGACTATGGATCAATCATCTCTTTGAATCTCAATCGCTGTGGGATAAGGGATCACGATCTGTTGAGCCGCCATTTCAGCAAGAATGGCTTTGTTGATCCGGTCAATCGAATCATTGAAGCATTTGTAGTCAATGCCATCAGCAAAAAGGTGGCATTTGAAATCGTAACTAAACTCTGAAATCTCCATCAATCGGCACGCGCGCATCGAAAAGCCTGGATTTGCAGCAACAACCGACCGCAAAAGACTGGGGATGACTTGCAGCTTTTCTGCACTGGTTTCATAGGCAACCGGCAGGACAAAGTGAGATCGCTCGACCTGGTCAATTAATTGCTTCAGCCGAACAGCAATTCTCTCTTTCATCGCAAGATAGTCGGACCAGCCTTGAGCCTTGATCAAACCAATGCAAACAAGAACCGCTTGATCGCCACTATCAACTTCAACGGTTACACAGGTGCAAGAGAATTCGGCGGATGAGGCGAGATTATGGCGGACAAGCTCCAAAAGATCTGTGATTTGATCAGGCCCAAAGGCAGGGTCTTGATCCAGATCGATGCGCAACTCAAGGCCCTGACTTTGAACGGATCCAGCATTAGTTTTGTTCCGGGAAAAGTTATTAACAACAGTTTCTTCAGCAACAGAATTAGGAATCGTCACGATCCCAGTAACGGTCTGAAGTTCCACTGAACGCAGGCCGATTTTTCTGATGAAACCCAGATCGCCTCCGATTTCGCAAAATTCTCCAACACGCAGTGGACGATCAGTCTGCAGTGAAAGCCCGGCAAATAAATTGCTAAGCAGCTTTGAGGCCCCAAGGCCAATGGCCAAGCCAGGAACAGTGGAAAGAGCAAGCACCAAAGTTGGAGAAAGGCCAAGCTGCAGAAGCATGTTGTAAATCAAAAAGATCGAAATAATGCCGGCACTGATGCGACACAAAGGCATGATCCGATTGCTTGTGCGCAATAACTTCCAGGACTCATGACTGCCGCTAAATTTGACGAATGCCTCTGACAACGATCGCCCAAGAGCTTCAAAAAAGAGGAAGGAGAAAACAATGCAAATCCCAAAAAATAGGACCTCAAACACAATGGTGAATACAAGCAGCGGAACACCAGTAAAGTTCAGATATTCATCCACAAACAGCTCTGTTAGCTTGGTCAAAGGCAGAATTGGAAGGACAATTAACACCCTTTTCCAAGCGATACCATCAAGCATCCAGATACCCTGCAAATCGTCCCTTGACGGCGCGTGATCTCGATAGGACAAAACCAAGTTTTGAATAAGCTTTAACGAGACAAGCGCAAACAAAGCAACAGCGATGATTGACAGCGCTACCTGGAACAATGTCTCACCCAGCAATACCTCTGTCTCAAAAGCTCCTCTTAAAGGCTTCGGCATCATTAGATACCACTTAGGAGGGAAAAGGTGACCTGGAGTGTGAATAAAGTCTTGGTAAAAAGTGGCGGCAACAAAAGGCTCAGCGGCTAATTCCTCAGCCTGTAAACGAATATGGTCATACATCTGAGCTGCCGACAGAACAGTTTCAGCTGAAAAGAAGTAATCCGTGTTAACAGGGTCATCAGCCAGCTGACTGGTCATAACGATGGATGAGCCAGGAAGCGTCCATGACTGTGTGTCTTTGCTACGACCGTCGTTAATCACCCTCATGCCGCTGGCATCAGGAATGGTTAATTCCTGCCGGCTGTTATGGAACACATAATCAAGGACATGCTTCAGCTGGATCGCCGCCTCATCGGCCAAATAGGGACGAACAGCCTGCGGGAATAGGGAAGCATCAAGCGACGCCACTGCAGCGCTGAACAGCTCTTCGGCTTCTTCCATCTCAGCCAATGTCTGGCGATCCCAAAACCAGCCCGGATCGTTAATATGCGCAGCCGTGACATCGTCAATCACAATGCCAACATCGGCCATCACAGCATAGAAATTAAGCAACGTATCTCTTGGACTATTGCCAACCACCTGACCAAGAGGGGTGTGCAACCAAAGATCAGCGCGACTAACCAATTCTTCGTAAAAGGGCTGCTCTTCAATCGGTATAACAGGATACGAGCTCTCGTATTTGGAATTGATTGAAGTTGAGTCGGTGGACTTCAGCGCTGCCAACGATGGCAGTCCTGAAAAGACAAAGACACAAACCAGTCCGAGCAAGAATGATCGCAAAAACTGACGCTTGATCACACTTGCTGATTAGCTCCAATCAGTGTAATTGGGTTGAGTTCAATCACCACCTCATGTGTGATCGAATGAATGGACCAAACAACGCGTCCATCAGCCTGTCTCAAGCAGAGGTATCAACCGCTCCAAGGCAATCCCTCGGCTGGCTTTCAGCAGCACATGATCACCTGGGCGCAACAACTGCTTCAAGGGTTCAGCGGCCGCTTCCGGGCTTGCGACACAGACCAACTTGCTGAGCCCAGCAGCACCCTGCATCAGAGCGCTGGCTTCGGGCCCAGAGGCCACCACCACCAGCCCATCGAGGCCCAGGGCCGTCGCTTTTTCCCCCACTTGGCGATGCAGGGACAAACTTTGATCGCCCAGCTCCAGCATCGTGCCCACCACGGCATAACGATGGCCGCCGGGCTGCTGCTTCAGCAGCTCCAGGCTGGCCAACATCGCTTCTGGTGAAGCGTTGTAGGTCTCATCGAGGATGTTGACCCCATTGATCCTCAAGCGCCGCGCGCGGCCACCAGGCAGCGACACCGAGAGATCACGCAGCTGTTCTGCCGTGACGCCCAACTCCTGAGCAGCAGCGAGAGCCAGCAGGAAATTACGGGCGTTGTGGCGCCCCTCCAATGGGTTGATGAGCTTCAACCCTTGGCTGGCCAATTCGATGCTCTGCCCCTGGAGTTGAGCGACCCAATCGGGGGCTGGTGTGCCTGGCTCCAGGGGGTCATCACTGAGCGCCACCCGTTGTACACGCCCGCTCCAGACACGGCTGACCTCGGCTTCCAGCAGTGGATCACCAGCGGGAATCACGAGCAAACCCGAGGGCTTAAGGCGATCGGTGATCTCACATTTGGCCTGGGCAATGGCAGCCCGACTCCCCAGGCGCCCGATGTGGGCGGTGCCGATGTTGGTGATCACCGCCACATCGGGTTCCGCGCAAACGCTGAGGCGATGAATTTCGCCCAGGCCGCGCATCCCCATCTCCAGCACCAATCCGGCATGACTGCTATTGCTGCGCAACATCGTGCGGGGAACACCGATGTCGTTGTTTTCGTTGCCAACACTGCTCTCAATGGCTCCTAATGGAGACAAGCAAGCCTTGATTAGCTCACGGGTTGTGGTTTTACCGGCTGAACCGGTCACGGCCACCACGGGGCAATGGAGCTGTCGGCGCCAGGCCAAGGCGATCTGCTGATAAGCGCTGAGGGTGTCATCGACCACCACAGTGGCCAGCTGCTCAGGCACGTAACCAGCCCAATCGCGGGCGATCAGGGCACCGGCAACGCCAACACTGACGGCCGCATCAAGAAAATCGTGGCCATCAAAACGTTCGCCCCGCAACGGGATAAACAAATCACCCGGCTGCAGCGCGCGGCTATCGGTGCTGATGTGTTCAAACGTCCATGCCAAGGTCGTTGGATCAGCAGGGGCGCTGCGCCGCTGCACCGGAGCATCCAACAAGCGGGCCAGATCCTGCAGGCAAAGCGAGGGGCTCATGGGTTGGCCAGGTTCCAAAGAATCATGCCCTCGCCAACCTGGGCTGAACGCCCCACAAGCTTGCCAGTGGCATCAACGAGCTGCAGGTTGTCGTAACCGATCGAACGGCTCAGATCCAACCAGTGATCGGCTTGTTGCTGACGGGCAGATGTTGAGAGCGCGGCAAACCCATCGCTTGGGGTGAGCTCCAGCACGCCTTGATCCGGCAGCGGATGAATCAAAGCGATCAGATCAGCCGTTGAGCCCTCGTCCAACAAGGCCAGCAAGGGATCCAGACTCACCAGCGGTTCAGCTGGCAAGGGCAGGGGATCCACCTCCAGCTCAGCGGCCGGCAGGGGTTGAGGAGCTGGGGGCGTTGGCTCAAAGGCTTGCTGCAACTGCTGCTCTACAGGCAGCGGTTGCTCCAGCACCACAGCCGGTGCTGGTGTGGTTCCGCGCCCCAGCAGCAACGGCAGGCTCAGCAGGCTCAGGGCCACAGCCAGCAGCAGCGGCCAGAACCAGGCGCTCAGCGCTTGGGGCCAAAAACCTGGAACCGACAAATCGCCTTCGCGATTGCGGCGCCACAGCTCACGCAGGCGCAGCACGCTCGCGGAGCCAACAGCCGGTAGGTCGCGCGCCAGATCCTGCCGAAGTTGCTTCCAGGGGCTGCTCCAGGGAACGGGCAGCAGCGATGGCTTCTCCGGTGTGGTCTGGGGGCCGTCCATCAACCGCCGTTTCGGCGCAGCAATCCAAGGGGATTAAAGCGCCGTTGGGGGTTGGGGTCAGCGGCTTCAGCGGCAGCACGTGCGGCCTGCTGTTCAGGCGGCTGGGGAATGGAGAAGGCCGCCACCGCATCGGCTTCCGGCGTGGGCTCCTTCATTCCGCAAACATCGCGATACATGCGGTCGTATTCCAAGGCGGAACGAGCCCAGCTGAAATCAACCTGCATCACCCGCTTCATCAATTGCTGCCAGCTGTCTTGATGGCGGTAGGCCTCCCAGGCGCGCACCAAGGCGGTGTAAAGGTCGATCGCTTCATAGCGGTCGAAGCAGAAGCCATTGCCCTCTTGGGTGGCGGGAACATAGGGAGGCACGGTGTCGACCAGTCCACCGACGCGGCGCACCACCGGGATGGTGCCGTAGCGCATCGAGAGCAACTGGCTGATGCCGCAGGGCTCAAAGCGCGAGGGCATCAAGAAGGCATCACTGCCGGCGTAGATCAGCCGGGAGAGATCATCGTCGTAGGTGAGGAAGGAAGCGAAGCGGCCGCTGTGCTGACTCGCCATTTGCCACAGGCCCGATTCCAAATGGCGATCCCCGGTGCCCAACACAACGATCTGCGTATCGGTGTAGGCAAGGAAGCGTTCGGCAACCTGCAGCAGCAGGTCGACGCCTTTTTGGTCCACCAAACGGCTCACCAAACCGATCACAAAGGTGTCGGGGTTCACCTGAAGCCCCATGCGCTCTTGCAGAGCCCGCTTGCAGACGGCTTTGCCACTGAGGTCAGCAGTGCTGTAGGTGGCCGGAATCCGCGAATCAGTGGCGGGATTCCAAGCCTCCACATCGATGCCATTGAGGATGCCTCGCAGCTTGCCGCTGATGTAGTTCAGCAACCCCTCCAGTTGTTCGCCGTATTCCGGCGTGCGGATCTCTTGGGCGTAGGTGGGTGAAACCGCATTGACGCGGTCGGCATACAGCAAGGCTGCCGCCATGGTGTGGTCGCCCTGCATGTACCAGGGGCACCAGGTCATGCGCTCGAGCTTCCAGCGCCAGGGACCTTGATATTTGAGGTTGTGGATGGTGAAGACCGTGCTGATCTCGGGGTCTTGGTGCATCCACACCGGAATCATGCCGGTGTGCCAGTCATGGCAATGCAGCACCTGGGGCTTCCAAGCGTTCCAGGCAAATTCGGAGGTGGCGCTAGCGAAGAAGGTGAAGCGCCAGTCCTCGTCTTCACCTCCATAGATGCGCTCACCATCAAAAACCGGATGGCCCACCAAATAGATCGTGAGCCCGGTCTTGGGGTGACGGGTCTCATAGACAGCAAAATCGGTGCCCATGGTTTGGGCACGCCAGATCGGCTCGCTGGGCACATCAAGCTGGGACCAGAGCTTGCCGTAGCCGGGCATGATCACGCGCACGTCGTGACCCAACTCAGCGAGGGCTGGAGGCAGAGATCCCACCACATCTCCCATGCCGCCGACTTTCACCATCGGTGCGCATTCGGCCGCAGCAAAGAGGATGCGCATCAAAGTCCCGCCATGTGCGGGGGACTTTACGAAGTAATCAAGGCAGAACCGTTACGGGAGTGCCGGTGCGCACACGGTCAAACAAATCGCGGATGTCCTCATCAAAGAGCCGCACGCAGCCATGGGAGACCGCATGGCCGATGGTCCAGCGGTGGGGTGTTCCGTGGAAGCCAACGGTGGTGCAGCCTTTGATGTCGAGCATTTGCTCGCCGTCAAAGCCTTTGCGGCCAACACAGTCTTTGTAAAAGCCGATCCAGCGGCTACCCAGCGGATTCTTGGGGTCTTCGCCAGTGACCACCTCCCCGGTTTGGGGATGGGCCCAGGAAGGTTCGCTGACCTTGTTGAGCACCCGGAAGGTGCCGGCTGGGGTTTCCCAGCCGGCCATTCCCACTGCAACCGGATAGCGGCTCACTAACTGCCCCTGCTCGATCAACAGCAGCTGACGGCGGCTGCGATGCAGCACCAAATGCCGTCCTGCGCGACCGACCACATTGGAGGGCAGCTCGGCAAGCTGCAGCTCCAAAGGACGCAGGGGATGATCGAGATCACTGAGGGGGCCGGCCTGCAGCGGGGTGGCTGCAGCGATCAGCGCTGAGAGGAGCAGAGGTTGAAAGAGCCGCATGACTTCAGTCGATAACGCGGACGCGAGTGCCTTCCTTCACCAGGTCATAGAGAGCCACGGCATCGCGGTCAAACATTCGAACGCAACCGTTGCTTGCCGCCGTGCCGATCGACTTCACGCTGCCGGTGCCATGGAAACCAATTTCATTGCAGGCGCCGGGACGAAATACCGGAGGGTTGGCGTCGAGCGAGGAGCGATTTCCGCAGGTGTACCAAAAGCCAATCCAACGGGTGCCGATGGGGCCGAGGGCATGGGGCTTGACCTGGCGGCCGGTCCAAGGGCTCGACCAAACCGGGTTTTTCATCATGCGGTGGACGGTGTGCTCACCCAGTGGGGTTGGCGCGTCGGAGCGACCCACTGCCACGGGGAAGGTGGCCACCACCTGACCGTCGTGGAACACCTTCACCTTCTTGGTGCTGCGACTGAGCTCCAGCAAGGTGGTGGGGGATTTTTTGAGGGCCAGGTCGGGCTCTTCCCAAGGAAGGGCTCCGGCACTCGCCGCCGAGGGCAGGCCGAGAAGTAAGGCCAGGGGCACCAGCAGACTTTTCATTGGCGAGGGGGAATTCCCCCTTCTGCTAGCCAGTGCGTCTCACTGGACTCATCAGGCTTTATTTATTTCTCAGGGTTTAAGGCAGCCAGGGCTGATCGGAGAAATCTGGAGCGCGTTTTTCGAGGAAGGCATTGCGTCCTTCTTGGCCCTCTTCGGTTCGGTAGAAGAGATGGGTGGCCTGCCCGGCCAATTCCTGCAATCCGGCCATGCCATCGGTGTCGGCGTTGAAAGCGGCTTTGAGACAGCGGATCGCTGTGGGGCTGTGCTGCAGCACCTCCCGCGCCCAGCACAGGCCCTCACTCTCGAGCTCAGCGAGGGGAACCACCGTGTTCACCAGCCCCATCGCCAAGGCTTGCTCAGCGTTGTAACGGCGGCAGAGGAACCAGATTTCGCGTGCCTTGCGCTGGCCCACCAGCCGGGCGAGGTGGGCGCAGCCATAGCCGCCATCAAAGCTGCCAACCCGCGGACCGGTTTGACCAAATTGAGCATTGTCGGCCGCAATGCTCAGATCACAAAGGAGATGCAACACCTGGCCGCCACCAATGGCGTAGCCAGCCACCAAGGCAATCACCACCTTCGGCAGGCTGCGGATCAAGCGCTGCAGGTCGAGCACATTCAGCCGCGGGGTGCCCTCCTCATCGAGGTAGCCGCCATCGCCGCGCACCGACTGATCACCACCGGCGCAAAAGGCATAGGCACCATCGGCCGCTGGACCGGCACCGGTGAACAGCACCACGCCAATGCGGGGGTTATCGCGCACCCTGGCAAAGGCGTCATACAGCTCGCTGACGGTGCGAGGCCGAAAAGCATTGCGTTTTTCAGGTCGATTGATGCTGATGCGCGCAATCCCCTCATCAGCCGACAGCTCGAAGAGCACGTCGTCGTAGTTGCCCTGACGGATCCATGGGTAGGCGGGCACAGCCATCAAGGAGCTGGTGTCTGCTCCCACCATGGCTTGTCACGCAACTGCTGGCGCAGCTGGGCATCACGGGACCGGTCGGTGGAGCATCGCAGCAGGCGCATCGCATCACCAGGCTCAAGCAACCACTGCAGATCGGCGGCCAAGGTCTCCATGGCACTGCAGTCACGGGCCGCCACACCGTGTGCTGCCGCGAGGGCCATGGCATCACAGCTCTGGGGCATGGCGAAGAGACGATCAAAATCCATCGACTGCCTAGGGATTGGCAACTGCTCAAAGACGCCACCGCCGCCGTTGTCGATCACAACAAGGCGCAGCTCTCCAGAAAGCTGACGGCGCCAGAGCCAACCGTTGGCGTCATGCAGCAGGGCCAAATCACCGGTGACCAGCACCAGTCGCTGCCACTGCTGCGCGATCCCAGCGGCCAGTGAGAGAGTGCCATCAATGCCCGAGGCGCCCCGAAAGCTCACGATCGTGCGGTGGCCGCTCTGGCGCCCGGCAAAGCTTTCCCAATCCCTCACCGGTGAGCTGCTGGCCAACATCACCGGCCACTCCGAAGGAATCAGGTTCTGCAGGGCCCGGGCCAAGGCCGGTTCGCTGCAGGGGCCCTGCAGGGGGAGGTCGTGATCGAGTTGCTGTTGCAGCAAGGATTCCGCTTGTTGCCAGCGAGCGGCATCGGCGCGGCTGGTGGCCGACGGCTCACCTGTAGGCAGCAGTTCCACCCAAGCAGCCAACCCATGGGGATGCTGGGCGCAACCACTGGCCAAGGGGTCCTGCCGCCTCGGTTCGGCTTCGGTGATCACGAGCTGGGGCCCTTCAAAGGTCTGCAGCCATTGCTGCAGGCGGCGGCTGGCAGGCATCGAGCCCAAGCGCAACACCTGATGGGCTGGCGGCAACCGCTGCGGCTCAGCCAGCAGCAGGTCGTAACCGCTGACGAGCGGCAAAGGCAGGCCCCGAAGCCCGGAGGAGGCATCCGCCAGGATCGGCCAGCCCGTGCGCCGGTTGAGCTGCTGCAACGCGGCAACAAAGCGGCCGCCATGGCCGCGCCGCCAAGGGCCCACCACAATCACCCCGGGCTGATCGGGATCCAAAGGCTCCAAGCTCCCCAGCCCTGGCGGCTCAAACAAGGGGGGCAGCTCTTGCGCTGCCGGCGGAGCAGCAGCTGGCAGCCCGCTGAGATCGGCATGCAGCGGCTCATCAAAGGCCAGGTTGAGGTGCACCGGCCCTGCAGGCGCACCGAGGGCGTGGCGCATGGCCGACTGAGCTAGGCGCAGCAAACGCTCATCACTGGCGTCATGCAACCCCGCAGCGGGCCCTTGAAGCAGGGCACGGCAGGCCGGCTGCAAATAGGCCTCCTGGTTCACCGTTTGATTGGCGCCGCAGGCCTTCAGTCGCTCGGGGCGATCAGCCGTGAGCAAGAGCAGCGGCAAAGCGCTGAAATCAGCCTCCACCGCTGCCGGCAACAGATTGGCCACCGCCGTTCCAGAGGTGGTGATCACAGCGGTGGGTTGGCCATCGGCGCGGGTTTGGCCCAAGGCAAAAAAGCCAGCTGAGCGCTCATCAATGCCTGTTGTCAGCGCCAGGCCATGGGATTCCAAGCGCGAGGCGGCCAGGGCCAACGGACCGCTGCGGCTTCCTGGGCACAGCACAACCCGTTGGAGCCCCAACCCCATCAAAGCCGACAGCAGGGCTTCAGCGGCGCGGAGATTCTCAGCAGCCTCGATGCTCAACGGGGGCCTGGTGGCGCGTCACGATTGTGCTCGCCGATCGCCCAGTGATGGAACAACGCAACACATGGCGCCAGCAGCTGCAGGGGCTCTTGCTGGTGGTGGTGGTGGCCATCGCCCTGCGCTGGGGCGTGGTGGAACCGCGCTGGATCCCCTCGGAATCGATGCAACCAGGCCTGCAACCGCAAGATCGAATTTTGGTTTGGAAGCTCGGGCATCGTTTGGGGCTCAGCCCCGGCCGCAATGCGGTGGTGGTGTTCCGCACCCCAGAGGTGTTGGCTGCCGCCGGGTATGACCCCAACGCAGCACTGATCAAACGGGTGGTGGGGGTTCCCGGTGATGCCATTGCCGTTGAAAGCGGCACGTTGCAACGCAATGGCCTGCCGGTCAGCGAGCCCTGGATCGCCGAAGCGATGGACTACCAACTCGAGCCACTGACGGTGGAGGAGGGGACATTGCTGGTTTTGGGGGATAACCGCAATGCCAGCCTTGATTCCCACCTCTGGGGCCTGCTCAAGGAGGCCGATGTTGTCGGCACAGCCCGTTGGCGCTACTGGCCTCTAGCGGGTTTTGGCCCGATCAGCGCGCCGGCGATGGGCTGAGGGACAAATCTGCTGATGCTGTTAAGTTGTTTCCTGGACAACAGCCAAGGGCGGAATGTTCAATCCGGAATTTCTGACCTCGGAGTCCGACGCGATCAGTGGAAATGACCTGATCAAGTACCTCCAGGAACAGAGCCCGGATGTGCTGCAGCGAGTCGCCCGCTCGGCCAGCCCTGAAATCCAGGAGATCATTCGCCACAACGTGCAGGGCCTGCTGGGCCTGCTTCCCGGCGAACAGTTCGAAGTCAAGATTCAAACCAGTCGCGACAACCTCGCTGGCCTGTTGGCCTCCGCGATGATGACGGGCTACTTCCTGCGGCAGATGGAGCAGCGCATGGAACTCGAAGGCGCTGTGTTTGGCCCCGACGGCGACGAGCCCATCGATCTCTAAGGCTTCGGCACCAAGCCAAAGCGTTCCACTTGTCGGTTGAACGCCCGCAGGAAAGCTCTGTCTTGCAACTCAGCGGCAGGTTGATCCTGCTGCTCCCAGGCATCGGCTAAGGCGTTGAGTTGCTCTGGCGTGCAGGCAATGGGTGCATCGAAATGGGCGGGCACAAGCCGCCTAACCGGCAATTGAGCGCAGCGCCGCAGCCACTGGGCCATCAAGGGGCGCTGCCGCGGAAACACCAGATCCTCGAGGATTGGCGCCACGCGCAGCTGCCCACCACGGCTGATCGCTGCAAAATCCTGCTCCCAGCCGCTGCGCCAACGAAAAGGGAAGCGCCTCCACACCTGCTCAACAGCCTGCGGCTTGAGGCAGGTGGCAAACAGCACCAGACGTTTCCACCCCCGCAAGCGACGTTGCGGGCAGTCGTCCATGGGTTCTGTGCCGTCGTTGCGGCCGTGATACAGCAGCGGCTTGGGGGCGAGATCCAAGAGCTCGGGCCAGCGCTCGGACACGGCGATTAAGCCATCGGTGCAGAGCAAGGTGCCACTGGCGCGATGCAACATGGTGGCCTCACAAAAAGGGCCAGGCCCCAGGGGCAAGGGACCAAGCTGCTCCCAATGCAGTTCGTCGCCATGGGGCACCCCATCGTCGAACAGCACCTTGGTGCGGCGTGCAGGGAAGCCGAGCCAGCTGAGCGGTAGCGGCAGCGGAAAGCTCCACTGCCCCGGCGTAACCCACACATCGGCGCTTGGAAACGCCCGCGCCATCGCTGGCACGCCCACTTTGTGCTCCAGGCCGGAACTGGTGGGATGCACGATGCTCACCACAGGCCCATGCTCAGCTTCCAGCTCGCGCACCAGGGCGATGCACTCGGCTGTGGCAGCCACTGGGGCATACAGCAACAAGCCAGCCTTGAGCTTCACCGCAGTCATGCGGATGGGCACGGCCACGAAAAACACCCCTTGGAGCTGCTCAAAGCTCCAGATGTGACCAGGCACCAGCTCACGGCGCAACGTGCGCCTGCGGCCAAAGGGGTATAGGGGCAGCAGCGGCCACCAAGCCCAGTTCTGATATGCCGGTTGGGCTCCGCTTACCGCCACGCCATCTGTCAGTGGTGCCTCAATTCTGCAGAGCCGCTGGCTGCCGCTGATAGCGGGCATGGCCATTTGCCTTGGTGACTTGCTAGCGAGAAGGCAGCGGGTTCAGCAGCATTGCCGGCAGATACGGCCTACAGCGATCCACCGGCTTGGGTGGCCGAGGCTGTGATCTATCAGATCTTTCCCGACCGCTTCCGCCGCAGCGGACGTGTTGACGAGCAGCGCTTGTTGGCCTTGAAACCCTGGGGAAGCGATCCCACCGAACAGGGCTTTCAAGGCGGCGATCTCTATGGCGTGATCGATGCCCTCGATCACATCCAGGCGATGGGGGTGACCTGCCTCTACCTGACGCCGATCTTCAGCTCAGCCGCCAATCACCGCTACCACGCCTACGACTATCTCCAGGTCGATCCCCTTTTGGGGGGCGATGCGGCACTCGATGCGCTGATCAGCGCTGTGCATAGCCGGGGCATGCGCCTGGTGCTCGATGGTGTGTTCAACCACTGCGGCCGCGGGTTCTGGGCCTTCCATCACGTGGTGGAGAACGAAGCGGCCTCTCCCTACCGAGATTGGTTCCACATCCAGCAATGGCCGCTCAAGCCCTATCCGGGCGAAGGAGAGAGCTGCGGCTACGACTGCTGGTGGGCCATCCCCGACCTGCCGAAGTTCAACCACGCCAACCCCGCCGTTCAGGACTACCTGCTGAGGGTGGCCCGCCATTGGCTGGAGCGGGGAATTGATGGCTGGCGCCTCGATGTTCCCGATGAGGTGCCGCAGGAGTTTTGGATTGACTTCCGGCAGACGGTGCGAGCCGTGAAAGGCGATGCCTGGATCGTTGGAGAGATCTGGGGCGATGCACGCTCCTGGCTGCAAGGCGATCAGTTCGATGGGGTGATGAACTACCGCATCGGCTGGAGCACGCTCGGCTGGGCCGGAGGCAAAGGTTTGCGCCAGGGCTACCAAAACCCGGACTACCCCCTGCAACCACGAAGCACCGAGGAGTTACTCAACATCTGGAGGGCCACCACCAGTTGGTATCGCCCCGATGTGAACCGGGCTCAGCTGAATTTGCTCGACAGCCACGATGTACCCCGGGCTCTGCACAGCCTCAATGGCGATCTCAAGGCGTTGAAGCTGGCCTTGTTGCTGCTGTTTCTGCAGCCTGGTGCGCCGTGCATCTACTACGGCACTGAGGCAGGCCTGGCGGGAGGGCCGAACTCAGACAGGTCCAGCGGGCCCGAGCCAGCCTGCCGTGAAGCATTTCCCTGGGATGAAGACTGGCCTGCCGATCTGGGCGCTTACATCCAGCAACTCGCTGAACTCAGGCGCCACCATGCGGTGATCCAGCAAGGGGAGCTGAGCTGGCGCAGCGTTGGCAGCGATGGCCTGGTGGCGCAGGCCGATGGATGGGAAATCTGGATCAACCGAAGCCGCAACAACGCCCTGGCTTTGCCCGATCCCCAAGCCAGCGCCGAAGTGCTGTGGAGCACAGAAGCGGCCACACCTGCAGGCGCGATTGCAGCGCAATCGGCCGCGTTACTGCTCACAGCTCCCAGATGAGAGCCTTCTGGCGCACAACCTCGAGAATGTTGCGCCGTGCCACCGGATTCAGCTCAGCCGGGAACCACACGCCGGCTGGGATACTGGATGCACCTATTGATCCACTGCTACGGCCGCGCAGCATTTCCAACGCAAAAGCAGCTGTGGCCTGACCAACACAGTCCTCCAGGCTGTGGTGCACGCAACGCAAAGAGAGGCTCCCGGCAGCGCCATGGGCATCGATGCGCATGGCATTGGTGCTGCCAATGACTGCATCAACCGCACGAATCACCGGCATCGAAACCAGCGAGAAGGCATGCATGGCCTGGCGATTCAGTAGCAGCGGCCTAGGCAGCTTTTGCATCGCGGCAAACAACCGGTTCCACAGCGCGGGTGCCGTGCCAAAGCGTGATGCGCAATTGGCGATTTGCAGCGCCCCGGCAGTGCTGGGCACATCGGGGTTGTCGAGCAGGAAGCAGGCGCGACGGCCAACACCATGGCCAAAGTCGACGATGCGGCGCCCACTCCAAGCTGGTTGGCCGCTGAGCTGACCAGCGCTCAAGGTGAGCGCATCACTGGCCAGCAATAAAAACGTGGCGCTGACGATGGTGGGCCCAGCCCCTCCAGTGCCTGCTGTGAAAAAGCTCAGCTCCAGCTCATCACAGGCACCAGGGCCGCCCAAGCGATCCACGGCTTCAGCAGCCATCAAGGCACTGGCCCCAGGCCAAATGCCACAGGAGACCACCGCCGGAATGCCAGCAACGGCCGCATCAACACTGAGCAGCTTGGCCTGCTGGCTTAAGGGCCACTCATCACAAACGTCGCAGTAGGCAACGCCGGCCGCAATGCAGGCCTGAAGCAACTTGGGCTGGTTGCGCCCTTGAAAGGGCCCGGCGGTGTGCACCACCAACTGGACCCCACGCACGGCTGCGGTGAGCTGCTCCACCGATCGGCCTAGATCAATCTCAACAAAGGCCAAATCCGGCTGCTTGAGGCGCCGTTGACTGGCCTGAAATCGGGAGACGCTGCGACCGCCGCTGGCGAGCTTCAGTGGCGCCAAGCCAGCATCAGCTCGGCGACTGAGCCGATGCAACCAGCGCAAGGTGGAGCCGCCCACCCGGCCGCTGCCGCCAACCACCAGAACATCAATGGCAAAGAAGCAAGGCTTCGGCATCACTTAAGCCGGCAACAGCACGGCGCCAACAAGAGCGCAAGCCATCACCACCCGCCATGCCGGCTGTTTCCAGCCGACTAACAGCAGAAAGGCCACCAAGGCCAAGCAAAAGTCAGCGACACCACGAATCGCGACTTGCCAGAGCGGTTGAAACAGGGCCGCCAAAAGGATGCCAACCACCGCCGCGTTGATGCCTTGAAGAGCACGCCGCATGGAACCCAAGCGACCCAGGTCGCCCCAAAACGGCAAGACACCGCCAATCAACAGGAACGCCGGGGTGAACAGGGCGATCAACGCCAACAATGCACCGATCACCCCATGCAATCCGCCCTGCAGATCAAAACCCAGGAACGCCGAGAAGCTGAACATGGGACCAGGCACCGACTGCGCCAATCCGTAACCCGCCAAAAACTGATCAAGGCCAAGCCATCCCGGCGGCACGAGCGATTGCTCAAGCAGCGGCAACACCACATGGCCGCCCCCAAACACCAGAGCACCAGCGCGCAGGAAGCTGCTCAACTGCTGGATCACAACCGGCCTGGCGGACGCCCCCAGCCAGGGCAAGGCGAGCACCACGAGCGCGAACAAAGCAAGCAACAGGACGGCAATCGATCGCCGCACAGGCACCTGCAACATCGCCTGAGGTGCGGCTCCCGCTGGAGGAGGCGCCAGCCAACTCAGCCCAGCCAGAGCACCGGCAACCAAAGCCAAAACCTGAACCCAACTGGTCTGCACCAGCAGCACAAGCACAGCCGAGCCCACCATGACGCTGGCCCGCTGCGGATCTGGCGCTAGACGACGCTGCATGCCGAAGACAGCCTGCGCCACCACCGCAACAGCAGCCACCATCAGACCTTGCAGCCATGGAGCAGACATCCAATCCGGATAGCTGGTCAGCAGCGCTGCCGCCAGGATCATCAGCACAGCCGATGGCAAGGTGAATCCCACCCAAGCCGCCACCGCACCAAACCATCCGGCGCGCAACAGGCCAATGCCCATGCCGACCTGGGAGCTCGATGGTCCAGGCAACAGGCTCGCCAGGGCCATCAAATCGGCATAAGCCGCATCGGTGAGCCACCGCTCGCGTTCCACAAATCGCTCACGGAAATAGCCCAGATGGGCTGTGGGTCCGCCAAAGGAGCTGCAGCCCAGCAGCAAGAACTGGCGGAAGACCTCAAAGGCAGGAGCCATCATTGGCCTCCATGACATGGAAACCGTAGGGGCGGCGGTTTAAAGGCGACACATGGTTGCAACGGCACGGGAGACTATGGGGGCTTGAAGGCAGACGTTATGGCTGACCACAGCGACCAACAGCTCTCAGCTCGCGAGATGGTGCGGGCCCACACCTACCCACTGCTGGCCGCCATCAGCACAATCAGCTTGCTGGCGATCACGGTGCTGTTGATCCCCCAAGCGGTGAAAACCCATCGCTACAACCGCTGCATTGATGCTCAAGTTCAGATGCGGGTTGCCGTGAACCCGCAAGGCGCCACCTCACCAGGGAAATTGAATTACCTCAAAGCGGTGGAGCACTGCGAAGGGCGCTAGCTGCTGCTGGCGCCGAGTGGACGCTGGACACAGCCAACCCCGCTTGACCACAATGAGAATGATTCCCGCCAAGAGCTGAGTGCTCCATGGCCCAAACCTGGCTGATCTCCGGGCCTCCGGGTTGCGGCAAAACAACTTGGATGCTCAACACCCTGAAAAACCATCAGGGGCAGCGGGGCTACCTGCGCCTACCGGGCATCTCAACAACTGGCCTCGAGCAAGCAGATGATGGCGCCATTGATCAGACCTATTTGCAGGATCAGATCACCGATCTGATTGACCTCTCCAACACCGATCAGGCGCCAAACGATCAGGAGCAGCAGCTCAATCTCATCGAGCTGACCCAATTTGAGCCGCCATCGTCAAGCGCTCTGGAGGGCGTGGACTCGAGCGTGATCCAGCAGCTTGAAGCCCTGGGCCTGCGCCTGGATCGGGCCCTGCATTTCGGGCGAGACGACGACCTCCCCAAAGACGACACCTTGGAGTTCAGCCGGCTGGAGGCCTGGAGCATGCCCCTGGAGAGATGCGTTTGGGATCCCAACAGCCTCAGCAGCTTTTGGTTTGAGCTGGTCAATGGCGCCTACGGCGATGTCTACCGCGCCAAGGCCTTGATGAATCTGCCTGATGGCCGCGCGTTTTTCTGCAACTGGATGGTGAGCCAAGGAGGCTCTCAATTCCTGCCGTTGGAATCGGTGGCACCACCCGATGGCAGGCCCAAGCGCTGCTCGATGCTGAGCGTGCAAGGCAAAGCCCTCGATGGCGGAGGGATTCAAGCCACCATCGCCGACTGCCTACTCAGCGATGAGGTGCTCGAGCTGCATCAAGAGCCCCAGCGCCAACAAGCCGAACTCACCCAAGCCCTCTGATCCGATGAGCCACGCCGTCATCTCCTGCCTGCACGCCAACCTTGCCGCCACCGAAGCGGTGCTGGCCGATATCGATCGACAGGGGATTGAACACATCACCTGCCTGGGTGATCTGGTGGGGTATGGCCCGCAGCCCAATGAGGTGGTGGAGCTAATCCGCCAACGCCAGATCCCAACCTGCCAAGGCTGCTGGGATGAAGACATCATCGATGGGCTCAATTCCTGCGAGTGCAGCTATCCCTCCCAACTCGCTGAGCGCCGTGGCCACCGTGCCCACCAATGGACTGACGCGCAGCTGAGTGAGGAGAACAAAGCCTTTTTGGCTTCCTTGCCCATGACCGTGCGGCGCGAGCGGCTGCTGTTTGTCCATGGCAGCCCCAACAGCCAGCACGAGTATCTGCTGCCTGACATGGATGCGTTTGCCGCCCTGGAGCGCGTTGAGAGCTCCGGCGCCAACACCTTGTTTTGCGGCCATACCCACATGCCCTATGTGCGTGAACTCAGCGGCGGCTCGATTCGGGTGAAGGTGAAACAGGCCGGCGAGGAAGCGGCCAGCGAACGCAAGCTCGAGCTGCCCATGCGCCGCATCGTGAATGCCGGCTCCGTGGGAGAACCACGCCATGGGAGCACCGAAGCCACCTACGTGATCCACCACGAGGACAGCGATGAGATTGAGATTCGCGAGGTGGCCTACGACATTGAACGCACCTGCCGGGCGATTGTTGACGGTGGACTCCCTGAGGTGTTCGCCTGGCGCTTGAGCCATGGCTTTGAGTACGCCGAACGGGCCGACGACGCCTCCCACGTGTGTGAGCGCTGATGGAACGCTGGGCCCTGATTAGCGGACTCAAGGGAGACCTTGAGCTCTATGAGCAGATTCAACGGGATCTACAAGCCACCCGTGGGGTGAACACCCTGTTTGTGCTCGGTGATGTGATCAGCCCAGAGCGCAACTGTGATGCGCTCTGGGACCGGTTGCAAAATCCGAAGCGGGGAGACCTGCGCCCCAACTGCATCTATGGCTGGTGGGAAGAACAGCTGCTGGCTGAAACCGGCTTTCGGGGTGATCGCAAAGCCGATGCCTTGCGCCTCAATCATGGCGAGGAGGTTGTTGATGCCCTGCTGCGCGCTGTGGATCCGGCGCACCTGCGCTGGTTGGTGTCGCTGCAGTTTGGATTTGTTGAATTGGACTGCGGCTTGATCCATGGCAGCTCAGCCGACATTGGCGATGAGCTCACACCCGAGACATCCCCGCTGATCTTGATTGATCGCCTCACGCGGCTCGACGTGAACCGCTTGTTCACCGCCCGCAGCGCCCAACAATTCCGCCTGGAGCTCACCGGTGGTGGGATCGACTCCCATGTCAAAGCCCTTGGGGGTGAGCACAAGCAACAGCAGCCGGTGCCCAAACGCAGCGTGATTGGCATCGGTGCCGGTGCCCACTACACCATTTACGACGCGGGCAGCGACCGCGTTGATTTCCTCAAAGCAGGGGCCAAGGCGGTTGCCAACGGCCGCGGTTTTGGCTGAGTCCCCGCAGAGCTGAGTATTGGCTGAGCCGTTCGGTTTCTTCGCCATCACAACCGGTCCCAGAACACGCCAACGGGGTTAGTTGTTGATGGAACCGATTCAGGACCAGGGAATGGCTGATACAACCTCAACCGGCGCCAACCTCGAAGCCGCCTTTGGCGGCGAGAGCATGGCCAATCGCCAATACCTGTTCTTTGCCGATGTGGCCCATGCACTCGGCCACAACGAGCTCTCCAAGCTGTTCCGCGAAACGGCAGCCCAAGAAACCGAGCACGCCTTCGCCCACTTCCGGCTGCTGCATCCAGAGCTGACGATCGCTGATCCAGCCAGCCTCAGCGAAGAGCAAAAGCAGGCCATCTTGGCCCGTTGCCTGGAGTTGGCGATTGAAGGCGAAACCTACG
Organism: Synechococcus sp. RCC307; assembly: GCA_000063525.1. GTDB lineage: Bacteria > Cyanobacteriota > Cyanobacteriia > PCC-6307 > Cyanobiaceae > RCC307. The sequence continues at coordinate 996,804 of CT978603.1, read as the reverse complement.
AATACACAACGATGTATCCCGATTTTGCGGCCCAAGCCCGCCAAGACCGCGACAGCGGAGCAGAAGCAGAATTTGATGAGCAAACCGCTGAATCGAAAGAGCACGCCGGCATCTTTCGCCGCGCAGCCCGCAACTTCGGGCTGCTAACACCGATTGAGCATCACCACGCCGATCGCTACACCGCCGCCCTGCAGGGTTTGCAGGGCGGCGGCGAGGCTGGCCTGGCTGCAGAGCCAGTGGCTGGGCTGTGGATCTGCAAGGTGTGCTCGATGATCTACGACCCCAAAGACGGTGATCCGGATTCGGGCATCGCGCCTGGTACGCCGTTCGAAGACATCCCCGAAGACTGGGTCTGCACCATCTGCGGAGCTCGCAAATCAAGCTTTGTGCCCTACCGGCCGGTGGATCTCAAGGCAGCCTGACGGCTGGCTACGCGCCCAATGCCAGGGTTGCTGTGAGGGCCGTATCGACGCTGAGGGTGCGCTCACCGAGATGAACACGCTGGGCCACCACAGAGCAGGCCAGCTCAATTTCAAAGGGCACAAACCCGCCCTCGGGGCCCACCATCACCACGGCATGGCCGGCTGGCGCTGAAGCGAGCGCCAAGGGCGCCCCTTGATCGGTGATCCAGCAAGGCCGGCCAGCGCAGAGTGCAGAGAGCTCGTCTTCCACAAAAGGACGGAAGCGCTGGTGGAGATGAACCTGCGGAGCGATCGTGTCTCGCGCGCGCTCCATGCCGGCCTGCAACGCCTCCGCCACCTTGGCCGGCTTCAACAGTGGCGTTTGCCAAAAGCTCTTCTCAACACGCGCACTGTTGATCAAGTGCAACTGGCCAACGCCAAATTCAGCGGCAGTGCGAAAAATGCGGCGCAGCATTTTGGGGCGAGGCAAGGCCAGCACCACGTCGAAACGATGGCGTGGTGGCGGCGGCTGATCCAACGCCACCGACAGCACAACAGCATCGGCATCGAGTGCAGTGATCTCGGCTGTGCCTTGAGGACCGCCCATCAGGCCAACGCGAACGGTTTGCCCCAGAACGGCTTTGAGCTGCTGGCGAATGTGATCGGCGCGGCGGCCAACCAATCGCACCTGATCAGCGCTGATCCAGGCATCGTCAGGCTGCAGCAGGATCAAATTCATGGCGCCAGCCGCAGCGTAAGGATGGAAACGGCTTGATCAGATCTGCCGATGCAGGAGTTCCATTGGGCCTTGCTGATCTTCATCACTGGAGGCCTAGTCACAGCGGCCACGGTGGTGATGATCATCCAAGGCCATCGCCGCTACGCCGCTGAGTTGGGCGAGCGCCATGGCTGAACCGTTCTTGGCCCCCGGCATCGCCTGGATGCTGGTGGTGCTGTTCTCTGTTTTATGGATTGCCCTGGGCATCTGGTGGGGTCACCAAGGCAAAGGCGACGCCGATGAGTTCATGCTGGCCGGCCGCAACATCGGCCTGGCCCTGAGCACAGCGACCTTGATGGCGTCGTGGGTCACTGGCAACACAACCCTATTGGCGCCTGAATTCGGCTACCGCAACGGCCTCTGGGGAATGTTCAGCTACGCCCTGGCGGGTCTAGGGCTGATCCTGTTTGCCCCTTTGGCCCTGCGCATCAAGGACTTGATGCCATCGGCCCGCACCAGCGGCGACTTCATTCGCCTGCGCTATGGCCGCGCCGCCTGGTGGGTGTTCATGGTGATCACAGCGATTTACACCCTGGGCTTTTTGATCACCCAGGCGATGGGGGCGGGGATCTTGCTGGAGGCCCTCTCCGGTTTTGACTACCGCCTTGGGATGGTGGTGGTGATTGGGGTGTCGACGATCTACACGCTGTTTGGCGGCATGCGCGCGGTGGTGGGAACCGACTTCATCCAGTCGCTGCTGATCATGGTGTTGCTGCTGGTGGTGGCAGCACTGGCCTACATGCGCTTCCCCAGCAGTGAGGTGCACCAGGCCCTAATCGCTAGCCACCCGCAGCGGCTCAACCTGCTGCTGCCAGCGGGCTTGCTCATCGCTTGGAACTCCGCCCTGTTTTCGATGGGAGAGGTGTTTCACAGCAATATCTGGTGGTCGCGGGTGTTTGCCTCGCGCCGCAATGTGGTGTTCCGCTCATTTGTGTTGGGCGGTTTGGGCTGGATGACGATTCCGATCGTCACCGGATCGATTGGCTTATTGGCCCTGGCCAGCAAGCTCGAGGTGCCCCAAGTGAACATGGTGTTCCCCGTGATGACGGCGCAATTGCTGGGGGCCGGCGGCGCTGCCTTGGTATTCATCGTGGTCTTCGCCTCGCTCACTTCAACGCTGGATTCCTTGCTGGCCTCCACCGCTGATCTGTTGGCGGAAGACGTGTTTTTAAAGCTGTTCAAACCAGAAGCCAGCGACCGGGAACTCAAGCTCGCCACCCAGTGGATGGTGGTGCTGCTGGGCGGGCTGACGCTGCTGCTCTCCTGGCCGCGTTTGGATTCGCTCGCCAGCGTGCTGTTCTTCACCGGTGCCTTGGTGGCTTCCACGGTGTGGCCAGTGGCCTGCGGGCTGTATTGGCCAACAGCGAGCCGCAGCGGTGCCATCGCTGCCATGCTCGCCGGAACGGCCTGCGGACTAGCGGCCTACTGGCTGATTGCGCCCTACTGCGCTGCGGTGCTTTCGGCCGCTGTATCAGCTGTGGTGATGATCGTGGCGAGCCGCTTCTGGCCCGCTGAATTCCGCTGGTCCCAATTGCAGGAGGAAGCATGAAGCGCCGTTCCTGGTTGTCGCTGAGTGGGGTTAGCAGCTGTCTCGCCATCGCAGCCCATGCCGCCGAGCAAGACGCGCCCTCAACCCCGAGCTTGGAAGTAGGAGCCGAAGGATTCCGCTGGATTGTCTACGGCGGATTGTTCGGGCTTTTACTCGCCACGGTGGTTTTGTTGACGATCTGGTTTCGGGAATGGCAGAAGGGAAAGCTCTGGTGACATCAGCGAAACCAACCGTCATCAATTAATTCGTATTTTCTGCTGCTCAGGCTGTTGCTGAACGAGCCAAAACACCTCACGCCAGTAGCTCTTGATACTGAAATCTCAACGCTCTCAATCACGAAGGAAAGCTGAATATCGCAGCCCTGATTCACACCTGGATCACTTTGCTATGACGGGTTGATGGAGTCGATCGATACTTTTCGGCCCATCAAGCACTGCTCAGTTGGATCCACGCTATGGGCCAAGCCGTTAGCCATTTGCAACCTGACCAGTTGGAATTCAAGCAACAGCTGCGGCTCAACCGAGAGAAGGCCGACACCGCAGGGATTGCCTCTCCAACGGATTTGCTGTCGTGGATCCATGAAGACGGCGAAGCGCTGCATGAGCTGATCAATCAGCACGTCATCTCGATCAACGCCTACAGCCCGCGCACCTTGCGTCAGCTGTTTCGTTTGTCGGCGAAATTTGAAAGCAATCCAGCGCGCTACATCCGCTTCAACTCGCCGCTCAAGGGCAAGATCCTCATCAATGCCTTCTATGAGCCCAGCACCCGCACCCGGCTGTCCTTTGACAGCGCCTGGCACCGCTTAGGCGGTGACTCCATCAACATCACCGACCCCTCCACCACAGGGCTTGCCAAAGGGGAATCCCTCAGCGACATCGCTGAGATGTTCAACCACTACGGCGATTGCGTGGTGCTGCGCGACACCAGCGAGACCGCCATCTACGAGATGGCCACCTCGCTGAAGATTCCGATCATCAATGCCGGCAACGGGATCGGTGAGCATCCGACCCAGGCGATGACGGATCTCTACACGATCCTCAAGTGGAGGCCATCGCTGTGCCGCCAAGAAGTGGAGCGCTCCGATCGCATCCGCATCGGAATCATTGGGGTGCCATCGCGCATGCGCACCGTTCGCTCGCTGCTGCAGATCCTCGGCAAATTCCCGCAGATCGTTGAGGAGATCGTGATCCTGCACGACCCCAAAACCGATCCCGCCGAGACGATGTTCGATGCGGGCCAACGCGAAGCGCTCGAGCAAAGCGGCTTGAAGCTGCGCTTAGCCACCCGCCTCAACGATGAAGTGGGCCGCTTCGATGTCACCTACATCAACGCGATCGCCTGGGTTGGCGATGGCTTTGAAGTGCATGGCAGCAACTTCCAGCTCAGCTCCGACACCGATTTCAAGGAGGGCTCAATCGTGTTGCACCCCCTGGCACGGGGCCGCGAGCTCTGCTCTTCGCTGGATGAAACCCCCCAAAACTGGTATTTCGCGCAGGCCAGGGGAGCGGTGTTCCTGCGCATGGCGCTGCTCACCTGCATGGTTGAGCGCACCGACCAAGTCATGGATGTGATCTGACATGTGCGGCATCGGAGGCGTTTTCACACACCACGCGGGTGATTCAATCGATCCCCAGCTGCTGGTGAACATGGCCGCGATCCAGGCCCATCGCGGTCCGGATGGCTTTGGCTACCAAATCCACGACAGTGGCGTCGGCATGACCCATGCGCGCCTCTCGATCATTGATCTCGAGGGCAACCGCGCCCGCCAGCCATTCCGATCCAGCTGTGATCGGGTGCTGATGGCCCACAACGGCGAGTTCTACGACTTCCAGAGGATTCGCGCTGAACTGGTGGCGCAAGGCGTGCGCTTCAACAGCAAGAGCGACTCAGAAATCCTGCTGCATCTTTATCTGCGCGAGGGGCTCGAGGCGACCCTGCCGCAACTGCGCGGCGAATTTGGTTTTGCCCTGTTTGATCGCGACGAGGACTGCCTCTATCTGGTGCGCGATCGCTTCGGTATCAAGCCCCTGTACTGGACGATGACCAGCCAGGGACTGGTGTTTGGCTCTGAGCTGAAGGTGTTGTTTGCCCACCCCGCAGTGAAGCGGGATTTCAGCTCCGAAGGCCTGTTCCACCAACTGATGCAAACGATGGTGCCGGGCAGCACCGCCTTTGCCGGCATTTTCCAAGTGCAACCAGGCCATGTGGTGAAAGTGCAGCGCGAAGGCGGGCTGTTGCGCACATCCGGCCATAAATATTGGGACCTTGATTTCCCCAAGGACCACGAGCGCGACCAAAGCATCAGCGAAGAGCAGCACATCAACGCCATCCGCCGCTCGCTGTTGGAGGCGATCGAAATGCGGCTGGTGGCTGATGTGCCGGTGGGTTGTTATCTCTCCGGCGGCATCGACAGCTGCTCGATCTTGGGGTTGGCCGCCGCGGTGAATCAAACCCCGGTGAAGGCCTTCACGATCGGCTTTGACGACAGCCGCTACGACGAAACCGATATCGCCAAGGAGATGGCTGAGGCCACCGGTGCCGAACAGGACGTGATGCGCCTCTCAGGCGATGACCTCTACGACCATTTCGAAACGACCCTCTGGCACACCGAGCGCACGATCTACAACACTCTCGGCGTGGCGAAATATCTGATGAGCCGCCATGTGCGGCACGTCAACTACAAGGTGGTGCTGACCGGCGAAGGCTCCGATGAACTGTTTGCCGGCTACCCCGCCTTCCGGCGCGACATGTTCCTGCACGGCAGCGATGGGGGCGACCAAGACCAGAGCCAAAAACGGCTGGATCAAGCCAATGCCCTGGTGACAGGAGCCATGCTCGCCGCCAAGCCCGTGGATGATCCCCACCTCACAGCAACGGTGGGCTTCACCCCTAGCTGCCTGCAGCCGTGGCTGGCCTGCGCCCCGCTGGTGCCAGGACTGCTGGCCAGCGAACGCCGCGAAGCGATGGCTGGCTATGAGCCAGGCAAAGCCATTGCCGCCACCCTGGATCGCTCACAACTCGACGAGCGCCATGTGCTGGACCGGGCCCAGTACGTGTGGATCAAAACGATGCTGGAGGGCCAAATCCTCACCTGGGGCGGAGACCGGGTGGACATGGCCAATTCGATGGAGGCCAGGCCACCGTTCCTGGATCACCATCTCGCCGCCGTGGCGGTGCAGGTTCCCCCCGACCTAAGGATCAAAGACCAGCGCGAAAAGCATGTGCTGCGCGAAGCCGTCGCTGGACTGCTGCCTGAGCGGCTCTATCACCGCGAGAAATTTGCGTTCATGGCCCCACCGGCCCATGCCGATGAGGAGAAGCTGCAAAAGCTTGATCAGCTCGTAGCGGCCCATCTCAGCCGCGAGGCGATCGGAACCTGCGGTTTGTTGGATCCAGAGGGTGTTGCGCAGCTGCTCGAGCGCCACCGCAACCCAGAAACACCAGCAGCAGAAAAGGTTCAGCTCGATGCAATGGTGAATCACTTATTGGGAGTGCAAATCCTGCACAAGCTGTTTGTGCAGACCGATGTGCCCGCCCAGGCCCGCCAGGCCGCCGATGCACGGGGCTGGCATGTGAGCGAACCGGCACAGGTTTTTTAACTGGCTCCGCGAAATAGTCGCCTGCGCTACCTCAGTGATTGGCCACAGTGGCCATTGTTACGGGGCGTCTGCTGTGCTGCATGCCTCCATCGGTTGCTCTTTCACTCCAAACACCCAGTTGGACAGCAACAGTTGATGAGGCTCGCCTCAGCGCGAGTTTGGATGCCATGGCCGCCATCGGCCTGCAAAACGATGGCTCAGTCAAGCGTTTGGCCTTCACAGAGGACGACTGCCGCGCCCGCACCCTGTTCAGCGAGTGGTTGATCGCCGCTGGAGCCAGCATTCGCATTGATGCCGCTGGCAATTTGATTGGCCGCATTGAAGGCACAGAACCAGGCCTGCCCGCCCTAGTGACGGGATCCCATCTCGACACCGTGCCCACCGGCGGCCGCTTTGACGGTGCCCTCGGAGTGTTGGCTGGGCTGGAAGTGATCCGCAGCTTTAAGGATCAAGCCATCAGCCTGCGCCACCCCTTGGAAGTGGTGGCCTTTGCCGATGAAGAGTCCACGATGGTGGGTTGCAAGGGAATGACTGGAGTCGCCAGCGACAACCCGGCTGACTACACCTGCAGCAACGGCCAATCGATCAGCGACAACCTGCCCCGCACAGGCGGCAATTGGCAGCAGCTGGCGCAAGCACGGCGTTCTGACGACGCCATCGCCGCTTTTGTTGAGCTCCATGTGGAGCAGGGCGGCATTCTCGAGAGCCGCGGTGATGCCATCGGTTTGGTGGAGGGCGTTGTGGGCCAGCGCCGTTTTTTGGTGCGCATTGAAGGCCAGGCCAACCATGCCGGCACCACACCCATGGATGCCCGTCAGGACGCCTTGGCCACTGCGGCCCAAGTGATCCTGGCGGTGCAAGAGCTGGCCAACAACCACCCCGGTGATCCCGTGGGCACCGTTGGCAAACTCCAGCTCTGGCCCAATGCCGCCAACGTGGTGCCAGGCCAGGTGGAGCTGAGCGTTGATCTGCGCGACCTCAGCCTCGAGGTTCTGAGCGAATTGGTGGAGGACTTGGAAAGCCGGCTCCACAGCATCAGCAGGGCGAGCGGTTGCCCCATCTCTTTGCTGCCTCAATTCAGCGTTGATCCCACCCCCGCCCATCTGAGCGTTACTGAGGCCATTGCTGCCTCCGCCCAAACCCTGGGTTTGAGTTGCAGCGCCCTGCCGAGCCGCGCCAGCCACGACTCGCAGGAAATGGGCCGACGCTGGCCCATGGGAATGATCTTTGTGCCCAGCCGCGGCGGATTGAGCCACTCAGCAGCTGAATTCACCAGCAGCCGTCAGTGCGCCGACGGCACCGCTGTATTGATGCAAAGCCTGGTGCGCCTGGATCAGCGCTTGAACAAGGTGCCGGGCTGATGACCTTTTCGATCGTTGCCCGAGACCCTGGGAATGGTCGATTTGCTGTCGCTGTGGCGACGTTCCACCTCGCTGTGGGCGCCACCGTTCCTCATCTGCGCAGGAACATTGGAGCTGCTGCCAGCCAAGGCGCCACCAACCCTTATCTGGCCCACCGCGGACTGGAAGCCCTCGGCAATGGACTGAGCGCCAATGAAGCCCTCGAATGGCTGCTCAAAGGCGATGAGCAACGCAACGCCCGGCAGATTCAACTGGTGGACGCCGAGGGGCGCTCATCGGCCTGGACCGGTGGAGAGTGCAATGGCTTTGCCGGCCATCTCTGCGGCGAGAACTTCAGCGTGGCTGGCAATTGGCTCGAGAACACAGCGGTGCTGGAGGCCATGGCCGAAACCTTCCGCGACAGCAACCCCAGCTGGAAGATTGGCCGGCGGGTGTTGAGCGCGCTGGCGGCCGGTGAAGCCGCTGGTGGTGATCGGCGCTCACCGATGGCCAGCTCAGCAGCGCTGCAGGTCAGCGGCGAGCTGGATTTCCCGCTGCTGGATCTGCGCGTGGATTTCAACGCCACTGCCGTCGGCGAGCTGCAACACCTCTATGAGCACAGCCAGCAGAACTGGGTGCAGCACTGGCGTGATCAATTCGCAGCCCTTCCCGACGGCAGGCCCAGGCCCGCTGATGACGGCGGCTTGAACGCCGGGGTGGCCTAGCCGCCTTCGCTCAACGAGGGCTCAGCAAAGAAATAGGCAATCACGCTGCTGCAGGCGATCGCCAAAAAGATGTGATCCAGCCAGCCAAATTGCACGCCCATCCCCATAAAGGTGATCCAACCGTTCACCACCACCATCACCAGCAAAAACACCGCCAACACCAGGCTGAAAACGAGCAGATCTTGCTTGCGGCGCACCCAGAGCTGCCAGAGCAACGGCAGCAGCGCCAGCGTGGAGAGCCCATGCAGGATCCGCATCGACACTTCGCTATGCAGGTGCGGGGTGATCGCAGCCCAGAGGTTGGCCGGGATCAGCAGTGATGTGGCAACGAGGTAGGCGAGCATCAGGTGTGATCGGCGCGTTCAACGGGACGCAGGTGCAGGCTGAACACACTGCCTCTGCCGAGCTGGCTGCGCAGGCTGACCTGGCCGCCCATGCCCTCCACCAACAATCGCACCACCGATAAGCCCAAGCCAGAGCCCTCACCAGCAGGGGCATTGGTGGCGCGCTGGAAGCGCTCAAAGATGCGTTCTTGATCCTCAGGCGGCACCCCAATGCCCTGATCACGCACTTCGATCGTCAGCTCGTCGGGGGATGACAGCAGGGCCAGCTCAACCGGCGCTTGGGGCCCGGAATACTTACAGGCATTTTCAATCAAATTCAGCAGCACCTGCTGCAAGCGATCGGGATCGGCATTGGCGATCAGCTCAGCGGAATCTGGCAGCAGCAAAACGATGCTGCGCTGCTGCGTGCTCTGGGCCAACTCCTGCACCTGCTCCAGCAACGGCAGCAACGCCACCGGCTGCTGGCTCACGCTGAGCCGACCTGAATCACCGCGGGATAAATCGAGCAAATCATCGAGCAAATGGCGCATGCGCAGGGTTTCCTGCTCAGCGGTTTGCAACCCCTTGCGCTGGGAAGCCTCGAGAGTGTCTCCGGTGCGGAGGGTGCGCTTGATGTAACCGCCAACAATCGTGAGCGGTGTACGCAGCTCATGGCTCACAGCGCTCACGAACTGGCGTTGATGGCTCCACGACAGCGACAAACGCTGCAACAGCTCCTCATAGTTCTCCGCCAGGCGGCTGATCTCTTCAGGGGCAGCGCTGAACTGCACGTGGGAGTTCTGCAACGTGTCGGCTGTCACCGTTTCGGTGAGCTCGCTGAGTTGCCGCAAGGGCCGAACAATGCGCCGCACCAACACAGTGACCACCAAGAGGGTCAGCACCAAACAGACCGACCAAATCAGGATCATCCAAGAGATGTAGGAGCTGAAGGCCAGCGAGCTAACGCTCACATCACAAGCAGCCCAAACACTGGCCCCACTGGGCAAGCGCAGCACCTCTTTGGTGAGATAGCGCCGTTGGGCATCGGTGATCACCTGCTGTGAGGGCTGGGCCTGGGCCCGCTCCAGCAGGTAGGCGCTGGGGGGCTGCAGCGGCGATCGCGGAAAGATCAGCGAGCCATCGTTCTGTTGAAACCAAAAAATGGTGCGCTTATCGCTGATGCTCTCGAGTTGCTGCTGCACCCGTAGACGACTGGGCGGATCCGGCAACCGCTCCAGGGCCTGAGCAATCCCAGCTGCCGATTGCACTACGGCCATGCTGTGTTGGCGGAACAGGTTTCGCTCGCTCACCCAGAGCCCCGCGCAGGAGGCTCCGGTGAAGCCCAGAAACACCGTCACATAAGTGGCCAGCTGCAGCTGCCCCTGGAGGGTGCCCAGCAAGCGATCGCGCCAATGTCTCTGGCTTGTCATCTCTCCATGGTCAACAGCCCAGGCGCTGTTGTCAGCTCTGGCTTTCAAGCGCAAACGGCAAAACCTGATCAGGATGAGAGCCAGCCTTCCAGCGGCCATGTCAGCCCTGAGCTTTGCGGAGCTGCAGCAGCGCCTCTCAGCGGATGTCGATGACGTCGATGGATCACCAGCACCCTGGGATGTGCTGGTGGTGCCATCGCTGAATCTCGATGCCCAGCAGATTGCCCTGGTTCAAGGGGTGCACCACTACGAAGAGCGCCAGCTGTTTGAGCTGATTCGGCTACGGCAGCCCAAAGCGCGCATGGTGTTTGTCACCAGCAAGTTGCTGCCGGAATTGGTGGTGGATGCGGTGCTGGAGCTCTTGCCCGGCGTGCCGATCTCCCATGCACGCCATCGGCTCAAACTCTTCGACACCGACGACGCCAGCCCCAGGCCCTTGGCGGCCAAATTGCTGGAGCGGCCGCGGCTGCTGCAACGCATCCGCCAAGTGCTCAACCTGGATCGCAGCTACATCAGCTGCTTCAACGTTGGCGAGCTGGAGCGCCAGCTCTCAGAAACCTTGCAAGTGCCGCTGTTGGGCACCGATCCAGCGCTGGCCTACTGGGGCAGCAAAGCCGGCAGCCGCCAGCTGTTCAGCCGCTGCGGGCTCACCCATCCCGCTGGCTCAGAGCTGGTGCACAGCTTCAGCGATCTGGTGGAAGCCTGCGCCGAACTCGTCGAGCTCGAAAGCGAATTGCAGCGTGCTGTGGTGAAGCTCAATGAGGGTTTCAGTGGGGAAGGCAATGCCCCCCTGGAGCTGGCTGGCCTGGAGCGCAGCAATGCGGCTGGCCTGCGGCAGCAACTCAGCGAGCGATTGGAGCAATTGCCCATGCCAGCGGCTGGCTGGCGCGAGCTGCTGGTGAGCCAAGGGGCCTTGGTGGAGGCGTGGCTGAGCGGCGGCGAGGAGCTGAGCTCACCGAGCGTGCAGGGAATGATCCATCCCGGCGGGCATGTGGAAGTGCTCTCCACCCATGAACAACTGCTGGGTGGCCCCAGCGGGCAGACCTATCTGGGCTGCCAGTTCCCGGCTCGTGAGCACTACCGCTGCGAGCTGCAGCGTTGGGGCCTGGCTGTGGGCGCTGAATTGGCCAAGCTTGGCGCTCTGGATCATTTCTCCGTGGATGGGCTGGCCCGCCGCTTCGGAGAGCAGTGGGATCTCCAGGCCATTGAGGTGAACCTGCGCAAAGGCGGCACCACCCACCCGATGCAGGCTCTGCGCTATCTGAGCAATGGCCGGCTCTGCCAAGACAGCGGACGTTTTCTCTCCCCCACCGGCAGCGAACTGCACTACAAGGCCACCGACAACTTCACCAACCCGCGGCTGCGCGGGCTGCTGCCGATGGATCTCATTGATCTAGTGGCTGGCGCCGGGCTGCATTACGACGCCCTCGGTGAAAGCGGCAGCGTCTTTCATCTGCTTGGTTGCCTGTCGGAGCACGGCAAGCTCGGCATGACCTGCATCGGCCGCAGCGCCCAGGAAGCCGAGCAGGTCTATGCGCGCACCAAAGCGCGCCTACTGGGCGATCACTAATACGATCCGCCCATGGGCAGCAGACCATGGTTGGTATTGATGGTGTTAATGGCCGTGGCCATTGGCACCCAGCTGGTGCGTGAAAACCGGATGCTCAAGCACCGCTTGCTGCTGCAACAGCAGTTCATCAAGGCCCTGCCGCAACGGGAGTGCCCCAAGGTGCCCAGCGGCAAGCTGATTTGAGGCTGTTTCGAGACGGCCGGTAGGATCCCGGCGCTTCTCGCTCCAACCGATGGCCAATATCGATCACGCGCCCAGCCGCACGATGCTGAACCTGCTGCACGTGCTGCCGGCTTTCGCCGATGCCGACGAGCTGCGTTTGAACGTGATCGTGGAGCTGAACTCCATGACGATCAATAAGTACGAGCTGATCACTGAAACCGGCCACCTGAAGCTGGACCGGGTTGGTTACTCCTCCCTGGCCTATCCCTTTGCCTACGGCTGCCTGCCCCGCACCTGGGATGAGGACGGCGACCCGCTCGATGTGGAGATCGTTGGCATCACCGAACCCCTGGTGCCCGGCTCCTTGGTGGAGGCCCGCATCATCGGCATCATGAAATTCGATGATGGCGGCGAGGTCGACGACAAGGTCATCTGCGTGCTGGCCGATGACAAGCGCATGGATCACATCACCAGCTACGAGCAACTCGGTGAGCACTGGATCAAAGAGACCACCTACTACTGGGAGCACTACAAGGATCTGAAGAAGCCCGGCACCTGCACCGTGAACGGCTTCTTTGGCAATGACGAAGCCGTGAAGATCATCCGCGACTGCGAAAAGCGCTACGACGAGATCATCGCTCCCAAGCTCGTTAACTGAGCCAAGCGTTTGTGTTGTCTTGGCCCATCACCCTTGCGGTGGTGGGCTTTTTAGCAGCCGTAGTTCAAGTCAGTGCTGCCCCAAAGGGCACGCTTGGCCTGATCGCTCTCGCGGATGAGCAGGCGAGCTTCTTCACGGTTGGTGCAACTGCGGGCCTTCTCTTCGATCCGCATGATGTTGACCAGCTGGAGGACTTGAGAGTGGGCCGATGATTTACGCATACCCCCCTCCCTGTTTGACGCTTGGTTAAATCCTATTTAACGAAGACCCCCTGCGGGGCACAAGGTGTGAGGGAGTTTCTTAATTTTTGAGCCCCTTTCCTTAACCTTGCTGAGCTCAGCGGTGGCTGAGGAACTCCTCAAAGCTCATCCCGATCTCCTTGGCGATCCGCCGGGCGAGGCCGGGCAACAGATCACTGCCGGGGTGCACAGGAACCACCGTGTGGCGGCCGTTGGCATCGCGAAAGTGCTGATGGGAGCCGTGGTTGCGCACATGTTCAAAGCCAAGGTGTTCCAAGATCCGAACCACCTCCTTGGGCTTGAGCACATCGCTGTGGTGATGGCTCATGGGCTCAGAGCAGCTTCACCTTGGTGACCTTGGCCTCAATCGCCTCCTCACCTGTTTTGATCTGAATCGGCCGGCGCGTGAAAATCTCCACCCGAATCCCAGCGCGGGCAATGCTGATCGCAGCGCGCGTCAACAGCCACACCACGATCACCAACGCCACCGGCCAGCGGAGCGAATCGAGCCAAGAGGTCATGCCCCTTGTTTAGCCAGCTTCAAGCCGGTTGGAGCTCTGAGCGCAGGGCCAGACGGTTGTGCAACACATCAAAAACCGAATCGATGCGATCGGATTCAGGCTTCGCGATCGACAGGATCAGTGCCAGGTGGTCCAAGTGGCGCCGCTCATCGGCCTCGTAGGGGCCATCGGAGCGCATCAACTCGGACGCCATGGCGTAGGCCGTGAGCGATTGCGTGCTGCTGAGGGCTTGTGCGGCCTCAAGCATCAGAGCTGTGTTGCCGATTTCGCGGCGACGGGTCAGCAGGCAATCCATCAACTCCACCATGTCTTGCTCATTGAGGGAGCAGTAGGGCTCGCGGTAGTCGAGGGCATGACGGAACGCGCGACCACCAGCGGGGGTGAGCGAACCATCCCAGGCCACAGCCGTCAGGCCAATGGCGGCAAACGCAGTAAGGGAATCCATCAGGGCACGATCAGGCGTCTGGTTTTGATGTCGGCGTCAACTTCGCGGCGATTGCCGCACTGATGCCGATGATTCCAAGCACAGCAATGATTTCCATCGGCTGTAGGTGTTGTGCTCTATCAATGTGCGCCGCGCTCACACACACCGGTGGTGGCCGTGATCACTCTTTGGCGAACTTGAGCAGTTCCACCCAGTTTACAAACAACACTCGCGCTAGCGCAAAAAATCCAGCCGCTACTGGCTGGCCTGCTGGGCCTGCAGCAAACCGCTGAGATGGCGCGCCACGGCTTCCCCAACGCGTAGTCCATCGATGCCAGCTGAAAGGATTCCGCCGGCAAACCCAGCGCCTTCACCAGCCGGGAAGAGCCCTGGGGTGTTGGTGCTCTGCAGATCAATGCCGCGCGTAATGCGGAGCGGTGAGCTAGTGCGGGTTTCAACGCCGGTGAGCACCGCATCGGGGTGATCGAAACCAGGGATCTGTTTGGCAAAGGCGGGCAAGGCCTCGCGGATCGCCTCAATCGCAAACTCCGGCAGGGCTGTTGAGAGATCAGTGGGCGTGACGCCAGGGGCATAGGAAGGACGGCCGCTGCCGAGATCGCTGCTGGGCTTGGCGGCCAGGAAATCAGCCAAGCGCTGGGCTGGTGCTTTGTAGTTACTGCCTCCCAGCACAAAGGCGCGTGATTCGAGCTCGCGCTGGAAATCAACACCAGCCAAGGGTCCCCCGGGGTAGTCGTCGGGAGTGATCGCCACAACGATGCCGCTATTGGCATTGCGTTCATTGCGGCTGTATTGGCTCATGCCATTGGTGACCACCCGGCCCTCTTCTGAGGTGGCCCCCACCACCAGCCCGCCCGGGCACATGCAGAAGCTGTAGACGCTGCGGCCATTGCTGGCGTGGTGCACCAGCTTGTAATCGGCTGCCCCGAGGATCGGGTGGCCGGCGTGCTCGCCCCAACGGGCCTGATCGATCAAGGGCTGGGGATGCTCGATGCGAAAGCCGATCGAGAAGGGCTTGGGCTCCATCGCCACGCCCTGGCCATGCAACAAGGCAAAGGTGTCGCGCGAGCTGTGGCCCACGGCAAACACAGCCGCATCGGTTTCAATGCGCTCGCCTGTGGCCAAGGTCAACGCCTTGAGTTGGCGTGTGCCCGGTGATAGCTCCACACCAGTGACGTGATGCTCAAAGCGCACCTCACCACCAAGATCGGTGATGCGCTGACGCAGCTGACGCACCACCCCCACCAGCTTGAAGGTGCCGATGTGGGGCTTGTTGAGCACCAGGATTTCGGGATTGGCGCCCGATTCCACCAGCTCCTCTAACACCCAACGGCCATGGCGCTTGGATTCCTTGACGCCGGAATAGAGCTTGCCGTCGGAGAAGGTGCCCGCTCCGCCTTCACCGAACTGGGCATTGGAGGCCGGATTAAACGGCAGGCGCCCTTTCCAAAAGCCAAAGGTGTCGGCGGTGCGCTGCTTCACCGGCTTGCCGCGCTCCAGCAAAAGCGGCCGGTAGCCCTGCTGGGCCAAAAACAAAGCCGCGAAATAGCCGCAGGGCCCGGCACCCACCACCACCGGCCGGGGCCTGCGGCCATTGGCATAGGCAGCAGGCGCCGGGATCGATGGGCGCACCAAGGGATCGGGGGTGGCCATCACCCGCGAATCACGGCGCAGCTTGCCGAGCACCGCGGCTTCATCGGCCACCGGCACATCAACGCTGTAAACCAGCTCAATGGCGCCCTTGTGGCGGGCATCCACGCTGCGGCGAAACAGCTGCAGCTCGCCGAGGGCCTCGAGCGGCAGCTTCAAGCGCTTGGCCACCGCTTTGGGCAACGCCTCGGGCGGGTGATCCAGCGGCAGGGCGATCTGGTGAACGCGGATCACGGGGGCGCAACCAGCAGCAGCACCCTTCAATTTGGCAGGCGGCAGCCGCTGCGAATCCCTGCTACATCAACACCACCAGCAACGCTGCCATGGGCCTCTCTTGGTTGAAACCCGCGGCTGGACTGCTGGTGGGAGCGGTTTTATTGCGTGCCGTCTTCCCCCAACCCAATGCCGACTGGATGATGGGCACCTGGGTGCTCGTTGATGAAGACAACGTGCCGTTCAACCTGATCCTGTGGCCTGATGGCAGCTCATTGACGGTGACCGGCAAACGCCATCCCAATCTGGGACGGCCCCACCGAATGGCGAGCGACCAGCTCTTGCAGCGCGGCAGTTGGCAGACCTGGGGCAATGGGATCCGCTCCACGTACACCGATGGCTGGATCGACACGATCCAAGTGGGTCCAGCTGGAGCGGTGCAGTGGTCGTGGAAACCAGGCAGCGGGCTCACGACTGAGAGCACAGCCGTGCAGCTCACCAGCCCGGTGATGGGGTGGGTGGGGGCCTACAAACTCGAGCCCACCCAAAGCGAGAAGCCGCCCTATCTGGCGGTGCTCACCTCCTCAGGAATGGCCTTCAACAACATCGACAAGGTCTCAGATGGTTCCTGGACGCTGCGGGACAACGGCAGCGTGATGATCAAGTGGACCAGCGGCTGGCGCACCCAGCTCAAACCAACCGCCCATGGCATCCCCAAACCGGAACAACGCTTTGCGGTGAAGCACTGGCGGCCCTGGGTGCCGATCAACCAACCCGCCAGCGCCAACCGCAGCGGCATCCGGTTCTAATCGCCGATGATGCAAAGGCGGCAGGCCGATACCCAGCAACTCTGTGCCAACCACCACCAGCTTCGCTGAATTCAGCCAACAGGCCGACTACTCATTGATGAAGACGCTGCGGGCCGACCCGCAGGCCAGTAGCGATGGGGATGACCATGAGCCCAGGCAGGTGTATTCCGGCCACTTCGTGCCGGTGACGCCAACGGCGATCCCGGAACCGGAATACCTGGCCCACAGCAGCGAGCTGTTCAAGGAGCTGGGCCTCAGCGACGCCTTGGCCCAAGACGCGCAGTTTCAACGGCTCTTCAGTGGCGATAGCCGCGTGGCCACTGGAGCCATGCGGCCCTACGGCTGGGCCACGGGCTATGCCCTCTCGATCTACGGCACCGAATACATCCAGCAATGCCCCTTTGGCACGGGCAATGGCTATGGCGATGGCCGGGCGATCTCAATTTTTGAAGGCGTCTTCAATGGCAAACGCTGGGAGATGCAGCTCAAGGGCGGCGGCCCCACCCCCTATTGCCGGGGCGCTGATGGCCGCGCTGTGCTGCGCTCCAGCGTGCGGGAGTTTCTGGCCCAAGAGCTGATGCATGCGTTGGGCGTGCCCACCTCGCGCTCACTGACGCTCTACATGTCGCGCGCCGAAAACGTGCGGCGGCCTTGGTATTCGGAGAACTCACGCTCGTTTGATCCCGACATCTATGTGGACAACCCAGCAGCGATCAGCACCCGGGTGGCCCCATCGTTTTTGCGCGTTGGCCAGCTGGAGCTCTTCGCCCGCCGCGCCCGCAGCAACGCCCACCCCGAAGCCATGAACGAGCTGCGGATGATCGTGGAGCACCTGATCGAGCGCAACTACCAAGGCGAGATCGATCCCAACCTGCCGTTTGCCGATCAGGTGTTGGAGCTGGCGCGGTTGTTCCGCGGACGGCTCACGGCCCTAGTCGCCAACTGGATCAGGGTTGGCTACTGCCAAGGCAACTTCAACAGCGACAACTGCGCCGCCGGCGGCTTCACGCTCGACTACGGCCCCTTTGGCTTCTGCGAACTGTTTGATCTGCGCTTCCAGCCTTGGACCGGCGGCGGCGAGCACTTCTGTTTCTTCAACCAACCATCAGCGGCAGAAGCCAACTACCAGATGTTCTGGAAGGCCCTGCGGCCGCTGCTGGCGGATAACACAACAGCAGAAGCCGAGCTTGATGCCGTGCGCGATGGCTTTGGCGAGGCGATGGCCGAGGCGATCAACGGGATGTGGGCCAGCAAGCTGGGCCTGAGCACCCCAGCCCCTGAGCTTGCCCAAGAGCTGCTGGGGCTGATGCTGGCCTCCAAACTCGATTACACGATCTTTTTCCGCCAGCTCTCCGAGATCCCAGACACGATCGAACCGCTCAAAGCCAGCTTCTACGCCGGCAGCACGGAGGAGCTCGATGGCAAGTGGAGCAGTTGGCTGCAGCGCTGGCGCGAACTGCTGGAGAGCCAAGGCAATCTCGATGGCGCCTCAGCGGCGATGAAACGCGCCAACCCAGCGATCACCTGGCGGGAATGGCTGGTGGCTCCGGCCTATGAGCAGGCCAGAGAAGGCGACACCACCTTGATCAAGGAACTGCAGCAGGTGTTCAGCACGCCCTATGAAGCACCGCCGGCTGAGCTGGCGCGCTACGACCAGCTCAAACCGCGCGAGTTCTTCAACGCCGGCGGCGTGTCGCACTACAGCTGCTCGTCGTAAGCGGCAGAGCGATGGGAAGCAAACGAACCCTTGGCGTGGTGCTGTTTGAGGGCTTTGAACTGCTCGATGTGTTTGGCCCGCTGGAGATGTTTGGCCTGGCGGCTGAACATTTCGAGATCCGCTTGATCTCTGAAACCGGCGGCGTGGTGGCCAGCCGCCAAGGCCCCAAAAGTGTCTGCGACGATTCGTTCCAGTCGGCTCCAGCCATCGACGTGTTGCTGGTGCCAGGCGGCATCGGCACCAGGAGAGAGGTGAACAACCCCGTGCTGCTGGATTGGCTCAACGAGCGCTCCCAGCTGGCTGAACTGGTGGCTTCGGTGTGCACTGGCAGCGCCCTGCTGGCCAAAGCGGGGGTGCTCGATGGCCTGCGCGCCACCAGCAACAAGCTGGCCTTTGCCTGGGCGAGCGCCCAAAGCGAGAAGGTGCAGTGGCAACAGCAAGCGCGCTGGGTGGAAGACGGCAAGATCTTCAGCTCATCGGGCGTGTCGGCTGGGATTGATATGGCGCTGGCGGTGATTGCCAAGTTGGTGAGCGAGCAGGCGGCCGAGCAGGCGGCCAACTTCGCGGAATACACCTGGCAGCGCGATGCCGACTGCGACCCCTTCGCCTCAGTTGTAGGTGTGTCTGAATCTGCCTAAGCCTTGTTCCTAGAGGCGATCACAACAGACTGGCCGGGCTAGCAACAACACGTGCAGACCTGGTTTTCAGCCACGCTTTGCTTGAGCTTCGGCCTTTACGCCTTCATCGTCTACGACCAAGTTGTCATGCCCAACCGCGGCATCGACAACCGGGCGTTCCCCTTGCCGCAGCTGTGGCAACACGAAGCGATCAGCTCCCCAAGGCTGTGATCGCTTAATCCGAATCTCGCTTGGCTTTGCCGCCGCACTTGTGGCGCGGCTCATAGCCCTGGGTTTCAGCCAAATGGCGCAGATACACGATCTGATGGCGGTCGGCCAAACCCACCGCAGCGATCAAACCGAGCGGACCAAAGATCAACCCCGCCCAGAACCAATTCTTGCTGCTGCGGGCTTTCTGCCCGGCGATGGTTTTGCTGAAAAAAGCGCTGGCAACGTGCGCCACCACAACCATTACCAGCAACTTCAATTCCATGGCCCTGCGTGTATCCATCACGACAGCTAGCCAGCTGGCGCTCTGATGTCAGCGTCAGCGGAGCAGGCGGAATCGATAACTTGTTCGCTTGCGCGCTCTGGGTCCATGCCTGCCAAGCCTCTGCCCAACACCGGTGCGCTGAGCGGCCTGAAGGAAACCCTCGATTTCTTTGGTGATCCGGGCTTTGCCCAGCGGCGCTTTGAAACCTATGGCGATGTCTTCGCCACCAAGCTGCTGGCCCAGCCGATCGTGTTCATCCGAGGTGAACGGGCCATCAATGATCTGTTCAGCCAAAGCGACTCTTTAGAGGGCTGGTGGCCGGAGAGCGTGAAAAAACTGCTGGGCAGCCGCTCATTGGCCAACCGCAGCGGAGCCGGCCATAAAGCCCGCCGGCGCGTGGTGGGCCAGCTGTTCTCCAGCGCAGCGCTCGCCCGCTACACGCCATCGATCATTGGCCTGGTGGATGAGCTCGCCGATGAGCTGATCAATGCTGATGGCCCGGTGTCCTTGGCCGGGCGCATGCGCCGCTTTGCCTTTGCCGTGATTGCCACCACGGTGCTGGGCCTCGATAGCGAAAGCAGGGAGGCGCTGTTCGCAGATTTTGAGATCTGGACCAAGGCCCTGTTTTCTATTCCCTTGGCGATTCCCGGCACCCCTTTTGCCAAAGCCATGGGCGCGCGCCAGCGGCTGCTGAACCGCATCAAGGCGGTGCTCCAAGAGGGCAGCAACCAAGGCGGGCTGGATCTGATCAGCGGCGGCCTTGATGAAGCCGGCATCCCGCTGGATGACGACGATCTGGCGGAACAACTGCTGCTGCTTCTCTTTGCCGGCTACGAAACCACCGCCTCATCGCTGAGCTGCCTGTTCCGCGCTTTGCTGCTGCATCCCGAGGTGATGGAGTGGCTCAGCAGCGATGTGATGGCCTCCCCTTGGCCAGCGGCCACATCACCGCAATCCGAAAAATTGGATGCCACGGTGCTGGAGGTGATGCGGCAAACACCACCGGTGGGCGGCTTCTTTCGCCGCAGCAAGCAAGCGATTGAGCTGGCTGATGTGGCGGTGCCTGAAAACAGCGTGATCCAGGTGGCGCTGACGCCAACCGCCGCCACCAGCGGCACCGATTTGAGCGAATTCCGCCCGCAGCGCCATCTCGATGGCTCCTTTGAGCAAACCCTGCTGCCCTTTGGCGGCGGCGAACGGGTGTGCCTCGGTAAAGCGCTGGCTGAACTGGAGATCCGGCTGATGGCCGTGGGCTTGCTGCAGAAGGTGCAGCTGCAACTGGTGCCGGATCAGGATTTAGCGCTGCAGCTGGTGCCCAGCCCCACACCACGCAGCGGGCTGATGGTTACCGCAACAGAGCGATAGAGCCATGCGCAGCTTTGAACCCGATGAGCTCGATCGCATCATCGAGATGGCCTGGGAAGACCGCACAACCTTTGAAGCGATCGAATACCAATTCGGGCTTTCAGAACAGGAGGTGATCGAGCTGATGCGCCAAGAGATGAAAGCCTCCTCGTTCAAGATGTGGCGCAAACGGGTGAGCGGGCGCAAGACCAAACACAGCGCCACCAACCCTTCAAATCGCTTTCGCGCCCAATGCCACAAATGAGCTCAGGGGCAGCGCCTTAGGCGAGCCACTGATCGGCATCCATGATCTTTTTGATCAACAGGCCCAGCCGCTTGAACTCAGCGAAGTTCACGTCTTTCACGGCCTGATCCAGGCCGCAATCAACCCATTCCTCACCGCGCTTTTCGTAGATGGTGAAGTCCTGCTCGAGGGTCTCGCGGCGGATGCAATAGGTGATGCCGTCGTCGTGGAGGAACTCAGCGGATTGCAGCTGCAAACCCATCGATGCGCGTTTGATCAATGGGCTGATGCTGGCGCATCGCTGCCATCAGCGATGATCCCCCCACTGCCGAGCACCTCGTGGCCCTCGATCAACTCAAGGCATTCCTGCGCAAGATGCAGCAAGAGGAGAGCCTCAAGCAGCAGGTGCTGGCCGCCTCCACAGCTGATGACGTGGCCCGCATTGCCTTTGGCCTGGGCTTTGAATTTTCAGGTGATGAGCTGCTGCGCTTCTCCGGCCAGAAGGTGGGCCGGGTGACCGTGTCGAAGCAGGAGCACCCCGGCGAATATCACTGAGGCAAGAGAAGGGCTGCGGAGCAAATGATCACGCTGCGGCTTCGGCTCTCCAGTGAGAGGGCATCTTGGTGACGATCAGTTCAGGCATCTCCGCAATGAGTCGCTGAACTTTGTGCAGTCCCCTGACGACGTAGCAATCGCCTTCTGGATCGCAGACCCGGTAGTACTCAAAGCCTTCTGGTGGGCTGGTGAGCTTGATCGGTCGTCTCATCCGCTTCCTCCAGAGGGGACAACAATGCGCTGGCCAAAGGAAATTCCCCGGCCCCCCAAACATTTGTTCATGCAGCTGAACCCCTTGTTTATGGCGCCAGCTGCGCAAAGGTGAAGTTGCAGGCTTGAGAGCTCTCTCGTGACCGTATCGATAACGCCTGAAGACCTTGCGGACTATCTCCGGCGCCATGAGGATGAATACGGCGCCTTTGATCCGACCGAAGACGGGGTTATCGAAGACCAACCCCACCACGGACACGCCAGCTCCGACACCAGCGAAGACTGAGCCACCCATTCACCCAAACGGGGGAAGCGGTGAACCATCGACAGCCGCGACGCTGGAAACAGCCGAGAAAGACCGATGTTCGTCTTTGGATTCACCGCTGGCGTGGCCTTCGCCTTTGGCGCCACGGCTTACGCCTATCGACTGCTCAAGCAGATCCCTGGGGACACAACCCAGCACTGAGCCATGACACAGATCAAACCCCAGCGCATCGCCGCACTGGTGCAGCTGCTCCTTCTCCTAGCCATCGCACCACCGGCCCAGCCCGTTCAGGCGCAGTGCACGATCTCTTGCCAGCCAGCCATCAACAACTGATCGGCTTGGGCCGAAACAACGCCAGGGCGCAGAACCACCCCGGAATTGATCAGCTATTCAGAGCGTTGGGCGGCAAGGATCGCAACGGGAGCCATGCCGATGAAAACGCCGAGGAAAGGACCGGTCCAACTCAGCACAAGCAACACCAAATTGATGCCGCTGAGCAGGTTGCGCTTGCGGGCGATGGTGGTTGCCAAGACACCACAAAGAACAATGGCTGAGATCGCCCCAAAGGCTGTCATCGCTTTGTTGACCGCCATCGCGACATCACCAAACACCAGGCCAGCCACGGTGCCGACCACAGCACCCAAGATGGCCAAAACGATCACCAGTCCAAAGCTGTAGGCGAGATAGAACCCCAGGGCTTGCAACGGAGTGCGGCGCATCGCCAGATCGGTCAAACCGCTGAACATCGGCGCTCATCTCCCAGGCACTTTTGAAGCGTAGGGAGAAAAACCTGTGGCGCCACGCTGGCGGCCAGGCCCCTCAACAAGGCAAAAAAAACGCCCTGGAAGCCCCCAGAGCGTCAGATGTCCGATCAGTCGTGTGAATCGGCTGCTTGCTTCCGATCCACCTCTCCGGTCTACGGCTGCTCAGCAGCCTTTTGGCAATGGCCTGGTGATTGATCGGTAAAGATCCCGCTAAGTCCTCCAAGCTCAAGAAGCAGGACACCATCAGCCGGCGCAAAGGCAGTGGTGCCTCATCCATTGCGTTGGGGATTGATCGGGGGCCAACACGTCAAACACCCCCGGCGCTGGCCTGGCCTCGCAGATACCAAGACGGCGCTGCCAATCGTCCTAAGCGGTCCAGACCGGACTGCCCTGTCTCGAGGGGCACATGGGTGATTAAGGAAACCGAGGCTTATGCGGCTGAGCCGATGTCAACTGGGTGGGGTGGCTCGAGCTTTCTCCAGCTGAAGCCAGTCGCTGTTCAATGTCGGCAAGAACTCTTCAAAAGAAGCCACCGCCAGAATCACCATCACCACCCCTGCAAGCCAAACCAATGAGCAGAGGGAAATGGCTGTCGGCGAAAGCTGAATCGAGCTTCCATCAGCCGTTGTGCAGTAACTAGCAATCACTTGATCGATTCCCGTCTCAATGATCGAAAACATTGAGGCCAGAAACATCAACGTGCTCGCCAGTTTGGACCGTGCTGCAATCAGCTGGTCTTTCGCAAACCTGGCGACATTCAGCTGGTAGTTGGCGAGGAAGAACAGCAGGGTGAACACCGCCACATGGGTGAGTTGCCGCAACTTCAGATATTCCTTGCCCTCGGCAATCAAAAAAGAGAACGCCAAGAGCCAAATCAGCACGCGAACCACCCGCAACATGAGCTTGCTTGGCGGCAGCTGCATCGGGAGCTTGGGCAAGGGCGCATCGCTGGAAACCAATCAGAAGGTATCCAGAGCCGTTAGCCCAGCTAGCTGCGCTTCAGACAAGCTTCCATTCACACGAGATGCTCTGTGCCTCAGGCTCAAGCCAATTTGGTTTTGCGGTCTTCCCAGAGGCGCAGCTGATGGCGGGCCATCCGGCCTAACTCGCTGGCTGGGCCATGCAACACCAAACGCGCCTTCCAGCGTTCAATCACCTGCTCGGTGACCTCAGCTGATTCAGTGATGCTCTTTTTGGTGGGTGGCTCCACTGGCTAGCGATCACGGAGGAACATTCAACGTAGGGAGTTAAGGCCATCCCTGCAGCCTATGGATCGTTTTGGGGTGGTTATCCGAACGTCTTGCAGGCAATTGGAGAGACAAGGACTCGCCGATGTCGATCGGCCAGAGCCAAGTCATTAAGCCTGGGCCTGGACGATCAAACCAAGAATTAGCTTGAGCGAAAACGCACTCCAGGCCAAAAGCGAAAACATCACCATCACAGAACTGATGGTTTTCAGAAGCGCCTGTTTGGCCGAGAGGATCAGCAAGGCCTGAAGGCGTCTGTCTTCACTGTGGTAGCCAGCGCTGATCAGGGCTTTAGATCACAGAAAGTCAGCTGATCCAGCTCGGGACCCTGGCTTGGTTGAGCTGACATCATCAATCGCCCCAAGCCAAGCCAGGCCAATGTTCTGGTCACGCTGAGCAGACCGAGGCCAATGCAGATGGGGCAGTGAAGAGGTCCCATGTCTCAAGGATCACCACATGTATTGGGCGGGGTCTGGAACACCAGCTTTGATGCGTGCTTGCTTCAGCAACTGGTCTTCCAGCTTCAAGGTGGCGGCACGTTCGGCTGCCCTTTCTTGCTGATAGGCCTTACTGCCAACGCGTGGAAGCTTGGTGGTGGTGTAGTCCATGCCTTTGGTCTAGCCACGCAATCTGCTGAAAGCCGGTTGGAAATATGGAGAGCGTTGGTGGTCGTGGCTATTGCTCTCAAGCAGCTGTGCATGAGTGGCTGCAACCTCACACACCCACAGGGCTCCGCAATTCGACGGGGCTTTTTTTGTCAGTGATGAGTTGATTGCTGCTGATTCAGCGCTCACCCAAGATTTCTTCCCAGGTCGGCGTTAGGCATCGCTGCTCCATCGCGTGAATGGAGGCGAGGATTTTGTCGGCTTTACGAATGAGATGCAGACCATCTTTTCTGCCGCCAGCAGCATCGATCTCCAGCAGCAAATCTGCATAGGAACTCTTCAGTTGTTTCAGGGTCATACGTGTCTTGGACTGGTGTTTGAAAACGAGTGAATGGACGTCGGTCGAGTGTCGCTGAGGTATTAGGCGGTCAGAAGCTGGTCAGTTCTTATTCCTGGATTACCAAACCGATGTGATCTTAGAGCAGTTGGTGCCGCATTGCTTCAGCGCTGTGCTGATCAGGCATCAGCAACGGCTGCATCCCATCAAGGTTTGAGCACGCCGTTCCCACTGAAGGTTTTTTCTCCTCAAAAGGCAATGCGCGTTTTCACCGATGCGAAAAAACCTGAGCCGTTGGAAAGTAATGCCATCGAGATCGGAGGAACGCATGACGGCCGACACTCCACCCCAGCGAATCCAGGAAGCAGCCTGACTGAATTGGCCCCTGCTCCAACAGTTTCCCTTTATTCGTGAGGTTGGTTCTCTTCAAAACTCCTGGCTGATGCCATGGGTTGAGAACACTCCATCTGCACCGTGTGGTGCCCTCAGGAGTCACATCAACTGCACACCTAGATGTCATGGCCCCAGGGAGCCATAGCCAAGTCGCTTCTGCCTAGGTCGTCTCTTCTGCTGGAGGGGCGGCCTTCTTATTTTTTAGAGGTGCCAGCCCATGACCAAGAAGCAGATCCAAAACCTTGTGATCAGGCTGGCTTTGACAGCCATCTGCCTGAAGTTCCCCTATCTGCTTTTGGTCCCTGCGCTCTGGTTCATTTGGTTTGCCAGGGATGGCCAAGGCATCTGGATTGATCGCAAGGCCAAGGCTTTGCCGTTTGATGAGGACGTCCTCAGCCAGGGCTAACTCCCATGGCTGGCCCAACAGCGCCATCAAAGTCCTTAACGGCATTTCTTCCCATAGATCTGCGGGATTGACCTCTCTAGACAACGCCTAGGCCCAAACAGGTCATGCGGGTTTTGCTCTATGGCCCATGACCTCGGGGTGAGGGGGAGAACCGCTCCCCCTAATCAATCGAGAAGAACTGGGGCAATTTTTCTCATGACAGCAACCCGTCTCGGGATCAAGCTGCCACCAGTGGATGACTCGGCGAGGGTCTTCTTCCTCGCCCTAAGGGAAGCGCGCTGACTGCGTGGGCTGTGCTCTCGGTTCTCCCTTGGTCATCAATGAAAAAAATCAAGCTCAAAGGCGATGGCATGGATGCATGCCAGTGGATTCATCGCGGCTACACCGTGACGCTGAACCCCGAGCCGCGCGTGATCAGCATTGATGGCATCACCACCAACCAATACGAGATTTGGGGGCCTGACGCTGATGGCACCACCTTCATTGCCCAAGCTCATTCGCTGTTGGGAGCAAGGGAAGTCATTGATGCCGACCTCACGCGTTTAGCCAGCAGGGATCTCGGTGGCGGTCTTTGGACATAACTCCCCCAACGCCCAAGCCGAGCTGCCCTGAGCATCACCCCAATGGGGACAGATCACAGAGCTCTCTGGGCTGAAGCATCAGCGCTGAATGGCCCATCGTTCCGCTCGTTGCAAGCTTCGCTTTGAGCCAATTCAGGATCCACCGCGCACAAACGCTCCATCAAGGCCTGATGGTCGTACTCAGACAACGACCCATCAGCAGACCACTGCAACGAGGTGTTTCCAACCCGAATGTCCTGGATGGCCGAAGGTGCCATGGTCGCCTCCCTCCCTCACCGGTCCAATCTCCCAACTGACAGAGACAAATCGATACCCCCGTATGGGGGCCAAGCAGAAGCCATAAAAAAAACCCCAGTTACAGCTCTGGGGGGTCGTGACGTCGATCCGCTCTCCTGCCGGAGGGCTTCTTTTGATCATCTAACCGGGTGCCTCAAAAGGACTACCCCCAGATGGGGACCACCCCCCTGAGAGATCAGTCGGGGGGAGATCACACCGCTTCCAGATGACGGCTAGGAGCATCCCCCGGAGGCTGGTTGGGGTGCTGGCTCGTGTGCCAGAGGAAGGGCCACTCAGAACTTCCGGGGGTATGGGGGAGTGCCAGCCAGTTCCAGGTTGATTTCGCGGCAGATATTCATCCAAGCGCCCAGCCCGAAATTCACCCCGTTAGGGCCGTCGATGAACTCCTGAAACTGCTCAGCACTGATGCCCTCACGCACTTCCCAGATGCAGTAGGCCGGCCCCTCAGGAGAGATCGGGCAAAAGCAATGGTTGTAGAAGCCAGCGTCCAGGTTCTTGGCAACAGCCTCGTCCCAGCCGCCACCAGGAGCCATGGCGGCTTGAGCGCTTTGCCACCAAAGCTGAGCTTTGCCAGCTCGAAACTCGTGGTGAACAACGAAGAACTTGGAAGCCATCAACAGCGCCAGAAACCGGTGGAGTGTCCCACCAACCAAGCAGCAGCAATGTTCAAAAAGCGGTGCTGCCCATCACACCAGCAAAGGTGAGCCAGAACACTGCGGCGATCAGCGTTGCGGCCATAGGGTCCCGCCACCTGCTTTTTTGCCATGCAGCTCTACTGCGTAATCGGAACCTTCCCCGACATCGATTGCCAGCTCGCCGGCTACCGCGAATTCATCAACTACTTCGATGGCGGCTGCCTCAACGATTGCTTTGAAGGTTTTGAACTGCTGCATCGCGTTCACCTGCCCGGCCAAGGCCAAGTGGTTGCCCTGATGAAAGCCAACGGAACTGCCGAGCTGTTCAAGCACCTGGCTCCTTGGCGTGCTCAATTCGGCGTTGAGATGGACATCACCCCCGCCATCAGCGATGCCGACGTGGTGGCCAACCACAAGGTGCTGTTTGCCCAGATGGACGCCTGATCAACACATGCCGCAACGGCGCTTCTGCTCAGGCGCACTACAGCTGTGGGTGCTTAGAACCGACTCAAGCGTTCCCTGTTTCTCCTGCCAGGGATAAGGGAGTGCCTGACGGGGAGGAAGTTCAAGTCCCGTCGCGTTGAGGGGCACCTGCTTTGTGATGAAGCAGGTGCTTTTTTTGTGCCGTTGTCAACGTCACAAGAGCCTTAAGGCCTCCCCCAAACGAAGAGGCCCTTTGAGAGCTCAGCTGTCGCTATACGCGCTGATCACCGTGCTTTCGATCACGTGGCCGGCACCGCGGATCATCTCTTTGTTCTCTTCAAAGAGCTTTTTCGCCACGCCAACCGGGCCTTGTTGCACCGCGCAAACCTTGCTGGGGTCCTCTTTGCTGACACCGCGATAGAGGCTCTTGATGCCAACGGCTGCATGCATCTTGGCCACATCGTCGCTGTCGTAGATCGCGGCCCACTGCGCAAAAGGAACGCTGAGGCTGAAGGTCCAGACGGTGGTTTCCATGCAATCAAAACACTGCCCGCGGAGTGAAGCATCTAGGCCGCTGCAGGGGTGGTGATGGCTGTGACAGCGTTCCTGCCGCGCCCGCACCCCAGGCCCATGCAGTGGAGCGCCGAACCAAGAGAGGTCGCCGTCTTATGGATGGAGCTTGCGCCGATGGGGAGTGCCAAGCCGCACCAATTGGCCATTCACCCACAACGGCGGGGTGGGGTGGCTGTGCAACGCAAAAACCGCTGAGCGGCTTCGCCAATGGAAGAGGAGCGGACCGCGTTGCTGACGCCGACGAAGCCGCAAGTAGGGACGCGCTGTCACCAATCGACAGTGCCAAGGCTGTGCAAATAAAACGGATCGGCAAGGTCTTTGATATCAACCCTGACCCGATCACCACTGGCGACGTACTCAATAAAAAAAGCGCATTCGCCGCTGTCGTCGATGGCTTCCTCCTTGATCACGAAGCGGCGTTGGGATTGGCTACTCATGGGAAATACGAGCTATGGGGAGGGGATGTGGGAGTTGCTCCGTTCCTAAATCCAGCTCGGGCCGACCATTTGCAGCGACGGCTGCATTAGAGCCAACAACTGACACCCCAGCCTTGGGCCGCAGATCTACCCACCAAGAACCGTTGTTTTGGTGCCAACGGCGACGAGATGGAATGGTGCGACCGCATGAGCGGAATGAACCAGGTGCCCGCCGCTACCAACCAGGCTCATGGGCCATGCCTGCTGGCACAGCACCGCTGTGTAGGCAATCGTTCAAAGAGTGGCTTGAAGTCCACAGCAAAACAAACGGTTTGAACTGCACAGCGTTCAAGAAGCTGCGAGCATCCACAGGTGGTTGCTTCAGCGCCAATGGCCAAACGCGTGCTCGTGCTGCTGATCCCGTTTGCTCTCGTGCTGGGAGTCGTGACGACGGCACTGCTGCTGGGCGCCAAGACGGGCACCTCAAAGGGCAATTACTGGATCTACTTCTGCCGTATTGGCGTTGGTGCGGCGGCAGGACGCGATGGCGTCAAAACAGTGGGTCCTGTTGAGCCGGGTTATGTCTCCAACATGCTGGGGAAGATCGCCGGCTGCTGGTGAGCTCACCAGCTCTTCACCAGATCGGCACTGAGTGCTGACCAAGCAGCAACCAAAAGCTCACAACAGCAGCAGAGATGGTGCAGGTGTCCGGGAGAGATCCCACAACCCGCTCTATCCGATGACCGCTTGGAACGCCAATCAAATCCTTGCTGTTGGAGCTGTTGCCGTGCTCTTGCTCGGGGCCGCCAATGCCATGGCCAACCCAGCCAAACCAGCTACCTACTCCGGGCTGCCGGAAGCTCACGTTGTCGACCCTGCTGCCCGCGTTCAGGCCTTCCTGCGCTAGCGAAAGCGGGGCTCGGCTCCCACAGAAAACGTGCGGGTCACGGCGTAGCTCGTTTTGACTTCCGAGGCGGGCAGGTCGAGCACCTGAGCTGCGATCTCCACCGGATCACGACTAAAGCGTTTGATCCGAGCCGCCATCGAGCCCTGCGAATCGCTGGAACGTAAAAACCCTGAACGGGAATAGGCGCGTTTGCGCTTCAGCTGGCAGAGCATGGCTTTCCCGTCACTGATCTCGGTGTACCAGCAGGCTTGCGTTGGTCGGTCGGATACCACGAATTCAATTGGGATCTCACCAAAGAACGACCTGCACCGCTTAAGAGCGGGCCAACTGATCGAGCAGCACTGGAAGGCTCTCTGCGACGGAGATCACGGAGCCTGGAGCGAGCTCACCAGAGCTAGACACACTTGGTGATGCAGAAGACAAGCTGAGACCCCTTGCACCGGCTCAGATCATCTGCTCCTACTGGGGATGAGCATGAGTTCGTGAGGGCGGGTGGTTCTGCCCTCTTTTTATGGGCGACAAGCCGTTGGAATGGCGCGCCACGACCAATCAAAAACCTAGTTTACAATCCGTCACATCCCTGGGGTGATAGCCGGGGATGCATTCCAGACGTTCTTCGAGGGTGGCCGTGGGAAGCCACCCTTTTTTATGTCTGCGGGCGAGCCAATAAAAAACGCCCTAGGGGCCGCCCAGAGCGTCACTTCGACGTTTGGTCGGCTGGTTACTGCCGACAGGAGCAGTTTTAAAAGCCTGTCCTCTTGGCTGTGGAAAGCGCGGCCAAAGCGTTGCAGTCATTCACCAAAGCTCACCGCCAACTCGTTCACTCGATTTTCACCAGAACTGCTGCGATGGCTGACCACAGCCTGACCAGTCGCTCAAAAACTCAATGGAGATGGTGCTGGTGTCAGGGAGACATCCCACCACCAACCCACTGCCATGACCCGCTATCAAAAAACTGTTTTCGGTACAGCGATCGGCATCTCCGCCGCACTGTGGTCGCTAGCTGGTTTCTTCGCTCCAGCGATAGCCAGCTCTGATTGCGCTCAGGTACCTGGCATCGGCCCCTTCCCAGGAGCCACTTGCTTTCAAGACGAGTTCGCACCCTTGATGCGTCAGGGGCTCTCCGGAAAAAATTCCTGACCGAAATCCAGGCCGTGGCTTCCAGCGAACCGCCGAGGGCACGGGCAAACGTGCAGACTGCCCGCATGAAACAGCCGAACCAGCAGCAGCTCCGAGCGCTTCGGCTTACGGCACTGGCCAGGGACAGCCAAGTGGTGGCCGACCTCAACGCCTCGATTGCAGACACCCCCGACTCGCTGGTCAAAGAGCTGATGGACACCCATGGCTGGCCAGCCCATGAAGCCTTATCAGCCGTTCAACAGCTGCAAGAAAAAGCGCTTCGAGACACCTATGAACAAGCCGCAGCCTGAGCTGCTCAAGGGCTTGCAGGGATGAGACCAGCATCACAACCATCTCCTGATGCACTCAGCTGAGTGCGCCCCGTGGCAAGGTTGGTGATCAAACAGGCCTTTTCTTTTGACCATTTACATCGGCAATCTGTCTTGGGATTGCGAACAAGAAGATCTCCATAGCCTTTTCGCCGAATATGGCGCGGTCAAGAAATGCAGCCTGCCGCTGGATCGCGAGACCGGACGCAAGCGCGGCTTTGGCTTTGTCGACATGGCCAGCGAAGCCGACGAGCAAAAGGCCATTGATGATCTCCAAGACGTCGAGTGGATGGGCCGCTACATCCGCGTCAACAAAGCCGAGCCCCGTCAACCTCGCCGTTAATCGCTGCAGTATCGGCTGAGCCCCTGCTCGATCAGGCGCTCAGCAGGCTCAACTTGGATTGGTCTCAGCCTCTGGCTTGGACCAACTGCAGACCCACTGGAGATGGTCGGCGTCATCAGGCAGCAGCACGTCCTTCCAGGTCCAGACCGAATCAATCTCAGTCCAGTGCAGCTCTTCGTTCAGATAGCGCTGGTGGACAAGATATTTCTTGGTTTTGCAGTTGAACTTTTTGATGTAGGTGGTGTTGCGCCCGTTGAGACGATCGGGGAAGACATCCGATCGGATCACAACGATCCCGCTTGGCTCTGTGCGCAAAAACCAATCGCGAGCCACCGGTTCGCCTTGGCCCCAAGGCTTGTAAACGGTGAAGTGATCAGGCTGGGCTCGCGTGGCCGGTGCAGCACTCAGCAGAGCAAGGGCAGTGATCAACAGCAGCTTCATCCAGCCACCAGGCCTTGGCTCATCCTCTCCCATGGCTGGCACCAAGCCTGATCAGCCAGCCATGGCACAGCCAAGGGAGTCATTGGCCACAGCCCCGCTTCTCATCCAGTACAGGCCAATCGCGACGCCTGAGCCAAGGTTGTCGCGTTCGGCAGAAACGGTCGTCACTGCCAACACCCTGCCGCCTGGCCTCTGGTGGCAGGCAAGTCCCAGGGGTGAGGGTTCGGAGCCCCTGGGCACCACTTCTTTTTCAGTACGCATGTACTAACGTGAAAACCTCTGGAGTCAGCGCATGCGGCCGATCTTTCTCGATGTCCAGGTAGGTGATGTTGTCGCGGTTAACCCGCCGCGTGAGAAGGCCTATTTGGCGCAAGTGCTCTACGTCGAAGGCGGGGCGAGAACCAGCGATCCCAACTTTGTGCAGGTCTGCCGCGAGGTCGACTGCCACGTGATGAATATCTGCCCAAGCTGGATCATCGAGCGCTTGCCTTACCGCCCCGAACCAGAACCACCACAACACCTCGCACGGCGTTGAGAAGGGTTGTTCGAATGAATGAGGGAAAGCACCCGCCCACCTCGACGGGTGCCAGACCCATGTCCACCTCCAATCGACGCTTCGGAGCCAGACAACTCGGTCATAAGTTCATGTGGATACAAAACACCTGAGCAGAACTACTCAGCGCTCACCAAGAAGTAAATGTTGGCTGCGAGAACTTGGCTGTTGCCAAGGTCCAACCCTGAGCGGTGAGTTGGCGCAAACCATCCATGAGCGCTTGGGTGTTTCCAGTGCGCAGCCAGGCCTGCTTCAGCTGCGGCAATGTTTCGAGAAAACAGTCCATCGGCAGCTCAAGCAACAGCAGGCTTTGCAGTCCCTGCGCGCGCTGAATGGCTCCGTCGTCGCTCTGCTGCCACAGCCTCAGCAACAGATCGAGGGCGAGCGCATGCCCATCGGCTCCTGGATCGCTACCGGCAGGGATGGATTGCTGGAGACCTTTGCCGCCAAGAGGTAAACGCCGTTGACCGTTTTGCTCGATCAGCGCCAGACAAACCAAATAAGGGTTATCGGCCATATCTGCGTGATCACAGCAAAGAGGAGCCGAACCTAATGCCCTGCAGATGAAGACCTAACGGCTTAGTAGTCGTCGCCGTAGGGCACATCAGAACCAGAGTCCATCCAGGCCACGGTTGTTCTGTAGCCCTGGGCTTCGGTGGCCTGCCGCTGCAGCGCAATGTCGCGAACTCCCTCAGGATCAAACCTGGGCGCGGTGATCCAGCTAAAGCCCTTGCCAAAGGTGTTGTCGGGATCAACCACATACCAGTGGCAGGCGGTGTCAGGCACGTTCACCGAACACTGTTTCCAATCGACATCCCACTGGGGCACCTGAACGAAGTTGAGCACTGCGAACAATGCCCCAAAGATGCTCAACAGCACTGGATTTCAGTTCAGGGGGGCGGAAGCTAGCACCCATTAATCGTCTGCCGTTGGAATGCTGAAAGCAGGCACTAAAAAACCCCTCAGCATCCAGTGATGCCAAGGGGACATTCAAAATCCAGCCGAAGCCAGTTATTTCAGGGCTTCCTTACGGGCCTCCAGGATCGGAAGCATCTCAGCGGCTTTGCGGCCAGCAGGGCTTTCAACGCCATGAATGTCTTGCCGGGAGTTCCAGCGGTGGATCAGCCGATCCAGCAGATCTCGTTCAGTCATGAGGCCAGAGCGTCACTGACCAGACCGTACGGGCAGCCAACCCAGCAATCGATGCTTCGCAGGAATCTCTCCATACGCCTGGCCAGCGAAATTACTGGCCGGGGCGGTTATCCCTCCTGAGCCAGGCGGCTGCAGCAAGGAAGCGGTTCATACCGTTTGGGCAGAGATTTTTGATTCGATGTCAGAAGACACCAGCAATAAAAAAGACTGCGGCGGCAAGAAAAAGGCGATGCTGGCCTATGGCGTGATTCAGATCTCAGCCACCGTTGTCTCCGCCATCTCGCTCGCCGCCATTGCTCTGGGGCTCTGCTCGATCAAGCAGGAGAGCAAAGCCTTCAACAACTGCGTCGATGAGGTGATTGCCGAGGGAAAAACCACTGCAGCGGCTGTGCGCTTCTGCAATGGCGGCGCGATCTAGGCCTCCCCAAGATTTTCCTAAAGGGTCCATTCATTTCAGGGAAGGAAATGCAGGGTGGGGGCAGCTCTTGAGCTCCTCTCTGAGATGACCAAACTTTTTGCCATCGCTGCGCTAGCCGGCCTTGGCCTCACGGCCACAGCCACCCCAGCTCAGGCCAACACCGTTTGCTACTGGGAAAACGGCCGTCAGGTCTGCGCCAGCCGCAATGTGCATGTGTCCCCACGCCGCAACGTTGATGTGCGCGTCAACGGCAACACCGGTGGTGCTGCCGTACGCGTGCAAGGTCCGGCAGGCACCCGGGTGCGCGTCTACCGCTGAAGCTCACAGCCCCCGCCACCGCGGGGGCTTTTTGTTGGCTTGCGAATACGCCATAGCGTTCTACCGACCGCCATAAAAAGCCCAGGGAATCCCAAACGACACCAGGTCGTAGGGATTACCAGGGAGCAGAGCAACGATGGCGAGCTCTTGATCATCAAACGCCTCTTTCGACTTCACCACAAAACCGGCGGCATCCGATGCTGACCACAGCGGTGAACCGAGGCGACGCTCCTCTTTGTAGGTCTCAAAGAGTTGGGCGAATTCATCGCCGTTCTGCTCATCGTTGAGCATGTGCTCAAGAGCAGCATCCGAGCCTTGCTGTTCATAGAGCTCAAAGAGCTGCTGCATCAACGGGTTATCGGCCGTGGTGGACACCCGCAAAATATTGCCGATGGTGCCCACCGCTGAGATGTGAAAGCGATGGGGCGTCTTGCGCGCATCGATCACAGCCACTGGAAGGTTCATGTCCCAGCGGCCATGGCTGCAGACATCGAGCGCCAAACCCTTCAATTCCTGACTGTGCTCGCTGCACAGCTGCTGCACCCTCTCAGCTTTATCCATGCCAACCAGCCGGCCCTGGCCTCACAGGGCTGTTCATGCTGGTTTACAGCTGATCACCAGGGGCCGATCTGAAACGGGCCTGGGGCTTAACCGACTTATCTTCAATGTGGCTGTCCTCATCGCAGTGGATGTCGATGTAGTGAAAGGCATCGTCAGACGAGTAACAGCAAGCGACCTCCTGATAGCTGCCATCAATCGAAGCCGAGGTATCCATCACAACCCATCGCTCAGCACGACTTGGCATGGGTGGTCTTGCGACTCCATCAACACTAGGAGTCTTTTTTTTGGGCTTAAGAAGAGATAACGACACCCAGGCACCTAGGCGTTTGTGCTCATGTCGATGGAGTGCCGTGCACATAGACCGTGCTCAGGCACTCCTTGGGTCTATGTGAGTGTCGGCCGAGGCTGGTGCGGGACACCACCCGGTAGTGAGGGAGCACCTGCCTGATGGGGCAGGTGCTTTTTCATGGTTTGCCGTTAATCAGCTGCTGCAGCCTCAACCGCCGGCCACATGGCCGCAAATTCAGCATCACTAACCACCGCCGTGACCTCGAACTGAATCCCAAACCCCTTGATCCAAGGACCCAGGTGCGCCCACACCTTGCCGATGTCGCTGGCGACAGCGATGGCTACACCACTACCGCTGACCGGCTCACAAACGCGGTACTTCAGTTCAAAGCCATCAAAACGATCTCCAGGCGCTCCGGCATTGATGTACTCAGCAAACCCCGGGCAGGACTCCCAAGCCCCATCCACGGTGGGGAACGACCAAACAATCAGATAGTGCTGCATCAAGACCGAGGCAATAAAGGCTTACTAGCTCGCCCAGAGCCGCTGGGGAACTGGGCGAGCAGTCCCTATCAGGACGACAACTCAATCGGAGCGTCGAACTCGGATTCCCACTGACGCCGATTCAGCACCGAAGGAGCAGGTGGCCAAACCGGGCGCTTGAGCGGAGCTGCTGGTTTTGGTTTCACCGACTCCGCACCTGCCAAAACCTTGCTTGTGAACGCAGCGGTAGCCATGGGCAACCTCGGCAGTGCAAGAAAACGTCTTGCTTCTGGGCCGACCATGACGGACTCGAACTAACCCAGGAGTTACGAAAAAATCAAAACGACGAGATTCAAAAACTGATGCTCCCGAAAAAAAACGCTCCGGGAGCAACCCGAAGCGTTTGACCCTCATGAAAGCTCGGAGTCTCGTTGCCGAACTGCTGTCAGTCTCCAAGAGCTGAGCTGGTTTGTGCAGGGGACGAACCGAACAGCTGCGTTCGGCTTGCCGCCAAGCAAACGGCACCCCAATCTGATCAAGGCCGGCGGCTAAGTCCATCGGCATTAAGGCGCATTGCCTTTGACCACCGGCAGGGCAAAAGTATGGGCATCGAACACGGAGGCGCCCAATGGACGACACGCCACCTGAGACATCAACCGCAGCACTCTGAGCGAGGCGCCTGCTCCAACAGTCTCCACAAAGCGTGGGCGAGGAGCTGAGTTGACCACCGACTGGACGTCGATTCAGCGCCACTCCTCTGCATCGTTGAGGTGCCCCATAGGAGTCCGCCCGATACACCTGGACCCTTGGCCCCAGGTTCGCCTTTGACCAGACGCTGCCCAATCAGCCATCACGAAAGCCGCTCCTCCCTTGAGGGGCGGCTTTCTGCTACCAGCCAGATC
The DNA here is from genome assembly GCA_000063525.1 of Synechococcus sp. RCC307. Taxonomy (GTDB): domain Bacteria; phylum Cyanobacteriota; class Cyanobacteriia; order PCC-6307; family Cyanobiaceae; genus RCC307. Next base: position 960,456 of record CT978603.1, on the reverse strand, counting down.
CATGGGCTGTGGGTGAGTCATGGGTACGGGTATTTCCCGCACAGCGAACTCAGCAGGTTGGCGATGGTGTTGCCATCCATTGCTTGTTGACCATGACCACCGAAATTCGCAATTGGGCTGTTGTTGCCGCCGCGATGGAGGCCCAAGGCGCAACCAACAGCTTCATGTACAAACGCGCCAAGGCCATTGCTGAAGGCCAGCCTGATCCAATGCCCACGAGCTTCCCTGCCGCACCACTGAGCATTTCAGCGGCTTGATAGCCGGCAGCCAAGATCACTCACCGCCCCCCTGAACGGGGGGTTTTCTGTTGGAACAAGCCAAGCTTGTTTGGAGGTCGATTGAGGCAGACAAAAAAGCCGACGACGCCGATACCAAGGCAGAAGATGCCAACCAAGGCAGCCGCTTAACGACCTTCTAATTGCTTGAGGCGCTGCTGATGGTGCAGCAAATAGCCCTCCCACAGCTCAAGGCCTTCCTCCGTGAGACTGGGCGACTTCAATCGCTCGAGGCAGGCCTCAATCTGAGCGCGGTGCCACTCAGGACTCTCGGCTTCGGATTTGGCTTTAACCATTGAGCAGCAGATGCCCTTCAGTTCTAGTGACGCCGACACCACTGCTGCCGTTCAAGCCATGAGGAAACCAATGCGGTCAGTGCTGATGGGTGTCGCGGGAATCCTCCTGGTAGCCCCCATGCCTGGACTGGCTCAAAAAGAGATCCCCAAGGCGGCAGGGCACGACCAGTGTCCACTGGGCTACGTCAACACCCTGGGGACGACATGCGTGTCACCGGTGGACTACGAAGTGGCTCCAACCCATGGCCAACCCTGCAAGCCAGGCTGGATGAACATTGGAGCCGGCTACTGCAAAAAGAAAAAGGGACCTCTAGGAATTTTCTAAACGCTCTGTGTAATGGAGAGGGGGAAACCCGAACCACAGAGCCCTGAGTCGCCGCGCCATCGTTTCATCAGCTTTCAACGTTGGTGATGACGATCGAGCAATTGCAACGCCGCTACCACTGGCTGAAATATGAAGCGGACTTCATCGCTGATGCACAGCAAGCCCATGTGATCAGCGAGCAAGCCAATCAAGTCATGGCTGAGATCAAACAACGACTCTCTACAGGCGACGTCAACAGCTGATCAATCAACAACAAAACCGAGGAACAACTCAACAATCGTGAGCCCGATCAAAAAGGTTGCGGCAAAAAACGAGGCTTCTTGAAAGCGTCTACCCAAAATAATGGCCCCCGTCACGCAACACATTTCAATTGCCACTCTGGGCCACTCGACGGCGAAATCAAACACGCTTACGAGTTCTTTGAATAGATCAACATTAAAAAATATCCCGCCAAGGGAAAGTTTCAAAAGCTACATGTTTCACGAGCAATTGTACAAAACCTCAGCCCTTGAGCTGGCCTGTGATATTCACCATCACCACCCCTGCTGTGATCAATGCCATGCCTGACAACTGGGTTGGGGTTGGAACTTGCCTGTAGACGAACACGCCGACTAGCACGATGGCCACAATTCCGATGCCGCTCCACAGGGCATAGGTGATGCCTAAGGGAATGGTCTGCACCACCCGCGATAGCAACAGCATCGACGTGCTGTAGGCCAGCAACACCACAACAGATGGCCACAATCGGCTGAAACCATCGGAGAGCTTCAGGCACGAGGTGCCGATCACCTCAGCGGCAATCGCCAGGAGCAGCAAAGACCAAGCAGGAAGCATCAAAACACCACACCAGCCCTAGGCCTAGCAGCTCTGCGAGCCTGGGCTTCAGACCTGATCCAGCCAGTCCTCCCCTTCGTACCAAGCCAAGCAAGCCAACAGACTGTCGTCAGACAAACACTCCAGGTGATCACCAAAGCATTCGTCGTAGTCGACGCGGCCATGGTTTTCAGCCTTGTAGTGCTCGAGCACAAATTCGATCACAGCCTCGCGATTCATCTCTCTCCCTCCTCTCTTGGTTTGATCCAAGGTTTTTGGGTTGATCGAAGTCAATCCAAATGAGCTGAGAACGGTCTAAGCAGTTACTGGGATCAGCCTAGAGCGGCTGCAATCTCTTGGTTGGAATACCAGCTAAACGCCCCTTCACGCACCGCCTGAATCCCGAGCTCGTTGCGCAGGTCCTCGAGATCCTGCTCAAAGCGCTCCTCCCATAGCACCGGGAACAGCGGCTTGGCCTGGGCCGCCATCTCCAGTCCATGGCCAATCATGTGGAACACATAACCAGCTGTATGGGCCTGCTGCTTGGCACTGGTGGCCTCATCGAAAGGCGTTTCATTAAGCAGGAACTGAAGCAGCAGATCAATCAAATCAACAAACCCCAAGCCCGGGTGGTTGAACTGGCCAACGCTGATGCTGATCACTCCGGTTTCGCCAAAATTGTCGAGGCTGAAGCCGCTGAGGATGTGGTGGATGTCGTGGGTCGCGTACACCCGGTAGTTGATGTAGTCGGCGTCGGTTTCCAGGTTGGCGAAATAGGCCGGATCGGGGAAAAAGTTGATGTCGTAGCCGATGGTTTCCATCACCACCGCATAGGTGTGGCCCAAGCTGCCTTTGGGGCAGGCCTTGAGGGCATCGAGGTCATAGGGGCCCACCAAACGGCGCTCAGCAATCAAGGCAGCAGACGCCGGGTCACGCTGCAAGACGCGCTCACACAAGCGCATCGGCTTGGAGTCGCGCAGGCGGTGCGACAGCCGAAAAACGTTTTCAGCTGAATCGCCGCCACCGGCAGCCAAATCAGCGAGCTCAAGAAACTGCTGAATGTGCTGACGGCTGGCGATCTGATCGAGATAGCGAAATCCCATGGCTTTCCAAGCAGCTGGAGGCAACACAACGGAGCCCTCAGCGCGACAGTATCCAGAGTCGTCAGGGGGCGGAATAAAACCCCCCGAAGCATTTCAAGATCAGCGGGATGACCAGCTGGAACCACTCAAACCGTCACCGGCAAGCAGCTGGCACCCACACCCCCCTCAAGGCCGAGAGAACGGCAGATGTGGCCATCGCGAAACGTCCACACCCAGGGCGTCTGGGCGCGGGCCGCTTGAAGTGCGCGGTTCCCATGCAAGGAGACCGGAATGAACTCCGTGGCGAAATCTTACGCCTGATCACGAATGGATTGGTTCAGCACCACGCTGCCGCTTTCAGCGGACACCGAGCGATGGAACGTGCCAATCGGGATTTGCAGCGCCCCCATGGCTCGAATCAAATGAATGACATGGTGCGGCTGGTCCCATTGAGGATTGAGCAGGGTGTAGATACGACCACCCTCTAAGACCAGGTTGTGATCAATCTGGTGTTGATGAACATAATATTGTTCGCCATTGAGATCATCGGGTGGCGAAATAGCAGCACCGTGGTGAGCGACCACATCGGTGCCATTACTGCCTTCAACACTGGCATCAAAGAAAGTGACAGCTGGTGTTTCACGAAACACATGAATTGGAATAAATATCAGACGCATACATCCTCCTTTTCACAAACGATGGGGAAACTTCTAGACCTCCACAATCCATTTGAGATGAACCACAAGGTCATCTGACAAACTCCTCATCACCGGACAATCCTGAGCAGCCTGTTTCAAAAACACGATTTGCTCAGCAGTCAAGCCAGGTGGCAAGTGAACATCCACATCGAGGCTCTCAATTTTCCTGGGTTGCTCTGCGCTCATCGTTTTGCGAACCAATGCATGGGCCCGGCCCAGGTCCCAGCCCTTTCGGCGCGAATGGATCCCCATCACCGTGAGGATGCAAGTACCCAAAGAACTGGCAAGAAGGTCTGTCGGGGCAAAGCCTTCGCCGTTTCCATCATGATCAGGCGGCGCATCAGTATTGATGATGGAAGCCGATGGAAGATGCTTGGCTCGGCAGTGGAGATTGCCAGCATAGAAGCACTGGATAAGTGTCATAAAACCCCGAATCAATGGATCGAGATCGGCAGCGCAAGCCCTCAACTGAGGTCTATTCGCAATTCAATTCATCACAAATCATGCGTGCCGTATTGAGGTCATTGGTTTCCCAATGACGCCCTGGAAAGCGCTGATGCCTGACGCGAAACGTGTTGGCATGTTCCCGCACAATCACGCAACCATGCTCATAGGGCATCTGTAGCGGCTCAGATTGCGCTTGATGCTCCTCAGCTTGACCAAGCGGAACATCAGATTGATCAACAACCATCTCTTTTCCCTCGACGATGCAATTGGTCTACGCCCGACCATCGACCTGAGCGCCAAGGGAAGTGGAACGAAAACACTCTGTAATGATTCACGCGGATTTGATGTGATCAGCAGTCTCAATAGGCCATGGCTGTCAGCAACAACACCCGTTGATGCATGACAAAAAAGCCCCCAAACCGTTGGGGGCCAATGAATCCATACACGCCATCGAGCGTTGACTGCGTTCGTCTGAACGCCACACAACACTCAAACAACGATGGGGCACCCCACTACCCCCATTTAGGGGTATTGACCGCTGCCAGAGGATTTCTAGGTTTGGAGCATCCGGCAGGCACCATTGCCATGACGCTCGACTTTGCATTTTCCGAAAGCATCGGTTCTGTGATCACCGATGGCAAACACCCTCCAATCCATGCCTTGGCCTGCCCCCTGAAGGTGACATGCATTTACAAACGCAGCACCAGCCAACCGGCGATGAAGCTCTTGAACAGTTGAGTAAAAGCTTCCAAGGAATGACGAGCTGAGCTTTTTGATCCTGGAAGAGCAGGTTGAAGACCGCGCTCGCTTCACGCACTGCGTGTTTCGCCTGATTGGCCTGCTGCTGATCCACACCCTTTGAATGCCCGCCGGCATGCACGGGGAAAGAAGCTCACGATCGTCAAGGCGAAATTGAGCAATTTTCCTCGCTGCATGAAGTGGGAGAACAATGGCGAACTCTCGACCACCGATCAACTCCGGATCATTGCGGTGATGTGCGCCATGGACCCCAGCATTGCCCCGATCAATCCAGAAACGATCAGGACGCTTGATCGCTCACCTGTTGTTGAGAGGCGAATCGCATCGCCCAACTGCGGGCTATCAGGGTGGTTAAGGCTGCGCCAGTGGCCAAAAAGACGAGTAAGCCCTGCTCAACTGTCATGGTGTTACCGCTAATTAGCTGTCTTCTAACGAAAAAGTTGCCCTGGCGCGGTTGCTACATCCACAAACCAACACCGACCCCATCGGGGCAAAGGCTGTTCTGCACTTCTGGTTTGAAGACTGCCGTCCCTGGCAGTGGTTTCGCCAGCGTGATGCCTTTGATGCCTTGATCAGAGCGCGCTTTGGCGTCCTGGTGGCATCAGCCCTTGCAGGCCAGCTGGCGAGTTGGGAGCAAGAGAGCGATCAAGCCCTGGCCTTGGTGTTGCTGCTCGATCAATTCACGCGGCAGGTGTATCGCGGCAAGCCCCAGGCCTACAGCGGCGATGTCCACGCTCTGGCGCTCAGCCAGCGAGCACTCGCCAACGGTTGGATCAAAGCCGAACCGCAGCGAGTGCGGCGTCAGTTTTGGTTGATGCCGATGCTGCACAGCGAGAACGCGGCTGTTGTGGAGCAAGCAATCCCGTTACTGGAGCGCTTCGCCGATAGCGGCACCGCTGATGTGGCCAGGGCCAACTTGATGGAGTTGCAGCGCCATGGGCACTACCGGCGCCGGCGTCAGCGTTGAACCCAGGCCAGGGTTTGCTGCACCGCCTGCTGCCACTGGCCTGGCGCAAACCGATGGCGGTGGCCATGGCCCGGCAGCAGCCAAGCCACATCAAGATCCTGCAGCTTTTTGAGCGAGCGGATTTGCTCCTCGAAATTCCACCAGCAGTAGTGCTTGGAGCACACCAACACCTGCTGCTCGGCGTTCCACCAGAGGTGATCACCACTAAACAACACGCAGCGGGCCTCACCCAAGACGGCGCAGAGCGAACCTGCCGTGTGCCCCGGTGTTGGAATCAACTGCAGGCCAGGAGCAATGGTTTCGGCATCGCTGCCGTTGAGCTGATGCTCCGCCTCGGGTGCCGCATCACCATCAGCTTGATGAATCCAGCGCGGGCATCCCAAGGCCTGGACCCAACGCTGGTGATCGGCCACGTCGTCGCGGTGGGTCAACACCATCGCGCTCACGCCCCCCATGGATTGAAGCCGGCGAGCCAAGGGGGCACTCCAGCGGGGCACATCGATCAACACATTCCCCGCAGGGCGCTTCACCAACCAACTGCGGGCACCAAAGCTTTTGCGCGAAGCCCAGCCGCAATAAAAGATCTCGGCATCTCCGGCGGTGGTGATCAACGCCGGAAAACCATCTGCGGGGGTTTGCCGCAGCAGCTCAGGGCTGGTTTCAATCGCCGCAACCGGACAGGCTTGCAGAGCTAGAAGCGCTTGGCGCTGCGCCTCAGCTCCGCTCGGTTGACGATGCACACAAGCCGTCTCAGCCGCGGCGCCGTAGTGCTCAGGGTCAAACGTCCAGCAGGTGCCGCAATCAATGCAGCGCTCATTGACAAAAAACGGTCCTGAAACGTTGTCAGCAACAGCACGGGCCATGGACCCATGCTGACAAGGCTGGGCTCATGCCGCCTGTTGATTCATGCTGCGACTGGTCTGATCGGCCACTGGCCACACCAGGCAACCCTCAGCAATCAACTCCTCTCGGGTGCGCTCAAGGTCTTCCACCGGGATCTCCACAGCGCGGGAGATGCCTTGGCGAAATGTGTTCAAACGGATCAATTCAGCCATGGCGAGGGTGGCGCATTGCAGAGGGTTTACCGGGCCCGCTACGACGGGGCAAGCCCAGCTGTTTTCGGCCCCTGACATGCAACGCTTCGATCCACCGATCTGCGGCTACGAAGCAGCGATCCACCAGGCCACGCACCAACAGGGCAATCTCTGGCTTGAGCAAAGCAATATCAACTGGAGTCAGCTCCAGTCGGGATTTAGTTGCGCCTTGCACATGCACCAGCCCACGGTGCCGGCTGGCCCCGATGGCGCCTTCATCTCCCATCTCCAATACATGGCGGAGCACCCAGGCGAGGGCGACAACCACAACGCCGAGCCCTTTGCCCAGTGCTACCGGCGCTTAGCCGATCTGCTGCCGCAACTGATCGCCGAAGGCTGCAACCCCCGAATGATGCTGGATTATTCCGGCAACCTGCTCTGGGGCGTTGGTCAGATGGGCCGCAGCGACATCAGCGCTGCCCTCAATTTTTTGGCCACCGATGCGCTGATGCAACGGCATATCGAATGGCTGGGCACCTTTTGGAGCCATGCCGTCGCGCCATCGACGCCAATCCCGGATTTACATCTCCAAATCAGCGCTTGGCAGCACCAGTTCTTCGATCTATTCGGCGCAGACGCCTTAGCCCGGGTGAAGGGCTTTTCGCTGCCGGAGATGCATCTGCCCAATCACCCCGACACCCTCTACGCGCTCATCGAGGCCCTGCTCGAATCGGGCTACCGCTGGCTGCTGGTGCAGGAGCACAGCGTTGAGCAGCCCGATGGCACGGCACTCACGGGCGGGCAGAAATATGGACCCAACCGCTTGGTGGCGCGCAACAGCCAGGGGGAAGAGCTCAGCATCCCCGCCTTGATCAAAACCCAGGGCTCCGACACCAAATTGGTGGGCCAGATGCAGCCCTACTACGAGGCCCTCAGCCTCGGCCGCCAGTCATTTGGCCAGCAGCAGCTGCCCTCGCTGGTGGCCCAAATCGCCGATGGCGAAAACGGTGGCGTGATGATGAACGAATTCCCCGCCGCCTTTGAGCAGGCCAACCGCCGCCAGCGGGATGACAGCCCAAACACGGCCGCCATCAATGGCAGCGAATACCTCGAGTGGGTCGAGGCCTCAGGCCTTGAGCCTGCCGATTACCCCGCCATTCAGGCGGTGGGTCAAGCCCGCTTGTTTGAGCAGCTGGGCGATGCCCGTGGGGCTGATGCTGTCAGCGCTGCCATCACGGCAGTGAAAGCCGGCGATAGCCACTTTGCGATGGAGGGGGCCTCCTGGACCAACAGCATCAGTTGGGTGGAGGGCTACAGCAACGTGCTGGAGCCGATGAAGCAGCTCAGCGCGCAATTCCATCGCCGTTTCGGGGAGCTCAACAGCAGCAGCCCCAGCTATCACCAAGCGCTGCTGCATGTGTTGCTGCTAGAGACCAGCTGCTTTCGCTATTGGGGCCAGGGCATCTGGACCGACTACGCCCAAGCGATCTTTGCCCGTGGTGAAGCCTTGATGGGCCTTGATGCAGCGGCTTAGCCGCCGTAGTTCCAGCCAGTGCTGCTGAGCTCCAAGGCGGCGGCATCACGGTGCAGCTGAGCGCTCTTGACCTCACCGACAAACACGGTGTGATCGCCATGGGCGACCTGGCCGACCACGGCGCACTCCACCCCACCCAAGCCGTCATCCAGGATCGGCAACCCGTGTTCGCCGAGTTTGTAGGGGGCAGCGTCAAAGCGTCCGCCAACGCCTTGTTGCGGCTTGAAGAACACAGCGGCCAGATCTTTTTGATCAGCCGCCAGCACGTTGAGCGAAAACTTGCCCGTGCGCTGGATCATGCCGTTGCTGGTGCTGTCGGCCCGCACCGCCATCACCACCAATGGCGGCTCAAACGAGCCCTGGGTGACCCAGCTGGCCGTAAAGCCATTGACCACATCGCCTTCGGCCACGCCGCAGATGAACAGGCCGTGGGGGATCTTGCGCAGCAGCACCTTCTTGGCGTCAGCGTCGAGGCTCATGGCAGGAGAACGATCTGCTTTGATCCTGGCAGCTCAAGCTGAAGCGGCTTCAGCCGAAAGCAGATCGAGGGCTTCACGCCGGCCGCGCAAAAAACGCACCGGACAGGAGCGCTCCAATTGCAAGCGCTTGAGCCGCTCCCGCTGCAGGGGGTCGACCACAGCAATCACCACCTGCCGGCCCTGCTTGCCGGCATCACGGCAGAGCGAATCAATCGCCAAGGAAGCCGTCACCCCCAAATAGCTCACGGCGCTGAGGTCCAACAGGATCGTGCGGTAGGCCGCCGACACATTCAGCAATTGGGTGAGGTAGCGGCTCGCGCCAAAACTCAACGGCCCCTGCAGGCTGAGCAACACCACATCAGTGCCGAGCCGCTCCAACAGCCCCTGCTCCTCATCGTTGAGGTTGTCGTAACGGTGGCCGCCCTCAAAACGCTGGGTCTTGCGCTCAAGCGCCGTGGTGAGGCCCTTGATGGTGAGCACATTGGCCACAAACACTCCCACCACCACCGCTGTCACCAGATCCCAGAAGATCGTGAGGAGCAACACAAGCCACATCAAGGCGGTGGCACGGGCCGATAGCCGGGGCGCGCGGCGCAGGAAATTCCAATCAACGATCTCGATGCCAACGTTCACCAGGATTCCGGCCAGCACCGCCATTGGGATGACTGAGGCCAAGCCGCCAGCACCGAGGGTGACCACCAGCAACACCAGCGAATGCACCACGCCCGAAAGCGGCGTACGACCTCCGGCTTGCACGTTGGTGACGGTGCGCATCGTGGCGCCAGCGCCGGGCAGGCCTCCCAACAGCGCAGCACCCATATTCCCTAGGCCCTGACCAATCAACTCACGATCAGAGTTGTGCTGGGTGCGGGTGATGTTGTCGGCTACCAGCGAGGTGAGCAGCGAATCGATCGAGCCCAACACCGCCAGGGTGAGGGCATAACCGCCCAGCATGCGCAGATCACCCAAGGCCAACTGCGGCCAGCGCAGCTGCGGGAATCCCTGGGGAATCTCGCCCAAGCGCGGCAGGGCATCGATGGGCAATAGCAAGCTCAAAGCCGTGACCCCCACCAGCGCCACCAGCGGCGAGGGCAACACGGCGTTGAAGCGCTTGGGGTAGAGACGCACCACCGCGAAGGTGAGCGCACCAATCAACAGGGCAAAGGGGTTGAACTGCGGCAATTCCTGCCAGAGGCCGCTCAAGATCCCCGGCACCGAGCCGCCAAGGTCCAACCCCATCAACACCGGCAGCTGCAGCACCAGCACAATCCCGCCGATGCCCGACATGAAGCCGGAGATCACCGAATAGGGCATCTGCACGATGTATTGGCCGAGGCGCAGCAACCCGAAGATCACCTGGAACAGGCCGGCCACCAGGGCCACGGTGAAGGCCAACGCCAGGCCTGCGCCTGGGCCATAGCGCTGCACCATCGTGGCGATGATGCCCGCCATGATCACGGTCATCGGACCGGTGGGACCTGAAACCTGGGCCGGGGTGCCCCCCAATGGAGCTGCAATCAAGCCCAGGGCAATGGCACCCCATAGCCCCGCAATCGCACCGGCGCCGGAGGTAGCGCCAAAGGCCATGGCCAGCGGCAAGGCCACCACGGCCGTTGTTAATCCGCCGGTGACATCACCGCGCCAGTTACTCAACCAGGTGTTGTGCCACAGGCGGCTGGACCGACGGCCGCGCACCTCAGGTGGCACTTGAAAAGGAGAGCGCATCGCAGCGGCGCTAGTTGCTGAATCCTGACGACGCCAAGATTGAGATGGCAAGGATCAACCGGCTCTCCCCTGGATTAGGAGGCGATTTGGTAACAACGGCAACGATTCAGCGCGAGTTGCTCGACAAATCAGATGGATCGACAGGATTGCCAGTAGCAGCGTTCGTGGTGGAGCTCACAACCCCGATCGCGATCTGGGTGGCTGCCACGACGAACAGGGCAACAGACAGGAACTGCTGAACGCGGTTCATGGAACGACTGCCTTTGGCAACCGCAACCTAAGAAATCTTCCCTCTGACGCAAGAAAAATCTGTCCTGTGCCAGCTAAGACTCATGCACTCAAAGGGAATCTGGCCACACCGATTGGCAACCAGGATCGCGCTTGAGCGCTGCTGCTTTGGCTTCCACAGCCGCTTGATGCCCCAAATCTTTGCCGATTAACAGGACCAAACGCCTCAGCGACTGGGTGGCTTTGTCGGGCTCCAACCAGCCCAGGCCGTAGTAGGTGCAGGTGGCTTGCAGCCACCCTTGGGCCTGCCCCTCAAGGCTGATTTGCAGTTTGTCGAACCCAGGCATGGCGGCCGCAGGGGCCGCCATCAGCAAGCTGGCTGCAGCAGCACGCATCACAAACAGGCGCATACGGCAGCAATCAGTGGCCGCATCATGCCGGCACATGCACTGAGCCGAAAGCCCCTCATGGTGGGTCGCCGCCAACAAGCGCCCGATGAACGGTCAAGCGGCCAGTGAATCGGTATGGTCGAAAGGTGTATTGACCCAAGTCGTGTTCCGCTTTCTCTGCGCAACGTTTGCCCTGGCTGCCCTGCTGCTGCCTGTTTCGGTCAGTGCCCATCCGAACCACGACGCCAGCGATGAGGTCGGCGTCGAGCACCAGCACTAAACCCCGCTACAAACCAAGGCTCTCCAGCAGTTCCTGTTGGTTCTGACGGCCCAGGATTCCGTGGGCTGCCAAGGCGCCACTAGCGGCCACCGGAGGAATACCAATGCCAGGGAAGGTGCTGGAGCCACACATCCAAAACTGTTTGAGCGGTGTGGTCACACCAGGGAAGAGACCCTCATTGGCTGGTAGCGCTGGCCCATAGCTGCCGTTGTGAACGTTGAGAAAACGTCGGTGGGTGAGAGGCGTTCCTTCCATCACCACATCGCAGCGCTGGCGAATGTCTGGAATGCGCTGCTCCAACACATCCCAAAACACCTGACAGCGCTCACGGCGCAACTGCTGATAGTCAGGGCTATCGCGCTCAAGGCCCTGCCAAAGCTCCCAGGGCTCATTGGCTGGCGTGTAGGCATGCAGCACGTGGCGGCCAGCTGGTGCCATGGAGGGATCCAGGACAGAAGGAATCGACACCACAACAGCGTTGCGTTCGGCGGTGATGCCGCGCTCCCAGTCCCCCACCCACACCGTGTGAATCGGTAGGTCGTCCAGACCCGTGGCATCGAAGCCCAGATGCAAATGCAAAAACGAACCGCAGGCTGGTGTGGCGCCCCGTTGCCGCTGCCAGCGCCGCGCCACCCCCTCGGGCAGCAGCTTGAGCGTGCTCCACACATCGGCATTGCTCACCACATGCTCGGCGTGGATCTGCTCTCCGCTCTCCAGCTCAACGCCAATGGCGCGCTCCCCATCGAGCAGCACGCGCTTGACGCGGCTGCGCAGACGCAGCTCACCGCCATGGGCTTCCAAACCGCGCACCAAAGCCATCACCACAGCCTTGCTGCCGCCTTTAGGGAAATCCAAACAGGCATCGGGTTCAAACCACTGACCAAACAACGTGGCCATAGCTGCGGCATTGGTGCCGCCCATCGGTAGACCGCTGATCAAAAAACAGAGCAAATCCGCCCAATGGCGCAGAAAAGGATCACGCAGGTGCTGATCCACCAAAGGACCAAAGGCACCACCGAGATGGCGCATTGACGCCAGGTGCGGCAACAGCTGTCCGCCGCGGCGCAGCAGCTGGGCCATCACATCGGCTCCTGGGCGAAGCGCTAACAGCGGCAAGGCATCGGCAGCAGCTGCAATCGGCTGCAAAACCTGCATGAAGCGTTGCCATTCCGCCACCGCCGCGGCCCCCCGCAACTGCTGCACCACCGCTTCGAAGTCGGCGTTGCCCACACCAATGCGCAGATGCCCTTCCGGGAACAACACATCCCAATCGCGATATTCGATCACCTCCAGTTCCTGGCCGAGGGCCCGCAGGATCTGGGCCAGGGGATTGCTACTGGGCCAGCGGCCCAAACCACTCCATAGCGAGGGGCCGGATTCGTAGTGATAGGTCTTGCCAAATCCGTGGGCCGCACCACCGGGCTTGCTGTGGGCCTCAAGCACCACCACCTCCTTGCCACCGCGAGCCAGCAGTCCGGCGCAGCAGAGCCCGCCAATACCGCTACCGATGACGATCACGCCGGTTTTGCTGGCCACGGTGTTCCGCGAGGATGCCGCCAGATTGGCGCCTCTTGGCCGCATCCGTGAAGAAGCAGGAACGCGTTGAAACGATCATCCGCCGGCTGAATGAGCAGTACCCCGAAACACCCATCCCGTTGGATCACAGCGATGCCTTCACGCTGCTGATCGCTGTGCTGCTCAGCGCCCAATGCACCGACAAGAAGGTCAATGAGGTCACGCCGGCCCTGTTTGCCGCTGGCCCCAATCCAGCGGCGATGGCGGCATTAAGCGAAGCGGAGATCCTCGGCTTGATCCGCCAACTGGGTCTGGCCAAAACCAAGGCCAAGAACGTCAAACGCTTGGCTGAGTTGCTGCTGGAACGCCATGGGGGCGAGGTGCCAGGCAGCTTTGAGGCCCTCGAAGCCCTGCCCGGAGTGGGACACAAAACAGCCAGCGTGGTGATGTCGCAGGCCTTTGGCGTACCGGCCTTTCCCGTGGACACCCATATCCACCGGCTGGCCCAGCGCTGGGGCCTCAGCAATGGCGACAGCGTGGCTCAAACGGAAGCCGACCTCAAACGGCTGTTCCCCAAAGAGCACTGGAACCGCCTGCATCTGCAGATCATTTTTTGGGGCCGGGAGTTCTGCACCGCCCGCGGCTGTGATGGCCGCGTCTGCTCCATGTGCACTGAGATGTATCCCAACCGCCGCAAAGCGGTGATCTGGCGCAAACCCTGATCACGATGCGAACAAACGCTCGCCAGAATCACGGGGCCACGCCGCGCTGCCGATGTTGTTGCCCTGCCCTCTGACCCCGCTGCTGGCCGCCAAGGTGGCTGGCCTAAAAGCCACCGTTGGCTTGTTGCTGATCTTGCTGATCAAAAGCCAATTGCTGCGCGTGAAGATGTCGTTCCTCGGCAGTGTTGTGGGCCTGGTGCTCACCCTCAGCTTCTTGGTCACCAGTGGCGCGCTGGTGGTGATCAGCGCCGGTGCTGTGGCTTGGGGCCTGCAGCAACGCCGCAGCGCGGCCGCCTAACTAGGGCACCACACGCACGATGTCGCCCTCTTTGACGAGATCAAAGAGGGAAATAGCGTCTTGATTGCGCAAACGCACGCAACCAAAGGTGGCCGCCTGGCCAATGCTGCTGAGCTTGCCGGTGCCGTGAAATCCAATCTCGCGGCAGTTGTCGGCTTCAAACCGCGGCGGCCGGCGATCGGTGGAGCTGCGCTTGCCGCAGCGATACCAAAAACCAATCCAGCGGGTTCCTAAGGGCCCAGTGGCTGATGCCGCCACCTGCCTTTTGCGCCAGGGGCTGCTCCAGATGGGATCTTTCTCGAGGCGATGCACCCGGTGGGTGCCCAGTGGTGTGGGATTGGTGGCGCGCCCCACCGCCACGGGATAACTGGCAATTTGGCGGCCGTTTTGAATCACCCGCAGTTGCCGTTTGCTGCGTTCGAGCACCAATTCAGTTGGTTGCCAAGGCAACGCCGCTGCAAGCAACGAAGTCAACACAGCCAGCACAACGCCTTCCATCCGGTGATGTGCCTGATTGTGCGAGTGCTGTGCGTCGAGGCAGCTGAAAGACCGCTGAGAAATTCCTTCCAGGAATGACTAACAGCACCTCTAGAAATCACTGCTCACCTCTCACCACAAGTTGCTATGGCTACCAAAAAGGCGAGGTAACGACCAACCATGAAAATTTTCTCCGCTCTGGCTTGCGCATCGCTGCTGACCATGACCATGGCCGCACCAGCGCTGGCTGGGGTGAAGGTCAAAAATGGCAATGGCGGTTCGGTCAACGTCAATCGCGGTGGCGTCAAAGTCCAAGGCGGTGGCGGATCCAAGGTGAAGGTGAATCCTGGCCGCAATGGCTCGGTCAACATGAACGGCCCCAACGGCCGTGGCGGCAGCGTCAGCTGGTAAGCAGCTGGCGAGCTGGGTTAAGACCGAAGCATTTGCAGCGCTGTCATGGCTGATTTCAAACCAGCTGGAGCCGATGGCGATTTCCAGGCTTGGGCCAAGCACCACGCCCACGACAAGAAATTGCACGATCTACAGATCGCTGAGGGCAAGCAAGGCGATGGCGAACCAGAGGTGAGCAGCGCTCATCTGCAAGAGGGCTGGGCCAAGGAGCACGAGCACGAAAAGCGTCTCCACGACAACGCCATAGAGATGGAGCGCCATCAATAACGAAGTGATCGCCCTAGCTTGTTCTGATTAGGGCGAGCCAATGAGCGAGCTTGAGCTCCACGATCGCGTGATCGCTCGCTGGCGAGCGCGCCTACTGCAGCACGGCCCTGAGAGTGATTTGGGCCGCGAAGCCCGTCGTCAACTGATCAAGCTGGAAGCCGAACGCATTCGCATGGTGGGGCGGCAATAACCACCACAGTCATTCGGCTTTCCCGACAGCCTGACGACAGATTTGGAATTAAACAGAAAGCATCAACCCTGGAAGGGCCACTTTTCTGACGGTCAAAACATTTCGGCCTATAAAACACAAAGCATTAACCGACGTACAGCGAGAGACCAGCAGATGCAAAAGAAACTCTCCAACCTCAAAAACCAATACGTGCGCTTGATGCACAAAGCCGAGTGCGCCACTGGCCGTAAGGAAGCTGTGAAGCATTTCCACAACGCCTCCAAGGTGGCTGATGAGATCAAGCTGCTGTCCACTTGGAAATAAAACCAACCGCGCCAACGCTCACCGCGGCAGTTGCCGTTTTGCTCTTGTCGGCTTGCGCCAACTCAGTGAGCAAGCCGCCAGAGATCGTGTTGAGCCATCAGCAACTGCATGACCCCTTGCTCACGATTCGCGGAGCCAATCGCGTTTGCCATAGCGATTCAGAACAGTGCAAACGCTGGACTGTGCTGATGCTGGATTGCGAGCAGGGAACCGCTGATCGCTGCCAAGAAGCTGAAGACCTACGCAAACAAGCCAGCGGGGTGGCAACGGATAGCGAGCCTGAGGCGTATGCCTTCTAAAGCATCAAAAGTGCTGTGAGCTGATCACCAGAAGCAGCAACAGCGAACAACAAGCGATCGCGGGAAGGGTGCTGACCATGGCTCTTCCTGGTGAGGGTTTCGAAACCTAAGCGCACCTCGGCACTCCCGTCATGCGTATTTCTGCTGATGGCTTTGTATCCCCGCGAACATAGCTTGAAGGAACGCTCCCAGGAGTGGGAGTCGTGCGTTGAGTGGGATACCTGGGGTGCTCTGAGCATGGGCACCCTTTTTTTGGGTTTGGATTCGCCAGCTCGTTGGCGTTTGCACCCGCTGACAATTGGGCCAACCAGGCTGACCACAGCAGAAGGCCGCCGCTAGTTGTTCTGTGGAACAAAAGCTGCCAAGACTCGTTTGAACGCTGAAAAGATCTGGGCCTACGTCGCTGGTGCTGCGCTGCTGCTGAGCGCAGCCAGTGCTTTTGTTTGAGCGAGCTCAGCTGCTGTTCAATAACGAACTGGATTCCAAGGCGATAGCGCTCGATCAGCGCGCTGGCGAGCGCAGTCACGCCAATAAAACCACTCCTTCTCCATCGGCGTTAGGTAGCCATGGGGCAAGGCATCGTCGTACCAGAACGCAGACGAATCAAGTGATGCTCGAGCAGTCGAGCAGCAGAAACTCTTGGTCACCTCGTGAGTCACCTTCTGCTTTCAGCATGCCGATGGAATGCCTCGATGCTGATGACTGCTTTTAATTTTTCAACAGTGGATTACCGCCCGCCCACAATCACCGGACCGGGGGGCATGCAAAGCCAGCTTTCCCTCCTTTAGGGGATCCGCTGATGGCAGCGCCAGAGCGACGGTGAAGGCATCGGAGAAAGACCCATGACCCTCATCACTGCAATCGCTGGAGCTGCCTTCGCCCTGGGGCTACGTCACTTCATCACCTTGATGGCTAACGACGGCGCGCGGGCGACAACCCTCAACCAGATTTGAAGCATGAAGCGCTAGCAAGAGCGCCCCTTGCACAGGAGCGTGCAAGACACGCTGGGCTGCCTGAGGTTGTCGTTCACCCAGCCATCAACAGAACCATGGCTCTGCTTGAGCAGCGTTTGGATGGATTGCAAGCTCACGTTTTTGTAGAGGTATGACATTCCCTCCTTAAAGGCGACAGCTGCAACGCCAGTGTCTGGGTCCACAAGCACCGACTCGGCGCAGGACGAGGCGGTGGACACGGTGACGAAGCTCATCAGCAAACCGTTCAGAATGAACAGTTTGGATCAAATTTATTTGATGCGTGGTTTTTTTATCCCCACTTAATAAACGCTCCGGGCAGGGGCATCCGGTGTTCAGCAACACAGTGATTCCTGGACCAGGGAACCAGCCAATTTGGCCAGCTCAGGCAAGCTCTGAGTGTTCATTGATGCGGTGCTCTCAAAAGCCATGGCCTCCAGCTCGGCGGAATTGACAGTGGTGATCGACACCCCGGTGACGAGTGAGCAGGCATCGCTACCACCAGCGATGGAGCTCTACCGAATTCGCAGACGAGAGCAAAAAGCGCAACGGCTCCATCATGCAGCGATCGCACAACTGAAACAGGAGTTGCACAGGCGCTGGTGCTTTAAACCACCATCACCTGGTTCGCTGCACGACCGGTCAGATCAAGATTGATGGCCTTAGCTGCGCGCGCAACGGACCATGACATCCGATGAAACGCATTTTCTTCGCTTTGATCGGCAGCATTCTGCTTGTTTCCTGTGGAACCAAGAGCGAAGCGCCCAAATCTGAAAGCCCAGCACCGTCTCAAACCGAGCAGGCCAGTGAAAAGTCGCTCGACGAGATGATCAAGGAGCCTTACAAGGCCGATCAATAGGCGCAGCCACCACACGTTCAGCGTTGTGACCTTTTGGCCCCTGCCGCAGCAGGGGCCAATTTTGTTTTTAGCCACTTAATACCGGCTTGGGACCAGGGGTTTAAGCAAGAAGTGGCCCTAGGCATCTGGCTCATGAATCAATCACAAGATGGGCGCCGTCACAGCGGTGATCAAGCCCATCACCCAGAGCATCCCGAACCGCGCAATCTCTCCGTGGAGGTGACCCGAAATCGGGCGGTCAACCATCCATCCGTTGATCCCCAGGATCTACCTCTTGAGGCCATCAACGCAGAAACCAACGCCTTGCTCAATGAGCAGGGTCCAGCCCAATTTCGTCAGCCATGAGCAACGAACACCATCAAGCAGGACGCCGTCCTGACAAAGCGACAACGGAACGACTGAACCCAGAGACACGCCCCAAGGAACCCCTTGGTCAGGCTTCAGGCAATGAGCAACACCCTCAGCCCAACAGCAAGCCAGCGCGACAACACGACCACCACAGCAACATCGAAACGTTGAAGCAGCTCAACAACAACCAGAGTTGAGCCCTATAGCCCCTGCTCCACTCCTCAGGATGGATGTCATCCAGAACACGCACGTCGTGGCGTCTAGGAGATCCACCCAATCCAAGGATTCAGGAAAAACTGCTGCGTGGTGAGCAGGGGCCTTGGGAAACAAACTCTTCTGGCTGGCATACCGGGTCGGAGATCGCTACAGGCTTTGTCCTTGTCGCGCCGAGTCACGGCAGGCCGCCCTGCACCACGGCATCGAACATGTGTTGGATAGAGAGCTTGTCGCCGTGTTCTCCGACGACGTCGGCATGACTCACGCTGAGATGCTGAGGCTGGCTCCATTGCTGCCACCACCCTGCTCACCGATGTGGTCACCTGAAGAGTGGTGGCCAGAGGATGAATAACAGGCTCGATCACGGCGTTATCGCCTGCCCACAATCACCGGAGGCGTTCCAGCACCCCCGCTTCCGGGCAGTCCAGGGACCAACTGGGTAATGCCATCCCACTTATCCAAGAACAGCTTGTAGAGGACCGGTTATTCGCTGATGAAGCCAGTCCAGCACTGAAGCTTGGTGCTGCTGTGCGTACGGCGTACGCCGAGCTGTACGCAGGGCTGACACACCATTGGTGTGGCGTACGCAGAGACGCTGATGGCAGCTGGGCGGTGAACCGAACCACTGGAGCGTCATCGGCCGCGCCAGCGTTGAGTCCGATTTCCCCCTCTGTCATGGATCCTTCTATTGCGATCGTCGGTTGCATCGCTGGTGTTGCGCTGGTGTGGAAGTGCCTGACCTTCTGATCTGTCCAGGCCGTGGCGCAGCAGTACAGGCGCAACTCCCCACGGCCCCTGCTTCGGCAATGGCTTTTATGGCTGTGCGTTGGAACGTTTGGTTGATGCACATATTGCGTGCATTCAAGGTGTCCCGGGTCACCGCGTAATAGCTTCCTTGGAGTGCAAGGTGAAAGGCCCCTCAGGGCTTCTCATGACCTTCCTAATGCACTGGCAGTTCAAGACCGGCTATCACGAGAAAGCCGCCCGTCAGTTCATGGCTACCGGCGCTCCATTTCCTGTTTGCACTTCTTGGAAGCGCTTCCATGCGCCAGGTTCAGTCGAGGGCTGGATTCTTGTTGAGACCGATGATGCCGCCGTTTGTTATGAGCATGCCGCGGAGTGGGCTGAATACCTGGACTGGAAGGTGAGCCCTGTTTTCACCGACGAGCAGGCTGGTCCGCTGATTGGCAAGGTGTACAGCTGAGCACTAGCGGCATTTGGCGCGTGGCCCTGAGCCTGAACCGCAGGATCTAATCAGGCGCCGCTGACTCAGAAAAGTCTCATCATCAAATCACCAGTCATGGGGAGAAAGCATGCTGGCTGTCAGGCCAAGACATGGATAGCCAATGGAGATGACATGGCATTCATTCCGCTGGGACTGATCGTGTTTCCGCTGATAGCGACAGTTAGCGCTCAACCCAAATTGCAATGGTGGAAACGGCCACCTCAACAGCTAAGGGACCAAGAGGAAACAGGCTCCGACAGAGGATGCACAGGTTGCGTGTAGCGCAAAAGCGCGGCGGAACCGCAAGACCCCAGCAGGCGCCGCTAACCGTTCGGCTAGGTCAGCCACCAGCCGAGCAGGAATCCAAAGATGCAGGCTGAGAACCAGACCAATGCGGCCATCTGGTATTCACCCAGCTTGAGTCGGTCTTTGATCCAGAAGTAGGCATCACGGTCTGCCAAGACGACAGCTCTGATCGGTTTAATCAGCCAATCCATTGGGTTTGTCAGAGTTCACGGTTTCCCCTCTGTTGTAGGCGCGGTGCAATTCACCCAAACGGGAGTCGCCACACCAAATGGACAGGTGCTTAAAAGTGCACGCAGAGGGCTACGCAGGGGCAAGATTTCGCTGACGGATCCCTGACCGTCAGTGGAGCATTAACGACGCCCCACAATCACCGGAGGCGTTCCACCAGAACCACTTCCCGGCAACCCAGGGACGACCTGGGTGACGCCATCCCACTTATCCAAGAACAGCTTGTAGAGAACCTGATCATCCAGGCTCTTGTTCAAGGTGTCGTAACGCAGAGCCTCCTGCTCAGCGATCTTCACCTCGGTTTGCGCCCGCAGCAGTTGCTGCTCAGCAATTTGTTTTTGCTCAATCGCCGCGCGGTATTCCTCAGCGATCTCAAGACCGGTCAGGTCCAGGCCGCGCACTTCGACGTAGTCGAATTTGTCGAGCTCCTCAGCGACAGTGCGCTCCACCAAGGATGAAATGTCATTCCATTCCGAAGCGATTGTCACCAGCTCGTACTGGGAGAACACCGACTTCAGGGCCTTCAGTAACGACGGCTGAATGATGCGGGGATAGACATCGCGGTCATTGCTGGCAATCGTGCTGTAGACGCGGCCGGCTTCATCAGCGCGCAGGGCGTATTTGATCGTGGCCGTGGCCTGGATCACCTGCAGGTCCTTGGTGAGCGTTGCAAAGTCCTCGGGCCGCACCTGGGTGCGGATGCTGAAGGGCCAGGCCTGCTGCACCAGGGGCAATTTGATATTTAAACCCGGCTGCCTGGGCAAGCCGCTCACCTTGCCCAGGGTTGTGATCACCGCCACTTCTCCAGCGGGAACGATGAACAGCGCTTGAGCAAGCAGCAACAACGTTGCCAAGCCAATGGCCACGATCGCCACCAACCCGGTCTCTGGACCCTGAGGGCTGGCCGATCGCATCGGGCTTTGCATGAAATCTGTAGCAGTGCCCCTCTCTTAGCGGGAATCCGGGTCAACTGGGAGCCCGCGCAGTGCCAGTGCGGCGCGCCGTGCCACCAGCAAGAAGGGATAGAGGGCGCCAGCGCGCTGGTTTTGACCAAACAGCGGGATCAGCAATTGCAGCAGCGGTGAACTGGGCTGAAGCCGCTGGGCCATCCAATGGATGGCCTCAGAGCCATGCAGCAATTGATCACCGTCGATCACCACAGCACCATCACGAAGATGACAACCGCGCTGAGCTAACGATTGACGCAAGGCATGGTCAGCGCGGCCATCGCGAATGATCAGGCCAGCAATGCCGCCGCGCAGCTCACTGAGTTCGGCAAAGTGAGAACAAAAGGGGCATCCCCCGTCGTAAACGAGCACTGGCCCATGCGTGTCGTCCTTCACCTGGTGTTGCTGCTGTCACTTGTGATCGCCCCATCCTGGCGCGCCCAAGCCAGCTCCTACGTCTGCGACGGTGATGCCTTGACCGCCAGGATCGATCGCGGAGCTGTGGATGCCATCGGCATTCCCAATAGTGTCGATGGCACTGTTCCTGGGTCGTTTGTGGTGCTGGAGTGGCGTGATTTGCATCTACAGCTGCCACGCACGAATAACGCAGGAGCACCCAGCTTCAGCGATGGCAAGTGGTGGTGGGATCTCAATGACCCACAGCATCCGGGCTTCAAGCTGCGCCAAGGCGCTGGGCGCGCTCAACTCATCGCCTGCGACGCAGCTGTTGAATAAAAACAGCTGCCAAACAGGGCAATGGAAGAGGAGTTCACTGAAGTCTTGGAGGCCTTCCGGGAATTTCGCAGCGTCATCACTTGCGATAACTGGGATCGCTACTGCGAAGTGCGCGAACTCGA
This sequence comes from Synechococcus sp. RCC307, assembly GCA_000063525.1. Taxonomy (GTDB): domain Bacteria; phylum Cyanobacteriota; class Cyanobacteriia; order PCC-6307; family Cyanobiaceae; genus RCC307. The sequence continues at coordinate 938,686 of CT978603.1, read as the reverse complement.
CACCCTGCTGAACCTGCTGGCCGACCTCAGCGAGCGCCAGCAGAGCTGAGCCAGCGCACCAAGGCTTTGGCTGGATCAGCCAAGTCGGCGATGGAGCTGTAGAAGTGGTCGCGCCAGCTGTGTTCAGGCAGGCCGGCAAACAGCATCAGGTTGAGCGGGTAGTCCTCAGAATCGCTGCAGACCCGGAAATCATCTCGAAACAAAAAAATCGGCTTGTGGAGCGCAATGGCGATTCCCAGCTCCACCATCACCCCCTCATCGGGGGGCGTTCCATTGACGATCGCAAAAAATCCATCGGCCTGCTCCACGTCACGCACATCCGCGCATGCCACCTGATAAGCCCAACCAGGCTTGCTCAGATCAATTTGGTTGTTGCGCTCAAAGGGCTCCCACACATCGGCACCTAATGACTCAAGGGCCTGGCAGAACTGCGGCAAAAGCTGCTCTTTCCATTGCGGCGCGAAGCCATAGGGAGAGGCCAGATAAAGGCTGGGACGGGCCATACCAAACAACGGGGGAGGCAAAGCTGGCGCTTCAACAATGAAGGACAGCTAAGAAGCAAGAAGCTGGGTTAAGAACGGCTTGTGACATGGCACATGCGAGACCAGATTGAGCATGTGGACACGGAGGAGCGGTTGGAACTGAGTTGAACCTCAGGCGCTCCAGCACCACTTCTCCGTTCCGCTTTCCGATTCAGGAGGGCCCAGCAATGGACGACACCCCGCCGCAGCAGATGCCAGGAGCGCGCTGACGATCCGGCCCCCTGCTCCAACAGTTTCATCCGATTTCAGGTCTTCAGGCTGATCAGCCACCCCGACGCACCGCCACAGGTGCCCCCGGGCTTTTGGAGACCCCTCTGGATCCCATGGCCCCAGGAGGCCAGCGCCGGCAGTTCCGAATTGCATTCACCAAAGCCCGGGGTCAACAGCTCCGGGTTTTGTGCTGTTGAGGGACAACCGAACATGCCGAGCGGTTAACCGTTCTTGAGTTGGGGCAACGGTCTTCGTAGGACCAAGACAGCTGAAGAGAGAACCATGAAGCTCGTCAAAGGTCTGGTTGTGTTTGCTCTGGGATTCGGACTGGGGGCGGCCTTGATACCAACCCTCCACGACCCACCGCAGCTGGAACCAGCCACCACAACGGCCACAGCCCTGGTAATGAGGGGGTAAAGAGCTGGTCAAGAAAGCTTGAATAACACCACCACCACGTCAACGGTTTAGAAGGGAGTGGTTGAGATTGGAGCGTGGACGCCAACGCCTTTCAGATCATTGGTTTTCTGTTGGCGGCCTATTCGGTCGTAGCCAACGACTCACTCCAAACTCTCGGCACCTACCTGTCCAGTAACAAGGGCCGTACCCCCAAGGCCCTGCAGATGTTGTTCATCTGCGGAGTCGCTGCTGCTGTGTTGCTCATCGGCTGGTTCCTGCATCCCGCTGGCGGCGGCCTGGGGGATCCGGCCTGGGGACGGCTCGAGAAATTTCCCCAGCCAGACAACTTCACTTGGGTCTATCTCCTCCCCCCCATTGCCGTTCTGGCTTTGACCCAATGGGGGGCGCCTGTGAGTACCTCCTTTTTGGTGCTTTCAGCTTTTGAGCCCAAGAACGCCACCAAATTGGTGCTCAACTCCCTCTCTGGCTACGTCATGGCCTTCGTGCTGGCCTTGGTGGTTTATGGATTGCTGATGTGGATCCTGGAGAAAAAGGTTCTACGCAGTCATCAAGAGGGAACAGAGGTCAAGAACTACTGGTTTGCACTGCAGTGGCTCTCAACCGGTTGGCTATGGAGCCAATGGCCAATGGCTGGTGCAAGACATGGCCAATATCTATGTCTACTTACCGCGCCAGCTGAGCTTTGGCGAAATGGCGTTGTCGGCTCTCATGCTGTGCATTGGCCTTTGCGTCTTGGTTTGGATTGGCGGTGGTCCCATCCAAGGCGTGTTGCGCAGCAAGATCAACACCAACGATCTGCGCTCAGCCACGGTGATCGACTTCCTCTTTGGATGCGTTCTGTTCTGGAAAGCCAACATCACCCAATTCCCGTTAAGCACCACCTGGGTCTTCCTTGGATTGCTTGCTGGACGCGAGATCGCGGTTCGGATCCGGTTGAAGTTGAGTGACCGTCAGCCTCTCTACAAAGTGTTGGGTAGTGATCTGTTCAAAGCAGGGGTTGGCATTGTCGTGAGCCTGATCGTGGCCCTCGCCATTCAGCCCCTCAAAGCATTGGGCTAAAGCGATTGTGGTGGCGCTGCCTCAGCCAAAAGGTCAGCATGAAGAGGCTTGTTGGGTGACCGATGGATTGCACATGGCTTGTGGTCGGCATCCTGCCGTCCACTCTGATTGCGATGCAGCCTCCGACTCATCACAGTGCTGCCCGAGGCGACATGAATAGGGGTCAACCGGGCAACTTGGCTAACAACCACACGGTGGAGTGAGGAAATGCAACACGGCATTACCTCCAAGTTGTCAAACACCATCAAAGGTTCGAGGTTGCGCCGCTCCAGTGGTGCGCTGAAACCTCATCGCCTATCAGAACGCCCGGGCGATTTGCCTGGCCCACTGTTTGTGCATGGCGGCATTGCGCCAACCCGACTTGAGGCACTCATCTTTCACCCAGATGGATTGCAACGTCGCGCCAATCTCAACCTTGAGCAGCTAGAAGACCTCAAACAAGGAGGAGCTCCGCTTTGGTTGCGTGTCCAGGGTCTTGGTGATCCGCAGCTGATTGAGCAGGTCTTAGCACTGCTGGAAGTTCCTGCGGAACTCCACCCGGCCTTAGTGGAAACACCTCAGCGCACCAGGGTGGATGTCTTGGGTGAGTCACTGCAGGTGGTGACTCACCGCTTTGAGATGGGTGCTTCCTGCCAACTGATCAGTGAGCAAGTTGGCATTGTGCTGCAGTCCAATTTGGTGCTCACCATTGAGGAGGTTCCGAGGCCATTGGCCTTTCCGGAGCTCACGCACTGGATGGAACAACTTCAGCCTCCTCCGGGTTATGGCCAACTCGATGACATCTTCTTTTTTCTAGTGGATGAGGTGCTCGATCAAATGCTGCCCTTGCTCGAGCAGCTGGCTGACCAACTTGACTATCTCGAGGAGGCCACCCTGCGACGGCCTACGCCACGGGTCTTGCGCCAGGCCTATGAGATTCGCTCAACTCTCAGGCATGCGCGAGCAATGATCTGGCCGCTGCGTAGTCAACTCATTGTGCTCATGCGTCAAAGCAAGCGGATTCTTGATCGCGAAGCGATCCGCAGTTTTCGCGAAGTGACGACCCATGTCGAGGTTGTCTTTGAAACAGCTGAATTGCTGCGTCATCAATGTGATGGGGTCACCACCAGTTACATGGCCAGCATCAGCAATCGCATGAACCAAGTGATGAAGGTGCTCACCATTATCTCCAGCATCTTCGTTCCACTCACATTTATCGCTGGGGTCTACGGAATGAACTTCAATCCGGAGAAATCACCTTGGAATATGCCTGAGTTGGATGCCTATTACGGCTATCCGATATGCATGGCTTTCATGCTGGCAATCTCGTTGCTTCAGCTTTATTGGCTTTGGAAACGGGGATGGTTCCAGGACTGGACGGGGATGCGTTAGGCATTCACACGGCCTGGTGGCGGCGCCTAGGCCAAAGCGCCAGCATGGAAAGGCTTGTTTGGTTGCCGATGAATCGCACCTTGCCAATCATCGGGGTCCTGCTCTTGATCCTGGGCGTGATGGTCGCTTGCACCGATATCGAGGTGCGTTTTGTGCGTTGGTTCAACTGCGGCCCGCTCAGCACACCCAACGAAGAAACCAGCGAAGTGTGCCGCTGATGCAAAGGAAAGCTTGGGTGCTGGGCTTGGCGCTGAGCCTGCTGATTCCTGCTCCACTACAAGCAAAAACCACCGAGGCCTGTTCACCACCGAAACCAGGTCGCTATGTGGTGATGGGAGAAGGGCTGGTGGCTCAGAAACCCACGGCCCATTTGATCGTTGAGGAATGGCTCCCCGATGGCCGCATCGAAGGGATTGCCTTTCAACGATCTGGCCAGGACTTCCAGTCTCAGAATTACAGCGGCACCTATCAAGCTCAAAACACCTGCAAAGCCGTCGTGAGGCGTCCGCTCACGTCGAGCATCGCAAGCAGCATTGCCGTACTCAATCCCAGTGGTGAACCCACTTACAGCCTGGCAATGCAACCAGAAGCCGTCTTCAGCAGTCGCTGGTTTCAACAAGGAAAACAGAGTTGCCGGGCCTCTGATCTCGACGGCGTTGTGCTGAGCCAACAGCGTGGATTGAGTTGGGATGGCAGGAGCTGGCGTCCCAATGCTGTTGTGCAGCGCGAAGAATGGAGCGATGGCACTGTTCGCGGCCAGGCCTTCTCCAGTTATGCCGGCCAAGGTGAGCAGGCCACCTACAGCGGGCAACTGCAAGTGCGCGCGGATTGTGTTGCTCGCCTACAAGAAACCGACAGCAAAGGAACCACTTACAACTACAGCGCTGTTGTGCTCACTGGAGGACGGGGCTACATCTACCTCCAACAGGAAGCAAAGGACCTAACGCTGGGGTTACTTGAACGGGTGAGCCGCTGATCAAGGCTGATCGGCCTGCCAAACGAATCGCGGCGGCTCGGCACCGCACTTGCGCTCCAGATGGCCCGGAACCAAACCTTTGAGGCCTTGGCCATGCTCAGCGGTGCAGCGTTGCCATTGTTTGTGCTCGCTGCGGCTGACCAGGTTCAGCGCCGGTGCCCAGAACAGCACCAGTAGCGCCAACAGCACACCAGGCAGCGCCAGCACAACACCCACCCCACACCCCACGCCAAGGGTGCGCTCGAAATAAAGCCGAAATTCAGAGCCGATTGGAGGCCTCATACCAAGCGCGGCTGGGTTGCAGCTTCAGCATGAAGGGCAGCGGGATGATGTCGAGGCGGCCCCCGCTCACCCAGAGGGCCTGCTCGTCACTCCACAACTTCTGACCAGGAATGATCAGCCGTGATTTTGAGGCGTGATCAGGCAAATAAGCGGCGCGGAAACCGCGGGCTTTCACCAGCAACTCCAGATCGCTAAACAGCAGTCCATCCGCTGTTTCCAGCAGCTCCAAGCGGCCATCGTCTCGCCAGGCATAGACGATGCGCACATCCGCCAAGGTCATGCCTTGATAAACGCCCTTGTAGCTCTCAGGCGGCACAGCCTCGCTGTGGTGGAACGCATGCAAGCCGCCCACAAAGATCCGGTAGCGGCTGGAGTCTTCCCGGGGCAGTCGCCCATAGCCAAACTCCAGCTCACCACCCGTGGTAATTGCCCAGTAGGCGCGCTGACGGGCAGCGGCGCGGTTGCCGGCATCCCACTGGCCATTGGCCAGCACCAGATCTCCGTGCAGGGCGATCCCTAAATCGTTGAATCCCTGCTGCCGCTCATAGGTGGGCCCTGTGACAAAGGCCAAAGCACTGCTGTCTTCATTGGCTTCCAGTTCCCGCTCCCAACCGCCGTAAAAGGCCAAATCAACCCATCGAGGATCGGCCACCACAGCGGAGTAACGCACCGTGATCTCTCTGCCAGTCGGGCGCAACAGTCGGATGCTCTGATCCGGTAGAAACTCCACCAGCTGCTCACGCGCCGGTGGCAGAACAATGGGTTGGGGGGGGATTAGCTCTGGCGGAGGGTCCCAACTCAGCGGCTCCGGCTCCTGGGGCAGTGGCCACAGGGCAGCCGCGCCAACCACCGCACCGGCGAGAGCAAGAAGCACGGCCAGGCTGCGGCCCATCACCCCAACGCGGTTGCTCGTTTCATTGTGGTGAGATCTCAGTGATCTGCAGCGGCTAATGCGGCGCTTTCAACAGCTGTTGCAAGGGCTCGATCGCACCACGGGCACCAGCGCCAAGCAGCAACTGCTGGAGAACTATTTCAGGCAAGCGCCAGCAGCTGATGCCGCTTGGGGACTGGAGTTGTTGCTGGGCAAACGCCGCCGGCGTCTGATCACTGGCCGGCGCCTACGGCAGGTGGCCCAGCAGCTCAGCGGCCTGCCGCCATGGCTGTTTGACGACTGCCATGCCCAAGTGGGTGATAGCGCTGAAACGGTTGCTCTCACGCTGCCGGCTGGCAACAAGCAGGCCGTCGACCAACCACTGCATCAATGGATGGAGTGCAGCCTGCCTGACCTGGCGGCACTCGATAGCGAGCGGCAAGACAAGGCATTGGCGGCGCTTTGGGATGGGCTCTGCCAAGACGACATTTACTTGCTGAGCAAGCTGCTAAGTGGTGGCTTTCGCGTGGGGGTCAGCAGCGGTTTGGTGCAGAAAGCCCTGGCGGGGGCAGCTGGCGTGGAGCCCAGCACCATCGCCCAGCGCTTGATGGGCGGCATCGAGCCAAGCGCAGCCACCTTTGAGCAACTGATCAGTTCAGAAGCCGAAGCTGGTGGTCCGCCGCCTGGTCGCCCCTATCCATTTTTTCTGGCCAGCCCCTGGGACAAAGGCAACGCCCCGCCATGGCAAGCCGATCACTGGCAAACGGAGTGGAAGTGGGATGGCATTCGCGCCCAACTGATCCGCCGGCAGGGTGAGGTTTTTCTTTGGAGCCGCGGCGAGGAGCTGATCAATCAATCCTTCCCCGATGTGGTGCAGCTGGCTGAGCAGCTCAGCGACGGCACCGTGCTCGATGGCGAGCTGCTGGTGTGGCCAACCGGCGGTGATCAACCACAAGACTTCGGCTCACTGCAACGCCGGCTTGGCCGCAAGAGTCCAGGCCGCAGCTTGCTAGCCGATTGCCCCGCGGCCTTAATCAGCTACGACCTACTCGAAGCCGGTGGCGAGGACCTCAGAAGCCAACCGCTGCGGCAACGGCGCCAACAGCTCGAGGCCATGGCCCAGAACTGGACCGGCAACCTGCGGCTGTCGGCAACGTTGACGATCGCGAGCTGGGAGGCCCTGGAGCAGTGGCGATCACAGGCCCGGACCCATGCCGCCGAAGGATTGATGCTCAAGGCGTTGGACTCCCCCTACCTGGAGGGGCGCAAGCGAGGGCATTGGTGGAAGCACAAGCTCGATCCCCTCAGCCTGGATGCCGTGCTGATCTATGCCCAAGCCGGCAGCGGGCGGCGCGCCAACCTGTTCACCGACTACACCTTTGCGCTTTGGAATGCTGAGCTCACCCCCCAGCTGGTGACCTTTGCCAAGGCCTACTCCGGCCTCAACGATCAAGAGATCAATGAACTCGACCGCTGGATCCGCCGCAACACCCTGCAGCGCTTTGGCCCGGTGCGAGCCGTGAAACCGGAACAGGTGTTTGAAATTGGCTTTGAGGGGATCCATGCCTCAAGCCGCCACAAATCCGGAATCGCGGTGCGCTTTCCGCGCATCCTGCGCTGGCGCCAGGACAAACCTGCCGGCGAAGCCGACACGCTGCAAACCGCGGAGGCATTGCTGCAGCAATGACAACTCTGCAGCCGATCGAAGCGTGGTTTGAAGCCCAGGGCTGGACGCCACTGCCCTTCCAACGGCGCTGCTGGCAGGCCTACCTAGAGGGTCAAAGCGGGCTGATCCAAGTGCCAACGGGATCTGGGAAAACCTTTGCCGCCGTGATGGGACCGATCGCGCGGATGCTGGAAGAGAGCCCTGCCCCTAAAGGGTTGCGCCTGCTCTACATCACGCCGCTTCGCGCCCTCAGCAGGGATCTAGCCCTGGCGATTTCTGAACCCATCGAAGCCATGGGCTGGCCGCTGCGGGTTGGCATTCGCAATGGCGACAGCAGCAGCACCGAGCGCAGCAAGCAACTCAAAGCGCCGCCGCACATCCTGATCACCACGCCCGAATCGCTGACGCTGCTGCTTTGCAACCGCAAAGCCGAGGAGCTCTTCGGCCAACTCGATGCCGTGGTGCTCGATGAATGGCACGAGCTGATGGGCAGCAAACGCGGCAGCCAATGTGAGCTGTGCCTGAGCTGGCTGCGGCAGCAGCGGCCCGCGCTTCAAACCTGGGCCATCAGCGCCACCATCGGCAATCTCCAGCAGGCCGCAACCCATGCGCTCGGGATCGGGAGCAACCCCTTGATCATTGGCGGTGCCCCCAGTCGCAGCACCGAGATCCGCAGCCTGCTGCCCGACAGCATCGACGGCTTCCCTTGGGCCGGCCACCTGGGCTTGCGCATGTACGAAGAGCTCGTGGGAGCCATGCACCCGGGAATCAGCACGCTGCTGTTCACCAACACCCGAAACCAATCGGAGCGTTGGTATCAGTGCCTGCGCTTTGCCTGCCCCGAGATGGATGGGGCCTTGGCGTTGCACCACAGCGCCATCGACCGCAGCGAACGCGAAGCGATCGAAGCAGCCGTGAAGGCTGGAGACATTCGCTGGGTGGTGTGCACCAGCTCGCTGGATCTCGGCGTTGACTTTCAACCGGTGGAGCGGGTGGTGCAAATCGGCAGCCCCAAAAACTTGGCGCGTTTGTTGCAGCGGGCGGGCCGCTCAGCCCACCTGCCTGGCGGCACCTCCCAGGTGCTGTTCATGCCCACCAATGCGCTCGAGCTGTTGGAAGTGAGCGCCGTGCGGCGTGGGCTCTCCGAGGGTTTGGTGGAGCAGCGCAAACCACCACAAGCGCCTTTGGATGTCTTGCTGCAACACCTCACGAGCCTGGCGTGCGGCCCTGGCTTTGAACCCGAGGCCACCTTGGCGGCGGTGCAATCAGCAGCGGCCTTTGCTGGCCTGAGCTCAAGCCAATGGCAGTGGTGCCTGCGCTTTCTCGAGCAGGGCGGCGATTGCCTTGGGGCCTATCCCAACTACCGCAAGCTGCTCTGGGATGGGGACAGCAACTGCTACCGGATCAGCAGCACCACCTTGGCGCGGCTGCATCGCTTCAACATCGGCACGATCACGGCGGCGCCCGCGATCACGGTGCGCTTTGTGCGCGGGGCTGTGTTGGGCCATGTGGAGGAGACCTTCATCAGCCAGCTCAAGCCCAAGGACGTGTTCTTCTTCTCCGGGCGTCAACTGGAATTCGTGCGCCTGCGCGACATGACGGCCTACGTGAAGCTCAGCACGCGCAAAAGCAGCACGGTTCCCGCCTGGGCTGGCGGCCAGATGGCCCTCTCGGATTTGCTCACCCACCACCTGCGCCATGAGGTCGCCAAGGCCAGCCGCGGCGAACTCGACACCCCAGAACTGCAGGCGCTGCAACCACTGTTGACGAGGCAGCAGGATCTCTCGGTGTTGCCACAAGCCGATCAGCTGCTGGTGGAAACCTGTCGCACCCGAGAGGGGAGCCACCTCTTTGCCTATCCCTTTGAAGGCCGCTTTGTCCATGAAGGTGTTGGCTTTCTCTGGGCGGCACGGCTCACCCGCATTGAGCGCGGCACGATCACCGTTTCGGTGAACGACTACGGCTTTGAGCTGTTGGCGCCGCGCAGCTACCCCATGGCGGAACTGCTCGAAGATCACCAAGCCGAGCTGCTCGACTGCAGCAACCTGGAAGACGACCTTGAAGCAGCGCTGAATCTCTCGGAGCTGCGGCGTCGCCGCTTCCGCGCCATCGCCCAAATCGCCGGGCTGATGAACCGGGGCTACCCCGGCTCCAGCAAAAGCACAGGACAGCTGCAGATCAGTGCGTCACTGCTCTTTGACGTGTTTGAAAAGCACGAGCCAGCGAATCTGTTGTTGCAACAAGCGCGCCGTGAAGTGCTCGATGATCAGCTCGAGCTCTCCCGCCTGCAGCAGGCCCTCGAGCGGGCTGGAGGCCAGGAGTTCATTCACATCAACACCCCCAGGCCGGGGCCCTTGGCCTTTCCACTCTTGGTGGAGCGCCTCAACAACCGGATGAGCAACGAAAGCGTGCTCGAGCGAGTGCAACGCATGATGAAGGAAGCGGAACGTCTCGAAGCTTGAGATCTCCCTTACTCAACGACTTCCTCCCCCGCGTTGAGGGACTGCGGTTTCAACATCTCGCCGTGTTAATGACGGTGGAGTTGTTCCTGCTCGGAATCGCTTTCCCCGATGCCACTGAGCTCACCGGTGATGTGCTGCTGTTCATGCTGCTCGCACCACTGCAGTTCTTCAATCGCTATGTGGGTCTGAAGCTCAGCGGTGAGCGTCCGCGATTGATTGCCCTCTATCGCCACATCTTCACGCTCGTGCTTCTGCTCTGGCTATTGCTGCAGCTGGCACCGATTGGCTATGGCGCCAACCTTGGCATTCATGTGCTGGTGTATGCCGTCCTTACAGCTATCTCAACACTGGTTCTTGTTCGCATCCTCTACAGGATCTGGAGGATTGAAACGATCAACGCCGATGTGCTCTTCGGCATCATCATCTGCTATGCCACGGTGATCGTGATTGGCTTTGAGCTGCACGCCATCAACCATCAGCTGCACCCCGGCGCCTACAACTTCCTGCCGGAGATGAAGCATCACTCTCAACTGCTGTTTCTGAGCATGGGCAGCACCACCACCCTTGGCGGACCGATCACGGTCAACACCACCACAGCCCAGCTGATCAATTACTTCCAGTCCTATGTCAGTCAGGTGTTCCTGGTGGTGTTCGTCTCGCGCATGATCGGCTTGCACACGGGCAGCAACGAGGGGTGAGCGTCAACAGCCTCCAATGGAATGGGCAAACCCTGGTGTTTTTGCCGGAGAAAGCCCTGTGGGTGGAGCAGCAGCGGCTGTTGCTCATTGCCGATGTGCACCTGGGCAAAGCCGATCACTTGCAGGCCCACGGCATCGCCATCCCCAGTGACGGTGAACGGGCGAACTTGGAGCGCATCGCCCAACTGAGCCAGCGCTGGCAACCGGCTGAGTTGATCGTCCTGGGCGATCTGGTTCACCACCCCAAAGCGGTGTCAGGGAAGCTCGAGGAGCGGGTGGTGGCCCTGCTGGGCTCGCTGAATTACCCCATCACCTGGGTAGAGGGCAACCATGACCGCCGCCGCCGCCTCGGCCAGCTGCAGGGCCAACCACCCCTGTCCAGGCAGGGGTTATGGCTGAGCCATGAGCCCGAGATACCGCCGGAGGGGCAGCTCAATATCTGCGGCCACTTGCATCCTGTGTCCATCTTGAGACAGACGAGCGATCAAATGCGCTTACCCTGCTTTTCGCTAGTCAGATCAATTCCGCGGCTGGTTTTACCAGCCTTCGGTTGTTTGACTGGCGGGTTCCCTGCTGACAGGTCATCTGAGCAATGGGTCGTCGCGGACGAAACAGTGCTGCCACTGCCGAACGGCAGCCCGCGACGTCGCGCGTGGCGTCCGCGCGCCTAAAGCAGGCCGAACAAGGCTCGATTGCAGCTCCCACCGCGCCGCGCACCTGGCGCTGGCTGCTCTGGAGTGCCCTGGGGGTGCCCCTGGCCGGCCTCACCTTTTTGATTGCGATTGCCCCCACAAACCCCAAGCGGGAGCCAGTGACTCCAGAGAGCGACAGCAGGCTGCTGGCGCCGATGGTGAGCGACAGCTTCCGGTATCTGCCTGACAAAGACGTTTACGCCCTCGATTTCGATCCGCGCAAGGTGCAGTTCGATCTGTTTGAAGGCTGGGACCGCGAACAAGACGCCTATGCCGATGGAGGCAGCTTGGCTTTCGTGAGCGGCCCGATGTATGAGCGCCACTACAGCGATGACGGCCGCGAAGAAACCGTCCCATTGGGCGACATCAAGCTGGGCAACCGGGTCTGGCGAGCCCGCAACCGCTCAGCCTCCCTGCAGCGTGCCTTCATCGGCATCAACTACCGGGGCAAGGTTGATTTCGGCTACGGCGAATTAACGCCAGAGCGGGCACGCCGCTATGAAACCTTCATCGGTGGTTTGCACGAGCTCTACAACGATCTCGCCACAGCTCCCAGCGGTTACAAAGGCGCTTACAGCGTCAGCATGGGCCAGCGCATCCGCTACTACCTGCCGCGCATCCGCATGGTCATGGGCCTCCGCGATGACGGCCGGCTGGAGGTGTTCATGAGCCGCGACGGTCTCACCCTCGAGCAAACCAAGGCCATGGCTCGCAGCCGCGGTTTGGTGGCGGCCTACATGCCCGACCACGCCTCCAAGAGCCGCTTCATCATTCCCGGCGTCAAGGGCTTCACCGAGGAAGACGCCAACTGGATTAGCGGCGGGGCCACCAGCTTTGTGCATGTGCCCTACATGCTCAAACTCGAGCGCCGCTCCTACAACCTTCAGGGCAATTTGCTGGCCAACCTCAGCCCACTGGGCACACAAGCCGGTTGCAGCAATCCGATCGCCTGCGGCATGGACTTCAGTGGACAACTCGCTGATCGCGCCTTGGCCGGATTCAATCGCCTCATGGAGCAAGGCGTGGTGCCCCTGGCTCGCTTGATTTGGAGCCCCAGCAAAACGCCAAGCCCAACGCGCCCATCCAGTGGTGCGCCATTCCGCGAACCACCGATCACCGCCGACCCCACCGAGCTGAAACAGGCCCCAATTGCCCCGGCGATCCCCAGGGATCTCAATGATCTGCAAACGCCGGTGATGCCAGCGCCGCTGCCGCCGGATCTGCCCTCCCCAGAAACCTTCAGCGAAGCGCCTGCACTTCCTGAACTTGACGCCTACGACCCCTACGGCTTCCCGATCATCGAACCCGATCTCGACCTAAACGCACCAGAGCTGCCCGTGTTGCCGCCTGCCCTGCCGCCTCAAGCGAACAATTGGGCAGAGCCTTCATCTCTGCCGATCTTGCGCTAAGCGCCAGCTTCGGCCAAAGCACGCACCACATCGCCGCGGGTGAGCACACCCACCAAGGCCTGCTGGGCGTCCACCACAAACAGCCTCTGGGTGCGGCGGTCCTGCAGCAGCTTGGCTGCCGCTGGCAAGGCCAGATCTGGCTTGCAGGTGTGGGGGTGGCCAGCCATCAGCTCACCCACGCTGTTGCCCAGCACCTGGTGCACTTCCTTGTCCCACTGCAGGGGGTTTTTCAGGTAGATCACGCTGTCGAGCAGCATCACGTAAGGGCCAGCATCGAAGCCCGTTTCACGGGCCATCAGCTGCTGCTCACTGAGTTCACCAACGAGCTTGCCCCCATCCACCACGGGTAAACCGCTGATGTGGTGCTCGCTCAGCAATTTGACGGCCTCCTGCAATGGTGTCTGCGGCGTCACGCTGATCACCGGCCGGGTCATCACCTCCGACACCAAGCGCTGCACCACCATGGGCTGATCCCGTCTGTTCCCATTGTGCTGCGGTGATGAGATCTGTCCGTCTGCGTCAATGGGCCGATGGGCTCACGGTGATGCGGGCCGTGCTCGGCCTGCCCTTGCTGATCGCGTTGATGGCAGGACACGCCGCCTTGGCCTGGTGGCTGCTGGTGCTGGGCGGTCTTAGCGATGCAGCCGATGGTTGGCTGGCACGGCGGGCCGGTGGTGGCAGCAGCTGGGGGGCACGGCTCGATCCGCTCACCGACAAAATTCTGATCAGCGCGGCCCTGCTCTGGCTCGCAGCTGATCAGGTGCTGCCGCTCTGGGCCATCTGGTTGCTGTTGGCACGCGAATTGCTGATCACCGGCTGGCGCAGCGGTCTGAGCAGCGGAGGACCGGCCTCGACCAGCGCTAAAGCCAAAACGGTGCTGCAATTTGCCGCCCTGCTGTTGATGCTGTGGCCAGCGACCTGGCCATGGGCTGCTGGGCTGCAAAGCCTGGGTTGGTGGCTGTTCTGGCCCTCGCTGGTCCTTGCCCTGTGGTCAGCGGTTGGCTACGCGCGTCAGGCCTGAAACAAGCTGTCGTCGCGGCTGAAATCCACATCAGCGGCGGGCCGCTGGCTGTGGTCTTTGCTGTAGCTATCGCGCAAACCGGCCTCGAGATCAAACTGTGGCGTCCAGGCCAATTCCTTGCGCAAACGCTCCACTGAGGTCAGAAAGTGGGTCAACCGCAGCGGGAACGCTTTGCGGGCTTTGGGATCGAGGCCGCTGGGATCAAAGCTGCGCAGCTCCACCTGCTCTGGATCTTTGCCGCAGGCGCGCGCAGCAGCAGCCACCAGACCGCGGAACGTCACCCCATGGGTATCGGTGCAGTTGTAGATGCGATTAGCGGCAGCATCGACCTCGAGGCAACGGGCCATGGCGGTAGCCAGATCCTCCACATGGCCGAGCTGGGTGATGGTGGTTCCATCACCGGGGATGGGCACAGGGCGTCCGTGCACGATGCGATCAAAAAACCAGTTCTCGACGGGGTTGTAGTTCCCAGGCCCGTAGATGTAGGTCGGGCGAAAGCTGGTGAAGGGAATGCCTTCGGCCTGCAACCAGGTTTCGGTTTCCGCCTTACCAGCGTGGCGGCTGGCCGGGTCGGTGGGAGCCGACTCATCGAGCGGCAAGCGGGCGTTGTCGGCATACACGCCAGCTGAGCTCACATAGACGAGGCGATGGCGCGGGGCGCCTGTGATGGCCACAACGCTTTGCGTATCCGTCAGGGTGCGGCCAGAGCTGTCGACGATCACATCGAACTGGCGGCCCTTGAGAGCTGCCAAGCCCTCAGCATCACTGCGATCGCCACGGATGTGTTCCACCCCCTCGGGCAGGGGCTGCTTACCGCGGGTGAACAGGCAGACCTGGTGACCAGAGCGCAACAAATGACCCACCAGCGGCCGGCCAACAAAGCGGGTGCCGCCCATCATCAGGATTTCCATCGTTCTCCCGCTGCGATGCCGCAGCATTCTGCGCTGACGGCCGTTGGTGAGGATGGCGGCAGTGATCGCCCTGCCCCATGCAGATCATTCCCGCCATCGACCTGCTGCAAGGCTCCTGCGTCAGGCTTCATCAAGGCGATTACGACCAGGTCACCCGCTTCAGTGAAGACCCGGTGGCGCAAGCACTCGAATGGCAGCGCCAAGGTGCCAGCCGATTGCATTTGGTGGACCTCGATGGGGCCCGCAGCGGGGAGCCCACCAATGATTCCGCCGTCCGCGCCATCACGGCTGCCCTCTCCATTCCTGTGCAGCTCGGGGGCGGGGTTCGCAGTCTCGAGCGGGCGGAAGCCCTGTTGAGCTTCGGCTTGGACCGGGTGATTCTCGGCACGGTGGCCCTAGAGCAACCGGAGCTGGTGGAGCAACTCGCGGCCCGTTATCCCGGCCGGATTGTGGTGGGGATTGATGCGCGCAACGGCAAGGTGGCCACCCGCGGCTGGATCACCGACACCGACACCGAGGCCACCAGTCTGGCCAAGCGTTTTGAAGGCCTTGGCCTGGCAGCGATTGTCAGCACCGACATCGCCACCGATGGCACCTTGGCTGGCCCCAACCTGACGGCGCTACGGGCCATGGTGGAAGCCAGCTCAACACCGGTGATCGCCTCGGGCGGCATCGGCACGGTGAGCGATCTGCTCAGCCTGCTGCCTGTGGGCGTCAGCGGCGTGATCGTTGGCCGAGCCCTCTATGACGGCACCGTGATCTTGAGTGAAGCGCTCCAAGCGGTTGGAGATGGCCGGCTCCAAGACGCCTCAAGCTCCCAAAGCAGCCCTTGCTGACTCCATAAGATGGAGTCATGCAAGGTCGATCACCTGCTATAGGCGCCACCACTGGGCTTGATGAGGCCTACCGGCTGTGCCGCCAACAGGGCCTACGCCTGAGCCGCCAACGCCGTTTGGTGCTCGAGATTCTTTGGCGCTCCGGCGAGCACCTCAGTGCCCGTGACATCTTTGATCGCCTCAATGCCGATGGTCGCCGAATTGGCCATACCTCCGTCTACCAGAACCTCGAATCGCTCCATAGCAATGGGGTGATCGAGTGCCTTGAAAAGGCACAAGGGCGCCTCTATGGCCACCGCGCTGATCCCCACAGTCACCTCACCTGTCTGGAGAGCGGCCGGATCAGCGACCTTGACATCGAACTTCCAGCTGATTTGGTTGAGGCGATTGAACAACGCACAGGCTTCAGCATCGAGAGCTACAGCCTCAACCTCCAAGGACGACCACTCCCATGACGGTCCAGGCCGGACGCCGCTTACTGCTGATCGGATCGGGTTGGGGCGCTGAATCGCTAAGCCGCCAGCTCAGGGAGCAGACCAACCCGTGGCAGGTGACGGCCTGCAGCGGCCGCCAAGCCAACCCAACCTCAGGTGCAGATCTGCTGCTGTGGCTGCTGCAAGAGGCCATTGAACCCAACGCCCTGGACCATGAATTAGGGCTATGGCGGCAGCAATGGCCCCAGACGCCTCTGCTGTTGGTTCTGCCAGCGCAACACCGCTACAAGCGCCAATGGCTCTTGGAGCGCTCAGTGGAGGGGCTGCTGGATCAACCCGCAGCTGATGCCATTGCCGAAGCCCTTGAGGTGCTCGCAGCTGGTGGACGCGTCATCGAGCTCCAACCTGAAACCACAAGCCAGCATCAGCGCCGCGGCCAAGGCCTCGGCCATCGTCTCCTCTGCAGTGGCGTTGATCAAATCGAACGCGAGCTGGAGCAGATCAATGCCGTGCTTCAACTGGCTCCGATCCATCCGCTGCAGCGATTTGTGCTGGAGGGTCGCCGCCGTGAACTGCGCATGGCCCGTGAGGTGCTGCACCTGCTTTGGGGTCAAGAGCCCATCCCCCAGGCCCAAGCCTCAGCCCCAGCCGAACCACTCCAAATCGTGCTGGCCAACCGCAAGGGACTCACGGTGCTTCACACCGTCGAAGAACGCCTAGCCCACGCTGTTGCCAGCCTCGATGAGGCCCAGCCCAGCCCCTTGCTGGCCTTAGAAGCGCTGCTGCCGGACCGTCGCCGCCAGCTGTTTGAAGCCCTATTGCTGGAATTCCGCTTGCTGGTGGAGCGTCTGCAGGCTGATCCCACAGTGGCCAGCAGCCTGTGGAGCGGTCAGCAACCTCTGTTGCGTGAACGCGCCCTGCAGCAACTGGTGGGTGCCTACACCCAATTACCCAGAGAAGGTGCCTTGGTGCATCTCGGTGATGCCCTGGTCTCGAGCAGTGACCTGAAACAAGAGGATCCAGAACTCGCCGACCTGCTGCCCAGCCTGCTGGCCTTGATTGAAGGTCGTCCGCTGTTGATTGATGGCGGCTTGCAAGCGCCCGATGAACCCGCAGCTCTCCTGCATTTGCAGCGCTTGGTGAGCAACTGGCTGATCCGCAACGGCGAATTGATCAGCCGGGAGTTACTCAACAACTGCAGTGGCTGGCCTGAACTACGCCGGGCCGTGCTGCTCCCGGATCTGTTGGCCACCCGTCAACTGGATCAACTGCGCAATCGCATCAACAGCGCCGAGCGCTGGCACACCTTGGTGGAACGCCCCTTGGCGATCTACGAAAGCCGCCGGCTGCTCTTCGACATCCAGGCCGGACGCGTGGAGCCCACCATGGTCTGCGACCTACGGGATGCCGAGCTGCGCCAACTGAGCTGGTGGCAGCAAGCCTTCACCCTGCTGCTGGAAGCCCGTGATGCCCTCGCCCCACAAGTGGAGCTGCTCATCAACCGCGTTGGTGGCTTGATGGTGTTGCTGCTCACCCGCGTGGTGGGTCGCGCCATCGGCCTGGTGGGACGCGGAGTCATGCAGGGTTTGGGGCAAGGCCTGCAGAATGCCCCTTCCTCTGGCGACCAACGCTCTTGATCACCCTGCGCAATTGGCTGGCGGCCCTGTTAGCGGCCGTGGTGTTCTTGCTGCCGTTGAGCCCCGTTGAGGCGGCGCGCGGAACCGACAGCTACGACGGCAACATCTTTGCCCTCTATGCCGGTGATGGCGCCCTGGTACCTCCCCGGCTGAGCTTGGCGGACGCCCTCGATGGAGACAAGCCGATCCTGCTGGCCTTCTATCTCGATGACAGTGCCGCCAGCAAAGACTTCGCCCCCCTGCTCTCCGATCTCGACGGACGCTGGGGACGGGTCACCGAAGTGATTGCCTTGACCACTGATCCCTACAGCGTGGATCCCAAGGCTCCGCCAAGCGATCCCTCCCACTACTGGCGCGGCACAGTTCCGCAGCTCCTGGTGCTGAGCTCAGGCGGCAAGGTGCTCTACGACGTGGATGGCCGCATGGATGTGGGCAGCATTGAAAAAGCCCTGTCGGACGCCACAGGGATTGCTTTGCCAAGCGATCAGGCCGAGCGTTCCAGCAGCAGCTTCAACGAGATCAACAGCGGATACAGCAGCTGATTGCGTTTTTAGATAAAGGAGCCGATGAAGACATCAGAAAAGTTCCGGTCGAAGACGTCGTGACCGAGATCCGCCAGCTCGTTGTCACTCATTCCAGCGAGTCGGTGGAAGTGATGCCGCATCACCGTTGGCTTGCTGAGTTCATGACCATGCTCAGCGGCAAGCTTGATCAGCTCGTCATGGCTACGCACCTCTTTCATGCGGTCACTCAGAGAGGTGTTGGTCCGTGCCTCTTGCAAGAAACGATCCAGGTTGGCCTGGCTCATGGTGAGCGAAGGGAGCTGTAAGCGGTCTAACGCTGTTGGACTAAATCCACGTGAACAGCTCGGCTCACCAGATTTCCAACTGCTCGCGAGCTTTGTCGTAGAGGTCTTGGGCGTGGCCGAGATCCACGTTGTGGGCCTTGGCCATGCTCAGCAACTGCTCTAAATCTGCGCTCTCAAGTTTCTGCTTGAGCTCAGGGCTGGTCTTGATCTGATCGAGCAGCGCGCCCACTGGAGCACTGGGGGATTGCTTGGGAGCCTCAATCTCGTGCCCAACACCCCAGAGCTCCATGCCGTGCTTGGCATGGGCGTAGAGGGCATCCGCCTCACCCATGTGCAAATCGTGCTCGCGAGCAATCGCAAGCAATTCGCTGAGATCGGCCGACTGCAAACGCTGCTTCAGCGAGTCGCTACCTGACGCTTGTTCAACGAAGGCGGTGACGCTGGGATGGGCCATGGCGAAGCTGCACGCATCTACAAGCTAGGAACGTTGGCCCGGAGCGGGTACCCTCCGGCCAGCAATGCAATGCCACCACCGGATGAACTCACCGCTCTGCTCGCTGTTCTCCGTGCTGTTGGTGGCGCTACTGATTTTTGGTCTGACGCTGCTGTGGCTGGAGTTGCGTCACCGCTTAAGGCCCCGTTCTCCTCTGCAGGTCAAACCGCAGAACTGGAGTGTGCAGCAGCGCAATGGGCGGCTGTTTGTGGAGGGGAGTGTTGAGATCAGCAACTCCCATCAGCGCATGGAGGTGTTCGTTCCCGAGCTCACCGTGGTGCCCACCCTGCTCGGCCGGTGTGATCTCGCTGATGTCGCCATCACCAGCCGCATCACGCCCCAACACCCCGATGAGGAGGCCCGCGACGACGGCTATTGGTTCGCTTACATCGTCAAGGGCCACAAGCGCACGCAAGCAACGATCAGCTTTGAACTGCAGGGTCTTGATCTCGAGCAGCTTCTCGACACCCTCTGGGTCGACGTGCACTGGTGGAACTACGGACCCTTTGGTCGTCTGCTGCGCCGCGACGGCTTCCTGGTTCCACTGCGCCACCCCGAACGGCTCACGGCCAGCGATGCGGTTTGGAATGCCGGCGATGGCTGCCAGGTGCTGCCGGTCCGCACCCACCTCCTAGGACGCCTTGACGATGTCGAAACCGTGCTGCGCCGCTACAGCGCTGCGGTGATGCAAAGCGGCGACATCCTCACCGTGGCCGAGAGCCCCTTAGCGGTGATGCAGGGCCGCTATCAGCACCCATCCCAACTTCAGGTCTCTGGCCTGGCGCGCCAGCTCTGCCGCATCTTCCACCCCACCAGCAGCCTGGCCACCGCTTGCGGACTACAAACCCTGATCGATCAAGTGGGCCCGGCCCGGGTTCTGATGGCTTGGCTGATTGGCACCGCCTTGAAGTTGGTGGGCAGCAAGGGCTGGTTCTACCGACTGGCCGGCGAGCAAGCGCGGCTGATCGACGACGTCACCGGCTCAACGCCCCCCTACGACCAAACCATCGTGCTGGGTCCCGAACGCAGCCAAGAACTGGTTGAGCAGCTGGCCGCCTCACTTGGCCATGGCGTCGCCGTGGTGGATGTGAATGATCTCGGCCGGGTCAAGGTGCTGGCTTCCAGCCAAGGTTGTGATGAGGGCCTGCTGGAGCGGGCACTGCGGCCCAATCCGGCCGGCAATGCCAACCAACGCACTCCGTTGGTGGTGGTGCGTCCGCAGTCGGCAGAACGTCGATAGCATCCAGGCAGGAAGGGTTGCGCGATGGCCATTGGCCCTCAGTGCGAACTGCTGAAGCTGCAACCGCTGGGTCTCCAACACCTGGCGCTGCTTCAAGGTGGCCGCTGGCAGCCCCTACGCCCTCGGCTGCAGCACCTGCTGCTTCAGCGGTGGCCGCAACGACTGAACAATCTGATCAACCGAGCCGCCAGCTCACCGCCGGTGGCCCTGGTGGCCTTGCATCCCTCAGGTGGCCTCGCTGGCCTGCTGGTGGCCGAGCCCTGCAACCGCCGCGGCACCTGCTGGCGAATCGATGAGCTGCTGCTGGAAGACGAGGTGCAAAGCCGCACCGACACCACGATCCTGCTGATTCGTGAGGTGATTCAACGGGTGCCTGGCGCCCTCAGCTGGATTGCCCGCGCCGGCAGCCATGACACCCCCGTGCTGGCGGCCCTGCGCGAACAGGGCTTCCAAACCCTGCAACAGCAGCAGGTGTGGCGCCTGAGCAGCGCTGAACACCTGCAGAGCTGCCAGCAACTACCAGGACAGCTCAAGCTCGAGACGCTCAACAGCACCAACAGCGCTCTGTTGCTGCAACTTGAGCTCTCCGCCACCCCCAGCCTGCTGCGTCAAATGCAGGATCTACGCCGAGAAGACCTACTCGATGATGCGCGCAGCGGCAGCTTGTTGTTGGTCGACAGCCAACGTCACCAAGCCGTTGCAGCAGCGCGGCTGCTCAAGCGCAGCAACAGCGATGGTGTGGAGGTGGAGCTGAGCTTGCACCCCGCTTGGAGCCAACTGATGGGGCCGCCGCTCGCTGAGTTGTTGCGTCAAAGTTGCCAACCCCACTGGCCCATCAGCCTGCGCTGCGAAGTGCGCAACCAGGCCGGCATGGCCTGGCTGGAGAGCCAAGGCGCCGAGGCTCTGCAAGAGGAGTTGGTGCTGGCCCGCAGCCTTTGGCGCCGCCAAGAAAGCCCCGCGGTTGGGGAGTTGGCCAGCCGCACCCTGGAGCGTTTGGTGGGGCAGTTGCAGCCTGGTCGCCCAGTGCCCGGGGCGATGCCTTGGCGCTGAAGCAGCCGCCGCAAGCCCGCTCAGTTTTGGCGCTCGATGTGGGCCGGCGCCGCATTGGCCTGGCCGGTTGCGATCCGCTCGGACTAAGCGTGACGCCGCTACCGGCCCTGCAGCGAGGCCGCTTCCACCAGGACCTGGAGCAGCTCAAACCCCTGGTGGAGCAGCGCCGCTGCTTGGCGCTGGTGGTCGGCCTGCCCTTGGACCCCGACGGGGCCTTCACGCCCCAAGCCGAGCATTGCCGGCGCTATGGCGAACGACTCGCCCAAAGCTTGAGCTTGCCTGTGGCCTGGGTGAATGAGCACTCCAGCAGCTGGGCGGCCGCCGAACAGCACGGCCTGCATGGGGATCGCACCGGGCGACTCGACAGTGCCGCTGCTGCCCTGTTGCTTCAGCAGTGGCTGCAGGACGGACCGGAACCTGTCCCCGCCTCGGGCCCTAACCACTGACAGCCCGTATGCGGTAAGGGAAGCTGGAGGCGGATCCCAAGCGGCGATGAGCGAGCAACCCCCGATCAGTGGCAGTGGTGATGTGCCTACGGTCCATGTCAAAGACGGGCAAGGCCAAGAACTGCTCTGCTTTCTCGAGCAACTCATCCCCCTCGACGGCAACGACTACGCCTTGCTCACCCCGGTGGACACCCCTGTCTGCCTGTTTCGTCTCTCCGATGACGACGAGCCAGAGCTGATCGAGCCCGCCAGTGCCAGTGAACCGGTGCTCTCCACCGCCGAGGTGGTGCTGCAAGAGCATGAGCTCAGCTTGGTGCGCTCGGCCGTGACCTTGACCGTGGCCGGTGAGCTGGATGAGCCCGACCCCGAAGAACTCGACGTGGACGCCGACGATGACGACGATGACGACGCCGAAACCTATGAGCTGCTGGTGAGCTTTCTGGTTGCTGAACAGGAATACGGCCTCTACATCCCCTTGGACCCCTTCTTTGTGGTGGCTCGGATGGAGAACGGCCATGCCCAGCTGGTGCAGGGCGATGAATTTGAGCGGATCCAACCCCGAATCGAGGCCGAACTGGAGGAGCGGGAGAGCCAGGATTGAACCTCAAGCGGCTGCTGGAACCAAGCTGGGCGCCCCAAGGCACACTCTGCGATCTGCCGCTGGAGGTGTTCAGCGATCGCGGCATTGAATCCTTGGTGCTCGATGTGGATTGCACCCTGCTTCCCCGCCACAGCCAGGTGCTGCCCGAACGGGTGGTGCGTTGGGTCCACGACGCGCGTCAACAGTTCCGTTTGCATCTCTTCAGCAACAACCCCAGCCGCCGGCGCATCGAAGCCGTTGCCAACAGCTTTGAGTTGCCTTACACCGCTGGTGCCGGCAAGCCGCGGCGCGGCCCCCTGAGGCAGGTGTTGGAGCAGTTGCAATTGCCGGCGCAGCAAGTGGCCCTGATCGGCGATCGGGTGTTCACCGATGTTCTGGCCGGCAACCGATTGGGACTGTTCACCGTGCTGGTGCAACCCATTGGTGTCAGCGGCCGTGCTTCACACAACGACCGGCTGCAACGCGGAGAGCGCACCCTCGCCCGCTGGTGCGGAGCGCGCGTGGATAGCGGTCTGCCCCAGTGACGCAGCGCACCCTGGTGGTCAAGGTGGGCACCAGCCTGCTGAGGGCTGGTGATGAGTTTCTGCAGGCGCTGGCCGCCAACCTCAGCGCCGAGAGGCAGCGCGGCACTCGCCTGGTGCTGGTCACCAGTGGCGCTGTTGGTTTGGGCTGCAATGAACTGGGCTTGGCGCAGCGGCCGCAACTGGTGGAGGAGCTGCAGGCGGCAGCAGCCATTGGCCAAGGCCAACTGATGGCGCGCTACGACGCTGTGTTTCGGCCCCATGGTCAAACCGTGGCCCAAGTGCTGCTCACCCGTGGTGATCTGGCCTCACGGCGGCGGTTCATCAAGGCGAGCCGCACCCTTCTGCAGCTTCTGGACTGGGATGTGCTGCCGATCATCAACGAGAACGACACCCTCGCCACCGAAGAGCTCCGTTTTGGCGACAACGACACCCTCTCTGCTCTGGTTGCCGTCGCCATTGGCGCCAATGAGTTGCTGTTGCTCACCGATGTCGATCGGCTGTATTCGGCTGATCCCAAAGCCAACGCCAACGCTCGGCCGATTCGGGAGGTGCGCGACCTCGATGAACTCAATGCCCTCGACTCCGCCGCCGGTGATGGTGGCCGCTGGGGAACCGGTGGGATGACCACCAAGTTGGCGGCAGCCCGCATCGCCACCGCCAGCGGCATCCAGGTTCGCCTCGGCAATGGACGCAACCCAGCTGTGGTGCGTGAGTTGCTCGGTGGTGGTGACCATGGCACCCGCTTTTTACCCAGTTCCGAACCGATTCCAGATCGCAAAGGCTGGCTGGCCCATGCCCTGGTGCCTGAAGCGGACGTGGTGATTGATGCCGGCGCTGAAAAGGCCCTCGTCGAGCAGGGTGGATCGCTGTTGGCCGTTGGGGTGAGCAGCATCGAAGGTTCCTTTGAGGCCCAACAACCCGTTCGCATCTGCAACAGCAGTGGCCAGGAATTGGCCCGTGGCTTAAGCCGCTGCAGCAGTGATCAGGTGCAGGGCGTGGTGGTCCACCGCGATCAGTTGGTGATCACAGCTCACCTGAGTCGGCCTACGATCCCGCCGCCCCCTTAAACCACACCGGCATGCCCCGCTTCAGCGCCCTACTGGAGAGCCTCAGCGGTGCAGACGGAGCGGAGATCCATCTCGCCTCAGACCCGGACCTCGAGGGTGCAGCGGCTCTCGATCAAGCCGGTAAGGGCCAGCTCAGTTTTCTGGAAAAAGACAATGCCCTCAGCAAAGCGCTGAGCTGTACAGGGGCTTCAGCGCTGCTGCTGCCCTGTAACGCCGAACTTCAGCAGCAAGCCACCCAGCTTGGGATTGCCTGGGTGGCCCTCAAAGACCCACGGCTGGGCTTTGCCGAGGCCCTCGAGCAGCTCTATCCCGAAGCCAAGCCTGAGGCGGGTATCCATCCCACCGCCGTGGTGGACCCCAGCGCTCAAATCGGCGCTGGTGTGCACATTGGCCCGCGGGTCGTGGTTGGAGCTGATGTGGTGATCGGAGCTGACAGCACCCTGCATCCGGGCGCTGTGCTCTACGCCGATGTGCAGCTGGGAGCTGGTTGCACCATTCACGCCAATGCCGTGCTGCATCCGGGCAGCCGTTTGGGCCAAGGCTGTGTGGTGAATTCCAATGCCGTGGTGGGATCGGAGGGCTTTGGCTTTGTGCCCACCGCCAGCGGCTGGCGCAAGATGCCCCAAACCGGCCAAGTGGTGCTGGAAGATCTGGTGGAGGTGGGCTGCGGCAGCACTATCGACCGACCATCGGTGGGTGAAACCCGCATCGGAGCCGGCACCAAAATTGACAACCTGGTGCAGGTGGGGCACGGCGTGGTGACCGGCAAGGGCTGTGCGTTGGCCTCGCAGGTGGGAATTGCCGGCGGAGCCCGCCTCGGCAATGGCGTCATCCTGGCCGGCCAAGTCGGTGTGGCCAATCGGGCTGTCGTGGGCGATCGCGCCATCGCCTCCAGCAAGTCAGGGATCCATGGGGAAATCGCTGCCGGTGAAGTGGTGAGCGGCTACCCCGCCATCCCCAACCGCCTCTGGCTGCGCTGCTCAGCCGCCTTCAACAAGCTGCCGGAAATGGCCCGCACCGTGCGGCGCCTGAGCGAGGAGAAAGCCGGACAGTAGGTTCAGCGCCTGGACGTTCAGGCGTTGATGAGCAGCTATCGCATCACTCTGCTGGCCGGTGATGGCATCGGCCCGGAGATCACGGCCGTGGCCCGTCGGTTGCTCGAGGTGGTCGCCCAACAGCACAACTTCAGCCTCAGCTTTGACCCACAACCGGTGGGAGGTGCGGCCATTGATGCCACCGGTGAACCGCTACCGGCCAGCACCCTGTCGGCCTGCCGCGGGGCCGATGCCGTGCTGTTGGCCGCCATCGGTGGTCCCCAATACGACAAGCTTCCGCGCGCCAAACGGCCGGAATCGGGCCTCTTGGCCCTGCGCGCGGGCATGGAGCTCTTCGCGAATTTGCGTCCCGTCAAGATCGTGCCGGCGTTGATCGGCGCCAGCACCCTGCGCGAAGAGGTGATCAGCGGCGTCGATCTGATGGTGGTGCGGGAGCTCACCGGAGGCATCTATTTCGGCCAGCCCAAGGGCCGCGTCACCACCGACAGCGGCGAGGAACGCGGCTTCAACACCATGACCTACAGCAGCAGCGAAATCGATCGCATCGCCCGGGTTGGGTTTGACCTGGCTGTCCAGCGCAGCGGACGGCTGTGCTCGGTTGATAAAGCCAATGTGCTCGATGTCAGCCAGCTCTGGCGTGAGCGGGTGGATGCCATGGCCAGCGATTACAGCGGCGTGGAGGTGAGCCACATGTATGTGGACAACGCCGCGATGCAATTGGTGCGGGCCCCGCGGCAGTTCGATGTGCTGCTCACTGGCAACTTGTTTGGTGACATCCTCAGCGATGAAGCCGCCATGCTCACCGGCTCGATCGGCATGTTGCCCTCGGCCTCGCTGGGCAGTGATGGGCCTGGGCTGTTTGAGCCGGTGCATGGCTCCGCCCCTGACATCGCTGGCCAGGACAAGGCCAACCCGCTGGCCATGGTGTTGTCAGCGGCGATGATGCTGCGCATTGGCTTGAAGCAAGAAGCCGCTGCCGCCAGCCTTGAAAAAGCCGTTGACACAGTGCTGGCCCAGGGGCTGCGCACCGGCGATTTGATGGCCGAGGGCTGCACCGCCGTGGGCTGTCAAGCCATGGGTGAGGCCTTGCTCAAAGCCCTGGGCTGAACCAACGGGGGGGCTTCATGGCAAACTCCCCCGAGCACGTGCCGTAGTTGATGTCCAGCCTCCACCCGATCGTTGCCGTCACCGGTTCCTCCGGAGCTGGCACCAGCACTGTGAAGCGGGCGTTTGAGCACATCTTTGCTCGCGAGGGCATCACCCCTGCTGTGGTGGAGGGCGACAGCTATCACCGCTACGAGCGGATGCCGATGAAGGAGGCCATGGCCAATGCCCTGGCTGCTGGCGAGAACTTCTCCCACTTCGGCCCCGAAGCCAACCTCTTCGACAAGCTCGAAGAGCTGTTCCGCACCTACGGCAAATCTGGCGGAGGCGAAAAGCGCTACTACCTGCACAGCCCAGAAGAGGCTTCCGAGCACAACGCTCGCCTCGGCACCAACCTCGACCCCGGTCAATTCACCCCCTGGGAGCCCATCCCCAGCGGCACGGATCTGCTCTTCTACGAAGGCCTGCACGGCGGCGTGGTGGGCGACACCTACGACGTGGCCTCCCTGGCGGATTTGTTAGTGGGCGTGGTGCCCATCACCAACCTCGAGTGGATTCAAAAGATCCACCGCGACAACGCCGAGCGCGGTTATTCCGCTGAAGCGATCGTGGACACAATCCTGCGCCGCATGCCGGATTACATCAACCACATCTGCCCGCAGTTCAGCCGCACTGACATCAACTTCCAACGGGTGCCCACGGTGGACACCTCCAACCCCTTCATCTGCCGGAACATCCCGACTCCCGATGAGAGCTTCGTGATCATCCACTTCCGCAAGGGAGCTCGCGAGAAGTGGGGCATTGATTTCAGCTACCTGCTCAACATGATCCACGACTCCTTCATGTCGAGCCCCACCAGCATCGTGGTGAACGGCGGCAAGATGGGCTTCGCCATGGAGCTGATCTTGACCCCGATCATTCACCGCATGATCGAGGAAAAGCGCGCCCAGGCCTGAACATTTGCTGCGTTGCAGCTAATTTGAGGGCGTGAGCATGCCCTCATTCGCAATACGCGGCGCCCAGGCGTCGATCGATCCGGGTCCAGCGCGATGGTCACCGGATCAACTGTCGCGATTGCTGAGTGTTGGCCGTCAGCTTTATCTGGCTCATTTGGAGCGTTATGGCGCTCGCGTAGAGCCGCTCGGGGTTGTGATTGAAACCCGAAACTTCAGTGGCCGGGTGATATTTGAGCCACCCGTTTTGCTCCCTGAGGAGCAGTTTCTAGAGCTCGACTTGTTGCGCCGCCGCACCCATGGCCGGCTGCGCCAACGGCGATGATGCTGCTCGCCCTGCTGCTGGGGCTCTGCATCGGCAGCTTTCTGAACGTTGTGGTGTGGCGCCTGCCGCGCGGTGAATCCGTGGTGTGGCCCGGCAGCCACTGCCCGCGCTGCGGCCATGACCTGCCCTGGACCAACAACATCCCAGTGCTCAGCTGGGTTCTGCTGCGCGGCCAGTGCCAGTTCTGCCATGGCCCGATCAGCGTTCAATACCCCTTAATTGAGCTGCTCAGCGGTGGGCTCTGGGTGCTGCTCGCCCAGCCGGGGGTTGGACGCTTCGGCCCCTTAGACCCATTCCCCAACCTGTTGGCAGGGGGCCTGCTGCTGAGTTTGTTGCTGCCGCTGGCCCTGATCGATCTGCGCACCATGCGCCTGCCTGAACCGCTGTGCCGTTGGGGTGTGATCAGCGGCCTAGCTCTCTCAGCGCTAGCGGGCTGGTGGCTTGGCCTCGGAACTGAACTGTTGCTGTGGCATTCGGTGGCGGCCGCCACCGGACTGCTGATTTTTGAAGGCATCAGCGGCCTGGGCGAAAAACTGCTGGGGGCCCCGGCGCTGGGTTTGGGTGACGCCAAGCTGGCGGCCCTGCTGGGGGCTTGGCTCGGCTTGCAAGGACTGGCCGTGGCCTGCGCTGTTGCAGTGGTTTTGGGCGCCGCCTTTGGCTTGGCTGGCCGGCTCAGCGGCTTGTTAGGTCCCAAGCAACCCTTTCCATTTGGGCCCTTTTTGGCCGTTGGCGGGCTGCTGAGCTGGTTGGCCTGTGACGCCCTTTGGGCCCTCTTGATCAACCCGGGGCCCATGGGCTTTTAATGGGCCCCATCAGAGGATTGTCGTTTGTCGCTGCTCGACTGGTTTGCTGATCGCCGCAAGACGGCTCCCGCGTTGCGCCCAACGCCGGAGCCCGATGAGGGTGATGGCCTGTGGAGCAAATGCCCGGAATGTGGCGAGGTTGTGTACCGCAAAGACCTCATTGCCAATGCCAGTGTCTGCGCGTCTTGCGGTTATCACCACCGGATTCACAGCGAAGAGCGGCTGCGGATTTTGCTGGATCCCGGCAGCTTCATTCCCGTCGATGGTGAACTCAGCCCCACCGATCCGCTCGCCTTTAAAGACCGCCGCGCCTACGCCGATCGTCTGCGCGATAGCCAACGCCAAACGGGTCTGCGTGATGCCGTGGTCTGCGGCACCGGAACCATTGAAGGCCAAGGCATTGCATTGGCGGTGATGGATTTCCGCTTCATGGGCGGAAGCATGGGCTCGGTGGTGGGCGAGAAGATCACCCGCTTAATCGAAACGGCCACCGAGCAACAGCTGCCTGTGCTTGTGGTGTGCGCCAGCGGTGGTGCCCGCATGCAGGAGGGCATGTTGAGCTTGATGCAGATGGCCAAGATCTCCGGCGCGCTGGAGCGGCACCGGTCTAGAAAACTGCTCTACATCCCGCTGCTTACCCACCCCACCACCGGTGGTGTGACCGCCAGCTTCGCCATGTTGGGCGATCTGATCTTGGCCGAGCCCAAAGCCTTGATTGGCTTCGCCGGGCGCCGCGTGATTGAGCAAACTCTGCGCGAAAAACTGCCCGACAACTTCCAAACCGCCGAATACCTCCAAGACCACGGGTTTGTTGACGCCATCATTCCGCGCACCCAGCTGCGCAGCCGACTGGCGAGCTTGCTGCAAATGCACCAACAACCAGCAGCTGTCTCGGCATGAGCTCCCGGCTGCTGTCGTGGCTGCTGCTGTTGATCCTGCTCCTGGTACCCGGGCCAGCGGCCTGGGCCGGACCAGTGGAGTGGATCGAAGTGCCGGCCACTGAGGAAGGCCAACAGTGGTGGGACAAAGGCAGCCTCAGGCTCAACCGCCGCGGTGAGCTCACCGTGCTCAGCCGGTTCACGCCAGCGGCCAGCGATGACAAACCCAATCCATCCGGCCAGTTGTATGTGATGGCGATTGAGTGCGGCAGCCAGCGCTTTCGTGATCTGCAAGTCAATGGCCTGCCCAAGCTGCAGGCCGATTGGGAGATTGCCTCCGAAGACGCCTTGATCTCCAGCGTGATGGAGCAGGTTTGCCAAGAAGCTCAGCTGGAGGGTTTGGCTTGATGAGCGCTCCACGCCCCCTTGGAGTTGCCCTTGCTGGTCTGGGCTTTGGCGAGAAGGTGCACATACCAGCGCTGCGGGCCTGCCCCCAAGCCGTGCCCGTGGCGTTATGGCATCCACGCCAAGACCGGGTCGAGCAAGCCAGCCGCGCCGCCGAGCTGCCCGGCAGCAGCAACTTTGAGCAAGTTCTTGGCGACCCTGCGGTGGAAGCTGTGGTGATTGCCACCCCACCAGCTGCTCGGTTTGAACTCGCCAAACAGGCGCTGTTGGCCGGCAAGCATCTCCTGCTGGAAAAACCTGTGGCCCTCAATGCCTCAGAAGCCCAGCAGCTCGAACAGCTGGCGCTTGAACGCGGGCTGATTTGCGCGGTGAATTTCGAATACCGGGCCGTTCCAGCGTTTCAACAGCTGGCCGCCCTGCTTCACCAGGGCTGGATCGGCGACCCCTGGCTGCTTCGTTTTGATTGGTTGATGGGCAGCCGGGCCAACCCGCAGCGCCCCTGGAATTGGTATTCCCAGCAGGCCCTCGGAGGAGGGGTCTTGGGCGCCTTGGGAAGCCATGCCTTCGACATGATGCAGTGGCTGGTGGGCCCCGTCCGCCAAGTGCAAGCTCAGCTCTCGGTGGCGATCAGCGAAAGGCCCAAAGCTGATGGATCCGGGCTCGGGCAGGTGGACGCAGCCGACACGGCATTTGCCCAACTGCAACTCGAACCCCAGTGGCCAGGAGCGCGTCAACAGCTCTCAGCCCAGCTCGCCCTCGCCTCCACAGCCCGCCAAGGGCGCGGCTGCTGGATGGAGCTCTACGGCTCAGAGGGAACGCTGGTGCTGGGGTCCAGCAATCAGAGCGACTACGTCCATGGCTTTTCCCTGCAGGGATCCAAAGGTGGCGCTGGGTTGGCGCCCCTGCCTCCCGATCCAAGCTTGAGCTTTGCTCGCAGCTGGGAAGACGGCCGTATTGCTCCTGTGAGCCGCCTGATCGGCTGGTGGGCTGATGCCGTTCGCCAACAGCGCCCGATGGTGCCGGGGCTCCTGGAGGGGCTCGCCAGCCAGCAGGTCATGGATGCCTGCGTGAGCAGTCATCAATCGGGACAAACCGTGGGGCTCGGGCTCTAGAGAAAGCCAGGCGATAGCGTCGCTTGCAGTAAGGCCAACCCATGGCGGACGACTTCACCAGCGCAGACGGACTCGGCGTACTGATCTGCGGCCATGGCAGCCGCAATCGCTTGGCCGTCGATGAATTCGCCAAGTTGGCTGATGGCCTGCGCCGCAAGCTCCCCCAGCTACCGGTGGAACATGGCTACTTGGAATTTGCCAGGCCCATCCTTCGCGATGGCCTCGAGAAGCTGAGGCAGCAAGGGGTTCAGCGGGTGCTGGCCGTGCCCGGGATGTTGTTTGCCGCAGGCCACGCCAAGAACGACATCCCATCGGTGCTGAACACCTACAGCGCTGAGACCGGCCTGCAGGTCGACTACGGCCGCGAACTGGGGGTTGACCTCAAGATGATCCAAGCGGCGGGGGCACGCATCCGCGAGGCCATTGATCAGGCCAGCGGCGATGTGCCCTTGAGCGACACCCTGCTGGTCGTGGTGGGCCGCGGCTCATCCGACCCTGATGCCAACTCCAATGTCGCCAAGGTGACCCGGATGCTGGTGGAGGGTTTTGGCTTTGGCTGGGGTGAAACGGTGTATTCCGGTGTCACCTTCCCCTTGGTGGAGCCTGGCCTACGCCATGTGGTGAAGCTGGGTTTCAAGCGCGTGATCGTGTTCCCCTATTTCTTGTTTTCAGGGGTGCTGGTCAGCCGCATCCGGCAACACAGCGAGCGCGTTGCCGCCGACCACCCCGAGGTGGAATTCCTACAAGCCAGCTACCTCGGTGATCACCCAATGGTGATCGACACCTTCATCGAACGGGTGGCGGAGGTGGTTCGCGGCGACACCGCCATGAATTGCTCACTCTGCAAATACCGCCAGCAGGTGCTCGGTTTTGAAACCGAAGTTGGCGCTCCTCAGCACAGCCATCACCACCACGTCGAGGGCCTCAATGAGCCCTGCCAACTCTGTGAAAACGAATGCACCGGGGCTTGCCAGCCCGATGGCGTGCCGCTTCCCCAGGGCAGTCATGACCACAGTCACGACCATGGTCATCACCACCCGATCTATCCCCACGCCGATCACCCCCTCGGGCCTCGCACGATGCAGATCAAATCGGAAGAAAAACCCAGCATCTAACGATCACATCCGTCGCGCTCTCATGCCAGTCTCGTAAGACTCACAATCATTAGCCCTGCTAATCGTTTCCTGTTCTCCACAGCCAAGCAGGCTTTTCCCCAGGCGGCCGGGGGGCTTTCCACAGGTTTTCTCCTTAAAAGCTCCTGATTTGGTCGTTCTGTGGAGATTGCATCAGCCCGAACGAATCACTTGACGCTCGAGGCCAAGCGATTCAATCAGCAGAAAGTCGTCATGTTCGGTTGATACAAACACTGGTAGCGAGAGCAATCTCAGCGATGAGACAGGAGCTGATTCGACATCAGCACCACCTTTGACGAAGCACCCCGATCTGTGGCTTCATCACTGGGCAAGCGGAGAGCCAACGTTGAACGACGGGTGCAACAGCCAGACCAGTAACGCCAACCCAAGCCAAGAAATCATCAGCCTGGAAGCCGAAATCCCCGAAGCCCTGTTCGGCAGCATGCAGGGCTTCCTGCAATCCAACCCGCAGTGGGATCAGTACCAACTCGTGAGCTCGGCGTTGGCCAGCTTCCTATTCCAAAACGGCAGCAGTGATCGCGCGGTTGCCCAGCACTACCTGAACGGCCTGTTCAGCCGCTCCTGCGATGTTGCCGCTAGCTGAGCAGGGGGCAAACCATTTGATTGCCAATCAATACGTTTTATCCCCGATCAATAATTCACGAGCCAGACAATCCTGATCGCCATTAACACCGTCATAGGGCCCTTTATAGGGAAGAACCTCAGGTATTTGGATGGCTCTGTATTACTCAGCCAAACGGGCAGCCAATGAGGCAGAAAGGCTCCAAGCCCTCGCCGAATATCGCGTGCTGGGGACCCGGCCAGAGCAGTGTTACGACGACATCACCCGCATCGCTTCGATCACCTGCGGTACACCAATTGCCCTGATGAGCCTGGTGAGCGATGAGAAGCAATGGTTCAAGTCAACCGTTGGCTTAGAAGCGCGAGAAACACCACGGGATTGGTCGTTTTGCGCCCATGCCATCGCCGATTCCGAGCCGATGATCATTGAGGACGCCCTCAACGACACACGCTTTCGGCATAACCCGCTGGTCAGCGGCGATCCCAACATTCGCCTCTATGCTGGCTTCCCACTAGAAACACCCGCGGAGCATCGCCTCGGCACCCTCTGCGTGATTGACCGCAAACCGGGAGCACTCAGTGATGCGCAGCTGATCGTGATGAAGTCGCTGGCCCGGCAGGTGGTGACCCTGTTGGAACTGCGCCGCCGCTCGCTGCGCTTTCTCAACAGCTTGAGCAGCATCACCAGCAGCCAACAGGTGCTCCCCATCTGCTCCTATTGCAGAAAGGTGCGTGATTCCGAAGGCGACTGGGACTACCTGGATAACTACCTCAGCCGCACCACCTCGATGGGCTTTAGCCATGGCGTCTGTGACCACTGCCTCGATGAGCACTTCCCTGAGGTGGTGGATGCTTTGAAGACGTCGTAGTCGTTATGGCTTGCAGTCAATGCAACACAAGTAACGCAACATCACGTTGAACGTCACAGAATCCAACGTTCTGAGTCGAAAGAACAAATCAACGCCATTTCTGGCTGGTTCTGATAATTTCGCCTGAGCGAATAATGGTTGAAATGTCAGACACCATTTCATTCATTGAAAAGCTGGCTGAGCGCCGCAGCCAACTCATCCAGCGGGCAGAAGACGCCACAACAGAGGGCGAACGCCAGCACTGGCTCGAGGTGGCTGAGCAGCTGCAAATCATGATCCACCTCCACACCACACCGATTGCAGCCTGAAACCAAGCGGCAAAGTCGGCATCCTGAAACCCAACTTGGGCAATCCCATGGGCAAAGGACTCGGCCGTGAATTTCTTGACTTCATCAACCGCGGCAACGTGGTTGATCTGGCGGTTGCCGTGATTATTGGCGCGGCCTTCACCAAGGTGGTGCAAGCGGTTGTGGAACTGTTCACCACCGCAGCCCTCAACCCCACCATGGCCGAGCTGGGCATTGATTCAATCAGCAGCTGGCCAGCAGGCAACCTTTTGGTGGCACTGCTGAACTTTGTGGTCGTGGCGGCGGTTGTGTTTGTGGTGGTCAAGAGCGTGGAGCGGCTCAGGCACCGCACCGCCAAAGTCGATCCTGCTGCGGATAGCCAAAAGCAATTGGCGCAAGCGGTGGAGCGGCTCAGCGCAGCTTTGGAAGAGCGACGTCTCTAGGGCTGTGTCGTTGTGAGTCGTACGACTCTTGACAACAACCGCAACGATTCAGTCGCGCGGTGGTCACACAAAACCCATTCAGTAGGTTCGCCAGCTCCTGAAGCGGTGGGATGCAGGGGGGCTGGCTGGGCTGGATCGTTCCGCAGACACCAGCCCAACTCTTCACACCAGCTGAACAACCATGGCGATCACCAGCAAACGCTATCCAGATCCGCTGCAACTCACGCGCCGCGAATGCGAAGTGCTGCAGCTGCTCTGCGATGGCCTCACCAATCAGCAGATCGGCCAACGGCTGCATATCGCTGGCTCGACAGCCCGAGGGCATGTGCAAACGATCATGCAAAAGCTTGATGTTCAAGGCCGCACAGCAGCCGCAGCGGAAGGGATCCGGCGGCAGCTGGCTCATTAAGACGTTGCCACCAAAGGGCTGAGATCCCGCTGACGACAGCGCGGTGCCATCAGCAGCTCAAACGGTTTCGAAGCTGAGATGCGCATTGATGCCAACCAGCTCATCGTCAATGTCACAGCACGGCAACACCTGCTAGCCATCACAAGCTGCATGTAGACAACCGAACGGCAAGCGTGGCAGAAGCGATCCGCACTCACCTGATAGCTGGTGGACTAAGCCAATAAAAAACCGCCCCCAGAAGGAGCGGTTGAAGGAATTGGTGGCGGGGGGGAGATTTGAACTCCCGACCTTCGGGTTATGAGCCCGACGAGCTACCAGGCTGCTCTACCCCGCGGCAACCGAAACCAAAACTTAGGTGACAACGGCGACAGTTGGCAACCAATCAAACCAATTCGCCGATCACCTCAAGCCGCTGACCAGCCATCGGAATCATGAATTGCTGCTCCAGTTCCTCCAAAGCGGTGGGCGTGAGCCAATCCAACTGACGCAAGAGGTGCAAAGCCACCGCACGCTTGGCGCGGCTCGCGCCGTCTTCCACCTTGATCGCCAAACCAAGACCCTCGCCCACACGGGCCAGGCATTGAATCCCCTCAGCGCCACCTTTGCTGATCAGCATGTCCAAGCCGCGGCGCATCAGCTCGGTGTCAAAACGACCAACACCTGCCACCAGCTCGGGGTGGGCCTGCATCGCGCGCACCAAGCGCTCGAGGTTGGGCAGCGTTCCAGCCCCAAGGTGGGCAAACAGCAGCGCCATCTGACTCAAAGGAAGCTGAACGGTGGGGGCGCCACAGTCATCGCTCGCGATGATCAGTTCATCTTTTGGCAACCCCAGGAGCTCAGCGATGCGGCCAAACAGCTCCTGCTGCAATGGGTGATTTTTGTTGAGGTAGCCCTCCAAAGGCCAGCACATGCGCCGGCAACTGGCCAAAAACGCCGCATGCTTTCCCGAGCAGTTGTGCTCCAGCGGGCTCTCTTTGCCCGCTGGGACCGGGCAACGCAACATCGACGCATCGATGTCGGCCCGCCAGAGAATCTGGAAGGCTTCACGGGCTTTGTCTTTGCCGCCGTCATGGGAGGCGCAAGCAATCGCCATTGCGCGCTCCGCGCCCCCTTGAGCATCCAGGGCACCACTGGAGACAAAAGTCTGGGCTTGAAAGGGCTTGAGCGCCGAACGAATAAAGCTCAAATGCTGGGCATCGCCAGCGCGCATCAACAGGCGGCCGCGCTGGTCACAGACCACGGCATGCACCCGGTGCACCGATTCGGTCATCCCATCGCGCAGCAGCCGCACCTCCAGCGGGGGATGGCCCGCAAGGCTGGAACCACTAAGACCCATCGATGACGTCATGCGTCGGTGCCGATCTCAAAGAGCCTGGCAGAGGCTGGCGCCCCACAGCAGTAGCGCAGCCAAAACACTGATAGCCCGCAGCAAACGGCCCAGCACAGGCCTCACCTGATGTTGAGCAATCAACAGATCTTTCTCACGCCACTCCAAGGGCTTCTCCCACTCCTGCCCGTCGTACCAACCCGATTCCTCATAGGTGATGCGCTCTCGCATCAAGCGGCGATGCACATAGGTCCAGCCCAGCCACTGACGCACCAAGAGAAGCAAAGGCAGCACCAAGGCGGAAACGGCACCAGCGGCAAACAACCGCGGCATGTCGTGGCGCAACGGAATGCTGCCGCTGGCCACCAACAAGGTGATCGGCAGCAGCAGCAACCAACCCTGGGCTAGCCGGCGGCTCAAGGCCGCAAAACTGGTGGAAGGCCACCGAAAAAACCAAGACGCGGTCAGTTCCTCGTACTGGCGCAGGGGTTGTTGTTCCGCCGGCACCGGACAGACGCTCATGGTTCAGGTTGAAGATCCAGTCGACGCCACCGCAGAGACAAAAGGAACAGTTGTTCCGTGTCCCCAGAAAGCCTCCAGATCGTAGTAACTGCGTTCTTCTGGTGTGAGCACCTGAACAATCACATCGCCGTAATCCAGCAGGACCCAGCGCCCTTCGCTGAAGCCCTCCTTGCGCAAGGGAAGCTGCCCCTGCTCTTCCAAACGATCTTCAACCGAGCGGGCAATGGCCTTGACCTGCACCGTGGAGAGACCGCTGCAAACCAGAAACCAGTCGGTCAAGGTGGTGACGTCATCCACCTTGAGCAGGCGGATATCAACGGCTTTGCGGTCGTCGGCAGCTTCAGCAGCCAGCTGCACCAGCGCTTCACTATCCATACACGTTCTCACTGCTTACAGAGCGGCTGCTGCCCTGCTGTTGGGCCATTTCAGCGCGGGCGCGGCCAGCGCTCTTGCGCAGAGCTTCAAGCCGATCTTCAAAAAAGCTGCGCTGCCGCTTTTTACGGGTCTGCTCGATGCGTTCCTTCAGGGCGCCACCCAAGCTTTTGTAGGCATTGGGCAGGGTGTAACCAAAGCGGGTGGCCAGGTTGATGGCCCGCTCATCAGCGGCAATGGCGTCTTGCAGACGCTTCTCAGAATTGTTTTTCAGATACAAGCGATAGCCGGCAAAGCCCGAAAGCCCCATGGCCAGCACAAGCAGCAAGCCGTCTTGAACCCACAGCTCACCAATGGCACCACCTAGGCCGATGGCCAAGGCAGCCATTTCCCAGCCATCGCGGGGAATCGCATCGTTTTGGATGCGGCCCACCTCATGCCAGAAGAGCAGATTGCGGTGGTCGAGCGCCAGGGCATCCCACTTCTCGAGATCCACCTGGATCTCCACCTCATCACGCCCGATCTCCTCAAGGCTCACCAGCGGTGGATCAGCAGCGGCCGCGGCCTCCACGAAGACCCAGCTCTGCATCTCTGGAGGCAGCAGCCCTTTCAGGCGCTGAAGCTCACTCATGAACGGGGACGACTCAAAGGTCAAGGTCAACCTTCAGCGTAGCGACCGCCAGCCGAAGCACGACGGGGGGATGAGAAGCTGAGAATGTTTTGAGTCAACGCTGGCCCATGCCCCGTCGCACGGACCTTCGCCGCATTTTGCTGCTGGGATCTGGGCCGATTGTGATCGGCCAGGCCTGCGAATTTGACTATTCCGGCACGCAAGCCTGCAAAGCCTTGCGGGCTGATGGCTTTGAGGTGGTGTTGGTGAACTCCAACCCCGCCTCGATCATGACCGATCCAGAGATGGCGGATCGGACCTACATCGAGCCCTTGACCCCCGATGTGGTGCGGCGCGTCATTGAGCTGGAGAAGCCCGATGCCCTGCTGCCCACCATGGGCGGCCAAACCGCGTTGAACCTGGCCGTGAGCCTGGCCAAGGACGGCACACTCGAGCGCCATGGCGTGGAGCTGATTGGCGCCAACCTGGCTGCCATTGAGAAAGCGGAAGACCGCGACCTGTTCAAACAGGCGATGGAACGGATCGGGGTGGGGGTATGCCCATCGGGGATCGCCACCTCCATGGAAGAAGCTGAAGCCGTTGGCAATCAAATCGGCAGCTACCCACGCATCATTCGCCCCGCCTTCACCCTGGGCGGTTCGGGTGGCGGCATCGCCTACAACCCCGAGGAATTTCGGGCGCTGTGCAATAGCGGTTTAGAAGCCAGCCCAGTTGATCAGATCCTGATTGAGAAGTCGCTGCTCGGCTGGAAGGAATTTGAGCTGGAGGTGATGCGCGACACCGCCGACAACGTGGTGATCATCTGCAGCATCGAAAACCTCGATCCCATGGGGGTTCATACCGGTGATTCGATCACGGTGGCGCCAGCACAAACCCTCACCGATCGCGAATACCAGCGCCTGCGCGATCAATCCCTGGCGATCATCCGCGAGATCGGTGTCGACACCGGCGGCAGCAACATCCAATTCGCCATCAACCCAGCCAACGGCGATGTGGTGGTCATCGAGATGAACCCCCGCGTTAGCCGCAGTTCGGCCTTAGCCAGCAAAGCCACTGGGTTCCCGATCGCCAAAATCGCTGCCCGCCTAGCCGTGGGCTACCGGCTCGACGAAATCATCAACGACATCACTGGCAAAACGCCGGCCTGCTTTGAGCCCACCATCGACTACGTGGTCACCAAGGTGCCCCGCTTTGCCTTTGAAAAGTTCAGTGGCAGCTCATCGGTTCTCACCACCTCAATGAAATCGGTGGGTGAAGCCATGGCGATCGGACGCTGCTTTGAGGAGTCGTTCCAGAAAGCCCTGCGGTCGCTGGAAACAGGCCATGCCGGCTGGGGCGCTGATCGCGCTGAAGCCAATCCCAGCGAAGGGGATCTCGATGCCAACTTGCGCACCCCAACACCCGAGCGAATTTTTTCGGTTCGCACGGCGTTGCTGCGGGGCCGAAGCATTGAGCAGGTGCATGCCCTCAGCGCGATCGACCCCTGGTTCCTGGCCAAATTGGCGGCCATGCTGCACCGGGAACAAGCCTTGCTTCAAGGGCGCTCCCTCAACGAGCTCAATGCCGAGGCCCTGCTCGAGCTCAAACAGCTGGGCTACAGCGACCGGCAAATCGGCTGGTGCACAGGCAGCGACGAATTGGCTGTTCGAGCCCATCGCCAAGGGCTGGGCATCAATGCGGTGTTCAAAACAGTCGACACCTGCGCCGCTGAATTTGCCTCCACCACGCCGTACCACTACTCCAGCTACGAGCGCCCAGTCGAACGGCTCAATGCTGCAGGCCAGCTTGAGGTCTTGGCCCCGCAGACTGAGGTCGCGCCGGAGTCGCGCCGCAAGGTGATGATCCTTGGTGGAGGTCCCAACCGGATCGGCCAAGGCATCGAGTTTGACTACTGCTGCTGCCACGCCTCCTTCGCCCTGCAAGACGAGGGGCTCGCAACGGTGATGGTGAACAGCAACCCGGAAACGGTTTCAACTGATTACGACACCAGTGATCGCCTTTATTTCGAACCGCTCACCCTCGAAGACGTGCTCAATGTCATCGAAGCCGAGCGACCCGATGGGGTGATCGTTCAATTCGGCGGACAAACCCCGCTCAAGCTGGCCCTGCCACTGCTGCGCTGGCTGGAATCGGCGCAAGGCCAAACCACCGGTTGCCGCATTTGGGGCACCTCACCGCAATCGATCGACTTAGCAGAAGACCGCGAACAATTTGAAGGCGTGCTGCGCAAGCTGCAGATTCGCCAACCGGCCAATGGCATTGCCCGCAGTGAAGACGAGGCCCGAGCCATTGCTGAGCGCATCGGCTACCCGGTCGTGGTGAGGCCCAGCTACGTGCTGGGGGGCCGTGCCATGGAGGTGGTGTTCGGCGCCGATGAATTGGATCGCTACATGCGCGAAGCCGTGCAGGTGGACCCCGATCAACCGGTGCTGATCGATCAATACCTGGAAAACGCCACCGAGGTGGATGTTGATGCCCTCTGTGATGAGAGCGGTCAGGTGGTGATCGGTGGGCTGATGGAACACATTGAGCCGGCAGGGATCCACTCCGGCGATTCAGCCTGCTGCTTGCCGTCGGTCAGCCTCAAACCCGAAGCCCTGGCCACGATTCGCCAATGGAGCGCCGATTTGGCGCGTTCCTTGCAGGTGCAGGGCTTGATCAACCTGCAATTTGCCGTCTGCCAAGACGAGGTGTACATCATTGAGGCCAACCCCCGTGCCTCGCGCACGGTGCCCTTTGTGGCCAAGGCAACAGGCGTGCCCTTAGCCAAGTTGGCGAGTCGCCTGATGGCGGGCCGCAGCCTGGAGCAGTTGGGATTGCAACAGGAGCCCAAGCCTCCGCTACAAGCCATCAAGGAAGCCGTCTTGCCTTTCCGCCGCTTCCCCGGTTCCGACACCGTGCTGGGCCCAGAGATGCGCTCGACTGGCGAAGTCATGGGCACCGCCAGCAACTTTGGAATGGCGTACGCCAAAGCCGAGCTAGCTGCAGGTGAGGTACTTCCCACCAAGGGCACCGTGTTTCTCTCCACCCACGACCGTGACAAGGAAGCTCTGGTGGAAGTGGCCGGCAAATTGCAGGAGCAGGGATTCGAGCTGATTGCAACCGAGGGAACCGCCAAGTACCTCTGCTCCAACGGCCTCAAGGTCAAACCGGTGCTGAAAGTCCACGAGGGCAGACCCAACATCGAAGATGCGATCCGCTCCGATCAGGTGCAGATGATCATCAACACCCCAATTGGCCGGCAAGCCGCCCACGACGATCGTTACTTGCGCCGGGCCGCCCTCGACTACCGCGTGCCGACCGTCACTACTCTTGCGGGGGCCAGAGCGGCAGTGGAAGCAGTGGGCTGCCTGCAGCGGCAGAATGATTTGCCCATCAACGCCTTGCAGGATCTGCACCAACAGTCATGAGCGTCAGCACTCCCATCGCCCCGGGCACCGACATTCGTTCCCTCTTCGCAGAGGCCTACAACAACCGCTACACCTGGGATCCTGGCTTCGCTGGTTACAGCGGCCGCTGCCTCTGGAGCCAGGGCGATCAGCAGGTTGAGGGCCGCTTCAAAGTTGGCAGCGACCTCAAGGCTGAAATTGAAGGCATCAGCAATGAGGAGGTGCACAAAGCTGTGGCTTCCCAACTGTGGGAGGTCTGCATCCACCGGGTGCGTCGCCCCTTTGAGGTGACCCACAAGGACAACCAGTTCAGCGCGGGCGACAGCACCGATGAAGGTCTTGAGGTTCTCGTTGGCGGCAAGGGGGAAGGCGACAAGTACCGCATCAAAGACGATGTGGTGACGATGGTGCACCGCCACATCCACGGCACCGTGGTGACCATCCACACCGAAGAAGTCACCGACACCGGCAGCGGCTATTTGAGCAAGCGCTACAGCAGCCAATACGCCGACCCAGCCAGCGGCGAAGCCAAAGGTGGGGTGAACCACTTCACCGACACCTTCGTGCCATTGGGTGAAGGCGGAACATGGGTGCTCAGTGAGCGCGTGATTCGCACCGAAGCCTTCGGTGACAGCCCAGCTGGAGAGCAGAGCTTTCAATTTCTCGATCTGAAGGCCAACTGAGCTGAAACTGGCTCAGACCTGTGGCACCATCCCTCGGACAACCGAGGGATGGGATGGAGCAATTCATCAGCAGCATTAACGATCCGATCAACGGGATCGTTTGGGGGTGGCCGATGGTCCTCCTGATTGCCTTCACCGGCATCGTTTTGATGCTGGGGCTGCGCTTCATGCCGCTGCAACGGCTCCCCTATGGCGTTCGCATGCTGTGGCAGCGCGAAGCCGGTGAAAGCGATGGCGACATCACCCCCTTCCAGGCGTTGATGACATCGCTTTCAGCCACCATCGGCACCGGCAACATCGCAGGCGTTGCTGGTGCCATTGCCATTGGCGGCCCGGGTGCTGTGTTTTGGATGTGGGTGATTGCCGTGTTCGGCATCGCCACGAAGTACGCCGAAGCCGTGCTCGCCGTTCGCTACCGGCAAGTCGACGGACTCGGCAACCACGTCGGTGGCCCGATGTATTACATCCGCAATGGCCTGGGCCCCAACTGGCAGTGGTTGGCGGTGCTGTTTGCCCTGTTCGGCATGTTGGCCGGCTTTGGCATCGGCAATGGTGTGCAGTGCTTTGAGGTTTCCAGCGCCTTGGCAATGCTGGGGGTCCCACGGTTGGTCACAGGCATCGTCCTTGGGGCTGTGGTGTTTGCGGTGATCATTGGTGGCATCAAGCGCATTGCCCAAGCCGCTTCAGCAATCGTTCCGCTGATGTCAGTGCTTTATCTGCTCGCTTGCTTGATCGTTCTGCTGATCAATATCGAATCCGTGCCAGAAGCCTTTGCCACGATCTTTGGCAATGCTTTTTCCGGCGAAGCGGCTGCAGGTGGCGCTTTTGGCCAAGTGGTGTTGATGGGCTTCAAGCGCGGCATTTTCTCCAATGAGGCGGGCTTGGGCAGTGCACCAATCGCTCACGCTGCTGCCAAAACCAACGACCCCGTGCGACAGGGCACGGTGGCCATGCTCGGCACCTTCATCGACACCCTGATCATCTGCACCATGACGGCACTGGTGATCATCACCACCGGGGTGTACGCCAATGGCGAAGCAGGTGCCGTGCTCTCCATCACCGCCTTCAACACCGGCTTGATGGGAAGTGGTGGGGTGGTTACCGCAGGCCTGGTGGTGTTTGCCTTCACCACGGTGCTGGGCTGGAGCTTCTACGGCGAGCGCTGCACCGAATTCCTGTTTGGCGAAAAGGCGATTCTTCCCTTCCGCCTGGTTTGGGTGGCCGTTGTGGTGATTGGTTCAGTGGCGGGCGATCGCGGTGTGGTTTGGGGTGTCGCTGACACCCTCAATGGCCTGATGGCCCTGCCCAACCTGATCGCCCTGCTGCTGCTCTCTGGAACGGTGTTCCGCCTCACCCGCGACTACCGCTTCAACCAGGCAGGGGAGTGACGTCCTTGAGGCGCTCATTGAGCTGGAAGGCCATCGACTGACGTCCGATGGCCAGCACCTTCAAGGTGTCCTCGTACATGCGCAGTTGGGCCTCAGCCACCTGCATCCCGCGCACCAGCTCTTTGAGCTCATCAGAGAGGGAATTGATGTCGTAGCGCTTGCCCTCAAACGTGAGAATCGGGTTTTGGTCCTGGGGGGTCTGCATGTCGAAGGCATGGATGCATCCATCCTTTTAGAGCAGGCCTGAAAGTTGCGGTAGAGGTCCTAGGACGCTTGAAGAAGACGATCACACCCAAGCCGGTGATCAGATCAGAGCTGGGCGAATGATTTGGCGGCTGCACAGGGCGCTATACCGCCCACCAGAGCGCATCAGCTCATCGTGGCTGCCTTGCTCAACGATGCGGCCCCGCTCAAGGAACAAGATGCGATCGGCTTCTTGAACCGTGGACAACCGGTGGGCGATCACAAACACGGTGCGGCCGGCCATGGCCTGCTCCAGCCCCTGCTGCACCGAGGCTTCGGCCTCCGCATCCAGAGCACTGGTGGCTTCATCGAGCAGCATCACTGCGGGATTGCCGAGCACAGCACGGGCAATCGCAAGGCGCTGCAATTGACCGCCTGAGAAGTTGCTGCCGCGCTCTTCCACCCGGGAGTCGTAGCCCTGGGGCAACGCCTCAATGAACCCAGCAGCATTCGCCAATTCAGCGGCTCGGCGCACCTCCGCGTCGCTGGCGTTGCGTCCAAAACGAATCGCTTCGGCCACCGTGCCGGAGAAGAGGGCGCTCTGCTGCGGCACCAGGGCAATCGAGCGGCGCAATTCAGCCGCGCGCAGATCGCGCAGATCAACGCCATCTAAGAGCAGTTCCCCCTGTTGGGCCTGGTTGAAGCGCAGCAACAAGGAGAACAGGGTGGTCTTTCCTGCACCGGAGGGACCCACCAACGCCACCACCTGGCCGGGCTCGACGCGCAGGTTGAGCTGCTGCAACACCGGCTTGCCAGGCTCATAGGCAAAGCTCACATTGCGCAGATCCAAGGCTCCCTGGAGCGCGGGCATGGGCCGGGCATTGGGGCGATCAGGCTCCTCCATCGGCTCGCGCTCGATCTCGCGCAAACGGCCGAGCGAGGCCTGACCCTGCTGGAACTCATTGAAGTTATTGATCAACCGGGAGATCGGATCGATCAGGATCAGCAGCGCCGCAATGAAGCTGCTGAAGCCGGCACCGCTCAGGCCACCAGCACTGATCCGCAGGGCACCGATCAAAAGGATGGCCAAGATCCCAGCGGCTTCGATGAAGCCCACCACTGGGTGCTGCAGCGCCAGCAACCGCATGGTGCGGTAGCGGGCACGGCGGTGCTGCTCGATCTCCTCTTCAAAGCGTTGCTGCAACCAAGGCTCAGCGGCAAACGCGCGCACGAGCGGCAAGCCAGAGATGGCCTCGCCCAACAACCCGGCCAACTCACTGACCTGCTTTTGACTGCGCTCAGCAGCGGTGAGAACCCGGCCCGCAAAGCTGCTCACCAGCACAGCCACCAACGGGGCCAGCAGCAGGGTGGCCACTGAGAGCTGCCAGTCCAGCGAAATCATGTAGCCAAACATGACCACCAGCTGAAGAATGCTGGGAACGGTCTCCTGGATGTTCTTGTAGATCACCTCACCGATCCGGTCAGCGTCTTCGGTCAGGCGATAGGTGAGATCACCGGCTGAAAGCGTTTCCAGCGCTCCAAATTCCAAACGCTGCAGCCGAGCAAAGCTCTGGCGGCGCAGGGCCTGGGTCACATGCAGGGCAGGATCAGCCAGCAGGGTGTCCTGACCGAATTGAGCCAGCTTCTGCAGCAAAAACAGGGAGAGGGACACGGTGATGACCCGCAACACCCGGGAGAAATCCCCATCCCCGATCGCTGGAATCAACTGACCGACCTGGGCCGCCAACAAGGGCCATGACGCCACGAACAGCAGCATGCAAATGCCGCCCGCCAGCAGCTCCCTCTTGTAGGGCTTCAGCAGAGGCAGCAGCCTGCGAAATCCGGCTGAAGAAGGTGCAACCATGGCGGCAGGCTACGCGGAGCCATGCGCCTAGATCAGGCCCTGAAATGGCAGGGGCTCGTTGCCACCGGTGGGGAAGCCAAGCTGCGCATCCAAGGCGGCGAAGTTCAGGTGAACGGCAGCGTGGAATCCCGCCGCGGCCGGAAGCTGCAATCCGGTGATGTGGTGGAGCTCGCAGGCCGCCGCTTCACAATTGAGTCCACCGAACCAGGGGATGGCACAGCCACCCCGTAAGTTAGG
Source organism: Synechococcus sp. RCC307 (assembly GCA_000063525.1). Taxonomy (GTDB): domain Bacteria; phylum Cyanobacteriota; class Cyanobacteriia; order PCC-6307; family Cyanobiaceae; genus RCC307. The sequence continues at coordinate 894,009 of CT978603.1, read as the reverse complement.
CAACCCTTAATGAGGAGCGCAGGTGAGCACTCAGTCCCGGCCGGTCGTGATCGCCGGTAACTGGAAAATGCACATGACCTGTGCTCAAGCCAAGCAATACGCCGCCGCGTTCCTGCCCCAAGTGGCCAATGCCCCCAAGGACCGCAGCATCGTGCTGGCGCCGCCCTTCACGGCCATTTCCACGCTGCAAGAGGCCTTGGCTGGAAGCGACGTGCAGATCGCCAGCCAAAACGTGCACTGGAAGGACTCAGGAGCCTTCACCGGCGAGATCTCTGCCGAGATGCTGCTCGAACTGGGGGTGGGCTACACGATCGTGGGCCACAGCGAACCGCGTAAATACTTCTCTGAGAGTGACGAGCAGATCAACCAACGGGCTCGCGCCTCCCAAGCCGCTGGCTTGATCCCCATCCTTTGCGTGGGGGAGAGCGATGAGCAGCGCAGCAGTAACGAAACAGAGCGCGTCATCCGTCGTCAGGTGGAGCAGGGACTCGAAGGCATCGATCCCTCCAAGCTGGTGGTGGCCTACGAACCGATCTGGGCCATTGGCACCGGCAAAACCTGTGAATCCGAGGAAGCGAACCGCGTCTGCGGCTTGATCCGCAACTGGGTGGGCTATCCCAATCTGACGATTCAGTACGGCGGCTCGGTGAAACCCGGCAACATCGATGAGCTGATGGCCAAATCGGATATCGACGGCGTGTTGGTGGGTGGCGCTTCGCTGGAGCCCGATAGCTTTGCTCGCATCGCCAACTACCAGATGGCCAGCGCAGCTGCTGCGGCATGACGCCAGATCACCGCACCGCGGTGATGGGAATCCTGAACATCACCCCGGATTCCTTTAGTGACGGGGGCCGTTTTCAATCCACCGAACAAGCGTTTCGGGCCGTCAAGCGCATGGCCGCCCAGGGCGCAGATCTGATTGACCTCGGGGCGCAAAGCACCCGCCCTGGGGCCACCGATGTGGGAGCTGAGATCGAGATCGAGCGATTGCTGCCGGTGTTGAAGCGTCTGCAGCAAGCCCGGCGTGATGGCGATCTTCCGGCCGAGTTGCTGTTCTCCATCGACACCTTCCTGGCACCGGTGGCCGATGCCTGCCTCGATGCTGGGGCCGACTGGATCAACGATGTCTCCGGTGGCCTTGGCGATCGGCAGATGTGGCAGGTCGTGGCCAAGCGCGGCTGCCCCTATGTGCTGATGCACCGGCGGGGCGATGCCCGCACGATGAACAGCCTCGCCCACTACAGCGATGTGGTTGCTGAAGTGAAAGCTGAGCTGCTGCAACTCTGCGAGCAGGCCCAACAGGCCGGCGTTCAGCGCCAACAACTTGTGCTGGACCCCGGCATTGGCTTTGCCAAAACCACCCAGCACAACCTGGAGCTCATGCAGGGACTGCCGCAACTGCAAGCCCTTGGCTACCCACTGCTGGTGGGCACCTCACGCAAACGTTTCATCGGCGAGGTGTTGAACGAACCCAGACCCCGCGCGCGCCTTTGGGGAACAGCCGCCAGTGTTTGCCAGGCCGTGGCCGCCGGGGTGGCGGTGGTGCGGGTGCACGATGTTGGACCGATTGTTCAGACCTGCCGCATGGCCGAGGCCCTGTTCAAGCCAAACGCCGCAAGCAGAGCTCCTCAAACGCTGGCCTGAGCAGATAGGGGTACTCGCCAACCCAAAGCCGAGCCTGGGGCACCCAAGCATCACTGATCCGGTCGATCCGCGAAAAATCCTTGCGCTCAGAAAGCACCAGACAGCGCAAGGTCATTCCACGGCGCAGAGCTTTATGGCCCTTTTCCAAGGGAAAACGCAGCTGGCCCAGATAGCCCTCCTCATCTTCCAGTTCCAGACACAGCCAGGTCCGCCGGTTTTCCACCATCTCCAGGCGACCTTGGCGATCGGTGGTCTCTTGGCGACCCTCCAAGCGTTCACGCGTGAACAGATCAGCAATCTCGCCTTCAAACAGGGCGGCTGAGGGGTAGCGGCGCAGCTGGGCATTGCGGCTGCCGGCCTGCACGATCGGTCCCCAGAGCATGTAGAGGAGCATCACCAGCCCCACCACCAGCCAGATGCTGCTCCAGCGGCTGCCAAAGCCGCCCTGGGCGATCAGCAGGGGGATCACTCCACCAACACTGGAGATCAGCAAGCGCTGCAGCAGCTGTTGGGGGCTGCCGGAGCACTTATTGAATTGAGGGCCACTGGCCACAGCAGGGATCAGCCGCTGCAGTTCGCCGGGTTTGAGCGGAAGCAACATGGCTTACAGCAGCCGCTCCAAGCCATAAACCAGAGCGCCGAGCTGACGCACCTTGCGCACGGTCAGCAGCACCCCAGGCATGTAGGCCGCGCGATCAAAGGTGTCATGACGCAGCACGTAGCGCTCGCCGGCTCCGCCAAATTGAACTTCTTGATGGGCCACCAAACCGGGTAGGCGAATCGAATGGAGCCGGAGGCCACTGGGACGCAGGCCGCCACGGCTGCCCTCGAGGGTTTCGTGCTCCTCCACCTCTTGGGCATTGAACTGTTTGCCCAGCTCCTCCATCAGCTCGGCGGTTTTGATGCAGGTGCCGCTGGGGGCATCGGCTTTGCGGTTGTGGTGCAGCTCAACCAGCTCGGCATGGTCATAGAAGCGGGCGGCGGCGGCAGCGGCTTGCTGCAGCAGCACCATGCCCACCGAAAAATTGGGGATCACAGCACCCCCCATCGAGGCCTTAGCGGCAAAGCTGGCTAGCTCTTGCAGTTGCTCTGGCGCGAGGCCAGTGGTGCCGATCACGGGCGTGACCCCATAGGCAATGGCGGCGCGGGTGTGCTCATAAACCACCTTCGGGTGGGTGAAATCCACCAACACTGCTCCGGGGTGCTGCTGACTGGCCAAGCAGAGAGCGCCCTCAAAATCCTGGGTCAGAGCCACTTCAAGCTCACCCAAACCCAAGGCCAAGCCAACGTCTTCGCCTTCGCGACCCGGGCAGGTATCAATCGCCCCTACCAGCTGACAGTCCCCTGCCGTGTGGACCGCTTTGATCACTTCCGCGCCCATCCGGCCCAGGGCTCCGGCCACCACGACTGGGATCTGATCTGTCATAAAGCGCGAGGTTGGCCCCAATGGGACGAGTCTGTTCGTAATCTTTCCTGATCGCCCGCCTTCGCGCATGTTCACCCAGGTCCGTTCTTCTAGCCGTCGCGTCTCGCCTGAGGCCGCCGACGGACGGACCGTCATGCGCGCCGTCTATGTGGTTCTCGAACCGCAATACCAAAACGCGCTGACCCAAGCCGCCAACAGCCTCAACGCCCAAGGCGGCGAGCTGGCGATCGATCTCTCCGGCTACCTGATCGAAGAGCTCAGGGACCCCGATAACTACGCCGCATTCTGCGCCGATGTCGCTGAAGCCGATGTCTTCATCGCTTCGTTGATCTTCATTGAAGATTTGGCCCAGAAGGTGGTGGACGCCGTCGCTCCCCACCGAGATCGCCTCAAAGCGGTTGTCGTCTTCCCCTCAATGCCGGAGGTGATGCGGCTCAACAAGCTGGGCAGCTTCTCGATGGCCCAGCTCGGCCAGAGCAAGAGCGCCATCGCCAACTTCATGCGCAAGCGCAAGGAGGCTGGCGGCGCCGGCTTCCAAGACGCGATGTTGAAGCTGCTGAACACCCTGCCAACGGTGCTCAAGTATCTGCCGGTTGAAAAAGCCCAGGACGCCCGCAGCTTCATGCTCAGCTTCCAGTACTGGCTGGGAGGAACGCCGGACAACCTGCGCAACTTCCTGTTGATGCTGGCCGACAAATACGTTTATCCAAAAGGGGAAGACAACAGGCCAAGCCTTGAGGTCGCTGAACCGGTTGTCTTCCCTGATCAGGGCATCTGGCACCCCCTGGCGCCAGAGATGTTTGAAGACCTGCGGGAGTACCTCAATTGGTATGAGGGCCGCAGCGATGTGGCCGATGGTCCCCTAATCGGCCTGGTGCTGCAGCGCAGCCACATCGTCACCGGAGACGATGCCCACTACGTGGCGCTGATCCAAGAACTGGAATACCGCGGCGCTCGCGTGGTGCCCGTGTTCTGCGGCGGCCTGGATTTCTCTAAGCCGGTCAACAGCTTCTTCTTTGATCCGCTGAACCCCGACCAGGCATTGGTGGATGCCGCGGTGTCTCTGACTGGTTTTGCCCTGGTAGGGGGGCCTGCTCGCCAGGATCACCCCAAGGCCATCGAAACCCTGAAGCGGCTGAATCGCCCCTACATGGTGGCGCTGCCGCTGGTGTTCCAAACCACCCAGGAATGGGAAGCCAGCGACCTGGGCCTTCACCCGGTGCAGGTGGCTCTGCAGATCGCCATCCCTGAACTGGATGGCGCGATCGAACCAATCGTGCTCAGTGGCCGCGACGACGCCACCGGCAAGGCCCACACCCTGCAGGACCGGGTGGATGCCATTGCTGAACGTTCGATTCGCTGGGCGAACCTGCGCATCAAGCCTCGAAACGAAAAGAAGCTGGCCATCACGGTGTTCAGCTTCCCCCCCGACAAAGGCAACGTCGGCACCGCCGCCTACCTTGATGTTTTTGGCTCAATCCACCGGGTGCTCGAAGAGATGCGCGCCCGCGGATACCAGGTTGGTGATGTGCCAGCCACGCCCAAGGGCTTGATGGATCTGGTGCTCACCGATGCCGAAGCCATGGAGGGGGCACCTGAGTTAGCCATTGCCCATCGCATGAGCGTGGAGGAATACGAGCGCCTCACTCCGTATTACGAGCGCCTGGAAGAGAACTGGGGCAAAGCCCCTGGTGAACTGAACAGCGACGGCCAAAACCTGCTGGTCTTTGGCCGCCACTTCGGCAACGTGTTTGTTGGTGTGCAGCCCACCTTCGGCTACGAGGGTGACCCGATGCGGCTGCTCTATTCCCGCAGCGCCAGCCCCCACCACGGCTTCGCGGCTTACTACACCTATCTCGAGAAGATCTGGGGCGCTGATGCAGTGCTGCACTTCGGCACCCATGGCTCTTTGGAGTTCATGCCCGGCAAACAGATGGGCATGAGTGACACCTGCTATCCCGACAGCCTGATCGGCGCGCTGCCGAACCTCTACTACTACGCAGCCAACAACCCCTCGGAAGCCACCATCGCCAAGCGGCGTGGCTACGCCTCCACGATCAGCTACCTGACGCCCCCTGCTGAAAACGCTGGTCTCTACAAGGGCCTCAAGGAACTCGGCGAGTTGGTGGGCTCCTACCAACAGCTGCGTGAGAGCAGCCGTGGCGTCCAGATCGTCAACGCCATCGTTGAGACCTCACGTCTGTGCAACCTCGATAAGGACGTTGCCCTGCCTGAGCAGGACGCCTCTGAGCTGAGTGAAGAGCAACGTGATGCCGTTGTGGGCGCGGTCTACCGCCAACTAATGGAGATCGAAAGCCGCCTGCTGCCCTGCGGCCTGCACACCATTGGCAAACCCCCCACAGCCGAGGAAGCCATTGCCACCTTGGTGAACATCGCCGCGCTCGAGAGAGAAGACGATGGCTTGCGCTCCCTGCCCAGCCTGCTGGCCGAGAGCATTGGACGCTCGATTGACGAGGTCTACCGCGGCAACGACGAAGGCGTGCTGGCCGATGTGGAACTCAACCAGCGCATCACCGAAACCTGCCGCCTCACCGTGGGCGCCATGGTTCGTGCTGTCACCGGCAACGATGGCCGCGTCACCCTGCAGCAGAACTTCGGTTGGCTGCTCAAACTGGTGGAGTCGGTGGGCATCAAGCTGCCGAGCCCTTGGCTGCGGACCGTGCGCCAAGCCGGGTTTAACAGCGTTGATCAGGAGGAACTCGACAAGCTCTTTGGTTATCTGCAGTTCTGCCTCGAGCAGGTGTGCGCCGACCAAGAGATGGAAAGCCTGCTGAAAGCTCTCGATGGCGAATATGTGCTGCCTGGTCCTGGCGGCGACCCGATTCGCAACCCCGGAGTGTTGCCCAGCGGCAAAAACATCCACGCCCTCGACCCCCAAGCCATTCCCACCCGGGCAGCTGTGGCCGCCGCCAAGGTGGTGGTGGATCGTTTGATCGAGCGCCAAAAGGCTGAGCAGGGTGCTTGGCCAGAAACCATCGCCTGCGTGCTCTGGGGCACCGACAACATCAAGACCTACGGCGAATCCCTCGCACAGATCCTTTGGTTCATCGGTGTGCGCCCAGTGCCCGATTCCTTGGGCCGAGTGAACAAGCTGGAGCTGATTTCCCTGGAGGAGCTGGGGCGTCCCCGCATCGATGTGGTGGTGAATTGCTCCGGGGTGTTCCGCGATCTGTTCATCAACCAGATGGCCCTCATCGATCAGGGCGTGAAGATGGCAGCTGAGGCCGACGAGCCTCTGGATCAAAACTTCGTTCGCGCCCACGCCCAAGAGCAAGCCGAGAAAGAGGGCACAAGCCTGCGCGATGCCGCCACCCGGGTGTTCTCCAATGCCAGCGGCAGCTACAGCTCCAACGTCAACCTGGCGGTGGAGAACAGCAGCTGGGAAGAAGAGGACGAGCTGCAGGAGATGTATCTGAACCGCAAGACCTTTGCCTTCAACGCCGATAACCCCGGCGAGATGAACCAGAACCGTGAGGTGTTCGAATCGGTCATGAAGACCGCTGATGTCACCTTCCAGAACCTGGATTCCGCAGAGATCTCGCTCACAGACGTGAGCCACTACTTCGATTCCGATCCCACCAAATTGATCGCTGGCCTGCGCGACGACGGCAAAGCCCCCTCCAGCTACATCGCTGACACCACCACGGCCAATGCCCAAGTGCGCACCTTGAGCGAAACCATTCGCCTGGATTCCCGCACCAAGCTGCTCAACCCGAAGTGGTACGAGGGCATGCTCGACTCCGGCTACGAGGGTGTGCGTGAAGTGGCCAAGCGCCTCAACTTCACCCTGGGCTGGAGTGCCACCAGCGGCGCCGTTGACAACTTCGTTTATGAGGATGCGAACGACACCTTCATCAACGATCCGGAGATGCGCAAGCGGCTGATGGAACTCAACCCCCACAGCTTCCGCCGCATCGTTGGAACGCTTCTAGAGGTCAACGGTCGTGGCTACTGGGAGACCTCAGACGAAAACATCCAGCAACTCCAGGACCTGTATCAGGAGATCGAGGACAGGATCGAAGGCGTCAGCAGCTGAGAAAAATCAAGGGGTGCCGTTACATAACGCAATACTGCGTTACAGTCAGCAAAGAACACGGCATCACATGACCTCCTCCTCCTCCGCTCCGATCCGCGGCGCTGTGGTGACCACCGAAGACGGCGGCCGCCTCAATGCTTTTGCCTCCGAACCCCGCATGCAGGTGGTTGAGCCTGAAAACGGCTGGGGGTTCCACGAGCGTGCTGAAAAGCTGAATGGCCGGATGGCCATGCTCGGCTTCATCGCTTTGCTGGCCACTGAATTCGCCATGGGCGGCGAGGCCTTCACCCGCGGCCTGCTGGGCATCGGCTGATTACCGGATCACCAGTCCACAACTTGACTCCATCCCGCGGCAGACTTTCTGTCGCGGGATTTTTTATGCAACGCGCGGCATCAGAACGCACCGCATGGGTCCGCGGAGCCGGGCCCACCGGCAGCTTGGCGGCCCTGGCTTTGGCCGAAGCCGGCTGGCGGGTACACCTGCTGGATCCCCAGACCCCTGAGCAGCTGCTGCAGCGCAGGCGGGCCTATGCGCTCACCCACTCCACCCAAGAGCTGCTGATCCAGCTCAAGCTTTGGAGGCATCTGAGCAGCTGCTGCCATCCCTTCCGGCGCCTTGAGCTTCACGACCGAGGCAGCAAGGCCAGCACACTCTTCTCAGCACCAGAAGCGGTGGGCTGGATTGCCGATCACCGGCCCTTGCAACAGCATCTGTTGGAGGCCTGCCACCAGCACAAGGCCGTGGCGATGCACCTGGGCACGAGCAGCAGCCCCAGCCCCAGCCCCGATGACCTGCAAGTGATTGCAGAGGGCGCAAACTCCAGCAGCCGGGATGCCTTGGGAATTCGGTTTCGCGGTTTTCGCTACCGCCAAAGCTGCCTGACGGTGCAGGTGAAGCTGACAACCACCAGCTCCAGCTCGGACGACACGGCCTGGGAGCTGTTTCGCCCCGAAGGCCCGCTAGCCGTGCTGCCATTTGGCGCCGGAGTGGCCCAAGTGGTGTGGAGCGCCCCTGAGCAGCGCTGCCAACAACGCTGCGAGCTGCACCCTGAAGCCTTCCTGGCTGCGCTCAACCAAGCCCTGCCACCTGCAGCCCAGGCGGAAGCCTTGCTCGACCAACCAGCCTGGTTCCCAGTGGAATGGCGGCTCGCCCGACGGCTGGGCCGAGGCACCACCTTGCTCTGCGGCGAAACAGCGCACCGCTGCCACCCGGTAGGCGGCCAGGGACTCAACCTCTGCTGGCGCGACGTGGCCACCTTGGCGGCGTTGGCTCAACAACCAGAACTGGGGGCCCGCCAGCTGGTGCAGCGCTATGGCCGCAGGCGCTGGCTGGATCTCATCGCCGTAATGATCGCCACCGATGGCCTGATCCGGCTGTTCTCCAATGGCCATCGCCTGCTGCTGCCGATCAGACGTTTTGGCATCGCCCTACTGGATGGAATACCAGCCCTCCGCCGCTTGAGCCTCAATCTGGCCACCTATGGACCAGTAGGAATGCTCTTGACAGGTGCGTGGCAGCGGCCAAATAATCAACCCCCTTAAGGCGCTCTTAACGGCTTTCTGATCCAAACGAGGGCACACTCGTGCGTACGGAAGGCTTTCAGCATCCACTTCGCCCCTAACCGGCCATGGTGATTACCACCACGCCACAACCTGTTCCCGCATCGGCCCTGGTGGATTACCTGCGCCGAGACATCGGTTTGAGCGAAGACGCCCTAGCTCTTGGCGTTCGTCAAGCCATCCAAGAGCAGGCCCCGCTGCCGGTGACCCTCTGGCGTTTTGGTTTGCTCAACCTGGGACAACTCGACCAAGTGCTCGATTGGCAAGACGGTCAAAGCTGACCTCAGTAATGAATCAGTGACTCCACCAGCACGCCTCCGGGGAGTTTGCTGCGGCCGCCAAGGGCTGTGAGCTCAGCCACAAAGCCGTAACCGCACACGGCCCCGCCAGCTCGGCTCACCAGTTCCGCGCAGGCTGCCGCAGTGCCGCCAGTGGCCAGCAGATCATCGACCACCAACACGCGCTGGCAGCCGCTCAAGGCCCCCTCTTGGATCTCCAGCCGGTCGCTGCCGTACTCGAGGGCATAGTCCACAGCAGTGATCGGACCAGGGAGTTTGCCGGGCTTACGCACGGGCACAAAGCCCAGGCCCATCGTCATCGCCAGGCTGGTGCCAACGATGAAGCCCCGCGCCTCAATCCCCACAATCACCTCAGGCTGCAAGCCAGCCAAAGACTGCTGCATCCCCTCCATCACTTGCTTCCAAGCCTGGGGATCGCGCATGACCGGTGTGAGGTCACGGAACAAAATTCCTGGCTTCGGGAAATCCGGCACATCCCTGACCAGGGCACGTAGTTGCTGCTCAAGGCTCTCGGCCATGGATGGAGGCTCCTAACAAAGAGGTGACGGCACAAGGCCTCAACTGGCATCATCTCAGCCATTGCCCCCGGTCCTTGATCGCAACAGCAGCGCCTGCCACTACCAGCCGGATGCCGCGCCGCGGCATGGAGCGGCTCGACCTGCTCTTGCTGGCCATCGAAGCCCTTGATTTGCATGGCAGCGAAGCCATGGTCTGGAGCTGTGAGCAATTGCAGCTGCAAGAAGCCTTTCCCGATCGCGTCGCCCTCTGGAAATCGCGCTGCCGCAATCCCTTGCGCCGCGCCAGCCGCCGCGGTGAGCTCAATGCCGCTGAACAACGGGGCCTTGTGGAGCTGGTCTGCAGCCTCGCCGATCGCCTCTACCCAATGCTGCGCCAATTGCTCTCCAGCAGCGAGCCCGCTGAACTCAATGCTCAGCGCTGGGGCTTGTTTCGCGAGCGCTACAACGACTTGGTGGAAGGCCGCATGAATGGCCGCAGGGGGGCCATTCGTCAACTGCTGGATCCAGCCGATGGCGAGGCCTTACGCCAGGAATTGGTACTGACCCTGGCCCTCTGCTGCGGCCCCGGTGGCGTGCAACGGTTGGAAGCCAGCCTGCGGGACGGCAGCCGATGACCAACTTCTCCTCCCTGGCGAGCGCAGCAGGGCTCAGCGGCACCCAGTACAAGTTGCGCTACGAGCAATCCAGCTGCCGCCTAGAACTCACCGGCCTGCCTGATGTCACCGCCACTGCCAGCGCTGACCAGCCGCAACAGCAGCTCAACATCCTCACCGGCTGGGACCTCAACTTGGGGCAGAAGGCCAGTCTTCAAGGCAAACGCGAGCATCTCCAAGCCCTGGTGAGCGCCGTTCAGCCCTATGTGCGGCTGCTGGTGAGCGCGCAGCCCTGCCAACAAAGCGGCGGCAGTGAAGCGGTGGTGAGCCTGGAGCCACAAGACGACGGGCGGCACCTGCTGCGGTTGCGCTCAAGCCAGCCCGACACCCCTCCTCTGGAGCTGGCGCTCGATCACGCCGAGCTTGCTGATCTCAATCACTGCATTGATCAGATGTTGGTGGACGCCCGCTGCGCTCTGGGGCTTGAGGTGCAAAGCCCGCAGCCATTGCGCCGGGGACAGTACCGGCGCTCCAGCGTGCGCAGGCAGGGGCAATGGATCGCCCCCGCCGCGGCCTGCGCCAGTGTTGTCATCGTTGGTGCCTTGGTCAGCTTGCTGCCGCTTCCGCAGCGCACAGCAGAGCCGACTGGCAACACAACCACCACCGAACAGAGCAAGCCATGATTCCGCGTAAGTCCAGCGGCGCCCTGGAGTGGAATGAATGCCGCCGGCTGGTGAGCCGTCTTGGTGCCAACCTCGATGTGGTGGTGCGCAGTGACCCCGAGGTCTGCGGACTCAGTGGTGATGACTTCCGCCTCAGCCTCCACCACTCCGGTCATGGCGACTGCACCGTCGGCAGCATGAGCCTGGTGGACTGCCCCAACAGCTTGGTGGTCGAAGAGTTCTTGCGCTGGATGCAACAGGCGGGCCGGCTGCAGGACAGCCCCCTCGACGACACGCAGGATTGACCCGCCCCAGAAGGCCGATACCGTTGGCGTTCTGCTGCTCCTGAGTCCCGTGTCAGCCCAACGCCGCGGCAAGCAGGGACCCACCCGCCTGCGCTCTCTGTTGACCTCGGCTCTCTGGTTGGGTGCCGGTGGTGCCTTGATGTTTGGCTTGGCGCAGTTGCCGAGCTATCTCGACACCGTGCTGTTTTTCAGCACCGCGGTCCGCAACCTCACGTTGGGGCTGATGCATTTCGGCGCCGGTGTGCTCCAGCTCGCAGGAGCCCTGCTGCTGTTGGCCCTGGTGAGCCTCAGCCTGGTGCTTTTGGTTGGCGGTGTGGTGCGCGGAGTCAAAGCATTGATGACCGCTCCAGCTCGCCCCGCGCGCCGCAAAAACCAACAGCGGTCTGTGGTTCAACGCCGTCAACCCGCCACCAGCTATCTGCTGCAGAGCCGCTAAGGGCTCAATGGCCGATGTCTTCGGCCCAAAGATCGGGCTTGTGCTGCAGCATGCGCTCCATTAAGGCCATGCAGCCGCTGTCATCGAGGCAGTCCACTTCAATGCCCGCATCCACCAGCCAGGATTCCTGACCGGCAAAACTGCGGCGCTCACCGATGAGCACCCGGCGAAATCCCAACAGCACCGCGGTCCCCGCGCACATGGGGCAGGGAGAGAGCGTGGTCACCAAGGTGAGCTGATGCCAATCACGCCGGCGCCCGGCGTTGCGAATGCACTGGGTTTCGCCATGGGAGGTGGGGTCACCGTTCTGCACGCGCTGATTGTGTCCGCGGGCCACCACTTCCCCCGATTCGGTGGCCAGCACCGCTCCAATTGGAATGCCACCTTCGGCCCAGCCCAATTCCGCCTCAGCCCGGGCTTGATCCATCAACTGCTGGCGCAGGTCGCGGTCCATCGCTAGCGGGGACGGCGCGGCGAGAGCGACTGACGCATCGCCATCAACTCCTGAACCGAGACGTAGCCATCACGATTGCGATCGAAATGCTCAAAACGATGACTCAAGCCAGGCAAAACCTGTGATTCAGCCCTGCTCAACAGGCCATCACCATTGCGATCAGAGCGGCGAAAAGCCTGCAACAGGCGCTCGCCAATGAATGGTGCGCCTGGCGGTGTGATGTCTCTCAGCAACAAGATGCCATCACCATCGCGGTCGAGGTTGCGCATGCTCGGGTGCAGACCAGCCTCTCGCAAATACAGGCGACCGTCGTTGTCGTGATCGAGGCGATGGAAGAGCTCCAACATCCTCTGACGATGGCGCTGCACGGCTTGGGGATCCTGCGCCAACGCCGGCGTGGTGGCCGCCAGTAGCAGCAACAGCAGTGGCAGCAGCTTTCGGTGCATAGCCACACCTTATGGAGCCAACTCCCAATCAATTCTTCCTATGCAGGATCTTTTTGACACCAACCTGTGACGGAATCCAACTGAAACCAGTCTTGGAAAGATTCAGTGCGCGGCACCTGCTGCCCAGCCATGGCTTGGCGGCGCTGAACTCCATACGATCTGCAGGTCCCGGCAGAAGTGCGGCGTCATGGCCAAACAGCAGACCATCTGGGTGGTCGACGATGACTCAGAACTGCGGCAGCTGCTGAGCACCTACCTCAGCGAGCAGGGCTATGAGGTGCGCACCCTCAACGACGGCAAGCAATTCACAGCACGTCTGGAGTTTCAGCGCCCTGATTTGGTGGTGCTCGATTTGATGATGCCCGGTGACGACGGGCTGACGATTTTGCGGCGCCTGCGCGACGGCGGTGATGATCTGCCGGTGGTGATGCTCACAGCACGCGGCGAAGCTGTGGACCGAATCATTGGCCTCGAGCAGGGCGCTGATGACTACTTGGCCAAGCCATTCATGCCACGGGAGCTCTCCGCTCGGATTGAGGCGGTCTTGCGGCGGCGCGGCGCCGTGCCCGCTGGCACGCCGGTGGCCGATGGCGAGGTGATCGGCTTTGGCAACAACAGCCTCGACCTTTCGGCGCGCACCCTCGAGCGCGATGGGGAGCCAGTGGTGATCACGAGCGGCGAATTTGGCTTGCTGGCCGCCTTTGTGCAAAACCCCCACCGCCCCCTCTCACGGGAGCGACTGATCGAATTGGCCCGCGGCCCAAGTAGTGAAACCGATAGCCGCAGCATGGATGTGCAGGTCTCACGCGTGCGCAAATTGATCGAGCCCGATCCCAGTCGTCCCCGCTACCTGCAAACCGTTTGGGGCTATGGCTACGTGTTCGTTCCCGATGGCGAACCGCGTCAGAAGAGCTGACCAACCTGCTGAACGCGTCTAGGTTCTGCGGCGAATGACGCGTTCCATTTCAGCCCGCTCCAACCGCTTGCCCTCCGCTGGGTTGTTGCTGCGGCTGGGCCTGTTTTTGCTGCTCAGCTGGGGGGGCAGTTTGGTGGTGCTGCAACTGCTGCTGGGCCAACGCCTCGATCGCGCTCGCATGGTGCAGATGGGCCGCGATTTGGCCAGCAACGTTCGGCTCAGTGAAGTGGCCTTGGAGCAATTCCCCCCCTCGGTGGTGTCGGAGCTCAGCGGCCTCGCCATGGTGACTGGCGATCAACCAGCACCAGCTGGCGATAGCGAATTGGAGGGCCGTGCCAGGGAGCTGCGGTTTGAGCTGTGCCGCCGTTTGCCCTATTGCCCTGAAGTCTCACCCACCTTGAATCCCGGTCATGGGGTGTGGGTGGAGCTGCTCAACCCCCTCGAGCAGGTGTGGCTGTTTGCACCGCTGCCACCGAACAAATGGTGGCCGCCCGATCCCCTGCTCGCGTCGTTGTCGTTGATCAGCGGCAGCGTGATTGCCGGTGGTTTTTTTCTGCTCTTGGAAGTGCAGCGGCCCTTGCGCAGGCTGGAGCGTGCCTTAGCGAGAGTGGGCCTGGAAGAGCGCCCAGCCCCGGTTCCCCAAGAGGGGGCTGGAGAAGTGCAGCGCTTGAGCCAACGCTTCAACGCGATGCTGGCGCGGCTACAACGCAGCGAGGAAGAGCGGGCCACGATGCTCGCTGGCATCGCCCACGACCTCAAAAGCCCAATCACGCGCCTGCGCTTACGCCTGGCCGTGGAGGGCAATAGTCCGCAGGCAGAAGCCGATCTCGATGCCCTTGAGCGCATAACCGGGCAGTTTTTGCTGTTTGCCGGTGGCGGACAGAGCGAAGAACGGGTGCTGCTCCCGCTGCATGGACTGCTTGGGGAGGTGTTGGCCCGCTACGACCAACAACCGGTGGACTTGGAACTCGAGGAGTTCCAAGCGCGGGTGCAGCCTGTTGCCTTGGGGCGCGCTATTGCCAACTTGGTCGACAATGCCCTCTCCTATGGCGAACCACCGGTTGTGGTGCGTTTGCAGCGGGAAGGGGATTGGCTGCTCATTGCCATTGAGGACCAAGGCCAAGGCATTGACCCCAGCTTGCGGGATCAGGCTCTGATGCCGTTTCAACGTCTCGATGCCTCCCGGGGCGGCAGCGGCCACTGCGGCCTCGGCCTGGCCATCGCGGCTCGGGTGGTGGAAACCCATGGAGGGCGACTGGAACTTCGCGACCCACCCGAGGGGGGCTTCAGTGTTTGCCTACTGCTGCCAGCAATGAGCTGACGCAGCGCCAAGCGCTATCCACACTGAGCTCATCAGCCTCCATCAACACTGTGGACGCAGTTCCTCCGTGGCCCATTCCTGGCTTGCCCTGGTCGCAGGCGGCCGCTGTTGAGCTGCCGGCCCTGCTGCGCGAACCCAGCGAGCGCCGCTTGCGCCATGAAGGGTTGCTTTACCAGTGCCAGATGCTCAATCCCAATCAGGGCCGTAGCCCTGAGGTCTGCTGGAACGATCACTGGCGATGAGCCTGCCGCATCGCTGCCTGTTTCTTAGTGATGTGCATCTCGGCACAGGCCGCACGCGGGCGCGCGCCCTTTGGACACTGCTGCAACGGGAACCCAGCGAGCGGGTGGTGCTGGTGGGCGACATCCTGGATCTCACCAGCTGGCAGCAGCGGCACCCTCGGTTTTCACAATTCGAATGGCAGGTGCTGCAGTGGTTGCTGCAGCGCCATCGCGCCGGAGAACTGGTGTGGCTGCTGGGCAACCACGAACAGCCCTTGCGCGATTGGCTCGGAACATCCGCCGCTTGCAGCTGGATCAGCGAGCAGCTGACGTACACCAGCCTTCATGGCCAGAGGCTGCTCGTGACCCACGGTGATCAGCTCGACTGCCAAGCGATCAGCTTCAACCGCGGCGAAGAACTCGCGATTCGGCTGTGTCATCGCCTCGAGAGCCAGCATCTGCGCTGGAATCTCAAGCTGCCCAGCCCGAGTGCGCTGGCCATGGGCACCGCGAGCGGACGCCGTCTGATCAGCCGTTTTCATAGCGCCCAGCTCGAAGCAGCGCGCCAAGCAGGCGTCGATGGCATCATCTGCGGCCATAGCCATGGGGCTGCCCTAGAGCAGCGCGACGGGTTGCTGCTGATCAACACCGGTTGCTGGACCCATCCCCCTGGCACCGTGGTGGTGGAAACCGCTTGCGGCAGCTGGGAGCTGCTGGATGGCAACGGAGGACGCCAGCAATGGCACCCAGAGACAGCATCAGGACACACCAACGTCTCGAGCGTCAGAGCCGACCAGCTCTAAACGGCGCATCTGAAGAGCCGTTTTGTTATGTCATGAACTGAGTACTTATGCGTCACATGACGGTTGAAATCTGAAGCGCCTTGATTAAGGTCTTTGTTTCCGACATTGTCTGCAATCGGAAGAAACCCGGGAGCCCGCAGAGATAAGCCTTCGCCAGAGGATATTTTCCGGGCGAACTGACACCGCAGCCAAGCCAGGTCAGTGGCCGTCAAAAGAGCAGCAACCATCACCAAGGCGCGCCGCTTTTGACCTCAGAAACCAGGCTTCAGCCAGATTCGAACGCTGGGCAGCAACCTGGAGATCAAGAATCAGCAACGAGCAAAACCCTTTGATGCAACTGGGGTTTGCGTTGATGGATGAAACGGAGGGGGTGGGATTCGAACCCACGGAAGCTCTCACTTCGCCGGTTTTCAAGACCGGAGCCATCAACCACTCGACCACCCCTCCAAGCCAACACCTGCGCGAGGTGCGGTGATCGGATTTTGCCACAAGCAGAAGGGCAAAAGCCCAGGGGCAGCGGCAGAGTCTCAAGCAAGTCTCACGAGACAGAACGGCACGGTGGAAGTGGTCGCCCCCGCCGCGTCATGTCTGTTCTCAACACCGATTTTCTGGCCATTCGCACCCGGCACCTGGCTGAAATGATTCAGACCCTGCCGGACTCTGCCTGTCCAGAACATCAATGCAATCGCTGCAATGAACTCCTGCAGCAACTGGTCAGCGCGCTCGACACGCTGACCTTGATGGAGCAAAGCGGGACTTAGCCCTGCTTGGCCAGCGGCAACAGGCACTTGTCGGAGTCACAACCAGCTGGACCGGCTTCCACCAGTTCGCCTTGGTCGTAACGCTGCAACGCCTCAAAGAAGTCGCTGGTGCTGCGGCGCTTGACCACCTCAGCCTGCAGCTCTTCGTAGCCAGCCTGGTTGATGGGCTCAAACGGCAGCCGGGGGAAGGTGGCATTGGCATCGAAACGAGCCAAAAGAGCCGCAGAGATGTAGCCCTTGCCTTCGCCAATAGAGGCGTGGATGGCTTCAGCCAGAGGCTCAATCTCATTCTCACGGAATTCGATTGTGGCTGAGGTGTTGTGCGCCGTGTAGTGCTGCTGCACCTGCATGTAGAAGTCGAACTGAGCCATTGCGGAGAAGTTGTTGATCTCCACCTGATCAGCGCCAGGAAGGTTGGCCCAGCTCACTTCAGTGGGGATCTCCACCAACCATTCGGTGCAACGGGGATCGAACGGATCATCGAGAAGGCGGCCCTGCTCATCCTTATCGGACTGGGACGGCACGATGGAGTAGCCGTAGTCCATGCAAGCCAACGCCACGGGGTCGTTCTTGCGGAACGTGATGCGGCGGATGAAGCGCTGAGCTTTGGGGGGATGCCAGCCGGGGGCTGCGCCGGTTAGCAGGCTCTTGGTGCCAGCCGGTTGAACCGTGGTGCAGCGGTTGGGACGACGCAGCCCATGGCGATCGCAGTAATCCCACACCGCCTCATTGACGGTGGTCTTCCAGCGAGCCAAGAAGGCAGCTTCCTGTTCTTTGAACGCCAAGCCTTCTGCTGTTTCGGGGCGGCCAGCAGCCCACCACTCCAACCAAGGGGTGCCAAAGGCATGCACGAAGAAGTCGAACAGGCCGGTGAAGCTCACACCAACGATGGGGTCCCAAGCGCGGCTCTGGCGATAACGCTCCACCTCAAAGCGGTGGTTCAACAGGCAAGCCACCGAGAGGCCCGCGGCGCGGAAAGCATCGCTTTGACCTTCCAGATCGTCGGGGTCCAGGCGGTTGAGATGAACCTCTGCCAGGTTGCAGTGGAAATCAGCGCCGAGGATTTCACCGCAGGGGTTGAGGCCATAGCGACCTAAACGGTGCTCCAACTCAGCCTCAGTGATCTCCGGGTGGTTGAGCTGCAGCCAGCGGCCGGCTTCCTGGCGGCCCTGCTCGCAATAGATCTCCTGGAATTCCTGACGCAGTTCAGCGGTGGTGAGCAGATCGGCGTTGGAGCGAGCAATCGCCTCAGGAGCGAATTGAATTGCACCCTCACCGGAATGGAACTGCTTGGTGACCGCCTCTTGCACCACCTCAAGGCTGGGGCGCGTGTGGAAGACGCGGGTGTGATTGGCCATGCGCAGGGCATCGCGCTCAGGATCGATACGCCAGTTGCCATCGCTGTCCTGCTGCCAAAGGTTTTCTTTGGCACCTGCAGCAGCGGTGTCTGCTGAAGCGAACTGCCGCATACCAGCGCTGCGGCGAATGTTGCCGGCAACGATCGTCACAGCGGCCTCATCAATCAGCAGGCAGCACTCGACCGAGGTGAGCTGGCGGCCACGGGCGTTGTTGAGGATCTGGGCCACCCGGCCATAGAGATCTTTGAGCTTGACCGGGTTGGCCATGCCACCAAAGCCCTTGAGGGTTTCACCAACCGGGCGCACATCGGAGAGGTCAACCTCAATTTCAACGGGGCCGCTGAAACGCTCATCGCTGCTGAGATCAAGCAACAGCTGATAGCTATCCACCCAACCGCGGCGGGTGTCGCCGACCTTGATCTGAACTTTGTGACCTTCGATGCTGTGGGAGGTGGACTCTTGGCGCTCAGCAGCGGGGGTCGCGCCGATGTTGCTAACGCTCAAGACGCGCAGCTCATTGCGCACGACTGGCAGACGTTCCACCAGGTGGGGCTCAATGATGGCGCCAGTACCGCAACCCATCATCGCCAGGTCCATCATCAGACCAAAGGCTTCCCAATCCACGAGGTTGGTGGAGGTGCAGTTGTAGGCGCCAGAAAAATTCTCTTGCTTCTCAATCCAAGGAGTTCCACCAATCCACAGCCAACGCCCCGAGGGCAGTGAGGCTTGCCGCAACTGCATGCGGCGCATCAGATCGATCTCATCGTCATTCAGCTGGCCCAGGCTCTTGAGGCCGGCCAAGTTGCGCTCAACCACTTGCTTCCAGCTCTCCCGGCCGGTGGCGGTTTTACGGCTATAGGTGCGATAGAAGACCGGGTTCGCCGCAGGCGCTGTCGCAGGGAAATCCCCCTGCAGCATTGAGGATTCCGGTGGCACAAGCAGTTCAGCTGGGGTCACGACACTAGATCTAGTAGGCAGAGGGAAGCGGAAACCCCACAGGAAGCGGTAGCCCATGGATGACGGCCGCTGATCTGGCCATTACCAGCAACGGCTTGCGATGGCTGTGGCTAGCCCAGCAACAACAAGCTCTGGCCGTGATGGCGCGCTTCAAGACCCTGCTGCAAACCCTCAAGCAAGCCCGCCTCGTGGTGGAGGTTGGCCGGCAGAAAGGAGAGCTCAGCAGCGTGGCTGATCTAGTGGACAGCTTTCTGGACACGCCCCAGATGGAGGCCTGCCTGAAGCGCTTTCGGGCCGATCCCGACGGCGGCGCCTTGCTGGAGGAGCGTTACCCCCCGCTGCAGCCAGATGTCGAACAAATGCAGCAACTGCCGACCGACAGCCTTGGCTTTCAGTACGCAAGGCTGATCTTGGAGCAGGGCTATGACCCCGACTTCTTCCGTCCGCGGCCCGTGGAATCAGACGCCCAGTGGCTCACGCAACGCGTTGCCACGACCCATGACATCCATCACGTCGTGGCTGGTTTCTGCACGCGGCCAGAAGGGGAAGCCGGTGTGCTGGCCATCACCGCGATGCAAATCGGCTTCCCGGCCTACATCAGCCTGACCAATGCAGCCGCGATCAGCCGCTTTCGCTTGCAACCGGAATCCTTTGGCGAGATGAGCCAAGCGATCAGCCATGGCATCAGCCTTGGCTTTGGCGCCAAAACACTGGCCGCCATGCGCTGGGAAGACGGCTGGGACAAGCCACTCGCGCAATGGCGGCAGGAGCTGGGGATCGGCCATCCGGCCAACCCCTTTGCCTATGGCTTGGATCAGTAGCCCAGCAAACGCATCCGAAATTGCACCAACTGCTGGGCTTGTTCGGGCTCGCGCTGCAGAAAGGGATGGTCCGCCAAGCTCTCCAACACCAGCTTGAGCTTGGCCTCACGCTCCAGGCCATGGGCTGGATGCTGACGCTCGTAGTCCTCCCAGGCTTCGCTGAAAGCCATGGCGAAGCCATCGGGGTTGTCAAACACCCGCTGGGTCGGCAAACGGTCCGGATCAGGCAGCGGCACCACAGCACCTTCGCTGCTCAGCAGATTACGGAGTGGGAAGCTTGTGCTTTGCGCTGTTCAGCAGAAGCCCCATGGCGCCGAGCCCGCAGGATCTGACCAGCGCCGAGATGGACGAAGCGGTCGCCAAGCGCCGCAACTTCGCGATCATCTCCCACCCTGACGCCGGTAAAACCACTCTCACCGAAAAGCTGCTGCTCTACGGCGGTGCGATTCAGCAGGCCGGCGCGGTCAAAGCGCGCGGTGAGCAGAGGCGCGTGACCTCCGACTGGATGGAGCTGGAAAAGCAACGGGGCATTTCCATCACCTCAACGGTGCTGCAGTTCGACTACTCCGGCAGCACCATCAATCTGCTGGACACCCCCGGGCACCAGGACTTCTCCGAAGACACCTACCGAACCCTGGCGGCGGCGGACAACGCGGTGATGCTGGAGGACGCCGCTAAGGGGCTCGAACCCCAAACCCGCAAGTTGTTTGAGGTCTGCCGCATGCGGCAGATCCCGATTTTCACGTTCATCAACAAGATGGACCGGCCGGGCCGAGAACCACTCGAGCTGCTCGATGAAATCGAAAAGGAGCTGGAATTGTTGCCCTGGGCAGTGAACTGGCCGATTGGTAGCGGAGAACATTTCCGAGGGGTGATCGATCGACGCACCCGTCAGGTCACTTTGTTTGAACGGGCTGAACGGGGCCGGCAAGCCAGTGAACGCAGCCTTGATGCCGCTGACCCTGAGCTGCGGGAGCTGGTGGAACCCGAGCTCTTGGATCAAGCGCTCGAGGAGATCGAATTGCTTCAGGAAGCTGGCGCCGATCTGGATCTGGAGTTGGTCCATGCGGGCGAGCAGACGCCTGTGTTTTTTGGCAGCGCCATGACGAACTTTGGCGTTCGTCCTTTTCTCAACGCCTTTTTGGAATTAGCCCAACAACCCGTGGCACGGCAAAGCCATGAGGGGCCTATCGATCCGCTGCGGCCTGAATTCAGCGGCTTCGTCTTCAAGCTGCAAGCCAACATGGACAGCCGCCACCGTGACCGCGTGGCCTTTGTGCGGGTCTGCTCAGGCAAGTTTGAAAAAGACATGACCGTGCAACACGCCAGAAGCGGACGGGCGATTCGCTTGTCTCGACCTCAAAAGCTGTTTGGCCAAGACCGAGAGGTTGTGGAAGAGGCCTACCCGGGCGATGTGATCGGTCTCAACAACCCAGGCATGTTTGCCATTGGCGACACCCTCTACATCGGACCGCGGGTCGAATACGAGGGCATCCCCTGCTTCAGCCCAGAGATCTTTGCCTGGTTGCGTAATCCCAACCCATCAGCCTTTAAAAATTTCCGCAAAGGGGTCAATGAGCTGCGTGAGGAAGGCGCCGTTCAGATCCTTTACGACACCGACCAAAGCAAGCGCGATCCGATCCTGGCGGCGGTGGGGCAACTGCAATTAGAGGTGGTGCAACACCGGCTGGAAAACGAATACGGCGTACCAACGCGCCTAGAACCCCTTGGATTCAGCGTGGCGCGCTGGGTGAGCGGCGGTTGGGGCGAACTCGAAAAGCTAGGCCGCATCTTCAACTGCAAAACCGTTCGTGATGCCTGGGACCGTCCAGTGCTGCTGTTCAAAAACGATTGGAACCTGAATCAATTGGTGGAAGATCACCCCGACCTGGAGCTCGCCTCCGTCGCGCCGGTTGTGAGCGGACTCGAACCGATCAGTCTCTAAACGAACCACGCTGGCGCGATTCTCTCGCCAGGATGTTGGCCTCTGAACGGTTCAACGTGCTGATTCAGTGGTGGGTCAAAAGCCATGGCGATGGCAGCTGCGACTACGTGCGTGTGCGTTCATCCGATCAACAGGAACTGGAATGGGTTGAGGGTTCCCATCTGCCGCCCCAGATGCCTTTGCTCAAACATCGCTTCACGGTGAGTTTCGAAGCAGCGCAACAGCGGCAACAAAATCTCTTGGCAATGGGTTTCAAGCCAGGCCAGCCGCTGTTCTGAACGAGGCGTTCGCCGATACGCTTTTCTTTAAATAGGCCCCAGTTCATGGCCCAGGCTCCGCCACCCCCCAATTCCGATAGCAACGACCCCTACGACCGTTTGGGGCTCAAGCCTGGCGCCAGCTTTGAGGCGGTTCAAAACGCCAAAGTCGCCCGCTTGGCTGAACTACCAGCCGACGACATGAAGGGCCGTGCCCAGGTGGAAGCGGCCTATGACGCGGTGCTGATGCAGAGCCTCAAAGAACGACAGCTGGGGCAACTCACCGGAGCTGCTGCTACTGCCTCGAAACAAGAAGCCGGCGGTAGCCGCTCTGGGCCACTCAGCGGCGGAAACCTGCCGCGCTTGCCATCGCTACCGGCGATACCCAAGCCGCAACTCTCCATCGCCATGCCCGAGCTGAATCTCGCCGAAGGCGAGCAGCTTTGGCAGCCATTAGCAGCCCAAGGCCTTTTGCTGGTGGTGTTGTTGTTGGTCGGCCAGCAAGCAGGAACACCGGAACTGCTGCTCTCTTTGGCTGCGCTGATCACAATCGCCAACCTGCAGCGCCGCAGCCGCAAGTTTTTCCGCAGCGTTGGCCTCACAGTGCTGGTCCTAATCGTGGGCACCTTGCTGGGGGGTCTAACCAGCAGCGGCCTGGCTGCTTCCGGTCTGCCGATAACGGCCTCTCAATTGGCGGCCCTACCCACCTTGATCCTGTTGGCGGCTCTCTCTGTATTGGTTGACTAAATCTGCGGCATGGCATCAAGGCCGTAGGGACCCTCAGCGCTGATGCCGCAGCTGGAGGCTGCCTGCAGCCAGGCGCGGTCAAAGCGCTCCCAACGAAAACTGCGGGGATCACGGCGGCTATGGCTGCGGTCAACCGCGGCGTGGGTGGTGATGCGGCGCATGGGGATGCCCCAGCGCAGCTGCCAGATCAGCACATGCTCCGCCAGGCGCTCGTATTGCGCTCGGCTATAGCCGCTGTGGGCATCGTCATCGCCGCGGCCATCAGCAGGCGACTCAAGGCTGAGATGCAAAGCGACGTTGTTGATCGAGCCACCAGCCAACGGGCTGCTCAAGGGGCGGTGCCGAATCGAGCCATCCCCCCAAGCACTCCACCCCGAACCAAAGGCCCGCTTGGCATCAGGGACCAAGCGGTAGGCCATACCGCGGCGATCCAACAGCAGGTGATAGCTGGCCTGATCAGCATCGCGGGGATGGGGCGTCTGAAAAAAGCGCAGCGTGTCGCCCAGCGACATCACCGTTTCATGCAAAACGATCACCGATGGCTGGTTGGGCACCAGCCCCCCTTCAGCGTCGGTGGGGCGGCGCTCGCCGAAATTCGTGGGATCAGCAGGCGTTGGCCGTTCGCGAATCGCCAACTTGGCGGCACAACGGTGCGCTGCCTGCGGATTGGGGCGCAGCAGCGGTTGCAGGCCAGCCCCTTGGGCCCACCCACGCTTGGGTTCTGGGGCGATGGGCGGCTCGCGCCCGGCTACCACCACAGCAGCCACACCCAGCCCCACCCCAAGCAGCACGGCGGCAACCGGACGGACCGGGAAGGCATGCATCAAGCCTTGGTGGAGCTGTAGAGAGATTGCAGCAAAAAGGCAGCCAGGGGAAGCCACAACCCCAGCAGCCACCAGCCAATGCCAAGCGCTAACAGGGTCAGCCCCCAGAGCAGCAGCAAGGGCGCCAACACCTGCTGACGGCGGCGCAGCACCAGCTGGCCGCTGCGCGCCATGGCATCCCAGGCTTCACCGCCTTGATCCAGCAACAGCGGCAGGGCCAAGCTCCAAGCCAGCAGCAACACCACGCCCGGCAGCACAAATGCCAGGGAAGCCAAGGCCACCAGCGTGCCAACGAGCAGCGGCAGCAGCAGCAGCGGCCACGGGGCCCGGCGCAAGGGCAGCCAAAGGCTGGCCAAGGTCATGGGGGATTGCCGCTGCGCCACGTCGATGAGTCCAGCGCTGGCCCAGCTGAAGCACAGCAAGCTGGCCCCAAACTGCAGCCAAATCGGCAGAGGCAACAGGGCCATCAGCTGCCAGAGCAGCATCCACCCCAACGCCCACCCGGCCAGCAGCACAGGGGCTTGGCGGTAGCGCTGCCAGCTGCGCTGCAACAGCAGCAGCGGTGGCTGCAGGGGGGTGGCAGTCATTCAACTCAGCCCAATAACACAAACGTAGAAACTGAGTCCAATTTGAGCCACAACTGTTACCAACCCAGGGTTTAAGGCTCCCGGTAGACCACGCGCCCTTGCGCGTCATTGCTGATCAGCAGCAGCTCGTGCTGTTGCAAGTCGTCCAAGACACGGCGCAGCTCAGCGAGCTCAACGGCCGGATCCAATGCCAAAACGGCGTCATTGAGGCTGAAACCGGCTGAACCTTTGCTGCGGGCCAGCAGCAGCAGTTGGCGATCAATCGGCTCAACCGCTGCGCGCGCCTGATCCAACAGCGTGGGGGCATTGGCATGGCGCACCAAAGAGGGGATCAAAAACAAATCCACCACCGTGCCGATGCCCAGCAGCCCAAAGCTGAGCAGATACAACACGCCACTGAGGGGCCGGCGGTTGTAGATCCGCTGCACACCGCAGATGCCCACCAGCGACAGGCACCACAGCAGATAGGACAGATCCAACCGGCGCAACGGTTGATCTGCTTGGGAAACGGCTCGGGGCACACCCGTGCTGCGTAAGATCCCCATTCTCACTGCAAAAGAGTCGGTGTCTTCAGCAGCCGCCGTGGCGCTTCCCAAGACCAGCGAAAGCCCTCAGCTGCTCAAGATTCGTCATTCCATGAGCCATGTGATGGCCATGGCTGTGCAGCAGCTCTTCCCCAACGCCCGCGTCACCATCGGCCCCTGGACCGAGACGGGTTTCTATTACGACTTCGATAATCCCGACCCCTTCACCGAAGCCGACCTCAAGGCCATCAAGAAGGGGATGATCAAGATCATCAACCAAAAACTGCCGCTCCAGCGGGTGGAGGTGAGCCGCGCAGAAGCCGAGACGCGGATCAAAGCTCAAAACGAGCCCTACAAACTCGAAATCCTCGAGGGTCTGCAGGAGCCCATCACCCTCTACACCTTGGGGGAGAAGTGGTGGGATCTCTGCGCTGGTCCCCATGTGGAGCACACCGGCCAGCTCAATGCCAAAGCCTTCGAGTTGGAGAGCGTGGCCGGTGCCTACTGGCGTGGTGATGAGAACCGGCAACAGCTGCAGCGGATTTACGGCACTGCGTTTGAAACGCCCGAGCAACTCAGCGAGCACAAGCGCCGCATCGAAGAAGCCAAACGCCGCGACCACCGCCGGATCGGTACCGATCTGGATCTGTTCTCCATCGAAGATGAAGCCGGCGCTGGCTTGGTGTTCTGGCATCCCCGCGGCGCCCGGATGCGTCTGCTGATCGAAGACTTTTGGCGCGAAGCCCACTTCGCTGGGGGTTACGAACTGCTCTACACCCCCCATGTGGCCGACATCGACCTGTGGAAGACCTCAGGCCACTTGGATTTCTACCGCGAATCGATGTTCGGGCCGATGACGGTCGATGAGCGGGAATACCAGCTCAAGCCAATGAACTGCCCCTTCCACGTGCTCACCTACGCCAGCACGTTGCGGAGCTACAAGGAGCTGCCGATTCGCTGGGCCGAATTGGGCACGGTCTATCGCTATGAGCGGCCTGGCGTGATGCACGGGCTGATGCGGGTGCGCGGTTTCACCCAGGACGACGCCCACGTGTTCTGCCTGCCCGAGCAGATCAGCGACGAAATCCTCAAGATCCTCGACCTCACCGAGACGATCCTGTCCACCTTTGATTTCCGCAACTACGAGATCAACCTCTCGACCAGGCCGGAGAAATCCATCGGCGATGACGCCGTGTGGGACCTGGCGACCAAGGGACTCACCGAAGCGCTGCAGCGCAAAGGCTGGGACTACAAGATCGATGAGGGGGGCGGTGCCTTTTATGGCCCCAAGATCGATCTCAAGATCGAAGATGCCATCGGGCGCATGTGGCAGTGCTCAACGATTCAGCTGGATTTCAACCTGCCTGAGCGCTTTGGTTTGGAGTACGTCGCCGCCGACGGATCCAGACAGCGGCCGATCATGATCCACCGGGCCATTTTCGGGTCCCTGGAACGGTTCTTCGGGATCATGACCGAGAACTACGCCGGCGATTTCCCCTTCTGGCTAGCCCCTGAACAAATCCGGCTGCTGCCGGTCACCGATGAGGTGATGGGCTACGCCGAGACGATTCAAAGCGAGCTCAGTGCAGCCGGTATCCGCAGCCGCATCGATCGCAGTGGCGAGCGCCTTGGCAAGCTGATTCGCTCGGGAGAGCAGCAGAAAATTCCAGTGCTGGCAGTGATCGGCGCACAAGAAGCCGAGCAGGGCACCTTGAGCTTGCGCAGCCGCCGGCAGGGTGATCTCGGTTCAGTGGGCCGAAGTCAGGTGCTCCAGGCCGCTACCGCAGCCAATGCCGCGCGCGCCGCGGGTTTGGAACTCGGCGCGTCTTAACCGAAGCACCCACTGCCATGGCCAGCCTGAGCGCGATCGGGTGGGCTGATGACGCTGCTGCTAGCGGGTGATCTGGGCGGAACCAAAACCTTGCTGGCGTTGTATCGCAGCGACGGCGATCAACTGAGCTGCGTTGCCCGCGAGCGCTACATCTCGGCGGAATGGCCCCACCTCGGGCCGATGCTGCAGCGCTTTTTGGCCGATCACAACAACAACGGCGCTGAGGTGGCCGCAGGCTGCATCGCCGTTGCCGGACCGGTGCGTCAAGGACGCGCCCACATCACCAACTTGCCCTGGGATCTCGAACAATCAGCCCTGGCGGCCGATGGGGGACTCAACCAGCTGGAACTGGTGAATGATTTCGCGGTGTTGGTCTATGGGCTCCCCCATCTGAGCGAGGAGCAGCAGGTTGTGCTGCAGGAAGGGGAGGCTGATCCCCAAGGGCCAATCGCCATCCTCGGCGCCGGCACAGGCCTGGGCATGGCCAGCGGCGTGCGGCTCAGCAATGGCGCCTTGATGACCCTGCCGAGCGAAGGCGGACACCGGGAATTTCCGCCCCGCAATGCCGAGGAGATGCTGATGCTCGGCTGGTTGCGGCGCGAGTTGCAGCTCGAGCGGCTTTCGGTGGAGCGCATCGTCAGCGGCACCGGCCTGGGCCTGGTGTTCCTCTGGCTGTTGCACTGCGGCGGCGATCAACCCATCAGCGACTTGCACCAAGCCGCCATGGACTGGCATCAGCAAGCCCCTGGCACCCCCGGTCGCCCCGATCTGCCGGCCCTGGTCTCGCAGCGGGCCCGTGATGGGGACATGCTGGCCAGCAAAGCCGAGCAGATTTGGCTCGGGGCCTATGGCTCAGCGGCCGGTGATCTGGCGCTGCAAACCCTCTCCACTGGTGGCCTCTGGGTGGGCGGCGGCACCGCCATCAAGCAGCTGGAGCGGCTGCAAAGCGATGCGTTTTTGGCACCGATGCGCTGCAAAGGGCGGTTTGAAGACTTCATCAACAAGCTGCCGGTGCGGGCCCTGGTGGACCCTGATGCCGGCTTATTCAGCGCCGCTTGCCGTGCGCGCATGCTGGCAGGATGCCTTCAATAACGGGCTGAGCCGCCCAACGCGCACTGATGGGAAAACCGGAGATCGGCACCACCGTGGTGGTGGATGTCCCCGCGACAACCGCCAATCTCGGCCCTGGATTCGACTGCCTCGGGGCAGCGCTTGATCTGAACAACCAGTTCCAGCTCAAGGTGCTGGAGGGGGGCGCTGAACGCTTTGAGCTGATTATTGAAAGCAAAGAGGGCTCCCACCTGCGCGGCGGCCCCGACAACCTCGTTTACCGCGCTGCCCAGCGGGTTTGGCGCGAAGTGGGCATGCAGCCGATCGCCTTGGAGGCGCGGGTGCAGTTGGCCGTACCGCCAGCTCGGGGCATGGGCAGCAGTGCCACCGCCATCGTTGCGGGGCTGATGGGAGCCAATGCTCTGGCCGGCGAAGCGCTTGGCAAGGAAAAACTGCTGGAGCTTGCCATCGACATCGAAGGCCATCCCGACAATGTGGTGCCCTCGTTGCTCGGCGGGCTTTGCCTGACGGCCCAAGCCGCGTCGCGGCGCTGGCGCGTGGTGCGCTGTGAGTGGCACGAGAACGTGCAAGCGGTGGTGGCGATCCCCAGCATTCGGCTCTCCACCGCCGATGCCCGCCGGGCCATGCCCAAGCAGATCGTGGTGCCCGACGCCGTGTCCAATTTGGGCTCGCTCACCTTGCTGCTGCAGGGTTTGCGCAGTGGCAATGGCGATCTGATCACCGATGGCATGCACGACCGGCTGCATGAGCCCTACCGCTGGCCGCTGATCCAAGGCGGCAGCGCCGTGCGCAAAGCGGCGATGGATGCTGGAGCTTGGGGCTGCGTGATCAGCGGCGCCGGACCCAGCCTGCTGGCGCTCTGCCCGCCGGACAAGGGGCGCGCCGTGGCCGAAGCCATGGAGAAGAGCTGGGAACAAGAGGGGGTGCAGACCCGCGCCTTGCCGTTGAAGCTGCAGAGCGGCGGTAGCCGCTGGAGACCCAAACCAAGCTGAGTAGATCTACTCACAACGCTCAGCCCTGGCTGATAGGTTGACCCGTACGTATCGCAAGCGCGTCCCGTGGATCTCAGCCTCATTGTGCTGTTACCCCTGGCTGGCGTGCTTGCCCTAGTGCTGCTGCCGGCTTCGCTGCAGAAGGCCTGCCGCTGGGTGGCCTTCACCACCCTGCTGGCCGATCTCGGTCTGATGCTGTGGTCCTTCAGCCGCCACTTTGATCCCGCCTTGGGCAGCCTGCAGTTGGTCGAGCGGATCGACTGGCTGCCCGCCATGGGGCTGCAGTGGTCGCTGGCCGCCGATGGCATTTCAGCTCCCTTGGTGCTGCTCAGTGGCTTGGTCACCTTGCTAACGGTGGCCGCCAGCTGGGATGTGGAGCGCAAACCACGGCTGTATTTCGCCCTGCTGCTGGCGCAAGCCTCCGCCCAGGCGGTGGTGTTCCTCTCGCAGGATTTCCTGCTGTTCTTCCTGGCCTGGGAACTGGAACTGGTGCCGGTGTATCTGCTGATCGCCATCTGGGGCGGCCAGCGGCGCCAATACGCCGCCACCAAATTCATCCTCTACACGGCCACCGCCTCACTGCTGATCTTGATCAGCGGCCTAGCCCTGGCCTTCCATGGCGACGGCTTCACCCTCAACTTGGCTGAGCTGGCTAGCCGCAGCTATGGCGGCAGCTTTGGCTTGCTCTGTTACTTGGGCTTCCTGATCGGTTTTGGCGTGAAGCTGCCGATGTTCCTGCTTCACACCTGGCTGCCGGATGCCCACGGCGAAGCCAATGCACCGATCTCGATGCTGCTGGCGGGTGTGCTGCTGAAGATGGGCGGCTACGCGCTGATCCGCTTCAACGTGCAGATGCTGCCGGATGCGCACCTGCAGCTGGCTCCGGCGCTGATGGTGCTGGGGATCGTCAACATCATCTGGGGCGCCCTCAACGCCTTCGCCCAAGACAACGTCAAACGCCGCATCGCCTGCAGCTCGGTGAG
The DNA here is from genome assembly GCA_000063525.1 of Synechococcus sp. RCC307. GTDB lineage: Bacteria > Cyanobacteriota > Cyanobacteriia > PCC-6307 > Cyanobiaceae > RCC307. Next base: position 864,690 of record CT978603.1, on the reverse strand, counting down.
CCATATGGGCTTTGTGCTCCTGGGCGTTGCCGCCGTCAATGACCTCGGCCTCAGCGGCGCCATGCTTCAAATGATCAGCCACGGGCTGATTGCCGCTGGCCTGTTCTTTGTCACCGGCGTCTTTTACGAGCGCACCAAAACCCTCTCGATTCCAAACATGGGCGGCTTGGCCAAGGTGCTGCCGATCACCTTTGCCTTGTTTGTGATCACCTGCTTGGCCTCCCTTGCCCTGCCCGGCATGAGTGGCTTTGTCAGCGAGATCACGGTGTTCCTTGGGATTACCAGCAACGACGCCTTCACGACGGGCTTCAGGGTGATCACCATCGTGCTGGCGGCCATCGGCCTGGTGCTCACACCGATGTATCTGCTGAGCATGTGCCGGCGGGTGTTCTTTGGACCTCGGATTCCGGCGCTGGCCAAATTGGGCGACATGAGCCCCAGGGAGCTCACGATTGCTCTGGTGCTGGTGGTCCCCACCTTAATGATCGGCTTCTGGCCGCAGCTGGCCACCGGCCTCTACGACGCCACCACTGACAGCATCGCTGCCCAGCTTCACAACACCGTGCAGACCGCCCTAGAACTGCCTTCTGTTTTTGGCTGATCGCCCATGGGCCAGGCCCCAGCTGCTGCGGACACCCTGCTGAAAGGGGAAGGTTTACCCGACTATCAAGCCATCACCCCAGAGGCGGTGACCCAGGGGATGCCCTGGCTGCTGGAGCAGCTGGAGGCTGAACTGGCCCGCATTGAATCCAACCTGGGCAGCCAAGGCGACGCGCTGCGCTGGGACGATCTGATGCCGCCGATGCAGCAGCTGGGGGAGCGGCTTCGCTGGAGCTGGGGTGTGGTGAACCACCTGCTGATGGTCTGCAACACCCCTGAGCTGCGCCAGGCCCACGAGCAGCAACAGGCCGCTGTGGTGCGTTTCTCCAGCCGGCTGGGCCAATCCAAAGCGATCTACCGGGCCCTCAAGCAACTGAGCGCCGACAATCAACTCACCCCCTGCCGCCGGCGCATCCTGCAGCAGGAATTGCTGGGCATGGAGCTGCGCGGGGTGGGACTCGAAGGCCCTGAGCAAGAGCGCTTCAACGCACTGACTGAACAGCTCACAGCGTTGAGCACCCGCTTTTCCAACAACGTGCTGGATGCCACCGCCTCCTGGGAGCTGCTGCTCAGCAGCCCCGAGGAAATGGATGGCTGCCCCGACAGCCTGCGGGAATTGCTGGCTGATTCAGCCCGGCGCAAGGGCCATGAGCAGGCCACAGCGGCGGATGGTCCCTGGCTGATGGGCTTGGACTACCCGCGCTACGGCCCCTTTCTGCAACACAGCAGCCGGCGCGATCTGCGCGAAACGGTGTATCGCGGCTTCATCAGCCGCGCCGCCAGCGGCGAGCACAACAACAGCGATTTGGTGGGGCAAATCCTGGCCCTGCGTCAGCAAAAAGCTGCCTTGCTTGGCTATGGCAACTGGGCTGAAGTGAGCCTGGCCAGCAAAATGGCCCCTTCAGTGCAGGCGGTGGAAACGCTGCTGGAAGACCTGCGGGCCCCCAGCCATAGCGCAGCGCAACAGGAGCTCAAGGACCTGGAAGCCCTAGCGGGCGCTCCACTGCAGCCTTGGGATGTGAGCTACTGGTCGGAGCAGCTGCGCAGGCAGCGCTTTGATCTCGACAGCGAAGCGCTGCGCCCCTGGTTCCCCCTGCCCCAGGTGCTCGATGGCCTCTTCAACCTCTGCGGACGGCTGTTCGATATCCGCATCAACGCCGCCGATGGGGAAGCGCCGATCTGGCATGAAGACGTGCGCTTTTTCCGCATCAGCGATGCCAGCAGCGGTGAACCGCTGGCCGCCTTCTACCTCGATCCGTTTAGCCGTCCGGGCAGCAAGCGCGGCGGCGCCTGGATGGACGACTGCTTAGGCCGCCACACCAGCCCCGATGGCAGCAAGGTGCTGCCGGTGGCCTATTTGATTTGCAACCAAACCCCGCCTGTGGGGGAGACCCCCAGCCTGATGAGCTTTGGGGAGGTGGAAACGCTGTTCCACGAGTTCGGCCACGGCCTGCAGCACATGCTCACCACCGTGGAAGAACCGGAAGCTGCCGGCATCAATGGCGTTGAGTGGGATGCCGTGGAACTGCCGAGCCAGTTCATGGAGAACTGGTGCTACGACCGCCCCACCCTCGATGGCATGGCGCGCCACTGGCAAACCGGGGAGCCCCTTCCCGAAACCGAGCGCCAAAAGCTGCTGCAAGCCAAAACGTTCATGGCCGGGGCCGCCACCCTGCGTCAGGTGCACCTAGCGCTGACTGACTTGCGTCTTCATGAGCAATGGCGCGCCGAGGATGGCCAGAGCCCAGAGCAGTTACGCCGTCAGGTGGCTGAAAGCACCACCGTGCTGCCGCTGCTTGAGGAAGACGCCCTGCTGAGCAGTTTTGGCCACATCTTTTCGGGGGGCTACAGCGCCGGCTACTACAGCTACAAGTGGGCCGAGGTGCTCAGCGCCGATGCCTTCAGCGCCTTTGAAGATGCCGGACTGGACGACGAGCAGGCGGTGCAAGCCACCGGCCGCCGCTTCCGCGACACGGTGCTGAGCCGCGGCGGCAGCGAGGCTCCAGCGGATGTGTTTTCAGCCTTCCGCGGCCGGCCGCCATCGGCTCAGGCTCTGCTGCGCCATTCCGGCCTCGTGGCGGCCTAGGTCAGCAGCTTCTGCACCGCGGCTGTCTTCTCTTCCAACGCTTGATCGCGGTCGGTGCGGCTGTTGATCTTGAGGCTGGTGAAGATGCGCGGTGCACCCAGCTCATGCACCACTTCATGACAGGCCTTCACGGCATCCATCACCGGGCCCCAGTCGCCTTCGATGGCGGTGGAGTTGGGCCCCAATTGGTGCTTCAGCCCCCGCTGCAGCAGCACCTGCTGGCACGCCGCCACATAGGGAGCCAAATCGATTCCCACGCCAATGGGAACCACGCAGAGATCAACGATCACCTTCATGGCCTGCGCTCAATCAGCCGCCGCTGCATCATGAAGCCATGAGCCCAACGCCCTACCTGGAACTGGTGGGCGTTGCCGCCCACTTGGGTGAGCGGCGCGTCTTTGACAACCTCAGCCTGCGGCTCAATCTTGGTGAGCACACTGTGGTGCTGGGTCCCAACGGGGCCGGCAAAAGTGCCCTGGTGAAACTCATCAGCCGAGAGATCTATCCGGTTGTTCAACAGGATTCGAGCCTGCGGCTGTTCGGAGATCGCACGGTGAATCTCTGGCAATTGCGTCAGCGGATCGGCCTGGTCTCCAGCGACCTCGAGCGGCTCTACAACCCCAGGGTGTGCGCCAACGATGTGGTGCTCTCCGGTTGCTTTGGCTCGGTGGGCATCGGCCGCAGCCAAACCCCAACGCCAGCCATGCAGCAACGGGTGGCTGAGCTGATGGACCAGCTGGGTTTGCTGGAGCTGGCGCAAGAGCGATTTGGCCACCTCTCGGAAGGCCAGCGCCGGCGGCTGCTGATTGCCCGCGCCTTGGTGCACAAGCCCGATGTGCTGGTGCTGGATGAGCCCACCAATGCGCTGGATCTCAAGGCCCGGCATCAGTTGCTGGAGCTGATGCGCCAGCTGAGCTGCGGCGGCACCACCTTGCTGCTGGTGACCCACCAAATCGAAGCCGTGATTCCTGAGATTCAGCGTTGCGTGATGCTCAAAGCAGGGCAGTTGATGGCCGATGGCCCCTGCGATCAGGTGCTCACCAGCCCCAATCTGAGCGCCTTATTTGAAACGCCGCTGCAGCTGCTGAGCGCCAATGGTTACCGGCAAGTGCTGCCGGGCTGAGCGGAGAATCCCTCCAATGGGGGAGGCGCTCAGCGGGCCACAGCAGGGAGCCTGATGGAAGCCAGCTTTTCAGGCCAATCCATGACAGCCAGCTTTTATCCGAACCAACAAAGCAGCCGCCACGGCAAAGCAGCGATCACCATTTTTGTGAAGCCAGAAGCCAAAGCCGCCATCCGCGCTGCCCTCGCCGACGGGGGTTACGGCACCAGCTACCAAGAGGGGATCGTCAACCTGCTTAATGAGCTGCTGGACAAACAAAACAGGCAGCCGTTGCTGTGAACTCAGAGGCGCACATCCAGGGCGATCAACATCAGATAGGTCACCCCAAGGCAAGCTCCCACCACAACGATCAACGGCCTGTCCTGCCATTTAGGTTGAGACCAGAATGAGGCGATGAGACCGATCTCACTGCCTCATTGGCTACCCGACGCCAAAGACAAGCACTTCTACCCATTACAAGTTGCCGCTTTCAAGCTCTCATCGAACTAAAATCACCAACCAATTGCCGCCCCCACCCGGCCATGCGCTTGTTCTGCATCCTGCTGCTGGTTGGTTTCACGGTGCTGGCATCGCAGAACTGGTTTGAGCACCAAGCCGCCTTGCAGCAAGCGGCAACGCTGCACAACGCATCGCTGCACAAGGTGGTGAGCATGTTCTCGCCGGCCACCGTGCCCCCTTTGGGCTAGGTCGCATTAACCAGCGAACCAACGCAACAAGCCCCAACAGCGTTCAGCCAGGGTTGGGCGCCGAAACACATACACCCGCCGGCCATTGAGACGCCAAGGCTGTGTGACCACTCGCCTCTCCTCCGTGAAGCACGAGAAAAGTGTGGCGATTCGAATCCCGCTGCCCTTGAGAGCAGCCTGAGAAGTCAATGACAACTCGCGGCAACTAGCCCGCGTCGAGTTGCCATGGAGTGGGGCACTCCCGCGGCGCCGACATCACGTAGTGGTTCACCCAATCACTCAGGGGCTCATCGCGGTCTTTCAACAGCCGGTTAATCGCCTGCTTATCGACGCCTTCGTAGCGGTAACAGGATTGCCCCTGAAAGCAGACCGCCACCATGCCTTGCTGAGGATCAACAAACAGGGCCTCTGAAAACGCCACCGGACTACGCACTGAAATCCAGGTCATCACCTCTCCTCCAACGTCGTGCCTCCGGTCTAAGGAGTTCTTCGCGCTAAGGGGAAAACCAAAACGCAGCGTTGCGAGAGCTCACGAAACGTGATGAACCAATACTGCGCAGCCGTTAATTGATGCGTTCGCACAGCCCGTAGCCCACATCGCAGAGATAGCGATTCCCGCGGGAATCCATCACCACCTCCTGCAGCGCCGAAACCTGCTGAGGAACTGGGGACTGCCTGGGCAGTTGCCGCACCAACTCCCCCAATACAGGCGCCACTGAACCCAGCGGGGATGCACCACCTGCCCATGGAGCTGCAGGCTGCGATCCAGCGACATTGGAGAGCGCAACACCCAGAGCCGCATTCAAGAGTGCATCGAGACCCATCTGAGACTGGCGAGAGCTGGAAACCTTATGCCGATCGGAGCGCCACTGGTGCAAAAGCCTGCTTATCAGGCTCTGCTTGCTAGGGATAAGGCATGGATTGGCTCCTGCTCCTGGTCTTCGCCAAAGCCTTCTGCATTGGCTATGGGGTGCTGTATGCCTTTGCCGCCACGGTGCACACCGGCCGGCCTTTGGTGATCACCAAAAAATCGTTGCTGGTGGCGTTTGTCAGCGGCGTTGTGTTGTTCGCGGTGCTCTACACCATCCGACGTTGAGGCCAGGGCGAGCTACCAACAGAACATGCAAGAGCTCGGTTGATGCAAGGCCTCAGTCTTTGGCCGGAGCGACAAGCTCGCGTGGTGCGCTGGTGCCTCCTGATCGGCTGGGGGCTGCTGATTCTCTCGCTGCTCATACCGGCCCTTCAATTGCCCGAGGCCTTAGCGCCGCAATGTGATCCAGAGGCTGCCGCCTGCGTTCTGCACCGAGAGCCAGGCAATCGTCTCTTTTGGGGAGTCGTTGTTCCCTCATCGGTGTTGATGCTGGTGGTATTGAGCCACGAGCTCTGGCGCCGCATCTGCCCACTGGCGTTCCTCTCACAGCTCTTCCGCTATCTCGGTTGGCAGCGCCAGGTGCTCAACAAACAGGGCAAGCCGGTTGTGGTCAAAATCGATGCCAATTCCTGGCTCGGTCGCCATCACATCCAACTGCAATGGAGCCTGCTGATCGCCGGGCTTTGCCTGCGGTTGCTGGTGGTGAATGCCTCCCCAAGCGGGCTGGCTGCGTTGCTGTTGGTCACCATCGCCGCGGCCCTGCTGGTGGGCTGGGCCTACGGAGGCAAAGCCTGGTGCCAATACTTCTGCCCCATGGGCCCTGTGCAAACCGTGATCACCGGCCAGCGCGGTGCCCTTGGCAGCACCGCCCATCTGGGCCCGCGCAGCAAAACCAGTCAGTCGACCTGCCGAACCTTGCGGCCCGATGGCAGTGAGCAAAGCGCCTGCGTGGCCTGTCAGGCGCCGTGCATCGACATCGATGCGGAGCGGGCCTTCTGGCAACAGCTCAAGGGCAAACGCGGCCTGCGCTGGGCTTGGTATTCCTACCCCGGCCTGGTGTTGATGTTCTTTGAGTTGATGATGCAGGTGGAGGCCCATCTCGCCCCACCCAACGCCCAACTCAGCTACCTGCGCTATGGCAAGTGGGCCTTTGATGCCAGCCTCAGCAGCCGCGCCCTCGATCCACTCAACAGCCTGCTGCCGCTGCCCAAGTTGCTGGCTGTTCCGTTGCTGCTGAGCCTTGGAGCTTGGCTTTCGGTGCGGATGTTTTCAGCCATTGAAGGCCGGCTTCAACGGGGACTGACGCGAATCGGATATCCAGATCCCAGCGAGCTCGCCATCAGCCGGACACGGCTACTGGCCACCTTCCTGGCTGTGAACTCGTTTTTCTGGTTCGTGGATCCCACCCAAGGTGCGATGGGACCCCACGGCGGCCAATGGATTCGCTCGCTGGTGCTGACCGTGTCAGCCATCGTGCTGTTTCGCGGCTGGGGGCGTGATCAAGCCACCTACCGCCGGGAGAGCGCCAGCGACAGCTTGCGCCGCCAGCTCAAGGACCTGCCGGGCCTTGAGGCTGCACTCGACGGACGCCAACTGGATCAACTGCCCGCCCAAGAGGTGTTCACGCTGGCCAAGGCTCTGCCGCTCGCCCTGCGCAGCCAGATGACAACCATCTACCGGGGTGTGGTGCGCGACATGCTCGACACCGGCCGGCTTGATCAAGCTTCAGCCCTGGTGCAACTGGCCGAACTCAGGGATGCCCTGGACCTCAGCACCGACGACCACCTCGAGGTGATGCGCGTTCTCGCTGAAGAGGAACCGGCGTTGCAAGGCCTTGATCAGCGCGAACGGCAATTGGAGGAACTGCGAAGAGAAGCCTTGGCTGATGCCCTTGAGCAACTGTTGGGCGCCGCCAATGTTGAGGTGCTCAACCCTGGGCAACTGCGGCCTGAATTGCGCCAGCAACTGGAGCGCTTGCAGGCGAACTCAGGCCTAGAGGCCGAAAGTTGCCAGGCTGTGTTGAGCCGCTTTGCGCCGGAAGGAGACATTGCCCAGCAACGGCTGCAGCAGCGCTGCCAGCGCTTGAAACAGGAGCTTGGTTTGCAGCAGCTGCTGGAGCAAGAAGGCCAGCGCAACGCGTTGTTCAACCCCTTAGCCGTGGCCATGGGCCTCAAGGTGGCCGCCACCTTGGAGCTGGTTGAACAGCATCGCCCAAAAGGCGAACTCGCCGAGATGCTGCGCAACGTGGGCGCCGCTGGCTCGCTCGAGGAGGCCTTCGCCATGCTCTGGCTCGATCCCGACCCCGACACCGCCGGCTGGACGTTGATGCTGCAACGGACCTTGCAACCAGCTCAAGTGGCCATCAACAACCTCCCCCCACGCCCAGGGCTTGGCAGCTCACCTTTTCTGCAAGCGCAATTGGCAGCTGAACCGGAAGCGGCTCACCCCGCCTTGGTGCATCTGGCGGCTTCAACCAGCTTTGCCGACCTGCCACCAGCAGGACTGATCTGGGTGCTGAACAACAGCAGCCTGCGCCATGCCACAGCGGGAGAACTGCTGAGACGTTCTGGGGAGCCCAGTTCTGCCCTACTGCTGATTTTGCAAGGAGGCGCCGTGGTGCAATCCAACAGCGACCAGCAGCAGCTTGGGCCAGATCAAACCATTGATGCCCAAGCCCTGATGCGCCAAGACGCCAGCAATGATTCCGTCGTCGCCGGGAGCCAGGGAGCCGAGTTGTTGGTGTTTCCCAAAGAGGCGTTCGAGGCGTTGATGCAGCGCTCCAATCAATTCACCTGCGCTCTGTTGCGCCAACTCTCAGGCCAAGCCAGCGGTTGATTTAGGCCTCAAACGTTGCGGAAAATAAGCGCCGCTCCCAGCACTGCAGCTTGTGATGTTGGTCAAACACGATGCTGAGTTGTTGAAAGCGCGACGGCTGCAGGCAACCCACCTCCAAGCGAAATCCACCGCTCGGCAACCGCTCAGGAACACCACACACCAAGCCATCGGCGAACACACCACACACCTCCGATTGAAGAAAAGGTTGGGGATCCCACGTGATCGGCTCTGGCGCTGATGGCTGGCCAGACAGCCCGGGTTGGGGGTGGAAGCGTTCGATCACACCAGAGCAACCCTGCAACGGCGCCAATAACCGCTCGATCGAACTGGCCTGGGGCCTTGCCGGTTCCCTCTCATCACTCAGCTGGCAGCGAAACGCCACCGCACCAATGGCATTGAGGCGCCAATCGCTGCCATCCGGCTTCCAAAGCAGCACCAGCATCGAGCGGGAGCGGCCATAGAAGAGATTGATTTCATGGCCAAAGCGGGGCAGGTCAGCGGGAACCTCAAGGCTCGACTGCCCTCCAGCCGCTTCAAATTGCCAGCAGGCCCCTGAGCCGTTGTAGGTGGATCGGCTCAAGGGGTATTGCGCTGCGCCGCCAGGAGCTAAGAACAACCCCGTGCCATCCCATAGCCCGGTATCGGCATCCTCAAAGCTGATGGCGTAGCGGGTGTCATCCACCACCGTGGTGGGCTGATCCAGGCTCAGCTCGCCGTCGTCTTGACGGACATACCACTGGCTCTTGCCTTGCCAGACCCCCTCAAAGTTGAGGCGATTGCGTTCCCACTGATCCGTCATCACCGGCGCTCCAGATCTGAACGACCTGATTAGGGTCTCAGCGGCAGCTCAAAACGACAATGCGCTTGAGCCTGGTGGGTTGCGGCTATGTGGGCGAAGCCATCGCCCAACAACTGCAGGGCCGAGCTGGTCTCGAGCTCACGGTGACCACCACTAGCGAAGAGCGCCGCGGCGAGCTCAGCGCCATGGCCGATCAGGTGTTGGTGATCTCAGCTGATGATCCCGATGGCCTTCTGGCCGCCCTCAAAGGCCGTGATGCCGCCATCTTCTGCCTGGGCCCCAAGGGCAACCGCCAAGTGGATGCCGCCGGCTACCGCCGCACCTTCAACGACAGCTTTCGCTGCTTGGAGCAGCTGCTCCCGAAGCTACCGGTGCTGCAGCAGATCATCTACACCGGCAGTTGCTCGATTTACGGCGATGCCGGTGGTGGCTGGGTCGATGAATCCACCACCGCTCAACCGCGTGATGAACACGGGGCTGTGTTGCTGGAAGCCGAACGCCAGTTGCTGGCCATGGGCAGCCCACAGCGGCGGGTGTGCATCCTGCGTCTTGGGGCGCTCTATGGCCCGCAACGGGAGTTCGAGCAGCGTTTTGCCCGCCTGGCCGGCAGCACCCAACCCGGCCGAGGCGAGCGTTTCACCAATTGGGTCCACCGCGACGATGCCGCCGCCGCAGCCATCGCTGCACTCGATGGCCACTGGCAGGGCATCGTCAACGTGGTGGACGATGCTCCGGTGCCTCTAGCCGAGTTGCTGAACGCGAGCCTGGCCCAGGCCGGACTCGCACCGATCACATGGCAGCCGGCCAGCGAGCCGGGCAACCCGGGGCTGAACCGCCGCATCAGCAATCGCTTGTTGAAATCGAAGAGCTTTGAGCTGAACCACCCCCGCATTGCACTGCTTAGTGGGGATGGCGCACCCCAGCGCGAACCAACATCCACAGCAAAGCCAACATCACCACAACGGTGACGACGACATAAGGGATGAACACGGCACTGGCTGCCGCCTCACACACCTTGAAAATCTCAGCCAGGAACCACGCCGTTCCCACCACCCAAAGGGTGATCAAGACGATGGAGGAGAACCGCTCAGCAGAGTTGGCTTTTCCCCAGAGGCTGGCCAAAGCACCCTTCATTGGATTGATGGCGATGCGTTGAAAACGTAATCAGCGGATCTCGCCCCTCCAAGGGCTGCTCCAGAAGGTTTCAGGCTCTTAGACAATGGAGCTACTTTGCCCGCCATGCCATGGCCCCTGAGGCCGTAGCTCGAATCACGGAGAGCCTGTTCGCGCAGGTGGCTCAACGCGCTGCAGCCAGCCCAAGGCGGCGCAAAAACCACAACCTGCACCAAGAAAGTGATCTGGTGCAGCGCTTCCTCAACGTGCTGCAACCGGGCACCTATGTGCGCCCCCATCGTCATCGGCGCGAACAGGCCGGGGCCGGTTTTGAGTGTTTTGTGGTGCTGCAAGGCAGTGTTGGCCTGTTGGTGTTGAACAGCGCAGGCGAGGTCTTGCAGCGCGAACGGCTCGAAGCCAGCGGTGAGGTGCGCGGCGTGCAACTGGCCGAAGGGCTGTTCCACACGCTGGTGGCGCTGGACGCTGACTCGGTGATGTTTGAGATCAAGCAGGGGCCCTATGAGCCCCTAGCCGACAAAGATTTCCTGGCGGCTTTCCCGCTGGAGGGAACGCTAGAGGCCATAGAGCAGGAACGGCTCTGGCGTTCTCTCTTCAATGGGGAACACGGCGATGAAACCGGCCCAGCACCAGAGCAATCAAAATCGCCACATACATCTGCCCCGTCAGCGTGATCGTGAAGGCGGCCGCCTGCGCCGCCAAATTGGAGCTCACCAGGGCACCTGAGCCCACAGTGGTGAGCAACTCAAGGGACGCCATGGTGAGCGTGGCATCGGGGGGAGAGGGCAGCCCTCCAAAGGCCACCGGATGGAGCAGAAACAAGGTGTTGAGCAGCACCCCACCCAACAAACCAATCAGCACATAGCCAGCCGCGGCACCCATCAACACCGACGTTGTGACAAAAGGCTCACGGATCAACGACCGCACCAGCCGCACCTGGACCAGCCCGAAAAAGAGCACAAACAACACAAAGCGCAGCAGCGCCAGGCTCCCGATCCAGGGAACTGGCATGGCCCCGGCAGCGCTCCCATGACGGGACATGATCCACAGCAACTCAACCAACAACGAGCAGCCACCAAGGGCGTAGACCAAGCGCCGACCAGAGCGCAGCACAGAGAGATGAACCACCAGGTTGAGAAAGAACACCTCCAGCGCGACGGCACCCAGATCAATGATCAGCGGGAAGCGCTGGGAGAAGGGAATCAACCAAATCAGCACAAGCTCCAACAGGAGCAGATTCCGGTAAGCCTTATGACGCCGGCGAATCTTGGCGATATCCCATCGCTGCTGATGCATCCCCATGACGCTGGCGCTGTACTGCCACCGTGCCATCAAATCCAGGAATTGGCGCCGCTAACTTCCGCAACTCCAGGCCCATGGGGATCGCTCCATAGCGCTGTTGCAGCAAATCGAGAACGCGCTCAGAGAAATGCTCCAGCGTTTGGCACCGCAACGACGCGGTGAGCTCGCGAATCAAGGCAACGGCTTCGGCGTAATCGAGGGTGTCGGCTAATTCATCGCTGCAGCCAGCCGGTTGCAGGTCATGGGCGAGCCAAAAATCAAGGGCAAACCATTGGCCCAATCGGCGTTCTTGCTCCAGCACGCCCACATGGGCCCAAAGGCGCAGGTCCCGAACAACGATGCGATCGCTCACAACGGCAAATTTTGGTGGGTGAACTGGCGCGCCCCACTGGCGTAATCAGCGGCGATGTGGCCATCACCGCGCAGGCGGTAGCGGTAGGTGACCAAGCCTTCCAAACCCACGGGCCCCCGGGGCGGCAGCGTCTGGGTGCTGATGCCCACCTCAGCGCCAAAGCCATAACGGAAACCATCGGCAAAGCGCGATGAGCAGTTTTGATACACCCCAGCGCTATCGACCCGAGCCAAAAAGCGCTCGGCCGTCTCGGTATTAGTGGTGCAGATCACCTCGGTGTGGCGCGAGCTGTAGCGGGCGATGTGCTCCAACGCCTCATCCATTGAGTCCACCACGCGAATGCTGAGTACCAGATCGAGATACTCCGTGGCCCAATCGTCATCGCTAGCGGATTGACTCACCCCAAGCGCCATCGCAGCCCCATCGCCTCGCAATTCCACCCCTGCCTGGGCAAAAGCGGGCAGGGCCGCGGCCAGAAACGCTGGGGCGATCTCCTTGTGCAGCAACAGCGTTTCGATGGCATTGCAGGCCGCTGGGTATTGCGCCTTGCTATCGACCGCCACCGCGACGGCCTGATCCAGATCCACCTGGCGATCCACATAGAGATGGCAAATGCCATCGGCATGCCCCAACACGGGGATGCGGGTGTTGTCCTGGATGAATTGCACCAGGGCATTGGACCCCCTGGGGATGATCAGATCCACCAGCCCATCGAGCTTGAGCAGCGCCAAGCTTTCTTCGCGGCTGGTGAGCAGCGTCAACACATCGGGGTGCACCGCCGAGCGGGCAAGGCCTTGCTGCAGAGCCGCAAGGATTGCGCTGCAACTGCGGTTGGCCTCGCGCCCGCCTTTCAAGATGGCGCCATTACCCGAGCGAATCGCCAACGCGGCAATCTGCATCACGGCATCAGGACGGGCCTCAAAAATCACCCCCACGACACCAAGGGGAACGCTGATGCGCTCGAGCACGAGCCCCTCATCCAGCGCCCGGTGCAGTTGGCGTTGCGCCAATGGGTCGGGTAGCTGGGCCAACTGGCGGATGCCAGCAATGGCCCCATCGAGCTTGGTGCGATCGAGCTTGAGCCGCGACAGCAGGGCTGGGGCTAGCTGTTCCTGCTCGGCTGCCTGAAGGTCATCCTGGTTGGCCAGCAAAATCGCCTCACGCTGCTGCTCGAGGGCATCGGCCATCGCCCGCAGGGCCTCCTGGCGCTGCTGATCGGAGCACTGGGCCAGATCAATGGCATGGCGCCTCAGGCTCGAAGCGCGGGCCAGCAGTTCAGGGGAGGGATCGGGAACGGCCTGATTCAACGCCTGGGCAGGGGGACTGCCATGCATCATCCCTGGCGGCCTGGCAGACGCTCCAACGCCAAGCGAGCCGCGCCCAAGCGGCCAGCCCCATTGCCCAAGCTGGCCGGTGCAATCACCAGATCCTGGCGGCTTGGAGCCAGCACTCGGCTCTCCACCTCCTGCTGAAGACTGCCGGCAAAAAAGGGAAATGCAGCGCTGAGGCCGCCCCCCAACAACACGCGCTCGGGGGTGAAGGCATAGACCAACGAGCTGATGCCGCAGCCCAAAAGCTGGCCATAGCGCTGCCAAGCCTCAAGGGCTTCCGCATCGCCGTTTGTGGCGCGCCTGGAGAGCTCATCGGGGGGGCAGCCAGCCCAACGGGTGAGGGCACCAATGCTGCAAAACGTCTCGATCGAACCGTTGTTGCCGCTGTTGCATGGCGGGCCTGCCGGATCCAGGCCAATCAATCCAGGTTCAGCGGCAGCACCGCGGCGACCAAGAAAGAGCTGGCCGCCAAGGATCACCCCGCCACCAACGCCGGTGCCCAGGGTCAACAGCACCACGTCATCGATTCCTTTGGCAGCGCCAAGCCACTGCTCACCGAGCACAGCGCAATTGCCATCGTTGGCCAACGTGACCGGGCGCTGCAGGCGTGCCTCCAGCCACTCGGCCAACGGAACGTGCTGCCAACCCGGGAGATTGATGCAGACCTGAGCCACCCGGGCGCTGCGGTCCATCGGGCCGGGCAGCCCCACACCAACCGCATCGGCTTGACGCTCTGGATCAAGGGCCTCAATGGCTTCCACCAGCGCCGTTGTGATGGCACCGGGGGCGGGTGGTTGGGGTGTCGGGCAGAGCTGCTCCGCCAAGAGCTGGCCGTCGCTATCAAAACGACCCAGCTTGAGGCCAGTGCCACCGATATCCACCCCGATCACCTGACGGTGCGGCTTCGCCATCACCACCACTCCACTGCCTCCATTAAGCCTGAGCAGGGCTAGAAGCGGAAGAACAATTGCAGCTGTCCCTGCCAGCGCCCCTGTTGGTCGAGGGCGCCCTGCACACCCAGTTTGTCGGTGGCTTGATAGCGCAACACCGCCTCCGGTGGAATATCACTTCGATTTGGTGCCGTTAACACCGAGAAGTTGAAGCGGTCGCTCAGATCCACTCCGACCTCGGCTCCCAGCACCAGCTGGGATGGCACCCGGCCTTGATTGCGGGAGTCCTCGGCATAGGGCTCCAGGAACGCTGGGTACAGCGAAGCAGTCACCCGGTCATCAAAGAGGTTGCTGAAGCCGCTGATCAATGGCGACAGCAACGACCCGCCGAGCAACGTGGCAATGGCCGTTCCAGCATTTCCCGTGGCCAGGCTCGCCAGGCTGTTGCCACCCAACAGGGCCACCAAGCGCTCCTGCGGCAGCGGCGGTTGGCTGCGCAACGTCATGGTGTCGAGGGAGAGGCGATCCGATGGGCCGCTGTAGGCCACGATCACCTTGATCAAGTTGAGGCGATCCAGGTTGGAGAAGTTGCCCTGGAGCTCATTGCTGCTCACCACTTGATCGCCATCGATGCCGCCCACGCGGTCGGAGACGCGGGTGGTGAACGCCACATCCAAGTAGGGGAGCAAGCCCAACGACGGCGTAAACACGGCCACGTTGACGTTGCTGGCATCGAGCTTGAGCACATTGGTCAGCAAGCTGACGCGGCCCTTGAGCAGTTTCACCACACCGGAGATACGCACATCAGGGCCTGCTGGACCGTTGAAGGTGAGCAAGCCTCCAGTAAGAAATTCCGCCACCGGTGGCGCTGCAATCCGCAGCTGAGGGCCCAAGGCAACGCGCAAGTTGCGGAAGCTCAGCGGCCCAAAGGTGGGCACCCGCCGGCGCACGGCAGCGCCATCGGCTGATTCCACCCGGGGCCCTCTAACCACAACGGGCTGCTGGAAATCCCAGGAGGCTTCCGGCACCGCTTGATCGACAGGCACCGACGGTCCACCAGCGGAGCTGAGCTCACTGGGGGACACCGTGATCGAACCTTGACTGAGCTTGACCTCACCGCCCAAGGCCGGCTGGCGCAAGCTGCCTTGCAGCTTCAACGAGCCATCCACCTGCAGACGTGCATCGGGCCTACGGATGGGGAAAGCCTTGATCGTGAAATTCAGGCCAGGTTCGCCGCCCTCTTGGCGGAAGGCCAAGTTGCCTTGCCCATCGATGGATCCTTCCCCTGAGCGAGCCGAGAAACGCTCCAGCTGCAATTGCTGGAAATCAAAGAACGCTGTGGCCTTCACGGCCTCGACGCTTTGACCAGCTACGACAAAAGCACCATCACCAACCCGCAGAAAGCCGTTGACGATGGGGTTGGCGAGCGTGCCGCGGGCTAACAACTGCAGGTCGATACTTCCCTGCTGCCACTGCAGCTGTCCACCAGCCAAGGCGGTGAGGAACACCAAGCCATCACCGCGGCTGGAGGCGCGCAGCTCAAAGCCATCCTCCACCGGGTCCAAAGGCACTTGGCCAGCCAAATCAACCGTGTTTTTCGACTCACCCCCCTGCAGGGAGAGATCCACATCCAACACACGTCCATCGAGGGACAGCCGGCCGCGTTTCAAGTTCAAGGGCTGACCAGCAAGCGTGGCCTGCTGCAGCGCTAGATCCAAATCGAGGGTTGGCAGCCCATCACCAATCCGCCAGTTGCCGCTGCCGCGCAGGGCACCGCGAAGGCCTGCAGGCACCGGCGTGAGCAAAGCCAAAAAGCCGAGGGGCAAGCCAGCAAAACTGAATGAGCCATCACCGGTGCCAAGCGGGCCGTTGACTTCGGCAACAAACGGCTCCAACTGCAACGCCGTATCACGATCATCGCCGCGCAACCAGAGGTGACCGCGCGCCGCCAGGCGCATCCAAAGAGCCGATGGCGACGCACCCTTAACGCTGAGGTCGGCATCCATCAGACCCTCAACATCGGCCAAAGGAATGCGGCCGTCATTGCCCTTGGCTGGCCTCTCAAGAGCCAGGCGTGCCTGCGCTTGCTGCAGCGCCTTGATCTGGGCATCCAAGCTGGCACCGAGGGTGTCGATGGCAAAGCTGCCGAGATCACTGGCACGACCATCGGGGCGTTGGGCCGCTGGACGCCGCAAGTCTTGAAGCAACCTCAAGACCCCACCGGGCTGAAGCTTGCGCGCCTCGGCTTGCAAGTTCAGTGGGCCATTCCAGGCGCCGCGGCTGCTCAACTGCACCGAACCACTGCCTTGGGGCAGCACCTCAGCGCTGAAGTCAAAGCCCGGGTAACGCAACACGCCGCTGAGCTGCAGCTGACGGCCCTTGATCCAAGCCAAAGCTGGATCGCTCACGCTGGCCTGGCCTTGCAAGAACAGCGGAACGAGGCCAAGGCGGCCATTGCCTTCGAGCACGCCATTGAGCGGCAAGGGGCGATTACCGCGCAAACCCAAGTGCAGCGGAGCCAAAGCCCACTGCCGCGCCGCCCAGCGATAGGCGCCGCCACTGGGAACAACGCTGATGGTTCCATCGCCTTTCACCGCCTGCAGCGACTGCAAACGGTTGTCCTTCAAACGAGCCACCACCTGCGTGCTGGCTGATGACAAGCGCAAGGAGCCAGGTTGCCAGCTGCCCTGCCACAACTCAGGGGCTTGCAGGCCGGCAACGCTGGGTTGCAGCAGGCTGAAGCGGGCCGCAACCTTGGGCTGATTGGGCTTGCCCTCCACCGCCAAGCTGCCAGCGAATTCACCGCCCAAGTCGGGATCGAGGGTCTGCAAGGGCAGATCCTGGACGCTCAATTCGGCCTTGATGCCAGCGGCTGACCAACGCCCTTGCAGCTCCACAGGGCTGAGGTCATCCAAACGGGCATCGCCCTTGAACACCAAAGCATTGGCTTCACGCTGGATGGCGAGCTTCAGGGGCTTGATGGCCACGGGCGGAGCTGCGCTATTGAGCCGTTTCAGCTCCAGTTGGCTGTCGAGCGCCAGCAAGGGATCGCCGTTACCCCAGCGGGCATCGACTGTTCCGTTTAAGCCAAAGGAGCCAACAGCACTGTTGAGTTCAGGAGCCTCGAGCTGCAACTGCCAAAGACCATCTCTGCCCTGGCCGCGAACGACCAGGGGCTGACCGTCCAGCCCCAACCAGCTGGGATCCAGCCGCAAGCTGTTGAGTTTGAGCTCCAGATCTGGCCGTAATTCGCCCTCGGCCAGCAGACGGGAGGCGCCTGAGCGCACCCGCAGGCGCTGCAGGCTGAGGCGCTGCCAAGGGGCCCCACGCCACAGGATTTTGGCGGCCGCATCACCGCGGCGATCAGCCCAGCGCCAGGGACTGGTCTTCAGCTCCAGGCTGGTTCCGCCACAGCGCCAACGCTGCTGCGGACTACTAAACGCACCAATACGGAGCTGCTTGAGCTGCACAGGCCCTTGGCAGCGCCATTGCTGGCCTTGACGGTTGAGCCGCAAGGAACCCGAGGCCTCTCCAGAGCTGATCTGGCTAGGCCAGGCCTCCGCCAGGCTGCCCAGAGCTGGCAAGGACAGGCGCCGCAGCTGCAGACGCAGATCCAGAGCAGGCCGCCTGCCCCAGCTGTTTTGCACCCGCATGGCCAGCTGGGTTTGGCGCGGGCCTAAGCCCTTGGGCCGAAAGGCACCACCAAAGCGCAATTGCTGGCTGGCCAAGTTCAGATCGAGGCGGCCACCGGTGAAGCGCCAGGGCCGAGCGCCATCAAGGCTGAATTGCGCCGCATCAAGAAGCTGGAGCTTCAAGCGCAACCGCGGCGGCGCTTGGCCGGCGAGTTGGGGGAACGTCCACAGGCGCCCTTGGGCATTGCGCTGCAGCTGCATTCGCAAATTGCCAAGTCCGATTTGGGCCACAGCACTGCCCTGGCGCACGCTGCTGATCAGATCTGGCAGCAGGGTCAGCCGCTCAACCGACATCTGCGAGCCATCTGAGGCGGAGGGCAAGACGCGCGTGGGCCCAAATTCCAAGCCCTGCAGCCCAAACCCCAGCAGGGGGCCGAGCTCAACAGGATGGTTCAGACCAGCGCTGAGTTGCTTTTCAAGCCAGTTGTGAAAGCCCTCGGCATCCCAACGCGGCTGGGTTGAGCAACCGGCAAGCGTCAGCAGCGCCGCGCTCGAGAGGGGAAGAAGCACACGCCGGATCGATCGCCCCATGCCCGACGGCGCTTTTTGTCCGGAGTCGGCGCAATATAGGTTCGTTTGCCCAGACGCTCCATGGTGGCTGATCCATTGCTGTTAAAGGCCGGTAGCTGGCTGGCGATTGCCGGAGGTGTGCTGCTGGTCATGACCGTGCTGGCCTTTGTGATGGGTTGGGGGGTGCGCTTTCGCTTGGTTGGGGTGAGCAGCTTCACGCTGCTGCTGGCAGCAGGTTGCGGCGCCTTTGCCATCAGCTACAGCCCCCGCAGCAGCATTGAGGGCGCCCTGGTGGTGCCGGTGGTGTTCGACAACGGCAGCAATTTGGTGGTGGCCGCCGCCGGGGCTGATTTCCCCCTGGAAGCAGCCGGCCCGAGCGCGGAGCAGGTGGCCAGCAATCTGCGGGGCGGCGGCCGCAACAGCAGCGATGGCCTGGTGCATGTGCGGCTGCGTCAGCTGCAAGCCCAAAGCAATGGCAGCAGCAAGCCCACCGTGCTGGCAGAAGCCACCAAAGACCTGCGCAGCGGCGAGGTGACCCTGGTCCAACCTGCGACGGGTCGGACCAGGAACTGACACCGTCAAGCCCCCCAAGGTGTTTTCTGACGACTGAAATAAAAACAGCCGAACCGGGTTCTCGATGCTGCAACGCCGCCATCTTCAACTGGTGTTGGGCTTGGCTGCCTGTTTCAGCTTGGGCAGCGCCAACGCTGCAGCAAGCCAGCTGCTCGAGACCGTGAAACAAAACAAGCAGCTGGCCACCCAGCTCTGCGGTCAGTTCCGCAAGCTCAATGCCAGCGGCCAGAAAGCCCATGATCCGGCAGCCATTCAGGCCACCGCCGCTCAGCAAGGCTTGAGCCCATTGGATGCTGAAATTCTCACCACCTATGTGGTGGGCATGTATTGCCCTGACGTGCGCTGATTGCCGTGATCGGCTCCCCCGTTTCCCTGCCGCTGCGGGACGGGGTTGAACTCAGTGGCCTGCTTTGGACGCCTAACGGCCCTGGCCCTTTTCCAGCCCTTTTGATGCGACAGCCCTATGGGGCGCGCATCGCTTCAACCGTGGTCTACGCCCACCCCAGCTGGTACGCCCAGCAGGGGTATTTGGTGTTGGTGCTTGATGTGCGCGGACGCGGCGACTCGGGCGGCGAGTTCAGCGGATTTGCCAGCGAAGCCACAGACGGCGATGACGCTCTGGCCTGGCTTAAAGCACACCCGCTCTGCAATGGCCGGGTCGGCAGCTACGGCTTTAGCTACCAAGGACTCACCCAACTGCTCGGCACAGATACCACCCTGCAACCCGATGCCCTAGCCCCAGCGATGTGTGGGCTCGATGAGCGCCTGCACTGGGCCAGCGAGGGAGGAGCGCATTGGTGGGTGCTGTCGCTGAGCTGGGGGTTGCAATTGGCTGCCGAAAGCTGCCGGCGCCGCGGTGATCAACACGCCTGGCAGGCCATCAAAGATTGCCTGGCGGGCGCCCAGCAGAGCCGCCATGGCCTGGCGCTGCTCAAGCAGCACGATCCCAACAACCCCGTGCTGCAGTGGCTGCAAAACGACCCCAGCCAAGCGGCGGAGTGGGCATGCCACCAGCCAAACCCCGAACGCTTACGCAGGCCGATGCAACTGCTGGAGGGCTGGTGCGACCCCTACCTGCGTGGCGGCCTCGATCTCTGGCAGCAAGCGCTGAAGTGCGGCGGATCGCCTGAGCTGATCATTGGCCCCTGGAGCCACCTCAGCTGGGACCGCCGCGTTGGCAGCTGTGACATGGGGCCTGAAGCCTGCGGCCGCGTTGACCAATGGCAGCTGGCCTTTTTCGATCAGCACCTGCGCGGCCAAAGCAGGCCAGAGCAGCCCAGCTGCTGGGCCTACGACCTGCTCAGCCACCACTGGAAGCGGAGGGATCCACGCCTCAGCCCAGATCTGCAGTGGGGCCTGAGCAGCCATGGGCTCGCCGCCAGCTGCAGCGATGAAGGGGAACTCAAAGCGCAGCAAAGCGGCCATGGCCAACTGGTGTGGGTGCATGACCCCTGGCGCGCGGTGCCCGGACGCGGGGGGCATTTGGGGCTCGATGCGGGCCTATGCGATCGCGCTGATCTTGATGGGCGCGCTGATGTGGCTTGTTTCACAACGGCTGCGCTGCAGCAACCACTGGAGCTCTGGGGTCAATTTGAGCTGCTGCTGAGCATCCGCTCGGATCAACACAGCTTTGATCTCTGCGGGGCGATCTCGGTGCTGCGGGCTGGCCAATCCCAGGTGCTGCAGCTTTGTACCGGGGTTCTGCGTGTTGCCAGCGACAACGGCCAAGACCGCCTGGAGCGGACGCTGAGCTTTCAACCCCTGCTCGCCTCACTCGAGACGGGCGACCGGCTGCGGCTGTCACTCGCTGGTTCGGCCTGGCCGCAGATCAGCTGCAACCCAAACATCACCACCCTGATCGCCGATTTGTCATCCAGCAGGCTGCAGCTCAACGCAATGGCTCGCTGATGAGCGGCGCACTGAGTAAATCGGTTTAGGCTCCGCCGAACAAATCAGCTCCGCCCGGATGGCTCTGGCAACCCTCGATTGGATGAGCAAGGACGCGGAACGCCTGGCCCAGTGCAATCACGACCATCCCCAAGCGGTGCTTGGCCCGCAACAACTCGAAGACGGCCGCTGGGTGGTGAGGGTTTGGATGCCCGAGGCCTCCCGCGTGGTGCTGTTGCACCAAGGCCATGAACATGCTCTGGAAAACCCGCATCACGCTTGGATCTTTGAAGGCGAACTGAGCAGCAATCCCGGATCCCAATACCGCCTGCGCGTCGAGCGCGCCGGGATCACCCACGAGCAGCACGACCCCTATGCCTTCCGCCAGGAGTGGATGGGAGCCATGGACCGGCACCTGTTCGCCGAAGGCAATCACCACCACATCTGGCAGCGAATGGGGGCCCACCCCCACCTGCAAGACGGTGTTGCAGGAGTGCAGTTCTGCCTGTGGGCTCCCAACGCCCGCAGCGTTTCGGTGATTGGCGACTGCACCAACTGGGATGGCCGCCACCTGCCGATGCAGCAGCGGATCGGCGGCATCTGGGAACTGTTTGTGCCTGGACTCGGTGCAGGCGCCCACTACAAATACGAAATCCACACCCAACAGGGACACTGCTACGAGAAAGCCGACCCCTACGGCTTCCAGCACGAAGTGCGCCCAGCCCAAGCCTCGGTGGTGGCCAGCCTCAAGGGCTATCAGTGGGGCGATGACGCCTGGCTGAAGCAGCGCGACAACCGCAACCCGCTCGAGCAGCCCGTCTCGGTGTACGAGATGCACATGGGCAGCTGGATGCATGGCAGCTGGGATGAGCCCTACATCGAGGCCGATGGCACCCCCAGAGCGCCTGTACCGGCTGCCGATCTCAAGCCAGGCGCCCGCCTGCTGACCTACCCGGAACTCGCCGATCGGGTGATTCCTTATGTGAAAGCACGCGGCTTCACGCACATCGAGCTGATGCCGATGGCGGAGCACCCCTTTGATGGCTCCTGGGGCTATCAGGTGACGGGCTTTTATGCCCCCACCAGCCGCTTTGGCACCCTCGACGAATTCCGCGCCTTTGTGGACCGCTGCCATGCCGAAGGCATTGGCGTGATCCTCGATTGGGTGCCCGGGCACTTCCCCAAAGACGCCCATGGCTTGGCCTTTTTTGATGGCAGCCACCTCTATGAGCACGGTGATCCGCGAATCGGCGAGCACAAGGAGTGGGGCACGCTGATCTTCAACTACAGCCGCAATGAGGTGCGCAACTTCCTGGTTGCCAACCTCGTCTTCTGGTTTGAAGAACTCCACATCGACGGCATTCGCGTCGATGCCGTGGCTTCGATGCTCTACCGCGACTACCTACGCCCCGATGGCGAATGGATCGCCAACGAGCATGGCGGCCGCGAAAACCTAGAAGCCGTGCGCTTCCTGCAGCAGGCCAATTCGGTGCTGTTCCACTACTTCCCTGGCGCGCTCTCCATTGCCGAGGAATCGACCACCTGGCCCCTGGTGACCATGCCCACCTCGATGGGTGGCTTGGGTTTCAACCTCAAGTGGAACATGGGCTGGATGCACGACATGCTCGATTACTTCGAGCTGGATCACTGGTTCCGCCAGTTCCACCAGAACAACATCACCTTCTCGATCTGGTACGCCCACACCGAGAACTTCATGCTCGCCCTCAGCCACGACGAAGTCGTGCATGGCAAGAGCCATCTGCTGCACAAGATGCCCGGCAGCGATGAACTCAAATTCGCCAATGTGCGGGCGCTGCTCACCTACATGTGGACGCACCCGGGCAAGAAGACCATCTTCATGGGAATGGAATTCGCCCAACGGGGCGAATGGAATGTCTGGGGTGATCTGGAGTGGGACAAGCTCCAATTCCCCGAGCACCAGGGTGTGGTGAATCTGGTGGATGACCTCAACGCGCTCTACAAATCAGAGCCAGCGCTGTGGCGCAACGACTTCGATAGTTTCGGCTTCCAGTGGATTGATTGCGACGACACCAACCACAGCGTGGTGAGCTTCATGCGCCGCGACGAGAAGGAAGGCAATTGGGTTGTGGTGGTCTGCAACTTCACCCCCGAAGGCCATGGCAACTACCGCATTGGTGTGCCGGTCGATGGCTTCTACACCGAGCTGTTCAACAGTGATGGCGCCCGTTATGGCGGCAGCAACCAGGGCAATCTCGGCGGCAAATTCAGCGACGACTGGGGCATGCACAGCTATGGGCAATCCCTCGATCTCTGCCTACCTCCATTGACCGTGATGGTGTTCAAACACGACCCGAACCGGCAACGAGAAGCAGCAAAGGATGAAGCTGCAGCCAAATTGGGCGGATCCCTCGGGTAGCGTCAGCGGCTGACTTAACTGTTCTGGCCCCATGAGTGACGCCCTGCCCCTGCTGTTGCGCGCCGCCCGTGGGGAGCAAGTGGAGCGTCCTCCGGTCTGGATGATGCGTCAGGCCGGCCGGTACATGAAGATCTACCGGGATCTGCGCGATAAATACCCCTCCTTCCGCGAACGCTCGGAGAACCCAGATCTCTCCTACGAGATCTCGATGCAGCCCTACAACGCCTTTCAGCCCGACGGCGTGATTCTGTTCTCCGACATCCTCACGCCGCTGCCCGGCATGGGGATTGATTTCGACATCATCGAAAGTAAGGGCCCCCAGATCAACGATCCGATCCGCAACCTGGCCCAGGTGGAAGCCTTGCGGCCGCTGGTGCCCGCTGAAACCATGCCATTTGTTGGCGAGGTGCTCGGCCGGCTGCGCAGCAGCGTTGGCAACAACGCCACGGTGCTTGGTTTTGTGGGCGCTCCTTGGACCCTGGCCGCCTATGTGGTGGAAGGCAAGAGCAGCAAGAACTATGCGGTGATCAAGGCCATGGCCTTCCGCGAGCCTGAGATGCTGCACAAGCTGCTCAACCACTTCGCTGAATCGATCGCCACCTACCTGCGTTATCAGATCGATTCCGGCGCCCAGGTGGTGCAGATGTTTGATTCCTGGGCCGGTGAGCTGAGCCCCGCGGACTACGACACGTTTGCTGCTCCTTATCAGCGCAAGGTGGTGGAGCTGGTCAAGCAGACCCACCCCGACACCCCGATGATTCTCTACATCTCGGGCAGCGCCGGGGTGCTGGAGCGGATGGGCCGCACCGGTGTGGACTTCATCTCGCTCGATTGGACCGTTGACATGGCCGATGGCTGTGCTCGCCTGCCTCACCACCTCGGCGTGCAGGGCAATGTGGACCCCGGCCTGCTGTTCGGCACACCTGAAGCCATCCGCGTCCGCATCGATGACACGGTGCGCAAAGCCCGCGGTCGGCGCCACATCCTCAACCTGGGCCACGGCATCCTGCCCGGCACACCTGAGGAAAATGGAGCCGCCTTCTTTGAAGCTGGCAAAACCGTGATGGATCGCATCGGGGCACGCGTGTGAGCAGCGCCCCAGCGCGGATCCTGATCACTGGCGCCAGCGGCTGCGTTGGTCAACACATCGCCAAACAGCTGCTGGAGCAATCCGATGCGGAGTTGCTGCTGTGGCTGCGCGATCCAGCCAAGCTGACGGCCGTTCCCGCCAACCACCCGCGCATCACCTTGCTGGTGAGCGACCTGCGCGAGCAGCAGGCCCATGCGGACGAGCTCGCCACGGTGACCCGCGTGATCCACACCGCCACGGCCTGGGGCGATCCCAAGCGGGCCCAGCAGGTGAATGTGGTGGCCGTGAAAGAGCTGTTGGGGCGCCTCGATCCAAGCAAGCTGGAGCAGGTGATCTACTTCTCCACCGCCAGCATCCTCAACCGCGATTTGCAGCTGCTGAGCGAGGCGGAGGCCTACGGCACCGAATACATCCAAACCAAGGCCATCTGTTTGGGGCAGCTTGAGCAGCACCCCTTAGCGGGCCGCTGTGTGGCGATCTTCCCCACGCTGGTGTTCGGCGGCCGCGTTGATGGGACCAGCCCCTTCCCAACGAGCTACCTCACGGCCGGATTGCGTGACGCCTGCCGCTACCTGTGGCTCGCGCGCTGCCTCAGGGCCGATGCCAGCTTCCACTTCATCCATGCCGCTGACATCGCCCAGGTGTGCTGCCACCTGGCACTCAACCCCCATCAAGCCAACCCTGAAGCCGGCCAAGGCGCTGTGCGGCGCTTGGTGCTGGGGCAACCGGCGGTGAGCGTGAATCAAACCGTGGCGGAGCTTTGCCGCTGGCGCGGTGTTTGGCGGCCGCCTGGGATTCCGCTGTGGAACTGGCTGATTCAGCTGTTGATCAAAATCCTGCCGATCGAAATGAATGAGTGGGACCGCTTCAGCATTCGCCAGCGCCACTTTGTGCACGATCCGATCAGCCCGCCGGAGCGCTTTGGCATGACCTCCCATGCCGCCACGCTGGAAGCCGTGTTTGAAGACGCCGGACTACCCCGGCGCGGCGCTCCCTAAATAGAACATGTCAAAGCATTGCAAGGCACCAATGGCTGTGCCTTGTGATCTCTAGGTTGTACGGGAACTTACCTACGCCCGATGCGTCGTCTGTTTGGCCTGCTGGCCCTCTGCTGTGCCCTGCTTTTCGGCACCGCTCCTGCCTTTGCTGCTGATGTCGCCCACGGCGGTCAAATCTTCTCCGCCAACTGCGTGGCTTGCCACATGGGTGGCGGCAACGTTGTCAACGGTGAGCGCACCCTCAAAGCTGAAGCCCTTGACGCCTACCTGGCGAACTATGGCGACGGCCACGAATCTGCTATCGCTTACCAGGTGACCAACGGCAAGAACGCCATGCCCGCTTTCGGCGGCAAGCTCTCCGATGGTGACATCGCTGATGTGGCTGCCTACGTCGAAGACATGGCCAGCAAAGGCTGGGCTTGATTCCGCTTTTGCGGCAAACCCAATCCACTCAAAGCCCCCTCCAACGAGGGGGCTTTTTTGTGGCCAGTTGCGATCAAGCCAAGAACCCAAAACCACTCTGTCGGGGGAGCGAACTCCACAGCCATCGCAAGACAACAATGGCGGCCAAAGAGCTAGCAGCTGAATAAGCCAGCTTCACAGGCTCTCAGCGCAAAATCCCATTCGTCTCAGGATAGTCTCATCTCCTTCTCAGGAGAAAATGGAGCTGGGCGATGGCTTTGGCGCTTCATGAACTGCTCAATGGCAAGGCAAGCAAGCAAGGCGTTGCTGATGCCGTTGTGCAGTCCTCACAAATCGGCGCCAGTGGCGGCCGCTCTGAGCACTACGCCTTCTTTGAAGAGAAAACCGAGCCCGCTGAGCTGCCTTCCAAAGCCAATCAGGCCCTGAAAGAAGCCAAGGTCAACGCCAAGCCCACCAAGGTGTTTTCCGAGCTGAATGGCTTCTCGGTTCAGCTCGATGACACAGAAGCAGGCCAGCTGCGCGAGGTTCCCAGCATCCAAAGCGTGGAGCTGGATCGGCCGCTGCCACTGAGCCCACCGGTTGAAGTCAAACCAGTCAGCAACACGAGCCCACAGAGTGCACCAGTCGCACTTGAGGCTCAGGCAAATCCGAATCCATTGGATCAGGAGGTGCGATTAGAAGAGGTTTTCGTCGGTGAGGTAATAGCCAATCAAGCCCAACAGCAGTGGGAGATTGGGCAGTCAGCATTGCCGATCTACTCCGATGGCAACGCCCAAAGTGGCGAGATTCTGCCCTATGGAGTGAAAGCAATTTGGGGCGGTCAAGACGTATCCGCCAAAGGAAACGTTGGGAAAGGCACCTATGCCTTTGTGATCGATTCCGGGGTGCTCGACACCACCGGTGATCTGCTGATCAACAAGGCCTGGTCGAAGAGCTGGGTGAATGGAGAAGGTGCTTTCACCGATGGCAATGGCCATGGCACCCATGTGGCCGGAACGATTGCAGCTCTTGCCAACAACATCGGAGTCGTAGGGGTAGCACCTGGAGCAGAGGTGATCTCTCTCAAGGTCTTTGACAGCAATGGCGGTGGCGCGAGTTACAGCACGATCATCGATGCGGTCAATTACGCCACGCAGATCATCAACAGCAATGGCCTGGATAAATCGAAATGCGTGATCAACATGAGCCTGGGCGGTGGCTTCAGCTCAGGTCTCGATAGCGCAGTTAAAGCAGCTGCCAATCAAGGAATCAAGTTTGCGATTGCTGCTGGCAATAGCGGTTCTGACGCCGATGGTTATTCCCCCGCAGCAGCCGGTGATCACCCAAATGTCTACACCGTTTCAGCTGTTGATAGCCAATACAAAATGGCTAGCTGGTCAAACTGGGATGACCCCAATGGCGGCGACGATGTTGACTTTGCGGCACCTGGAGTCAGTGTTCGCTCTTACTACAAGGGCGGGAATCTTGCCTATCTAAGTGGCACATCGATGGCAGCACCCCACGTAGCTGGGGCACTGCTGATGGGAGGGGTGAAGGCTGGAGACATGGTGCAAGCGAATGCGGCAGGGTTCTCCGACCCTTTCGCACTGGTGCAGGTAAATGGAAATCCCAGCCCACCACCACCAACCCCACCGAAGCCGGATCCAAATCCTGACAACCCGGGAACAATAAAAATCACATTTAACGACCTGAATCCTCCGAGCAGAGAGGGAAACAGTGTTGACCCAATTGGCAATAACTACAAGGGACTTGACTGGGTGGCAAGTTGTTATTATATGGATTCAAACAAAAACAGCCTATACAGAAAAGGAGGCTATGGAAAGCTTACAGATTACGAGGGGGATTATGTGGCATTTGGCGCATGGCAGCGTCAATTTTCAGCAACCACCAGAGGCGAAGACTTTAACCTCCAAAAAGGCACATATGCAGCAGCTTGGAACAACGATTTAAACCTCAAGTTTACAGCCTACGACGATGGGGCAGTCGTAGGAACAGCAAATATTGTCCTTGATCCAAAAGCAGTTGAGATTGATTTCAGCAAGCAAACCGCTGTTGGTGCTGATTCAGCTTCTTTCTGGGGAACATTTAACAGTATCGATCGTATAACGATTGATTCATCCGGCGGCTACAGTGCTGGTCTAGGAGGAGGTGGCAGTCATTTCGCTACAGACGATTGGTTTGTAAGCTTTGGAAAACCACCTGTTGATAATGGTAATGCAGAATTCAAAATCATTGGAAATGCCAGAGTTGGCTTAACCGTTCAAGCACAACAAATCAAGGACGATCCTGATGGGAATGGTGCTTTTAGTTATTCCTGGGAAGCATCATCAGACCAAGGCAAAAACTGGAGAACTGTTGGCCAAGGGATCAGCTTCAAGATTCCAACTGCACAATCCGGCCAGCAACTACGCCTAAGAGTTCAATACCAAGATGGGGAAGGATTTAAGGAGAACATTGCTACGGCAGCAGTTTCCATCCCGCTGAATGAGATCATCGGCACCCCTGGTGGTGATTACTTCTTTGGCGAGAACGGCTCAAGCAAATACACCTTTGGTGGCGGCTACGACATCATGGACTACTCGTCCATGTCAGCCCCCATCACTTTGGTGCGTGGCGGGAAGGTGGATAAAGGCGTCAACGGCACTGATTCCTTTGCGGATTTCCCAGAAGAACTGATCGCCACCAGTTCACTCAATGATTGGGTGGATGGCCTCACTGGTGGCGGCAAGATCGCCAGCCTCGATGTCAATCTCGCTGCTGACTCCCTCAAGGTGTCAGGCATTCCAGAGATTGGCTCAGCTTCCATCACGATCCGTGATTTTGAGCATGTCAAAGGCAGCGACACCGCCGACACGATGGTGGGCAATGCCCTGGCCAACAAGCTTTATGGCAATGGCGGTAATGACGTTATTGATGGCGGCGCCGGCAACGACGACATCCAGGGTGGAACTGGTGATGACGTGCTCAAAGGCGGCACCGGTAACGACAGCCTCTCCGGTGGTGATGGCGCCGACCGGATTGATGGCGGCACCGGCAACGACACGGTGGATTGTGGAGGTGGCAACGATGTGATGCTGGCCAGTGTCGGCAACGACACCTGCACCTTTGGCTCCGGTTACGACACCGCTGATTACACCAGCTTCTATCGCGACATCACCCTGGTTAAAGGCGGCAGCGTCAATAAAGGCGGCCTCGGCACAGACACCTTCAAAGACTTCGTTGAGAGCATCAAAGCCACCACACGGGCCAATGACTGGATTGATGCGAGCACAGGAAACACTGCCAATGTTGATGTCAACCTTTCAAGCCAAAGCCTCAAGGTTTCAGGACTGCCCAAAGTTGGAACTTTCACATTCAATGTTCAAAACTTTGAACACGTCAAAGGCAGTGAAGGTAATGACCGGATTCAAGGCGACAGCAAGGCCAACATCCTGATCGGCAATGGCGGCAACGACGTCATGACCGCCAGCGCCGGCAACGACACCTACACCTTTGGCTCCGGCTACGACACCATCGACTACTCCAGCCTGGGGCAGTCCATCCGCTTAGTACGCGGTGGCACTGTTGATAAAGGCGGCCAAGGCAAAGACACCTTCACCGACTTCTACGAGAGCATCAAAGCCAGCACTGACAGCGGTGACTGGATTGATGGAATCACTGGTGGTGGGGCAATTGCCAGTCTGAATGCTGATTTAGCAAATCAATCACTCACGATTTCTAATCTTCCTGGAATTGGCACGGTCAGCGTCAACGTTCAGAACTTTGAAAACATCGATGGCAGCGACACCACCGACCGCCTCAAAGGCGATAGCGGTAGCAACATCTTGCGCGGCAATGGCGGTAACGACGTCATGCTCGCTAGCGCCGGCAACGACACCTACACCTTTGGTTCCGGTAGCGACACGATCGACTACTCCAGCCTGGGGCAAGCAATCACGCTGAACAAAGGCGGCACCGTCAGCAAAGGCAGCGCCGGCAAAGACACCTTCACCGATTTCTTTGAAACCATCCGCGCATCCAGCGGCAGCAACGACTGGATTGATGGTTCCGGCGGCACCACCGCCAGCATCGACGCCAATCTGGCCAGCCAAAAGCTGTCGATCAAGGGCATTCCTGGCCTTGGCACGGTGAACACCACTGTGCAGAACTTTGAGAATGTTCGCGGCACCAATTACAACGACACCATCGCTGGTGATTCGGGCAACAACATCCTGATTGGTGATGGCGGTAACGACACCATCTCAACCGGTGGTGGGCGCGACAGCGTTGATGCCGGCAGCGGTAACGACACCATCACGGTGACTAGTGCCCAGGGAGGCAGCAGCAGCGTCACCACCGGCAGCGGCCAAGACACGGTGGTGTTCACCAAGGGGTATTACCAGTCGCTGTTTTATGGCGGTGCAGCAGCGCTAACGATCACGGATTTCACCACTGGTGTTGGCGGTGACCTGCTGGATCTCAGTCAGCTCTTCCGTGATGTGGCCGTTGGTTTTGATGGCAGCAATCCGTTCCTGAATGGCTACCTCGACTTCGTCAAGAGCGGCACAGATATGCAGCTGCAGTTTGATGCTGATGGGGCATTTGATACGGCCTTCAGCGCCAAAACCATTGCCCTGCTGAAGAACACCAAGCGCACCGATCTTGACAAGAGCAACTTCAATCCAGCCTACGAGATTCCGCCACCAATCATCCAGGGCACAAATCGTTCAGAGAAGATCACAGGGAGTGATGAAGGCGAGTGGATTTATGCCTACAACGGCTTTGACACAGTTGAGGCAAAAGAGGGAGATGATCGCCTCTACGGCGGCTACGGCAATGACACCCTCAATGGCGGTGATGGCAATGACGAGATATATGGCGAGATGGATGATGACAAGCTCTACGGCGGCAATGGTGATGACCGCCTAACGGGCGGTGATGGTGCTGATTATCTCGATGGCGGCAATGGCAGTGATACTTACATTGTTGATGATGAGCGCGACACGATTGTTGATTCAGGAACTGATAGTGGTATTGACACGGTCATTTACCGCTATTACTCAAAGAGCTATAGCTTGACAAAGGGCATCGAAAAAATTGTATTACCAACTAGCGTCAAGCTCTCATCCATGAAGATCACGGGCAATGCCTCTCATAATTCAATTGAAACAGGAGATAAAAATGACATTCTTGAAGGTGGAGCTGGCAATGATCTATTGAATGCGGCTCTTGGTGATGACACCATCAACGGCGGTTCAGGACGCGACACCGCTCAGTTCTCAGGACGCAACAACTGCATCAACCTCAACACCACCAAATGGCAGAACACCGGCGATGGACGTGACCGATTGATCTCCATCGAAAACGTCAACGCCGGCAGCGGAAATGACATCGTCAAAGGCAACCGCTCTGCCAACACTCTCAACGGACAAAACGGCGACGACAAGCTCTATGGCGGCAATGGAAACGATGTGATGTATGGAGGCAATCACAACGACTACCTCCATGGTGGTTCAGGAACGGATACCGCTCAGTTCTCAGGCCGTTCCAACCGCATCAACCTCAACTCCACCCGCTGGCAGAACACACGCGACGGGCGTGACCGCCTGATCTCGATTGAAAATGTCAATGCCGGCAGCGGTAACGATGTTGTCACGGGCAATCGAGGAGCCAACACCCTCAACGGCCAAAACGGCAACGATGTCCTCAACGGTGGCAGTGGTAACGACAAGCTCGTAGGCGGACAAGGTAACGACAAGCTCGTAGGCGGACAAGGTAACGACAAGCTCTGGGGTCAAGGTGGCCGTGACACCTTTGTGCTTTCAGAAGGTGCTGGTTATGACCGGATCATGGACTTCCGCAATGGCCAAGACCGCATCCAAATCGGTTCTGGTGTGGACAGCCTCAGGATCAAGAACCACCGCAATGGCCATGCCTACGTCTACGAAGGCCGTGACTTGATGGCCGTGGTCAACGGCGCTGCTGGTGACCTGCAGGTGAAAGACAACTTCCTGGTCTGACGAGACACCCATCAACCCAATCCACGACCCCTGTTTCCACAGGGGCTTTTTTATGCCTAATTGCGGCAGTAGGCCAGCAGGGCCAGATAGAGATCCTCATCGATCTCGCGGATGTCGTATTCGCTAGGGAACATCCCG
The DNA here is from genome assembly GCA_000063525.1 of Synechococcus sp. RCC307. GTDB lineage: Bacteria > Cyanobacteriota > Cyanobacteriia > PCC-6307 > Cyanobiaceae > RCC307. The sequence goes on along the minus strand of CT978603.1, from coordinate 832,976 downwards.
TGACGATGCTGATGGACCACCATCCAGCAGTTGCGCTCGAGAGTGACTGCAGGGTGTAGCGAATGGCGCAATGCTTTTTTAAGGGAATAAAAGCGCCAAAAGCATGCTTTACCGAACAAGACTAATTCTTTAAATCCTGGGCAAATAAAAGGTCCTTACGGCTTACCTTATTGAGGTTGGCCGCAAGAGACCAACAGGAGAGAGCCCATTCATTACAGGAGCAAATAAAAACTTCCTACAAAGAAAAATAATTACTGACTAGCAGTGGAATTAGCGAGACACCGTTTCGCGACTGAGGGCCTATCAGCAGTGCTCTTGCTGTGCCACTTGTGGACAGCTCTCTAGGAGGTTCACCATCGAATCGAAATCGACACTAGAAGAACTACTCACTGGCAAGACAACTGGCCGAAGCATCGCTGATGCCGTTGTGGATGCAGCTCAGGTCGGGGGCGGTGGCTTACGTCGGGAGCACTACGTTTTCTTTGAAGAAAAAATAGACCCGATCGAGCTGCCTGGCAAAGCGGATAGGGCACTCAAAGAAGCCAAGATTCAGGCCAAACCAAACCAGGTCTTTTCAGAACTCAGTGGTTTCTCTGTCCAGCTCGAGGAAACAGAAGCTGGGCAGCTGCGAACGGGCCCCAGCATCCAAAGCGTGGAGCTGGATCGGCCACTGCCACTGAACCCGCCGGTTGAGGTCAAACCAGTCAGCAGCTCGAACAGCGCATCCGCGCCCGTAGCCGCTTCCTCAGAAAGCAGCGCGCTGGATCAAGAAGTGCGGCTGGAGAAGGTGTTCGTTAGCGATGCGCTCGCAAGCAGCAACGCGGATCTCAGCACCAATGGAGGCATCTCCGCATCAGCCCTGCCGGTGTACGGCAATGGCAGGGCAAGAACCGGTGAATTGTTGCCCTATGGCGTCAAGGCCGTTTGGGGCGGCACAGACATCAGCAGCAAAGGGAATATCGGCAAAGGCACCTATGCCTTTGTGATCGATTCCGGTGTGCTTGCCAACACTGGTGATCTGCTGGTCAACAAGGCCTGGTCCAAGAGCTGGGTGAGCGGTGAAAGCGCCTTCACCGATGGCAATGGCCATGGCACCCACGTGGCCGGGACGATTGCAGCTCTGGCTAATGGCAAAGGTGTTGTCGGCGTTGCACCCGGCGCTGAAGTGATTTCGCTGAAGGTTTTCAACAGCTATGGCGGCGGTGCAAGCTATCGATCAATCATTGACGCGGTCAATTACGCCACCAGTGTCATTGATCGCAATGGCCTAGATAAATCAAAATGCGTGATCAACATGAGCCTAGCTGGCGGCTTCAGCTCAGGCCTTGATCGTGCAGTCAAAGCAGCAGCCAATCAAGGCATCAAGTTTTCAATCGCAGCAGGGAATAGTGGTAATGATGCTGATTGGTATTCACCTGCTTCTGCAGGTGAGCATAAAAATGTCTACACGATTTCAGCCGTTGATAATCGCTATCAAATGGCCAGTTGGTCAAACTGGGACAACCCCAGCGGCGGTGATGATGTTGATTTTGCGGCCCCCGGCGTTGGCGTTCTGTCGTACTACCAAGGCGGCAGCCTGGCCTATCTAAGCGGCACCTCTATGGCCGCGCCCCATGCTGCGGGACTTCTGTTGATGGGGAATGTGAAAGCCGGCGACATGGTGAAGGCCAACAGAGCTGGCTATGCCGACCCATTTGCATTGGGGACGACATCCACAACCCCCAAGCCCCCCCAACAAGGTTTAATTCTCAAAGGGAGTCATAGAAACGACAGGCTCGTTGGTCGTGGTGGTAATGACAGGGTGTATGGCAGAAATGGCCATGACAAGCTCTATGGCGGCCGTAGAAATGATGTGATGTATGGAGGCAATCACAACGACTACCTCCATGGTGGCTCTGGTCGCGACACCGCTGTCTTCTCATCACGCAAAAACCGCATCAACCTCAACACCACCAAATGGCAGAACACCGGTGATGGCCGTGACCGCTTGGTCTCCATTGAGAATGTGAATGCAGGCGGCGGCAATGACATCGTCACTGGCAACAAATTTTCCAACAGGCTCAATGGTCAGAACGGTCGTGACGTGCTCAATGGCGGTGGCGGTAATGACGTTCTCCTAGGTGGCGGCGGCAATGATCAACTACGCGGTGGCTCGGGTAACGATCGGCTTGTAGGCAACCAAGGCAATGATCACCTTTGGGGTGGCGCAGGTCGTGACACCTTCGTTCTCTCTGAGGGCTCTGGCTATGACCGCATCCGGGATTTCCGCGATGGTGTTGATCGCATCCAGGTTGGTGCTGGCGTGGACAACCTCAGGATCAAGAACCACCGCAATGGCCATGCCTACGTTTATGAAGGACGGGATCTGATGGCTGTGGTCAACGGTGCTGCTGGTGACCTGCAAGTGAAGGACAACTTCTTGGTTTGATCCAACTCGGCAGAGCAATCCACTTGCCCTGCTTCGGCGGGGGCTTTTTGCTGCAGGTCTGCAGGGAGCCCGACTGCGCGGTGATGAACATCTGCCCCAGCTGGATCACCCAGCGCCTACCCCGTGGTCCAGAACCCGAGCCACAAGACCTCAGCAGGCGGCGTTGCTTGCTTGGGTGATTGCTATCAAGTTGTGGACAGGCTCAATTCCCAATCCCAATGAAGCTGGTGCTTTGGTTGATCGGAGCGACGTTTGTTGTCGGCCTTGGTGGCATGGCACTGGTGCAGATGGAATTGCGAAATGGCGACCTGCCTGAGGGGCCAGGATCAATCCCGGTTGGCGGTAACTAGAGAAACTCTCACTCAGTAAGGGCTGAGAACACAACTTTTTCGGGTGATTACGGGGAACGCTGTCACCAGCGACGGTGATGAGGTCGAAGGCGGCGCCAGATCCGCTGATCCCTATTACTTGCAGGTGTGCCACGAGCCTGATTGTGCGGTGATGAGTGTCTGCCCCAGCTGGATCACCCAGCGCCTACCCCGTGGCCCAGAACCTGAGCTGCGAGACCTCAGCAGGCGGCGTTGACCACCCACTTAAAGAAAGACAGGGAAAGCAGGTTTTACAAAACCAGTTACTTAGGTTTCACAGGAATCATTGCGAGAGAGGTCTACGGGGCTGAAAATCACAAACCTGCGTTCAATGGAGCGATGGGGAACAGTCTTCTTGAATTAAGCCAGCAAAGCCTCAAGGCAATTGGAGGTAATAAAAACTCGAGCGAAAAGCCTGTACCTGTAAGCCACAGGAAATCTTGCCGATGTATCGGGTGTCGGATTAATCCTCCTACTGCAAGTCAGTCAACTGATGACATGGCTGCTGGCAGAGGCTCAAAAGGAGGAGGGAGGCTTACATTTAAGGATCTTAAAAGCAAAGAATTTACGTCACACACCAGAGATGTGCTCGGAGAAAATAATGAGCTGCTTACTTTTTACATTCATGGTGAGGGCGGTGACATAGCTTTTGACGATGGATCTACTGGCTACAGCTTCATTCATGCGCTAGACGAAGAAAAGTTTATCAGAAGTATTCTGGCTAGACTCGACGCCTTGATAGACCTAGACTTTAAGGAGAAAGCTGATTGGGATGGATCGGACATAGATATCTACTGCCTCTACAGTCACTCAGGATGGGATGAAGACACAGTAGGTTCAGTCGAAAATCACGGAAAAGGTTTAAGCGCCTATTGGGATTTGTATTGGATGGATAATAGTTTGGTAGATTCTGGCTCTACTAAGTTCACCAACTACGAGAAAAATACTATAGTCCACGAGATAGGCCATGTACTTGGGCTAAGCCATCCGCAAGAACGCCCCTACAGCAAAAAGTGGAATGACAGAGATACTGTTATGTCATACAACAAAGGTGGTGCCACATGGAATTCATGGTTTACTCATTCGGATATCAAAGCCCTGCAAAGGATTTGGGGCAAAGAAAATGACCACAAAGATCAGCTTCATCAAGGCAAAATAAATATTGCCAACAAGCTTTTTGGCGAGAACGGGAATGACAAGCTATTTGGAGGCAAAAAGTCAGACACCTTGAGCGGCGGAATGGGCAATGACATCATCAATGGTGGCTCTGGTCGTGACACTGCTGTCTTCTCAGGCCGTTCCAACCGCATCAATCTCAACACCACCAAATGGCAGAACACCGGTGATGGGCGTGACCGCTTGATCTCTATCGAAAACGTCAATGTTGGTGGTGGTAATGACGTTGTTACTGGCAACAAGGCAGCCAACACTCTCAACGGCCAGAACGGCAATGACTCGCTCTATGGCCAACTCGGCAATGACACCATCAACGGTGGCTCTGGTCGCGATACGGCTGTCTTCTCAGGCCTCAAGAACCGCATCAACCTCAACACCACCCGCTGGCAAAACACCGGTGATGGCAGAGATCGATTGATCTCCATCGAAAATGTCAATGCAGGTGGTGGCAATGATGTTGTTACTGGCAACAAGGCAGCCAACACCCTCAACGGCCAGAACGGCAACGATGTCCTCTACGGTGCAGCTGGTAATGATCGACTCTTAGGCGGCAGAGGTGATGACAGGCTGCACGGTAATTCAGGGCGTGATTATCTATATGGCGACAGTGGTTACGATCAGCTTTATGGTTATTCTGGAAATGATATTCTCAAAGGTGGGGATGGGAACGATCTTTTATACGGTGGAACTGGTTTTTACATGAAAGAACGAGGTACTGGAAATGACAATCTCTTTGGACAGGGAGGTGATGATTGGCTTTACGGCAGCGATGGAAGCGACGAATTGTTTGGAGGCAGTGGGGATGACCATCTTTATGGAGACTTAGGCAACGACAAGCTTGTTGGTGGCCAAGGTAAAGACAAACTCTGGGGACAAGCTGGTCGTGACACCTTTGTTCTCACAAAAGGAGTAGGCCATGACCGCATCATGGATTTTAAAGACGGACAAGACCGCATCCAGCTTCTCGGGTCCGGTATCAGTACGTTCCATATCGTTAATCGAAATGGTCATGCCTACATCTATGAGGGCGTTGTAGATGGCAATAAGGATCTACTAGCTGTGGTGAATGGCGCTGCAGATGACTTGCAGCTCAAAAACAGCTTCCTGGTCTGATCCATCCCCCGGGAGAGCAATCCACGGCCCCTGTTTCCACAGGGGCTTTTTTATGCCTAAGCGCGGCAATAGGCCAGCAGGGCCAGATAGAGATCTTCATCAATTTCCCGGATGTCGTATTCGCTAGGGAACATCCCGTGACGGTGTTGGTGCACCACCATCCAGCAGTTGCGCTCAAGATCGGCTTGGTTTCGCTCGAGCTTGGCCACCTCAGAGGCCAGCTGCTTCAGCAGTTCTTGTGAGGGCTCAGTCATGGCGCGAGCCTACTGAGCTACAACCCAAGCAGTGGGATCGATGCGCCATGCCCCTGGCTCTTCCCGCCAGCACCTTGCTGCTGCTGGCCCAAACCATGCCTGGAGTCACCCCAGGCGGCTGCCCTTGGCTGGTCTCCAAAGGCGACTACCTGTATCAACCCACCAAGATTGAGGCGCAGCGGGTGGCTGAGAAAAACGCCCGCGGCTGTCTCTCCAAAATGGATGCCATCTATGGGCCTGATGGCTGCCCGCTGCGCTTCTGCCATCGCAGCGAAATCGCCACGCCCTAACGCCACAACCGAACCACGCTGGTGCGGCTGGCCGTACCAGCGTGGTGAGAACCGATGACACTTGGTTCGGCCCTCCACACCGGAGCCAACCCAAAGCTCCATACGGTGAGCGCAGAACCGAGAGAGACGACCAACACCGTGATGCAACCAACCGCTGAGCAATTCACAGAGCAGGCCTGGGCTGCCGTGGTGGCCGCTCAGGGCCTGGCGCAGCAACACAAACAGCAGCAGCTGGAGACCGAACATCTGCTGCTGGCCCTGCTGCAACAAAGCCAAGGATTAACGGTCCGCATCCTGGAGAAGGCTGGTGCTAACGCCGATCTGCTGCGCCAGCAAGTGGAGCTGTATCTGCAACGGCAACCGAGTTTGAGCACAGCTCCTGACAACGTCTACCTGGGCAAGGGACTGCAAAGCCTGCTGGAGCAAGCCGAGCGCAACAAGCAAGAGTTTGGCGATAGCTACATCTCCATCGAGCACTTACTGCTGGCGTTGGCAGGCGATTCCCGCTGCGGGCGTCAGCTGCTACTGGACAATGGCGTTCAGGACAAAACCCTACGCGAAGCGATCCAAGCGGTGCGCGGCAGCCAACGCGTGACCGATCAAAACCCAGAAGGCACCTACGAATCGCTGCAGAAATACGGGCGTGATCTCACCGCTGCCGCCCGCGACGGAAAGCTGGACCCGGTGATCGGACGCGACGAAGAGATCCGACGCACCATCCAAATTCTGAGCCGCCGCACCAAAAACAACCCGGTGCTGATCGGCGAACCCGGAGTGGGTAAAACGGCGATTGTTGAAGGCCTGGCCCAGCGCATCGTCAATGGCGATGTGCCATCCGCGCTGCAAAACCGGCAATTGATTGCCCTGGATATGGGTGCCTTGATTGCCGGCGCCAAGTACCGCGGTGAGTTCGAAGAACGGCTCAAGGCCGTGCTCAAAGAAGTCACCAGCAGCGATGGTCAGATCGTGCTGTTCATCGATGAAATCCACACCGTGGTGGGAGCCGGCGCCACAGGCGGCGCCATGGATGCCAGCAACCTGCTCAAGCCGATGCTGGCCCGCGGCGAGCTGCGCTGCATCGGTGCCACCACCCTCGATGAGCACCGCCAACACATCGAAAAAGACCCGGCCCTAGAGCGGCGCTTCCAGCAGGTGTTCGTTGATCAACCAACGGTGGAAGACACCATCTCCATCCTGCGCGGGCTGAAGGAACGCTATGAAGTGCACCATGGTGTGCGTATCGCCGACACAGCCCTGGTGGCTGCCGCGGTGCTGAGCAGCCGCTACATCGCTGATCGCTTCCTGCCCGATAAAGCGATCGACCTGGTGGATGAATCAGCCGCCCGGCTGAAGATGGAGATCACCTCCAAGCCGGAAGAGATCGATGAAATCGATCGCAAGATCCTGCAGCTGGAGATGGAGAAGCTCTCGCTGGGGCGCGAATCTGATAGCGCCAGCCTCGAACGGCTGGAACGCATCGAGCGCGAGCTGGCTGAGCTCGCCGAACAACAGAGCAGCCTCAATGCGCAATGGCAAAAGGAGAAAGGCGCCATTGATGCCTTGCAGTCCCTCAAAGAGGAGATTGAGCAGGTGCAGCTGCAGGTGGAGCAGGCCAAGCGCAACTACGACCTCAACAAAGCCGCTGAGCTGGAATACGGCACCATGGCCGAGTTAAATCGCCAACTCGAGAGCAGCGAAGCCGAGCTAGCCGCCAGTGAAGGCGAAGCCAACCAACTGCTGAGGGAAGAGGTCACCGAAGACGACATCGCTGAGGTGATCGCCAAGTGGACCGGGATCCCGGTGAGCAAGCTGGCGCGCTCGGAGATGGAAAAACTTCTCGAACTCGAAGAGCACTTGCACCAGCGCGTGATTGGACAAGGCGATGCGGTTCGTGCCGTTGCCGATGCGATCCAACGCTCCCGCGCTGGGCTCTCCGATCCCCGCCGGCCCATTGCCTCATTCCTCTTCCTTGGCCCCACCGGTGTGGGCAAAACCGAGTTGAGCAAAGCCCTCGCCAACCAACTGTTCGACAGCGATGACGCCATGGTGCGCATCGACATGAGCGAATACATGGAGAAGCACGCCGTCAGTCGTTTGATCGGCGCGCCTCCGGGTTATGTGGGCTTTGAAGAAGGGGGTCAGCTCACCGAAGCGGTGCGCCGCCGGCCCTATGCGGTGATCCTGTTTGACGAGGTGGAAAAAGCCCACCCCGATGTCTTCAACGTGATGCTGCAGATCCTCGATGACGGCCGCGTCACCGATAGCCAAGGGCGCACGGTGGACTTCACCAACACCGTGCTGATCCTCACCAGCAACATCGGCAGCCAATCGATCCTCGATCTTGGCGGGGATGACAGCCGCCATAGCGAGATGGAAGAGCGGGTGAATGAGGCACTACGGGCTCACTTCCGCCCGGAATTCCTCAATCGCCTCGATGAAACGATCATCTTCCATAGCCTCAGGGCCGATGAGCTGCGTCACATCGTTGATCTGCAGGTGCAACGGTTGGCCCAACGCTTGGCTGAACGCAAGATCCAGCTTGAGCTGAGCGCGCGAGCCTCCGACTGGCTGGCCACCGCGGGCTATGACCCGGTCTATGGCGCGCGCCCACTCAAACGGGCGATTCAGCGGGAGCTGGAAACGCCGATCGCCAAGGCAATCCTGGCAGGCCGCTACAGCGAAGGCAGCACAGCCGCCGTTGACGTCGAGGATGAGCGTCTCAGCTTTGGCTGATCAAGCCCAGGCCCGCAAGCTCACTTCCAAGTGACGGTGCAAGTCCAGCGGGGATCATCGGCGACATAAATCTCGTTGCAATTGGTGCCCGTCACCGTGGCGCCATTGGGCACCTGACTTTTGGCTTGACCCAGGGCATGGCCCATGTTCCAGATCGACTGGGACGTGGCCGAGCCTGCCAATGCGGGCAAGGGGGCTACAGCTAGACCAACGACGGCGAGTACAAAAAGACGTGTCATAGGAAAAACTCAGTGCCATACCCCTAGCTAGGGATTCGTAACGGCGGCAGCAGCAAGCCAAAGCTGCAAACGGCCCCTAACGTGCCGAACAATGGTCAGCTACAGCGCTTCTTTTTGGCTCACCAACCGAGGCGTGTTAACAGCCGCCTTCATGGTGCTCATGCTGTGTTTCATCATCACCGGCGTGGTGGGTGTGCCCGCGCATGATTACGCCCGGGGCTATCTAGGAGGAACGCCGTACCACAGCATTTGGTACATGGACGCCTTCTTGATTCCGTTGGCGTTAATGCTCACTTTTGTTGGCAATCTCTGCAAGTGCTACGGGAAAAAACGCATGGCCGTCATCGGTCCAGCGATTTTCATCGTGGGCTTGATCGGTGCAGCCGTATCACAGGACAGTTTGGTTTTTATTGGCTTCCGTGTCTTGCAAGGAATTGGGGCAGCGGTTTGCGCTGCCCTTGCTGGGGGATACCTCAATGGCGGCATTGGTAAGCCCTACAGCGAGATCGGCAAAGGCCTGTTCGTCGTCAACTTTGCCTTTGGCGCCACCGTGGGAATCTCACTAGCGGCCTACACCACCTGGTATTTGAGCTGGCGTCTGATTTACGCCGGCTTGGCTCTGCTGCTCTTTAGCGCCTGGGTGCTGATCATTCGCTACATGCCATCTGATGAAGGCGATCCCAACCAAGCCATCGATTGGCTGACGTTCTATTTGATCTGCGCTGGTTTCGGAATCTTTAGCTGTTCATTGGTGGTGGGCAACCAACAAGAATGGTTTCAAAGCAGCTTCTACATCATCTTATTAACCTTTTCACTCATTCATGTCATCCTATTTTTTATCCGCTTCGCCAGTTCACCACCGCTGCTGAACCCCAAAGTGTTTAGCGACATCAACTTTGTAATCAGCTGCTCAAATATCACGATGATTCTCTTTGCCGTTTTCTTGATTTTTGCCATCGTTCCTCATTTCATGGAACTGGTGATTGGCAATACGGTTGGAACCTATGCCACTCCTTTTGTGTTCTTTGCGATTGCATCGACCGCCACTATTTACCTATTTGCACCAGGCATCAACCCCTATTACATCGCTCGCAGCATCAAAACCCGCAAAATCTTCTCCAGCATCGGCACCTTTGGCTTTGGCCTGACAGCCTTGTGGATGGCGCACACCACATCCAACCAAAGCAATCACAACTTGACCCTGCAACTGATCAGCCTTGGCTGCTGCTTCGGGCTGATCTTCAATGAGCTGTTGATGGCTTTCGCCACGGTGCCCGCCGAACTCACCACCACCGCCAGCGCCGTCAATTTCTTTGGCACCAATTTCGCTAAGTCGATGGCAGGCGGTGTGAGCGGCGCGATTCAAACCGTCTCAACCCAGGGCAGCTGGGAGCGGTTTCGCTCCCACATTCAGATCAACAGCAATGGACTTGAAGCGTTCACAGAACCGCTCAAGAACCACATGATCGAGGGAATCCACAGCAGCCAATGGAGCCAGGCCTCCTTGGAGTTGATCAACCACAGCCTGGCCAAACAAGCTGAGGTGGTCTCCTACATCAACCAGGCCACCTTGACGGGCTTCCTCTTGATTGGATTCGGCATTCTTCCTTTTCTTCACCGAGAAGCCAAAGACAAACCCCGCCAGACGCCTAGCGTCTGAAGGTCCACATCGGGGCCAGTGGGCCTTGGACGATGGCCGAAGCCAATTCGCTGGACCACAAAAACAAGAAGCTGATCAAGGTCGCTGGATTGTTAGGTGGCACAGCGGTGGCTGGACTGTCGATCTTTTTTGTCTACGGCCACTACTTCCCCAATACCCCTGACGCCTACGTGCATGCCTACACCGTCACGGTGGCGCCGTACGTGGCGGGTTACATCAAAACCATTCATGTGCAGCCCAATGAGTATGTGAAAGAAGGCCAGCTGATCTATGAGATTGAGCCTCGGCCTTTGCAGCTCATTGTTGACACCAAGCGGAATCAGCTTGATGCCAGCCAGGCGCGTTTGGCCAGCATGGAACAGGAGCTCAGCAAGGCTCGCGATGAACTGAAGAACAACGAGGCCGCGCGCTGGATCGTCAGCCTCAACCAAAAGCGTTATGCCTACCTGCTCAGCAAGCAGGTGGTGGCGCTGGAAAAGGAGCAGGAACTGCAAGCCTCAACCCTGGAAGCCGATGCCCAAGTGGCACGGGCCCAAGCAGAGATCACACGCCTGGAAAAACGCATCGAGGAACAGCAGGCGCGCATCAAAGCTCACCGCAGTGAGCTGGGCTCAGCCACAACCGACCTCAACTACACGCGCTACTACGCGCCGATGGATAGCTACATCAGCAACAGCTTCAGCATTCGCGTCGGCCAGTACGTCAAACCAGGCCAGGCGTTGTTTCAACTGGTTGATAACGGCCAGTGGTGGGTCGATGCCAATTTCAAAGAAGAGCAAATACGCCGCATCCGCCCCGGCATGAACGCCGGCATCAAGCTCGACATGTACCCGGGCCACCGTTTCACCGGGAAAGTGATCAACATCTCAGCCGGTAGTGGCGCTTACTACTCGCTGTTGCCACCACAAAACGCCACGGGCAACTGGGTGAAGGTGCCGCAGCGTTTTCCGGTGCGCATTCAGCTGGAGCAAAACGACAAGCGCCCGCTCAGGGCAGGTGCCACCGCCTACGCGACGGTGAACACCTTCTGAGCCAACTCAGGCCAGGCCGGTGAAGTCGGTGAGTGCAAAGACACCATCACCGCCGATCACTTGATCGAATCCCGGGGCGCGATCAGCCACCTGCTGCGCTGTGGCTTGGCCCATCAGCACATCACTCGCCGCGCCAATCAAGCTCTGATCGCCACTGGCGTCATTGGAGAGGGCCCAGAACATCATTCCGCCAAGCCCTGCCTCTTCCACATAACTGGCCTTGCCAGCGATGGTGGCGGTGGTTTCCATCGAACTCCAAATCAAGGCATCGGCGTTGTAGGCATAGGCCGCTTTGGCATCGTCATCCCAGAGCAGTGTGTAGCTGCCGTCTTGAACGCCCGTGAGGATGTCTTTGTAGTCGTAGTTGCCGGCTTCAAAGGATCCACTGGCACTGCTAGCGGCCCCGGATTCGCCGTAGCCGTAGTCGTCACCAGCGGTCACATCACCCCAAGCGCGGGTGTAGGCCGGAGCGCCCAACACCACCTTGCTGCGATCAATACCGGCTTGATCAAATTGATCGATCGCCGTCAGCACGTCATAGCCGCCGGCATCGCCAGTCATCGCGGCCTGATGTCCGGTGCTCGACTCCCAGCCGCCGTGGAAGTCATAGGCCATCACGTTGTAGAAATCGACGTAGGGGTCGATCCCCTCCAGGTTGAGATTGGCCAGCTTGTCGGCGCCGCCAGCGGTGGCGATGGAAATCTCGTAGTTCTGGCCGCTGCTCTGCTCGAGTCCATCGAGCTTCTGACGCAATAGCTGCAGGGTGGCCTCAAAGTTGGTGCCGTCATCGAGACTGACGGCATTGCCAGCTGCACCACCACCACCTGGGTATTCCCAGTCGAAATCAACGGTGGTGATGAAGCTGTACTGCTCCAGCGTGTCGATCACGTTGCTGGTGAAGGCCTCCCGACCAGCGGCATCGTCGAGCGCCAGGCTGAATTCATCGGAGAGCGTCCAACCACCAAGCGCGATGCCCAAGTTCAACTCGGGGTTGAGCTCTTTGAGCAACTCCAGTTGGCGCAGGTTGCCGGCCAAGGCACCAGGGGTGTTCCAGTCCATCGGCACCGCCTGCACGCTGACGGCACCATCAGCTGCTGTGGTGACCGTGAAATCACCACTGGAGCCATAGGCCTCACGGCGTGAATCCTCCAACCCAGCCCACTCAGCTGCTGAGAAGCTGCGGCTCACCTGCTCATCGCTGCTGAATCGCTTCTCGGTGGCGGCATAGGAGTCGAACAGGGACACATCCCCATTGGCTTTGACATCAAAGAAGCTGTAGTTGAGGTGGGTGAGATCAGCGGCCTGCACATCGGCAACGGCGAAGTCGCGTGAATAGATGCCCCACTCCTCGAAGTAGCCGACGACGCGCATGCCATCGCCAGTGGCCGGTTGATCGGGCTCAAGCGTGGGCATCTGCTCAAGCGGCGCTTCCAAGGGCGCTTCCGGCACCGGTGTTTGGGCTGGCTCCTCGATGACTTCTGCACTGGGCTCTGCAGCTGGCTCTGGTGCGGGCTCTGGTGCGGACTCTGCGATGGGCTCATTAATTGACTCAGGTACAGCCTCAACAGCCGGCGCTTCTACCAACTCAGAACTCAGCAAAGAGCCACTTGAAAACAGCTCGTCAGTGCTGCGACCCGCCAAATCACCACTGGCTTGGAAGTAGGAGCTCACCGATGCGCCAGCAGCCAAGGGTTGATCAGCCGCCCAGCTCGCCGCTGAAACCGTGACCGCATAGCGCCCATCAGCCAAGAGCTCCTGCTCGAGGCTGAGATTGCTGGTTTGTTTGAGCGGATCGGCGCTGATGAAAGTGGCGCTCCAACCGGCAGGCCAGGCAACGCTGCTGGTGTTGCTCAGCTCAAGTGTTCCGCTGTAGGTGCCGCTCCAGCTGTCGCCCAGGCTCACCTGCAAGGAGACATCTTGATCAGGGGTCATTGGAGTACTGGCCACAGGCGCGCTGGCGACCTCCTCCACGACTTCAGGGGGGGCTTGATCCACGACGGCTTCAATAGGCTCAGGCTCAACCGGCTCAGGCGAGGCCAAAGGCTCAACCACCTCGAGTGAATCGGCGGCAGGCTCTGAGGCTGCGGCATCCATCGCCGTATTGGGATCTGCCGCAAAAAACAGCTCACTTGTGAGCGCACCGGCATTCGGCAGCCCAACGCTGGTGGCATTGAAATCAATGCTGAGGCTGCCCCCCGCCGCAATGCTGTTGTTCCAGCTAGCCGGGGTAAGGCTCACCTCATACAGGCCTGGCTCCAGCTCAACGACCGCAACATCCCCAGCCCAGCTCTGGAAATCCTGATGCCTGGTCAGAAAGCTGAGCGACCAATCTTCAACAGCCTGGTCACCGCCATTGGCAACGGTGAGCGTGCCGCCCATGCCGCCCCAATACAACGACCCACTCACCGAGAGCGTCAACGCCTCAGTGGGCTGAGCCATGGCCTCCACCACACCGTGATCTCCCATGACATGGTCATGACCATGGCTGGAGTGATCCACCTCGGTGATCACCACCTCTGGGGCAGCTTGTACAGACTCACCACTGCGCACTTGCAGTCCATCGGTGCTTTCCCCCTCAGGAGCTGGTGGTGTGAAGAGCTCCTGGCGGCTGACCAAACTCACCGCGTCTTGCGAGAAGCCAAAGGGCTCTTCGAGGTTGTCTTCCATCACCTGGTCGTGATGGAACTCGAGATTGGCCGCCACCAAATCGGTGCGCAGCACGCCCACCAACAACAGGCTCTGGCCACTGGGCTCCGTGCTAATCAGCAGGCCTTCGCTGGTGTCTTCAACGCTGAGCCGCTCGCGGGTGCCCAGATAGAGGAAGTTGAGTTTCTGGGTTTGCGGGTCAAAGTTCTCCACCCGCTCCTGAACGCCGTACTCATGGGAACGCAGATAGACGGTGTCTGAATCGCGGGGGCCGAGATCTTGCTCCCAGGAGAGCACCGCCCCGATGTCTTGGCGCAGGTGCTCATTGCCCACAGGAACAAAATTGGCTGCCGTCAGATCAGTCCAACGAACCCCCTCGAGAACGATGTAGTTACTGGTGCTCCAGGGGCTGGTGATGATCGCCGTGCCATCAGCTAATTGGCCCAGGATCAGGCCATGAACAGAGATATCGCCAAAATCGAGTTGATCGCCGCGGAGGGGATCGAAATCAGACATCGTGACAACCCCACCAGTGAGATTGACGTCAAAAACTTGTGATTGGCTATCGGCCATAAGAGGAGCCTTCAAGGCGCTTACCCCGCACAGCCTGCGGCGATCGCGCACCGCTCAGAACCCTCCAAATGAAGGGTTTTCAGATGGCTTTGGTCATAACCAAGCCATCACACAGACCGCTCTCAGCTAACCCTCAGATTGGCTGAATCAATCCACCAAATGGCGGCGAACACCTTCAGCTGCAGCGGCGGTGCGATCACGCACATGCAGCTTGCCGATAATCGCCTGCACATGGCCGCGCGCGGTTGATTCAGCAATGTGCAAGTGCTGGCCAATCTCGCGGTTGGTGAAGCCTTCGCAAACCAATTCCAAAACGCTGTGCTCCCGGCTGCTGAGATCTTGAGCAGAACGCTCAGGGCCATCGCGCAGGACGTGGCTGGCTACCGGGCCCGCGTAGCGCAATCCCTGCATCAACGCCTCCAAAGCGGAGACAAGCACCGACACCTGCAGGCCGCGCTGCGTCAACAAGGCATCGGTTGGGCCTTGCCATGCCCGGCGCACCGTCGCGGCATCCAGCGATTCCAAGGTGAGCACGGTGGCCATGGCACCAGCTGCAGGGGCATGGGCTTTGAGCTGGCTGACCAGCTCCAATCCAGAACCGTCATCGAGATGCTCACTGACAAACGCCAACACCGGCTGTGCTTCATCAGGCAGCAACGCCAACGCCTCAGCCGGTTTGGTGCAAATACCCAGGAGTTGGCCGGGATGGCTGGCACTGGCCCAGGCAAAGCTGGTGGCCATCGCAATCGCATAAGGGCGATTGTTGGTGCACACCACAATGCGGTGATCCATGGCCAGGGCTTGCAGATCCCGTGTTAACGCTTGAATCTCAGCATCGACGCGGAACTGCATGGTTTGCCTGATCAGCCGGCGGCCATTGCATCAATGCGCTCAGCCATCTGTTGATCAAGGCTGGAGATACCGCCCAAGTCATGGGTGACCAGATCAATGCTGACCCGGTTCCAAACGTTGCTCCATTCCGGGTGATGGCCCATGGCTTCGGCCAGCAGCGCCACCCGCGCCATGAAGCCAAAAGCCTCAGAAAAATCAGCAAATTGCAGATCCCGGTGCAACTTGCCCTGCTGCACAGACCAGTGGGGCCGTTGAGCCAGCAGGGCGTCGCACTCGGTCGTGCTGAGCAAATGGGCGGCCATCAAGCCAATGCAGCTTTAGGCCGTTTCTAGCCAGCCATTAATAACCAAGCCCACCGAAGGGTCCCTGGCCCTGGGCCACCGGACATCCCACCTGGGAGCCCAATAGGGCACCCAACGGAATCGCCCAAGCGCGGCCGTCTTGGCGTGAGGCGGCATAGCCCAAGCCACCGCCAGCCAGGCCGCCGATCAAGCGGCCGATGTTGCAGCGCCGTTGAGCCGCCTGAGGATCAAGCAGCTGACCGCTGCGGGCGACATTCCGCAATGAAGCTCGGCGCACCGGCAATTGAGCAGCGGTGCCATAGCCATCGGGGTAATCACGCACCACTGGCATCTCTTGCAGGGCGGCGCGTCGATTCTGCCAATGGTGATTGGGGTGAGCCTTAGCAGCGGCAAACAGCGAGCTGCTGGCCAGCAAGCTCAGGGTTCCCGCCAAGGGGACAGCAAAGCAAAGCAAGCGCATAGCTGTGATGAAACGCAGGACTACTCTTCGCCAAACGTGCGTCTGAGCTGCATCCCCTAGAGGCTTGATTTGCGGGGGAATGCGTCTGCTGTCACATCACTGTCACATCTCGCCCCATGGCCCGCATTGCACTGCTTGGAACTGGCCTGCTGGGCGGCGCCATCGGCCGCAGGCTGCTGGAGCAAGGCCACAGCTTGAAGGTGTGGAATCGCACCCCAGAGAAATGCCAAGCACTGCTGGAGGCCGGCGGCCAAGCCATCAGCTCACTGTCTGATGGGGCCTCTGATTGCGACACGGTGATCAGCGTGTTGCGCGATGGCCCGGCCAGTGCGGCGGTGCTGCAACAGCTCGGCGAGCTTGAAGGCAGCTGCGTGATGGGCATGGGCACCATGGCCATTGCCGAAAGCCAGGCACTTGAGCAGCAGATCAAGGCTCAACACGGCACCTACCTGGAGGCCCCGGTTCTGGGCAGCCGGCCAGAGGCCCTGAAAGGCAGCTTGCTGGTGATGGCAGGCGGGAGCGCTGAACTGTTTGAGCGCCAACGCCCGATCTTGGAAACGCTGTCAGCCGAACCACGGCTGATGGGTCCTGTGGGCAGTGGCATGGCCAGCAAGTTGGCCCTCAATCAATTGATCGCCAGCCTCACCCATGGGTTTTCGCTGGCTCTGCGCTTGGTGCAGGCGCAAGGGGTGGCGGTTGAGGACTTTATGGAGGTGCTGCGGCCATCCGCGGTGTATGCCCCCACCTACGACAAAAAACTGGAGCGGATGTTGGATCAGCACTACGACACCCCCAACTTCAGTACGGCACTGCTGCGCAAAGACCTCGGCCTGTTCCTGCAAGCCAGCCAGCAGGCCGGGCTGGATGCTTCAGGACTGCAAGGAATCCTGGATCTGCTGCAGCAAGCCCAGGGCAATGCGATTGATGGGCTGGATTACTGCGCCCTGCATGAGCTCACGCAGCCTCAACGCTGAGCAAACGCTCGACTTTCTCTTCCAGGTAACGCAGGAAAGGAGCAGCACTGAGCGGCTCTCCGCTGACCTGCTGCACCAATTGCTCCCCATTCACCGAGCGGCCCAGGGGCCAGACCCGTGCTGCTAGCCACTGGCGTAGCTGCTGCTCTTGGCCGCTGGCAATGAGCTCGGGCAGGGATCCCAGATCTCGCTCCATGGCTTCGCTGAGCTGGGCGCTGATCAGATGGCCCAGGGCATAGGAGGGGAAATAACCAAAGAGGCCTTCGGCCCAATGGATATCTTGCAGGCAGCCATTGCTATCGCTGTTGGGCCGTTGACCCAGCAGCTCGGCAAAGCGCTGATTCCAACGCTCCGGCAGCTCCGCCACCGGCAGCCCCTGCTCCAATAACGCCAGCTCCAGCTCGTAGCGCAGAACGATGTGCAGCCCGTAGCTGAGTTCATCGGCTTCCACGCGGATCAAGCCGGGCTGCAAGGGATTGAGCGCCTTCCAGAAACGCTCAGGAGCGCCCCAAGGGTCGGAGCCCAGACCGAGGCAGAAACGCGGATGCCAGCGGCGGGCGAAGGCTTCACTGCGCGCCACGCGGCACTCCCAGAACAGAGATTGGGATTCATGCACCCCCATGGAGGTGGCATCACCCAACGGCCAAGGGAACGCATGGGGCTGGTCGTGGGGCAAGCCCTGCTCATAGAGCGAATGGCCCCATTCATGGGCTGTAGCCAAAAAGCAGGAGAAGGGTTGACCGGCCACCACGCGTGTGGTGATGCGGTAGTCCTGCGGGCCCAAGGTGCAGGAGAAAGGATGGGCTGAGCGGGAGCGGTGGCAGCGCTGGTCGTCGTAACCCCAGCTCTCGAGCAGATCAGCGCTGAGCTGCTCCTGCAGCGATTCCGGCAACTCCGCAGAAGGCCCGTTAGCGGCAGGAACTCGCGCCAGCAACGCCGGCAAGCGCTGCCGCATTGGATCAAACAGCACCTCAAGCCGCTGCTTGCTGATATCGGGTTCAAACGGTTGCGCCAGGATTTCCCAAGGGCTGCGCTCAACCGGTTCAGCCGCCTTCAGCTGGGTGGCCTGCTCGAGCCGCAATTGAATGATGTGCTCGAGGGCCGGAGCAAACAGGCTGAAGTCGTTCAGCCGCCTGGCTTCCTGCCAAACGGCATTGCCATGGGATTGGGCGCGCACCAACGCAGCGACAAGCTCCTTGTCTTGGCAGCGGTTGCGCTCCAACTGCAGGCGCAGCAACGCCAGGTTGCGCTGATGAGCGATATCAGCACTGGACTGACTGGCGCCAGTGGCTTCAGCTTCAGCGGCCTCCAATAGATCGCCATAGTCCTGACAGCTCTGACGCTGGTGCGCTTGAGCTGCCAGCAGGGCCAATTGATCACCGCGCCAGCTGGCTGCAGCCGCTGGCATCACAGTGTTTTGATCGAAATACAGCGCGCTGCTGATCGAATTCAGCAGACGGGTTTGATGCAAGTAGCTCCTGAGCTGCTCGGCTGCAGGACCGCTTGTCATGCCATCAGGCCTCAGGGCGGGCTTCAGCAAAGATCTTGGCGAGGATCTCGCCAGCACCTTGGCTGCGCAGCAACTCAGCTAAGCGATTGCCCAGGTCCTCAGCCTGATCTTGAGGCGCGCGGAGCTCGTCGCGGATGAGTTGTTTGCCATCAAGGCTGGCCACCATGCCGGTGAGCACCAGCTCATCTCCTTCAAAACGGGTGTTCACGCCGATCGGCACCTGACAGCCACCTTCCAAGGTGCGCAGGAACGCGCGTTCGGCCAAACAACGCAGGGAGGTGGGGCGGTGCTCCAGCACCTTGATTTGCTCGAGAACAGCCGCATCACCATCGCGGCATTCGATGCCCAAGGCGCCTTGGCCCACGGCATGCAGGGAGATCGAAGGATCAATCAGCTCATGGATGCGATCACCCAGGCCAAGGCGGCCCAAACCAGCTGCCGCCAAGATCAAGCAATCGAACTGACCGGAATCCAGCTTCTCGAGGCGAGTGATCACATTGCCGCGCACATCTTTGAAGGTGAGGTGCGGGTAGTGGTACCTGAGCTGGGCCAAACGGCGCAGGGAGCTGGTGCCCACCACGGCACCCTCAGGCAGGGTGGCCAGGGTGAGGTCTTTGTTTTTGGCATGCATCACCAGGGCATCGGCAGGATCTTCCCGCTCGGTGATGCAGCCGAGCATCAGCCCTTCTGGAAGGTTGGTGGGCAGATCTTTGAGGCTATGAACAGCGATATCAGCCCGGTTCACCAGCATTTGAGCTTCTAGCTCTTTGGTGAACAGTCCCTTGTCGCCAATCTTGGCCAGGGCCACATCGAGAATCTTGTCGCCCTGGGTGGCCATCGCCTCGATGCTGATCTCCAGACCGGGGTGAGCGTTGGCGAGCTCATCACGCACCCACTCGGTCTGAACCATCGCCAATTGGCTGCGGCGAGAGGCAATACGCAAAGAAGAGGCCGTCATGCAGGGGGAACAGGGCGCTGCAGCAGCCCTCGAGCGCTCTCCACCCTACGCAGCAGGCCCTTGGATCCAGGCACAAAACAGCTCCAGCGTCGATACGCTTTGCAACAGTTGTTGCATCCGCCATGCCTGGCCCGGTGGTTCAAGGGGTTCAGTCCACCCCGGCTCGGGCTGCAGCGCAGGCGGCTGCGCCACTGCAAGCACCCATCCCTTTACTGGCGGAAGGCACGATCAAGTTGGTGCTGATGAGCAGTGGCACCGTGCTGATCGCGCGGCTGCGGCACACCAGCGACCGCGACGGACAGCCGGCATTTCAACTGCTGCGCCCGCGTGTGGTGCAAGAACACGAAGGCGGTTGGACGCTGCAACCGTTCTTGGATCAGCTCACCCCGCAGCAGGATCTGGTGGTGTTTAAAAGCGCCGTCGCCTCATTGCTCGAGCCGGCAGCAGCGTTGCTGTCGCAATACGGCGAAGAGAGCAAACAAGAGGTGCCCCAGGCAGCGTCTCCGCTGGAGCGCCTGAAGCAGGCCTTCCAAGATTTCACTGACAGCTTTGAAGGCGGCTAGCCACCGATTGCTTCAGTGGCAAAGAAATCCAGCGGCAACGGGCCCCAGGTGTCTTCGGCATCCGGGTTGCTGGGGGCTTGACCACTAATCAAGATTCCCAAGCCCAAACCGGCTTCGGCGCGCACCATGGCCGTGCCGTTGCGTTGGTTTCCTTTGAGGAACACACCGCCTTCGGGCAAGGGTTCGCCGCCGAGGCTCAGCGCATCCCAACCCAAGGCGGCCTCGAGCTGACGCAAAGCGGCAATGGCATCGTCTGCGCTGGCAGCCATCACGCCAACGGTGAACCACTCACAGGCGCTGAGGCGATCACGCAATTGGGCTTGCAGCGATTGGCGCTGCTCAGCATTGAGTTCTGGAGCTGTGCGCAGCCCGCGGAAGTCGTCGAGGTTCATGAATCGAGCCTATTGGTCAGAGCATCCGGAGACACCTGAGGCAAGGCGGTGCGCACCGCAATCGGCAGCACCAACAGCGATAGCCCTGCCAGCACCAGCAGATGGGCGATGGTGCCGAGCTCTAAGGGCTGCCCGGTGCTGAAGAGCTCCAGATCAAGCAGCAACACACCCAAATACAGGGCCCACCAAGCCCCAGAGCGCATCTCAATCGCTGCACCGCGCCGCCAGCAATAGAGGGCATAGATCAAGCTCGGCGCCCCAATGGCCAGCACGGCGCCCTGCAGCGCCACACGGCCGCACCACATCGCTGCCCAGCTGGCTGCAATGAAGGCCAATGCGGATGTCGCCGTTCCCCACGGCACCACGAAGTGGCCCGTTTCGTTGGGGAGCTGCCGGCGCAAGGCCAGCAGGCTGGGAGGCCCCATGGCCAGGGCAATCATCTGCGCTGCCGTTAAAAACGACACCACCTGTTGCCATCCAGCCCCAATCAGCAACATCGCCGAGCCAACCAACAAGCTGGCGATGATCGAAACATCGGGAACACCGCGGCGATTGGTGTGCCCGAAGGGTTTTGGCAGCAGCCGGCAGCGGCCCATCATCCAGCTGATCCGAGCCGAGACCCCCACATAGGCCATGGCAGTGGCGCTGGGAGAAAGGGCCGCATCGATCAACAGGATCACCACCATCCAGCCCAAGCCAAGACCGATGGCGAGCGCCGCCAACGGCCCGCCGTGCTGCGTGAGGCTGAGGTTGGCCCAGCCACAAGTGAGCAGATCAGGCGGCACGCTCACCAGAAAGGAAAGCTGCAGAACCAGATAGATCAGCAGGCTGATACCCAAACCAAGTGCCATTGCCAGCGGCACATTGCGCTGCGGGTTGCGCACCTCACCAGCTAAATCAACGGCGGTGCGAAAACCCAACAGGCAGAACAAGATCCCACCACTACCCACGGCAGCCAGCAAACCGGTGCTGGCGTCACCTGCGGTTGGCGTGCCCACAGCAATGGTGAGATTGCCCCAATGGCGGCTGAGCGCCATCAAGACCATCGCCACCACCAACGGCACGATCAATTTCCAGATTGTGATCGAATCAATCCAGCGCGCCAGGCTTGCCACACCTCGGAGGTTGATCCAGGTGAACAGCAGCATCAAGGCGATGGCCACCGCCAAACCCAAGCCGGTGAGCACCTGAACGTCGCCAGCATCTTTGGTGAGCCAAGGCACGCTGCTGGCGAGGTAGTCGATCATCGCCAACAGCTCAATGGTTGGCACGCAGAGGTAGGTGATCCAGATGCTCCAACCCCCAATGAAGCCCGAAAGGCGGCCATGGCTAAGCAAAGGAATCTGCGCCAAGGCGCCTGAGCTAGTGATGCGCGAGCCCAGCTCAGCGAACACCAGCGCCAACAAAAAGGCGATCGCACCACCGATCAACCAAGCCGGCAAGCTGGCGGCACCGGCGCTACGCGCCGCGAAATAGGAGGCCAGCAACCAACCCGAGCCAATCGTGCCGGTCACCACGGCCAAGGTGAGACTTCTCAGCCCCAGATCGCGGCGAAGCTCCAAGGCAACCTGCCATCACCTCCACCAACGATGGCAACAAACATTGCATTGACCTCGCTTGCAACTGGTCAACAGCACAAAAAAGCCCCCGCCGAAGCAGGGGCACAGAGATGTAGTCAGCGAATGGCGCTGATTATTTGATGTACTCATAAACCGTGTGCCAGAGAGCGATATCAGCCGATCTCCATCCAATCTCCCAAATAAAAGCCCCTACCGAAGCAGGGGCCGTGGATAGTTCTGCCGAGTTGGATCAGATCAGGAAGTTTCCCCTTTCCTGCAAGTCACCTGCACCGCCTTGGACCACAGCCATCAGATCCCGTCCTTCATAGACGTAGGCATGGCCATTGCGATTTTGAACTCGCAGGTTGTCAACACCAGCGCCTACTTGAATGCGGTCTTGGCCATTACGGAAGTCCGAGATGCGATCATAGCCAGCGCCCTCAGAGAGAACAAAGGTGTCACGACCAGAGCCACCAACAAGCCTGTCATTACCAGACCCACCAACAAGCCTGTCATTACCGGAGCCACCGATAAGCCTGTCGCTGCCGTTGCCCCCCAATAAGTAATCGCTGCCAGCCGCTCCTCTCAGTGAATCATTACCACTTTGGCCACTAAGAGTGTTGTTGCCACGGTTGCCAGTCACAACATCATTGCCGCCTCCTGCATTAACGCTCTCAATAGAGACCAAGCGATCACGACCTTCTCTCGTGTTTTGCCAACCAGATATGTTGAGGTTGATGCGATTGGACTGGCCATGAAACACAGCTGTGTCCCGACCAGAGCCACCATTAAGCGTGTCATTCCCGGCACCACCAATGAGTTGATCATTCCCACTGGCGCCTTGAAGGCTGTCGTTTCCCGCCCCCCCATCAAGGTTGTTATTTGATGAGTTTCCATTGAGAGTGTTATTAGCATTATTCCCCACAGCACTCTCAATACCATTACCAAGGGTGAATCGAACAGCTCCTTGTAGAACGACCGTATCTACATCGGAAGACAAGCCACGATCATCAATAATATCGTTTTCATTGTCAACGTAATAAGTGTCATTGCCAGCTCCGCCACTCATGTAGTCGGCGCCAGTACCACCATTTAGGACGTCATTGCCGCTGCCTCCAAAGAGGCGATCGTCATCCGCCTCTCCATAAAGCTGATCATTACCCTCTTCGCCGTAAAGGACGTCGTCGTCATAGCCACCATAAATTCGATCGCCACCCCAGCCACTATTAACTTGATCACGACCCCATCCGCCGTAAATCCGATCATTTCCGTCCTCGCCAATTAGTCGATCATTATACCTACCTACCTCTCGGTCTCCATAAATAGTTTGATGCTCATCTGCATCTGCGTTTGTGAATACAATATTTTCGATGACGACACCACCAGTGCCATCGGCACGAGGGGCATAATCAAAGTCATTGCTTACAATTTCATGGGTAATAGTTGCAGCTTTCGCTCCGTCGACTTCCCTGTCGCTTAGGCCCGTAACAGTTACAACTTGCTCTTGATTCCAGTTTGTTGCATCAAACTCAAGATATTCATGGCTTAGACTTGCCTCCGCTGTATCTGAGTTGCGAAGCCAAATAGCAACAGTCTCCGACGGCGGAGAGTCGAGTTTGTATGAAATGGTAGTTGAATCGCCATTTTCCGAGATCAAGGTCGATCCATATTCAACAGTTACACCAGGCTTTGCTGGAGGCGCCTCATAGCTAGTCCCGTCGGCGAAGTTAATCCTTTCAATACCTTGAAGAATCAGGGATTGATTCCCATTGCTTACACTCAAAGACCCATCTTGCCTGGAAACAACCGAGGAAGCTGTGCCTCTGCTGAGGGTTAGTGTATCGAAGCCAGTGCCACCATCAACGCTTGAGTTCTCATAATTGCCATGCAGATAGAAATTGTCGTCTCCCGAACCAAGTGTAACTGAAGAGCTGGAAAGTCCAACGCCTAATTCTGATCCGTAATAAGTCGAGGCAGAAGCAAGAATGTGAAGAGTGTCATTGCCATCGCCAGTGTCAATCATTGATCGCTCAACGCCAGTTGCTGACAACACTGCATTTGCTGAATATGATTGCTGAGCAGCACTTGCATTGATAATTATATTGTCATCACCGCCACCGCTATTGATGCTTGAGCCTGCGGTCATGCCGCGAGCAAAAAGCTGCTGATTGCTTTGGAGATTCGCTCCCTGTGAGCTCCCAGATGCTGAAGCTAGAATTTCAATTCTGTCATTGCCTTCACCAGTTGAGATATGGCTATTGTCTAGGCCATTAGCTGGATCGTACCCTCTAACAGTTGAGTGGGTTTGAATATCCAAATCAACGCCAGCATTGTTTGTTGCGTTCAGTGTTGATCCCGATAGTCCATATGAATAAGCCTCATAGCCCCAAGCGCTTGCACTGATGTCAATGTCTGTCGCTCTGGTATCAAGTGTCGTATTGAGCACTGCTGAAGCAATGGCAATATTTGTGGTTCCTGTCCCGCCCCCATTGTCTGAAGTAGCTCCAGCATTGATCCGAAGTTGATTTTCGCTTCGTTCTGATTCAGTTAGTTCTCTGTTGATTCCTGTTGCTCGTGCTGTTCCGTAGTGTTCGTATTGAGAGTCAACAAAATAAGCCATTTTAAAACCCTCCAGAATGCTGTTGAGGAAAATGATTGTTTCAATCAGTCAATTGGCATCAACTTGATGTCACTCAAATTGTTTTTTTGCCTCTTGACCTTTTCACCATCACTCCGGCAGCACCCTCAGCACTTCCCCCAAAAGGGTGGTTTTGGCTGACCCGGCGCTCCCCCAAAAGGGTCGCTTGACTGGGTCATGCCAGTAGCCCACTTAGAGCTCAAGCCCGCAGCAGCCGAGATCCTGCGGGCTGACGCTGACGTGAAAGTCGTCTTCAGCGGACGCCGCTTCGGCAAAACCAGGCTGATGCTCACAGCCGGCGTGGAGCTTTGCCTCACCAAGCCCGGCGCAAAAGTTTTCCATCTCGCCCCAAGCCGCAAACAGGCCAAGGACATTGCCTGGGCCGACCT
Organism: Synechococcus sp. RCC307; assembly: GCA_000063525.1. Lineage (GTDB taxonomy): Bacteria > Cyanobacteriota > Cyanobacteriia > PCC-6307 > Cyanobiaceae > RCC307. The sequence continues at coordinate 807,868 of CT978603.1, read as the reverse complement.
CAAAGGAGTGGTTCTGCAAAGCCTGCTATCCCCCGTTTGGGTAGACACAGAAAAGCCCCTGTCTGGGCAGGGGCACATGAACTGAGCTCAGAGAGCTAGCCAATACATCAAATAATCAAGCGCGCTAACCCAGGCCGAAACAGCACGCAGGAGCAACGGCTCACAACAACTGGCACACGCCTTCAACCGTATCTCCGGCGTATCTCCAGCGTTTGAGCCAGAATCGTCACACCTTCAGACCCTTTACAAGGCAGAGGATCTGAAGGATTGGCACATCGAGTAAATGATTATTTGATGTACTCCTTGAGCACGCCGTTGCGGTTGGGATGACGCAACTTGAGCAGGGCCTTGGCTTCGATCTGGCGGATGCGCTCGCGGGTCACATCGAAGATCTGACCGATCTCTTCGAGGGTCTTCATGCGGCCATCGTCGAGGCCATAACGCAGACGCAGCACATCACGCTCACGGGGGCTCAAGGTGGCGAGCACACCTTCGAGGTCCTCACGCAGCAGGTTCTTGGCCACGTCCTGGTCGGGATTCTCGATGTCGGCTTCGATGAAGTCGCCGAGACGTGAGTCCTCTTCCTTACCGATCGGTGTTTCCAGGGAAATCGGCAACTGAGCTGACTTGGCGATGAAGCGCAGCTTCTCGATGGTCATCTCCATCGATTCAGCGATCTCTTCTTCGGTGGGCTTGCGGCCGAACTCCTGGGAGAGCACCTTGGTGGTCTTCTTGATGCGAGAGATCGTCTCGTAGAGGTGCACCGGCAGGCGGATGGTGCGCGACTGGTCGGCGATGGCGCGGGTGATGGCCTGACGAATCCACCAAGTGGCGTAAGTGGAGAACTTGTACCCCTTCTCGTGGTCGAACTTCTCAGCCGCGCGGATCAAGCCAAGGCTGCCTTCTTGGATCAGGTCCTGGAAGCTCAGGCCCCGGTTCATGTACTTCTTGGCGATCGACACAACCAGGCGCAGGTTGGACTGCACCATCTTTTCTTTGGCCCGGCGGCCGAGCATCAAGCGGCGACGGAACTTGATGGGGGGCATGTCGACCAGGACAGCCCACTCGCGGTTGTCGGGATATTTGCCGTGGTCTTCCTCGTACTGATCAGCCAGCTCTTCGAGGTGAAGCAGGTCGGCGATCTTGCGGGCCAGCTCGATCTCTTCATCAGGGCGCAGCAGGCGGATGCGGCCGATCTCCTGCAGATACACCCGGATGGAGTCTTCTGTGTAGACGCCCTTCGGGCCGATCTTGATGCTGGGCAGCTTGGCGGCCTTGCCGTCTTTCGCGACGGTGGTCGTGACAGCAACTTCAGCCTGAGGCTCGGCTTTGGCCTTCGGAGCAGCCTTGGCCTTAGGGGCTGCCTTGGCTTTGGGAGCAGCCTTGGCCTTAGGGGCTGCCTTGGCTTTGGGAGCAGCCTTGGCTTTCACCGGCTTGGCTTCGGTGGCTTCCGCGACAGCGGTTGTGGACTTAGCGGCAGCAGCTACGGGCATGCGATCGAACCGAACGAAGGGCTAAGAGAGACGGGAAAGCGTCTCATTACGCCGAGCACATGCGACTAACGCGCCTGCGCAACAGCAGTGGTCTGGGGTACAAGACGACAAAAATGTCGGAGTGACAGGGTTGTCAGGGGTGATCGCAGACCCTGAGCAGAAGCTCCTCGGTGTCTTCCCTCTGGACGGAACTCTGTCGTGTTCCGACGGCTGTGTTACCAGCCCAACTCATCCATCTTAAGAAATGGGTGTGGGTTGCGCAAGCTTGGCTTGACTGCTGGAGGATGATTGTTTGCGCCGTTTCCCAAACCAGACGTGGGGGAACGGGTTTCAGTCAGTGTTTGGGTGGAGGCCGGCCGCAGCGGCCGGTTGCTCAGTTACGACGCCAGCGGGGTTGAACCGCTTCAAGCTGGCGATTTGGTGCGCGTCAAACTCCGCGGCCAGCTGCATACAGGCATTGTCAGCGCAGAGGCTGCTGATGTGCCAGAGGGTGTTGCCTTAAGCCCTGTGCTGGAGCGGCTGGAGACCGCCGCTGTTGATCCCCTGTGGCAGCAGATGCTCGAGGGGGTGGCGCAGCGCTGCCACACCTCCAGCTTTCAGGTGCTGAAAACAGCGTTGCCCAATGGCTGGCTTGGGCACCGGCGCCAGAGCGGCGGCCATGGGCGCAGCGTGTTGGTGGCCGAGCGGCTGCAGCCTCCGCCCCCTGGCGACTCACCTACCCAACGCCAGCAAGCGCTGCTCGATCTCCTCGAGGCCCATGGCCCCAAGCCCGTCACGCAATTGGTGGAGCAAGGCTTTGGCCGGGCCCTGCTGAAAACCCTGGCCAGCAAACAATGGATTGCGCTGACGCCAACGCTGCTGAAAGACGAGGCCGCCCTCGTGGGCAGCCAAGTTGAGCTGCAGGAAGAACCGCCTGAGCTCAGCGCGCAGCAGCAGCAGGCCCTGCAGCAATGGCAGCAGCAACCCGAGATCCGCCAGTGGTTGCTGTGGGGGGTGACTGGATCTGGCAAAACCGAGGTGTACCTGCGCTGCTGCCAGCAAGTGCTCGAGCAGGGCCAAAGCGTGTTGCTGCTTACCCCTGAGATCGGCCTGGTGCCTCAGCTGCTGCAGCGCTGCCGCCAGCGCTTTGGGGATCGCGTCATCAGCTTCCACTCGGGCCTCAGCGATGGTGAGCGCATCAAGGCGTGGCGCCGCTGCCGCCAAGGCGGGGCCAACGTGGTGGTGGGAACACGCTCGGCGATCTTTTTGCCGATGCCCCAGCTGGGCTTGATCGTGCTGGATGAAGAGCACGACAGCTCTTACAAGCAGGAATCGCCGATGCCCTGCTACCACGCCCGAGATGTGGCCCGGATCCGCATGGAACTGGAGGGGGCGCGGCTGCTGTTTGGTAGCGCCACCCCGAGCCTGGAGAACTGGTTATTAAGCCAACAGGACAACGCAGCCATGGGGCTGCTGGAGCTGCGTGATCGCATCGCCGCGCGCCCCCTGCCGCCAGTGCATGTTGTGGACATGCGCCAAGAGCTGGCCAGCGGCCACCGGCGCCTACTGAGCCGCCCCCTGCTGGACCGGCTGATGCAACTGCCGGAGCGGCAGGAGCAGGCGGTGGTGTTGGTGCCGCGCCGCGGCTACAGCACCTTTTTGAGCTGCCGCAGCTGCGGTGAGGTGGTGATGTGCCCCCACTGCGATGTGTCGCTGACGGTGCACCGCAACAGCCGGGGCGATAGCTGGCTGCGCTGCCATTGGTGTGATCACCGCCAGGAGATCAGTGATCGCTGCGGCCATTGCGGATCCACGGCCTTCAAACCCTTCGGCGCCGGGACCCAGCGGGTGATGGACACCCTCGAGCAAGAGCTCGAAGGAGTGCGGCTGTTGCGCTTTGACCGCGACACCACCCGCGGACGCGACGGCCATCAACGCCTGCTGCTGCAATTTGCCGCTGGCGAAGCCGATGTGCTGGTAGGCACGCAAATGCTGGCCAAAGGCATGGATCTACCGAGCGTCACCTTGGCGGCGGTGCTGGCGGCTGATGGTCAGCTGCACCGGCCCGATGTGCGCGCTGCCGAGGAAAGCCTGCAGCTGATGCTGCAACTGGCCGGCCGCGCTGGCCGCGGGGAACGGCCGGGCGAGGTGCTGGTGCAGACCTACAGCCCTGATCACCGCGTGATCCGCCATCTGATCGATGGGCGCTATGGGCGCTTTTTGGAAGAAGAAGCGAGCGTGCGTCAGGGGGCTGGACTGGTGCCCTACAGCCGCGCCTGCATCCTGCGTCTGGCCGGCCCTGCCGCCAGCCTCACAGCCAGCACCGCCACCACCATCGCTGAAGCCATCGGCCCGCAACTGCAAGCCGCGGGCTGGTTGGTGATTGGCCCTGCCCCGGCAGCTCGCTCCAAGGTGGCCGGCCTCAGCCGCTGGCAATTGCTGCTGCAAGGCCCAGCTAATTCCGACTTACCGCTGCCGCCGGAGACAGAACTGCGCAAGCTGCTGCCCCGCGGCGTGCACTTGGCGATCGATCCAGACCCCTTGGAGCTCTAAGCCCGCTGCCCTGCTTGGAACTGCCGCAGCAGCAGGCTGATCAGCAACAGCAGCAGCACCGCAACACTGCCAAGGCCCAGGCCACTCCAGCGCCAACAGCGCAACAACAGGTGATTGGCCTCACCAGGTTGGGGCTGCCAATCGAGTTGCTGAGATGCCTCGTTCTCAACGGGAGGCTCAGCTTGGCGAACCGCCGCCGAGCCAAAGGGATGCAAGTGCAGATGCAGCTCCAGGCCAGGCACCGGATCGAGCATTGAGAGGTCCCAATCAAGCTGGATCTGTTGCTGCACGCCCAGCAGCCAATTGCGCTCGCGCCACTGCAGCAGCGGCTGGGGCAGCTCCTCGGCCATCAGCTCAGAGGCGCCACTGACCTGCTCTTGCAACCAGGGCGCCAGCTCCTGCAAACCCAACAGCACAGGCTTTTGGCGGCTAGCTGTGGTCCCCTGCAATTGCTGCTCCACCACCACCCGGCCTGGAGAGGTGAAATGAAAATCGGTGTCGACGCGAACGCAGCCGGCCATCAGCAGCGTCAGCCCGATCAGCACCGCCATCGCCAGGGCGGCAAAACCAGCCGGTGAGCGGGTGCGGCCCACCGGCGGCGGCGCTGGTGGGGGCGGAGTTTGGCGTCGGCGCGAGCGGCGACCGGCTTTGGCCACACCTTCGAGGGCCGGCATCGAGCCCAGCTGCGGCAGCTGAACCGTGCGATCGGAGGGCACCTGCAGCACTGGGGCCTCCAGCACGGCCAACAGGGCGCGGGCTTGCCGGCGCAGCTCCCCATCACCGCACTGGGCGGCAGCACGGCAACTCTGTTTGGCTCGCTCAGCATCGCCGAGCCCCTGATGGGCTGTGGCCTGCAGCAGGCGCACCTCGGCGCCAAGCTTCATGGTGACCGGCAACTCGGCAGCCAAAGGCTCCAGCAGCTGCAACACCCGCCGGTATTCGCCGCAACCCAACGCGCTTTCAGCGGCCTTGATCGCCTGGTCCATGGCCTCAGCCCTGCTGGCGGCTTCCCAACACCATCGTGCCGATTCCTGAGTTGGTGAACACCTCAAGCAGCAAGGAATGGGGAACGCGGCCATCAAGAATGTGGGCCGCCCGCACTCCTTGGGCCAACGCGCGAATGCAGCACTCGGTTTTGGGAACCATGCCGCCTGCCACCACACCGGCATGAATCAGCTCGCGCGCCTCCGACAGGCTGAGCTGATCAATCAATGACTCGGGATCATCGCGGTCCCGCAGGATTCCTGGAGTGTCGGTCAGCAGGATCAGTTTTTCGGCATCCATCGCCGCGGCCAATTCACCCGCCACCGTGTCGGCATTGATGTTGTAGGGCTGGCCCTCATGGTTCGGGGCCACGCTCGAGATCACCGGGATGTAGCCCTGATCAAGCAGCGGAATGATCACCGAGGGATCCACCTGGGCCACATCCCCCACCAATCCCAAAGACCCATCGCCATGCGTTCGGGCCTGCACCAGGCCACCATCGGCGCCGCTCAACCCCACCGCCCGGCCACCGACGCGGTTGAGGCCATTGACGATCTGTTTGTTGACGCGGCCAACCAGCACCATCTCCACCACGTCCATGGTGTCGGGGCAGGTAACCCGCAGCCCCTCTTGAAACACCGGTTCGATCGAGAGGCGATTGAGCCACTGGTTGATTTCAGGACCACCGCCATGCACCACCACCGGCTCGACGCCAACGCTGGCCAGCAGAGCCACATCGCGAAACACCGCATCACGCAGGTCTTCGCGAACCATGGCGGCTCCGCCGTACTTGATCACAACCCGGCGACCACGAAAACGCTGGATATAAGGAAGAGCCTCGCTAAGGACCTCAACCCGCAAGACATCCGGTGTTGTCATGGCTGGCTCTAGGGACATGGCTGACGCAGTTGCACGATGAGCAGATCAGCCTCTCCATCCTCCAGGCTCGCCTCCAAGCCAGGCCCAAAAAAGCGCCCCAACCGGTCGGCCTTCTGATGCCAGTGCTCACGGGGCACATCGCCCAACTCAAACACCATCTCCAGGGCGTAGCGGCCGCCGTGGTCGTACTCGGCAATGCTCTGCAGTTGGGGTGGATTCTCCTCATCCCAGAGCTTGAGGGCTTCCAAGGAACTCTCCAGGTGAGCCTTTTGGCCATAGCGCCAGCGCACCACATCCTTCAGCAGCTTGAGCTGCTCTTTGGTGCCAGTGGAGTCGCGCAGCTCACTGAACTGAGCCGCCGGGGTCAGCCGAACGGGAGGCGGCAGCTCGGAAGACTTGAGCGCCAAGCCACCCAGAAAGATGGGGATGCCATAGAAAATCGTCGGCAAACTCACGTTGGGGGAGTCGGTGGCATAGGCCACCGAACCAATCACCGTGAGCACGGCACCAGCCACGGTGAGCAGCGAGCCTGGAGAGAACAAATCCTTCATCGCGTCATCTTCCCGTAAGGCGAGCGAAAATAATGGCGAAAAGCCAAGGGCCATGAGCGACGCCGAGACCACGCCAGCCGAGCTGCTGAACCAATTGCAGCAAGACCGGCGTTGGCTGTTGCGCCAATTGGACCAGGGCCAGTGGCCCGAACTACGGCTTGATCTGGCTGCTCTCGAGCGCGAACTCGGGCAGCTCCTGGATCAAACCAGTCAGCACATCTCTCAGCCTTGATTCCCTGCTTAGAAGGGAATCTCATCGTCGGGGAGGTCCACCAGCGGGCCGGTGTTCCAGCTAGGCGCTTCAGCTGCAGCAGGAGCAGAGGCGCGAGCGGGGGCGGCCTGAGGAGCTGGAGCCGCGGCAGGCGCAGAGGCGGCGCTGGGGGCCGGAGCCGGAGCTCCACCACCAGCCACCGGGTGCATGCGGGAGAGGGTGAATTCGGCTTTTTTCTCTTTGATGCCATCTGCGCGGGCCGTGGTGTTCATACGCAGCCGGCCTTCGAGCACCAAGCGTTGGCCCACTTGCACGCGGCTTTGCAGGTCCTGAGCCAGGCTGCCAAAACCCACCACCTTGAGCTCACCAGAGGGATCTTCGGCCCGCAAACCATCGATGCGAACCTGCATCTCGGCAATCGGCATCTGGTTGTCTTGGGTGTATCGGATCGTGGGCGCCCCCAGCACTTCCACCTCGAGCAGGCAGTGATTCACGTCGATCGCGGCGTTGTGGCGCCCATCCTCACCCATGCAAGCCAGTGGAGCCAGTGCCATGGATGAGCAGCGCATCTGGCTGCTCAGCGGCACCGGGGAAGGGCCGCCCCTGGCCGCCGAGTTGTTGCGGCGTGGATGGCAGCTGCGGGTGAGCGTGGTGAGCAGCACAGCCGCACGGGCGTATCCGGCTCACCCCGCACTCGAGCTACAGGTGGGTGCCCTGGGCGATGAGGCAGCGGTTCAAAACGCCTTCGCCCAATGGCCCTGCCGCTGGGTGGTGGACGCGGCGCACCCCTTTGCCCGCAGCATTCATCCCGCCGTGGCCAAGGCCTGCAAGGCATTGAGTCAACCTCTGCTGCGGCTGCAGCGGCCGATGTTCAACAGCCCAGGGGCCACCGTGCTGGAGCGGCTTGAAGACCTGGCCGATCAGCCGTTGGAGCGCGACAGCCTGCTGCTGGCCCTGGGCGCCCGCGAACTCGCTGCAGCCTTGAGCTTCAGCCGGGCCCGCGAGCATGCTGTGCGGCTGCTGCCGTCGGCCAGCGCCTTGGGCCAGGCGCTGCAATTGGGCCTACCGGCTGAGCGCATTGCCTGCCTACGGCCGCACACCAGCAGCAGCCTGGAGGGATCGGTGGAAGCAGGGCTCTGCCGGCGCTGGAGCATCACGGCGGTGCTGGCCCGTCAATCGGGCGGACCACCGGAGCAGCAATGGCATCGAATCTGCCAAACCATGGGCCTGAAACTGCTGCTGCTGGCCAGACCAGAAAGCCGTGATCCCCATGGCTTGGAAATCGAACCGCTGCTCGCCAGGCTGGGATGGCCGCCATGAGGATTGCTCTGTGAAGCTGGTCGTGGTGCTCACCACCGAAGCCAACCAAGCCAACGCCGAAGCCCTGGCGGCCCAGTTGCTGGAGCAACGCCTCGCAGCCTGCATCGCCTTGCAGGCGCAGCAGTCGCTGTATCACTGGCAGGGCCGCATCGAGCGAGACAGCGAAGTGCAGCTGTTGATCAAGACCAGTGCCGATCAACTAGACGCACTGCAGATCGCACTGCACCAGCTCCACAGCTACGACGTACCGGAGTGGATTGTGCTGTCAGGCCAGTGCTCAGAGGCCTACAGCAGCTGGCTGACCAGCAGCCTCAAACAGCCAGGGCCGGGAGATGCTTCTGCACCAGCTCTTTGAGGGAGACCTGGGGCCTCGGGCCCATCTGCGTCACCACTTGAGCGGCGCAGAGTGAAGCGATTTGGCCGCACTGATCAGCCGCCAGGCCCTGGGTGTAGCCGTACAGGAAGCCCGCGGCGTAGGTATCACCGGCACCAGTGGTGTCGCGCAAGTCGCCCAACTGGAACGGGGCAATGGCGTGGGTGGTCTCACCCTCCAGCACCCATGAGCCCTGCTCACTGCGCGTCAAGCAAGCCAAGCGGCAGTGCTGACGCACCTGCTGAGCGGCCTCTTCAAAACTGGAGGCCTGATAGAGGCTGATGATCTCGGCTTCGTTGGCGAACAGAATGTCGACGTGGTTTTCCACCAGGTCTCGGAAACTGTCGCGGTGGCGATCCACGCAGAAGGGATCCGACAGGCTCAAAGCCACTTGACCGCCATTGGCTTTGACCTCGGAGGCCGCCGCCACAAAGGCGCGTTTGGCTTCTTCGGCATCCCAGAGGTAGCCCTCGAGGTAGAGCACCTTGGCGCGGCGCACCATCGACAGATCAATGTCGTTGGGATCGAGATGCACCGACGCCCCCAAGAACGTGTTCATGGTGCGCTGCGCATCCGGGGTGACGAGGATCATGCAGCGGGCTGTCGAAGGACCGCTCTGCACAGCAGGGGTGTCGAACAGGCAACCGGTGGCCCGCAAATCGTGGGCAAAGATGCTGCCCAATTGGTCGTTGCGCACGCGGCCGATGAAGCCAGCGCTGCCGCCGAGCTGGGCGATGGCCGCCATGGTGTTGGCCACTGAACCACCAGACGTTTCAACGCCCGGGCCCATGGCGCCATAGAGAGCCTCGGCCTGCTGCTCATCCACCAGAGCCATGGTGCCCTTGGTCAGGCCCTGGCGATCGAGAAAACCGTCGTCACTCTCAGAGAGCACATCAACGATGGCGTTGCCGATGCCAACGACATCGAGAGCTGAAGGGGTGGTGGTCATGCGCTGAGCAGTGCTCGTTTGGGTCCGTGGATGGGATCCTCCACCACGATGGTTTGATCGCGGCTGGCACCCAGGGACACGATCGCGATGGGCACCTCCATCAGATCTGCCAAAAAGCGCAAGTACGACATCGCCTTCTCCGGCAAGTCATCAAGGCTGCGGCAATCCGCGGTGGAGGTTTGCCAGCCAGGCAGGGTTTCAAACACTGGCTGGCAACGGGCGAACTCCGAGGCGCTGCTGGGGAAATGATTCACCCGCTGACCATCGAGTTCATAGGCCACACAGACCTGGATTTCATCGAGCTCATCGAGCACATCCAGCTTGGTGATGGCCAGGCAATCCAAGCCGTTGACCTCCACCGCATAGCGGCCGATCACCCCGTCAAACCAGCCACAGCGGCGCCGGCGGCCCGTGGTGGTGCCGTACTCGCCGCCGCGATCGCAAAGGTGATCCGAGAGGCTGCCCTCCAACTCAGTGGGAAAGGGCCCCTCACCGACGCGGGTGGTGTAGGCCTTGGCAACTCCGATCACCCGGTCGATCAGGGTTGGGCCAACCCCAGCACCAATGCAGGCACCACCAGCCACAGGGTTGGAGGACGTCACATAGGGATAGGTGCCGTGATCGAGATCCAGCAGGGTGCCTTGGGCCCCTTCAAACAGAATGTTTTTGCGTGCCCGCGCGGCGTCATGGATGGCGCGGGTGCAATCCACCACATGGCTGGAGAGGCGGCGGCCGTAGTCGGCGTATTCGGCAATCACCTCCTCGGCATCGAGGGGCTCAAGGCCATACAGCTTCTGCAGCTGCAGGTTTTTCGCAGCGATCGGCCCCTGCAGTCGCTCGCGCAGCAGCTGCTCATCGAGCAGATCGATCATGCGCAGACCACTGCGCTCAGCCTTATCGGAATAGGTGGGGCCGATGCCACGGCCAGTGGTGCCAATGCGCTGGTTGCCGCGTTGTTGCTCCATCGCCTGATCGAGCAGGCGGTGATACGGGAGCGTCACATGGGCGGTGGAGGCCACCTTCAAGCCGCTGGCGTCAATGTCGTTGCTGGCGAGCATCGCCAGCTCGCCCAGCAAAACCTTGGGATCGACCACCGTGCCGGATCCGATCAGGCAGGTGGTGTCGGGGTAAAGGATTCCAGAGGGGATCAGGTGCAGCTTGAGCACTTGACCATCGACAACGATGGTGTGCCCGGCGTTGACACCACCCTGATAACGCACGACGACGTCGGCAGAGCGGCTGAGCAGATCGGTGATCTTTCCCTTGCCCTCGTCACCCCATTGAGCACCGATGACGACAACGTTGGCCAAAGCAAGGGCGACTCAGGGCCGCAATCCGAACAATCCGCGATTTTTTCAGATCAACCACCCCCGCGTCAAAAAATCAGCTGCCGCGGACGACACTGAGCTCAGCCTTGTGGAGCTCCTTTTCCAGACGGGCGCGCAGGTCGTCAGACAGCGGGCGATTGTTGTAACTGGCGTAGTGGGCGGCCAGGGAGTTCAACGCCGTCTGCATGGTGGTGAAGGAGGCCAAACCATTGACGCGGCTATTGGGGCGATACAGGGAGATGTACTCGTTGATCAGGTCGCGCGCTTGCTGCTGCTGCTCGCTGCTGGCTTGACCGTCCTCTGGAGCGATGATGCTCAGCAGGCTTTTGGCCACGCTGACGGTGTCATCCACATAGGTGCCGGTGAGGCCAGAGGGGGTGCCCCCACAAGCGCTCAAGCCAAACACCAAGGCCACCACCAACAACAGCTGAAGGCCGGCACGCACCAGCTGTTGGCCGAAGCCCCGCAACGCAGCAAACACAGAGAAAAGCCGGCAGATTGAGCAGGACTTTAAGGGGTGTTCCAAGCCGGCGGCAGGGCGGCGCGGCAGTGCTTGACCAGCAGCTGTTGCGTCCAGGCGGGCGGCAAATCGCGATCCTGGCCCGACCAACTGCGCTCCAAGGAGGGGTCGCGGCGGTTCAGTCCGAGCAAGGCATCACGTTGGCGAATGCGGGTCAGGCTGACCACGCTGTTTTGCGGTTGCTGGTCATCGCATTGCAGCTCCACCACCAAGGTCATGGCTTCGCTGGGGGAGCGCTCCAGCCGCACAGGGATGCTCAGCTGACGCACGCCGCCGGGGAGTGTCAGCTCGTTCTCAGCAGGGCCGATCTCCAAACGTCGCTCGGCGGTCATCGGAGGCACCGGGGGAGCGGCACGGCACCCCACCAGCACAGCCGCGAGGGCAGCAGCAGCAGCAGCCAAAGAGCGTCTCATCACAACCCCTGACGTTGTTGATCCAGGGTCTGCAGCAACTGAGCCATCAAGTCTTGGTGGGGACCCTCCTGCTTCTCGCCACTGCAGCGCTCCACCAGCTCCACCTGGCCATTGACAGCACCGCGTCCCACCACCAGGCGCCAAGGAATGCCGATGAGTTCGGCGTCTTTGAATTTCACGCCGGCCCGCTCGTTGCGGTCATCGAGCAGCACATCGACGCCAGCCTGCTGCAACTGCCCATAAAGATCTTCGGCCAACTCCACCTGCTGCGCTTCTTTGCTGCTGGCGATCACGATCACCACTTCAAACGGTGCGATGGGCACAGGCCACACCATGCCGGCGGAGTCATGGTGCTGCTCAACGGCGGCTTGGGCCAAGCGCGACACGCCAATGCCGTAGCAACCCATCCAAAGGGGGGCGTCTTGCCCCTGCTCGTTGGCAAAGGTGGCGCCGAGGGCCTCGGAGTACTTGAGCCCCAGCTGGAAGATGTGGCCCACTTCAATGCCGCGGCGGGCCTGCAGCTGTTGGCTGGGGTCATGGCAACAGCGATCACCGGGCAGCGCGGCGCGCAGCTCGACGCGCTGAGGGCTGGCCATGCCGGGCTCGCTCCAATTAGCGGCGAGGCGATGGGCATTGAAGCGGTTGGCTCCGCAAATGAACAGGGGCAAATCCAGGGCCGTTGGATCGGCCAAACGCAAAAAGCTGCTCTCCAATTTTTTGCTGCCCTGCAAAACCGCATCACTGAGATCAGGGCCGAGGTAGCCAAAGGCAGGCACTTTTTCAGCTGCCAGATGCTTGGCCTCCAACGGCTCAATGCCTAAGAGAGCACCCCAAGCCTGGCCGTGCTGCTGATTGAGCCAATTGGCCAGCGTCACTTCATTGAGCTGTTGATCACCGCGCAGAGAGACCAGCAGGGGCTGCTGGCGACCTTGCTCAAAGCGCGCCACCAACAGGATCACTTTGACCAACTGAGAGGCGTGCCAGCCCTGGGCCTCCACCAAGGCATCAATGCTGGTTTGCCCGGGGGTGTCCAGCTCAGCGGCTGTCGCGCTCTGCAGGGGCACCGGCTCAGCCGGCAGGGATTCGGCCCGCTCTTGGTTGGCCGCATAGGAGCCATCCGCACTGCTGAGAATGAGGTCTTCACCGGCTTCAGCGGTGACCATGAACTCCTGGCTAGCGGAACCACCGATGGCACCGCTGTCGGCTTGAACAGCCACAACCTGAAGACCGCAGCGGGAAAAGATGCGGCGATAGGCCTGATCCATGGCGGCATAGCCGCGGCCGAGATCTTCAGCGCTGGCATGGAAGGAATAGGCATCTTTCATGATGAATTCGCGGCCACGCATCAAGCCGAAGCGCGGGCGGATTTCATCTCTGAATTTCGTTTGGATCTGATAGAGGTTGACGGGGAGCTGGCGGTAGGAGCGCAGCAGGTCGGCAGCCAGCGCTGTGATCACCTCTTCGTGGGTGGGGCCAAGCCCCAGCTCCCGGTCCTGGCGGTCCTGCAGGTGAAACATGATTCCTTCCCCAGCGGTGTAGCCCGACCAACGACCACTGCGCTGCCAAAGCTCAGCGGGTTGCAGCTGGGGCAGCAGGGTTTCGAGGGCACCGGCGGCATCCATTTCTTGGCGAACGATCGCCGAGACCTTGCGCAGCACGCGCCACATCAAAGGCAGATAGGCGTAAATCCCCGAGGCCACACGGCGGATATAGCCGCCACGCAACAGCAGTTTGTGGGAAGGAATTTCCGCTTCTGCCGGGTCATCGCGCAGCGTCACCAACAACAGGGCGGAGACGCGCATCGCTTGCAGCAGAACAGGTGGCGGAACCTATCACCGAGGCATTGAAGACGAAGAAAGTAAATTGAGTCTCATGGGGACGATTCACTAACCTCCACAGGCTGAGAATTATTTATGCCTCAGAGGAAAACATCTGCTAGGGTCTGGCCATTCCAGCTCGTCCAATCGCCGTCTCATGGTTGCTATGCCTCCTGCGGGATATGCCGGAACTGAATCCGAGGCACCTGTAACCCCTTCCGGCGAAAGCGCTGAGGGCTTAATCGGTATTGATGAAGTTCAGCGAGCGCTGAACCGTTCTCGTGCATCTGTATACCGCTACACAAATACTGACCCTCGCAATCTCAACCCTCCGTTTAATCCTAGAAAGCTCAATCCTGAGTACAGAAGCGATCAAAAAGATCCGCTGATGTTTCACCCAAATGAGGTGGCACGCTTTGCTCGTGATGTACTCCGCATCAAAGAAGTCACGGTTGAAGTTCTTAATTCCCCCTATTCAGCTACTCAGCAGCTGCTGAGCACCATCCTTGATGAGCTCCGGGAGATCCGTGACTTGCTCGCCTCCTCCGGCGTCGAGCCTGCAGCCGATCTCAGCGCTCGCCTGTCAGCTTCCGAGAGAAAGCGTTCAGCGGCCTGACGACAGATTTCTCCAGCGGTGGCATGATAAGGACGACCCCTGCGGGCTTCCTGCCAGCTGTGACTCAACTTTGCGTTGAGCGGGTTGTTCCCGTTTTGTCTCCATGACCCCTGCCCTGATTCAGTCGCCCAGCGACACTGGCACCGAGACAGGCAACAGCTCTGACGAGCCTCACAGTCGAGGAATTCGTCCCGTTGATCAACTCACCGGCCTCGCCATCGGTCTTGCCGCACTCCTGCTGCCCTTGAGTGTTGTGTTGGCTGATTCGGTGTTGCCAATCAACCCAGCACCAACGCCAAGCTGGACAGGATCCCTTTTTCGTCAATCCTGACTTCGAGCCGCGATGGACTTGAGTGCCATTCCCGCGCAGCCGAGCATCGGCTTGCTCCACGTGGTGGTTGAAGTCCCAGCGGGTGGGCGTAACAAATACGAATACCTGCCGGCACCGGGACTGATGGGGCTCGACCGGGTGCTCCATCCCTCGGTGCAATACCCCTTTGATTACGGCTTTGTTCCCAACACCCTGGCGGACGACGGCTCACCGCTCGACGCCATGGTGGTGATGGAAGAGCCCACCTTTCCGGGGTGCCTGATCTTGACGCGACCCATCGGGATGTTGGAAGTGATTGATAACGGGCGCTTCGACGCCAAGATCCTTTGCGTGCCGGCCAACGATCCCCATCTCGATCGGATGAGCAACCTGGGGCAGATTTCTGCTCAACAGCTCGAAGATATTGCCGAGTTCTTCCGCACCCACCGCGGCTTGGATGGCCGCATGACGGAAATTCAGGGCTGGAGTGAAGGCTTACCGGTGTTTGAGCACATCAAACGCTGCATCACGGCCGCTTCTGAACCACCACTCCCTCCACCTGAAGCGCCTGATAAAAGCGCAGAGGATCACTAAAGCCAGCCGCTGCCAGCAGGGCAGAGCGGCGGGCTTCACCAATGAGATGCAACGGAGTCGCTGGTGTCACCGCTTGGGTATTGGCATCACCCTGAAATCGCTTCAGGGCAGCCTGAAACTGCTGAGTCGTGCCGCTCGCCATGCCACCAAAGCCCGCCAACACATCCACCAACACCAGCGGAGCGCCGGGCTGCAGCAAACGGGCCAAGGCGCTTAAAAACGCCAGCTTGGCTCCATCGTCGGGCAGCTCTTGCAGCACCAACACAGCAATAGCAGCGCCATAACTGGCCTCACCAGGAAGATCTTCGACGCGACTGTCCACCCAGCGCACCTGCTGAGCCGCAGCCCCCAGGCGGCGACGGGCTTCATCGAGCAATGAGGCCGCAGGGTCAACCCCGGTCAGGGCCCAATCCGGGCGTAGGCCCTGGGCTTCACGCAACTCCGCGCCGGTGCCGCATCCCACCACCAACACCTGGGAACCCGAAGGCTGCAGCGAGGGATAGCCCGCCAACAGCGAGACTGACAGCCTGGCCAGGCTCGAATAGCCAGGGATTTGCTGCCGCGCGAGGGCATCAAGGTCCGCCTGACGACTGGAAAGCTCCATGGACTCATGTTAGGCAGCACATCATTTCGGACCCCAATCCGCAATTCCCACCCGTTAGGCGGTTAAGTTGGTCGGCGCCCATAACCCCGACCGCCGTGCCCACCATCCGTTTTGAGCAGGAAGGCCAGCAGGTCGGTTGCATCGAAGGAGCCAATCTGCGCAAAGCAGCTCTCGATGCAGGGGTGAATCCTTATCAAGGTTTGAACAACCTCAACAACTGCGGCGGCGTCGGCCAGTGCGGCACCTGCGTGATGGAAGTTGTGGAAGGCATGGAGAACCTCTCCCCACGCTCCGACGTTGAAGAGGTCTATCTCGCAGACCGTCCAGCCACCTACCGGCTGAGCTGCCGCACCAGTGTCAACGGTGACGTGACTGTGCGCACCAAGCCCAACGACGCCGTTGGCAAAGGCTCCAACAGCTTGGTGGGCGCCCTCAAAGCTCTGCTCCCCATCGGCCGCCGCTGATCCCGGAAGCGGATATGGCTCTCCAACAACTCGACGCTTTCTTAGAGCACGCTCGCGCCCAGCCCGAGCTGGCTGATGCGCTGCGGCAGCCCCTGAGCTTAGAGGATTTCCTGCGGCTCGCCAAAGGGGCAGGCTTTCAATTGTCTGAGCAGGATGTCTTTGAAGCGCAAGCTAGGGCCGATAGCGAGCGCAGCGACGCCGAGCTTCAAGCCCAGGCTGGCGAAGAAGCCAGGCGGATGCGCTCTTTTATTCCGGGCTGAGATTTGCCCCTAGGGTGAGTCCGCTTGAACCACCACCAGCAGCTTTGAACGGGGCCAAAAAACGCACGACATCGGCCAACAGTTGGGGGTTCTGGCGCAGCTTGGTGGTCACCCTGGCCGTGGCCCTCGGGGTCCGTCATTTCATCATCGAGGCGCGCTACATCCCGTCCGGCTCGATGCTCCCGGGCCTGCAGCTGCAAGACCGGCTGCTAGTGGAAAAACTCACCTACCGCACCCGTCCGCCCAAACGGGGCGAAATCGTGGTGTTTCGAGCACCCCAATCCTTCGATCCAGCCCTGAAGCAGGACTACGCCGTCAGCCCGTTGCGTTGTTTCATCGCCACCTTGCCGATAATTGGTGGCATTCCAGGCGTGCAAAAGCCAGCCTGCGAAGCCTTCATCAAGCGGGTGGTTGCCATCCCGGGAGACAAGGTGGAGGTGGACCCCAGCGGCCATCTCAAGATCAATGGGAAGGCTGTCAAAGAGCCTTACGTCAACCGCTACTGCCCCACTGGAAATGGCCAGGGTTGCCGGCCGCTGCGAGCTGTGGTGCCGCCCAAATCCGTTCTCGTGCTCGGTGACAACCGGGCCAACAGCTGGGATGGTCGTTTTTGGCCCGGCACCCATTTCGTCCCTGACAACCAAATCATTGGCCGCGCCTTCTTCCGCTTCTGGCCGTTGAGCAGCGTGGGCTCCTTGGTCAGCCCTGATCCAACGACCACTGCTCCACCGGCAACAACCCCGAAGCCAACACCTGCCCCTTAAGCGCCTGGGCTGACAACGGTCCATTGGCGGCCAAGCTGCCGGCGCGCGGTTGATGGGCCTGCTCTGGGTCAAACAGCAGCCAGCGCTGACTGCCTGGTTGCAGTGATTCCGGCTCTTGCCCAAGAAAGGCTGAGGGTCCCCAGCTCAGGGCTTGCCAGAGCTCGCTGGGCTGCCAGCCATCCCCAGCCACCAACGCCTGCCACAACGCCGGCAGCACCGGCTGATACCCCGACACACCGGGCCTGCGCTGATCCAGCGACAGCATCTGCTCTTCCCGGTCGATGGGGCTGTGGTGCACCGACACCGCCTGCACCACCCCGTCGCGCAAGCCGGCGCGCAAGGCCAGGCGATCGGTTGCCGAGCCCAACACCGGCGTGATCGTCCAGCCAGGGGCTAAGGGATCCAAGGTGCTGTGATCCTGCAGCAGATGCCACCAACACACACTGGCCTTGGGCCGAGCTGGGTGCTGACGCAGTTGCTCCACGGCCTGGGCTGTGGAGAGGTTGAGCAGCCGTAATTGAGGAGCACGGCTAGCCAAAGCCAACAAGCTCTGCAATGGCATCAACTCACTGGCCAACGGCTCGGGGGGCCAGCCAAGGCGCAAGGTGTCGACTCCTTCGCGCACCAGGCCCGATTGCGCCAACGATGGATCCCTCGGTGCCACCAGCAGGGGCAGATCATCGGCATCACCCAACAGCAGCACCCGCTCCAGCAGGGCTAACGGCGGGATCGACTCGCCATCACAGAAACCAACGGCTCCGGCCTGGTGCAAATCCGCTAGAGGAGCGAGATGGCGTCCCGAGCCAGCAGCGCTGATCGCCCCCCACAGCAGCAACTGCAGCGGCTCAGGCCAACGCAATTGCAGCGCTTCTGGACGGTCGCGCCATTCGCTGGCCTCCGGCAACAAGGCAACACTCCCGTAGCCGGCAGCCGCCGCTTCAGCCGCCAGGGACTCCAAAGTTTCCGCCCGGCCGCTGAAGGGATCGAGGAGATGGCTATGGGGATCAACCAACACCGGCGCCAACAGCGCTGCAGGCGGGGCATCGCTGCACTGGGTGGCGACATCAACCCCAGCCTCTGCCGCCTCACCCCAAGCCAGGAGCGATTGGCCTTCCAACAGAGCAGAGGTGCGCTGCAAGGGAACGCCTGGCCCCTCCAGCAGCTGCACTCCCCGCAGAAGACGTTTCAAAGAGCCCCGGCCGCCGTGCGATCCAACACGCCTCCAAGATGGCTGGTGAGGTTGAGGCTGGCCACTACGGCATCTCCTTGAGCCCCAGCGCCGTAATCGATCACGCTGACCCCACCGTTGCCCTGCTTGACCGCCCAGATGTCGGCGGGGCCAAGACCGAGCAGATGGCAAAGGATCGTTTTATTCACCGCATCGTGGGCCACCACCAGCGCCGTTTCTCCATCGCCGAGGCCAGCAACGATTCGCGCAAAGGCCTGCACCGAGCGATCCCACACCTGCTGAATCGTTTCGCCTCCCTCGCCGGGCATTTCCACGGTGTGGGGAAGGCTCTGCCAGGCGGCTAACAGATCAGGCCAGCCGGCGCGAATTTCCTCCTCCAGGCATCCTTCCCAAGCGCCATGGCCGATCTCCACCAGACCCGGGCAGCTGGTCATCGGTACTGAAGCACCCTGCAATTTCAAAATCGCCTCAGCGGTCTGACGCGGACGCGACATGGAGCTGGTGTAGGCGCGATCGAGAGCCACCGTCTTCAGGAACTCACCGGCCGCATGGGCCTGGGCGTGGCCCTGCTCATTGAGGGGGATATCGATCTGGCCTTGAAAGCGCCCTTGCCGGTTCCAATTGGTTTCGCCGTGGCGCACCAGCAGCACACGCGGACCAGAGCTGCGCTTGGGCAAGGCCTCACCGAGATGGGAGACGGTGTTCAGCGACTCAATCTGCACTTGTCCGCCTGGACGCAGGTTGAGCACCGAGAGCGAGGCATTGTTGATGCGGTAGCGATTGAAGTGCTCAGCCGGCAAGCCAAGGGCCGCCAATAACAGGCAACGCAGGATGCCGTTATGGGCCACCACCAACACGCTGTGGTCTTCCTCGGCGGGGAAGCGTTGCTGCAAGTCCTGCCAAAACGCTTCGGCCTGCTGCCGGAGTTCCCGCACCGGGTAATAGGAGCTGCCATCGGCGCGCTGCAGTTGCAATTCGGCAGGTGCTTGGCGCCAGTTCAATTCCTGCTGCGGATCTTTTTGGGCCACCTCTCCACGGGCCAAACCACTCCAAGGGGTGAGGTCGATCTCCAGCAACTGATCGGTGCTGGTGGCCTTGAGGCCTTGGCCTTGCTCCTGCAGGGCGAGCTCAGCAGTGAACTGGGCGCGCTGCAATGGCGAACAAAATGCCGCGGTGAGAGGAATATCGCGCAGGGCACGGCCCACCTGACGGGCCTGCTCCATGCCTGGATCGCTCAACTTGGAGGCATCTTCCCGGCCTTGAATCCGGCCCTCCAAGTTGAAGCTGCTGAGGCCGTGCCGCACCAGCAAGATCCGCGTCGCCAAGGGCCCTGACTCAGTTCGGGGCGCATCGTACGCACCAACCTTGCGCTCACCGGTGACAATGCCTTGCAGTGACTGAGCCCCGGTGCCAAGCAAGGAACCAACCAGGCGATCGACCCCATGGCTGACCTTGCTGGCTTTGCTGAGCTTTGCGATCGCCGCCTTGATCTGGGGTGTGTCGTTGGCGCAAAGCGTCGAGCGCCCCTCCGTGGGCAATGCCCTGGAGCAACGTCAGCTGGAGCTGGAAGTGCTCGCCAGCCGACAAGGCGATTCATCCAAAGCGGCCGAAGCAAAATTGCTGCAAGCCCTGCAACAAAGCCCCGAGGCCGGCAGTAGCGACAGCCTGATCGCTCAGGCCTTGCTGGAGCAGCGCCTCGAGCAAAACGAGCCATCACGCCGTCATCTCGGCACGGTGCTGCAAAGCGGCCCTGCCGATCTGCAGCCCCTCGCCGCAGCCTTGCTTGAGCCTGAACAACAAGCCGAGGTTCTGCCGCCGCTGCCGCAACGCCCCCTCTACCGGCTGTTGACCTGCGATGCCCTGGGCCGGCCCAGCCAGGACTGTGTGGCGGGCAACGTGATTGAGCAAGCCCAATGGCGGCTGAACTTGCTGAACCTGCTGCCCCTCTCCGGTGTGCTGTTCGGAATCGTGCTGCTGCTGCAGCTGATCTGGCAGTCCTGGCGCGGCCACGGCACCCCGCCGCCACCGCTGCGCGGTCCGGAGCTGAATCTCACCGAGGTGGTGCTGATTATTGCTGGCGGCTTTGTTGTGCTCGGCGGGGTGGTGACACCCCTGCTGGCCCTACCAGCTCTTGGCGGCCTGCTGGCGCCGTTGAGCCTGACCCCAGCCCTGCGCGCCGCCACCGAGGTCTTGATCCTCTACACCCTTTCAGCCCTGCCGGCGGTGGTGGTGCTGGCCCTGTTGCTGCGCGGCCTACCCGCCGGTGAAGCCCGCTGGCTGCAATGGCGAGCGAGCTGGCTGAACTGGCCGCAAGCCGGGCGAGGACTGTTGATGAGCTTGCCGATCGTTGCCCTCAGCGGCTGGTTGGTGGAGCGCTTTTGGCCCAATGCAGGGGGCAGCAATCCCTTGCTGGAGGAGGTGCTCAATGGCCGCAGCAGCTTGGCTTTGCTGATGCTGGCCTTCACCGCCACCGTGCTGGCTCCTCTGTTTGAGGAGTTGCTGTTTCGCGGGGTGTTGCTGCCAGTTGTGGGCGCCCGTTGGGGCATTGCCGCCGGCATCGGTGTCAGCGCCTTGGTGTTTGCCCTGGCCCACCTCAGCCTCAGCGAAGCCCCACCACTGCTGGCCCTGGGCCTTGGGCTGGGTTGGTTGCGCTGGAGCAGTGGCCGCCTGCTGAGCACGGTGGTGATGCACGGCCTCTGGAACGGACTCACCTTTTTCAACCTGGTGCTACTGGGCAGTTGAGCCTTGCCTGGCCCAAATCCAGGTGGTTCACTGGCGCATTACGGCCTGGTGCGCTCGATGGTGGCTGTTCCCCTTCCAGAACGACGAAGGGTCAGTGGCTCAAGGCGCAGCCAAGTGGCGCAACGCAAAGTTCAGCGCCAAAAGCGTTCACTGGAACTGCTGCAAGGGGCGCTCTCAACGCATCGGATGGCGCGCCAAGCGCCGTGGCTGGCCAACCTCCATCGCATCACTGATGGCGCCTTGTTGGCCACCGGCGTTGCGGCCCTGGCCATGGCTGGCCTCACCCTGCACTGGCAAGGGCGCTGGGGCGGTGATTTCCGCCAGCTGCAACGGGCCCAAGCGCTTGAGCACCGGCTGATGGAAAGCCAATCAGCCCTGGAGCAGCACTACCTGCGTAGCGCCAAACGTCCAGGAGCTCTGGTGGCCACCAGCAGTCAAGATCTGGTGTTCCTGCCCAGCCCACCACCTGCGGCCAGCGCATCGGTCAAGCCATCGCCGGGCCTGAAGCTCAACTGGATCGCGGCTGGTTACTGAGGGTGTCTCAAACGCGCGTGGCTAGTCGCAAACGCAGGGGGCGGGTCCTGAAACTCCACCCTGTGCCCTCGAGTCGCTTGATCACGGTGGTGGTGTTGCTTTGCAGCGCCCTGGGCGGACTGGGCATGCGGCTGGCTTGGTTGCAGCTGGTGGCTGGCGAACAACTCGAAAGCCGCGCTCGCCAAGCCCAAACCGAACGCCGCAATCCGCTGGGTCGCCGCCGCACGATTGTGGATCGACAAGGCCGGCTTCTGGCCATTGATGAAGAGCGGGTGACGGTCTGGGCCCACCCCCGCTACTTCCGCTGGCCTGGCGATGATCCAGAGCAACGGCGCAGCCCGCGCGAGGTGGCTGAAAAGCTGGCTCCAATCCTGGGCGTGAGTGCAAGCAGCCTCAGCCAGCGCATGGGCCAGCACCGCTCAGGCGTGCGGCTGGCGAGCAACCTGGAGCCATCCACCGCAGCACGGCTCAAAGCGCTCAACATCGATGGCATTGATTTCGAGCATGGACCGCAAAGGATCTATCCCCAAGGCGACCTCTTCGCCAATGTGCTCGGTTTCCTCAACCTGGAGCGCTCTCCGCAGGCCGGGCTTGAACTGAGCCTGGATGACAAGTTGCGCAGCCAAGAGCTGAAGCTCGGCATCCGCCGCAGCGGTGATGGCACCCCCCTCCCCGATGGCATCGGCGCCGGCAGCATGCATCGCGATGACCTGCGGCTGCAGCTCACCCTCGACACCCGCCTGCAACGGGTTGCCCAGCTGGAGTTGCTGCGTCAAGTCGAGAAATGGAATGCCAAACGAGGCGCTGCCCTGGTGATGGATGCCCGAAACGGCGAGCTCCTGGCGTTGGCCTCGGTGCCCACCTATGACCCCAACCGGTTTTGGAAGTTCAAGCCCGGCTTGTTTCGCGAATGGGCTGTGCAGGATCTCTATGAGCCCGGCTCCACCTTCAAGCCCATCAACCTGGCTATCGCGCTGCAAGCCAAAGCGCTCACCAGCACCAGCACCATCGACGACAAGGGCTCCCTCACGATCAGCGGCTGGCCCATCCACAACCACGACAAAAAAGCTCACGGCCGCATTGATCTGGCCAAGGTTTTGCAGGTCTCCAGCAATGTCGGCATGGTTCAGGCCATGCAGCGGATGGATAGCCGCAACTACTGGCAATGGCTCAACAAACTTGAGCTCAACATCGCGCCTGACACCGATCTGCCAGGTGCCGTCAGCGGCCAACTCAAGTCGCTGGACACCTTCACGGCCAATGCGATCGAACCGGCCACGGCCTCCTTTGGCCAGGGCCTAGCCCTGACACCGCTGAAGCTGCTGCAACTGCACGGGATGCTCTCCAATGGCGGCCGTTTGGTCAGCCCCCACATCACCCGCGGCCTGCGCAGCGGCACCGAGCTGTCTGACTCCAGCCACCTCAGCGGACGGCAATTGCTGGATCCAGCCGTCAGCCAACAGGTGCTGGCTTGGATGGAGAGCGTGGTGGAAGAGGGCAGTGGCCAGGTGGCGCGTATTCCGGGCTACCGCATTGGCGGCAAGACCGGTACTGCCCAAAAGGCCGCCAACGGGGTTTACATCCCTGGCGCCCTGATCACCAGCTTTGTGGCCCACCTACCCGTTGAAGATCCCCGCTTTGTGGTGCTGGTGGTGGTAGACGAGCCTCAAGGGGAGCATGTTTATGGCTCAACCGTGGCGGCGCCGGTGGCCCGCAGCATCATTGAAGCTCTGCTGGTGATCGAGCAGATTCCGCCCTCAAAAGCAGTTACTAAAGCCTTAAAGACAACTTGATCTGACCGCTTCTTTGATGGCTACGTTGACGTCATCCGCAAGCCCCTGCCATGGCCAGTTTGCTTGAGCAGCTCTCCAGCATGACCGTCGTGGTAGCCGATACCGGCGACCTTGAGGCCATCAAGACGTTCACTCCGAGGGACGCCACCACCAACCCCTCGTTGATCCTGGCCGCCGCCCAGATACCGGCCTACCAAAACCTGATCGATGAGACCCTGAAGGCCTCACGCGCGCTGATCGGCCCCACCGCCCCTGCTGAGCAGGTGGTCGCCGAGGCGCTCGATGAAATCTGCGTGACCTTCGGCAAAGAGATTCTCAAAATCGTGCCGGGCCGCGTGTCGACCGAAGTGGATGCTCGCCTGAGCTACGACACGGAAGCCACCATCGCCAAGGCCCACAAGCTGATTGGGCTCTACAACGACGCTGGCATCAGCAATGACCATGTCCTGATCAAGATCGCCTCCACCTGGGAGGGCATCAAAGCTGCTGAACAGCTGGAACGTGAAGGCATTCACTGCAACTTGACCCTGCTGTTTGGTTTCGCCCAAGCCGCGGCCTGCGCCGAAGCCAAGGTGACCTTGATCTCACCCTTTGTTGGCAGGATCCTCGACTGGTTCAAGAAGGACACCGGCCGCGACAGCTATCCAGGCCCAGAAGATCCCGGTGTGGTGTCGGTCACCAAGATCTTCAACTACTTCAAAAAGCACGGCTACTCCACTGAGGTGATGGGTGCCAGCTTCCGCAACCTCGACGAAATCATCGAGCTGGCCGGCTGCGACCTGCTGACCATCTCCCCCAAACTGCTTGATCAGCTGCGCAAGCAAGAGGGCACCTTGGTGCGCAAGCTGGATGGCAGCAACCCCAGCAGCGAGCTGGACAAGCTCAGCATCGATGCCCAGCGCTTCGAGCAGATGATGGCCGAAGACCGCATGGCCCACGAAAAGCTGGCCGAAGGAATCCAGGGCTTCACCAAAGCCATCGAAACCCTTGAAGCCCAGCTGGCCCATCGCCTTGCCGTGCTGGAAGGTGGTGCCGCATTCGCCCATGCAGCCCAAGAGATCTTTCTGCTCAACGATCTCGATGGCGACGGCTGCATCTGCCGCGAGGAATGGCTCGGTAGCGATGCCGTCTTCGATGCCCTCGATCGCGACCACGACGGCAAGCTCCATCCCGAAGATGTGCGCGCCGGTCTTGGCGCAGCCCTAGCGGCTGTCCGCTGAGGCGCAGGCTTCAGTTTGCAGGGGTGCCAGCAGAGCCAAGCGGTTCTGCTGGAAGGGGCTGAAATTGTCATCGCTGGCTAGCAGCAGGGTGGGACGTCCATCCTCCAGTTGCGGTCCAGCGGTTAACGCCTCCCAGTTGTCGGGCTCTAAGCCAACATCGCGCAGATCCCAGCGCATCAAGGGAGCCACAGCCCGCTCTGGCTTCTGATCGAGAGGAACCGCTGGCAGCAAGCTGAGCCGGTTCCACCATTTATTGGGCTCGGCGTACCCACGCCATAGGGCTAGTAGTGGTGGCTGCTCTCCAGCCTGAGCAGGCAGCAATGCGGTGAGCCCCCAATGGGGCTGGGCTTCTAAAGGCGCACTAACCAGCAGCGGTGTTCCCAGGGGGGTGAATTGCATCTGCTGGCCCTGCTGCTTAGCCAGCAGCAGGCGCAATTGGCGCGATGAATCCTGTTGCAATGGAGCCTCCGCTGCGAGCAAAAAACGCAGCGCCGGCAAGGCAACCAGGGCCTCGGGCCCTTTGTTGCGGCGCATGCCTTGACCCTGCTGTGGTTGCCACTCGGCGGGCAACGGCCATTGCTGCTGGATGGCAAAGCCACCGGAGCGGAGCAGCTTCAGCTCCAACAGGGAGGCTGGTCGCTTTTGGGGGTTACGGGCTTCACTGGCCATCCAAAACCGCTCCGGACTACCCCCGGGTGTGCGCACCAGCGCTTCACCATCCAACTTCTGGCGGCCTTGCCCCTGCAACGGCTGGGGAGCCTGCGCCGATAGCAAGGGCTGGCGCACGGTTCCATCCCAGCGCAGCTCAAGGCTGTGGGTGCGCTTGGCATCGCTAAGCAGCCACAGGCGCCGCCGCGGCCAATCGAGCGCCATCCCAGAGAAACCACCCAAGCGCTGATCAGCGGCTGGGTTGGGCAAGCTCTGCTGCCAGATCAACTCCCATCCAGCCTCCAATGGGCAAGGGGCAAGAAGCGGAATCAACGTCCCGCCCCCAACAAGCCGCCGCCCAACCGGCGGATCACCCGCTGAGCAATGTCGCCATAACCCATCTCACCACTCAAGATCTGAGCAATGCGCTGCGGCGCCGTGGGCCGTTTGATCCCCAGCTGGTAGCCGACCTTGGGGAAGCGATAAAACACTTGACCAATGCGGCGGCCCCAGCTCATCGATTCGCCCCACTCGCGGCGCATGGTGCGGGTGTAGCCAGCCAAGGCCTGTTGATCTCCAGAGAGATAAGCATCCAAAGCTTCCGCCGAGCGCAAGGCCGAGAGCAAAGCCGGGCGCAACCCCTCCGCCAAGAAGGGATCCGCCAGCGAGGCCGCATCGCCAACCGCCACGACACCATCGCGGTGCAGTGGGTGGTGTCCATTCCAAACCCGCAGCGGCCAATGACGGCGCTCCCCTGCCTGGGGATCCAGGCCCAGGCTGGGCAGCAAAGCGGTGAGCACCTGGTCGTAGTCGGCCACGGTCCGACCCAGAAACGTGCCAATGCCAACGCTGTAGCCGCCACTGCGGGGAAAGCACCAGCAGAAGCCGTGTTTGACCAAGCCAAATTCGAACCGAGCCGTTTGCGGTTCATCCACCGGCCCCTCCACCTCCAGGGCTAATGCCGCGGCCAAACGGGGCTTGGGATCAGCCACCCCCAACTGGTTCACCAGATCACCTCGGGAGCCATGGGCCAACACCAGCGCCCGGGCCTGTAGGCGCTGCTCGCCAATACACAGCTCCCAGCCATCGCCATGGCGGCTGACTTCGGTGACAGCTTGGCCCTCCAAGCGTTCCGCGCCAGCGGCAGCAGCCTGATCAGCTAAGTAGCCATCGAGCACATCACGGCGCACGATCCAAAACGGGGATTCACCGGGAAGATCGGCAATCACCGGATCCTCCAAACACCAGGTGAATCGCACCCGATCAATCACCCGATCCACCGCCGGCGTGAGGTCGCAAGGAAACCATTGCTGAACAGAGGCAGCCATGCCTCCGCCACAGGGTTTGGAGCGCGGCAAGGCGCGCTCATCGATCAAGACAACCGAGCGTCCACGCAGGGCGAGTTGGTAGGCCGATGCCGCCCCGGCGGCACCAGCACCCACCACAGCAACATCGAAACTCACACCTTGAGGATGTCGGCTTCTTTATCAGCCAGCAGTTTCTCCAAATCGGCGATGAACTTGTCGGTCACCTTTTGAACCTTGTCCTGCTCATCACGGCTGAGATCTTCCGAGAGCTCACCATCTTTTTCACGTTTTTTGATCTGATCGATCGCATCGCGGCGCACATTGCGCAGGGCCACCTTGCCCTCTTCGGCGTATTTGGAGGCGATCTTGCAGAGCTCCTTGCGGCGTTCCTCGGTGAGGGGAGGAATGTTGATGCGAATCAACTTGCCGTCGTTGTTGGGGGTCAGGCCCAGATCACTCATGCCAATCGCCTTCTCGATCAAGGCCATCGAGCCCATGTCAAAGGGTTGGATCTGGATCGTTTGGGAATCGGGCGCTGAAATCGTGGCCAGGGATTTCAGGGGCGTATCGGCGCCGTAGTACTCCACCATCACCTTGTCGAGCAGGGAGGTGTTGGCCCGGCCGGTGCGAATGGTGTTGAAGTTGCGCTGGGTGGCTTCCAGCGACTTGGACATGCTGTCTTCAAGATCCATGGTCAAGCAGCGGATGTAATTCGGGTCCCGATCGGTTCACCGGCAACGGCCCGGGAAATGTTGCCGGAACCAAACAGATCAAACACCACGATGGGGATGGTGTTGTCTTTGCACAGGGCAATGGCGGTGGCATCCATGACGCCTAGCTCATTGGCCAAGACGTCTTGGAAGGTGAGGTGCTCATAGCGCACCGCATCAGGGAAGCGCACCGGATCTTTGTCATAGACACCGTCCACCTTGGTCGCCTTGAGCACCACATGGGCGTTGATCTCAGCAGCGCGCAAAGCCGCGGTGGTGTCGGTGGTGAAAAAGGGATTGCCGCAGCCGGCACCGAAGATCACCACTCGCCCCTTCTCGAGATGCCGCATCGCCTTGCGGCGGATGTAAGGCTCCGCCACCTCCTGCATGGCGATAGCGCTTTGCACCCGGGTGGGAACACCGGCCCGCTCCAAGCCGTCTTGCAAGGTGATCGCATTCATCACCGTGGCCAACATGCCGACGTAATCGGCCGTGGCCCGCTCCATGCCGGCAGCTGATCCCTTCAGCCCGCGGAAGATGTTGCCGCCTCCCACAACGATGGCGAGCTGGGTGCCCTTGGCGACCACCTCGGCCACGTCTTTGGCAATCGCACTAACGATGGCGGGATCAATGCCGTAACCCTGGTCACCCATCAGGGCTTCGCCGCTGAGTTTGAGCAGAACCCTTTGGTAAGCCATCGCTGAAGTCTGTCCGGCGAACAGTAGCAAGCGCCTTCAGCCCAGGCCGGGGGTTGCAACAGTCAGTGCCGCTCGCTTGCATGGTCCAACTGGGATCACCCGATGGGAGATGGGAGCCGCAGCGGCCTGATGGCCCGCCTCACCCTCTCAGCCGTGGCGGATGCCACGCAAGACAGCTCTGGCTGGAGCCAACCAGAAGTGCATCGGGCGCTGCTGGTCAGCGGCCTGTCGGTGCTCACCTCCGCCACCTGGCTGCTGCGCCGCGATCTCAACGGTGAGAGCGCCTGAGCCGCTTAAAACTCAATCCCCAATTGCGCCTTGACGCCCTGCTCGCGGAAGGGGTGTTTGACCAGACTCATCTCGGTCACCAAGTCGGCCCGCTCAATTAGCGCTTGGGGTGCACCGCGGCCTGTCAGCACCACATGGGTCAGCTCGGGCCGCTCATCCACCCCAGTGAGAACGTCCTCCACCGGCAAATAGCCCAACTTGAGGGCCACATTGATCTCATCGAGCAGCACCAGCTGAACGGCTGGATCTCGCAAATACACAAGCGACTGCTGCCAGGCCTCAGCCACGAGTTGACGATCGCGTTCACGGTCCTGGGTTTCCCAGGTGAAGCCTTCACCAAGGGCATGCCACTGCAGCTGGTCTCCAAAGCTCTGCAAAGCCTTGGCCTCCCCTGGCTGCCAGGCCCCTTTGATGAATTGCACCACAGCCACACGGCCGCCATGGCCGAGGGTGCGCAAGGCCAAACCCAGCGCTGCGGTGGTTTTGCCTTTGCCTTGGCCGGTGTTGACCAGCACAAGGCCTTTTTCAATCGTGCGCTCACCAACCCGTTGGGCCTGCACCTGTTTGCGCCGCTCCATGCGTTGGCGATAGGCGGCATCGTCTTTTTCAGGGGCCAGCTCACCCCCCATCCCAAGGGCTGCCGCGGTGGCATCCAGGTTGCTGTTGGCAGGGGGTGTGCTCATGGCCTCTGGGCTGTGATGCGTTGCAACGCCTGACCAGCCAGGAGCTCTTGCTCCACAGCGATAAAGCCCAACGCGTCAAGTTGGGCAGGCAGGTTGTCCTCCAGCATGGCAATGGCGGTGTGGGTCTCAAAGAGGGCACAAAAGAGCTGCTGCGGCAGCTGCAGCCAAGGGCCAGCCGGATGCAGATCCACCAGCACCAACCAACCTCCGGGCATCAAGAGGCGCAGGCAGCTGCGCAGCACCTGCTCGCGCTCAGGGCGGGAGAACTCATGCAGCGCCACGCTGAGCTGAATCGCAGCGAAATGACCGTCTGGCAGCGGCGGATCTTCAGCTAGGCCCTGAACCCTCTTCAGGGCGGGGTAGCGCTGGGCGGCCAAATCCAAGGCCCGCGGCGCGATGTCCAAGCCCGTGACCGCAAAACCTGCCTGCAACCACGGAGCCGCCGCTTCGCCGCTGCCGCAGCACAGATCCAGCACAGCAGCGCCCGGAGCTAAGCGCTGCTTGAGGCCCTCGAGACCCAGGGCCCGCAATCGAGCAACACCACCAACACTGAGGGAGCTGATGGCCGTGACGCTGTCGTAAATCCAGCGATGCCGGTAGGCCAGGGGCCTCAGGAAGGTTGCCATTGCTCGTTAGGCGCTTCGCCGCGCCAAGGCGGCATCAACGGCCTGCTGCTGATCACGGCGGGTAATCCAGTGGTGATAGGTGCGGGTGTGAATGGCCACCGAGTGCCCCATCATTCGAGCTGCCACGGTATCGGGCAAACCCATGTGGATGGTGCGCAGGGCCCAAGCATGGCGTAGGTCATAGGGCGTTAGCGGCAGCTGATAGCGGCGAAACTGCTCCGCCACGCGGCGTCCCACCTGCTGCAGGGTGGTCGTCCTGAGATCGGTGCAAATTGGCGGCAATAGGGCCCGCTGCCGGGCCAACGGGCGCAGGGCGAAGTGATCCACCCACTCCGGCAAAAACGGCCAAACCTGGTGCTCACCGGTCTTGGTGGTCGGCAGGACCCGCACCACACCGTCTTGGCTGGCATCCAGCCCAGAAAAATCGGTGAAAAACACCTCATGGTTCCGCAATCCATAGGTGGCCATCAGGCCAAACACCAGGCGCCAGCCAGGATTGGGAATGGCATCGACGACCTCCAGGATCTGACAATCACTGGGCAACTGCCGAAAACGGGCCTGATGCAGGCCATAGCCCGCAGCCCGTTCATTCCAATCGGCTGGAAGCTGCAACTGCTCTTGCCTGGCGAGCAGCGACAGCACCAGACCGCACTGCTGCCGCGATCGGCTTGCCAGGGGGTAACTCTCCAGCACCTGCTCGAGCAGGGACACCGACAAACGGCTCTGGCCTTGGGCGGCTAACCGCCTGAGATAGGGGCGATAGGCGGAGGTCCAGGTGCTGCGGCTGCCAGCGGGCTGGCGACGCCGACGTGGATCGGCATGGAACTGTTTTTCAAACCGATCCAGGGCTCCATCGAGACCCGTTGGCGCCTCAACCGGACTTGGCGGCTCCACGCTCTGGGGCCACTGGAAGCTGCTGTCCTGCACCTGCTGCTGCACCTGGTGCAGCCTCTGCAACGCCGCCGCCAAACCATCGGAGGTCGCCGGAAACCCCAAGCTGAGGCGCTGCACCTGCAACCCCGGTTGGCCATCACGCCGCGGCAGTGGCCCCCGCAACCCCAGCCGCTGGCCGCGTTGCTCAAGCCGCAAGCGCACTCCAGCACTGCGCAAGCCGCTATTGAGCTGTTCGAGGCTCTCGGCCGGCAGCGCTGACATGACCGGAACGTAACGACCGAAATAGAAGAAAACCAGGGCCTGGTTAGGCTCTCTGCCATCGCTGAGGTCAGCCCCTTGTCCCGAGTCGGAATCGTCCTCCTCAACCTCGGGGGGCCAGAACGAATCCAGGACGTTGGCCCGTTCCTTTACAACCTATTTGCCGATCCCGAGATCATCCGGCTGCCGATTCCGGCCCTCCAGAAGCCGTTGGCCTGGTTGATCAGCACCCTGCGCAGCAATAAATCCCAAGAGGCCTACCGCTCCATCGGTGGCGGTTCACCGCTGCGCCGGATCACTGACCAACAGGCGCGCGAACTGCAAAGCCTGCTGAGGCAGCGGAACGTGGATGCCACCACCTACGTGGCCATGCGCTATTGGCATCCCTTCACCGAGTCCGCTGTGGCGGACATGAAGGCCGATGGCATTGAGCAGGTGGTGGTGCTGCCGCTCTATCCCCACTTTTCGATCAGCACCAGTGGCTCGAGCTTCCGGGAACTGCAGCGCCTGCGCCAGGGCGATGAGCGGTTCGCCCAGCTGCCGCTTAGGGCCATTCGCAGCTGGCATGACCACCCCGGCTATCTCAAGGCCATGGCCCAGCTCATGGAGCGGGAAATCGATGCCTGCGTTGATCCCAGCACCGCCCATGTGTTCTTCAGTGCCCACGGGGTGCCCAAGAGCTATGTGGAGGAAGCCGGCGATCCCTATCAAAAAGAGATCGAAAGCTGCGCTGAGCTGATCATGAAAACCCTGGGCAGGGACAACCCCTGGACCCTGGCTTACCAAAGCCGGGTGGGCCCGGTGGAGTGGCTACAGCCGTACACCGAAGAGGCCCTGGAAGAGCTCGGTGAAAAGGGCGTCAAAGAGCTGGTGGTGGTGCCGATCAGCTTTGTGAGCGAGCACATCGAAACGCTCGAAGAGATCGACATCGAATACCGCGAAATTGCCACCGAAGCCGGAGTCAGCAACTTCCGCCGGGTGCCAGCTTTGGACATCGATCCCACCTTCATCGCCTCATTGGCCGATCTGGTGGAAACGTCTTTGGCCGGACCTGAGGTGGACCTCGATGAGGCCGCTGCCCTTCCGGCTCGCACCAAGCTCTACCCCCAGGAGAAGTGGTCGTGGGGTTGGAACAACAGCTCAGAGGTGTGGAATGGCCGCCTAGCCATGCTCGGCTTCTCCGCCTTCCTGGTGGAGCTGATCAGTGGCCACGGCCCCTTGCATGCCTTGGGCTTGCTCTGATGGCCCCTTGCCCTACAGGCCATTAAGTTGGGGGATCACAGTTCAGGCCTGGGTGCAGCGGTGACCCTTACGACCCCCACCCCCAGCACCACAACAGTGAGTGCATCCCAGCACGTCAGCGGTGCCTATGCGCTGATGGATGCGCTGCACCGTCATGGTGTGTCCCACATCTTTGGCTACCCCGGCGGCGCGATCCTGCCGATCTACGACGAACTGCATCAAGCCGAAGCCCGCGGCGAGCTGAAGCACTTTCTGGTGCGCCATGAGCAGGGCGGCGCCCATGCCGCCGATGCCTATGCCCGCGCAACCGGCAAGGTCGGCGTTTGTTTTGGCACCTCCGGCCCCGGTGCCACCAACTTGGTGACCGGCATCGCCACCGCACAGATGGACTCGGTGCCGATGGTGGTGATCACCGGTCAGGTACCCAGGCCGATGATCGGCACCGATGCCTTCCAAGAGACCGATATCTTCGGCATCACGCTGCCGATCGTGAAGCACTCCTGGCTGGTTCGCGATCCAGCGGATCTGGGCAGCGTGATTGCGCAGGCCTTTTTCATCGCGGCAACAGGGCGGCCTGGACCGGTGCTGGTCGACATCCCCAAAGATGTCGGTCAAGAGCTCTTCGATTACGTGCCGGTGGAGCCCGGGAGCATCATTCCGCGTGGCTTCATCCATCCCCCCCAGCACGACAAACAAGACATCTGTGCTGCGCTTGATCTGATCGAAGACGCTCAGCGGCCGCTGCTCTATGTCGGTGGCGGAGCTGTTTCTGCGGGCGCCCAAGAGGCGCTCAATGCCATCGCCCAGCGGCACCGCATTCCGGTGACCACCACCTTGATGGGCAAGGGCGTGTTCGATGAGAACGACCCCCTCGCCGTTGGCATGTTGGGGATGCATGGCACGGCCTACGCCAACTTCGCCGTCACCGATTGCGACTTGCTGATCGCTGTTGGTGCCCGTTTTGACGACCGCGTCACCGGCAAGCTCGACACCTTTGCGCCAAGAGCCAAGGTCATCCACTTCGAGATCGACCCGGCAGAGGTGGGCAAAAACCGCAAGCCCGATGTGGCGGTGCTGGGAGATGTGCGCCGCAGCCTCGAAGAGCTGCTTCAGCAAAGCCAGCAACGCCATGTGGAACCACACACCGCAGCATGGCTAGCGCGCATTGACAGCTGGAAGCAGAACTATCCCCTAACAACACCGCCCGCTGAAGGGGCGATCTATCCCCAAGAGGTGCTGCTTGCGGTGCGCGATTTGGCGCCGAAGGCCTGGATTACCACCGATGTGGGTCAGCACCAGATGTGGGCAGCGCAATACCTGCGCTGCGGTCCCAGGCAGTGGGTGAGCAGTGCCGGTCTCGGCACGATGGGATTTGGCTTGCCTGCGGCGATCGGCGTGCAGGTGGCGTTGATGGACGAGCAGGTGGTCTGCATCGCCGGCGATGCCAGCGTGCTGATGAACATCCAAGAGCTGGGGACTCTCGCGCAATACGACCTACCGGTGAAGATCGTGATCGTCAACAACCACTGGCAGGGCATGGTGCGCCAGTGGCAGGAGAGTTTCTACGAGGAGCGCTACTCCGCCTCCGACATGCTCCCTGGCATGCCTGATTTCATTGCCCTAGCCCGCGCCTTTGGCGTCGATGGTGTGCACATCACCGATCGCGACCAGCTCAAGCCGCAACTGCAACAAGCGCTTGCCACCCCTGGTCCGATGTTGATCGATGTGCACGTTCGCCGCGGCGAAAATTGCTACCCGATGGTTCCTCCCGGCAAGAGCAATGCCCAGATGGTGGGCCTACCCAGCCACCCAGAACTGGCCTTGAGCGAACGGCGCACCTGCAGCCAATGCGGCCACAGCAACCCCAGCGAACACCTGTTCTGCAGCAACTGTGGTCACGGCTTGTAATCGAGCCATCACGGGGCCTTCAACGACGGGATCGCCGCGTTGAACACCGTCCTCATTTATCTCATCAAGTTCATCGAGGTGATGGTGGTGTCCTGCGTTTTCAATCCCAGCAATTGGGAGCAATGCTGGCGCGTCAACGAGTGGATGACTCCCTACGTCAAAGATTTCCAGGAGTTCCAAGCCAAGCCGCCCTACAGCGAAGAAGAGAAAAAGTGGCGGGAGTATCACACCGGTGTTCAAGCCGCCGATGACGGACTCAACCCTTAGCGGTAGTACTGACAGGCTTCTGCTGGGCCATAGGGTCCTTCCTCACGCCCCAAAGCACGCGAGGCTTGTGCGGCATTGATGCGATTGAGGTGATAGCCAAGGCAGGCGTTGCGTTTGAGCTGGTAGTCGATGGTGGCGTAGATGAACCAGGCCACCACGATCCCTCCTGCGATATAGGCACCATTGATGAGGTGCTTCATGGCCATCAAGCCAGCATTTCACGACCTTTTTCGAGAGCCTGCTTCTGGGCCTCATTGAGTTGGGGGTAGGTCAGGCCTAATGCCTTGAGCCGCTCAATGATGGTTTTGGTGACCACCAAGCGTCCAAACCATTTGTTGTTCATCGGCACGCAATACCAGGGGGCATGGTCGGTGCTGGTGTTCCGCATCATCGACTCGAAGGCGTCTTGGTAGTCGTCCCAATAACGGCGTTCCTCCAAATCACTCAGCGAGAACTTCCAGTTTTTCTCAGGACGCTCTAAGCGCCTGAGGAAACGCTTGCGCTGTTCATCGGCACTGATGTGCAGGAAAAACTTCAGCACCAGAATCCCGTTGCGGGTGAGATGCTTCTCGTAAGCATTGATGTCCTCATAGCGATGAGAAAATAACTTCTTGCCGGTGAGGCTCTCGTGCAGCCCTTGCTTTGAAGCAAGGTCATGCACCTTCACCACCAGTACGTCTTCGTAATAGGAGCGGTTGAAGATGCCAATCTCTCCGCGCGCTGGCACTTCTTTGCTGTATCGCCACAACCAGTTGTGGCTCATCTCATCGCTGGAGGGCTTTTTAAAACTGCTGACTTTCACGCCCTGAGGGTTCACACCGCTCATCACGTGCTTGATGGTGGAGTCTTTGCCAGCCGCATCAATGGCCTGCAGCACCACCAGCACACCCCAGCGGCCATCGGCATAGAGCACATCTTGCAGCTCGGCGAGCTGCTCCACGCCGCCTTGAAGCAACTCTGCGGCTTGCTTTTTGCCGTCGATCTCGCCGGTGAAGTCAGGATTTTGGGGCTTCAGACGAAAGGAATCGTCTGTCGGAACCTGGTAGTAGGCAATGTCGTTCCACTTCGTGGCCACGGCAACACTCAGGCGGTAGTCCCTTTCAGCTTTAGAACTAAGCCACAGCCTGATCCCACGATTAGGGAGAATGACTTCAGATTTTTGGGTCTGAATGGGCTGGCGGTGCTGGCAATCACTCTGTGCAGCACTGCTCGCCAGCCTGATGCTGGCCTGGCCCGCCACTGCCTGGGCCGCCGAGGTGTTGCAGGTGCGTGAGCCTGATTTGTTATTGATCGGTGATCACAACCGCACCTACAGCGTGCGATTGGCCTGCATTGCTCCGGTTGCCGGGGAAGAAACGGCAGCCTTAAAGCTGCTGCGAGCCAAACTGCCGCGCCGTCAGCGCGTCAATTTGATGCCGATGGGAAGCCGTGATGGCTTGCTGCTGGCACGCGTGAGGCCACTGGGGCAAGAGCAAGATCTCAATGACCTGCTGATCACAGCAGGACTGGCCCAAGCCACTGAAACCTGTCAGCCATGAGCCGCAATCGGACCGCCAAAGGCATTGTGTTGGTGCCATGCCTCTTATTGGGAGGCGCTTTTCTCTCGGCCGCTGCCTGGGGGGATGAGCAGAGCAATCAAGTCTTGGCGTTGATGATCGGCCTGGGGCTGGTTGGAGCAGGCCTATTGGCCCAGTTCATCCCAACCCCTCCCCCCGAGAAAGATGAGGCTCAGGGCTAGTTCGACGCTTTCTGGTCCTTCATCAGCGCAAAGAAAGCTTTCGTCGGATAGAAGACAAAGCGATCTTCCTTGTCATCAACGATCTGAGCCAGCGCATTGGTGAGATCAACAGCCAGGATTTCCGGCTTGGTGCCTTGCACTTTGCTAGCCGCAGTAGTGGCGTCCTGATAGGTCATGAAAAACACGCCTCGGCTGCCTTCCGGGGTCTTGATGGTCAAGAAAGGCTTGTGGAAGAAGACCGGGATAGAGAGACCTTTTTGAATGTCTTCTTTGCTCACACCCTGCTTCTGGAGAATCGCAACGGCCTGATCCATGTCGGCTTTGGAGCCGACCACGGGCGTCACGATCTGTTTGCCGCTCTCTTTGAGCTTGATATTCATCTCATTGACCTTGGCGTTCGCCACATTCATCGGAAGGGCGGAGATCTTGGCCTTGGCGTTTGGGTTGGCTTTCTCGAAGGTGGTGAGCTCCTGATTGGCCCGATCCTTCTGCAGGAACATCGGCAGGATCAAGTTGTCGCCCCTAGGAATCGGTAGGGGAATTCCCTGCTCAGAGGTGAGCAGGAAAACGGGAACAACGGCCAGCTTTTTAATGGCAGCCTCTTCGGGGATGGCCAAAGCCGGAGCCGATGCGATTGAGACCGGCAAGGACGCCAAAGCTGCCATGGCGATAGCGCGCCAACGAGCCACAAAATCCGGCATGAGACCCACGATTGGAATGAGGCGAGCGTAGGCAGCTCCTGGCCACTAACCTTCCTTCGCTGGACGGTATATGTCATGACCACCCCGAGCCACCTGCGCATTTGGAGGGGGGCTGGTGTGGCCGCTGCTGTGATCGGCAGCCAAAGTCTTGTGGCCGCTCTGCCCCAGCCCGGCAACGCTCTGATGCTGCTGCCCTCAGAAGGAGCCATCGCTGGCCTGGGGGATGGACTGCGTCGCGGCTTCTTGCTGGCTCAAGACCAAGCGCGCATCTGCACCAACCAACAAACCGATTGGAGCATCGGTTGGCTGTCCGATCACCGTGATATTGCCAATCAGCTGCGGCACCGGAGTTTGCCGCCGGTTGTCTTAGCCCCTCCAGCGGCCCCCCTGGTTCCCAGTGGCTTGCTGGCACAAGAACGTCAACGGCAGCTATTGCTGCCGTTGCAGCGGGGCATTTCGCTGCAGCAACTCGCCAGCCGCCCCGGCTCTGATCGGCTCTGGCCTGTGAGTGCCTCCCGCAGCCTTGAAATTGATGTGCTGGTGAAAGCGCTGTTGGAGCAAAACAACAAACGCTTCATGCTCGTGACCGATGGCACAGCTGATCAATTGCAGCTGGCTGACCGCTTTTTGGAAACCATGGAGAACCAAGGCGGCAGCTTGATTGGTCTCGACGACGGCCCCCGCAGCCTCAATGGGGACAACGCCAAAGCGTTGGAGCGCTTGGCCCTGGATGTGGACTGGTTCCGGCCTCAAGCCTTGGTGGTGATGACCACCAACAACAGTCCATTGATGCAGGCAGTGCTGAATGAATCCTGGCCCCAAACCTTGACCCTGGTTTGGAATGTGGCGCCTCGCTACGCGAGCTTGCAACCTCAACTGGGCGTGGCTGAGGCCAATCGCGGCCCGGGATGGGAACCATTCAGCCGCAGCTTTGAGCAGCGTTATGGCTACACACCAGGAACGGTGGAAGCCTCGGGATATGACGCAGGGCAGCTGGTGGCCCTATCGGTGATCAGCGGCCAACAGCAACCAACCGATGGCATGAACAGCTTTGATCCCGACGCCAAAGCCTTGCCCTACTGCGCCGCGCTCAGGCGGGCCGCTGCCGGTGAAAGCGTGAAGCCCACGGGTGCTGGTAGCAATTTGGATCTCAAAGCAGCAACCCCACCGACAGCGATTCTGGATGTGATCCAGAAGGCTCCCGATGGGGTTGAAACCAGAACGAGTTACGACCTAGGCGCTAGCTAGTTAACCGAGGCGAATCACTCTTCGCCTTCGTCTTCAGCACCCACAGGAACCAAACGGATCTGCTTTCGGCCCAGCTTGATTTCGAACTCATCGCCAGGGTTGAGGTTCAGCAAAGCGGTGTAAGCCTTACCAATCAGCAGATTGCCATTGCCCTGAACAGTGGCGACATAGCTGAGCTTGCGCCCACCTTTGCCAACAGAACCACCACCAATTTCAACACCCTTGGCATCAAGCAGGGCTTCGTAGAAAGCGGTGAAGTTCAGGCGCTCGCCGCCGTCTTTCTTGGTGGAGACGTAACCGCACTCACGAACGATCTCCGATTTGCCAGCGTCGCCTAGTTCCCGAACTTTGGCGAGCAGGTCGTTACCAGTGAGCATGCTCAACAGAATTAATGCACAACGGCAATGTAACCATTGGCCTGCACTTTTGGAAAGCCCTTAGAAGAAATTTGCTGCATCAAATTCTCAACCTTCGATTCACCAGAGCAACAAAACTGGATCCGGCCGATTGAGAAGCCAAAGCTGGCGACGATTTTTGAGCAGTGGTTGGCCAATGATGGCCTCCACATTTAAATCCTTGAGAATCCTGTTTCGCGTCACGATCGCTGGGGATCCCTCCAGATGAACAGTCCCAATGCGCAAACCAGAAAACACACGTTCGACGGCCAATTCAGAACCACAAAAGCCTTGGATCTCCACTCCAGACGGCGGCGACTGTGGGGTTAATCGCTGAGCCAAAGGCACACCGACAAACACAGCTTCTGCCCCGGTGTCAAGCAGGGCCAAGGTACTTTTTCTACTCTGATCGAAAACCTGCACAAGGGGCACATGATCCCGCCATTGCAAGGGAAGCCTGAGGGCATCGGCTGGCGCCGACTGAATCGATAACTGTTGATCAAAACGCACTTGTTGTTGTTTGGGATCGATCAACATCGGCAGCTGACGCAATGCCGATGCGCCCAAAACGCCATCAGTCCCAGGGGGAACGCCCAACTTGGGCATCACCAACACCGCCAACTCGCGGATCTTGAGCCCACCCAGTTGCAGGGGGGGCAGGACAGCCTGGCGAGGCGGGTCAGTGGGGCAATCACTGCCGGCCCCAGCCAAAGCGAAGTTGCCACCGTTTAACGGTTGTGTCGTCAATTGCAGCCGTGCAATCAGCGCTTGGCTGACCATCGAGCGCGAGGCGCCGGTGTCGATGAGCAGGCGCACCGGGTCGCCCGTGCTCGTTTGAAACTGGAGGATGGGGGTATCCCCATCACTTGGGATGGCATAGGCCGCGCGGCTGGATCCTTCCATCAGTGGCCGAGGCGGCGGGGCACCTTCCAACTGCACCAATGCAGCCAGGGCTAGTCCCCAAGCGGTTTGCCAGAGGCCCATACAGACAATCCTTTGCCCTGATCAAATCGTCTGCGGATCCATGGTTCAACCCAATCAGCCAGGCCGTCCATGAGAGGCTCATGAATCAGCAGCCGCCATCACCCTGATCAGCCTGCAGCAGGTCAGCAAAGACTTTGGGATTAAAACCCTGCTCGATCAAGTTGATCTTGAGGTCGGTCCTCAAGATCGACTGGGGCTCATTGGCATCAACGGGTCAGGCAAATCCACCCTGCTTCGGGTGATGGCAGGGCTGGAGCCTGTTGGCGACGGACGCGTTCAAATCAATCCGCGCCACCGCGTGATTTACGTCGATCAAAACCCCAGCCTCGATCCTGAGCGCACGGTGCTGGAGCAGGTGTTTGCTGACTGCGGCGAAAAGATGCAGCTGGTTGAGCGCTACGAAGGCCTCATCCAAGAGCTGGAGCAGAGCCCGAATGACTCTGCGCTGCTTGGCGAGCTCAGCCAGATCAGCAACCGCATGGATGAGGCCAAAGCCTGGGAACTTGAGCGCCAATGCCAAGAAGTGCTCAGCCGTCTGGGCATCTGTGATCACAGCCGCAAGGTGGGAGAGCTCTCTGGGGGCTACCGCAAACGCCTGGCCTTGGCATCGGCGCTGGTGGCCGAGCCCGATGGACTCCTGCTCGATGAGCCCACCAACCACCTCGATGCCCTCGCCACCGAATGGCTTCAGGGGTTTCTGCAGCGCTTCAAAGGGGCTTTGGTCTTAATCACCCACGACCGCTATTTCCTGGAGCGTGTCACCGACACGATCATCGAGTTGGACGGTGGCCAACTGCGCCGCTACCCGGGCAACTACGGCGCCTATTTGAAAAAGAAAGACGAGGAAGAGGTTGCTGATGCAGCCCGCCAACGGGCCTACCGCTCGGTGATGCGCCGTGAAATCGAATGGCTCAAACGCGGCCCCAAAGCACGCAGCACAAAGCAAAAAGCCCGCATTCAACGCATCGAGCAGATGCAGGAGCAAAGCTTCAAGCCAGCCAAACAAAACGTGGCCATGGAAAGCGCCAGCCGG
Organism: Synechococcus sp. RCC307; assembly: GCA_000063525.1. Taxonomy (GTDB): domain Bacteria; phylum Cyanobacteriota; class Cyanobacteriia; order PCC-6307; family Cyanobiaceae; genus RCC307. The sequence continues at coordinate 767,780 of CT978603.1, read as the reverse complement.
CGCCTTGGCAAAACGGTGATCGATGTTGAACACCTACAGCGCAAGCTCGGCGATCGCTGTTTGATCAACGACTTCACCTATTCCTTCTCACCAGAAGATCGGGTTGGCTTCATCGGCCCCAACGGGATAGGGAAATCCACGCTGCTGGATCTCATCAGCGGCCGCCAACAACCCGATGCTGGTTCGGTGGTGCGCGGCGAAACGGTGGTGATTGGCCGCTTTGATCAGCACTCCGAAGACCTAAAACCCGAGCTCAAGGTGATTGAGGTCATCCAAGACGTGGCCGAACGCATTGATCTGGGACAGGGCAACAGCCTCACGGCCTCGCAGCTGCTGGAGCGCTTCTTGTTTCCAGCAGCCCAACAACACAGCCCCGTGGCCAAGCTCTCAGGCGGTGAACGCAGGCGGCTGCATCTATGCCGCTTGTTGATGGCAGCACCCAATGTGCTGCTGCTCGATGAGCCAACCAATGATCTCGATGTGCAAACCCTTGCCGTCTTGGAGGACTACATCGAAGATTTTCGTGGCTGCGTGGTGATCGTCTCTCACGACCGTTATTTCCTTGATCGCACAGTGGATCGCCTGTTCTGCTTTCAAAGCGGTGGCCAGCTGGAGCGCTTTGAGGGCAACTACAGCGAATGGCTGGAACAACAAACAGCCAAACAAACCCCTGTTGCCACCAAAACCAAACCGGCCGCAGCCAAGCCGAAACGGGAGCAACCCAAGCGCCGCAGTTACAAAGAGCAGCGTGAACTCAATGATCTCGACAGCAAGCTGCCCCAATTGGAAGAGCAGAAAGCAGAGCTGGAGTCCAAGCTGGCCGGAGCTGATTTCAACAGACTCGAAGCCCTGACCCAAGAGCTGGCTGAACTCTGCGAGCAGATCAGTCGGGCCGAAGATCGCTGGCTTGAACTCAGTGCCTTGCCTGAGTAGTGCTTGACCACCCAGGCAGCTATGGCAATGGTGTGATGGTCAGCGCTTAGGGCGATGCAAACCCTCGATTGGTGGTTGCTACTGCATCCCGTCTTGGCCGTGGTGTTGATTTATCCGTTGCTGGGGGTGGTGCTTCGCCTCGGCCTGCAAGCCCGCCAACGGCGAGTCAACAGGGCCAAGCTGCCTCCCACGACCGGGCGTGAGCACAACCAGCTGGGGCAGTGGTTGGCAGCTGCTGTGGTGGTTGTGGTGCTGATTGCACTCGCGGTTGTGATCAGCAGCAAGCAAACAGCCGATAGCTCACGCCAGTTGCCATTGCTGCTTGCATGGCTCGGGACCGCCACCAGCCTGGTGGCTCTCTGGCGAGTGCAATCCGCTGGGCTGCGCCTCAGTTTTAGCTTGATCACCTGGTGCGGCCTGTTGGCCTTGGGGGCCCAGCCGGAGGTGTTTCGCCTCAGTGACAACCCGTTGGAGGCAGCCTTCTGGCAATCCCATTACTGGGGAGGAGTGCTGGTGTGCGGGCTCATGCTGTTCAACTTGGCGGCTTGGCCTGAAATCCAACGTCATCTGTCATGGCGACGCCTCCACATCAGCGCCAACGTGCTTGCTGCACTCTTATTCCTCAGCCAAGGGATCAGCGGCACCCGAGATCTGCTCGAAATTCCACTGAGCTGGCAACAGCCGTTTTTACAGCAATGCAATTGGGCTGAACGGATCTGCCCGCCCACCCAGCATTGAACCCCGCTGTTCTGCTGGGGCTATTCATCCTGCTGCGCGGTTCTGAGGGCAACGTGCTCAAGCTGCTGCAGCGCCACGGCGGCGATTCAATCAGCTTTTGCAACGTCTTTTTTTTCTCCAGCCTGATCACTGGGGTGGTGATGCTGCTTGTCGACCGCTCCAAGGTCCAGCAACGGATGCCGCAATTACTCCCTTCTGAGCGGCTACTGCTGCTAGGGCAAGGATTTTTTGGATATTTCTTGGGGCCAGTGGGCTTTTTTCTGGCACTTGAACGTCTCAGCGTTGTGGCTCAGACACTTCTGTTCAGCCTCACGGTGCCACTGTCAACCATCGCCGCTGGAGTGTTGCTCAAAGAACGCTTACCGAAGGTGTTTCCCATCACGCTCACCATGATTTGCGCTGGGGTGGTCCTCGGCAGCAGTCGCGACGGGGTGATGGCGATGCTCACACCACACAACCAATGGATTGGCGTTGTCTGGGGAAGCATCGGTGTGATTGCTTTCGCTCTTGGCGGAGTGCTGAACAGGCTGTGCAGCAGCCGCGACATGTCAGTCGGCCTCACTGTTGGAGTCGGCAGCACAGCTTCTGCTGTTGTGTTCGCTGTCATTGCTCTGATCGTCTACGGACCAGACCACTTCATTGCCCTACAGCTCTGGTGGGTGCTCGGAGTGATTGGCCTCTATGGCCTCACCATCAGCCTCGGCGGCCAATGGACCCTATTGGCGAGCTACCAGAAGCTGGAAGCTGCTCAGATCAGCCTTTGGAGCTCGGCAACACTGGTGGTCGCTTTGGCTGGGGCCCACCTACTACTAGCTGAACCGCTTGGGGCCAAAGCCATCGTGGGAGCAGGTCTGATCCTGATGGCATTGCTGCTTCACCAGAGCCAACGGGCTTAGCTCAAGACAGCGATGCAATCGATCTCCACCTTGGCTCCCTTCGGCAGAGCTGCCACTTGAACACAAGCCCGCGCTGGCTCAACGCCATGGCCGAAGGTTTCGGCATAGATGGCATTGACCTTGGCGAAGTCAGCGAGATCAACCAAAAACACCGTGGTGCGCACCACATGCTGCGGGCTGCATCCGGCGGCCGTCAGCACCGCTTTGAGATTGCTCAACACCTGACGGGTTTCTGCTTCCACATCGCCGCCACCCACCATCGTTCCGCTGGCTGGATCCAAGGGAATCTGGCCTGAGCAAAACAGCATGCCGCCGGCTTTAACCGCCTGGTTGTAGGGCCCCACCGGGGCTGGAGCGGCCTGCGTTTCAACAGCTTCGAGGGGAGCAGCGCTCATCGGGATGAACCATCTGGCTCCATCATCCCTGCCCACTTCCCAGCTCAGAACACGTCTTTACGGCGCCGGATTTCGGCCAACACCAAGGCTGGTTCACAGCATCCACTGACCTGCTGCAGGGACGCTTCACGGCAGCGCAAAAATGGATTGGTGGCGCGCTCGAGGGCCACCGACGATGGAACTGTGGCTTCCCCAGCCGCTCGCATGGCTTGCACCTGCTGAAATCGTTCTTGCAGGGCTGGGTTGCCTGGCTCCTGGGTGATCGCAAAGCGCAAGTTGGCTTCGGTGTACTCATGGGCGCACCAGATCCGGGTAGCTTCCGGCAAGCCGCTCAACTGATCGAGGGAGCGCAGCATCTGCTCGGCGGTGCCTTCAAACAGCCGCCCGCAACCGCCTGCAAACAGGGTATCGCCGCAAAACAGTTCAGGGCCTTCCCCGCCGCTAGCCGGGAAGAAAAAGGCGATGTGATCGCGGGTGTGGCCAGGAACCTCCAACACCTGCACTGGGCGGTTGAACAGCAGCCGTTGATCCCCCCCGCGCAGCCCATCGGTTTGGAAGGGGATGCGAGCGCGGTCGGAGGCCGCGGCCCAAACCTGAGCGCCAGGCCAGCGGCTGAGCAGCGCTGGGGTGCCGCCAATGTGATCTTTGTGGTGGTGGGTTTGCAGCACCACGCTGAGCCGGAGCTGTTGGGCCTCCAAGGCCGCAATCACCGGTTCGGCCACTGCTGGATCAACAACGGCGGCTGCGGCTGCGTCGGGATCCACCAGCACAAACACATAGTTGTCCCGCAGCACGGGTAGCCGCTGGATCTCCACGCAGACAAGGCTTCTCTCACCAGTGTGAAGGCTGCTCGTTAAAGTCCAGCGCTGGAGCGCAAACAGCATGCTCACCGTCGCTCTGCCCAAAGGCGCACTGCTGAAGGATTCGGTGGCCCGCTTTGCTGCAGCCGGCCTCGACTTCAGCGCCATCACCGCGGCCGACAACCGCCAGTTGATGCTGCCCAGCGCCTGCGGCCGCGCCCGGGCCCTGCTGGTGCGCAATGGGGATGTGCCGGTGTATGTGGCCTATGGCCAGGCCCAGTTAGGGGTCGTGGGCTACGACGTACTCAAAGAGCAGCAACGCACGGTGGCCCAGCTGCTCGACCTTGGCTTTGGCGGCTGCCGCATGGCCGTTGCCGTCAAAGAAAGCAGCCCCTACCGCCGCGCGAGCGACCTGCCGGCCCACTGCCGTGTGGCCAGCAAATTCACCAGTTCAGCCCAGGAATTCTTCAACCAACTGGACCTGCCGGTGGAGCTGATTCACCTCACCGGCTCGGTGGAATTGGGGCCGATCACGGGCATCTCCGAAGCGATCGTGGATCTGGTTGCCACAGGCCGCACCCTGCGGGACAACGGCTTGATTGCCATTGAAGACCTCTTCCACAGCACCGCGCGCTTGATTGGCAATCCCTTGGCCCTCCGCCTCGACACCGGCGAGCTCAATGAGCTGGTGCAGGCCATGGAGGGCCAAGGCGTTACCCCATGAGTGATCTCAAACGCCTGCGGCGTTTGCTGCCCTACCTGCGCCGCGATCGCCGCCGGCTCTTCACCGCCCTGCTGCTGTTGCTGCCCCTCTCGGGCGCCCTGGCCGTGCAGCCATTGCTGGTGGGCCAGGTGATCGCCGTGCTGCGCGGCGAAAACGCCTGGGGCTGGCTGCAGGCCATGGAGCAAAGCGCAGCCTTGCAAAGCCTTATTGGCCTGTTGCTGGCGGCCGTGTTGTTCCGCCTGGCCCTACAGGGCAGCCAAAGCTTTTTGGTGCAAAGCATCGGTCAACGGCTCACAGCCCGATTGCGGGTCGACCTATTTCGCCACTCCCTGGATCTCTCACTGCGCTTTCACGACCGCACCCCAGTCGGCAAGTTGCTCACCAGGCTGACGAGCGATGTTGATGCGTTGGCTGAAGTCTTTGGCAGTGGCGCGATCGGCGTGCTCGGCGATGTGGTGACCCTGCTGGTGATCGCCACCTTGATGCTGACGGTGGAATGGCGGTTGGCGTTGCTGTTGCTGCTGTTGCAGCCGCCGCTGACCTGGTTGGTGATCACCCTGCAGCAGCGCTACCGCAAGGCCAATTACCGCGTGCGCGAAGAGCTCAGCCAACTCAACGCCGACCTGCAGGAGAACCTCCAGGGGCTGGAGGTGGTGCAGATGTTCCGCCGCGAACGCCTCAACAGCGAGCGCTTTGGCAGCACCAATGCGCTGTATCGCAAGGCCGTCAACGGCACCATCTTTTTTGATAGCTCCATCTCAGCGTTGCTGGAGTGGGTGTCATTGGCGGCTGTGGCGCTGGTGCTTGCCGTGGGCGGCAGCTTGGTGTCAGCCGAAGCCATGGGCCTGGGGGTGCTCACCACCTTCATCCTTTATGCCCAGCGGCTGTTTGATCCCCTGAGGCAGCTGGCGGAGCGCTTCACCCAGTTCCAAGCCGGACTCACCGCGGTGGAACGCATTGGCGAACTCTTTGATGAACATCAGGAGATCGTTGACCGCGGCCGCTCCAGCAGCTTGCAAACGCAGGGGGAGGTGATTTTTGACGATGTTTGCTTTGCCTACCGGCCCGATGAGCCGATTCTCCAGAACCTGAATCTGCACATCCGAGCCGGCGAACATGTGGCCCTGGTGGGGCCCACCGGCTCAGGGAAAAGCACGGTGATCCGGCTGTTGTGCCGGCTCTATGAACCGCAGCAGGGACGCATCCTTCTCGATGGAGTGGATATCCGCGATCTACCGATCACCACCCTGCGCAAACGCTTGGGTGTCGTGCTGCAAGACACGTTCCTCTTCAGCGGCAGCGTGGCCGACAACCTGATGCTGGACACCCAGCGCCCCAGGGCCGAACTGGAGCAGATCTGCGCCGACCTGGGCCTAAATCCCTTGCTGCAACGGCTGCCGCAAGGACTCGACACACCACTGCGTGAACGCGGAGGCAACCTCAGCTCGGGCGAACGGCAACTGCTGGCCGTGGCCCGTGTGGCCCTGCGCGATCCATCGGTGTTGGTAATGGATGAGGCCACCGCCTTTATGGACCCCAGCACCGAAGCCACCTTGCAGCGGGATCTGGAGCGCGTCCTCAACAGGCGCACCGCGATCGTGATCGCCCACAGGCTGGCAACGGTGGAAGCCAGTGATCGCATTTTGGTGCTCAAGCGGGGCCGGCTCGTGGAGGAGGGAACCCACCAGGAACTGCGCCGCCAAGGGGGCCTCTACGCCCAGCTAGCGGAACTTCAAGAGCGGGGACTGGCCAGCCTCTGAAGCCAAGGAATCAGCACCTCAGCCAAGGCAACCGGTTGATCACGCATGGGCAAGTGCCCCGCGCCTGGAAGCACCTCGATCTGATGATCCGGCGCATAGCCAGCCAAGTGCCGCACATAGACAGGCTGCATGACCTGATCGTTGCCGCCACCGACCCAGAGGCTTGGCATGGCCAGTTGCGACACCAACTTGGGCAAGCCAGCCACCGCACGGCGCTGGGTGCTGTTGAGCAGCAGGCCTCGGGCAGCACGGCGATCGCCCTGGAACCACGACAGGGCACAGCCGACTTGGCGCAATCGCGCAAAAGGCCTGCGTTGGTAAACCCCACCGCCACAGCCCAGCAAAACGATCCCTTGGAGTTGATCCCCCAGCAAGGCAGCGGCATGGAGCACAACACTGCCGCCGAGCGAATGGCCGAGAAGCACCAGAGGGCCACCGGCAGCACGCTGTTTGGCTTCTTGAGCCAGCCAACGGCCGTAGGCCGGCAGGGTTGGGCTCAGGCCTGGGGGGCGTTGAGCGGAGCCAAAGCCCGGCAGATCAGGCGCCCAGCAGGACCACTGCGGCTCAAGCTGCTGCTGCAAGGGCTGCCAAATGCGCCCACGCAACAGCCAACCATGGGCCATCACCAGTTGGGCGTGCGGTTCTCGTAAGTTGGTGCTCTCACTCATCCGGTGCTGGCCGGCAGCCCAGGTCCCATGGCCTCCTCACTGGCAGCCAATCCAGCCTGGCAGGCGGAGCCGCTGCTCGATCAGCTCTACGGCAAAGATTGGCGCGAACTGGCCACCTGCAATCCCAATTTGCGGCTGGTCACCAGTTTTGAGCGCGAAGTCGACCTGGTGGAACTCGAGCAGCTCTGTGATGCCGTGGGCTGGAGCCGCCGTCCCCTGAGGCGGGTACGCAAAGCCCTCAACAACTCGCTGCTGGTGGTTGGCCTCTGGCGCCACGACCCTCGGGTGCCCAAGTTGATCGGCTTTGCTCGCTGCACCGGTGATGGCGTACTCGACGCCACGATTTGGGATCTAGCGATTCACCCCCTCTACCAAGGCGCTGGCTTGGGCAAAGGCCTGATGCAGGTGCTGCTGGAGCGCTTGCGGGCGATGGAGGTGGAAAAGGTGACCCTGTTTGCCGATGCCAACGTGGTGAGCTTCTACAAAGCCCAGGGCTGGGACCTGGAGCCCCGCGGTGAGCGCTGCGTGTTCTGGTACGCCCGCTAATCAATAGCGGCCCGCCAACTGGTCGATCGGAACCCCCTGGCGCCAAGCCCGGCGCAATTGCGCATTCCGCCAGCTGCTGCGCCACACCCCCAGCCGTTGCCAGCGGCGCGCGCTGACCTGCACAGCGGCAGGCGCCTGTACAACTCGGCCATGGCGATGCAGACGCTGGACCAACTCAAGGTCTTCCATCAGGGGAATCGGTTGGTAACCACCCGATCGCTGGTAGACATCGGCTGCCATCGCCAACCCTTGATCGCCATAGGGCAAACCACGGCAACGGCAGCGCCAATCCACGAGCTGCTCCAGCAAGCGCAGCTTCCAACCGCGTCCATTCACCCTGAGGCGAAAGGCGGCAGCAGCCACGGCTGGATCATGCAACACCCGTGCCAAAGCCGAGGACCAGTGGCTCGGCAACCGGGCATCGGCATGCAAAAACAACAGCCAAGGGCGTGTGGCCTGGGCAGCACCAAGACGCAATTGCACGCCGCGACTCGCCGCTGAGCGCAGCCAATGGGCGCCCATCGAACGGGCGATCTGACCGCTGCCATCGCGGCTGCCACCATCAACCACCCACACCTCCTCTGGCCCTTGCAATTGCGCCAGCAGTGATGGCAGCTGCTGGGCCTCCTGGAGCACCGGGATCACCACACTCCACTGGGAGCGATCGCTGGGATCAGGCCGCACCATGCCAAGGCGCCATGTCATCGATGCGATCGAGATCGCTTTGCCAGCGCAGCAACTGGGGGCTCCATTGCAGCGCAGCCGCCCGCTGCAGAGTTTGCTGCAACACCTCACTGCCGCCCCAGCCAATGCCACTGAACAACCGGCCGCGCTGCTGACGTTGCCCTGCCGCTGTTAAGCCCACCAACCAATACCCACCATCACAGGCCGGGCCCAAAACCAATGGAGCGTGGTGCAGAGCGCTGAAGGCCTGCTGAATCTGCTGAACACTCAAGCCTGGCAAATCGGAACCAACCAGCACCGCCGCCCTGGCGCCGGCACGCACCGCGCGTCCCAACTGGCGTTGCATGCGCAGCCCCAAGCCACCAGATCCCTGGTGATGCCCAAGGCAAAGGCTCACCACAGCGCCGGCTTGGGTGTGTTGCCATTGGCGGGCAACGGCCACGGTGTGAGCCAGCAAGCGCTGCTGAATGCGCGCTGCTGATTGATCGCCAATCGTTGCCGCCAAGCGGCGCTTGCAGCGCCCTGGACTGGGCTGACGAGCTAAAACAATCAGCGCAAGGCTCAATTGCGCTTCGGGGATTGGGGCAGCTCAGCGGGATTCACCTCGAGGGTCTGAGGCTCACCATCACGCTCAATCGTCACCGCCAAAGGCTCGCCCACCTTGGCGGCCTCCACCGCCAGCTGAACCTCCGAAGGAGTCTTCACTGATTTCTTTCCGATGGCGGTGATCAGATCACAGGTTTTAAGGCCAGCAGCAGCAGCTGGCGTGCCAGCCACCACATCAACGATCAAAGCCGCCTTGCGCTCCGGCAACTGGCATGGATTCCCGGTGGCATTGACCTCACGGGCCAGCTGCGGCGTTAGGGCCTGCAAGCGCACCCCCAGATAGGGATGGCTGGCGCGGCCGCGCTGCAGGATCTGCTGGGCCACCTGCTTGGCCTTGTTAATCGGGATAGCAAAACTCAGGCCTGCCCCTGGGGCTTGGCGGATGGCGGTGTTCATGCCAATCACCTGGCCGCGATCATTGATCAGCGGGCCGCCGCTGTTGCCAGGGTTCACAGCGGCATCGGTCTGGATGTAAGCCACCCGCTGCCCGCCGCCAAGGGCGTTATGGCGTGCAATGGCACTAACGATTCCCATCGTCACCGTGTTGTCGAGCCCCAGGGGGTTGCCGATGGCAATGGCCCACTGACCCGGCCTGACATCAGCTGAATTGGCAAGCGGTGCCACAGGCAGCCCTTGGGCTGCCACCTTGACCACGGCCACATCGGTCAAGGTGTCTGCGCCGAGAACCTTGCCGGGAAAGCTGCGTCCATCGGGCAAGGTCACCGTGACCGTGCCGGCTCCTTCCACCACATGGGCATTGGTGAGCAACACACCATCGGAGCGGGTGATGAAACCTGAACCCTGGCCCTGTTGCTGCTGCACCGGAGGGCCACCACCAAACATGCCCATGGGGTTCGCCACCTGGCGGCGCGTGTCGATGCGCACCACCGCTGGCCCCACCTTGGCCACCGCATCGGCCACAAAGCTGGTGCCCGGCTTCAACGGCGCCGCCGCCGGCGCATCACTGATCACGGGGACTTGAGCATCCCGCTGCTGCCGCACGCCGCCCTGGCAGCCCATCAGAACGGCCATACCAGCCAGGGCGGTCAGGGAGCTCGCAGAGACAAAAAAGGATCGGGACAAGGCTCTGAAAGGGGGCAGCGGTATGACACTTCAGATCAGTATCGCGTTAGTCAGTTGGTCGCCGCCGCGCCCCCTATATTCGGTCTCCCTGGCGGGTCGATCGGTTCTTCACGTGGCGGCCTCCCCAGTTCCCAACAGCAATCTCTGGGATCAGGTCCGAGCTGAGCTGCAGTCGAACCTGAGCAAGCCAACTTTTGAAACTTGGATCAGGCCAGCCGTTTGCGTCAGCGCTGAACAGCGCCGCCTGGTGCTGGAAGCTCCCAACCCATTTGCCGCCGGCTGGCTGCGGCGCAACTACCTGGGCTTGATCGCTGAAGTGGCCAGCGCCATCAGTGGCGGGCCGGTGGAGGTGCAAATCCAAGCTGGTGATGAAGCCAGCAGTGAACCGGTTGGCAGCGTTGAAGCCATGCCAGCTCCAGCTCCAACGCCGCTGCCGGTCAGTCAGCCGGGAACACCCAAAACACGCCAGAAATCCAACCTCAATCCCCGTTACACCTTCCAACGTTTTGTTGTGGGCCCCAACAGCCGCATGGCCCATGCGGCGGCACTAGCAGTTGCCGAGTCACCAGGACGTGAGTTCAACCCGCTGTTCCTGTGTGGAGGCGTTGGGCTTGGCAAGACTCACCTCATGCAGGCGATTGGCCACTACCGCCTCGAGATTGATCCTGACTCGCGTGTGTTTTACGTCTCAACAGAGACGTTCACCAATGACTTAATCCTGGCCATTCGCAAAGACGGCATGCAGGCCTTCCGCGATCGCTACCGGGCCGCGGATTTGATCATGGTCGATGACATTCAGTTCATCGAGGGCAAGGAATACACCCAAGAGGAGTTCTTCCACACCTTCAACGCCTTGCATGAAGCAGGCCGCCAAATCGTGATCGCCAGCGACCGGCCCCCCAGCCAAATCCAGCGCCTGCAAGAACGCTTGATCTCGCGTTTCTCCATGGGGCTGATCGCCGACATCCAGGCGCCCGATCTGGAAACCCGCATGGCGATCTTGCACAAAAAAGCTGAGCAGGAACAGATGCGGTTACCCCGCGATCTAATCCAGTACATCGCCGGGCGCTTCACCTCCAACATCCGCGAATTGGAAGGTGCCCTCACCCGAGCCGTGGCCTTTGCCTCGATTACGGGTCTGCCGATGACGGTTGATGCCGTGGCGCCTCTACTGGGCACGGGCATGCCAGAAGGAGACATCAACCCCAAGGTCGTGCTGGAGAAGGTGGCCGAGGTGTTTGGCGTTAGCACCGAAGACATGTGCAGCAGCAGCCGCAAACGCGCGGTTAGCCAGGCTCGCCAAGTAGGCATGCACTTGATGCGTCAGTGCACCGACCTGAGTCTTCCCAAAATTGGCGATCACTTCGGCGGCAAAGACCACACCACCGTCATGTATGCGGTGCAGCAGGTTGAAAAGAAACTGGCCAGCAATCCAGCCTTGGCCTCACAGGTGCAACAGGTCAAAGACCTGCTGCAGATCAATTCAAGACGCCGGTAAGAGGCTGTCGATCTGAGCGCCCAGCTGATGGTCGGCCTCAGTGATCTCCTCACCGGACTCCGGCGCGATGGTGAGGTTGACGTAGGTGCGGCCGAAGCTGATGTCGGGGTAGCGGGATTGCTGCTCCGAAAGGCTGTTGAGTTGCTCGAGAAAATCGCGGGTTTGCTCGTAATCCGCAAACTCAATGCGGCGCTCTAAACGCTCTGGGCGCTTGCGCAATGTCCAGGGTTGGTCCATTTCTGGAACCTACCCCAGGGCGTTGGTGCGGGCGACGACCAGCCTGCTCGCCCAGGCGTTGGCGTAGGCAGCATTGGCCTCTTGTTCAGCCTGATCAGTGCTGTCGAGGGGGTGCGGGAAGGTGCCTTTGATGGCGGCGTTGGTGACGCAGAACATCGACTTTTGGAAGCTCTGGCAGATCTTCACGCGCACATCGCCTTCACCCCTGGTGCAGTTCTGATACCAGTTGTGCAGGCGTTCCGGCAGGTGCCGGTACATGTCTTGCATGCAAAGGCTTGGGGGGATGCCAGCGCCCATGCTCGGCAGCGGATCGGCGTAGAGGGCGCCGTACTTAAAGCTCGATTGATCCGCTGAAATCTGCTTGGCCTGGGCATTGAAAGAAACGGTTCCCAGGAACGGGGTACCGCGCAAGAACACGGCTTCCACATAAGGAACAGCCACGTCCACCAGGAAGGTAAGCCCCGCCTCAGGCGGCAGCACCCAGAAGTCTTGCCCAGCGATGCGGACCTTGTAGGTGATCGGGTTGCCAGCAGCGGCCACCAGCCGATCACGGATGAAATCCACCACCCCGGCGATGGAGGTCACCTCACCGTTGGCTTCGGCTTCAGCAAGGTCAATGAACAAATCGCTCATGACCCGCCAAAACTGCCCCAAGGCATGGGTGGTGGCAGCGGTGCGAATCAGTTCAGGCAGGAACTGAGGGAAGAGGGGGTGCAGCAGCCCTTGCAGTGGATCTCGGCGGCGCTTGCAGGCAATGATCGCCTCGCAATTGCTCGCGAATTCAGGCGAATCGAGATACTCGTCCAAACCGCCGGTGCCATGCCAAAGCATGGCCTTCATGCAGTACTCGGCGTATTCAAAGTTGATGCGATCGTGCCAAAAATGGCGCCACAACTTGGCCGGCGAGACATCCCCGTCGAGGTATTTCAGAACCGGGAAGGGATTGAGGAACTGCTCTTCGGCTTGGTAGATGAGATTGATGCTGTAGGCATCCAGCACCTCGCCATAGCTTTTGAGCACGTCGACCACCTGGATCACATGATCCGGCGTGTCATCCAGCAGGGTTTGGCCGGCGAGCAGGGTTTGAACGATCTGCTCCTGGGTTGGATGGGGCCCGGCGTGGACCTGCTCGGCTGGAATGACTGGCATTAGCCCATACCTCCTGGCAGTTGCGCCATCAGTTGCGTGGCGGAATCACTAATTCGTGAAAGGGCCGAAGGGATCAAACCCAGGCCCACCACCGAGAGGGCCAACGCCACGGCCGGAATGGTTTCCCGCAGAGCCACAGCGGCCAATTGCACATCCAAACGGCCATGGGCCACTGGATCTTCGACCGGAGTCACCGCCAAACGACCAAAGAACGCGCGGTTCACCAGCAGGAGGAAATACACCGCCGTCAGGCCAGACCCCACCATGCTGAGCAAGGTGGCCAACGGGAAGGTTTGGATACTGCCTTGGAACACCAGGAATTCAGAGATGAATCCGGCCATGCCAGGCAGTCCGGCACTGGCCATCACCCCAAGAATCATCAAGGTGCCGGTGAGAGGTAAACCGCGCTCAGGATTTAACAACCCGCGGATCACACTGAGATCACGCGTACCGGTTTTGCGATAAACGGTGCCCACCAAAAGGAACAGCAGGGCTGAGATCACGCCGTGGCTCACCATCTGGAACACAGCCCCCAACAAGGCGGTGGGCGTGGCTGCCGCAGCGGCAAGCAACACGTAGCCCATGTGACCCACCGAGCTAAACGCCACCATCCGCTTCATGTCGCTCTGGGCAATGGCCGCCAGCGATCCATACAGAACCGAAATCGCCGCCCAAATCGCCAGCCAGGGGGCCACCAAGGGCCAAACCTCTTGGAACAGGCCAAGGCCAAAGCGGAGCAAGCCATAGGTGCCGAGCTTGAGCAAGACACCGGCCAACATCACTGACACCGGCGTTGAGGCCTGGGTGTGGGCATCCGGTAGCCAGACATGGAAGGGCACCAGCGGAATCTTGATACCAAAGCCAATCAGCAGCGTGACCAGCAGCACCAGCTGCGTGGCCACCGGCAAGTTTTCAGTGAGCGCTGGGGTGATGTTGAAGTTGACGCTGCCGCTGACCAGGGCCAAACCGAAGAAGGCCGCCAGGATCAAAAAGCCTGAAACCGCGGTGAAGATCAAAAACTTGGTGGAGGCATAGCCCCGATTGGCACCGCCCCAAACCGCGATCAGCAGCCATAGAGGGATCAGCTCCAGCTCGTAAAAGATCACGAACAGCAGCAGGTTGTCGGCCAAGAAGGCTCCGTTCACTGCGCCGCTAATCAGCAGCAGCATTGAGAAGTAGATGCGCGGACGCTGGTCAAAATCGCGGGTGCAAACCGCCGAAACCAACGTCAGCGCGGCGTTGATCAGGATCAACGGCAGCGACAGGCCATCCACCGCCAGGCGGTAATCCAAACCAATGCGGCTGACCCAGGGGGTGAACTCCACCAGCTGGGGCGTTCCTACCGACGGGTCAAACGGAATCAACAGCGCCACCGAAAGCAGCAGCTGCAGCGACAAGAACACGATCGCCACGCTGCGCATGCGAACTGGAGCCACGCTGGAGGGCAGAAGCAGCAGCAGCAGGCCCCCAAGGAAGGGGATCAATAACAGAGCCGTGAGCATCAGGCAGCCCTCCACCAAACCAGCGCTGAAAGCAGCAGCACGATGGCCAGCAGAACCGTCAGCACATAGGACTGGGTCTGCCCACTGACAGCAAGTCGCAGACCTTCAGCCGACACCATGGAACTGCTGCCGATGCGATTCACAAAGCGGTTGAGCAGCAAGCGATCGAAGGCATCGGTGATGCGGGCCAAAAAAGCCACAAATGCCACCACGGTGGAGCGATAAAAACGCTCGGTGTAGAAGTCGTATGCCAGCAAATCCTGAAGGGTTCGCAGGGGCTTGAAAACAGAGCGTGAGCCGAATTTATCCAGTGAGATGGCCGCAGCCGATGCCACCCCAACCAGGCTGCTGACCACCACCGCCACCATGCTGACCATGGTCACCACTTCGACCCCAGCAATGGGGTAGATGCGGTGGAAGATCAGGGGCACCAGCAACACCACCACGGCCAGGCTCACCATCGGCAGGGCCATCAGCCAATTCACCTCAGGTGTGCGCTTGGTTTTGGGATGGGGCTTATCGAGGAATACCTGGCGGAACACCCGCACCAGGTTGAAGGCCGTGAGGGCGTTGGTGAGCAGAACAACAGGCACCAGCCAGGGGTAATTGGGCCAAAGCCCATCCACCAACAAACCAAAACACCAAAAACAGCCCAAAGGCAGAACCCCGGTGAGGCCAGCTCCCGCAATCAAGTAGCTGCCTGTGGTGGCTGGCATGCGTGGGCCCAAACCACCCAGCTCGGTGATGTCTTGGCAGTTGGTGGTGGCAATCACGCTGCCCACACTCATGAAGATCAACGCCTTGGCCAGGCCATGGGCAAACAGCAGCAGCACCGCAACGATCGGTTGCTGCACAGCAATGGCCACGAACACCAACCCCAGATAAGAGGTGGTGCCGTAGGAAAACGCCCGCTTGATATCAACTTGGGCAATCGCCACCAGCGCGCCACCAATGGCGCTGATGGTGCCCACGATCAGCAACACATCAATGGCCACTGGAGAGAGCTGCAGCAGCGGCATGACCTTGAGCAGCACCAAGGCTCCACAGGTGACCACCGCTGAATTGCGCAAAATCGACGCAGGATTGGGCCCCTCCATGGCTTCATCCAGCCAGAGGTGCATGGGGAACTGGGCACATTTGCCCATGGGGCCGGCAATCAAACCCAAGCCGATCAACGTGCCAAGCAAGGGACTCACCGAGCCATCGGCTTTCACTTGCGCAGCCCAGGCATAGAGATCTTCGAAATCCAAGGATCCAGCCCAGGCAGCAAGAGCCACCACACTCATCAACAGCAGCACATCACCCACGCGCTTGGTGAGGAACGCGTCGCGGGCAGCGGTGACCACCAGGGGCTGGGCGTACCAAAAGCCCACCAGCAGATAGGTGGAGAGGGTGAGCATCTCGAGCACGAAGTAGCTCAAGAACAAGTTGCTGCTCAGCACCACGCCAGCCATCGCCCCCTCGAAGAAGCCCAGCAGCGCATAGAAGCGGGCTAATGACCACTCCTTATCGAGATAGCCGAGGGCAAACACCTGCCCCAGCAGGCTCATGATCGTGACGAACTCCAGGGCCGCCAGGTTGGTGAGGCTCAGGTCAAAGCCAATGCGCAAATCCAGGCCAGAGGTTTCAAACCAGGGCCACTCGATCACCACACCACCGTTCTGCTGAACCCAAGCCAAGATCAAGCTGCCGTGGGCAACTCCCAGAACAGTCATCAACAGGTTCAAGTAGGCGGCAGGGCGCGGGCCGTTGCGCTTCACCCAACCGGTCGCCCAGGGCAGCGACAGGAGAACTCCGCTGAATCCGTACAACGGAATCAGCCATGAGAGCTGGATGGACAGTGGGAGATGGGCGTTCAAGCGGCGCGGGCTGGGGGTCGCAAGTCAGGAGAATGTATCGAGTTAACGCCGGGACCGTTTAGCTCCCGCAACCATTGGGCAAGAGCCTGGGCGTGTGCGGTTTCTTCGCCCAGCAGCTCAGAGAAAAAAGCAGCCTGCTCGGCATCACCAACCAACTGGCAGAAGCGCTGGGCCTCGGCGTAATGGCGCACCAATTGATCTTCGAGGAGGGTGTTTACCTCCAGCAGACCGCGCAGATCGGTAGCCGTTGCTACTGGCTGCAGCTGGGACGCCGCCGGGGCCAGGCCCAGGCTCACCATCCGCTGGATGATGCGCTCGCTGTGGCGCATCTCCTCCACCGTTTCTTGGCGAAAACGATCGGCCGTCAGCGGATCTCCCCAGGCCTCCAGCAAAGCGGCATGGGTCAGATACTGCTGAACGGCTGTGAGTTCCAGGCTTAACGCCTGACCCAAAGCCGCCAGAACACGGTGGTGGAGCTGGCGCGCCATCAGGATCAACTACGGCGTTGTCCGCTCGCGGTTAAGGCAGGCTCAACCTCCCCATGGGGGCGGGCAATGATGTGGGCGGCCACCAGGCCATCACCAACCCGCTCACAGGCATCGGCGCCAGCACGCACCGCCGCATTCACTGCACCGGTCTCGCCGCGCACCATCACGGTGACGTAACCGCCGCCCACAAACTCCCGAGCAATCATCATCACTTCAGCGGCCTTGGTCATGGCATCAGCCGCCTCGATCGCAGGCACCAGACCGCGGGTCTCAATCATCCCCAGGGCAATCCCCTGCACCCGATCGACTGTGGCTGCTGCGCTCTGACGCGCTGGAGGCTTCCGGGCTGGGGTGGTCCTGGGCTTGGCTGTGGCCGCCGGCTTAGCCGCTGCCTTTTGAGTGGTGGCTTCTGCAGGGGGCAGAGCCTTGGCGGGCTGATTGGCGCCAGGGGCTGCACTTTGAGCCCGAGGTGAGCTGCTACCGCTAGAGGGTTTACGGGGAGTCGGAGTGGCCATGGGGTGCTGGAGGTGTCGAGGGGATCAAGAGGGGAGGGTTGAGATCCGGGTCAGCCGTCGGGAGCCCAGAAATCAATGATTCCGCCGATGGTGAGATCGGTTTGCACCGTTGGATCCGGGCAAGCAAAGCGGGCCGCCGAACCACTAGCAGTGAAGACCCAGTTCCCTGGGGAAGCCCCCACCGGGTCAACGGCGACTAACTGCTTGCCCTTGTTGTTCTCCAAGACGCGCAGATTCATGTGATCGAGCCCACCAACCCGATAGCTGCACACCAACGACCCCACCACTTGCATGATTTCCATCAGCTTGCTTCCGCCGGTTTGGGCGCATCGGGGTCCCAGTGATCGATGATCCCGACAATCGTTAAATCGCTGGGGTAGGACTTACTCCCAGCCGCTTCACGGGCCGCTGAACTACCGACGCAGATGACCCAGTCGCCTGGCTTAGCGCCAACAGCATCAACCGCCACTTTTTTGGAACTGCCGTCTTGAACGACCTGCAGGTGCTTGTGCTCAAAATCTGGAATCCGGTTCGTGGAGACCAGTGGCTTGATGACCTTGACGATGATCATGCTCAGTGACCTCCTGGGGTGGGGATGGTGATGGTGGACCGTACCGTTTCAGACGGCACGAAGTGGTTGCGGTCGCGGACCGACAGCAACAGATGCAGCAGGCCCTTCTCAAAGAGATCGCTGTAGCGGTTTTGCATCGCCGCCATGACCCGCTCACCGTTGGCGATGGCGCGCTCGCGGGCTCCCGGCACACTGCCGCGGTAGTCAAAACGCACCACCACGGGGATGGGCAGTCCGCGGGTGACATTGAGACCGCTGAAGATCTTGATGCCGACATCGAGATCCGGAGCTCCCTCCTCCACCGTGTCGAGGTGGGCGAAGTAGGTGAGGTTGCGCAGATGAATCTCCTTAAAACCAATGCCCACACCGATGAAGCGCTCGGCATGGCCGGCATCGCTGTAGTTCCCGCCGTGGAACTGTTTGACGTAGTCGATCTGGGAAATGTTGTTCTCGATCAAACGGGCAATGAATTGGTTCATGCCGAGATCGGTCGGCCCAGAGCAACCGGCTTGCACGGCTGCTGCGATGTGGGCGCGGGCAGCGGCGGAATCCAAACCAAGGGTCTCGGCATAGAGCTCGCGGGCATCCACCCACTGATCCAGGGAAGCCTCGCCATCGCGATCGGGAACGTGCACGCGAATGGCATCGGTGTCGGTGTCAAGGCCGATCAACAGCAGGTCAACGGAAGCCCCGCAACAAAAGCCCTTTTCGACAGCTTCACGGAAGGCCTTGAGCCGTGCCATGCCAGCGGAGACGGCGAGCCCGTCATCGGAACCATGGGCGGCGCAGCCCTCATGGCTGGGATCGATGGAACTGAAGTGATAAACGACGCACTTCAGGTAGCGGGTCGGGTCATGGGCCGCGTTGGGATAGCCCTCGCGGGAGCGGCGATGCTCGGTTTTGACCCAGCGCTCAACAGTGTCCTCAATGTCAAACAGGGCCCCGGCATGGGGGCGGCGGCGAACGCAGCTCAGCGGAATGCGCAGGGCGTAGGCGATGGCATGGGCTAGGCGGCCATCGGCGCAGGGGGTGATATCGAGCAGATGAAAGCCGCAGTCGAAGAGGAACTGCTCAAAGGCGTCACCTTGATTGCCCGCCAGAGGATCATCTGAAAAGAACTGATCGCTGATGCGCTGGTAGGTCTCAAACACGCACCACGCGTAGAGAGTGCGCATATCGAGTTGACCAACCCAGGCGTTCTCGAGGATCGGCTGCGGCAAGGCAAAGCCCAGCTCCGCATGGGCCAAGGCTTGAGCAACCTCAGGAAAACGGGGTTCATGCTGCTGAAACGAGAGCTGCTGCAGCACCGGAACGATGCGATCAAACGCTCCTTTGACCTCCTGCTCGTAACGCTGCAACTCCGCATTACGGGTTGGATCACTCAGGGGGTGTTGATCACGCGGCCAAACAGCTGAGCTGGGTCGACGCGCAGCGGCGTTTCCGCCAGCACGGTCGGCCAGGCTGCTCACCATGGCAGGACGACGGCGCGGAGCCGTCGGTGCCATGGGGCGCTGAACATTGCCGCGACGGGCACGCATCAGCCGCGTGCGCCACCGGAAACGGTGATGAGAGAACCCTTATCGGTGTTGCCGCTGGAACCAGTCACCGGGCTCACAGGCAAAGGAACTTCGTCGTTGCGCTTCTGCTGCATCATCACCATGGCGTTCATGGGGCCGACCCGCGAGGGGTTGCGGCGGCGTGCCGAGGCACCTTCGGTGCCTGTCACGTGACTGCCTCGATCCCAGTCATCACCTGTGACCTTGGTGCCTGAACCCTCGCCGGTCACCCGGGAGGTGGGGCGCTGATCCTCATCCATTGACACCGGAGCCTGGGCTTGAACCCTGGCCTGCAGAGCGGCGGCATCGTTGCGATCAAAACGGAACTGCTCGGTGCCGGTGACCTTGCCGCCAGCCATGTCGAAGGGGCCGGTGATGCGACCACCCTGCTCATAGGTGCTGCCGGTGACCTGGCCGGTGCGGGCGCGCTCATCCATGGCGGCCTGGGCCGGCGATTGAACACTGAACTGCTGCCAGCTTTGACCTTGCAGTGCCTGGGGGAAATCAGCGCCGCGGCCGGAGGCACAGTTGGCAGCCTGCTGATCAGCACCCACATAAGGAGTGCCGGTGACGTCTTCACAAGCGCCGCGCTCAGCGCCGGTCATCGCACCGCCAATTCCGGGCTGAATGCCGGTCATGCGGTTGGAGTTACGGACGGGGGTGCGCTCACGCACGCTGTCCACGGCGCGCGCGCCACAAAACTCACCCGACTGCTCAAGGCCGGCGTAAGGGGTACCCGTGACGGCTTTACAGCTGCCGGGCTCATCACCGGTGACCATCGCCGAACGGCCTGTGCGAGTGCCGCTCACCACCTGATTGCGATTGGTGATGCTGAAGCCCACTTTGGGAGCTTCGGCGGGAGGCCGGGTGCCGCAGAACCCCTCGTATTGCTGAGAGCCGATGTATTCATCGCCAGTGATGGCGCGGCAGCTTCCGGCTTCGTTGCCGGTCATGCGGGAGGCGCGGCCAACGGCGGTTCCAGTAACACCAGTCCCCCGAAGGGTGTTGAGGCTGGTGACTTTGGTGGGGCCGCGGCCGGCGATGGGAGCTTCTGAACCGATGTATTGATCACCGGTGAGCTGCAGACCGGAACCGGATTCATTACCGGTGACCTTCTCACTGCGGCCCACCATCACGCCGGAGACGGCTTGACCGCCCGCGGTGACCCCGCGGCCAACCTTGGCCACAGAGGGAGTCACACCACCGCAGTAGGCCGAGGCTTGATCAGCGCCGATGTATTCGGTGCCGGTCACGGCTTTGCAGGTTCCAGGCTCATCGCCGGTGACCTTCTCGCTGCGGCCGACTTCATTACCAGTCACCGCATTGCCGCGGCTGGTGGAGGTGACGCGGACCTTGGCGGGTTGCTGAGCAGCTGGCTGCCCCTGACAGAACGCTTGGAACACTTCGGCACCGAGGTATTCAGTACCCGTGATCGAACGGCAGGTGGACGCTTCATTGCCGGTGGTCTTCGGCGAGCGGTTGGCTTGGGTCCCGGTGACGGTTTGACCGCTGAGCGTCTCACTGGCGCCAACTTTCCAATGGGCATCAGCCGCAGCGGCTTGCTTGGCGCCATGGCGATTGGGGCCCGTTGGACGGGTGGGTGCACCAGCAGCTTTGCCACCGAATTTGGATGCAGCACCGCTCTTGCTGCGTAGTTCACGCACCTTGAGCGCCAATTCGCGGCTGCTCATGTCGGGGTTGCCCTGACGCGCCACAGCAGCGGTACCGCTGGACTGAGAGGTGGTTGCAGCCTTACCGCGCTTGGACTGGGCTTCCCGCCGTGCCAGCACGAGTGACCGGCTGGGGTTGTGCTGAGCAGCGCGGCGGGGGGTCGCGCGCTTGCTAGCAGCGGATTTGGCATCCAAGCTCAAGCTGGTGGGAGCAGGAGCAGCTGCTGCCGCCGGAGCGTCTGAACGGGTCTTATGGCAATCGCAGTCTTTTTTGGCTGCAGCAGGGGCGGGAGCGGCAGCTTGCTCTTTGTGGAATGCCTCGGCGCGGTTGCGATCACTGCTGGTATCAGCTCGTTTGCCGCGACGAGAGAGGGCCTCACGGCGAGCTAATACGAGCTCGCGGCTTGGATTCGCAACGCGAGTGGGGGTTGAGCGGCGAACCGGCGCATGGCTGCTGATCTCTGCAGCAGCGACTGGAGCGGCGGCTGACGCTTGACGGGGTGGGATGGCAGGAGCCTCCGTACGGCTCGGGCGTGCCTCCGCAGCGGTCCGCACACGACCGGCACTCGTTGATAAGCGCTTCTCCGCGGTCTTACCACCACTGGAGAGGGCCATGCGACGGGCCAAAGCGGCCTCACGACTGGATTGTGTTGCCATATCCGCCCCCGGAAAAAAAATCTTGGTAAGTGGTCCCCGCCGCAGCGGGGACCGGTCTGATCAGAAATCAGAGAAGGGCTCAGCGGCCTTCGAAAACCACGAAGCAAGAACCCTGGCTTTGGGTGTAGGCGTCGTAACCAACCATCCGGACGTGGTGGTCGGGGTAGGCGCGATGGCAAGCCTCGAGCTCACTGACGATCAGGTTGAGGTCCTTTTCGCCAAAGAAGGGAAGCTTCCAATAGGACCAGTAGGTGGCCATGGAATTGCTGGGGTGGACGTGCTCGATGAGCGGGCTCCAACCCTGGGCAATGATGTAAGCGATCTGGTCGTAGATCTCGTCCTGGGTCATCGGCGGGAGGAAGCCGAAGGTCTCCAGGGTGGCGACTGTTTGGTAGTCACCCACGGTGCTCTGGAAAGGCATGTTGTTCCTGGGTGTGTGAAATGGATTTGGCCGGTTGCATTAACCGGCCGATGGCTTGATCAGCTCTGGACGTCGAGCTTGTCGACAGTGTCGAACTCGAACTTGATCTCCTTCCAAGTCTCGAGAGCGATGGCCAGCTCGGGGCTGTGCTTCGCGGCTTCCATGAGGATGTCGCGGCTCTCCTTCTCCAGGTGACGACCGGCGTTGCGGGCCTTGACGCAAGCCTCGAGGGCCACGCGGTTGGCAGCTGCACCAGCAGCGGAACCCCAGGGGTGACCGTGGGTACCACCACCGAACTGCAGGACGGAATCGTCGCCGAAGATGGTGACCAGGGCGGGCATGTGCCAGACGTGGATACCGCCGGAAGCAACGGCGAAGACGCCGGGCATGGAGCCCCAGTCCTGATCGAAGAAGTTGCCACGGCTGCGGTCTTCGGGAACGAAGGACTCACGCAGCTGGTCGATGTAACCCAGGGTGGTTTGACGGTCACCCTCGAGCTTGCCCACCACGGTGCCGGTGTGGAGCTGGTCACCACCGGAGAGGCGCAGGCACTTGGCCAGCACACGGAAGTGGATGCCGTGCTTGGGATGACGGTCGATCACCGCGTGCATGGCGCGGTGGATGTGCAGGAGCATGCCGTTCTTGCGGCACCACTTCGACAAACCGGTGTTGGCGGTGAAGCCACCAGTGATGAAGTCGTGCATGACGATCGGCATACCGAGTTCTTTGGCGAACTCAGCGCGCTCATACATCTCTTCCGGCGTGTTGGCGGTCACGTTCAGGTAGTGACCTTTCTTCTCGCCGGTTTCCTGCTCAGCCAGGCGAATCGCTTCGGCAACAAACTCGAAGCGGTTCTGCCAGCGCTGGAAGGGCTGGGAGTTGATGTTCTCGTCGTCCTTGGTGAAGTCGAGACCACCGCGGAGGCATTCGTAGACCACGCGGCCGTAGTTCTTACCGCTCAGGCCGAGCTTCGGCTTGATGGTGCAACCCAGCAGCGGGCGGCCGTACTTATTCATCCGGTCGCGCTCGACCACGATGCCGTTCGGCGGGCCGTAGCAGGTCTTGATGAAGGCCAGCGGGAAGCGGATGTCTTCCAGACGCAGGTGGCGCAGAGCCTTGAAACCAAAAACGTTGCCGACCAGGGAGGTCAGAACGTTGGTGATGGAGCCTTCCTCGAACAGGTCGAGGGGATAGGCGATGAAGGCGTAGAACGACTCTTTGTCGCCAGGCACGTCTTCGATGCGATAGCAACGGCCCTTGTAGAAGTCGAGGTCGGTGAGGAGCTCGGACCACACAGTGGACCAGGTACCGGTGGAAGATTCAGCAGCCACAGCAGCGGCGACTTCTTCCTTGGGAACACCTTCCTGGCCGGTGCACTTGAAGCAGGCCAGCAGGTCGGTATCGAGGGGAACGTAATCAGGAGTCCAGTAAGTGTCCCTGTACTCCTTTACCCCGGCGTCGTACTTCTTGCTCATAGGGATAACTCCGATGGGATGAGATCAATGGTTGGGATCAGCGTCCGCGAAGCGGATCGGCTGGATCTCAGTCCTTGGAGCCGAGGAAGTTGCTGCTGCCGCCGAGAGCAGGCTCAACTTCGCGGTGGGGGCGGGCAATGATGTGGGCTGCCACGAGGCCGTCACCGACGCGCTCGCAAGCATCAGCACCAGCACGAACAGCTGCGTTCACAGCACCGGTTTCGCCGCGCACCAGAACGGTGACGTAGCCGCCGCCGACGAATTCACGACCGATCAGGCGCACTTCGGCGGCCTTGGTCATGGCGTCAGCTGCTTCGATCGCGGGGACCAAGCCGCGGGTTTCAATCATGCCGAGGGCAATGCCCATGGTTTCAGTTGCCATTGCCAGCTCCAGAAAGAGGCGGAAGTTCGCGGCTAACACTGCTCTGTGGCCCAGTCATCCGTCAAGACGTTTGAGACCCCTGACCAATCAGTGTCTAAAGGGGGTCAGATAAGCAGCGCTCATCATTTCTGTCTGAATCGTTACAACGGCTTTGCATCGCTGACATAGGCGACGCCGCCATAGGTCTTCAAAAGTGGCTTCAACTCAGCCGCCAAAGACTCGAGCAGCGAGGAATCACAAAAAACGATCACATGGGCATTGGCTCCAAGGCCGCTGAACTCCATCGCTTCCGAGACAACGGTGCCGCTGCCGCCGCGACCGGTGACGTGGCGATTCACCGAATAGCCGGGCACGCCGACTTGCTCCAAGCGCTTGAGCAACAGCTCAAGCTCCCGTTCATTGACCAGCAGATCAAGCCGTTTCATCACAGCGCCCCCGCCGGAAGAACGCGCTCAATGACTGAGAGATAGAGGGGGATGCCAACGATGATGTTGAAGGGAAAGGTCATCCCCAAAGCACTCGAGATGTAGAGGCTTGGATTGGCCTCCGGCACCGTCATCCGCATCGCGGCAGGCACGGCGATATAGGAGGCGCTAGCGCACAACACCATGAACAGCAGGGCATTGCCCTGACTGAGATGCAGAACACTGGAAAGGCCCAAGCCCACAGAGGCATTGACCAGGGGCGTCAGCAGCGAAAAACCAATCAGGAAAGCTCCGGCCTGCTGGAGATCCGCCAGCCGTTGGGCCGCCACGATGCCCATATCCAGCAGAAAAAAGCAGAGCGCTCCGTAGAACAACTGGCCGGTGAAGGGCTCCATCTTGGCGATCCCGCTGGGGCTGTATTGCGCCACCAACAGGCCGATCAGCAGGCTGCCAACCAGCAAAAACACCGAGCTGTTGAGAAAGGCCTCGTGCAGCACCGACCCCCATCCGGTTTCAGCGGCAGCCCCGCGATCTTGCGCCGCCAACTTCACCAACAGCAGCGCCACGATGATGGCCGGCGATTCCATGAGCGCTAGGGCCGCCACCATGTAGCCATCGGATGGAATCTGCAGCACCCGCAGAAAGCTTTCGGCCGTGATGAACGTCACGGCACTGATCGAGCCGTAGGCCCCAGCCAAAGCAGCCGCGTTAAAGACATCGAACTGGGTGCGAAGCACGCCAAAAGCGGCCAATGGCACCAGCACCGCCATCAATAAGGCCGCCCCAATGGTCAACAGCACGTCGGAGCCAAGTCCACTGGCTTGCAGTTCGACGCCCCCTTTAAAGCCAATCGAAAGCAGCAGGTAGAGGGAAAACAGCTTGGGCAGCGGCGCCGGAATCTCCAAATCGGAGCCCAGCAGAACCGCAAAAACCCCCAGGAAGAAAAACAGAATTGCCGGTGAGAGCAGGTTCTGCAGAACCAGGGCTGTGTCCATGGCACCTCTCAATAACCCGGTCTAATCAGCACTCCATCGGCTGACCACGGTCCACAATGGGCAGCCGCTCCGCTGCAGCTGTGCCCGCATCGACACCTGAGCTGTTGATCATCGCCAGCAGCAACCCCAGCAAGGTGGCGGAATTGCAGGCGATGTTGGCGCCGGTGCAACTGAGGGTGCAGCAACAGCCCGAGAGCATCGACATTGAAGAAACGGGCAACACCTATCTGGAAAACGCACGGCTGAAAGCCGCTGAAGTGGCTCGCCTCACCGGCCACTGGACCTTGGCCGATGACTCCGGCATTGCAGTTGATGCCCTTGGCGGCGCGCCTGGGCTCTATTCAGCTCGCTACGGCAGCAGCAATGACGAGCGCATTGGAAGGCTGCTGGGGGAACTCGGCGATGGGCCCTATCGCAGTGCCAGCTTCCACAGCGCCGTGGCCGTGGCCAATCCCGATGGGGAGATCAAGCTGGAAGCCGAGGGCATATGCCGCGGCGAAATTCTGCTGCAGAGCCCAGGGCAAAATGCTGGCTACGACAGCATTTTCTGGGTACGTGAGGCCGCTTGCACCTACGCCGCGATGAATCAACACCAACGCAGCAAACTAGGCAGCCGCGGCAAAGCGATGCGCCAGATCTCCCAGCAGATGCGGCAATTGTTTGGGGTTTAAGTGGAGCTGTTGATGCTGGCCACCGCCCGCATCGCGGCAGCCGCGGCTTCCTCCACATCACCCTCGCGGCCCGCCAAGGTCAGACGCCCGAAGGCACCCACTGCTTTGACATCAACAACGGTGATGTTGGAAGCCTTTTCGGCTTCATTGGCGGCGATGAGCACATAGCCAGCGGGTTCGGTTTCGAGGATGAACATGCTCATGCCGGCCTGAATCATCGAACCGCGGCGGTTCTGACGGTTAATCAGCACGGCATGGTCGGGCGTGATTGCCCGGATGATCTCCGTCCAGGTAACGGTGCAAGGGCTGCGCTGTTCAATGCGGCTGCCAATGGCTTCCAGCACCACCTGGCCGGAATGCAGCACCGTGCTTTGGTCGCGGTGATAAAGGGCCAGCGAACCAAAGGCCCGCTCCACCACCATCTGGCCAAGCCGGACTGTGCTGGCCTTAAGGGCAATGTCGGTGACGCGGTGAACCGCCATGCCCGGCGACACTTCCAGCCAGAGACAGGCATCACCTGGGATTGGCAAAAAGCCCTGGGAGACGGTGCCCATGTAGGCCGCCAACTGGGGCTGCAGGGAATCAATAAAGACATGGGTGCGCAGCTCAATGGCGCCCACATCACTGCCTTGCCTGGTGATCCGATGCCCTTCGCTGTCGGTGGTCACCGTGACGCAGCTGGGGCCATTGGCCTCGGGGTCCACCCGCGTACCGGTAATCGCCACAGAGGATCCACCTTTGCGCTGGGCCAAGCGCAGATTCCGGGCGGATCGATCGGCAGCTAAATCCGCCAGGTGGCCATGAGTCCCAAGTCGGTGGGGACTTTAACGGCCAGGGCTACATATTTTTTTCGTTCGACTCGATACAGCACGAGCGCTGATCACACCTATCACCAGGAGTAATCAGAGGACGTTGCGACCGTGCTCACCTCCAACACCCGCCTCAAGCTTCAGGGAATCCTGCGGCGCATTGCCTATCAAGACGAAGTCAGCCTCGGCGATCGCATCTATGTGCAGAAATTCGCCGACCGTGATGCCACCGTCGCCAGCTGGTTGCGCACAGCACGCAGGCTTCAGCGTGGCCCAGCCGCTACGGGGGTGGATCAACTGCTGACCGCGCTCGATTTGGGTGATGTGGATGGCGACGCCAAGGCCCCCAACAATCCCGACGACGATCTCGGCGATTGGTTCAGCGGCGCCCCGGACTGGTTACGTCGCAGCTGAGTAGCCCTTGCGCTGCGGTCCGCAGTCGGTACCTTCCGGCCAACGGACTCCTTAGCCATGGCCAAAAGCAACGGGCAGCAGACCACGGTGGACCCCCAAGCCAACGAATGGATCTCCAAGGCCATGGAAGACGGCGTCAAGCCTGAGCAGGCTCTGGCCTTCATGGGTTTGGGCTTGATGCAGCGCCTGAACGGAGAAGACAACAGCTTCACCACCATCTGGCAGGAATCCCAAGAGGGACAGGCTGATCTGCACAGCCTGCGACAACGCCTGGAACTCATCGATTTAGCGATTCGCACTGGAGCGCCTTTAAGCACCAGCGAAGTGGGCGCCTTGCTCGGTGCTCGGCCCGGTTCCGCCATGGTTGAACGTGGCGGTGTTCAGGCCAAGCGCATCAGCCGCAACGTCTGGAAACTCAGCCGCAACGAAGACAGCAGTGAGCGCGGCGGCTACGGCGATGCCTTCCGCCGCCGCCTCTGATTAGCCCGCTGCAGCAGCATCACCACCGCTGGTGCTGAACATGCGGAAGGCACTGATCATCAGGGCCACACCGAACAGCGTGCCCATGGCCCAGAGCGTGTCACTGGGCCATTCCGCCAAGACAAGCCCGCCCAACAGGCAGGTGATCACCCCATCCACCAGCACCAGGTTGCGGGCTGCATCGTTATGGGAGGCAGCGGATGCGAGCTCCATCACCCCTTCAATCACCAACAGAGCACCAATAAATAAGGTCAAGCTGAAAGTGCTATCCAGCGGAAACAACAGCACAAACAGGCCGCCACCGAGATAGAGGAGCGCTGAGAGCAGGCGAAACGCCTTACCCCGTCCATCGGCTGCAGCGCCGACGCGCAACAACTGGCTCACACCAGCGGCTAAGGCCACAGCACCAAAGCCAATCGTGACCGCCAAAGCGGAGATGAACGGAAACACGATGGCGGCCAGCCCCCCGAGCAACAGGAGAACCCCTGTGGTGATGCGCAGATTGCGACTCGCAGGAACAGCCATCAACCAGATCACGGAATCAACTGGAAGCTAGACAGAGCAGCCGTTCTTAACCTTTTTTCGATCTAAGACATCCAACCTTCTTTCACAGTGCCCGTGGCTGCCATGGCTGAGGCAACGCCGTCACCAGAGTCCAAGGGAGTCGTGGATGAAAGCCTGAAGCAACGGCTCAAAAAGCAGCCACGACGGCAAGAGGTGGAGCCCGCACTGCCCAATGGGGAGGCTTCGGTTCATCACCAAGACGATGAAGGCGTCGAATTGCGCGGCCAAAGCATGCGTGGCGATCACTAGCTCGGCGTTGCAGACTGTGTTCTCCAACACCCCCCCAATCGTTGCCGGATACCGACGCCCTTAGCCGCCTGCAGCGGATCCGCCGCGAAGATGCTCTGGAAGCCATGGAGCGCGGGGCTGTGCTGCAGGCCTACAGCGCTGGTGAAACCATCTTCATCAGCAAACGGCATGGCCTTTGGGATTGGCAGCGCGATGGCATTCCGGGTTGGCTGCTGCCGGAGTTGGATGATGCCGGCTTATTGCCCGAGGCGTTGAAGACCGCCTGAATTGCCCCCACACTGACGGCACTGCAGGCAGAGCCATCCAAGCGTGAAGAGCGAGCTGGTGCGCAACAGCCTGAAGCTGTTCACGGCAGCCTTCATCACCGCTGGGGTCGCGCTGTGGACTGAGCGCATTGAATTTGTTTGGTATCCGCTCGTCGCTGTGGTGGTGGTGGTGGATGACAACGATGACCAAACAGCCAAAGCCGCCAGCAATCGGATTCTTGGCACCGCCATGGGCGGGCTGATCACTTTCATCGTTCACACCATCGTTCAAGGCTGGGTCGGGGTGTTGGTGTCGCTGCTGGTGATGATCCCGGTGCTGCGGGTGCTGGGTTGGTCCGGTGGATTGAACACCGCTGGTCTGCTGAGCGTGATGTTTTTGATGATTCCCGACTACACGGCACTCAACTGGGAGTACGTCTTCAATCGCGGCCTCGACACGATCATTGGCTGCATCATTGCCCTGCTGGTTGGCCTGTTGTTTTGGCCGCGTGGTGTCTATGAAGAGCTCAACCAATCCGATGCCTACTTACGACGAGCCATTGGCGATCAATTGCAGCGCTACCGCGATTGGCTAACCCACAAGGGGCCCCGTCCGGTGCCACTGCCACCGGCTCCACTGTCCATCAGGCTGCAGCGCATCGAGTCGCTGGTGAGTCAAGAACAACGCAGCTCTCGCCGCAGCCAGCTCAAGAGACGGGGCTGGAATCGGCGCCTGCTGTTGTGGCAGCAGGGCTACTTCCACTGGCTGGCCTGGGAGCAGATGATGGCCGAGCTGCCAGAAGCTGTGCTGCGGCGAGCCGAACTGGTTGAAAGCAGCGTGGAGGCCATGGCCAATGAGCTCCGCAGTGGCGTGCTCGGATCACAAGCGCCAGCCAGCCTGAAGCAATGGCACACCACCACGCAGCGTGAGCAGCTGCCGCTGTTCGCAATGCTCGCCTTGGCCCAGGAGCAGCAACCCCTGCATGGCTCCCTTCGGGCCCTGGCCAGGAGTGTGCCGTGCTGATCACCCGCCGCGATCTACGCATGGCATTCACGGCGGGGCTAGGCAATGGCTTTAGCTACCTCAGCGGCATCCCTTTTGGGTATTACGTGCCGCTTGCGGTCTTTGCCACAGCCGGTGGCACCTACGGCGCATCACTGGAGCTTGGACGCCAACGCATCCTGGGCACGATCCTTGGTGGAGCCCTGCTCTACGTCTCCTTTTGGGGGCTCAAAGACATTCCCCTGGCTTTGGCCATTGCCATCACCCTGGGGACCCTAAGGCTGCTGGGTGGCTTACTGAAGCTCAAGGTGGGCTACAAAGTCGGCGGGCTGATCGTCGTGATGGGCTGGCTGATCCATGGCGGGGACATCCCCATTTGGATCACCATCCGGCTGTTCTGGACGGCGTTTGGGGTCATCCTCACGGTCTTAGCGCTGCAGCTGTTTTGGCCGATGCGTAGTGGCGTTGAGGTGTTTAAGCACTACTCCAACTTGCTGGTTGGCATCCAGGCAGGCCTACATGAGAGCGTGCGCCAAATCGAAGGGGGAGCGGTCAATCGCCGCAGCGCTCAGGTGATGCATCAACAACTGCGCAACCAACTGATCAGCCTGCGCAAAGAGCTGCCGAGTGTGGCCCAAGAACTCGGCGAAAACCCGATGCGGCATCCCCGCTACCTGCTGATAAGCGATCTGATCAGCTGTTCCTCGCGGCTGATCATCGCCATTAACGGACTACTGCGTTACCCATCGGTCAGGCCTGATCTTGAAAGCCTGCGTGTGATTCACCAAGCCGAATCAGCCTTGCTGAATGCTGTTAGCGAACGGCTTGCCCTCTGGCAGCGCCTCCTACTGACAGTGGAGACCCACAGCAACAGGCTGCCGCCAGCGCCAGCTGTGCCATTCCAACCGCCCGAGCGCTGGAACAGCTTTTACCAAAATCTGCAGCAAACCAACACCGGCGATCTCAGCTTTCAGCAGCTGGAGCGGATGGCCAGTCGCATTAGTCGCTGCCGCCAAATCCAGCGCACCATTGAGCAAACAGAACGGCAATGGGCCGATTGGCAGAGCAGCTAAGCCAGCACAAGCTCAATCACGTGAGTCGTCGTTTTGGGGCCGCGATGACCACCAGCGCTCATAGCGGTAAGCCAAGATCACCAACAGCACCACGAGCCAAAACCAGAGCTCGGGGGCATTGGCATTGAACAAAATCAGCAACAACACCACATCAGCTACCAACCAGGGCAGTTCACGCCGCAGCAATGGATTGCGAATGCGAGGAAGTCGAGTCACTGGATCACTCAATCGTGTCGGGTTGAACCAAGAAGGGGCGGTTCCAGAGGCGATCGATGCGCAAGGTGCGGAATCCACCGGTCAGGGAGCGCAGGCCAGGAATCACATAACTCAAGGGGGAGCGCCACTCCACATAGGCATGGGTGGTGGCGGTTAAGCCCTCGCGGATTGGGAACACACCACTGCCCAATGAGAGCGTCCAGCGGTAGCCATCCATGCTGCCTTTGCTCCGCACCAACCCAATTTCAGCGCGCATCACCGGCCCATCTTTGGTGAGCTCCTTGGCCAGCTGCGGGTTACCCGTTGTGGTGGACACATCGTCTTCGGTGGAGGGGAGGGTGAGAACGCTCGTGACCTTGCCAACGATCCCGCCAAAGCGTCCGCGCTGCTGCCAATCAGGAACCACCTCCACGGGTAAGCCCAGCGGTAGACGGCGCGCATCAGCAGGCTTGAAATAGGCCACGGCATTGAGCTGGGGAGCCTTGCTTTCTCCGGCCTCAGACGATCCCAAGATGGTTCCCAAGCGGTCGCTGACTTTGACCGTCTGACCTGGGATCACCTGAAGATCAATCATGACGCCATCACGTCCAGCCATGACCTTGCCGTCGTAAGCGATCTGGGCTTCGGTGACGCTGATCTTGCGCTTGAGATCACCAATGGCGAATTGCCGCTCGAGCGCTTCGGTTTCAATGTCGAGCTTCACCTGCTGATAAGCCGTCAACACCCGCTTGCGCTGAATCGTGACGTCATCAAGGCTGACGCTGGTATTGGTCAGACCCTGCTCAGCTGAAACCACCTCACGGGACAGCGGGGCTACCACCTGGCGTGAACTGAGCCATTCGAGGTTGTTCAGCTTGTTGCCATAGGTCGCTTGCAGGCGGCTGTAGCGGTCGAGATCGTCATCGAATTTGGCGAGGGCCACATCCACGGCGGCCTTTTCAGTCTCCAAGCGACGGGCATCACGCTCATTGAGCTCGCGGTTGATGGCTTCGAGCTGCAGCAAGTTGCCCCGCTGCTGCGCCAATTCCCGTTCCAAAACCGGCAAATAGAGCGACATCAGCTCTTGGCCTTGCTTGACCCGATCGCCCACCTCCACATTCACGGCCAGAACTTGGCCTTGCGCCCGGGCATTGAGCAATCCCGCCTTGCTGGGAAAGATCAACACGCCTTGGCCTTTGACCTCGGTTGGCACCGGCCAAAACAGGGCCCATAGCACCAAGACCCCGGTGACGCCGGTGAGGCAAACGCCAACCTGGCCGTGGTCACTCAGGCCGGCCCAGCGGGTTTTGAGCTGTTCGGCTTTGGCCTCACAGCGATCGAGCAGTTGGGAGAAGAAACGCTTCGCCATGGCGTTTAACGCTCAGATCCGGGCAAGGACAACCAGATCAAGCCAGACTGCCGCCGAACTCTTTGTCCAGGTTGTTGATCGCGCGCCCTCTTGGCTTGATGCGGTGGGCAGCCTTGACGCTGGCGCTGGCGGCCCCTGCAACGCTGCCGGCCCTAGCCCAGCTGGATTCCACAGCAGAAGTTGACAAGCTCGAGCGCAGCTGGAAGCGGCTGGATCGTGAATTACGGGCCCTCGATGCCCTGATTCCACCGGAACCTGAACCTATTCCCAATCGCTTTGCACCGGCACCACCGCTGCCGCAATCGCTCTTGAAGCCCAATGCAGCTCCCACTGGAACCTTGGCTCCAAGCGCAACAGCGGCGCCCATCCCCCTAGCGCTACCGGATGCCGAACAGCTCAAAGCCGGAGCCATCCAATCGCTGAGCTTGGATCAAGCCCTCGCCATTGCCTTCAACAACAACCCTGAGCTGCAAGCCCAGCGCGAACGCGTTGCGGCAGCCCTCGCTGAACTGCAGGCCGCCATGGGCACCTACTGGCCGCGCATCAGTGCCTATGCCGAGGGGAGCACGGGGCAGAACAGCAACAACATGAACGTGCCCACGGGCAATGACACTCTCAATGGCATCCCCGTGATGTCGAAAAACGGGCTGCTCGATTCCAAGAATCAACCCACCGATGGCCCTTTCTACACACCAGCGGGCGGGGGGGCCTACTACAACGGCACCGACAATCTCGGTGAAGCGGGCCTAGAGATTGACTACGCCTTGATCGACTTTGCCCGCACACCCCTGGTGCAGGCGGCGCGCGCCAACCTCGAGCAACAGCGCAATCGCTACGGCAATCAACTGCGGCGACTACAACTCGACGTGAGTGAGGCCTATTACGGACTGCAGCGCGCCGACCAGAACGTGCGGATTCAAGACGCCGCCGTTCAAAACGACCTGGTGATCTTGCAGGACACCTTGGACATGCAAATTGCCGGCTTGGTGCCCCGCTTGGATGTAATGCGTCGCCGTGCCATTGAAGCTAGCGACCAGGAAGTGCTGATCCAAGCCATGGCTGATCGCGCCATTGCCCGGCGACGGTTAGCCGTGGTGCTCAACCTCAACCCGGAGATCACCCCCAGCGCCAGCGATCCGATCGTGCCGATGCCGGATTGGCCGCTTGATCTAGAGGCCAGCCTGCTGGCGGCCTATCGCGGCAACCCCGAGCTGGAAGCCATCCTGGCCGCGCGCGAGGCACTGGCCAAGCGCAGTGATGCGGTGGCTGCGCAGCTGCTCCCCAAGCTGTCGCTGTTCGGCAATGCCGGCACCTACGGCATCAATGAGCAGATGTACAACGTGATTCCCAAAAACGGAGGCTGCTGCGGTACCGCTATCAACACCGTGTCCAACAACAGTGGTTACGACTGGGCCCTAGGGCTCAGCTTGCAGTGGCTGCTATTTGATGCCGGCACCACCAGCGGGCAAGCCCGGGCACTTGATCGGCTGGCAGCCGCTAGTGCCCAGGACTATGCCGCCATGCGCAACGCCATTCGACTCAGGCTTGAAAGCGCTTTTTTCAACCATGAGGCGAGTTTGGCGAAACTGGCCTCGGCGCGGCGGGGCGTTGCCTCCGCCATCGAGGCGTTTCGCGATGTGCGGCTGCGCTATCAAACCGGCCTCTCGAGTGAGCTGGATCTATCGATCACTCAAGAGCGCTTAATCAGCAGCCTGGTGCAACGCCTCGATGCTGCGGTGGATGTGAACATCACCTACGCGCAGCTGCTGAGGGAACTGCTGCCCGTGCCCCTGGACCCCAACGCGCCCTTCACACCCCAGCTCACCTACACAGCAAGCCCAAACCCTTGATCTGACTCCAATCATTCGTCACTAAGGCCTGGGCCATCAGCGGAGTGAGCGCTGGCACCAACGCAAACGGACCACCAAAACCAGTGAACAACGAGAGGTTGGGGCAGCCAGGTAGCGGTCCCAGCAGAGGTTGTTGATCGCGGCTGTAGGCAACAGGCTGCTGCTGCAAACGCAAGGGCCCATGGGAGCTCTCAATCAGCGATGGCACAAGCCGTGATTGCACCCCGCTGAGCTGCTCGAGATCCTCATCAACGGGCGGTGGATCATCGATGGGGCGATCAAACCAGGAGGTTTGCCCAACCAAGAGACCACCCCCTGGCGCCGGCGCCAAGCCTGGATCACAGATCACAGCCGCACCAGAAACAGCGGCTTCACGCCCGCTGCGTTGCCCCAACAACGGCATGACGATGCGCTCAGCCGCCAGCTGGGCTCCATCGCACTGGCCAACCCCAGCCCAGCTGAAGTCCAAGGCCGAAGGCGTCTGCAAACCCATGGCCTTCAGCAAAGCCAGCGTTGCCGCACCGCTGCACAACACCACCGACTCCCCTTGCTCAAGCCGCTGCCGCAATTCATCAGCCGGCAGTGGAGCGCAGCGCTGCACTCCTGCCGCAGCCCATGCACGCTCAAGACCCTGCTGAAAAGCCAAGGGATCAACACGCCAATAGGGCAGTTGCATCACTCCGCCTAAATCGGCTCCAGCCAGGAGCGGTTCCTGCTCAATCGCCTCATGGGCTGAGAGTGCTGTGAGCTCTGGTTGTTGCGGCAACCCGGCTAAGGCTTGCTGAACCTTGGCAACCGCTTGCGGGGGAGCTTGCTCAGGCCAATGCAGCCACAACTGCGCAGGCCTCAGCCCCAGCTCGCCATGGCGCTGCTGCAGCTGATCCCAGCGGCGAGGCGCTGTAGCCAACAGCTCTCCCAAGGGATTGGCAGCGCCTGCCCACCACGGCACTCCGCCGTAGCTCCAGCCCGTTGCCGAATCGGCCAGCGAACCACCAGCCAGTTCCACCTCAACGCCAAGCTCGGCCAAGGCCAGCGCCAGCAACCCACCACTGAGGCCCGCCCCGAGCAGCAGCATGCGGGGCGGGGGTGCCATCAGTAATTCAGCGTGAACGAAGCAATCATTTGATGGAACATCTCCTGCACCTTGGGCCAGCGGGCTTCATTGGTGCTGGCAGCCAGGGTGTAGAGCTGCCCGTGATCAGCCACCACTGTGGCCAGTTCATGCCGGTCCCGTTCAGCGAGATGCACCTTGAACTCCAAGTCATAGAAAGTACGGCCCAAATCTTCCCGCTCACTGGCTTCGATCAGCTCAGCTTCACGGCCGCTGCCAGGCGGTGCAATCACGGTGCGCCCTAGCTTTTCACCCACCGCCACAACGCTGCCGAGATCCTCCAAACGCTTGTCAGGGTCAACAGGAGCAATTACCAGGCTGATGGTTTCGTCGCTGTTGATCAGATCGTGGAACACCACCTCCGGGCCATCGCTGATGGCCACCCGGCTCCAGCCCGTTGGATAGAGGAAGGCATAACGGCCATCGGCGCTGCTGAAGCGCTGCAGACCCGCCGCAGAGCCTGCGCAACTCACCAGCAACACAGCCAACAGCAGGGGCAGCAGCATGCCCAGCAGGCGGCTTATGCGTGAACGTGCCATGGCAGAACTTGGCCCAAGTGGGCCCCATTGTGGCGTGATGACCTGCCTAGATTTCAGCCAAGCCATTGCAGGCCGCTGACTGTCTTCACCCGACCACTGGCCCGGCTGATCGAGCAATTCGAGCGCTTGCCCGGCATCGGCCCGCGCACGGCCCAGCGACTGGCCCTCCATTTATTGCGCCAACCCGAGGAGCAGAGCCGCGCCTTTGCCGATGCCCTCTTGGCAGCGCGCCAGCAAGTAGGCCAATGCCAACGCTGCGGCCACCTCTCGGCCGATCCGATTTGCGACATCTGCCGCAACCCCGAGCGGAACATTGGCGTGATCTGCGTGGTGGCCGATTCCCGCGACCTGCTGGCGCTGGAGCGCACCCGTGAGTTTTCCGGCAGCTACCACGTGCTGGGCGGATTGATTTCACCGATGGATGGCATTGGTCCTGAAGCTTTGGGCATCCAACCGCTGCTGCAGAGGCTGGATCCTGAGCAGGTCGAGGAAGTCATCCTGGCGCTGACCCCCAGCGTGGAGGGAGACACCACCAGCCTGTATCTGGCGCGCCTACTCAAGCCCTTCTGCCGGGTGACCCGCATCGCCTATGGACTGCCGGTGGGAAGTGAGCTGGAATACGCCGATGATGTGACCCTGGCTCGGGCCCTTGAAGGGCGCCGGATTGTGGAGTGAAACCGCCCGGTTATGAAGCCAACCACCCGCTACAGCTCCATCCCCCCCGCTGAGCGGTTGCCGGAATGGTTGCGCCGCCCCATCGGCAATGCCAGCGATCTTGAGGCTGTGCAAGGGGTGGTGAAGCAGCAGCGGCTGCACACCATTTGCGAAGAAGGACGCTGTCCCAACCGCGGTGAGTGCTACGCCGCCGGCACCGCCACCTTCCTTCTTGGGGGCCCGATCTGCACCCGCAGCTGTGCCTTCTGCCAAGTCGACAAAGGACAAGCCCCGCACCCACTGGACCCACTCGAAGCAGAGCGTGTGGCCGAGGCGGTCGAGACGCTGCAGCTCCGCTACGTGGTGCTCACCGCTGTCGCCAGAGACGATCAAAGCGATCACGGTGCCAGCTTGTTCACCCAAGCGATGGCAGCGATTTGGGCCCGCAACCCGCTGGTGGGAATTGAGGTGCTCACCCCCGATTTTTGGGGAGGCCACCGCGATGAAACAGCGGCCATCAACGCCCAGCGCCAGCGGCTGCAAACCGTGCTGGACGCTAAGCCAGCCTGCTTCAACCACAACCTGGAAACCGTTGAACGGCTGCAGGGCGAAGTGCGCCGTGGCGCCAGCTGGGCTCACTCCCTGGGCTTACTGGCTGCCTCTCGGGAGTTGGCCCCCACCATCCCCACCAAATCAGGGCTGATGCTGGGGCTTGGGGAGAGCTTTGAAGAAGTGGTGTCAGCCATGACAGCCCTGAGGGCCGTGGATTGCCAGCGGCTCACCTTGGGGCAGTACCTAAGGCCATCGCTGGCCCATATCCCGGTGCAGCGCTACTGGCACCCAGGTGAATTTGATCAGCTCGCCCAGATCGCGCGTGAGCTTGGTTTTGCTGATGTACGCAGTGGTCCGCTGGTGCGCAGCAGCTACCACGCCGCTGGCTAAGCCTTCGGCTGGATGCCATCGAAGATCACATCGTGCGTGGCGCCATTGGGGCCGAGCTCGTCATTGATGGAACGAGTCCAGCGGCGAAGCAAAGAGGTGAACCACAACAGCACGGGGATCTGTGCGAAGAGCGAAGGGCCGTGAGCTTGCAGCGCAGGCCGGACTCAAAACGTAGCTGTGATAACCGTTGTTGAGCTTTAGGCATTCATGCCTTTTTTCCTGCCATGGCCCTACTGCAGCCAGCGCGGATTCGCATCCTGGCCATCGGCAAGCTCAAACGGGCCTGGGTCGCTGAGGGGGTGGCCTTCTACCGCAAACGGCTGCCAGGGCTGGAGGTGGTGGAACTCAAAGACAGCACACCAGCCAAGGAAGCCGAGGCCATCCGCGCGGCCAGGAAGCCAGCAGAGCGCTTGGTGTTGCTGAGCGAAGAAGGCCGGCAGCTCAGTTCGGTGGGATTGGCCGAACTCCTGGGGGGCTGGGCCTCCGAACGCCTGGCCCTGGTGATTGGTGGCGCCGATGGCCATGACCCCACGCTGAAACAACAAGCCGATGTCCTGCTCTCTCTCTCAGAGCTGACCTTCCCCCATGAATTGGCGCGGCTGATGCTGGTGGAGCAGCTCTACCGGGCCAGCACGATCCTGCAGGGCGGGCCCTATCACCGCAGCTGAAGCCGCCGCTCACAGCGGCGAAGACCTTCGGCGCAATCTGCGCGCATCAACAGCCCCGAGCCACCCCAGATCAGGCGGCGCGGCAGATCCCAAGGGGCAGCACCGAGCTCCCGTTGGGGCTGAAAACTGAGCCGCTCGAAGTAGCGCACCAAGCGCCGGTGCTGGCGAGGATCATCACGAATCGCCAGCAGCCAGGCCGTGCGGCAGGGCGTTGCCTCGAGGGCCCAGGCAAAGGTGGCCGCCCAAATCAACAGCCCCACATCCTGGGTGTCGCGTCCTTGCACACGCATCGTGTCGAGCCGCAGCCCTTGGCGCTGAGGGGTGGCCCAGCCTTTGAGTTCGCCCAACAGTGCCAAGCTCTGATCAGAACTGCGGCGCGCCACGACAACCCGAAGGGTTTGCAGAGGGCCAGCACCACCCAACTGCAAGCGCAATAGCAAGCCCCGCGCAGCGGCCTGCTGTTCAATCAGCGCCAAATCAAAGCTCATGGCTCGGCCCGGTAGCGATCAGCCGACAACACCGCATCCAAGGGCAAGGGGCCATAGAGATGGGGAAATTGTTCGCCGGTTGGAATGGGCTCCCATTTCAACTGATCGCTCAGCAGCTTGGCGGAATCGACCGTGAGCAGCACCACGTGATCCAGATCGCCGTAGAACCGTCTATGGGTGGCCTCCAGCTGGTGGGCCCCGCTGAGATGGATAAAGCCCTCCTCTTGCAGGGAGCGGCCGCGGGTGGAGCGCTGATAACGGCCCTGTTGGCGGGCGTGCTGCCACTCGTGGGGCAACGCCAAGTGATACAGCCACTGCGGTGAACGCCAGCGCTGCCGCGCGGCCCATGGCGGCTCCAAAACGGCCGCCAGCTCAGGCGAACTGAGGAATTGATTCAGCCAGCGCTGCAGGGGCTGCAGAGCTGGCTCCGCATCAAAAGCGGCTGGATCGCTATGGCGGAACTGGCGCACAAAGGGCAGTAGAGCCAGATCCACCAACGAGGGCGCTGAACCCAGCAACCAGCCCTGCGGCTGCAGGCGTTCATTCCACTCGCGCAGGATGGCGAGCGCCTGCTGACGATGAGCACCCCCGTCACTGCCGCTGTAGCGATGGGGGTAGCGGTAGCGATCGAGATGGTGCTTGAAAGGGCCGTCGTTTTGCTGCAACAACTGCTCGCCATCGCGGCTTGCCGCCAGCTCCAACAGGTGAGTGGGATCGTTCTGGGCCAAGGCCCAACGCATCACCGCAAGGCTTTCATCGATCGGCGGCCCCTCAGGCCGCACCAACACCGGCACTGTGGCCTTGGCTGAGGCGGCGATCAATTCAGGCGGCTTGCAGCGCAGATCCACTTCCCGCAGTTCGGGGGTAATGCCGGCTTGACGCAGGGCCAAACGGGCCCGAATCGCATAGGGGCAACGCCGAAAGCTGTAGAGGATCAAGCCAGTCAAGCCTTAAGCCCCTGCGGGGGAGGCCAGGCTGATGCGCTGATAGCAGAACCAGAGCCACTGCTGAAAAAACAGATTGCGGTGGGAGCGCCACAGCGTTTGCGGCAGTTCGGCATCAAAGTTTTGCGGCGGCGGCACATCACCGCGAGCACGGTCCCGTTCCATCTCCGCGAGCAAGCGCCCGGAGCTGTACTCCGGATGACCCAAATGCATCAGTTGACGTTGATCGGGGGTTTCAAAAATGCTGTAGCCCACCTGCTCACCGTGGGCGAGTAAACGCAAGCGCCCTTGCCGCTGGGCCTGCTCCATGGCGGCATCATCCAAACCAGCGTGCCGGCTTTGCGGACAGAAAAAGCTGTCGTCTTGGGTGCCCATCAGGGCATGCCCTGGCTTGAGGCTGCGCATGGGGAACACCCCAAACAACTTCTGCGCAAACGCCGTCTTATCGACCCCGGCCAGGTAGGCCAAGGCAAATCCAGCCCAACACAGACCCAGCGTGCTGGCGCACTGGGTGCGGGCAATGCCAACCAACTCGACCATTTCCTGCCAATAGGTGACCTGCTCGTAGGCCAAATGCTCAACAGGGGCACCAGTGATGATCAAACCATCGAGGGACGCTGATGCATTGGCTTGCTCCCAAGAGCGATATTGCTGATCGAGATGGTCGTGATCCCAGGTCTTGTAGTCGTGGGATTGAAGACGAATCCACACGGGTTCAATCTGCAGCGGCGAAAGGCCAAGGGGATGC
The DNA here is from genome assembly GCA_000063525.1 of Synechococcus sp. RCC307. Lineage (GTDB taxonomy): Bacteria > Cyanobacteriota > Cyanobacteriia > PCC-6307 > Cyanobiaceae > RCC307. The sequence goes on along the minus strand of CT978603.1, from coordinate 727,531 downwards.
AACAAATTGAACTCATATTGCATGCCCAAAGGCATGATGTTGATGATGCCGATGCGCAGCGGTCTGATGTCTTGCCGCTCCGCCAATTCAGGCTCAATCCAGGAGATCCCATTGCGCTCAATCGCCGCAACTTTGTGATAGTTCTTCGGCAGAATGAGCGCCACGGTCTCTTGCCCTCGTCGTCAACTCAGGCCCGCGAGGGCCTGGCTGAAGTCGGCAACGATGTCATCAATGTGCTCAATGCCCACCGAAACGCGCACCATGGTTGGCGTGACGCCAGCCGAACGCTGCTCGTGTTCGCTGAGCTGCTGGTGGGTGGTGGAGGCCGGGTGAATCACCAGGGTTTTGGCATCACCCACATTGGCCAAATGACTGGCCAATTCCAAACCATTAATGAACGACACCGCATCGTCGAATCCACCTTTGAGGGTGAACATCAACATGCAACCCATGCCGCGTGAGGTGCAGTAGGTCTTAGCGCGTTCGTGATACGGATCACCAGCCAAGCCGGGATAGCTAACACTCTCCACCTGAGGCTGAGATTGCAGCCAAGTGGCCAAGGCCATGGCATTGGACGCATGGCGCTCCACCCGAAGGCTGAGGGTTTCAAGCCCCTGCAACAGCATGAAGGAGTTGAAGGGGCTTTGGGCCGGGCCCCAATCGCGCAAGCCCTCAATGCGAGCCCGCAGGGCAAAGGCGATGTTGCGATCAGCCGGCAGGCCGAGCATGCCGCAGATATCGCTGCCAAAACCAAACGCATCCCAGTGCACAAGGCCGTGATAGGCAGCGCTGGGCTGACTCATCAAAGGGAATTTGCCTGAGCCCCAATCGAAGGTGCCGGCATCAACAATCACCCCGCCCAGGCTGGTGCCATGACCACCAATCCACTTGGTGGCGCTTTCCACCACCACATCAGCGCCATGCTCGATGGGGCGAATCAGGGCACCAGCGGCGCCGAGGGTGTTGTCAACGATCAGAGGAATGCCATGGTCATGGGCCAAGGCAGCCAAAGCTTTGAAATCGGGGATGTTGAAGCGGGGGTTGCCCATCGCCTCGACATAGATGGCCTTGGTGTTCTCATCGATTTGGGCTTTGAAGCTGTCCGGGTCATCGCCTTCAGCGAATTTCACCTGAATGCCCAGCCGGGGGAACTGAACCTTGAACTGGTTGTAGGTGCCTCCATACAAAAAGGAGGTGGAGACCAAGTTGTCACCAGCCTGCATGAAGTTGGTGATGGCCAAAAATTGCGCCGACTGCCCTGAGGCGGTGGCCACCGCAGCCACGCCACCCTCCAGCGCCGCCACCCGCTTTTCAAAGACATCGGTGGTGGGGTTCATCAAGCGGGTGTAGATGTTCCCGAATTCCTTCAGCCCGAACAGATTGGCGCCGTGCTCGGCGTCATTGAAGACGTAGGAGGAGGTTTGATAAATCGGAACCGCACGGGCATTGGTGGTGGGATCCGCCTGCTGGCCAGCGTGCAGCTGAAGCGTTTCAAACCGTTGGCTCATCAATGCTTGGGCACTCATCGCCCCTTTCTAGCCTCCAGATATCCCCCCTCTCGAGCTGCTGCTGCCGCTGGGCGAAGCGTTTGCGGTCGGCATCGCTGAAGCGCTCGATGCAGTGCAAGCAGCTCACTCCTTTGACATAGCTGGGCAGCTCACACTGCTGCGGCGTCAGCGGCAAACCGCAGGCGTGGCAAAGCCTGTGATCACCCGGCTCCAACTGGTGGTTGAGGGCCACACGCCGGTCAAACACAAAACACTCACCCTGCCAGCGGCTTTGCTCTGGCGGCACCGTTTCGAGGTAGCGCAGGATGCCGCCCTCCAGGTGATGCACCTGATCAAACCCCTGCTGCAGCAGATGGGCGGTGGCCTTCTCGCAGCGAATCCCGCCGGTGCAAAACAGGGCCAGCTTCTTGGCACCGCGGGCTTGCATCAGGGGGCGCAATTCCTCAGCGGCCCAAGCGGGGAACTCGCGGAAGCTCTCGGTCTGTGGATCCACTGCTCCGGCAAAGCTGCCCACCCCCACCTCGTAGCCGTTGCGCGTATCGATCACCAAGGTGGTGGGATCGGCGATCAAGTCGTTCCACTGCTCTGGGGGCACATACGTCCCCACCTGTTCAGTGGGGTCCACGCCTTGGTGGCCCATGGTGACGATCTCCGCCTTCAAGCGCACCTTGAAGCGCAAAAAGCAGGGCTGATCACACCAGCTGCGTTTCTCTTGAAGGGCTTCGAAGCCTGCCTCTAGCCGCAAGCGATCGAGCAGTGCGCTGACTGCTTCCACCGAGCCGCAAACCGTGCCATTGACCCCTTCAGCGGCGAGCAGCACCGTGCCAAGCAGCCCCTGATCCCCGCCAAGCTGTTGCAGCTCCGCGCGCAGGTTGTCCAAGTTCTGCAACGGCGCAAAGCGATAAAACGCCGCCACCAGCCATGGACCGTTCGGGGCCATCAGGCCGCTGCCACGCCCTCCAAACTGCTGCTCACTCCAGCTGCAGCCAGAAGCGCCTGATCAGCCTGAACCGCTGGGTTGCTGGTGGTGAGCAAGCTGTCGCCATAGAAGATCGAATCAGCACCGGCCAGCAAGCACAGGATCTGAGCCTCCTGGCTCAACCTTTCCCGGCCTGCACTGAGTCGCACCCGGGCCTCGGGCATCAGGATCCTGGCCACCGCCACCATGCGCACCAACTCCAGCGGTTCCCAGGGCTCTTGATCTTCCAAAGGCGTTCCCTCCACGGCTACCAAGCCATTGATGGGAACGCTTTCAGGATGGGGATTCAACCCAGCCAACACCTGCAAAAGGGAGGCGCGATCACGGCGTGATTCGCCCATGCCGATGATGCCGCCGCAGCACAGGCTCAAGCCAGCATCACGGGCCCGCTGCAGGGTGTCGAGGCGCTCTTGATAGGTGCGGGTGCTGATGATTTGGTCGTAATGCTCGGGGCTGGTATCGAGGTTGTGGTTGTACGACGTCAGTCCGGCTTGGGCGAGGCGCTCGGCTTGCGAATCGGTGAGCATGCCAGCGGTGACGCAGGCTTCCATGCCCAGCTCGCGCACACCCCGCACCATGGCGAGCATCGCGTCAAACGGTGCGCCCTCACGGATCTCACGCCAGGCCCAACCCATGCAAAAGCGATGGGCCCCCGCATCCCGTGCCGAGCGGGCCTGCTGCAGCACACCATCCACTTGCAATTGCAGCTCCGGTTGCGCCGTCACATCACTGCTGTGATGCATGGATTGCGGGCAATAGGCGCAGTCCTCTTCACAGCCACCGGTTTTGACGCTCAGCAAAGACGCCAACTGCACGTGATAACCGGCTGGATGCGCGTCGCGATGCACCTGCTGAGCGTGCCAAAGCAGATCCACCAACGGCAGCTCCAGCAAGGCTTCGATTTCAGCGAGATCCCAGTCGTGGCGAATCAGAGCGGACATCAGATCTCCTCTTGCACGCCACCAAAACGGCGCTGACGGCCCTGGAAATCAACCAGGGCCTGCGTCAGGGCCGTCGCATCAAAATCAGGCCACAACACATCGGTGACATGCAGTTCGGCGTAGGCCAGCTGCCAGAGCAGGAAATTGCTCAGCCGCTGCTCACCGCTGGTGCGAATCAATAAATCAGGATCCGGTTGTCCGGCCGTATGCAACTGGGCCGCAAAGGCACGCTCATCGATGGCGTCGGGGTCCAACTCACCGCGCTGCACCTGAGCTGCCAAGGCGCGGGCCGCGTGCACCAGCTCCTGGCGGCTGCCGTAGTTGGTGCATACATTGAAATGAATGCCGCTGTTGGCTGCTGAACGCTCAGTGGCTTCGGTGATGAGGGCCTGAAGCTTGGCGGGCAAGGGAGCCAGATCGCCGAGGAAGCGAATGCGCACCTGCTCTTTCTGGAGGGCCTCGAGCTCACGGGCCAACACCTGCTCAAACAGGGTCATCAAAAAGCTGACCTCTTCGCCAGGACGGGACCAGTTCTCCGTCGAGAAGGCATAGGCCGTCAACGCCCCAATGCCCCAGTCACTGCATAAACGCAAGGTGCGCTTGAGGGCTTCCACCCCCTGGCGATGGCCCATCACCCTGGGCAAGCCCCGCTGACGCGCCCAGCGGCCATTGCCATCCATGATCACGGCCACATGGACGGGCAGCTGGTCTGCCTGCAAGACAGCAGGCAAGGCAGTGGTGGGGGCAGGCCTAGCGGCCGCCACCGGAAGCCGGCTCATGAACGCACTCGCGTGGTGGAGTCGGAACGATCTCCACTCAAAGAGGATTTAGGCAGCGTACGCGCCTGACGCCGGCTCACCGCCTCACTCAGCAACTCGCGCAAACGCTCACGGGTGATGGGCCGCTCAAAGCGTCCCTGGCTCGCCATCGAAATGGTTCCTGACTCCTCACTGACCACAACACAGAGGCAGCGGTCATGACGCTCAGTGAGGCCAAGGGCAGCCAAATGCCTAGTGCCATGGCGGGTGAAGCTGCTCTGCCGCGACAACGGCAGGATCACACCCGCCGAGGCCACGCGGTTGGCCTGAATCAGCACCGCTCCATCGTGCAGCGGCGAATCGGCTGAAAACAGATTGAGCAGCAGATCCACCGAGAGGGTGGCATCGATATTGACCCCTGGATTGAGAAAGTCCTCGGGCCGCAGATCACTGCCGAGGTCCAAAACGATCAGACCTCCGCAGCGGCGCTTGGAGAGCTGGGCGGCGGTGTCCACCAACAAATCCACGGTGCCGGCTTCCTGCAGATCGGTGGGGCGGCTCCCCATCAACACCGCCAGGCGTCCTGTGCCCAGCAACTCGAGCAACCGCCGGAGCTCACCTTGCAAGAGGATTGCCAGGGCTAGCCCGCAGACCAGCACCAAGGCTTCGATCAACTTGGCCGTCAGCGGCAGGTTGCCGTAGCGCTGCAGCAACCAGCCCAGGGCCACCAAGAGCAGATAGCCACGCAGCAACCAGAGCGTGCGGGGCTCACTGACCCGGCCAAGCAGGAGATAGCCAAGCGCCCCGGCACAAAACAGATCCAGCAGCATGCGCAGCCACAGCACCGCTGAATCCCTCCTTCGTTGCGATCACACTACCGATCGCAGCCGCTCCGGCAGGACGTCGTAGCGCAACAGTTCGTCTGGCCTCTCCCTCCTTTGCACCAGCTCGGCGCAGCCATCCGCCACCAACACGGCAGCCGGCTTGGGGATTCGGTTGTAGTTCGAGGCCATTGAGGCGTTGTAAGCGCCTGTGGCGAGCACCACCAACACATCACCAGGCTCGGTGGCCGGCAGAGGCAACTGCTTGAGCAACACATCGCCGGATTCGCAGTGTTTGCCCACCAAGGTCACGGTTTCGGTGGCTTCCGCCCCCGGTCGATCGGCCAGGCAGGCGGTGTACTCCGATTGGTAGGTAATCGGGCGGGGGTTATCGCTCATGCCGCCATCGACAGCCACATACGTATTGAGATCGGGGATCTGCTTTCGGCTGCCAACGGTGTAGAGGGTCACCCCAGCAGGAGCCACCAGGGATCGGCCCGGCTCGCATAACAGACGGGGGAGCTCGAGATTGCGCTCCCGGCAGGCCGCCACCATCGCTTCGGCGACCACCTGAACCCAGCCATCGATGCTCGGTGGATCGTCGGAGGCCACATAGCGGATGCCCAAACCACCGCCCACATTCAGATCGCTGGGTTCATGGCCCAAGCGGCGAGCCAGCACCAAGGCATCAGCCAAGACAGCCGCCAAATCGCGGTGGGGCTCCACTTCAAAAATTTGAGAGCCGATATGGGCATGCAAACCCTGAACCCGGGCCCAACGGCAACCAGCCAGATGGGTCAGCACCTGCTCCAGCTGATCGGGATCAAAGCCGAACTTGCTGTCGAGATGCCCGGTGCGGATGTATTCGTGCGTGTGGCACTCAATGCCAGGGGTGAAGCGCAGCATCAGCGCCACCGGTTCCGTGCGGCCCTGGGCCAACTCCTGCAGCAAGGTGATGTCGTGCCAGTTATCGACCACCACCGTCACACCGTTTTGAACAGCTAGGGCCAATTCCTCGCTGGATTTGTTGTTGCCATGCAGCACGATTCGCTCAGGCGGCATGCCGCCCTCGAGTGCCGTCAACAACTCACCGGCTGAGACGGCATCCAGGCCCAACCCTTCCGATGCCACCACGGCGGTGATCGCCAAGCTGCTGTTCGCCTTGGAGGCGTAGACAGCCAACGACGGCCCTGGGTAATGGCGTTCCAATGCCTCGCGGTAGGCGGTGCAGGCCTGGCGCAAGCTGCGCTCATCAATCACATAAAGCGGTGTGCCAAAGCGCTGGGCCAGCTCGCTCAACACGCACTCGCCAACGCGCAGGCGACCGTCTGGATCGATGTCGGTGCTGAGCGGAGCAAGATTGCGGTTGGGGCTGCTGAGATCAACTCCCCCAGCTGCCCAAGGCAGCGGACTCGTCGCAACCGGGGAGGTGCTGACCATGTCGGGAACAACGCAAGCTTCAACGTCCTCCCATCCTTTCAGTCCGCAGGATCCACAACCACTGGCTGCCTGTGACCTGGCGGCGTGCCTGGCCCTTGACCAACAAGCCCTAGGCGGCTTTTGGAGCCAAGAGCAATGGCTCAAGGAGCTTGAGCACCCGCAGCGGCTAACTGTTGGGCGCTGGGATCTCAAACAATGTCAGCTGCTCAGCCTGGCCAGCGGCTGGCTGGTGGCAGGCGAACTGCAAGTGATGTTGGTAGCGGTCCAACCAAACCAGCAGCGCCGCGGGCTCGGGCGCCAAGTGCTGCAGGCCCTGTTGCTACGGGCTCAAGAACTGGATTGCAGCACTGCCTCGCTGGAGGTGGCTGCCAGCAATCAAGCCGCCATCAACCTCTATGAGGCCCTCGGCTTCATCAATTGCGGACAACGCAGCGGTTACTACCGCAACGGTGAGGATGCCCTGCTCAAATGCCTTGATTTGAAGCAAATTCAAGTTCGTACGGATAACCGTCCTGAGTGATGCCAACAGAGGACAACTAAGTGTTGCTAATGCCGCAATTAAATAAGGCTATGACTTGGGTCTCACTGAGAGCAGCATCTTTAAAACCTGCAAACTTTGATCTCCCAAAGTTCCATCGGTTTTCCCCCTGCAACAACCCCTTCAATCCTGATAGCGTGTTGTCACTCTGAGCGGCCCCAGGCTCCATGTTTGAGCGCTTTACCGAGAAGGCCATCAAGGTCATCATGCTGGCCCAAGAAGAGGCCAGACGTCTTGGTCACAACTTCGTTGGCACCGAGCAGATCCTGTTGGGTCTGATTGGAGAAGGCACCGGTGTTGCGGCCAAAGTCTTGAAGTCAATGGGCGTCAACCTCAAAGACGCTCGCGTTGAAGTCGAAAAAATCATTGGCCGAGGCTCCGGCTTTGTGGCCGTTGAGATTCCATTCACCCCCCGCGCCAAACGCGTCCTCGAGCTCTCCCTCGAAGAAGCCCGTCAGCTCGGCCACAACTACATCGGCACTGAGCACTTGCTGCTAGGCCTGATCCGCGAAGGTGAGGGCGTCGCCGCGCGCGTTCTTGAAAACCTTGGTGTTGACCTGGCGAAGGTGCGCACCCAAGTGATCCGCATGCTCGGCGAAACCGCCGAAGTGGCCACCGGTGGTGGTGGCAAGGGATCCACCAAGACCCCAACGCTCGACGAGTTCGGCAGCAACCTCACCCAGCTAGCCAGCGAAGGCAAGCTCGATCCCGTGGTTGGTCGCCACAACGAGATTGATCGTGTCATTCAAATCTTGGGCCGCCGCACCAAGAACAACCCTGTCTTGATTGGTGAACCTGGTGTCGGCAAGACCGCCATCGCCGAAGGGTTGGCTCAGCGGATCCATGCTGGTGAAATTCCCGACATCCTGGAAGACAAGCGTGTTCTGACGCTGGACATCGGCCTGTTGGTGGCTGGTACCAAATACCGGGGCGAATTTGAAGAGCGCCTCAAGAAGATCATGGATGAGATCCGTGGCGCGGCCAACGTGATCTTGGTGATCGATGAGGTGCACACCTTGATCGGTGCCGGTGCCGCCGAAGGCGCCATCGATGCCGCCAACATCCTCAAGCCAGCCCTTGCCCGTGGTGAGCTGCAGTGCATCGGGGCCACCACCCTTGATGAATACCGCAAGCACATCGAGCGCGATGCCGCCCTCGAGCGTCGCTTCCAACCCGTCAACGTTGGCGAACCCTCCGTTGAGGACACCATCGAAATTCTGATGGGCCTGCGCGAGCGCTACGAAGCGCACCACCGCCTCAAGATCACCGACGATGCCGTGGTGGCCGCCGCCACCCTTGGCGATCGCTACATCTCCGATCGCTTCCTGCCCGACAAGGCCATCGACTTAATCGATGAGGCTGGCAGCCGCGTACGCCTGCTCAATTCCAAGCTGCCCCCAGCGGCGAAAGAGTTGGACAAGCAGCTGCGCGAGGTCCAAAAAGACAAGGAGACCGCCGTTCGCGAGCAGGACTTCACCAAAGCCGGTGAGCTGCGCGAGAAAGAGGTGGAGCTGCGCGAGCAGATCCGCGGCATCACCCAGAACCGCCGCGATGAAGCCAGCAGCGAAGCGTCGGAATCTGGTTCTACTTCGGCCGATGCAACGACACCTGCCTCCACCACCGCAACGGCTGACACCATTCAGGACAACAGCCCCGTGGTGAATGAAGAGGACATCGCCCAAATCGTGGCGTCCTGGACTGGAGTTCCTGTTCAGAAGTTGACCGAATCCGAGTCGGCCAAGTTGCTGAACATGGAGGAAACCCTCCACCAGCGCCTCATTGGCCAAGACGAGGCTGTCAAAGCTGTCTCCAAGGCCATCCGCCGCGCCCGCGTCGGTCTGAAAAACCCCAATCGCCCGATTGCGAGTTTCATCTTCTCCGGCCCCACCGGTGTTGGTAAGACCGAGCTCACCAAGGCCCTGGCGTCGTATTTCTTCGGCAGCGAAGAAGCCATGATTCGCCTCGACATGAGCGAATTCATGGAGCGCCACACGGTCAGCAAGCTGATCGGTTCGCCTCCCGGTTATGTGGGCTTCAACGAGGGCGGCCAGCTGACCGAAGCGGTGCGCCGCCGGCCCTACACCGTGGTGCTCTTCGACGAAATCGAGAAAGCACACCCCGATGTGTTCAACCTGCTGCTGCAGCTGCTGGAAGACGGTCGTCTGACCGACTCCAAAGGCCGCACGGTGGACTTCAAGAACACCTTGATCATCATGACCTCGAACATTGGTTCGAAAGTCATCGAGAAAGGCGGCGGTGGTCTCGGCTTTGAGTTCAGCGGCGACGACGCTGAGGAAACTCAGTACAACCGCATTCGCTCACTGGTGAATGAAGAACTCAAGCAGTACTTCCGCCCTGAGTTCCTCAACCGCCTCGACGAGATCATCGTCTTCCGCCAGCTCAACCGTGATGAGGTGAAGCTCATCGCCGACATCATGTTGCGCGAAGTCTTCAACCGCATGAAAGAGAAGGGCATCCTTCTCTCCGTTACCGAAGCCTTCAAAGAGCGCTTGGTGGAAGAGGGCTACAACCCCGCCTACGGCGCCCGCCCGTTGAGGCGTGCGGTGATGCGCTTGCTGGAAGACTCCTTGGCTGAAGAGTTCCTCGCCGGCCGCCTTAAGGAAGGTGAATCCGCCCTGGTGGATGTCGACGATGACAAGCAAGTGGTCATCCGCCCAGGTGGTACCACCAGCGCTCCGCAGGAGCTGGCCAGCAGCAGCGTCTGAAGCGCAACAGCAGGGAGCTGATTCGTAGGCTGAGGCCATGAGCAGCACCATCTCGTCCCACGCCATTGCTCCAGCCAACGTGCTGCGCGGCAGTGGCGCATGGGGCGAAGCGCTTTCGTTGATTGCCGAGCTGTGCCAAAAGCCGTTTGTGCTCGGCCGCAGCAATGCCACAGCGGATTTGCGCCAAACACTGAGAAGTGATCTCGAGGCAACAGGCCTGTCTGTTGACACTGGAGAGCTGGAATTCGATTGCTGCGAGCAAGATCTGCAGCGCTTAGCCACTGAGATCAGAGCCTGCGGCTGCGATGCGGTCTTGGCGGCCGGCGGGGGCAAGGTGCTGGATGCCGGCAAGCTGCTGGCTGACCGCCTGGGTTTGACCTGCATCACGGTGCCCACCAGCGCCGCCACCTGCGCCGGCTGGACCGCACTGGCCAACATCTATTCACCGCAAGGGGCCTTTGAGGGCGATGTGGCCCTGCGCCACTGCCCCGAGCTGTTGATCTTTGACCACGATCTGGTGGTTCAGGCTCCGGCGCGAACCCTGGCGAGCGGCATCGCTGATGCAATGGCCAAGTGGTATGAGGCATCAGTGAGCAGCAGCTCCAGCACCGATGGACTGGTGCAGCAGGCGGTGCAGCAAGCCCGCGTGCTGCGCGATCAACTGCTGCTCGAGGGACTGGAAGCCATCGAGCATCCTGGGTCTGGGGCCTGGCAACGCGTGGCCGAAGCCAGTGGTCTCACCGCCGGGTTGATTGGCGGCATCGGTGGTGCTCGCTGCCGCACTGTGGCCGCCCATGCGGTTCATAACGGCCTCACGCAGTTAGCCGCTTGCCATGGCGTGCTGCATGGCGAGAAGGTTGGTTTTGGGATCTTGGTGCAGCTGCGCCTGGAAGAGCAGCTGGGGGGCAGCCAACTAGCCGCACAAGCCCGCCGGCAACTGTTCAGCTTTTTCCGTCAGTTGCAATTGCCCGTGAGCCTGGAGGAGCTGGGGCTGGCTGGCGCCAGCTTGCAGGAACTGCAAGAGGTGTGCCGCTTTGCCTGCTGCGATGGCTCCGATCTGCACCATCTGCCTTTTGCGGTGTCCCCCGATGATCTGCTCTCCGCACTCGTGAGCAGCAGCCAGGGATGTCTGACGCACTAAGAGCCGCTGCGCAGCAGCTGATCGATCCGCAAGGGCGTGAGTTAGCCAAGGCTGTGCGCTGGCTGGAGCTGGATTTGCCCGGCTTGGATCCCAAGCTGCGCTGGCCGGTGGCTGTGGTCGGCGAAGGCCAACCGGTGTTGCTGCTGCATGGCTTTGATAGCTCCCTGCTGGAGTTCAGGCGCCTGGCACCGCTACTGGCCGGTCGCTATCAACTCTGGATCCCCGACTTGTTTGGTTTTGGCTTCACGCCAAGACCGAAAGGCATTGGCTACAACCCCGAGGCGGTGCTCCAACATCTGCTGACCATCACGGAGCAGATGCCAGCGGGCCCCATCGGCCTGATTGGTGCCTCGATGGGGGGATCGGTGGCCGTGGTGCTGGCCCGTGCCCTTGAAGACGCACAACCGCATCGCATTGAGAAGCTGTTGCTGCTGGCTCCAGCGGGGCTGACCGGCAAACCCATGCCACTGCCGCCGCTGCTCGATCGTTTGGGGGCCAGCTTCTTGGGCCTGCCGGCTGTACGCCGCGGCCTCTGCCGCCAAGCCTTCGCAGATCCCGATGCAGCCGTGGGGCCAGCCGAAGAAGAAATCGCCAGCCTGCATCTGAGCACCCCAGGCTGGGCAGCCGCACTGGCCTGTTTTGCCCGCAGCGGTGGTTTTGCCGGGGTTGGCGCGCCATTGCCTGCAGCGCCCATTCATGTGCTCTGGGGCGCGCAAGACCGCATCCTGCGAGCACCCCAAAAGCGCGCCGCTGAAGCCTTGCTGGGAGATCGGCTGCAACTGGTGGAAGGCTGCGGCCACCTGCCCCATCTCGATCAACCGGAGCTGGTGGCCAGCACCTGGATGGCCCGATGAGCGGGCCGGCGCTGGGAGTGATCAGCCAAGCCATCAAGCTCTGGCTCAAAAGCATTTGCAGCCAACTGCAGCATCTCGATCTGAAGCTGCAAGGCTCGCTCTGGCGCCTGCTGCAGGGCCACCTGGCCGGGGCCACCGTTCGCGCCAGGGGCGTGGTGTTTCAAGACCTCGCCCTTGAGCAGGTGGAGCTGAGCAGTGAACCGATTGATCTTGATGTGGGTGCGCTGCTGAAAGGCCAGCCGCTGCAGCTGCGCCAAAGCTTCTCGGTGAGAGGGTGGGTGCAATTCAGCGAATCCGGTCTCACCGGCTGCCTGCAAAGCCCTGCCCTTGCTGAGTTCAGGGCTGAACTCAGCGACGTGTTGTTATGCGGCCAGCCCCTGCAGCATTTGGAGATCCAAGCCGACAAGGTGCTGCTGCACTGCGCATTGGCAGCTCCTGTGCCCTGCCAGTGCGTTCTGGAAAACGGGAAGTTGAGCCTGCGCGATCAGGAGAAAACATTGGTCGTGCCAATGGATCCCGCTATCACCCTGGAGCAGCTAGAGCTGCAAGCGGCTCAGCTGACGCTGCGAGGGCAGTCAGTGGTGAGCCCCGAAGCGGCTGCCTAGCCCACCAGCGGCAAGACCAAAGTGACGGCGTAAAACACCACCGCAGGGGTGAACAAATAACTATCGACCCGATCGAGAATGCCGCCATGGCCTGGAATCAACGCGCCTGAGTCCTTCACACCGGCATCGCGTTTCATCATCGATTCGGTGAGATCACCCACCAGGGCAAACAGCGCTACCAAGCCCCCCAGCCCAGCACCGAGCAAAAGCCCCAACGGCCAACCCAACAACCAGCCCCCCACAGCGCCCGTGATCACCGTGGCGAACAAGCCCGCCAAAGCCCCTTCCACTGTCTTGCCCGGTGACACCTCCGAGAGGCGCGTGCGGCCAAAACGGCTGCCCCACAAATAGGACCCGCAATCAGCCGCCCAAATCAGCACAAACGCCAACAGCGTGATCGACAGTCCCGGATGCAGAGGCCAATGGGGCGCCGCCCAAGCGTCACTGAGATCGCGTAAGCGCACCCAATGGCTGGGCAAAAAGCCCAAATAAAAGAGGCCAAAAATCGACGCCGCAATATCGGCGATCGTGCCGGTGACCGGCTGCAGCAGCAGCCAGCCACAGATCACCGAGCCCGCCACTGGCAGGACCGCTGCCGCCCAGGGACTTCCCGGGGCCAACTGGGTAATGATCAACAGCAACTGACAGGCCACCAAGGTGGTTTTGCTGGCTGGACGAATGCCCTTGAACTGGGCCAGCCGGAAAAATTCCAGCAAGGCCAGATGCACGATCACACCGAGGCTGAGGGTGAACCACCAGCCCCCCAACCCAACGATCAAGAGACCAAAGGCTGCCGCCGCCAGACCGCTCAACCAACGGCTCGAGCCCCTCATGGGTGACGTTCGGCCGCAATCACGAACAGAGGTTCCGCCGCGGCCAAGCGCGTTTGATTACTGCGCCGCACCATGCGATGAACAGTGGCTTGAGACACCTGCACATCATTGGCTGCCAATTGACCCAGATGGTCGGTGGCATCCACCAAGCCCTCCAGACTGGTGGTGCTGATCACCAAACGACCAGCTGGAGCCATGGCATCCCAAACGGCTCGCAGCACATCGCCCAAGGGACGCCCCACCTCCAGCACCACCCGGTCTGGAGCCGGCGCCAGCTTGGCGAGATCGGCTGGAGCTTGCCCCGCAAACACCTCGAGATTTTTGATCCCAAACCGGGCCCGGTTGAGCTCCAGCAGATCGATCGCTTCTGGATCACGCTCGAGCGCCTGCACCCGCCCGCCGGGCAACAGACGGGCGATCTCCAGAGCGAGCGCACCAGTACCGCCGCCCACATCCCAAACCACTGAATCGGGTCTCGGCCGCAAATAGGCCAGCAGGATCACCCGCAGCTCCATCGGCGTCGGGCTAAATCCAGGAGCCGCCTCAAAAACCCCATCGGGCAAACCCGGGGTCACGAAATCCCACTGGTATGGCTCCTGAAGGGCCACTGCAATCAGACCAGAACCCTTACCGTATCAGGGATCTGACCGGCCCAAAGCCGCTGCTGCTGCTGCAGCCACTCCAAGCGCTCTGCTTCCAGCCGCTCACCTGGAACCACCACTGGAATTCCTGGGGGATAGGGGCAGAGCAGTTCAGCGGCAATGCGCCCGCGGGCCTGGCCCAATGGCACCGCTTCTGATGGCTGCGCCCAGGCCTGCTTTGGAGAGAGGGCCAAGGGGCTGATCAAAGGAAAGGGTGGCGGCTGCAGGGGCGGCAAAGGAGGCCCCCCATTGGCCTGCCGCAATTGCTGGAGTGCCCTGCGCAGTTGCCGTCCCAGCCCCCGACTGGGCCCCAAGCCCAAACAAAACGTGAGGCTCAACAGCTCAGGGCATTCAGCAATCACACCGCGCCCCAGCAACCAGGCATCCGCCTCGGCTCCAGAGCATCCCCAAGCGCCGGTATGCAGCAGCAGCCGCAAGGGATCGTCATTCATCAATAACGGAATGCCAGCAGCTAGCAGTTGCTCCCGCAAAGCCCGGGCCTGCTGCAGCCGGCCGCGCAGTTGCCGCCTGCCTGTGACTGAGCAGTGATGGCGGTAGGCCTGCTCGGCGCTGAGCATCAACACAGCACTGGGGCTGCTGGTTTGCAGCCAGCCCAGGGATTGCTCGAGTGCAGCGGGCGCAAAGGCTGCGCCTTGGGCATGCAGTGCCGCGCTCTGGCCCAAGCCGCCCAAGCTCTTATGCACCGAATGCACCACCAGATCAGCGCCTGCCGCCAGGGCACAGACCGGCAGGCTGGAATCAAAGCCGAAGTGCCCCCCATGGGCCTCATCGACCAGCACCGCCACGCCATAGCGATGGGCGATGGCCACCAGCGCCGGCAGATCACTGGCTAAGCCCTGATAGGTAGGTGAAACCAACACCAGCAGCGACACCGGGCCAACCTGTTGCAGCAATCGTTCGAGCTGTTCAGGCGGCAAGGGCTGCCACAGCCCTGTGAGCGGATCGATCGGCGGGCTGTAGAGCGATGGGGTGACGCCAGCCAAGGCACAACCGTGCAACAGCGAACGATGCAAGTTGCGCGGCAGCAGCAGCTGGCCGGGCCGTTGCGCGGCCGCCAGCAGGCAGGCCTGCAGCAGCCCGCTGGCACCATTGACGCCATACCAGCTGCGCTCAGCACCGAGGCCTTGGGCCACCTGCTGCTGGGAGTCAGCAATGGCGCCATCACGCTCGAGCGGTCCACCAATTTCAGGGAGCTCGGGCAGGTCGTAAGGCCAGGGCAGTGCAACGGCTGAAGGCGTCCGCCCAGCACCGCGGCGATGGGCCGGCAGATGCAGAAAGACGCCGGATGCACCAGCCGCCTTGGCAAGGGCTTGCTCCAATGGCCAGCGGGATGGGCGCAGCAACCTCGACGTCTTGAGCGCAGTTTCTAGAGTCTGCCCAGCACTGAGCCCTGCCATTCACCGCCAGTACCCCGTTCCCCTGCATCAATTGGTGGGCCGCCTGGTGGTGGTGCTCTGGCAGCTCGGCGGCTTGAGCCTCACCCTGGTCGTTCAAGGCGGCAGTGAGGACCGGGCTGTCCAGCGCCGTCTGGGCAAGCGTTTGCTGCATACGCTCACAGGCCTGGGGCCCTGCTTCATCAAGTTGGGCCAGTCCCTCTCCACCAGACCGGATCTGGTGCAGCGCGATTGGCTCGAACAACTCACTCGCCTGCAGGACGACCTTCCGGCGTTTGATCACGGCAAGGCCCTGGCGACCATCCAATCGGAATTGGGAGCACCGGCCGAGCAACTGTTTGCCACTTTCCCGGATCATCCGGTGGCGGCGGCCAGTCTCGGCCAGGTCTACAAAGCCAAGCTGCTCGATGGCCGCTGGGTGGCGGTCAAGGTGCAGCGCCCTGATCTAGAGCCGCGGCTGCGGCTGGACCTGGCCGTCATCCGCCTGTTGGCTCAGCTGTCAGGACCGTTCCTGCCGCTCAACCTCGGCGACGACCTCACCGCCATCGTTGATGAGTTTGGTCAGACGCTGTTTCGCGAAATCGACTACGAGCTCGAAGCCGATAACGCTGAACGCTTCGCCCAGCTGTTTGAAACCGACCCCACCGTGGTGGTGCCTGAGGTGGAGCGGGTGCTCAGCAGCCGCCGCGTCCTAACCACCACCTGGCTTGCTGGGGTGAAGCTGCAGAACCGGGAGGTGCTGGAGCGCAACCAACTCGATCCCACCACCTTGGTGCGCGCTGGAGTGATTTCAGGGCTGCGGCAACTGCTCGAATTCGGCTATTTCCATGCCGATCCCCATCCCGGCAATCTGTTCGCCCTCTCGGGCGGTCCCAACGGATTTGGCCGGCTTGGCTACGTCGATTTCGGCATGATGGACATGCTGAGCAACGACGATCGGCTGACGCTGACCGACGCCGTTGTTCATCTGATCAACAAGGACTTCCGCGCCCTCGGCCACGACTTTGTGCGGCTGGGTTTTTTGCAGCCCGGCACCAACCTCGAGCCCCTGGTGCCAGCCCTCGAGAGCGTGCTGGGGGGACAGCTGGGCGACAGCGTTCAAGACTTCAACTTCAAAACGATCACCGATCGCTTCTCCGAGCTGATGTTTGAGTACCCCTTCCGGGTACCAGCTCGCTTTGCGCTGATCATTCGCGCGGTGGTCAGCCAAGAGGGCTTAGCCCTGCGGCTCGAGCCGGAGTTCAGCATCATCCGCGTGGCCTATCCCTATGTGGCCAAACGCCTGCTCGCAGCTGACACCGAAGAGCTGCGGCACAAGCTGCTCGATGTGCTGTTTGATCGCCAAGGCCGGCTGCAACTTGAACGGCTGGAGAACCTGCTGGAGGTGGTCGGCACCGATGGCAATCCCGCCGATCTCATCCCGGTCGCTGGGGCTGGCTTGAAGTTGATGGTGGGCAAAGAGGGCCACGGCCTACGCCAACGGCTGCTCCTGGCCTTGGTGCGCGATGGACGGCTACACACCGATGACATCCAGGCGCTGGCGGCCTTGGTGCGCCGCCGCTTCAGTCCGGCTCGGCTGGCGGGCGACTGGTGGCAGCAACTCAGCCTTTAACGTGCAGCTCCCTTAAAGCCACCAGTGGACTACGAGACTTTTGATTTTGATCTGCCGCTGATGAGCCTGCCGCAGCCCCCTTATCTGGTGGCAGGGCTGGGTCTAGCCATTGGCGTGCTGTGCGGACTCACCTTCTCGCGCTTGATTCAAAACAAGTTGGATGCCTGGAAGCAGGACCGCCTCGCCCTATTGCCGTTGGGGAATGCCGAAATCACGATCAGCTACAGCGGTGTGCTGGTGGGCACCACCTTGTTTATTGGCGCCTCGCTGCAGGTGTTTGGCTTTGCCTCAGGGGCTGCCCTGCTGATTGCCACCCTGCTGTCCTTGCTCACCGGTGGCGCCCTTTGGGTGCAGCTCGAGCGCTTGATGGTTCAAGTGGAAGAGGGACGTTTCCGCGCCGTTGATTTCGACAACTTCGACGAATTTTTCTAAGCCAACTCAAATCTGCAGATCTTCGGTGAGCCCGTTTTGGGCTCATTAAGAACGCGTTTAAAATTTGTTTAGAGCTAATCCGCAGTGCTCCCGTGGCCGTCAGCCCTCCGCCCCAGGCACCACCAACACGACTCTTGGTCGTTGAAGACGACGACACGATTCGCGAAACCATTGCCGAGGCCCTCAGCAGCGAAGGCTTTGAAGTTGATGCCGTTGGCAGCGGCAGCACAGCACTGGAGCGTTTCAAGGGGTCTCCGGATAACCCCTCCTGTGATTTGGTCTTACTGGACCTGATGCTTCCTGGCGTCAGCGGCCTGGATGTCTGCCGCTACATGCGCCGCCGCGGCTTTTCAACGCCGATCATCGTCGTGAGCGCCCGCGACAGCGAAACCGATCGGGTGGTGGGCCTGGAGATTGGGGCCGACGACTACTTGGTGAAGCCCTTTGGCATGCGCGAGCTCGTAGCCCGCTGCCGCGCGCTGCTGCGCCGCAGCGCCCGCAATGGCGATAGCGGCGCCAAAGAAGTGCTGCGTTTCGATGAGATCACGCTCTACCCCGAGGAGTGCCGCGTCACCCGCGGCGGCCAAGAGGTGAACCTCTCCCCCAAGGAATACCGCCTGCTGGAGGTATTCATGCAAAGCCCCAAACGGGTTTGGAGCCGCGACAAGTTGCTGGAGCGTGTCTGGGGCATCGACTTCATGGGCGACAGCAAGACCGTTGATGTCCACATCCGCTGGCTGCGCGAGAAGTTGGAGACCAACCCCAGTGCGCCCACCTACATCCTCACCGTGCGCGGGTTTGGCTATCGCTTCGGATGATTGAAACGTTGCGTCGCTGGCTGGGCCGGCCGCGTCAACCGGTGATCCGTTCGCGGCAGTTGCTCGATTGGTTGGAGGAGGCCTCTCAGGGTTTTTTGCTGCTTGATCGCGCCAACCGCCTGCAGCATCTCAATGGCCGCGCTCGCCGCCTGCTGGGCATCGGCACCGAGCAAGTGGTGAAAGGCCGCTATCTGTTGGAGGTGGTGCGCTGCCACCAATTGGAAGAATCAGTGCGCAAAGCGCGCGCCGGTGATGGGCGTCAACGGGTGAGCTGGACCAACAGCACCGTGAGCCCCACCCCACTGCATCCTGAGCCGATCCGCAGCGAGCCGCTCGAGGCCATTGCCATTGCAGGGCGTGACGGCTCCGTTGGGGTGTTTCTGCAGAGCCGCCAATCCCTGCAAGCCCAACAAGATCTGCACCAACGCTGGGTGAGCGACGTGGCCCATGAGCTGCGCACACCGCTAACGGCTCTCTCACTGGTGACCGAAACCCTGGCCCTCAATCCAGATCCAAAACAAGAGGTTCAAATCGAGCGGCTGCAGCGGGAGCTCAACCGCTTGCAGCAACTGGTTGCCGACCTGCTCGAGCTCAACCGGCTGGAATCCTCCGCGGCGGCCAACCGGGTGGAATCGATGGCCAGAGTGGAAATCCGTGAGCTAGCTAGCCAGGCCTGGCAAAGCTTGGCCCCGTTGGCTGAGCAACGCAGCGTTGAGCTCGTGATCGAAAGCAGCGGCAGCCACCCGGTGCGCGGCAACGCCTCACGGCTCCACCGGGCCCTGCTGAATCTGCTCGACAACGCGCTGCGCTACAGCCCCAACGAAACTTCAGTGGAGGTGCGGCTGCTGCAGGAGGGCCGCTGGGAGCGCATTGAAGTGCGCGATAGCGGCGATGGTTTCAGCCCGGAAGATCTACAGCACATGTTTGATCGCTTCTACCGAGGGGACCCCTCACGCTCGCGAGGTAAGCGGGTGGGCAGTGGGCTTGGCCTGGCCATCGTGGAGCAGATCGCCCACGCCCATGGCGGCCACATCAAGGCCAAAAATCACCCCGATGGTGGAGCAGTAGTGCAGCTCTCGCTGCCAGCCAACAAGGCATGAGCAGCGAGCGCCAACGCCTGCAGAAAGTGCTCTCCCAAGCGGGTGTCTGCTCAAGGCGGCGGGCCGAAGAGCTGATGCGCCAAGGCCGCGTGCTACTCAATGGACGCCCTGCCAGCCCAGGGGATCAAGGCGATCCACTGCGCGATCGCATCTTGGTGGATGGTGAGCTGGTGTCGCCGCCAGCCGAAGAGCTCACCGTGCTGCTGCACAAACCCAGGGGCGTGCACAGCACCTGCTTTGACCCCCGCGGCCGGCGAACGGTGCTGGATCTGCTGCCCGCCGAGCTCGCAGAAGGGCAGGGGCTGCATCCGGTGGGGCGATTGGATTGCGACAGTCGCGGTGCCTTGCTGCTCAGCAACAACGGCGCGCTCACCCTGGCGCTCACCCACCCCCGCTTCAGCCACCGCAAGAGCTACCGCATCTGGGTGAGTGGCCATCCCAGTAGCGCCGTGCTGCAGCAATGGCGCCATGGGGTGCTGCTCGATGGCCGCCCCACCCGGTCAGCCGATGTACGAGAACTGCAGCAAGACGCAGAACACAGCCAGCTGGAGCTGGTGATGCGGGAGGGCCGCAATCGCCAAATCCGCCGTGTGGCAGAGCAGCTGGGCCACCCGGTGCGTGACCTATTGCGGGTCAGCATCGGCCCAGTCCAGCTAGGCGATTTACCCAGCGGTCAGTGGCGACGGCTGCATCCAGACGAACAGGCGGCGCTGAAAGCCGTCACATTGGCGGCATCCCGTCAAGAATCCAGGCAGCATTGAGCGGCGTTCGTTCCACCATGGCCAGCCTCAGCGCACCGATCACCGCCTTGCGCCAGCGCTTCTCTAGCCGCAAGCGCAGAGGCGTGGCTGGCGACTTGGATCTCGGCGATCCCCAGGTTCAGCTAGAGCAACTGGGTGATCGCTTGCGTGAACGCCGCGAAAGCCTCGACCTCACCATGCGTCAGCTAGCGCTCGACACGCGGGTCAGCACCCCCGTGATTGAAGCGCTTGAGAAAGCCTGGAGTGATCGCCTGCCGGAAGCTGCGTTCCTGCGCACCATCATCGACAAGCTGGCCGATCGCTTGGAGCTCGATGCCGGTGAGATCGTTGCCACGCTGCAGCAAAACCTGCCGAAGCAAACGAACCGCTTTGGTCGCCGCCACGGCCCGCTCACCCGCTTCACCCTGAGCTCCATTGAACTGTTCAACACCTGGCAGGGCACCATCGCCTACAGCCTGCTGGTGGCCGGTGTGCTGTATGGCTTGAACCTGCAGCATCGCCAATTGCAATTGGCTCAACGCCAAAGCCTCCGGCCCATCGCTGCCAATCCAGTCAAAGCGAGCGAAGTAGGCCAGCGGCCTGAGATCTCCGCCAACGAACAGCTGCTGCGGCTGCACCCAGATTTGTTGCCACTCCAGCAAACCCCGCCTTCACCGCTGGAACGGCTCGCCAGCAACGACGATGCCAGCTCAACAGCCCAGCCCGCTCAAGGGACGTTGCAGCTCACCCTGCCCGAAGGGGTGACACCTGAAGACGTTGGCGTGCAATGGAACGGCCAACCACTCGAAGCAGATCCGGCCAAGCCCAACACCTACTCCGTGCCGCTCTGGGGCGCGACTGAACCGCGGTCGTAACAAGCCGCCAGTTGCTGCAAACCACTGAGGTGCCCATCGAGAGCATCGAGATCACCCTGTAATTGCCAGCTCCAGTTACCTGAGGCTGTCCCTGGCGTGTTGAAACGGGCTTCATCCCCCAGGCTCATCAAATCCTGCAGCGGCACCACCGCCAAATCCGCCGTGGATGCCAGCGCCAAACGCAGCAGCTCCCAACCCGGTGCTGCCACGGGGTGACCAAGCACCGACTGCACCTGCTGACGCTGCTGATCACTGAGCTGTTGCCACCAGCCGATCGCCGTAGCGTTGTCATGGGTGCCGGTGTAGGCCACCCACGACCCCGAAGCGAAGTTGTGGGGCAAATAGGCATTGGCCGGATCACCATCAAAGGCGAACTGCAACACCTTCATCCCTGGCAGCTGCAGGCCATCACGGAGAGCCTCCACATCTGGAGTGATCACGCCCAGATCCTCCGCGATCAGCGGCAAGCGGCCACCACATCGCTTTTGCAGCCGCTTGAGGATGGCAAGGCCAGGGGATGGCAGCCAACGGCCGTTTTGCGCGGTGTCATCCTCCCCAGGCACGCTCCAGTAGCCGGCGAGTGCGCGGAAGTGATCAATCCTCAGCAGATCAAACAACTCCAGTTGGCGTTCAAGGCGCTTCAGCCACCAGCGGTAGCCATTGAGCCGATGACGGCTCCAGCGATACACCGGCGTCGACCAGAGCTGGCCAGTGGCTGAGAAATAATCCGGCGGCACACCGCTCTGCTGCTCGAGGCTGCCGTCTCGCCGCAGGCTGAACAGCTGCGGCAGGCTCCAGACATCGGCGCTGTCATGGGCGCCATAAAACGGCAGATCACCCAGGATCTGCACCCCGCAATCGGCAGATGCCCCGCGCAGGCGCTGCCATTGCTGCTGCAACCACCACTGCTGCTGCTTTTCTGCCTCAATCGCCGTGGCTTCCTCACCATCCAACTGACGCAAAAACGCTTTGGAGCGGCGAGCTGCCGGCTCAGGCCATTGCCACCAGGGCTGCTGCTCAAAGCGCGCGCGCAGCACCATGAAGCGCGCATGATCCTGCAACCAATGGCGCTGCTGCTTGCACCATTGGCGGTAATCCGCCGTGCTCTGGGCTGTCCATGGCGGCAAAGGATCCTGCTGATCCAGCAACGCTGGATTTAGGGCAAAGCCACTGGGGGAGCTGTAGGGCGAGCCGGTGCCATCGGGGGGGGCCAACGGCAGCACCTGCCACACCCCAACGCGGTGCCGGCTCAACAGCTGCAGCAAGCGCTGCGCCCCGGCCCCAAAGCCCCCGCTGGGCAAAGCGGTGACGTGCAAAAGCACACCCACCTGACGGCGGCCGCCGAGCGACTGGCGCAGGGCACTCATGGCTGCGGCAGGCGATAGCGGCTCACGATCTTTTGAGCGAAAGCCGGCAGATGCTGTGCCAATTTCTCTGGGTGATGGCGTCTCAGCCAGGTGGCGTTACGCGTGAAATGGGAATCGATGGAGAAGCGGGCATATTCCAGACCCTTCGGTCCTACTCGCTGCACCACCACACCGACCACTTCGGCTAACCAACGGGGCAACCGCAGGGCCTTGTCGTAGGCATCGATCCCCTGTTGCACCGCTTGGGCCCGCTGGCCTGAGCTCATCACCGGCTGAGTTTTGAGTTCAGCCTCCACCAGATCCAAAAGCTTTTGGCCCCGCTGGTTTCGCACCACCAGCCATTGCCATTGGAACGGCGCGCCCATGTAGCCAACCACCAAGTCAGCGCAGGCGTTGACGTAGTCAAAGCAGCTGAGGCAACTGGGAGCAAAGACATCTTTGAGCTTGGGGGTATCCAGCCCAAAGAAGGGGACGGTCTCGGTGCTGCCGTCGCTGTGGCGGAAGTGAATGCGGAAGTCCTGCATGAACTCGTAGTGCACCACCGTCTCTGGTGAACGGCTGGTGCTCTCTAAAAAGGTCTGCAGGCCTTCGCGGCTGACGTTGTCCACGCAGGGCATGCCCAGCACGTAGAGCTCCTCGAGGCCAAGGCTGTCTTGAACAGCGCGCAGGGCCTGGGTTTGGCAACCCACCCCAATCGCCAGCAAGCGT
This sequence comes from Synechococcus sp. RCC307, assembly GCA_000063525.1. Lineage (GTDB taxonomy): Bacteria > Cyanobacteriota > Cyanobacteriia > PCC-6307 > Cyanobiaceae > RCC307. The sequence continues at coordinate 704,679 of CT978603.1, read as the reverse complement.
TTGATGCCGCTACCCGGCAATTGCTCCAACACCGAAAGGTTGTTGGAGAGGGTGGGCTTGTTCACCCGCGCTGCCAACACCTCCTGGGGCGTGCGGGCCAGCACCGGCATGGGAGTGAAGCGATCCTCTGGGCTCTGCTGCACGCAGAGCACCGCATCCACCAGGTTCTGCTCGAGGGCCCTCACCCCAAGGGTGCTGACGATGCCCGTCCATTGGGCACCCTCCAGCGGCTGCTGCAGCTGGGCGCAAAACATCCGCTCAGTAACGCCGAAATAGAGCTCGTCTTCGTTGTCGAGATCGCGGCTGCGGCCATGGGCCTTGCGCTCCAGCGATTCAAATTGCTGATGGATAAAGGCACAGGCCTGGCGCACGTAGGCCACCCAACGGCTGTCGCAGAGGCCACAGTCGCTGCACAGGTCCTTGGCCGGACGCAGCGTGCCCCTGGCCATCGGCTTGGCCTTTTGATGCGGGGCGAGGGTCAACAGACAGAGATCACCACAGGCCCCAAACTATCTGCCACTCCGTTGCCGTATGCCATGGGTGCCTGGGCCGATCTCCGCCGCAGCACACGCATTGTTTGGCGGGTGAGCTTGGCCTTTGGCGGCTTGCTGGCCGGGGTGTGGTTGGCCGACCGTTTGATCCCTAGGCAAACGATCTCGCTCGACGAGCAGCGGCCAGCCATTAGCCGCCTGGCCGAACCACCGGGCCAAGCGCAAACCGTGCTGCTTTTAGGCCTGGACCAGCCGAACCTAAACAGCCCGACTGAAGGCGAGATTCAGCTGATGCTGATGGCGCGGGTCCATCCCACAGGCGGGATGGAATGGCTGCAGATCCCCAGTGAACTCGAGGTGCTGCTGCCGGGCCAAAACCAACTGGTGCCCTTGCAGGAGCTCTACCAACTCGGCGGTGTAGCCCTCACTAGCGACGTGGTGAGCCAACTGCTGGGGGGCTCTGGAGACCCCCTGCGGCCCGACCGCTACGCGCTGATCCCCATGAACAGCCTCAGCGCAGCCATTGATGCCGCTGGAGGCATCCCATTCCTGCTGCAAACCCCATTGCGCTATCAGGACAAAGCAGGAGGCCTCAACATCAATCTCGAAGCCGGCCAGCAATGGCTTAGCGGTGAGCAAGCCCTCCAGCTGCTGCGCCTGCGCGGCACCGGCAGTGAAGGGGCACGGCGCCAACGCCAACAGGAACTGCTGTTGCCGATAGCTGAGCGGCTTGGCGATCCAGCCGTGGTGCCGCTGCTACCCGAACTGCTGCAGGAGCTGAACAACACCAGCAGCACAAACCTCTCCAAAGGTGAAATCCTGAGCTTGCTGGCCGCTGGCTTGCAGCAGCCCAGCAACATGCGCATCACCCGGCTGCCGTTGCAAACCGAGGGGGGCAGCCTGCGCCTGGATCAGGGCCAAGCCAGCAGCGTGCTGGAGCGATGGCTGAGCCAGAGCCCCCCCAGCGACAGCGACACCGCCGTGGCCGTGATGGGCAGCGATGCCATCAGCAGCGGCCAAGCCCTCAACAAACTCAGGCGCGCGGGGCAACCGGCCTATGAGGCTGAACTGCCGCTGGAGGCCCCGCTGCCGCGCACCTTGATTCGCTACAGCGGCGGGCGGCCCGAAGCGCTGGCGGTCCAGCGCGCCCTTGGGCAAGGGGAACTGCAACCGGGCCCCACCCCACCGGATACGGGAATTGCTGTGCTGCTGGGGCAGGACTGGCGACCCTGAGGCTCAAGCGCCCTGGGAGGGATCCAGCTGCAGAAAGCGTTGCTGCAGCAGGCTGCCGAAGGCGGCCAGCTCTTGGGGCTCATCAGGGTTCCAGCAACCCAACCAAGGAAGGGCATCGCTCTGGCGATCAGCGGGGTGCCATGGATCCCCCACCTGCAACACGCCCAACACCGGCACCTGCTGCTGCTGAAGTAGGGCGTAGTGCAGAGCGGCTTCAGCTCGCAGGCGCTCACCAGCTGGAATCAAGAGCAGCGTCGGCAGGCGCCAAGCCGCAACGGCTTGAGCCCAATCCACCAGCTCCGCGCCACCGGAGAGCAGCAGCAGCCGTTCACCATTGGGCGCCAGATCTTGGATCGTTGCACCGGCCTCCAACCAGCGCTTGGGACCCAACTTGAGCTGATCCCAGGCCTGGGCCAGCGGCGGCAACACCGCACTGCCATGGGGGCTGCAGCAGAACAGACGCTCGATAGCTGTCAAAGGTGCAGGCTCGCTTCTACCATCGAAGTCTGAGAGGCCTGGGCCAGTACCGTGACCAGTTACGTGGCCACCGAGCGCAGCGTGCCGACACCAACAACAGTCGACAGTTCAAGACTTCGTCTGTTTTGCGGCAATTCCAACCCCGCTCTGGCTCAAGAAATCGCTGGTTATCTCGGCATTCCCGTCGGTCCCCGGGTCAGCAAGGGATTTGCTGATGGCGAGCTCTATATCCAAATCCAAGAATCCATCCGCGGCTGCGATGTGTTCTTGGTGCAGCCCACCTGCGCTCCGGTCAATGACCACCTGATGGAGCTGCTGATCATGGTGGATGCCTGTCGCAGAGCCTCGGCAAGGCAGATCACCGCTGTGATCCCTTACTACGGCTACGCCCGCGCTGATCGCAAAACAGCAGGCCGTGAGTCGATCACCGCCAAGTTGGTGGCCAACCTGCTGAAGGAATCCGGGGTCAACCGCGTGCTGGCGATGGACCTGCACTCTGCCCAGATCCAGGGTTATTTCGATATCCCCTGCGATCACATCTACGGAGCCCCGGTGCTGGTGGATTACCTGGCCACACGCGATCTCGGCGAAGTGGTGGTGGTGTCACCCGATGTCGGCGGTGTGGCGCGCGCCAGGGCCTTTGCCAAGCGCATGGACGACGCTCCTCTGGCCATCATCGACAAGCGCCGCTCCGCCCACAACGTGGCCGAAAGCCTCACCGTGATTGGTGATGTGAGCGGTAAAACCGCCGTGCTGGTGGACGACATGATCGACACCGGCGGCACGATTTCTCAGGGGGCCAAGCTGCTGCGTCAGCAAGGGGCCAAGCGCGTGATCGCCTGCGCGACCCATGCTGTGTTCTCGCCCCCTGCCGTCGAGCGGCTCTCAGAACCCGGCTTGTTTGAAGAGGTGGTGGTCACCAACAGCATCCCGGTTGCACCGGAGGATCGCTTCCCGCAGCTGCAGATGCTCTCGGTCGCCAACATGCTTGGCGAAACCATCTGGCGGATTCACGAGGAGAGCTCGGTCAGCTCAATGTTCCGGTGACACGGTTGCGCCGGGCCGGCGCCTGTGGGCTGCTGGCCAGCTTGGCTCTCAGTCTTGTCCCATCTCCGGCCCGCGCTGACTTCCGCCGCGTGGGTGTGTGGCTCACCAATAGCCCCAGCCCTCTCTACTACGACCCCGAGCGGATCGAGCGCGCTGTACAGCAGCTCGATGCCGCCGGATTCAACACGCTCTACCCCAATGTGTGGAGCAGGGGCGCCACCTTCCACCGCAGCCGCTGGGCACCGATGGAGCCCCAGCTGCAGCGCGATGCCCCTGATCTCGATCCCATCTGCCGCCTAACGCGCAGCGCCCAAAAGCGGGGCATGCAGGTGATCCCCTGGTTCGAATACGGACTGATGGAGCCGGCTGATGCGGCGGTGGTGCAGCAAAACCCGGAGTGGGTGCTGAAGCGCTCCGATGGCTCAGCGCTGCACGCCATGCATGGCGCCAACCTGCAAACCTCGCCCCTGAAGGACCTGCGGGTGTGGCTTAATCCCGCCCATCCTGGGGTGCAAGAGCGCTTCATTGGGCTGATCACCGAGATCGTTAGCCGTTGCAACGCCGATGGCATCCAGCTCGATGACCATTTCGCCTGGCCTGTGGAGCTGGGCTACGACGACTACACCCGTCAGCTCTACCGCCGCGACACCGGCGAGGACCCTCCAGCGGATTTCAGCAACCGGGCCTGGATGAACTGGCGCAGGGACAAGCTCACCGAACTCTTGCTCAGCCTGCGTATCGCCCTAGCTGAAAGCGGCAGCAATGAACGCATCAGCCTTTCGCCGGGACCCTTTCGCTTTGCCTACAACCAATGGCTTCAAGACTGGGAGATCTGGGCTGTGCGCGGCCTGGTGGATGAGCTGATCGTGCAGAACTACGCCTACTCGCTCAAAGGGTTTGAAAACGATCTGGGCCAGAGCGCAATCCGGCGCGCGGAAAGCTGGGGCATTCCCGTGCACATCGGCATCCTCGCTGGCTTCGGCGGGCGCACCACGCCAATGACCAAGCTGCACCGCAAGCTACAGCTGGCCCATCAGCGCGGCTTTGGCGCGGTCTATTTCTATTGGGAAGGGCTATGGGGGACATATGCCGGCCCCGAAGGCGGTGACTTCCGGCGCCAAGGCCTGCGCCGGCGCCACGCAGAACTGTTTGGTGAGCAGATCCTGCCCTTCTGAAAGCTCCAGTAAGGTTCCAGCCACTTCTTTTGAGAGCTAATGCCGCTGACGCTGCGCCGTCCAACGACGTCACAGCAGTGGTCCACGCGGTTGCTCGATGGGCTGCTGTTTCTTGCAGCAGCCACTGCTTTGATCTGGAGCCTGCCGATCCGCACCCCATGGATCGGCCTTGACCCGGGCTGGGTGGAGTCGCTTGTTCAGGCCACCGATGCCGGCCGCCTCTATGGCAGCGATGTGGTCTTCACCTTTGGTCCGTACCACCAGCTCTACACAGGTCAGGTCAGCGAGAACCTCAATTTCTTTTTGCTGGGCCGCTGGCTCTATGGCCTGGGCTGGGGGGCCGCGATGCTCAGCCTGCGCCGGCAAATCGGCCATCCCCTGAGCTGGCTGATGCTGCTGGTGCTGGCCTTTTTGACCTCCCAACGGCTCGATGCCCTCTTCAACAGCTTCTGCCTGATCGTCAGCCTCACGGCGCTGTGTCGCATCCGCCAAGACGCCTTGCCCCTGATCAGCTATCTGCTGCAACTGAGCACCCTGGTGCTGGGGGTATTGATCAAGCTTTCGTTTGTGGCCCTGGCAGCGCCAACGATCCTGGTGCTGGTGGGCACCGAACTTACGCACCGGCAGAGCTTTGGCTTTGAAAAATTGATCAAGGTGCTGGCCCTGCCCCTCATCGGCATCGGCCTGATGGCTCCGGCGGGCATGGGAATCAGCGATGGCTGGCACTACATCACCGGCCCCAACAAAGACATCGTTTCTGGTTACAGCGAAGCCATGGCGCTCTACCGGCGCCGCAACGACTGGCAACAGCTGCCCTATTGGCTCGCCAGTGGCTTCACCATCAGCCTGCTGGTCACCGGGCTCAAACGACGCTTGCAGTGGCGCAGCCCCTGGTGGAGCGTGCTGATGGTCGGCGTCAGCGCCATCTATTTCTGGTCGCCGTTTAAAGCCGGCATGGTCCGCCATGACGGGGGCCACTTCCCCATGTCGGGGCTGTTTTTGCTGACCGCCGGTGTGCTCACGCTGATGCTGTTCTGGCGTGAGCTGAACCCCAAGCGCGCTTGGCTGTGGCTAGTGATGCTGTTGCCAGTGGTGGCGGGATACTCCATCAGCAGCAAAAAACTGGCTTCTGACTGGGGCTACAAGCTGCAGGAACGCAACGACGGGATCCGAGGGTTTATTGGCGCCAGCCAGGGTGAAGAGGGCCGTCAAGCCCTACGCGATCGGCGCCAACGGGATCTTCAACGCGTCAGTGGTTTCACCGAAAGCTTCAATATCCCGGAGGGCAGCACCGCCGACCTCCTGCCTTGGGACACCACCGATCTGGTGGCCAACAAGCTCAGCTACACCCCCAGGCCAATTCCCCACTCGCTGAATCCCTATTCAGCCGAACTGTTGGAGCTGAACCGCGCCTTCTTCACCGACCCCGAGCGAAGGCCCCAATTCGTTGTTCTAGGCGTCAACAGCATCGATAACCGTTGGTTGTCAACGGGCCTCGACGGCCCAGCCCTGACGGCCATCGCCAACAACTACAGCTACCGCAACCGCGGGGATCGCGGCTCGCTGGTGCTTGAAGAGAAGGCAGGCTCCCAGGCCAACGCGAAGGAGACCGTGATCTGGCAGCGCGACTTCACACTCAACCCCAATCGGCCCCGCACAGAACTTCTGGAGCTACCCAAAGATCTCCCGCCTGGAACCAGCTTCAGCCTCAAATTTGAGCCCACCCTGCGCTACAAGCTGCTCAAAAGCCTCTACCGACCACCCTTCGTGACGCGTCTGTTTGTGCGTTATGCCGATGGATATGAAGAGAAATACCGGCTAGTCCCCTCGGCAGCCGAGCAGATGCCCCTGGTCCCCATCCCCCGCGATGAAGACGCACTACTGGAGTACATCCAGGCGAAAACCAAGCCCGTCGATCTGAGCATGAGCGAACGCGACACGCCTGTGGCGATGAAGGTGATCCTCAAATGGAAGGCCGCTGGAAACGCACCGCCAATCAGCCGCTATTTCAAATCGATCCAGATCACGCTTCAGGCGCCCCAGCAGGGGTAGTTGGGATGGGCTGGCTTAAGCAGCCCGGCGATCCTCAAGCGGCGTTGTATCCCAACCAATCGGATGCATGGGGATCACATTCGTCCGCTGGGGCACCAGCTCGGCAATTTCCTCACAGGCCTTGGTGTAGGCATGCCAACCGATCATGCGGCGAGGATCAGATTTACCTGCAGCCGACACCGCTTGATCCACCGTGACACCAGCATTTTCTGCCTTTTCAAAAGCAGCCAGCAAGGGGATTTGAGCGCGCAAAACTGAAATACCAGCGGCATCAAGCGCTTGGCGAATCTCGCGCGCAGCCTTGGCCTTACGCGAATCAACTTTGACCAACAAAGCAGCAAAGGGAACCTTGAACTGCTTGAGATGCTCAGCCATCTCCAAGGTCAATTCCAACGAACGGGTTTGAGCTGCCGTTGGGAGAATGATCACATCAGCGCCATCCACCAAGTTTTTAATTTCTTCTTGGCTGCTGCTGGCTTGCCCATCGGTGACCACCACCTCGGCATAGCGCGTGGCCTTGGCCGCCGCTTCGATCGGAGCCACTTCAAAGTTCAATAGTCCGCGGGCGCCATAGGCACTGGCCGAACGATTGCGGTCGGCATCAACCAACACAACCGATTGGTATTGGTTGGACCAAATCGCCGCCAAATGAACGCTGGTGCAAGTTTTGGCAACACCACCTTTCTGACCGAAAACTGTTACGAACATCACACCCTGCCAATGGGCGTTTTATACCGCTCATCGCTCAGCAGGCAAGCCTGAAGAATCAGGCCTTCATGCTCTTCAATGCAACCTATTCAGCAGCGCCGAGACACAACATCACCACTTCCTTGCTGTTGGGGGAAGTGAGATTCTCAGCCAACCACTCCAAACTGGAGCGCATCAACTGTTGGCGTTCCGGGCTGTAACGGCGCCAGCCCATGAACAGCTTCAGCATCCGCGAGGCAGCGATCGGATTGCGCTGATCCACCGCCACCAACTGCTGCGCCATCCACTGGTAGCCGCGGCCATCGCTGCGATGGAAATGTTCGGCGCAGCGGCCAAAACCACCCAACACGGCCCGAAGACTGTTGGGCGCATTGGGGTCAAAAGCCGGATCTTCCAGCAGCGCATCAGCCCGGGTGATTCCATCGCCAAAGGGGGCGGAGGCTTCCATGCCAAACCAGGCATCGAGGATCACAGGCCTCTGCCGCCAGCGCTTGGCAAAAGCAAGACTGGCCTGCTGCCGCTCGGGACAATCCCAAGGCTGCAAGGCAGCCAAACCGGATCGAGCCAAGCTCATTGAGCCGCCGTCAACGGCCCTGGCGGCTTGCTGGCGCACAGCCCCATCGCCTGCTGCCGAGAGCCACGACCAAGCCAGAGCCAGCATGGCCCGCGCACCAACCCCAGCAGGCCAGCTCTGATCAGCCTGGGGCTCAGCCCAAGCGATGACAGCCTTCAATTCAGCTTGCAAGGCCTCACCGAGCCAGCAGCGACGTTGCAACAACGACCGCTCCAACTCCAGCGGATCCGGTGTTGTGCCTGCAGCCATGCAGGCAGCTTCCAACTCTGGGCGTGAGGGGGCCTGCAACAAGGCCCAAACCAGCCGCGGGTCACTGGAACCAGACACCACGGCCTGCAAGAGCTGGCTGCAAACGCTCTCGAGCAACTCAGCGGTGGCGGGATTGGGCTGCAGCAACTGCTGCTGCCAGAGCTGCTGGCCAGCATCCCAGCGGCTAAAGGGATCAGGATCTGAGCGCAGCAACAGCGCCAAATCAGCGTCACTGCGGGGGAACTCCAGTTGCACGGGCGCCGTGAACTCGCGGAGCAGCGACAACACAGGCGGCTTGGGCCCAGTGGGCAAACCCGAAAGAGTCCAGCTCTGCTCTGCCTGCTCAAGCACCAACAAGCGCTCTTGCAATTGCTGGCCGGCGGCATCCAACACGCCAAGGCGCACCGGAATCGGCACGGGCTGCTTGTCGCTTTGCCCAGGAGTGGGGGGTGTGAGCTGAGACAGCGTCAGCTTCAGTTCTCCAGCAGCACCATCCCAATGGGTTTGAAGGCAGAGCTGGGGTGTTCCGGCCTGGTGATACCAGCGGCGGAAGGTTTGCAGGGACACCCCCGAAGCCTCCTCAAGGGCCTGAACAAATTGCTCACAGGTGGCGGCCTGACCATCGTGGCGCCGCAAATACAGCTGAACCCCTTTCAAAAAGGCTTCAGGACCCAGCAGCGTTCGCTGCATGCGAATCAATTCAGCGCCTTTCTCATAGATGGTTGTTGTATAGAAATTATCAATCGCGATGTATTCACTGGGCTGCACAGGATGGGCGGTTGGACCAGCATCTTCAGGGAATTGAGCCGCCCGCAACATGGACACATCTTCAATGCGCTTGAGAGCAGCTCCATGCAGATCAGAGGTGAACTCTTGATCACGAAAAACCGTAAGTCCCTCTTTTAACGAGAGCTGGAACCAATCTCGACAGGTGACGCGATTGCCTGTCCAATTGTGGAAATATTCATGGCCAATCACACTTTCAATGCGTTCCAGCTCAGCGTCGGTGGCTGTTTCGCTATCGGCCAAGACCAACTTGGAATTAAAGATATTGAGGCTCTTGTTCTCCATGGCGCCCATGTTGAAGTGACGCACAGCGACCAGATTGAACTCATCGAGGTCGTATTCCAGCCCAAATGCCTGCTCATCCCACGCCATGCTGCGCTTCAAGCTGGCCATGGCATGGCCGCAGAGGTGCTCATCACCCGGCTCCACATGAATGCGCAAGGCCACCTCACGTCCTGAGGCGGTGGTGAACTGATCGCGCACCTCCTGCAACCGGCCCGCCACCAGGGCAAATAGATAGGAGGGCTTGGGGAAGGGGTCGTGCCATTCGGCGAAATGACGACCTCCGGAAAGATTGCCAGTGGCCGCACAGTTGCCGTTGCTCAACAGCACGGGGCAATCGTTTTGATCAGCCTCAATGCGAACCCGGTAGCGGCTCAGCACATCAGGGCGATCAGGAAACGGGGTGATGCGGCGAAAGCCTTCGGCTTCGCATTGGGTGGTGAACAACCCACCGCTCACATACAAACCTTCCAGACTGGTGTTGCTGGCTGGATCCAGCCGCACTCGGGTTTGCAGCGTCCAGCTGGGATCGTCCGGCAACACGGCCGATTCAATCACCAGCTCACCGCCTTGATGACTCCACGCCTCCGCTGGCAGGGCCATGCCATTGATGGCCAGCTCCTGGATCTCCATGGCCACAGCCGGCCAACACAGCGGCTCGAGCTGCCGATCAGCTGAGCGCTGAATGCTCAGCTGGGCATGAACCAAGGTCTCGGCGCTGAAGAGCTCAAAACGCAGCTCCAGGGCATCAACCAGCCAGAGCGGAGGCTGGTAGTCGGACAGGCGAACCGCCACCTCAGCGCTCACTCAGCTCCGCCGCCGGCTTGCAGGGCCTCTTGGATCTTCGCGCGCACGTCATCGGGCATCTGATCAGGGCAAACCTGAGCCACAGCAATCAACACGGAGTTAATAGAACCCTTGCGTAGATCTTCAATCGGCAAAGGATTATCGCCGAGCTGGGCAATGGCGCCGCCGTTTTGACCCTGGATGGTTTGGGTCAGGGTTTCGCCGGCAATGCCAATGGCTTTTTTGAATTCAACGCCGTTGGAAACAGCCAAACAGGCATTAAGAGCAGTGATGCGCGAATACAGCGTCATCTCCTCCTCAGTGGCAGGAGCAGCCTGCACTGCGCTGGGTTGCAGCAGGGGGGAGATGGCCACGGCCATCAAGGCAGCAGCAGACAGCAACTGGCGCATGGCCAAGACAGCTCAAAAGACGCTCCATGTTGGCCCTTATTTGCTTAAGCCGCCCGGCGCAGTGGCCGCTTTTCGCTCAAGTTCGGAACTCTTGGAATTTCAGGCAGGTCTTGTTCCAGCTCAGCGGCCTTGGCTGCCAGCTGCTCCGGCATGCATTCGGCCAAAAACTGCAGCTCCTCCTCGCTGATTTCCTCATCCCAGCCGTCAGGCTCCTGGATGGGCTTCGCTGCTGATGTCATCGAGGAGCAGATCGGCTCCAGGCTGTCTAGCCCGTCCCACAGCCGGCGGCAACGAGATCGAATCAGGATGTCAACGGTTGGCCTGAGGATTCCAGACGCTCTTCGTGGTGCACTTCGGCCAGCACCAACTCCCCATTGCACCAGGAATAAATCGAGCGGGCCCGGTAGCGGTCCATGTCCACCAAGCGGATGTGCTCAAGGATGTCCCACTCCAGGTAATGGGACTCAAACACCAACTCATGCTCATCCACCTGGCGAATCTGGCTCTTGGTGGGTGAGCCGCAGAGATAGCCGCGGCTACGGCGCAGCTGATGGCCGCACAGATAGGCCTCCAGGGTTCCTTCCCGCACGTAGCGCGGGTTCTTGTCGAAAAAGTCGTATTCCTTCTCGGGCCACCAGGTGAAGCGATAGGCCGCCTCTCCCTCAACCGGCTCACTGAACGCCTCCATGCGTAAGAACATGTCGACCCGCAAGGCCTGATCGTCGGCAAAAAAGTACTGCCGGCGGGAGCGCCACAACCCCAAATTGCGATTAAACCAACGCCGCAGCGACGTATCAAATTGCAGCCGCTGCTGCGGCTCAACGGTCGGCTTGGCTCGAAACAGGGAGACGGGTTCCACTGATCAGGGACGATCTCTCAATTTCGTCTTAGCCAGGGGCAAAGAAAAACATCCCCAAGCTGCAGATGATCTTCAACTGCGGCGTAGCACCACAACACCATCAGCGTTGGCCACTGGGCTGTAGCCCTGGCCCTGTAAGTCGCGCAGCTGCAACTGGAGTTGCAACTGCCTGCGTCGATCAGGGGCAAACGCCTTGGCGCGCCGACTGGCTTGAGCTGTGTCAATCGCCACCCAATCGACGTTCTGGCGCTGCCCATCGCTGTCTTGCCACTGATACCAAGCGGGTAAGCGCACCAACACCCGGCGGTGCGAGAGCAGTGGAATCAATGGCGTATTGGCAGCCACCGACGCCTCAGGGGGAATCACGGCCAGGGCTTGGCGAGCCAAACGGCCATGTCGCCACTGCTGCAGCGGCGAGACATGCACCCAAGGAACAAAGCTGTCAGGCACCAAAAACGACAGGCTTCGGTTCGGATTACTGATCAACGTCAACAACAGCGAGAGCAGCACACACCCGGTCCAAATGCGGCGCAAACGGCGCCTCGCAAACAGCTGGCTGCGCTGCTGCCACCAAAACACCGCTCCGGCAAAAAGGCCCGGTGCCACCAGCAGGGCGTAGCGGATGTTGATGGACAGCGGATCGTTACTGCCCCGAGCCAAGAACAATCCCGCCAATGGCAGAGCGACCAACAACCAGGCATCGAGGCTGAGCGCTGGCACAAACATCAGTGGCAACCACTGCGCTGCCAGATAGGCCAGGGTTTTTCCGGGGGGATTAATCAGCTCCCAGAGCAGGCGCCACGGCTGGAGCAGCAAACCCTTGAGCACCTCCAAACTGCTGAGCTCTTCAGCATCGGGGGTGTACTGACCAAAGTTCTCCACCATGAAGCGCTTGCTGACATCGGCGCTCACCGCAGGCATCAACACCGAGGTGACCACAACGCACCAGGCAGCGCCCCAAAGGCCGATTAACGCAGCCACCCACCAGGGGGCCTTGCGCCGCAGGCCCATCCACAGGGCCATGCCAAAGAGAACAACACCGGTGTCCTCACGCACCAACGGAATCAACAGCGCCGCCAACAGCAGCAACCACCAACGCCGCTCCAGCAGCCCCAAGAGCAGCAGAAACACCAGCAGCGGCAGCTGGCAGAGATCGTGGAAGTTGCACCAGGTGGGGCCAATCACTGCCTGGGCGCAATAAAAACTGCAGGCCACAGCTGCAGCTAGCCCAGCTGGAAGCAACCCCCGAGCCAGGCGGTGCAACACCAAACCGGCCGCCGTCATCAGGCTCACTTGCACGAGGGGCAAGGCAGCGAAGCCCAACCACCGCACCAGCGGTGCCCAGAGAAGCAGCAATGGCGTGTAGTGCTGGCCGAGGCGCTGATAACTGGGATCAGGCGCCAATCCCCCATGCAACACAGCACTGGAAAGCTGGGAGGAGAGGCTGCTGGCAAACCAGCGGCCGTGGCCGCTGTTCCAGAGCACCTGGTTGAAGATGCCTTGGTCGTAAGTAGCCGACAGCGACCAAAGCCGCCAAAACTGCACCAGCAGACCCAGCAGCAGGAACAGGCCAGCCGCCCACCAAACCCAACGGGCGGGGTCATTTACTGCGGTTTGTCGTTTTTTGCTGAGCAAATCAAGAAACCTCAATAACCTGTTTCCGATTGATGGGTTTCATTGCCCCCCACCGGCGATAACGAAAATCGGCAGGACATCACCCTGCTCTTGGTCGCCGGGCCCCACCACCTTGCTGGGCCCGACGTCAGGGCTTTGCTGTCTTTTCTCGAGGAACAAAAGCACACCTTCAACATCAGCTTCTCAATCGCTGATCCACAGAAACAGCCGGAACTGCTCGAGCTGCATCGCCTGGTGGCCACACCGGCGCTGATCAAGCTCGACCCGGCCCCGAAGCAGGTCTTTGCGGGCAATGCCATTCAGAGGCAACTGCAGAACTGGCTGCCCCGCTGGCAGCAGCTCGGCATGGTGAGTGGCCTGAGTTCCAGCCTCACCCCGTCAGACACCGCTGGCGGCACCAGCCAACGGGAAATGCAGCTGGAGGATCAGTTACTGGTGTTGCGCCAAGAAAACGAAACGCTTACCTCACGCCTGGGCGTGCAGGAACGGCTGCTGCGGATGGTGGCCCACGAGCTGCGCACCCCCCTAACCGCCGCGAACCTGGCGCTGCAGAGCTACCGGCTCGAGCAGATCAAAACCGATCGTTTTTTCGATGTGATGGATCGGCGGCTCGAGGACATCGAGCAGCTCTCCCACGATTTGCTGGAGGTGGGTAGCACCCGCTGGGAAGCCCTGTTCAACCCACAACGGCTGGGGCTAGCTCCCATCGCCGCCGAAGCCATCCTTGAGCTGGAAAAGCTGTGGGTGAACCGCCGCTTGGAACTGCTCACCGATGTGCCATCGGACCTGCCGGATGTGTACGCCGACCAACGGCGCATGCGTCAGGTGATCTTGAACCTGCTGGAGAACGCCTTGAAGTTCACTCCTGATGGCGGTCAGGTCAGCTTGAAGCTGCTGCACCGCACCAGCCAATGGGTTCAAGTGAGCGTGAGCGACTCCGGTCCAGGCATTCCGACCGAAGAGCAACAACGCATCTTTCAAGACCGGGTGCGGTTACCGCAGACCGCGGGGCAAACCTCGGGATTTGGTGTTGGCCTCTCGGTTTGCCGCCGCATTGTGGAAGTCCATGGCGGGCGCATTTGGGTGGTTTCAGACCCCGGCGAAGGGGCCTGCTTCCACTTCACAGTTCCGATCTGGAGAGGCCAGAGCAGCTAGCTTGACCCAGGCAGGACCCGATGGTTTAAGTTGTCTTCTTGCCAAACGGCCTCGCCCCCATCGTCTAGAGGCCTAGGACACCTCCCTTTCACGGAGGCGACAGGGGTTCGAATCCCCTTGGGGGTATCCAGACACTGGCAATCACACCACATCCAGATCAACGTCTACCGATGAGTAGACGTTATTCAGTAAATGGCGGCTTCTGCTTGTGCGGCAGCCATGTTGGTGCGCTTAAGGGCTTCAGCGGCCACAGCACGCAGGTTCATCGACAAGTCTTCTTTGAGGCGCTGCTCGATCAGGCCGATGGGCATCCCCCTGCAGGCCTGAATCAACACCTCGTAGCGCAGGCGAACGCCACCGAGGGGGTCAGGGCAGACGAACCAAGCGCCCTCAAAACGGCGGAAGTCGCCGCTGACCATCCGGAAATCGAGCATGCCATCGGGGCGACGCTCGCGCAGCTCCAACGTGACTTTGGCCGTGAAGCGCAATCCAGCAAAACGCTGGGCCCCCTCTTGCTCGAGCACCACCTCCAAACCTTCACGGCTCACCACCCGGGAGGAGATCAGATTGGGAATGAAGCTGGTGAGGCGGTCGTAATCGGTCAACACCGCCCAAACCTCCTCAATCTCCAACGGCAACCTCAGTTGGGCCGCCAGGCGACGGGTTGCGTTTGGCAGCCGCTCGATCTGCTGCTCAATCGGCTCCAAGCCGTTGGATTGTTCTGGGATCGAAAACAAAAGGACTGGGGCCGCCAGAGCGTCACATCTGCAACATCAGTGACACTAAACGTGTTTTCGCCCTGACGGTGTGAAGGAGGCTTGCAGAAGCTTCCTATAGTCGCGGCGCCTTTCCCAAATCCATGCGCGTACCTCCTGTCTCTGCAGCTCCAGGCACTCCCCGCATGTTCGCCATTGAAGTGGCCGGCATGTCAGGAGCTGGAGTCAAACGCAGTAATGAGGTCTTGAAGGTCAGCTATGACCAGCTCAACTCCGTTATGCGCAACACCGGCCGCAGCGGAGCGCGCATCGTTCGGGTGACGCCCATTGGTGGGACTGCGCCCATCGCCACACCTTCGACCACTTCGACACCAGCTCCTGTGACTACACCTGCTGCCAGCAAGCCCGCCACAGCCCACGCGCAGGTGCCGGTCAACCTTTACAAGCCCAAAAATCCTTTTGTGGGAACGGTCACCGAGAACTATTCCCTGCTGCAGGACGGCGCCATCGGCCGGGTGAACCACATCACCTTCAACCTCGAAGGCGGTGATCCCCAACTGCACTACGTCGAAGGCCAGAGCATCGGCATCATTCCCGACGGCGAAGACGCCAAAGGCAAGCCCCACAAGCTGCGTCTGTATTCGATCGCCAGCACCCGCCATGGCGATGACATGGCAGACAACACCGTGTCGCTGTGTGTGCGGCAGCTGGAATACAAGAACGAAGCCGGAGAGCAGATCTACGGCACCTGCTCCACTTTCCTCTGCGACATCGAGCCTGGCGCCAAGGTGAAGATCACTGGCCCCGTTGGCAAAGAGATGCTGCTGCCCGAGGACGAAGAAGCCAACGTGATCATGCTGGCCACCGGCACCGGCATCGCCCCCATGCGCACCTACCTGCGCCGGATGTTTGAGGACAAAGAGCGCGAAGCCAATGGCTGGAAGTTCCGCGGCAAGGCTTGGCTGTTCATGGGCGCCCCCAAAACCGCCAACCTCCTCTATGACGAGGATTTCCAGCGTTACGAGAGCGAGTACTCCGACAACTTCCGCTACACCAAGGCCATCAGCCGGGAGCAGCAGAACCCCAAGGGCGGCCGGATGTACATCCAAGACCGCGTTACCGAGTACGCCGATGAGATCTTCGCGATGATCGAAGATCCCAAGACCCACGTGTACATGTGTGGTCTACGGGGCATGGAACCCGGCATTGATGAAGCGATGACCGCAGCCGCTGCCGCCAAGGGGATGGATTGGGCTGAACTGCGTCCTCAACTCAAAAAAGCCGAGCGCTGGCACGTCGAGACCTACTGATCAGGTCTTCAATCAGACGGTCAAATCTGCAGAAGAACGGACCATTCACCTTCTGTTCATCTGTTGCCTTCATCTTGTGGAAATCCTCTGTCTGAGGCCACGGGATGACCGCCACATTGACCAACCCGCTCCGCGTTGGCCTACGCCAGGAGCGGGTGATTTCACCGCAGTGCCTGGTGATCTTTGGCGCTAGCGGCGACCTCACGCATCGCAAGCTGATTCCAGCCCTGTTTGATTTGTTCCGGCAGCGGCGCCTGCCAAGCGAATTTGCGGTGCTCGGCTGTGCTCGCCGCCCCTGGAGCGACGACGAATTCCGCCAAAAGATGGAAGCGGCGCTCGCCAGCAAGATCGCTGACGACCCGGAGAGCTGGAAAACCTTTTCTGCTGGCCTCTTCTACGAGCCGGTTGATCTGCAAAAAAGCGACGACCTGGTGCGACTCGGCAAGCGCCTCGAGCAGATCGACCGCCAGCGCGCCACCCGCAGCAACCGCACCTTCTACCTATCTGTCTCCCCAGCCTTCTACGGCAGTGGTTGCCGCGCTTTGGCGGCAGCCGGGCTCTTGGCCGATCCCAAGCGCAGCCGGGTGGTGATTGAAAAACCCTTTGGCCGCGACTACGCCAGTGCCCAGGAACTCAATCGCGTGGTCAAAAGCTGCGGGCAGGAAAACCAGATCTTCCGCATCGACCACTATCTCGGCAAAGAGACGGTTCAAAACATCCTGGTGATGCGCTTTGCGAACACCATTTTCGAGCCGATCTGGAACCGCAATTACATCGACAACGTTCAGATCACGGCAGCAGAAACCGTTGGCGTGGAAGAGCGCGCGGGCTACTACGAAACCTCGGGTGCCCTCCGGGACATGGTGCAAAACCACCTCACCCAGATGCTGGCCCTCACGGCCATGGAAACCCCGGGCCGCTACGACCCCGAGGCCATCCGCAATGAAAAGGCCAAGGTGCTGCAGGCCGCTCGGCTCGCCGATGAGGCCGAGCCCTGGAACTGCTGCGTACGCGGTCAATATGGCCCTGGCGGCACCAGCAGTGATCCCCTGGCGGGCTACCGCCAGGAGCCCAACGTGGATCCCAACAGCACCACGGAGACCTACGTGGCGATGAAGCTGTTCATCGACAACTGGCGCTGGCAGGGGGTGCCCTTCTATGTGCGCACCGGCAAGCGCATGCCCAAGCGCATGAGTGAGGTGGTGCTGACCTTCAAGGAAGCTCCCGTGCACCTCTTTGATTCCTCAGGCGGCGGCGCCCCTGGAGCGAATCAATTGATCCTGCGGATCCAACCCAATGAAGGGGCCGATTTCCGCTTTGAAGTCAAAGCTCCAGGCTCTGGCATGCGCAGTCGGCCAGTGGATATGGACTTCTCCTATGACGAGTCCTTTGGTGAGCCCTCTGACGAGGGGTATGTGCGGCTGCTCGCCGACGCCATGCTCGGCGATCCCACCTTGTTCACCCGCAGCGATGAAGTGGAGGCCGCCTGGCGCCTCTACACGCCCCTGGTGGAGCTGATTGAACAGCAGCCCTGGCAGCTTCCGGTTTACCCCTACGAAGCCAGCACCTGGGGCCCGGCCGCCTCCGACAGCCTGTTGGCCCGTGATGGCCTGCTGTGGCGTCGTCCCTGAGCAATTCCCTGTCCCTCTCCCGTCCGTTTCTGCCACCCCGTTGAACCATGGCTCCTCAGCTCACTCTTCAGGCACCGCTGGAACTCCCCCCCCAGGACGTCTCCGATTACCTCGGCCGTCTCTGGAATGGCGGTGAACAGGACGCCACCTCCAGTGGCGCCGCCACCTTCAGCCTGTTGGTGTGGCAGCCCTCTTGGATCGAGCAGCACCTGGTGCGGCTTGGCCGCCTCGATGGCCCCATCACGGGCCTAGAACGCGAGGAGCTGCTCCAAGCGGGGCGCCAAGCCGTTCCCGCATGCGGGCTTCCGCTCTCCACCTCGCCACTGGCCCCAGAGCTGGCCTGGCAATTGGGGCAACTGCCCGGGGATCAGGCCAGCGAGGATCTCCGCGGCCAGTACGTGGATCCGGCCATCAGCCTGCACCAACCAAGGAGGCTGATCACCTTGGCTCCCAGCCTCGATCACCATCAGCATCTGGAAACCCTGGTGGCCGCCTACTGCCCTCTCCCTGAAGACGGGCCAGCCTCATCGGTCTGCGGTGATGTGGTGGTCATGCGCGGCGGCATGGAGGCCCTGCAGCGGGGGCTTGGCATGGTGAATCCCCTGATCCCTGCTGAACTCCCCTGCTGGGTGTGGTGGAACGGCACCCTGGATGAGGCACCGGATGTCTTTGAAGGCATCAGTCAGGCTCCGCGGCGGCTGATCATCGACACGGCTATCGGCACTCCAGCCCGCGCCCTCGATGTGCTCAGCCAGCGCGCCGCAGCCGGCCAGGCCATCAGCGATCTGAACTGGTATCGCCTGTCGAGCTGGCGAGAAAACCTGGCCATGGTGTTCGACCACCCCGGCCGTCGTGATGCCTTGGCCCACGTGGTGCAACTCGATATCGATGTGCAGGGGCATCAACCCGTGCAGGGCCTGTTGATGGCTGCCTGGATTGCCAACCGCCTGGGCTGGAGCCTGGAGTCCAGCAACCACTGCGAAGGCGATGGCATCAGCGCCAGCTTCCGGCGGCCCGATGGGGTTGCCGTGCAGCTCCGCCAGATGCCCGTCCCTGTGGGCGATCCCAGCACCCATCCCGGCAGCATCGTGGGCTTGCGTTTGGTTTGCAGGCCCGAGCACCGTGCGCCGCTGTGCGTGATCCTCTGCGGTGAAACCGGGGGTTGCATGCGCTTAGAAGCAGGCGGCATGGCTCGAATGGAGTTGGTGGAGCAGGTGGTGACCTCCACCATTGAGTCCGCCCAACGGGAGGTCTCCCGCACCCTGCGCGGTGGCCACGACAGCACCAATCCGCTGCTGGCCGCCTGTGTCCCGCTGGCATCCAGACTGCTGCCGCGCTGATTCAGCCCAGGCTTGACGCTTCTGATCGCCGCCCCCTGCAGCGGGAGCGGCAAGACCCTGGTGTCGTTGCTGCTGGCCGCTGTTGCCGCCCAGCGCGGGCAGGGACTGCAGAGCTTCAAAGTTGGCCCGGACTATCTCGACCCGCAATTGCTCAGCCGCGTCAGTGGGGTTCGCTGCCGCAACCTCGATCTGCTGCTTTGCGGTGAGGAGTGGGTGCGCCGCAGCTTTCGCTGGTGGAGCCAACAGCAACCCCTCTCGCTTGTGGAGGGGGTAATGGGGCTGTTCGATGGCGTTGGCCCCAGCTCCGTAGGCAGCAGCGCTGCAGTCGCTACCAGCCTTGATTTGCCTGTGCTGTTGGTGGTGGAAGCCAGCCGTCAGGCCGCATCGTTAGCGGCCTTGGTGCGGGGCTTTCGCGATCACGACCCCAACCTCTCCATTGCTGGAGTTGTGCTCAACGGCGTGTCAACGCCGAGGCACCAACAGCTGCTGAGCGATGTGCTCGAGCAGATCGGCATGCCACTGCTGGGGGTGTTGCCGCGGCATCCAGCCTTGGAACTACCCAGCCGCCATCTGGGCTTGCTCCCCCCCCAGGACCTGCCCGATTGGCCAGAACGGAGCCAACAATGGGCCGAGTTGGCTGCGCAATGGCTTGATCTCGAGCGCCTCTGGCCGCAACTAACCAGTCATGGCACTGCCGCAACAGACCATCCCTTGATGGACCTTGGGCCAAAGCAACCGCCCCATGGTCCTGTGGTGGCTGTGGCCAGGGATGCCGCCTTCCATTTCTGCTACCCCGAACTGGAAGAGTCGTTGCAGCATCTGGGCTGTCAAGTGACGCATTGGGCACCACTGGCGGATCAACCGTTGCCAGCGCAATGCGGCGCGGTGGTGTTGCCGGGTGGCTACCCCGAGCTGCATGCCAAGGAGCTGAGCCAATGCCACCAAAGTCTCGGCTCCTTAGCCCGCCATGGAGCGGCAGGGGGCGCGATGTATGCCGAATGCGGCGGACTGCTGCTGCTGGGGCAGGAGTTGGTGGACGCTAATGGGCAACACCACGCCATGGCCGGCCTACTGCCCCATCGCGCCTGCCGCGGTGCGCTCAGCCTGGGCTACCGCACCGCCCAGGTGAAGCGCGATGGGCTGGTGGTGCGCCAAGGGGAGGTGTTGCACGGCCATGAATTCCACCGCTGGCAACTGGACGACAGCCCGATGGAAGCAGCACTTTGGCAGCTGGAGGGGTGGGGCGTGAGGTCTAGGGTTGAGGGATGGACCGACGCCGCCGTTCACGCAAGTTGGCTCCACCTCCATTGGGGTGGATGCCCTTCGATTCCCCAACGGTTGACGCACGCCGCCGGCAAGTGGCTAAGCGCCTAGAGCGTGATGGCCAACCGAATCGCTCCCTGCGCATTCCTGCTGAACGTTGGCGCTTTCGCATTCGAGGGCTGGTACAGGGTGTGGGCTACCGGGCCGGGTGCTGCCGCCGAGCGCAGGAATTGGGCCTCGCTGGCTGGGTGCGCAACTGCAGCGATGGCAGCGTCGAAGTGCAAGCCGAAGGCGACGAGCAACGCCTCACGGAACTCAGGGTGTGGTGCGAAGGCGGCCCCCCTGGAGCCCGGGTTGATTCGGTTGATGGCAGTCGCGTCGCTACCACCGGTGCCGATTGGTTTGAAATCAGGCCGAATCACTTCCAAGGCGGGGCGTTAACCCGTTAGCAAAATCCGCTCCATAGGGTTCAGCAGAACCGTCACCCCGGAGGCCGCCCATGGCCGCGAGCCAATGCATCTGGCTGCTCCGCCACGGGGCCACGGAGTGGAGCCGCAATGGCCGCCACACCGGTAGTAGCGACATACCACTGCTGCCCGAGGGGGAAGAGGAAGCCAAGGCCTTGGCTCCACGGCTGCGTGGTCAGTCCTTTGCGCAGGTGTGGGTGAGTCCACTGCAACGGGCCCGGCGCACCTGCGAACTTGCAGGTCTTGGCGCCCAAGCAGACGTGCACCCAGACCTGCGCGAGTGGGATTACGGCGACTACGAAGGCATCACCACCAAAGAAATCCGCCAAACCGTGCCGACGTGGAGTGTGTGGAGCCATGGCTGCCCAGGCGGTGAGGATGCCGCAGCGGTCACGGCTCGTTGCCAGCGGGTGATCGATCAACTGCTGACGATCGAGGGGGATGTGGCCCTGTTTGCCCACGGCCACATCCTGCGCAGCCTGGCCGGCACATGGATGGAGCAGGGTGCCTGCGGCGGCAAGCACCTGATCTTGGGCACCGGCACCTACAGCGTGCTGGGCTTTGAGCGCGAGAATCGAGCGCTCAAACACTGGAACGCGCCGTGCCACTGACGCGCACCTTCACCGAACTCACGGCCTGCGGCTTTGCCGTTGCCCTCAGCCCCCTCGACATCGCCTTGGTGCTGCTGCTGCTGCTGGGCAGCACGCCGCTGCTGAAATCCAGCCTGTTCAGTGGCGCCTGGTTTGTGACCAACAGCGTTGCCATCGCGCTGCTGGTGACGGTGGGCAAGGGGCTCACCCTCTCGATGGAGAAAGGCGGGATTCACCAGGTGGGAATTGATCTGTTTGCCGCCGGAGCGCTGCTGGCCCTGGGCATTCGCGAACTGGATCCCAAACCCAAAGACTTCAAAGATCTGCAGGGCAGCTGGATCACCAAGCTGGAAAAAGTTGGACAGTTGCCCCTGACGGTGCTGCTGCTCACCGCACCGCTAACGCTTCTCCTGAGCCCCGACAACCTGTTCCTGCTCGCCAAGGGAGCCTCCCTGGTGCAGGGGGGTCATCACAGCCAGCTGCTGGAGCTGGGCTTAATCGCCTACTTCAGCCTGATCAGCAGCACCCTGCTGCTGATTCCGATTCTGTTGGTGCTGGTCCGCAAACAGCAGGTGCAACCGCTGCTGGAGCAGGGCAAGCGATTCATCGAGCAACGCAGCAGCTTGATCCTGGGGTTGATCAGCGTCGCCTTGGCGCTCTATCTGGGCTGGTCGGGCTGGAGCGGGCTTGATGGCTTCACCGCCATCAGCTGAGCCCCTGCTGCCAGCTTGAGCGCATGGCCTCCGAGCCCTCACGCCCCACCAACCAAACCCGGCGCCGGGCCCGGCTCACCGCCACATAGACCAACTGACGGCGAATCTCCTCCTGCTGCGGCCAATAGACATCGGGGGCCACAAACACATCGGTGAAGCTGCTGCCCTGGCTGCGATGCACCGTGAGCACTGCCGCAGGTCCGACGCTGGCAAAGGAATCGCGCAGCAAAAAGAACTGGCGCCAGAGTTGACGCCGCTGGCTGCCTTCGGCCTGCTTGGCCTGGCTGCGCAGATCAGCCAAAGCCGCATCGAGCCGTTGCCGCCCTGGGCTGCCTGCGGCTGGCGCTAAACGCAGCTGGAGTTGGCTTTCACCGGCTTCCACATCCACCCGCAGGGTTTCAATCACTGGAGCGGCCTTGAGCCCCAAGTCCGCCAAATCACAGCGATCCGGGGCCACATCACGCACCAACAGTTCGCGGTTGGAGCCCAACACCAGATCGGCATCTTCTCCATTGGCCAAGCCCTCTTGGCAGGCCGGGGCCATCACCGCCGATCGCGTGATCAGCACCTCACCAGGCAACACGGGCAATTGATCGGCCATCTCCCCGTGCAGGGCCCGCCGCGCAATCGGCACCAAACGATCCAGGGTTCGGTTGGTGAAACACAGCAAGCGGGCGTGGTCTGGGTCGAGCCGCTCACTGCTCAACCGCAAGGCTTCTTGGGCCTGGCTGATCCATTCCTCCCGGCTGACCACCGCCACCCGGCCGCTGTCGTCATCCACTGGCGGCAGCAGCGGCGGTTGACTGCTGGGCAGCTGCCCTTGCCGCAGACCAGTGGCCAAACGCAGCACAGGCCCCCCGTGGCGCACCACCTCTTGGAGGTGGTGCGCTTCTGAGCGCTTCATGGCAAACACCGGGCTGCTCTCCTCACTCACCGGCGGCAACTGGGCCGGATCACCGACAAACACCAAGCGGGTGCCATAGGTGTGGGCGCATTGCAGGGTGATCTCCAGCAAGCGGCTATCCACCATCGAGGCTTCATCCACCAGCACCAAGCCCAGGTGTTCGAGCGCCGTCGCGGTCTGCTCGGTGGGATCACAGCGCTCCTGCTCCTCTTGGCGACTGAGCTTGAGGCGGAGCAAACGGTGGATGGTGGAGGGATACCAGGTGGGACGCAGACCCTGGTCCTCGAGCTGCTGACGCAGCACCCCAACGGCTTTATGGGTGGGTGCTGCCACGGTCCAGCAGAGATGGGCGGCATCGGCGAGCTGCAAAAACCTTGCCGAGAGGAAGGTTTTGCCGGTGCCGGCATAACCACTGAGCACAAACGGGCAATCCGCCTCGGAGGCCGTCAGCCAGTCCTGGAAACCCTCAAGGGCAACACGCTGACCATCGGTCAGCTCGGGAGCGGCATCGGCCAGCTCAGGCCACCCCGCTGAACCAGCCCAGCTGCTGCGCCAGATGAACAGGGCTGCCCACAAAGGCATCGCCCACCAATCCAATCAATGGGCCCAGCAGGCTGCCCACCAACACCTCCAGGCGCGAATGGCCCAGGGTTGTCTTCAGCGGCGGCATCCCCTGCGCCTCCGGCAGGGCGTTGACCCGCTCAGCGGTGCGGCCAGCGGCCCGGCGCACCCCACTGGCGTCGTACATCACCACAAACGCCACTGCCGCAGCCAGGGCAAACAAGGGCGCATCAAATCCCTGCTCCAGGCCGATGCAAGCGGCCGTGCCGGTCACCAGCGCCGAATGGGATGAGGGCATGCCTCCGGTTTCAATCAACACCGCCGGGCGCCAGCGGCGATGCACCACTAACTCAATCAAGAGTTTGGAGAGCTGCGCCAAGCCACAGGCTGCAAGGCCCCAGGCCAAGGGGCCGTTATCGAGCAGCTGAACAAATGGCTGACTCATCGATCGCGGGAGGTGATGTAACCCGCCAGGGCCAGCAGGGGCTGGGCCTTGTCGCTCCAGGGGTTCAGAACCCCGCAGGCCTCCTTGACCAGCGACTCAGCCCGAGCCTTGGATTCCTCGAGGCCCAGCAGCTTGGGGTAGGTGGTCTTATCAGCCGTGAGATCTTTGCCTGCGGTCTTGCCCAGCACTTCGCTGCTAGCGGTGACATCAAGGATGTCATCGATGATCTGGAAGGCCAGACCAATCGCCCTGGAGTAGGTGCGCAGGGCCTCCAGCAACGTGTCATCCGCCCCGGCAATCAGCGCTCCGCTCAAGACCGAGGCCTGCAGCAATGCTCCGGTTTTGTGCAGGTGGATGTATTCGAGGGTGTCGAGGTCCACCTCCACCCCTTCGCTAGCCAAATCAACGATTTGCCCGCCCACCAAGCCGGGAGCACCCGCCGCCAACGACAACTCACCAATCACCTTCAAGAGGCGCTCGGCAGGAACATCGGGGCTGCGCAGCGCCACCATCTCAAAGGCGCGGGTGAGCAAAGCATCGCCAGCCAAGATCGCTGTGGCATCGCCATACACCTTGTGATTGGTGGGCCGGCCGCGGCGCAGATCGTCGTTGTCCATGGCCGGCAGATCGTCATGGATCAGCGACATGGTGTGGATCATCTCCAGCGCCGTCGCGGTGGGCAAAGCCAGCGAGGCATCGCCACCGGCGAGCTCACAGCTGGCGAGACACAGGATGGGCCGTAAACGCTTACCGCCAGCGAGCAGGGAATAGCGCATGGCTTCCCGCAGCGATTCCGGCCGCTCAGGGCCAAGGGAAGAATCCAGCGCCTGCTCCACCTTGAGGCGGCCAGCCTCGAGGTAATGAGAGAAATCAAAGCCGTTGGCCACCACAGCAGTCATGAAACGGCAGATCGCCTCAGCTGCAGGGATTGTCTCTCAACGGCGGGCCACCCAGCACCTGCTGCAACAGAGCGAACAACGCCGAGGGCAGTTCCACCACCAAGGTCACCGAGGCAAATTCAGCCTGCTCAGGCCGCTGCCAGCCGGCAGCACCATGCTCAACATCCAGCAATCGCAGCAAATCCAACCCGCTCAGCTGGCTCAGGTCATCGGCCGACAACCCTGAGGAGAATGAAAACCGGGGTTGAGCCATGGCGGCACCCCACAAGCAGAAGGATCTAAAGGAAACCTTAAGCCCGCAGCGCCCTTAATAACCAGGGGTTGGATCCGGCAGATCAAACCGCTGGCTCCAAGCCCGCACGGTATTGAGCAGCAGCATCGTCACCGTCATCGGCCCCACTCCGCCGGGCACAGGCGATAGGGCTGAGGCGATGGGCTCCACCTCGGCAGAGCGCACATCCCCGCATAACCCTCCTTCCGGCTTGCGGTGAATCCCCACATCCACCACCGCGGCTCCAGGGCGCACATGATCGGCGCCGATCATCCCTGGCTTGCCGGCAGCCACCACCAAAATCTCGGCTTCACGGGTGTGGGCCGCTAAATCAGCAGTTCGCGAATGCACCACCGTGACCGTGGCATTGGCCGCTTGCAACATCAGCGCCATCGGCTGGCCCACCAGGATGCTGCGGCCAATCACCACGGCCCGTTTGCCAGCGGGATCGATGCCGTTGCTGCGCAGCAGGGCCATCACCCCAGCCGGCGTGCAGCTGCGCGGACCGGGCTCTCCCCGCAACAAGCGGCCCAGATTGAGCGGATGCAGACCATCGGCGTCTTTGGCTGGATCCAGCTCCAGCAGCAGGGCCCGATCATCCAGACCAGCGGGCACCGGCAACTGCACGAGGATTCCATCGACGGCGGGATCCTGGTTCAACTGCCGCAACTTGGCCTCAATCTCGGCCTGGGGGGTGGCTGCATCGAGGTGGGCGCCATGGCTCACCAAGCCCACACGGGCGCAGGCTTTCTCTTTATTGGCCACATACACACCGCTTGCCGGATCGTCGCCAACACGCAGCACCGCCAAGCCAGGCGGCCGGCCAGCGCGCGGCAAACCAGAAGCGATTGCCGCGGCCATCACCTCCTCGAGCTGAGCCGCCAACTGGCGGCCATCAAGACGCTGGGCTGGCATTCCGGTGATGGGAGCTAGCGTCAGTCTGACCTCAGCCGCGCTGTGCTCTCCGCCCTCTCACGTTGGTTCTGGAGCTTTCGGCCGCGCCTTGGGCGGGCCTGGAGGCGGTGGCTACGCCATGAGCGACCCAGTCGGATGGCGGTGCGCTGGACCCTGCGGGACGGACTCGTTGTTTTCTTGGCCTGCCTTGGTGTGGGGTTGGTCTCCGCCTGGCCTTGGTTGGTGGAGCCGTCACTGCGGCCAGGTTTGCCGGCTCCCTTTGAAATCCGCGCCCCCCGTGATGCCTCGGTGGTGGATAGCGAAGCGCTAGCCCAACGCCGCTCGCAATTGGGCCCGCGCATTCAAGTTCAGATCACCGATCAGAACGCCACCTCCAAGTTGGAGAGCCGGCTCAACCGAATGCTGGCCGAGTTGCTCAACTCAAGAACTGCCGGGGAGATGCGCCTCACCCCGATCGCAGTCTCACCAGAAGATGAAGCCTTCCTACTAACGCAAACGCCGCAGGAACTGCGGAAGTGGCAGACCACCGTGGAGCAAGCGCAGCAGCGGATGCTCACCCAAGGCGTGGTCAGCACCCTGGCGGAAGACCAACTGCAACGGGCCGCCAAGCTGCAACTTGATCAGCTTCCAGAACCAGGCCGCAGTCTCGGCGCCAAGTTGATCACCCGCTCCCTGCAGGGGAGCACCAACCTGCGCACGGATAACAGCCTCACCCAGGTGTTGCTGAATGACCTGATTCAGCAAAACGGCGTTCCCAAAATCGAGGTCAAAGCCGGCGAGGTGATCACCGTCAAAGGCGAGGTGATCAGCCAGCGGGCCTACGACGTGCTGGATGCCTTTGGCCTGATCAGCCGGCGTCCGGCGACAGGCCTGTTCCTGGTGCGTTGGATTGAAGCGAGCATCGCGGCAGGCCTGATGCTGCTGATTTGCCGCCGTTGGCGCACGGATCTGGAGATCCCCCAGGCGCTGCTGCTGCTGGGCACCTTGGCGGTGGTGCAAGGTTGCAAGCTCTGGTTTGGCGCCTCCGTCAGCGCCCTGGCCGTGCTGGTTCCCCCCAGCCTGCTGTTGGCTGAAGGGCTGGGCGCCGCCAGCGGCCTGGCCTGGCTGTCGCTGGCCACCCTGCTATGGCCGATTCCCCTCAACAGCGTGGGCACAGCGCGCCTGCTCTTAGCCGCAGCCGTTGCCGTTGTGGGCGTGCTGCTAGCCGGCCGGCAACGTTCGCGCGCCGAAATGCTGCAAAACGCCGTGTTGCTCACGGTGGCAGCCCTGCTGGTGGAAGCCGCCTTGATCCAGGTCATGGGTGGCTCAGTGGGCGGCGAGCTACTGAGCGAAGGGATCTTGATGGGGGGACTGCTGCTGCTGGCGCTGTTGATCTCCCCCACCGTTGAGCGGCTCTTCGGAATGATCACGCGTTCCCGCTTGCTGGAGCTCTGCGATCTACAGCGCCCGCTGCTGCGCAAGCTCTCCTCAGAAGCGCCGGGAACTTTTGAGCACACCTTGATGATCTGCGGCCTGGCCGAGGAAGGCGTGCGTGCCATCGGCGGCGATGTGGATCTTGTGCGCACTGGAGCGCTGTATCACGACGTGGGCAAACTCCATGCCCCCCAGTGGTTCATCGAAAATCAACAAGGGGGTGACAACCCCCATGACCATCTCGATGACCCCTGGCGCAGCGCTGAAATCCTGCAAGCCCATGTCGATGAGGGGATCAAGATGGCGCGCCGTTATGGCCTACCTCAGCCAGTTGCTGACTACATCCCCGAACACCAAGGCACGTTGCGGATGGGCTACTTCTGGCACAGGGCAAAGGAACAAAACCCCAACGCCAGCGATCGCCCCTTCCGCTACCGCGGTCCCAAGCCGCAATCCAAGGAAAGTGCCGTGATGATGCTGGCCGATGGCTGCGAGGCCGCACTCCGGGCCATGCCACCGGAGACCGATGAAGCGCAAGCCTGCGATGGCGTGCGGCGCATCATTCACTCCCGCCGCCATGACGGCCAGCTCGATGACAGTGGCCTGGGCACAGGCGAAATCGAATTGGTCGTGCGGGCATTTGTGAAGGTGTGGCGCCGTATGCGGCACCGCCGCATTCCATACCCGATTCCGGCCCGCAAAGCATTTAGCGCTTAAGCGATTAACCCTTCACCGCATCGCCGCTGGCGCTGGGCAGGATGAACCGCTGCAGGAACACAAACAACGCCAACACCGGAACAATTGACACCACTGAACCGGCAGCCACCAAACGCCAATCCAACGAAAACGAACTGGAGAGCTGCTGCAGGCCCAACGGCAAGGTGTAGAGACCAGGGTCATCAAGAATCACCAGGGGCCAGAGGAAGTCACTCCAGGTGCCGATGAACACAAACATCGCCAGGGTGATCAGATCAGCTCGCGCCGCTGGAATCAACACGTTCCACCACTCACCCAACGCAGTGCAGCCATCCATGCGGGCCGCCTCCTCCAGCTCTTTGGGAACCCCCAAAAAGCTCTGGCGCAATAGGTAGATGCCAAAGGCGGTGGCGGCATTGGGCAGGATCAGTGCCATCAACGAATTGCGCAAACCCAGCTGAACCATCAGCAGGTAAAGCGGGATCATCACCACCTGAAACGGAATCAAAATCGTGGCCACCACCAGGGCCAAGACGATGCCGCGGCCGCGGAAGCGCATCCGCGCCAGGGGGAAGGCCGCCAGTGAGCAGAACAGCAGGTTGGCCACCACGCTGAACACACTCACAACGGTGCTGTTCAGCAAATAGCGCCCCATTGGGCTCTGGCTGAACAAGGTTCCGTAGGCCTGCAGGCTGGGCTGAGCCGGAAACAGGCTGGGCGGCGCTTGAAAGATGTCTTCAGCTGGGCCCTTCAACGATGTGCTCAGCAGCCAGAGCAAGGGGATCAAAACCACCAAGGCCACCAGCAACAGCACCGTCAGCTGCAGCAGCAGCGACCACAGAGGCGCGCGGCGAGCGGTCATAGCGCTGGGGCCGGCAGGGGTGCGCGTTGGGGATGCAGCGGGCTGTGTTTCTGGCCGCTCACCAAGCGGTTGAGGGCATTCACAAACGCCTGGGCAGCGGCCACCACCACATCGGTGTCAGCGGCATGACCGGAATACAAACGGCCGTCCTGGCGCAGGCGAATCGTCACCTCACCCATGGCATCGATGCCTTCGGTGACGGATTTCACGCTGAATTCCACCAGTTCATTGGGGACTTGAACCAAGCCATTGAGGGCCTGGCAAACGGCATCAACAGGCCCGGTGCCAATGGCAGCTTGGGAGCACTCCTCACCATCACTGGTGCGCAAGGTGACCGTGGCTGTTGCGCGCAGATCTCGCCCACAACTCACCTGCACTCCGGCCAGCTGGTAGTAGGCCTCGATCTGCTGGGCGTTCTGCCGAACGATGGCCTCTAGATCGCGGTCGGTGATCTCTCGCTTGCGATCAGCGAGTTCTTTAAAGCGAGCGAACGCATCGTTGAGGTCATCGCCATCGAGCTGATACCCCAGCTCCTCAAGGCGTGCGCGCACGGCACTGCGACCACTGAGCTTGCCCAGGCTGATGCGGTTATCGGTCAAGCCGATGGTTCGGGCATCAATGATTTCGTAGGTGAGGCGGTTCTTCAGCACACCGTCTTGGTGGATGCCGGATTCATGGGCAAAGGCATTGGCACCCACGATGGCTTTGTTGGGCTGCACCGCCATGCCGGTGAGGTTGGAGACCAGGCGAGAGGTTTTGTAAATCTCCTCGGTTTGGATGCCTGTTAAAGGCTCGCTGCTGTCTTCAGCTCGGCCGAGGTAGCCGTTGAAGTAGCTACGGCGCACATGCAGCGCCATCACCAGCTCTTCAAGCGATGCATTACCAGCGCGCTCACCGATGCCATTGATCGTGCACTCCAGCTGCCGGGCGCCATTTTTGACGGCCTCGAGGAAGTTGGCCACGGCCAGACCCAAGTCGTTATGGCCATGCACGGAGATCACCGCTTGGCCGATGTTGGGCACGTGGGCATCGATGCCAGCAATCAAGGCACCAAATTCAGCGGGCGTGGAGTAGCCGACCGTGTCGGGAATGTTGATGGTGGTGGCACCAGCCTCGATGGCCGCTTCGATCACCTGATACATGAACTCGGGATCGCTGCGCCCGGCGTCCTCACAGGAAAACTCCACGTCGTCCACCAAGGAGCGGGCATAGGCCACCATCTCCGGAACGATCTGCAGCACCTCAGCGCGACTCTTGCGCAACTTGTGCTCGAGGTGAATGTCGCTGGTGGCGAGAAAGGTATGGATGCGCTGGTTGGCAGCCGGTGCCACCGCATCAGCGCAGGCTTTGATGTCGCCGCGCGTGGCGCGAGCTAAGCCACAAATCACCGGTCCATCGGGGCGACCAACCTGGCGAGCAATGGTTTGCACCGCATCAAAGTCACCGGGACTGGCAAAGGGAAACCCAGCCTCGATGATGTCGACGCGCAGGCGGGCCAGTTGCTGAGCGATGGCCAGCTTTTCATCCAGATTCAGGCTGGCCCCAGGCGACTGCTCCCCATCCCTGAGGGTGGTGTCGAAAATCAACACCCGGCCCGGGTCGCGCGCCATACGTCTTATGCGGATTGATTTCGGGTTAGCTCCATTCTAAGCCTCACGGCCTTTGTTCAAGAAAATCGCCGTACAGTGCAGCAGTTGACAGCGTTTCATGGTCGCCGGCGCGCTGGCATTTGTGCTTCACGGCCATCTGCCTTACGTCCGCAGCCGCCACCCAGGCTCGCTGGAAGAGGATTGGTTTTTCCAGGCCCTCACCGAAAGCTATCTCCCGTTGATTGAGATGCTGCAGCGCTCGCTTCAGCAGGGCGCTCAGCCACGGCTGACGATGAGCCTCTCGCCCACCCTGCTCTCGCTGCTGGTGGATCCAGTGCTGCAGGAGCGCTACGAACCCTGGCTGCAACAACGCATTGATCTGCTCGAGCGCAGCAGCTCAGACGAGCAAGCAGCCGCGGCCGACCTCAGCCAGCACCTTGAGCGGCAACGCCGGGCCTTCCGCCGTTGCGGCGGTGAGGTGCTCAAGCACTTCATTCAGTTGCAGCAGCAAGGCGTTCTCGATCTGCTGACCTGCTGTGCCACCCACGGCTACCTCCCGCTGCTGCGAGATCCTGCCACCGCGGTTCAAGGTCAGCTGCGCACCGCGGTTCGCGAGCACGAACGCTTGATTGGCGAGGCACCCCGCGGCATTTGGCTACCGGAATGTGCCTATTTCGAAGGCCTGGATCAGCAACTCACCAAGGCCGGCTTGCGCTACGCCATTCTCGATGCCCACGGTTTGCTGCATGCCCTGCCCCGGCCTCGCTACGGGGTGTACGCGCCGATCTGCTCCCCTGGCGCTGTGGCCTTCTTTGGCCGCGATAGCGAAGCCACCTTGCCGGTGTGGTCAGCCAGTGATGGCTACCCGGGCAACCCCAGCTACCGGGAGTTCCACCGCGACATTGGCTGGGACCTCGAAGAGAGCGAGTTGCAAGCCGCTGGCATCCCCAGCAGCCGCCCTTTAGGCCTCAAGCTGCGGCGCGTCAGTGGTGGCGATTGCCCGCTGGAGGCCAAGCTTCCTTACGACCCAGCAGCCGCTGAGCGCACAGCCGCCGGCCACGCCCAGAGCTACGTCCAAGCGCGCATCCAACAGCTCAGCGAACTCGGTTCGGTGATGGATCAACCGCCCATGGTGGTGGCCCCCTTTGATGCGGAACTCTTTGGCCATTGGTGGTTCGAAGGCCCCCGCTTTTTGGAGCAGGTGTTTGCCCAAGGCCAAGCCCAGGGCTTGAGCTTCACCACCCTGCGGCAAACCCTCAGCCAACAACCGCAGTTGCAGGTCTGCCGGCCCTCCCCATCGAGCTGGGGACAAGGCGGCTATCACTCCTACTGGCTCTCATCGAGCAATGCTTGGGTGGTCCCTGATTGGCACCGGGCCTGCCTGGCCATGGTGGAGGCCACGGCCGCCCCGCAAAGCAAGCGAAACCCAAAGCGCCAACGCCTGCTCAAGCAAGCCGCTCGGGAACTCCTGCTGGCGCAGTCGTCGGACTGGAGCTTCATCCTGCGGGCGGGCACCACAACCGAACTGGCGCGCGAGCGGATCCACCGGCACCTCGGGCGCTTCTGGCGCTTGCTCGATGCCCTGCAGCAGCCCACCCACGACACAGCTGACTTTGAGCGCTGGCTTGGCGCTCTGGAGCAGGAGGATTCGCTCTTCCCGACCATCGAACCGAGCGATTGGCTTCCTTAAGTGCCCAACAGCAGCGAGAGCTGCTGCAATCCAACCTGCCAGCTGAGGAGAGCTTTCGCGCCAGTCTCCAGCGCCAAAGCAGCCTGCAGGTGTTGCAACTCAACTTGGGCCGGCTGTGCAACATGCGCTGCAGCCACTGCCATGTGGATGCCGGTCCGGATCAGGCCCACACGCAGATGCCTGAGGCAGTGGTGCAGCAGTGCCTCAATGCCATGGAACGGCTTAAGCCGGAGCTGGTGGATCTCACGGGCGGAGCTCCGGAGCTGCATCAAAGCTTCCGCCAACTGGTGCGCCATGCCCGCTCCTTGGGCTGCCGGGTGATCGACCGCTGCAATCTGACGGTGTTGCTGCTGCCAGCCCTGGCCGATCTCGCCCCCTTCTTGGCTGAGCAACAGGTGGAGATCGTGGCAAGTTTGCCGGCACCCGAAGAACTCAGCACCGATGCGCAACGGGGTGATGGCACCTGGCAAGCCTCGCTCGAGGCCCTGCGTTTACTCAATCGCCTCGGCTACGGCCAAGACGGCAGTGGCCTTGAACTCACCTTGATGAGCAACCCCGCAGGAGAGGAGCTGCAACAACTCACCCCCTGCGATGAGATCCGTTGGCGCAAAACCTTGGCCGAGATGGGTGTGGCGTTTAACCACCTGATCGGACTCAACAACATGCCGATTGCCAGGTTTTTGCTGGAGCTCGAGGAGCAACAGCGCACCACCACGTATTTGCAACGGCTGCGCCAGGCCTACAACCCCTGCAGCGTCTCAGGGCTGATGTGCCGCAGCACATTGTCGGTGAGTGCGAAAGGAGAGCTGTTCGACTGTGACTTCAACCAGATGCTGGAGATGCCGTTGCCGCTGAATCTGGCCAGCGTTGGCTTGGACGATCTGGGCGGCCGAGAGATCATCACCGGCAATCACTGTTATGGCTGCACCGCAGGGCAAGGCAGCAGTTGCAGTGGAGCCACCACTACCAGCGCAGCATCCTCGTCATCAAATTGAGCTCCCGGCCGCGGGGCTCCATCAAACCCCAACGCACGCCATTGGGGGCAGCACCAAACAGCTGCAGCATCGTCTGCAGCAATTGAGGCGTTTCCAGCGTGTTGGCGAGAAAACCAAACCACTGGGCATTGGGCAACGCGAAGAACGTGGCAAAAAAGGCCCGCAGCTGGGCCTCGTCAAAACGCATCAACTTCTCCAGGCCAAAGCGATACAGCCCGTGGCGCCGGCGTAGCTCCGGCGGCCAGAGGCTCTGCCAACCCACTTGAGCCAATGCCAAACCCTGCTGCCCAGAGGCCATGGCTGCCGCCAAATCGGCCGCTAACAGCGGGCCGCGCCGCAACAAGCTGCCAATCATGTAGCCCGAAGCAGGATGAACCATCGAGGCGGCCCCTCCAAAGCCAACCACGGGCTGATGGCGATCCGGCAAAGCCGGGTTCATCGGGAACAGGCAATGCTCGACGTGCTCCACCGCCTCAATCGCAATGCCGCGATGGGCTAGACGCTGCTCCAGCCGTTGTTGCAGCGACACAAAGGAGAGTGCCGGAGCCGCAGCCAGGGAGGTCTCCTCGACAAAAAAGCGCCCTTGCCCAAGATCCATGGCGTAGAGAAAGGTGGGTGCCTGCTGACGCTGCTCAGGGCTGAGGTGATCACAGCGGTAGTCCATCAGCACAAACTGATCGGGATCCACCGGCGGCCGGCTAAAGCGGCCCACGACGCCGTAGGCCGCTTGCCCAGCGACTGGACCATCACTTGGGCGAGTGACAAGGACTGGGTCATGGCCACTGGCATCCACCACCAGCCGCGCCTGCAGGTTGTCGCCTGAGGCCGTTGTCAGCGTGGCGCCATCAGAGCGGTGCTCAACGGCCTGCACCAGGTCATTGCAGTGCTGAACGCCTCCAGCGCTGAGGCCATCAAGCCAGTACTGCTGTAAAGCCTGCTTATCAAAGAGTCCGTAATCACGGCCATGACACACCTGGCCCTGCTCGTCACCATCGCCCGAGCCGAAATAGCTGACGGTGTTGCTCCAGCGGTGCTCCAGCAGCGCGCTGAGACCAAGAGCATCAACCTCTTCACCCCAGATGCCGTAGGTGTTGGGCCATGGAGCAGCTGGATCGTTTGGGGCCACCAAGGTGACCTGGAGCTGCTGCTTGGCCAGGGCCGCCGCTATGCACAGCGCTGCTGGACCGCCACCAACAACGGCGACATCACGCCATCGGGTGGGGCTCACGCCTCAGCTTCAGCCGCCTCAGCAGACTCATCGTCTGTTTCGGCTTCGGGCGGCACCAGCACCACCTCAGCCAAGCGATCGCCCTTATCGAGCCGCTGCAAACGCACACCCGTGGCGGCGCGTGACTGTTGCGGAATGACATCGGATTGCAACCGCACAATCACGCCGCGCTCGCTCACCAGTAGCAACTCTTCTTCAGCGCCCATCACGCACAAGCCAACCAAGGCATCACCATCACGGCGGAACTTGATGCCGCGCAAACCAAGGCCGGCTCTGCGCTGCAAGCGGAACTGATCGACCGGAACCCGCTTACCCAGACCGCTGGCTGTGGCCACCAGCACCCAAGGGCCATCACTGCTGGCCGCCTCTTCACTCTCTCCGTCACTGGCCTCACCAGCGGCCGCAATGCGATCGGCTAGCTCAGCGGGCAACACGTCCATGCTCACCAGGCTGTCGCCATCGCGCAGGGCCATGGCACGCACACCGCGGGCGGTGCGGCCCAGGGGCCGGAGATCCTGATCATTGATGCGGAAGTGGATCGTCATGCCATTGATGGAGCCGATCAGCACGCTGTCGCCAGCACGGGCCAAGCGAACCCAGCGCAAGGAATCGGCGTCTTCGAGATTGATGGCAATCAAGCCGTTGGCGCGGATGTTGGAGAAGGCCGACAGCGGTGTGCGCTTGATGAAACCACCAGTGGTCAACATCACCAATTGCACGTCCTCTTCGAAGGCACTTACCGCGAGCAGTGAGGTGATTTGCTCTTCGCGGGGGATCGGCAACAGCTGAACCACAGGGGTTCCTTTGGCCGCACGACTGGCAATGGGCACCCGATACGCCGGTAATGAGTAGACGACCCCTCGATCAGAGAACAGCAGCAGTGAATCGTGGTCGTTGCAGCTGATGAACAGCCGCACCGCCTCTTCGCCTTGGCTCTTGGTCCCAGCCTTGCCGCGGGTGCCGCGACTGGTGGACTCAAATTCGCTGACCGGCATGCGCTTGAGGTAGCCGTTCTCGGTCAGCAGCACCACCGAGCGCTCATTGGCGATCAGATCGATATCTTCCAGGCCACCTTCGAGATCAAGGATCTCAGTGCGGCGAGGCGTGTTGTGGCGTTCCTTGAGCTGCCGCAGCTCCTCTTCAATGATCGACAGCACACGCTCACGACGCTGGAGGATGTCCTTGTAGTCAGCGATTTTGGCGATCAAGTCCTCGTGCTCGAGGCGGATCTTGTCGGCTTCTAGCGCCGTTAAACGGCGCAACTGCATCTGCAAGATGGCGTCGGCCTGGATCTCGCTGAGGCCATGGTCATTGACCAGCCCCTGACGGGCGGTGGCGGCATCGGCGGCATTGCGAATCAGCTGGATGATCGCGTCGAGATCATTGAGGGCCACCAACAAGCCCTGAAGAATGTGATCGCGCTCCTCGGCTTTGCGCAGCAGGTATTTGGTGCGCCGTTCAATCGTCTCAATGCGGAAGTCGAGAAACACCTCAAGCATCCGCTTGAGGTTGAGCACCACGGGCTCACCTTTGACCAGCGCCAACGTGTAGGCACTGAAGTTGTTCTGAAGCGGGGTGAGTTTGTAGAGGTTGTTGAGAACGACCTGCGGGTAGGCATCACGGCGCAGTTCGATGACGATGCGCATGCCGTCGCGGTCGCTTTCATCGCGAATGTCGGCGATGCCTTCGAGCTTCTTGTCATTGACGAGCTCGGCAATGCGCTCAATCAACGAGGCCTTGTTGGTCTGATAAGGCAGCTCGGTGATGATCACCGCATCGCGATCGGGACGTCCTTTCGCCTCAATCGTTTCGATCGCGGCAACACCGCGCATGGTGATCGAACCACGTCCACCGGTGTAGGTCTCGCGAATGCCCTTGCGGCCAAGAATTTGACCACCGGTCGGAAAATCAGGCCCCGGAATGATCGACATCAGCTGCCGCTCTTCGATCTGTGGATCAGCGATCAGCGCCAGAACGCCATCAATCAACTCCCCAAGGTTGTGGGGAGGAATGTTGGTCGCCATGCCAACGGCAATACCGGCTGAGCCATTGAGCAGCAGCTGCGGCACACGCGCCGGCAGCACGGTCGGCTCCTGCTGGGACCCATCGAAGTTGTCGATGAAATCGACGGTCTCGCTTTCGATGTCCTCCAGCAGGCTGTCGGTCGTTAGCGACTGCAAGCGCGACTCGGTGTATCGCATCGCCGCCGGCGGGTCGTTATCCACCGAGCCGAAGTTGCCATGACCATCGATCAGGGGTGCCCGCATCGAGAAGTTCTGGGCCATGCGCACCAGCGCGTCGTAGACGGCGGTGTCCCCGTGGGGGTGATATTTGCCCAACACCTCGCCCACCACACGGGCGCATTTGCGGTAGGGCCTCTCAGCGGTGAGGCCCAACTCGTACATCGCATAGAGAATGCGGCGATGCACGGGCTTCAGGCCATCGCGAGCATCAGGCAGCGCCCGGCCCACGATCACACTCATCGCGTACTCCAGGTAGGAGCGCGACATCTCGTTGCGCAGGTCGGTTTGGATGATCCGCTCGCTGGGGTTGCCCGCTCCGGTGGGATCCGCCATTCCGCCTGCTGCGCTAAGCCTTGTGAAGCCCCAACATTACTGTTGTATGCCGCTAGCGCATGGGCTTTGCGCCCCGCACCCCCGATCAGCTGCTTGAGCGGCAGCGGCTAGGCACGCTGCAGGTCTGTACTGCGCTGGATTTTCGCCGCCGCGCAGCTAGCAGCAGCCTTGAGCAGGCCTACGCCGACACCCACGTTCTGGCAGCAGCCAGCTGTGACTTCACCGATCAAGGCCAGATCTGGATCAGCCTGGGGCCATGCGACCCGCCACTACGCATTCGCCAAGCCCGCCTGGGGGGGGTCAGCGCTGGAGGCGGCTATGGCGCCGCTGAACTGTGTTTGCCCTTGGGGGGCAGCAGCGACGACCCACAGCGGCGCGGGGGCATCCACGTTCTCGATGAACTCCTCCAGGGGGAGCAGCCCCTGCTTGAACTGCAAGGGGAGGGCACAACGCTGCAACCGCGTCGGGAGCTGCAAACAGCCCTAGGCAGTGATCAACTGAGCCAGGCGCGGCTGCTGCTGGCCCGGGGCATCACGGAAAACGGCGTGGTCGCCGTCAGCAGCCGAGAAGGGCTGCTGGCCAGCCCGTTTGGAGGTCTTCTGGGGCCATTCGGTAATGCCCTATTCAATGGTTGCGGCGCCCGCAGCATTGGCCTCACCATGCCGGGCTTGCACCAACTCGGTGCTGGCAGCGCAGTGTTGGTGGCCGGAGGCCGGGGCCATGTTTTGGGGCCAGGCGGCGGGCATCAGCCGCAAACCCGGCGGCAAGCCTCTGGCCATGCCCGTGCCCCCGGTGCCTCGCTTGCCCTCAGCGTGGCGGTCTCTGAGCTCAACCGCCAATGGATCCGCCCCTGCTGGTTTGATGGCCATGGGGCAGCCGCTCTGGTGGCAGTAGCAGCACCGGTGCTGCTGCTTGGGGAGCAAGAGGCCCGGCAAGCCGCCGTGCCCGATGAGGAACTGGAAGCCCCCGTGCTCGATTACTCGATCCCCAGGCGAATCCGCCCCGGATTTGGCACGGTGAGCTACGGCGAATTAATGGCTGGCGCAATCCAGGTGGACGGCCAACGGATCCCAGCCGCACCAGCCTGCAGCCTCAAATTGGCCGACAGCCTGGCCCACGAGCTGGTCATGCAACTTCAAGATGGCCGCTTCCCCCTACCAGCCAGGCTTGAGCCCCTAAGCCAGCAGGGCAGGCTTCACCCTCTCGAGGGTTGATCGAAAAAACGCCCATAGGATTTACGACTGGCGGTAGTGCAGGCCATGGAATCAACTCCGGAGATGACACCCGATCCCAAGAGCGAGTCCACAGCTGATGAGGCCGTGACACCAGCTCCGGCACCAGACACCACTCCAGAGCCGCCTGCCCCCGAGCCCCCAGTGGTTGAAGCCCCAGCGGCAGACAGCCCGATCGCCAGCACGGTGAGCGTTCCAGCAGACCCAAGCGCCAGCGATAGCGAAGGCGGCGAGTGGCATTTGCTGATGGAAAAACTCAATGGATGGCTCGCCGACGCCAAGTTGATGGAGCTCTGGCAACAGAGCCAGCGCCCGCTGAAACTGCTGGGCGGGGCCCTGGCACTGCTGCTGGTGCTTCAGCTCACCAGTGCCGTGCTGGGAACCCTTGATGCAATTCCGATGCTGCCCAGGCTGCTGCAGCTCACGGGTCTGATTTATCTGGTGCTATTCGCCAGCCGCCGCCTGGTGCGCAGCGATGAGCGCCGCAGCTTGATTGAAGGAATCAAAACCAGTTGGAGCTCCTTCACCGGCAAGTGATCGGAGAGACGGAGCAGGCGTCGGCTGGCGAATTGTTAGTTTTCTTCCCTTGTTAACGAGAGGTTCGCGGTGGACATTCAATTGGGGCGTTCGCGCACCGTTCGCCGGGCCTACGGAATTGACGAAATCGCCCTGGTCCCTGGCGGGCGGACTGTGGATCCCGAAGTGACCGATACCCGTTGGAGCCTGGGCGGCATTGAGCGGGAAATTCCCATCATCGCCAGCGCCATGGATGGCGTGGTTGATGTGGGCATGGCCGTCAAACTCTCCCAACTCGGAGCGCTGGGGGTGATCAATCTCGAGGGGGTTCAAACCCGCTACGAAGACCCCAACGCGGCGCTTGATCGCATTGCTTCAGTCGGCAAGGACGAGTTCGTGCCGCTGATGCAAGAGATCTACAGCCAGCCGGTGCAAGAAAGCCTGATCCGCAAACGGATCCAGGACGTCAAAGCCCAAGGCGGCATCGCCGCAGTGAGCGGCACCCCCGTGGCGGCCCTGCGCTTTGGCAAAGCCATCGCCGAAGCCGGCGCCGATCTGTTTTTCGTGCAGGCCACGGTGGTGTCCACCAACCACACCGGCCCCGAGGGTCAGGAGACCCTGGATCTCGAAGCGCTCTGCCGTGACATGGGCGTGCCTGTGGTGATCGGTAACTGCGTCACCTACGAGGTCGCCCTGCAACTCATGCGCGCCGGCGCCGCTGGTGTGATGGTGGGCATTGGGCCTGGCGCCGCTTGCACCTCGCGCGGT
Organism: Synechococcus sp. RCC307; assembly: GCA_000063525.1. GTDB lineage: Bacteria > Cyanobacteriota > Cyanobacteriia > PCC-6307 > Cyanobiaceae > RCC307. The sequence continues at coordinate 665,170 of CT978603.1, read as the reverse complement.
GTGCTCGGTGTGGGCATCCCCCAGGCCACTGCCGTGGCGGATTGCGCGGCCGCCCGGGCGGATTACGAACAAGAGAGCGGCCGCTACGTGCCGATCGTTGCCGACGGCGGCATCGTCACCGGCGGCGATATTTGCAAGTGCATCGCCTGCGGTGCCGACGCCGTGATGATCGGCTCACCGATTGCTCGCGCCGAAGAAGCTCCCGGCCGAGGCTTCCATTGGGGCATGGCCACCCCAAGCCCTGTGCTTCCCCGCGGCACCCGCATCAATGTGGGTCGCACCGGCAGCCTGGAAAAAATCCTCCGCGGCCCGGCCAAGCTCGACGACGGCACCCACAACCTGCTGGGCTGCCTCAAAACCTCCATGGGCACCCTCGGGGCTCGCACCATCAAGGAGATGCAGCAGGTGGAGGTGGTGGTGGCCCCGTCACTGCTCACCGAGGGCAAGGTGTATCAGAAGGCCCAACAGCTGGGCATGGGCAAGTAAGACTCCAGTCTCAGACTGCGTCTGAGTGGTCGCGGGCGCTACTCTGTCGCCGTGCGGCGCTTCGCCGCACACTCCTCACACCACCACGCCCGGCGAGCCCGGGTTTTCGTCTTACACATCAACGCGGCTACGCAGCAAAAGGCCAGGCCATTGCTAGATTCCGCCTTAATCAACACACGCCGATGTCGAGCGCCGCTGCTGTCACTGACGCCTCCTTTGACCAGGACGTACTCCAGTGCGACGTTCCCGTCCTGGTGGATTTCTGGGCCCCCTGGTGCGGCCCGTGCCGGATGGTGGCGCCAATTGTTGACGAAATCGCCAAGGAGTTCGAAGGCCGCATCAAGGTGGTCAAGTTGAACACCGATGAGAACCCCAACGTCGCCAGCCAGTACGGCATCCGCAGCATCCCCACCCTGATGGTGTTCAAGGGCGGCCAAAAGGTTGACACCGTTGTTGGCGCTGTTCCCAAGACCACCTTGGCCAGCACCATTTCCAAATACCTCTGAGCTGAGTGACATCCCAACTTCCTGACGCCATTCGTCAGCAGCTCGCTGACCTGGCCTTGGAGCTGGATGACCACTCCCATGGAACGATCGCCTGCGAGGTGCTCCGCACCTTGGTGGCGATCAGCCAATCCAATGCCGACAGCGGCGACTGGGAGCTGATTAACGGCACCTTGGCTGACATGGCTGAAGCACTCGATGTGTTTCAGCCCCACCGCCAGATCCGCAAGGTGGCGATTTTTGGCTCAGCGCGGACACCGGAAGACGACCCGGTTTACGCGCTGACCGTGGATGTGGCTGCTCAAGCTGTGGCCTGCGGCTTTGAAGTCATGACTGGCGCTGGGCCTGGCGTCATGGAAGCTGCCAATCGCGGCGCTGGAGCGGGCCAGTCGTTTGGGCTCAACGTGCAACTGCCCTTTGAGCAATCAGCCAATCCCTTCATCGATGGCGACGAGAAGCTGCTGACCTTTCGCCATTTCCACACCCGCAAGCTGTTTTTCCTGCGCGAAACCGACGCCATTGTTGTAATGCCTGGCGGGTTTGGCACGCTCGATGAATTATTTGAAGGGCTGACCTTGATTCAGACCTCCAAAAATCCCCCTGTGCCGATCGTGCTGCTCTGCCCTCAAGGCGATGACTACTGGGAGCGTTGGCACAGCTATGTGGACCGTGCCCTACTGGACCGCGGGCTGATCTCCGCCGAAGACAACGGCCTCTACACAACGGCCTCCACCGCCGAGGAGGCCCTGCACCAAATCCAGGATTTTTACCGGGTTTTCCACGCCAGTCGCTTCCGCGGCGAACACTTGCAGCTGCTGCTGCATTGCGAACTGCCCGCCAGTGAGCTGCACGAGATCAATGCCCGCTTCCAGGATCTGCTGTTGGGTGGAACCATCACCAGCCTGCTCTGCCAAGACGAATCGGGGCGCTCCAGACATTGCCTGGAGTTCTGGTTTAACCAAACCAAGGTGGGACGTCTTTACGCCTTGATTCAGTACCTCAACAACCTCACTCTGCCGGGAACTGGCCAGCAACAACAGCCACTGAGGAGCCTCGGACAAGCGGCGTGATTGGCGTCGTTGATTACGGAATGGGCAATCTCCACTCAGTGGAGAAAGCTCTTCAGCGCCTACAAGCCAACGCCATCCGCCTCAGTGAGCCAAGCCAAGCCACGGACTGCCAGGCCCTCTTGCTGCCAGGCGTTGGGGCCTTTGATCCAGCCATGCAAAAGCTCAACAGCAGTGGCTGGAGCCAGCAATTGAAGCAGTGGAGCGCGGCGCAACGCCCCTTGCTCGGAATCTGCCTGGGTTTGCAGCTGCTGTTTGAAAGCAGCGCTGAAGGTCAAGAACAGGGCCTGGGACTCTTACCGGGACGCGTTGAACCATTGCCCCCACAGGCAAAGGAGCGCTGCCCCCACATGGGCTGGGCACCACTGACCGCTCAGCACCCCAGCCCCTTACTGGCCGCCGATGAGCAGCCCTGGATGTACTTCGTGCATTCCTTTGCCGCCATCGCCACCGATCCAGACACCGTGACGGCCACAGCTCCCTATGGCGACCACGCCGTTGTGGCGGCTGTCGGGTATGGGTCGCTGCAAGCCACTCAGTTCCATCCCGAAAAATCAGGCCGCTGCGGCTTGGCTCTGCTGCAGCGCTGGCTGAGCAGCATCCAGTAACGGCCATGGCGCTGCGGCTGAGCAACGGTCAGAAGCTGCATAGCCCCGAGGGCTTGGAAGCCAGACCCACCACTGGCCTCGTGCGACAGGCCGTGATGAACATCCTGGCGGCCGAGCTTCCAGGGTGCCGCTGGCTTGATCTGTGCAGCGGCAGTGGGGCGATGGCCTGTGAAGCCCTGCTGCAAGGGGCGCTTTGGGTGCAAGCCGTGGAGCGCAATCCCAAGATCGCAGCAGCTGCGCGCCGCAACTTTCAAGGTCTAGGAGAACGCTGGCAAGGGACCTGGTCGCTGGAGATCAGCACAGTGGAGCGCTGGCTGCAAAGGAGCTGCCCTGAACCTTTCGATCTGATTTATGCCGACCCGCCCTACGCCGCAGGGCTCTATACGCCAATAGTTGAACTCATCAGCGCAGGCGGTTGGCTCAAACGTGATGGGCAACTGCTCATGGAGTGCGGCAGAGACGCGATGCCTCTACCGCCAAAAGGATGGAAGCAGATTAAAGAGCGCCGTTACGGGCGCAGCGTGGTGTTGCAGTGGGAATTGGAAGCCGGCTAGGGGCTCAGCCGCCCAGGGCGCTACCGCGGCGGTATTGATTCCAAGCTGCCACGAACAGGCCCAGCAGAGTCACAGGAATGAGGCCCAGAACGATGCCGCAGAGAAGAGGTTCGATCATCGCGCCAGGGAAATTGCCACTTGATGTCTCGCAATCTAAGGGGCGACACGCCAATGTTGGGTGAGGTTTGGCCAAGGCGACATCCTTTGACAGGCTCCGAGCTCCTGGACGAAGAGCCCCGCAAGCGGGGGTTGATCACAGCCTTAGTGGTGTTGGCCGTGGTGGCGCTTGTGGCCATGTCAGCCCTGGTGGCCAGCGCCAACAGCCGTGACCCCTACGTCACCAGCAGCCTGGAGAAAGTGGGCGATCAAGAGCACGGCAGCAAGCTGTTTTTGATCAATTGCGCTGGCTGCCATGGGATTGCCGCCCAAGGGGTTGTCGGTCCCAACCTCCATGGCGTCAGCCAACGCAAAAATGATTCGGCGCTGATTCAACAGGTGATCAGCGGCAAAACCCCTCCCATGCCGAGCTTCCAGCCAGACCCCCAATCCATGGCTGATCTCCTCGCCTATCTGCACGAGCTGCAGTGACGGCCCATTTGGCCGTGGTGCTAGTGGAACCCAGTGGCCCGCTGAATGTGGGCAGCGTGGCTCGCCTGTGCGCCAACTTTGGTGTGGCCTCGCTGCGGCTGGTGGCACCGCGCTGCGATCCCACCGATCCCCAGGCCAAACAGATGGCCGTCCGTGGCCTGGAGCAGCTGCTGGCCTGCGAGCTCTACCCATCCCTAGAGGACGCGGTTGCTGACTGCCGCCGGGTGGTGGCCTGCTCCGGACGCGTGGAGGCCAAAGAGCGGGAGCACCTGCTGCCGCAGCCGGCGCTGCAGTGGCTACTGGAGCCCAAACCAGGCCCAAACCACGTGGCCCTGGTGTTTGGACGCGAGGACCACGGGCTGCACAGCAGCGAGTTGAACCTCGCCGGAAAGCTGCTGCGCATTCCCACCAGCGAGGCCTATGGATCGCTCAACCTCTCCCACGCTGTGGCCATCTGCTTGGCCGAACACCAACGGCTGGCGCACGTTCCGATGGACTCAGCCAGCGACAGCTCCCCCCCCCTGCCAGCCCACGCAGCGCTGGAGGCCGCCATGCAAGACGCGGAAGAGCTGCTGCTGGAGGTGGGATTTCTCTATCCCCATACAGCGGCAGCCCGGATGGCCAAACTGCGCCAGCTGATGCTTCGCTCTGAGCCCAGCGAGGCAGAAGTGGCCCTGCTGCGGGGCATGGTGCGTCAGCTGCGCTGGGCAAGCCGCCATGGCGCCACCGGCGAGCCTCGGTAATTTGAGATCCGTCCGAAGCGGCCCGTGGCGCAGCGCTCTCAATCCAAAGCCAAGGGCTGGCAACAGCCTGTGCTGCTGCTGCTGCGATTGCTCATTGTTGGCGCTGCCTTGGGGGTGGTCACCGGAACAGCTCTCAAGTGGCTGGCACCGCAGCTCAACACCGACGTGCCGCTGCCGCCAGCCGCTGACACACCACCAGAGCCAACGGCATCGCTTGGAGCCTTCACCCCCAAGCGGGAAGACCAAGCCCTCAGCCGCCGACTGGCCGAGATTGCAGCCACCCAAAAAGACTTGAAGGTGGGCGCCTTTGTGTTGGTGCTCGATGACGGCACCTTCGCGCAGCTTCACCCCGATCGGCCGCTATCAGCAGCCAGCTCGATTAAAACTCCGATCCTGCTGGTGGCCTTCGAGGCGCTTGATCAGGCCAAACTCAGCCTCAACGAAGCCCTCAGCCTCAACAAAACCGTGGTGGGAGGCGGCGCCGGCTGGATGGGCAGCCAACCGCTCGGCAGCCAATTCAGCATTTTTGAAGTGGCCACCGAGATGATTCGCGTCAGTGACAACACGGCCACCAACCTGCTGATCCAACGGCTTGGCGGCAAAGACAGCCTGAATGCCCGTTTCATCGAACTGGGACTTGAGGGCACCGTGATCAACAATTGGCTCCCCGACCTCAAGGGCACCAACACCACCACACCGCGCGATCAAGCCCGCGCGATCGCCTTGGTGGAAACCGGCCAGACGCTGTCGGCCCGCAGCCGGGACCTGTTTCGCCAAACCCTGGGCACCTCGCGCACCGACACCTTGATTCCGCGGGGCTGGCTGCGGGGCATCGGTGGCGGGGCTGGAGAGGTCAATGCGGCCCTTCTCCAACAAGGTGTTCGCGTCTACAACAAGACAGGAGATATCGGCATCGCCTACGTGGATTCAGCCCTTGTGGAACTCCCCGATGGTCGCCGCGTAGTGGCCTCCTACATGGTGGAAGGCCCGTTTAATGACCCCCGCAGCACCAACATGATTCGTGCTTTGGCTGCTGCTTCTGCTGCTGCTTTGAAGTGATGCGCCGCCTTGTTTTGCCGCTCTTGCTGGGCGGTGCCGTGTTGCTCAGTCCGATTGCCAGTCGCTCCAGCGCACCGGAACCAACCCTGCGCGAAGGCCTGGTGCTGCCATTGCCCGGTCAGCTCAACACCGAGCTGATGGTCAATGACAACAACCCTGAGGTGGTGAGCGATTCAGGAATCCTGTTGTCCACCTTTGCTGGCCAAGGCAAAGCCCATCCCGACGCGCACCTGGATGTGCCACTGAGCGGCAGCTTTGAGCTCTTCAGCCACCACGTCTTTGCTGGCAAAGGCCAAGCGCCCAACAGCACGCTGTGGCTGGCGGTGGTGGTGGGCAACCGCTCCAACCAACCAGTGACGGTGTCCATTCCCAGCGCAGCCACCCATCTCTCCCAGCCCGATGCGCCCTTTTTGCCGCTTCCGCCACGAATGGTGCATGACGGCACCAGCGTTTACTCCGGGCCTGGCGGACGCGCAGCCGGTGATCTCTTGTCACGCGCGCCGCGCTCCGAAAGCCTGCCGGAGCGCATCGAGCTGTCCCCAGGGCAAATCGATGTGCTGACCAGCCTTCCCATCCCTGTGGCAGGACTGGATCCCCTGCTCAATGGCCGCAACCTGCAAGCACGCTTCAACAGCACAGGACCGATTTCTCTGGCCACCCTGGCCTTGATCAGCGACCGCCGCCCCAGCGAAAAGCAGTGGCTGGACTTGCTGCAAAACGGCAAGCTCAGCAGCAAGGAGCATGAGCCCAGCCCCAAAGGGGCAGCGGGCCCGATGATCTATTCCCGAGTCAGCGGCGTTCAGCAGGGAACCCGCTGGAGGGGCGTGTTGACCTCGCCAGGGCGCACCAACCTGGAGGTGACGACCCAGCCCATCTCATGGCCCATCGCCAGCCTGCAGCGGGGCACCTTGGGGACTGGGCAGGTGCAGTCGGCCCAACTCACCGACTTCTACCCCGGCACAGCCTGGGAAGCCCACGGCAACTACGGCGTCGCCTACGACCTCAGCTTGCCCCTGCGGAACCCCAGCAGCAGACCGCAAACCCTTGATCTACGGCTGGAATCGCCGCTGAAAAGCAACCGACGTGCCGCTGGCCTGCGCTTCATTGAGCCAGCTCAAGGGCCCATCTTCTGGCGCGGCAACGTCGCGGTGAAAGGCACTGATGCCGGCCGGGGCCGCCGCACCGTGCATTTGGTGCTGCGCAAAGGCGATCCAGGGCAGTCACTCGGCCGGGTGAGCCTGGCACCAGGAGAGCAAAAAACCGTTCAGGTGCAGCTGATCGTGCCGGCTGACATCACACCGGTTCAGGTGCTGACCGTGGCGCCTGTGAAACAATCCGACTCCTGACCGAGATCCTTGATCTGCCCGTGAGCCAAGCCTTCCAAAGCCGGGTGTTCCCTTTCACCGCCATCGTTGGGCAGGCGGAGATGAAGCTGGCTCTGCTGTTGAACGTGATCGATCCGCGCATTGGCGGCGTGATGATCATGGGGGACCGAGGCACCGGAAAATCCACCACAATTCGCGCGCTCGCTGATCTCCTGCCCGAGATTCCAGTGGTGGCGGGCGATCCCTATAACAGCTCCCCCAACGACCCCGATCTGCAGAGCAGCGAGGTGCGCGAACGGCTGCAACGGGGCGAAAGCCTCAGTGAAGGCCGCTGTCAGGTGCCGATGGTGGACCTGCCCCTGGGCGCCACCGAAGACCGCCTCTGCGGCACCATCGATATTGAAAAAGCCCTGAGTGAAGGGGTGCGCGCCTTTGAGCCAGGCCTACTGGCGAAAGCCAACCGCGGCCTGCTCTATGTCGATGAGGTGAACCTGCTCGACGACCATCTGGTCGACGTGCTGCTCGATTCAGCCGCCTCGGGCTGGAACACTGTGGAGCGCGAAGGCGTGAGCGTTCGCCACCCCGCCCGTTTTGTCCTGATTGGATCCGGCAACCCGGAAGAGGGCGAATTGCGTCCCCAGCTGCTTGACCGTTTCGGCATGAGCGTGGAGGTGCGCACGGTTCGTGATCCTGAGCAACGGGTGCAGGTGGTGGATCAACGCGGCCAATTCGACTCCGACCCCGTCAGCTTCCTGACGCAATTCCAAGGGCAACAGAAGGGTCTGCAAGAAAAGGTGGTGGCAGCCCAGGAGCGCCTCGGAAGCGTGCAAATGGATCCGGACCTGCGCCTAAAGATTTCAGAGGTGTGCGGCCAACTGGAGGTCGATGGCCTGCGCGGCGACATCGTCACCAACCGAGCCGCCCGCGCCCTGGCCGCCTTCGAAGGGCGCGCCGAGGTCAACGATGACGACGTGGCCCGTGTGATGGCCTGCTGCTTGCGCCACAGGCTTCGCAAGGACCCGCTTGAACAGGTGGACTCCGGCGATCGGGTGATCAAGGTGTTTTGCCAGGTGTTCGGTCTCAACCCCGACGACCGCGATGCCTTCCAACTAGCTCTGGCTGCCTAAGTGCGGATCCTGGGCCTCGACCCTGGGCTGGCCCGGGTGGGATACGGGGTCTTGGAGGTGGATGAGCAGAGGCGCAATCAGCCAGAGATGGTCGACTGCGGAATCATCAGCACCGATGCGGGCCGCGGGGAAGGCGAACGCATGGTGGAAATTGCACGCGACCTGCGGCAGCTCTTGCGGCTCCACCGGCCGGATTTGGCCGCCGTCGAGAAGTTTTTCTTCTACCGCTCCAGCAACACCATCGCCGTGGTGCAGGCCCGCGGGGTGCTGATCATGACCCTGGCCCGCTTCCAAATCCCGACGGTGGAATACCCACCGATGCAGATCAAGCTCGCCTTAGCCGGCTCGGGCCATGCCGACAAAGGGGAGGTGCAAGACGCCGTCATGCGGGAGCTGCGGCTCAATGAAAGGCCCAAACCAGACGATGCCGCTGATGCCCTGGCCGTGGGTCTGACCGCCTGGTTCCAGCGATGAACAAGCCGCAAGCCAGGCGGCACTGGCGCCAGCAACGGCGCCTGGCCATGGACACCATCGGGCCATCACTGACGGAGCAAGTGCATGCCTGCCTGGTGGAACTGCATCGCCCCGGCCAGCTGGGACTGTTTTGGCCCCTCGGCAGCGAACCGGACCTGCTCAATCCAGCCCCAACCTGGGAGGGTGGTTTGGCCTTACCGCGCTGCGACACGGGCGGACTGGTGTATGCCAGCTGGCGTATTGATGAGCCGTTGTCCGCTGATGGCTGCGGCATCCCAGCCCCGCAAGGACCGCCGCTGAGCGCTGAAGCCATCGGCCTACTGCTGATTCCAGCACTCGCCATGAGCCCAGCAGGCCAAAGACTGGGCAGTGGAGGTGGTTGGTATGACCGCTTACGGGTGCAATCACCCTGGCGACAGGTCGCCACCCTGGCGGTGCTGCCTGAGTGCTGTTGCGGCATTGACTTTGCTTGCGACCCCTGGGATGTGCCGCTGCAGGGATGGATCAGCGAATCGGGATTGCACTGGTGCCATGGGGCGCATTGTTAAGCAAGGTTTTGCCAGCCGCTGTCAACGGGTTTTCTTTGACAGGATGATTCCATCGCTCCTCCAATCGGTGTCCACCACTCCCTCCGCCCGCACTCAGCCAGCCAAGACCCTGCAGCGTGGCGAGCGTCCCCAGCAAGCTCTTGAGCTGATGATCGGCTCACTGGTGGGCATGGTGCAGGCCGGCCGCACCGACCAAGTCAGCAGCCGCTGAGGCACTGGCATCACTGCCTTTTAGGTTTTACGTTCGGCCCAATGAAATCGGGCCATGCTTCGAACCTTCAGCTTTACGGCCCTAGTGGCGATCGCTCTGATGAATCCTGCGCGCGGCTTAGCCCACGCCGTCCAGACCGATGTCAGCAGCCTGCTGCCCAGTGGATCGATCAAGCTGCGCACCAGTTTTTCCAGTGGTGAACCACTCGCCCATGCCCCAGTGCGACTGGAGTCCCATGACGGCGACCGCAGCATCGAGCTCGGTGCAACCGATGCTGATGGCCGCTTCACAGGCGAGCTGCCAGCGCTCGATTCCGACGCTTGGGATGTGGTGATTGATGGCGGCATCGGCCACCGCGACTACCTCGGCCTCGATGAACGCTGGCCATCCAGCGAGGCGCTGATGGGCTGGCTCCGCAACGGCGGCCTGCTTGGCGCCACACTGGCCTTGACCGGTATCAGCCTTTGCCATGGCCAGCGGCAGCGCCGCCCTTGACACGATCGTTGCCAAATTGAAGGGCAGCAGCGATCCCAAACGCCGTTACGAGTACGTGCTTTGGCTTGCCAAAAAACTGCCTGCCCCCCCAGCCGAGTTGAGCAGTGATGCCAACCGGGTCAGGGGCTGCGTGTCCCAGGTGTTTGTGCAGCCCGTCGTCGATGGTGCGGTGTTGCACTGGCAGGGGGATTCCGATGCCCAAATCACCAAAGGCTTGCTGGCCCTTCTGATCCAAGGCCTCGATGGCCTCACCCCACAGCAAGTGATGGCTGTGGATCCTGGCTTCATCGCCGAAACTGGTCTAGCCGCCAGCCTCACACCCTCACGGGCCAATGGCTTTCTGAACATCCTGCGGCACATGCAAGCGCAAGCCGCTGCTTTAGCCGGTGAGGGCTGATTTCTAGGATCAGTGTTTAGTCGTTCGGCCTGATGCCCATCGGAATTGGTCTGCTTGGCCTTGGCACCGTTGGAGCCGGCGTGGCCGAGATCCTGCTCTCACCGCAAGGCCGGCACCCCCTGGTGGCTGATCTGGAGCTCCGGCAGGTGGCTGTGCGTGATCTCAATCGCCCGCGGCCAATCCCGCTGAGCAACAGCCTGCTCACCACCGATCCTGCCGCCGTGGTGGCCAATCCCGATGTGGATTTGGTGGTGGAAGTGATGGGCGGCTTAGAGCCAGCCCGTAGCTTGATCCTGGCGGCGATCGAAGCTGGCAAAGCCGTGGTGACCGCCAACAAGGCCGTGATTGCTCGCCACGGCGCTGAAATCGCCGCCGCCGCCGCCGAGAAGGGGGTGTATGTGCTGATGGAGGCGGCCGTCGGGGGCGGCATCCCGATCTTGGAGCCGCTCAAACAATCCCTCGGCGCCAACCGCATCGCGCGGGTCAGCGGAATCATCAACGGCACCACCAACTACATCCTCACCCGCATGTCGGAGGAGGGCGCCAGCTACGGCGATGTCTTGGCTGATGCTCAAGCCCTGGGCTACGCCGAAGCCGACCCTGCCGCCGATGTGGAAGGCGGTGATGCTGCCGACAAGATCGCCATCCTCACCGGACTGGCCTTCGGCGGCCTGGTGGACCGTGAAGCCATCCCCACCGAAGGGATCAACACCCTGCAAACGCGTGATATCGATTACGCCAAAGAGCTGGGCTTTGTGGTCAAGCTGCTGGCGATCGCTGAACGCCATGGCAGTGACCCCGACGGCAGTGAGGTGGTGGATGTGCGGGTGCATCCCACCTTGGTGCCCAAGGAGCACCCACTGGCCGGGGTGAATGGCGTCAACAACGCGATCGTGGTGGAAGGCGAACCCGTCGGGCGGGTGATGTTCTACGGACCTGGGGCGGGCGCTGGCCCCACCGCCAGTGCCGTGGTCGCCGACATCTTGAACATCGCAGCGATTCGCCAGGTGGGAGCTGGCGGCCCCCATGACGCCCTCGATCCACTCTTGGCTGCCAGCAGCTGGCGCAATTGCCGTCTGGTGGATCAAGGCAGCACCTGCCACCGCAACTACGTGCGCTTCCAAGCTGCTGATCGCCCCGGCGTGATCGGCCATATCGGCAGCTGCTTTGGTTCAGCGGGCGTCAGCCTGCAATCCATTGTCCAATTTGAGACCGAAGGCAGTGGGGCTGAAATTGTTGTGGTGACCCACGCCGTTGAAGAAAGCCTGTTCCAGCAAGCGTTGAGCGCGATTTTGGAGCGACCGGAAGTGGAGGATGTGCGCTGCTGCCTGCGCACGCTTTAAACGAAAGAAAACCTAAAGCTCTAGGTTGTTGTTGTGGTCGTTCGCTGATCCATCGGGCCGCCGGTTCACCCTGAACTTGCCTTCGGTGCAGCGTGCGGAACCATGCCAACAATCGCGTCGGTTTCATGCGCGTGCATCAAGGGGACTGCATCCGTCTCCTCAGCGACAAGGACGTCTATCAGGTGATCGCCATCGACGATCATCACGACCGTTGTTGGGTGCGCCGTTGGCCCTTGCAACGCCATGGCTCTCCGGTCTTTGAGGTGTCCCTGAGCAGCGTGGAAAGCCCTGGACAACCAATGCCGGCCGCATAAGTTCTTGCTGCTGGCACGTGCGAATTTGAAGCAACGGGGCAAGCGAGCAGCAGGGCTTTTGTTAGCCAGCCTGATGCTGTTGGCGGGCTGCCGGCCGCCAACAGCATCCGATCGAGCCCCGCTGGTGATCGCGGCCTATGGCTCCATCGACAGCGTCGATCCAGCCCAAGCCACCACGGTGATCGCGCTGCAGCTGATCAGCGCCTTAGGGGATCCGCTTTATGCCATTGATGGGCAAGGCGCGATCCAGCCCAAATTGGCCCGTGCGCTGCCCAGGCTCAGCGACGACGGACTCACCGCCACCATTCCCTTAAGGCAGGGGGTGCTCTTCCACGACGGCACCCCCTTTGATGCGGACGCCATGGCCTTCAGCCTGCGGCGCTTTCTGGCCATTGGGAAACTCAGCTACGTGGTGGGCGACCGCATCAGCGCGGTTCGGGTGACAGGGCCCTACGAGCTGCAGCTGGACTTGCGCCGCCCCTTTAGCCCCCTGGCCAAGCTGCTGAGCTTCGCCAGCCTCACGCCGATCTCACCAACGGCCTACGCCAACTACGAAGCCGGTTTCCGGCCCAACGCCTTTGTGGGCACAGGGCCCTACGAATTGCGCTTGCAAAGCCCGCAATTGCAACGGCTGGAACCGTTTGCGCAGTACTGGGGCGAGGCCCCTCGCAACGACGGCATCGCCCTAGTGGGCATGAGCACCTCAACAAGCCTCTACGGGGCCATCAGCAGCGGCAATGTCGATGTGTTGCTCTCCACCAGCCTGGAGCCCGAGCAGCAGAGCGCTCTGCATCAACAGGCCAACCAAGGCCAGTTGCGCGAAGGGGCCGGGCCAGCACTCGGCATTGGCTACATCACGCTGCTGACCGATCGCCCACCACTCGATAACCAAACGTTGCGGCGGGCGTTGGCCTTCAGCCTCGACCGCGAGCTGCTGACCAAGCGGGTCACCGACAAGCTCCGCCCGCCGCTGCGGGGCTTGGTGCCGCCGAAATTGCCAGGAGCTCTGGCGGCCTGGCCGAGAGCCGATGCCAGCCGTGCTCGCCAACTGCTGCAGCAAGAGGGCTACTGCTCTGGCGAGGTGCTGCCGCTGCAGCTCACCTACCGCTCCAACGTGCCCACCGACCGCTTGCTGGCCTTGAGCTGGCAGGAGTGGTTGCGCAGCCGGCTAGGAGACTGCGTGCGGCTTGATCTCACAGGCATGGAATCCACCACCGCATACCGCCAACTGGGTGATGGGGCCTTCCAAATGATTCTGCTCGATTGGATGGGCGACTATCCCGATGCCGACAACTACCTGACGCCGCTGCTGGGCTGCACTCAATCAGAAGGCAATCGCTGCTTGGAGGGCGATAGCGCCTCCGGCGGCAGCTTCTGGACGGCCCCAGGACTGGAGGAAAAACTGCGCCTCAGCAATGAACGCCGCGGCCAAGCCCGCCTGGACTTGCTCGATGCCGTGCAGCGGGAGGCAGCCAATGGGGTCCCCTATCTACCGATGTGGCAAACCAGGCCCAGAGCTTGGGCCCGCAACAGCATCACTGCCCCCCAATTCGATGGCTCAGGGCGTTTGAACTTCGCCAGCCTCAGCCGCCGGTCTTTGCCATGAGCAACAGCAGTTCGCTGGTTCGCTATCTGGGCAGTCGCCTGCTGCTGGCGCCTGTGATGCTGTGGCTGATCGCCTCGCTGGTGTTTCTGCTGCTGCGCGTGGCCCCAGGGGATCCCGTCGACGCGCTGCTGGGCAACCGGGCCAGCGCAGCGGCCCGGGACCAGCTGCGGGCCCAACTGGGGCTCGACCAATCCCTATGGGATCAATACCGCGAGTTTTTAGGAGCCTTGCTGCAAGGGGATCTGGGCACCTCCCTGCGGAATTCCACGCCCGTGGGAGAGATCGTGCGCGACGCCCTACCAGCCAGCCTTGAGCTCGGCATCACGGCCTTGCTGGTGGCCCTGGTGGTGGGCTTAGCCGTGGGCTTCAGCGGTGTAGCGCGGCCGGAGGGAAAACTCGATCTCAGCGGCCGGCTCTATGGCATCGGCACCTATGCCTTGCCGGTGTTTTGGGCCGCCATGGTGATGCAACTGATCTTTGCCGTTGGCCTGGGTTGGTTTCCGGTCGGTGGCAGGTTTCCGCCCACCGCCTTACCGCCCCAGGGGACCGGCTTTTATCTGCTCGATGGAATCCTGCAGGCCAATCCCCAGGTGATTTGGGGCACGTTGCAGCATTTAGCCCTGCCAGCCATCACCTTGGGACTGCTGCTCAGCGGGATCTTTGAACGGGCCTTGCGGCTCAACCTGCGGCGCGCCCTGCGCTCGGATTACGTCGAAGCCGCCAGGAGCCGGGGCATTAGTGAGCGGCGCGTGGTGCTGCGTCACGCATTACCCAATGCCCTGCTGCCGGTGCTGACGATCACCGGCATCACCGTGGCCTCACTGATCGGCGGAGCGTTGTTGATTGAGTTGATCTTTTCCTGGCCTGGCATTGCCTACCGGCTCCAGGAAGCCATTGCCCAACGGGACTACCCCCTGGTGCAAGGGATTGTGGTGGTGATCGCCGCTTTGGTGGTGATGGTGAATCTGGCGGTGGATGTGGTGGTGGCGCTGCTGGATCCGCGGCTGAAGTTTTAAGGCAGCAGAGACTTAGCCATCGGGCCATCAAGCACGTAAGTGCGCACCCCAGCGACCGACTGCACACCACTCGGGGGCGTCTCCCCCTCATCAAGGCTGTCTAAAAAGCGAACGTGCAGCTCCACCAACGCCTGTTGAACCAGGCGGGGATCTTCACCGACCAAATCCGAGCCCAAGCGCATCAACGCCTGATCACGCCGCAGGCCTACGGCTGAGAAATGGCTGCCGCCCTCGACGAGCGCCAGCCGGCTTCCCGAATGCTGCAGCTGTTGGAATGGCCGCACCTGTTCATTCAGCGGCGGTGTGATCAAGTCCATGCTGCCGCCGATGCTCAGCACGGGTCCAGCGATCGAGGCCAATCCCCGCTCACCCCAAAGCAAGCTGCCAAAGCTATTGAGCACCACCACAGCATCCAGGCCGACCGGAGGCTCCAGCGCCGGCAGGCTGAGCTCGGTGAGCTGGCACTGCAACAGAAAAGAGCTGTCGAGTACGGGGATCTGCTGCAGGTTTTGGCTGCAGCGCTCAGCCAGGCCAGGTTCCACATCCGCTCCGGCCCACAGCAGGCTGGATAAGGCACCAAGGGAATGGCCCAACAACACCAGCCGAGGCGGGCTGCCATGGGGCCCAAATCCAAGGCGACCATCCCGGACGGCCCTCTGCAGCGCCTGCAAGTCCTGCAAACGGGCAGGCAAGGTTTCCAGCCCAGGCAGGGTTTGGCGGCCTTCCAACAAGCCGCGCACGGCGGTGTCGTCACTACCGGGATGCTGCACAGCCAACACCGGCCATCCCTGGGCAGCTAACTCACTGGCCAGCCATTCCATCTGGGCCGTCGAGCCCCCCAGACCATGGCTGAACAGCAGCCATCGTTTGGCTGGAGCCCCACCAGCGGGCCACCACAGATCAAGTGCCAAGGGGGCTTCGCGGTGCTCCACCGCCAAGCTGCGCTGTTGATGCCGTACCGGGCCGCGCGTTGAGCGGAATACAGGCAGCGGCATCAGCCGCAGGTCATTGAGCTGTTTCAGCAGATTTTTTTGCTGCTCCAACTGGCCTCGCAACCGGAAACCAAGCGCAGAGAGAGCATCGAGATCCAACTCCAAATGGGAGGTGGGTGCTTCCTTCAACAAACTCACCACGGTGCTGCGGCCTCGTCGCTGAAGCAGGTCCAGCAGCAGAGGACCGCCATCACCATCGGCGCTGCGGAGCAAGGACCCCAGCTGCAACACCAATTGGCGCCCCGCCCAACTGTCCAGCAGCAACGCAATGGTGCTGCTTTCAAGATTCAGGGGTTGCCGCAAGATGCGCTGCAAATCTTGGCGCGTGGCTGGATCCAGCAAATTCAGCCAAGGTCCCAGTTCAGCGTTGACCTTGGGCCGCAACGCCCAAGACTCCAATTCGTTGAGATCCAACGGCAGCTCCAAGCCACTGAAGCGCACCAGCAACTGCTCAGCCGCTGGGGCGCGGGGCACAGAGCCCAGGCTGATCGCCAACGCGAGCAGGCCATGGGTCAGAGTTCGCAGTGCCTGCGACAGGGACAACGGTGCAGCTGGCCAAATGGTGGCTCCAGTTTCCCTGGAATTTGCGACTTGTCGCCATGTTTCGCGCCCTGGCGATGCTGGGCGCGGGCGGAATTCTGTTTTTGGGGCCCTTGGTGTTCAACCGCCTCGGGCTCGCCAGCACCACGATCGGCCTTGGCTTGGCCCTCGCCAGCGGCGTTGGGCTGATTTCACGCTTTTTGAGTGGCTACATCCTTGATCGCGGGGTCGCGTTGGCTGTCCCGCTGCGGATTGGCGCCGTTCTCTCGATCAGCGCCGACCTGCTGTTGCTCCAGGCCAGCGACAGCTCAGGTTTTTTAATTGGCCAGCTCTTGCTTGGCTTGGGCATGGGCTTCTATTGGCCCGCCGCTGAATTCGCCTCCGCCAGCCTTAGCGCTCCGTTGCCCTCCAGCCAGGGCTTTGCCCTGGCCAGAACCGCCGATGCCCTAGGCATTGCCGCGGGAACCGCCTTGGGAACCTCGCTGGCCGCACTGTTTGGCGCCGATCAATTGCGCTGGGTCTATGGCATCGATATCAGCTGCATGGTTCTGCTGCTGGTGCTGGTGGGCTGGCTGCCGCGCCACAGCGCCATGCCCAACGCCAGCGAAGCACCATCCACAGGGCCGGCGGCACCCCGCTCCTGGCTGCGGCCCCTGCTGCCGCTGTTGATGTTGTCGCTGCTGGGCACCGGTCTGATCAACCTGCAGCAGAGCGCCCTGCCGCTGGATTTAGCCAATGGCGGCTTAGCCCGCGCCGGGCTGCCTGAGGTGGGCGGCGGGCTGCTGATGGGAGTGCAGTTGGTGTTGATCCTGCTGCTGCAGTGGCCGGTGGGACACCGGCTAGGGCAACAGCCCGTTGGCGTGGGGTTGCGACTCAGCCTGCGCAGCTTTGCGGCCGCCTGCGGCTTGATGGCGCTCTCGGCGCTACATCCCCAAGGCGTGGTGCTGCTGCTCGCCGCCCAGCCCTTGCTGGCCCTAGCGATCACGGCCTTCTTGCCCACCATCACTGAAGCGGTGATCGAAGCGGTGGAGCCAGCCCACCAGGGACTCGCCTTGGGCCTTTATTCACAAGCCTGGGCTGTCAGCGGGATCAGTCTGCCGCCGATTGCCGGGTGGATGCTGCAAAGCGAGCAGCACGGCCTGGGGCTATGGCTGCTGATGGGCGGCTTCAGTCTGTTGGCGTTGCCGCTGACTCCTCATCGCTTGAGCCACTAGAGCGCTTCCAGTTTTCGTGGGGCAGCGGCTCGGTTCCGTACTCCCAATCGTCGTAATCGGGATCGTTGCGGATCTTGCGGTGCAGATCCTTTTGGATGTCGAAGTCGTGTTGGCGCTCTGGGGCGTTGGATCCGGAGTCAGGCATCGGATCGATCCCTCGCAGGTGATGTTGCTTGGTGTACCACAGCTGAGCGGCGCTGCCAGCTGAGCTCTACACGTTGAAGAGAAACTCCATGACATCGCCTTCGGCGACGACGTAGTCCTTGCCTTCGCTGCGCAGCTGGCCTTTGGATTTGGCCTCATTGAAAGACCCAGCCGCGAGCAGCTCCTGGCAACCAATGGTCTGGGCGCGAATGAAGCCCCGCTCAAAGTCGGTATGGATCACACCAGCGGCTTGAGGGGCTGTCATCCCGGCCTTGATGGTCCAGGCGCGGGTCTCCTTTTCACCGGTCGTGAAGTACGTGCGCAGGCCGAGCAGGTTGTAGGTGGCCCGAATCAAGCTCTGCAAGCCGCCTTCGCTGACCCCCAAACCCTCGAGGTAGTCGCCCCGCTCCTCATCGCCAAGCTCAACCAGCTCCGCTTCCACTTGGGCGCTAACGCGCACCGTTTCGGCTGATTCCTTGGCTGCCATGGCCTGCACGGCTTCGGAGAAGCCATTGCCACCAGCGAGATCGTCTTCGCTGACATTGGCGGCATAGATGATCGGCTTGGCCGTCAGCAACCCCAAGGGTTTGATCAGGGCTGCTTCCTCCTCGCTGATCTCCACGCTGCGGGCTGCACCACCGCCATCGAGCACAGCGGCAATCCGCTCGAGGGCCGCATCTTCGATTTGCGCTTCCTTGCTGGTGCGCATCTGCTTTTTCAGCCGGTCGCGGCGCTTTTCAATCTGGGAGGCATCAGCCAAAGCCAGCTCCAGATTGATCACTTCGGCGTCACGGCCAGGATCCACAGAACCCGAGACGTGAATCACGTCGTCGTCTTCAAAGCAGCGCACCACATGGACGATGGCGTCCACCTCGCGGATGTTGGCCAAAAACTTGTTACCCAAGCCTTCGCCTTGGCTGGCACCAGCCACCAACCCAGCGATATCAACAAACTCCACCCGGGTGGGCACGATCTCCTGGCTGCTGGAGAGCTCCGCCAGCTGCTGCAACCGTTCATCGGGCACCGACACCGTGCCCACATTGGGCTCGATGGTGCAAAAGGGGAAATTGGCGGCCTGGGCCTGGGCGTTAGCCACCAGGGCGTTGAACAGGGTGGACTTGCCCACATTGGGCAGTCCAACGATTCCGGCTTTGAGCATGGCGGGAATTTAGGCGGACGGCCCACCGCCCATGAATCTCACAGGTGGGACCAAAAGGATGAAGAATGGTTGCAGACCCGGCGAAGGCCATCGCACCTCTGTCTGCCCCCGACAAACCCCTCGCCGCTGTGGTGATGGATCCGTTGAAACGGAGCCGCTTGCGCCATCTCAACCGGCGCCAGTGGGCTGCCGCCGGTTTGGCGGTGCTGATTGCCGTCAGCGGCCTTGTGATTTGGCGCCGCAGCAGCGCTCCAGGACGGGATATCAGCGCGTACACCACCACGGTGGAGACCGGCCAGCTCGATGGTGTGATCACCGCCAGCGGCGAAATAGCTGCCCAACGGCAGGTGAACCTCAGCCCCAAACAAGCCGGGCAACTCGAGGAACTCTTGGTGCAGGAAGGCGATGCCGTGCGCAAGGGCCAAGCGATCGCGCGCATGGACCCCGATGACATCGACAACAAAATCGCTGAAACCCAGGCGGGGCTTGATAGCGCCCGCGTGAATATGTCTCGGGCGCGGCTGGAGTTTGAACGCCGGGAGTCCCTGCATGCAGCAGGGGCATTAACAACTGACGAATTCCTGAGCTTCAAAGCCAAATACGAAACGGCTCGCGCTGAGCTCAACGCCGCCGAACAACGGCTCGAGCAAAAGCTGCAAGACCGGCGCGATCTGCTGATCAAAGCCCCCTTTGCTGGGGTGATCACCAACCGCTTTGCTGATCCCGGCTCCTACGTGACACCCACCACAGCGGCGTCAGCCAGCGCGGGAGCCAGTAGCGCTTCGATCGTGCAACTCGCCTCTGGTTTGCAAGTGAAGGCCAAGGTTCCAGAAAGCGACATCGGCCGCATCAAGGTGGGCCAACGGGCCAAGATTCGCGTCGATGCCTACCCCGAACGCAGCTTCACGGCACGGGTGAGCGCGATCTCCCCGCGCGCTGAGAAAAACAACGACGTCACCACCTTTGAAGTGAAGCTCGAGCTGCAGGATCCTCCAGCCGGCTTGCTGCGCATCGGCATGACCACCGACGTTGACTTTGATTCCGGCAAGTTGGCGGCCGAGCCCCTGGTGCCGACCGTGGCAATCGTGACCGAAGAAGGCAAGCCTGGTGTGCTGATCCCCGGCGCGGGCAACGAGCCCAAGTTTCAAGAGGTGACCCTGGGCAACTCCAGCGGCCGTCAAACCCAAGTGTTGAAAGGACTTGAGCCCGGCGAAAAGGTGTTTATTGATCTGCCGCCCTGGGCGAGCAAGCGAGAGGGCGATTAGCGGCTGGCCAAAAATTCAGCGCTGATGGCCTCAATCCGTTCACTGGCTTTGCCATCGCCAAAGGGGTTATGGGCCCTGGCCATGGCCTCGTAGGCCTCAGGCTGATCCAGCAGCACAGACGCCTCCGTGGCGATGGCATCGCTCTCAGTTCCAATGAGTTTGGCCGTGCCCGCCTGAACCGCTTCAGGCCGCTCAGTGGTGCGGCGCAGCACGAGCACGGGCTTGCCCAGCGATGGGGCTTCTTCCTGCAAACCACCGGAATCGGTCAGCAGCAAGGTGGAGCCGCGAATGGCTGCCACCAGGCTGTCGTAATCGAGCGGCTCACAGAGAAACACCCGGGGATGGGAGCCCAAGAGTTGCTGCAGGGGCTCGCGCACGGTGGGATTTTTGTGCAACGGCAACAGCAAGGCCGTATCGGGATGGCTGTCCAACACCCGCAGAAAGCCATCAGCAATCGATTGCAGTGGCTCACCCCAGTTCTCACGGCGATGCACCGTGGCCAAGATCACCCGCTGAGACTCCCAATCCAACCCAGGGATCGGGCAACTCGGCGCAGCTGCTGCCATCTGCAGCAGGGCGTCAATCACCGTGTTGCCGGTGACATGCACGGCGCCCACGACGCCCGAGGCCTGCAGGTTGGCGGCGGCCTGCTCGGTGGGCGCGAAATGCAGTTGAGCCAGCTGGGAGATCAGCCGGCGATTCGCCTCTTCTGGGAAGGGGTCATAGATGTTGTCAGTGCGCAGGCCGGCTTCCACGTGGCCAACCGGAATCTGGTCGTAAAAGGCGGCCAGGGCAGCGGCAAAAGCCGTGGTGGTGTCCCCCTGCACCAGCACCAGATCAGGGCGGTGCTCGGCGAATTCATGGCGCAACCCCTCCAGTGCTGCGCAAGTGACATGGGTGAGGGTTTGCTTTGGGGCCATCAAGGCCAGATCCCGCTGGGCCTCCAGGGCAAAGAGGGCCATCACCTGAGCCACCATCTCCCGGTGCTGACCGGTCAGCACCACACGGGCTTCAAAGCGCTCGGACTGCTGGAATGCACGGATGACCGGGGCCATCTTGATGGCCTCAGGGCGGGTGCCCAGCACCAGGGTGACGCGTGCGGGTTGGGCCAACGGGCTTTGGCAATCCCGCGAACTTTAAGGACCCCAAACCGGTTTGCCCTTGCCAAGCTGCAGGAATCTGCACCTGCGGGATGAGTGATCTGCCGCCGCTGCCGCCTCCGCCGCAAGCCAGCTCAGCAGCCCCAGAAACGCTGGCGGAGATCGTTGAACTCGCGCGCCGTCAGAACTACTCCGATATTCATCTCGGCGTGGGAGAGCAGCCCCGCTTCCGCGAGCGCGGCGAGATCATCAGCAGCGGCTGGCCGGTCACTGAGGCCGTGCAATTCGATCGTTGGCTCAGTGAGGTGCTGAGCTCAGCGGAACGGGAGCGGTTCCGCAGTGAGCACGACTTCGATGGCTCGTTTGCTTTCGAGCGCGTGCGGGTGCGGATCAACCTGATGGAAAGTCTGCGGGGCCCCGCGATGGTGCTGCGGCTGATCCCGCAGACCATCCTCAGCTTGGAGGAGTTGCAGCTGCCCGAGGTGTTGAAAACCTTGGCGAATCGCCCCAAGGGCTTGGTGCTGGTGACAGGCCCCACCGGTTCAGGCAAAAGCACCACGCTGGCGGCGATGGTGGATTGGATTAACCGCAACAAGCCCGCCCACATCCTCACGATCGAAGATCCGATCGAATTTGTTCACACCAGCCGCAAAGCCCTGGTGCGCCAGCGAGAGGTGGGCCACCACACGCTGCGCTTCAAAGCGGCGCTGCGGGCAGCTCTGCGGGAAGACCCCGACGTGATCTTGATCGGAGAGATCCGCGATGGCGAAACGTTGACCACCGCCTTAGAGGCTGCCCAAACAGGCCATTTGGTGTTTGGCACCCTGCACACCAACTCGGCGGTTCGCACCGTGGAGCGGGTGCTGGGTATGGTCCCCCCAGCGGATCAGGCCAGCCTGCGGCGCTCACTCTCGGAATCCCTGCTTGGCGTCATTGCCCAGGGGCTGATCCGCACCACCACAGGTGGTCGGCGGGCCTATCACGACATCTTGATCAACACAGAAGCCTGCCGCGACTACATCGAGCGGGGTGAGTTGGATTCGGTGGAGCAAATCATGGAGCGCAGTGGGTTCGATGGCATGCAAACCAGCAATCAAGCCCTGCTGCATCTGGTTCAAGCAGGAGAGATTGAAGGCGATGCCGCCCTAGCCGTCAGCTTGAAGTCCTCGGAGTTGGCGCAAGCCCTACGCGGTCGCCAGTAAGCGCCAGAGCACCAACGTCACCACCCCAAGAGAGAGTCCAAGCATGGCCAGGCGGCCATTCCAAATCTCAGCTTGAGGAGTGAACCCCCGGCGCCAAGAGTTGAGTTCGCTGGCATCCACCTGCTCGGGGGCGTCCACGGTGCTTTGCTCGGTCATGGCACAACCGTAAAACGAATTTCGGCTCAAAACGGTGGCGGCCCATACAAGGCATCGGTCTCACCCAACGGCCAACGGGGCGCCACACCCAGCTGCAACGACGACTGCTGCTGCGCGCCAAAGCGGCGGCAAGCCGCCAAGCCAATCATGGCGGCGTTATCGGTGCACCAGGCCAAGGGGGCCAAGTGCAAAGCCAGGCCGCGCTCCTGGCTGACCCGTTGCAACCGCTCGCGCAAGGCGGCATTAGCGGAGACACCGCCCACCACCACCACACCGTTGAGGCCATGGTCTTCCGCGCAGCGCACGCTGCGCTCAACCAGCACGCGGCACACCACTGCTTGAAATGAGGCGGCCAAATCAGCCACCGGCAGCTCCTCTCCCTGCTGGCGCCAGCGCTCCACTTCGCGCAGCACAGCTGTTTTGAGGCCACTGAAACTGAAGTCGTAGGGGTGAAATCCACCCCCGGGTAGCGAGATGCGCCCCGGCGGAAACGCAAAACGATCGGGATCACCGCCGCGGGCGGCAGCTTCGATCGCAGGGCCACCGGGGTAGCCCAACCCCAACAGGCGCGCCACCTTGTCAAAGGCTTCGCCAGCGGCATCGTCACGACTGCCGCCGAGGCGCTCGTAATCGCCCTCAGCGCGCATGGCGATCAACTCGGTGTGACCACCTGAAACCAGCAGCACCAACAACGGCAGCTGGGGCGCCAGATCACCACTGAGGGCCGAACAGAGATGGCCTTCCAAGTGATGAATCCCCACGAATGGCACACCTGCCAGCCGCGCCAAGCTGCGGCCTGTCACAGAGCCCACCAGCAGAGCTCCTGAGAGCCCAGGGGCCACCGTGGCCGCCACCGCATCCATGGCACTTAAAGGCAGCTGAGCCTGCAGCAAAGCCCGCTCCACCAGCCATGGCAACGCCTCCACATGGCGGCGAGAGGCCAGCTCAGGCACCACGCCACCGAACTGGGCATGCTCAGCCACCTGACTGGCCACTTCACTGCTGAGCACCACGTTGTCGCGAACGACGGCAGCGGCCGACTCGTCACAACTTGTTTCGAGGGCAAGGACCGTGGGCATATGGCAGGGAGAGCGCACCTAATCTCCGCACAACACCCGCGTGCGGCCCTGTCCATCATGCGTCGACTCTTTGCCGTCCTGCTGAGCGGCTTCCTTCTCTTCGGCTTCGCCCCGATGGCCCATGCCGATGTGGCTGGGCTAACCCCCTGCAGTGAGAACGCTCGCTTCCAGGCGCGCGCCAAGACTGCCTCCACACCTCAAGCACAAGCCCGTTTTGAGCGTTACAGCCAAGCGGTGTGCGGCACCGATGGCCTGCCCCACCTGATCGTGGACGGCCGCTGGAACCATGCCGGCGACTTCATGATTCCCGGCGTGATGTTCCTCTACATCGCTGGCTGCATCGGTTGGGCTGGTCGTGAATACCTCAAGGCCACCCGTGGCAAGGGCGCCAACATGAAGGAGATCCAGATTGATCTCTCGGTTGCCTTCAAAGCCACCTTGGCTTCTGCAACCTGGCCCCTGGCCGCCTTTGCTGAACTCGGCAGCAAGAAGCTGACTGAAATCGACAGCAACGTCACCGTTTCACCTCGCTGATCAGGACCGCACCATGAAAAAGTTCCTCACCACCGCTCCGGTCTTTGCGGCCATCTGGTTCACCGTGACCGCCGGAATCATGATCGAGTTCAATCGTTTCTTCCCTGATCTCCTCTTCCACCCGTTATGAAGCGAGGATTTCAAGCCAATCAAGGAAGGTCCCTTTGAGGGGCCTTTTTTTTGTGCCTTGAACCCAGCGAGCTACGCCAGGCCCATCAAGCGCTCCAGCTCCTGCAGGGCTACATCGAGCTCACCGTTTTCCACCACAGCATCAAATTCTGATTCGGCTTGCAGTTCCAGGCGCGCCCGCTCGAGGCGGCGTTGGATGGCCTCGTCACTGTCGGTGCCACGGCCACGAATGCGGCGCTCCAACTCCTCAAACGATGGGGGGCGCAAAAAGATTTGAAACGCATCAGGGCTGCTCTGGCGCACCTGACGGGCTCCCTCCAGCTCAATCTCAAGCAGCACGGGCACGCCGGCAGCCAAGCGCTCCTCCACAGGCTGACGGGGGGTTCCGTAGCAATTGCCAGCAAAGCTCGCCCACTCCAGCAGCCCGCTTTGATCCACGAGCTGCTGAAAGCTGTCTTGGCTGTGGAAGAAGTAGTGAATGCCGTTCTCCTCACCAGGGCGCGGCGCACGGGTGGTGGCGGAGACCGATAACCACAGCTCCGGGTGGCGTTGACGCAACAGGCCCACCAAGGTGCCTTTGCCCACGCCACTGGGACCACTCAAAACGGTGAGGCGAGGTTGATGCGGGGCTGGGCTCACGAAGCGGCAGAGATGGGGCCTGAGTGGAAACTAGGGCGTGAAGGGAGGCGCCATGCAACCGCAGGACACCACAACACTGCGGGGCGTGGTCCACGAACTCAACGCCGAGCTGGTGCCGTCACGGTTTGAGAAAGCCCAACAGGCTGAAAGCGGGGGCGTGCAACTGGCCTTTCGCACCCTGAAGCAACGCCTGTGGCTCACCCTCAACTGGCAGGCCGATTGCCCTCGGTTTCATGCCATCGAACCACCGCCGCGGCTGGGCGAGGGCAGCACCTTGGCCCAGCAGCTCCAACACGGCCTCAAAGGCCTGGCCCTGGTCAGGCTTGAACAGCTGCCCTGGGAGCGGGTGGTGCACCTGGGTTTTGCCCCACGGCCCGATGCCCCAGAGCAGCGGCAACTGGTCTTGGAGTTGATGGGGCGCCACAGCAATCTGTTTTTGCTCGATGAACGCCAGCAGGTGATCAGTTCAGGGCGCCAAGTGCGTGAGCACCAATCGAGGCTGCGGCCCATCAGCACCGGCGACAGCTATTCCGCACCGCCACCGCTGCAAGGAGCTGAACCCCAAGTGCAAGAAAGCTTGGAGCGTTGGCGCCAACGGCTGTTGCTTTTGCCCGAATCGATCGGGCGGGCGCTGATGGGCAGCTACCGCGGCATCAGTCCAGCGCTGCGCGATCAATTGCTGCAAACAGCTGGGCTCGATCGCCACACCCCGGCTGCCGATCTCAGTTCTGCGCAATGGCAGCAGCTGTTTGACAGCTGGCAGCAATGGCTCAGCCAGCTGGATAGCCAGGCACTGCAATTCGCCAGCAGTGGCAGCGGCTATCGCTGCTGGGGAGAACCAAGCCCCTGTCAATCCAACACGCCTTTGGCTCTCAACCTGTCCTTGGCGCGTTACTACGGCCAAGGCTTAAGGCAAGCCCAGTGCCAGCAGCAACGCCAACGGCTGGAGCAGCACTTGCAGCAGCTGGTGCAACGGGAGCAACGGGAGCTGCAGCGGCAAGAGCTGCTGCTGGCCCGCAGCGGCGATGAGCACCTGCTGCAGCGGCAGGCTGATCTACTGCTCTGCCGCAGTGATGTGAGCAGCAGCGGCCATCACCAATTGGAGCTCCAGGACCCGGAGAGCAACCAAACCCTGGTGGTGAGGCTCAATCCCCAGCAGACCCTGGTGAGCCAAGCCCAAAAGCTCTACCAACGGGCGCGCAAATTGCGGCGCTCGGTAGCCGCCATCGAACCGCGGCTACGCCGCCATCAACAGCGGCTTGAGCTGCTGGAAGCCAGTCAAGTGCAGCTGCAGCTCGCTGATCCAGGCGATGCCGATGTGCTCGAAGCCCTGGCAGACGATCTGGAGCCATTTTTGAAAACCAAAGCCAGCCAGAGCAAAAGCAGCCGGCGCCAACAGGGCACCCCATCGCCCTTGATGCTGCAAAGCCCCAGCGGAATGCCCTTGTTGGTGGGCCGCAACCACCGCCAAAACGACTGGATCAGTTTTCGCCAAGCGCGGCGCGGCGACCTGTGGTTTCACGCCCAAGAACAGCCCGGCAGCCATGTGGTGTTGAAGGGCTCAGAGGGGGAGATCAGCGATGCCGACCTGCAAACCGCCGCAGATCTTGCGGCCCACTTCAGCCGCAGCCGGGGCAACAAAAAAGTGCCTGTGGTGATGGTGCCCACCGAACAACTGCAACGCATTCCGGGAATGGGCCCCGGCCTGGTGCGCCACGGCAACGGGCGTGTTCTGTGGGGAGAGCCCGATCGCGCTTTGGGCTTGCTGCCTACCCTGCAGCCATGAGCGCCATCGAACCCACACCTGAGCGGGATCCGGATTTCCCCGGCGAGGTGGAGATGAGCTTTGCCGATCACCTCGAAGAGCTGCGCTGGCGGTTGCTGCGCTCGTTGGCCTCAGTGGTGATTGCAGCGGCTGGCTGCTTGGTTTTGGTTCGCCCCCTGGTGCGCCTGCTGGAGCAACCCGCCGAAGGCATGCGCTTCATGCAGCTGGCCCCGGGCGAATTTCTGTTTGTGTCGATCAAGGTGGCTGGTTACGCCGGTCTGACCTTGGCCCTGCCCTACGTGCTGTTCGAAGGCCTGGGATTTGTGCTGCCTGGCCTCAGCCGCCGCGAACGCCGCTTGATTGCCCCAGCAGTGGCCGGTTCAGCCGTGCTGTTTTTGCTGGGCTTGGCCTTTGCCTGGTGGGCCCTGGTGCCAGCGGCTTTGCGCTTTTTGATGGGCTACGGAGCCGATGTGGTGGAGCCGATCTGGTCGATCGAGCGCTACCTCGATTTCGTGCTGCTGCTGATGTTGGCCACGGGCCTCTCCTTTCAGCTGCCCGTTCTGCAACTCGTGTTGGGCTCACTGGGAATCCTCAACAGCAAAGCAATGCTCTCCGGCTGGCGGCTAGTGGTGCTGCTCTCGGCCTTGGCTGGTGCCGTGCTGACCCCCTCCACCGATCCGGTGACGATGCTGCTGCTCAGCGGGGCCATCACCGGGCTCTATTTGGTGGGCGTGGGCTTGGTGGCCTTTACAGAAGGAATTCGCTCAAACGCCCCTGGTCCGGCAACGGAAAGCTGAGCGCTTTGCCCAAACGCGGTTTATCGCGTGTGGTTTGCAACCAATTGCGAACAGCCTCCGCTTGGCCAATTCCATTGAGCTGCTCCACCAACTGCTGGAGGCGCAGCAGATAGTCCTCCTCACTAAGGGGGAACGATTGCTGTTCGAGGTAAGCCCACATCACCTGCAAATACAGGCGTCCTGCGCGCCGATGCAGCTGTAGGTCGTAGCTGGCACCCCAGCGTTCACGCAAAATCGACAGCAACTCGGCGGCGGTCAGCGGCATGGCCAGAGGCTGCAGAGGGGCCCACAGCATGACGGAGGCTCTGCAGAGGCCAGTCGTCGCAAAGCGTTACGGGCAGAGAAAGGTTCATAATGGGCGGCACTTGTGGCGTGGCGCCTCCCTATGACCCAGATTTCGGCGAAGGACGTTCCCGGGATGGGCCGTCGGCAGTTCATGAATCTGCTGACCTTTGGATCGGTCACCGGGGTGGCTCTGGGCGCCCTCTACCCGGTGGTGAACTACTTCATTCCTCCCAAGGCTTCTGGCGCCGGTGGCGGCACCACCGCCAAGGACGAACTGGGCAATGACGTCACCGCCAGCGGCTGGCTCGCCGATCACAAGGAAGGTGATCGCAGCTTGGTTCAAGGCCTCAAAGGTGACCCCACCTACCTGATCGTTGATGGCCCCGATTCCATCGGCGACTACGGCATCAATGCCATCTGCACCCACCTGGGTTGCGTGGTGCCCTGGAATGCCGGCGCCAACAAATTCATGTGCCCCTGCCACGGCTCCCAGTACGACGCCACCGGCAAGGTGGTGCGCGGCCCCGCTCCCCTCTCGCTGGCCTTAGCCCACGTGAACGTGGAGAACGACAACGTCTTCGTCAGCCAGTGGTCTGAAACCGACTTCCGCACCGACGAGAAGCCCTGGTGGGCTTGAGCCCCCACTCCATCGCCCGCTCCTGAACCTCTCCCACCTGTTACCGATGCGCCGCTCCCTCTCACTGCTGCTCGGCTCCCTGCTCCTCACCGTTGGTTTGCTGGTTGGCGCCCAACCCAGCTGGGCCTACCCCTTCTGGGCACAGCAGAACTACGACAGCCCCCGGGAAGCCACCGGAAAAATCGTTTGCGCCAACTGCCACCTCGCCAAAAAGCTCACCCAGGTGGAAGTGCCCCAGTCGGTGATGCCTGACACGGTGTTCAAGGCCGTGGTGAAGGTGCCTTACGACACCGATGTTCAGCAGGTGGGTGCCGATGGCAATCGCACCGCCCTCAACGTGGGCGCTGTGGTGATGCTTCCTGACGGCTACACCCTGGCTCCGCAGGATCGTCTCAGCGACGAACTCAAAGAAGAGACCGAGGGCATCTACTACACCCAGTACAGCGACGATCAGCCCAACATCCTGTTGGTGGGACCGCTGCCGGGTGATGAGCACCAGGAACTCGTCTTCCCAATCTTGGCCCCTGACCCGAAGACGGATTCCTCCATCAGCTACGGCAAGACCCAGATCCACGTGGGTGGCAACCGCGGCCGCGGTCAGGTGTATCCCACCGGTGAGAAGAGCAACAACACCGTCTACACCGCCAGCGTTGCTGGCGACATCACCGCCATTACAGGCGGCGATGCGGGTGCCTCTGTTGTGACCATCGCCGGTGATGATGGCAACGTCGAAGAAACCATCCCCGCCGGTCCGGCCTTGGTGGTGGCTGTTGGCGACAGCGTTGATGCCGGTGAAGCTCTGACCGATGACCCCAACGTGGGTGGTTTCGGCCAAATGGATGCTGAAGTTGTGCTTCAGAACCCCGTGCGCCTCTACGGCCTGCTTGGCTTCCTGGCTGCTGTGGCCATCGCCCAGATCATGCTGGTGCTGAAGAAGAAGCAGATCGAGAAGGTTCAGGCCGCCGAAGGCGTCTGAGCCGATGCTCAACGCAGTGCTGCTCACCCCGGCGGTGTTCCAATCGCCGGGGCCCATGGTTTTTGAATTTGGCCCGCTGGCCGTGCGCTGGTACGGCTTGCTGATCGCCCTGGCTGTGCTGTTGGGTCTGTGGATCTCCACCCAACTGGCGAAATCACGGGGACTTGATGGCGGCCTGATCGCTGACCTGTTGCCGATCTTGGTGTTGTGCGCCGTGCTCGGTGCGCGCATCTACTACGTGCTGTTCGAGTGGCGCCAGTACCAAATCAATTGGCTTGAAGCCGTTCAGATTTGGCGCGGAGGCATCGCCATTCATGGCGCCCTCTTGGGCGGATTGTTGGCGGTGATCGGATTCACCCGCTGGAAGCGGTTGTCGTTTTGGCAGCTCATGGATGTTTTGGTGCCCTCGGTGGCATTGGGCCAAGCCATCGGCCGCTGGGGCAATTTCTTCAACTCCGAAGCGTTTGGTTTGCCCACTGATCTGCCCTGGAAGCTGTTCATCCCGGCGATGAGCCGGCCGGAGCAATACCTCAGCGAGCAGTATTTCCATCCCACGTTCCTCTACGAATCCATCTGGGATTTGGCGTTGTTTGTGCTCCTGGTGGTGCTGTTCACCCGCCGCAACAGCCAGGGAGAACCCCTGCTGGCCAACGGTGCCATCACCTGCCTCTATGCGCTGATCTACAGCCTGGGGCGGTTTTGGATTGAAGGCCTCAGGCTCGACCCCCTTTGCCTGTTCGGCACCCTGGCTGACGGCAACTGCATCCGCATCGCCCAGGTGGTGAGCATCCTGCTGGCAGCCGCTGGGGTAGCAGGCCTGGCCTGGCTCTACGCCGTCGGCCGTGAGCTTCCTGATCCAGGCCGGCCCCAGTGAGCAAAGGCACCGTTCAAATCGTTGGCGCTGGACCCGGCGCCCCGGATCTAATGACGGTTCGCGCCCAGCGGGCCGTTGAGCAGGCCGAACTGCTGATTTGGGCTGACTCATTGGTGGCACCTGAGATCGCAGCGTTAGCGCCCGAGAGTTGCGAACGCCTGCGCAGCGGCAACCTCACGTTGGAATCCGTGATGGAAGCCATGCTCGATGGCATTCGCCGCGGCAAACGGGTGGTTCGCCTCCATGACGGCGACCCCTGCCTGTACGGCGCTTTGCAAGAGCAAATCGCTCGCTTGGCTGATGCTGATGTTGCGGTGGAGGTGATCCCTGGCATCAGCGCCTACCAAGCCACAGCCGCTGCTCTCAATGCTGAGCTGACCATCCCTGGGCTGGTGCAAACCATCGTGCTCAGCCGCGCCAGCGGCCGCACCGGAACGCCTGAGCGGGAGTCGTTGGAGCGATTAGCGGCACTGCAGGCCAGCCTCTGTCTTTATTTGAGTGCACGTCACGTTGAGGAGGTGCAGCAGGTGCTGCTGAAGCACTACCCGGCCGACACCTTGGTCGCCGTTGGCTATCGCGTCAGCTGGCCCGATCAACAGTTGGAGCTGGTGCCCCTCAGTGAGCTCGCCGCCTACAGCCAAGCCAAAGGATTGGAGCGCACAACGCTCTATGTCGTCAGCACGGCGCTGGCCGCTTCAGGGCAAGCCCGTTCACGCCTCTACAGCCCGGATCACGATCACCTGTTCAGACCCAAACGGAGCTCGTAATCGAGCTGGAACCTCAACTTGTACAGTGGCTGGCGCGGGCGATTAGCACAGCGGTAGCGCACTTCCTTCACACGGAAGGGGTCACTGGTTCGAATCCAGTATCGCCCATCTGCTAAAACCCTCTCCGAAAAAGGGTTTTTAAAGCATCAACAACCGAGCCACACGGTTTCTAACAACGAGATTTAGCGCAGGATTTAGCGCAGAATCAGTCAGCGCAAATGCGCTCTGGAATTAGCGCAGTTTCATCGTCGAAGGTGCTCCAGATGAGGTCGCGCTGCAGCAGGTGCAGCCCACAGGCCATCAGCGCATACCCTTCGCCCAGGTCGTGATCGCCAATCGAAGCCACAGCCCTGGCAATGGTCAGGTGGTCTACCCAAGTGACTGGAGGCATCTGATTTCAACGCCTGGGGCCAGTCTGGCTAGGAACTCCGGCAGCAATCACCCAGCGCCTGCCGCGTGGACCTGAACCCGAACCGCAGGACCTCAGCAGGCGGCGTTGAACACCCCGAACGGGGGATAGCAGGCTTTGCAGAACCACCCTTTTGGGGGAAGTGCTGAGGGGGTTGCCGGAGTGATGGTGAAGAGGTCCAAGGGAGATGTTCCTCAACTCACTAATTACTCAGCAAGTGATCACCAAAAAATGGTGGAGAGCATGCTGGCTTTTAGGCAACTGTGAGGAATAGCCCGATAAAGCCAATTGAATGCAATGGGAATCACTACCAATCAATTGATTAATGCTGGTGGGGTCAGCCAGTATTTTGTGGATATCGTCAAAGGAGAACTTCAGGGCGAAACAGTTCACTGGCAATTCCAGGATGATAGCGATCACTATGGCGCAGAATACAAGAATTACATGGTCCAAACGGTAGCCAGATTGGATAATATTATTGATTTAGATTTTGAGTATACGGGAAACTATTCACAGTCAGTTATTGATGTCAGATTGAATGATAGCGGTCCGTTTTGTGGGCAGGCAGCCGCTATGGACGGCTACATTGAGCTCGATATTTGGACTAATGGGTCGAATTCAAATGACCGCAAAAATACATTTATTCATGAGCTTGGTCATGCGCTTGGCCTTGGAGAGCCAGGCTGGAACAGGCGTTGGGATCAAGATGACACAGCAATGTCCTACAACAAAGGTAATGTTGGTGGCTATGCGACTTGGTACAGAAGTTCTGATATAAATGCCTTGATATCAATTTGGGGCAGGGAAAATGACCACAAAAATCAGACCCAACGTGGAAAGGCAAATTTGGCCAATAACCTTTATGGCGGGAAAGGAAATGACAAGCTATTCGGAGGCAATAAATCAGACATATTGAGCGGAGGTAATGGGGCTGACTCCCTGTTTGCAAGCTTGGGCAACGACACTATTAATGGCGGTTCAGGGCGCGATACCGCTCAGTTCTCCTCGCGTTCCAACCGCATCAACCTCAACACCACGAGCTGGCAAAACACTGGCGATGGACGGGATCGCCTGATCTCGATTGAAAATGTCAACGCAGGCAGCGGCAATGACGTTGTTACTGGCAACCGCGGTGCCAACACCCTCAAAGGTCAAAACGGCCACGATGTCCTCAATGGTGCTGCAGGCCGTGACTACCTCATTGGAGGCCGAGGCAATGACCGCCTCAAAGGTGGCAGCGGTAACGACAAGCTCTTAGGCGGACAAGGCAACGACAAGCTCTGGGGTCAAGGTGGCCGTGACACCTTCGTTCTCTCAGAAGGCGCGGGCTATGACCGGATCATGGACTTCCGCAATGGCCAAGACCGCATCCAGCTCGGCTCTGGTGTGGACAACCTCAGGATCAATAACCACCGCAATGGCCATGCCTACGTCTATGAGGGCCGGGACTTGATGGCTGTGGTTAACGGCGCTGCTGGTGACCTGCAGGAGAAAGACAACTTCCTGGTCTAAGGAGACGCTCTACAAGCCAATCCTCATCAGAACGAATTAGATTAAAAGCAATCTTGCACCACTAGCTTGCAAAGCAGACTTTTGTACAACAAGGTCTCTTTGTAGTATATTATTTGACCTAAGCAATGAATAACTAGTTCCGAGTGGCGATTTTTGATTATCAATGGTGCCTGGTTTCTGTAGAGCACAATGCCAAAATCGGATTTGCCGCCGCGCCCTATGTTGAAATTGTAGAGTCGTCATTCATCTCCGGTTCAACATACTGGCAATTCACCGCGGATACCGATGGCGTAAGAGAGTATTGGAGGATAATAGGGAAAAATATGACTGGCCAGAACCTGGTTATCAATAAGATCCAGGTGGACAGCGAGGAAATGGGATATTACGAAGTAAAAGGAGTCAATTGGACATATCAAAACATTATGAACCTGACCGATTCAGAGTTTTTAACGCTAGCAACTCGAGGCAATGATGTAATAATTGGATCGCGTTACAATGATAGTCTTGCAGGTGAAATAGGTAACGACAAGATCAAGGGAGGTAACGGAAATGACAGACTCTCTGGCGGTAGAGGCATCGATAGTCTCTATGGCGGCAGTGGTCAAGACGTCGTAAATGGAGGCGTAGGTAATGACAGCATCAACGGCGGCTCTGGTCGCGACACCGCTGTCTTCTCATCACGCAAAAACCGCATCAACCTCAAAACCACCAAATGGCAAAACACCGGTGATGGCCGTGACCGTTTGATCTCCATCGAAAATGTCAACGCAGGCAGCGGCAATGACGTTGTCACTGGTAATCGCTCTGCTAACACCCTCAACGGCCAGAACGGCAACGATGTCCTCAATGGCGCAGCAGGGAATGATTACTTGCTTGGAGGTCGCGGCAATGATCGTCTCAAAGGAGGCAGCGGTAACGACAAGCTCGTAGGCGGACAAGGCAACGACAAACTTTGGGGCGGATCTGGCCGTGACACCTTCGTGCTTTCAGAGGGCTCTGGTTATGACCGGATCATGGATTTCCGCAATGGCCAAGATCGCATCCAAATGGGTTCTGGGGTTGACAACCTCAAGATCCAAAACCGCAATGGCCATGCCTTTGTCTATGAAGGCCGTGATCTGATGGCTGTGGTCAATGGTGCTGCTGGTGACCTGCAAGAAAGAGGAAATTTCCTGGTCTGAGTACAGCTAACGGAAGGCTTGTTATGTCCCCACCTGCTCTGGCTCACGCTGGGGCTTTTTAGTGCCCTTCTACGGGATCAAACGATCCACACCAGCAATGTCATCACGCCCGGCGCGATCCTTCGCCCAATAATTCGAACTTGAATTGATATGGCCAGCTGCAGCCAGCAAGGGTGGATAAACTTTGAACAAGCAGAAGTGTTGACCGCTCCGGCCGTCACACACCAACCTTCTGGTTGGTCCTTACTGAGCCAGGCTAATCCCTGGTAGTCATGGCCGTGCCATGCACCTCACCTAAATGGTGGGACATCGGATTGAGGGGGAAGCGGTTTTTGTTCACGTCTCGGCAATGGCCAAGAAGCAGAACCGTTTCGCCAATAGGGCAGGGCAGACCCGTCGCATCAACGGCAGGCATGTTCATGCCAAAAAAGACGAAAATTTACGAATTGCATTTGCAGTCATCGAGAAGGCCCTGAGGGATCACCCTGATGCAGATCTGGAGTGGTTTGAAAAGGTCTGTGGTGACTGTGAAGGTCTCGAAGATGTTCTGAAGTTGGTCAGAGCAGGGGCACTCAATAACTTCCGTACCAATGACCAAATGGCTTCGCACACCTGATGCGGTTGAAGCTCTGGGCGTATCGGCTGACTTCCTCAAGCGGCACCGTGACTCCCATGGCGGCTTCTTTGAAGAGGGCAAGCACTATGTCCTCGGCGCATCTCTCAACGCGTCAATTCGATGGAACGTCGATGAATGTCGTGATCGGATCCACCACCACGGGCGCCTAGCGCGTGAGGCTCATCGGCAGTTGAACCAGCTGAAGGAGGGCAACTGATGGCCCTTCATCCAGATCATCTCGTCTACCTGAAGCAGCGAGGACTCAACCCAACACGACTCAGTCGCTACAGCTCTAGGGGGAATACTCTCTGCATCCATTACTGCGATCCAACAGGGAAGCCCTACAAAGACAGCGCCAATGAGGACTACATCGTCAAGCGCTTGTTCCCGACCAGGCAACCCAAGTTCAAGGCACCCGCGCAAAGCGGATCTAGGCCGTACTTCAGCGAACTAATGCCCAATGGTTACCTGGAGAACGTCTCCATTCCATTGGTTTTCATCGAAGGCCCAGTGAAGGTTGATGCCTGCTACCAGCACATCCCAACTGGCTATTGCTTTATCGGGCTCACCGGCACATGGAACACCAAGGACCGCCGCGATGAAAACGGCAACTGGGATGCCAACAACAAAACCTCAACCATTCCAGAACTCAAGGCCATACCAATGCGTGGCCGTCAGGTAATCATCCTGTTCGACTCAGATATTGAGGACAACATCAGCGTTGATGAGGCAGCGGCTGACATTGCCAATTGGACGCGTAAGCGAGGTGCTCGACCCCATCGCTGCACTCTCCCAAGCGAGCCAGACGGCAGCAAAAACGGAGCTGATGACTTCCTCGTTCGTCATGGTTTTGATGCCCTACAGGGTCACCTGGAAGCCTCAGAAGTCGAAGGCTGGCCGCTGCCTGCCCCGCTGCTTCAGCACAACGGCGATCTCAAGTGCAGCTACACCCCATCCGAGCGCAAGCGTCTGACAAGAGCACTGGCAGAAATTAACGACATCGAAACCATTGATTGCACTTGTCGAGTATTGGCCACCAAGCTGCGGATTCCTTTCGCCCAATTGCTAGCCGAGATCGATGATGCCCGAAGCGGAACTACCAGCCATGGATTCCTGGGCACCGAAGAGGATTTAGAAGGCGATGACGACATCGACAACAGCTGGGTCATCCCTTTCCTGTTGCCCAAAGGAGAGACGATCGTCATCTCTGGCGATCCTGGCGTCAGTAAATCGCTGCTCTGCTATTCCATCGCCCATGCAGTCGCTACCGGTTCTGAGTTCCTTGGCTTTCCGGTAGCCAAAGGCGTTCCGCTCATCCTGCAGCTTGAAGAAGGCGGGACTGCCTCACGACGGCTGAAAGCAATCGGACTGAAGCGCAGTGAGTTCGCAGATGGACTACCACTAAATCAAGACTGGTTTTTCAGCAAAACCTTTGACCTCGCCAAAACACGTCAGGTGGAGCAGTTCAAGCTCCTTATCCGTAACAACGTCGACCTGGTCATCATTGACTCCGCCCGTGCTGTTGCCCGCAGCCTGAGCATCGACGAAAACCATGCTGACTTTGGAAAGCGCGTCATACGAAAGCTCGCCAAGCTCGTCAACGATTGCGGCAAGTCCGGGATCATCACCCACCACAACAGCAAAGGATCTGGCAAGGCTGCCGGCACCGGTGACATCCTGGCTGGCGTATGGGGTGGCTTCAATCTCAAGCCCGTTGAAGGCGATGAGGAGCTGCGCACTCTGCAAACCGATAAGAAACGAGAAACCAGCATCCTTTGGCAACTGCGCATTAAACGCACCGAGCTGATCAACGGTCTGCCGAATGGTTGGACCTGGAGCCTCGAATCTGATCTCAGCCACATGGCGCCTGATCAGAAGTGGCGCACCCGGTTCCAGAACCTGCTCAAACAGCAAGATCGCCCCATTGGGCTCCGTGATGCCGCTGCGCTGATGGACCTAACGGCGGATGAGGAAAAGGTGCTGCGAAATACCGTTGGCCGAGATACTGCTTGCCGGCGGTGGCTGACGCAGAAACCACGGCAGGGCGTGCCTGGTCTGTATTTCATGTCCTACGAGTTTCGTGATGAGACAAAACACTTCAAACAAACCAACAAAAATGCTGATGGGGTTCAAACAAGAGAGACACACCCCTGTAAGGAAAGAGAAGAAATGTTGGAAGCAGAGAAAGAAGGTAGTCAGGGACTAGAGGACTCACCTCCAACAGACCTCCAACATCCAACAGATTCAAAAATTCACCTCCAACAAAACACCCCAGATCTTTACGGGGTCTCTCTCTCTGAAGCAAAATCAACCTCCACAAAACAAGCGGATTTGTTTGAAGTTGAATCACAACCATTTCTCACTCCAATTGCTCCATGCGACGATCCGCATTGGGGGCCACCTCCTACACCTAGAGCGTGCTAGAAGCGCGGCTAAAGTTAAGACATGCCCGGAATAAAGTGTTCGAAAATCCAGAAAGCACAGCGTATTCAACAAATAGTTGAACTAATCGTTTCGGGGCACAGAGATTCCTGGATCCGTCAGTTCATGGCGACTGACTGGGGGATGAGCGAGCGACAGGCGTACCGCTATCTCAAGGAAGCACGGGCTGTGATCATTGAAGACATCGACAAGGACCGAAGGGATGTGGTCGCAGAAGCCATTGCCACCTGCCGCATGGTCATACGAGAAGCCAGCAAGGCAGGGCAGTACAACAACGTGATTGGGGCTGTTAACGCCCTGTCCAGGCTTGGCAAACTCGACGCCTAGTACCGCAGCTTGAAGTCCTCGTAGTTCTTTTGAAGCCGATGGAGCCTGGCGAACAAGCTGGCCTGACGCTGAGCAGAGCGTGAATTGACGCCGTCGAGCAAGTCGCTACGGACGTTGTGTAAATAATCCGAGAAGTCCTTGGGCATGCAGGGACCACCGCCCCTCCAGGAATGGAATTCCCTATGCAAAGAGGTCTCCAGCACCAAGATGTTGTCGTGGAAGTCATCGAGATCTGGGCGGGTATGCCTGTCAAAGAGATGGTGACCATCCAGTTCTAGGTATTGCCCACGAGCGCGCTTGCTGCCAGTGACCTGGCAGGTTTTATTGGCTGCTCGTTTAGCAGACTCAATTGCCTTAGAAATACGAAGCTCGGAACTTTCAAGCCGCTTGATTTCACGATCAAAGCATACCTCTACAACATCGCCCACTGCATCCATCCAAGCTTTCCTTGCCTTGGTGATTTTGGCGTTATTACGCATATCCACGGCAATGCTCGCAATACCTTTTTGGCTCCAAGCTTTTTTGCCATTCTCATCAACCACAAAATGCTTATCGATCTCAATTCCTTCTTGACCATCCAGAGAGCCAGAGGCAGCTAGACGACGAATGGAATTGTTGATCCCCCTGCCATTGGTCTGGAGAATTTTGATCGTGGTGCGCTTGTTCACGAAGGCAAGACCATCCTTCATTGCAACCATTCCGCCGTGGTCGAGCAATTCTTGTGTGATCCGACGGGATACCAGCATTCTTTTGCGCTTGCGCCGCCGATGGGTCAACAGCTCTAGGACACCGTCAAGAAGCCCAGGCATTTGGGACTCAAAGTACCTAGCAAGAGCCTCAACACCTTCTTCAGTGAATCTTCGCTCTCTGATCTCACCAGACCTTTGAACGAATTCAAAGTGCTCACCCTCGACTAGATCCCACTCATCGTCGTCATAAAGATCAAAGAAATCGACGGTTTTGTAGAGGGTGTCAATTCGCTTGCCAAGGATTTTGGCTGTTTCGCGGTCAGTAAGGAAGTCTCTCATCGCTAATAACTCCTGTTAGTTCATCAAGGCCAAAAGGGAATCGCGCATCTTCTGCAGGCGCTCAAAGACCCGTGCATCTCCACCGACATCTGGATGATGCTTCTTGGCCAAGTCTCTGAATGACCCTTTGACATCGCTTTCAGTTGCCGTTGCAGAATCGAGACCAAAGATGTGCCAAGGCCTGAAGTTCTCTAGTACGTCAACGCCATTAATGCAGGTCTGGCCGCTTTGATTACGCTCGTCATTTGGAACAGCAACCCACTTGCGATATTGAACCCGCCAATCTTCCGTTGACTTAAGGCTGACCTTCTCTCCAGTGAAAGCCATTTCAAAAGTTCGATTCTTTCTGAGCTCTGTAACTGTCTTACATCCAAACTTGGCAAGAACTGCCTTCCTCATTTTTGCCATGGTTATCGCCTTGGGCTTCGTTGCACTTGGCTCTGTGAATGGGCCGCCATTG
This sequence comes from Synechococcus sp. RCC307, assembly GCA_000063525.1. Lineage (GTDB taxonomy): Bacteria > Cyanobacteriota > Cyanobacteriia > PCC-6307 > Cyanobiaceae > RCC307. The sequence goes on along the minus strand of CT978603.1, from coordinate 626,477 downwards.
ATTTGCTCTGCAAAGTTCAGAAGCATTTCAACGGTGATATTGCCTGATGCCTGAAGCGCAAGTATCAGATCAAGCACCTCAGGTTTTTTGAGTTTCTTCTTGCGTGCTGCCATATGACTCCTTGAGGAAAATTAAGCGTGAATTCAGCGATTTAAAATTTGCTCTTCAATCCACATACCACTGTGCAGCATGTAAGTTTTTCCATCTGATGATGTGAATAGTTCTGACTCAAGCTTGCCTGGCTTAAAATCCGTTTGGATACTTAAAAATGATGATGCCTTTGCTGGCTTCATAGTCAGCATGATGAATGCTGTTATTGCCATCTGAAGCAGAAGTACAGGATCAAACATGGGCGGCATTGATTGACTTTTTAAGAATCGCTCAGGTCTCAGATTCTGTGCTCCCCCAAAAGGGTGATTTATCTCTGAGTATTTACTGAGGTATAGCAGTTGATTAGAGCGGCGCTAACCGCCCCGTGATTCAGCTGTCCTCAGGCTCTAAGAAGTCAACCTCAACATCAGTTGATTCCGGCAGGTTATTGCCTTCAAACTTGTCAATTATTTTTTGCGCCCATGCCGGGGGTGTTACTTCTTTTGTGAAGCCTGGGCTACCGGTAAGAAAGCAAAGTTGATCTGCAAGTGGATAGGCGATAACATTTGGCTTTATCTTTAGCCAATCTGATTTTTTCCAATCTGGGGACAGCCCTAGAGTTAATAGCTTGTAACCCGCATTGTTGACATATCTTTCAGCCTGGTAGTGAAAGTCTTTGCAGCTAATCCTGACCTTCCCATCCCATGTTTCATATTTGAGGCTTGGATTAGCTTTCTCCACACCAGCGGCTGCTCTCTCAACCCAGAGGCGTATATGGTCCCCTTGAATTTTGACGTCTTCAGTATCAACAACAAATGCGTTATCAACCATCATCCATTTTTCCCATTTTGCGGGAATTCCAGCATCAGCCTTTATGCCTGCTAGTCCAGCGGCAGACGCCACAACGGCACCCAGCAGCACTTTCAGTCTCATGAGAGAAAAGTGAGAGCTGATGAAGCTACCGGCATTCAGGCGCCTATAGCTCCAAAAGCTTGGGAAGCTGGCTTTGCAGGCTGCGCTGTCAGACGACTCACTGCATCCAGCAGCCCAGCCTCATCGGTCCATCGCCCGTAGTGCTTGTAATGGGTTTCGGGGTCATGGCCCATCAGCGCAGCAGCATCACGAACTGACAGCGGGCGGTCGTATTGCTTGTGAGCCCGCCAGGCAAATGAATGCCGCAGGCTGTACGGGGTCAGCCCAGGGTTGCCGGCCACCAGCGATTTCCAGAAACGGTGGCGATCCAGCAGCTGCCGGAAGGCATCGCCCACTGGTTTGTAGGAACCCGTTTTTTCAGCAGTTTTGATTGCAGTGCGGATTGGCAGGGGCAGCTTCACCAAGCCGGATTGCCACTGCAGCGCTAATTGAGCGCCAAGGCCTTCATGGCCTGGTAGGTCCAGCGGCAACGCCAGGCGCAAGTTTTCTCTGGCCTGCTGCTTGGCCCCTTTGCGGATGGCAGCCATGTTGCGCTTCACCTGGCCGACCCTCAGCTGGCCGTCTTCAAAACTCAGCACAGCCAACTCAGCTGGCCTCAAGCCGTAGAGCCCCACCAGCCCAACAGCAAGGCGAAGGCCATGCTGGCGACGTCGCTCCAGCTCGCTCAGCAGCGCGATGAAATCGTCTGTCTTCAGCGGTGGGGTCAACTTGGCATCGCGGCCCTCGGCAGCACCCACCAATTCCTGGCGCTGTTCACCAACAGGCGGCATCCATCGGCCAGCCAATCCACGGCGCTCAACGCAGAAACGCAAGAACTTGCCAACCTCCTGAATTGATTTCTTGCGGCCCTCACTTCCTGGCTGAAGGTGCTGCAAATGCTGCCGTTCAAATGCAGCGAGCAACTCCAGCCCATCCTTTGGTCTTGGCTTGCGATTGAGCGAATCCAGCGCCTTTTCAATGCGGGTGACGGTGTTCCTCTGAGTCACCGGCCCAAGGTCTTTGCGGGTCTCGTAGAAGGCCTTTGCAGCCTCATCCCAAACGAACACCCCTTCTGGATTGGCAGCAGTGACAGCTGTGCGTTTGCGGCTTTCCTTCAGGCTGATTTGCTGTTCAGCCATCTGCTCTGCATGGGTGCCAATGGCGATAAGCAGTTCCCGCTTGTGGCCGCTCGAAAAAGGGATCTCGATCATCACGCTGCTTCGCGTGCCGTCTGCGTAACGCCTGGTCAGTTTGGTTTTGCCGGATTGTGCGCTAACGCTCCAGCCAGGCCCGTACTCGTTTTTGATGTCCCGGCGAAGGGCTTTTCCCCAAGATTCTGCGCTAACCATCAGACAAAGGGTGGAAGGTTCCCAAACGGAAGGCCTCAACTGGCCTGAGTCCCCAAAAGTTAGCGCAGTTTTTAGCGCAGAACGTCCATATTGAGCCCCAGCACGCCATAGCTGGCTATGCAGTCAATTCCTCGTAAACCATCTCCACCAGATGGATTTTAGCGAAAAAGCAGTCCTGACCTGAAACCCCAAAATGGCCAAAAAATTCTTTCACACGGAAGGGGTCACTGGTTCGAATCCAGTATCGCCCATCAAAAAAGCCGTTTAGAGCAACATTCCAAGCCAAGAATTGGTGGTTGTTGTGCTTAACGCTTCAAGCAAAGTTGGTGAACCTGGGCCACAATTCGCCCACTGCTGCGTTGCTTTGGAATGGGCGATCAGAACCAACCGCTGAACGCTGCTGCCCCCTCCAATCCAGGAGCAGTTTTGCTCCAAGCGCGTACCGCCTTAGGTCTGAGCCGCGAGCAACTGGCCGAGCGGCTGCACATGCGGCCGCATCAGATCGAAGCGCTCGAATGCCATCAACAGGAACGCTGGCCAGAGGCGGTGTTCACCATTGCCCAAGTCAGACGCTTGGCCGCGGCCCTCGGCCTTGATGCCGAACCGGTGGTCGAAGCCTTCCGGGCCGACTTGAGCCAACAAACCAACGAGGCCAGCCCCGCCGCCAAAGCGGTATTTCAGCTGGGCCGCTCGGAACCCACAGCCCAAGCCAAACGGGAAGAGGGCCAACGGGATTGGCTGCATGAGAGCAAGAAAGACAACAAAACCAAAGCCAAAGCCAGCCCGGTTCGTTTCCAGCGGCCCAACTGGCTTGTGCCCTCCATTGGAGTTGTCGCGCTGTTGGCCATCGGCGGCGTCGCCATCAGCCGCAATCTGCCGGCTCTGCAAGGCCAATTGGCTGCCATCCCCAAGCTGTGGCCGAAAACACCAGCCAAACCCAGTGCTGATGCTGCTGTTGCCGCCACCCCAAAACCGCAGCCCAAAACGTTGGAGCTCTCACTCAGTGAGCCGGTCTGGATGTCAGTGCGTCAGCTGGCGGGCCAAAAGCAGTTGTTTGAAGGCCTCATGCAGCCTGGCCCCCACAGCTTCCCGCTCGGCACTGGCGTGCAGGTCTTAGCGGGACGCCCTGATCTGGTGATGGCCCACATCGGCGATCAGCCAGCCAAAGCCCTGGGCTCGATTGAAACGATCCAGTGGGTGACCTTTAAACCGCCAGTGGCTGCCGCGAGCGCAACAGCTCCGAACGCAGGCTAAGACCAGCAGCGCTCTGAATCATGGGCGCACAGGTTTGCAAACTCCATAGCTCCAGAGACAAGTCATCGCCAACGTCGATGGGTTCAAGCTGAAGCTTGAGTTGTTTGCTAGTGCAACTCGCCACCACTTTCTTGACGGCTCCACCGGGTCGCCGATCCATGGCAACGGCCAAACGCAGCAACAACGAGAGGCGCTCTACCAGGGTCTTCTCCTCTTGAGAGAGCAGATTCCAGCTCTCATGCCTCTTTTTGGGCAAGCTTTTGCGGTGATACCGCGCCAATGAGGCGATCACCCGCTGCTCGCTGTGGCTGTAGCCCAGCAGCTCTCCGTTCTGAACCAGATACCAGGAATGCTTGTGATAAGCACTGGTGTTAATGCGTAGCCCGCAGCGGTGCACCATCGCAGCAGCCCACAGCAGTTGGCGCGACGATTCAGGGGCTTGGTGCAACGAGCCGCGGGTCTGATCCCACAGGTCCAGGGCAAAGGCAGCAATCCGCTCCGCACGGGTAATCGATACCCCGTATTTGCTGGCGTGATGCATCACGGTGCGGCGCCTGATCTCGCCTTGGTAGACGAAGCGATCAACGATCAAGTCGTGCCGCAGCATCCAATCAATGATCAAGCCCTCCCGCAGGGCGCGATCACTGATAACGAAGTAGCTAGCCCCAAGCATCTCCATGGCCTGCTGCAGCACCAGCAGGCCTGGAACGATGATTTCGGCCCGGCGCGCATTGATGCCCGGCAAGGCGCGGCGCTCCTCCGGGGTGAGCGAAAGCACCCGTTGCACCAACGCGTCCAACTCAGCGCGGCTGAACTCAGCACCATGCAGACGCCCATTGAGTTCAGGGCGATCCACCGCCAACAGCGCCGCAGCCGCCATGGCCGTGCCACTGGTGGCCACCAACACCGGCGTTTCATCGGGCTCAAGCCGGCGGCGCACCTTCTCCACAGCCGGCTCCATGGAGCCCTGGATGAAAGCCCTTAAGAACTGCACCCGCTTGCGATCAAGCGGCTCTTGACGAATGAAATCGCGTTGCAACCGCACGGCCCCGACCCGGGAACTGGTGAGGGCACGGGCATCACCTGCATCAGCCAAGATCAGCTCGGTGGAGCCGCCGCCGATATCGAGGATGTAGTGGGGCTGCTCGGCAAAATCCATGCCTGAGAGCACACCGAGGTAGATCAAGCGCGCCTCTTCGGGCCCACTGATGACCTCGGTTTTCAGGCCAAAGTCCCGCTCAACCTCCTCCAAAAACGCCAGCCCATTGGGAGCTTCCCGCATGGCGCTGGTGGCCACGCAAACAATCTCCTCAACGTCGTGGCTGCTGGCCAGCTCACGGCAATGGCGCAGGGCCAAGCGTGCCCGCTCCATCGCTTCTGGCGACAGATCACCGGTATCGGGATCGCGTTCCCCCAAGCGGGTAGTGGATTTTTCCGCCAGCAACACCTGAAAAGTGCGCAATTGCGGGTCCACCGATGCAATCAACAGGTGGGTGGAGTTGGTGCCGAGATCAATCGCTGCCACACGGCGCAACCCCTCTCCCACCGGCATCACCGACGCCAGCTTCTCCAGCTCAGCCTCTGCTGTGGGTCGACGCGCTGCGCTCACCAGGGGGTCAAGATGGCCGTGGCACACTCTCGCATCGAATTCCGGCTCCTTGGTGGCCCGATCTCCCAGCCTTTCCTATCGCTGGCCGGCCTGGCTGGAGCTGCTGCGTTGGCACAAACCCACTGGCCGCTTGATTTTGCTGCTGCCAGCGGCCTGGAGCCTGTGGCTGCAAAGCCCACGGCCCGATGGAAATCTGGTGATGTTGATCATCATCGGCGGGCTGGCCGTCAGTGGCGCTGGCTGCATTGCCAACGATCTCTGGGACCACCGCATCGATGCCAGTGTGGCCCGCACCAGCGATCGCCCTCTGGCCCGCGGAGCTCTGACCTTTACCTTCGCCTGGACGCTGCTGGTGCTGTGCCTACTCACGGCCCTGCTGGTGGTGATGGAGTTACCCGCAGCGGGGCGCGAACTGAGCCTCAAGCTGGCTGTGTTGGCGCTGCCGCCGATCCTCCTCTACCCGTCAGCCAAACGCTGGTTCCCCTTCCCCCAAGCGGTGCTGGCCCTGTGTTGGGGGTTTGCGGTGCTGATCACCTGGGCCGCCGCGGCGGGATCACTGGAGGGGGGCTGGCCGCTCTGGGGCTGTTGGCTGGCCACGCTGCTCTGGACCTTTGGCTTTGACACCGTTTATGCCATGGCCGATCGCCGCGACGACGCACGCATCGGCGTGCGCAGCAGCGCTTTGAGCCTGGGCGATCACGCCTTGCAGGTGGTGGGCTGGTGTTACCTGCTGGCCTGGCTGCTGCTCAGTAGCGCTGCAGCTTTCGCTGGCGTGGGGGTCGTCTATTGGCTGGCCGCCTTGGGCGCGCTCTGGGCGGGCTGGAGAGATCTACGTGAGCTGCGCCACCAGGAACGGGAAGGGCAACCGAAGATTGGCCAGCATTTCCAGCGGCAGGTGTGGCTGGCCACTTTGCTGTGGGCCGGCTTGGTGGTGGGCCGCGGGATGGGATGACTGGCCTCAACACCACAATCGTGGCCCCCAGTTCAGCCCTGGGGGAGTCCGAACGGCTGCAGCAGGGCATCGAACTGCTGCGTAGCTGGGGACACACGATCCGCTCGGCTCCCGATCCCGAACGGCACTGGGGCTATTACGCCGGCCGTGATGCCGAGCGCTTGGCCGATTTCGATGGAAAAGCAGAGCTTTGGGCCTGCGCCCGTGGCGGCTGGGGTGCCGCACGGCTGTTGGAGCAGGGCTGGCAACCGCCAGAGGGATGGCTGCTGGGGTTCTCTGATGTCACCAGCCTGCTGTGGGCGCAACAGGCCGCCGGGCTCAGCGGAGCCATCCATGGCCCGCTGGTCACCACCTTGGCCGGCGAACCACCTTGGAGCCAAAGCCGGCTGCGGGATCTGCTGGCCGGCAAAGCGCTGCTGCCATTGCAGGGTGAAGGCTGGCAGGGGGGAGTCGCCGAAGGCCCTTTGCTGGTGGGCAATCTCACCGTGGCGACTCACCTATTGGGCACCAGGCACTGCCCCGACTTGGCCGGCCGCGTGCTGCTGCTGGAGGACATTGGCGAAGCCCCCTATCGCATCGATCGCCTGCTGACCCACTGGCGCCTCAGTGGCGCCCTGCAACAACTGGCGGGCCTTGGCTTTGGCCGGTTTGAGGGCTGTGAAGCCGCAGAGGATGAGACCCGCCCTGGCTTCAGCCTCGAGCAGGTGTTGCGCGAACGCAGCCTTGATCTGGGCATTCCCGTGGTGGGGGGACTGCCCTTCGGCCATGGTCAGCCCAATGCGGCGCTTCCTTTGGGGCGAACCGTGCGGCTCGATGGCCGCAGCGGCAGCCTCAGCGTGCTCTGAGCAGGGCCGCAGCTAGTTCCAGATCCAAGGGCGTGGTGATCTTGAGGTTGGCGCTGCTGGCCTCCAGCACCTGAACCGGCCAGCCAAGACGCTCAAAGAGGGCCGCGTCATCGGTGACCTCCCAGCCGGCCTGCTCAGCCTGTTGGTGGGCTTGGTGCAGCTGGGCCACCGGGAAACCTTGCGGCGTTTGCGCCGCCCAAAGCTCAGAGCGGGGCGGGGTCGCCACGATGCGGCCCTGCCCATCCACCTGTTTGATCGTGTCGACCACAGGGGTCGCTGCAATCAGCGCTTGGCCGTTGCGCTGCAGGGCCTCGGCGCAGCGATCAAACAGGGCAGGTTCCGCCAGGCAACGGGCCCCGTCATGGATCAAGACGTGCTCGGCTTCGGCGGGGAGCGCCGCCAACCCGCAAGCCACCGATTGCTGGCGCGTCGCTCCCCCTTGAATCCAGCACCAGGGCTGGCGGGGCTGCAACGACTGCAGCAGCGCCTCAATCGCTTGACGGTCGCAGGCTTGGCCCACCACCCCCAGCCAGGCAATGGCGTCACTGGCCAAGGCGGATTCCAAGGTCCAGGCCAACAGCGGCCTGCCCTGCAGTGGCAGCAACAACTTGTTGCCCTCAGCCCCCATGCGCCGGCCACTGCCGGCGGCAACAATCAACAGATGCAAGCGTCCGCGGTTCAGATCCATACAATTCGACCACTTCCGCTGGTTGGCTGACGGATGCGCGTGCTGTTCCTGAGCCCTGGTGATCTGGAGGCGCAGCTCGAGCGGCTTCCGTTGGCAGCGGCGATTGGGCGCGATCTCAATGCCTCGATCCAGGTGGCGTGTCCCCTGGCTGCAGCGCCGTTATGGAAATTGCTGGCGGTGGTGGAGAAGCAGCTGCCATTTGAATTTGAAGGGGTCACCTTGGCCGATTGGGCCAACCTGCTGGGCTGCGTGCGCGAACCGGATTTCCAGGCCTGCCTGAACTTCGCCAGCGGCTCGAACCTGGATCTGATGCTGAGCCTCAGCCACATCCCGGTGCGTGTGGCCCGCGGCGGCTTCTCCTGCACAGCCACGGTCGCCGCTGATGCCCCAGCCAGCGCGTTCCTCACGCCCCTGGGCCTGCAAAACGATCCAGACCAGGTCTGCATCAGCCTGCCGCAGAAAGCTCTGGAGCAGGCCCGCTCCAAGCAACCAGCTGGCGAAGGCCCCCTGCTGTTGCTGGCCCCCAGCCAAAGGGCCCAGGACTGGGCCGACGAGCACTGGAAGGCCCTGGAGGAGGCGGTGTGCAGCCGCATCTCAGGTGGCCGCTGCCAGAGGCTGCAAAGCGGCAGCATCGTGCAACAAACCGCTCAGTTGGCCAGTGCTGATGGAGTGGTGAGCAGTTCAGCCGTCGCCAGCGGCCTCGCCAAATGCTGCGGTGTTTCGGTGGTGGAGCTGCAGCAATTGGCCGCCGGCCAAGCCCTGGCTGAGCTGCCCTTAGACAGCGTGCTGAAGGCCTTGGGGATCGCCTAGTGCGCCGCCGAATCCGGCGCTGGCGAAAACGGCTGCGCCCCCTTACCTCAACGCCCCTGTTCCCGCTCCTCAGCGTGTTCACCGCTGGGGCGATTGGCTACCGCTGGACAGAAAACTGGGACTGGGGCGACTGCTTTTGGGGGGTGCTCGTGACCCTCACCACCGTGGGTTATGGCGATCAGGTTCCCAACACCGACGCAGGCCGTTGGGTCACCGCCGCCATCTTGGTGGGTGGTCTGGTGGTGGTGCAGCAAACCCTGCAGTGGATGCTGAGCCTGCAGGAAACGGGCTACTTTCAACTGCGGCGGCGTCAGCGACAGTTGCGCGAGATCCAACGAATGCGCCAGCACGTGATCCTCTGCGGCTACGGCCGCATCGGCAGGGAGATCGCCGACCAACTGATCGCCGAAGGCGTGCGTCTGCTGGTCATTGAAAACTCTCCAGAAGATGCACGCGCTGCGCGCGAGCGCCAACTGGAAGTGCTTGAAGGCGACGCCACCTTGGATGAAACACTCCAAGAGGCAGGCGTGTTCGACTGCAGGGCCCTGGTGGCTGCACTGCCCAACAACGCCGCCAACCTCTATGTGGTGCTCAGCGCCCGCGGACTCTCCAGTGGTTGCCGCCTTATCGCCAGGGCCGACAGCAAAGAAGCTGAGCGAAAGCTGCGCTTGGCTGGAGCTGATGCGGTGGTTTCGCCCTACATCAGTGGTGGCCGGCAGATGGCCGCCATTGCCCTGCGCCCCTTGGCGATCAATTTCCTCGACCTGCTGGCTGGCTCCAACTGCGAGGTGGAAGAGTTTCAACTGCGCAGTGATGCCGCCCGTTGCGGCGCCATCGATGGTCGCAGCCTGACGGAACTGGATTTGGGACGCCGCACCGACGGCGCCCTGGTTTTGGCGATTCAAAGCCGCAGCGGCTTGATCGCCAACCCCAACGGGTCCACCCAGCTGCAGGCCGGCCAGCGGCTGATCGTGATGGGCAGCCCAAGCCAACTGCAATCGATGGAGCGGCTGTTGGGAGAAGCCCTGGAAGACGCCAGCGTGCTCAAAGCCTGAGCGCACCCGTACGATCCCCCTCAATCGTGCGCAGTCCATGAGTTCATTGGCACCCCTGGCCGGCCAAATCGCCCTGGTAACGGGCGCTAGCCGCGGCATCGGCCGTGCCATCGCCCTGCAACTGGCTGAAGCCGGCGCTGAAGTCGTGGTGAACTACGCCAGCTCTGCCGACGCTGCCGAGCAGGTGGTGAGCGCGATCACCGCCGCTGGCGGCAGCGCTTACGCCCTCAAGGCTGATGTCAGCCAAGAAGACCAGGTGGAGCAGCTGATGGCAGCCGTTTTGGAGAAAAGCGGCCGCATCGATGTGCTGATCAACAACGCCGGAATCACCCGCGATGGTCTGCTGATGCGGATGAAAACCCCGGACTGGCAGGCGGTCTTGGATCTCAATCTCTCGGGTGTGTTCCTCTGCACCCGGGCGGTGACCCGCACGATGCTCAAGCAAAAGCAGGGGCGAATCATCAACATCACTTCAGTGGTGGGGCTGATGGGCAACGCCGGACAGGCCAACTACGCCGCCGCCAAGGCCGGAGTGATCGGCTTCACCAAAAGCACCGCGAGGGAACTCGCCAGCCGTGGCATCACTGTCAATGCTGTAGCCCCTGGTTTCATTGCCACCGACATGACCAAGGACCTAGCCGCTGAAGCCCTGCTCAATGCCATTCCCCTCGGCCGCTACGGCGAAGTCGATGAGGTGGCGGGTGCCGTGCGCTTTTTGGCTGCTGATCCAGCCGCGGCCTACATCACCGGCCAGGTGCTGCAGGTGGACGGTGGGATGGTGATGGCCTAGCTAGAGACCTGGGAGCGGCTGGTGAGCTCTTCACCGAGCTGCTGGCGCAGCAAACGAATGCGTTGCAGCAACCTCAACCGGCGGCCTCGGGCCGTCAAGGTCAGGTAGATGCGCAGCGGCAGATAGATCAGGGCCATCAATACCCCCAGAGCTGCTAGTAGCAGGAAGGTCATCGAGAGGGCCGGGATCTCCTTAACCCTAAGGACTCGAACAGTCCTCTGCAGGCCTGCTTAAGCGCCATTCACAAGGCGGGCATGGATTTGACAAACGCGCTGTGCCTCCTGGGGTGGAGTGCTGCTGCACAAGCGCCCCAGTTCTTGGTTCAGCTGTTGCAGCTTGCCCATATCAAGGCCGGACATTGGTAACCCGGCCAAGCTGGCCAACAACACCGGAAGAAGCGCGTACGCCATCAGGACCCCCAAAGCACCCAACCCCAGCGAGCAGGTGAATACGGAAGGAAACCTTAACCGCCCCTTTTTTTAGTTGGTGACTGGTTTTTGGAGTTCGCGGGTGTAGCGCTGCACCTGCAGATCAACACCGGTGATCGCTGTTCCTACCACCACAGCATCAGCGCCCAAACGCAGCGCTTGTGCCGCCGCTTCAGCTGAAGCAATGCCGCCTTCGCAGATCAAGCCAACACCGGCAGGGAGTTGCTGGCGTAAGGGGCCCAAAAGATCCCAGGCCGGCGGCTGAGCCGCAGCGGTGGCCTCGGTGTAACCGAACAAGGTGGTGCCCACCCATTGGCACCCCAAACGAGCCGCCTCAAGGCCATTGGCGAGGCTGTCGACATCCGCCATCAAAGGCGCCCCCAGTTCACGCTGGACGCGCTCCACCAGTGAGGCCAAAGGCTCACCGTCGGGGCGCGGCCGCTCGGTGGCATCGATCGCCACCACATCGGCCCCGGCCGACCAGACCGCAGAGACCTCCTGCCAACCCGGGGTGATGTAGACGGAACTACCCGGAAACGTGCGCTTCCACAGGCCAATGATCAGGGCCTTGGGGCAGCGCTGGCGCACTGCACCGATGTGCTCTGGGCTCTCAAGGCGAACCCCCACCGCGCCATTGCGCAGGCTGGCTTCCGCCATAGCGGCAATCACATCGGGATCCCGCATCGGCGATCCTGCCGGGGCCTGCACCGACACGATCAGGCCCTTGGGCAGGGCCAGCGCAGCGCCCTGGTTCACGAGGCGAGGCGGTCGATTTGGGGGCCATCCCACTGGGGCAACCATCCCTGCAATGCCGTTTTGATCGGCGCCGGAGCCGGCACTGGAGGCTGTTCCAGCGTCTCTTCAACTGGCGGAGCACTTTCTTCAGCGATGGGGTGCTCCTCAACCACAGGGGGCTCTTCCAGCGCAATGCTGGGCTGCGGCACGGGCTTGGATGGCTGGGCCAAGGCCTGGCGCCAGAACAGTTGCTGCGGATCGCTGGCGAGGGCCTGAATCCAACGCTGCAGTTGAACGGGGCCATGGCGATGGACCAGGCGATCACTCAGCTGGCGCAGCGCTTGAGCGTCCTGCTGTTGGAGGGCTTCTTGCAGAGCTTCCCGGAGTTGACGCTCACGCAGGCGGGGCGAAACAAAGACAGCAGGCACAAGATCAGCTCAGCTTCCGGTCCAACAAAGGCCGGATGGACACGAACAGAGCCGCCGACAGGATCAGCAGAGCCGAGAGACACTGGGCTGCCGTAAGGGAGCCATAGGGAGCCTCCAGCACCACCGCATTGAGGCTGAATTGCCCCAAATACGCCGCGCGTATCGGTTCAATCGCGAAGGTAAGGGGATTTAAGGCTGCAAGCCAGCCCAACCAGGACGGCATGAAGCTGATGGGCGCCAGCGCTGTGCTGGCAAACAGCAGCGGCAGGTTGGCCACAAAGATCACAGCGATCAACTCGATATGGCCTGGCAGGGCAAAGGCCAAACCCAGGCTGAGGGCGGTGACCGCAGCGACAAGCAGCAGCAAGGTGAGCAACACCACCAGCAACCCAGCGCCACCGGGCCAGCCATAGCCCAAGCCCCAGGCGGCCGCCATGATCGCCAGGCTCTGCACCAGTGAAAGGCTGGTGATGTAGAGCACCGAGGCGAGCACGATCGAGTAGCGCGAGCGCAAGGGCGCCACCAACAGGCGATTGAGAAAGCCAAATTCGCGGTCAAACATCACCGGCAGCCCGGCATTGAGGGCAGCACTGAAGGCGGTGAAGACGATCACCCCAGCCCCCAAGAAGCGGCCATAGCTCACGCCCCCTGGAATCAAGCCATCGGGAGCATTGGCGAACAGGGCACCAAAGAGCACCAACCAAATCAACGGCTGCAGCACACCCGCCACCAAGGTGGAGGGGCGGCGCTGCAGCTGGACAAACAGCCTCTTGGTGAGTGCCAGGGTCTCCTGGCTGAGCTGAGCGGCTGGGGCGACGGTCATGACAGCAAACAGGGGGACAGGGCCAGCTCAACGCATGGCTTGCTTTTTCTCGGCCTTGGGGTCGCGGCTCGACACCGAAGCCAGCTCCGCATCCATCAAGGTGCGGCCGGTGGCTTGAAGGTAGACGTCATCGAGGCTGGGGCGACTTTGCGCCAACGAGAACACCGGCACTGAGGCCTCTTCCAGCTGCTGGCGCAAACGGTCCAGCAGCGCGGCACCCTCGCCCTCCACCACAAGATTGATGGCATGGCCCTGGGCGCGGTTGATCACCACCTGGCGCACACCATCGAGTTGCTGCAAAACGCTCTGGGCCTGCTGCGCCTCTTGGGGCGTGGCAAATTCCCGCACACGCAAGGTGACGCGGTCACCGCCGAGATCACGCTTGAGCGACTCGGGCGAGCCCTCGGCGATCACACGGCCGCCATCGAGGATCGCCAAACGATCCGCCAAGGCATCCACCTCTTCGAGGTAGTGGCTGCTGAGCAAGATCGTGGTGCCGTCATCGCGCAGTTGTTGCAGCACTTGCCACAGCGCAGCGCGGCTCTCAATATCCAGACCCACCGTGGGCTCATCCAGCACCAACACCGCAGGGCTGTGCAGCAGCCCACTGGCTAAATCCAGACGGCGGCGCATGCCACCGGAATAGGTGCCGCAGCGGCGATCCAGCCACTCGCCCATGCCGAGTAGCTCGGTGAGCTCTGCAATGCGGCGTCGACTGGTGGCGGCATCGAGGTGATAGAGGCTGGCCTGCAACTGCAAGAGCTCGCGGCCACTGAGGATCTTGTCGATCGCCACCTCTTGGGCCACATAACCCAATTGCTCGCGGGCCGCGCGGGGATCGGCCAAGGCATCGATTCCAGCGATCTGCACCGAGCCGGCATCAGGAGCCAGCAGGGTGCAGAGAATCCGCAAGCAGGTGGTCTTGCCCGCGCCGTTGGGGCCGAGCAAGCCATAGAGGCAGCCGGCAGGCACGTTCAAGCTCACCCCATCGAGGGCCTGCAGGGCCCCATAGCGCTTGCTGAGCTGATCGAGCTGAATCACGGCGGCTGTCAACGTCTGCCCAGCTTAAAAAGCAGATGCAGGCGGCAGTGTGAGCAGGCTGATCAGCTGGTTGCTGAAATCAGCCGCCATCGTCGTGCGGGCCAGCAGCAGCAACAGGCAGATGCCAAACAGATAAAGGATCGACCAACGGAACAGCCCCTTGGCCCGCTGCTTGTCATCGGGCAGTTCACCCAGGCGCTGGGCCATCTGCAGCAGGCGGCCGTTGAAGGGCAACACCATCAGTCCATAGAACAATCCGCCACTGGGCAGGGTCAGCACCCCGAGCAGGCTGGCGGCAACGGTGGCGTAGGCGTAGCGGTTGATGGCGCGGCCGGTCACCTCAGGGCCTTTGACGACGGGCAACATCGGAATGCCAACCGAGCGGTAGTCGTCGGTGAGCAACAAGGCGAGAGCCCAAAAATGAGCCGGCGTCCACAGCATCACCAGGCCAAACAACCACCAGCCCCCGAGCCCCACATGGCCGGTGGCAGCTGCCGCTCCCACCAACGGAGGAATCGCACCAGCCACCCCACCAATGACGATGTTGCGCGTGGTGCGGGGCTTGAGAACAATCGTGTAGAGCAGCACATAGCTGCACAAGCCCAGCAGGGACAGGCCAGCAGCCAGGCAGTTCACCCCGGCCACAAGCAGCAGCGAGGCGCCGCAAGCCAAGGCGACGGCAATCAGAAACGCCTGGCTGCCACTGAGCCGGCCCGACGGCAGGGCGCGGCCACTGGTGCGCTGCATTTGGCCATCAAGCTGCTCTTCCCAGAGGCAATTGAGAACGCCAGCGGCAGCGGCAGCGAGGGCGCCACCGCCCAAGGTGCAGGCCAGCCGCGGCAAGGGCAGGGGCCAGCTCTCACTGAGCGCCATGCCACCGAGGGTGGTGGCCAGCAGCAGCGGGATCAGGCGTGGCTTGGCAATCTCCAGCCAAGGCGGCAACTTGACCCGCTTGCGACTGGGAACGACCTCGTCGCGGATCGAGACAGGGACAGCAATGGGCACTTCAGCCATGACGCAAAGCAGGTGATGGAGCAGGCCGTAGGGCGACGGCAGCCGCCGAGAAGGTGGCGATCAACAACGCCGCCACCAATTGGTGGCCAACGGTGACCAGGGGCTCAGACAGCGACAGGCGCAGGGTGAGAACACCCAAGAGCACCTGAGCTGCCACCAAAACCCCGGCCAACGTCAACAGGCGCCGGGCGGGTTTCGGGCTGGGCAGGGCCAAAACCAACAGCACGCTGAGCAGGGCCAAGGCCGCTGCGGGGGTGGCCAAGCTGCGGTGGGCCGAGAGCCAAGCGCAGCCTTCGGCCAAGCGCAGGCAACGCCCTGAAGCCCACTGGGTGGCCATGAGGGCGCCAGCAATGCATTGGCCGTAGAGCACAACTCCGGCGGCGGCGCAGAGCGGTTGAGCCAGCGGGGGCCGAGGAGCCACCGCAAGCGGCTGCAACATCTGAGCAGTGCCGCTGAGCAAGGCCACTAACAAAAGGGCAGTGGCCAGATGGGCGCTGACGATGTCAAAACGCAGCAGCTGGGTCACCGTCAGGGCGCCGAGGGCTCCCTGCAGCGCCACCAACAGCAGCGCCAAACCACTCACCCAAGGGAGCCATCGCGGCAGCTGATCGCGATCGATCAGTGCCATGGCCAGCAAGACGATCAGACCAATGCCCACAAAGAAGGCATCGAGGCGATGGAACCACTCCAGAAACACCTGGAGGCTCATCTGCTTGGCCGGCAACAAGCTGCCGTAGCAAAGGGGCCAATCCGGGCAAGCCAGACCAGCCTCCATCACCCGCGTTGCACCACCGATCGCCACCAAGGCGATCAGCGCCACCACCAACTGCCGGGAAAGCGACAGGGCCGTGAACGGTGAACGGCTGTTCGGAATTGACAGGACGCCAAGGCCCATGCCGGGGATTCTCTTAGTGAGAGGAATATCAGAAACGTAGCGATCACATCTTTAAAGAAGCACCGCGAATAATTAAGAGCTTGTGTTGTTGTTCAACGCGTCAGGTTTTCAAGATCAACTCGTGAAATCTTCCGTTTTGTTCCTCTTGAGAGCCCAGATTTATCTCATAGGTTGATATGAGTTTTTTAGAGAGTGCGCCATGCGCATTCCATCGGCAATCCTCACCCTGATTGCTGGCATGGCCTTGGTTCTACTGGGGCAATGGGTTGCCAACGATGTCAATTGGCTTCCCGTCAGTGCCAGCACCAATGCACCCGTTTACGACGAACTGTTTCGGGTGTTGTTGGCTATCGGCACGATGTTGTTAGTGGGCATGACCGGGGTTGTTGTTTACAGCCTGATTCGCTTTCGCCGGCGTGACGGTGATCAACAAGATGGCCCTCCAGTGGAAGGAAATCTTTCGCTTGAGTTGTTTTGGACGGCCATTCCTGCCGTTGTTGTGTTGTTTTTAGGCATTTACAGCTACGACATTTACGACCGTATGGGCGGCATGACCGACCTCAACGCTCACGGCATGGATCACCACGTCGCTGAGTTGGCCTCGGTGCGCCAAAGCCAACCGGGCGACGAGGAGCGCATTTGGGGCGGCATTGCCCCAGCCAGCGGCAACGAAACCGTGTTGCCCGTGGAGGTCACCGCTCTGCAGTTCGCCTTTGTCTTCCACTACCCCGAGCAGAACATCACCAGCGGTGAGCTGCATGTGCCCACAGGCCAAGCCGTGGAGCTGCGGCTGAAAGCCAACGATGTGATCCATGCCTTCTGGGTGCCGGAATTCCGCATCAAGCAGGACGTCATCCCGGGCCAACCCACCGTGTTGACCTTCACCGCCAACCGAATCGGCGATTACCCCATCGTTTGCGCTGAGCTCTGTGGTCCGTACCACGGCGGCATGCGCTCCCACGTGGTGGTCGATGAGCCCGAAAGCTTCGCCACCTGGGTGGAAACCAACACCCCCGCCACCCTGTCATGACCATCGCTTCACCCCCGAGCCCCAGTCCCCAACCGTTGCGGCTGCAACCAACGGGCTGGCTGCGCTACTTCAGCTTCAGCCTCGATCACAAGGTGATCGGGCTTCAGTACATCGTTTGCGGATTTCTCTTCTATTTCGTCGGTGGTGCACTGGCTGGTGTCATCCGCACCGAACTCGCCACACCGATCTCCGACTTCGTTAGCCGTGACACCTACAACCAGGTGCTGACCCTGCACGGCACGGTGATGATCTTTCTCTGGATCGTGCCAGTGGTGAATGGGGGCTTTGGAAACTACCTGATCCCCTTCTATGTGGGTGCTCGGGACATGGCTTTCCCGCGCCTCAATGCGGTGGCCTTCTGGATGATCCCGCCTTCTGGCCTGCTGTTAATCAGCAGCTATTTCATCGGTGGCGCCGCGCAGTCGGGCTGGACGGCCTACCCGCCCTTAAGCCTCACAACCCCAGCAATGGGGCAAATCCTTTGGATTGTGAGCGTGCTGCTGCTGGGGGGAAGTTCGATCTTTGGCGGCATCAATTTCATCGCCACGATCCTCAAGTTCCGCCAACCGGGCTTGAAGCTGATGATGCTGCCGATGTACTGCTGGGCCATGCTCGGCACCAGCATCTTGGTGGTGCTGGCCACGCCGGTGTTAGCCGGAACGTTGATTCTCCTCAGCCTCGACATCGTTGCCCACACAGGCTTTTTCAACCCAGCTGCCGGCGGCAATGCCGTGGTCTATCAACACCTGTTTTGGTTCTATTCGCACCCTGCGGTGTACATCATGGTGCTGCCAGCCTTTGGACTGGTGAGCGAAATCCTGCCAGTGCATGCACGCAAGCCGCTGTTCGGCTACGTGACGATGGTGTATTCGATCATGGCGATTGTGATCTTGGGCCTGGTGGTTTGGGCCCATCACATGTTCACCAGTGGCACCCCGCCCTGGATGCGGTTGTTCTTCACCATTGCCACGGCGTTCATTGCCGTTCCAACGGGGATCAAGTTCTTCAATTGGATTGCCACCCTCTGGCAAGGGCGACTAGCGCTCAATAGCGCCATGTTGTTTTCCTGCGCTTTCATCTTGCAATTTGTCTTCGGGGGCATCACCGGTGTGGCCCTCGCCCAGGTGCCCTTCGACGTGCATGTGCACGACACCTACTTCGTTGTGGCCCACTTCCACTACATCGTCTATGGCGGCACGGTGTTCGTGATCTTCGCCTCGATCTATCACTGGTTCCCCAAATTCAGTGGCCGCATGCTCAATGAACACCTGGGGCGGCTGCACCTGGCGCTCACCTTCATTGGCTTCAACCTCTGCTTTGCCCCTCAGCACTGGCTCGGCCTCAACGGCATGCCGCGCCGGGTGGCGGAATACGACCCGCAATTCACCTTGATCAATCAGCTCAGCAGCGTGGGCGCCCTGCTGATGGCGATTAGCACCCTGCCCTTCCTGATCAATGTGGTGATGAGCCTGCTGCAGGGTCCAGCCGCTGGGCCCAACCCCTGGCGCGCCCTCACACCGGAATGGCTGACCAGTTCCCCTCCTCCGGTGGAGAACTGGATTGGCGCCGCACCGCTGGTGAAAGAGCCCTATGGCTACGGCAGCACTGAGGGGCGCATCGATGTGAACCAAGCCCGAGGCCAAGATCTCTGGAGACAGCAGCCATGACCACCACCACCCCCATTGACACCGATCTGCAGCAGCAGGACGACAACGAGAACCACGGCCATGGCCATGGCCATGGCGAGCATCCCGATCTGCGCATGTTTGGGCTGGCCACCTTTTTGGTGGCCGATGGCATGACCTTCGCTGGCTTCTTTGCCGCCTATCTCACCTACCGCGCCGTGAACCCCCTGCCGCCAGGGGCGATCTATGAACTCGAGCTGGTTCTCCCAGTGATCAACACGGCGATTTTGATCGCCAGCAGCTTCACCTTTCACCGGGCCAGCAAGGAGCTGATGCGCGGTGCCATGGGCGCCTGCCGCGGCTGGCTCTTGCTGACGGCCGTGATGGGGCTGAGCTTCCTTGGCGGGCAAATGGTGGAGTATTTCGAGCTCCCCTTTGGCCTCACCGACAACCTCTATGCCAGCACCTTCTATGCGCTGACTGGTTTTCACGGCCTGCACGTGACCCTGGGGGCCCTGATGATCCTGATTGTTTGGTTCCAGGCCCGAGAACCCGGTCGCTTCACCCCCTCAGACCACTTCGGCCTCGCGGCTGCTGAGCTCTATTGGCACTTCGTGGATGTGATCTGGGTGGTGTTGTTTGGCCTGCTCTATCTGCTTTAAGCAGCAAGCGGCAGAATCAAACGATCTCGCAGCCGATCATGGAGAGCACGCAGCCACTGGTGGGTGATGCCCTGCTGAAGCGAGCCGGTGAGCTGAGTGATCGCGCGCCCGATCAAATTGCCCGCGCCTGCGGCTACACCGGCAACAGTGGCCGGGTGCTGAAAAAAGCATTTCTGCGGGCCTTGGTGGAAGCCAAAGGCTTTGTGTTTCCTGGCAAAGAGAGCAGCGGCAGCCGCGGCCGCCAAGCGGAATACCGCACCAAGGTGCACGGCAACGGCAACCTCTTGGTGGGCAATGTGTACACCCGCAAATTGGGATTGGTGCCGGGCCAAGAGTGCACGATCGAGCTGCACGAGGAAACCGGCACCATTTGGCTGCGCCTCCCCGACGATCTCGTCGTGGATGACGCAGCACTAGAGGATGAGCCGAGCAATCAGGCAGCGGATGCCTGAGGGCCATCGTTGTCGTCAGGCCCGTGGAAGCTGCTGGCGAAGGCGATCAGATCAATCCCCGAGAAGATGAAGCTGATCCCCACCAGGATCCCGAGCACCGAGAGCAGACCAAAGGCCTTCATCGACAGGATGATCAAGCCCAGGATCAAGGTGATGATTCCGTTGGCCAAACCCCAGCGCCAGCCTTCCACCTCCTGGTGACCCAGTGAGGCAATGATGGCGACGATGCCTTCCACCAAAAAGACGATGCCCACAGCCAGGCTGAGGGTGGCCACCTGAGCGGCCGCATCAATGGCTCCGGTTGAGAACTGATCAAGGATGGTCCAGCCAGCCACCAGGAACAGGGTGGAGACAACCAGACGCCAAAACACCAACCAGCCCTTCATGCCGCGGCTGCGGCTGAGGTTGTTAATCCAGCCGATGATGCCTCCCACCAGGAAGACAACACCCAGAACGGCGGTGACGATGAAGGAGGCTTTGATGGGAGCGATCAAAGCCAGAACGCCGAGAACGATCAGCAGGATGCCCTCCGCGATCGTGAATGATTTGAACATGGGAGCGAGGGACGCCCCCAAAAGCTAGACATTCCAACCATTCTCGGCCATCCACTGGGACGTCAGATCAGCTGAAGCCGACCCAGGCAGGAGACGTTCCACGTATTTAGCGAGCAAATCGGCTTCCAGATTGACGGCATCACCGCAGCGCAGCTCCTGCAGTGTCGTTTGCTCCCAGGTGTGGGGGATCACGGCCAAGCTGAAGCTGACGCCGTCTGGATGGCACGACGCCACCGTGAGGCTGATGCCATTGACGGCCACGCTGCCCTTCTCGCAGATGTAGCGGCCCAAGCGGGGGTCGTCCCAAGCCAGCTGCAAATCCCAGGAGTGACCCTGGCGGCTGATCGCCTCGACCCGCCCCAAGCCATCGATATGGCCACTAACGAGATGGCCGCCGAGGCGATCGGCCAAGCGCAAGGCCGGCTCAAGATTGACGGCTGCGCCGCTGCGGGCCCGCTCCCCCAAGGTGGTGCGGGACAAGGTCTCGGGGCTGACATCAGCTTCAAAGCCGTGCTCCAACAGCTTTCGCGCCGTGAGGCAAACCCCATCAACGGCGACGCTGTCGCCCACAGCCAAGCCCTCGGCCATCCAATGCTGCGGCGACCAGCTAACGCGCACCGCATCCGGCAGCGACTGCAGCCGGCCAACGGCCTGGACCAATCCGGTGAACACTGAGCAGTAACCACGTGGCTGATCTGGCCATAATCGTCGCAGCAGCCAGCACCACCAGATGGTGGAGATGAGCGTTGCAGGCATCGCCCTCGATGCCGCCAGTCGCAGCCCGATCGTGTTGTTGCGCGATCCCTCGGGCCGGCGTCAGGTGCCGATCTGGATTGATCAAGCCCAAGCGCAGAACATCCTGGCGGGGCTGCACATCAAGGAGCCACCGCGGCCCCTCAGCCACGATTTGATGGCCACCCTGCTGGCCCTTGGCGGCCTCGAGCTCAACAAGGTGGTGATCCATGCCATTGAGGACAGCACCTTTTTGGCGGTGTTGAAGCTCAACGATGAGGACGGCGAAGAGCACGCCATCGATTGCCGCCCCAGTGATGCGATTGCCTTGGCCCTGCGCACCGGCAGCAGCCTCTGGATGTTGGAAGAGGTGGTGGGCGATGCCTCCATCCCAGTAGATGCCGAAGCCGATGCCGAGGAGGTGGAGGATTTCCATCGTTTTGTCGAAGGTCTGAGCCCAGCGGAGCTGATCCGCCAGCAAGGGCTCGCCCAGCCCGATCCTGAGCCGCCTCTCGATGACGACGGGCTCGATTGAGCCGCAGCGGCGCCCCTTTGGATCGGGGAAGCCGGTGTCGCTGTTCACCTTGGGCACCATGCGCGCCCTGCAATCCCCCGGCCAACTGCAGGCCGTGGTGGAGGCAGCCATCGCTGCTGGGATCAATCACCTCGAGACCGCGCCGGCCTATGGCCCCAGCCAGCGCTATGTGGGCCAAGCGATCCGCCGGTTGGGGCTTCGCCCTGAGCAGCTGGTGATCACCAGCAAAGTGCTGCCAGGCCAAAGCCTGGTAAGCGCCCAAGACGAGCTGCGGCGGAGCCTCGAGCAGCTGGGGCTAAACCGGCTCGACAACCTGGCGGTGCATGGCATCAACCGCCCGCAGCACCTTGATTGGGCGTTGCAGGGCCCGGGCCAAGAGCTGCTCAGCTGGGCCTTAGACGAAGGGCTTGTGGATCAGGTGGGTTTCAGCTCCCACGGCAGCCATGCCCTGATCGCGGCAGCGATCCGCTCGGGCCGGTTCAGCTTTGCCAGCTTGCACCTGCATCTGTTTGATCCAGGGCGGCTGCCCCTAGCCGAGGAGGCCCTGGCCAAGGGCCTGGGGGTGATGGCGATTTCGCCTGCCGATAAAGGCGGCCGGCTGTTTGATCCTCCAGAGCTGCTGCGCCAGGCCTGCTCCCCTCTCGACCCGCTGCCATTGGCCTACCGCTTTCTGCTGGCGCGCGGCATCAGCACCCTCACCCTGGGGGCGGCCGAGCCCTCTGAGCTGCACTGGGCTGGCCTCACCGGCGGCCCGCTATCGGAGCTGGAGCAAGCAGCCCTCGAGCGGCTCCACCAACAGCGGCAGCAGCGCTTGGGCCCGGAGGCATGCGGCCAATGCCAGGCGTGCCTTCCCTGCCCGCAACAGGTGCCCATTCCCGAACTGCTGCGACTCCGCAACCTGGCTGTGGGCCATGGCATGGAGAGCTTCGCCAAGGAGCGCTATGGCTTGATCGGCCAAGCCGGCCATTGGTTTGAAGAGATCAATGCCGAGGCCTGCCTCGAATGCGGCGACTGCCTGCCCCGCTGCCCCCATCACCTGGCCATCCCCGAGCTGCTGGCTGACACCCACCAGCGCCTGGCCTCACCCCCGCGGCGCCGGCTATGGGGCTAAGGGCAACAGGCTGGTGCAGCGCTGCAACACCTCAGCGGGTGGCAGCAGCAGCTCGGCGTGGGGTTGGCGGGCCAAGGCGGCCTGCAGCCTTGGCCTGTCCAGCGGCGGCGTGAATCCAGCGCGCAGCAATTGATCCAGCAGCGGTGAACGGCGCGGGTTCAGCAGCCACTCCACCGGCGGTGCCTCCCCCTGGGCCGTTTGTTGCAGCAGAGCCCACCACAGCGGAGCACCACTCTCTGGCAGCAGCGCCTGCAAGCGGGTGTCGCGGCTGAGCTGGGGAATCACCGCGCGGCTTGGCAAGACGGCCGCTTGAGCATCGCCATGCAGCAGCAGGGTGAGCGCATCGTGATCACCAAAGCCCAGGGCCTGCTGACGCAAACGGGCCAGGCTCTCAGCCGGATCACCAATGCGCCTGGCAATCTCTTCCACCACGCGCGCGCTGGCGGGCAACACCACTTGCTGACGCAGGCTGGGATCCAGCAGCAATGACCAGCCCCGCTCCGCCCCGCCGCCGGCAAGCAGATCGCGGCGGTTGCGCAGCACCAACAGCCAAGGGCCAAACCCCACGGGCAGGCCAAAGGGCAGCAGGGGTTGGGCCAAAGGCAACAGCCCATCAAGGGCCTCTTGCGGCCAAGCCTGCGCAGCCAGCGGCTGGTTGGCCATCGCCCAGCCATCGGTAAGGGCCAGGCAACGGCTGCCGCTGGGCCAAGCCGGCAAGCTCTGGCGCCAATCGAGGGATTCCGCCCGCCAACTGCGCGGCAAACGCCGCAGCCATGCGGAAGGCACTAGGCCCTGTTGCACCACCAGCTTCTGGCTCGTGCCGGAGCAGGCTGCCAGCAAGCCACTGCCCGCCAACAGCATCCAATGGCGCCGGGTCAGCCGCTGTCTCATGGCTCGACCTTAAGCAGCTGCCCGCAGGCCTGATCACAGGCGGCAGCGAGGGCCTGCGGGTCCAGGCCCGCCAACTGCGTCAACCAGGCCAGCCCGCCAGCGCCCACTCCCTCTTTGACGTAGCCACATTCGTAATCGAGCAGCGCCTGCTGCTGGCAGCCATCGAAGCGCAACGCGCTGCTGAACAGAGGCGGCTGCACGCCCCACACCGCAGCCAAACGCTGGGCCAGCAGCTCGAGGTTGCTCCCTGGTTCCTGCATCACCCAGGAGGTGGTGACCACAGCCAGCTGCTGGTGGCAGGCCGCCCGCTCGGCTTCGCTGAGGCTGGCCATCCACAGCCCCGCCAGCGCCAGCATCTGGCTGCCGCCGGCGAGCAGAGCCTGGGGCCCTGGGCCCTCAGCCGGCAGCAACAGGCCCTGCAACACCCCCAAGGCCATGGCTTGAAAGGGATCACCCACCGCAGCCACCACCTCCAATGGCTCCTCAGAGCTGATGCCGCGGGCTGTCATCGCATCGAGCCCCTGCTGCACCAAGGCGCCACGCAGGCTGTGGGGCGGCTGCCGCAAGCTGCCGCTCACCAACCCAGCGGCATCGACACCCAAGCCGCGCAACAGGGCTTCAGCGGTGCTGGTGCCGCCTGGCACGCACTCAGCGAGCACGAGTAATCCCTCAGGGAAGCGCTGGCGAAAGCCAAGGCCCAACTGGCGGCCGCGCTGCAACAACCGCTCCACCACCGCTGGAGCCATGGCAGCCCCGCTACTGAGGCAAGCCGCTGGCGGCAGCCCCAACTGCACATGGGGCACCGCTGGGGCCACGAAGGCTCCGGCATCAGCCACCACCAGCGGCAAGCGCAGCTGCTGCTGCGCCACCCAACTGATCAACGCCGGGCTGACGCCAGCTGGCAGGGGCGGCAAGGCATGGGGCCTGGGGCCATCGGGGCCGCCCCACAGCAATTCGGCATCGGCAGCAGCGGTGAATCGGCGGCTATCGGGTGTGGCACCAGCCGCTGAAATCCCAGGCACAGCTGCGGTTTGCGTGCCAGCAAGCACCAGCAACAGCTGGCTCTGGTTGCTTTGCAGCGCTGCTTGAGCCCGAGCTCGCCAGAGATCAGGAAGGGTCAAGGGCCAGCAGGGGACGCAGCAGCCGAGGCGGGTCCGGGATCGCCTGACGCAAGCGCGGCAACACCCACCAGGCCACGGCATGCAGGGCCAGCAAATACACGATGTTTTGCGCCACCACGAGCAGCAACGCCGCCACCTGCACCTGATCGAGGGTGGGCGCCACCGGCAGCTGCAGGCGATCGGCCAGGCCATTGAGCAAGCCCGAGGCAGCGGCTGTGATCACCACCCAAAGGTTTTCCCCGAGCAGCAGCGACACCAGCGCCACCCGCACCAAAAAACCCGCCGCCCCAATCAGCACGCCCA
The DNA here is from genome assembly GCA_000063525.1 of Synechococcus sp. RCC307. GTDB lineage: Bacteria > Cyanobacteriota > Cyanobacteriia > PCC-6307 > Cyanobiaceae > RCC307. The sequence goes on along the minus strand of CT978603.1, from coordinate 601,743 downwards.
CGGCCATGGAAAACCACCAGCTGCATTGGCGGCGCCAACACCAGCCCAGCCAGAGCGAGAGCAGGCCATAGGGGAACAGCATCAACGGCCCGCGCACCGGCCCCATCAAGACGGTGAGCAGCAGCACCGTGACCGCCACACCCTCCAAGGCCGTGCGGCCGCCATGGCGCAACTGCAACAGCACCAGCGGCAAGGGGATCGCCAGGCGAAACAGGGCATCACCGATGGGCAAGTAGTAGATCGCCACCCACAGCAGACCGGTGCTGGCGGCCATGTAGGCCGTCTCGGTCATCTGGCGCGGGCTCATGGCTGTTTGGCGGGCTGAAGCCGCTCGATGGTCTCCACTTCAAAGGGCAAGCCAGCGGCCCGCAAGGCTTTGGTCACCGCTTCAGCAGGTGCTGAAGGATCCGCCGATGGCAGCCGCAGGATGACGCGATAGGGCTGGGGATCGCGGGGCTCAGCGGTCTGCTCAGGCTCAGCCTTGGGCTCTGGCTCTGGAACTGGTGTGGCTTCAGTGGCCGGTTCAGGGTCGGCTTGGGGCTCTTTCGCCTTGGGCTGTTGCGGCGGAACGGGCTTGATGGCTGGTTCCAACTTGGCCGCTGGCGTGGGTTCAGCTGGAGGCGGCGCATCAAAGCTGGCCCCCAACTGCTGGCCCAGGGGCGTGCTGCTGCATCCCACCAGCAGCAGTGGCAGCAGCCCAACAAGCAGGGGCCGAGCCATCAACTGTCGGCAGCCTTGATCACCCGCACAGCGCTAGCCCGCAGCCGGCCCGTCTTGGTGGTGCGCGGTGCTGCAGGTTTTTTGGCCGCTGGTTTCTTGGCCGCGGGCTTTTTCTTGGCTGTGCTCTTGCGGCTTGATTTTTTGGTGGCGGCCTTGGCCTCCAACAATTCGATGGCCTGCTCGAGGGTGATCGTCTCGGCGGTGGTGCCCTCCGGCAACGAGGCGTTCACCTTGCCCTGCTTCACATACAGGCCATAGGGGCCATCAAACAGCTGGATTGCTTCATCGCTGCCATCGGGCGTGCCCAGCGACTTCAGGGCGGTGCGGCCGCCGCGGCCCCGCTTGGGCATCGACAGCAGCTCCATGGCGCGCTCAAAGCCCACCTCGAGCACATCGTCATCGGCCTTGAGGGAGCGGTAATCCTTCTCGCCCTTGCCCTTGTCGTGAACGACATAGGAACCGAAACGACCCAGGCCTGCTTGCACCTTGCCGCCTTCAGGGTGCTCACCGAGCAGCCGGGGCAGCTGCAGCAAGCCACTGGCCATCTCCAAGGTCACGTCTTCGGGCTTGGTGCCCCGCGGCAACGAGGCCCGCTTGGGCTTGGGGGTCTCCTCGCTGGCCTGGCCGCGCTGCACGTAGGGGCCGTACTGGCCAAACAGCAGATATATCCCCTCACCGGTGGCGGGATCTTCACCCAAGCTTTCGGGGCCATCAGCCTTCTGCTTGAGCAGCAATTCCGCCTGATCACTGTCGAGATCAGCGGGCGTCAGGTCCTGGGGCAGGGTGGCCTTGATCAGCTCCTCTTCGCCGTCTTCGCCAGGGCGCTTGGCCTCGAGATAGGCACCAAAACGGCCGATTCGCACCACACAGGGCAAGCCATCGAGTTCGATCGTGCGGGAAGCCACCGGATCGATATCCCCCTCGCGCTTGGCCACCTGTTGCTCCAGGCCCTTGTCACCGCGGAAGAAGTGATCGAGGTAGGGAAGCCACTCCGCTGAGCCGTTGGAAATCTCATCGAGGGTGTTCTCCATCCGCGCCGTGAAGCTGGGATCAACCAAATCCGGGAAGTGCTCCTCCAGCAGAGCCGTCACGGCAAAAGCCGTGAAGCTGGGGGTCAACGAGTTGTTCTGCAGGGTGGCGTAGCCGCGATCGCAGATGGTGCCAATGATCGAGGCGTAGGTGGAGGGACGACCAATGCCCTCTTTCTCCAGCATTTTCACCAGGGCCGCTTCGCTGAAACGGGCGGGGGGCTGGGTCTGGTGGCCGTGGGGTTCGCAGCTTTGGCAGCTGGGGTGATCGCCGCTGCGCAGCGTGGGCAGCAGCACCTCTTGACCTTCCAGGGCCGCATCGGGGTCATCGCTGCCCTCCACATAGGCGCGGAAGAAACCAGCGAAATCGATGCGCTTGCCACTGGCGCGGAAACGGGCGTTCTCCACCTCGATCTGGGCGCTGACCATGGTCAGGCGGGCATCGGCCATCTGGCTGGCGACAGTGCGCTTCCAGATCAGCTCGTAGAGGGAGAGATCGAGGCCCTTGAGACCGGATTCGGCCGGCGTGCGGAAGCTGGAACCTGCGGGCCGGATGGCCTCGTGAGCCTCTTGGGCGTTGCGGCTTTTGGTGGTGTATTGCCGGGGTTGAGGGCTGAGGTGATCGGCTCCGTACTTATCGGACACGCAGCTGCGGGCCGCCGTGATCGCCTGCTCGCTGAGGTGCACCGAGTCGGTGCGCATGTAGGTGATGTAGCCGCGCTCATAGAGGCCCTGGGCCGTGCGCATTGCTTCGCGAGCGGAAAGGCGCAGTTTGCGGTTGGCCTCCTGCTGCAGGGTGCTGGTGGTGAAGGGCGGTGCCGGCCGGCGGGTGGTGGGTTTTTCCTCAACTTCAGCCACCGACCAGGTTTTGCCATCGATGGCCTTCAGCAGCCCTTGGGCATCGGCTTCGCTGAGCAGCTTGACCTTGGTACCGGCCTTGATGGCACCGGTGCTCTCATCGAAATCGCCACCGGTGGCAATGCGCTCACCAGCGAGATGGCTGAGCTTGGCTTCAAAACTGATGCCCTCATGCTTCAACTGGGCCTTGAGATCCCAGTAGCTGCCGCTGCGGAAGGCACGCCGGGCCCGCTCGCGCTGCACCAGCAGCCGTACTGCCACCGATTGCACGCGGCCGGCCGAGAGCCCCCAGGCCACCTTCTTCCAGAGCAGCGGTGAGACCGTGTAGCCCACCAGCCGATCGAGGATGCGCCGGGTTTCTTGGGCATGCACCAGCTCCATGTTGAGCTCGCGGGTTTGGCCCAAGGCGCGCTTGATCGCCTCTTCGGTGATCTCGTGAAACACCATGCGCTTGACCGGCACCTTGGGGTTCAGAAGCTGCAGCAGGTGCCAGCTGATCGATTCCCCTTCGCGGTCTTCGTCAGTCGCGAGCAGCAACTCATCGGCCACTTTGAGGGCGTCCTTGAGCTCTTTGACGATCTTTTTCTTGTCTTTGGGAACCACATAGAGCGGTTCGAAATCTTTTTCGGTGTTAACGCCGGTCTTGGCCCATTTCTCAGCCTTGTGGCTCGCCGGGATCTCACTGGCGTTGTTGGGAAGGTCGCGCACATGGCCCATCGACGCCTCCACGCGGAAGGTGCGTGGCAAGAAGCCGCGGATGGTTCGGGCCTTCGTGGGGCTCTCGACGATGACGAGGGTGTTGGGCACAGGCGGCAGCAGCCGAACGCAGGGGAGTCCGAATCCGAAGGGTAGATCCGAGCCCTCAAGGGGAGAGGGCTACCATCCGGCTTAGTACGAAACAGTGCTGCGCGCAGATGGAGAGCCTGGCCCAGTCCCTCAATGCCGGGGCCATTGCGCCTGAAGCTGCCATCTTGATCGCTTTGTTGGCCTGCCTTTTGGCCGATCTGGCGGGTGAGAGAACAGCGGCGCGCCTGGTGCCCCCTTTTTGTTACGTCGGCTTGGGCACCAGCTTGGTGCTGCTGGCTTTGCAGTGGAGCGAGCCCACGGCCGATGCCTTTTTCTCCTCTTTTATTACCGACAACCTCGGCGTGGCCTTCCGCGCTGTGGTGGCCACTTCAACCCTGCTCTCGCTGCTGATTAGTTGGCGCTACGTGGAGCGCGCCGGAACGCCGGTGGGCGAGTACGCCGCAATCTTGATGGCCGCCACGGTGGGGGCGATGTTGCTCTGCGGCGCCACGGATCTGGTCTCCATCTTTGTGGCCCTGGAAACCCTGTCGGTGTCCAGCTATTTGCTGTCGGGCTACATGAAGCGCGATGCCCGCAGCTCAGAAGCCGCCCTGAAATATCTGCTGGTGGGTTCAGCCGCTGCAGCCGTCTTTTTGTATGGCACCTCGCTGCTCTACGGCGTCAGTGGCGGCTCCACCAACCTCGATGCCATCACCATCTCCCTGCAGGGAGCTGGTGTCACACCGTTGAGTGCTCTGGCTCTGGTGTTTGTGCTGGCCACGGTGGCCTTCAAAATCTCCGCCGTGCCCTTCCACCAGTGGACCCCCGACGTCTATGAGGGTTCCCCCACACCGGTGGTGGCCTTTCTCTCGGTGGGCTCCAAGGCCGCTGGTTTCGCCTTGGCTCTGCGCCTGTTGGTGGGCTGCTTTGAAAGCTTCCAGACCCAGTGGCAACTGCTGTTCACTGTGCTGGCCGTGCTCAGCATGACCCTGGGCAACGTTGTGGCCCTGGCGCAGACATCCATGAAGCGGATGCTGGCCTACAGCTCCATCGGCCAGGCGGGCTTCGTGATGATCGGCTTGGTCTGCGGCACCGAAGAAGGCTTCGCCGCGATGGTGCTCTACATGGCGGCCTACCTGTTCATGAATTTGGGGGCCTTCGCCTGCGTGATCCTGTTCTCGCTGCGAACCGGCAGCGACCGCATTTCCGACTACGCCGGCCTCTATCAGAAAGACCCATTGATCACCCTGGGGCTCAGCCTTTGCCTGCTCTCGCTGGGCGGCATCCCACCGATGCTCGGATTTTTCAGCAAGATCTATCTCTTCTTTGCCGGTTGGGCCGATGGCCAATACCTGCTGGTGGTGGTGGGCCTGGTGACCTCAGTGGTGTCGATCTACTACTACATCTCCGTTATCAAAATGATGGTGGTCAAAGAGCCTCAAGAGGCTTCTGACGTCATCAAGGACTACCCAGCGCCCACCTGGAACCTGCCCGGCCTGCAACCGCTTCGGGCCGCCCTGGTGTTCTGCGTGGCGGTGACCGCCATTGGCGGTGTGCTCTCCAATCCCCTGTTCACCTGGGCCAATGCGGCCGTAGAAGGCACACCGTTGCTGCAACAGGTGATCAGCAACGGCGGCCATTTGCCCACCGGCTGAGATGGGCAGCAACCCGGTGGCCGAGCTGCGCCACATCCACAAGGTCTATGGCAGCGGCGATACGGAGGTGAGGGCGGTCAACGACCTCAACCTCACCGTTGAAGCCGGCGATTACATCGCCGTGATGGGCGCGAGCGGCTCAGGCAAAAGCACGGCGATGAACATCCTGGGTTGCCTCGATCGCCCCAGCAGCGGCAGCTACCTGCTGCAGGGCCAACAGGTGGATGGCCTCAGTGATGACGCCTTGGCGATCCTGCGCAACCGCTGCCTGGGCTTTGTCTTTCAGCAGTTCCACCTGCTCGGCCATCTCTCGGCCCAGGAAAACGTTGAACTGCCAATGGTCTACGCCAATGTGCCCGCCGAAGAACGGCAGCAGCGGGCCGTGGAAGCGTTGCAACGGGTGGGCCTGGGCCAGCGGCTGCGCAACAAGCCCAACCAACTCAGCGGCGGCCAGCAGCAACGGGTGGCCATTGCCCGAGCAATCATCAACCGCCCCGCCCTGCTGCTCGCCGATGAACCCACCGGGGCCCTGGATTCGGAAACCACCGCCGATGTGTTGGAGATCTTTGATCAGCTCAACGGCGATGGCATGACCGTGGTGCTGGTGACCCACGAGCACGATGTGGCCGAGCGGGCCAAACAGCGGGTGCTGTTCCGCGACGGACGCATCGCCAACTGAGCCTCAGCGCTCCAATCCGCGCAGCATCTGATTGAGCAGGGCCGCGACGGCACTGGCTGGATCAACCTCCATGCCATCGGGCAGCAGGCGGCCAGGATCAACGGCCACCCAGCCGCCGGCTTGCGGGCGGCGCAACTCGAAATGCAAATGGGGGCCGGTGCTCAAGCCCGTGCTGCCCACTCGGCCAATCACCTCCCCCTGTTGAACGGCATCGCCAGGCTCCACGTAGAGCTCCGAGAGATGGCCATAAAGGGTGCGCTGCCGCTGGGGCTCTTGGTGGTCCAGCTCGATGGCCACGCCATACCCGCCAGCCAAACCGGCTGAACGCACCGTGCCGCCCAGGGCCGCCACCACGGGGGTGCCCTGGGGAGCCGCTAGATCACGGCCGGCATGCAGCATCAACCCGCCCAGCACCGGGTGCTGACGCCAGCCAAAACCACTGCTGGTGAAGGCCGATCCAATCAAGGGGAACAGCAGGGCCTGGTTGCCATTGCCCCCCAGCGGCGCTGGCCGCGGGGTGACCCGCAGCACCTGTTGCAGCGAGAAGGACCCATCCAATCCCCCCAGCAAGGCTGAAACAGGCACCTGCAGCGGATTGGGCGCCACCGCTGCGGTGCATTCCTGCCGGCTCACCGCACCACCTTCTTGCTGGCAGAGGCGCTGCACCGCAGGGGTTGGCGCCGCTCGCAGGGAACCACTCTCCAGGCGCCGGCGCTCAGCCGGCGTGATCACCTGCTGCTGCTCCAACTGCTGCAGCGAGGGAGTTGGCAGCTGTGCCAGCAAGGGGAGCAGGACCAGCACAACAGCTCACAAGCAGGGCTCAGTGTCCCAGTTGCCAGCCTCGCGGGCCAGCCGTTCGATAGCGCCCAGGCCAATCAGCAGCAATTGATCAAAGCGGGGACAACGCCCGTTGAGCCATTGCTCGAGCGTGATGCCTGGAGGAGCAATGGGATGACGGCCATTGAGGCCAATGCCAAAGCGCAGCAAGCGAGGCTGCCCCCCGCGCCAAGTCACCGAGCTCAAGACGCCGGCCAATTTGCGCTGACCCACCATCAGATCATTGGGGGACTTGATCGTTAGCGGGGGACTGGCCTCTGCCGTCCATGGCGCCAATTCAGCGGCGAGGGCGGCGGCCATGCGCCGGGGCAACTGCTCAGCAGCTGCAGGGGAAAGCGGCCGCTGCCATGGGATCGCTGCACTCAGCCAAAGCCCGCCTGCCGGGGATTGCCACTGGCGGCCGTGCTGACCAACCCCATAGCGCTGCCGGCGGGCCACCACCGCCAGCGGCGGTTCAGTCCCTTGCTGCAAGCAGCGGCTCAAGTCCCGTTCGGTGCTGGCGCACAGCGGCACATAGTGCAGACGCCAGGGCAGCAACAACGGGACTGGCTGCATCAAAGCAGCTTGATCACATCCACAGGACGGCGCAGCACAGCAGCAACTGAGCGAGCGGTATCCACGGCCTTTTCGTGGGTGTGGAACTGGAAGGCGTGCTCCAAAGTCTGGACCGTCTCGATGGTGTCATCAGCGGCCAAACGCAGGTATTGGCCATCGGGGCCGGCAGCCAAGGCATAACGCTCAGGGGCAACACCGCGAAGGCTGTCACCAGCAGGATCTAACCAAGGGCTCCAGAGATTCATGGCGGGGATGCAAGTGCTTCCACCATGCGTCGCACGGGTATCAAAGTTTTCTCATCGTGGGAAAATTTTCAGATTGTGCGTTGCTCCAGGGCCAACCGCAGGCGTGCACTGGCCTGCTCCAACACCGGTTCATCGGCGACCAGCGCCAGCCGCAGCCAGCCTTCCCCGCTGGGGCCAAAGCCCACCCCTGGCGTGAGCGCCACACCACTGCTGCGCAGCAGCCACTGGGCCGCCGCTTCACTGCCGAGATCATGCAGGGGTTCTGGGATGGGAAGCCACTGGTAAAGCGCCATCGAGCTGTTGGGCACCGTCCAACCAGCGGCCGTGAGCAATTCGGCCATGTGGTCGCGGCGCTGGCGGTAGCGATCGCACAATTGCCGCGGCCAATCCGGGAACTCCTGCAGTGCCGCAATGGCTCCAGCCTGCAAGGCCAGCGACTGGTTGAAATCCACCACCCCTTTGACCCGGGCCAAGGCCTCGATCAAGGCCGGAGCGCCCACAGCAAACGCCAGGCGAAATCCAGCCAGGCCCCAGCCTTTGGAGAAGGAGAAAAACTCAATGCCCCGCTCACGCCAGCCATCACAGCGCAGCAACGCTGGAGCCTCCCCTTCCAGAGCCAAATCGACATAGGGGTTGTCGTGGGCCAGCACCGCATCACTGCGTTTGGCGATGGCCATGGCCTGCTCGAGCCACTCCTGCGAACCCGTGGTGGCCGTGGGGTTATGGGGATAGCCCAGCACCAACAAACGCAACTGCCGCCGCTGCTCATCGCTGAGCTGCTCAAAGGCTGGACGCCAGCCCTGATCAGCCAACAGCGGCAAACGCACCAACTCACCGGAAGCCAGGGCCACCCCACCGGCATGGCTGGGGTAGCTGGGATCCAGCACCAAGGCCGGATCGCCGGGATTGAGCACCGCCAACGGCAGATGGGCGGTGCCCTCCTGGGAACCCACCAACAGCAGAATTTCCTTCTCCGGATCCACGGCCACACCGAAGCGCCCCTCGAGCCAGGCGGCCGCGGCCTGGCGAAACGGAGCGGTGGCAGCCTGCAAGCAATAGCGGCTGCTGGGGGGCTCAGCGATCGCTTCGGCCATCACCTGCAAGAGCCGAACGGGAGGCTTGAGATCAGAGCTCCCCAGCGACAGATCAATCAGCGGACGCTGCGGCTGTTGCTGCGAGAGGCGGTAACTGCGTTTTTCACCGTCAACCCGGCCAAAAACGCCGGAGCCCAGTTGCCCGAGACGCTCAGAGATGGGCATCCAAGAAGGCCTTCAACTGGGGCTGCGCCATGGCGCCCTCATGGCGCGCCAATTCCTGGCCATTGCGGAACAGCACCAAGGCCGGCAACCCCTGCACTTGCAGAGCATCGCGGCTGGTGGGATTGGGGTCAGCCTCCAACTTGCCCACCTTGAGGCCATCGCCATAGGTGCTGGCGGCCCAATCCATCAACGGCGCCATCAGGCGGCAGGGGCCGCACCAGGTGGCCCACACATCCACCAATACCAGTCCGGAATACTCCATCACCTCGGCCTGGAAGTTGGCATCACTGAGGCTGTGGACAGTCACTGGAGGCGGCACTCAAACAGGACTGATCCTAGGCAGCTGGCCGGGCGTTAGAGCTGATCGATCGAGCGCTTCAGCGACTCGAGCTCCTCATCGACCTGGGCCTGCTGGGCAGGCTGCAGTTGGGGCTTGGCCTTCTCATCGGGCAGGGCCAACGGTGTGGGATTGACGCTGGCCTTGAGGGCCTCAAAGTCGGCATCCACGTCATCGCCGGATTCCAGGGCCTGGAACCGACTATCAAGATCAGCGCCGGCAATCTCGGCGGCAGCCTGGCCCTGGGCCTCCAGCGCTTGGACTTTCTCCTCCATGCGCTCAAAGGCAGCCATCGAGCCATTGGTGTTCAGCCCACCCACGGCTCCTTGCAACTGGGCCTGGGCCTGGGCGGCTTGGGCCCGGGCCTTGAGCATGTCTTTTTTGGTGCGGGCCTCGGCGATCTTGCTCTCGAGGGCCAAGAGGTTCTTTTTCAGGGCCTCCACCTGACCGCCCTGGGCATTGAGCTGGCCATTGAGAGCGGTGGCAGTCTCCTGATAGGTCTTGCGGCGACTGAGGGCTTCTTTGGCCAGATCCTCCTCACCTTTTTTGAGTGCCAACTCCGCCCGCTGGTACCAGGTCTGCGCCTGGTTTTCGGCCTGCTCGGCCTGGTTTTGGATGCGTTTTTGGCTGGCGATTGCAGTGGCCACGGCCTGGCGCAGCTTGATCAGGTCCGACTGCATGTCGGCAACGGACTGCTCCAGGATCTTGACGGGATCTTCCGCCCGGCTGACCAGATCGTTCAAGTTGGCGCGAAACAGACGCCCGACACGATCAAAAAAGCCCATGGAGCCAGCACAAAGCAGCGGGCTGACCCTAGCTAGCTTGAGCCGATGAGTCCCATCCAGAGGCCCACACCCCGTGCTCCGGCACAGCCCCTGGGGCAATGCCTCGGCCAGCTGGAACGCCAATGGCAAAGCGAAGGCAGCCTGGCAGCCCTCTGGCAGGCCTGGCCGGAGATTGCTGGAGCCCAGTTAGCGCCCCATTGCCGGCCCTTAGCCCTGCGGGGTAACACCTTACTGGTGGGAGCCTCCCAACCCCAATGGCTGCAAGCCCTGCGCTATAGCCGCCATCAGCTGTTGGCGGTGTTGCGTAGCCGCGGCTACGCGGTCAACCAGCTGCAGTTTCAGCAGCACGACGTCTCCAAAGCGAGCGAACCGTTCAGCGCGGAATTGGCCCGCAGCTGGAGCGAGCACCCCTGCCGCATCACCGGAAGCTCCACCGACTGCCCCCGCTGCGGCGCCCCCAGCCCCAGTGGCGAAATTGAGCGCTGGGGCTGCTGCGCCCTCTGCCTGCACCAACAGAGCAGCTAGAGGCCGAAGTGGCGGCAGATCAGCCAGGGGGTTAACAGCGTGAGGCCAATGGTGAGCGGTGCCCCGTAGCGGGTCATGTCAAAGAAGCGATAGCGACCAGGCCCCATCACCATCAAGTTGCACTGGTAGCCAATCGGCGTCAGGAAGCTGAGGCTGGCCGCAAACAAGATGGCGTAGATGAAAGCCATCGGCGGCAGGGCCAAGCCTTTGGCCAACTCGGTGGCAATTGGGATGAGCAACACCACGGTGGCGCCATTGGTGAGGGTCTCGGTGAACAGCTGGGCCAACAGGAACACCACCATCAGCACCAAGTAGTTGGGCCAACCCTGCAGTGACTGCAGCAGGTCAACCGCCAACCCCCTGGCCAAACCGGTGCTTTGCATCGCCACGCTGAAGCAGACGATCGAACCCAGCAGCAGGATCACGTCCCAGCGAATCGCCCGTTGCAACTCACCCGGCCTGAGGCAACCGGTGGCCACCATCAGCACGACGCCAAACAGCACCGACGCCATCAGATCCAAAACCTGCAGCATCGGCAGCAGGATCACAGCGATGCAGATGCCGATGGCGATGCCTTTGCGGCTGGTGGTAGGCAGATCTTTCTCAAGTTCATCGAGCAGCACCAGGTCATTACTGTTCTGCAGACCACGGATTGTGTCTGTCGGCGCCTGTATCAGGAGAACATCACCAGCCTGGAGAACAACTTTTCCAAGCAAATCTTTAATCACTTCCTGCCCACGTCTTACAGCTAAGAGCGTGGCGTTGTAACGCTGCCGGAAGCGCAGCTCACGAACACTGCTCCCAGCGATATTTGAACCCGCAGGCAGTAAGACTTCAACCAGTCTTTTTCTTCCGACAGAGGGCATTTGTTGGGCTTTCTCAGAAGCGGACAAAGCAACTGGTGAAATAGGAGCAAGCGCAATGGTGTGCTCCTGCTGCAAGCGCAATAGATCCTCTTTGCGGCAGCGCAAGAGCATGCGATCGCCAGCTTGCAATTCCAAGTCAGCCAGGGGCGCACCAAAGCTCTGACTGCCGCGGTGCAGCTCCAGCACATCAACATCAAAGCGGCGCTGCAGGCGGCTGTTGTGGAGTGACTGGCCCACCAGCTCCGAGCCCCGCGGGATCAACACTTCGGTGAAATAGCCCTGCTTGGCCATCGCCGCCATCAGGTCATCGTCTTGGCCGCGATCGGGCAGGAAGCGATCACCCACCACCACCATGTAGAGGGCACCCAGCAGCCAAATGGGCAGGCCGATGGGGGTGAAATCAAACAGATCAATGCCGCCATAACCCAACTGCCGGCTGACATCACTGGCCAGCAGGTTGGTGGAGGTGCCCAGCAGGGTGATGGTGCCGCCGATCACCACGGCAAACGACATCGGCAGCATCACCTTCGAGGGGGAAATTCCGCGGCGATGGCACCAGTTCTCAAGCACCGGCAGCAGGGTGGCCACTATCGGTGTATTGGGAATGAAGCCCGACAGCGGCGAGACCACCGCCACCAGCAGCAGGATCATGCGCCGCGGCGTGCGCACGGATTCCGAGCCGAGAATCGCCCGCAAGCGATCCACCCCGCCGCTGCGGAACAGGCCCGCCGAAAGGGCAAACAAACCCATCAAGGTGATGAGGGCCGGGCTGCCAAACCCCTTGACCGCCTGCTGCGGGTCCAGCACGCCAAAGCTGACCAGCAGCGCCACAGCCAAGAGGCCCGTGAGCTCAGGCGCCAACCAACCGCTGATGAACAGAACCAGCGAAACGGCAAACACCAGCAGGGTGATTAACCCGTGCGGCGTGCTGGCAGCAGCAAGAAATCCAGCGGCTTCAGGCACGGCTTACGGCCGTCGAGCGGCCGTAGACATCTTCGAGGCGGACGATGTCGTCTTCACCAAGGTAGGCGCCGCTTTGGATCTCGATCATCTCCACCGGGATCTTGCCCGGGTTGCTGAGGCGATGCTGCGCCCCTAAGGGGATGTAGGTGCTCTGGTTTTCACCAATCAGCTCCTCCACTCCATTCTTCTCCACCAGGGCCGTGCCGCGCACCACCACCCAATGCTCGGCGCGGTGGTGGTGCATCTGCAGCGACAGGCTGGCGCCAGGCTTCACCGAAATGCGCTTCACCTGCCAGCGGCTGCCCTCAACGATGGAGGTGTAGTGGCCCCAAGGCCGGTAGATGCGCCGGTGGGCTTTGCCTTCTGAGCTGCCGTCGGCTTCGAGCTGCTGAACGATCGCTTTGACGTTTTGCGCCTGGCTGCGCTCAGCGATCAACACGGCGTCATCGGTTTCCACCACCACCAGGTTTTCAACGCCCAGGCCCACCACCAGGCGGTGCTCACTGCGCAGATAACAGTTGCGGCTGCCTTCCGAGATCACGCGACCGCGCAAGACGTTGCCGTTCTCGTCTTGATCAGCGGTTTCCCATAGGGCACTCCAGCTGCCCACATCACTCCAACCGGCATCAAGCGGCAACACCGAACCCAGCGGCGTGCGCTCCATCACAGCCACATCGAGAGCCACCGAAGGGCATTGGGCAAAGGCCTCACGATCAAGCCGCAAGAACTGCAAGTCGGGGGTGTCGTGCTCCAGGGCCGAGCGGCAGCAGCTCACCAATTCAGGGGCCAGGCGCTCGAGTTCGGCGAGCATGGCGCTGGCGCGGAACAGGAACATGCCGCTGTTCCAAGTGAAACGGCCACTGGCCAAAAACTGCTCGGCGGTGGCGCGATCAGGCTTCTCCACAAAGCGGGCAATCGGCACCGGCGAGGAGGCATTGAGGGCCTCAGCCGATTCGATGTAGCCGTAGCCCGTTTCCGGGGCCGTGGGCACGATGCCAAAGGTCACCAGCCGGCCCGCTTCCGCCGCCGGAATCCCGGCTTCCACCGTGGCGCGGAACTTCTCGGGCTCACGGATGACGTGATCAGCCGCCAGCACCAGCAGCAAGGGGTCTTCACCGCGAGCGGTAGCCCGCAACGCCGCCACACACACCGCCGGAGCGGTGTTGCGGCCCATGGGCTCCAGCAAGATCGACTCCGGCTCCACCCCGAGCTGGCGCATCTGCTCGGCCACGATGAAGCGGTGGTCTTCGTTGCAGATCAAGATCGGTGAGCCCAGACCCGGCAAGCCTTCGAGGCGCCGTTGGGTGAGCTGCAGCAGCGTGTCTTCGGCGTTATGGGCCAGGGCCCAATACTGCTTGGGGTAACTCGCCCGCGATAGGGGCCACAGGCGGGTGCCCGTGCCACCACAAAGGATCACCGGCAGCAATGCAGAGGTCTTGGGCATGGACCTAGCCGAACGGGGGCGCTCAGTATCGCTCGAGGTTGGGCAGGCGCCAGGTGGATTCCACACCGGAGGCCGCTAAGGCCTGGCCACGCTGCTGCAACGCATCCAAGGGGACGCGCCAGAGCCGGTAGATCCCAGCAGCGCCGAGTTGCTCATGGGGCATGTCTTTCCAATGGGGCAGCTCAGCGGTGGTGGCATCGATCACCACCAGCACTGTGCCGGGGGCCTGGGGCGGCAACTGCTCGGCTAAATCCAACAGGCCACTGGGGGGGCGGCCCGCATAAAGCACCACCTTGCGGCTGTAGTAGTGCAGCGAAGGCTTGTTAACGCCCACCATGGCGAGCTGTTCGCCCGGCCGCTGCTGCAGGCGCACCTGCTCAGCCAACTGACGCACGGGCTGCTGACGCCGCTGATCAACCAATTCACCGGTGGGAACCAGGGCCAGCACCTGCCAAGCCACCAAGGGAAGTTGCAACGCCAGGAGCCAACTGCCGGGCCAGCGGCCGCCTCGGCGCCACAGCAGCACAGCACCAGCCATCGCAGCCAGGGCAAACACCCCGCCACTGATCACAAGCACCCCCGAGGCCTCCAGGGCCGGACCAAGGCCAGGAATCTCCGGTGAATCGATCTGAACCGCCAGCGGCGCCGCGATCCAAAACGCTGCCGCCATCACCGCGGCCATCAGCACCGACGCCCAACGGGCCCAGGTGAGCCAGCGGCCAGGGGCATCAGCCAGGGCAATCAACAGGGCCGCTGCCGGCAGGGCGGGGAGCATGTAGCTGGGCAGTTTGGTGGCTGAAATCGAGAAAAACAGCACCACAAACAGCAGCCAGGCCAGGGCAAAGCGCGGCAAGCTCTGATCCGGTTTCAACGGCCGCCTCCACCAGCAGCCCTGAAGCTGGCTACCGACGCCCAGCAGCAGCAGGGGCGTAAACGGCAGACTCGCGATCACCATCACCGGGGCGTAAAACCACCAGGGTCCGGCGTGGTTGTTCACCACTGCCGTGTAGCGCTGCAGGTTGTGGTAGCCGAAAAAGCTGTCCCAAAACGGCTGACCTTCCACCAGCAGCTCCAGCACATACCAGGGCAGGGCCACCAGCACGGCCAAAGCAACACCAGGGACCAGGCGAACGGCGCGGCAAAGCCCGCCGAGATCGCGTTGCCAAAACCCAAACAACAGCAGGCTGGGCACGGCAATCACCAAGGCCACGGGCCCTTTGGTGAGAACGCCCAAGCCCAACACCAGCCAGGGCCACCAAGGGAATGGGGCCCGGGGTTGGGCATAGGTGTGCCAAAGCCCCAGCATTCCCAGCCCAACGCAAGCGACGAGCAAGGGATCACTCACGGAGACCCGGCCCCAGACCAACACCAAGGGCGAAAGGCCAAAGGCCAGGGCCGCCTCCAGCGCCACCCATGGGCCTGAGCGGGGCAGCACCGTGAGCGCCAAGCCCAGCATCAAGGCGATCATCGCCAGGGCCGACGGCAACGTGGAGGCCCAACTACCCAGGGGATCCCATCCAGCTGGCAGCAGGGCCGTGAAACCGCCGATCAGCCAATAAATCAGAACGGGTTTGTCAAAGCGCGGATGGCCATTCACCCGGGGGGTGAGCCAATCGCCGGTTTCCGCCATGGCCCGGCCCGAGGCGGCAAAGATGGCCGGGGTTTCATCCCACTGGCCCACCGCGCCAAGACGCCAAACAAACAGCAGCGCCCCCATCGCCAGCACAGCCAGCACCAGCCACAGTCGCTGCCGACGAATCAAAGCCAAAGGCTGGGGTTAGAAATGCAGGCCAGCCTATGCAGGGGTCTGGGCAGCAGCCACTAGGGAGCACTCAACCCCAAGGCGGGTGAGGCCCTGCTGCAGAAGCCGGCCAGGGGCTTGATAGATGGGCTTGGTGCGCTGGGGGCCTGCGGCGGTCTCGAGGTAGCGGCCAACCTCACCAGGGGCTTGGGCCAGATAGCGCGCCAGCAGCACCTGGGCTTCAAAGCCATTGCAATTGCGGCGGCAGCCCCGCACCTCCAGCTGCCAGCGCGGCGGGGCGAGCGTTCCGTTCTCCACAGCCAGCAGGGCCTGGAGATCGGCCATCACCACCAAGGCATCGCCGGGCTGCAGCACCCGCTCGAGATTGGGCAACACGATGGGCTTGCGCTGCCCCAGCGGCGTCACCTGCAACGGGATCAAGCCGTATCCGCCCGAGACGGCAGCCAGACTCAAACCCACCAGGGTGTCGCCAGGCTCGATGCGGTAATCGGTGAGCAGCAGGTTGTCCTCCGCCAGCCGCAACACCCCGCGCACCCGCTCGCCAAAGGCAGTGGCCACCACCGCATCAGCCGCCACCTGCAGCGGGTTGATTACCTGCATGTCGCTGAACAAGCCGCTGAGCTTGGCCCCATCCGCCAGCGACTGGGCCTGCACGGCCAAGCGAACGCCGGGCCAGCGCTCCTGCAGCTCCAAGGCCGTGTCGAGGTTGTCCACCAGATCAGCTCCAAGCACTCCCACCGCCTGGCAACTGCTGCGCCGCAGGGCCCGCTGGGCCTGATCCAGTTGCGTGTAGGCCATGCCGGTGCCATCGGGTTCGACGCGAACCACCTTGAATTTCTGCAGCTGCAGCAAGCTCGCCAGCCGTTCCGCCAGCCGCCCCCCTTCCAGCAACAGCACGTATTGGCTGCCCGCAGGCAGCGGGCGGGGCTGACGCCGGCCGAGGCGCTGGGCCAACAGGCGATCGAGGATCACGGCCACCAGCCAGGCCGTCAGGAAGGTGCCCACCACGGCATACAGCAGGCTGAGGTAGGCCAACGCCAGGTTGTCCGTTGCCATGGGGTTGTCCTCGACCAAGAAGCCAACCGAATCCAGAAACTCACCCTTCAGCAGGGCCAAGGTCAGCAGCAGCCCCCCCATGGCTGAACCGGAGCCAAAAGCGCTGCTGCCAGCGATCAGGGCCAGCAGCAGCAACCCACACCCCCACAGCAGCAGGGGATCGCGGCGGCGCACGCTGCGTTGAACCATCTCCCTGAGGTTGTCGAGGCGGTGCAGCCATGGAGCCATCGCCGCGCGCAACCGGTGGCGCCGGGGCGGGCGGGTCTCCAGGGTGCTGGCCAGCTCAAGGCAGAGCAGCCGATCACCGCTGCGGGGGCGATCATCGAGGTCCCACCACTGGCTGGCCGGGGCGCCTCCGGGGCTGCCCTCGGCCGGCACCCACTGCACCAGGCGCTCGCGGCGGCCCAGCAGATCAAACAGGTCGCGGGCGCTGTCGTGCTGCACGGTGCGGCTACGGACACGAAACAGCTCATCGCCAAGTGCGAACGCTGCCTCGGTGCCATCGGTGCGCAGGGCATTGGCAAAGACGCCGGCAGTCAGCAGGCTTGGGTCCACCGTTGCCAACCCCGGTAGCCGCTGCTGCAGCTGGCGCTCCAGGTTGCGGCGGCTGTTGGTGCGCACCACCAGCTGAGCCTTGGGATTGAGCAGCCGCACCTGCAAGGCCGCCTCCAGGTTGATGGCGCTGTCATGGCTGAGCAGCAGCACCGCGCGGGCGTCTGCTGCGCGCCCCATCCGCAGCACTTGCGGGCTGCGCATGTCGCCGATGAGCAGGTTGGCGCCGTACTGATCAGCCAGCAGCGCATCCACCCAGCGAGGCTGGCGTTGATCGATGCAGTGGATCTCAGCCTCAAAGCCGATCAGGGTGCGCAGGCAGGCTTGCCCCAGCCCGCCGAGACCGCAGATCAGGATCACGCCGGAGCGGGGATCCATGGTCCAGCACAAACCCTTTCAACGCTAGCCAGGCTGCTGCAACCAGGCTTCCAAGCGCGCGCCAAAGGCGTCCAATCCAAAGCGGCGCTCCGCCTGAGCGCGGCAGGCCAAACGATCGAGCGCCAAGGCAGCGGGAAGCTGCTGCACTAACGCCTCGGGCTGATCCGGCGGCACCCCATAGCCCGTGAGTCCGTCTTCGATCAGCTCCCCAGGCCCTCCGCGCCGGTAGGCCACCACGGGCACCCCGCAAGCCATGGCCTCCACCACCACGTTGCCGAAGGCTTCATTCCACTTGGGTGTGTTGAGCATCACGGCGCACTGGCCCAGCTCCCGCTGCAACTGCTCGGTGGGTAAAAACCCACGCCATTCAATGGTGCCGGCCGGCACAGAGGCCTCCACGGCCGCTGCATAGGCGGCGTCTTCCTTGAGCCCCCAAACCCGCAACGGCCATTGCTTCGCGGCGGCCACTTGGGCCGCATCTTCGAGGCCTTTTTCTGGGGCAATGCGCCCCACCCAACCCAGGCAGGGCTGGGGATCGGGATTGAAGCTGTAGCGGCTGAAGTCAAAGCCGTTGGCCAACAGCGTTGGGGGGCTAGAAAGCTGGAAATCAGCCGCCTGGCTGGCGGTGTGGAAGGCCAGCTGGGAGGGGAAATCTTTGGCAATGGCAGCGATGACCCCATCCATGGCCTCCCCTACGCTGCCCATGCTGACCAAATGGCAGAGGGGTGTTTGGAACTGGGGCGTGAGCCAGAGCGGCAGCCAGTCGTAGCCGAGGTTGAGCACCACATCGAAGGGCTGCTGCTCGGCCATGGCCCGCTGCCAAAAGCGCGGCAGCAAGCCATCCGCTGGAATTTGCACTGGCGCGCTGCGCTGCTGGTGCTGCCAACTAGGTTGCGGCACGCCGGGTTCCAGCCAGCAGTTCTGCAAGGGGGTGCTGGGCAGCTGGCTGCCCTCAGCAGCCACCAGCGACAGGGCATGGCCGCGGCGATGCAAGCTCTCCAGCACCGCTTCCAAGGTGAGCTCCACACCACCACCCAAGCCCTGTCCCAACGGGCCCATGGGGGTGCTGACCACCAGCAGCTTTAGGCCTGCCACAGCTCTGCGCGGCGATTAATCAAGATCACCGAGGCCAGCGCCAGCACCACCCCAAGCCACTGCAAGGGCTCGAGTTGCTCACCCAACAACACCAGGCCACTGGCGAGGGCAAACACGGGGGTCAAAAAGGTGAGGGAGGTGAAGCCGGTGAGATCACCGCGGCTGGCAAACCAAAAGAACAGGCCATAGGCCAGGGCTGTTCCAAACAAGCTGGCATAAGCCATCCAGCCCCATTGCGCTGCGCTCAAGTGCGGCCAGTGCTGACCAGCCACGGCCAAGGGGCCCTGCAGGCTGAGCAGCAACAAAGGAACGCCCCCCAACAACAGATGCCAGCCGGTGATGGCAACCGGATCGCTGTGGCGACAAGCCCAGCGTGACAGCAAGGTGCCGCCAGCCATGGCCGCAGCTGCGGCCAGCATCAAGAGTTCACCAGCTCCAGGCAACAGCGAGCCATCGAGGGCGGGGCCATCGAGCCACCAATGCTGCAAGGCACCAGCTGGCAAGCCCAAACACAGAATTCCCGACAAGCCCAGCAGCAGGCCAAACCAACCAATTGGGTTGATGGCTTCCCCCAGCAGCGAGCGGGCCAGCAGCGCCACCAGCAGCGGCTGCGAATCAATCAACACCGAACCCAAACCGGCGCCAGTGCGCTCGAGCCCCTCAGCCAGCAGGCCATGGAACAGGGCGCCATCGACCAGGGCAAACAGCAGCAGCCACAGCCAATCGCGGCGATCCACCTGCCAGGGGCGCTGCAGCAGAGGGGCAGCGAGCAACAACACCACAGCCGCCGGGAGAATCCGCAACCAGGCCAGGGTTAGGGGCGAGATCTCCTGAAGCAGCGGTTTCATCGCTGCCATCGCCGTTCCCCACAGGGCAAAGGGCAGCAGCATGGCCAGCCAGGTGAGGCGCAGGGTCAACGGGGCCAGCAAGTCGGCGTTGAGCCTAGGCACCTCGCCCTGCATAGGATCCGCTGACCAACACCACGCCCCATGGTTTGGCCCCTGCGCCGCCAACGCCGTAAACGCATCGCCCGCATCAGCCTCACTGGCCCGATCGCTGGAGCCGCCCGCAAGCGGGTGGTCAAAGCGCTCCGCCAGGTGGAGGAACGCAAGTTCCCGGTGTTGTTGCTGCGCATCGACAGCCCCGGCGGCACGGTGGGCGATAGCCAGGAAATCCATCAGGCCCTGCTGCGGCTGCGCGAGAGCGGCTGCCAGGTGGTGGCCAGTTACGGGAATATTTCCGCCTCAGGCGGGGTCTATGTGGGCTGCGCCGCCGACCGGATCGTGGCCAACGCCGGCACGATCACTGGCTCCATCGGCGTGATCCTGCGGGGCAACAACCTCGAAAAGCTGCTGGAGCGCGTTGGCATCCGCTTTGAAACCGTCAAAAGCGGGCTCTACAAAGACATCCTGTCGCCCGATAAACCCCTCAGCGAGGGGGAGCGCTCGATCCTGCAGGCCTTGATCGACAGCAGCTACAGCCAATTCGTGGCGGCCGTGGCCCAAGGCCGCAAGCTCAGCGAGGAGACGGTGCGCACCTTTGCTGATGGCCGCGTGTTTAGCGGCGCTCAAGCCCTGGAACTGGGCATGGTGGACCTGCTCGGCGATGAGGACACAGCGCGGCGCGAAGCGGCACGGCTCGCTGGACTCGATGAAGAGAAGAGCCAGCCTGTGGAACTGGGCAAAGAGCGGGCCGGCTTGGTGCAAAAGCTGCGCCAAGAGCTGCAACTACAGCTGGCCTGGGGCGGCCAACCCCTGTGGCTATTCCGGCCATGAGCAACACCAGCTTAAAAATGCGGGCGCTGCGGGGCGCCACCACCGCCAGCGCCAACACCGCCGCAGCCATGACCGAAGCGGTGGACGAATTGCTCGATGCACTGATTAGCAACAACGGGCTGCAGGGCGATCAGGTGCTGAGCGCCACGTTTTCGGTGACCGCAGATCTCGATGCCATGTTTCCGGCCTCACTGGCGCGGCGACGGCCGGGATGGGATGGCGTTGCCCTGCTGGATTGCCAGCAGATGCGCGTGCAAGGCGACCTACCCCGCTGCATTCGGGTGCTTGTGCAGGCGCAAATGCCAGCCGAGCAAACGCTGCATCACCCTTATTTGCGCGACACCCAACGGCTGCGCCCGGACCGATCCAGTCACAACTGACAGCTGATCCGCCGGCCCATGACAACGGGAGAAGGTGCAGAGCCTCATGAGAATCAACCCACTGATGTTGGGCATCTCATGGCTCTGCGACTGCGCACCGTGCTTGGCCTGGGGGGAGCCGCTGCCCTGGCAGGCGGAATTGCCCTGAGCGGCTTGAGCGAGGTGAAGGCCCAGAGCTCAGTGGGCACCCCTGGTTTCTCCTTTCGCTGGAACAACACCAAGGACTTCAAAAAGCTCTATTACGTCATTTCCAACCAGGAACGCGACACCTGGTCGGACTACACGCTGATCCTCAAAGGCAAAGACCGCAAGGCCGCGATCATCAAGCTCGATGTGACCGTGCCCTCCTACTTCGACACCACCATCAATCCCAAGGAAGTGGCCTTGAAGTATTGCTCGGTGGGTAGTGCTCTTTCGCGCACCCGCTGCAAGGAAACGATCCCGGCCACCGTGGAGCTAGCCAACGACGGCAAAACCCTGGAGATCTTCCCGGACAGCCCCGTTCCTCCCAACAAGGCCATCGGCGTGGTCTTCCCCGTCTACAACCCCGGCAGCGGCATGTATCAGTTCAATGCCCTGGCTCAAGCCCCTGGCGATGTGCCCATGGCTGGTTATTTGGGCAGCTGGGTAATTGAGATCACCGACGGCATCGACGGCTAACCGCCCGGTGAACCGATAAGCCGCTCTATCGAAGTGCTGGGTCTCTGATCGAGCCCACAAGAATCCAACTCAACGGAAGCAACAAGGATGCGTTTTTCTCACGGAGTGATCACAGCCTGCGCCAGCGCAGCAATCGTCGCTGGCGGGCTGCAGCTGCCCCAAGCTCTGGCCCAAAGCTCATCGGGCGCTTTTTCGATCCTGCAGCAGCGCTGGGGCAACCGTGAAGGCTTCAAGAACCTCTTTTATTGGGTGTCGGAAACCAAGCCGAACCGCCGCTCCAATTACTTCTTGATCCTGGGCAAGAACGATCGCGACAAGGCGATCATGAAGCTGGATGTGATGGTGCCCAGCTACTTCGATTCGAAGCTGAAAACCAAAAACATCCAGCTCTCTTACTGCCAGGGAGGCGAGGGTGCCATGAAGCGCACCATCTGCGAAGAAACGATTCCTGCGGCGATCAGCCTCGTGAACGACGGCAAAACCATTCAGATCGTGCCCGAAACCCCCATTCCTCCCGATCGCACCATCGGCGTGGTCTTCCGCGTGGCGAACCCCTCCAATGGCGGCATGTATCAGTTCAACGCGCTTGCTCAAGCCCCGGGGAAGGTGGATATCGCCGGCTACCTGGGCAGCTGGGTGATCGAAATCCAGCCCGGGGGAGCCCGTTGATCAGCTGATAAAATTTGAGATCGGCCCAGTGTTGAGAACAGTTCGATGACCAAGCGCACCCTCGGAGGGACCAGCCGCAAACGCAAGCGCGTCTCTGGTTTCCGCGTGCGCATGCGCAGCCACACCGGCCGCCGTGTGATCCGCACCCGCCGCAAGCGCGGACGGGCCCGTTTGGCCGTTTGATCCGGCGACTGAGCTGAACCTTGGTCTTACCGCAACGGCATCGCCTGCGCGGCCGTGGTGTTTTTGATTACATCTACCAACGCGGGCAACGCTTTCAACAAGGCTTGCTGCAGCTTCGGGTTGCTGATGCAGCCACCAACTTGCTGCGAGAACCGCCCGAGACCCTTGAGGGCGAGCTGCGTTTTGGCGTGGTGATCAGCAGCAAGGTGAGCAAGCGAGCGGTCAAACGCAATCGCCTGCGGCGCCTGCTGCACGAAGCGTTTTTGCGTCAAACATTCCGCTCGGATCTGCCGCCCACCTGGCTGCTGCTGAATCTGCGACCAGGGGCTGTGGAGCTCAGTGACGACAATCTCCTGGAAGAATGGTCCACACTGATCCAGCGTGCCGGGCTAACGGATTCATGAGTGTTGTCACCCCACCTGCCATCAAAGAGGAGATTCACTACGAAGGCGGGCCTGCGCGCGGTGATCTGATCATCAACCTGATCTTTGGCGTCACCTTGATTGGTCTGCCCTTTGCCATTGGTGCGGTCGTCCGCGCCCTGTGGCTGCGCTTCAAGGTGACCAGTCGCCGGGTGTCCGTCACCGGTGGCTGGCTGGGCCGTGACCGCAGCCAGGTGACCTACACCCAGATCAAAGAGGTGCGCTCGGTGGCCCGCGGCTTTGGCGCCTACGGCGACATGGTGCTGGTCCTCAAGGACGGTGCCCGGTTGGAAATGCGCGCTGTGCCCCGTTTCCGTGAGATGCAGACCTACATCGAGGAGCGCATCGCCAGCAAAGGGAAGCCGGCCGATGCTCCCTCTGGCTTCACAGCCAGCAGCGCCAGCTAACCGTCATCAGTCACACTCACCGTCATCCAGGTTCCTGCCGTGATCGGATACATCTCAGACAACGTCCTGCTGCCCATCCTGGATTTCTTCTATGGATTGGTGCCCAGCTACGGCCTGGCAATCATTGCGCTGACGGTGGTGATCCGTCTGGCCCTGTTCCCACTCAGCGCCGGCTCGATCCGCAATGCCCGCCGCATGCGCATTGCCCAGCCGGTGATGCAGCAACGCCAAGCTGAAATCCGCAGCAAGTTCGCCAACAACCCCTCCAAGCAGCAGGAGGAGATGGGCAAGTTGATGAAGGAGTTCGGCAGCCCCCTGGCGGGTTGTTTGCCCCTGCTGGTGCAGATGCCCATCCTGTTTGCCCTGTTTGCCACCCTGCGGGGATCACCGTTCGCTGATGTGCCGTACAACATCAACGTCAAGGTGCTGCCGGCTGATCAGATCGCTGCGGTGGAAACCAAGCCCTTCAACAGCGCCAGCCACTCGATCTTTTTCACTGAGAACGATCACGTGCCTGTGATCGCATCGTTGCCCGGCGGCAACAAGCTGGGTGTGGGCGAAAGCGCCCAGGTGCAGCTGGCCTCGAAAACAGGCGAAACCATTGATGCGATCGAAGAGCGCATCCACCCCAGCTTTGATCTGACACCGCAGTGGAAGCTCACCAAGGGTGATGACGTGGTCAGCGTTTCCTCTGACGGCACGATCCAAGCCCTCAGCCCTGGTGATGCCACCGTTGAACTCAAAATCCCGGGCCTGGCTGCCCGCAGCGGCTTCCTGTTCATCAAGGCCCTGGGCCAAGTGGGCTTCATGGCCGATGGCGTTATCAACTGGGATATCGCCACCTTGGTGGCTGGCTTTGGCTTGAGCTTGTTCCTCTCCCAGATCCTCTCGGGCTGGGGCATGCCCGCCAACCCGCAGCAGGCCACAGCCAACCGGATCACGCCCGTGATGATCACCGGCATGTTCTTGTTCTTCCCGCTACCCGCCGGGGTTCTGCTCTACATGGTGGTGGCCAACATCTTCCAGGCGCTGCAAACCTTCCTGCTGATCCGCGAGCCCCTGCCGGACAACCTGCAGACGATCCTCGAACAGCAACTGGCCAATCAAACAGTGGCCGCCAGTGCCACGGCCGTGTCCGCTGAGCGCCTGCCATTTGAGCCCAAGGGCAAGCGCTGATGCGTCCAGTGGCCCTGCAGGAGCTCAAGCAGCTCGGCGATGGCAAACACTGGAACGTGGAGCAACAGCTGAGCGAGCTGGACAGCATCGGGCCCGTCAAAGGCTGGCTCAAGGCCTTGCACCGGGGTGATGACCTCTGGCTGGAAGCGGAGGCCACAGCCACCGTGGAGCTGATCTGCGATCGCTGCCTCAAGAGCTACCCGCAACCGCTAGAGGCGCGGGTGAGCGAATCGATTGCGCTGCAAAGCGGAGGGCCCGATGCCGAGCTTGAGGAGCTCGATGGGGCTGAGGCAGCGCTGGAAACCCTCGATCCCCATGGCCGCTTTGATCCGGAGCACTGGCTCTTTGAACAACTGAATCTGCAGTTGCCGCTCAAGCGGCTGTGCAGCCCCGACTGCCCCGGGCTATTGCCAGAGCAGGAGAGCAGCCCGGCGACCAGCACTGATGTGGTAGATCCCCGCTGGGCCCAGCTGCAGCAGCTCAAAGGCGAGGAGCAGCCATGAGCCGCTGGGGAGAGCAACTGGATCTCTTGATCCGCAGCCGCACGCCCATCCTCTGGATCCATCAGCAGGAGGAAGAGCGGCTGATCCGGCTGCTGGGCAATGCCTGCCAGCGGCTGGGCCAACGCACGATGCTGCGCTGGGATTTCGTGGGCGGTCTGCAGGGGCTGCCGAATCACCAAGGCCATGGCGCCCGCCAACCACTGATGGCGCTCGACAGCCTCGATCTGCTGGCTGGTGAGCAGCCAGCCATCTTGCTGCTGCTGGATTTTCATCGCTATGTGGAGGATCCAGCCATCTGCCGGCGCCTGCGCAACCTGGCTAGCGAGTTACGCCAAAAACCCCACACCCTGGTGATCTCCGCGCCGGATGCCAAGTTGCCCCGGGAACTGGAAAGCAGCATTACGGTTCTGCCGCTGCCGCTGCCCTCCGAGAGCGAAATCCAGGAGCTCTTGGCAGGGATTGCCCAGGCCGCCGGCAGCCAATTGAGCGGTGATGCCTTGGAGCTGCTGGTGAGCAGCTGCCGGGGCCTGAGCGAGCAGCGCATCCGCCAACTGGCTGCCCGCGCCTTGGCGCGGCATGGCTGCTTGGACGCCGCTGATCTTGATGATGTGCTCGAGGAAAAGCGCCTGGCCTTGGGCCGCAGCGACCTGCTGGAGTACTGCCCCACCGCTGCGGATCCCAGCGAGATTGGCGGACTCAATCAACTCAAAACGTGGCTGGACCGGCGCCGGCTGGCCTTCAGCGCCGAAGCCCATGCCTATGGGCTGCCCCACCCCCGCGGGGTGCTGCTGGTGGGCCCGCAAGGCACCGGTAAATCCCTGACCGCCAAAGCGATTGCCCACAGCTGGGGCATGCCGCTATTGCGGCTTGATCTCGGCCGATTGTTTGCCGGATTGGTGGGGGCCAGTGAAGCCCGCACCCGCGACATGATCGGCACCGCCGAAGCCATGGCCCCCTGCATCCTCTGGATCGATGAGATCGATAAGGGCTTCAGCCTCGATGGCCGCAGCGATGGCGGCACCGGCCAACGGGTGCTGGCCACCCTGCTCACCTGGATGGCAGAGAAAGACACCCCGGTGTTTGTGATGGCCACGGCCAACGCCATTGATCAGCTACCGCCGGAGCTGCTGCGCAAGGGCCGCTTTGATGAGATCTTCGTGCTCGATCTGCCCGATGGCAGCGAGCGCCGCGAGATTCTTGAGCTGCATCTGCGCAAACGGCGGCCGCAGCACCAGCTGCCGCTCGACACCTTGGTGGATCGCACCAGCGGTTTCTCTGGGGCTGAACTCGAGCAGGTGGTGCTCGAAGGAATGCTGAATGCCTTCAGCGAAAGCCGGGAATTTGGTGAGGCCGATCTGATCAGTGCCGCCGCTGATCTGGTGCCCTTAAGCCGCACGGCGCGGGAGCAGCTGGAAGTGCTTCAGCAATGGGCCAGCGAAGGCCGCGCCCGCCCGGCCCGCTGAGATTGCGCTACGTAAAGTTATCTCGCACGAGGTAACAAACCCCGCCGGCTGTCAAGGCCAGTTGGAAACATCTCTCTACGGTCGTCTCAGACCCGTACAGAGCGCGTGCAACAACCTCCCAGCCGTCGCGACGAAATCACCCAGCAGCTGGCCTTTGCCGCCCTGGGCGCTGGGGTGATCACCACCGTGGCTGTGGCCCAAGGCCAAAACCCACTCACCGCTCTGGGCATCACCGTGTTCTCCGCTGTTGCTGCGGTGATGGTTGGGCAGGTTCTCTAAACAATCCTCAGCAGAACAACAGATTCCTGGCTGAACATCAAGCAACAGCCGCCTCAAGTTGTTGATGCAGGGCTTGATCCACGGCAAAGCCCATGGATTGCATGAGGCGTTGCCGAATCAGATGTTCCTCTTCCTTGCTGAGCAAACCATTGGAGAAGCGTTTCTCAAGCGAACCAAACACCCGCACATGGGTCAGTGGCGTGAGATCAACAGCGCCAAAGCGCCAGGCATTGAGATGGACAGCGCAGAGCGGCAGGGCAAACCGATCGAGGCCGTAGCCGCTGCGCACTCCTTTTAAAAAAGGCATCGCCAGTTCGAGCAGATCACGGCGAATGAATGGAGCCATGATTTCCACAATCGGCACCCGGTGCAGCGTCGTGCAGGCCCGTTGCCGTAACCAGCCATATTCCTGACAGAGACTGCTGCCAAAACTGACCGCAGGCTGCGCTGCACTGAGGTTGTGGATCCGTGCCACGGCCAGTAGCCGATTGATCGCGCTGGCACTGATCAAAACATCGTCATCGATAAAACCCATGTAGTGGCCCCCTGCTGGCGGCGGAAGACGCTTCCAGGACTCTTCCATCAGATGGCCTTTGCACTCGGTCGCCACGCTGATCACATCAAAGCCGTGGGGATTACTGCCGGGCTCAAGGCCATCCCCGGTCCAATCAAACAAAACGACTGGGCACGCAAGGGGCTGATCAAACACCACGCAATGGCGGCCGCGCTGGGTGGCAATCACCACCAGATCATTTGGTGTTGCCCCTGGATTCACCACAGGCTGGCCCTGCTCAATGGGGTCATGCCGGTTGAGCTGGTCCACAGCGGCAGCCATCTCCGGAAGGAACAGATCGCTGTGGCTCCCCAAAACCCAGCGGGCCCACTGCTGCCGCTCTGGCTCGGAACGTCCCCGCATTAATGAGGGGAAAGCGTCTGTCATGCCGCTTGCCAAGCCCCTAACTGCTGCTGCGCCAACTCCAAAAAGGCCCAGTCCGCTGCATAAAACCGCTCCAAGGCTGCAAGCGCTTCGCTGCTGAGTTGATCGCGCCGCAAACGCCGCCAAGGATTGTTGGAAGCCTGCTCTCTGGAGACATGCTGCGGGGTGAGATCGAGCGGCAAGCCCGATGCCTTGGACCAATGGGCCATCAATGCATCGATCTGCTCCATGCCCAAAATCGTGCGATAGCAACGCGGGTCACCACCGAGAAAGCTGACCTGGGGAATGGTGTGATGGCTCCAATCGATATGACAGGCAATCCAAGCCGGAAGTTGCAGGGCGGTCTGGTTCATCACATCAACCGGATCAGCGTCATCGGCAAAAGAGTGAACGCCGTGGCCTGCAAACAATTCATCGTGAAAGCGCAAGGCATTCTCGAAACCACTCTGATCAGGGCTGGATGAACGCAACTTGGCGTAAATCGCAGCGGTGGTGAGCTCAACCAAATGACTACGGCAAGCCGAAACAAAGCGATCGATTGGATCGCGCCAAATCGCCACGAGGAAGCGATAGTGCGAAACGGCGCGCAGTTCGTCTGGATTCAACCAATGGGTGAAGGGCAGTGCAGCGCTGTGGGGATCAAACCCAGGCCGCTGACAATCGGCGCCTTGGAGTTGCAGCCATACCCGCTTCAGGGTGCTGCAACCGTTTTTGGGAACCCACACCAGGCCGGCATCACCGCCAAGGGGCAACAAAGGAGAGAGCTGAACGCCCTCGCGCATCTGCAGCTGAATCTGGGCCCAGTCGCAAGCGGGGTCATCAACCCGGCAACCGGGCAAGAGGTCGTGAGCTTGCAGCTGCATCACTACGCCGCCAGCGGCAAAATCTCAGCCGGTTGCTGACCCACCGCAGGGACTTGCCGGCAGATGGTTTCCACCGCCAACTGGAACGCTTCAGCGACTGACTTGTCGTGGAAGAGCCGCTCTTTGCGCTCAGCGATCTTGGCGCGCATCTCCTGATAGAAAGCCTCATCACTGAGCAAACGGCTGGAGATTGCCACGTAGTCGTTGCCGTCTTGGGCGATCAGCTCCGGCAACTCCAACACCTCAAGCATCGCCACGGTGTGGCGGCCGCGCATGAATGCCGTGGGCAAGGTAACCACGGGGCAATCCAGCGAGAAAGACTGCATCGAACTATTGCCGCCATTCCAATCGATGGTGTCGATGGTGTGATGGCTGATGGAGAACAGCCCCATGAAGTCGCCGTAGTCGAGCCGCGGCAGCACGCGCAGATGGTTCTCCAGCTCCAAGCCACGCTCCTCAAAGTGGGGGCGCATGCGCTCAACCAGCCGCTCGCACAGGCCGCCATGGCCCATGTGCCCCACCAAAACGATGAAGGCTTCCGGGTTGCGCTTGGCAATCTCAGCGAACGACCAATCATTGCGCGGCACGTATTTGAAGGTGCTCTGCAGTGAATTGAGGATCGGCCGGTCGCGCGGCAGATCGAACTTGTCAAACAGCAGCTCGCCGTCGTGGATGGCCGCAGGGGTGTCGTAGTTCAAGCCGGTGCGCGGCAAGCGCCACAGCGTTTCGCTGTAGTGCTCCTCATTGCCGGAAGGCTCCATGCCTTCACCGGAGAGGTAGTAGTGAATCGTGCGTGATCCGCTCGTGATCGGATGGCCCCAGCCCTGACCCTGCACCGGCGCCAGTTGCAGCACCGAGGTGATCTTGCTGGCCGGATGCATGCCGATATCGGTGTAGATCAGCAGATCAAGCCGGTCATCGAGGATCTGCTGCAGCATGGCCTCAGGAGCCTCAGCGCAAAGCGGCAAATGCCGGTAGGTGCCGAGGGCCGCAAAACGCTGGGTGCCGGAGTCTTCGTTATCGGCGACGTTGTAGCTGAAGATCTCGTAGCCAGAGTTGTTGGCGATGCCTTCCAGCCAACCCAAAGCCCAGATCGAACCGTTGTGATTGACCAGATGCGGTGAGATCACGCCAACGCGCAGGGGGCTGGTGTCACCAGGATGCCGCTGGGGCAGCGGCTGCATGAAAGCGCCCAGCTTGGGCCGCAGGATGCGATCGAGGATGCCGGCATAAAGCTCCTGCAACGGCCGATCGTCTTCCATTTGATAAGCCAAATA
Organism: Synechococcus sp. RCC307; assembly: GCA_000063525.1. Lineage (GTDB taxonomy): Bacteria > Cyanobacteriota > Cyanobacteriia > PCC-6307 > Cyanobiaceae > RCC307. The sequence goes on along the minus strand of CT978603.1, from coordinate 572,364 downwards.
GAAGTTGGTGAGCGACCAGGCATGGCCATAGAGATGCTCCCAATGGGGATCATCTTGGCTGATGCCATCCAGCAAGCCATACAGCTCAGTGGCATCGTCATGCCAGCGCTGGCGCGTAGCACTCACCTGCTCACTGCTGTCATAGAGAACCGGCAGCACATGCAGCCGCGCCATCAGCTGAAGGCGCCGATCGGGCTCCGCATCGGCTAGCGCAAGGCCTTCCTCGTAACGGTCCAGCTCCATCAGGCAGTTGATCTGCCCCTGCAAACCCACCACCTGCTCCGTGGGCGAAAGATCAAGCCGGCGGAAGAGGCCGAACTCCTGATAAGCCTCGTCATGGTGCTTGAGCTGCACCAGGGCCTGCGCCAGGTTTTGGCGTGAGGGCTTGAAGTCGGCGTTGATGCTGAGGGCGTGGCGATAAGAGGCGATCGCCTCATCCATCTGCTTGAGGTTGCCATAGGTCAGCCCGAGGTTGTTCCAAGCATCGGGGTAGTTCGGGGCGTAATGCAGGCAGAGGCGGAAGGCTTCCACCGCTTCTGGGTCGCGCTTGAGATCGCGCAGCAGGTTCGCCAAGCAAAAGGAAGCCTGGTAGTAGCTGGGCTGATCCCGCAATAACAGCCGCAGCTGCCGCTCGGCTTCCGCGGTGTCCTGGTTCTCCAGCAGCGCCATCGCCAGGTTGTGGCGTGCTTCTGCAAAGGCTGGGAACAGATCAATGGCTTCTTGATACAGGCGCAATCCTTCAGCGGTATTGCCAAGCCCGCGGCAGGAATTGCCCGCGTTAAAGAGCACATAGGGCGTTAAAAACCCAGCAGCCTGTGCGGCCACGTAGGCATCAATGGCGGCTTGGTGCTCACCAAGGGCGCCATGGGCCAAGCCCTGGATATAGGCGATCTCGCCGGCATGGGGATGACCCTGCAAGCTGGCGGCCTGCTCAATCACCTCTTGAAAGCGCTGCTCATTGAGCGCGTCATAGAGATGACTCAGGCCCGCTTCTGGGCTGTTGTGATCAGGCCACTGCCCTTGCGGCGGATCAATCGACGGCAGCGGCGGCTTGGCCAAGGCCTGCTGGGCTTCGGCGAGCTGTTGCTGCAGCCCAGCGATTTGCTGATGGCGCTCGCGCAGCTGCTGCAGCGGATCCACCAGAGCGTCGGTGTCAACAGCCGCTAAGGGCCGCACCTTGTCACTGCGCCGCCGTGGCATGGAGTAGCCGTAGCGCTTGAGGTCATCGCCATAGAGGCTTTCCACCAACTGCAAGCCGTCTTTGCTGTAGGCGTCTTCCCAGCGCTTGCCTAAGCGCTGGCGGTACTGCTTGTCATAAGTAGCCAGCTCGTCTTTGATTCGGCCCAAGGTGGCCGCGGGCACCAAAGGCTGGAGCAACCGCGGCAGCTGTTTGACCAACCCGTCGCGGTCGAGTCGCTGAAAGCCAGGGGCATCACCCAGCAAATCGCATTGGGGCCTCAGGTGGCCATCGCTTTTGAGCAGTTCCCAGTGCTCTTCTAAAAAGCTGAGGAAATCAGCAAAACGGCAAGGATCAGCCCCGCTGCGCTGACGCGCCGCTTGAACTGAAGCATTGAGCGGCGCGTAAGCCGGCTCAGCGAGATGCAACTTGTCGTGCCAAAAGGACAGCAAACGTTCAGCCGGGTGGCGCGTGACCACCAGCCGCAGGGCATGGGCATCGCCGAGCCAATGCTCCTGCTGCTCTTGGCTGAGTTCAGCCAGGCATGGCAGCCCGTGAACTTCGGCGCGGTGAATCGCCAGCGCTGGTCTGGTTTCACCAAGGGAAGTTGTGCTGAGCGGCTCACGGCCATCGGCCAACACCGCCACCCGCTTCAGCAGGGTGGAAGCCACCTTGGGCAACGGCGCGATGCACAAGCGCGCGTTGACAGCAACCAAGGTTGACGCGCTGATGGATGCAGCCATAACGCGCGTCTGACCCTAGAAAGTGCGGCCAAGGTAGGCGGTTTTATCAAGGCTGCCTACGCAGTTGTGGCACTTAGGCCCTCTTTCTGAAGCTGGCAGCTGGCAGTTCCCCAAACTGACGCCTGTAGGCCGCCGCAAAATGACCGCGGCTTTGAAAGCCGAAGCGCTCCGCAACAGCATTCACCGTTTGCGGCGCAACAGCCGACTTGGGGTCATGGCGCAGCAAAGCCTGATGGACCTGCTCAAGCCGCTGAATCCGCAATACCTCTTTGGGCCCCATTCCCAACAGCTCTTTGCATCCCTGGATCAGGCTGCGCCGTGAGCAGCTCAAGCGATCGGCCAGTTGATCCAAATCCAGCCCGTCAATGGTGCCGCGGGCACCCAGCGCAATCAGGTCAAACACCAGCTGGAATCGCGTCACCCACCGGAATGGAACCGCGCCATGGACTGTGTCGTCATTCAGTAGCCGGACAACGGCTGCGGTGGGATCAGATGGAATCGCGCCAGGATCAGCCAACCAGTGCCGCAGCAGTCCAACGAGCGCCTGATGCGCCTGCTGATGAAGCAACAACTGATTGTGCGATTGCATCCAACGCAGGCATTGCTGACCGCCGCAGATTTCGAGCTGCTCAATCAAGTCCTGCTTCGGCAGCAGCGCAATCACCACATCAGCTCCTGAGCGGAACTGGAAAAAGCTGTAGCTCAAAGCGAGAGACACACCAGCCACAGCATGGGGAGCAATGGGCTGACCATGGGCCAAGACCACATCAGGCTTGCCCTCAAGCTCAAAGCCGCAACAAATCATCTCGGCCTTGCGGGCACAGCCGATTGAAATACCAAGACTGCTTTGCAGACGCAACAACGCGACCCGTTGATCAGCAAGAAACTGAAAACGCCCCTGAAGAACGCCGCCTTCTAGCTGCAGCACTTGTGCTTCAAAACCAATCGAAGCCAGCAGCGCTTCCAGCTCAGAAGCGCTGCTAAAACGATGATCAACCAGTCCGCTTAGGCGTCGAACCGACACAGAGAGGGTTCTCAGTACTGAGCACGACTGATGGTAATGAGATTGAGACGCATTGCCGCGCCGCGCACAGTCGCAACACGCGGCTTAAGCAATACAAGTAATACAAACAACCAGCAATTAGGCCGCTTGAATCCGCACAAAATCAAAAATATGAAGCAAATAGTGTTGACGAAAAGCCAAGAGAATCGGAACTAAATATCAAGCTGATCCCAATAGTGCATGAAAAAGTATCTACTCAGAAAGCTCTCACTTCGGTCCATAAATTGAAATGACTAGCTTGCTCCCCAGTGAATTCCCGCCTGCTGCTGATCAGCGCTGTTCTCCGCGCAGCCGGGTTTCGCCGCGGGAATCAGACACGTCGCAGTAGCCGTAGCCGTCGCTGGAGCCGAGCAGCGCAGACGCTCTTCGCCAGCTGGGCCGTCCTAGGCCAACCCGGCAGCATGGGATTGCTGGTGGCTGAGGTGATCCAGCCTCAATTGGCGAAGGCCAACCCACCCATGGCTGGTGATAGCTCCGGTAAAGCCACATCAACTGGTACGGGAGCATTTGCGATTGGGATTGGAGCCACCGCCAACGGCAATTACTCCCAGGCATTGGGTTATGAAGCCAACGCCAAGGGAGATGCAATAGCTATCGGCAGCTGTGCTTCGTCTTCTGGCTGGCGCTCAATTGCATTAGGTGTAGATGCGCAGTCAAGCGGTGAGGACTCTTATGCGATCGGGAAGAGTTCTAAAGCGAGTTTGAATTACTCACTGGCATTAGGTGTTGGCGCAAATGCGGCAGCGCAAGATGCTATTGCAGTTGGTCGAGGGGCTTCCGCACTCACTGCTAACAGCATTGCGATTGGTCAAAGTGCTGAGGTTTCTTCTCAAAAAAATGCCGTTGCTATCGGAACTAAAGCCAGTGCTTCAGGCCTGAGGTCAACAGCCCTCGGAGCTGGTTCAGTAGCCAGCGGCAAAAACTCCACGGCAGTGGGTACCGGCGCGGCCACAACGCGCGCCGATCAACTCATGCTCGGCAAGGCAGCAACGGAAGTCACCATTGCCAACCTCGGCTACGCAAACGATAACAAATACCATCTTGTCACAGTTGACACCGATGGAACACTCAGACAAAAGCCCTTCGTAGATGTTGGCTTTGAGATCGATATCTCTGGGAGGGGAGCATTAATCAAACCAGGCGAAAACATTCGAATCAGTTCTATAAATGGCGCTAACGATGACGGTTATTACGGTGGAGCGGTCACCATCTCCGCCAAGGGCGTTGAACTGCAAGCTGGCGAAAATGTTTTTATTAGCGAGCAAGAAAGTGGACTCACCACCAGCTACACAGTCAGCGGTCTGCAAACAACCGTTTCAGCGGCTGATGACAAGGTGATAGTGACAAAACAAGGTGGCTCTAACGAAGCCAACAACTACACCACCGACTACAGCATAGGCATCAATATCTCCGACAATGCTTACAACGCCCTCAAATGCGAAGGCAATGGTGTCAACGCTGTTTGCTACGGCCCTGGTGCCAATGCCACAGGCATAGGAACCACAGCCATTGGTGCCTATGCCAATGCAACCACAACACTTAGCACAATCGATCTGGGCTCCACCGCCGTTGGTTTTCTTGCCACCGCGAGTGGGGTGAAATCCGCTGCCTTTGGTCGAGCCGCCCAAGCCTCAGCGCAGAGCGCCTTAGCCCTTGGGGCTGGGGCGCAAGCTACCCACGCCAATGCGGTTGCAATTGGCCCTGGCGCAACCACAACCCTCGAGTCCCGCATCACGATTGGCACTGGAACCACCAGCTATCAAACCCCGGGATTAACCGCCTCAACCACAGATGTTGCTGTGGTCGTCACCAATCAGACAGGTGTTCTCAGAGCTGCCACTTTCGCTGCCCAGAATCTCCCTAACAGCTATTGCCTTAGCGGCGGAGCTGGTGCCACCTGCTACGGCCAGGAGGCCGATGCCACCGGAGCTGGCACTACAGCCATGGGTGCTGGAGCTTTGGCCAATAGTGGAGCAGGCGCTGCGAACTTAACAGCCGCAACAGCTCTAGGCACACTTTCGAAAGCCACCGGCGGTGGCTCTACTTCTTTAGGCGTCCAAGCGAACGCATCAGGAGAAGGCTCGATCTCTGCTGGCATGAACTCCACCGCCGCAGGCCGTGGTTCGTTGGCCTATGGCTTTGGAGCCAATGCGAGCGCAGAAAACACCATTGCCATTGGTGGCTTTGCCGATGCCGATGGCCAGAACTCCTACGCCATCGGCGCCGGTGCTGTTGCTAACGGCGTAGGCGCGATTGCCATCGGTCCTGGCTCCAAAGCTCTGGGTTACAACACCAACGCCACAGCGATTGGTGCTGGCGCGGTAGCTGATGGCACCAGTGCCACCTCCATCGGCGCCAGTTCTTACAGCAGTGGCGTCAATGTGACGGCACTGGGTGCTGGAGCTAGAGCAACTCACACCAGCTCTACTGCAGTCGGCACGGGAGCCGTCACCACCCGCGATAACCACACGGTGATTGGCACCAGCACCACCGAAGTCACCATGCCCAACCTTGCTGGGGCCGGGACCGCCATCGTCGCCGCCAATGAAGACGGCACCCTGCAGCGCTCCTCGGTCTCACTCGGTGATCTCGATAACGCCGTCAATAAGCGCCTACCCAAGCTGGAATCTGCAGCACGCAGCCTCGGCAATGCCGTAGAAGCTGCTGGGGCCATGGGCGCTGCACTCTCCAGCCTGCCTGAGGTTTCACTCGCACAAGATGAACCGGTGCGCTGCGGCTTTGGCGCTGGTGGCTGGGGTTCGCAGTATTCCGTCGCTGGCGGTTGCGCTGCCCGCGTTGCTGACAGGTTGCACGTCAACGGCGCCATCGCCTACACACCCTCAGTCGACTACGAATTTGGGTCCACACCATCGGTCGGCGGGCGAGTTGGCTTCTCCTTCCCGCTCGGCAAGCTCAACAAGCCCAAGCCGAGCGATCCACAGCCTGAACAAGCCGCAGACCCCGCACCTCAAGCTGATCCAGTGCGAGGCCTCTGGAAAACCAGTCCTATTGGTTCCGAAACCCTCTACGTTGAGAAAATAGCCAAGCTCACCGAGCAACTCGAGCAGCTACAGCAATCAGCTGGCTCCTCAGAAGCCAACGAGCAATTGATTGCTCTACTGCGTGAACGCATTGAAGAGCTGGAAGCTGAAAAAGAGCTAGCCAGTGCCGAAAATCAACGCCAAGACGACAAGATCAAGCAGCTTGAAACCAAGCTGAGCCAACAGCAATCGCTGATGGAACGAATGATGAAACAGATGAAAAAACTGATGCCCAACGGCGGCTAATTCATCCACCACACGCTGATTCCACTGCAGGTTTTTGCCCCTAACATCCAGCTACCTCACGCTCGATGTGCTGTGCTGCGCCATCTGCTCATCACCGCTGCTGCCGCCAGCTTTGCTGCTGCGGGGCCATTGGCTGTGCAAGCCCAAGAGCAAGACCCTGAGCAGCTTGAACAAGAGCTCACCGAGCAGTTTGTTGATGGCTTCAACAGGGGCTGCGTGCGCGGCGAAACTCCCGGTGTTTTGGATCAACCGGCTTACTGCAGCTGTCTCGCCAAGGCCTACACCAGCCGCTACAACGGCTTTGCTCTAGCCCAAATTTCCAACCTCTCCGGACCGATGGGACCCAAGGGCGCTGAGCTGGTGAATTTGATGATGGCCCCTGAAATGGCCAGCTGCGCTGATCAGTAGATCGCTCCTTAGGTAGTGCCATCACGCCACCACTTCGCTACAACGACAACCCGACTGAGCTTTTCTGATCCCCATCCCCTCCTATCAGCTCGGCAACACCGTCATCCAGCCGCGCCAATGGCAGCAGCAGCTGGTCCAGCTGCTTAGGCGCCGGCTTGATCGCAGCCAAACCCATGATCAAGACGTGTTGGTGTTTGCGGGTCCTGGTGCCGGCAAAACTCTCGGCGCTCTCTTGGCCTTTAAGGCCATGCAGCAGGAAGGACGGCTGCAGCGCTTTGTGGTGTTGTGCCACCGCACCTCGATCTTGAGCCAATGGCAAAGCGCCGCGCAGCGGCTTGGCCTGCGGCTGGAGGAATGGCCCTGCAGTGATCAAGCCGATGGGCTGCTGATCACCTACCAAGGCGCTGGCCGCCAGCTCGAGCAGCTAGGCGAAGACCTGCGCCAATGGGGCCTTGCCGGCACCTTGGCGATTGCCGATGAGGCCCATCACCTGGGCATGGACCCCGATGAGCCCGACAACAGTGCTTGGGGAGGCACCTTTCTGGAGCTCACCCAGCACTGCCGCCTGCGCCTGGGGCTCACCGGCACCCCATTTCGCGCGGACAACCTGGCCTTCTGCGCGGCACGCCGCATCCGCTTACGCCAAGGCAACGAGCTGATTGAGCAGATCGTGCCTGATCTGGCGGTGGAGCCGCGCGAATTGATCGCAGCTGGTGATGTGCGCCCGCTGGAATTTCGCTTTCAAGATGGCTGGGTGGAGCACAGCCGTGAAGGCATGCCCGATCGCGATGTCTCGCCGTTATCGGCTGAAACACGCGAAAGCTGGCGAGCCCGCAACCTGCGCCGCGCCATTGAACTCGGCGATGACAGCGGCATTAGCCAGCAGCTGCTGCTGCGGGCCCAGCGCAAACTCAAGCAGGTGCGCATGCAGCACCCCAATGCCGCTGGTCTGGTGATCGCCCGCGACATCGACCATGCCCAGGCCATCACCACGCTCTTAGAAGAAGACGGCCACCGCGTTGATCTGGTGCACTCGCAAGAGAGCGGCGCAGCTGAGCGCCTCAACAATTTTCAAAAAGGCTCTGCCCAATGGCTCGTCAGCATTGACATGTGCGCCGAGGGCTTTGATGCCCCGCGGCTGCGGGTGATCGCCTACCTCACCACGGTGGTGACGAAAAGCCGTTTTTTGCAGGGCATCACCCGCGCGGTTCGAATGACCCCTGAGCTAGCAGCGCAAGAACCCACACCGCGCCATCCCTCGTTCGTCTATGCCCCCGCCGATCCGCTGCTGATGGGCTACGCCCGCACCTGGTCACTGGCTGAGCCCTACGTGATACAGCCCAAACAGGAGCAGCTGGTTGAAGTGCCAAGTGGCGGCAGTTGGCGCGGACCAAGCTTGCCGCTCGAGGCTGTTGACGATGGGGCAAGCCAGTTGATCCGCGTGCGCTCGCCGCAGCTACCCGGTTTTCTGCGCCAAGCCTGAGAGCGTATCGATCGCCAGCATCGCGGCATTGCGGTACACCTCATGCAAGGTGACGGCCGGAAAGGATTTGTATTGCAGGTCAAAGACCGTGTTGCCATCGGCAACCAATGACGCCCCCAGGTGGATGAGCTCAGAGGCGCCTTCCCCGTAGACATGCACCCCCAAGATGCGGCCGTCTTGGCGCAGGCACACCAGCTTGAGGAAATAGGAGGCCGGCAAAGCCTTCAGCCGGCCGCGAATGGTGTCAGCAAAAGGCGCCAACACCGAGAACACCTCGGCTTCGCTGTAGGTGTTGATGGCTTCGCTTTGGGAGCTGCCCACAAACGCCAACTCCGGGATCGCCCAGATGATCGAGGGGCTGGCATGGCTCGGATTGCTCTGGGCGGGCTGTTTGCTCTTCAGCACCAGCGAGGGCAGCACGTGATCCACCAAGCCCTGGGCCTGCATCACGGCTTTACACGCCAGCCCGCTACCGGAGACATCGCCAATCACATAGACCGATCCCGCATTGGTCTCCAATTGCTGGTTCTCCAGCAGCGGGAGCTTTTTGAGTTTGCTGACATCGTCGGCCTCAAGCAAAACCTCCATGCCGAGATCTTGTGTTGTGGGTACCCGCCCCACCGCCGAGAGCACCGCCGAGAAGCGGCGCTCACTGATGCCGCTTGACAGCTCCAGTTCCACGAGCGGGCCCACCTCATCAGCGCGCCACCCCTTAACGCAGGCCTGGTAAAGGATCTCAACCCCTTTGGCTTCCAGATCACTCAGCAAGGCATCACGCATCGAGCCATCAAGCATCGGCAAGAGGTCATCGCGCTTGCCACGCGCTGCAACGCTCACCTGAACGCCCATCTCGGCAAAGATCGTGGCGTACTCCAAGGCAATGATTCCAGTGCCTTGGACAAACAGGCTGCTGGGTTTGCTGCGCAGTGAGCCGATCGAATCGGAGTCATAAAAGCCAGGTTGCTCAAAGGGAATACCCCCCAGACGCCGGGCTTTAGAGCCGGTGGAAACCACCACCTTGCGGGCCAACAGCTCACTGACACCAGTGGTGCTATCACGAACGACAACCGTGGTGATGCCATCGCCGTTGCAACCGCTGATTTCGCCAGTGCCTTTGAAGTGCGTGACGCCATAACGCTGCAATTGCAACGCCACCCGCTTGGCATCGTTTTGAGCAATTAGCTGCCGGATCGACAACACGTCATCCCATGAGGTCCCAGCACCGTGGTCCATCGCCACTTCCCGCAGCACCTTGCTGCTCACGCCGGTAGGCGAACCAAAACTCTCTTTGGGCTCCACCAACGCCACCTTGAGCCCTTGAAATGACAAGCGGCAGGCCGCCGTCAGTCCGGCGGGCCCTCCACCGATCACCACCGCATCCCATGACGCGGTTTCAGATGCGGCGTCATCACCACTCGAGAGCTGCTGCAGCAGCTGAAAGTTGGCCGGCCGGCGCAGCAGAGCGCGCTCTTCCAGATAATCCGCGGCTTGGGCCGCCAGATTTTCAAGAACATCAATCTCGCGAACACCGAAATCTGGGCGCGGCACCACATCCACCACACAAAAGGTGCCGACATGCATGCCTTTGGAGGTGCGAATCGTGGCGCCGGCATAAAAATGCGCCGGCTTCAGCGTGATGCCGCCCGCTCCATCGGGCCAGGGGATGGGATAGCCGCCCACTTGTTTGGCCTGCTCGAGAAATTCAGCCGGGTAACTCGCCCCATCGCCATGCTCAAGAAACTCCTTGAGATCAGGAATCACCAAATGATCCGATTCCATGATTGTGTACTGACAAATCGAGCACTCCCTGGGGGTGAGCATCTCCTTGAAATCCAGCGGATCACAGGCCTGCTCGCCTTGCGGCGCCACCGTCACCGTAAGCAAGCGCTGGGTGTTGTCTTCAATGAAGCCAATGAACGCCACTGGCATCTTCAACAGCGAGCGGGCAGCGTTACGCAGCGCAACCAATTCGGGTTGATGTTCTGAATTGGCTTGGTTTAACCCGGTGACCGCATCCAAGCGCTGGGGTTCATTGGCCGGCTTTGGATTGGCTCCGCGTTGTTGATGCGGACGATTCAATTCTCGCTGACTTTGAGCATTATTCGAATTACTTTTACCAGAAGATTGTTGAACAACACGCTGGGCCTTTTGAATCACTTTTTGAAGGACTGATTGAAGGCCGGCCATTAAAAAAATGATTTGCGCCATTGTGCAGGAAGCGGATCAGCTTGCAAAGGCCCGTCCCATCCGCTTGAACCGCAACACGCCTGCCCGCCGCCGCCATGCCAGCTGAAGAGCTCAGATCACTGCTGCCGGCCCTGGGCAATAAGCACTACTTCAACTACGGCGGCCAAGGCCCCCTGCCCACGCCATCACTGGAGGCGATGGTGGCCTGCTGGAGGGAACTGCAACGGCTGGGGCCTTTTAGCCGCGATGTGTGGCCGTTTGTGGAAGCCGAAACCTCAGCCCTCAGGCGACGCTTGGCCCAGCTCTGTGGCGTGCCACCGCACCGGCTCAGCCTCACGGAAAACGTGACCAGCGGCTGCGTGTTGCCGCTGTGGGGATTGCCGTTTGAACCGGGCGACAGCTTGCTGCTCAGCGATGCGGAACATCCCGGCGTGGTGGCCGCTTGCCAAGAGCTGGCGCGGCGCCAAGGCCTCACCATTTCCTGGTTCTCTGCCCGTGATTGCCGCAGTGATGCCGCCCTGCTCGAATCGCTGGAAGCAGCCCTGGAGCCGAGCACACGGTTGGTGGTGCTCTCCCACCTGCTCTGGAACAGCGGGCTTGCGATGCCGATCGAAGCGGTGGCCGCTCGCCTCAAGCAGCACCCGCGCCAGCCCTGGCTGCTGGTTGATGCGGCCCAATCGATGGGCAGCTTGGAGCTCGGCGGCGTGCCTGCTGCGGCCGACATCTATGCCTTCACGGGCCACAAGTGGTGCTGCGGCCCTGAGGGTCTCGGCGGTGTGGCGCTCTCTGAGCGGGTGCTCGAGCAAAGCCAGCCCACCGTGATCGGCTGGCGCAGCCTGCGCAATGAGAACAGCAGCGGCAGCCAGTGGCACCACGACGGGCGCCGCTTTGAGGTGGCGACCAGCTGCATTCCACTGGGTGCCGGCCTGCGCAGCTCCTTGGACCTGCTGGAGCAACTGGGCAACGCCCAGCAACGACAAGCCTTGATCTGTGAGCGCAGTGCGCGCCTCTGGAATGGGTTGCAGCAGATCCCAGGGGTGCAAACCGTGGTGAAAGAGGCGCCACCAGCCAGCGGGCTGGTGAGTTTCACCATCGATCACACCCCAGCCCAAGCAGCCGTGAGCGCCCTAGCGGATCAACACTTCCAGCTGCGCAGCCTGGAGGATCCGCTCTGCCTAAGGGCCTGCACCCATGTGTTCAGCACAGAGACCGAAATCGATCAGCTGCTGGAAGCCATTGGCCAGCTCTAAGGGCCGGCTGCCTTAGCCCTGGAGGGCTTTGGCCGCTTCTTCACGGTCATCGAAATGCACCTTGGTGGTGCCCAGGATCTGGTAGTCCTCATGGCCCTTACCGGCGATCAGCACCAGATCTCCAGCCTTGGCTTGGCCAATGGCTTGGGCAATCGCCGCAGCACGATCGGCCACAACAACGCACGCACTCTCGGCTGGAATTCCAGCAACCACGTCATCAAGGATCTGCTGCGGGTCTTCGGTGCGTGGGTTATCGGAAGTCACCACCAACTCATCGGCGAGCTGAGCGGCAATCGCCCCCATTTGAGGCCGCTTGCTGCGGTCGCGATCACCGCCGCAACCGAACACGCAGATGAGCTTGCCTTCAGCAAACGGGCGCGCCGCCTGCAGGGCGTTGTCCAAACCATCGGGGGTGTGGGCGTAGTCCACCAGCACAGCGGGTTGATCACTGCGGTGCGGCACCCGCTCCATGCGCCCTGGCACCCCGTTGAAGCTTTCGAGCGCCTGCAGCAGCCCATCACAGGGCAAGCCGTGCTGCAGCAGTACCCCCACCGCCTGCAGCAAGTTCATCAAATTGAAGCGGCCCACTAACGGCGACTGGAACGGGACATCGCCAGACGGCCCATGCAACACGCCTTTCACCCCTGTGGCGCTGAACTGCAAGCCATCCATAAACAGCTCAGCGCTGGAATCCTCCAGCGAACTGCGCCAGCACTGATCCCCCAGCCGTTGCGCCAGCTGGCGGCCATGCAGGTCATCGCTATTCACCACCGCTTGACCCTTGAGATAAGGAGCGGCAAACAGCTGGGCCTTGGCCTCGAAGTAGTCCTCGAGCGTGGGGTGATAGTCGAGGTGGTCTTGGCTGAGGTTGGTGAACACCGCACCGGAAAAACGGCAACCCGCCACCCGGGATTGATCCAGGGCATGGGAGCTCACTTCCATCGCCGCCATGGAGCAACCAGCCGCCTTGGCAGCCGCCAAATCAGCTTGCAATTGATCGGCAAATGGGGTGGTGTGCACCGCGTTGCGGCTATGGCCCGGCCAGCGATTGGCCAAGGTGCCCATCAAGGCGGTGGGGCTGCCGCAGGCCAGCGCCAGGTGCTCAATCAAATGGGTGGTGGTGGTTTTGCCGTTGGTGCCCGTCACCCCAATCAAAGACAACTGATCGCTGGGGTGATTCCAAAATGCCGCTGCCAAGCGGCCAGCGGCCGCCGCCACAGGATCGGCCACCACCAGCACCGGATCGCCAGGAGCAGGGGGCTCTTGCTGGGCCGCATCAGGGCCGATCACCGCCGCGGTGGCCCCTTGCTGCAGCGCCGCGCGCCAGAAGCTGCCGCCATCGACGCGCCCACCGGGCAGGCCCACGAACAAGGTGCCGGGGCGAATGCGACGGGAGTCGCAACTGAAGTCCGTCACCACTGGATCGGGCAGCTGCTGGGGAACGCTCAAACCGGCATCCCGAATCAGGAGATGCAAGCGCGATGCCTCAGAAGCCATGCCGCGAAGGAGGTGGTGGCCATCGAGTTTTAGGCGGAATTGCTGCTGTTGAGGCTCCTCTGCAACCAATCAGCGAGTCGGTCACCACTCAGGCGGGGCGGCACCCGCGCCAACACCTCACCAGAGGCGGTCATCAGCACAGGCACCTCCAAACCAAACCGCGCCTGCAACTGCGCATCGCCATCCACATCCACGCACTGCAGCGGTGGGGCGGGATCCAACGCCTCAAGCCGCTCTTGCAGACCCTCACACAAGCAGCAGCCTTGGCGGGTGATCAATGTCAGCGCTGGCCAGCTCAGATCAGCCATCGCCATCACTCCGGCACCGGGTCATAGCCGCCTTCGGCAAAGGGATGGCAGCGCAACAACCGCTTCAAGGTGAGCCAGCTGCCGCGCAGGGCCCCATGGCGCTGGACCGCCTCCACGGCATAGCTGCTGCAGGTGGGCACATAGCGGCAGCGCGGACCCAAGAGCGGTGAAATCAAGCGGCGGTAGATGGCCAGCAGCAACAGCAGAACTGCAGCCAAAGGGCCAACAGCGGCAGGCTCCCCTTGGGCAGGTAAATTGTTGGATTGTTCAGGCTTGCACTCGCACACCGAGAAAGGCCTTGATCAATTCCTATCCATCCTGACGCTCCACTGATTTATGTCTCGCTACCGCGGTGCCAGATTGAGGGTGACGCGGCGCTTGGGAGACCTTCCTGGTCTCACCCGTAAGGCCGCCAAACGGTCTTATCCCCCCGGTCAGCACGGCCAAGCCCGTCGCAAGCGCTCCGAATACGCCATCCGCCTGGAAGAGAAGCAAAAGCTCCGCTTCAACTACGGCGTGTCTGAACGGCAGCTCGTTCGCTACGTCAAGAAGGCCCGTGCCCAAGGCGGCTCAACGGGAACCAACCTTCTCAAGCTGCTGGAAAACCGCCTCGACAACGTTTGCTTCCGTCTCGGCTTCGGACCCACCATCCCTGGTTCCCGTCAGCTGGTGAACCATGGCCACGTGACCGTGAATGGCCGCGTCGTCGACATCGCCAGCTACCAGTGCAAAGCCGGTGATGTGATCGCCATCCGCGAGAAGAAGCCCAGCAAGAAGCTGGCCGAAACCAACCTGGAATTCCCAGGGCTGGCCAACATCCCCCCTCACCTCGAGCTTGAGAAGAGCAAGCTGACCGCCAAGGTGGTGGGCAAGTGCGAGCGCGAATGGGTCGCGCTCGAAATCAACGAACTGCTGGTGGTGGAGTACTACTCCAGAAAGGTCTGATCGCCTCTCCACTGCGTTCTTCAAGCCCTGGCCCATGGCCGGGGCTTTTTTGTTGGTTAAACGGCACATGCTCAACCTCAATCAGGTGAGCACGCCATCAACGTCCAACAAGCCGTGGAGGCAAAGGCGGCAGAGGCCAACAAGCAAAAAGAATTGAAGGGAAACCATCAGCAATAAGGACTAACTACTGCATGCGATTTGTTGTCTATACCAGGGGCAATCGCGAAGGCTTCCGCCACATCCAGATGCCTTTACGCCAATTCGCTGAACTGGTTGAGTCAAACACAATGACGCTTGTCGCCAACAAAGGCTGCACCCAGATCAAAACGCACAGATACAGAAAGATTCCTCCATGACGCAATAATCAGATCACAGCCATCAAAGCAAGCTCAGAAAAGCCAGAAAATCAAGCTACTATCCGCCCAGTTAAAGCCAACAGTCAAAAGAACCATGCCAAAGGATTCATCCCCAAAAGATCCCAAGAAAAAAGCTCAAAACTCAGCCTTTGGGATCGCTGTTAATTCTGATTCAAGCCATCTCTTGGCTCAAGCTGCGAGTTCGCTGCCAGAAACGGTCACGATTAGCGGAACAGAATACAAAACCGAGGAACTCAGCAATCAAACCAAACAACTGGTGTTGATTTACCTGGCCGACCAGAAGATTCTTGGGCAACAAAAAGAACTGCTAGCACTCGCCGAGCTTGGACTCAAAACGCTCGTCAAGGAAATCGAGTCGAGCATCTAGCCAATAACCGGTGCTCGAGAACCGATCAACAAGCAATACATAGTAGCCAAATTAAGACGCATGCGTCTAAGTCGACCTTTTTAGAAATTCTTAATTTTTCGCCCATCTCTTCTCAGTAACTTTTCAGCATCTGGACCAATGTCGTGCGTGCCCCCCTCAAGTTAGCTCTTGGCACTGGGGCTTTCGTTCTTATCGGATCCTCTCCTGCGCTAGCGCAGATAGGTCTTTGTACTGTTAATCCTGCATCAGATCTGATTTTTGCAGGTGCTGGTTCTCCGCTCATATTCTCAGGTGCAGGTGCTACACCATTTACAGTTGAAGGCGGGGGTTCTCCTCTCGTTATTACAGGCAACGGTGGGGCTGCGGTTGAGGTAGGCGGAACATTTACAGCCGCATGTGAAGGTATCTACTGTGAAGGCATCGGAGACGTCACGATTGATGGCGCAGGCGGATTTGAAATTGGAGGGGCAAGTGAGTACACAATCATGGGTGAAGGCTTATCTTCATTCACCATGGATGGTGAATACACATTCACCAGCGAAGGTGCATTTTCTGCCACTGCTTGCGGGTCTGAAGCAAATACTGGTTCTTTCGCCTCTGGTCTTGGCTCTACTGCAAACGGAGTTGAAGCTGTAGCTCTCGGCATTGCAGCTGCAGCCGGAGGAGCACAAAACGTTGTCGTCGGAACGACAGCAGGTGGAGACGGAGATCAGATAACAGTTTTGGGCAACAACATCACCGCTGATGGTGATCAAGCCATTGCCATTGGAAATGAAGCTGCGGCAGGTGGAGCGCTCTCGATTGCCATTGGCAATGAGGCCGAGGCAGGAACTACTGCTGGAGTTGCGATCGGCGCCAATGTTGGTGGTAACGGTTTAGCAATCACAGTTCTCGGAGCCAATGCCACTGCTGATGGCGACCAAGGTGTTGCCGTTGGACAAGGTGCTGGTGCTGCAGGAGCTCAAACGGTTGCCATTGGCAATGGAGCTCAAGCAGGTGGAGCTGGCACAATTTCCATAGGCAACGGCGTTTCGGCCAATGGTGACGCGATCGTTGCTCTTGGAACGGGAGTTCAAGTTACGGCCTCTGACACCATTGCGATTGGCAATGGTGTCACATCAAATGCAAGCCAATCCAATGTTTTGATTGGTAGCGGCATTGCCTCTGTTGCCACCTACGACAATGTTGTAATCGGAAAAGATATTGGAAGTTTAGGCGCAGCAGGAAACATTGTTATCGGCTCTGGCGATGGAGACCTTGGAACTGCTGCCAGCATCATGCTTGGCAATGGCGTTGCAGCCGCTGGTATGTCTGGAAATATTTTGATGGGTAATGACGCCACGGCTGAGTTCTCAGTGGGTTCAGTTGCGATCGGCAACTCAGTCAACATCGGAGGCAATGCGGGGGGCGTTGTCATCGGCAATGGAGCAACAGCTGATGGAGGAGTCAATCAAGTCGTAATTGGCAATGGGGTTGTTTCAGTAGCCAACTCAACAGTTGTCATTGGTGATTCAGCTATGACTTCAGACGATGCAGATGGTGCAATCGCGATTGGTTCTCAAACTCGAGCCACGGCTGTTGATGCTCTTGCAATGGTCAGTGCCACAGCTTCTGGTGAATCTTCCATTGCAATTGGCAGTACTGCTGAAGCCACTCAATATGGCTCAATTGCGTTTGGCGGAGATGCTTCTTCTACAAAACTTGGAGCCATTGCCATTGGCGCCAATACCAGCGTATCTGGTGAGACTGGTATTGCGCTTGGCTACCAAAGCAGTGTTTCTGGAACCAACGCTATTGCAATCGGCGCCAACACCTCTGCAACCTGCGCCAACTCCTTTGTTCTTGGGGCAGGCGCTATAGCCAATGGCACTGGTGCGGGTGCTATTGGCTATTTGGCTAACACTCAAGGCAGCGATGCAATGGCCATCGGTGTTCAAGCCTGCGCCTTGGGGGACAACTCCATGGCTCTGGGCACATCAGCCATCTCGAAAGGAATTGATTCCGTCGCCATTGGCTATAGCGCTTGCTCATCGGCAACCAACTCCTCTGCGATTGGCACGAATGCCACTGCCAATGGCACCAACTCCATGGCCTTTGGTGCCAACTCACTTGCCTCAGGGATTAACGCAACAGCAATCGGTGCTAACGCCTGGGCGGATCAAACCAATTCCATCGTGATCGGCCCTAACGCTCGCGCTTGCGGGGTGAATGCTGGTGCAATCGGAGCTAGTGCCAATGCTAATGGTGAGTCTTCCTTAGCCATTGGTGTTAAGTCTTTTGCCAAAGAAACAAGTTCCCTAGCACTCGGCACCAATGCTTCTTCCATTGGAACCAACTCAACAGCAATTGCCGTTAATGCCTCCTCCACTGGTGCCAATTCCATGGCCATTGGCTATTTCTCCACATCCAATGGTGTGAATTCATCAGCATTGGCGGTGAAAGCCAATGCCAGTGGTGACAACTCTGTTGCTTTGGGCGTCTTTGCCAATGCACAAGGCGGTAATTCACTTGCCTTTGGCACCTGCTCCATCGCATCAGGCACCAACGCAACCGCCATCAGCTCGGATGCTAGCGCCACAGGCAATAACTCCATCGCCATTGGTGTTGACTCCATCGCCAGCCAAGAAAATGCCCAGTCCTTTGGTGTTAAGGCCAGAGCAGAAGGTATCAATGCTGTGGCCATTGCCGCTGGTTCTTTCGCCAATGGTGAGAATTCCATGGCCATTGGCGTTCTTGCCAATGCCACGGCCTTAAACACCGCCGCAATCGGCACCTTTGCCCGTGCTAGCCAGAATGGCGCTCTCGCCTTTGGCTCCAACGCATCGGCAACAGCCAACTACGCCATGGCCCTGGGTGTGAATGCCCTTGCCAACAGCAATGGAGCTATTGCCATCGGCCGCTACGCCAATGCAGTGAGCACTGAAACATTTGCAGCTGGCGCCTTGCACAAGCCCTCAACGACAACGCCCTGGCCATTGGCAGCAATGCCAAAGCAACCGGCTCCAACACCATGGCGATTGGCACCAGAAGCAACGCCTTCTACGACGACGCCTTTGCAGCTGGTCTTGAGGCAGAAGCGATCGGATACAACTCCATGGCGCTTGGTTTTCAGTCCAAAGCGCTGCAAACCAACAGCCTGGCCTACGGAACCAGAGCCAATGCCAGTGCCATCAATGCCATGGCTACCGGCACAGACTCACAAGCATCTGGTGTCTCATCAATCGCCTCCGGCACCCAAGCGCAAGCCAGCAAAACCGGGGCTATTGCCATCGGGCCCAGCAGCCGTGCAACAGGGATTCAAACCATTGCCATGGGTGGTGAGGCAGAAGCGACCGGCGCATATGCCATCTCAATTGGCTTCAACAGTTTGGCCAATCAAACTCGCTCGTTTGCAGCTGGCGCGCAAGCCAAAGCCACCGCCAATGGGGCCATGGCACTGGCTGCTTTCTCCAATGCCAGCGGCACAGACTCCATCTCCGCCGGTTACAACTCACTTGCTACAGGCAATAACGCCATCTCCTTTGGCACTGGTACCCGTGCCACAGCTCGAGATGCTTTCGCCACAGGCTTGCAAGCCAATGCGAGCCGTGCCTCCGCTTTTGCCATCGGCACCAACACCATCGCTAGCGGTATCAATTCCATTGCCCTCGGCACCTCATCACAAGCCACTAATCTCGATGCCTATTCCTTTGGCGTGGAAAGCATCGCCAGTGCTGAAAATGCGACCGCTATTGGCACCATGGCCAAAGCCACAGGAGCTAACTCATTTGCGGTTGGATTAGAAGCGCAAGCTAGTGATTCCAATTCCCTGGCTTTTGGTGTTGAAAGCACATCATCAGGCCTTTCCTCAACAGCTATTGGCACCCGCGCCATCGCCTCTAACGAACTCACGGTTGCCATTGGTTTCAATGCTTCCGCCACGGCCATCAACTCCATGGCGGCTGGATCCTCAGCTCAAGCCAATGGAACCGATGGTGTTGCCCTTGGTGTTCTCTCCTCAGCATCCGGATTGCGCACAACCGCCCTTGGCACCCGCGCCAATGCCGCTGCCGTCGACGGTGTTGCCATTGGCTATGAAGCCTGCGCCATTGCAGCCAATGCCTATGCGGCAGGTGTCAAAGCACTCGCCAGTGGCAGCAACTCCATGGCCTGGGGCGTCCTTGCCCAAGCCACCAACTTCAACTCCATTGCCGTTGGTGTCTGCAGTCAGTCCACCGGCATTGACTCACTCGCCTTAGGCGCCAGGTCTAATGCCAATGACACCAATGCCTTTGCCATCGGCAGTTTTGCCGAAGCTGATGGGGTCAACTCCTTTGCCATTGGCCCCAATGCCAAAGCCTCAGGCATCAATGCCTTTGCTGCTGGCCCTAATTCCTACGCAGAAGGCAACGATGCCTTTGCCTTTGGCATCCAAGCAGAAGCCATCGGGGATAGCTCCTTTGCTTTTGGTGATTTTGCACTAACAACATCTGCGGCCAGAGATTCACTCTGCTACGGCGATAGCTGCGAAGCCCTTGGCGATAACTCATCAGCCACTGGCACCAATGCCACAGCCTGGCAAGCTGATTTCTTATGCCTATGGAACCAACTCCAACGCCTACCAAATCAACGCCTTTGCCTACGGCACCAACTCAGAGGCCCTAGCCATCAATTCGATTGCTTCCGGAACAGAGGCTCAAGCCGGCGGCATTAATTCCATCGCCATGGGTACTAATTCCTTGGTCCATGGAACGATGTCTCACAATCACTCCGTCAATGCGATGGCCATTGGCACAGATACATATGTCCGAGGCAATAACTCCCTTGCTTTTGGCACAAACGCCTATGCAAATGGTGTTAACACATCGGCCCACGGGCCCAATGCCAGAGCCATTGGCTTCAACGCCGTCGCACAAGGGACTGATGCTGTAGCAGAGGGCCGCAATGTGATTGCCATCGGCACTGGAGCTAAAGCCTTTGGTTACAACACCAACGTCGTTTCAATCGGCACCGACGGCTTTGCTTATGGCACCAATGTCGTAGCCCTTGGTGCGGCATCAAGAGCCATCGGTACCAACGGTCTAGCCATCGGCACTGGTGCTTACGCCCAGGGCAGCAATGTCATCGCGATCGGTCCAGCCGCCCTGGCTGATGGAATCGAATCCGCGGCAATCGGATCTGGTGCCATTGCCTTTGGTACACAAGCCTTTGCTGTTGGAGCCTTCTCGAGCTCTTACTCCGACTACGGCTCCGCTTTTGGCCCCGGCGCAACAGCCAGAGCCTTTGGCTCCACAGCCATTGGTATGAATGCTGTCACGACAAGGCCTTTTGAGGTGTCGCTGGGTAGTGCAGCTTCTCCATACAGCCTGCCGGGACTACACCCCAGAGGATTCATTGGCTCGGGGTATCAGAAACCTGGTGAAAAGCGCTTTGTCACAACAGATCAAACCGGCACCTTGGGCACCACCAGCTACAGCCCTGACGACGTTGTTGATTCCATTGGCGCTGTTGGAGCACTCAGCGCTGCGATGGGCTCAATTCCAATCACGACACTGCTACCCGATGAATCAGTGCGTTGTGGTGTCGGTACTGGTACCTATGGCGGTCAGTACGCAGGATCCATTGGCTGCGCAGCAAAGGTCGCCAAACGCTTCTTCTTTAACGGCGGTGTTGCCATGACAGCCACCGACACCGTCAATAGCGGAGCCATGGGACGTTTGGGCTTCTCCTTTGGTTTTGGCGGTGCACCATCAAAAGCCAAGCAAGCAGAATTGGCTGTCATCCCGGGCATGAACAACATCGGCGGCAACAGCCTGTTTGAGCTGGGCAACAGCCAGGGATCCGTCACCAAAAGAGGACAAGAATCCGTTCTCATGGCTAAGAGCAGTGAACCAAGTCCAATTCCAACAACTTCCAATGAGCAACTCCTCAAGCAACGGTTGTCACAGTTGGAGGCTGAAATTGAGCTTCTGCGCCAAACAGCTGAAGCTGCCAAAAGCAGTGCTGATGAGATTGATTCAGCTGAAGCAACTGCACTAAAGCGTCTAGAAAGCATCACCAAAGAAAAGGAGCAATTGGAATTAGCGCTGTCAGCTAACACCAAAAAAATTCAACAGCAAGAGCTCCAGATCTTGAAACTCAATGAGCGCCTCGATGCCCTAATGAGGAAATTGGATGAGAAATAATTTGCAGAGACTCTGAGCCTTTTTCCATTCAACCGAT
This sequence comes from Synechococcus sp. RCC307, assembly GCA_000063525.1. GTDB lineage: Bacteria > Cyanobacteriota > Cyanobacteriia > PCC-6307 > Cyanobiaceae > RCC307. Next base: position 551,071 of record CT978603.1, on the reverse strand, counting down.
TCAGAACAATTGTTGCGGTACTCCCTATCCCCTAATCAACGTCACGCAGCAGAAATCAACCGCTAATCAACGTTTCCAGGGCCTGCTGTACATCGCTTTGGCGCATTAAGGCCTCACCCACCAGCACCGCATCGGCCCCAGCGCTCTGCACCCGATCGAGATCATCACGACTGAACAAACCCGATTCACTCACCAGCAGCGCGCCGCTTTGACGTAACTGCTCGCCGTAGGTAGCCGTCAGCGTTTCTGTTGTCGCCAAATCGGTGTCAAAACTGGTGAGATCGCGGTTGTTGATGCCGATCAGCTGCACGCCCTCAAAGCCGAGCGCACGCTCCAGCTCAGCGGCGTCATGCACTTCCAGCAGCACCTGCAAACCAAGGCTGCGGGCCACTTTGAGCAGATAGCTGATGTCTTGATCGGTGAGGATCGCTGCAATCAACAGCACCGCATCAGCGCCAGCGGCGCGGGCCTGATACAGCTGATAGGGGCTGAGGATGAACTCCTTGCAGAGCAGGGGCAAATCCACCACCTGGCGCACCTGCACCAGCACCTCAAAACCACCTTGGAAAAAGCGCTTGTCGGTGAGCACCGACAAGCAGCTGGCTCCACCTTCGGCATAGGCCTTGGCGATGGCCTCGGGGTCAAAGTCTTCGCGGATTACCCCTTTGCTGGGGCTAGCCTTTTTCACCTCAGCAATCACTGCCGGCTTACGGCAGCTGGCCTTCAACGCAGCGACGAAATCACGGGGCGCCGGCAAGGCCGCCACCTGGGATTTCAGCTTCTCCAGTGGCACCCGCTCACGGGCCTGGGCGACTTCGCGGTCTTTCTCCCAAACGATCTCCTCAAGGATGTGGCGCGGGGCCTCATCGTCGTGGGGGACGGCGTATTCCAGATGGGCCACACGCACCTTGGGGTTGGGCGGCCGGCGACGGATTTCCATGGCGGAGCTCAAGCAGCAAGGGCATGGGCGGCCTGCTTGTAGGCCGATTCCACCACCTCACTCAAGGTGGGATGGGTATGCACCTCATAAACGAGGTCACGCACCGACTGGCGGCGGGCCACGGCATTGGCCACCTCTTGAATCAGATCAGCGGCGTGCAAACCAAAGATGTGGGCACCGAGCACCTCACCGGTGTCTTTGCGGAACAGCAGCTTCATCAAGCCATCGCTCTCCAGCTCCGCCAGGGCCTTGGAGTTGGCCTTGAAGTAGCTGCGCACGCTGCCCAGTTCAAAGCCCTGCTCAGCAGCGATGGCTTTGGCATCGGCCTCGCTGAGGCCGACCGAGCTGATCTCAGGGTGGGTGAAGGTGGCCGCTGGAATCGAGCGGTAATCCACGGTGCGGTTTCCGCCGCAGATGTTCTCAACCGCCACAACACCCTGGGCGGCTGCGGTGTGGGCCAGCATCAACTTGCCGGTCACATCGCCAACGGCCCAGAGATGGGGCACGGGATTGCCGCCAGCGAGCACCCGCAGCCCGTCATCCACGGGAATAAAGCCGCGCTCGCTCTCAACCCCCACAGCAGCCAAGTTGAGATCAGCACTGGTGGGAACTCGGCCGGTGGCCACCAGCACCGCATCAACTTCCAGCACTTCCACCAATTCTTTGGTGCCGGCATCAATCAGCTCGATCTTGACCGGGCTGCCCGGGATCACCTTGGAGGCAAAGACACCGGAGCGGGTGTCGATATCGCGGCTTTCAATCAGCTTGCGGCCTGCCAATTTGGCGATGTCGGGATCAAAGGTGGGCATCACCCGATCGAGGGCCTCGATCATCGTGACTTCACAGCCCAAAGCTGTATAGACATCGGCAAATTCCAAGCCGATGTAGCCACTGCCGATGATCGCCAGCCACTGGGGCAGGCTTTCGAGGCGCACGGCGTCATCGCTGGTGAACACCGTGAGTCCGTCGGTTTCAATGCCGCGCGGCACAAAGGGATCGGAGCCCGTGGCAATCAGCACATCGGTGGCGCTGAGCACCCGCTCCACACCATTGCTCTGCCGCACAGCCACCTGCTGCGGGCCGGCCAACTGGGCCGTGCCGCGCACGATGGTGACGCCAGCGCGCTCTAAGGATTTGGTGAGATTGGCGCGGATGTTCTCCACCAGCTGGGTGGCGTGATCAGCGATCGCCTGGCGATCGAACTGAACGGTGCCCGGCGTGATGCCAAAAGAGGAGAGGTGCTCACCATCGCTGAGCTCACGCACCCGGCCGCTGGCAGCCAATAGCGCTTTAGAGGGCACACAACCGCGGTTGACGCAGGTGCCGCCCATTTCGCGGCTCTCGATGATGGCCGTCTTCAGGCCCTTCTCAGCAGCGTGCTTCGCTGCATCAAAGCCGCCATAGCCGGCCCCGATCACGATCAGGTCGTAGTCCATCGCCGCGGTCAAGCGCCCAACGCAGTTGCCGCCGATTCTCTCCTGTCGTGCCCCTGCCTTACGCGCTCCAGTAACAGCACGCCCGCTGCCACGGCCACATTGAGGGATTCCACCGCCGCGTGATGTGGAATCGTTAGGGCTGTGACGCCCTGCTGCACCAGGGCTGGATCCAAGCCGCTGCCTTCATTTCCCAGCAGCAGCAGGCTGGGCTGATGCCAATCGGGCTGCCAATAGGGCTGGCCGCCATCGCGCAGTGCGGCATAACAAGCCACACCCCGCTCTCTGGCCATGGCCAGCACAGGAGCCAAATCATCAAGCCGCTGCATGGAGAGCTCCAAGGCAGCACCAGCAGAAGCTCGCAGCACCTTGGGCTGCCAGGGGTCGGCGCCACCGCCCAACCAAACCCGATCCACACCAGCAGCCAGGGCGGTGCGCAGGATCGTGCCGAGATTGCCGGGATCTTGAACGCGGTCCAAGGCCAACAGCAGCGGCGATTTGGCCTGCGGCCAAGACGGAGCTTGCAGCCCAGGAGCTGGATGGGGCAACAGGGCGATCACCCCATCCGGGCTATCGGTGCTGGCCATGGCCTGCAACACCTCAGGGCTGACCGGTTGCAATGGCTCAGACCCCAGCAGCGTTGGGTGTTGCTCTTGCCAGCGGGTTGTGGCGATCAAACGATCTAAGGGCAGCCCAAGACGGCGGCATTCCTGCAGCAAATGGGTGCCCTCCAGCAGCAGCAAGCCCTGCTCGCGGCGGCCGCGCGGCTGCTGCAAAGCGCGCACCTGCTGCACCAGGGGATTGCGGCGACTGCTGATCAGATCAGCGGGGCGACCGTCAAATCTGCTCAAAGCGGCGCAGGTGAATGTCGTTCTTCATCACGATGCCTTCGGGGCTGAGATCCAAGCCCTTCACCGAAGCCACCGAACCCTCGATGCCTTCGGTGCGCAGGTTTTCCACCAACTTTTTGATCACCTCTTCCTCCACCTTCGCTTCATCGAGGCTGTCGGGAGTTAAGCGCTCCAAGAAGCGACCCACCTTGGAAGCCACAACGTCCGAGGCATTACTGATTTTGAGGACGATCACTGAAAAATGCCCTTGTCTTCTTCAGGATGCCAAGAATGGCCCCCAAAAAAAGAAGCAAAATCTATAGAGCGCAGTTGTTATCGGTAACAACTAATTGAAGTGCGGATGGGGAGACTTGAACTCCCACGATGTTGCCACCACTAGTACCTGAAACTAGCGCGTCTACCAATTCCGCCACATCCGCTGGCGTTACCCAGATCCCCTGCAGTAGCAGGGTTAATCAGCCTTGGAAAGGAACTCACCGGGACGCGTTTCCGAGCCCGCCGAGCTGGCAGCTGACAACCATAAACCATGGCTGAACGCCCCCAGGGCCCACCCGAAGTGAGCCAATCAAGACAGTTCAACGGCCGGCCGTCTAGACGGTCTCACTTGCGATTGTCAAGATGTGGGTCCAGACGGCCACATTGCCGATGAACGTCATTCTTGCGCCGTCTCAAAAAGCTCTCACTCCGCACCTTGAAATTCGAGGCGGTCGGCGCTTAGCAGGAGAGATTCGCGTCAGCGGCGCCAAGAACTCAGCCCTGGTGTTGATGGCCGCCTGCCTGCTCAGCAGCGACGATCTCAAGCTGCGCAACATGCCGGCCCTCTCGGACATCCAGGGCATGGGCGAAATCCTCGAGTCGCTCGGGGTCACCATGAACCGGGGCGACGGGTTCGTTGAACTCAACGCCTCTGGGCTCAACCAGTCGTCACCGCCCTATGAACTGGTAAACGGCCTGCGGGCCAGTTTCTTCTGCATCGGTCCCCTGCTGGCTCGCACTGGCGTGGCCCGGGTGCCCCTGCCCGGTGGCTGTCAGATCGGCGCACGTCCCGTGGTCGAGCACGTCAAAGGTCTTAAAGCCCTCGGCGCTCAGGTCACGATCGAACACGGCGTGGTCTCAGCTGTTGTTCCAGGCCGCGGGCATCGCCTCACCGGCGGCAAGATCCACCTGGATTGCCCCAGCGTTGGCGCCACCGAAACCTTGATGATGGCCGCCGCCCTGGCCGACGGCGAAACAACGATTGAAAACGCTGCACAAGAGCCAGAGGTGGTGGACCTCGCCGGCTTGATCATCGCCATGGGCGGCAAGGTGCGCGGAGCTGGCACCCCCACGATCACGATCGTTGGCATGGAGCGCCTGCATGGCGCCGACTACATGGTGATCCCCGATCGCATCGAAGCTGGCACCCTGCTGCTGGCTGGTGCCATCACCCGCTCCAAGCTGCGCATCACTCCGCTGATTCCTGAGCATCTCGGCGCCGTGCTGAGCAAGCTTGAAGAGGCGGGCTGCACGCTCGAATCCGATGGCATCGGCATGACCATTTCGGCCGATCGCGTACGCGCCGTTGATCTGCGCACCCAGCCATTCCCTGGTTTCCCCACCGACCTGCAGGCGCCGTTCATGAGCTTGCTGGCCACGGCCGAGGGCACCAGCGTGATCACCGAAGCGATCTTTGAAAACCGGCTCCAGCATGTGGCTGAGCTGCAACGCATGGGCGCCGCCATCCGCACCCAAGGCAACACCGCCTTCATCGAAGGTGTTCCCTTCCTCAGTGGAGCCCCAGTGACCGGCAGCGACCTGCGCGCTTCAGCCGCCATGGTGCTCGCGGGCCTCGCCGCTGAAGGCACCACCTTGGTGCAAGGCCTCAAGCATCTCGATCGCGGCTATGACCGCCTGGAAGAGAAGCTCAGGAGCGTGGGTGCGTCGATTGAGCGTCACGACGTTGGATAGGGGCAGTCGGACTCGAACCGACAAAGCCGAAGCCGGCGCATTTTGAGTGCGCTGCGTCTACCAATTCCGCCATGCCCCCGCAGGATCAATCTACCGCTGTGATGGCCACCTACGGCCGCTTCCCTGTGAAGTTGGAACGTGGCCAAGGGGTTTGGGTGCATGACAGCCAAGGACGCCGCTACCTCGATTGCGTTGCCGGCATTGCCACCTGCACCTTGGGCCATAGCGACCGGGCCCTGCGCCGGGCTCTAACCCAGCAGCTGCGCAAGCTGCAGCACGTCTCGAACCTCTATGCCATCGGTGAGCAGGAGCAGCTAGCCAGCTGGATTGCAGGCAACAGCTGTTGCGATCAGGTCTTTTTCTGCAACTCCGGTGCCGAGGCCAATGAGGCCGCCATCAAGTTGGCCCGCAAATACGGCCACAGCCGCCGCGGCATCAACCAGCCGCTGATCCTCACAGCCCGCTCCAGCTTTCATGGCCGCACCCTGGCGGCGGTGACCGCCACCGGCCAGCCCAAATACCACCGCGGTTTTGAGCCCCTGCCCGAGGGCTTTGCCTACTTCGATTACAACGACATCCCCAGCCTGGAGGCCGCGCTGCAGCAGCACAGCGATCGCGCAGTGGCGGTGCTGCTGGAACCGCTGCAAGGGGAAGGCGGAATCCTGCCGGGCGACCGTGCGTTCTTCAGTCGCTTGCGCCAGCTTTGTGATGAGCGCCAACTGCTGTTGATCAGTGATGAGGTGCAGGTGGGCATGGGCCGCAGCGGCACCCTCTGGGGCTACCAGCAGCTGGGCATTGAGCCCGATGCCTTCACCACCGCCAAGGGCCTTGGCGGTGGCTTCCCGATTGGCGCTCTGGCAGTGAAAAACCATGCCGCCGTCTTCGAGCCGGGGGATCACGCCAGCACCTTTGGCGGCAACCCCCTGGCCTGCCGCGCTGCCCTCACCGTGGCCCGCGAACTGCAGCAGCGACGCCTGCTGGAGAACGTGCAGCAACGGGGCGAGCAATTGCAGCAGGGCCTGCAACAACGGGTGCAGCAATGGCCGCAGCTGCTGGCTGGTGAACGGGGCTGGGGCTTGATTCGCGGCCTGCTGCTGCGTGATGACAGCATCAGCGCCATCGATCTGGTCAAGGCCGCCATGGCAGAGGGGTTGTTGCTGGTGCCGGCTGGCAGCCAAGTTGTGCGCTTTGTGCCCCCCCTGGTGATCAACCGCCGCCAAATCCACCAGGCTCTGCAGCGCTTGGATCAGGCCCTCAGCAAACTCGCGGCCTGACGTGCAGCTGCCCGATCCGGTCGAGCTGGGCGATCTGCTCGAACCCTTCAGCCGCCGCGGCATCGATCTAGGTCTCGATCGCCTGCATCAGGCCCTGGCCGCTGGCGGTCACCCGGAGCAGCGCTTTCCTGCCGTGCAAGTGGCCGGCACCAATGGCAAGGGCTCGATCTGCACAGCCTTGGGGGCGATCTTGCAGGCCGCGGGGCTCAAGGCTGGTCTCTATCGCTCGCCGCATCTGATCAGTTGGTGTGAGCGGATCGCCATTGGCAATCAGTGGATTGCCGCCGAGCAGTTGCGCTCGCTATTGCAGCGCTGGCAGTCCCTGGGCCAACAGCATCAACTCACCCCATTTGAACTGCTCACGGCGGCAGCGATGGATCATTTCGCCGCGGCCCAGGTTGATCTAGCGGTGCTGGAGGTGGGCCTGGGCGGCCGCCTCGATGCCACCACCTGCCACCCCAACCGGCCGGTGCTCGGCATCGCCAACATCGGCCTGGACCACCGCGAACACCTGGGCTCCACGCTCGAAGCGATCGCCACCGAAAAAGCCGGCATCTTTCACACCGGGGCCGTGGCTTTCAGCGCCCCGCAGCCAGACTCCGTGGCCGAGGTGCTGGAGCAGCAGGCGCAGCAGCGGGGCTGCCAGCTGCACTGGGTGGAACCGCTGGCCGCCGAGGTTCCCCTGGGCTTGGCCGGCAGTTGGCAGCGCAGCAATGCCGCTGTGGCCCTAGCCATGGCCCAAGAGCTGGCCCGCCAGGGCTGGCCAATCAGTGTTCAGGCCATGGCCCAAGGCTTGGCCCAGGCCCAGTGGAGCGGCCGCCTGCAGCGTCGCCAGTGGCGCGGCCAGCCGGTGCTCATTGATGGCGCCCACAACCCCCCAGCCGCTGAGGGACTCCGCCGCGAACTCAACCAGCTGGCGCCGGGGCAACCGCGCCATTGGCTGCTGGGCATTCAGCGCCACAAAGATGGGCCCGCCATCGTTCGCGCCCTGATGGCCCCAGGGGATCGCGCCTGGATGGTGCCGATCGAAGGCTGCCGCAGCTGGCAAGCCGCTGAGCTGACGATCCCCGGCGTGCATGACAGCCCCTCAGCTGAGCAGGCCCTCGAGCAGCTTTGGCCCGCGGCCTGTGAACCGGTAATTGCCGGATCGCTCTACCTCTTAGGCCAGCTCTGGCCCACACTGGAGCCCCCTGCCGAAGGCTGATGCTGCGCCTGCTTGTTGTGCTGCTGTTGAACCTCAGCCTGCTGTGGCCCCTGCAACCGGCCATGGCCAGCGGCAGCTATCTGGAAAAAACCGACTACACCCTCACCAACCAAAGCGACGCTGATTTCAGCGGCCAAGATCTCGAGGGCAGCTCCTTTGCCGGTGCCGTGGTCCGCAATGCTGATTTCAGCGGCGCCAAGCTGCACGGGGCGATCTTCACCCAAGGGGCTTTTGCGGGCTCCAACTTCGCCGGCGCCGATCTCAGCGATGTACTGATGGACCGCGCTGATTTCACCGGCACCAACCTCAGCGGCACCAACCTCAGTGGCGTGGTGGCCAATGGCAGCAGCTTTGCCAAAGCCGAGATCGAGGGTGCTGATTTCACCGGCGCCCTGCTCGATCGCGATGATCAAATCACCCTCTGCCGCAAAGCCAAAGGGGAAACGCGCCTAAGCCTCGACTGCCCCTGAGCTCCAGCCCCGCAACTTGCCTGGATTGCAGAGCCCGGCTGGGTCATAGGCCCGTTTGGCGGCCACCTGATCGGCATCCACCACACCCAAACCGCCGTCTTCCACCGTGATGGCGTGGGCGTTAAAGACCAATCCTCCGGCTGCTTTCAGCGCCCCATTGAGCTCCGCGAGGGCTGCTTCTCCGCGCCATTGGAAGGGCAACAAACCCACCCAGCGCAGCCGTCCGCCTTGGCGAACCCGCTCGAGATGCCAATGCACCCAGCCCGGCCAGCGCTCCGCGATGGCCTCGATGAAGGGCCCTACTGGATCGGGCAACAGCACCAGTTGATAGGTGAACTGCGGCGCATTGGCGCGCACCTGCAAGGTGGTGTGGTTCCAGCAGAGCTCACGCAGCAGCAAGCCGCGGGGGGGCCATTGCGGCCGCTGCCAGCAGAGCTCGGCGCCGGCAGCGCTGGCCATGGTTTCAATCAGCGGCAATGCCGCCGGAGCCGCCAGCAGCAGCAGGGCATCACCACTTGGCCAAGGGCTGCTGCCCAGGGCGGGCATGCGCTCCAGCAAGCGCCGCTCCAAAAAACAGAGGCCATCGATCTCCAGCGCCGCAGCCGTGAGTTGCTCCCCTAAGGCCAAGGCAGCCGCTGAGCTCTCTGCCACCAGCGCCACTTCTTGCCAGTCCTGCCATGGCGCCGTTGGCACCGTGATCGCCGTGAAGATGCCGTTGCTGCCATAGGCATGGTTCAGCCCGCGGGCGGCAGCGGCATCGAGTTGCAGCACCCGCGGCTCCGGCTCAACCGTCACCACCTCCAGGCCCAGCAGATTGCCTGGATCGCGCAAGAGCCCCCAGCGCACACTGCCCACCCCACTGGAGCCGCCGGCGATGAAGCCCCCCAAGCTGGCGGTGCGCCAGGTGCTGGGGGCCAAACGCAAGGCCCAACCCTGGGGCTGCAGATAGCGATCGAGCTCGAGCAATCGGCAGCCCGGCTCTGCGGTGAGCACGCCGCTGAGCGGGTCAAACTGCCGCACCTGCTGCATCGCCGAGGTGTCGAGAACCACGCCGCCTTCCAAAGGAACGGCTTGGCCGTAGTTGCCGGTGCCGGCCCCCCGTGGGGTGAGCGGCACGCCATGGCGAGCACAAGCACCTGCCACTTGCACCACCTCCGCGGTGCTGGAAACACGCACCACCAGATCGGCGCAGCAGGGCTGCAGGCGCGGCACCAACGAAGGCGAAAAACTGAATTGGTCGTGGGAGAGCTGCTGCAGCAGCGGCCCTTGATCAATCACATCGAGCTGGGACAGCTCAGCTCTGAGGTCGCGAAGACCCATCAATCCACGCTCTCAGCGCGCAGCACGATGAATTGTCCAGCCACAGCGAGGGTCTCGAGGGAATAGCGGGGCAAGGGCAACTGAGCCAACAAACCCGATGCCCCAACCTCTGTTTTGTAGAGGCTAAAGAAACCAAAATTGCGCCGCTGGCTCAGCTGCAAGGCCAGATCACCGAGGGCTTCGCGTTGATCGCGAAACAGGCGAGGGCAGTTATCCACCATCAGGTTCATCATCAACGGCAACACCCCATCGCGGCAAAACTCCTGAATGCCCCGTTCGCTGAGCTCCCGGCCCGCAAAATCAGCGAAATCTTGAGGCCCAGGATTACCGATCCAAAGCAAGGCACCGGCTGCAGGCAGCAACACGAGAGGGAGGGAAAAACGCACGCTCGAGCAGAACCGGCCGCTGGTAGATTCTGGTCTCCACGGCGGGCGTCGCCAAGTGGTTAAGGCAGCGGCTTGTGGCGCCGCTATTCGGGGGTTCGAATCCCCTCGCTCGCCCTTCTCCGTGGTCAGCTGAGCAACGCTTCCAGCAGACGGTCAGCTCCACCACGCACAGGATCAGCGCAACAACACCCCGTGTCTTGGGCTGTTTGCTCGATGGCAGCTGCAGCCTGACGGTCATCCAGTTGTGCTGTGTTCAGGGCAATCGCCTTCACCCGCGCGGGCGCGAGCCCCGGCGGCCGCCCTAGGCGCGCCAACGCCTCCACCACCGCGATCAGCTCTGGCAGCGGCGGCAAGGCGATCTCCGGCAAGTTGCGGATGCTGCGCTGCCCGGCGCGGTGCACCAACAGCAAACTATTGGCCTGGCTGCCGCGCATTAACGGCAACGTGGCGGTGGAGCCTGGATGACAAAAGGAGCCCTGGCCCTCCACAAAGACGATCGACTCCTCACCAGCCCCCTCAGCCACCTGCAACACGGCCTGCTCAACGGCGCCAGCGGCGTAATCGACCCGCACCGCATCCAGCGGCACGCCGCCGCCAGCAATCAAAATCCCGGCCTGACCCGTGCCAACAAAGCGGGCATCCAGTCCGCGCTGGCGTGCAGCAGCGGTGAGCTCCAGGGCTGCACTCATCTTCCCAACCGACATGTCGGTGCCTACGGCCAAGATCCGCCGGCAGGGCAAAGACGCTGCCCGCGCCGCGGCCACACCAAGGCCAGCCGGCTCCTGCCGCAGATCCCAAATCCAGGAGCCCGGTTGCACCGCAGCCTGCAACTCCGGATCAGCCGCGAGCTGGGTGTGCAAACCACTGGCCACACTCAAGCCGCTGCGCAACGCCTCCAGCACCGATTGGCGGACCGGCTCTGGCAGCACACCACCGGAAGGCGCCAAGCCCACCACCGCCACCTGGGGGCCATAGACCATGGCCTCAGCCACCGACCCCACCACCGGCACCGGACGAGGGATCCCGGTGAGCAAGGGCAGATCAGCGCCGGCATGGCCTGGATCCAACACAGCCACCACAGGGCCCTGGCGGTAGCGCAAAAACGCCAGGCCCGTTTTGCCGGACAGATCAAAGAGGCCGCCGTGCTGCAGCAGCAGCACCGGTGCATCGGGGCTCAACATGGCCGCACCCCCAAACCAGCCCCGCTACTGGGCTGCAGCAGATCCCCCTGGGCCAGCGGGCCAGAGAAGGGGTCATCAGCCAAGTTGAGATGGGAATCGAGATCGGGCCACTCCACCAGGGGCAGCAGCTGGGCGGCAGCACCATTGAGCAGGGCGCTATCGGAGTAGCAGCCCAGCATCAACTTCAGGCCCAACCGCGAGGCCAGCTGCGCCATCAACAGCGCCTCGCTCAAACCACCGGTTTTGAGCAACTTGAGGTTGACCCCCTGCACGTGGGGCGCCAGCCGCAACAAATCCTCGAGGTTCCAGCAGCTTTCATCGGCCACCAAGGGAATCGGAGCCGCCCCCTGCAGGGCCGCAAACCCCTGCTCATCGCCATCGCTGGCCGCTAACGGCTGCTCCACCAGCACAACCCCACGTTCCGCCAGCCAAGGCAGCATTTGGCGCGCGCCCTCCAGGCTCCAGCCGCCATTGGCATCCACCTGCAACTCAGCCCCGCCCAGCACTGGCAACAGGGCCTCCACCAGAGCCTGGTCATGGCTGAGGCCATCGGGGCTGCCCAACTTCAATTTCACCCGGCTGGCCGGCAGCTGCTGACGCCAACGGCTCAAGCGTTCCAGCACCTTCTCCACAGGCGCCAGCCCGAGGGTGACGCTGGTGGGCTGGCAGCCGCGCAGGTCCAGGCCCCAAAGCCGCCACAGCGGCTGGGCCAACAGCTGCCCCCAGAGATCATGCAAGGCCAAATCCACCGCGCAGCGTGCGGGCGCACTCAGCGGCGCCAGCAATGCCGGCCAATGGGCCGGCTCCTGCCAGCCAGCAGCCTCCAGTTGCGGTAACCAGCCCGTGAGCTCCTGCTCGAGCTGAGCGGTGCTGAAAACCCGCTGACCGGTGTCAAAGCCACCGGTTTCGCCGCGGCCGATCAGGCCGCCGTGTTCAAGCTCCAACAGCAGGTGCTCCACAGCAGCGGTGGTGCCGCGGCTGATGGTGAGAGGTACCTGCTTGGTCAGCGTGAAACGACGCAGTGACCAGCGCATCGCAAGCCAACCCAAGACCGTCGTGTCTCACCCTGCCACGTCAGTTCACCGGCCATGGTCAAGACTGGGTTGAGCCTCATCCACCCATGGCCGACTCCTCTCGAGGGACCTACTGGATCACCACCTTCGGCTGCCAGATGAACAAGGCCGATTCCGAGCGGATGGCCGGCATTTTGGAGTCCATGGGGTACTGCGCCGGCAGCGGCGAAGATCAGGCGGATCTGGTGCTCTACAACACCTGCACGATTCGCGATAACGCCGAGCAGAAGGTTTACAGCTACCTGGGTCGTCAGGCCCGGCGCAAACGCGACAACCCAGCGTTGACCTTGGTGGTGGCCGGTTGTGTCGCGCAGCAGGAGGGGGAGTCCCTGCTGCGCCGCGTGCCCGAGCTGGATCTGGTGATGGGCCCGCAACACGCCAACCGGCTCGACACCCTGCTGAGCCAAGTGGAAGCCGGCCAGCAGGTGGTGGCCACCGACGACCATCACATCCTGGAAGACATCACCACAGCCCGGCGCGATAGCTCGCTCTGCGCCTGGGTGAACGTGATCTATGGCTGCAACGAGCGCTGCACCTACTGCGTGGTGCCCTCGGTGCGCGGCCAAGAGCAATCACGCCTGCCCCAAGCCATCCGCCTGGAGATGGAAGGGCTAGCGGCCAGCGGCTACAAAGAAATCACCCTGCTGGGCCAAAACATTGATGCCTACGGACGGGATCTGCCGGGCATCACGCCGGAGGGCCGGCGCCAAAACACCCTCACCGATTTGCTGCACCACGTCCACGACGTGAAGGGCATTGAGCGGATTCGCTTCGCCACCAGCCACCCCCGCTACTTCACCGAGCGCTTGATTGAGGCCTGCGCCGAGCTGCCGAAGGTTTGTGAGCACTTCCATGTGCCGTTTCAAAGCGGCGACGACGAGCTGCTCAAAGCCATGGCGCGCGGCTACACCACCGCCCGCTACCGCCGCATCGTCGAGCAGATCCGCAAGCTGATGCCCGATGCCGCCATCAGTGCCGACGCGATCGTGGGCTTCCCGGGCGAAACCGATGCCCAGTTCCGCCGCACCTTGGAGCTGGTGGATGAGATTGGCTTTGACCTGCTCAACACCGCCGCCTACTCGCCAAGGCCCAACACACCGGCAGCCGACTGGCCCGATCAGGTGGAGGAGCACGTCAAGGTGGAGCGCCTCAAGGAGCTCAACGCCCTGGTGGAGCGCAAAGCCAAAGCCTGCAGCCAGCGTTACTTGGGCCGGGTTGAAGAGGTGTTGGCTGAAGGCATCAACCCGAAAGACAACACCCAGTTGATGGGCCGCACCCGCACCAACCGGCTCACCTTCTTCCCAGCTGGGAGCCACCGCGTTGGCGACACGGTGCCGGTGCGCATTGAGCAGGTGCGCGCGTTTTCCCTCAGCGGGTCTGCCCAAGCCCAGCCAGCGCTGGTACGTTGAGCTCCCCGCTCTAGAGCCTTGAGCAGCCAGCAATCCAAGGTTGTCGGGCTCATCTTTGGCGGCGCCTCCGGCGAGCACGACGTCTCAATTCGCTCCGCCGCCACCGTGGCCGAAGGACTCTCCAGCGGTGCCAACAAGGAGCGTTACCGCGTTCAGCATGTCTATATCGATCGCCAGGGCCGCTGGTGGGGTGATGCCACGGCCCGCCAGGTGCTCAGCAGCGGCCAGGCCCTCGCTGACGATGGCAGCCGGCCGGGCTTCAGTGGCTTTCCCGATGGCTGCCTGGAGGTGGAGATCTGGTACCCGGTGCTGCACGGCCCCAATGGCGAAGACGGCACCATCCAGGGGCTATTCAGCCTGATGCAGCGCCCCTTTGTGGGCTCTGGCGTGCTGGGTTCAGCCGTGGGCATGGACAAGCTGGCGATGAAGGCAGCTTTTTCGGCCGCTGGCCTGCCCCAAGGGCCCTACCGGCCCGTGCTGGCCAGCGAGCTGGTCAGCAACAGCCAACTGCTTGAGGAGCTGGAGACGCAACTGGGCTATCCCTGCTTCATCAAGCCCGCCAACCTGGGCTCTTCGGTGGGGATCAGCAAAGCCACCAACCGCAGCGAACTGCAAGCGGGATTGGATCTCGCCGCCAGCCACGACAGCCGCTTGCTCGTGGAGAAGGGTCTGCAGGTGCGGGAGCTCGAGTGCGCCGTGCTGGGAGGCCAACACCTCAAAGCCTCGGTGCTGGGTGAGGTGAGCTTTGACGCCGATTGGTACGACTACGAAACCAAGTACTCCTCAGGGCTCAGCAGCACGCAGATTCCCGCCGATCTCCCCGAAGCCATCAGCAGCCGCGCCCAGCACTTGGCGATCGAAGCGGTGCAGGCGGTGGGGGCTAGCGGCCTCAGCCGTGTGGATTTCTTTTACGAGGAAGCCAGCGGCAACCTGCTGATCAATGAAATCAATACGTTGCCCGGCTTCACTAGCCAAAGCATGTACCCCATGCTCTGGAAGGCGAGTGGTGTTCCGCTGGAGGAGCTTGTGCATCAACTGCTGGAGCTAGCCCAATGAGCCACGGACTGATGTGGCTGCCGCTGCTGGTGGCCTTTGTGGTGTTGACGGCCCTCGGCTGGCTGGAACGGCGCCGCCAGCGGCTGTTCCTGGAGTGGGCCAGCGAATCGGAACTGTCGAAGCTTGATGGCAGCGGCGCCGCTCGCCTCAAGGATGGTTGGCTCGAGTGGAGCAGCTTTGAGGCCGGAAAACTCAAGCAGGAGGGCCGCTTTGAGGTTTGCAAGCTGGAACTCGTTGAGCTGTTGGCGCTGAGCTCCGGCGATGCCCCCCTCACCGACGAAAGCCATGGGCCCTGCCGCCTGCGCCTGATTGGCAGCGGCGATCAGCGGGATTTGGCCTTTGCCGATGCCGATCGCGCCCGCGATTGGATTGAGCAGCTGATGAGCCGCTCCCGCTGCGAGCTGTGAGTGTGCGCAGCCCAGCGCGCCCCCAACGGCCGGCCAGTGCTGAGCTGCAGCGCCGCCGGGACTTACGCCGTCGCAAACGAGTTCACTTCGCCGCGCAGCTGTGGAGCCTGCTGCTGTTGCTGAGCGCCAGCGCTGGACTGGGTTGGCTGCTGCTGCGCCATGGCTGGCTGCTGCGCACACCAGAGCAGGTGCAACTCACCAGCCGCTCCCCCTTCAACCGAGAGCAGGTGATCAGCGCCGCTGGGCTGCGCTTTCCTGTTGCCCTGTTGAGCCTCGATGGCGCCAGCCTGCAGCAGCGCCTGGGGGCCAAGCTGCCGGTGGAGGACATCCGCCTGCAGCGCCAGCTCTGGCCGCCCCAACTGCTGATCGATCTCCGCCTCAGGCAAGCCGTGGCCCGCGCCGTGCGGCACACGCCTCAAGGCCGGGAAACGGGCTATGTCGATCGCACCGGGGCATGGATCAGCAAGGCGCAACAAGAACAAGCCCGGGGTGAAGCGGTGCCGGCCCTGCGTGTGCTGGGCTGGCAGCCAAGGCATGCCGGCACCATCGCCCTGCTGCTGCGGGAGCTTCCGCCTGCTGCGGCCATCAGCCAGATGGAATTCAGGCGCAATGGCGAGCTCTGGATGCAAAGCAGAGCTCTAGGCCCGGTGCGTTTTGGCAGCTTGGATCAACGGCTCCCCAGACAACTTGAGGTGCTCTCGCATCTGGCAGAACAGCAACCATTAGCCCAAGAGCCAACCCAAGCCTTGGATCTCAGCGATCCCGAACGACCCGAACTGATGCTGGTGCCGCCGAAGTCGTCAGAAAACTGACACAGCCAAATATTGCGAATTGCGCGATTCGGGGCGAACCTGTCGCATCAACTTCTGACCATTCGGTCATTCCTCGATAATGCTGCAGCCAATGAATGGTGTGGGCACTGCCATGGAACGTGAAGCCAACGCAAGTTCTGGCAGTCCAGATACCAAATTCAGCGCAGCCGCAGCAGGAATCGTGCCCAGTCAGAACGCCCGCATTCAAGTCATCGGTGTTGGAGGTGGCGGCAGCAATGCCATCAATCGGATGATCGCCTCCGAGCTCCATGGCGTTGGCTTTTGGGTGCTCAACACCGATGCCCAAGCACTGCTCAATTCAGCGGCCAGCCAGCGCGTGCAGCTGGGCATGAAGCTCACCCGCGGCCTCGGGGCAGGCGGCAACCCTTCCATCGGCCAGAAGTCCGCGGAAGAATCCCGCGTTGATCTGCAGCAGTCCCTGGAAGGCACCGACCTGGTGTTCATCACCGCCGGCATGGGCGGTGGCACCGGAACCGGCGCTGCTCCAATCGTGGCGGAAGTGGCCAAAGAATCCGGCGCCCTCACCGTTGGCATCGTCACCAAGCCCTTCACCTTTGAAGGACGCAAGCGGATGCGCCAAGCCGAGGAAGGCATTGCCCGCTTGGCTGAGCACGTGGACACCTTGATCGTGATCCCCAATGACCGGCTGCGCGATGCCATCTCCGGGGCTCCCCTGCAAGAAGCCTTCCGCACCGCCGATGAAGTGCTGCGCAGTGGCGTCAAAGGCATCAGCGACATCATCACCAAACCCGGCCTGGTGAATGTGGACTTCGCCGACGTGCGCTCGGTGATGGCCTCCGCCGGCACCGCCCTGCTGGGCATCGGCGTGGGCTCAGGCCGCTCACGCGCCTCAGAAGCCGCCATGGCGGCCATGAGCAGCCCGCTGCTGGAGTCGGCCCGCATCGATGGCGCCAAGGGCTGTGTGATCAACATCAGCGGCGGCCGCGACATGACCCTTGAGGACATGACCACCGCCTCAGAAGTGATCTACGACGTGGTGGATCCTGAGGCCAACATCATCGTGGGCGCCGTGGTGGATGAAGCGCTGGAGGGTGAAATTCACGTCACCGTGATCGCCACCGGCTTTGAAGGCGGCAACCAATACGTGCCCCAACGCACTCTGCGCACCGAGCTCAGCGACACCGCAGCCCAGGCCAACCTGGAGATCAACGATAACGGCGTCCGCATCCCGGCCTTCCTGCAGAACCGCCAGAACCGCGATCAAGACTGAGTCTTGAGCTCAGATTGTGAAGGGGTGACCCGGAGTCCACGCCTGCCTCGAGCATCCCGTGTGGCTGCTGCCTTCCGGATCTGACCAGGTTTAGGCGTCGGAGCCGCATGGGTCCGAGTCCCCCTGATGTTAGCAATGGCTCACGCCTGGAGATGTCTTGAGCCTCACGCCCCGCCAACTCGGCGAGCAGCTGCGGCAACGCAAGCAACGGCGGCAACCGATTGCCGTGCTGACCGCCTGGGATGCCCTCAGCGCCAGTTGGGCTGAGGCCGCTGGGGTGGATCTTGTGCTGGTGGGCGATTCCCTGGCGATGGTGGCCCTCGGCCATGCCACCACCTTGCCGGTGACGCTTGAGGCGATGGTGCAGCACACCGCGGCGGTGGAACGGGGCCTACGGCACACCCCGATCGTCAGCGATCTGCCCTTTTTGAGCTACCAGTGCGGCCCGGATCAGGCCGTGGCTGCCGCGGGCCGCTTCCTCAAGGAAACCGGTTGCGCCGGCGTGAAGTTGGAGGGCGGGGAACCCGAAACCATCGCCGTGATCGACCGCTTGGTGCGCAGCGGCATCCCCGTGATGGGGCATCTGGGGCTCACGCCGCAATCGGTGCATCAACTGGGCTACCGGCGCCAAGCCACCGACCCGGTGGCGCAAGAGCGCCTGTGGCAACGGGCCCTGGAGCTGCAGCAAACCGGTTGCTTTGCCCTGGTGCTCGAGCATGTGCCGGCCGAGCTGGCCACGCGGCTCAGCGCTGAACTCAGCGTGCCGGTGATCGGCATCGGCGCCGGTGAGGGCTGCGATGGCCAAGTGCGCGTCAGCGCTGATCTGCTGGGGCTCACCCCGCAGCAGCCCCCGTTTTCGCCCGCGTTGCTGGATGGCCGCGAGCTGTTCAGCCAAGCCTTGCGCCAGTGGGTGCAAGGGGTTCAGAGCGCTCCAGTGCCGCCAGCAAATCACTCAGCACCGCATTGCTGAGGCTGAAGCCCTCCGGGGCCACCAGGCGCAGACGCTGAGCGCTGAGCTCCACCACACCGCGCTCAATCCAGCCGGCCAACACGCGCTCAAGCCAAGCGCGCTCAAGCCCCCCAAGCCCCGTCTGGTGCAGCCAGGCCAGATCCACCCCCTCACGGCGGCGCAGACCCACTAGCAGCAGATCCTCAACAGGAGGCCAGCCGGCGGCTGGGCCATCGCCTTGGCGGCCAGCATCCGCTTGCACCCACTCGCTGTAGGCATCACGCGTGCGCGGGCGCGCCAGGCGCTCTGTGCCCACACCAGAGGTGGCCCCGAGCCCCAAGGCCCACCAGCTCGCCCCACTCCAATAGACGCGGTTGTGGCGGCTGGCCTGCCCGGGCAGGGCCCAACTGCTGACCTCGTAATGGCCATATCCCGCCGCCTGCAGCCGCTGGTGGGTGTGTTGCAAGCGATCGGCGGCCTGATCGTCGTCCGGCAGCAGCAGCTCTCCGCGGCCTTGGCGCCAGGCAAACACCGTGCCGGGCTCCACGATCAGGTCGTAAATCGACAAATGGGGAGGCGCCTGGGCCAAGGCCTGGCTCAACTCCCAATCCCAGGCCTCAAAGCTCTGCTGCGGCAGGTTGACGATCAAATCCAAGCTCCAGCTCTGCAGCAGCGTCTGCTGCTGGGCCTGCCGCAACCAGCTGCAGGCTTCCCGCAGTTGGTTGGCGCGGTGACGGCGCCCCAGCTGCTCAAGCACGGCATCGTCAAAGCTCTGCCCGCCGAGGCTGACGCGATTGATGCCCAGCGCCAGCACCGCCTCAAGACGCTGACGATCAAAGCTGGCCGGATCCATTTCCAAGGTGAGCTCAGCGCCCGGTGCCAAGCCCCAGTGGCTACGAACCGCCGCCAGCAGTTGCGCCAACTGATCAGGCGACAGCATCGATGGGGTGCCGCCACCGATGTAAACGGTCGATAGGGGCGGGCCTGCAGGCGCTGCTGCAAGGTCGCGCAGCAACCAATGGAGGTAATCAGCAATCGACTGGGAGCGGCTGCCATCGGCCTGATCACCCAGGGGAACCACCGGGAAATCGCAGTAAAAACAGCGCCGATGGCAAAAGGGGATATGGAGATACAGGCTCCGGGGCGGGCGCCGACCCGCGGGAAGCGGCACACTCATGGCAATCTCCCTGGCAAATTCGCGCAGATCGCGCTCGCCGCGTCCCTCCAGTCTGATTGTGGAAGCTCTGCTCCTGCTGTTGTTTGTGATCTCCGGGGCTGCCGCTGGCTTCCTCGGGGTGGATCTGCTGCCGCCGCGCATGTTGATCCAGGTCACCAACCTGGA
The DNA here is from genome assembly GCA_000063525.1 of Synechococcus sp. RCC307. GTDB lineage: Bacteria > Cyanobacteriota > Cyanobacteriia > PCC-6307 > Cyanobiaceae > RCC307. Next base: position 531,765 of record CT978603.1, on the reverse strand, counting down.
AGGCTTGCAGTGGGTGATGGGGGGCTTTGGCGCCTTCTTTGGCCTGATTGCCGGCTTCCTGTTCCAACGGCTGCGAGCCCAGCTGATGCGCCAGGTGCGCACCATGCCCACCGACCTGCTGATCAGCCGGGCGGTGGGGCTGATCTTGGGACTGCTGGTGGCCAATCTGCTGCTGGCACCAATTCTGCTGCTGCCGTTGCCATGGGAAGTGGGCTTTGTGAAGCCCCTGGCCGCCGTGCTCAGCAACGTCTTTTTCGGCGTCAGCGGTTACAACCTCGCCGAAGTGCATGGCCGCACCCTGCTGCGGCTGTTCAACCCCAGCAGCACCGAAGCGCTGCTTGTGGCTGATGGGGTGCTGCAGCCCGCCAGCCCAAAAATTGTGGACACCAGCTTGATCATTGATGGCCGCCTTAGGGGCCTGCTGGAAAGCGAAATCCTGGAGGGGCAGGTGATCGTGGCCCAGTGCGTGATCGATGAGCTGCAGCAGCTGGCTGATTCGGGCAACAGCGACAAACGCAGCAAGGGCCGCCGCGGCCTCAAGCTGCTGGCTGAGCTGCGCGACAGCTACGGCCGCCGGCTGATCGTCAACAGCACCCGCTACGAAGGCGATGGCGTTGACGACAAGCTCCTGAAGCTCTGCAGTGACACCGGCGGCCTGCTGCTCACCACTGACTACAACCTGGCCAAGGTGGCTCAGGTGCAAAACCTGCGGGCGCTCAACCTCAGCGAGCTGGTGATCAGCCTGCGGCCTGAGGTGCAACCGGGCGACCTGCTGCAGCTCAAAATCGTGCGCGAGGGCAAAGAAGCCGACCAGGGCGTGGGTTACCTGGAAGACGGAACGATGGTGGTGGTCGAATCTGGCAGAGGCAGCATTGGCGAGCGGCGCGAAGTGACGGTGACCGGCGCCTTGCAGACACCGGCAGGCCGAATGGTTTTCGCCCGAACGGCAGATGCTCGCTAGGCTCAGCCGATCAATCTCCTCGCCATGGATATCCGATCGGTGTCGGCGCCCTACGGCGACTCAGGTGGGGCCAGCTTCCGCACCCCTCCGCCGGACCTGCCCTCGTTGCTGCTGAAGGAGCGAATCGTTTATCTGGGACTGCCCCTGTTCTCCGATGACGATGCCAAACGCCAGATGGGCGTGGATGTCACCGAGCTGATCATTGCTCAGCTGCTCTACCTGGAGTTTGACAACCCCGACAAGCCGATTTTCTTCTACATCAACTCCACCGGCACCAGCTGGTATTCGGGCGATGCCATCGGTTTTGAAACCGAAGCCTTCGCCATCTGCGACACGATCCGCTACGTCAAACCACCGGTGCACACCATCTGCATCGGCCAGGCCATGGGCACCGCCGCGATGATCCTCTCGGCCGGCGCCAAGGGCCAACGGGCCTCACTTCCGAACGCCTCGATCGTGCTGCACCAGCCCCGCAGCGGCGCCCGCGGCCAAGCCACCGACATTCAGATCCGCGCCCAAGAGGTGCTGCACAACAAGCGCACGATGCTCTCCATGCTCTCGGAGAACACCGGCCGCACCGTTGAGCAGCTGACCGCTGATTCCGATCGGATGACCTACCTGACCCCAGATCAAGCCATGGATTACGGCCTGATTGACCGGGTGCTGAGCAGCCGCAAGGAGCTGCCGGTCGCCGTCTGATCGTCCCCATTCATCTGTTCACCTCACCTGCGCATCAGCCATGCCCATCGGCACTCCTTCCGTTCCTTACCGCCTTCCCGGCAGCCAATACGAGCGCTGGGTCGACATCTATACCCGCCTCGGCGTTGAGCGAATCCTGTTCCTGGGCGGCGAAGTCAACGACGGTGTCGCCAATGCCCTTGTGGCCCAAATGCTGTATCTCGATTCCGACGACAGCAGCAAGCCGATCTATCTGTACATCAATTCGCCCGGTGGATCGGTCACCGCTGGCCTAGCGATCTATGACACCATCCAATACATCAAGTCGGATGTGGTGACGATCTGCGTGGGTCTGGCTGCCTCGATGGGGGCCTTCCTGCTGGCCGCCGGCACCAAGGGCAAACGGGTGGCTTTGCCCCACAGCCGGATCATGATTCACCAGCCCCTGGGCGGCACCGCCCAGCGCCAGGCCAGTGACATCGAGATCGAAGCGCGCGAAATCCTGCGCATGAAAGATCAGCTCAACAAGCAGCTGGCTGACATGAGCGGCCAGACGATCGAGAAGATCACCAAGGACACCGACCGGGACTATTTCCTGAGCGCCGACGATGCCAAGGCCTACGGTCTGATCGATCGCGTCATCAGCCATCCCAGCGAGGCCTAAACAGACGTTTGGGTAGGCTCTCGGTTTGCCCTGCCTGAAGACCGGATGGCCACGCTGTATTACGACACCGACGCTGACCTGGGCCTGCTCAGCGGTAAGACCGTGGCGATCATCGGCTATGGCTCCCAAGGCCATGCCCACGCGCTGAACCTCAAGGACAGCGGCGTTGATGTGGTGGTGGGCCTCTATGAAGGCAGCCGCTCAGCCGACAAAGCCAAGGCCGATGGGCTGGAGGTCCTGAGCGTTGCCGATGCAGCCGCCAAGGCCGACTGGATCATGGTGCTGCTGCCCGATGAATTCCAGAAAGAGGTTTACGACAAGGAAATCGCCCCGCATCTGAGCGCCGGCAAGGTGCTGAGCTTTGCCCACGGTTTCAACATCCGCTTTGGCCTGATCAAGCCTCCGGCTGATGTGGATGTGGTGATGATCGCCCCCAAGGGCCCGGGCCACACAGTGCGCTGGGAATATCAAAATGCCCAGGGCGTGCCGGCCCTGTTTGCCATTGAGCAAGATGCCAGTGGCAACGCCCGCGGCCTGGCCATGGCCTACGCCAAAGGCATTGGCGGCACCCGCGCCGGCATCCTCGAGACCAATTTCAAAGAAGAGACCGAAACCGACCTCTTTGGTGAGCAGGCCGTGCTGTGCGGCGGCCTCTCGGAGCTGGTCAAAGCAGGCTTTGAAACCCTGGTGGAAGCCGGCTATCAGCCGGAGCTGGCCTACTTCGAGTGCCTGCACGAGGTGAAGCTGATCGTTGACCTGATGGTCAAAGGGGGCCTCTCGGCCATGCGCGATTCGATCTCCAACACCGCTGAATACGGCGACTACGTGAGTGGGCCTCGCCTGATCACTGCCGAGACCAAAGCGGAGATGAAGCGCATCCTGGGTGACATCCAGGACGGCACCTTCGCCAAGAACTTCGTCGCTGAATGCGAAGCCGGCAAGCCGGAAATGAACAAGATCCGCGAACGCGACAGCGCCCACAAGATCGAGGAAGTGGGCAAGGGCCTGCGCGCCATGTTCAGCTGGCTCAAAGCAGCCTGAGCAGTTGGTGGCTGGTGGCCGCAGCCTGCGGCCTGGATCGACTCATCGGCGATCCGCGCTGGTGCCTGCACCCCGTGCAGGTGATGGGCGCTGTGATTGCGCAGCTGCGCCTCTGGGTGGAAGCCCTTGGTGGTGATCGCCCCTGGGCGCTGCGGCTTGGGGGCGGCCTGATCACGGCTCTGCTGGTCAGCGGGAGCGCGGCCGCCGGTTGGGCCCTGGAGCAGCTCAGCCTGCGCAGCCCATGGGCAATGCCCCTATTGGTAATTGCCTTGGCGAGTGCCTTGGCCGGACGCAGCCTGCGGCTGGCCGTGGAAGACGTGATCAAGCCCCTCAGCAGCGCACCGCCTCAGCTGCAGCAGGCCCGGCAAAAACTGGCCTGGATTGTGGGGCGCGATGTGGATGGCTTACCGGCCCCAGAGCTGCTGCGGGCCCTGGCAGAAACAGCTTCTGAAAATGCGGTCGACGGCCTGTTTGCGCCGCTGTTTTGGATGCTGATCGGCGCTGGGCTGTGGGGCCTCAATCCAGCGCTGCCTGGCCCTTTGGCCCTGGCTTGGGCGTTTAAAGCCAGCAGCACGTTGGATTCGATGCTCGGCTACCGCCGCGGGCGGCTGCAGTGGCTTGGCACCGCCGGTGCTCGCTTGGATGATGGGCTCACCTGGCTGCCCTGCCGGCTGCTGGCCCTCAGCCTGGGGCAATTGGGGCCAGCTCTGCGCGATGGCGCCAGCGATCCATCCCCCAATGCTGGGGTCTCCCAGGCCGCCTATGCCCATGCTCTTGGTTTGCGGCTTGGCGGGCTGAACCGCTATGGCGGCATTGAGCGGGCCAAACCGCTGCTGAATGAGGGCGGGCGAGCGGCTGATGAGAAAGGCGTTCAGGCCATCTTGGATGTGAGCCAACGCAGCGCTCTGCTGTGGCTAGGACTGAGCGGCGTGGTGGCTCTGCTGGCTTAGTAAGCGCCCTTGTTGGCAGGGAACAGCACCACCAAGACCGTGCGCCAAAGGATGCGCAAATCAAGGCCGAGGCTGCGGCGGTTCACATAGGTGAGATCGAGCAGCACGCGGCGCTGATAGCTGACGTTGTTGCGGCCAGACACTTGCCACAGACCCGTGAGGCCAGGGCGCACGCTCAGCACCTGCTCCATGGCCGGGCCATAACGGGGAATTTCCTGCTCAACGATGGGGCGCGGACCCACCACGCTCATTTCACCGCGCAGGATGTTCCAGAACTGGGGCAGCTCATCGAGGCTGGTGAGCCGCAAAAACTGACCAATCGGCGTGATGCGCGGATCACGGCGCAGCTTGTGGTCTTTTTCAAACTCCGCCCGCAGCTGGGGGCAGGACTCCAGCAGCTCCTGTAACCGGCGATCCGCATCGAGCTCCATGGTGCGGAACTTGATGCAGCCAAAGCGCTGAAAACGGCGCCCTATGCGCTTTTGAACGAAAAAGACGGGGCCCGGGGAGGTGAGCTTCACCAGCAGGGCCACGCTGAGCAACACTGGGGAACCCAGGCTCAACATGGCCAGCGAAAACGCAATGTCACCGCTGCGCTTCAGCGTTGCCAGCGGACGGACACGACGCTGTACAAGACCACTCAGCCCAAGGCGATCGCCTGTATTCAGAAGGCTGGCTGGTCTTGAAAGCATCGCGTAAACAGACCTGACTGCACCGTACGGACTGTCATGTGACAATCCCACCGGATCTGGATCACCTACCCCACAGGCACAGCGGAGTGGGAACCGATCCCGTGTTGGTTGACCCAATCAATGAGCAGCGAGCTTAAACGTTGCCGGAAGGATTCTTCAGAGAATCCCTTGGCATGCAGTCGCAGCCGCTCAGCCGGCAGCTGCCGCCAGAGCCCATTGCTTTCAAAGGACTCCAGTGCCGCTTTCACAGCGCCGAGCTGCTGTTCCGCAAACAGCAGCCCCGTGGCCTGAGCCGGCTCTTGGCTGAGGCAACGCACCGAATCCAGCAGGCCGCCGCGCCCCAACCCCACCACCGGTGCCCCAGAGGCCATGGCCTCTACTGGAGCAATGCCGAAATCCTCCAAACCGGCATAGACGTAAGCGCGGCAGCGGGCCAAGAGCTGCTCCACCTCGTGCGCCGACGAGCGACCTAGGAACCGCGTTGACGGGCCAGCCATGGCCTCCAGCCGCGAGCGTTCTGGTCCATCGCCCACCACCACCAAGGGCAGATCCAGCTCCCGGCAGGCCTGCACCACCAGATCCACGCGCTTGTAGGGAACCAATCGACAGACCGAGAGATAAAAATCTTCCCGGGGTTGTTGCCAATCGAAGCGCTCCACATCCACTGGTGGCGGCAACACCGTGGAGCTCCGGCCCCAGTAACGGGCAATGCGCTGGGCCGTAAAACGGGAATTGGCAATCAAGCGATCCGGCCGACTGGCACTGAGCACATCCCATTGGCGCAACTGGTGCAGCTGCCAACGGATCCATGGCCCCAGGGGGCTTTGAGCCAAGCGCGAGCTGCGCAAATAAGCATGCATCTGATCCCAGGCGTAACGCACGGGGGTGTGCACGTAGCTCACATGCAGCTGCTCAGGCGACGTGAGCACGCCCTTAGCCACCAAATGGCTGCTGCTCAGCACCAGCGGATAGCCCGAGAGGTCCAGCTGCTCAATCGCTAAGGGCAAGAGCGGTAAGTACTGCTGCACATGGCTGCGGCCCCAGGGCAGCTTTTGGATGAAGGAGGTTTCGATCTGGCGGCCCGCCAACCAGCTCTGGGGCCGGCCGCTCTCGCCATCCACCAAGGAAAACAGCTGCGGATCTAACAGCTGATCAAGTTGCTGCACCACCAACTCAGCCCCACCCACCGAGCGCGGGCTAAACCACTCATGCACCAGGGCAGTGGGGAAGGGGAACAGGGCCATGGCCGGAGCCTATCCGGGTTAGATACAAGTTCTGAAGCTTGCTTGCCGCCTCCAAAGCAGGCCAGCAGGCTGATGCCACGTTGTGGGGACGATGGCACTACGTTCGCTGCTGGAGGAATCGCTTCCGGAGTCGTTGTTTGGCAACACCGACCGCTTCTCCTGGCACGCCACACCGGTCGGCATTGCAGCCCTTTGGACCGGCAAGGTGGTGCCCACCAGCCCGCCGTTTGAGCAAGCCCTCGAAGAAGGCATGACGGTGGGTCTTGATCTCAGCCGCGAAGAACGGGAATTTCACCAGGTGCGCCAAGGCCTCGTGCTGCTGTTTCACAGCTAAAGAAGAGGCAACCCTGTGAGGCCTTGATCGATGCTCCTACTAGCCAGCCTGAGCGGGCTGCTATTGGCCTCCGGTAACTGCGAGTTCCTCCAACCGATCGGCGGTGACGGCAACACCACCGTGACCAAGCGGGTGGATCGACCGAAGGTTTCTCCTTTGCGGATGGCGTTAGGCCGCACGAACTGGAACACGGATTTCAGCGTCAACCAGCCCTACCGCAGTTACAAGCTGTTCTTCACAGCGCAATCCACCGAACAGGCCACCTATCCGATCGAGGCTTACCTCAAATTCAGCGATGGTTCGAACCTGCGCGTGGTCGATGAATCAATGAAGCCACCGGTGGGGACCGGCAGCATGTTTGGGCCTTTCACAGTCCCAAGCGGCAAGGCTGTGAGCCAAGTGAATTTCAAAATTGGCGCCAGCAAAGACCCCGGAGCCTCCGGCTTCAGCTACCGAATATCTGTACAAGGCTGTCACTAAAGAACCAAAAAAATTAAACAAGAGCAAACAAAAAACTTGCTATAAACAAGGAGAGCAAACATGCCAATATTCTTGAAATTAGCCTACCTCCTGAGATTTACTTAATCAAGGTGAATGTTGGCTGAAAAGGACCTGACCCATAACTACAAGGCTGCTGATAGCAATTAAAAGCACGAGGATCACTTGGAGGACCATTAAAGTCGCCAGGATTTTCGCCGACTCCAACGGTCAAACCGCTATTCGAAACAGTGAGCTCGACCTTCAGACCTTTAACTGCTTCATCAATCACTAAGCTGGCTTGAGGCTTAAAAGTTCCCACCAGTCTTCCAACCTCTAATCCATTGGATGCTGGAGTTAAATCAGATTTCAATAGCAAAGCAGCCAATGTACCGCCTCTAACAATAATAGGCGGGTAAACCGGATCAAACCCTTCATCAAAGCTTGACAGATCCTCAACAAAGTCAAGAGCGGGAGGAGATAAACTGACATTATTCAATCCGCCAGGATTTGAATAATAAGTAATTCCATCTGTATTCCCCCACTTAGCCCTCAAGACAAATCTATTAGAAATAATAATGTAGGCGTATGAATAAGAGTTGTCCTCAGGCCTCCCCAGATCAGATTCTTCGCTTGACCCAAGATCAATGACCGCACCACCAGCCAAGTTCACAGTAGTACCACCTTCAGATCTAAATGTTGGCGTACAGGAAGACTGATCCAATACGTTAGAAGAAGTTGGATTAGAAGTGCATAGACCCATCTCATAAATAATGAGTTGATACTTTTCAGGCGTTCCAGCACAATACGCTTCAGACGTGGCCACTACGCCTAAATTTGGCCTTGTATCTGTGGGAGGACATACAACATTTAATTCGTCTTCTTGTGCCTTAGCAGCTGTGACAGACAACGCAGCGGCAGAAGCACAAGCCAAAAGGGCCTTGAAAGATCTCCTAAAGAAGGCTGCTTGGGATCTGGGGTTGGGAGAATAAGGCATGAATTTAAGACGCGACGAGGCTGGTCAAAGAAAAAAGTTTAGATACCAGCAGCTTGATTGATGAATGATCCATTCACACCACCAATAGTCTTTTTCTGCTTAGGCTTCCAACGCTCCAAAAGAACATCATTACGACGCTGAACGGGCTGCCTCATCTGAGTCAGCAGGTTTTCACGAATGCGATTACTGCCTGTTTTGTAAGTCACTGGCTTTAATTGGACATTGAAACGCACCCCCACATAGACATCATCACCACTGGATAGCTGGGCATTAGATTGTGCCGGATAGGCCGGAATCTCGCTTGAAATCCAGGCTGACAAATTAGTGTGAGGAGTGGCTTGCCAATTCACAGATCCTTCAACACCTGAGTTATCACTCTTGCGCATGTAGTCCCAGCGGAAACCTCTAATTCCCAAAGAAAGCTGTGGATAACTTGGAAGACGATAGTTCAAGGCAACATCCCAGCCAGGAACAACACGTTCGTCAAATGTATTAGCACCCAAAAGCGTGGTTTCATCATATGTACCTGCCGCCAACGATGTTGTATCTGTATAGGCACGTCCGCTGGTTGTGATGCGCTTGATGCCAGTTCCAGCGATATACCAATTATTAGTCAACTTGAAATCATCCCACCACAACTCTGCTCCAGCGCCCCATCGACTATAAGAAGAACTGTAATTAGTAAAGCGGTAATCCCAGAAAGCATTTGCACCGAGCATTGCATTATCTCTTAGCCGTCTACGCAAACCAAGCCCTAAATTAGTAACAGCCGACCCCGAATAGGCACCCTTAGCACTCCCCTGAGCGAAAAGAAGGCCTAGGGGATAACCGTTATCATCAGATCCAAGCTGAGCAAGGCTGATCAAACTATTTAGGTAGTAAGTCATGTCAGCATCAGACTCAAAGCCAACCCCAAATTCAGTCTGAGACAAGAATGGAATCTGTTTTAGAACATATTCATTGAGATAATCATGGGCAAATGAAACAATAAAGCTCTTCGAATCCATCCATAGCATCTTTTGGATGCCATCAGAAAGCGATGCCGAATTCAGGAGAGGAAATATCCTCGTCGCATAGGAGGCGCCAGTTACAAAGATCTTCTGAACAGTCGAATTAGATTGATTATCCGCATCAACAAGAGTTTCACACCTAACGGATTGCCCCGCCTCCAATGCACCAGCTACAGCCTTGCATGCCCGCCATTGATAGCGATCAGAGGCATCATTATCAATGCTTGAACTAACTGAACGACCCCAGGGTCCATCTGGCCGAGCCGGGGCTGCCTGGGTGCCGATTGACGTCAGCAGAGGTACGGCCAAACAGAGCGCCAGAGCTGGCCGATGCAACATGAAGCTGATACCTAATTTACCTAACCCCTAATCCAAAAGAAAGCCTGACTTGAGAACTCTGTGCCAGTCAATCAATGGACCCGACCAGGGCCAGATTAGGAACTAATAAAATCAATGACTTCTTCAGTGAAACAGCCACCTGAGATCAACAATTCCAGGAAATAAACGGAGAGGGTGGGATTCGAACCCACGGAAGGTTGCCCTTCAAACGATTTCGAGTCGTTCGCTTTCGACCACTCAGCCACCTCTCCAACCAGGGCAAAACCCTGAAACCGCAGGTTAGGGCCTAGGGGCTGCGACGCTTGCTCTCGCGGCGGCAGCGCTCAGAGCAGTAACGCACCTCGTCCCACACGGCCTTCCATTTTTTGCGCCACTGAAACGGGCGGCCGCACTGGACGCAGGTTTTGGTGGGCCTCCCTTCGTGGTGGGGCACTGACCGCAGGCCGCAAGGGCGCCCATGTTGGCGCTCACGCCCTGTTGGCGGAGGCAATAGCAGCGGCGCCCCAGCTGCAGCAGCGCCTCACCAGGGACCTGGACCTGACTGCGAAACACCAAGCCAGGGCTGCTGAGCTCACCACACGGCAGCACCTGCAGCTGCGAGCTCAACTTCTGCCAGCAGCCGAAATCATCAGCTGGAACTGGATCCAAGAGGACCACCCAATCCAGCCGCGGTAAGCCCAGGGCCTGGCGCAAACGTTGGGCTTGGCTGCAACTGCGGGGCCCTGCATCGCGGCTCACCAAGGCGCCGCGGCCGCCATGGCGCAAGAGCACCAGGTTGCCCTTCCCAACCGGCAACTCAAGAAGCTCATCAGCTATCAAACGCTGCCCTTGCCAGAGGCAACTGATCAGCACCAGCCCTGCGCCCCAGCGTCGCCAGGGCCCACTGCATCCCAAAAGCCAAGGCATTAACCCCAAGCTCAACAGCAGGACCAGCACCAGCGGCGGTTGGCCCAAGGCCAGCTGGGCCAAAGGCAGAGCCGCCGCGCCCTGCACCAGCAGCAGCAACAGTTCGGCAGGCCACTGCAACAAAGCAGTGATCACTGGCAGCAGCGGGGGCACGAGTTGCGCCGCCAGAGCCGCCGCCATGGCGCCGGTGGTGAGCAGGGTGAGCAGTGGTGCCGCCAGCAGATTGGCCGGCACGGCGTAGAGCGGCAGCACGCCGAAATGCAGGAGCTGCAGCGGCAATGTCCACAGGCATGCGGCGATCGGAACCGCCAGGGCAGCCGGCAGCTGCTGCTGCAGCCGAGGGGCGGTGAGCACCAAGCCAGCGGTGGCCACGGCACTGAACTGAAAGCCGAGATCCAACAGCCAAGCGGGCTGCCACAACAGCAGAGCCAGCAAGCTCACCAGCAGCAGCCCCAAAGGCCGTGCCCGTTCACCGGATTCACGAATCAATAGCGCTATGGCCCCCATCAACACCGCCCTGAGCACCGATGGCATCGGCCCTGCCAACAGCACAAACAGCCCCAATGCCGCAGCCCCGCTGATCACTCGAAGCAGGCGCGGGGCTCGCCGCGTTAGGGCCAGCACAACGCCCAAGAGCACCGAGAGATGAAACCCGCTGGCGGCCAAGGCATGGCTGAGGCCAGCGGCGCGAAACGAGTTGGTGATCGCATCAGGCAAAGGCGCCATCGCCCGGCCCATCACCAGCGCCGACAACAGCGCTCCATGGCGAGGGCCGGCAGAGGCCTGCAAGCGCCCGGCAAGTTGCTGCCGCCACTGCCATAACGGCTGCGTTTGGCGCTCCAGCAGCTCGTAGCGCTGCACGGCCAGCGTGCTGAAAATGCCTTGCCTGGCCAGCTGTGCCGCTCGATCACCCAGCACGGGATGCAGCGGCGGCTTGGGCTGGCGCAGCGTGCCAGCCACGCGCAAACGCCAACCGGGATCAAGCTGCTTGGGGCACTGGCGAAACCACAGCTGGCTGCGCCCTTGATGGGCCCCCTCGAGCTGCAACACCGCGCTGCAGGCACCAGAAGCCACACGGCGGGGTGGCCGCTGGATGCGCCCTTCCAACACAACCGATTGAGGCGCCAGATGAACCGGATCAGCCGGTGTTGGCCTGGGCCAGCGCCACCAGCACCAGCCCAAGGCCAGCGGCACCAGAAGCAAGCCAGCCCTCCAAGCTCGGGCCACCAGCGACGTTCATGGCCAGCTCAGCGTTCCCCCTTGGCCCGCAGGAATTAACCCTTGAGCAGCGGGAAGCCAAGGGCTTCTCGTTCGGCCAGCCACGACTCCGCCACCTGACGGGCCAAGTTGCGGATTCGGCCAATGGTGGCGGTGCGCTCGGTCACCGAGATCACTCCGCGTGCCTCCAGCAGGTTGAAGGTGTGGCTGCACTTGAGCACCCAATCCAGCGCCGGCGCCGCCAGGCCCTGCTCGCAGAGGTCTTTGGCTTCCGCTTCGTAGATCTCAAAAAGCTTGAACAGGCGCTCCGGGTTGGAAGCTTCGAAGTTGTAAGTGCACTGGCCCTTCTCAAACGGCAACCAGATGTCGCCATAACTGCGCTGGCTGTCCCACTGCAACTCCCACAGGCTTTCCACATCCTGGAGATACATGGCCAAACGCTCGAGGCCATAGGTGATCTCAATCGACACCGGCTTGCAATCGATGCCGCCGCACTGCTGGAAGTAGGTGAACTGGGTCACCTCCATGCCATCGAGCCACACCTCCCAGCCCACACCCCAAGCTCCAAGGGTGGGGGATTCCCAGTTGTCCTCAACAAAGCGGATGTCGTGATCAGCCGCCTTGATGCCAAGGGCTTCCAGGGAGCGCAGGTAGGTCTCCTGGATGCCATCGGGTGATGGCTTGATCAGCACCTGGAACTGGAAATAGTGCTGGGCCCGGTTGGGGTTATCGCCATAGCGGCCATCGGTGGGCCGGCGGCAGGGCTCGGCGTAGGCCACAGCCCAGGGCTCGGGGCCGATGGCGCGCAACACGGTGTGGGGGCTCATGGTGCCCGCCCCTTTTTCGGTGTCGTAGGGCTGCAGCACCAGGCATCCCTGATCCGCCCAGAAGCGCTGGAGGGTGGAAATGATGTCCTGAAACTGCACAGCAATCGGCATGGCCTGGGCAATTCTGCAGGCCGAAGATCAACTGCTGTTGCGAATCACTTGCAATTCAGCCCGCAACCCTGCTTGAGTTGCGAGACGTTCTCAATAAATCAGCATGCTTCGGCTCTTTGGCAACCGCGACGACCTGCTCTCAGCCCTGACATCCCAATGGGCTGACGAGCAGCTGCGCCTACCCAGCCCCGAGCAACGCCGGCCCAAGCGGTTTCGGCCGATCAGGAGGCGGCCAAGCAGCGGTGCAAGTGGGTAATGCGGTGCTGGCGCTCCCGCGACTCCGGGCAGTAATCCAGCATCCCCAGCCAGTGGTCGCCGTTGCGGCGCAACAGCAGCACGGGTTTGGCGCTGCTGCCGTAGTGGTCTAAGAGCAAGCTGCAGATCTGCTCGGCCAGATCGCCGCCATCGGGGCGCCGGCGCAACACGCTGTTGAAGGCTTCGATCTTGGCGAAGGGCACAAAGCGAATCGACTCGACCGGATCCGGCTCGTGCGGCGGCGGAGCACCAGACTCCACAGACACCCCGTAGCGCGCTTCAGTGACCACAAGCAGGCCATTCATGGCCAAGGTCCGCTCCAGCAACTGCTGAATGCGGGGCTCGATCTCGGGTAGCGGAAATAGCAGCGGAGCCTCCACGGCCTCGACCTACTTCTTCAGATTTCCTTAATCTATGGCACCAGAGCCGCCAAATCTGCCGAACGCTCTGGAGTGGAAGCCGAACGAAAAACTCCTCAAAAAGGCAAATACTCGTGGCCAAAGCCGGCTGGATCCCACCAGCTCAGGTCAGCCGAGCGGTAGGCCACCACATTGAACATGCCGCGCACGTGGTGGTAGCTGATGTGGCAGTGGAAGGCCCAGATCCCAGGGTTGTTGGCATCGAAGGCAATGCGGCAGCGGCCGCCTTTGGGCACATAGACCGTGTCCCGCATGGGTCCGGCCACAGGCTCACCATCGATTTCCAAAATCTGGAATTCATGGCCATGCAGATGCATGGGATGCCCCATGGGCGTGGGGTTGGTGAACACCATCTCCACCCGCTGGCCCTCGTCCACCCAATAGGGATCGCGGTAGGGGTAAAAGCGATGGTTGAGGCCCCAGGTGTATTTGGGGGCAGGGCCAGTCAACGCAACAGGGATGGTGTTGTCGGCCGCTCGCACAGCCAACGGGGTCTTGGCCCGCAGTTGCCGGTCTTGGCTGAAATCCAACGACCCTGCCCACTGCTGGCTTTGCGGCGCCAAGGCCGGAGCCTTGAGTTTGCGGCTGCTGCGCAGCACCACCCCGCAGCGCAAGTTGCTGCGCTCACCCAAAGCCAACAGAGGAAACACCCCCGGCGTATCGGGCATGGTCAGCCGCAGCGTGAGGCGCTGCGCCAACGCCAGTTGAAACACCGAGCCGCGAATCGGCTCCACGGGATTGGCATCGGTGCGCAGCAACTCGCCCTCGAGCTCACCGAGATCAAGGAAAAAGCTCATAAAGGCGCTGGCTGCAATCCAGCGAATCGCCACCGTCTCGCCCGGCTCGACATCAATGATTTCGGGATCATCGAGGCTGCGCTCATTGGCCAGCAGCGCGTCGTAGACCACATCGGGAGCCATCATCAGCACCCCGTCCGCTTGCTTCCAGCCAAAGCGTTGGCTTGTCGGATCCCATTGCTGGGTGAGCAGCGGGCGCGGCTCGTGCCAGGGGAAATCCGCCAAGCGTTTAGCCATGGCTGTGCCACCGCCGCGCTCGCCAGCCACCACGTTGCTGAGGATCTGGCTAGCCGGGGTGAAGCTGAAATCTCGCAGCATCACGGTGATGGTGCGATCAGCCCATTGCTCTTGCTCCGCATCAAGGATCACAAAGGGCTCAGCCACGAAGCTCTGGGTCTGCAGGCCGTAGTGGGAATGCATCCAAAAGGTGCCGTTTTGCACCAGTGAGTAGTGGATGCGTTGGCGTTGGCCCGGCGGGATCGGCGGTTGGGTGACAAATGGCACCCCATCCATGGCATTGGGAAGAATCAGGCCATGCCAGTGCACGGTGGTTGGCACCGGCAGCTGATTGATCAGCTCGAGATTGATGCCATCGGCTTGGGACGTGGTGTAGCCCCGCTGGCCATTGAGCTGACGGATGCAGCCCCGAACAACGGTCTGCCCCAACACCGTGATCGGTGCCGTGGCGACCTCAAGCACCACCGTGGCGGCATTGCGGGGCCGCTGAAACGCCGGCTGAGCAATGAACCGCTCCCAGGAACGGCGAGCTGATGCTTTGGCTTGCTGAAACAGCTCCAGGCTGGCGCCGCCGATCACTGCGCCGAGCACACCGAGTTGCAGAAAGGAGCGACGAAGCAAGAGCGCCGGAGCCAGTCACCACGGTCTAATCACAGCCTCTGGCCATGGCTGTTCTGGCTGCCCAGTGGACGCTCAACAAGCTTTCGCATTTCGCCATCGCTGGCATCAGGCCGCCCCTAATTTCTGAATCGCTTGGGGAGGCTGAACCGATGGCGCTGAGCAGTCGTTTCTCTCTGGCACTGCTGGCCCTATCGCTGTCGTGGCTCCCGGCACCGGTGGGTGCTGAACCAGCTGATCAACCCAAACCAGCGAAACAGCCCAAGGTGATGGAGACCCCACGAGGTCTCCTCGAGGCGGCCACCTTTGGCGAGATGCTCGGCCTGCCGGACTGGATGGCCATGAGCCTGAGCTTGGTGAACCAGCCGATGGGCAACATCACCGGCTCCAAGCAACGAACCTTCCGTTCGATCGACATGCAGGCCATTGATTGGAGCCTGGGCAGCGGCCTCAGTAAAGAGGACAGCGACAAAGATGAATTCGACCGCTGGAGCTTTCGCAGCAGCCTGGCGACCTACATCGGTGTCCCCCCGTACTTCAGCGAGGACATTGGTGCGGCCTTCCCCCTCCAAGCCCTAGAAGACACCGAAGGACTGCAGCAAGGGTTTTGGCTGCAGGGCCTTTGGCTGCAGCGCGACAGCGAAAACTTGAGCCTGAAATTTGGCAACAACCTCAGCCTCGATCCACTGGTGGAATCGCCGGTTTACAACGCCTACGTCAACTCGACGATCAACTCCACGCTGAACCTCAGCCTGCCGGGCTACCCAACGGTTCCGTTCAGCTCACTGGGAGCCAGCCTGCAATGGCGAGCCAACGATCGGCTCACGGTGAACTACGGCGGCTATCAGCTCAGCAATCAACGCACTGGCTTTCCAGCCGGCCGCTGGAAAGGCTGGCGCTTCAACCTGGATCGCGATGACGGCCTTGTGCAGGCGCTGCGGCTGGATTGGGCCCTGAGCGAGACCAGCGGCGAACCTCTGCTGATCTGCATGAGCCAGGAGCATCCCGATGTGGTGGTGCGCCACCACCAGGGCTGCAAGCGGCCGATGCGGCTCGAAAACAAGCTGCCCGATCCCGTGCTGCAACTCGGCGCCGTTTCAGGGAGTTGGCGTTTCCCGCAAATCAACAACCCCAGCCGTTGGGAGAACCGCGCCAACAGCATCTTTGCCAGTGCCACCCTGCCTGTGCCCTTTGCCCTAGGCCATGGCAGCCGCCTCTGGGGCAGTGCCGTCATCGGCACCGAGCCCGCCATCAACCCAGTGCCCCTGTTCCTAGAAGGAGGCTGGATCACTCAGGGGGTGATTCGGCAGCGGCCTTTTGACTCCGTGGTTCTGGGCTTAACGCGCAGCAGCTTTTCCCCCTCTCTCGGCAGGGCTTCAGGCCAACGCATGACCTACGAAGGGATGATCGAGCTGGGCTACATCCTGCAACTCAGCCAAGAGCTGGCGCTGCAACCCGGCGTTCAAGTGATCGTCAATCCCGAGGGCACCGGCGACAACGAGACATTGGTCGTGCCGGGCCTGCAAGTGAGCTTCAACTGGTAGAGCTCAGCAGCGCAGTTCCAACAAGCCCATCAAGCCCCCGGCAATCGGGCGATGCTGCGCCCAGCTAAAGCCTGCTGAGAGGGCCATCTGCTCTTGCTCAAAGCCGGTGGGGAACTCAGCAATGCTCGTCTCCAAATAGGCGTATTGCTCCTTGAGCCCCAGCTGGCTCGCCACCGGCACCACCACCCGGCGTAAGGCCTGGGTCTGCAGCGCTGAGGCTGCCCCGCCGCCGCGATTGAAATCCAAGACCGCCGCGCGGCCATCGCGTTGCAACAAGCGCCTGAGTTCCCGCAAACCCGCCGCTGGATCCGGGAGGTTGCGCAGGCCATAGGCCATCACCGCCCCGTCAAAACTTGCAGCCGCCCGAGGCACCGCCAGGGCATCAGCCTGGAGCCACTCCACCGGCAGCCAAGGGCAACGCTTGTGGCGGCGGCGGGCCTGCAGCAATGGAGCCGCTGCTGCATCCACAGCCAACACAGCCCCCCCGCGGCGCAAACGCTCGGCCAGCACGAGGGCCAAGTCGCCAGTGCCGCAGCAGAGATCGAGCCACTGCTCGCCGGCAACGGGAGCCAAGCGCTGCACCATTTCGCGCTTCCACAGCCTGTGCAGGCCGAGGCTCAACAGGTCGTTGAGGCGGTCGTAGTGGGGAGCCACCTCATCAAAGAGCTGGCGTACTGCCTGGGCTTCAGCCGGCATGAAAGATATGAACCAACGGCGCGTTGGGACCCGTCAGGCTGATCACCATCACGGTAGAGAGCCCCACGGCAGCCGAACACACCAAACAGCCGGCCAGCATCAACGAAAACTCATTGCTGTCACTGGCTGATTGCATCAGATTCAAGGCCCAGGCCACCAAGGTGATCACCACGGCCACGAGCAATAAACCAATCAATCCGGGTAACAGATCCAATCCGTTGAACCCCATTTAGTAAGAAATGTCACAGACAACTTAACGAACTCAAGCGTCCACCAGCGGCCGCACAGGCACACCGCGGCGCTGCAAATCAGCCTTGATCTGCTCCACCGTGAGCACGCCGTCATGCAGGAGCGACGCCAGCAGTGCAGCGGCGGCCCCGGTGGACTCCAGCACCTCAGCGATGTGATCCAGAGAGCCCGCCCCACCAGAGGCAATCACTGGCACGCTCACCGCATCGGCAATGGCTGCGGTGAGCTCAAGGTCGTAACCCTTTTGGGTGCCATCACCGTCCATGGACGTGAGCAGCAATTCCCCCGCGCCGCACTCCACCACTTGCTGGGCCCAAGCGATGGCATCGAGGCCGGTGTTCTCGCGGCCTCCTTTGACATAGACATCCCAGCCACCACCGGCGCCGCGGCGAGCATCGATCGCCACCACGATGCACTGGGCTCCGAACTGGCGGGCCCCGGCGCGGATCAGCTCGGGATCCTTCACCGCTGAGGAATTCAGGCTGACCTTGTCGGCACCAGCCCGCAACAGCGCCGTGATGCCCTCAAGCGAGCGAATTCCACCACCAACGGTGAACGGAATGAACAGCTGCGAGGCGGTGCGCTCCACCAGCTCCACCAGGGTTTCGCGGCCTTGATGGGTGGCGGCGATATCGAGAAACACCAATTCATCGGCGCCCGCAGCGTCGTAGCGGCAGGCCAGCTCCACGGGATCGCCGGCATCGCGCAGGCCCACGAAATTCACCCCCTTCACCACGCGGCCGGCAGCCATGTCGAGGCAGGGAATGATCCGTTTAGCAACCACAGCAGCACCAGCAGCACAAAGGAACGAGATGGCGCTGGTAAGGTTGCCGCGAAACCCAGTCAGCACCGTCGATGTCCCAGCCTGCCATCAACGTGGGATCCAAGGTGAAAATCACCCGCGTGCGTGATCGCATCCCGGCAGATCTGGTGAAGCTGCTGCTCGGCAATTCCGAAGGCACCGTGACCGGCTTCAAGATGACCGACGGCAGTGGCGTTGGCGTCAAGGTGAAGCTGGAAGGGGGCCCGGAAACCTGGTTCTTCCAAGACGAAATCGCCCCAGCTTGAGCTTGTGAGCGACGCCCGTCAGCTGCTTGGCATGAAAGGTGCCAGCGGCACCTCCAGCATTTGGAAGCTGCGCTTGCAGCTGATGAAACCGGTCACCTGGATCCCCCTGATTTGGGGGGTGCTGTGTGGCGCGGCCGCCAGCGGCAACTTCCACTGGCAAACCAGTGATGTGTTGGCGTCATTGGCCTGCATGTTGATGAGCGGCCCGCTTCTGGCGGGCTTCACCCAAACCATCAACGACTACTACGACCGCGAGATCGACGCGATCAATGAGCCCTACCGGCCGATCCCCTCCGGGGCGATCCCCTTGTGGCAGGTGAAGGTGCAGATCTGGGTGCTGCTGATCGCCGGCATCGCCGTGTCCTATGGCCTCGATCTCTGGGCTGGTCACAGCACACCAGTGCTGCTGCTGCTGGCCTTGGGCGGCTCCTTTGTGAGCTTCATTTATTCGGCCCCACCGCTGAAGCTCAAGCAAAACGGCTGGCTCGGCAACTACGCCCTGGGCGCCAGCTACATCGCCCTGCCCTGGTGGGCCGGGCAGGCCCTCTTTGGCCAGCTCAGCTGGGGCATCGTGGCGCTCACCTTGGCCTACAGCCTGGCGGGCCTCGGCATTGCCGTGGTCAACGATTTCAAGAGCGTGGAGGGCGACCGGAAACTGGGTCTGCAATCACTGCCGGTGGTGTTTGGCATCGAGCGGGCCAGCTGGATCAGCGCCGGGATGATCGATGTCTTCCAGATCGCCATGGTGGTGGCCCTGGTGCTGCTGGGTCAGCACTTTGCTGCTGTGCTGCTGACGCTGCTGATCATTCCCCAGATCACCTTCCAAGACATCTGGCTGCTACGTGATCCGGTGGCCTTTGACGTGAAGTACCAAGCCAGCGCCCAACCGTTTTTGGTGATCGGCATGCTGGTCACCGCACTGGCCCTGGGCCACAGCGGCTTCAGCAGTGCCGGCTAGGTTTTCTCAACTCGGTTTTTCTCTGGGACACGCCCATTGGCCATCACCCCTGAGCTGAACAACGAACCCAAAGACAAGGGGACAGCTCCGCGGCGGCCTGTGAAGATCCCGCGCCGGAGGCGCTTGATCTTGGCGGGCGTGGTGGCTGCGGCCGCTGGCACCACAGCTGCATTTGGCAGCTCAGCGCTGCTGCAGCAAATCGATGGGCTGCTGCCTGACGCGCGCGGCATCAGCGCCTTCAGCCGCCCCGGCACGGTGACGATCCTTTCGGCCGATGGGGAGGTGTTGCAAAAGCTGGGGCCGGCCTCCAGGGAGAAGGTGGCCGTTGGCCAGATGCCAGAGCTGGTGAAGGAGGCCTTCATCGCCGCGGAGGATCGGCGCTTCTACCAACACAACGGCGTGGATGTCGTTGGCATCAGCCGGGCTGTGGTCACCAACCTGCAGAGCGGCTCGGTCAAGCAGGGCGCCAGCACCATCACCCAGCAGCTCGCCCGGGTGGTGTTTCTCAACCAGGATCAAACCCTGATTCGCAAGGCCAAAGAAGCGGCTCTGGCCTTGAAGCTCGAGCGCCAGCTCAGCAAAGAGCAAATCCTCAATCAGTACCTCAACAACGTTTATCTGGGCTCCAGTGCCTACGGCGTGGCCGATGCCGCCTGGATTTACTACTCCAAAACGGTTGATGAACTAACGCTGCCGCAAGCAGCCCTGATCGCCGGTTTGCCGCCGGCCCCGTCGGCCTATTCACCGCTGGTGAATCCCGATCTGGCCATCCAGCAGCGCAACACCGTGCTGCGCAAAATGCTCGAGGCGGGCTTCATCACAGCAGCCCAAGAGCAAGAGGCCAAAACCGCACCGCTGGACCTCAAACCAGCCCTGCCCAAGTTCTGGAACAGCACCGCTCCCTACTTCACCAGCTGGGTGGCCCAGGAGCTGCCGCGGGTGCTGAGCCCTGAGCAACTGGAGGTGGGCGGCCTCACCATCCGCAGCAGCCTCAATGCCGGCTGGCAAAAGCAAGCCAAAACGGTGATCGCCAACAACACCTGGGGCGGCCAGCAGGGAGCCTTGGTGGCGCTGGAGCCGGGCACCGGCCTGGTGCGCGCCATGGTGGGCGGCAACGACTTCAACAAGAGCCAGTTCAACCGCGCCACCCAGGCCCTGCGCTCACCGGGCTCCACCTTCAAGCTGTTCGACTACACCGCTGCGGTGAAAGCCGGCATCAAGCCAGAAGACATCTTTGTCGACAAAGCCCAGTGCTGGGGTGGCTACTGCCCGAAGAACTTCGGCAACAAGTATTTCGGCAATGTGAGCCTGGCTGATGCGCTCAAGAATTCGCTCAACACCGTGGCGGTGCAGCTGCTCGACAAGGTGGGCTTCGATGCGGTGATCAGCACCGCCCGCTCCCTTGGCATCACCCGGCCCTTGGGGCGCTACTACCCCTTGGCGATTGGCGCCTATGAGCAAACCGTGCTGGAGATGGCTGGTGCCTATGCCGCCATCACCAACCGCGGCGTCTACGTGCCTCCCACACCATTCATGAGCATCAGCGGCTCCAATGGCCAGGTGATCTGGAGCCGCCAGAGCAATGGGGCCAAGTCCACCCGCGCGGTGGATAGCGACACCGCCGATGCGATGAGCTGGATGCTGCAGCGGGTTGTGAGCGGCGGCACCGGTGTGGCCGCCAACTTGGAAGACCGCCCCGTGGCCGGCAAAACCGGCACCTCAGAAGGCGGCCGCGATCTCTGGTTCATCGGCTCAATTCCGCAGCTCACCACCGCCGTGTGGCTGGGCTACGACGACAACCGCGAGCAGAAAGGCTCCAGTGGCGATGCCGCTTGGGCCTGGCGGCAGTTCATGATCCCGGTGGTGAAGGACATGCCGGTGCAGCAGTTCCCGCCCAAGCCGGTGCTAACTCGCAACTTCAAGGCACCCGCCGGCGCTTTCCTGCCGCCAGATCCTGCGGCGATCAAGAATTTCGAAGGCCTCGACGCCCCGCCGCCAATCGATAGCGGCTTTGCGCCCGCACCGGCACCGGGCCCAGCGCCTGATGTGGTGCCGATGCCGCTCACCCCTGGTCCCACCGTGGAGCTAGCACCAGGACTTGAGATCATCGAACCAACAGTGAATCCCTTCGAGTGAGTCAACTAACGGCCCTGGACTGGCTGGGGCTGCTGCACCCGGTGCTGGCCATCTTGTTTGTGTACCCGGTGGCTGGTGCCACGATCCGGCTGGGGATCCTGGCGCGGGAAAAGCGCACCGACTACAACCCGGCGCTCCCAGACACCGTGCCCACCGAGCACTGGCAGCACGGCCGCTGGCTGGTGAGTAGCGCCGTGGTGATCACGCTGTGGTCGTATCTGGTGATCGCGATTCGCAATGGCCTAGGGCTCAATCCCGTGCTCTGGGCCGCAGGGCTGGGCACCTTGGCCGCCCTGCTGGCCCTATGGCGCGTCAGCACAGATCCGCTCAAAGCCAGCTTCACGCTGCTCTGCTGGGGAGGCTTGATTGGCTTGGGAACGCAGCTTCCCATTGGCGATCTGCCCTTTTGGAGCTCCCACTTTTGGTCGGGCGTGTTGCTGATTGGCCTGCTGCTGTTCTCCCTGGCAGCGCGCAGCGGCATTGCATCCACCACCCAACTGCGGCGGCTGCATGTCAGCGCCATGGTGCTGGGGGCGGTGCTGTTTGCCGTGGTCGGCATCACCGGCTGCCGCGACCTGATTCAGTTCACCGCCGGAGGCTGAGCACCGCAGCAAAGAAGCCATCGCCGCCTTGCGGATCGGGCCACAGCTGCATTGGCGGCTCACTGAATTGCCAATCGGGGTTTTCC
Organism: Synechococcus sp. RCC307; assembly: GCA_000063525.1. GTDB lineage: Bacteria > Cyanobacteriota > Cyanobacteriia > PCC-6307 > Cyanobiaceae > RCC307. The sequence goes on along the minus strand of CT978603.1, from coordinate 509,651 downwards.
TCCACAAAGGCCTCCACCACGCCTGTGTTCTCTGCGGGGTGCACCGTGCAGGTGGCGTAGACCAAGCGGCCATCGGGTTTGAGTAGCCGCGCGCCCTGCTCCAGCAACTGGTGCTGCAGGCCCACCAACTCCTCGATGCCATCGGGTTTGAGGTTCCAGCGGGCATCGGCATGGCGCGCCAAGGTGCCCAGCCCTGAGCAGGGCACATCGAGCAGCACCCGATCAAAGCTTTCGGCCTCCCAATCGGTGAGGTCGGTGGCGTCAGCCGCTTCGGTGCGGATGCAGCTCAAGCCCAAGCGCTCGGCATTGGCGCTCACCTGCTGCAGCCGCCTTGGCGCCACATCAACCGCCACCACCTCGCCTTGATCGCCCATCAACTCAGCGATGTGGGTGGTCTTGCCGCCGGGGGCCGCGCAGGCATCCAGCACCCGCTGACCGGGCTTTGGATCCAGCAGCGGTGCAATGCGCTGGGCGGCGCGATCTTGCACGCACCACTGGCCTTCGCTGAAACCAGCCAGCTGCGGCAACGGTCCCGGGCGGCTGGTGAGGGTGAGCCCATCGGGCAGCTCCGCTAAGGCCACAGCTGGAAGGTTTTCAAGCAGGGCCTCACGGCTGCTGCGCAGGCGGTTGCAGCGCAGATCAAGCGGCGGGATGCGGTTGCTCGCCGCTGCCAACGCCTCGGTGCGCTCAGGGCCGATCTGCCCCCACAGCTCGGCGACAAGCCAATCGGGCAGGGAGTGCTCCAGGGCCAAGCGTTTTTGGGGATCACTGGGCACAGGCAGGCTTTCGCCGGCCTCAACGGCCCGCACCGCCGCGCGCAGCACCCCATTCACCACCGGTGCCAAGCGCTGCAGCCGTTCGCGTTTGGCCAGCTCCACCGCCGTGCTCACGGCCGCCGATGCAGGCACCCGGTCCATCAGCAAAATCTGCTGCAGGCCCACATGCAGAAGCCAGCGCAGCCGCGGCGGCTGCTTGGCGGCTGGCACCTTGCCAAGGAGATCAAGCCAACCATCCAGGCGCCGGCGCTGGCGGATGGCGCCATAGGCCAGCTCGGTGGCCAAACCGCGATCGCGGGGGCTGAGTTTGCTGCGCTTGAGCTCGCGCTCGAGGGCCAGATCGGCATAGGCCCCATCCCCCACCGCCTCCAACACTCGCCAGGCCACCAGGCGCGGCGGCAAACCAACAGCGGAATCAGGGCTCAATACGAATGGGCAGCTCCGGTGTCCACAGATAGCGCCGCAAGGGCAACGCCCCTTGCTCACTGACGGGGATGCCTTCCTCGATCAACAGCTGCCGCTGAATCCAATCGCTGCCTTCCCGGGCCAGCGAAAAGCTGATGCGCCCGCTGGCGTTCACCACCCGCTGCCAGGGCACCTCACTGGGCAGCTGCAGCCGCCGCAGGGCCCAGCCCACCTGGCGGGCGCAGCCCCAACAGCCCAACAATTCAGCGATTTGGCCATAGGTGGCCAGCCGACCTGGGGGAATCTGCGCCACCAGGGCATACACCCGCTGGTCAAAACTGGTGGATTGTTGGCTCGCCACCGGTTGCCGCTGCTGCCTCGCCGCTTTGAACGTTTGCGCTCGGTGCTGAAGCGCCGGATGGCCGATCTCACCGTGCTGATGGAGGCGGTGGAGAAACCCCACAACCTCTCCGCGATTCTGCGCACTTGCGATGCCACTGGGGTGTTTGAAGCCCATGCCGTCAGCCTCAAGGGCCGGCCGCGCACCTTCAACAGCACCGCCCAGGGCTCGCAGAAGTGGGTGCCGATCCGCGATCACGATTCGGTGAAAGACGCCTTTGCTGAACTGCGCGCCAAAGGCTTCCGCATCTACGGAACGATGCTGGGCGTCAATGCGGTCGACTACCGCAGCTGCGATTTCACCAAGCCCTCGGCCTTTGTCTTGGGGGCTGAGAAATGGGGCCTCACCGCTGAAGCCGGCGATGCGGTGGATCAGCCGGTGTTCATCCCGATGAGCGGGATGGTGCAATCGCTGAATGTGAGCGTGGCAGCGGCCACCTTGCTGTTTGAGGCGGTGCGCCAGCGCCAGGCCGCGGGGCTGATCCCCACCCAAGGCGAAGGCCTTAGCCCAGAGCTGTTTGATCAAACCCTGTTTGAGTGGGCCTATCCCCAGGTGGCGCGCTGGTGCCGCGACACGGGCCGCCCCTATCCAGGCCTCAGCGAAGAAGGGGAGCTTTTAGAAGAGCTGCCGCGCACCGTGAAGCTGCGCTGCTGAGCGCTCCGCTCAAAAAGGCAAAAACAACTCACCGCTCTCGCGGGTGATCTTGCTGTTGGAGCGAAAGCGCGTGGAGGCAAAGGCGCGGGCACGGGGCAGGCTCAAGGCCACCGCCAACAGCAGCAAGCTGATGGCCACATGGCCGCCACCAACGCACAGCGTCAGCACCAACAGCAAGGTGGCCATCAGCTTTTCGAGGATGCCGATCACCTCATCGGCATTGCGCATGCCGAGGAACCAGAACAAGCCTGTGAGTCCGATGAGAAGTAGCGAAACGCCCATCGCAAGGCCAGTGGATGTTTCTAATTTATGAGCTCATTTGCTGCGCTGCAGCGTTACCCCATGCAATGGCGTCGCTGGGCAGTGCTGACGCTGAGCCTGTTGATGGCTCGTTATCTGTTCTGGCGCGTCAGCTCCACGCTGAATTTCACAAGCCCAGCGGTGGCTGGTTTGAGCCTGCTGCTGCTGGGCTGCGAGCTGGTGCTGCTGATCAGCGCCTTTCTGCCGCTGTGGTTTTCCCTGGCGCGCAGAAGGCCGCTCAAGCCGCAGCCGCTGGGTCGGTTCCCGGCTGTGGATCTGCTGCTGCCCAGCTGCGGTGAGCCGCTGGATGTGGTGCGCCGCAGCCTGCAAGGCGCCCTGGCTCTTGATTACCCCACGCTCACCGTGTGGCTCCTGGATGACACCGACCGCCCTGAGCTGCAGCGGCTAGCCAGCCAACTGGGCTGCCGGTATCAGGCCCGCGCTGAGCACGCCCATGCCAAAGCCGGGAACCTCAATGCCGCCTTGCCGCTGCTGCATGGCGAGCTGGTGGCGGTGCTCGACGCTGACGTGGTGCCGCAGCGCACGTTTCTTGAGCGCACGGTGAGCCTGCTGGAGCAAGACAGCAGTGCCGCTCTGGTGCAAACGCCGCAGAGCTACATGAATGCCGATCCAGTGCTGCGCAATTTGCAGCTCGAGCGCTGGCTACTCCCCGATGAAGAGAGCTTTTACCGCTGGGTGGAGCCCGTGCGCCAAGGGGTGGGAGCAGTGGTCTGCGCCGGCACCTCCTTTGTGGTGCGTCGCCGCGCCTTGATGGCAGTTGGCGGCTTTGAAACGGGCACCCCCAGCGAAGATCTCGCCACGGGCATCCGCCTGGCTGCAGCCGGCTGGCGGCTGCATTTCCTGGCTGAAAAGCTCAGCGCCGGGCTGGCGCCCCACAGCGCGGCGGCGATGGCGCGGCAACGCTGCCGCTGGGCCAGCGGCACGCTGCAGATCCTGCGCACTGGCGCCAACCCCTTCAAGATCGCTGGGCTGAGCCCGCTGCAACGGCTGGCCTTCGCCGAAGGCATCCTGCACTGGCTCAATGTGCTGCCCCAGCTGCTGCTGCTGTTGATGCCACTGCTGGCGGTGCTAGCTGGCGGCACCCCGATTCGCCTCGATGGCGGCGGCCTTGTGAGCGTGGCGCTGCCCTTTTACGCGGCGCAGATGCTGCTGGCCCGGCCGATCAGCGGCCAAGCCAGGGGTGCTGTGCTGCCTGAGCTCTACCGCTGGATTTTCCTGGTGCCGCTGGTGGGCGCCGTGCTCAGCACCATCGCGAAGAGGCCCAAAACCTTTCGCGTCACCCCCAAAGCACCAGGGCCAACGCGCGGGGCGGAGCCCGGTTTGGTGATCCCGCTGGCGGGCCTGCTGGCTGTGCAGGGCTTGGCCTTGGTGGGCCTGCTGCGCTGGCCGCCGCCAGCAGCGCCCTTGGGGCTCACGCTGTTTTGGCTGAGCAGCAGCACCCTGCTGCTGGGGCTCTCGCTGCGCTGCTGCTGGGACCGGCCTGGGGTGAGCGCTGTGCCCTGGTTTGCCGTTCAAAGCAAGCAGAGCTGGGGACAGGTCACCGCCCTCAGCGAAGAGGGCCTCGAGGCACGCCTGACTGGCAAACAAATCCCAACGCAGCACTGGGGCCTACCGCTGGAGCTGGCTTGCCAGAAGGGCCAGCGCATCGGCATGAACTGGAAACAGCTCAACGCAGAGCAACAGCATTGGCTGCAGCAGCGCCTCTATGGAAAGTCAGGTTGCTGGCCAGTGCGCCGCGCGCCTTTCGAGCTGCGCGCCTTGGGCCCTGTTTTGCTCCGCCTGATCACACCAGCCAGACCTGAAACCTGGTTCAACAGAAGCCTGCTGCCTCTTGAGCTTCAGGGCCTGGCTTCATCGCCGCTCACCCAAGCATCAAGGCCTTCGCCAATGAATGAGAGCGCCAGCACCAGGATGAACATGGCCACCCCGGGGTAGAGCGCGGTCCACCAGATCCCGGTGGGCAGCGCCGTGAGCGCCTGCTTGAGCTCAGCGCCCCATTCGGGAACAACGGCCGGCAGGCCCAGGCCCAAAAAACCAAGGCTGCCCAGCATCAACACTGAATCCGCCGCATTCATGGTGAGCACCACCGGCACCGAGGTGATCACGTTGCGGAACAGGTATTTGCGCATGATCCACACCGGCCCAGCACCCAGGCTCTGAGCCGCTTCCACAAACAGTTCGGCTTTCACCGAGGCCGTTTGGTTGCGCACGACGCGGAAGTACTGCGGCACATAAACCACGCACAACGCTGCGGCGGCATTAAGCAGCCCCTGACCCAACAGAAACGCCATCACCACCGCCAGCAGCACCACCGGCAGCGAATACACGGTGTCCATCAGCAGCACCAAGGCACGATCCACCGGCCCACCGAAATAACCGCTGAGCATCCCCAGCGGCACACCAACGATCAAGGCCAAGGTGAGCGCCAGCACCACCACCTTCAGCGCCACACCGGCGCCAGCAATGGTGCGAGCACAAACGTCTTGACCCAAACGATTGGTCCCGCACCAGTGCTCCAGCGAGGGCGGCGCATTGATCTCGTTCTCCAGGCCGGTGTTCACATCCGGCAGCAGGCCAATGCCAAAGAGCACTGGGCTGATCAGGGCAATCAGCACATAAAAGAGCAGCACCCACAGGCCCACGCGGGCCAAGCGGGCTGAAAGGGACCGCGGACGCCAGGTCCAGAAGCGTTGCAGCCAGAGGGATGCCATGGGCCGACCGTAATCGAGGCTCTCTCTAAGGCTGATAAATCAGCTTCTTAGCCTCTTGAGTGGAAGGCTGATAACCATATCCATAATTCCCACCTTGATTGTCATCCAAAATTCGTGGAGTCACTACGATGACCAGTTCTCTTTTTTGCCTCGTATTCGAAGATTTGCGAAAAAATTGACCAATCAAAGGCACATCTCCCAGCAGAGGCCACTTATCAACAGACTCAAGGACCTCCTCCTGAATAACACCAGTCAAAATCAAAGTTTGACCGTCGCGAACACGAAATTCTCCCGACCTAAGCTCCCTTACCGCAAGATCGCGGGTAGGCAAATCAATCCCCCCACAGTTAACGGGGACCGGCAATCCTGAAGGAGCCTTGAGGACTGGGTTGAGCGCAAGAGAAACAAATCCATTGTCATCAATTCGAGACACGCTGACATCAACCTGCAAGCCAGCTGTTTCTTTCTTAGGTGTAAAGTTTCGGGTCCCATTCGCGGAAGTACTAGAGGAGCAATTAACAAAAACTGTTGTGCCGACACCGACGCTCGAAGACTCACTTTCTTGCACAAGAAGTGTCGGATCTGCCACCACCTTGGCAGAAGAAGAGCGAATCAATGCCTTGACAAAATCAAAAAATTGGTCTTTTGGATACTGGAAGTTTTTCGGCGGCTCAAACGTAACAAGACCGTCCTTGTCAACTTCGACCACGCCAGGCTGTCCAGGACTGGAAAATGGTCCAAAGCCAGGCCTGGAATAAAGGTTTCCCCTTAAATTGCTTCCCTGAACTGGAGAAGGAGGCGAAGTTCTCCGAAATCCATATGGATACCTAGATCCAGCCCCTTGATAAGGGAATTGACGAACTGGCTGATCAAGAAAAACCTGATCTTCTCCTGGCATAGAGAATGCCCCTGCTCCAACCAAAGGAGAACCGGTAGACCCATCGTAGAGAGAGGGAACTCCAGCCCTTTCAGTGTCAGGAGGCTTCAAATCACCAAAGTTGACCAGCATCTCACCTTCTCGATTGACGAGGAAAGTATTGCCGGTCCTCAAGGCAAAGCTATTATTCATTGTTTTTACATTATCAAGATTAACGTCTAAAACCTGGACCCTCACAGCAACTTGACGCTTCCGCAAATCAATTGTTTTTAAATACCCTTCAGCAATTGACACTAACGCAGGCTCAGCCGTGAGAGTAACCGAGTTGAGACGATCATCTGGAGAAATCGTCAAGCCAGTGAGCGGTAGAGCACCCGAGGCACTGCCATCGGCTTCAACCGTTTGAATGCTAACACTTTTACCAGTTAACTCTGTCTTAGGTCCAGTATTAACCTGATTGCCAGAAGAACCGATTACATCTACAGCTTCAACACCCTCTTGTTTTTCTTCTAAAACTTTAGTGCGATACAAAGTAGCGCCCTGGCTCATCAGAAATTCAGTAGCGCGAGCAGCAGAAACTTGATTGAGCCGAACCGTGCGGCTCATTAGCTGCCGCGCAAAGGAGGGAAGCTTTTCACCAACAATGAGCGTGTTGCCTTGTCGCTTGGCCTGCAAGCCTCCCAAGGTGAGCACCAAATTGACAGCGGATTCAATAGGCTCATCTTGAAAGTCAACTGAAATAGGGTTTCCGCCGGAAGTAGCTGAACCCTCTTCTCCCTGCTTGCTGTAAAAAGCCACGTTGTAACCCCCAGCACGACCCAGAGTCATCAGCACATCTCGTGCCGGTGCATTACGCAGGGTCAAGCGCTCAACCTTTCCAGCCCCAGGCATGCGCACTTCATTGCCCTTAATCGCAATTGAGGCGATCGCCATGTCTCCAACAGGTGGTGCCGTTGCCCGCTTACGCAGCGGAGGCACGTAGGTGTTGCGGCGAACCCGGCCCGGGGTATTGAGGTCGTAACTGCCAGCCTCCATTGAGGGCAAAGGCTGAGCCTGGAAACTCACCTCCACATCACGGCCATTGGCCGTGATGACTGGCGGTGCCAAGGTGTTGCCCTGGAGCGCGTTCACCTCCAAGCGCCAGAGGGTGCCCGTGCCATCGAAGGTGATGCTGTCCATACCCGCATCGGGCATGGTGAAGAACTTGGGGCTGCCTAGTGGAGCAAGACTTTGGCCTGTGTTGACTTCGATCGTCCAACCACGAGCTGTTTTGATTTGGCGCACATCGGGGTTCATCCCCATGCCCACCAACCTGAGCTGAATCGAGCCGGGGAAGCGGATGATTTTTAAATCAGCGCGAGCAGCAGCACGCACTTCCACGATTGGCATCGCCATTGCTGCAGCCAAGGCAACTGGGAAGAGGCGATGCACTAATCACATGATCATCAATAGCCGGAAGGTACCGGTCAAGAGAGGGCCAATCCAGTGGCAACGCAGCAATCGCATCAACCCTTGAGAAGCGCTTGTCCATCTTGTTGTGTGGTCACTCGATTACTTGTGCGCTGGAGCTGCCACTGCACCACACCACTCGCGGGCTCCCAGCAAACAGGTGCTTCTGAGAAGGTCTCTGCCTGGGGCAACGAACAACCAGCCCATGCCTGCGAAGACGGAACCAGACCATCCAGCACCACTCGGTTTAGAGATCGAGCGCCAGCTTTGATACGGCCATCAAGCCCATAGGCCGGCCCGCAGCGCATCAAAACCTCCCCTTGCCAAATGCCACTGGGAGCTTTGCCAATGCTGTAAGTGGTGATGGAGCCATCGGCGTTGAGAAGCTGCAGCCAACGCTTGCGGCCAGCCAGGTGGCAAGGGCTAACCAGTTCAGGAGCCAGAGCAATGCCGCGCTGCACATCAGCCGCAATCAGTTGATTGGCTCGCAACAGAAGCTGTCGCTGCCGGAGGAGCCCGCCCATGCGGCTACCAAGCTTTTGCTCTGAGAGAAGCGCAGACGCAGCGACGCCAAACACCAGCAATCCAAGGCTGCAGGCCAGCAGCAACTCCAAAAGTGAGAAACCAGCATCTCGCTTCATCTAAGCCACATCCCAGTTATGCCAAGGATTCCCCGCAAGCACACTCAGGGATTTCTCAGCCAGCTCTCAGGACAGATACCGGCCAGAAAAAGCCACACTGAAACCGGAGCCCTTGGGGTTGTGTTGTGTCCTCAGCGCTGGTGGCCATCGTTGATGACGATCCCCGCATCCAGGAATTGCTGGGGGCAGAGCTCACTGATCTCGACCAACCCCATTGCAGCTACTGCAGTGCTGATGCCCTACTTACCGACATCAACAACTCCCAACCGGCGTTGATCTTTCTCGATGTGTTGATGCCTGGCATGGGCGGAATGGAATGCCTGCAGCATCTGCGCCAACAAGGCTTTGGCGGTGCCGTTGTGATGTTCAGCGCACTGAACGACGCTGAGCTACAGGAGCAAGCCAAAGCAGCTGGGGCTAACGGATGGATGCTCAAAGCAGCGCTATTCGACAACGTTGAAGCCGTTTTGAACCGCTACTTGCCTCCAGCCTGAGGCCAGCTCAATAGGAAAGCGGTGCCCGTCGATTCGTTGGTGATTGGCTCTAGTCCAGTGCTGCCTCCCATGGCTTGCATCAAGGCCTCACACAAAGCCAGTCCCAGACCAGCTCCGTCGGCCTGGTTGAAATCGCGATGTTCCTCCAATCGAACAAAGCGCTCAAACACCTGGCTGCGCGGTTCAGCTGTGATGCCGAGGCCTTGGTCTTGCCAGCGCAAACCGCTCGCTCCATCCAGCTCCAGCAGTTGCAGCTCGATCTGAGCAGGCCCTTTGCTGTAACGCAGGCTGTTATCGAGCAATTGCTCCAACACCTCGGCCAATGCCTCGGCATCAGCGGCAATAACAGCGCTCTCGCCAACATCAGCCACAAGATTCAATTCAGCAGAAGCAGGCAGAACTTGCTGGGCCATCCACTCCTGCAGCCAAGGCTTGAGGGCCAAAGGCTGGAGCTGTAGCTGGCGGCGGCCTGTTTCCAGATCCGTCAGCACCAAAAGATGGCGCAGCAATCGCACCAGCCGGCTGGTTTCCTGCTGCGCCTGGCGCAAGCGCTCGCGTGATCCATCACCGAAATTCAGCAGCTTCTTGCCCAGCTGCCGCAGGCTGCCGTTGACGATCGCCAATGGCGTGTTGAGCTCATGGGCCAACTGGTTCACAAATTGGCGCTGTTGCTGTAACGCCTGCTCTTGCGGAGCCAAATCACGCGCCAACAGCAACAGGTAGCCATCGCCAGGCTGCTGAATCCGCCGCCACTCCAACTGCTGCAAATGATCAGCGATTCCAAAAACACCTGAGCCATCCCCACGCTTGAGGAGTTGCAGCGGATGCTCGGCAGCCTCAAGAGCTAACGGCACACCGCTGCTGCTGCAGATGGGTTGAAGCAACTGCTCCAACCGCTGGCCCACCAACAGGATCGCCAAGCCATTGGACCAAAGATCGGCGGCGGCTTGATTCCCCCAACGCACCTCCCCGCCAGGCTCAACAATCACCATCGCCTCTGCTGCCGCATCAAACGCCACCTGCAGCAGGCCAAGCGACTGGCGCAACTGAGCCAGCGTGGCCTCCTCACTCATTCCTGATCTGAAGCGTGCTCACCTTCCAATGGCCGCAATGTGGCGGCAAAGCTCCAACTGCCATCGGGATATTTCTCAGCAACGATGTAGTGCTCGCTTTGCACTTCACTGCCATCGCTGCAGACCGTGGCCAGGGTGAGTGGATGGCCCACCACCTTGGAACTTTCAGTCAGCTGAAAGCGAGCAAAGCCGGCGTGATGAAATTCTCGAAAGCTGGGCGGCAGGATCGCTGAAATGGATTCACCGACCAGCTGACCCTCAACCCAGCCATACACCTCCGCAAAACGGGCATTGAACTCAACGATGTTGCCTCTGGCATCAGCACGCACAAAGGGCAAGTTTTCCTTTTCGCGCAGGGCCGCAACAGCGCCTGGAGTCCACTGCTCCGCCATGGCGTTCTCGCAATCAAATTCAGATTAGGAGCGATTGCGCTAACGCACCTATAAATAGAGAAGGCCACAACGGTGGGAATGGCTCCGGAAGCTGAGCAGTTACGTCTGCTCCTGGTTGATGATGAGCCCAAGCTCACCGAGTTCCTGCGTATGGAGCTGGAGGTGGAAGGCTATGCCGTGCAGATCGCCAACGACGGCGCCAGCGGCCTGATTGCCCTCAGGGGAGAGCCTGCACCGGATCTGGTGTTGCTCGACTGGAACCTGCCTGACTTCACCGGCCTTGATATCTGCCGGCGCATTCGCTCAACGGGCATGAGCGTACCTGTGCTGATGCTGACGGGATACGACGAAGTCAAAGACAAGGTGGAGGCCCTCGATGCTGGCGTCGATGACTACCTCGTCAAACCCTTCTCTATCGAAGAGCTCTTAGCTCGGCTCAGGGCGCTGCAACGGCGCTCCAATGCCCTGCAGCCCCAAGCCAGCGAACCCGATGTGCTGCGCATTGGTGACTTAGAGCTGAACCAGGCCAACCACGATGTGCGCCGCGGCAGCCGCAGCATCCAGCTCTCCAACAAGGAATACCAACTGCTGGTGTTCCTGATGCGCTCTCCCAACAAGGTGCAGTCGCGCCTAGAGATCCTGCATGGCGTCTGGGGGGAAAGCTTCTATGGCGACGACAACCTGCTGGATGTGTATATCCGCTACTTGAGGCAAAAAGTGGAGAGCCCTGATGAGCCCAAGTTGATCCACACCGTGCGCGGCGTGGGCTTCATGATGCGGCTCGAGGAAGCCAGCAGCTGAACAAAGCGAAAGCATGCTTTGAATACACGGCTGAGGATTACTCAGAGAAGGATTCAGAACTCTCTCAGTAGCTCCTAGCTGCTCTTACATCTATAGAGCAAAACAGCTGGATAGAAAGGTCAGGTACCCGAGGCGCATGGCGCCATCGACACCATGACTTCTCTAAATCCTTCTCTGCGTTTGGCGCTTCTTCAAAAGGCCAAAGGCAAGAAAAATATCCTTCAAAAGGGCTTCACGTTGGTGGAGCTGATGGTCGTCATTGTGATTGTGGGCATTTTGTCGGCAGTTGCACTACCGAACTTCTTAAGTCAAACAAGCAAAGCACAAGGAACAGAATGTGCACAAAAAATTGGTAACATCCTCAGTCAAGTTGGAGCTGAGCACTTGGCAAGTTCAACACAAGCTGCAGCTCTACTGGAGTCAGAAATTGCCACTGCATCAACCAACAGCAGAAACTGCACATTTGAAGCAGATGCAACTCAAACTGCTCCTAGCTACGGAATCACTGCTGTGGGTAAAACAGGCAGTGATCTAGCCGGAAAATATGCAGCCAAGGCATGCGTGAATGGAGCCAATGGCCGCAGGGACGTAAACACAAAAACAGGAGCCTCAGTAGCCATAGGCGATGTGGATGCTGCAGACTGCGCAGACGATACTCCTGCTGGTTAAAAAAAGTGAGCCTAAAGAGGTGGCAACAAAGGAATAACCTTTCCTGCCACCTCAAATAAATCACACACAAGTGGGAGGTGCTTGGCATGAGGCAGCAATTTTGCCAGAAGAACAAAGGATTTACATTGACAGAACTAATGGCATCAGTAGCGATTCTTGGAGTTCTAACAACGATTGCCATTCCCAACTATTTAGGGACTCTGCAAAGCACTCGGCAGGACGAAGCCGAGTCAACATTAAACCAACTCATGATGCACGCCGCGGCATTCAATGATGAATACAGCAGGCCTGCAGAAGGATGGAGCGACCTCGATGAGATTGCATCAATTATGACTACAACTGGGACAGCATCAGGCTCAAACTTTTCAAGCATAGTTTTACAAGGAGGCCACTATGCCGCATCAGGAAGTCGGTCTGGGAACCGCTACACGTTTGAAGTAAAGCCAATAGAAATTAAATCTCAGTCTCAAAATTCAGTTGGGTGCATCAATGTAGCGACTGGCGAGAGTGAAATTATATCTGGAAACAAAAAACTTGCAGCCTCAAAATCAAGCCTTGTTTGCTCTACATAAGTTAGCAGCCATGGTGAGGCACAGCCCAAAAACAGCAAAAAGCGAGCAGGGCATGGCTCTAGCAATGACCTTGATGATGGGCCTCTTGCTAGTTGCTGGATCAGGCGCCTTGGTGAGCAAGATCACCATGAACAGAAGAATAGGAGCTTCAAAGAGCTATCAACAGATGGCTCAATCAGCCGCAATCAATGGCTTCAATAGAGTCCTAGGCATTGTCAACAAGGATGATGACGATAACTACAGAGGATATTATTTGCAGCTTAATAATAATGAAGGCGATCCAGAAATTGACGGAGATGAAAGCTGGGACTGGGAGACCGTCAATAATGACCCAAGGCCAAATCCATTACAAGAACTATGCACTGACACAACTGTCGGCATGCCAACAAATTGGCCAAGGGACAGCATTAAAATCTCCTCAGAAACCCAACGCAATGATGGCCAGGGCGATGTCAATCTGGCATATCGCCTCAGAAACTACTCCGTCCTTAATGGAGGTGAAAAGAGTATTGGCACATTCGAGATAGAGGGATTTGTTACGCGTGGCGATGGTGAAAGCGATGGCAACTATCTAGCCAGAACTTTGCTAACACGGTCGCTTTATGTTGAGTCAAAAGTTGTAGCGGAGGGTGACTGGGGTGTCATGGCCGGCAACTATATGCAATTAGGACAATCAAAAATAACAGACAGTAGCAACAATCAGAAAAATTCTGGGCTAATTCTATTAGAAATTGAAGACCCTTCAGACTATCAATCGGCTGCTAGCTGTACTCCTGGCAATCGAGCAACAGCAGTAGGTTCGTATGATGATGATCTTGGCAACAAGGTTTGGCCTATCTGGAACAGGAAGCTTCCACTTACCAGCCTATTTACAAAAGCAAATTTAGTTGATCAAATTGATGGTTCACCAAGAATATGGAGCTTTGATGACAGCCCAGAAGATCCTGATCCCGAGAAAAATCCAGGCAGTCTTGCTTTTCAACAAAAATGTCCAAACTCAATTGTGTGTACTCGAAAAACCAACAACGATATTTTTGCCGTACCAGAAAGAGTCACATTAGATCAATCAGACAATACTAATACTGTTATCATAGGCTCAGATGTACTTTGTGAAGGTCAAGACGGATTTGAATGCCATGTCTTCATTGAGCACCTAAATCTTTCGACAACTACTGTGTTGATTGACAATAAAGACAGGCCTATTGTCATTCACCTAGAAAGACCACAGGGAGATAACGTGTCTAGCAACTTGAGCGGTCAAATCAAGCTCACAGGTTCTAGCAAGCTATGTGGAACTTCAGATGGTGAAACCTGTAATAAGCAGCCTGAACGCTTCGTCATAACAGCTAATGCGGGGCAAGCAGGAATGGACTGCGATTCAACAACACACGTTCTCAGCGTTGAGGGGAGCAATCTTCCTCACGCATTTATCCATCTGCCACGCGGAACAGTTCGAACAACAGGAAACGCAATACTTCATGGTGTAATCTGGGCTCATAGTATTTGTGCTCAAGAAGGGGGCATTCATTTAATAACAGAAGAGAATCAAAAAACAGTTGTACGTGCAGCAGATGAACTCTGGGAGTGGAGTAAAAATGGATTTCCTGGCTTTGGACGCATGGTAACTCGCGGAATCCGTGGAACAGAGTTTGATACATTCCAACGATGGTAACTATCTCAGGTAATACCAACCAGACAGATAGAGAATCTTCAGGGAGACTTCTATAGTTGCAAAGAAAAAATCAACCTAAAATTGCCAAAATAAATGCAGAGACTTATGCAAGATGCATAGTCGTATAACAGCATATCTGAGCTCGAAAGTTTCGAGTGATCCTGAGGGCTTCACACTCGTAGAGGTTTTGGTGGCTGGTATTCTCATGGCAGGAATAATGATTGGTGTAAGCCGACTCAGCACTTCGGCATTAGCAAGCAGTGCTAAACAAGCTGAACGTCAACGAATCGAGGCTTCGATAAGCAACAATATTCAGATGCTGCAAATGGAGGACTCATATCTACGCTTTGAAGATATGAGCAATGAACAGCAAGTACGTGGATGCAAAAATCCAACAATGGAACTAGAGGCTCATCTTTCTCAAAAAGTTCCAGCTCCAGACCACCAGGCGTGACAAGCCCGATTGAAAAAACCTTTGAAAACACTTAATGAACCAGGATTAAATTTAATTAATTGCGAAATATAAGTTCTTTAGCACCTGAGTATAAAGGAAAAACCTATGCAAGCCAACGCTGGGAGTACAGAACAGTCGAACTAAATCCTAATTTTTCATCAAGATGTTATACAACAGCCAATCCATGAGAAGCAATAAGGCAGGGTTTACTCTGGTAGAATTATTAGTGGTGACGATTATAATATCGCTAGGCTTAAAGTGGAGCCTTCCTGGTTTAATTCGATCTGCAAAGCAAAGTGAAGTTGATAATTACACCCAAATAGTTGAGTCAGGCCTCTTCAGTCTGCAAGCAAAAGTAGGCAAGACAAAATCAAGCTGTGAAATAAATTTTGGGAGCTCTAACCAATTCAAAGCTCCTTGGGAGATCTTGGAGTTTCAACAACCTAGCGGAACACAAGCATTTCTAAATGAACGTATTTCATGCTGTAATTCGAAAGAGGGGTGTGTTGGTGGGCCAGAGTATCGATTAATCAGCAGAGAAGGGATGCAAGACAGAAATGCTGTTGAGATTTCAACTTCAAAGCCATTTTTTGAAATAAGCCCTCCCGGAACAAGCGCTGAAGCGAGTATCTTAACAATTCTGATACGCTCCAAAAGTCATGACCTCCAATCCCTTAAGAACAAGTCAGGAAAGAGCAGGTTAAAAATACGCTGCGTAGAAATTTCTGGCAGTGGCAATATCAGCAACGGGACTTGGAGCGAAGAATCAGAAAAATGCTTAATATAAATGCGGATCTATCATCTGATTTTCAGTTGGAGTTCACTAGCAGTTCAAACAAGACAATTCAAAAGCAAGGACAATAGATGTACAACAGATAGGGCTTCTTTTAAGCAAGCCCAACTTCAACCGGGCTCTTCTCATGAAAAGACTCCAACGTCATTTAGGCAAAACACACGATTTACATCATTACCATCAATCTGGGATGGTTAGCTTGACAGAAGCGATGGTTGCGACCATTGCATCAACATTGGTAATCGGCGCATCCGCAATTGGTCTCCGTACAACAGAGACTCTAATTAGAGAGACTAATGACAAAGCGACACTGAGACAAAATACTGCCAATGGAATGAATCTAATGAGGTCAGAAATTGAAAGAAGTATTCATCTTGTAGTCGATAACTCCGCTGGCTTTGAAGAAGGAAAGGAGCATCTTGATTTAAATGACTCACACTATTCAGATGCCATTGCCAAGTGTTCAGAGCTTGCAGGCGATAAGTCGTTTAAGCCAATTCTTGGGACAAAAATGATTGACTTGATCAACCCAGTCATATACGGCATTAGTACAAACACAAATGGATATGGCTATTCCTTAATTAGATGTGGGGCTCCACTAAAGCTCGATGGTAAATACAATGACGAAGGTGAAAATTTATTCTTATCAATAGTGCTGGACGATATTGGCAGAGTTCCATGCAAAACCCCTGGATGTAAGGCTGAGGAGCCACTAGAAAACTACTTATCAGGAGTCAGTTTTCAGTTCAGCGAGGGCTTTACGCCATATCGTCAACCTTTTGAGCCAGCCCTGCGAATTGAAACCGACTCTAATTACAAACTCGTCAAATTTGTAGACCCCACTGAAGAAAGTCCTGATGTCGACAATATCAAAGCCAGCTTTCTTGAAAAAAGGAGCAATACAAAAACTTTAACCAAGCAAGATTTATATTTTGCAGCATTCGCCAGAGCTGACAAACGTATAAACAAGTTAGGTGATGACTCTAATGGAGGTATCCTTAGTGGGGCATTTTTCCAAAATATATCCAGTAATAGAGTTCGTTTCGTCGTCGATGGCTCAGGTTCAATGAGCGCATGTGTAATGTGGGGTGACGGTTATGCCAACAAACGTAAGTTTTATAAACCAGGCTATGGCTATTTCACGACTAGACGAAGATGTGCATTCACTCGGATGGAATCATTACAAAAAGAGCTTGCAGTGTTACTGGATAACCTACCCGATGATACAAGAATTGGTTTGCGCTCATTCAGCTCGTCTGGAAACACCAACCACAAAGAGTGGGATGATTTTGGAACAAATTTAGTGAGGCTTGGCAATGAAGGTGTACGAGAATCTGCCGTTGAATTTGTATATACGCTTGATGATCGTTCACCAACTTATTGGGGTGGTACAGATCCTTGGGACGCTATCCAGGCAGCGTTTGAAGATCCTGAAACTGAAGCTCTTTACTTTCTTTCTGATGGCCAGCCCAATCGCGATCGTGATGGTGGGTACTGGAGAGAATCCGACGAGGCTCCCACAGCGCAATACTATGCAGGACTAAATGTAGATCGCAGCAAAACATTAAAAGTGCATACCACTGCACTTGGAATTGAATCGCTCTGGATGGAAAAACTTGCAGACCTCACTGGTGGTGGATACAACCAAGTGGATGCCAGCAGTTTAGAAGAAGCCAACGGCGCCTAATTCCTCTTATTTTTTCAGATACTTCTTCTTGCCACTGGCAGTGAGCACATACTGCCCGCCTTTTGGACCAGTGAAGATCTGCTCGGAAGCTTGGGCTGCCTTTGGCGGCTCAGGCTTCGCCAACGGTTGGGGTTTGGGAGCGATGCCGGTTTGCTGCACCGTTTGACGCATCAGCGCCATCATCCGCTCAAGCCACGTTGGAACTGCCATAGCCGTTGCACTGGCAAAGATCAGCACCCTTCTTGTAACGCCAGCGTCAAGATTCTGCTGACGCTGGCGGCACACATTGACTGTTTTCCCAAAGGCCTCGGCGTGTGATGCCCAGCGGCAAGCTGATCACCACACAGCGTTCTTGATCCAAACCATCCACCGCTAAGCGCACGGTGCCGCCCCCCAGCACCAAGCCATTGGCGGTGAACTGCAGCGCCGTGATGTTGTGATTCAGCCTCAGGCCATTGGCGCGATCACCCGCGAGCAATGGGCTAACGGCATCGCTGCAGGCGGGCAAGCTGCCATCTTGAGGTGCAATCCAACCGGCCTCCCCTAACGCCAGAGCGCAGGGGGCCTGTTGATCCATCGCCTGATCGCGGGCTTGCTCAATGCCCAGCTCCAGTTGACGCGCCGCGGCCAGCAACTGCTGATGGGCAAGCGGCCTGCGGCTGGCGTTGATGCTGGTGCCCGCCAGGATCCCCACAATCGCCACAGCAGTGAGCAGCTCAACCAAGCTCATCGATGCAGGCCCCTAAGCCTTGAAGGCTGAACTCGCGCTGGCGTTGCAGCTCGCCAATGCTCACTTGCAGTTGCAAAAGCCCATCAGCAACCTGGAGTTGCCGTTGCGTTGAGAACGTCTCGGCCGGTTCGATGGAGCCAACCTGCTCAAGCAAAGCCTGCAGCTGCAGCAAGCCCTGCTCGCGTTGTTTCTCGTTGCTGCAATCCACTGCCAGCAGCGCCCCCTGCCTAATCAACAAGCCCGCATCACGCTGCAGTTGCAAGGCCAGCCAATGCTGCTGGTCCGCCGATTGCTGTTGCTGCTGGGCCGCTCGGCCGATGGAACCCGACAGCTGAAGGCCCAGGCTGCTGAAGATCCCCAGCAATACGGCGCTCACCAGCACCTCGGTTAATCCAAAGCCTGCCGCATCACGGCTGAGAACTCGGCGTCGGCTTTTTGGTCGCGCTTGAGTTCGCGCTGTTGGCTCAGCATTCCTTGCAGGGCCATGGCCTGCAGCGCCAAACCGCTGGTGATGATCACCAAGCCGAGCAATAGAACCGATGGCAGCACGAAACCCTGCTGCCGTGTTGGCTTGCTCCACATCACTGCCCCGCTGCTGGAAGCAGGGTTCCCCTATTTGTTCTCGTTGAGCTTGAGCACGGCCATGAAGGCCTCCTGGGGCACATCCACCTTGCCCATCGCCTTCATGCGCTTTTTGCCCTTGGCCTGTTTCTTCAGCAGCTTTTTCTTCCTGGAAATATCACCGCCGTAGCACTTGGCCAACACGTCTTTGCGCATGGCGCTGATGCTTTCGCTCGCAATGATGCGGCTGCCAATGGAGGCCTGCAGCGGGATCTTGAACTGCTGCCTGGGGATCAGCTCCTTGAGCTTTTCCACCAAGCCTTTGCCCACGCCATAGGCCTTATCGCGGTGCACGATCGTGGTGAGCGGATCGGCCTTGTCGCCATTGATCAAGACATCCAGGCGCACCAACACGTTCTGGCGGTAGCCGATCAGGCTGTATTCCATCGAGGCATAGCCCTTGGTGCGGCTCTTCATCTGATCAAAGAAGTCGGTCACCACCTCCGCCAGAGGCAACTCGTACTGCAACGTCACCCGATCGGTGGTGATGTACTTCATGTCGATGAAGGTGCCGCGCCGTTCTTGGCACAGCTCCATCAAGGTGCCATTGAAGCTATTGGGCGCGTAGATCTCCATCTTCACGTAGGGCTCCTCGATCGATTCGCGGGCCTGCGGTTCCGGGAGCGTGGCCGGGTTATCCACCATCACGGTGGAGCCATCAGCCATGTTCACCTTGTAGATCACCGATGGAGCGGTGACGATCAGATCCAGGTCGTATTCGCGCTCAAGCCGCTCCTGCACGATCTCCATGTGCAGCAGCCCCAAGAAGCCGCAGCGGAAGCCAAAGCCCATGGCGCTGCTGGTTTCCGGCTCGTATTTCAGAGCGGCATCGGAGAGCTTGAGCTTGTCGAGTGCATCGCGCAGATCGGGGTATTGATCAGCGTCGGTGGGGAACAGGCCGCAGAACACCATCGGCTTGGCCTCGGTGTAACCAGGCAGCGGCTCCTCCGCTGGAGCACTCGCCAACGTGATGGTGTCGCCCACACGGGCATCGGCCACGGCCTTGATCGAGGCGGCCAGATAGCCCACCTCACCAGCATGCAATTCATCAACTTGCTTTTGATCGGGCGACATCACGCCGATCTCATCGAGTTCGTAGGTCTTCTTGCTGGCCATCAGCAAGACCTTGTCTTTCTTGCGAAGCCGGCCGCTCACCACCCGGAAGTAGACGATCACACCCCGGTAGGGGTCGTAATAGGAGTCAAAGATCAGCGCCTTGAGCGGCTCTTCTGTGGTGTCCGGCGGCGCGGGCACCCGATCAACGATGGCCTGCAGGATCTCCGGCACACCCAGGCCTGTTTTAGCTGAGCAGTGGATCGCGTTGCTGGTATCGAGGCCAATGATCTCTTCGATTTCGGTGCTGATGCGCTCGGCATCAGCTCCCGGCAGATCGATCTTGTTGAGCACCGGAATGATCTCCAGATCATTGCCGAGTGCCAGGTAGACGTTGGCCAGGGTTTGCGCTTCCACGCCCTGGCTGGCATCCACCACCAGCAGCGCGCCTTCACAAGCCTGCAGGCTGCGGCTCACCTCATAGGAGAAGTCAACGTGGCCGGGGGTATCGATCAGGTTGAGCGTGTAGAGCTCACCATCGGCTGCTTTGAACTGCATGCGCGCGGCCTGCAGCTTGATGGTGATGCCCCGCTCCCGCTCCAGGTCCATGTTGTCCAGGAACTGCGCCTGCATATCCCGGTCCGCCACCGTGCCAGTGTCCTGCAGCAAGCGATCGGCCAGGGTCGATTTCCCGTGGTCGATGTGGGCAATGATGCAGAAGTTGCGGAGCCTTGAGACGGGGGCGTCTGTCATCAGCAGATCTTAGGGAGAAGCCCCTGCTCGCCTGCTGCTTTGGCTAGGCAAGGGCAGAGCGCCGCAGGCCATGGCCTACCGCACCGATTTCGGCAGCATCCACCAGCGGCCCCTGGGGGTGTTTGGCGCTCCAGCGCGGTATGTGCAAGGTCCTGGAGCCACCTGGGAACTGGGCCGTGAGCTGCAGCGCCTGGGCTTTCAAGGGCCCGTGCTGTTCATCGCTGGCGGCACCGCCCAACGCACCCTCGCCCCGATCTGGCAGGAGCAATTGCCACCAGTGGGCCTGCAGCCCGTGATCGATGCCTTTGGCGGTGAATGCAGCGAAAGCGAGATCAAGCGTTTGGTGGGAATGTCGGATCACCACGGCTTTTGCGCGGTGGTGGGAGCTGGCGGCGGCAAGGCCTCCGACACCGCCCGGGCTGTGGCCGATGAACTGGGGCTGCCGGTGGTGATCACGCCCACCCTGGCCAGCACCGATTCCCCCTGCAGCGCCCTGTCGGTGATCTACTCAGATGAGGGCAGCGTCACCGGCTTTCGCTTCTACAACCGCCACCCCGAGCTGCTGCTGGTGGACACCGAAGTCATCGCCAAAGCCCCCAAACGTCAATTGGTGGCTGGATTAGGCGATGGCCTGGCCACCTGGTTTGAAGCGCGCGCCACCCACGAAAGCCACCGCAACAACGTGGTGGGCGGCAAGCCCCTCACCAGCGCCCTGATGCTGGCCAAGCTCTGCCACGACATCCTCTTGGCCGATGGCCCAGCGGCTTGCGCCGCCATCGATGCCGGCGTTCCCACCCCAGCGCTGGAGCGGATTGTGGAGGCCAACATCCTGCTCTCGGGGCTGGGCTTTGAAATCGGCGGCTTAGCCCTGGCCCATGCGGTGCACAACGGCATCAGCACCATCCCCGGCAGCCACCACAACCTCCATGGCGAAAAGGTGGTGATCGGCCTGCACACCCAGCTGGTGCTGGAAGGCCAACCCCAAAGCGAAATCGATGCGGTGTTCCGCTACTGCCAGCAGGTGGGGCTGCCCACCACGCTGGCCCAGGTCGGCATCGACGCCAGTAACGACGCTGAGCTGATGGCGATTGCTGAGCGCTCCGTGATCCCTGGGGAAACCAGCCACAACGAACCGTTTGAGGTCACAGCGATTGCTGTGATGAGGGCGCTGAAAGCAGCTGATCAACTGGGCCGGGCCTACCTCTAAAAGCTCATCAATCTCAGCGGCCCCTACTGCCACTTGGATGTTCTAGGCCCATCCTGTCGAGAGGGAAACTTCGTGAATTGGGCAGCTTCAATGCGCTGATGCCCGGTGTGGTGGCGCTGCATCGCTACCGCTTTGGACAGGACTTCAGCCACGACCTCTTTGCCGGTCTGTCGGTGGCAGCGGTGGCGCTGCCGGTGTCGATTGCCTACGCCGAACTGGCTGGACTACCTCCGGCCATCGGGCTGTACGCCAGCATCGGGCCCCTGTTGGCCTATGCGCTGTTGGGCACGTCACCCCAGCTGGTGGTGAACCCCGATGCAGCCAGTTGCGCCATCCTTGCCGCGGCCATCGCACCGATGGCGGCAGGCGATCCGGCGCTCTACCTGGCGCTGGCCTCAGCACTCACCCTGTTCACCGGCGTGCTCTGCGTGCTGGCCAGTGCCTTTCGGCTGGGAGCCCTGGCGGACTTTCTCTCCAAACCCATCTTGGTGGGATTCCTCAATGGAATCGCCATCTCCATCTTCCTGGGGCAAATCGGCAAGGTGCTGGGCTTTCAGATCACCGCCAGCCGGATCATTCCCAAGCTGATCGAGATCATCACCAAGCTGCCCACCACCCAGATGCCCACCTTGCTCGTGGGCCTGTTCAGCGTGGTGGTGCTGGTGCTGGTCAAGCGCTTCCTCAAAACCATCCCAGCGGCCCTGGCGGTGCTGGTGCTCTCGGCGCTGCTGGTGGGGCTGATGGATCTGCCGGCTATGGGCGTGGCCGTGCTGGCCCC
This sequence comes from Synechococcus sp. RCC307, assembly GCA_000063525.1. Lineage (GTDB taxonomy): Bacteria > Cyanobacteriota > Cyanobacteriia > PCC-6307 > Cyanobiaceae > RCC307. The sequence continues at coordinate 487,668 of CT978603.1, read as the reverse complement.
GGTCCCAGCCGGGCTACCCGCCCCAGCCCTGCCGCTGGTGCCGCTGGAGACCATTCCCAAATTGCTCGGTTCAGCCGCCGGCCTGGCGCTGGTGCTGTTCACCAGCGGCACAATCACCTCCCGCAGCTTTGCCTCGCGCGGTGGGTATGAAGTCGATGTGGACCAGGAGCTGGTGGCCTATGGCGCCGCCAACATTGCCGCCTCGTTGACCCAGGGATTTGTGGTCACCGGTGCTGACTCGCGCACCGCCATGGCGGTGACCGCTGGAGGCAGAACGCAGGTCACCGGATTGGTGGCCGCTGCCACCATCGCCGTGGTGCTGCTGGTGTTCACCGGCCCGCTGCAATTCGTTCCGGTGGCGGCCCTCGGCGTGGTGCTGATCGCCGCGGCCCTCTCGCTCTTGGACATCGCCAGCCTGCGCCAGTTCTGGCGGATGGACCAGCGCGAGTTCGGCCTATCGCTGGTCACCACCGCCGGTGTGGTGGCCCTGGGCTCGATCAACGGCATCCTGTTTGCCGTGGCCCTGGCGATCATGCGCTTCGTGAAGCACACGGCGCGCCCAAGTGTGGAGTTGCTCGGAGAGCAAAAGGGACTGCCTGGGCTGCATTCGATCGATCGCCACGGCAAAGCTTCAGCCATCCCAGGGCTGGTGCTGTTTCGCTTCAACGCCCCGCTGGTGTTCTTCAATGCCGACCACTTCAAGCAGCGCGCCCTCGCTGCTGTGAAGGCCTCCGGTGGTGAGCTGCGCTGGTTTGTGATTGATGCGGTGCCGATCAGCGACATCGACATCAACGGCTTAGCCGTGCTGAAGGATTTGCAGCAGCAGCTCCAGCGGCAAAACATTGCGCTCATCTGGGCTGGACGCCAGAGCGAATTTCTCAACCTCATCGCCCAGATCGGCGAGAACACCGACGGCTTGGACAAGCTGACCTATCCGACCCTGCGTCAGGCGGTCAATGCCTACAAGGCGTTGTGATCCAAGCCGCGCTGCTGAGCGCTAGAGCCCCAGCACCGCTGTATTGCGGCTGCGGCTGCTGAGCACATCGCCGCCCCAGCTGGGGAACAACGCCTTGAGCCGCTCTTGCCAAGCAGGAGTGGCCAAACGGCTGGCAAAGCAGCGCTCGAGCACCTCCAGCATGGTCGTGACGGCGGTGCTCGCTCCAGGCGAAGCCCCCAGCAACGCAGCCAGCGAGCCATCAGCGGCGGCCACCACTTCAGTGCCCAGCTGCAACTGGCCGCCCTTGGGACCGTTTTTGATGATTTGAACCCGCTGGCCCGCCACCGACAGGGTCCAGTCGCTGGCCTCAGCCTGGGGCAGGAATTGCTGCAACGCCTCCAGCCGCTGCTCCGGGCTTTGGCGCAGCTGATTGATCAAGTACTGCACCAAGGGGAAGTTGCCGGCCCCCACCTGCAGCATCGGCAGCAGGTTGCCGATGCGCACTGAGCGGGGCAGATCCAGCAGCGAGCCCTGCTTGAGAAACTTGGTGCTGAAGCCGGCAAAGGGGCCGAACAGCAACGATCGCTCGCCATTAATGAAGCGCGTGTCGAGGTGCGGCACCGACATCGGCGGTGCGCCCACCTTGGCTTTGCCGTACACCTTGGCCAGATGACGACTGGCCAGCTGGTTATCACCACACACCAGCCACTGGCCGCTCACCGGGAAGCCGGCAAAGGCCTTGGCTTCCGGGATTGTGGAGCGCTGCAACAGCGGTAAGGCCCCGCCGCCAGCACCGAGGAACACAAACGGTGTTTGCACCCGCTCGCCGCCAGCAAGCTCAACGCTCCAATCGCCGTTGGACTTGCGCGTGAGGTCGTTGACCTCACAACCGGTGCGCAGCTCCAAGGCACCACTGCGCTGCAGATCCTGCAAATACAGCCGCGTCAGGCTGCCGAAATCCACATCGGTGCCTCTGGAGATGCGCGTCGCGGCCACGGGCTCTGATGCGCCTCGCCCCTGCATCACCAAGGGCATCCACTCCGCCAACTCGGCAGGGTCGCTGCTCCACTCCATGCCGGCAAAAGCAGGCAGAGCGCTGAGCTGTTGGTGGCGCTGGCGCAGAAACGCCACATCGCCTTGCCCCCAGACAAAGCTGATGTGGGGCACCGAATTGAGAAAAGCCGGGGTGTCGAGCTCGCCGCGCTCGCGCAACGTGGCCCAAAACTCCAAGCTGCGCTCAAAAGCGGCATTGATCGCCAAGGCCTTGGCGGTGGCAACGCTGCCATCGGCCTGCTGCGGCGTGTAGTTCAGCTCGCAATTGGCGGCATGGCCGGTGCCGGCGTTATTGGCCGCTGCACTGCTCTCGAGGGCAGGCCCATCGAGACGCTCCAGCATCAGCAGCCGCATGGCTGGATCCAGCTCATGCAGCAGCGCCGCCAGGGTGGCGCCCATGATTCCGGCGCCCACCAGCACCGCGTCGTAACGATCAGTCACGCCTGCCAGCTTTTAGGCTTCAACTAGCAAACAGCTTGCTGCCATGACCACCGATACCGCGGCCGCCACCAACGATCCCCAGGCCCTAACCCTGGAGAACGTGGAGCGCACCCTCGATGAGCTCAGACCATTCCTGATGGCTGATGGCGGCAATGTGGAAGTCGTGGAGATCGACGGCCCGATCGTGAAGGTGCGTTTGCAGGGCGCCTGCGGCTCCTGCCCCAGCAGCACCATGACTTTGAAGATGGGCATTGAGCGCAAGCTGCGCGAAGCCATTCCCGAGGTGAGCGAAGTGGTGCAGGTGCTCTGAGGCACCTGCCTCGTAAGCTCCGCCCACCTGCCCTGAGGCCGTGCTGGATCAGCGCCTGCTGCGCGACAACCCTGAGCTGATTAGCCAGCAATTGGGCAGGCGCGGCATGGAGGTGGACCTCACCAAGCTGCAGCTGATCGCCAAACAAGAGCGCGACCTCGAAGAGCAGCGCAGCAATCTGCAAGCCGAAGGCAACCGCACCGGCAAAGAGGTGGGGATGCTGATCAAAGGCGGCGCCGCCCCCGACAGCGATGAGGTGAAGGCCCTGCGCGAAAAGGGCAACCGCATCAAGCAGCAGGTGGCGGTTCTGGAAGAGGAAGAAAAAGGTCTGGAAGCCAAGCTGCGCGAACAGCTGCTGGCCCTGCCCAACCTGCCCTCAGCCGATGCCCCCGAGGGCAAAAGCGAGGCCGACAACGTTGAGGTGAAGCGTTGGGGCGAACCGCGCCAGGGCAAAGACCTCGAAGAGCACTGGCAGCTGGCTGATCGCCTCGGCCTGTTTGAAACTGAGCGCTCCGTGCGCATTGCCCAGAGCCGTTTCATCACCTTGATGGGGGATGGCGCCCGGCTAGAGCGCGCCCTGATCAGCTTCATGCTCGATCTGCACAGCACCAAGGGCTACACCGAGGTGATGCCGCCGATCCTGGTGAACAGCGCCAGCCTCACCGGATCCGGCCAGCTGCCCAAATTCGCCGAAGAAAGCTTCCGCTGCGCCGACGACGACCTCTGGCTCACCCCCACCGCCGAAGTGCCGCTCACCTCGCTGCATCGCGATGAGGTGATTGCCGTTGAGCAGCTGCCGCTCAAGTACGCCGCCTACACGCCCTGCTTCCGCCGTGAAGCCGGCAGCTACGGGCGCGACACCCGCGGCCTGATTCGCCTGCACCAGTTCAACAAGGTTGAGCTCTATTGGTTCTGCCACCCCGAAAAATCAGCTGAGGCCCACGAGCAGCTGACACTCGATGCCGAAGCCGTTCTGGAAGCCCTCGAGCTGCCCTACCGGCGCCTGGAGCTCTGCACCGGCGACATGGGCTTCTCGGCGGCCCGCACCTACGACCTGGAGGTGTGGCTGCCTGGAGCTGGCTCCTACCGGGAAATTTCCAGCTGCAGCACCTGCGGTGATTTCCAAGCGCGGCGCTCAGCCATTCGCTTCAAAGAGGGCAAAGGCACCCAGCTGCTGCACACCCTCAATGGCAGTGGCCTAGCGATCGGTCGCACCATGGCGGCCCTGCTGGAGAACGGTCAGCAGCCCGACGGCAGCATCCAATTGCCCGCTGCGTTGGTGCCGTACTTCGGTCGCGAACGACTCACGCCACAATGATCCTCTTCTTGAGGTGAGCTTGTGGGGGTGCTTTCAGCGCTATTAATCCTGGCGCTGCTGGTGGTGGTGCACGAAGCGGGCCATTTCCTGGCCGCTGTTTGCCAGGGCATCCGGGTCACCAGTTTCAACGTGGGCTTTGGCCCAGCCCTGCTGCAAAAGCAGCGCAATGGTGTGCTCTATGCCCTGCGGCTGATCCCCCTGGGCGGCTTTGTCGCCTTCCCAGAAGATGAGCCCGATAACGACATCGACCCGCGCGATCCCGATCTACTCAAAAACCGGCCCCTCTCCCAACGCGCCCTGGTGATCGCCGCTGGTGTGATTGCCAACGTGATCCTGGCTTGGGTTGTGTTGGTGGGTCAGGGCCTGGTGGTGGGCATCCCTTCGGGCTTCAGCGCCACAGGTGGTGTGCTCGTCACTGGCGTGCAGCCCCAGCAGGCCGCCGCGCGAGCGGGCCTGGAGCCCGGCGACACGCTGATCGGCCTCAATGGCCAACCCCTTGGTGGCGGCAGCACCGCCGTGCAAACCCTGGTGGATGCCGTCAAAAGCTCCCCCAGCCAGGAATTGCAAGTGGAAATCAAGCGCCAGGGTGAAACCCTCAGCGTGCCGATGATTCCGGCTGATCTGGGTGGCAGCGGCCGCATTGGCGCTCAGTTGCAGCCCGCTGGAGTGGAGAACTTCCGCCGCCCCGCCAATCCGCTGGAGGTGATCAGCCGCGCCAATCGCGACTTCGCCGCGATTTGGACCCGCACCATCGATGGCTTTTGGACCCTGATCACCAACTTCGGTGAAACCGCTTCGCAGGTGTCAGGCCCGGTGAAGATCGTGGAGATGGGGGCCCAGCTGGCTGAGCAAGGCGGCTCCAGCCTGTTCCTGTTCACCGCGCTGATCTCCATCAACCTGGCGGTGCTCAACGCCCTGCCGCTGCCCATGCTCGATGGCGGCCAGTTCGTGCTGCTGCTGATCGAAGGCCTGCGCGGCCGGCCGCTGCCGGAGCGAATTCAAATGGCCTTCATGCAATCGGGCTTGGTGCTGCTGCTGGGCCTCAGCGCGGTGCTGATCGTCAAAGACACCAGCCAACTGAGCTTGGTGCGTCAGTTGATGGGCAACTAAACCCATCGTTTATGCTGGCGGATTCCTGATTCCAATCCGGGCTGCCGCATGGCGAAGAAGTCGATGATCGCGCGGGATGTGAAGCGCAAAAAAATGGTGGAGCGCTTCGCCGCCAAGCGGTCGGCCCTGATGGAGGCGTTCGCCAACGCTGCTGATCCCATGGAGCGGCTGGAGATCCACCGCAAGATCCAACAGCTGCCCCGCAACAGCGCCCCCACCCGCATGCGCAACCGCTGCTGGGCCACCGGCAAGCCCCGTGGCGTCTACAGAGATTTCGGCCTGTGCCGCAACCAGCTGCGTGAGCGCGCCCACAAAGGCCTGCTGCCCGGTGTGGTCAAGTCCAGCTGGTGAATGACCTACTGGCGGCCTACGCCGCCGGTTGGTTTCCCATGGCCGAGGGTCCCGATCGGGCTCTCGGCCTTTTTCGTGCCCGCAACCGGGCACTGATTCCACTTGATCAGCGCTTCCATGTGCCCCGCTCCCTGCGGCGTCAGCTGCGGCCCGGCCGCTTTGAGCTGAAGCTCAACAGCGCCTTTGCCGCCGTGGTGGATGGCTGCGCCGATCGCCCCAGCACCTGGATCAGCCTGGAATTAAGGGCCATCTACCAAGAGCTGCATCGCCTGGGCTGGGCCCACAGCATCGAAGCCTGGGATGCGCACGGCCTCGCTGGCGGCCAGCTGGGGCTGGCGATTGGCCGCTGCTGGATCGGTGAATCGATGTTCCACAGCCGGCCCCATGCCTCCAATGTGGTGCTGGTGCAGCTGCAAAGCGCCCTGCGCCAAGGCGGCTTTGAGCTCTTTGATGTGCAGCTCAGCAATCCCCATCTGGAGCGCTTTGGCTGCTTTGAGCTCAGCGATGCGGACTACACCAGCTGCCTGGCCAAAGCCGTGCAGCAGCCAGCCCGCTTGCAGATCGGCAGCAGCGCGGTCAGCAGCGGGGCCTGGATGCCAAGATGAAAGTTGACAGCAACCAGGACATAAGAGCCAGTGCAAGGTGAAACACGGTCGATCTCCTTTGATGGAAGGGAGATCCGACTGACGACGCGCCGTTACGCGCCCCAGGCCGGCGGCAGCGTCTTGATCGAATGTGGTGATACCGCGGTTCTCGTCACGGCAACCAGAGCCAACGGCCGCGAAGGCATCGACTTTCTGCCCCTGACCTGCGACTACGAGGAGCGCCTGTATGCCGCTGGCCGCATCCCCGGCAGCTTCATGCGCCGTGAGAGCCGCCCACCTGAGCGCGCCACCCTCGCCTGCCGCCTGATCGACCGCCCGATCCGTCCGCTGTTCCCCAGCTGGATGCGCGACGACCTGCAGATCGTGGCCACCGTGATGTCGGTCGATGAGCGCGTCCCGCCCGATGTGCTGGCCGTGACCGGCGCTTCTTTGGCCACCCTGCTGGCCAAGATCCCCTTCTACGGACCGATGGCGGCCGTGCGCGTCGGCCTGCTGGGCGACGACTTCATCCTCAACCCCAGCTACCGCGAGATCGAGCGCTCCGAGCTTGATCTGGTGGTGGCCGGCACCGCCGAAGGTGTGGTGATGGTGGAAGCCGGCGCCCAACAGCTGCCGGAAGAGGACATGATCGAGGCGATCGACTTCGGCTACGAAGCGGTCCTCGAGCTGATCCGCCACCAGAAAGAAACGATCGCTGAACTGGGCATCGAGCAAGTGGTGCCCGAAAAGCCCGCGGAAGACACCACCGTTCCCGACTACCTGGCCAAGCAGTGCACCAAAGACATCGGTGCAGTGCTCTCCCAGTTCACGCTCACCAAAGCCGAGCGCGATAGCCAGCTCGATTCGATTAAGGCCAAGGCTGCTGAGGCCATCGCCGCCCTCAAAGAGACCGATGCGGTGCGCGCCGCTGTGAGTAGCAACGGCAAGTTGCTGGGCAACAGCTTCAAGGCGCTCACCAAATCGATGATGCGCGCCCAGATCGTCAAAGACGGCAAGCGCGTTGATGGCCGCAGCCTCGATCAGGTGCGTCCGATCAGTGCTGCCGCTGGCGTGCTGCCCAAGCGCGTACATGGCTCCGGTCTGTTCCAGCGCGGGCTCACCCAGGTGCTCTCCACAGCCACCCTCGGCACCCCCTCCGATGCCCAGGAGATGGACGACCTCAACCCGTCCAACGAGAAGCACTACCTGCACCACTACAACTTCCCCCCCTACTCGGTGGGTGAAACCCGTCCAATGCGCTCCCCCGGTCGCCGCGAGATCGGCCACGGCGCCTTGGCTGAGCGGGCCCTGCTCCCCGTGCTGCCCCCGAAGGAATCCTTCCCCTACGTGTTGCGCGTGGTCTCCGAAGTGCTGAGCTCCAACGGCTCCACCTCCATGGGTTCGGTATGCGGCAGCACCCTGGCGCTGATGGATGCCGGCGTGCCGATCGCCGCCCCAGTGGCCGGTGCTGCCATGGGCTTGATCCGTGAGGGCAGCGAGGTGCGCGTGCTCACCGATATCCAAGGCATCGAGGACTTCCTCGGTGACATGGACTTCAAGGTGGCCGGCACCGAGAAGGGCATCACCGCCCTGCAGATGGACATGAAGATCACCGGTCTGGCCATGAAGACCATCGGTGAGGCCGTCACCCAGGCCCGTCCGGCCCGTCTGCACATCCTCGAGAAGATGCTCGAGGCGCTCGACAAGCCCCGCGACACCATGTCGCCCCATGCCCCGCGCCGGCTCAGCTTCCGCATCGATCCAGAACTGATCGGCACCGTGATCGGCCCCGGCGGCCGCACGATCAAGGGCATCACCGAGCGCACCAACACCAAGATCGACATCGAGGACACCGGCATCGTCACCGTGGCCAGCCACGACGGTGCTGCTGCTGAGGAAGCCCAGAAGATCATCGAAGGCCTCACCCGCCGCGTCAGCGAAGGCGAGTACTTCGATGGCAAGGTCACCCGCGTGATCCCGATTGGCGCCTTCGTGGAAATCCTTCCTGGCAAGGAAGGCATGATCCACATCTCCCAGCTCTCCGATCAACGGGTCGAGAAGGTGGAAGACGTGGTCAATGTTGGCGATGAGGTGCGCGTTCGCGTGCGCGAGATCGACAACCGCGGCCGCATCAACCTCACCCTGCGCGGTGTGCCCCAGGACGGCTCCGATCCTCAGCCCACTGTGATCCTGCCGATCGGCGAGTCCTAAACCGCAAAGCCTGGATCAATCTCAGCCAGGCAAGCCCGGGCCAGCTCACAGAGCTCGGCCTGGGCTTTTCCATTGCTGGCGATCAGGCAGCCGGCTTGGCGCACATCGCCGTCGTTGTACAGCAAGGGCGCGCCATCGGCGTGGCTGAAGGCACCGCCCGCAGCCAGCAGCACCGCTTCTGGAGCCGCCATGTCCCAATCCTTCGGGGCGCTGCGGCCCGACAGGGAGATGTAGACATCGGTCTCCCCACGCAGGATCGTGGCCACCTTGCCGCCGACACTGCCAATCGCCTTGGTGTCGCCCAAAGCCAACGCCTCCAGCAAACGCTCGAGTCGCTCATCGCGGTGGTTGCGGCTCGCCACCAACACCAAATCGGAGCGCTGGACGCGGCTGCTGAGCTGGGCGGGGCGCTGCGTGCCATCGCGGGTTTCACACCAGGCCTTCTGTTCATCCACCAGGCCAAACCACACCTCTTCCCGCTCGGGCTGGAGCACCACCCCCAGCACCGGCCGTTGGTGGTGCACTAACGCCAAGTGCACGGCGTACTCGCCGGTGCCCTGCAGGAAATCCTTGGTGCCATCGAGCGGATCGAGGATCCACAGCCATTCGGCATCCAGCGGAACACCAGCGGTGAGCTGCTCCGCAGCGGTTTCTTCGCTGAGCAGAGCCCAGGGGGCATCCGGGAAGTTGCTGCGAAAGCCATCGAGCAGGTGTTGATTCACCGCCAGATCCGCCGCGCTCACCGGGCCTTCGCCGCCGTTATCCACACTCAAGGCGGGGGGATAGCCAAAGGGAGGCTGCTCGGAGCGGGCATAGGCCCGCAGGATATCGGCCGACTCCCAAACCAAACGCCGCAGTACCACAAGGATGGCTTCGGTGGTGGGCATCATGGATTGATCACAGGCGAGCGCCATTGTGAAGGAGCCCAGCCCCGGGGTTCTCTATCTGGTGGGAACACCGATCGGCCACCGCGGCGACCTCTCCCCGCGGGCCCAGCAGCTGCTGGCAGCTGTTGACCGCGTCGCCTGCGAAGACACACGCCACAGCGGCTTGCTGCTGCATGGCCTGGGCATCCAGCAAAAACTGATCAGCTTCCACCAGCACAACCAGCAGCAGCGCATCCCCGAACTGCTGCAGGCCCTGGCTGATGGCGAAGCTGTGGCCTTGATCAGTGATGCCGGCCTGCCGGGCATCAGCGACCCCGGCGAAGAGCTGGTGGCGGCGGCTCGCGCGGCAGGCCGCACCGTGATTTGCATTCCAGGCCCTTGCGCGGCCACCACCGCCTTGGTGAGCAGTGGCTTGCCCAGTGGGCGCTTTTGCTTTGAAGGTTTTCTGCCGGCCAAAGGGCGCGAGCGACAGCAGCGCCTAACGGCCATCGCCCAAGAGGAGCGCACCAGCGTTCTCTATGAAGCGCCGCACCGCCTCCTGCAACTGCTCAAAGAACTGATCGAGCACTGCGGAGCTGAGCGGCCCGTGCAGGTGGCCCGCGAGCTCACCAAGCGCCATGAACAGCACGTGGGCCCCACCCTGGCGGCAGCGCTGGAGCACTTCAGCGCTTGCAAACCCCAAGGCGAATGCACGGTGGTGCTGGGCGGGGCGCCTGCCAGCGAACCCGAAGCTTGGAATGCCGATGCTCTGCGCGCGCAGCTGCAACAGCTGCAAGCCGGTGGCCTCAGCGCCTCCGATGCCGCCCGTGAATTGGCCAGCCGCAGCGGCCACTCCAGACGTGAGCTCTATGCACTGCTGCATAGCGCGGCAGACTGACCCCATCGCCACCAGTTGAAATGCTGCTGCGCCTGCGCCTCCTCACCGGAACCATGGTCAGCTCCTTGCTGCTGCTGGTGATGCTGTGTCTGGGCAGCCAAAACCTCAACCAGCGCGAACCACTGCAGCTTGGTTTTGGCCAAAGCGCCCCACTGCCCACAGGCTTTGTGGTGGGCATCGCCCTGGTCTGCGGGGTGTTCAGCGGCGGCAGCGTTGCCGCGCTGCTGCGGCGCTAACTCAAGCGCCAGGGATGGCGTAGAGGCTGCCTTCTAAAACGATACGGCTGATGCCCTGGGCCAGGATGAATGGCGCGGTGCGGCCAAAGACGCCGGAATCCGGCACCTTGATCACCCGCTGACTGCGGCCACACTGTCGCTTGGCCTGGCGGGGATTGCTGAACAGCGCAATCGCCTTGTGCTCCATCTCAGTGGCCGCCACAGCACCCAGCTCGCTGAAGTCTTTAACGGGGGTGCCTTTGAGCTCCACGTCGCGGTCGACCAACAGATACACCGTGGAAGGCAAGCTTCCATCCACCAGCGGCTTACTGACGCAAGGGGCCCCGCCATCAATCACCCCGAGACCAGGCAGCGGGGCAATCGCCACAAAGGTTTCAGCAACGCTGTCGTCGTCGCTGAGCTCATCAAGCTCCTCGTCGCTGTCATCAGCGCCGAAATCATCGGCGTCATCAAGGGCCAAAGAGCTACTGCCCTCCAGCGGCTCATCAGCTTCTAGTTCAGCCTCAGGGGAAGGGGCCTCTGGTGCGGTCTCAGTTTCGGGTTCGTCTGCCTTGGGCTCGTCTTCTTTCACCGCAACAGCAGCAGTGCCGCGGCCACTGCGCTTCTGCTTGAGGCCTTCGTACTCCTCGGGGCTGAGCAGAGCTTTCACGGTGCGGCTCACCGTGTTGGGGCTGCAGCCAAACGCTTCGGCAAGCGCCGCCGCTGTCACGCCAGCCTTGAACTGGCTCACCAGCTCCTGCTTCTGGCTGTCGCTGAGGCGGGCCGGGGCCATTGGGGAGCTTTCACAGCCCTCCAATCTAAGCAGCTTCACTGGCAGGATTGGAGTGTCTGCTCCCTTAGCTCAGCTGGATAGAGCAGCTGCCTTCTAAGCAGCCGGTCGTTGGTTCGAATCCAACAGGGGGCGTCAAGCAAAACCAAAGCAGGGCAACTGAAGGCGTCTTTCGTCTCCCCAGTGATGGCGGCTGGCGAGTCCATCAACCTGCTGAACCATTTCGACGAAGTGACCGTTGACAGCGGAGGCCATCTGTCGGTGGTGAAATGCCGCCGACAGATGGCCTGCCGCAACTGTCCCGTCGAGAAAGGACGGTCTTAGACGACAACCCTTGGTTCATCGATGGGTGTCAGGTGTACGCCCGTCAGAACCTTCAGGCCCGCCACGATCGCCATCTGATTGCAGCCGCTTACGCACGAGAGGGCTATTCGGTCCAGCCAATCGAACGCGAAGCCACCACGCTGGAGCGCCAGCGGTGTTCAACACAGAAGGCCCAGACGGACGCCGCCAACGAAAGAGAAGCGGGCCGCGTGGCAGACGCTTCTCCACCCTCAGACGATCAGTCACCGGAAGCGAGTGCCGCAACCAGGAAGAAAGACCAAATCTGCAATCGCTTCAATATCGTCCCTGCGGAATTGACCACCCAACATGTACTCGACATAGGCAACGCGTTCCCCGCTTTGAGGAATCGGCTGCTGTACGACAACACGACCGCGCTTGGCTTGTTTACTCATGGCCGGTTAAAACAATTAGGGGACGCTTACGTCCTAGACCGAGTGCGCATTGCCAAATTGCATCTACAGCTGCATTGGATAAAACAACTGACTACCGAAGCCTGTGCCGCAGATTTACTCACCAGCAAGGACTGGTTTAGTGCCAACGACGCCTGGGTGAAGCTTTCACATCGACTGGTGATGGAAGATTCCTGTGCCAAGCGATACCCAAGCAGAAGACACTCAGCTTCAGCTGTCCTATCGGCGTTGTGCAGGCAATTCTGTGCATCTTTGGCTTCGGCAAGGAAACAAAGCAGAAGCGGGTTAGTGGGAAAGTCGTTCGTCTTCACAGCATCACAGGCCCGTTGCACCACTTCGCCACTACCAAGGTGCTGAGCCACTGGGAAGCTTGGCCAGAACTGGTTTTAGGCGATTGACTTGGCGACAGCACTGAAGCAGATGTCACGGATGATCCGTAATAGAAAGCGCAATGCAGATAATCCGTTACAGGAACCAATGACTGTCCGTGCCAGACGGTACAGACGAATACAGAATCACAGTTCCATCTTTGCAAAGTTGAATCTGTTCCAAGGGGTTTTCCGTCCCTAAGGGCAGCATCGTCTCGGCGGGCACGTCAGTCAGTCGAGACTTTGTTGTGTCTGATAGGTACTAATTACTGTCTCTTCTAGACGGTACAGCTGGATACACCATTGGCCTTCAGGTGTTGATTGATTGAGTTGAACCCGCACAGGTAGCAGGCCAATTTCGCGGGTCAGCATCGCCCCAGCATTCCTCACACCAGCTGGGGTTTTGTTGTGTCTGGGCTCATCAATTCAATTGAATTCGTTTGGTGAACACAAAAAAGCCCCCATTTAGGGGTAGCCGTTATCCCTTGGGTCAGGGCATTGTTAGGGGCTCTTGAGCAATGAAATGAGTCCGATCAAGCTCACCGATGCTCCAGATGGCTTTGAGTACTACAAGGTCTGCGACCCACAGGGCGTTTGCCGCGTGGTCAGAGGGTTCCAAGAAGCCCAGCGGGTCATGAAAGAGACGCCTGGCCTGACTGCCACCAAGCTGCCGGGCGCCAAAGCCACCTAAGAAAAAAGCGGCCCTAAGACCCGCCACAACTCAATTGAACTCTCAGTGTTCCGCGCTTGGTGCTGAGTATTTCAGCTAAGAACCCCGATCCCTTTCACGCATGGAGATGCGGCGCTGAAAGCGGCGGACATGGCGGCGGCGTAATTGCCACGGGATGAAAAAGGCAAGGAATACCAATCCACTGATGAGCAGGGCTTTAGCCAGGTCGCTGCCGGAAGCCAAGGGAATGATGGGCAGCGCCTGAGCCAGAGGCATCATTTTGATTGGGGATTAATCCTGACCACAGCCTGTGGTGAGCAATTCAGGCAGCAGCCAAGTCTGTGGAAAAAAATTGTTATTCAGAAAACAATCTTGTGGAAAAAATCATTGATCTGGCGGCGTCCACAGTGGCAATCCCAATGGCGGCAGTACGGCTGAGAGTTCAACCATTTCGGCGTGGCTAAAACCTGCCTCTTGGCTGAAGACGGCAGTGAGGTGGTCCAGCGAAAATTCAAGGCCTTCGCGGATGGCTTCCTCACGGGTGGTGGCATTGGTTGGCTCGATGCGCGACTGGTGGCCATCCCAGAAGCAGAGCCAATAACGGGGCTTTTTCATCAGCGTTGAGGCATAGGCGCGGCCAGCTCTCTCTGCATGGGGTCGATCAGCTTGATGGACTCCCTCTCGCTGTATGCCGTTGATGCGAAGACCAAGAGCACCAGGAAGCCAGTGCCAACTGCATAGAAAAAGCCGAGGCCTTTCTTCTTCGGTTTCGGAGTCGATGGCTCTGTCATTGCTTGCTCTCTTTCGACACCCCTACCGTCGCTGCAATCGATGGTTCACCGCTTCCCCCAATCGGGGGAATTGCCCCCGCCCAAGCAGTGGCAACTGAGATCAAGCACCACGTCTCAGAAATGACGCGGACGAACCGACGTTTGTTATTCCTGATTCTGTGGGTATGGCCGCTACATAAGACACAGCGGCTAGAGCAGCCAATACGGCTGCCACGGTTTTTTGGTAATTGGTCATTGGATTAGCCCGCTTGTGAAGGCCGCAAAAGCTTGGCCAAAAAGCCTGCATGCTTTCCAGCCTATTTTTCTGATTCGTCGATGAGAGTCTCCTAAGCCCTCTAAACGCATCACATCAAAAAGCCCCCGCAAAGTAGTGGCTAAAGCTGGTCTTGCTTGCTTCTGGCTTCAACGGCAGCCTTTTCAGCAATCAGCTTTTATGCGTCACCACGGATCCTGAAACTGGATCCGTGACACCAAGCTCAGGCGAGATCTCCTCAAAGAAATCACGGACCTTGTTCAGGTGTTCGATCATCAGCGGACGGGCCGCCACCAGCTTCTCTTCGCTTTCCCATAGGCCTACAAAGCAATAGCTGCGTTCTCCTGTCTTGGCCCAGTAGGCATCGAGCATCCCCTCAGGGTTCACCCATTGCTCTGTCTCGGCGATGAACTTCTCTTCGCAGCCCTCCTTGCAGCGCACGCGGACGTTATTGAGGTACTTGGCGGCCACGAGATCAAATCAAGTCGCGTGATCCTCTCAGCAAAAGGCGGAATAGAGGGGTGACTCACCACACCAGCTCGTGTTGAGCCCAGGACTGAACAGCTCGCTGACTATGAGCTGTGTCGGATTGAGCCGGCCCAACTGGCGGGTGGATTTCGGCCTGGTGCTGGTGACCACGGCGCTGGTGCTGGCAGCTATTCAGCTGAGCGCCACCCCTGGCATTGATGGCTGCGTGGCGGGCCATCAAAACCCCCAGCTTCGAAGTGCCGGGGAGAGCCTTCCCAATAAAAAAGGCCCCGTCTGTGCACGGAGCCAAATGGTTGGTGTGAGGGTGTTGCCCATCGGGCTACCCCTTCAATCTCGTCGCAGAAGTCCAAAGCGAGACTCGCCGCAGGACGCTCCTGCTTGTGTCACGAGCGCATCCGCATCTCAGCCTGAGACGCCTCGGCGCCCTCGAAGGTCTTGCGGCTCAGGCTTAAGGCCACATGACAGGCGCTGGGTGATCCAATAGGGGGCGTCGGTCACAGCAGCGTGCATCAAGAAACACAGAACGGAAGACCTAGCTTTTGAACTCAGTACTGGATAGTCGCTCAATGCGCTTTAAGCCATGGATGCTGGCGCCGCGCTCAAAGGCCAAGGCTGGGCCGTGGAATGCACTGCCACCACCGGCGTTGGCGGCTCTCACCAGTGCCCACCCAAGCCCCATGGTGCGGGGCTACCTGCTGAACGGCTCATGGCCAGGGGCGACCGGAGTTAAGCCTTCTTTTGCTGCACCCGAGCCAAACCAAGAACCCGAGCCACCAACCGACATCCGACCCGAACCAAAGCAAGAAACTGAGCCACCAACCAACACGCAGCCCGAGCCCCCGCCTGAGCAAAGGACACCAGCTGAAACCTCATCGCTATCCCTCACGATCCGAGTTGTGGAGCCAACGCAAGAGGAAGCCAGGCCGGCTGAGTTGCCGCCCAAGCAGTCGAGATGGCGCCGGCTCCTGCGGGCAGTCCAAAAGAAAGCCCCCTAAGGCGTTTCATCCTTGAAGGGGTAAACCGAACCACAGCGGCTGATTGGTCGCGGCAGCATTGATGCATTCGTGCTGGTTGAGATGTTCGCTGTTTTGTACGGGATCGCCTTTTTTGTCCTGCTGGGCTGCGCCTTCATGCAAATGCGCCAAGGCTGGAGCGCCAGGAGCCAACAACCGAGGGCCAACAACCTGATGCGTGATCGCACCGGCCTGAAAACCATTCACCCAGAACTCCTAGATGGAAATGGGGAGCTGATCAAAGACGAGCTGCTCACCGTCAGCTTCGACAACGTCTCCGATGGCCCCTTCACCTCGCCAGGCGCTCAACCCGGTTATTGAAAGACGCCGCTGCTCTGGTGAATGGCTTCTGAAACCTGGATGAGTTGCCGCCAGTAGGGCGCCAAACCGCTTTAGAACGTTGAGCAGATCGGAAGCAAGCAGCCGATCGGACGAAGCAACTGACGCCCTGGGTGAGTCTCCAGGGCGTTTTTTATTCACCAAACGCCGGGTTACCTAGCTGGCTGACCGCCCTGGAACACCGTGAGGATGTAGCCACCACGCTCAAAACGGATGAAGTCGTTGCGGTTTCTGCGGGTGTAGTAGCGGCCCTGACCATCCGCTGGAAAGTCAAACGCCCAGCGCTCGCCCATCCAAACCTGAACGTTGCCAAACGCTTGCCGGAAGTCGCAAGGGCCTTGTTCGATCTGTGCACGACCATCCCGCCACATCAATGAGCACCAGGCTTGAACAATTTCAGCCTGAGCCGGTGCTGCGCTGAGAACCGTGGTGAAAGCAATCACAAGAGGCCTCATTAGCGCTTTGCCCATGGACTCAATCCACTGTGCAGCAGCAGACCATCAACGTTGTTGGAGTGAATAGGTCGTATACGAACAGGCGATGGGTTGGCCAGTGGTCGAGATCATCTCGGTCTGGGTCTTCGTCCCCACGATGCGGTAGCCATTGCGCAAGTGATGGTTAATTTGATCAACACTCATGGAGCCAGGACACGATTCATCCCAACTGGTGAGCACGCGAATCGTGATTACTGAGGCTTGAGAACCGGGCGTTGCCTTGACCCCTTCACCGCGGCAACGAAGTCCTCCGCGGGTCAGCCAACCATCAAGGCAAAACTCCTCCTCACCCTCTTGGTACCGCCCATCGCCATTGGCATCAAGAAAGCAGAAGGTGGTGTTAGCAATCCGAATACTGCCGCAGGGGTGAAGGCTGGTGGCCTGCGCAGGCGTTGATGTCAAAAGCCCAACTGAGCAAGCCAGCAAACCAGCCCCTGCCTTGATCATTGGGGCCAAACAGTTCAGATCTTTGAGGAAAAACCTGCGCTGATTCACTTCGGCCCCATGCTGGCTTTGGCCTGTTGATAGAAGCTCAGGTCGATGGATGGTCGGTTCTCCTCAGCAGCCATGGACTCCACACGCCGGCGCACTGCTGGCCTCACAAAAAAGGGGACGTCCTTCTTCAGGGCTGCCAAAGCATCGTCATTCCAGTCCATCGGAGCCTGCCATCCGCCACTGGACCTTATCGATCCAGCGGAACCAACCGTTCCAAATTGATTGGTCAACGAAGCGGTCAACCGCTGGATAATCTCCAGGACGAATCAATGCGGGTAATGGATCCTTTCTTTGGTGTGCCAATGCCCGTGACACCCCCAGCCGAGGTGCGCGCGTGCATGGCCACCCAACTCGGCCAGGACGTTTTCCTCAGTCGCGGCGGGCCCTCAGGCAACGTCACACCAGCCGGGGGCGAGATCACTCAGGAAGAACTCAACATCGCTCACCGCTTCTGCACAACGCTGGAGTGACACAGCGGCTTGGCTTGTCTACCTCTAGAAGAGCCCAAGCGCCCACGGCATGGATTCCAAAGACGTTGCGATCAGACGAATCAGAAAAAGAAAAAAGCTCAATAAGCAGTGGCAGGTCTATTTGTTCGTCAACCTCATCCTGCTGCTGGTGTGGGGGCTTTCAGGCGGCGGCTATTTCTGGCCGATCTGGGTGATTGTGTTCTGGGGCTTGAGCTTGGCCTGGGAGCAATGGCGCTTTGATCATCCCGAGAAAGCCATCACCGAGCAGGAAATCCAAGATGAACTGAGCCGCATGTGAGCGGCCATAAAAAAATGGGGACAGGAACCACCCACATCCCCACGCACTCATGCAGTCCCCAGTAGGGACAATTGCAGTTTGCAGATTGGGCTTGGCCTTGAACATCAAACGATTGGATTCGTTACCAGCCAAACCCAATCTCCTGACAGCAAAAAGCCCCTGCCAGAGCAGGGGCTGAGAGCAAGCAACAAGGCTCAGAGACGATCAATAACGAGCGATCAACCCTCGTCAGTTTCCTCTTCCTCGCCTTTGGGAACGAGGGTCACACCCTTTTTCTTGGAGAGCTTGATCTCAAACTCATCGCCAGGAACAAGATTCAACAGAGCGGTGTAAGCCTTACCAACCAGCAGGTTGCCGTTGCCCTGCACAACAGCTTTGTAGGAGAGCTTACGGCCGCCTTTGCCAACGCCGCCGCCAGAGCCAATACCAACGCCCTTGGCTTCGAGCAGTGCCTCGTAAAAAGCGGTGAAGTTGAGTCGGTCAGACCCATCTTTCTTTTGCGAGACGTAGCCACAAGCCTTGACAACTTCAGACTTGCTAGCTCCTCCCATTTCTTTGACTTTTGCGAGGAGCTCTTCGCCGGTAAGCATGGCTAATGGAGTGGAATGAGTTGTTTATAACGCGTCGCCGGTTCCTGCCAAGGGCGGAGAGTGCTCTAATTCACCCAGCACAAAATCAATGAATGCGCAACTCCTTACGGTGATTGTTGAGCCAATAAATAACAGCAACCAAGGCAACGACTGAAATCAGGGTGGACATGTTTTCTTCTTTTCAGCTGATCAAGCTCTACTACTGATGCGCAGCGGCCTCAAGGGAGGCACCCGACCCTGGAAGGCCGGTTGCCCGCCCCTCACAGCAAGGCCCATGGGCACTGGCTGGCGTAGCGATCAAGGATGCGGGCATGGCCACTGGCCACCATCTCCTCACCAATATTGAGCGGCCACAGATAAATCTCAGCGACAGCGCGGCCATAGCGGTCCTTGCCGATGCGGCGGATCAACACCTCTTTCCCCACCACCAACTCCCGCAAGTAGTCACGTGAGGCCTGCGCCAGTCGTTGAGCGTTGGGGGGACCTGTCAGCTCGGGTGCATCAATGCAGGCCAGGCGGATGGCTTCACCGCTGGTGGTGCGGCAGGTATCGCCGTCATGACAGCGCTCAATCATCACCGTGGGAGCAGCCACAGCCGGCAGCCCGGACAGCAACAAGGCCAAGAGAGCATGGGCTCTGCCAATCCTTGGGCCTCGAGGTGGGTGCCGAGGTTTCCTCATCGCCATCACCAAGAGGGTCCACCCAGCTGAAACCTTGGTGGACGCCATCTCGGCTCAGCCAAGACCGCAGGTTTCTTTTATGGAATGGGCCTGCCAAAGGCAATAGACAGAAGATCCAGCCCTGCCAGCCATGTCGTCTGCTGTTTCCGCTCTAGCCCTAATTGTTCTGATCTACGCCCTCAATGCAACAGCGGTTGCCAATGAGGGATGAGGGCTAAGCCCCGTGACGCCAAAAGACTGCGAACAACACCACAGAAGCCAGCTGTCCGGCGAGCACGCTGGAACGGATGCCCAGTCGCTTCAGGGCCGAGCGCGTCGTGGCTTGCTTCAACCAAGCAAGTTCTGAACGGTTAGAGGAAGGAGTGGAGTCGTCTCCAGGCATGGACCTGGTCCATGGGGTTGTCGCAGGCATCAGGCTTGCTCCAGGCGGGGTGGGTTAAGGGCTACATCTCCCGTTGATCCTTCCAGCTCTGCTGGCTCGGTGGGGTGAAGTCAGCGTGGGATCTTCCTGAGGCTTTGCCTACGCAAGTGCATCTATCTCTTCACACGCAGACGAGACAAGAGCGGAGATTGGCAGCCTGAAAGCATCGTTTCAACAACCATGGCAACCCAAAGGCGTGACGCTGAACATCTCAGGGGGTTGTTGGCGCAGGACACCTGCCATGTGATGCCCTGTTGCTTCGATGCACTGTCAGCGCGACTGATTGAACAGGCCGGATTTCCGCTCACCTTCATGAGTGGCTTTTCCGTGGCAGCAGCGCGGGCGGGCTTGCCCGATACGGGCTTACTGACGGTGAGCGAAATGCTCGACCAAGGCCGATCGATTTGTGATGCCGTCAATCTGCCCGTCATTGGTGATGGCGATAACGGCCATGGCAATGCCGCCAATGTGCACCGAACCATGCATCAATTTGCCCGAGCTGGATTCGCCGGGATCATGCTGGAAGATCAAAGCTCCCCCAAGCGCTGCGGCCACACGGGGGTGAAAGCGGTGGTGGAGCGAGAGCAAGCGCTCGAGAGGATCCGCGCAGCCGTTCAGGCCAGAGAGCAGGGCGCTGATCTTGTGATCATTGCCCGCACAGATGCACGTTCCGCTCTGGCCGCAAGCCATGGCGAAGCTCAAGCACTCGAGGAAGCGCTCTGGCGCCTCAATGCCTTTGCCGATTTGGGCGCTGATGTGGTGTTTCTCGAAGCACCACGCAGCGAGCAGGAAATGGATCGCTTCTGCCGGCAGGTTCCGGGCTGGCGCATGGCCAACATGCTGGAAGGGGGGCTCACACCCTGGCTGCCGCCCGATGCCTTGGCGGCCATGGGCTTTCGTTTAGCGGCCTACCCCCTAACGCTCATATCCGCGGCCGCATTCGCCATGAAAACAGCTCTCTCGGCATTGCAATCAGGAACAGCACCGCAACAGCTCCTGAGTTTTTCCGAGCTCAAAGACCTGGTTGGCTTTCCGGCCTACGACCAGGCCGCAAGCAGCAACTAACCATTCACCACAACTGCTGTTGAGGTGGGTGTGCCTCATCGAACACAAAGGTCCCAGGATGTGGTTCAGCTTCAGCGGTCAACACACCAACGCTCAAAAACAGCAACCAACTCAGCGCATCAGCGAACTGAGGTCGTCGAAACATGCCTGCCCTCACCACTGCGGGAAGACTCGCCGAAAAGCCAGCAGGCTTTCTGCGCTGTTCTGGTGATGATCGTCTGAGACCTTGCTAAGGCCGCCCAGCCAGTGGCCTCAGCGCTGCCGTCGATTGGCCTTTCTCGTACCTCCATATTGCTGAGGTTGTTGGGATTGCACCTTCCAACACTCCGGGCAGGCAAAGCGCCACGTCGCTGAGACCGCTGTTCTGATCCTGTAGTGAACAGAGCCGTCCTGACCGCAGTAGTCGCAACGCATGGTGCTCATCGGCAGGCTTGGTGTGGCCGCAACAAGCATGGGCGATAACTGGCGTGGTGATGACAGCAACCGGTCGATCCGCGCAGCCAACACCAAGGGCACGTCGCCATCCATACACGCCGCCACAGCTGGCTTCGGCCAGCATTGATCAATGACTGAGCGCAACAGCGATCGACTGCCGCATTGCGGCTGGGTGTACGGCAAGGGGCAACCGCCTCAGCCGTTTCTGATCACGGCCACCAATGCCGATGGCTCAGCGGTTGGCTACCGCGCAGGCAACAACCAAACCATCCCAGCTGGGGAATGGTTTTTTGAACTGCCAGCCAGCGATGAAGACCAAGTTCAGTGGGCTGAATTGTTGGGTCACTAAACCGAACCTGCCTGTTCGGCTTGCCCATCTTCATTAGCGCGCCAAGCAGCTCTAGACCGATCAAGTCGTTTCTGGAGAAGCCAATGACCACATCAACGCTTCCCACTCCAACCGGACTGATCACCACCGATGGCGAGGGCCACGGCAATGTTTATGCCCGTGAGCCAAAGATGGAATACGCCGCAGCCGATGCAGGCTGGGGATTTCATGAGCGCGCTGAAAAGCTGAACGGCCGCCTCGCCATGGTTGGCTTTGTTGCCGCACTCGCCACAGAACTCCTCACCGGCGAAGGCCTACTGCACACCATTGGCCTCTAAGGGCCACGCCACACAACCACGCAATCTGTTGATGGAGGACGCCATGACCAAAGCAATCGATCCCTCAGCAACCAGCAACGGCAACCAGCACCACAACGCACAACGCCGGCTCACCACCCTGGGACTCGTGGCCAAGCAACTCGCCACCGATGACCTACTTGGGCAAGGGCTCTTGCTCAGAGCCCTGGGCTTCTAGGGCTGGATCACTCGGCATGTCCTCGACGACAGGCTGAAGTCCACTCATCCACAGAGCTGGATCACGCAGATCGCGCAGCGGCAGCCGGAGTCGTTGGGTGGCATCCAACACGGCCACCAACTCAACCCAACGCTCTGCTGAGCGCCCCCCTTGTCCGACAACACGAAAGTGTCGAAAGCCAAGTTGCTCTTCAACGCTTGTCCAATGCTGGGCCAACTTGGTCATCCACCGAGTGTCCCACTGGATCAGCGCCTGGGTGAGCGGCGCTCAACCCACTCCAAAGGAGCCAAGCCCAATTCTTGCCTGATCGGATTGATGTAGGCGTAGTACTGCTCGCGCAAGGCCGAGCGGGACTGACGGGTTTGTTTGAGGCAACGCTTGAAGGCCAGTTTGCTTGTGGCGCGGTCCACGCATTGCTTCTCCTGCTGCATCAACGCAGCACGGCTGGAGTAGCTGGTTTGCTTCCAGCGCCTTTGGGCTTGAAACAGGGCCTCGCGCTGCTGATCACTCAATTGCTCTTGGCGCCTCCACAGCAACAGCGGCGTTGTGGCGATGCGCATGGGGCCAGCCGTTGGAGAGGCGGATGCGGTGGCAGTCAACAGCTCAAGGCTGAAAAAAGCCGCTGCAACAGCCAAACAACCAATGCCAATCGATGAAGCCGTTTTCATGGCGAGATCCCCAATCAAGACATCCGACGCTCCCACCAGCCCATGACCCAGTTCTGAATGGATCTGGAGGACGGATGACTGAATTTGACTCGCTCAGATCGCTACAGCGGTGTGATCTCTTCCTTGTCGCCATCCAACAAGCCATCGATGAACACCGCCGCGCGGCTGAGCGCCAGCTCGTTGACTTCTTGCACGGCTTGGTTGAGGCGTGAGCGGGTCTGCTCAGACATATAGACCTGCTTCAAAGCCATCGATGCCTTGAAGCGCTCGGCATCGTTCAAGCCCTCGAGGCAATCGTCAATGGATTTGGCGAACAGGGCACCAGCAATGGCCTCCGCAGCCGAGGGAGAAACGTTGTTCATCTCCGCATGATGCGTACTTCTGTACCACCGTCAAGGGGTGGTGGGGCCGTCCAGCAATTCATCGATCAGGATTGCCGCACTGCCTTCCGCCAGGTCATAGAGCTCTTGAATTGCAGCGCCCACACGCTCTCTGGTTTCAGGACTGATGAAGTCCGGATCCAAGGCCATCGAAGCCTTGAACTGCTGGGTAGGGTCCAAATGCTTCA
This sequence comes from Synechococcus sp. RCC307, assembly GCA_000063525.1. Taxonomy (GTDB): domain Bacteria; phylum Cyanobacteriota; class Cyanobacteriia; order PCC-6307; family Cyanobiaceae; genus RCC307. The sequence goes on along the minus strand of CT978603.1, from coordinate 464,860 downwards.
AGCAACTCTCAAGCGAATCACTCAGCAGGGCGGCAGCCAGGGTGATCGGCGCCGAAGGGGCAATTTGATCGTCCATCAATCCACCGTGATGCGCTGAGGTTGCAACTGGACCGGCCGGGCGGTTCGGTTCTCTCGTCTGCAGCTGTGGTTCGGGTCTAACCCCAGCCCAAGGATCGTCGCCACCAGCTGGAGACCCACCGGCCAACAGAGCAGCTCATAAGCTCCGCCAAGCCAGGATCCCCCTCGGGATGAACCAATAGGAAATGAGCTGAAAATTTTTGCCCAACACATAGGAACGAAAAAAGTCCCTCAGACCTGACCAGTCATTGCGATAAGGACTGGGGTACAGAAGGGTGCTGATCACAGCAAAAATCATCACGTGCAGAAAATTGCCGGCGGGGTGATGGCCCAGCTGAAACCCCAGCAACCGGGCTTCGCTGTTGACACTGAAATCAAGTTCAAAGTGTTCGTGGAGTTTGTCGTGCAGCTCTGTGCACTCGCCAATGCCAGGAATCCAGTTCTCGAGAAATTGCACATAGGGATCAGGACCTGACTCCGGCATCGCCCCATGGCAATTGATGCCATTGAAAGGAGCCCTTCAACGCCTTGATGTAGCCAATTCAACTGCCAGGGGTTGGCTCCTGCTCCTCGCCGCAATCGAGCACCGCTTCAAACAAGTTGGCTGTGGTGTGCTGTGTGAATCCATGAATCTCGCGGACTGCGAGAGCCAGTGATTCCTTCATGGCTTCCGACATGCAGTCAGGCCGCAACGCCAATTGCAACTTGCTGCGCTGCAACGGCTCGAGCTCATGGAGCTGGTTTTGGATCACCTCGCGCAGTAGGGCGCCAGCAGCGCAGATGGAGGTGGGGATGGCTTGGGGGTTGTTCATGGCTCAATGGTTGCTGGTCCCCGATCCGGCGTGACCGGCCAGCCACGTTCGGCTTCCACGGTTCGGTCGCATCCAGTCGCCCTTGAATGTGATCAGCCAGAGCTCTTAGACAAGAGAGATCCATCCCTTGCTGGCCATGCTGCGATCAGCCGCTGTTGGACTGAGCTTGGCGCTGCTGCCTGCAGCTGGCCTCGCTGGACTCTCGGATTTTGATCGCACCGCAGAGCGCGTGGCCACGGCCATCTGCATCGGCGTCCACACCGATGCCTCCTACAACCAAGCCTGGGATCAGGGCAAACCGGATGCACTGGCCATTGGCCTCACGGTGGAGCGCATCGAGGCGGTGAAAGCCAACCAAGGCGTTGAGGCGATTCAAAACAGGGCCAACGAAATGATTCGCGATGTGGGCTGCCAAGCACTGATTCCCGAGCAGGCCTATGGCGTATTTGGGCCCTTCAAACCACTGGGACCCAGTTCGTTTGAGGGTTTCTACGACTAATGAAAGCGCTGTAACGGAATGGATCAGTCGCTTGCAACAGCCAGCACGCGATTCAACCTGAAATCACTGGTTCATTCCGAGGTGCCCATGGAGCGCCAACCTTCCGACATCCGGCAAACACTTTTTTTCAGCGCGAGCTCCATGGGTGTTGAAGCCATCGACGATTGCGAGCAGACATTTGCCAACGACCCCAGCCAGGCCATTGCTGGCCTCGGCGCCGCCGTGGTGAGCTGGTGCGTGATGGTTGAGCGGGCCCTCTGGATGATCTGAACCACTCAGAGCCGGGCGCTGGCGAAATGACAACGCGCCGCCGCAAACAACGACACGTAGAGAAAAAAGGCGCCGTATTTGGTGTGCGCGTTGCTCACGATGAAGCGCTTAAGCAGGCTCACGGGTTAACAGGCAAAACACCAACTCATGCAGCTGATCGTTGAGGGCTTTGATGGCTGCCTCTTGATCAGCCAAGCGGCAGCGAAGATCGTCAAGCCGCTCAGAGCGATCCAGCCCACCTGGAGGTCTGCCAGGAAACAACGGAATGACCTTGGCCATTGATGCAGTGATCCACGGATTGATCGACCTTGCCGGCAACAGCCCACCAGGCCATGACTCAAGCCAGCGCAAGTCTTTCCGGCTGTGTCTGTTGGCTGAAGAGCGACTGAGAAGCCTTAAAAGGGACTGAGAAGCCCGCGGCGCCAGACCTCCCCATTAGCAATTTTGGTAGCAACCAATACCAACCATCAAGCATTAATACCGATAGACGCTGGCTTTTCCTTCGCATAGGTTGATTCCCCCATCCCAGCCGGAGGCAGCCATGGCAACCTTTCCCGCGATCGCCTGCGCCGCCACAGCAGCAGCCGGTTGGCTGTTGATGTTGATCTACGCGCAACACCACATCCTTTAAAACGACGCCCAATCTTTGCTGTTTAAGCGAGTGCTTTAGTTCGCTGGCAGGGTTGGCTGATCTTGAAAATCAGGCTGCTTCTCCAGGGCTTCTTGCTCCCAGCGACCTGTCGTTGTGGCCATGATCACGGCGGCAATCGCGAAGATCACCAAGGCCAAAACGGAAAACGCCCCGTAGGGAGTCCGCCGAGTCATGGCGCTGAAGTCATGAAGTTGGTGGTGGGCAGGCCTTGTTTTGAGGCCACCGCCACAAACACCACAGCTGGCTCCTCACCAATGTTTTCAACGGTGTGGGGGCCACCCTGATCGCTTTCCACAAATGCCTGGCCAGGTCCAAACGTGTTGACCTGATCACCCCTTGTATGGCGGATCTGACCTTGTGAGACGTAGGCGATCAACGGCGCAGGATGGGTGTGCAGGGGAACACTTCCGCCAACAGGGAATTCCACACGCAAAAGGCGCAATTCCGCCTCTCCTTCTGGATAGGTGAATGTTTTGCCGCTCAACCCAGTGGTGGTTTGCAGGATTGGCTTGATTTGCAACTCCTTGGTTGCTGATGCGGCGTCGCTCTGGGCCGCTGGTTTGTTCTGATCAAACGACGCACAGCCGCCGAGCCCCAAGACAATGGCTACCAGGCCAGGCGCTGCCACCGAAACCAGCTTGAACATGCTGCCGCTGAGCATTGGATGCATCCATCAAAGGTCCACTGACCTCTCAGCAGCAAGGTGTTCGCAATCGAGCTAAAGCAGGGGCAGAACCTTGAAGGTCATGCTCGCTGATCTTTTGCGCATCATCCTGGCGTTCTTTCTGCCGCCGCTGGCTGTTGCCACCCAGGTAGGCGTTCAAGCCAGTGCGTTTTGGCTGAACCTGATCTTCTGGCTGCTCAGCTTTGGCGGCCTGGGTTTGCCGGTCCTAGCGATCATGTGGCCCGTTGCTGTGATCCACGCGCTCTACATCATCATCACGCGCAAATAAATCAGCAGCTTTTGGTTAACCGGCGAGTGCGCCGAAAGTGCTCCATTTCATCAACGCCAATGCGGCAATCCTCTGCCCGATCAGCGGGCTGATCGGGCTCCTCAGCTTGTTGAGCCACAACACCAGAGGCCCAGAGAGAGAGCATCACTGCAATCGCCAACCAAGAGCAGGGCTTCATCGACGGCGTCTCCCTTGCCCTCTCATGACCATCGACTGAGAGGTCATACCGGTCCTAGCTCGAGTGCCTGAGAAGCAACAAGCTAGGTTGATGGGCTCTAGTGCAACAGGAATGGCCACAGACAAAGAGCTGATCAAAGAGGCGGGCCAAGAGCTCTGGAACACCGTCAAGAAGCTGCGTCCTGGCCTGCCGAAAGAAGCCCGCTCCCAGCTGGTGCTCAAAGCTCTGCTGACCATTGGCGATCTCCCCGATCAACTGCAAGCTTCGATGGTGCTTGGACAAATTGCTGATCAGGAGCCCGATGAGGCGCCTGAGAAAGAAGGCGCCAAAAGCTGACACCGCTCAATCATCAGAAGGCATCAGCTGATGCCGGTTGCAGTTAGCGGGCTGGGGCCTCGAGGTGAAGGCACTACCAGCCCTACCGGTGACACCCCAGCTCCTGCTCCCTGGGGCATACCCGGTGATTTCAGCTTGTCGGCGCTTTGAGCAGCGAGCTGTGTCAGCTCTTACTTTCCAACAAAGTCAGCGCCGCCCGTAAGGGCGTCTTGCTCCAAATTGGCAACAAGATCAGTCAGAGAATTGAGCTCAGCGATCTGAGCTCCAACTGAAACCATGCCATGACTGAAATCTTCTGGCTGCACAAGTTGCAGAGAGGGTTGTGATGCCATGTCCTGAGGCAGGGATTGGTTCATCACTGACGGGAACACGTTCATTGCGTTTTAAGGCAAGTTGCTATTGGCATCAACGCCAAAGGATCAATCGTCAAACAGGCGACAACCCAGAGCATTGGGGCGTTCAGCGCACTCCTTCTCCCAAAACTGGTCGTGGGATTCATGCGCCAGATCATGCAGAGGACGTGGCCTGGAACCCATTGGAGTCTCCAAAGGTGCCAACGGATTCACCACACAAGCCATGGCATTCATCACTGTCTTTCTCCCGGCTAATTCCGGTCTAAATCGTTCTTAGGCAGGCGCCATAGGGACAAACACTCCAAATCACTGCTCAAACGGGTTGAGCGAGCCATTCGCCAAGGCTGCAACGCGGCTGCTGGGCTGAGCTGGTGATTTCAATAATGCGGCCGCAAGCTTCAGGCTCGTCCAAAGCATCTAGACACACCTGAGCCACCAGACGCCTGGGAATGCTGCTGCTTGATTGTTGATCAGCGCCACTAAAGACAACCCCTTCCTGCCCACTGCGGCTGTCATCTTCACTGAGGCCGCCAGGCCGAATCACCGTCCAATCCAGTCCGCTCTGCTCAAGCCAGCGCTCACCAAGCCGCTTCCAGAGCAAGATCAGCCCAAACAAATTGAGCGGATGCCGCCAGCGCCCAGCGCAGAGCGAACTGACCAACACAACCCGAGACAGACCAACCGCTGCGCAGGCCTTGAGCTGAGAGCGCACACCAAAGGCATCCACCTGCAGCGGACCCACCAAATTGATCGACGGGCGTGCACCGGTGGCAATCACCAGGGCGCAGCAGCCATTGAAGGCATGGTGCAACGCCTCAGCAGTGTTGAGCTCAAGCCTGAACACCTGCAAACGGCCCTGTCGCTCGGCTTCAGCAAGCGGCGTCGGCACGACTGAGTTGGGCCGCACGATCGCCCGCACACCCAACCCACGCTGCAGGGCTTCATCAACAACCCGCCAGCCGGTTTTACCGGACGCACCTGAAACGGCGATTGGCCCCATGGGAACAGCTTCTCCAGTCAGTCCTAGTCAACCGCGTCCTTCACGCCAGCGGCGGCTTGGCGGCAAGCAACCTGATGCGCCTTGGCCATGGCTGGATCGTTTTGGCAAAGGCGATGCCAACCCGCTTGGGTGAAGCACTGGGGCAAGATCGCTCGGCAGGCGATTTGCGCATCATCCGGCAGAAAGCGGATGCCATCAGCGCGGGCCTGCGACGCCAATGGCACCACCATCGCCAACGCCATCACGCAGCGGAGATAGCCCATGGCCGCAAACCTCAAACCACCACCAATGTGGCTGGTCTGGAAAAACCCTGAAGGCAGAGAAATATCGGCACACAGCTGCACACACTTCAGTTGTGAGCTGACATTCAATGCGCATGGGCTGGATGCAAAACCTGTGGCGCCGCGACCTCTACGCCCGCATGGCCCGTCTGTACCGGTTGGGGCAGCCCGACACCAAGCGCATTGCAAGGCTGCGGGCTTTCGGCATGTCGCAACGCCAGATCGCCAACAACTTGGGCCTTAAGCCTGAGCTGGTGAACAAAAGCGTCGGCCGCTACTACTCCTGAGCGACCAGCTGCCATAAACGCAGCCATGCCAAGACTCGGGTCATGCTGATCAGACCCAGGCCAATACAGATGGGGCAATGCAGTGGTCCCACGCCCCCATCATCACGGCATCAACCGAGAATCCAGCTCACTGCTGTTGAGCTGTCATGGAATGGGAAAGGGGGTGATGACGTGTCCACCCCAATCCATCGTTGCGCAAAAGATTTTTTGCTGGCGTAACAGAAAAGTCCAGATTCGACTTTCCCCTCAGGGGCTTTTCACGCAACCCTGATCTGCCGCTTCAGCTGCTGACCAGCGATTGGGGCAACGATGAAGGGATGACAGAGATCACTTACCAGAAGCTGTTGGCAGCGTGGCGCTTTGAAGTGGTGCGCACGCAAGGCGGGGTCTTGTTCATCGGGCCCAATCACTTTTTCAGCTTGCCCCATGAACCACGCACCAAGGCTGAGCGCAAAATTGCGATCGCCCACATCCGGTCTCTTTGCAAGCTCTAAGCCGAAAGACCGATGCGGCGCAGCTGCTGTGATGACACACGCAGCTGCCTGAGGAAAAACACACTGGCCACGATCACGCTCAACATGGCGAATGCAAACAAGGGGGCCAAGGTCAAGGTGAGATCAATCGCTGGACTCACCAAGCTGATGAAGATGATGAAGATCACCAACGCGATCAACATGATGGCGCTGGTCAGCAAGGTGATGGCTCGAGTCGAGAGCGAAACCCGATGGCGAAGCACACTTTTTTCATACTCGACATCATCAGGAGGGATGAGCACATCCCGGTTCTCTGCTGAGAGCTCCCGATAGCGATCAATGATGCGTTGGCGCGTTGCGGTGATGCCATTGATCAAGTTGCTAATCGCCACCAGCAGAAATGCCGGGGCCATTGAGATCTGAATCGCCATGCTCAGATCGACCGAGGGATGATTCACCGCACACGACAACCCAATACCGTCAACGTGGCTCGTCCACGATCTAGGTGTTTCGACCAGGTGCCGCTGTGTGAAGCGGTCCCACTAGGTATTCATCACGACTGTTTTTTCCTCTCAGCCTCGTCATAACAGGTGCACCAAGGGAGCGTCGAACCTTTGGTACTCCGACAAGTGGGCTACGAGGCGGGACTGGGAAACCCGCCTTTTTTTATGCCAAAGCCTGCGGCAGTTTGAGCTCTGCGCGCCACTCACTCAAGGGCCGTTGCCAGCCGTCCTCGAGCTTGTAGCCCACCACACATTCAGCCTTTAAGCCCATCTCAAAACCGCGGCTGATGGCATGCAAGAGCGCCTCCAGCGGCTGGTCATCTTGAAGCGTTTTGAGCATCCCACCAAAAATCAACAGCACAGCCAATGGCGATCGATTCTGCGCCAGGTTGAAGGCCTGCAAACCAATTTCGCCCACTCCATCAACCCCAAAACCGGTCAACACATGAACGATGTCGTGGGTTTCTTTGAGGCGATGGACGATGAAGTCTTGGTCGTTGGTAATCGGCGCCGGGTCAATCAAGGTTTCTGGCGTGATGCCCTGAGCTTTGAGCTGCGAGGCGTAGCACTGCCCCAAGCTCCCGGCTGGTAGCTGTTCCAGTGCATCAAGGTCGATGGCGGCAGGCCGCCACTGCTCCTGAATCATGGCGGCGATGCCTGGCTCACTGAGCATGTGGCGCATCATTTGAGCCGCCATGGGACTGCCCTGAACGCTGGCCGCCACCGCGTAAACGCTCTGCAAATCATCTGGATGCTGCAGAAATTGACCCAGCCCCTTCAGCATCCGCAGCGACTGGAGGCGCTCCTTGAGGTTGAACAGCACAGAGACCGACGTCAGTACGACCCAACCCCTAGCAATGAACCGGCCATGGCAAAGCCCTTGGAACGCAGTAGAACGAAACCGGTGGAAACTGGAACCGATGCGAGGTGCTCTGATCGCGCTCAGCCTGGGGGCCGGACTTGGGCTGCTGAGTGCTTGCAGCAACACAGCCGAAGCCGAATCCAAAACAGCCTGGTGCGCGCTGTTTCGTGAAAGCGACAACAGCGCTGAACTCCCCGAGCCGGTGCCATGCCAATTCAGCCAGAAGCAGGGGGATGTGACCATCAGCATCGATGGGCAGCGCTATGACTTTGCCGCCAGCGAGCAGGGCAAGACGTACCAACGCGACAATCACACCCTGGGGATTGGCTTTAGCCGCCAAGACGATTTCACGCTCGTCGTTTTCTGGGAGGATCCACGCCAGCAGTAATTACGGTTTTGTCAGCACATGCTGAAGCTGTGCTGAGCACTGCAGATCAACAACTCAAAACTGACCAGAATTTGACCCAATAAACCAGGTCGATGATGTCAGAGAGTGCCGAATTACTCGACCATTTATTAGAAGCAGTTGGCGCGGTTGCTTGCTCAGCGCAATCCCCGACCCATCGCGCCGCAGCCCACAAAGCCATGGGCGAAGCCCTGCAGATCTTGCAATCGGCCCCGATTGCTGCGCTCAATGGCATTCAACCTCAACACTCAGCTCAGCCCTCTGAACTCGAGGGGGGCTGGCACATCGGCGTTGTCGAGAGATCTCCCAAGCAAGCCATGGCAGGAACCCACACAAAGCAGGCGCAGCCTTAAGCGTTCCAACCAGCTTGTCGGGATGCGGTAACAAAGGGGCATGTCTGTCGCAGTTGCAACAACTCAAACGCTTTTGTCAACAAAAATTAGTACAGAAGCCACTGAATTCATGCAGCCGAGCATTGCACTCTCTCTGAATCAGCATCTTGAGCTTGAGCAGAGCCGCCGACACCTTGACGGCATTGATGACCTGCAACGCTTAAAAGATATGGCCAAAGAGTTCTTGCTGAACTGGCAGCTTGAGCGCGCTGAAAGCAAGCGCATCATTCAAGAAGAGCTGAGCCCCCAGAGCCTCTCACTCTGAGCACAGATCGCCAAGAAAAAAGGGTGAGTTCCCAAAGGCCCCACCCTCTTTTTTGGTGTTGTGCTGGAGCTACCCAACTGTTGATTTGTAGGTCAGCGCACGGCGGGTGAAGGTGTTAAGGACAACCGTTTCAGCAAAAACACCAACTTGATGGTGCAGGTGATGTGCGTTGGCTTAATTTTCTTTTCAACAGTTGAAATTGTGTAGGGCATCCAGGCCATCACCCCACAGCCTCCATACGTTGAGATCGAGTGATCGGCGTGCGCCCTTGTTGTCACCAAGCACCATTGCAACGGATCGCGCCACTTGGGTGATACGCGCCAAACGGGAAGCCGTGCGTCGCCATGGCGATCGCTGGGGGCTGGCCCATGACCGCACCACGATCAAACTTCTCTTCCGCTGGGACATCCTCAGCCGCGAAGAGCGCGATTTAGCCCTGCGTGAGCTCAGAGAAGAACTGCACAGCAAATGCCAAGCCAATCCAGGCATGGGCAAATTTCGCTTCTACTGAGCGTTCACCGACAACACGATCAGCACCACCACAACGGCGCCCATCACTAGGGCCACTTGCCAGGTTTCTGAATCGCCGTTCATTCCATCCCCAGTTGCCACTCCATCCATAGCAGTGGCAACTGATGTAGCTCCATTGGGGGATGCCAATGGCGACCAACTGCCCCTTAATAAGGAAGTGTGTAGCCATTGGCTCAAACCGTTGGACCAAGCCAAGAATCCTCAAAGCAGCTTCAGCAGCCAGCAGCTTGCAAGCTGGGGACTCTTACGCCAAGCCCGGCGCGAGGCCGCCATCGATGATTGCCTCCACAGCATTCCGCCGCCGCCAGCTGAGCAGCTCAAGGCCATGCTGGAGCAGTGGTGCCAACAGCAGCGCATCGACTCCCCGCAAACCCTGCAGCGCTGGCAACAACAACAAGGGCTGAGCCCAGAGCAATGGCAGCAGTTTGTGGCCCGCCGTTGGCGCTGGCTGTTGTGGTGCGAGCAAAACCTGCAAGCCAAGCTCAACAGCCACTACCTCGAACGCAAAAGTCAGCTGGATCAGGTGAGTTATTCACTCTTGCGCGTGAAAGACCAGCACCTGGCCAATGAATTACATCTGCGCATCAAAGAAGGCGAAGCCAGCTTTGAAGAGATTGCCTCGGAGTATTCCGAGGGCCCTGAACGCCAGCAGGGGGGCAGGCTTGGACCGGTGCCCTTGAGCCAACCCCACCCGATGCTCGCCAAGCTGCTGCAAGTCAGCACACCAGGCCAGCTCTGGCCAGCCAAACAGCTCGAAGACTGGTGGATTGTGGTGCGACTGGAGGAGTTGCATTGCACTGAGCTCACCGACTCGCTCAAGCAACGCCTGCTCTTTGAGCTCGGCGATCAGCACCTAGAAGAGCAACTGTCGGCTGCCAAAAGCCAAGGCCAGGCCTAGATTTTTCCCATGCTTAGCCAGCAGCCACAGCCCAAATCCAATGGCTGGCAAGCGCTCCCCGGCGTCAGCCAAGAAATGCTGCAGCCGCTGCGGCTCAACCCGGGCCAAGCGCTGCACGATCGCGATCACCTACCGCCAGGTGTGCTGCTGATCGAACAAGGCGACATGCGCCTGCTGGGCTTGGATCAACGCAAAGAAGCCTTCACCCTGCAGCGTTTTGGTAGCGGCGAGATCGTTGGCGGCGAGCTGCTGTTAAGGGGCATCAATGGGTTAACGCTGACAGCAGCCACCGCCGTGGAAGGGTCGTTGCTGCCGGCCGAACGTTTTTTTCAACTCCTCGATCGCCAGCCAGAGCATCTGCGTCAGTTCTGCTCTCTCAGTGCATGGGAACTATGGGCAGCCGCAGCCAGCCGGCAAGATCCCCGATACCCCACTGCCCAAGAACTACTGCGTTGGGCACGACAAGCATGCGAATTGAGTGATCAACCCATTCGCCTGCTGGCTCCTGGCTCCCATGAACTCGGCCTAAGCGACGGCTCCTGGTTGGTGAGCAGCGACAACATCGAAGGCGAAACCCTTGGCACGGTGCTGCAAAGCCCATGCCGCCTTGAGGTGCTCGGACGTTTGCCGGCCAGGCTGCTCCCGCTGCCGAGCCATTGGCCCCCGCAACGCCAACTTGAGCCACTGGAGGACCCGCTCACAGCTCCAGCCGAGAAGAGCATCACGACGACAGCTCTACCAACCCCGCAGGTTCAAAGGGAAGCCCTTGAGGATTGGTATGGGCGGCTGCATAACGACGGCAGCTACCCGCAGCAGAACGGCAAAGGGCCAGTCGAGGAACCCTTGGCCTGCTTGCGAATGCTGGCGCGCCACTTCGATTTGCCCTTTCGGCGCGATGTGCTCAGCCGAATCCTCAATGACCAGCTCAAACGCAGTGGCCAAGGTGCCTTACCCCTGCAAGCGGTGGCCGCCATCTGCGATCTGCTTGGCCTGCGCACCACAGGCCTGCAACCCAACAGCGCTGATCTCCTGACGCGATTGCCGTTTCCGGCAATCACCCTGCTCAACGGTCATCCCTTGGTGCTGTGGCAAGCCCGCCAACAGCAACTGTTGATTGGTGATCCAGTCGCGGGTCAGCGCTGGATCAATGCCGCTGAGCTGCTTGAGCAAAGCGCTGGCGAGCAGCTGCCGGTGTTGTGCCTAGAGCGCAGTGCCAGCACACCCAAAGCGCGCTTTGGCTTCAGCTGGTTCGTGCCAGCCATCCAAAAGCACCGCAATGCTCTGCTGCAGGTGGTGATCACCAGCTTTTTCGTGCAGCTGTTGGGCCTGTTCAACCCGCTGCTGATTCAACAGATCATCGATGCGGTGATCAGCCAGGGGAACTACTCCAGCCTCAATGTGCTGGGCACCTTGCTGGTGGCCATGGCCTTGGCCCAGGCGCTCCTGGGTTCGCTGCGCACCTACCTGTTCTCCGACACCACCAACCGGATCGACATCTCCCTCGGGGCGACGATCATCCATCACCTGTTGCGGCTGCCGCTGGGTTACTTCGCTAAACGGCCCGTTGGTGAAGTCAGCAGCCGAATTGCCGAACTGGAAAAGATCCGCAGCTTCCTCACCGGCACGGCCCTCACCGTGTTGCTCGATGCGGTCTTTTCGGTGGTCTACATCGCCGTGATGCTGCTGTATTCGGTGCCACTCACCTTTGCCGCACTGGGGGTCTTGCCGTTGTTTGTGGGGCTCACTATGGGGGTGGCGCCCATCATCCGCCGGCAGTTACGCCAGCAAGCTGAAGCCAATGCACGGGTGCAGAGCCATCTGGTGGAAACCCTCTCGGGCATGGAGACGGTGAAAGGGCAGGGCATGGAACTCCCCAGTGAATGGCGCTGGGAGCAGCTCTATGGCGGTCAGATCGAGGCTGGTTTTCGCAACACCATCACCAGCACGGCGGCCGGCTCAGCCAACCAATTCCTGGGTCAAGTCTCCGGACTGATTGTGATTTGGTTTGGAGCCATGTTGGTGCTCGAGGGCAAGATGACCTTGGGCCAATTGATCGCCTTCCGCATCCTCTCGGGCTACGTCACCAGCCCACTGCTGCGTCTGGCCAGCCTCTGGCAAAACTTCCAGGAAACGGCACTTTCGCTCGAACGACTCTCCGACATCGTCGATCACCGCGAAGAAATTGAAATTGCAGGAGAAAACCTGCCGCCCATTCCTCCCCTGCAAGGAGCAATCAGCTACGAGGGCGTGAACTTTCGCTTTGGCAGCAGCGGGCCCTTGCAGCTGCTCAACGTGAATTTTGAGATTCCGGCTGGCAGTTTCATCGGAATCGTGGGCAGCAGCGGTTCCGGCAAAAGCACCCTGCTCAAATTGCTGACCCGCCTCTTCGATCCACTGGAGGGCACCATCCGCATCGATGGCTACGACATCGCCAAGGTGGACCTGTATTCCCTGCGCAGCCAAGTGGGCGTGGTGCCCCAGGACAGCCTGTTGTTTGACGGCACGGTGCAAGCCAACATCGCCTTGACCAGGCCTGATGCCAGCTTCGAAGAGATCACCGGTGCCGCCCAAGTGGCCTGCGCCCACGATTTCATCCAAGCCTTGCCCGGGGGCTATTCCAGCTCAGTAGGCGAGCGAGGTTCAGCCCTCTCCGGCGGCCAACGGCAACGCATGGCCATTGCGCGAATGGTGCTGAAGCGGCCCAGGCTTTTGGTGCTCGATGAGGCCACCAGCGCCCTTGATGTCGACACCGAGCAACAGGTGACCCGCAATCTGGCGGAGGTGTACCGCGGCAGCACCGTGCTGTTCATCACCCATCGCCTCGGCAGCCTGCGCCATGCCGATCGAATTTTGGTGATGCACCAAGGCAGCTTGGTGGAGCAGGGCAGCCACAGTGACTTGATGAAATTAGGGGGCCGCTACGCCACCCTGTATCGGCAGCAGGAGGCGGGGCAGTAATGAACGGCTCCAACAACGACAACAACAAAGAGGACAACAGTGCATTGGTGCCCTTAGCGCACCAAGAAGTCCGCTACCGCGCTGCACCCACATGGACCAGGGCCCTGCAGTGGGCCATCGTCGGCTGCATCGGCTTTGGGTTTCTTTACGCGGTCGTTGCCCGCATTGATGAGGTAGTCATTGCCCGCGGTGAACTCAAAGGCATGGGAGCCGAGCGGCCCATCAAAGCTCCTGTCTCTGGGGTCGTCAGTGGCATCCCAGTCACCGAGGGGGAGCTCGTCACCCCGGGCCAGGTGTTGATCCAGTTCGACCCTGAGGTGAACACCGAGCGGCTGCGCTCCCTAGGGCGTCAAAAAGAGCTGGAGAGCAGGCGCCTCAAGGAAGAAATTCAGGCCTTTGAAGCGCGGGAAGACAGCCTGCAGGCCAAGCTCAACAGCTTGCAAATGACCTTGAAGGTCGAAGCCTCCATTGTCGATCGCATGGCTGGGCTGGTGAGCCAAGGTGCGATTGCCGAGGTGCAGTATCTGCAGCAAAAAAATCGACTCCAAGAGCTGCAATCAGAAATTGCGCAAACCGAAGCCACCCTGCGTGAGGTGCAGGCCGAGTCGATCAAAAGCAAACAGCAGATCCAACGCGAACTGGCTGATCTCGAGCGTCAGTTGGTGGAAACCAACAAATCCCAGGAGTACGAATCCCTGCGTGCTCCGGTCAAGGGCTATGTGTTTGATCTGATCGTTGCCAGTCCGGGCTATGCCGCCAGTAGCGGCGAAACCCTGCTCAAGATCGTTCCTGAGGGAATGCTGGAAGCCAGTGTGTTTGTCACCAATGCCGATGTGGGGTTCTTGAGGCCCAAGATGCCGGCCCAAGTCCGCGTCGATGCCTATCCCTTCACCCAATACGGCGATATTCCTGGGGAACTCAAACGCGTCGGCAAACAATCGCTCGAGCCCGATCAACAAAACCCCGAACCCCGTTTCCCCGCCCAAGTGGTGCTGAAGCGTCAATACCTCGAAAAACGCGGCAAACTCTTCCCCGTGTCCGCCGGTCAAAGCGTGTCGGTGAACTTCATCGTGCGCGACAAGCCCGTGATCAGCCTGCTCACCGATTCGGTCGAGAAAGCCTTTGATGCCCTGCGCGGGATCAAAACCGATCAACCCTGAACCATGAAACGACTTCTCCTTGCAGCTCTGGTGAACGTGGCGTGGATCGGCGCCAGTTGGGCAGCTCCAGCCGACCTGCAGCTCAAACGCACCAGCGCCACCTACCCCAATGGTGATCCGATCTGGCAGTTGCAGCTGGTGGAAGCCGGGCGCGTGCTCCAGAGCTGGCAGGCCGTGGCCAGTGCTAAGGCGCATCAAAACCTCGACCGGCGCTGGTCGCCCGGCAATGGCTCACCCCTACCCAAGGGCAGCTACCGCCTCGGACAACCGGAACCCTGGGGGCAAGACCTCTGGATGCAACTGGATCCCCTGTTCTCCACCAGCCGCTCCGCGCTGGGGATCCACAACTGCTACCCAGGCGTGGGTTGCATCTGCATTCCCGATCGTCAAACGCTCAATAGCCTTGCCGATGCTGTGCGTCGCTACAACGTCGATCGGCTCACCGTTGTGAACTGAGCCCAACAGAGATCCGTTGTGACCCACTCCGCTCTGAGCCTGCTGCAGCAGTGGTGCCGTGAACGCAGCAGCAACGGAGACATCGTGCTGGGACTCTGCGCCCCACCGGGAAGCGGCAAAAGTCATCTCAGCCGGCAGATCGGCTCGGGTGTGGTCGCGGTCTCCATCGATGATCTCTACTGGCCGCAGCCCAAGCTGCAACAACACCAACGGGGCCTGCCCGGTAGCCATGACGTGCCTCGCCTGGCCCAACTGATCGATGAGTTCCGCGCACAAGGCCAAACCTTGGTGCCCCGGTTCGACAAGACCTTGGCCGGAGGGGCTGGGGATCGGGTGGATGATCAACCCCATCAAGGGGATCAACTGCTTTTGGAAGGCTGGTGCATTGGCGCTCGAGGCCTGCCATCACTGCAGGACTACCAAGCGATTTGGCGGCGACTCGATGCGTTGTTGGTGCTGGTTCCGCCCACCCACAACCACGTGCTCCGCTGGCGCTTGCAAGCTGAAGCACGCCAGCGGCGCCGAGGCGGCGGGGCGCTGCATGCCCATGCCGTGACGCGGATGGTCCAGAGCTTTTATTCAGCCTTGCCGCCAGAGCGTTGTTTCCAGCCACTGCTGGACAGCCCGCAGTTACCGACCTGGAGCCTGAAGTTGGACCACCGCCGCCGGCCGATTGGCTCGATCCAACCCTGCCAAACAGGGGTGGGCTCAGATCCCTGAGGGGACTGATTCATTCGCCATCAAATCCCTGGTAGGGCTCGTATTCACTCCAACCTGGGCTGGCCTCATCATCGAGCCCGTAACGGGCATCGATGTCATCGGTGAGTGTGTTGCCGGTGGGCTCGGTGTTGCAGGTAATGCTGCCGTCAGGCCCTGAGGTGCAGCCGGTGAAATCAATGCCGGCCTGAGCTGGCCCAGCAGCTGCCAGCAAAAGGAGCACGCCAAGTCCCACAATGTGGCGCACTTGAGCTGATCCAAACATCGCCATGTACACCGACTGGACCGCCGTCATCCTGCTGCTCTTCACCGCGGTACCACTGGCCATCGTGGTGGCAGTCACCGCTTTCTTCATTTGGCGGCAAAAGACGAAGCGCTGAGCATTTCAGCGGGAACCGTCACAGGCTCTTGGTCGTGGACAGCGACGGTCCCCACACCCATGCAAACCAGGCAGGTGCGGTAGGAATCGCAACCCTGGCGGAGCATTCCACTCCCCCCACAAGCGGTGCAAGTTTCTTGCTTGGTGTGCTTGGCGGGGGAGCCCATGGGGACACGAGTCTTATTGATTCCAGTGTGAATAATTCCGGGCCCAATGATCCCGAACACTTCCTTAAGAAATGCGGCGGAAGTGAGCACAATTACTGCTTTGGTATCAACCGACTCCCTTCCGGGGTGATCGGCATGGAGTTGCGGCACTTCAGCTCAGCCAGCAACTCCTCTGCACTGAGCTCAGCGCCCGCAGGGAGCCAGCCCAGCTGGGCAGCCCATTGACCAATGAGCCCCTCCGCGCGACCCCCAAGGCAACGCCACCGCTCCAGGCCTTCTGATCCATCGCGTTTGGCCAGCCGCTGGCCGGCCTTATCAAGCAGCAACGGCACATGCCAGTAGCTCGGAGGCGCGCAACCCAGCAGCTGCATCAGCGCCACTTGCGGCCCGGTCGTGACCCACAGGTCGTCACCACGGACCACATCGGTGATGCCCAGCCAAAGCTCATCGACTGCCGTGGCCAGGTGATACGCCAAAAAGCCATCAGCGCGCCGCAGCACCACATCACCAACCTCACTGAGCCCATCCAAGTTGCTGCTGCTCACCTGGCCTTGTTCAGGCCAGTGCAAACGGCCTGCCGGAAGCCGCAAACGCCAGCTGGGCAGTCGCCCCTTGCGGGCACCCCAATCAGGGGCAAGGCCGCGGCAGGTTCCTGGATACAAGGGCCAAGCACCGTGGGGCGCTGACACATCAGCCAACATGCGCCGGCTGCAATGGCAGGGGTACAAGCAGCCTTGGCTCCTAAGAGCCGACAGCAACGAGTGATACAGCCCGCGCCGCTCGCTCTGGCGAATCACAGGGCCATCCCAAAGCAAGCCCAACCACTGCAAATCAGCGATCGTCTGCGCCTCTGCCCCAGGCCGGTTGCGGGGGGTATCGAGATCATCGATGCGCAAGAGCCATTCGGCTCCAGTCAGCCGAGCTGATAACCACGACAGCAAGGCCGTGCGCAGGTTGCCCAGATGCAAAGGCCCACTGGGGGTGGGCGCGAAGCGAGCGCGCCGATGAAGCCTGCGGCGCTGCTGAGCATTAAAAAGCGCCTCCTGCAGGTGGGCAGGAAGCGCTTCGAGCAGAGGGGTCGCACCCAGAGCGATCAGCCCTGCACGCGATCTTTGAACATCTTGCCGGCGGTGAAGGCGGGAACCTTTTTGGCGGGGATGGCGATCTTTTCGCCGGTCTTGGGGTTCAGGCCCTGACGAGCAGAACGCTCACGGGATTCAAAGGAGCCGAAACCAAGGATGGAAACTTTTTTGCCTTCAACGACGGAATCGATGATGGTTTCAATGGCAGCGTCAACCACCTGGGAGACGTCGGTTTTGGTCAGCTCGGTACGAGCTGCAACCAGGTTGACCAGATCAGCTTTGTTCATCGGAGGGGGTAGCCCGCTGCGAGGAGTAGGAACGCGCCAACTGTATGGAGCACTTTTCGAGAACGCAACTAACCAACCCAGCCTTTGCAATGGGTTTGAGCGGTTGATTGCTCAGTTGCGAGCGATCAATGTATCGATGGCGACACTGCCGCGCTCAACAAGCTTGGCGCCACGCAACACGCCAAGCCCTGCGGCGCAAGCGATCTGGGCAGGTTGCCCCGCATCCAGCCAGGTCCTCAGCCGCCCCACACTGCGCTGCTGGCGGGTGGCATGAAAGGTGCTGTCGCCAATTCGCATTTCGACATCCTCGAGGCCACGCGGCCACAGCAAACGTCCGCAGAACAACACATCCCGCCTCCCTTGGGACCAATGCAAACAGCAGGATCCAGGGGTTGGCCCCGGTGTCCAGAGCAGCTGCAAGCCCGGCTCAAGCTCCCGCTGCTCACCAAAGCTGTGGCGCTGCTGCAGCGTGGGCAACAGATAAGCCTCCTGCTCTTGCACCAGCACAGGCCACCCCAGCTGTTCCTGTAAACGCCGGCAGCGGCCATGGCCTTGGCGATGGGTGAGCACGATCCAGCCGCGGGGCTGTTGCTGCAGCCAGCTCAGATGCTCATCACTGAGCAGCGGCACATCCACGAGCACCGAAGCGCCGCTTTGGCTGTGGAACAGCCAGGCCGTACCGCCGTCGCTGTCGCGACTGGGGGGAAATGCCCACAGACCAGAACCCAGCGCTGCGATACCCATCCCATCCATTTCACGCCATCCTCTGAATAGGCACGCGCACAGGAACAGCCCAGCCATGGCGGTGAGCATCGGCAAGCCATGGCCCCTGGGCAGCTCACTGGTAGGCGGTGGCGTGAACTTTTCGGTGGCAGCGCCTGAGGCCACCAAGGTGGAGCTGCTGCTGTTTGCAAGCGGCAGTGCCAGCGAGCCCAATCAAATCATTGAGCTCACTCCGCTTCATCGCAGCGGTGACTACTGGCACGTTGAGGTTCAGGGCGTTGGCATTGGCTGCTGCTACGGCTACCGGGTGCACGGCCCGGTGAGCACAGCCGGGCGTGGCTTCCACCCCACCAAAGTGCTGCTGGATCCCTGCGCCCGCGCCATCAGCGGCTGGGATGTCTACGACCGGGGCTTAGCCACCGGCGATCACGACAACAGCGCCCATTGCCTCAAAGCGGTGGTCACGGAACGCGATCACTTTGATTTCAACAGCCACCCGCGCCCGCGGCACGACTGGCGTGAAACGGTGATCTACGAGCTGCATCCCGGCGGCTTTAGCCGCGACCTGAGCAGCCCCGCCAGCCCTGAGCACCGGGGCACCTTCTTGGGGCTGATCGATGCGCTGCCCTATTTGCAGAGCTTGGGCATCACCGCCATTGAGCTGTTGCCATCGATGGCCTTTGATCCCGCTGATGCCCCCGATGGCCGCCAAAACTATTGGGGCTACAGCCCCCTGAGTTGGTTTGCACCGCACCACGGCTACGTCTGCGGGGATGAGCCACTCGCCGGCCGGCAGCAGCTGCGTCAGCTCGTTGCCGCCTGCCACGACCACGGCCTCGAGGTGTTCGTTGATGTGGTGTACAACCACACCACCGAAGGCAGTAGCCAGGGGCCCTGCCTGAGCTGGCGGGGCTTTGCCGATCGCCTCTACTACCACCAAAGCGCCGACGGCATCTATCAAGACGTCTCTGGCTGCGGCAACAGCATTGCCGCCAACCATCCATTGGCGGTGCAGCTGATTATCGAATCGATGCGCTGCTGGGCCCTGGAGCTGGGCATCGATGGCTTCCGCTTTGATCTGGGGGCTGCCCTCACACGCGGAGCGGGTCTCACACCACTGGATCAGCCCCCCCTGTTTGAGGCGATGGAAAGCGATCCAGAACTGGCCGACATCAAGCTGGTAGGAGAGCCCTGGGACTGCGGCGGCCTCTACCGGCTGGCGGACTTCCCCGCCCAGCGCGTGGGCACGTGGAACGGTCGCTTCCGCGACGACCTCCGGCGGTTTTGGAAAGGCGATGACAACACCTCCTGGGCCATGGCCCAGCGACTAATCGCCAGCCCGGATCTCTATGGCGGCGAGCCGGCAGCAGCAGGCAAGAGCATTCACTTCGTCACCGCCCATGACGGCTTCACCCTCAACGATCTGGTCAGCTACAACGGCAAGCACAACCTCGCCAACGGCGAAGACAACCGCGACGGCGACTCCCACAACAACAGCTGGAACCACGGCGTGGAAGGCCCCAGCACCGACCCGGCTATCAACACCTTGAGGCAACGGCAGATGCGCAACATGCTCTGCACCCTGCTGCTCTCAGCTGGAACGCCGATGTTGCTGATGGGTGATGAAGTGCACCGCAGCCAGGGAGGCAACAACAACTGCTGGTGCCAGAACAACCCCCTGGGCTGGATGCATTGGCAGCCCGACGATGACGGCTTAGCGCTGAAGCTGTTTGTGCAACGTCTGCTGCGCTTGCGCCAGCAACTGCTGCCTTGGCTCGACCCCGAAAGGCCCACCAACCTCAGCCATCAATGGCACGGGGTGGACATTGACAAGCCCGATTGGGCGAGCTGGTCCCACTGCTTGGCCTGGAGCATCAACAGCCCAACGCAAGGTCCACGGCTGTGGTGCGGCATGAATGCCTACTACAAGGCCATGCATTTCGACCTGCCGCCAACGGCAAGCGGTTGGCAGCGGGTGATCGACACCGGACTGCCGGCCGATGAAGACCTGCCGGCGCAGCCCCCGGGCTGGCGACCACCATCGGCGCCCCTGGAGAGCCGCAGCTTGATGCTGCTGGTGGCCAGCGACATTGAGCTGAAGCTCTAAGACGAGGAAGCGGGCGGCGGGAATCGAACCCGCATCATCAGCTTGGAAGGCTGAGGTTTTACCACTAAACTACGCCCGCAGCAGTACAAACGTATCAACCCATAAAGGGCTGGCGCTTGGGCTGAGCTGTTTTGCATTATGGCGGTCGACTTGCCCACTTTTCTCTTGTGACCGCCTCTGCTGCCCCCCTGGCTGGCTCCCGGCGGCGCTTGATGATTGGCTACGGCCTCGGCGATGCCGGCACTGGCCTGGCGGCCACAACGCTGGGTTTTTACCTCTTTGCTTTCTTCACCTGCGCCGCGGGGCTGCCGGCGTTCATCGCTGGCTCGCTGTTGATGGTGATCAAGGTCTGGGATGCCATCAATGACCCCCTGATTGGCTGGCTCAGCGACCACACCAAAACACGATGGGGGCCGAGGCTCCCCTGGATGCTCGGCGCTGCTGTGCCGCTTGGGCTGAGCCTGGCTGCCCTCTGGTGGGTGCCACCCGGCGGCGTGGCCCAACGCACCATCTACTACGTGGTGATGGCGATCCTGCTGATGACCGCCTACACCAGCGTCAACCTGCCCTACGCGGCGCTATCCACCGAGCTCACCACCGAGAAGCGGATCCGTACTCGCCTCAATGCCGCCCGCTTTACCGGGTCCATCCTGTCTGGATTGAGTGGCTTAATCGTGGCGTCGCTGGTGCTCAACCAAGGAGCAGCTGGCTACCTGCTGATGGGGCGCATCACCGGCAGCATCGCCGCCGTGTCGACCCTGCTCTGCTGTTGGGGCTTAGCGCCCTTTGCCAAGAAAGCTCAACGACCCAGCGGCCAAAGCGAGCCCGTACGCCTGCAACTCCAGCGCATTCGCGGCAATGGGCGCTTCCTGCGGGTGCTGGGGCTCTATCTGCTGCTCTGGTTTGGGCTGCAGCTCATGCAGGTGGTGGCCCTCATCTACCTGGTGCAGGTGATGCGGGTTCCGCCTGAGCTCTCCACCTGGATCCTGCTGCCGTTTCAGCTCAGCGCCCTGGTGGGGCTGCAGCTCTGGAGCCTGCTGGCCAATCGGCTCGGCCGGGTGATCACGTTGCGCTGGGGCGCGACCCTATGGATCGTGGCCTGCATCCTTTCCATGCTGCTGCCGCCCTTAGGGGATGACGCCAGCGGCCTAGCCATGGCACCGCTGGTGGGGTTGATCGTGTTGGTGGGCCTCGGGGCCTCCACCGCCTATTTGATCCCCTGGTCGTTGCTACCCGATGCCATCGACGCTGATCCCAGCAAGCCAGCTGGGCTTTACACCGCTTGGATGGTCTTCAGCCAGAAGTTGGTCATTGGCTTCTCGATGCAGCTGTTTGGCGTGCTGCTATCGCTATCGGGCTACATCTCCGCCAGCAGCTGCAGCGGAGCCTTGAGCTACATCGCGCAGCCCACCTCAGCGCTGATCACCATTCGCGTTTGCATGGGCCTGATCCCCGCGGTGTTGGTGGTGTTGGGCCTGGTGGTGATGCGGGATTGGCCAAGCAGCGTGCCAACGCGCTCAGAAGTGACACACTGAGCCGCGATGGCACTTCGCACCCCTCGCTGGCTTCGCCGCCTCGGCAGCAGCTGCCTGATTGGCGGCCAGGCGTTAGCGGCCGCCGCTCGCGGTCGCGTTCCGATTGGCGAGCTCAGCGAAAACCTGATGGAAGCGGGGCCCTCCAGCTTTTTGGTGGTGCTGATCATCGGCATGGCCGCCGGCACGGTGTTCAACATCCAAGTGGCCGCTGAACTCACCAAGCAGGGAGCTGGCTCAACGGTGGGCGGCATCTTGGCCTTGGGCTTGGCCCGCGAAATCGCCCCACTGCTCACCGCCATGTTGCTGACCGGCAAGGTGGCCACCGCCTACGCCGCTTCACTCGGGACCATGAAGGTCACCGAGCAGATTGATGCCATCACCATGCTGCGCACCGACCCGGTGGAATACCTGGTGGTGCCAAGGGTGATCGCCATGCTGGTGATGTCGCCCGTGCAATGCCTGCTGTTTTTCGGCATTGGCATGTGGTCGGGCATGCTCAGCAGCTCGATGCTCTACAGAATTCCGCCACCGGTGTTCTGGAGCTCAATGCGCACCTGGATGCAACCCAGTGATGTGCCATCGATGCTGCTTAAGGCCACCGTGTTTGGCCTGGAGATCGCGATCATTGCCTGCGGCTGGGGACTCACCACCCGAGGCGGCCCCAAGGAAGTGGGCACCAGCACCACCGGTGCTGTGGTGATGATTTTGCTGACCATCGCCATCACCGATGTGATCCTCACCCAGGTGCTCTATGGCTGATACGGAACTCCAACCCCGCTTCTGGGTGCCCTTGGGTGTAGTCGGATTGGGTCTGGCCTGCGGCCTGCTCAGCTGGATTGCCGCAGCCGTTGTGGTGCTGTTTGGCCTCTTTCTGATGCTGCAAACCGCGCTGCTCAGGCTGCGCTTTGAAGCCGAAGCGCTGGTGGTCACCCGCAGCGGCACGGAGATTCGCCGCTTCCCCTACAGCGACTGGATGGGCTGGCAAGTGTTTTGGCCAATGGTGCCGGTGCTCTTCTATTTCCGTGAAGTGAAGAGCATCCATTTCCTGCCGATGCTGTTTGACGCCAACGCCTTGAACGAACAGCTCACGACGCGGATCGGTCCCAGCGGAACACGTTTAAAAGAGGCTGCACCACCAGCTGACGCCCCCCACGAATGAAGCGGAACTGGGCCAAACGCCCTTCCACCTCGCAATAGCCCTGCCACTCGCCTTTGCGTTTGATCTCCTTGAGGCTGATCACCTGGGCCTGACCGCCAAGCACACGACTGAGCTTGCGCCTAACTAGGCGCTGCATCGAGGGGGAGATCCCCTGAGGCATGAGCTCACGGCGACGGAAATAGGTCATAGAGGGGCTCAGCCCTGCTTTGGCAGAGCCCCACAATCTCTTCGTGTTCTCGGTGCCCATCAGCGCCGCTGTCACACTGCAGTGAGGAACACATCGCGCAGTGGAAAGCACCCCAGCGCCGGAACCGAGCTGGCAGCAACTGGCCCTGCAAGAACTGCAGCAGCAACGCCAGTCCCTGGAAGGGGAAATCAAAGAGCTGGAGCAACGCCGCGATCAACTCCAGGCGGAGATCAGCAGCCACTTCACCGGCCAGGCCGATGGCCTCAGTCGCCGCGTCAAGGGCTTTCAGGACTACCTGCAGGGGGCCCTGGTGGATCTGGCCCGCAGCGTGGAGCAACTGGAACTGGTGCCGGAAACCCTGGCGGTGCAGCCCTCACCGTTGGACCAACAGCAGCAACAGGAGGCTGCCAAAGCCAGCGAAGAGGAGCCAGCCCCGGCGCCGGTCAGTGCCAGCGGCCTGTTTGCCGGTGAAACCACATTGATCACCGAACGTCTCGCGGCCTTTCGCGACAACCCTGATTTCCATGCCGATGCCTGGCAATTGCGCCGCAGCCTCGATCAGAGCGGCCACGACTTGCTCAGCGACTGGTTCCTCTCCCAAGGAGGCCGTGGCGCCCAACCCAGCGGTGGTAGCCGCAGCCGCAATGTGCTGGTCACCGCTGCTGCAGTGAGCCTGCTGGGTGATCTCTACGGCGAGCGGTTTCAAACCCTGGTGTTGGCCGGCGCACCCGAGCGCCTTGGCGACTGGCGCCGCGGCCTGCAAGACGGGCTTGGCCTTAGCCGCGAAGACTTTGGACCCAACAGCGGGGTGGTGCTGTTCGAGCGCCCCGATGCCCTAATCGAGCGGGCTGACCGGCTGGAAGAACAAGGGGAGCTGCCGTTCATCGTGGTGGATGCAGCCGAGCGCGCTGTTGAAACAGCGATCCTGCAATTCCCGCTGTGGCTGGTGTTCGCCGCTGATCCCCAAGAGTTGGCCTACGAGGAGGAGCTGCTTTGAACCCATTGGCAATTTTGGTGGTGCCGTTGGGCTACCTGCTCGGCAGTTTCCCCAGCGGCTATCTCGCCGGACGATGGTGCGCTGGCGTCGACATCCGCCAACTGGGATCAGGATCCACCGGCGCCACCAATGTGCTCAGGCAGGTGGGCAAAGGGCCTGCCCTGGTGGTGTTTCTCGTGGATGTGTTTAAAGGCAGCGCCGCGGTGATCCTGGCCAGAGCCCTGCTAGGGGCCGGTGCCTACGGCTGGTTGGTCGCCGCCGGGCTGGCGGCACTGGCGGGCCACATCTGGCCGATCTGGCTGGGCGGCAAAGGTGGCAAGGCCGTCGCCACGGGCTTTGGCATGCTGCTGGGCCTGGTGCCTGCCGTTGGCATGGCCTGCCTAGGCGTCTTCCTCACCAGCCTGGCGCTGAGCCGCATCGTGTCGATCAGCAGCGTGCTGGCAGCGGCCGCCTTGCCACTCTTGATGGCTGGTGCTGGAGCACCAGGGGCCTACCTCGGCTTGGGTGTTGTGGCCGCGGTGATGGTGATTTGGCGGCACCGCAGCAACCTGAGCAGGCTCCTCAAAGGCGAAGAGCCGCGGCTGGGGCAAAAGGACTAACCGAGTTCGCGGCTGCGATCAGCCGCACGCACCACCGCCTCCATCAACGCTGAACGCAACTGCGATTGCTCCAGCACACGGATACCGGCGATCGTGGCGCCCGCCGGACTGCTGACCATGTCTTTGAGTTCTCCGGGGTGCAGGTCCTGCTCAAACAACAAGGCAGCCGTTCCCGCGAGTGTGCGATGGGCCAGGTGATGGGCACGGGCGCGAGGCAATCCGGCGGCAACGGCTCCATCGGCGAGGGCTTCGGCCACCAACGCCACAAAAGCCGGGCCTGATGAGGTCAACGCCAAAAATGCAGGCAGCTGACTCTCGGGAAGTTCGAGCACCTCACCCACCGCGGCAAACAAGGTCTGCACGCGCTGCTGCTGCTCAGCGCTCACCCCATCAGCGAACGCCAACCCCACCAGACCCTGCCTCACCAACGCAGGCGTGTTGGGCACGGTGCGCACCACCCGCCAACCCGGAAAGCAATCCTGCAAGCGCTCTGAGCTCACACCAGCCAACACAGAGATGAGCAGCGGAGGCTCGGATCGGCTCGCTGCAGCAGCGGCAATCGCCGATCGGCCTCCCAATTGCTCCACCAAGCCATCGAGCTGCTGCGGCTTGAGGGCCAACAACAACTCCGAAACAGCCAAACAAGCGCTTGGGTCGGTGTGGACCGGACAATCAAAGCGCTGACGCAACGCTTGCGCCGAGGACTCAGAGGCCACCGAGAGTTGCAGCTGCTCGCGTTGCAGCAAGCCAGCCTCAAGCCAAGGAGTCAGGAGCGCCTGGGCCATGCGGCCCAGGCCAATCACACCAAAGCTCAATTGCGAATCAGCCGTTGATGGCATCCTGCGTGCCCCAAGCAGGGCTCGGAGCCGCCGGTGCTGTTGCTTCTTCTTCGCGTGCCATCACGCTGGGGGCAGCGGATTCTTCACTGCTAGCGGTGGTGACCGTCACACAGCTGGGGGCGAACAGGAAGATGCTTTCGCCCACACGCTCTTGGTGGCCATCGATGGCGTAGGTGCCACCAGCAACGAAGTCCACAGCGCGCTGAGCCTGGTCGGGCTCCATCATCGTCAGATTCAAGATGATGGTCTTGCGCTCGCGCAGGGCCTGGATGGTTTTGGGCATCTCATCAAAGCTGCGCGGTTCCATCACCAAAACTTCCGCAGCAGCGGAGGTGATGCCGGGCATGCCGATGACATTGGAGCTCGCGAAGGGATCGCCATCGTCGAAGCTGCCGATGGGCGCGATTGCCCCGCCGCGATCAAGAGTGGAATCGGAGGGCTCTAGGCCGTCCTCATACTCCAGCTCAGTGCCGTAGTCGTCATCGAGGTAGTCGTCACCAGCGACAACCTTCTTGAGACGAGAAAAAATGGACACCGCCGTGAGCCCCTTTGTGGTGATGTCCTTGAATAGCGTCTGCGCCAGTCAGTTGCAACTGGTCACCGCTTAATCCGAACCAAACAGCGCACTGCCCACTCGCACAACCGTGCTGCCCTGCTGCGCTGCCAATGGCCAGTCCCCGCTCATTCCCATCGAGCGACCGGCCAAACCGAGAGCATCTGCATGGCCCACCGCTTCGGCAAACAAGGCGCCTAAGTCCTGCTCAGCCAGCTCGCGCGGCGGGATCACCATCACCCCCTGCCAATGCACATGGGGCAGGTTTTGCAACTGCGGCCATAGGGATTGGGCCTCAGCCCAACTCAATCCCGCTTTGTTGGCATCCGGCCGCAACTTCAACTGCAGATAGAGCTGTGGACAAAGCCCAAGCTCTCCAGCGATGCGGCTGACGCGCGCAGCCAAGTTGAAGCTGTCGACGGCATGAATCGTGGTGAAGGCCTTGAGCACAGGGCGCACTTTGTTGGCCTGCAGGCGGCCGATGAACTGCCAGTCGATATCGGCGAGATCAGCGAGCTCTTGCTGCTTCAACGCCGCTTCCTGCACCCGGCTTTCCCCGAAGCTGCGCTGCCCTAACCCATAGAGAGCGCGAATCTCAGCGGCGGAGCGCCCCTTGCTCACCGCCAGCAGCTTCACCCCGGGGGGCAACTCCTGCAGGATCGCTTCATACCGCTGCGCCAGGCTGCCCACGACTCAAATGAAAGTCTGATCAAACAGCTTTTTCCAGAGCGGCAACTCCGGCGACTGATTGCGCCTCAAGCGCAGCAGGTTTTGCTCAGCGTGATGACGCGCATCGGAAAACGGCATCGCTTCAAAGCTGGTTCCCTGGGGCTGGGATGTGACGCGAAAGAACATCCGCTGGGCATAGAGCGTGGCGTAGATCTCCTCACCAGTTGCCACCGGGCAGACGCGGTAGAGCATCCCGAAGGTGGGGTGATTGAGATAACGCTCGACGCTCATGCCTACGGCCGGAACCTTTAAATCCTGCCGTAGCGCCAGCGCATTGCCAGCAACAGCAACAAACCCGCTAAGGCCAAAGCGTTGAGCCCAGCGGCTGCCGGCGGCGGTAATCGCAGCTGGGACGGGGCTCTCCACTGGCCCCCGCGGGCCTGCAACGCCTCGGCGCCTTGCTCAGCGCGCAGCAGCACATTGGCCAGCAAACGCTCACCCACCGCCAGCACCAGGTTGGTGGCTCCGCGCCAGCCCAATTGCTTGAGATTCAAGGCGCGGGTCGCCACAGCCCGCAGCAGGTTTTGCAATTCCTCCTGCACCAAGGGCAAAAACCGCAAAGCCAAGAGCAGCTGAAAACCCAGGCGCTCAACCGGAACCCCCAACCAGGCCAAGGGGGCCAAGAGAGCCGTGAGACCCCAGGCCAAGGCTTCTGGAGGCGTGCTCACCAGCAGCAGATTGGCGCTCTGCATCACCGTGAAGAGCAAGGTGGCGCTGTTGACGCCGAGCTCCGCTGAGCGGCGGGTGATGCGCAGGGGGCCTGCTTGCCACAGCTCCCACGCCGGCGGGGCCGGCAGGGGCTGGCTGAGTTGCAGCTCCTGGGGCGGACGCTGCACCGGCTGCGGCTGCTCGCGGGGGGAGGGCAACACAGCAGCCAACAGCCCCACCGCCAAGCTCAACGCCAGCAGCAATGGCACGCTGCGGCGCCACAAACGCCAGGGCAAGCCACTGGCCAAAGTGATCAGCAGCAGGAGACCCACCAAGGCCAGCCGCCACCAAGGTGAGGCCAGAATGGGGGTAATCAAAAAGGCCAAGCTCCAGGCGTATTTGAGCCTGGGATCAAGACGCCGCAGCCAACCGCGGCGACCAGCCACGTACTGGCCCAGGGGGAGCTGCCGCAGCCAATCCATTAGCGGCTGGCAGCACGGGCCTGATCCCGTTCAGCATCCCGTTGTTGCTTGCCACGCCAAAACAGGCGCACGGGGGAACCCTCAAAACCAAGGCCCTGGCGGATCTGGCGCTCCACGTAACGGCGGTAGGTGTCGCCAAATAGTTTGGGCTCGTTGACGAACAACGTGAAGCTGGGTGGTCGCACTGCCACCTGGGTGCCGTAATACAGCCGCCCTTGCCGGCCGCCCCGAGTGGTGGGAGGGCTACGCCAACTCAAGGCCTCCTGCAGCACCTCATTGACCACTGCCGTGGTGACGCGGCGGCGGTGCTGTTCCACCGCCAGCACGGCCAAGGGGAAGATGCGCTCCACCCGCTGGCCCGTGAGCGCTGAGATGAACAGCATCGGAGCCCACTCAAGGAAATAGAGCTTGCTGCGCAGCTCCTTCTCCATCGCCGGCATGGTGTGGCTGTCCTTCTCCACCAAGTCCCACTTGTTGACCACCACCAGGCAGGCCCGGCCCTCCTCTTCAATGCGGCCTGCCAGGCGCTGGTCCTGCTCGGTGACACCCTCTTCGGCGTCAATCACCAGCACACAAACATCGCTGCGCTCGATGGCTTTGAAGCTGCGGTTGATGCCAAAAAACTCCGGACCGTAGTTGACGCTGCGGCGACGGCGAATGCCGGCGGTATCGAGAAGCTTCCAGCTCTGGCCCTCCCTCTCGATGCTGGTGTCAATCGTGTCGCGGGTGGTGCCGCGAATGGGGCTGACGATGGCCCTGTTCTCACCACAGACGGTGTTGAGCAGGCTGCTTTTACCAACGTTGGGACGCCCAACGATGGCCATCTGAATGGGCTCAGGGGCCTCCTCTTCATCTTGCGGAGGCAAAAAGTCGAGCACCTGATCGAGCAAGTCCCCGGTGCCGGCGCCATGGATCGCGGAGATGGGCTTGGGCTCGCCCAAGCCGAGCGCCCAGAACTCAGCCGCCATGGCCAAGCCCTGCTCAGGGGACTCGCATTTATTGACGCCCAACAACACCGGACACTTCTGCTGGCGCAACCAAGCGGCAATGGCTTCATCGGCGGCCGTGAGCCCTTGCTGGCCATCAACGATCACGAGGGCCACGCAGGCTTCGGCCATCGCCAAGCTGGCCTGCTCGCGGATCTCCGGCAGAAACTCACTGTCGTCGTCGAAGACCAAGCCACCGGTGTCCACCACCCGAAAGGTGCGGCCACCCCAGAAACCCTCTTGGTAGGTGCGATCGCGGGTTACACCCGGCTCGTCATGGACGATCGCGTCGCGACTTCGGCACAGACGATTCACCAAAGTGGACTTGCCCACGTTGGGCCGTCCGATGATGGCCACCACCGGCAGGGCCACGGCTGCGTTCCTCTCGTTTTTACGTTGTTTAAACCCTACAGGCCGGCCCTAAGCGGGCTCAGCCACTGGAACTATTTTTCGCTCACAGAATAATAATCAAAGCGTCTTATTTTCCTCTGGCGAGCCTTAATCAAGGCGAAGAGATTACGTCCGTTCAGAGAAAAGAACCTTTTTCTCTCGCTAGGTGAAGGGCGTTCCACCCCGTCGCTCACCGATGATCGATCTCATCATCACCAGCATCGTGGTCGACCTTTCCGACCAGAAGCTGTACGCCTACAACGGTCCGCAGCTGGTGCGCACCATTCCGGTGAGCTCTGGCAAGGCATCGACTCCGACCCCCACCTTCAGCAGCAAGGTGCAGTCCAAGCATCGCTCCGTGACCATGCGCGGACGCGGCTATGTGGCCCCTGGTGTGCCCTGGGCCATGTGCGTTCCCGGCGGCATGATCTGCATGCATGGCGCCCCTTGGCAGGAAGCCGCAGGTCAGCCCTATGGCGTTCCCCGCAGCCACGGTTGCGTGCGCATGCCAACGGTTCAGGCTAAGTGGCTGTTCCACCGCACCAAAACCGGCACCCCCATCACGATTCAGACCTGAGCGCCGCGGCGAATCAGGCCACAGCGCGATCGCCGGGATGACCGGTCACAGGGTCCTCTGGTACCGGCAACTCCGGCGCCAGGGGGCCCTGTTCCTCTAGCGGCTCAGCGCGCTCAGCCAGCCAGGCCAACAGCCAATTCACTGCCGTGGCACGGCGCGTGCGGCGCGGGTAGAGCTCACCAATGCGGTAGCCGGCGAACTGCAGCTGCTGCTTCAGCAGTTGCTTGTGCTCCTTGGCGATGGAGCGGGTCAGGCGCACCGATGCCGGGCGCTCCGCAATCACCTGGGGCGCCTGGGGGAAGGCGTCGGCCCACGGCGCTGGGGTGTTGTCCCCAGCCGTCCAGTCCTGCGAACTGGGCGCATACCCCAGGCGCTCCCAGATCCGCTCGCAAACGAATTGATCACTACAGCGATCCTCCAGGATCTGCATCAACAGAGCGCGGCTGATGGGCCAAAGATCGCTCACGTCCTTCATTGGCATCGCAACGATCAGCTTGACCCCCGTTCAGGGCAACGGCACCGCCGGCAATGGCGAGGTGGCATTCACAAAGCAAGCCTGTTGAAACAGCTCGCTTTCACGCGACACGATCACATCGGGCAAAAAGTTGCCCGGCGTGTAGCGCAAGCGATACAGGCCATCGAAGTCATCTTTGCCAATGGCACCCATGCCATCCCAGCCGAGGGCCATCGCCAACGCTGGCATGCGTCGATGCTCCCAAAACAACACCACCGTTTTGCCCTGAGCCCAGCCGGCCTGCAAAAGCTCAGCGCCGTCATAGGGCGTGCCATCCGCGGAATCGGTGAACATCTTGATGTTGAGTCCCGTTGCCACCGCAAGCGGCACAGCGGTTTGGTAGCTGCGGGCATTTTTTTCGCTCTCAACGGCCAGCCGGTAGGAGCCGATGCGCTGGATCGGTCCAAAGCAAGCCGGCAACAGCCGCCCCAAGTTGATCGCTCGGCGAAACCCCCGCGGCGAGAGGTTGTAGTCACCGCGCTGGCGATCCTTGTCACCGTGGCGCAACAAGATCACCTCCGCTGGCTGCCCAAGCGCAGGAGCCCCCGCCAGCACGAAGGCAGCGGCCAGCACCAGCACGCGCATCGCCATCCAGGTCGCTGCAGCCCCTGCCCAGGTTGAGGGGATCTGTTTAAGGAACAGAATCAATGGATGCCCACGGGTTCACTGACACTTGGCGGCCATGGCGTCACGCGCACGCTGCACAGCCGCGTGTTGCAGTCACCGCTGGCTGGCGTCTCCGACAAGGTGTTTCGCCGGCTGGTGCGGCGCTGGTGCCCAGATGCCCTGCTGTTCACCGAGATGGTGAACGCCACCAGCCTGGAGCTGGGCCATGGCAGGGGAAAGGTGGAGGAATTGGCCACCGAAGAGGGGCCCATCGGGGTGCAGTTGTTTGATTACCGGCCGCAAGCCATGGCCGAAGCCGCCAAGCGCGCCGAGGGAGCTGGGGCTTTTTTGATCGACATCAACATGGGCTGCCCGGTCAAAAAAATCGCCAAAAAAGGCGGTGGCAGCGGCCTGATTCGTGAACCCGATCTGGCTGCTCGCATCGTGGAGGCCGTCAGCCAAGCGGTGCAGGTGCCCGTCACCGTGAAAACACGGCTGGGCTGGTGCGGCAGCGATGCCGACCCAGTGACCTGGTGCCAGCAACTGCAAAACGCTGGAGCTCAGCTACTCACCCTGCATGGCCGCACCCGCGAGCAGGGTTTTAAAGGCCATGCCGACTGGCAGGCGATTGCCCAGGTCAAGGCAGCGCTAACGATTCCGGTGATTGCCAATGGCGACATCAACACCCCAGACGATGCCCAGCGCTGCCTGGCCATCACCGGAGCCGATGGCGTGATGGTGGGCCGGGGCAGCATGGGCGCTCCTTGGCTGGTGGGGCAAATCGATGCCGCCCTCAGGGGTTTACCGATGCCACTGGCGCCCGATGCCAGCGGACGGCTGCAGCTCGCCAAAGAACAACTGCTGGCCTTAGTGAGCGAACGCGGTGATCACGGCCTGTTGATTGCCCGCAAACACATGGGCTGGACCTGCACCGGCTTCCCTGGCGCCCCGCAGCTGCGCCACCAGCTCATGCGGGCGCCCACACCGGATGCGGCCGTGGAGCTGCTTAACGCTGCAGCTGCATCAATTGAAACTGCAGCCGCGGCCGGCTGAACAGCAGCACCATCCCCTCGCCCTCAGGCACCGGAAGTCCTGTCTCGCGGCGTAGTTGCTGCCGTTCAATCAGGCCAACACCGCAGGTTTCCACGAGCAGCACCGGCAAGCTGACGGCCTCACCCCGCATGGATTGCAAGTCCAAGGCTTGGCGGCACGCCAGCTGGGCCCGCTCGGCGCCCAGCCGCTCGACCAGCTCACTCCAGAGCCCATTGACGGGTGTGGCTTCGGCCAGCTGCAGATCGATCAGGCCCATGGCAGCACCGCCGGCCACGCCGGCCTGAGAAGCACAAGAGAAAAGTAAGGGCGCTCCTCGGCCGCCACCGCCGCGGCCGGCAAAACCAATTGCTCCGGCCAGCCCACCCGCTCCCCATAGAGGGCGCTCTCGAGCAGCTCCAACTCATCGAGCAGCGGCCTCAGCCACCGCCAGCGGCGCCCCACCTTGAGCAGCACGAGCGGCTGGCCTTGGTCGCGCGCCGCGATCAGCAGCTGGCGGGCCTGATCGGGCTGATCGGGCAGCGGCACCACCTGGAGCTGCTCATCTTGCAAAGCCAACGGCCAACAAGCCGCTGCGGCAGTGGCCGAGGCAGCCGTGATGCCAGGAATCACCTGAGCTGACAGCTCCGGAGCCTCCTTTTTGAGAGCCAGCAGCAGATAGCTGGAGCTGGCGAACAGGGAGCAATCCCCCTCGCAGAGAAACACCACCTGCTCACCAGCGGCCACTTCCGCGGCCACAGCGCTAGCGGCTTGCTGCCAAGCCTTCTGACGTGGTTCGGCCTCTTGAACCATCGGGAACAGCAGCGGCAGCCGCCGTTGTGTTGGCACAAGCCAAGGCTGGGCAATCTGCGCCGCCATCCCAGGCCGTTCGAGCGCAGCCACCGGATAGGCCACCACCGTGGCTGCCGCAATGGCGCGCTGAGCCGCCACGGTGATCAACTCGGGATCTCCCGGGCCCACCCCCACCACAGTGAGTCCTGAACGATGTGCTGAGGTCAGCGATTCACTCCTGGCTCGCGGCTTAGGTTGACGTACCGGCTCAAGGCTGATTCATGAGCCAATTAACGATCTACAACGCTGTGAGCGAAGGCAACGATCCGCCGCTGCCATCGCTGCACACCACCGATGCGGCCATCGTGGCCGCAGAGCTCAGCCAGCGCGGCATCCGCTTCCAGCAATGGCCCACCCATGACGAACTGGATGCAGCCAGTAGCCAGGAGGAGATCCTGGCGGCCTACAGCGCTGAGATTGCCGAAGTGCAAGCCGCTGGCGGCTACCAAACCGTGGATGCCATCAGCCTGGGGCCCGATCATCCCCAACGCGCTGAGCTGCGCCAAAAATTCCTCTCTGAGCACACCCACAGCGAGGACGAGGTGCGCTTTTTTGTCGATGGCCGGGGTCTGTTTTGCCTGCACATCGGTGATGAGGTGCTGCAGGTGTTGTGTGAACGCAACGACTGGCTGAGCGTGCCGGCTGGCACCCGCCATTGGTTTGACATGGGCGAGCGCCCTTGTTTCAGCGCCATCCGGTTTTTCAACAATCAAGACGGCTGGGTCGCCCAATTCACCGGTGATCCGATCGCCAAGCGCTACCCGTTGCTGGGGAGCTGACACCGCTCAATGACTCAAGAGCGGCAGCCCGCCTGGGGGCGGCTGCAGCAACGCCGGCAGCTCCACTGCCACCTGGCGGCGAAACGCCTGCCACTGGGCCGAGGCAATGATGTCCTTGCTGATGGCACGGGCCAGACGCTCGCTGGCGAGCACATCGCTGGGGTAGTGCACCTGGCAGTAAGCGCGGGCATAGCCGCCCTGCTGACCCATCGAAAGCAGGCGTTGACGGCGCTGGGGCAGCAGATCAGCCAGGAGCAGACCGGCGGCGGAATACCAGGTGGAATGCCCACTGGGGAAAGAAAAGCTGGACTCCAGGGGGAGACAAGGCTTGAGGTCCTTGTGGGTCAGAAACGGTCGGGGCCGTCGGAAGCGCTCCTTGAGCACATTTTTGACCCGGTCCACTTCCTTGAGAAAAAACCGCAGGCCCTTGGCCAGGGTTGGAGCCGCTTTGGCCAGATTCGCGCCGATGGCGGTGTCAAACACACCGATATCCCGGTTGAGGAACCCCCAGGCATGCTCGACCGCTTGGGGGTATCGGGTGCGCTGATTCCAGCGCAGGATGGCCAAATCCTTGGCCTCCTCAGCACTGCCGGCAGCGGGAGGCTGGCCAACAACGGCGCTGTAAGCCTCGGCGTTAAGCGCAAGGCCCGCGGCGGGGTTGGCCCGTAGCGCTGGCCAGGGCGCCACAACAATGCTCAGCCCGGCAGCGACCAGAGAGATGCTTCGCTTCATGGGGAGAAACAAGAAGCCCCTTCACCCTGGGCCAGGGTGATTAACAACAAAAAAACGCCAGGGGCTTGGCCTTAAGTGGGCGTAAAAGCCACAGGGTCAAGATTTTTCCTTGGGAGCTGAACGCCCACCGAGTGCATGCGCACATCCTCCGGGCGCGCCAATTCACCACTGAGGGCCTCAACTTCCACCGCTGCCAGCTGCTCAAGACGGGGAATGATCACCTCACGGGGCCAATGCTGCTCACACAGCAGCCAATAGAGGCCGAAGTGGCGCGCTTCGCTGGCGAGCAAATCGCCATAGAGGGCCCGCAACTCAGGATCGGGGCTGTGCTCGGCCAGCAGTGCCATGCGCTCATGGCTGCGGGCTTCAATCAAGCCCGCCACCAGGAAGCTGTCGAGTTGTCGCAGCGGCTCCTGGCGGCGAATCTCTCCGGCCAGCCGCGAGCCATAGGCCGGAGCCGGCAAGGGCCGCAAGGCAATGCCGCGGCGCTGCAGTAGCGCCAAGACCTGATCGAAATGCTCCAACTCCTCTTGGGCCAAGGGGCTGAGCGCCTCGGCCAAGGTCTCGCTGGAGGGATAGCGAAACATCAGCTGCAGGGCCGCCCCAGCGGCTTTGCGCTCGCAATGGGCATGGTCGATCAACACCTCGTCCGGGCGGTTGATCGCCTGCTCCAGCCAAAGGCTGCTGCTGGGGGCCGCGAGCCAACGAATCGAAGCCACCGGCTTACTGGGGGTGGCCGTCACAGCTGGCTACTGCGCAAGTGGGCCACCATCCCTTCAAGGGCGAGGTAGTAGCTGATCGGACCAAAGCCGCAGATCACACCCACTGCCTTGTCAGCCAGATAGGAGCTGTGCCGAAACTCCTCGCGGGCATGGACATTGCTGAGATGAAGCTCCACAAACGGCAGCTTCACCGCCAGCAGCGCATCACGAATGGCCACGGAGGTGTGGGTGAAGGCACCAGCATTGATCAAGATCCCGTCCATCTCAGAGGCAGCCTGCTGGATCTGATCCACCAAAGCCCCCTCGTGGTTGCTCTGGAAACAGACCAGCTCAGCACCAAGGCGTTCCGCCTGCTGCTGAAGTTCCGCATCAATCTCCGAAAGGGTGTCGCGGCCATAGAGCCCGGGTTCGCGACTACCCAGCAAGTTCAGATTGGGGCCGTGCAGCACCAGAATCCGCATGGGGCCTTGAAGGTTGCACCGATCGTAAGGGCGTCTGCCAGGGCCGCCGAAAAGCCGCTAACCGGCTGGTAAGTTCTTCCGGTGTGGTTCGGGTCGGTGCCCGAGTGGTTAATGGGGGCGGACTGTAAATCCGCTGGCTCTGCCTACGTTGGTTCAAATCCAACCCGGCCCATCCGCCACATGCCCTTGTAGCTCAGCGGTAGAGCACTCCCTTGGTAAGGGAGAGGTCACGAGTTCAATTCTCGTCAAGGGCTTCATCCTCCAGATGGCACCACTGGAGACAAGCCAAGACCTCTCCTCACACTCGTCCCGGCAGCCCGTCACGATGGCCGCAGTTGGACAAGGCCAGTGGAGGCAATGCAACAGCTGGTGCGCGTTGGGAGCACCCGCCAGCTGGCCTGGCGCCAACAGCAACTCAACAACCTGGAAGCGCTGCTGCAGGAGCTGGAAACACCCCTTCGGGCAGCCCTAGCCACTGATCTGGGCAAGCCAGCGGTGGAAGCCTTTTTCGAAATCGTGGGCGTGCAAGGCGAGCTCAAGCTCGCCAAAAAGCAACTCAAACGCTGGATGGCCCCGCGGCGTGTGACCTTGCCAGCGGTGCAGCAACCAGGCCGCACCTGGGTGCAAGACGAACCCCTGGGCACCGTGTTGATCCTGGGCCCCTGGAATTACCCATTGATGCTGGTATTGCGGCCTCTGGTCTCAGCCCTGGCCGCCGGCAACACGGCTGTGTTGAAACCCTCTGAGCAGGCTCCCGCCCTGGCCCAGCTGCTGGCCGAGATGGTGCCGCGCCATTTCGAGGCTGATGTGGTGCGGGTGGAACTGGGAGGAGCGGAAACGGCCCAGGCCTTGCTGAAGCAGCCGTTTGATCACGTGGTCTTCACCGGCGGCACAACAATCGGCCGCGAGGTGATGAAAGCCGCTGCTGAGCAATTGATTCCGGTGACGCTTGAGCTAGGGGGCAAGAGCCCCTGCATCGTTCTGGATGACGCGGATCTACAGGTGAGCGCCCGGCGCATTGCCTGGGGCCGCTTCCTCAATGCCGGCCAAAGCTGCGTGGCCCCGGACTACGTGCTGGTGACCCCGGCCATGCGGCAGCCATTCGAGGCCGCGCTCAAGGAAGCCATCGCTGAGTTCTATGGGCCTGATCCACGCCAATCGCCGGACTTCGGCCGGCTGGTGAGCACCCGCCAATTCGACCGGGTTGATGCACTTTTAAAAGACGCCACGGTGTTGCACGGCGGCGAGCGCGTGCGCGAGGAGCGCTATATCGCCCCAACGCTGGTTGAGGGAGATCCCAATAGCGCCTTAATGCAGGAGGAGATCTTTGCCCCGGTCCTGCCGCTGATTGAAGTCAGCGATCTCGAAGCAGCCCTGCGCTTCATTGCAGAGCGCCCCAAACCATTGGCGGCCTACCTATTCAGCCGCAGCAACACCGCCCGCCAGCAGCTGATTGAACGCAGCCAATCCGGCAGCGTGGCCTTCAACGACGTGATCGTGCAGGCCGGCGTACCGGGGTTGCCCTTTGGCGGCGTGGGCCCCAGCGGCATTGGCCGCTGCCATGGGGAAGCTGGATTCCGCAGCCTGTCGAATCAAAAATCGGTCTACCAGCGGCCCTTTGCTCTCGATTTGGCCTGGCGCTACCCCCCCTACGGAAACAGGCTGTCACTTCTTAAGCGACTACTCGGCTGACAGAGGGGCACACGGGGACTGGCGCAGCTCTTTTGGCTGCTTATGGTGCGCCCATCGAATTATTCGCTGGTCATGCGTAAATCCCTGCTTGCCCTGCTGGTGGTGATGGCGGCTCTTCCTGCGCGGGCGCAGGAAGGGGTGCATGTGATGCAGCCCAAGCAGACCCTCTATGCGGTCTCGCGCATGTATGGCGTGCCAGTGAAGACGCTGCTGCAGATCAATAACTTCGCTAACCCCAACAAGATCAAGGTCGGCACCGCCATCCGCCTTCCGGCCGGCACCAAGGCCGTGAACTCACCAGCCACGACGCTGGCCACCCAATCGGTTCCTGAGAGCACCGCCCCAACAACCACCGAAACGGCAGTCGTGACGACTGTTGAAAGCGAGGACGACGACACCGCAGTGCTGGCGAAAAAGACGCCAACCACCGACTGGCGTTATTTCGGCCCACTGCAGGTGGATTGGAACAACTGGCGCACCATGGCCGGCAGCCTGGTGGCCCCAACCCTGAATAAGCAAAAACAGCCCCTCTATGTGGCCGTTAACTGCGGCGCCCGCAAGCTCAACATCACCGGCTCAGGCGGCACCTGGAAAACCTGGGAATCTCCGGCTGAAGCCTTTGAGCGCGACTTGGTGAAAGCCGCCTGCGCCGATCCCAAAATCGGCAAAGGCTGAGGCCAGCGCAGCGGCCTGGGCCGGCGCAACCAACCAGCTCCAGCGCTGCTGAGCCAGTGGCGCTTGCCGCTGGCGTCTTCCTTCACCAGTTCCGCCTCTACCAGGCGCCGCAAGGCCCAGCGCCACAGCGGTGCTGGGTGGGCCTGATCAGCCAAATCAGCCGCCAGATCAGCCGCTTCGAGGCCTTCCTCGGCTTGCTGAAGCGCGCGCAGCAGGGGCTGAGCCAACTGTTGGCCGTCTTGAATCAACACTGGCTCCTCGCAGCGGTCGCAACAACCGCAAGGTTCAGCCATCTCACCAACCGCCAAGAGCAAGGCCTGCTGGCGGCAATCAGGACCTTCCGCAATCGACTCCATCCGCCGCAGCTGAGCTGCCGCGCCATCGCGGCCCTGGCGCACAGCCCAGGCCAAGCGGCTGCGGTCGCTATCGGAATACAGCAGCAGCACCTCAGCGGGCTGACCATCACGGCCGGCACGGCCTGATTCCTGCAAATAGCCCTCCGGGCTGGCCGGCAGTTCGAGGTGCAGCACCAAGCCCACATCCGGGCGGTCGACCCCCATCCCAAAGGCCACGGTGGCCACCAGCACCGGCTGGGGCTCCTCTTGAAATTGCTGCAGCGCCAACAGGCGACTCTCAGCATCCATGCCGGCGTGATACGCCAAGGCCGGCAATCCGGCCTGACGCAACTTGGCCGCCCAACGCTCCACACCTCGGCGAGTGCGGCTGTAGATCAGCACGGCACCGCGGGCGCTGCGGGCTTCCGCCAGCACCAGCTCCAAGGGATCCTCCGGGCGCCAAAGCATGCGGTAGCGCAGGTTGGGCCTCTGGGCTGAGCGCACCTGGATCAACGGTCGCCGCAAGCTGAGCAAGCGAATGATGTCGGCCCGCACCCGCGGTGGGGCCGTGGCACTCAGCGCGACCAGGGGAACGCCAGGGCACAGCCGGCGCAGTTGGCCCAAGCGACGGTAATCAGGCCGAAAGTCGTGGCCCCAATTGCTGATGCAGTGGGCTTCATCCACCGCCAATGCCACGAGCTGGCGTTGATCATGCAGATCCTCCAGCAACTGGCGGCAAGCCTCACCCTGCAGGCGCTCAGGGGCGAGATACAACAGCCGCAGCGTGCCTTGCTGAATCTGCTGCTGCAGCTTGCGCAGCTCCTGCAACGGCAACCCGTTATGCAAACAAGCCGCGGCGATGCCGCGGCGGCGCAGCTGAGCCACCTGGTCTTGCATCAAGGCGACCAGTGGAGAAATCACAAGCACCACCCCACCGCGCACCAGGGCCGGCAGTTGATAACAAAGCGACTTCCCCGCCCCCGTCGGCAAAACAGCCAAGCAATCACGGCCCTCAAGCAGGGCCTCAACCACCTCGCGCTGACCGGGACGAAAGTCGCTGTAACCGAAGTGCTGCTGCAGCGACTGCAGCAGAGATGCACTGGATTCCTTCACCCACGGACGGTACCGGTTGCCCCCCGGGGCGCAAGGCCTCAGGCGGCCTGCTGCAGCGGTGGCGCCTCCAGCTGATCTGCCCCCTCTTCCACCAGCTGAAGCCGCAAGCGCTTGCCGCCAGCAAGCTCCCCGAGCGACACGCGCAGATTGCTGCCGCTGAGGGTTTCTAGGCCCTGCAACAGGCTGCGCAGATAGGGCGTGCTGCTGCCACTTTCCAGCCAGAGGCGCTCATGCAAACCGCCCAGGCGGCGCCAGCTGGTGTGCAGCTTCAGCACAGCCTGCTCCAGCTGCTGCGCTTGGCCCACCACATCCGCCACCAACCCGAGCATGTCCAGGCGGGTGGCTTCCTGCATCGCCTTTTCCAAATCGATGCTCTCGTGCTGGAGCGCCCGCACGGCCATGCCCGCTTCCGCCGCCTTGCTGAGCCAACGGGCTGTGGCTGTGACGTCCTTGATGCGATCGAGCTCGGGTTCCTCCTTCAAAACTCGGCGCAGGTCCTCCTGTTGGGGTTCCGGCAACCGCGCCAGTTCCCGCACCAATGGGGCCACAGCCTTCGGGGGAAGCAGATTCTGCTGCGTGCGCTCGCGAATCTCATCGGGCAGGAGCGGACTGGTGGCGGCCGTGAATTCATCGGTGAGGCGGCGCACCTGCTTCCGGGTGATCTGCTGACCCTCGTTGGCCGCCTCGCTGATCATCTGCTGCACCTCCGGATCAGCCTGAGCGGTTTCCACAAAGGCGCGCTTGGAGAAGTTGTTGACGCTGCTCTCCTCCAGCAGCCCGTCGCCCACCAGGCTGTTAGCTGATTCAGCCAGCTGGATCAGGCTGTAGGCCCGGGTCTTACTGATTTCCCGCTCCCTGAGCCACTGCAGGAAGCCAGCGCCACGGCCCTCGCCACCACGCTTCTCGCGATCCCGCACCGCCGCCAAGATCCGTCCGCGCCAAATTTCGGTCTGCAGGTCAAAGCGGTCGCACAGCTCCCAGGCCTGCTCCAAGCGGGCGTGGAACTCCAGGGTGCTGAGGTCGTCCTGCTCGGGATCGGGCAGGTCGAGATGCAGCGTGGGTGCCTCAAGGCTGGCTGGCGTAGCGACCAAAGCAGATCAAGCGGGGGGCCGCGACGAATCATGACGGCTCATCGAACGATTGCGTCAGCACAGGTAAGTTTCTGAACGAACGAACCTTGTTCTGCCGACATGGCGATTTCTCGCGGCGACAAAGTGCGCATCAGGCGCCCAGAGTCCTATTGGTTTAACGAAGTGGGCACCGTGGCCTCGATCGACACCTCTGGCATCCGTTATCCGGTCGTGGTGCGCTTCGAGAAGGTCAACTACAACGGCTTCTCTGGCGTTGATGGCGGCATCAACACCAATAACTTCGCTGAGGCCGAGCTCGACCCAGCTTGATCTCAGGTGCCGGAACTTCCGGAAGTTGAAACGGTTCGCCGCGGCCTCGAGCTGCAGGTGGGCCGTTTTCCTATTGGTGAAACAATCGTTTGCCGCAGCCGAGCCGTTGCAGCCCCCAAGGGTGACCCCGACGGATTTACCGCTGCCCTGAGGGGATGCGAGTTGGCCGGTTGGCGCCGGCGCGGCAAGTATTTGGTGGCCAAGCTTGAGCGCGATGGCGCACCAGCCGGTGAGCTGGGGGTGCATCTGCGCATGACCGGCCAATTTCAATGGCTCCAGCGCGAGGAGCGACCGCCTTGCCCGCACACCAGGGTTCGCTTTCTCTCTGAAAAGCATGAGCTGCGCTTTGTTGATGTGCGCTCCTTTGGGGAGCTCTGGTTTGTGCCCCTGGGCACGCCAACCGAGCAGGTGATCACCGGCCTCACCCGTTTGGGGCCCGAACCCTTCAGCGACGCGTTCAACGCCAACTACCTGCGTCAGCGACTGAAGGGATCCAGCCGCCCCATCAAAAATGCCTTGCTCGATCAGGCCCTGGTGGCTGGCGTGGGCAACATCTATGCCGATGAAAGCCTGTTTATGGCCGGCATTCGCCCCCACACCCCATCGGGGAGCGTGAGCGCAGCGCGGCTGGAGAAGCTGCGGGCAGCTTTGGTGAAGGTGTTGGAGCTGAGCATTGGCGCTGGCGGCACCACCTTCAGCGATTTCCGCGACCTCACTGGCACCAATGGCAACTACGGCGGCCAGGCCAGGGTGTACAGGCGCGGCGGGGAACCCTGCCGCCAGTGCGGCACGATCCTGCGGCGCGACACACTGGGGGGACGAAGCAGTCACTGGTGTCCAAGCTGTCAGCGCTGAGACAAGAGCTGGTGGATGTCATGGCCGATGTCCACCGCCGCGGTTGGTGTGATGGCACCGGCGGTAACTTCAGCTGCCTCATGAGCCGCGAGCCCTTGCAGCTGGTGATGGCACCCAGCGGCGTGCACAAGGGCAACGTCTCCGCCGATGAGCTGATCGTTGTCGATGGCAACGCTGCGGTGATCGAAGGTACCGGCAAAGCCAGCGCCGAAACGCTGTTGCATCTCACGATTGTGCGCAGCTGCGCGGCGGGCGCCGTGCTCCATAGCCATTCCCAGGCCGGCACGTTGCTCTCGCAATGGGCCTTACCCCGCGGGCACCTCAAGCTCCAAGACCTGGAGATGCTCAAGGGCTTGGCTGAAGTGAGCACACACCAAAGCAGCGTGAGCGTGCCGGTGCTCGCCAATGACCAAGACCTGCAACGGCTCAGCGAGGCGGCGCAGCCGCACCTCGCCGGAGCGCCCCATGGGTTGTTGATTGCCGGCCATGGGCTCTACGCCTGGGGCGAGGATCTGTTCAGCGCCACGCGCCATCTCGAGATTCTTGAGTTTTTGCTGGAGCAGCGCTGGCGCCAACTGTTGCTGCAGGGATTAGGGGTTCAGCCGTGATCGATTGGGAGTCGCTACGGGCCATCGTTCTTGATATCGAAGGCACCACCTGCCCGGTGGATTTTGTGACGGGCAGCTTGTTCCCCTATGCCCGCCAGCATCTGGGCACCCTGCTGAGCCAAGACGATCAACAGGCGCCGCTCAAGCCCTTGCTTGATGAAGTGCGAATCGCCTGGAAGCATGAAAACTCCGCTGAAGCCCCGGCCTACAGCGACTCCCAAGATCCCCTTGCCCTACTGCCCTATTTGCAGTGGTTGATTGATCAAGACCGCAAACTGGCGCCGCTCAAAGAGCTGCAGGGGCTGACCTGGCGCCACGGCTACCAATCTGGAGCCTTAACCACTCCGCTGTTCGCCGATGTCGCGCCA
The DNA here is from genome assembly GCA_000063525.1 of Synechococcus sp. RCC307. Classification (GTDB taxonomy): domain Bacteria; phylum Cyanobacteriota; class Cyanobacteriia; order PCC-6307; family Cyanobiaceae; genus RCC307. The sequence goes on along the minus strand of CT978603.1, from coordinate 422,373 downwards.
GCACTCAAGCGTTGGCAGCAACGCGGTTTGCGCTTGGCCGTCTATTCCTCCGGATCGGTAGCTGCGCAGCAGCTGTTTTATGGCCACACCAGCGATGGCGATCTGAGCGACCTGTTTGAGCGCTGGTATGACACCCGACTGGGGCCAAAAAACGAAGCCCAGAGCTACACGTTGTTGGCTGCTGATCTGCAGCTGCCAGCCCATGCGGTGTTGTTCATTAGTGATTCCAGCGGGGAATTAGCCGCTGCCCAAGCCGCTGGGCTGCAAATTTGCGGCAGCCAGCGTCCTGGCAACCCCGAGACGCTGAGTGCCAAGTGGCCCGTTGTGGTGTCCAGCCTGGAGGCATTGGCGCCATCAGGACCGCCAGGACTACGTTGAAATTGAGGTTTGGGGGCGCCAGCCATACCCAAGGTCCCGCGGTCACCATCAAAGTCGGAACACACGACCCGCCCCAACTCCGGCGAATCGGAGGTGGTGCGCCAGGCCGAAGAGCTGTTCGAGCAAACCCTGGTCAACGTGCGCGGCCAGCTGGCTGGTGCTGTGGCAGCACTGGAAAGCTCCGTTCATGACAGCGAGCTGAACTACGGCGAGATCTTCCTGCGCGACAACGTGCCGGTGATGGTCTACCTGCTGTTGCGTGGCCGTTTTGAGATCGTGCGGCACTTCCTGGATCTGTGCCTCGAGCTGCAAAGCCGCTCCTACCGCACCCGCGGTGTCTTCCCCACCAGCTTTGTGGAAGAAGACGACAAAATCCTGGCCGACTACGGCCAACGCTCCATTGGCCGCATCACATCAGTCGATGCCTCCCTGTGGTGGCCGGTGCTCTGTTGGATGTATGTACGGGCCAGCGGCGACACCAGCTATGGCACCAGCCCCAAGGTGCAGCGGGCTGTGCAGCTGCTGTTGGATTTGGTGCTGCAACCGAGCTTCTACGAACCGCCGGTGCTGTTCGTTCCCGATTGCGCCTTCATGATTGACCGTCCGATGGACGTCTGGGGTGCGCCATTGGAAGTGGAGGTGCTGCTGTTCGGCTGCCTCAAGAGCTGTTGCCAATTGATGAGCCTGGTGGAAGGGGGCGGCCATGGCGGCCCCTTGATCCAGCAGCGGCTGGAACTCACTCGCACCTGGATGCGGGATCTGCGCGTTTACCTGCTCAACCACTACTGGGTGACCAGCAAGACAATGCAGGTGCTGCGCCGCAGGCCCACCGAGCAGTACGGCGACTACCAATCACGCAATGAATTCAACGTGCAACCGGAGGTGATTCCCCACTGGTTGCAGGAATGGCTGGATGACCGCGGCGGCTATTTGATCGGCAACATGCGCACCGGCCGGCCCGATTTCCGCTTCTACAGCCTGGGCAATGCCTTGGGTTCGCTCTTTGGGCTGCTGACGGGCCCCCAGCAGCTGGCCCTGTTCCGCCTGGTGATCCACAACCGCCAGCACTTGATGGCGGAGATGCCGATGCGCATCTGCCATCCGCCAATGGATCAAGACGAATGGATCACCAACACCGGAATGGACCCGAAAAATTGGCCCTGGAGTTATCACAACGGGGGCCATTGGCCCAGCTTGTTATGGCCCATGGCTGCGGCGGTGCTGATGCACCAGCGCCTCTACCCCAACGATGACCTGCTGCTGCTGGGCCAAACCCGCACCATGCTCGAGGAGTGCTACTGGCAGCAGCTCAATCAACTACCGCGTCAGCAGTGGGCTGAATACTTCGATGGTCCCACCGGCACGTGGGTGGGGCAACAAGCTCGCATCAACCAAACCTGGACGATCGTGGGCTTCTTGCTGCTGCATCACTTGATGCGCAAAGCCCCGCAGGATGTGAAGCTGCTCGACCTCGACGATGTCGGGCCACTCAGGCTCTCATTCCAAGATCAACATGAAAAAAGCTCTACCGACGAGCGGAAGAGCTTTCTCAAAAACTATTGATTGAACGCTGAGATCAGAACAGGCCCAAGGTGAGGGACTTGTCGATAGGCAGAGCAGCACCAATACCGAGGTAGATGGTGAAGGCAGTGCCGAACAGGAACACGGCCATGGCCACCGGGCGGCGGAAGGGGTTTTGGAACTTGTTGAAGCTCTCAATGAAGGGCACCAGCATCAGGCCCAGCGGAATCATGGTTTGCAGAGCAATACCCAGCAGCTTGTTGGGGACCACACGCAGGATCTGGAAGACCGGATAGAGGTACCACTCAGGAAGGATTTCCAGAGGAGTGGCAAACGGATCAGCCTTGTCAGCCAGCATGGCTGGATCGAGAACAGCCAGAGCCACCACACAAGCGATGGTTCCGAGGATCACCACCGGGAAGATGTAGAGGAGATCGTTCGGCCAAGCGGGCTCGCCGTAATAGTTATGGCCCATGCCCTTGGCGAGCTTGGCGCGCAGCTTGGGATCGTTCAGATCCGGTTCCTTGAGGATGTGCATCGCTGGAGGGAAGTAAGGAGTTGAACCGTTGTAATCAGGTTAGGAAGTTTCTGGCCGATCAGAGGGGACCAGAGATGCCTTGCTTACGAATCATCAGGAAGTGGGCAAGCATGAACACCGCCAGCAACCAGGGCAACACGAAAGTGTGGAGGCTGTAGAAGCGCGTGAGGGTTGATTGGCCAACGCTCTCACCACCGCGAAGCAGCTCAACCATGAAGTCGCCGACCACAGGAACTGCAGCAGGAACCCCAGACACAATCTTCACGGCCCAGTAGCCGACTTGGTCCCAAGGCAAGGAGTAGCCAGTCACACCGAAGGACACGGTGATCACAGCCATGGTCACGCCGGTGACCCAGGTGAGCTCGCGGGGACGCTTAAAGCCACCAGTGAGATACACGCGGAAGACGTGCAGGATCAGCATCAGCACCATCATGCTGGCGCTCCAGCGATGCACCGAGCGAATCAACCAACCGAAGCTCACATCCGTCATCAAATACTGAACGGAGCTGTAGGCCTCCACCACCGTGGGCTTGTAATAAAAGGTCATCGCAAATCCAGTGGCGAACTGAATTAGGAAGCAGACCAGGGTGATGCCGCCCAGGCAATAAAAGATGTTGACGTGGGGCGGCACGTATTTCGAAGAGATGTCGTCAACGATGTCTTGGATCTCAAGACGCTCGTTGAACCAGTCGTAGACAGGGGATGAATTCGCCATGCCGGTGGGGAGGGTTGCCCGGAAGCAGGTTGTGGCGAGAGTCTACTGATAGCAACGAGTAGCCCGTGACCCGGCTTCGGCTTTGGCATGCCTTCTTCAGGCCGGCTTTCGTTTTGGCGTTGCCCCTGCTGCTGATCCTGCAGCTCAGCGGTTCCGCCCTGGCCCTCACAGACGATCAAACCCTGGTGGTGGATGTTTGGCGGCTGGTGAATGAGAGCTATGTGGACCCCAGCTTCAGCGGCGTTCCATGGCGGCGCCTGCGGCAAAAGGCTTTGGAGAAAACGATCAGCAATCGCGGCGATGCCTATGACGCGATCGACGCCATGCTGGCGCCCCTGGATGACCCCTACACCCGCCTGCTGAGGCCCGAGTCCTACGGCCAACTGGAAGCGGCCACCAAAGGAACGGTGAGCGGCATCGGGCTTCAGCTCGGCATCCATCACGACAGCGGCAGCGTGGTGGTGATCGCCCCGGTGGAAGACTCGCCCGCTGCCGAGGCTGGCCTGGTGGATGGAACCCTGCTGCGCAGCATCAATGGGCAAGCCACCAGCGAGCTGGGACTCGATGGCAGCGCTGCTCTGTTGCGGGGCGACAGCGGCAGCAGCGTGCATCTGGAGGTGACCCTCCCCGATGGCGAGGAGCAAAGCCTCGATCTCGAACGGCGGGCGATTGACCTACGCCCCGTTCGCAGCCGCCGGCTACGCAGTGGTGATCACACCCTGGGGTATCTGCGCATCAATCAATTCAGCGAACCGGTGCCAGAAGCTGTTCAAGAAGCTTTGGCAGATCTCGAAGCCAAGGGCATCGAAGGGCTGGTGCTGGATTTGCGCAACAACACCGGCGGCCTCGTGAGCGCCGGGCTAGCCGTTGCCGACGACTTCCTCGCTGGCGATGTGATTGTTGAAACCCAGGACCGCAATGGCATTAATGAGCAACGTCCGGCCAACGGCGGCCGGCTCTTTGATGGCCCCATGCTCACCTTGATCAATGGCGGCACGGCCAGTGCCAGCGAAATTTTGGCTGGTGCCTTGCAGGACAACGATCGCTCGCAGCTCTTGGGCAGCACCAGCTTTGGCAAAGGGGAGATCCAAACGCTCTTGCCCCTTGGCGATGGCAGCGGCTTGGCCGTCACCGTGGCCCGGTACCTAACGCCCAATGGCCGAGCGATTCAGGGGCAAGGGCTTGAGCCCGATGAGCCCCTGAGCAGCACCGAGCCCAGTGGCAGCAGCATCGGCAGCGACGATGACGCCTGGTTGCGCAGCGCTGAAGAGGCACTGATCACGCAACTCGAGGCATGAAGCGGCGCTCGTACCACGATCCGCTCCACGGCGAGATCGTTCTCGACAGCAACGATCCAGCCGAGGCGATGGTGATCGCCCTGATCGATGCCCCGGCATTTCAGCGCCTGCGGCGCATCCGCCAGCTGGGCCCTGCCTTTCTCACCTTCCATGGCGCGGAATCCAGCCGCTTCACCCATTCCATCGGCGTTCTTCACCTGGCGCGCCGCGCCCTGCAACACCTCGAACGCCTCACTCCAGAGCTGGCCGACTATCGCGGACTGATCTATGGGGCCGCCCTGCTCCATGACGTGGGCCATGCCCCGCTGAGTCATGCCGGCGAGGAGATGTTTGGCCTGCATCACGAGGCCTGGTCGGCGCGGCTGGTGCAGGAGTGCCCAGACCTGCGCGACCCGCTGGAGGCCTGGGCTCCAGGAACCGCCAAGGCGGTGGCTGAGCTGCTGGAGCATGGCCGCAGCCCCCACCCCGCCGCCAAAGCCCTGATCAGTAGCCAGCTGGATTGCGACCGCCTCGACTACCTCCGCCGCGATAGCTACAGCACCGGCACCAGCTACGGCCAGCTCGATCTCGATCGGCTGATTGCCGCCTTGACCTTGGCTCCCGATGGTCAGTTAGCGCTGCACCCACGCGGCCGCAGCGCTGTTGAGCACTACTTGGTGGTGCGCTCATTGATGTACAGCACCGTCTACAACCACCGGCTCAACATCGTGGCCAACTGGTTGTTGCAGCAGATCGTGCGACAAGCCCGCCAAAGCCAACCCGATGCGCTGTTTGCCGATGCCGTGATGGCCCGCTGGCTCTGGGATCCCGATGCCATGGACAGCAGCACCTATCTGGCCAACGACGACCTGCGCACCGGCTATCATCTGCAGCGCTGGCGGGAAGAGGGGCCAGCGCCACTGCAAGAACTCTGCCGGCGATTGCTCGATCGTGATCTGCTGCAAGCCACCGACGTGCGAGGCCTCGACCACACCCAACGGCTGGAAGCCCTGGCCATGGCCCAACGCTTGTCACAAGCCGCTGGCCTTGATCCCGACCTGTGCTGCGGACTCAGGGAGCGCCGCAGCACGGGCTATCGCCCCTATGTCGGTGGCCTCAGGCTCTGGAACGGTCAAGATCTGCAAGCGCTTGAGCAGGTCTCACCACTGGTGAACAGCCTCAGCCAACCCCAAGAACTGGCCTGGTTGCTGCATCCCAGGGAGGTGCGGGATCAGCTCAGGCAGCAGCTCCAGGCAGCAACCCCTGCTGCCTGAGAACAACCTCCACATCAGCAAAGCTGTCCCAGGGGTGAAAGGCGATGCCGCGCTGCTCAAGCCAGCCACTGAGGGGCTCTCTGGCAAACACCAGATCCGCCACCTCAGCCATTCCCAAATCGGTGATCGAATCACCAATCACCACGCTGCGGCCGCGGCCATAACGCTTCACCACCTCGGCTTTGGCCACCAGCTCCTGCCCATTGGCAAACGGAGACGCAAAGCGCAGCCCACCACCTAGATGGGGCAGCACCTCAGCCGCAACCAATTGATCAAGGCGATGGCGATGGGGCCCCAGCACCGCTTCCACCAAGGGCACAAGCCCACCGGACACCAACACAAACGGCAAACCAGCCCGCTCCAGTTCCGCCAAAAACGGCAGGAAGCAAGGGCGCGGGGCGTACTCGCCCATGTGAGCCACCATGGCCTCCAGGTCCTGGGGGGTCAGTGCATCGGCCAAGGCCTGCATGCCCTGAAGCAGGGTGATGTCGAACTGGAACAGCTGCGCTTTGAGGTCAGCCCAGAGCTCCGGCGCAGCACGAGCGGCCACCGCATCGAAGGTGTCGACGCTGGTGACAGTGCCATCAAAATCGCAGAACACCGTGGCGGCAGGGCAGTCCATGGCAGCGGTGAAGTGTGGCCCTAGCTTGAGCGGGCCGGATTCGCTCCATGGTCGCCCGCCTAGACCCTGCCCCCGCTCCGGGCTGGCCCCACCGGCTGCAGCTGGGCGATTGGCAAGCGGGGGCTGATCCTTGTGAAGCGGTGCTGCATGCCCTTGGCGCCGACCCGCCCCAGGGCCGGGTGGTGATGGAGGCCGGTCCCTGGCCTTTGCAATGCAGCCATCTGCAGGCGATTGCTCAGCACCTCGAGCAAGCCGGTCTTCAACTCGAGGAGCTGAGCAGCAGCGAGCCCAGCACCTTGGTGGCCTCAGCAGCTCTGGGGCTGCGCAGCCAGGCCGAACCACCAGCTCCTCAGAACGCTGAAGAGCCCAAGGGCACTGGGCGCGAGTTGCACGTCCACCGCGGCACCGTGCGCGCCGGCGAACATCTGGAAGTGGATGGCGCGGTGCTGGTGCTGGGCGATGTGAATCCTGGTGCGCGCATCAGCGCCCGCGGTGATGTGTTGATTTGGGGGCGGCTGCGCGGCATTGCCCATGCCGGATGCCACGGCGCCCGCAACGCGCGCATCGTGGCGCTGCAACTGCGGCCGCTGCAGTTGCGCATTGCCGATGCCGTGGCGCGCGGCCCGGAAGAACCGCCGCCGGAAGGAGTCACCGAGCAAGCGCGGCTCGAGGGCGATGAGATTGCAATCAGTGCCGCCCAATTAGGGGTGCCGATCAGCTGGGGATGACGCCAATGGCGCCCAGCACCCCGGCAACCGCCATGAAATACAGCGGTGAGATGCGCGTGAACAACATCAAGGCGCAGACCACAGCCGAAACCAAATAAGCCACCACGCTGTGGTCCGCCGTGCGCAGCACGGTGAGGCCCACATGGAACAGGATTCCCAATGTGATTGGCCCCAAGCCCCGTTCAAAGGCGGTGCGAATCGGTGCATCTTTGAGCCGGTTCCAGCTCAAGGCCGCCGCCACCATCACCACGGTGGAGGGCAGCAACACCGCCACCTCAGCGCTCACCCCACACAACAGGCCCCACCCCAGGCCGTGGTCCCAGCCAGCCCCCAGCCCCAAGAGCCCCACGATCATGGAGCTGGGCCCAGGCGCTGCTTCAGCGAGGGCATAGATGTCAGCGAACTGGGAGCTGGTGATCCAGCCAAAGCGCTCTACCGAGAGGTGGTGGTATTCCGCCAGCAAGGTGTTGCCGCCGCCGAGGGAAAACAGCGACAGGCGCAGGAAGGTCCACACCACCTGAAGCCAGGTGTCCCAAGCGCTGCTGGGATCAACCATGGCGCTGCTGCCGCGGCCAGTAGAGGGCCATGGCAATCGGCCCCAACACCAGCACCACCGGGATCAGGCCAATCCCCTTGAACTCCAGCACCACAAAGGTGAGCGCCGCCAACCCCAAGGCCAGCGGATCACGCCAATACACGTGCAGGATCTTGAAGCCCATGGACAGGGCCATGCCCGCTGCCGCTGCCACCACCCCGGTGAGCACCCGGTCCACCGCTGGAGCCGCGTGGAACTGGAAATACACCACCCCGATCAGCATCAACAGGCTGAAGGGCACGAGCAAAATCCCGCCCACAGCCGCCACCGCGCCAGCAAACGCCCGGAACTGCGCGCCGATGTAGACGGCCATGTTGATTTGATTGGGGCCGGGGAAGAGACGAGCCACCGTGAGGCCAGTGATGAAGCTTTCGTTGCTCATCCAGCGGCGCTGCTCAACAACGATGCGCTGACTCCAGGCCGACATGCCCCCACCAAAGGAGGACAGCGCCACCTGCAACATGCCCAGGAACAACCCCTTACGGCTTGGGGCTGCAGCCAACGGTTCTTGATCCAGCTGAGCTGCCATCACTCGTGAATGAAGTGGGGATCCGGAGGCAGCTCCCCCTCCTCATGCATCGCGGGATCCAACGGATCCGGTGCGGCGTAGGGCGTGGCTTCATTCCAGTCGTGCTTGTACAGCTCAACGCAACGGGCCAGCACCTCCGGCGCATCGGTTTCGATGCCCAGCTCGCGGCGCAGATCGAACGCACTGCGATCGATGTTCATCGAGCCAATCAACGCCATCTTCTTATCGACGACGATCAACTTGGCGTGCAGCTTGAGGTGTTTCTGGCGGCGAACCTTCACCCCTGAGCGGCTCAGCACCCGCAGGCTGGCGAAGGTGTCGTAGATGTCCCAATCAGAGATGCCGTGCTTGCCGCCGCACAGGACCCTGACTTTCACCCCGCGTTCGCAGGCGGCAATCAAGCGCTCAAGGATGACCGCATCAACAAATTTGGGGTGCTGAACCCACAGGCGTTCCTTAGCCGCATCAATCACTTTGGCCATCTGGCCACGGCTGTGAAAACTGCTCCACACCAAACCAACGCTGAGATCGGGATTGAAGAAGCTGCGGTTCCAGTCGTGCTCAAAGCCATCGATCACCTGCTCCACCGCTGGAGCCGCATAGGTGATAACGCCGTAATCACGGGTCTCGGTGAAGTACTTATCCGAGAGGTTGAACGTGGCAATGAGCGCCGCGCTGTCATCCACCACGATCGATTTCTCGTGGGTCACCGGGAACGATTCACTCGTCCAGGCCACAGCCACCCCCCACGACTGCAGGGCGGCATAGGCCTGATCGTTCCAGCGATCCCCGCCGGAGGTGTGGGGATTCAGCATCACGCGCACCTGCACGCCTCGCTCGTGGGCCTGACGCAGCGCCTCGAGAACGGCAGGCGACTGCAGCTTGAATTGCTTTAAACGCAGCTCCTGCTGGGCCGATGCGATGAAATCAGTCACCGGCTCAACGCCGTCGTCAGGCATCACCAACAGCTGTTGGTGATGACCTGCTGTGGTTACCCCACGCGTCATTGCGAACCATTCGTTGCGCTGCCACCAACGATGCAAATAAATCGATTAAAGGGCTGTAATTTCCTCGGATTCACCTAATTGTCTGAGCCACAGTGCTCGGATCACAGCCTCTGTGACTGGCTCATCCACTCGCACCATCCTGATTTGCTCCGGCAAAGGCGGTGTGGGCAAAACCACCTTGACGGCCAACCTCGGCATCGCCCTGGCATCCCAGGGGGTGCGCACTGCCGTTCTCGATGCCGACTTCGGCCTGCGCAACCTCGACTTGCTGCTGGGCCTGGAAAACCGGATCGTCTACACCGCACAAGAAGTGCTCGCGGGCAACTGCCGCCTGGAGCAGGCGATGGTGAAGCACAAGCTTCAGCCCAACCTGGCGCTGCTGCCCGCTGGCAACCCACGCATGCTCGAGTGGCTCAAGCCCGAGGACATGCAGAAGATCGTGGGGCTGATCCAACCCCACTTCGATGTGGTGTTGATCGACGCACCGGCCGGCATCGAAGACGGCTTCAAAAATGCTGCTGCTGCAGCTGATGAAGCCATCGTGGTCACCACCCCGGAGGTCTCTGCCGTGCGCGATGCCGACCGGGTGATCGGCTTGCTTAACACCCGTGGGGTGGAGCCGATTCAGCTGGTGCTCAACCGGGTGCGCCCCAAAATGATGCAGTCCCAGGAGATGTTGGGCGTCACCGATGTCACCGACATCCTGGCGCTGCCCTTGTTGGGCTTGGTATTTGAAGACGAGCAGGTGATCGTCAGCACCAACCGGGGTGAGCCCCTCACCCTCAATGGCTCGAGCTCACCAGCGGCGATTGCCTACCGCAATGTCGCCAAGCGCTTGCAAGGCGAAGAAGTGCCGCTGCCCGATCCCACCAAACAGCGCCGCGGCCTGCGGGCCAAGATGCGCCAACTCATGCAAACCAAACTGTTCTGAGCCATGACCCTGCGCGAGATGATTGATCGCCTGCTGGGTCGTCAGCAGGCCAGTGCCACCACCGCCAAGCACCGGCTGCAGCTGGTGTTGGCCCACGACCGCAGCGATCTGAATCCTGACTTAATGGAGCAGATGCGCCGCGAAATTCTCGAAGTGGTGAACCGCTACGTGGAGCTCGACCTCGAGGGGGGAGACGTCAGCCTGGAAACCGAGGAGCGGGCGACCGCCCTGGTCGCCAACCTGCCCATTCGCCGCGTCCGCGACGACGTTCTGCCCCAGGTGCCAGCAGTACAGTGAGGCTTCAGCCGGCTTAGCTCAGCGGTAGAGCAGCGCTTTTGTAAAGCGAAGGCCATCGGTTCAAATCCGTTAGCCGGCTTAAGGCCGTCCACCCGTGGGATTCTTTTTTCTCTGATTGGGCCACAATGGCTCCGATTTTGGATTGGGCCTGCCTGTGTTGAAGCGTTCTGCAATGGCCAAAGCAGCGGCCGCCCTGCTGGCTTGCACCGCCATCACACCCTTCACCCTCCCCGCAGCTGCCCAGAGCAGCCGCGTGGCGCGCCCCCTGAGCGAAGCAGCCGCCCAGCAAGCAGCTGATCAAATTCTCGAAGCAGTGCGTCAACGTGACGGCGCTCTGCGCTACTCCCAATTCAGCAAGGCTCTGCAAACCACCAGCAGCCCATCAATGGTGCAAGGCACCCTCGATCAATTGCCTCAGCTCGAGAGCTGGACCATTCAGTCGGTGCGCACTGGCCTCAGCGGCAACAGCTCCGTTGAGGTGTTACTTCAAAGCGAAAATGGCAGCCGTGAAGCCACCTTGGTAATCAACCCCCAAGGTCGCCTCGTCGCCCAGCTGTTCAACGTCTCAGACAAAGACTCCACCAAGGTGGCGCGGGCCTTCATCGATGCGGTGAGCGATGGCCAATTCATCAGCGCCCGCAGCCTCCTAGCCCTCGACCTGCAAAAAGAGATCAGCCCTCAAAAGCTGCAGAACAAGTGGCTGAGGCTGCAGCAGACCACCGGGAATTTCCAGGCGATCGAGAAGGTGATGGAAGCTGAGCATGGGAGCAACGGCTCCCTGGTGCTCGTCACCATGCGCTTCAACCGCACCACCGACAACATCTTTGTGATCCTCAACCCGGCTGGGCAGATCACCGGACTTGATTTCCCAATCGATGGAGCCGTGCGTTGATGCCTCTGCTGCTGCTGCCAGTGTTTTGGGCTCAACTGCAACAACCCTGCAGGATCTGGAGTGTGCGAGAAGCCCTGAGCTACAGCGGCCTATGTGATGTCCGAAAGCAGCAAGGAACAACCTCGCTGACGGCTCCAAACGAGCTCACCGGGGAAGACCAAACCATTGAGGTCAGCCCCAAAGGGCGCCGCCAGGTGCATGTGCGCGGACTAAACAGCCAAGGCGATGAAACGCTCTGGGGCGAAGCTCGCAAAGTTGGCAAGAGTTGCTGGGTGGGATCAGATTTCGGTCTCTGCCTCTGAACCTGAGGTGAGACGGATCGCCATGGGCGCCGCCACGATCACCTCATCACTCACCCGCTGGATCGAACCATCCAGCGACCAAACAGCGCCAGAGAGGAAGTCAATAAAACGCTGGGCGTTGCTGTCATCCAGCAAGGCCATGTCGACAACAACCGTTGAGTGGCGCTGCAGCCATTGCACAGCCTGCTCCATCTCCTCAATCCGCTCAGGCTTGAGGAGAACGATTTCGAGCGGGGAGTATTGGCTAGCAAACATGGAAGCAGTCTGCTGAGTTTCAACAGCTGCCGCATGGAACGCTGAAAGATTCAGGAATTCAGGATGGTGTCAGGGAGCGTTGGGAGATCACGTCCCAAACCCAACCAGCCCAATGCAACGGACGGCGTGACTCAAAGCGGCTGGGACGTTCCGGAACCACATTCACCCAGCCATAGCCACCAACCACACTGATGCTGCCGTGAGTTGTGCGAACCAACAAAGACTTAATTCACCTAGCTCTGTCGTATCAAAGTTTCTTGGAATGTGATGTTCACCACGATCAACTCGCCATGCGCAGCCGCAGCCGCAGCAAGGCGCGCTGTTCAATCTGCCTAGCCCGCTCGCGGCTGCAGCCCAACTGCTCACCGACAACACTCAGCTTCTGGCGCTCGGGCGTGAGGTAGCGCCACTGCAACACCTGTTGATCACGTTCGGGCAAATGGCGAAGTTGCCTGCCCATACGCTCCCAACCGTCGTGGCGCTCAGCCTCATCCAAAGGCGAAGGCTCCGCTGATGGCAACAGCTGCAGCAGATCGCTCTCACTACCGGCCGCCGGCGTGTCGAGCGACAGGGTTCCCGGCGCCATCCGCAACGCCAGGCTGGCGGCCTTGAGATCAACGCCAGCTTCCGCTGCCACCGCAACGAGATCGGTACTGAGCCCCTGTTGCCAGAGGCGTTCATGGGCCCGACGCAATGCCCTGAGCTGCTGGGTGACATGGATGGGCAAACGCAGCGTGCGGCCTTTGGTTTCCAAGCCCCGGCTGATGGCCTGCCGGATCCAATTCCAGGCGTACGTACTGAAGCGGTAACCCAGGGTGGGGTCGAACTTCTCCACCGCTCGGATCAATCCGAGCGAGCCTTCTTGCACCAAGTCCATCAAATCCAAACCTCGCCCTTGGTAGGTCTTGGCAACGGTCACCACCAAGCGCAGGTTGGCTTGGATCATGCGTTCTCGAGCCCGGCGGCCGCGCCGCAGTTCCCGTTGCTCTGTGGGGCTTAGTTGGAGTTGCTGCTCAAGCTGCTGCGCCCGCTGCACCAAGCGTGCCAGCTCCACCTCCTGCTCAGGCCGCAGCAGGGCATAACGACCAATCTGCTCGAGATAGGCACGAACCGGTTCCGCCATAGCAGCAGGTCTGCGCGCCTCATCGATACCGGCGGCAGCGCAGAGCAGCAAGGGCTCTAGGCCAAGGGTTCAGGGAGTCTTCCCCTTTGTGATGGCTTTGTGAGGATCCCCATTGGGACTGAGCAGCAACGCCACCAACAACATCAACGGGATCCAGATCAGCTCCCGCAGGGTGAACAACCGCTGCAAGCTGATCATCAACGGCTCTAAGGCCCACTCAAACAGCGCCATCAAAGCGATCACAAACAGGACCAGACCGCCCATGGCAATGGCGCAACACCTGCAACGTAACGAGATTCAGGCTTAACAACAGGGGGGGGCTGTCTTCTCACAGCACTGCTGCACAGCCCCCAACCAGGAGCGCAACTCTTCGATCGCGCCAGGTTCCAAGCGGTAGTAGACCCAACGGCCACTCAGCCGCTGGCTCAGCAAACCGGCGTCTTTGAGCACCCGCAAATGGAACGAGAGCTTGGATTGCGCCAACTCGAGATCGGTGGTGAGGTCACAAACGCAGCGCTCACCCTCGGCCAAGGTTTCAATGATTCGCAGCCGCAACGGATCAGCCAAGGCTTTCAGCAACGTCCTTGCAGAATCAGCCTTGAGATCAGTCGCCAGCAGTGAATCCATCAAATTTCGTTGATCTATCTTGGGGGCAAAGCGCGGGGCCTAACCAATGAAAATAGGTGTAAATGGCTTCGGGCGAATCGGTCGCCTGGTTTTTCGTGCCCTGTGGGGTCGTCCCGGCATTGAACTGGTGCACGTCAATGACAACGCCGGTGACGCTGTCACCGCCGCCCACCTGCTGACGTTTGATTCAGTTCACGGCCGCTGGAGCCAAGAAGCACACGCCACAGGCAGCGGCTTTCAAATCGATGGCCACACCATCAGCTATTCCCAGCACAGCGATCCAACAGCTGTTCCGTGGGATCAAGCCGGGGTGGAGGTGGTGCTGGAGTGCACCGGCAAGATCAAAACCCCCGAAACCCTTCAGCCTTACTTCGATCAAACCAAGGTTCGCCGCGTGATCGTGGCCTGCCCGGTCAAAGGCCAGATCGCCGGCGCTGAAGCTCTCAACATCGTTTATGGCATCAACCATCAGCTCTACGAGCCAAGCCAGCACCGCCTAGTCACAGCAGCCTCGTGCACCACCAATTGCTTGGCCCCTGTGGTGAAGGTGGTGCATGAAACCTTCGGCATTGAGCACGGGCTGATCACCACCATTCACGACATCACCAACACCCAGGTGCCGATCGATGCCTTCAAGAGTGATTTGCGGCGGGCTCGCTCTGGCTTGAACTCCTTGATTCCCACCACCACGGGATCAGCCAAGGCCATCGCCATGATTTTCCCGGAGCTGCAAGGCAAGCTCAATGGCCATGCCGTTCGGGTGCCGTTGCTGAATGGATCGCTCACCGATGCGGTGTTTGAACTCAAGCAAGACGTCACCGCCGAGCAGGTGAATGCAGCCTTCAAAGCCGCTGCCGATGGCCCTCTGCAGGGAATCCTTGGCTACGAGGAGCGACCCTTGGTGTCGTGTGACTACACCAACGACAACCGCAGCTCGATCATCGATGCGCCCTCAACGATGGTGGTGGATGGCAACCAGCTGAAGGTGTTTGCCTGGTACGACAACGAATGGGGTTACAGCTGCCGCATGGCTGATCTGGCTTGCCATGTGGTGGCGCTGGAGCCATGAAGCTCTCTCCGCTGCAGCAATACGGCATCGTTACCGCCAACTACTGGGCCTTCACCCTCACCGATGGCGCCCTGCGCATGCTGGTGGTGTTCCACTTCCACCAGCTCGGCTACAGCACGCTTGAGATTGCCTTCCTCTTCCTTTTTTATGAGTTCTTTGGTGTTCTCACCAACCTCTATGGCGGCTGGATCGGCGCGCGTTATGGCCTCAGGCTGACCCTCTGGGCCGGCACGCTGCTGCAGATCCTGGCGCTGGTGATGCTGATTCCCGTGGCTGCCAGCTGGCCGAAGCTGCTCAGCGTGATTTATGTGATGGCCGCCCAGGCAATCAGCGGCATCGCCAAAGACCTCAACAAGATGAGCGCCAAGAGCGCCATCAAAACCGTGGTGCCCGAAACCCCAGATGACGAGCAGCAGGGGCAAAAGCAACTGTTCAAGTGGGTCGCCATCCTCACTGGCTCGAAAAATGCGCTCAAAGGGGTGGGCTTCTTTCTCGGCGGTGTGCTGCTGACAGCGGTTGGCTTCAACTCAGCCGTGGGCCTGATGGCTGCAGGCTTGGCATTGGCCTTCGCGCTCACCCTGGTGTTGCCTGGCGAGATCGGCCGCATGAAGCAGAAGCCAGGCTTCAGCGCACTGTTCTCCAAATCCAAGGGCATCAACGTCCTATCGCTGGCGCGGTTCTTTCTGTTTGGCGCCCGGGATGTTTGGTTTGTGGTGGCATTGCCGGTGTTTTTAGAAGCGTCCCTGGGCTGGAGCTTTTGGGAGATCGGCGGATTCCTCGGCCTCTGGGTGATCGGCTACGGCTTTGTGCAAGGGGGAGCGCCCAGCCTGCGGCGGCTCTGGGGCCAAAGCACCACACCAGGCGCCAGTGCGGTGCAGTTCTGGAGTGCCGCACTGAGTGCCATTCCCGCCCTGATTGCGATTGCGCTCTGGCGCAACAGCGATCCAGGCCTGGCGATCACCGCTGGCCTGGCCGCCTTTGGCGTGGTGTTTGCGATGAATTCTTCGATCCACTCCTACATGGTGCTGGCCTACACCGATGCCGAGAGCGTCAGCCTCAACGTCGGCTTCTATTACATGGCCAACGCGGCTGGCCGCTTGGTGGGCACGCTGCTCTCCGGAGCGGTGTTCATGCTGGGGCGCACCGCGAGTGGCGGCATGCAGGCCTGCCTTTGGGTGTCATCACTGCTGGTGCTGCTCTCGTGGTTGAGCAGCCTGCGGCTGCCCCCCGTGCCGCGACTCTCACAGGCCAATTGATGGGGCTTTTCGAGCGCTACCTCTCCCTATGGATTGGCCTGGCGATCGTTGCTGGCGTGTTGCTGGGCTGGCTACTGCCAGGAGCAGCTAGCACCATCACGGCTCTGCAGCTCTCAGGCATCAACCTGCTGATCGCACTCCTGATCTGGGGAATGATTTTCCCGATGATGTTGGCGGTGGATTTTTCGGCCATCGGCGGCATCGGCCGTCAACCCCGCGGCCTGCTGGTCACCGTGGCGGTGAATTGGTTGATCAAGCCACTGACCATGACAGCGCTGGCCTGGCTGTTCATACGCGGATTGTTCGGCCCCTGGATCCCAGCCGCCATGGGCCAGGAGTACGTCGCCGGCATGATCCTGCTTGGGGTGGCCCCATGCACCGCCATGGTCTTCGTCTGGAGCCGTCTGAGCGATGGGGATCCCAACTACACCCTGGTGCAGGTGGCGATCAACGACCTGATCATGGTGTTCGCATTCGCCCCCATCGCCACCTGGCTGCTGGGCGTCAGCGATGTGCTGGTGCCATGGGACACGATGCTCACCGCGGTTGGTTTGTTTGTGGTGGTGCCCCTGGCAGCAGGGTGGCTAACCCGACTACTCCTGCGCTCTGAAACCCGAATTCAACGCCTGGAAGTGCAATTGAAGCCCGTGGCGATGCTGTCGCTGATCGCAACGGTGCTGGTGCTGTTCATGGTTCAAGCCCAGGCGATCCTTGGCAATCCCCTGGCGATTGTGCTCATTGCCATTCCACTGATCCTGCAGACCTATCTCATCTTCTGGATCGCGGCGCAGTGGATGCTCCGGTGGCACCAACCCCGCAGCATTGCGGCACCGGGAGCCATGATCGGCGCCTCGAATTTTTTTGAGCTGGCGGTAGCGGTTGCCATCAGCCTCTTTGGCCTCAACTCTGGAGCGGCCCTGGCCACTGTTGTCGGCGTGCTGGTGGAGGTCCCAGTGATGCTTTCACTGGTGGCGATCGCCAACCGCAACGAGGATTTGTTTCCGGCCTAATCAGCGATCCCCAAGGAGCTGGCCTAGGGGCCAAGGATCTCAGGCACAACCACCTGTCCCTGACGCAGGACGCGCCAACCATCGCTCTGCCAGCTCACCACGGTGCTGGCCTGCCCAGAGCCTGGCAACCAAGGCTCTGGCGCCAAGCGAATCACCTCGGGGAAGCAGTGCGCCAGCTCAGCTGCCGTGCGGCAAGCGGGCTCACCGGAGCGGTTGGCACTGCTAGTGGCCAGCGGCCCACTGCAGCGCAGCAATTGCAAGGCCGCCTCACAGGCGGGCACCCGCAAGCCAAGACTGCACCCGCCTTCTGGGTTGAGGGCCTCCACCACCGGCCCGCAGGCCGGTAGCACCAGCGTGAGTGCCCCGGGCCAACCCAGCTCGGCCAGGCGCTGCCAGCCAGCGGGGGGCTCTTGGCCCAAGCAAGGGAGCAGCTGCTCCACAGAGGCCCCCATCAAGATCAAGGGCTTATCGGCAGGTCGCTGCTTCAACTGCCAGATCGCCTGGGCAGCAGATGGAATCGCGGCCAATGCCGGCAAGGTGTCGGTGGGGAACAGGGCCGGCTCCCCCTGTTGCAACCGCTGCGCCAGCACCTGGAACCCTTCCGCCGTCATGGGTTGGAGCGGCGCACCACCGCAAAACGCATTTGCCCCTCCAGATCCCTCTCCTGACGGCGCTCCTGCAGGCCGGCAGCGCCCAAGAGCTCAGCCACCGCAGCAGCTTGATCGTGATGGTGCTCAAGCACCAACCATCCCCCCGGGGCCAGCATTTGCGGGGCTGCCTCGATGATCAAACGCAAGGCATCCAAGCCATCGCTGCCTCCATCCAACGCCAAGCGCGGCTCGTGATCGCGCACCACAGGCTCCAGGCCATCCACCACGGCACTGGGGATATAGGGAGGATTGCTCACCACCAGATCCAACTGGCCCGCCAGAGGCTGCAAGGGCTGCCACCACAGCCCCTCACACCACTGCAACGCAGCGCTTTGAAGCAGTCCAAGCGCTGCTGCGTTGCGCCGGGCCACAGCCAAGGCCTCGCGGCTGCAGTCGACAGCCCAGCCGCAGCTGCTGGGCCAATGCCGCGCCAAGGCCACAGCCAGACAACCTGAGCCCGTGCCGAGATCCGCCCAGCGCTGGGGTGCGTCGGAAGCTTCAAAACAGCCCATCGCCAGCTCCACCAACAGCTCGGTTTCCTGACGGGGGATCAGCACCGCTGGGCTGACTTCCAGCTCAAAATCCCGCCAGGGACAACGCCCCACCAGATGCTGCAAGGGCACCTGCTGCTGGCAGTGCTGCTGCCAGATCTGCTCCAGCCGCTGTAGCGAACAATCCAGCTGCACAGGGGCTTCAGGGTGGAGATAGCTGGCTTGAAGCTCCCGCCACCGCAGACCTGCTTCCAGCTCCAGCAACCAATCCAGCGCGGCCGCTTGCTCCTGCTGGCCCAGCAATTGCTCACGCCGCCAGAGCTGCAACTCGGAGCCGCTGAGGCAAGTCATGGCTGCTAGGCCACAGGCAGATCAATCTCAGTGTGACGCGGACGCCAGCACAACCCAGGCAGAGCTTCAATCCAGCCCTGCTGCTGATGGTGCAGCAGTTGCTGCGCCAAGGCTCCTGGGGAGAGGTGCAATCGCCGTTGCAGCGCCTCAAAACTGGCTCCCGAACCCAAGGCGCTCAGCAGCGGTGATGGGTCTGGCCGCTGCGGCAGCGCCAGCGGCTGCAACGGACCTGGGCCCAAGGCCTCCACAAGTTGAGTGGGATCGAGCAGGGCGGTCGCCCCTTGGTTGAGCCAGCCATTGCTGCCAGCAGCCGATGCGCGATCACTATCAGCAGGCACCACCCAAAGCGGCCGCTGCAGCGACCAGGCGATCTGGGCCGCCAAGAGGGCACCACTGCGCTGCGGGCACTCCACCAACACCACGGCTTGGGCCATCGCCACCAACAAGCGATTCCTTTTGGCAAACGCGCCCCGCAATCCAGGAGCCCCTGGCGCTTGCTCGGAGATCAACAAACCCCGCCTACCCACCTGGCTTTGAAGCCGCTGGTGATGGCGCGGATAGACCCGCTCCAGCGAGGTGCCCAGTACGGCAATGGGCGTGCCCCCAGCCTCTAAACAGCCCTGGTGGGCCTGAGCATCAACGCCTTCCGCCAGCCCACTGATCACCGGCCAGCCCGCAGCAGCCAGGGCAACGCCCAACTGCTGCGCCCAGCGGCAGCCATAGGGAGAAGCCCGGCGGCTACCAATCACGGCAATGGCCTGCTGGCGGCGCAGCAACGGCCATAGCGCGCCGCGACCGCACCAAAACAGCGCTGCGGGCGGCTGCGGCAGCGCCATTAGTGCCGGTGGCATGGCTAAATCGCTGGGCAGCAACACCTTGGGCGGCACTGGCAAGGGCAGCGCTGAAGCCCGCTGCTGCAGCTGATCACGGCCTGCCAGCAGCGATGGCCCCACGCCTGGCAACGCCAACAGCTGCTCAGCAGGCGCCCACCACGCCGCTTGCAAGCTGCCAAAGGCCTGCTCCAGCTGCTTGATCCGGCTGATCCCAACACCAGGGACCTGAAGCCAGGTCCACCACCAACTCCTGCGCCCAACAATCACCTAGCTATTAGTTCATTTGTATTATCAGCCTGCCACAGGGCCCGCCGCCAACTGCTTCAACGCCGCCTCCAGCTCTGGCGGGCGCTGGCGTTGCAGCCGTCCGCGCCGGCGATCCACCAGCGCCAAGGTGACGATCGCCTCAGCAGCCACAGCCCCATCGCCCTGGATGAAGCGCGTCAGCAACGGCAGGCGCACACCGCTGTGGGGCTGCAACCAGCTGTGCAACTCCACCGCTTCTCCATGGGCCAACGCCTGCAGATAGCGGATCTGCAAATCGACCACCATCAATTCCAACCCCTGGGCCGAAAGCTCGGCATAGGCCAAACCGGCCTCGGCCAAGGCCAGAACCCTCGCCTCCTCAAGCCAGGCCACATAGGACCCATGCCAAAGCACCCCGGCATGGTCGGCGTCTTGCGGCAGCACCTGTTTGCGACAGACCCACGGCAAGCGCGTTACATCCCCAGCCATTCCCTAGCCCAGCTCAATTGCTCGCCATAGGCTGCCGCTACGAGCTCCAGACACTGATGTTCCGCAACCTGTTGATCGCCGACTCTGGCAAGGGGCATGTGGAAGAAATGATTCGCATGCTCCGCGATATCCCCGGTTTTGCCAGCACGCGGCTCAACCTGTTGCACGTGGTCTCCGACCAAAACAGCAGCAATCTTCAGGAGCATTGGAAAGAGGGTGGCGCCCTGCTGGCCGAAGCCGTTCAACGGCTTGGCCTCAACCCCGGTGAGGTGAACACGATCTTGCGCCAGGGCGATACCAAACAAACCGTGCTCAAGGTCGCCGACGAACTCGATGCCGACCTGATCGTGATGGGGTCACGCGGCCTTGGCCGGCTGCAATCGATCTTGGCCAATAGCACCAGCCAATACGTCTTCCAACTCTCGACGCGCCCGATGCTGCTGGTGCGCGACGACCTCTATGTGCGCCACATCAATCGTTTGATGGTGGGGATTGACGGCACCGGCGTCGGCGATGACGCCCTCAAGCTGGCTTGCGAGCTCGCCAAGAGCATTCCCGGCTGCGTGCTCCATGGCGTTCACGTCAGTCACCACGACCTGGCTCCATCCCGCAGCGGCAACAGCCCTAGTGACAGCCTGCTGGAAAAAGCCAAACAGCGGGCCCGCCAATTCGGCGTGGACTTGCAAACGGTGCACCGGACTGGAGATATCGCCAGGGGGCTTTGCGCAGCCGCCGAAGAGCTCAATGCCGACATGGTGGTGATCGCCTCCCAAGACCGGCGCCCTCTGGTCGCGCGCGGCTTGGTCGATCTCGACCGTTTGCTAGGTGGATCCGTCAGTGATTTTGTGCGGGTGCATGCTCCCGCCCCGGTGTTGCTGGTACGGGAACCGGAATCCCGCTAACGCCAGCCCAGATCAACCCTCTCGGCTGTTGGTCTGGATGTAAAGGATGATCAAAAAGATGGCGGGAACCAACACGAACAGCAAGGTGGCCACAAAGCCGAGATCGTTGGTTTCCATGACCACTGGAGGAGACCCCGGGAGGGTATCACCGCCGTTGGGGCCTCCTCAGCCTGGGTTCACAGCTCGTCGCTCTCAGCCCCGCTATCCACCTCATCGTCAGCACCCTCTTCGGGGTCGGGCTCAGGCATCCGGCCCTCAGGCAATGGCTCGGCTTGGGCTGCAGCAATCGCTTGTTTTTGCGCGTCGCGGCCAGCCTGCGGACGCGTGAGCACCGCCACCGATTCCTGCACCAAGGCCTGACACGCCAAACGCCACGACTCCGGGCGACGCCGCAACTTCTGCTGCTCGACCGGCGTCAGTGGCGTTAACGCGCCCTCTTTGCGCTCGGCCACAACTTCAACGAAGCAGGTGATGCATTGGCCGCAGCCGCCGCAATTACCCAGCCGACCCTTCAATCCATAGAGCTCAACACCTTCTTGAAGGGCCAGCTCCCGCAAATTGGTTCCAGGGGGACACAACACCTCTCGCCCCTCCCGCACAAACCGCACCACCGGCATGGGCCGCTCCCAAAGACGCTGCATTCTGCAGGCGGGAGTTTGCGTTTTGTGACACCAAGAGGCAATCAGCCCTCCGATCCAGGGGCAGATGACTGTTTCCCTTTGAAACCTCAAACCGCTCTGCGGCTGAAACCCCTTACGATCGTGCGACCTCTGCACTCGCTGCGGAGCTTCCGTCTCGTTTTACTGCGCCGAACCCATGGGATTGCCCTGGTACAGGGTTCATACCGTTGTCATCAACGACCCGGGCCGCCTTCTGGCTGTGCACCTGATGCACACCGCCCTGGTTGCCGGCTGGGCCGGCTCGATGGCTCTGTATGAGCTCGCCATTTTTGACCCCTCAGACGCTGTCCTGAACCCCATGTGGCGTCAGGGCATGTTCGTGATGCCCTTCATGGCCCGCCTGGGCGTGACCGATAGCTGGGGTGGCTGGAGCATCACCGGGGCCACTGGCGTGGAACCGGGTTTCTGGAGCTTCGAAGGCGTTGCTGCCGCCCACATCGTGTTCAGTGGCCTGCTGTTCTTAGCGGCCATCTGGCATTGGACCTATTGGGACCTGGAGATCTGGCAAGCCCCCCGCACGGGTGAGCCTGCCCTCGACCTGCCCAAGATCTTTGGTATTCACCTGCTGCTCGCCGGCCTGGGCTGCTTCGGCTTTGGCGCTTTCCACTTGACCGGTGTCTTTGGCCCGGGCATGTGGGTCAGTGACCCCTATGGCATTACGGGCCACCTCGAGAAGGTTCAACCCGCTTGGGGCCCAGAAGGGTTCAACCCCTTCAACCCCGGTGGAATCGTTGCCCACCACATCGCTGCTGGCATCGTCGGCATCATTGCGGGCATCTTCCACATCACCACCCGCCCGCCTGAGCGTCTCTACAAGGCTCTGCGCATGGGCAACATCGAGACGGTGCTCGCCAGCGCCATCGCTGCTGTGTTCTTTGCCGCCTTCATCGTGGCCGGAACCATGTGGTACGGAGCTGCTGCGACTCCGATCGAACTATTTGGCCCCACCCGCTACCAGTGGGACCAGGACTACTTCAAGCAAGAGATTGCACGCCGCGCTCAGGGCGCGATTGCCGAAGGCGCCTCAGCTGAGGAGGCTTACGCCGCGATCCCTGAAAAGCTCGCCTTCTACGACTATGTCGGCAACAGCCCCGCCAAGGGCGGCCTGTTCCGTGTTGGTCCGATGGTGAACGGCGATGGTTTGCCGACCGGCTGGATTGGCCACATTGCTTTCACGGACAAAGACGGCCGTGATCTGCAGGTGCGCCGCCTGCCCAACTTCTTCGAGAACTTCCCTGTGGTGCTCGAAGACAAGGACGGCATCGTTCGCGCTGACATCCCCTTCCGCCGCGCCGAAGCGAAGTACTCCTTCGAACAAACCGGCGTCACCGCGACTGTTTTTGGCGGCGAGCTGGCCGGACAAACCTTCACTGACCCTGCTGATGTGAAGCGTTTGGCCCGGAAAGCCCAGCTGGGTGAAGCCTTCAACTTCGACCGCGAGACCTACAACTCCGACGGCACCTTCCGCAGTTCACCGCGCGGCTGGTTCACCTTCGGCCACGCCACCTTCGCCCTGCTGTTCTTCTTCGGCCACATCTGGCACGGTGCTCGCACCCTCTACCGCGATGTGTTCGCTGGAATTGACCCCGACCTCGGCGAACAGGTTGAATTCGGCCTGTTCCAAAAGCTCGGAGACAAATCCACCCGTCGTCTGCCGGAGGGCTACGTGCCCCCCGCTGGCACACCCCTCAGCTGACCCTTCCGGAGGAAATAACCGATGGAAAGCTTTGCTTACATCCTCATCCTTGCCTTCTCAATTGGCACTTTGTTCTTTGCCATCGCCTTGAGGGATCCCCCCAAGATCGGCAAGTGACCCCTTCAAACCCCCGCTTCGGCGGGGGTTTTTTCGTCTCAGGGCTGCAATGCATAAGCGCCAGTCTCATGGCCTTGAAAGGAAGCCGGCCCAGGCTCGGGCGAGACCCATGGCAGGCCAGGGCTTCTCAAAGGGCGACAGGCTGACTACACTCTGACAGCGGTAAATAGCCAGCCTTTGCAGTGTCCGTCCTGCCAACACACCGACAGTCGGGTGCTCGAATCACGGGCAGCTGATTCAGGGAAGAGTGTGCGCCGGCGCCGCGAATGTCTGAATTGTGAGTTTCGGTTCACCACCTATGAGCGGGTGGAAACCATGACCATCACCGTGGTCAAACGCAGCGGCACCAGGGAGACATTCAGTCGCAGCAAATTGTTGACGGGCCTGGTTCGCGCTTGCGAAAAAACGGGGCTGGAAACCAATCGCCTCGAGCTGCTCGTTGAAGAGATCGAGCTGCAACTTCAGCAGCGCAACCAAAAAGAAATCACCAGCCAGCAGTTGGGTGATTTGGTGCTCGAAGAACTCGGCGACCTCAGCGAGGTGGCCTATGTCCGTTTTGCTTCGGTCTACGGCAAATTCAGCGGCATCAGTGACTTCATCACCACGCTGGATGCCTTGCGGCAACGCAATCAGGTCAAGCGCCAACTCGCGAAGATCAGCTGATAGCGTGGTCGATCGACGTGTGGCTTCGGCGGAGCTGATCGCGTCAACCATTCCATTCGCCCTGCTGCTTGGCAGGCCGCCGCACCTCCTCCATGACCGTGACCCCCTCCTCTTCTGAGTCCAGCGCTGTAGAGCAGCCGGAACTGGAGAGCACCGCAACTGAGCAGGCAGAGAACCTGCTGGATGTGGAGCAAAGCCTGGATGCCATGGCCCAGGACATGGCTGATGACATCCCTGAGGAGGTGCCCAGTGCTGATGACGGCCAGCGCACTCCCAGTGCCAACAACGAAGACGTTGGCTTCACGCTGGAGGACTTCACATCCCTTCTCAGCAAGTACGACTATCACTTCAAACCCGGTGACGTTGTTAACGGCACCGTGTTCAACCTGGAGCCCAAAGGTGCTCTGATCGACATCGGCGCCAAGACGGCCGCCTTCATGCCTCTGCCCGAGGTGTCGATCAACCGGGTTGAA
The DNA here is from genome assembly GCA_000063525.1 of Synechococcus sp. RCC307. Taxonomy (GTDB): domain Bacteria; phylum Cyanobacteriota; class Cyanobacteriia; order PCC-6307; family Cyanobiaceae; genus RCC307. The sequence goes on along the minus strand of CT978603.1, from coordinate 397,836 downwards.
ACCCTCGAAGACGTTCTCGAGCCCGGCGAAACCCGCGAGTTCTTCATCCTCAGCGAGGAGAACGAGGACGGCCAGCTCTCCCTGTCCATCCGCCGCATCGAATATCAGCGCGCCTGGGAGCGGGTGCGTCAGCTGCAAAAAGAAGACGCCACGATCTACAGCGAGGTGTTTGCCACCAACCGTGGTGGTGCCCTGGTGCGGGTCGAAGGCCTGCGGGGCTTCATCCCTGGCAGCCACATCAGCACCCGCAAGCCCAAAGAGGAGCTGGTGGCTGAATTCCTGCCTCTGAAGTTCCTCGAGGTGGACGAAGAGCGCAACCGTCTGGTGCTCAGCCATCGCCGCGCCCTGGTGGAGCGCAAGATGAATCGCCTCGAAGTGGGCGAAGTGGTGCTGGGTACGGTCCGCGGCATCAAGCCTTACGGCGCCTTCATCGACATCGGCGGTGTCAGTGGTCTGCTGCACATCTCCGAGATCAGCCACGAGCACATCGAGACGCCCCACAGCGTTCTCAACGTGAATGATCAGATGAAGGTGATGATCATCGACCTCGACGCCGAGCGCGGCCGCATCTCGCTGTCCACCAAGGCCCTTGAGCCAGAGCCGGGCGACATGCTCACCGACCCCCAGAAGGTGTTCGACAACGCCGAGGAAATGGCTGCTCGCTACAAGCAAATGCTGATGGAGCAGGCCGACGAAGACGGCATGGACATGGAGATGAGCTGATTCAGCTCCCCACCACCGAGGCAGTGCTGTTCGACAAGGACGGCACCCTCTGCCGCAGTGATGGTTTCCTCAGCGCCCTGGCCCAGGCCAGGGCGCTTTGTTGTGCAGAGCTCAGCGGGGACCCTGGCATCACCGAACCGTTGCTGCTGGCCTACGGGCTGCACAACAGCCAGCTTGATCCCAGCGGCAGTACCGCCGTCGCCAGCCGCCACGACAACCTGATCAGCACCGCCACAGTGCTGGCGGCCGCTGGCCATAGCTGGGGGCAAGCCCGCCAATGGGCCCAAGCGGCACTCGATCAAGCCGATGCCCAACTGGCGGGCAGCAAAGCCCAATCCACCCCGCCCCTGCCCGGACTCCAGCCGGTGCTGGAGCGCTGGCACCGGCAAGGGCTGAAGCTCGCTGTGATCAGCAGCGATCTGGGCCCCAGCCTGGAAGCATTTCTGCAAACCCATGGCCTGCGCCATCTCTTCTGCGCCGTCCATGGCGCTGAGCGCAGCCCCCGCAAGCCCGATCCAGCTGCGGCCCTGGCGCTATGCCAAGAGCTTGGTGTCGAGCCCCAGCGCTGCGGCTTGATTGGCGATGCAGCCGATGATCTGGCCATGTCCCAAGGGGCTGGCTTGGCCTGGAGCCTGGCCTTCACAGGCGGCTGGTCGGTGCCCTTCAAACTGGAGGGCAGTCATGGCTCATTTGCGAACTGGGACCAGAGCCCAAACCTGTAATCTGCTGGCCCCCAGCGGCTATGCATGTCCCGGTACGTCTTTACTTCTGAGTCCGTCACCGAGGGACATCCCGACAAGATCTGCGATCAGGTCAGTGATGCCGTGCTCGACGCGCTGCTGGCGCAGGATCCAGCCAGCCGCGTGGCTTGCGAAACGGTGGTCAACACAGGCCTCTGCATCATCACCGGTGAAGTCACCACCACAGCGCGCGTGGACTTCAACACCCTGGTGCGCGGTGTGATCGCTGATATCGGATACAGCAGTGCCAAAGCGGGTGGTTTTGACGCCAACAGCTGCGCTGTGTTGGTGGCCCTCGATCAACAGTCGCCTGACATTGCCCAGGGCGTGGATGAGGCCGATGACCATGCCGGCGACCCCCTCGACAAGGTGGGCGCGGGCGATCAGGGCATCATGTTTGGCTATGCCTGTGACGAGACTCCAGAGCTGATGCCCCTGCCGATCAGCCTGGCGCACCGCCTGGCCCGGCGTTTGGCGGAGGTGCGTCACAACGGCACTCTTGGCTATCTGCTGCCTGATGGCAAAACCCAGGTGAGCGTCGTCTATGAAGACGACCAACCGGTGGCCATCGACACGATCTTGATCTCCACGCAGCACATTGCTGAGATCGATGGCATAAGTGATGAGAAGGGCCTGCGGGAGCGCATCTCCGCAGATCTCTGGACCCACGTGGTGGAGCCAGCCACCGCTGATCTGAGCCTCAAGCCCAGCAAGGACACCACCAAATACCTGGTGAACCCCACCGGCAAGTTTGTGGTGGGTGGTCCCCAGGGCGATGCCGGCCTAACCGGCCGCAAGATCATTGTTGACACCTACGGCGGCTACGCGCGCCACGGCGGCGGCGCCTTCTCCGGCAAAGACCCCACCAAAGTGGATCGCTCCGCGGCCTATGCCGCCCGCTTTGTGGCCAAAGCCTTGGTTGCCGCCGGCCTGGCCCGTAAAGCCGAGGTGCAACTCAGCTACGCAATCGGCGTGGCCAAACCCGTCAGCATCCTGGTGGAGAGTTTCGGCACCAGCAGCCACAGCAACGACGAGCTCACCGAGCTGGTCAACGCCAATTTCGATTTGCGCCCCGGCGCCATCATCGAAAACTTCAAGCTGCGCAACCTGCCCCAACAGCGGGGAGGAAACTTCTACCGCGAAGTGGCGGCCTACGGCCACTTCGGCCGCAGCGACCTGAACCTGCCCTGGGAAGACGTGAGCGTGATTGCCGCCAAGCTCAAGGGCTGAGGCCTTGCTCGGCTGTGGCATTGATCTCGGGACCAGCGGCTGCCGCCTGGCCCTGGTCGATGCCACTGGGCCCATCCAGCAACTCAGCTGCCCCTATCCAGGAGCTTTTCGTCAAGCTGAAAGCTGGCGCCTGGGCGTTCAGCAGCTTTTCGCCCAACTCCAAGAAGAGCAGCGCCAGCAAATTGGCGCGATTGCTATCGATGGCACCTCCGGCACCCTGTTGGCTTGCAGACCAACCGGAGAGCCCTTGGCTCCAGCGCTGGCCTACAACGACGCCTGCCCTGAGCAGGCACAGCAAACCCGCGAACTGGTGCCCAATGGCGGCAGTGCCGGCAGCAGTAGCGGCAGTGTTGCCCGCAGTTTGCGGCTGCTGGAGCAGCTCAATGAGCAGCCCGGCAGCGAGCTGCTGCTGCGCCATCAAGCCGATTGGCTGATGGGATGGCTCCTGGGGAATTGGAGCTGGGGGGAAGAAGGCAACAACCTGCGGCTGGGCTGGGATCTACGGAGCAACCAATGGACTGGCGAGATCACGCGCAGCAGCTGGGCAAGCGCCCTGCCAGCGGTGATCCCCAGTGGCCAGCTAGTGGGCCCGATCGGAAATGCAGCCGCAGCCGAACTCCAGCTGCCAGCGAGCTGCCAGATCGTTAGCGGCACAACCGATGCCAACGCCGCTGTGCTGGCGGCTGAGCCTCAAGAGGGCGATGGCATCGCCGTGCTTGGCACCACCTTGGTGCTGAAGCAATTTGCGCCTCAGCCCCTGAGCGGCCCGGGCATCAACAACCACCGCATCGCTGGCCGCTGGCTAGTGGGCGGCGCCTCCAATGCCGGCGGCGGGGTGTTGCGGCAGTTCTTCAGCCAGGAGCAACTGGAGGAGCTCAGCCGCCAAATCAATCCAGAGCGCTCCTCAGGCCTCAGCCTGCGTCCGCTGCCGCGACGGGGCGAACGATTCCCAGTTGATGATCCCGAGCTCGAGCCGGTGCTGGAGCCGCGGCCGGTGAGTGATGCGCTGTATCTCCAAGCGCTGTTGGAGGGGCTGAGCAGCATTGAGCGCCAGGGCTGGCAGCGCCTAGAAGAGCTGGGGGCTCCGAAGGTGCGGCGGGTGTTGAGCGTTGGTGGCGGGGCCAGCAATCCCCAGTGGCGCGCCCTGCGCCAAAAGCTGCTCAACAAGCCCGTTCTCAACCGCAGCAAGGCCAGTCCAGCCGCCGCCATGGCGCTGCTTGCTAGACAGACGGCCAAACTGGAACAGTCCAGTGGCTGAAGCCCATGCCTGAACGCGTTCGCACCATCGTCTCGATGGGTTTGTTCGTGATCCTCAGTGGCTTTGTGGCCTTCAGTGCCATCAGGCTGGGCTGGCTGCTCTGGCAGCGCTTCTCAGGCTTGGCCTGACCCCTTCCCCTTCCGTTCTGCACTCCATGGCAGCTGATCCCCTCACCTCCGCCGTTAGCGATCGCATTTGCGCTCACATGAACGACGACCACGCCGAGGCGGTGGTGGCCTACGCGCGCCATTACGGCGGCGCGGAGAACCCAAGCCAGGCCCGCATGCTGAAGGTGGAACCCGAGCGGATGCTGCTGGATGTCGATGGCAGCGAGCTCAGCATCGCCTTTGATCACACCCTCAGCGACAGCGAAGACGCCCACCGCACCCTGGTGGCGATGCTGCGCGCCATGCCCCAACCGGGGAACGCTGACTAAGCCCCCAGCGGCTGGCCATGCATCGCCTCAGCGCCCTGGCGCTGGCAGCCCTTTGCAGTGGCTGCACAGCAGCGGCGCAGTACCGCCCATGGCCTGAAGCCACCCTGCCGCAGCCGGAGTTCATCACGGCAGGCTTCAACCACCGCCTCGGCAGCAGCTACATCAGCCCGCTAACGGGTCAAAGGCGCGATGGCGACAACCTTGAGCAGCAGCTCATCACCGCCATTGCAGGCGCTCAACGGGAAGTGCTGGTGGCGGTTCAAGAGCTCACCCTGCCGGCCATAGCTGAGGCCCTGATCGAGCGCCACCGCGCTGGCGTGACGGTGAAGCTGGTGCTGGAGAACAACTACAGCGCCCCTTGGAGCCTGCAACATCCTGCGGGTCTGGAACCTCACCAGCAAAAGCGACTGCGCCGGCTTCAAAAGTTGGGCTGGAGGGATGCGATTGCGCTCTTGCAACACGCTGGTGTGCCACTGCTGGATGACACCGCCGATGGCAGTGCTGGCAGCGGGTTGATGCACCACAAATTTGTGGTGATCGACCGCCAGCGGTTGCTCACGGGCTCAGCCAATTTCACCAGCTCCGGCCTCCATGGCGATGCCGGCCAAGCCAGCAGCCGCGGCAATGTGAACCACCTGCTGCAGCTGGAGAGCCCAGAGCTGGCAGAGCTGTTTGCCGAGGAGTTTGAGCAGCTCTGGGGTGATGGGCCAGGCGGCAAACCCGATAGCCGCTTTGGCCTTGGCAAACACAGCCGCCAGCTGCAGCAAGCGCAACTCGGCAGCGATCGCGCCGGTGTGCTGTTTGCCCCCCACCGGCGGAATAACCCCGATCACGGCCTCGCGCTGATTCGCCAGCAGCTGGAGCAAGCCCAACGCAGCATTGATTTGGCCTTATTTGTGTTCTCAGCCCAAGAGCTGGCCGATGTGCTGGCGCTCAAACGTGATCAGGGCGTTCAGATCCGGGTGCTGGTGGATCCAGGCTTTGCCCACCGCAGCTATTCCGAATGGCTTGATCTCAAGGGGCTGGCGATGGCCGACCACCGCTGCCGCCTGGAAGCTGGCAACAACCCTTGGGCCACGCCCTTGAAGAACGTCGGCACGCCGCGACTAAGCAGAGGCGACAAGCTGCATCACAAGTTCGCCGTGATCGATGGCCAAACCGTGATCACCGGCAGCTTCAACTGGAGCCCAGCGGCGGCCCACACCAATGATGAAACGCTCTTGGTGATCGACTCACCAACACTGGCTGCTCACTTCAGCCGTGAAATGGACCGGCTCTGGCAGAGCGCTGAGCTCGGCATCACCCCGCGACTGCAACGCAAGCTGGAGCGCAGCCAACGGCTCTGCGGCCAGAGTCAAATCGCTGATTAATCGGCCAAACGCCAATCCAACACCTCACTGGCATGGAAGGGCACCAGGCCCTGCCCCTCCAGTTGAGCCGGCACCAGTTGTGCTGTGCGCTTAAGCGTGATGGTGTCCTCATTGAGAGGCAACTTGTAGAAGCGCGGGCCGTTTTCACTGGCAAAGGCCTCGAAATGCTGCAGCGCGCCTTCGGCTTCAAACACCGCCAGATAGCTCTCCAGCGCATAGGGCGCGTTGTAGATGCCAGCGCACCCACAGCTGCTTTCCTTCCCGGCGCGCGGATGGGGCGCTGAGTCCGTGCCCAAGAAAAACGAGGGATCACCGCTGGTAGCCGCTTGGCGCAACGCCAAGCGATGGCGCTCCCGCTTGGCCACTGGCAAGCAATAGAAATCGCTACGCAAACCGCCTTGGAACATGGCGTTGCGGTTGATATGCAAATGGTGGGGCGTGATGGTTGCCGCCATCAATGGGTCGCCATCAACCACAAATTGGGCGGCCTGCTCGGTGGTGATGTGCTCAAACACCACGCGCAGCTGCGGGAACTGACGGCGCAGCGGGATCAGATGCCGCTCAATAAAGACCGCCTCCCGATCAAAGATGTCGATGTCGGGATCGGTGACCTCACCGTGAATCAACAGGGGCATATCAATGGCCTGCATCCGCTCCAAAACCGCTGTGATGCAGGCCAGATCACTCACCCCCGCCGCTGAATTGGTGGTGGCATTGGCTGGATAGAGCTTGGCGGCTGTGAACACACCCTCCCGATGACCGCGCTCCAGCTCATCAGGGCTGATGTCATCGGTGAGATAGGCCGTCATCAATGGGGTGAAGGCCATCCCATCAGGCAATGCCGCCTCAATGCGCTGGCGGTAAGCGATCGCCGCATCCACGGTGGTCACCGGCGGCCGCAGGTTGGGCATCACAATCGCGCGCGCAAATTGACGCGCCGTGGCCGGCAGCACCTGCTCGAGCATCACGTCATCACGCAAATGCACATGCCAGTCATCAGGCCTGCGCAGCACCAGCTGATCGGGAGCCGGAGTCATGAGCTGCAGTGCACTGCCTTTATTTAAAGCAGCTGTGCCCTACGGTCGCAGCCGCTCTTCACCGATGCCTGTGAGCAAAACGCCCAGCAGCCTGGCTGATCAGTGGCTGGGAAACCCCCAGCGCGACCTGCTCTCGGGCTTGGTGGTGGCTTTCGCCATGATCCCGGAAGCCATTGCTTTCTCGGGCATTGCGGGGGTGGATCCGCAGGTGGGGCTCTTTGGTGCCTTCTGCCTGTCGCTCACCATCGCCGTGGTGGGCGGCCGCATGGCGATGATCACCTCCGCCACAGGCTCCACAGCCCTGCTGATGACTGGGCTGGTGGCCACCGGCAACGCCCGCGGCGAAGGACTGGGTCTCAGCTATCTGCTGGTGGCCGGCATCCTCACAGGTGTTTTGCAGATCCTCTGGGGCTATCTGCGCCTGGCCTATCAAATGCGCTTTGTGCCCCAGGGGGTGCTGAGCGGCTTTGTGAATGCACTGGCCCTATTGATCCTGCAGGCCCAGTTCCCGCAACTCGGCATCAACCTGCACTTCGGCGAAACCGAAGCGGCCGGCCATGCCCATGACCTGCTGCCCCATGGCGCTCAGCTGCCAATCATTTGGGGCTTGGTGGTGTTGGGGCTCGTGATCATCTACGGCCTACCGCGCCTCACCCGCGTGGTCCCCTCGCAGCTGGTGGCGATCGTGGTGCTGACGCTGATCAGCATCCTGTTTGGCTTTGATATCCCAACGGTGCGCAGCCTTGGTGAGCTGCCCTTGGGCCTGCCCAGCTTTGGTATCCCCTTTGGCGCATTAGCTGATGGCCGCGTGCCGTTCAATTTCGAAACATTGGGGATCGTGTTGCCCACAGCCCTAGCCATTTCCTTGGTGGGCTTGATGGAAACCTTCCTCACCCAAGACATCCTCGACGACAAAACCGACAGCAACTCGAACAAGAACACCGAAGCCCGAGGGCAAGGCATCGCCAACATCGTGTCCTCGTTCTTTGGAGGCATGGCGGGCTGCGCTCTGGTGGGTCAGTCGGTGATGAACATCGACAACGGCGGCCGCACCCGCCTCTCGACCTTCTTCTCAGGCGTCAGCTTGCTGGCGATGATCCTGTTGGCTCGGCCCTGGCTCGAGCAAATCCCGATGGCGGCCTTGGTGGCCGTCATGATCAGCATCGCCATCAGCACAGCCGATATGGCAGGCCTGCGCCGCTTGGCCCGCATCCCTGTAAGCGACACCTCGGTGATGCTGATGACCTTCGCCGTCACCATGCTCACCACCCCCCACAACCTGGCCTTGGGTGTGTTGGCCGGTGTGGCGCTGGCCGCCATCTTGTTCAGCCGCAAGGTGGCCAAGGTGATCCGCGTTGATGTGGAAGAGATGGGCCCCGATGCCCGCCGCTATGTGGTGAGGGGGCAGCTGTTCTTTGTCAGCAAGATCTATTTCTTGCAGGGATTTGATGTGCACGAGCACCCCGCCAAGATCACCATCGACATGTCGAATGCCCACATCTGGGATCAAAGCGGCGTGGGCGCCCTCAATCAGTTGATCCGCAAACTGCGCAAGGGCGGCTCCCAAGTGGAGGTGGAAGGCCTCAACGAGGAAAGCCTCGACTTGTTTGAGCGCATCGGTGATGAGCAACCCGCCCATTGAATTCACGCCGCGGCCCATCTCGCCGCGGCAACGTTTGCTGCTTGGGGCAGGTCTGTTCACAGCCCTTGCCCTGGCTCTGCAGTTCTGGCGGATCTACACGCTCACGGCCACCTTTGATCAGGGGCTGTTTTTGCAGGAGATCTGGAGTGCCTTAGGCGGCCGGCCCTTTGAGAGCACGCTCGCTTCAGAGCTGTCATCACCGGTGCTGCTGGATAAAACAGCCCTGCCAACCCTGGGCTATCTGCACCTCGGCCAACACTTCACACCGCTGTTGCTGCTGTGGGTGCCGCTGGTGGCCCTACTGGGTCCCTGGAGCTTGCCCATCGTTCAGATCGGCCTGATCAGCGCTGGCGGCCTGGTGCTCTATGAACTGGCCCGCTGCGATCTCGATGAACGCATCGCCTGCTGGATCGCCCTGAGCTACTTCGCTAGCGGCACAGTGATTGGTCCCAGCTTGGAGAACTTCCACGACCTTTGCGCCGTGCCGGTGCTGGTGTTCAGCCTGCTGCTGGGGATTCGGCGCAGCAATCGCTGGCTCTATGGAACGGCCGCTCTGTTGCTGCCCTTGGTGCGCGAAGACGTGGGCCTGCTGGCCTTCAGCTTGGGCCTTTGGATGGTGCTGCGCCAGCCCCGCTGGCGCTTGGCTGGAGTGGGGCTTTGCCTGTATGCCACCGCGGCGGTTGTTCTGATCACCAACACGGTTCAACCCCTTTTTGGCACTGAGGTCTCCGATCGGCTGCTGAGCGCCAGGTTCGGCCATTTCTTGAGTGATCAAGGTGGCAAGGGCTCCACCCTTGATCTGCTGCAGGCCATGGCCCTACAGCCCCAACGCGTTGTGCAAGAACTGCTCACCCCTTTGGGGCCAACGCTGCAGCTACTCGTTGCCCTTTGGTTGCCACTGGGGTTCCTGCCGATCCTTGGCCTCGATGCTTGGTTGTTGATGGCGGTGCCTTTGTTCTTGGCCCTGGCAGCTCAAGGGGTAACGGCCCTCTCGATCAATCTGCGCTTCATGCTGTATCTCGTGCCAGGGGTGTTCGCTGGATCAGTGATCTGGTGGCGCTCACGCCAGGCCCTGTTTGAGCAGCGTTGGGTGCGGCGGCTCTGGCAAAGCTGCGCTGTGGCATCGCTGGTGTTTGCCTTAATCGGCAACCCCCACCACAGCCTGTCGATGCTGATTCCCGACAGCCTCAACCCGTGGGTCTACGTCTCCCCGTGGCAACAACTGCAGCGGGGCCACCAAAGCCGGGCCCTGACCCGCAACATTCCCAAAGACGCCAGCGTCTCAGCTGAAACGCAATTGATTCCCATGCTGGCTGAACGGCGTGTGCTGCTGCGCTATCCCTTCAACTACCGCTACACCGACGAGCAGGGTCAAGCCCATGACGTCGAGTGGATCGTGTTGCAGCCGCGCTTTAAAGCCACCTATGCCCCAGCCTTCCGCCGGCAAGCCAACACCCTGGAGCACGGCATGAATCTGACCCAGCACTTGCTTGCGAGCGGCAGCTATGAGATTGCCCGTTGCGGGCCAAGCGGCATCCTGCTCAAGCACCGCAGCACAACGGCAACGGGTGACCTGAGCACCAAGGCCAACCTCAAACAGTGCCTCCATCAAGAATTTGAACGCGCCCAGCAGGTGCTGAACCAGCGGCAGCGATGAACACCACCAACAACCAGCTGTGGGCCATTGCCTGCTGTTTCAACGAAGAAGCCGGCATCATCACATTCATCGAAGCCGTGCTGGCGCAGCCATCCGTTGATCGTCTCCTGCTGATCGACGATGGCTCATGCGATCACACCACCGGTGCCATCCGTCAGTGGATGGAGGCTCAACCACAAGCCCCGATCACGCTGGTGGAACTCACCCGCAATTTCGGCAAAGAGGCCGCCATGTTGGCGGGCTTGGATCAAGCCGTTGGCCGCTGCGGAGCGGTGATCCAAATCGATTCCGATCTGCAGCACCCACCAGAGCTGATCGCTGAGATGGTGCAGCATTGGCACGCTGGCGCCGAAATGGTGACGGCTGTTCGCGATGAGCGCGATCAAGAATCACGGCTCAAGATCCTGAGTGCGAGCGGCTTTTACAGGCTGTTCAACCGCATGGTCGACTCCATTGAGCTCACCGATGGCGCCGGCGACTACCGGTTGTTGAGCGCTCCCGTGGTGCAAGCCCTCACGGAGCTTCGGGAGAACGATCGTTTCTCCAAAGGGCTGTACCCCTGGACTGGCTTCCGCAGCGTCAACATCGCCTACCTCAGGCCACCGCGCAGCAGCGGAACCTCGGCTTGGAACCCACGCCGACTCTGGCTCTATGCCCTCGATGGCATCTTCAGCTTTTCCGTCTTGCCCTTGAAGGTGTGGACCTTGCTGGGCTTGGTGATTTCGTTGCTGAGCCTGATCTACGCCTTCTACAGACTCACGATCACCTTGGTCTTTGGCATCGACGTGCCCGGTTGGACGACGCTGGTGGTGGCGATCTTGTTCCTCGGCGGGGTGCAACTGATCGGCATTGGCATCCTCGGGGAATACGTCGGGCGCATCTACATGGAAAGCAAACGTCGCCCGGCCTATTTCGTGCGCGACATCCACCCAGCTCTTGACAGCAAGGCCTGAGCCTCACGCTGGCGCCAAGGCGAGCGATAGAAGGCTTGCGATTCTGCAAAGCGCTCAAGCTCCCGGTCGCTCTGGAGCGGTTCAGAGGGATGCAGCAAGACCAACGCGTGCTGATGTTCCTGGCCCAACAAACAAGCCCGCAGGCTGCGAAGTGAGGCCTGCAGGGCGCGATCACCCATGCGCCCAGTGCACAGCACCCCGGCAAACCATTGGTTGGTGGCAATGCCGCGTGCCGCCAAATCAGGGCGCTGCAGCTCACTGAGGGACTGCAACAGCAGCCATTTCAACCAGCCAGCACTCCGCAACACGCTCCACCACTCCCCAAGAGGCAGTCCCACTGGCAACGGTTCATGCACCGTGCGAACCCAAGCCAAAGGGTGCTGGGGACGGGACGCCATCAGCTGCCGCCACACGACCGGCATCAGGTGCACATGCTGATGGCCATCGACTTGCAGGGGGCGATCAGGCCAAAGCGAACAAAAGCGATCGATCTGCGCATCCACTTCCAGACGCAATTGATGGCGTTGCCTGCGCAATTGAGGCCAATCCCATGACCGCGGCCAAAACGACAACAACAACAAGCGATGCACCTTGAGCTGAAGCTCACCCCTCCCGTTAAGCAGATCGGGGACCTGCTCTTGCTCAGCAATCGGCAGCCCCTCGGTCAGCACCAAATGCAACACCAAATTCAGCTGGGGGCGCAGGGCCAATCCAGCCACAGCCCCACTCAGATCGCTGCCATTGAGCATCACGCTGGTGCCTTGCAACAGCCCGCGGTCCGCCAACGCCAAGATCGAGGCATTGACCGCTGCGCAAAGGCCGAGGTCATCGGCATGGAACTGCAGGGCCGACGTCGCTAGCCCATCGCCGCGGCGTAGCCGCTGCACCTGATGGGCCGCCAGCCACCACACCAAAGCATTCACAGCCGTTGGCGTGAACACCAGCAGGGCAATGCCAACGGGATGGGTTGCCAACGGCGGCATCAGCTGGGGCAGGCCCAAACTCAGGCTGAGGTTGATCACCAGCTGCAGCAGCAACCAACGGCGCGGAAACAATTCCCCTGAGGTTTGCCGGCGAAACGTCAGCACGGCATGCAGGACATAGCCCCACAGCAATGCGGTGAGATAGCCCGCCACATTGGCCAGGGGCAATGGCGCCCCCAGGCGGGGCAGCAGCAGGAGCAGCAGCAGATGAATCGCTGCAGCACCGCCGCCCACCAGGGCGTAGCGAATCAGTGTCTGCAGCAAGACCAAGCCTCAGTTCAATCTGCGCTGGTCACAGTGCCATGAAGGACGCAGACTGGCAGCCCATGCATGCCCTCAGACGATGTCTGGTCTGCTCCAAAACGCTGCAGCCATCGCGGTGGTGCCGCTCTTGACCCTCATCGCTGGCAGCGGCTTGGCCCAAACCAGCCCAGACCCACTGGCCGAGCCACTAACCCGAGAGGAACTCAAGCCCACCTATTTCGCGATCGTCGAATGTGCGCGGCGCAATCAAGAGCCTGGCTGCCTCGCCGCCCGCCAATTGGCTGATGAGCTGATGGATCGACCCTTTGTGACGGCGTTCTGCAAAGACACGGCCTTTGCCGTGACCCAACAAGCCAAAACGGCCGAGATGAACTCCTTTGAGCGCAAAGACGAATTGGTGCGTCTAGCGCGCGACACGATGGATCTTTGCAAGGGCAAAGAAGACCCGCGTCCGGTTTATGGCGAGCTGGATGAGAACAAAACCAACGACAACAAGATCAACGTTCTCGATCTACTCAACTAAGCCTTATGGCTGGGCAGAGGTCAGCTTGAGAAAGTCGCTGGAGACCTGATCGAGGACGGAGAGGGGCTGAACACCACTGAGCACGTTGGCTTCCGCCAACTCACAGAGCTCGGGATTGCCATCACCCTCATCACAGCGATTGGACACCTCGATCAGGGCATTGATCATCTTTCCCTGCAGGCAGGTTTCGGTGCCCGTGCGACCCAGAACCGCTTGCGAGGCCTCGCGCCCCTGCTGCACCGCTTCAGCCCAAGAGGTTTCAGGCGCGGCCATTGCCGGTGTTGCAAGCAAAGCGAACCACCCAAGGCTGGTGAGCAAAAGTCGGCGTGCCATTGCTGCGGTGTTAGGTATATATCCAAGCTAGTGAGAAAATCGCTTTAAGTTGAAGCCCCCTTACGGCTTGCCGTGACGCTTTCCTCACCCAGCACTGAGTTCTCCGTGCAGCAGATCAAGCTGCCAGAAGCGTTTCAAGACCAGAAGCCTGGCACCTCGGGACTGCGCAAGAGCACCCAACAATTTGAACAGCCTCATTACCTCGAAAGTTTTATCGAGGCGATCTTCCGCACCCTCCCTGGTGTGCAAGGCGGGACCTTGGTGGTGGGCGGTGATGGCCGCTACGGCAACCGCCGCGCCATCGATGTCATCACCCGGATGGCGGCAGCCCATGGACTGGGGCGGATTGTGCTGACCACCGGCGGCATCCTCTCCACCCCTGCCGCTTCCAACTTGATCCGCCAACGCCAGGCCATTGGCGGCATCATCCTCTCGGCCAGCCACAACCCTGGAGGGCCCAAAGGCGACTTTGGCGTCAAGGTCAATGGCGCCAACGGCGGCCCTGCCCCTGAATCTCTTACCGATGCCATCTACGCCTGCAGCCAGCAGCTCGATGGCTACCGCATCGCAAGTGGAACCGCACTGCCCCTCGACGCCCCAGCCGAGCATCAAATCGGTGCGTTGAACGTGGAGGTGATCGACGGCGTCGACGACTACCTGCAACTGATGCAGCACTTGTTCGACTTCGATCTGATCAGCGATTTGCTCAAGGGCTCATGGCCAATGGCCTTTGACGCCATGCATGCCGTCACTGGTCCCTACGCCAGCAAACTCTTTGAGCAGCTCCTAGGAGCCCCAAGCGGGACCGTGCGCAACGGGCGCTGCCTCGAAGACTTTGGTGGCGGCCATCCCGATCCCAACCTCACCTACGCCAAAGAGCTGGCGACGCTGCTGCTGGATGGTGATGACTATCGCTTTGGCGCGGCCTGTGATGGCGATGGCGACCGCAACATGATTTTGGGGCAGCGCTGCTTTGTGAACCCCAGCGACAGCCTCGCTGTCTTAACGGCGAACGCCACCTTGGTGAAGGGCTATGCCTCCGGCCTGGCCGGCGTTGCTCGCTCGATGCCCACCAGTGCCGCAGTGGATGTGGTGGCCAAGCAGCTGGGGATCAATTGCTTTGAGACCCCCACCGGTTGGAAATTTTTCGGCAACCTGCTCGATGCCGGACGCATCACCCTTTGCGGGGAAGAGAGCTTTGGAACAGGCAGTGATCACATCCGCGAAAAAGATGGCCTCTGGGCTGTGTTGTTTTGGCTCTCGATCCTGGCCAAGCGCCAATGCTCTGTTGCGGAGGTGATGCAGCAGCACTGGAGCACCTACGGGCGTCATTACTACTCGCGCCATGACTACGAAGGTGTCGAAACCGATCGGGCCCATGGGCTCTACAACGGCCTGCGCGATCGGCTTGGCGAGCTGACTGGAACCAGCTTTGCCGATAGCCGCATCGCCAATGCTGACGACTTCGCCTACAGCGACCCCGTCGATGGCTCACTGACCCAGAAGCAAGGCCTACGTCTGCTCCTGGAGGACGGCAGCCGCATCATCCTGCGGCTCTCGGGAACCGGCACCAAAGGAGCCACGCTGCGGCTCTATCTCGAGCGCTATGTCGCCACTGGCGGCAACCTCGATCAAAATCCCCAGCAAGCCTTAGCCGGCATGATTGCGGCCGCCGATGCCCTCGCCGGCATCCGGTCAACCACCGGCATGGATGTCCCCACGGTGATCACCTGATTCCAATGGCGCCCCGCGCTTCTCGCCTTCTGCCCTCTTTAAGCCGAAGGCAACTGCAGCGGGTTGTGCTGGAAGCCGACACCCCAGGCGGCAGGCTCTACAACCTCATCATCTTTGGCACGATCCTGCTCAGCGTGGTGGGGCTGTTGCTCGAGCCACAACCGCTGAGCTTCAGCCGCGAGCTGCAACGAGGTGGAGCTGTCGTTTGGATCGACGGCTTCTGCCTGCTCGTTTTTCTGATCGATTACCTGCTGCATGTGGCCCTGAGCCCGCAGCCATGGCGCTACATCCGCAGCTTTTACGGCGTCATCGATTTGATCGCCGTGCTGTTTTTCATGGTGCCGCAGATCAGCAGCGGCGTGGTGCTGTGGATGTTCAAATTTGGCCGCATCCTGCGGGTATTCAAGCTGCTGCGATTTGTTGATGAAGCCGATCGATTGCTGATCAGCCTGCGGGCCAGTGCACGGCGCATCGCCGTCTTCATCCTGTTTGTGGTGATTCTGCAGGTATTCCTCGGCTACTTGATGGTTTTGGTGGAAAGCGGTCACCCCAACAGTCAATTTCAAAGCGTTGGGCAAGGGGTCTACTGGGCTGTGGTGACGATGACCACCGTGGGCTACGGCGATGTGGTGCCGCAAACAGTGCTCGGACGGCTCCTAGCAGCAGCGGTGATGTTGCTGGGCTTCGGGATCATTGCCATCCCAACCGGCATCGTGAGTTATGAGGCCATCCGCCAGGGACAAAACGACCAACGCCAATGCAGCCACTGCGGCTACCGAGGCCACCGACACGGTGCCGAATTTTGCGACCGCTGCGGCACGCTGCTGCCAACCTCACTCCAATGAATTCCGCGTCTGCCGGCTGCGAGCAACCAGAGAAAGCTGACGCATCGTTTCACCCCAACTGCCACAAAACCCCACACCAAACATCACCACCAGCACGTGATCAAGAGACATCGTCTTGAGGCTTGAGCCCGGCGCTCTAGCCGCTCGATGGCCCAACACCATCAGCAGCACAGCAAAGAAACCGAACAACATCCCAGCAAGCACGATCCGACGGCGATCAACCCGGCTCTGCTGCCGCGGGCGATACCCAGTTGGATGGGGCAATGGCATCAGGGTTGCGGGAGTGGGTCCTGCTGCTCATGACTGGCCGGGAACCAGTTGGCCTCCAGCTTTTTCATCAGCACGTAAAACGCTGGGACCACAAACAGGCTCAGCACTGTGGCCACCAGCAGACCGCCAAAAATGACAGCACCGATGGAGCGCTGGCTCAAAGCCCCCGCACCAGAGGCCACAACCAGCGGGAAAAAGCCCGAGAGTGCAGCAGCTGCTGTCATCAGGATCGGGCGTAGACGCGACTGCGCAGCGCTGCTGGCCGCTTCGATCACATCCATCCCAGCCTCCATGCGCTGATTCGCCATATCCACAATGAGAATGCCGTTTTTGGCAGCCAAGCCGATCAGGGTGACCAGCCCCACCTGGGCATAGACATTGTTGACTTGGCCGCGAAGCACCAGAAAGATCAGAGCACCAAGGATCGCCAGGGGAACGGTCATCAGAATCACCAGCGGATCGATGTAACTGCCGTACTGGGCCGACAGAACCAGATAGACCACAACCAAGCCCAGCGCAAAAACCAGCGCTGCCAGCGATCCGGCAGCCACCTCGGAGCGGCTCAGAGCAGACCAGGCCATACCGATGTTGGCGAAATTCATCTGTTTGAAAGTCGACTGCAGCGTGTCGATCGCTTGACCACTGCTCTTGCCCACCGCATTGACCCCTTGAATCAGCACCGTGCGGTAGAGGTCGTAGTGGTTAATGATCGGTGGGGCGCTATCGAGCTTGACGGTCACCAGCTCGGAAACAGGAATCTGGTCTCCCGAAACTGAGTTCACGTAGAGGTTGTCCAGGCTTTCAATCACAGCCCGCTGGCTTCCCTCCGCTTGGACATACACCTGGCGATACTGCCCGCCTTCGTAGGTCTGGTTGACAAAACTGCCGCCATAAATGGCTTCTAAGCCCTGCATGGCATCACTGAAGTTGACGTTTAGCGATGCCATGCGATCACGGTCAGGCTCAAGCCGCCAGACCGGCGCATCACTGACGAACTGGGAATAGAGGTTGAAATAGTCGCCGGTGCTCTTGGCTTTAGCGATCAGCTCATCAGCCATCTCCCTGAGGTCGGTGAAGCTGTAGCCACCGTTGCTCAGATCATTGAACTGAAAAGAGAGACCACCTTGCGCGCTGAATCCTGGTACGGCTGGCGGCGACTGAGCCAAGACCAGTCCTCCCTTGATGCTCTGGAACTGCTGGTTGAGGTCCTTGATGATGGCCTGAGCTGATTGACTCTTCTTGGTGCGCTCGTCAATGGGCTTGAGTCCAAAAAAGAACAGCCCCTGATTGAGAGAGCCGCCATTAAAGCCAGCGCCACCGATGAACTCACCACTCACTACCTCGGGCTGCTTGGCGAGGATGGTGCGTGCCTGATCGGCCACCTCCATCGTGGCTTCCAAGGAGGCTTGCGGCGGCAGCTGAATGATGCCCAGGCCATAGCCCTGATCTTCGGTGGGCACAAAGCCGGTTGGAATCGTCAGAAAGGCGAGTGCCGTCAGCACCACCCCACCTAGCAGGCCACTCACCAGGATGCGGCGAAAGCGAATGGCTTGCGCCACCAATGTGGCGTAAGCCCGAGCCAACCGGTCAAAGCCCTGATTGAAGCGTTGGAAGATGCTTTTAAGGTTGCCTCCAATCAGGGCACCGAGGCCAGCAAACAGCAGCAGCCACAGAACACCGCCGAACAGAAAGCCGTAGACCCCGCCGAAGATGGCACCAATCCAGAGCCAACGCCGACCTCCCACTTCGGTCTTGCCTCCACCGAGTAGCAGAGCTGATTGCAACGGCTTACCGGAGATGGCGTTGAAGGTGCTGACGATGATCGAGAACACGATCGTTAAGGCGAACTGGCGATAAATCACGCCAGTTGCTCCAGGGAAGAAGGTCACCGGTACAAACACAGCCATCAGCACCAAGGCGGTGGCGAGAATGGCTCCGGTCAGCTCTTTCATCGCATTGGAGGCAGCCGCGAAGGGCTTGTCGCCAGCTTCAATGCGAGCCGCCACTGCCTCCACCACAACGATGGCGTCATCCACCACCAAGCCCGTTGCCAGGATGATCCCCAGCAAGGTGAGCTCGTTAATGGAAAAGCCAAACACCTTGACGAACACCAAGGCACCCAACAGGGCAATTGGCAGCGCCAACGCTGGCACCATCGTGACTTTCCAATCCTGCAAGAACAGGAAGATGATGAGCAGGACCAGCACCACGGCATCACGGAGTGCATCAAGCGCTCCATAGATGGACGCGTTAATGAAGTCGGTCTGATCAAAGACCTTCTCGAGTTGCACCCCTGGGGGCAGGGTGCTGCGGAACTGATCCAGCACTTTCTCTACTGCCTTGGCTGTGGAGATGGCATTGCTCCCCGGCAGCTGTACCACCCCAAAGCCGATGCAGGGATGGCCGGTGATGCCATTGATGCCGGCGGTGTTGAAGTTCTGGAAGGCGTATTCCGCCCGGCCCACATCACCCAGGCGAATCAGGCTGCCATCAGGGCCTCTTGCAGTGGCTTGACCAGCGCCACCACGGGCAAGGATCAAGTTCTCGAACTCTTGAACCGTCTCGAGATTGCCGTCGACCAGGATCGGGAAGGTGGTGGTGGTTCCCTGCGGGGCTGGTGGACCACCGATCGTGCCGCCGACCACGATCTGGTTTTGAGCCTCCAGGGCATCGATGACATCCATCACCGAGAGGTTGAAACGCGTCAGCTTCTCTGGATCAACCCATAGGCGGTAAGCCGGATTAGAAGCTCCATAGACATTCACCTGGCCAACGCCCTGAGCCCGTGCGAGGGGATAGGCGAGGTTCAGCTGGTACAGGCCATTGAGATAGCTAGCGTCGTATTGGCCCTCTGTGGAGGTGAGGTTGTAGACGAGCAGGATGCTGCTGGAGGTCTGCTGAACCGTGATCCCCTGCGCACTGACCTGTTGCGGCAGCTGGGGAGTAGCCGTCTGAACCCTGTTGAGCACATTGACCTGATCGATATCGGCATTCGTATTCGCCTGGAAATAGACACTGATCTGACTGCTGCCTTCGCTGGTGCTACTGGAGGTGATGTAGTCCATCCCTGGGGCACCATTGATCTGCTCCTCAAGGGGACCAGTCACTGCGCTTTCAACCGTGACCGCATCAGCGCCGGGCAGGTTGGCCGACACCTGAACCGTGGGCGGCGCGATGTTTGGCAGGTTTTCGATCGGCAGCAGCGGCAGGGAAATCAGCCCGGCCATCAGGATCAAGATGCTGCACACGGTGCTAAGCACCGGGCGACGAATGAAAGTGTCCGAAAGGCTCATTGGCCAGTCACAGGCAGCACCATGCCGCTGCGCAGCTGCGCCAAGTTGCCCATCACCACTTTTTCGGTGCCATCGAGTCCTTTCAAGACCGGATAGCGGCCGTCCTGCAGCGTGCCAAGGCCCACTTGAGTTTGGACAGCAACGAGATCACCCTTGGCTGGCTTGGGCTTGAGCTCACGCCCCAATTGTTTCTGCGCCTTGGCTGCCGGCACTGCCGTAAACACAAAGGTCTGTCCGGCTTGCAGCAAAACCGCACCAACAGGGACTGACAACAAAGAGTTCGAGCCGAAGCTCAGAACGGCCGCTACCCGCTGTTGATCGCGCAGAACGCCGTTTGGGTTATCGAAGGTGGCTTTAACCAGCACGGTCTGGCTACTACGATCCAGCGAGGGAGCGATGAAGGACACCTCACCTTCAGGAAGGTCAGCTGGCAAACCTGGTGCTTTCAAGACAACGGGCATGCCGAGTCTGAGGCGATAAGCCAGCTCCGATGGCACGTCCAAACGCACCCAGAGCTTTGAGTTGTCAACGATGTTGACGATGGTCTCGCCTTGGCTCACCACCGATCCGAGCTTGTGCTGGATGCTGCCCACCTGGCCAGCAATCGGCGCCACCACGTTCTTGTAATCGAGGGTGGCCTGATCGGCCCTGAGCCGATCAGCACTTTCAATCGCCTGGGTGACGTAATAGTCGCGGTCTTTGGTGGAAACGGCGCCCTGGTCGTTCAGAAAGATGTAGCGATTGGCATTGACCCTGGTTTTACGCGCCTCTGCAGCTGCTGCATCCACCTGCGCGCGCTGCTGCACCTGATCGAGGGTGAACAGCAAGTCACCTGGCTGCACCTGTTGGCCCTGTTGCATGGGCATCGAGGTGATCCGACCGTCAATCTCAGCCGCCATCGCAACATTGCTGATCGATTCGAGCGTGCTCTGGTAGGTGGCCTGCTCCTGAAAGCGGAACTGCTTGGGAGCAATCAACTCAACATGGCCGCGCACAGCCGGCGGCTTGGGCGACTGGCAGCCCGCCAACACCGCCAGCCAAACCATCACCGACAGCCTGATCCTGTTGCGTCTGGCAGCAGCCACAGGAGGTGCCTCTCGATGGGGCGCAACCTAAAGCGAGGATTTGAGCGGGTCAACGCAATGGGCGACAGATAGGCACCTCGAGCGAAGACGCCTTGGCCTTCACGGCTGTTCCCTGACGCAAACTCAACAGATGGCTACTGATCAACTGCTCACCGGGCTCAAGGCCTGACAGCACGGGATAACAACTGTTTTGCAATGGCCCAAGGCTGACGGCCCGCTTGAGCGCAACCGGTGTGTCGTCCTTGAGCTGCTTGAAGTGTTGGCGCTGCTTGGCGTTGAGCTCACTGGCCGGCCCAATCACATACACAAAACTCTGGCCGGCACTGCGGATCACCGCATCAAACGGCACCGCCAACTGCCGACTGCTGCCAAAGCCCACCAAGGTGCGCACCCGCATGCCGCTGCGCAAGCGATTGCCAGGGTTGCTGAATTCCGCCTTAGCCAACAGCCCCTGGGTGGCCACCTTCACATCGGGGTCGACAAACTTCAGTTCCCCTTTGGCCAACTCAATGCCATTGGTGGGATCCAGCAGCCACACCGGCAAACCAGGTTTGGTGCGCTCCGCCATCGTCACAGGGATGGTGATCTGGGTGTAGAGACGGTCATTGCGCACGATCGCGGTAAATGGGTCGCGCTCTTTGACCACATCGCCGAGCTTGACGCTGAGGTCACTGACTTGGCCGCTAATCGGGGCCCGCACGGTCTTGTAGTCCAACCTGGTGCGAGCGACGCCCAGACCCGCCTCAGCGGCCTCCACCAAATCTTGGTTGGCTTCCAGTTTGGCTTGGCTCGCCAGGAAGCTGGCCTTGAACGAGTCGAGGTCGAGCGCATTGGCTGCGCCCTCTTTGGCCAGGTAGCGATAGCGCTCAAAGTTGCGCCTGTCGCGCTCAAGATCAGCTTGGACAGCGGCAACATCAGCGCGGCGCCTTGAGAGTTCGGCCTGCGCCTGAATCAATTCAGCTTGGCGCTCCTCGCTAGAGAGCCGCAGCAGCACCTCCCCTTGCTCCACCTGTTGGCCTTCTTCAACGGGCAGCTCCACCACACGGCCATCGGCCAAAGCCGCCAACTGCACCTGATTCACCGCCTCCAACGTGGCGACGTAATCACCGAGCTCCCTGAACTGCTCAGGCTGGAGCACGGCAGTGGACACCTGCAGGGGCTTCGGACCCTGACTGCCCAACCAGCTGCAGCCAGCCAAAGGGCACAAGGCCAACACAATTAACCCGCGGAAGAGGCGCACAGAACCATCCACTGCCCCTTCAGCCTGCCAGCTCTTGCCTGGCGCAGCAGAGTGGCTCCATCCACTTGTGGTTCATGGACCTGTTCGGCCACCACGCCGATCAACAGCTGCAGCAACAAGCCCCGCTCGCGGAGCGACTGCGGCCGCGCAGCCTTGATGAGTTCATTGGCCAAGACGCCATCCTGGGGCCAGGCCGCCTGCTACGCCGTGCGATCGCAGCCGATCGACTCGGCAGCTTGATCCTGCATGGCCCGCCGGGCACGGGCAAAACCACCCTGGCGCGGATCATCGCCAACACCACGCGCTGCCACTTCAGCAGCCTCAACGCCGTGCTGGCAGGCATCAAGGACCTGCGCGCGGAAGTGGAGCAAGCGCAGGAGCGCCTCGGCCGCCATGGCCTGCGCACCCTGCTGTTCATCGATGAAGTGCATCGCTTCAACACCAGTCAGCAAGACGCCCTACTGCCCTGGGTGGAAAACGGAACCGTCACCTTGATCGGAGCCACCACCGAGAACCCCTTCTTTGAGGTGAACAAGGCCTTGGTGAGCCGCTCGCGCCTATTTCGACTGCAATCGCTCGATCAAGCCGCGCTGCACCAGGTCCTCGATCGTGCCCTCAGCGATCGGACCCATGGCTACGGCGAACGCTCGATCCAACTGGATGCTGAGGCCAGAGCCCATCTGGTGGAGGTGGCTGGTGGTGATGCCCGTAGCTTGCTGAATGCGCTGGAACTCGCCGTTGAAACGACTGATGCCAATGCCTCAGGAGCGATTCAGATCACCTTGGCGGTAGCTGAGGAGTCGATCCAACAACAAGCCGTTCTCTACGACAAGCAAGGGGATGCCCATTTCGACACCATCAGCGCCTTCATCAAATCGATTCGCGGCAGTGACCCCGATGCCGCCCTGTTTTGGCTGGCACGCATGGTGGAAGCCGGGGAAGATCCGCGTTTCATCTTCCGGCGTCTGCTGATTTCAGCTGGGGAAGATATCGGCCTGGCTGATCCCCAGGGGATCGTTGTGGTGGAGGCCTGCGCTACAGCCTTTGATCGGATTGGCCTGCCGGAAGGGCTTTATCCGTTGGTACAAGCGACGCTGTATCTCGCCGGTGCCAGCAAGAGCAACAGCGCCCTGGGATTTTTTGATGCGGTCAAGCAGCTGCGCCAAGAAAAAGCGCAGCAGATTCCCAAGCATCTGCGCGATGCCAACCGTGATGGCTCAGCCTTCGGCGATGGCGTGGGGTATCGCTACCCGCACGCCTATGCCGACCACTGGGTGGCGCAGCAATACCTCCCCAATGCATTGCAGGGGCAGGTGTTTTATCAACCTGGGAGCCTGGGCTGGGAAGGTGAGCGCCGCCAGCAACTACTCACGCATAGGGCCGCCCAGCTCGCGGCGGCCGTGGAATGGGATAGCCAACAGGGAGAGCCACTCAGCAGTGGCCCCGATGACCCTGCGGTGGAACGCTGGCTTCAGCGCCAACTGGCTTTAGAAGAAGGACGGCTGGTGAGGCTGCAGCAACGCTTTTGGCATGCCATTGGACTGCAGCGGCACCACAACGTGCTCGTCATGGGCAGCCGCAGCCTGCTATGGGCCTTACCCGCCCTAAGCGGAACACCCGAAGGCGGCGTCACCCTGCAGCTTGAGAGCAGCGCCGACATCGAGCGCATCAAGGCCCAGCTGCAAGTGCTGGACCCGTTGCAGCAACCTGCCCTCATCGAAGCACCAGCCCATGCCGTTGAGGGCTTGGGGGATGAGCGTTTCGAACTGCTGATTGGCCGCAACCTGCTGCAGGGAGCCAATCAGCGGGCCCTCAAGGCGTGGGTGAAGCAATTGGAGACGTTGCTCTACGACAACGCCGAAATCCATCTGATGAGCAGCCAGCCGCAAGCGGGGCCTGCTGAATTGCTGAATTCAGACCACCCTCCCCTGGTCGAAGCCGAGCAGGGCTGGCTGGCGAAACGCCAACCGCTCGAACAGCTGCAGCAGCTGCTAGCCGCTGCAAACTGGAGCGTGACAAAGGAACAGTGGACTGATCAGGTCAGCCTGCAGGTGGATTCAGGCCTGATCACGCGCTGGTTCTCCAAGCAAGCCACCTACCGGCAAGCCATGGAGGGACAACTTGGCGTTCAAGCCATCAAGGCTCTCAAGGAGAGCTATCAAAAGCGCATTGGCACCAAGCTGCGCCAAACCATCAGCCATCAACACCTGGTTGCACGGCGCTAAGCCATGAAAAAACCCCCGCCAATGGCGGGGGTTTGAAGAAGAACCTTGCGGTTGATCAGCTGATCACCAGAGGCCGCGCACAGGGCGGGCGGCAACTTTGTCCTTGATCTGGTTGGCCTGCACGCAAGCGGGCAGGAACACATACCAGGAGAGCAGGGAGGTGCACTGCTGGTCGCCTTGGCACTTGCCCTTGGCGCAGACGTTCTGAGCACCATCGAAAGTGCCGCAGGTGTCAGCCAGGCGCATGTCCACGGGCAGCATCTTCATGATGCCGGCAGAGGACAGCTTGCCGTCGACGGAGTCGAGGACGATGGCAGAGCGAAGAGCCTGAACGGCGGTCTTCTTCATGCCCCAGTAGGGGAAGTAGCTCTTGGTTTGGTTCTCGAGGAACTTGTAGCCCTTCTTGGAGTACAGGAAGCGGGCAACGTAGACAACGTTGACCTTGTACTGCTTGGAGAGACCCTTAGCGATCTCTTCAGCGGTCCAGCCGGAGTTGTTGACACCGGCGGCCAGGGCACGGTTGGTGCTGGAGGTGATTTCACCACCGCTCTTCAGGAACTTCTGGAAGTCCTTGAGCTTGGTGGTGTACACGGCGCCACCGCTGTTCCAACGAACAGTGGAGCGGGTGTTGATTTCTGCCTGAACGGGAAGAACAGCCAGGGAGGAAAGAGCAGCGCCGGCAGCGAGGCCAGCAGAGATGCGCTTCAGCATGAGAGCGAGGCGGACACGTCACTCAAAAACTTAGCCACGGGGTAAAAAACCGCCAACAAGATTGGCGAGTCTCTGATTGTTTTAATTAATCGGCTCTGGTTGTTGTTCTCCAGACGACGTCAATAGGGGGTCGTTAATCACAAGCCAACCCTCCGGACAATCGAGACGTCGGCCGCGCAACACAAACGCACCCGGCTCCCCTTGGCCGCGGCACACCACACCGCGAGCGCGCGTTCCGGCGCGCACCACCTCAGCGACATAACGCTCATTCACCCGCTTGGGATCGAGCACCAAGCGCGCCCGGTCATCACCCACCGTGAGGGTTGATTCCATCGTCTCGGGGATCTCCACCCCCAAGACATCCAGATAAGGGGTGAAACCGCCCCAGTAGTGGCGCGTGATCTGCCCGCCCACAAATCGCGTCATTTGTGAGGCCGCCTCTTGCCGAGCTTCCAACAACGCTTCCTGGGCTTCGAGATCGGAGAGCTGCGTATCGGAACCCGAACGGGCCAACAACGGTGGCATCAACGGCAAACGCACCAAGCCACACACCCCAAGCAGGGTGAGCAGCACGATCATGCTGAGCCGTAGGGGTTGAACCATGGGCGGACCTTAGCCGCCTTCCTCAAGCGCTACAGCGGGCATCGCACCACCACTCCAGCCCAGCCACCAGCTGCGCTGCTGCAGGTGATGGCGCTGGGCCACAACATCGACGTTGTGCTGATCACCGCGATGCACAGCTCGACCTTGCTCCAATTGCCATGACCAGCGCCCCAGTTCCACGGCGATGCTGCTGCAGCGGCGTTTGGTCAATGCCTCCAGCGCCACCCAGCGCTGCAACACCGCATCAGCCAAGGCAGCAGGCGGAGGCTCCCCAGGGCAAAGACGCCGCCACAAAGAGTCCGCTCGAATCGGGCGATCTGCAGGTTCAAGATCCACCCCCACAGGCTGAGGCGACCAACCCAAGAGCAGCTGCTCGCCGCTGTGGCTCCAACTCACATACCCCCAGCCAGCGGCGAGCTGGGGATAGTGGGCCGGTGGTGCCAGCAACGGCACAGCCTCTGGAGTGCAGCCCAGCCAAGCAGCAAGCTGCTGGCGCACCACAGCGCGGGTTTGCCAAAAGATCAGGCGCCGGCGCTGCGGTAACGCTTCCCCCCAGGCCAGCTCTTGGGCGCTGAGTAGCGATGCCAACCGATCGTCAGAGCAGCCCGGCAGGAGACCGCACCAGAGCTGCGGCTGCTTAGGCTCGCTCCCCGATTGCATTGCAGCCATGGCCCTTCAAATCGGTGACCCCGCGCCTGATTTCACGCTCCCAGATCAGGACGGCCAACCCGTTGCTCTCAAAGATCTGCGCGGTCAGCGGGTGGTGATCTACTTCTATCCCAAGGACGACACCCCCGGCTGCACCAAGGAAGCCTGCAACTTCCGCGATCAGTGGGACAGCTTCAAAAGCCATGGCATCAAGGTGTTGGGCATCAGCAAAGACAACGCCAAAAGCCACGCCAAGTTCATTGATAAGTACACCCTGCCCTTCACCCTGCTCAGCGACAGCGAGCCATGCCCGGTAGCCGAGTCCTACGAGAGCTATGGACTCAAAAAGTTCATGGGCCGCGAATACATGGGCATGATGCGCCACACCTTTGTGATCGATGCCGACGGCAAGCTCGAGAAGATCTACAAAAAGGTGAAAGCCGCCACCATGGCCGATGACATCCTCAAGGATCTTGAGCTGGCCGGCTAAGCGCCACCAACGCCGCTAAAGCCAGGCCTTCATCGTGGTGAGGCTGCAGGCCTTGGGCCTGCAGTAAGGGCATCAAGACGGGGGCATCACCACCGGTGAGCCACAGCTGCCACGGCCACGGCGGCTGGGGTCTGTCGTGAAAAGCCAAAGCAATCGCTGCAGCCAGCCCCCGCGCCACACCACTGGCCATGGCCTCGGAGGTTTGCGTGGCCCAGAGCGGTCCTGCCGCCTCCACCGGCTCCAGCTGCGGCAGATCTGCGGTGCCCTGATGTAGCGCCTGCAATTGCAAGCGCCCGCCAGCCATCAGCCGCCCCCCCAAGAAACAACCGGCGGCATCCACCAGCGTCAGGCTCAAGGCCGTGCCGGCATCAGCCACCAGCACAGGTTGGCGGCACTGCTGCCATGCGCCCCAAGCCGCCAGGGCGCGATCCACGCCCAAGGTCGGGGGAAGGTTGGCCAAGGGGACATCAGAGGTGAGCAGGCGCTGCGGCTGCCAGCGCTCGAGGTCTTTTGGCACAGGCCCCACAGCAGCCCAGGCTTCCGGAGCCTGCTGCAGCTGCTTGAGGCCAGCGGCCGCACTGGTGTGCCAGAGCTGAAGCGACTGATCAGGCGCCAGAGCCGCCCAATGCCAGCGGCTGTTGCCAATCAGCAGCCAACGCCGCATCGCTCAAATCCCGGCGCCTTCCACCAAAGGTTCCGGCAGATGCAAGCCGCACTCCTGATGGCGACCGCCAAAGCGGCTAGCCCGACCCAAACCATCGTCGGGTGCACTGGAGTGCCAGTCACCCACGGTGCTGTAGCCCTGCTCGAACAGGGGATGTTGAGGCAGCTCGTGCTTCTCCATGTAGTAGTAGACGTCGCGCCGGGTCCAGCGCAGCAGCGGCCGCAAACTCCAACGCCCGCGCAAACGCTCCAGCGGCCGCATGGCGGCGCGGTTATCAGTTTGACCAGCCCGCACACCGCTAGCCCAGCAGCTCACCTCAGCAGCATCCAAGGCCTGATCCAAGGGCTCCACCTTGCGCAGCCGGTGGTAGGTCACCAGGTCGTCGGGGTTTTCGCTCTCCCAAAGCCGGCCGAGCAGCGCTTCCATGCGCGCTGGGCTCAACTCAGGCTGCACCACCTTGAGATTCAGCTTGAGGCGCTGCGTTAAATCCGCGGCGTATTGGTAGGTCTCAGGGAATAGATACCCCGTATCAATCCAGTAGACGGGCACATCTGGCGCCACAGCCACCAACAGATGCAGCAAAACGGCTGACTGGGTGCCAAAGCTGGTGGTGACAGCAAAGCCGCTGCCGAAATGATCATTGGCCCAGCGCAATTGCTCAGGGGCCTCAAGCGCCTCCAGCTCAGCCTGGGTGGCTTCCAGATCCTGAACCAGCTGCACCGCAGACCCTCCCCAGCTCTAGACAGCCTGCCGCATCACCCGGCTCTGGCCTCTTAGCCTCGCCCCAGTTCCGAGCAAACGGTGACCTCTCCCATCGTGATCGTGGGTGGCGGATTCGCCGGCCTCTACACCGCCCTGGAGCTGGCGCGGCGCCCCGGACATCCGCCCTTGCTGCTGGTGGAACCGCGAGATCGCTTCGTCTTTCTGCCATTCCTTTACGAGCGCCTCAGCGGCGAATTGCCGCTCTGGCAAATGGCTCCCCGCTACGACGCCCTCCTCGCTGGCCATGGCATTGGCTGGCAACGTGATCGGGTGACGGCGGTGGAGCCAGGCTCCTGCCAAGTGGTGCTGGAGAGCGGTCAACGCTTGGGCTATAGCCAGCTGGTGATCGCCACCGGCGCCAAGCCCGACAGCTTTGGCATCCCAGGGGTTGAAGAGCATGCCCTGCGCTTCCACAGCCTGGAGGATGTTGAAGCCCTGCAGGCGCAACTGCCCGCCATTCGCAATCGGGTGGCCATCGTTGGCGCTGGCCCCAGCGGCGTTGAGCTGGCTTGCAAGTTGGCCGACCTGCTGCGCGGCCAAGCCAACGTCGAGCTGATTGAACGCGGTGAGCGCTGCTTGCCCCAGGCCAAGGCCTTCAACCGCAGCCAAGCCGAACTGGCCTTGCAGCAACGCGATGTGCGCCTGCGCTGCCAATGCGGGGTGAAAGCCGTTCAACCCGGAGAGCTAACCCTCCAAGACGCCCAAGGCCAAAGCAGCAGCTTGGCGGTGGACGCCGTGGTGTGGACAGCGGGCCAGCGCACCGCTCTGCCCGGCGGAACCTTGGCCACCGACGGTCGCGGCCGCTTGCGCTGCAACGCCAGCCTGCAGCTGGAGAGTGATCCACGCATCTTCAGCCTTGGCGATACCGCGGCCATCCCCCATGACCCCGAACTTCCAGCCACGGCCCAAGTGGCGTTTCAGCAGTCCCAGCTCCTAGCCCGCAACCTGCTGCTGGCCCGTGAGAACCAACCCCTCGAGGAGTTCAAGTGGAAAGATCTCGGAGAAATGCTGAGCTTGGGTGTGGGTGATGCCACCCTCACAGGCATGGGGCTGACCTTGGCCGGATCCTCCGCCTATCAGCTCCGCCGCTGGACCTACCTCACTCGCTTGCCAGGGTGCCGTTTACCGCTTCAGGTGGCGGCGGGCTGGCTCAGCGCCCCTCGCCCATGACTCAAGCCAAGGCCCTCCTGCTCGATGCGATGGGGACCTTGATCGGCTTGCGCCAATCGGTGGGCACCCTCTACAGCGCAGCGGCAGCCGACTACGGCTTGGACCTGGAAGCTGAAGCCCTCGATCGCGCCTTCGCGCAGGCCTACAGCCAAGCCCCTCCGCTGGCGTTCCCAGGAGTTGCCCCCGCTCATCTGGAGCAAGCCGAACGGTCCTGGTGGCAGCAGCGGATTGAAGCCACCTTCAAGGCCGTGGGCGTGAAGCAGCTTCCGATTGGCCTGGCCGGTGAGCTGTTTGATCGCTTCGCGCAACCCGAGCCATGGGCGGTCTATGCCGAGGTGCCTGATGCCTTGGAGCGCTGGCGCCAAAGCGGGCTGGCTTTGATGGTGGTCAGCAACTTCGATCGCCGTTTGCACGGCTTACTCGAGCGTCTTGGCCTGCGTGATGCCGTTGATGGCGTGCTGGTCTCCAGCGAAGCCGGAGCCGCCAAACCCGATCCCGCCCTGTTGGAGGCAGCCCTCGGCCAAGTGCCCTGCAGCGCTGAGCAAGCCCTGCTGATTGGCGATAGCGGCGCCGATGAGCAGGCGGCTGCAGCGGCCGGCATGCGCTGTTTGCGCTTGCAGCGCCCCAGCGGTCTGCTGGTGCCCTAAGAGCTCAGGGGCACAAGGCCTGCAAACGCTGCTTCAAATCGGCCCCGGTTTGCGCCCAACTAAAGCCAGCCGCCCGCAACGGCCCCTGCTGGCCCAACTGCTGTTGCAGCGCACTCGACTGCAAAAAGTCGTCGATAGCCGCAGCCATTTGCGCTGAAGACATCGGATCAAGGGGAACGGCCACCTCTCCCACCACTTCCGGTAAAGCACCAGCCGTGGAGGCCAACACCGGCGTGCCGCAAGCCATCGCTTCGAGGGCTGGCAAACCAAATCCCTCCCAGAGGCTCGGCATCACCAAGGCGCGGGCCCGATTCAGCAACTCCAAGCGCTCGTCGTTGCTCACCCAAGCGGTCCAGCGGCAACGCGAGGCGATACCCAGCTCCTGGGCCAGCGCCTGAAGTTTGGGTGTGTAGCGGCGATCGTGGGGCCCCACAAAGTGAATGCGGTGCTCGCGATCGCGCAGCGCTGCCACCGCCTTCAACAGCCGGCGCAGGTTTTTGTGGGGGTCATGGCGGCCGAGCACCAGCAATTCCGCTTCGCGCTGATAGCCCAAAGGGCGAAGCTGTCCTGGGTTGAAGCCCAACTTCAAGACGGACAAGCGGCGTGTTGGCACACCAATGCGGCCATGCACCTCCCGGGCCGTCGCCTCGGAATTGCAGAGCACGTGGCGAGCGCGGCGCAGCACCAGCGGCACATAGGCCAGGTGGTAAGCCAGCAGCGGCGTCAGCTGCGGGTACCGCAGCGGCAGCAGGTCATGGGCCAGCACCACCGAAGGCACGCCTGCCAACAGAGGGGCTTCCGGCAATGGCGATAACAACAGCGGCGCGCCACTAGCTCGCCACAGCTTCGGAAGCTGCCTCTGGGTCCACCACAGACGCCGGCCATGGCCCGCGCTGCCCTGATCGGGCGCCATGCCTTGGGGCCACACGGCTGGCACCTGCTCAGGACCCAAGGCGGCGGCCAAATCCCTCGCCACAACGCCAATCCCCGTGGGCCGCTCTCCGACATAGCTGCCGTTAAAAAGAGCGAGGGGAGTTTGCATGAGCGTTACGGTCTCACAGTGGGTCATGGCCTGCGGCGCAGGGCATGTGCCACGATCAAAAAGACACTTTGTCCACAGTCATGGCGCTCCAGCTTGGGGACACCGTTCCCAATTTCACCCAGGACTCCCAGCAGGGTCCGATCAATTTCTACGACTATGCCGGCGATAGCTGGGTGGTTCTGTTCTCACACCCCGCTGATTACACCCCGGTTTGCACCACGGAGCTCGGTGCCGTCGCCAAGCTGCGAGCCGAATGGGATAAGCGCAACGTCAAAACCATTGCCCTGAGCGTTGACTCTGCTGAGAGCCACAAGGGCTGGATTGGCGATATCAACGAAACCCAGTGCACGGTCGTTGATTACCCGATCCTCGCGGATGAGGACAAAACCGTGAGCGATCTCTACGGGATGATTCACCCGAAGGCGCTCAACAACCTCACGGTGCGCTCGGTGTTCGTGATCGACCCAGCCAAGAAGCTGCGTTTGCAGATCACCTATCCCGCCAGCACCGGCCGCAACTTTGATGAAATCCTGCGGGTCATCGATTCGCTGCAGCTCACCGACCACCACCAGGTGGCCACTCCAGTGAACTGGAAAGACGGTGAAGACTGCGTGGTGGTGCCCTCCATCCCCACCGATGAGGCCCGCAACAAGTTCCCCAAAGGCGTCACCGAAGTCCGCCCGTATCTGCGCATGACTCCCCAGCCCAACCGCTGAGGATGGGCGCCACGGTGCTGGGGCTGATGAGTGGCACCAGCGCCGATGGCGTCGATGCTGTTTTGGCCCGTTTTGATGGCGCCCCCAGGCAACCGTCCTGGCGCGTCATCAATGCCATCCATCACCCCTACCCCCTGCCCTTGCGTCAGCAGCTGCTGGATGCGGGGCAGGGGGTTTTGTTATCGGCAGCGCAGTGGCTTGAGCTGCGCCAAGCGGTGAGCGAAGCCCAAGCGGCCTGCGCCGCCGCGGCCGACCCCCAACACCAAGCCAGCCTGGTGGGCTGCCACGGACAAACCCTTTGGCATCAACCGCCCCACGCCGGCCAATGCGGCGCCAGCTGGCAATTGCTGGATGCCTGCTTGCTGGCCGAGAGGCTGCAGCGCACGGTGGTGAGCGACTTCCGCAGCGCTGATTTGGCGCGGGGCGGCCAAGGGGCACCCCTGGTTCCCCTGACCGATGCGGCCCTCTATCCAGCCGAAGGCGGCTGGCGGGCCCTGCTGAACTTGGGCGGGATCGCCAATCTGACCCTGCTGCCACCGGGGCAAGGCCGCGATCAGCAGCCCGTTCAGGGCTGGGACTGCGGGCCAGCCAACACCCTGCTCGATCTCGCAGCTGAGCACTTCAGCGGCGGCAGCAGCCACTTTGATGAGGGCGGACGCTGGGCGCTGCAAGGGCAGGTGCACGAAGCCTTGGTGCAGCGCTGGCTGCAGGAGCCGTTCTTTCAACAGTCGCCGCCCAAATCAACCGGCCGCGAACTCTTCGGCCGCCCTGACCTGCAGCGGCGCCTAGAGGAGCTGGGGGAGAGCATCAACCCAGCCGATGCCCTGGCCACCTTGGCGGCCTTGAGCGCAGCGGCGGTGGCGGCTGATTTGCAGCGGGGGCCTGCAGTGGTTGAGATGCTGGTTGCCGGGGGCGGCTGCCGCAACCAAGCCCTGATGCAACAACTCAGATCACGCTGCCGCGGCCTCTGGGTGCGCAGCTTTGAAAGCTTGGGGCTCAACCCCCAACACCGCGAGGCCCTGGCCTTTGCCCTTCTGGCCTGGTGGCGGCAGCTGGGACTGCCGGGAAGCGCCCCATCGATCACAGGAGCGCGAGCGGGCCTGCTGGGGCAAGTGGCCGAGCCCTAATTAGCCGCCGCGCAAACGAATCCGCCGCGGCCGGCCCTGACGCAGACGGGGCTGCACCTGCTGCTGACGCTCGAGTTGATGGCGCACGCCGCCCTGCAAGCGATCGAGGCCTTGCTGAATCAAAACCTTGGCCATGTTGCTGACCGTGCGGCTGTCCTGGTCTGCCGCCACCGCCAGGCGCTCGAGAAGCGCTTCTGGCAACACCACCTGAATACGCGGCGACTTGGCGCGGCCACTGCTGGAGGTCTGACGGGTCGCCACGGCCTTAGGCACACACGGTCACACACACAAGTGTACTGAGATCGCCACGGATAGTATCCATGCGTATGCTGATGGAACCGGCAATCCCCGCCATGGCCGCCTCCGCTGACAAGAGCGATGTGCTCGTCTCCGCTGTGATGAGTACCTATCTGCTGACCCATCTCCACCACGTGTTGCAGCGGGCGGAATTCAGCGCCACGCGCGAGGGCAGGCCAGCGATGGCAAGGAATTACGCCAAGCTGCGCAAGGTGCTTTGCCTCGATGCACGCACCATGCGGGACGCCTCCGCCATGGAGACCTCCGAAGACTGGGCGGCCTGAGATTTCGCACCCAATTCAGCACTGATCAGCAGCACTAATCGTTTTTAGCTTTCCCCAGCGGGGAGCACTTTTCCCAAACCAAGCTGAAGGTTTTCCACAGCCCAACGGGTCAAACCCCCGCCGCAACGGCTGAACTGGGGAAACACCCAATGTGTTCCCTTTCTCACTTGACAGTGTTGCGTCATACATCTGGCGCCATAGCCAAACCGAAGCGCCAGCAAGCCAAGCCAGTTGCAGCAGTCAATCTCGGCCATGGGACTCATGCGACCACCTCAGCGGGCCCGCTTTGACGAATCGGCCATCTCGTGGCGAACTAGTGCACCCAGCGCACAACACCTCCATGCTTTCCGCCGCCGTTGCCAGCGCCACCCAGCCAATCGCTTTACAGGCGGAGTGCACCGGTAGTGAGCAGATGGTGAGCTTCCAGACCCCCCTGCCCGGCAACCTCGCCCAGGCCATGAGCCAGTTCATCGAGGCCCATCCGCAGTGGGATCAATACCGCCTGATGCAAGCCGCGCTGGCCGGCTTTTTGCTGCAGCAGGGCGTCCAGCAACGCGACCTCACACGCCGTTACGTCAGCAGCATGTTTGGTCGCCGGGTCTAGCTTGAAAAAAAGCGTTCTGCCCTATGGGTTTTGAGCAGGCCCAAGCCCTCTACGACATCGTGCGCAGCGATGCCCAGCTGACCCGATCCCTCTTTCGCCAGGCCCTGCAGGACCCCCAGGGCACCTTGGATCAATTGGTCGCCATTGCCGAAGCCAAGGGGCTGAGCGTCAGCCGCCAAGAGATCCGCGATTACCTCAACGACAGTGCCGACGATGCAACCCGGCAGTGGCTGATCAAAGCCCGCGGTGGCCTATGAGTCGGCGGAGCGCTCCTGGGGAACCGGTGTGGTGAGTGGCTCTCGCTGACTGCCCCCGCCTTGGGCCCAACTGAAGAACAGCCAATAGCTCACAACGGCCAGACCGGCTGTCACCACCAAGGCCATGACCGCTTCCAAGCGCTTGAGCATCACCGTGCGGGTGCCAGCACAGCCTTCAGTTTGACCTGCCGCACGCTTGGTATGGTCCTGCCGGTCCCATGCTTAAGACCGGGTGCTGCGGCTGGAGCGCGTTGGCAAGATCTACCCCACCGGGGAGGTGCTTCGCGACGTCACCTGGGAGGTCAAAAGCGGAGACCGCATCGGTCTGGTGGGCGTCAACGGCGCCGGCAAATCAACCCAACTGCGGATCATTGCGGGCTTAGAAGAGCCCAGCAGCGGCCAAGTGGTCCGCCAGGGCGACCCTCGCATCGTCTTCCTGCAGCAGGAATTTGATGTCGATGTGCGCCGCACGGTGCGAGAAGAGCTGTTTCAGGCCTTTGGCGAGGCGGCCGAGGTGCGCAACCGCCAAGGGCACGTGGAGCAGGCGATGGCCAGCGAACGAGCCGCGGAAGACCCGGACTACCTGCAAGAACTGATCGAGGACTTGGGGCGCCTGCAGACCCGCTTTGAGGGGCTGCATGGCTACGAGCTGGATGCTCGCATCGACAAGCTGCTGCCCACGATCGGCTTCAACGAGGCCAAGGCTGAGCGCCTCGTTGGCGACTACTCAGGCGGCTGGCAAATGCGGATCGCCCTGGGCAAGATCCTGTTGCAGGAGCCCGATCTGCTGCTGCTCGATGAGCCCACCAACCACCTCGACATGGCCACGATTGAGTGGTTGGAGGGCTATCTCACCGAGATCAATGTGCCGCTGGTGGTGATCAGCCACGACCGCACGTTCCTCGATCGGGTGTGCAATCAGATCGTTGAAACCGAGCGCGGGATCTCACGCAGCTACCTCGGCAACTACAGCCAGCACCTGGAGCAAAAAGTGCTGGAGCGGGAAGCCAGCCAGTCGGCCTTTGATCGGCAGCAGAAAGAACTCGCCGCGCAGCAGGCCTACATCGACCGCTTCCGGGCCAGTGCCACCCGCTCCACACAAGCCAAAAGCCGCGAGAAATTGCTCGACAAGGTGGAGCGCATTGATGCCCCAGTGGAATCGCTCGGGGGGCCGCAATTTCAATTCCCGCCGGCGCCGCGCTCAGGTCGTCAGATCGCACTGATCGACAACCTCACGCACCACTACGACGACAACATCTTGTTTCTCGAGGCCAACCTCGAGGTGGAGCGGGGCGACCGCATTGCTTTTGTTGGTCCCAATGGGGCCGGGAAATCCACCCTGTTGCGGCTGGTGATGGGGCTGGAGCAGCCCAGTGAAGGATCGGCTCGCCTCGGGGAGCACAACGTGGAGGCCGGCTACTTCGAGCAGAACCAAGCCGAGGCCCTCGATCTCGAGAAAACCGTGATCGACACGCTGTTCGAGGCGGTTCCCGACTGGACCCAAACGCAGGTGCGGTCGCTCTTGGGCAGCTTCTGCTTCAGCAATGACGCGGTGTTCAAACAAGTGGGCCAGCTGAGCGGCGGCGAAAAAGCCCGCCTCGCCCTGGCACTGATGTTGCTAACCCCCTGCAATCTGCTGGTGCTCGATGAGCCCACCAACCACCTCGATATTCCAGCCAAACAGATGCTGGAAGACGCCTTGATGCAATACGAGGGGGCCGCACTGCTGGTCAGCCACGACCGCACCTTCATCGCCCGGGTGGCCAACCGCATCGTGGAACTCCGCGATGGTGAGCTGGTGCTCTACCGCGGCGATTACGCCTACTACCTAGAGAAGAAAGAAGAGGAGGCAGCTCTGCTGCGCCAGGCCGAGGAAGACGAAGCACGGGAAGCCAAGCGGGCCGCCAACCGGGCCAAGCAAAAGTCCAAAGCGGAGAGCCGGCGCAAACGTCCCACCTGAGGGGCCGCCGACAAACAACTTCACAGCTTTGTAGGCAGGAAGACTCAACTTTCTGGACCTCTCTTTTCGGTGTGCATACGCTGACGGGATGCGTTGAGGTTGCTGGATGAGCCGCTCTTACATCCCCGGGTCAGGCGAGCACGAGCAGACCTGGGATGCCGTTGAAACCTATTTCCAGTGCATCACCGAATGCTCCTTGGATGACGGTGAATGCGTCACCCGTTGCGTGGAAGATCTGCGCATCAGTGATGGTTCCGAAACCGACTAGCAGCAGATGTAGCCCTTACTACGCAAGCATCTGAAACAGTTTTTAAGGTTTGTGGCATCTGAACGGATGCCATGGATTCCGCCGCCGCCCTCAGTCTTGGCCAACGCTTTGAGCTGGAACGGATGAATCGCGCTATCGACGCCGAAATGGATCCCACCGCCGTGCGCGGCATTGCCAAGCAGCTGCTGCAGGCCTGGCAAAGCCAACGGGCCGCATCCCGCTGGCTGCTCAGCCAGCAGAGTGATCAGCAGAGTTGAACCACGGGCAGCCTTGAACGAGACAGCGACCACGAGCTACGCCGACCAGGAATTGGGCGAGCGACCGCTTGACCTTTGGGATCCTGCGCAACGGCTTGAAAGCGTGCGCGACGACGACCTTAATGACCTACCTGACCTCCCCTGGGAGTGATCAACCAAGCTGCGCCGGCACGGTCAGCAACTGATCAGGCTGGCCCAAACCACGGAATTCCTGCAGCAACGCCTCAGCCTCCAACACACGCCCTTCCTCCAGCAGCTGAGCGCGGCGAGCTGCCAGCCAGCTGCGGTTGCCCTGCAGAGATAAAGCCAAAGCCAGTCGCTGCCTTGCCACAAACGTGGAATCGATTGGTCTCATTGTGAGACGAATTGAACTGGGGGCCTTGACAAACGGACAGCGATCACGCCGGCCTATGGACTCTGGGTCAAGTGGCCATGCTGGCCATCTCCACCGGCACCACCTCCAGAGTGCGGCGCTGACCATCACGCAGCAGCTCAAGGCTGAGGGGCTTGCCAACCCCTGAGCGCTCCATACGAGCCAGGAATTGCGCCGGATCGCGCACTGCTTCGCCGCCAACGCTCAGCACCAGATCGCCGGGCCGCACCCCCGCGCGAGCGGCTGGGCCATTGGGCATCACGGAGTTCACCCGCACCCCCTTGGGCTCAGCGGAGAGAGCCAGACCAACCAGAGCATGGCTGGCTTTGCCATTGCGGATCAGCTGATCGGCAATCGATCGCGCCCGGTTGATCGGAATCGAGAAGCCCAAGCCGGCGCCAGGGCCAGTGCGCACCAAGGCATTAATCCCCACCACCTCACCATCGGCATTCAGCAGCGGCCCGCCGGAATTCCCGGGATTGATCGCGGCATCGGTCTGAATCAAATCAAGGCGCTTGTCGGTGATCCCGAGCTTGGTGGCGTTGCGGTTGGTGCTGCTGATGATCCCCAAGGTGACGGTGTTGTCCAGACCAAATGGGTTCCCCACCGCGATGGCCCAGTCCCCCACCTCCACCGCATCGGAATCGCCCAATGGCGCCACAGGCAGAGGCTCTGAAGCGGCCACGCGAACAACTGCCAGATCGGTGACGGGATCAGCCCCGATGACCGAGCCTTCCATCGTGCGGCCATCCACCAGACCCACCGTGACCCTTGAGGCCCCCTCGACCACATGGGCATTGGTGAGGATTAAGCCATCAGCCTCAAAGATCACCCCCGTGCCCTGACCGCGTTCAGTGCGTTGGCTTGGCCGCGGCGCGGGCATGGCGCCACCGGAGCCACCAAAGAACTGACGAAACAACGGATCCATCAAGAACACCGGCGGAATTCCGCCTGGTGCGCTGGCGCTGGTGATGGTGCGCTCGGTGTCGATGCGCACCACCGCGGGCCCGGCTTGACGTACAGCCTCTGCCACAAAGGACTGGCGATTGGTGGTTGAAACGGGCAAACGGGCTGGCGCCTGAGCTGCTGTTCCGATCACCAAAGCCGTGGAGAGGGCAAGCAGCGGCAACTGGCGGCGCATGAATCGGGGCAAAAGACTCGTCAAACCGTATCGACGGTTGACCGCTCAGGCCCCTCTGGCAACGCACCAAGATGTGACTGGTTGTGCCAGTGACCGGGCTGATCTCGCACAATGAAACAACTGATCAATGGCTGACGGCCTTTTGACTCAACTGTTCCCACTGCTCTACCTCACCTGTCTGGGGCTGCTGCTCTGGCAGGCTTTTCGGGTGATGGGGCGCGGCTTCAGTGCGGCGCAGAAATCAGTGCAGCCGCCGGCCAACGTGCACCCCGAGCTCTTGGATGCCAACGGCCAAATCACCGAAGAGGAACTCCTAACGGTGCGCTTTGAGGCTGAGCCCAGTGCCGACGGGTCCGATGATCACGCAAGCTAGGAAGACAAGGGAACTCAGTTCAGATGCAGGCAGGAGCTCGCCAAGCCGATCCACGCACCCGAGTGGTGCTCGCTGTTCTTAAGGCCGTCAAGCTGCCTCCTCGCTTTCGCCTGAAGCTGGTCAAAGATGACCCCGTGCGCCTGGAGCTCACACTGACGCCGGCCTACGGCAAAGACCCCATCCTGGTGGGCATCGTGGAATCCCAGGATCTGGTGGCCCGCCGCGACCGCGAAGGGCGCATCCCCCGTGATCTACAAGGAACCTGGGATTGGACGGTGCGCCACGGCAAGGTGTCCACCGGAGGCTGGAACCCCTACCTCAAAGAAGCTCTGCAAACCATGTTTGAAACAGGGCTCCCGGCGATTGTTTACGAAGAAACCACCGGCGAGGCGTATCACCCGGTGGATGGCACGCGCCACGTGCGCTGACGCGCTGAAATGTTGCGCATTCCAACCATTTGAAACGGGGTGCGAACAGCTACGGCGCCAGCCAAACAAGAGCGCTACAACGGACTCATTGCGACCTTTAGGTTCTCTTTATGTTTTCCGTCGCTGCTGGTGGAGGCTTAATTCGCCTCCTTGCCGCTTTGGGCCTCCTGAGCTCAGCGGTTTTCGCCCTGGCGTTGTCGATTGCCGGCTGAAGACAGGCTCGCCCTCACTTTTCTCTCCAAGACCGCTGCTGCTGGAAGCAGCGTCACAACATTGGCCCAAAACACGGGCCAGTCTTGAACCCACAATCCATAGACCGCCCAGGCACTGACGCCTGAGGTGAAGAGCAAGTACATCCGCAGCGAGATCCCTGCGGTTTCATTGGTCCGCAAGGTTTTCAAGGCTTGCGGGAAAAAACTGCTGGTGGTGAGGGCTGCTGCCGTAAAGCCCAACCACTGGGCGCTGTCGCTCACGAGGCCCCTTGAGCCAGCAGCCCGCCAAAGCCGAAATGCTCCAGCCCTTCGAGGATGCCGCTGCAACCAGCGCCGTTGGCCAGGTAGGTATTGGGCAATTGGGGCAGCCACTCCAGCAGGGGAGCTTCGGCGTTGCCCACCATCACACCGGCATAACCGGTCTGAAAAAGACCCAAATCATTGAGGGTGTCCCCTGCCACGACCACAGGCACCTGCTGTAACTCCAGCAACTCCAGCACGCGTTGCAGCGTCGAACCCTTGTTCACCCCTGGGGGCAGAACGTCGAGGTAGCGGCCATCGGAGAACACACAATCCACACCCACCTGGCGCAGACGTTGCATCAGGCCTGGATCCATCAGCTCTGGATCGGCATCAAAGGCATGGCGCCGTTCCGCGCACACTGGCTGGGGGGACAACCCCGGCTGCCCTTGGGTCAGCGCCAACACCTGCTCAGCGAATGGTTGCCACTGACGTTCGATGTCATCAACCACCAACGGCACCAGCTCGAGGCTGTCGCCGCAAGCCACCGTGCAGCCCACATCACTGATAACCAGGTGGGGCTGCCTGAGCAGAGCATGCTCAGGCGCCTGAAACAGCTCAGCCACTGAACTGCGTTCACGGCCCGTGGCAAAGATGTGCAGCACCTGCTCACGGCAATCACTCAGCCAGCGATAGAGGCGTCGACGATCCGCTGGCTCGCCGGCCAGCAAGGTGCCATCGAGATCGGTGACGAGCACTAGCTCAGGAGCACTCGGCAAGGGCGCCTGGACTTGAGCCTGAAACTGTGCCCGCATCAATGGCCTTGCCAAACCCTGCCTCAGTAGGCCCAGGCGGCCAACCTGTCAATGCCGGTCAATCGCACCTTTTGTTGCCTACAGCACTTTCAACAAAGCTCAATCATTCGTTACACTTGGCAAAGACAACACCTTTAATCCATGTCCGAAACCAACGCCTCCCGCTTCGGCTTCGTGAACTTCGCTGAAACCTGGAATGGCCGCCTGGCCATGATGGGTTTCGTCATCGGTCTGGGCACCGAACTGCTGACCGGCCAGGGCATCCTGTCCCAGCTGGGCCTCGGCTGAAGCTTCTAGAAGCCACCAAAGAAGGGGGGCCACGGCCCCCCTTTTTTTGTGCCCTTTTAAGGTGATCGTTGATCGGCCTGCTGCGTGAAGCTGTTTGTTGACAATCGCCGCGACGGCTCGCGCCTGTTGAGCAGTGCCCTGGCCTTCAGCTTCGTGGGTCTGATCCGGATCGACACCAGCTGGGGACGCGTGTTGTTTGTTGCCGCTGGCGCCTTGAGCCTGTGGTGGTGGCTCTGCTACCGCAAGCTCACCCACTAATGGAGCTGCCCGCTTACAGCGTTAGCGAGCTCAATGAAGCCATTGGTGTGTTGCTGGAGCGGGGCTTTGCTCCTCGCTTTTTGGTCGATGGTGCCGTTGTTAAACCCGTTCTGAAAAAAGGCCATCTCTGGTTCAGCCTCAGCGATGGAGATGCCTCCATCCAAGCTGTGGCTTGGGCCTCAACGGTGGCCCGGCTCAGCTTTCGCCCCAACGATGGCGACGGCGTTCGCGTCGTTGGCAAGCTGAATTTTTGGGGTGCACGCGCCAGCTTGAGCGTGCAAGCCCTCGACATCCGCCCCAGCCTCTCGACGGTGCTGCGCCGCTTTGAGCAGGTGAAACAACAGCTCGAGAGTGAAGGCTTACTGGATCCAGCCCTGAGGCGGCAGCTACCGCAACGGCCA
Organism: Synechococcus sp. RCC307; assembly: GCA_000063525.1. GTDB lineage: Bacteria > Cyanobacteriota > Cyanobacteriia > PCC-6307 > Cyanobiaceae > RCC307. Next base: position 356,959 of record CT978603.1, on the reverse strand, counting down.
AGCTGCATTGCCATCCTCACCAGCGTTCCCAGCTCAGCACTGGCCGATCTGCTGCGCACCGCCAAACAGCGCTGGCCCGCCTGCAACCTGCGGGTGGTGCCGATCCCCGTGCAAGGCGATGTGGAAAAGCGCATCTGCGCGGTGTTTGATCAGCTGGAAACCCAGTGGCAACGGCTCGGCATTGAAGCGGTGGTGCTCGCCAGAGGCGGAGGCAGCCGCGAAGACCTCAGCGTCTTTGACGGCGAAGACTTGGCCCGGGCCCTATTGCGCTGCCCGGTGCCTGTGGTGAGTGGCATCGGCCACGAAGACGATGTGACGATCGCTGATCTCGCCGCTGACTACCGGGCCGCCACTCCCACCGCCGCCATGGTGGCGCTGCTGCCCGATCGCCAGCAGGAGCAACAGCTGCTGGAGCAGCGCGGACGCCATTGGCGCAGCAGCATCCAAAACCGGTTGGAGCAGGAGCTGAGACAGTGGGACCCAGAACTGAGGCAAGACCAGCGGCGTGCTCTGCTGCAGCGAAACCTGGAAAGACGGCAATGGCAGTTGCACAGTCAGCGGCAATTGCTCGCGGCGCTCTCGCCCCAACGCTTGCTGCAACGGGGGTACTGCTTGCTGCGCAGCAGCGAAGGCCAGCTGCTGCGTAATGGCAGCACACTCAGCGCAGGCGATGCCGTCGAAGCCCAACTGCATCAGGGCGTTCTGTCGTTAACGGTGCAGACGTGGCAACCTGAAACCAGTGAGGTGAGCTGATGGCAGCCAAAGCCAAGCGCCAAGCCGATCAAGGCCTCAAAGACCTCAGCTACAGCCAAGCGCAGGAGCAGCTTGAACAGGCCTTAGCGCAGCTGCAATCAGACACTCTGCCCTTGGAGGAGTTGCCCCAGCTGTACGCCCAAGCCGTGGCACTCGAGAACCATTGCCGCCAAAAACTGGAGCAGGTGAGCCAAGACATTCAAAAACTTGATCCCGATGGCATCAGCCTGAGTGCTTGGTCAGAGGAGGAAGGATGAACAGCAGCCAAGGCAGACAACTGATCTATCTGCTGCTGACCATCAGCGGCACGGTGTTGACGCAACGGGCCAATTGGCAATTCATCCAAGAGAACGGCGGCTTTGCCTTAGGCGAATTCATTGCCCAAGCCGGAGCCACCGCGGCCGGGCAATCCCTGAGCTGGGATTTGGTGATTGGGGCCACCGCCGGTGTGATGGCGATGATTGTGGAGGGGCGCAGGCTGCAGATGCGCCATCTGCAATGGCCGGTGCTGGCCTCCATGCTGATTGCCTTTGCCGCCGGTGCTCCGCTGTTTTTGCTGATGCGGGAGCGCCACCTGCAGCAACTTGAAGACGCCAATGGCTAGGAGCAGGCCTGCACCGAATCTGATGGCAGAACTGCTGGATCTACCAGTGGTGTCAGCGGGTCTGCGCACCGCGCAGAGCCAAGGGGTGCACTGGGGCCGGCAATTACTGGAGCAACACGCGGACCTGGGGCGTGACGGGATGGTTGAGCACGCCATTCGCCGGGCCATGTGGCGCACCGCCGGGACTGGAGCGCTGGCGGGGCTTGGTGGGGTGTTGACCCTGCCAGCTGGCGGCGGAGATTTGCTCTATTTCCTCTACGCCGAAATTGAGCTGTCGGCAGCCATTTTCACGGTCTTTGGCGTCGAGCTCGACGACGAACAGCACCGGCCGATTTTGCTGGCAGCAGCCATGGGCTTGGGCGTCAATGAAATGGTGCGATTGATTGGCAGCCGTCTTGGTGAGCGCGCCGCGCGCCAGTTGCTGCTTCAGCTCTCCAGAGAAGCCAGCCAGATGCTGCAACGTCTGGTAGGACAGCGGCTGGTCACCCATTTGGCGCGCCGCGGCTGGCTCGGCCTGGGGCGGCTGGTTCCGCTCACCGGTGCGTTGGTGGGCGGAAGTTTAAATGCCGTGTTAATTCGAACCGCTGGCGAAGCCATGCGGCACACGGCACGGGAATACAAACGCTTTCTCGATGACCATGGACGCGTTGACCCAGTCGATGTTGTTGTTCTGGATATCAACGCAGATACTGCGGGCTAGAGATCAGCCTCAGCTGATTGGGCATCGTTGGCTAACAACAACTGCGGCTGACGACGCTGCGTCAACGCAACGGTCCAAGCCATCCCGAAATACAAAATCAGGCCCAATAACCAAATCCAAAGCGTGAGAAGAATAATTCCGCCAACGAGGCCATAGGCCAAAAAGCGCGAGCCAGCCCAGACCAAAGCCCTCCCCAGTAGTGGGTTCACTAAGGTGAGACCCGTGGCCACCAGCAAGGAACCTTGCCACAGCAAGCCCAGCCGGGGCCTGCGACTGGGCAAATAAGAAAACAACAGCACGGTGGCAATCACCACACCCAACCAACTACCAAGCACCGAAATCAAGGTGCGGGCAGGCACCTCCCAGGGCTGCGGTAACCAGGGAGATAATGAACCCAAACTCGACCACATCGACGACCAAAGCAGACGAAATGGCGTGGTGATTTGGTTAATTAACAGCACCAATGCCAACAGCAAAGCAGCACCAATGGCCTTGAGACGTTGAAAGAACCAGCGGCGAAGATGCCAATGCCAAGCTTGATCACCAGCATTGGGCAACGCCAATCCATACCAAAGACGATCGGCCCCACGCTGCAACGACAACGTGGCGTTACTGGCACTAAAAATTAAGACCAAACCACCAATCTGCTCAGCCACCTGACCCTGATTCACCAAACGCTGCAAGATTCCTTCCATCACTTCCAAGCCACCAGGCGGTAAAACACCAGCGGCTACGGCCAGTAATTGATCACTCGCACCATCAACTTGCCCGAATAAACGTGCCCCAACACCCAGGCACACCAACAAAAAAGGGAAAAAAGATTGGAGACTATGGAACGCAAAAGCTGCACTCAGATCAACACAGCCATGGCGATTCCACACCTGGCAAGCAAGCTGTAATTGATGTCTGGCGCGTTGAAGCAAACTCATGCGAATAGACACAAAAAAAGCCACCCCGTCACGGGATGGCTTTGATGAAGTAAAGGAAATTTTTACCTGGCATTGAGCTATTTTCACGGGGGGCCACCCCCCAACTATCGTCGCCGCTGCAGCGTTTCACAACCGAGTTCGAGATGGATCGGTGTGGGACCACTGCGCCATGAACACCAGGATAGAAATTCCCAGGAAGAACCCTGAGAACTGCATAGGATACTCAGTTCAAGGAACTGAGCTCTGGAAAAAACATCTCACATGGAGGGCCAAGTGATGGTCAAGCCCTCGGTCTATTAGTACTCCTCCGCTTCACACGTTGCCGCGCTTCCACGTAGAGCCTATCAACGGGTGTTCTTCCCGTGACCTTACTGGGTTACCCCATGAGAATACTCATCTTGAGGTGGGCTTCCCACTTAGATGCTTTCAGCGGTTATCCACTCCGCACATGGCTACCCAGCGTTTACCGTTGGCACGATAACTGGCACACCAGAGGTGCGTTCCTCCCGGTCCTCTCGTACTAGGGAGAAATCCTCTCAATATTCTTGCGCGTGCACCGGATATGGACCGAACTGTCTCACGACGTTCTGAACCCAGCTCGCGTACCGCTTTAATGGGCGAACAGCCCAACCCTTGGGACCGACTTCAGCCCCAGGTTGCGATGAGCCGACATCGAGGTGCCAAACCTCCCCGTCGATGTGAACTCTTGGGGGAGATCAGCCTGTTATCCCTAGAGTAACTTTTATCCGTTGAGCGACGGCCCTTCCACACAGAACCGTCGGATCACTAAGGCCGACTTTCGTCCCTGTTCGACTTGTAGGTCTCACAGTCAAGCTCCCTTCTGCCTTTGCACTCGTCGGCTGATTTCCAACCAGCCTGAGGGAACCTTTGCACGCCTCCGTTACCTTTTAGGAGGCGACCGCCCCAGTCAAACTGCCCACCTGATACTGTCCTCTCCCCGGATAACGGGTGAAAGTTAGAATTCTATCTCTGAAAGAGTGGTATCTCACCAGTGGCTCCGATTAACCCACGAGCTAATCATCAATGCCTCCCACCTATCCTGCGCATTCAGAGACCGAACACAATACCAAGCTACAGTAAAGCTTCATAGGGTCTTTCTGTCCGGGTGCACGTAGTCCGCATCTTCACAGACAATTCTATTTCGCCGAGCCTCTCTCCGAGACAGCGCCCTGATCGTTACGCCTTTCGTGCGGGTCGGAACTTACCCGACAAGGAATTTCGCTACCTTAGGACCGTTATAGTTACGGCCGCCGTTCACCGGGGCTTCAGTCGCCAGCTTCGCTTACGCTGACCGGCTTCCTTAACCTTCCGGCACTGGGCAGGCGTCAGCCCCCATACATCGTCTTGCGACTTAGCGGAGACCTGTGTTTTTGGTAAACAGTCGCCAGGGCCTCTTCACTGCGACCACCTTGCGGTGGCACCCCTTCTCCCGAAGTTACGGGGCCATTTTGCCGAGTTCCTTAGAGAGAGTTACCTCGCGCCCCTCGGTATTCTCTACCACCCCACCTGTGTCGGTTTCGGGTACTGGCAGTTATGCCTTAACGGGTATAGAGCTTTTCTTGGAAGCATGACATCACCAACTTCGCTCCCGTAGGAGCTCGTACTCACGCCTCAGCTCGGAACGTTTTCACCGCTCCTCAACGCCTCGAACGCTTGAACCAGTAACCAACATCTGGCTTGGCTAGCCTTCTCCGTCCCTCTTCCCAAAACATAACCGGTACAGGAATGTTGACCTGTTATCCATCGACTACGCCTTTCGGCCTCGCCTTAGGTCCAGACTAACCCTCCGCGGACGAGCCTGCCGGAGGAACCCTTAGGGTTTCGGGGCATGGGATTCTCACCCATGTTTTCGCTACTCAAGCCGACATTCTCACTTCTATGCAGTCCACGCCCGCTCACGCTAACGCTTCGCCCCACATAGAACGCTCCCCTACCATAAATCCGCAGCTTCGGTATACCGCTTAGCCCCGTTCATTTTCGGCGCAGGATCGCTCGACCAGTGAGCTATTACGCACTCCTTTGAGGATGGCTGCTTCTAGGCAAACCTCCTGGTTGTCTATGCAATCCCACCTCCTTTATCACTCAGCGGTAATTTTGGGACCTTAGCTGGCGGTCTGGGCTGTTTCCCTCTCGACCATGGAGCTTATCCCCCACAGTCTGACTGCCTGACTACACACAGGGTATTCAGAGTTCGTCTCGATTTGGTACCGCTCTCGCAGCCCGCACCGAAACGGTGGCTTTACCCCCCTGCTGGAGCATCAGACGCTACGCCTCAACGTATTTCGGGGAGAACCAGCTAGCTCCGGGTTCGATTGGCATTTCACCCCTAACCACAGCTCATCCGCTGATTTTTCAACATCAGTCGGTTCGGACCTCCACTTGGTATTACCCAAGCTTCATCCTGGCCATGGTTAGATCACCCGGGTTCGGGTCTATAAACACTGACTAACGCCCTATTCAGACTCGCTTTCGCTGTGGCTCCACCATTCCCGGTTTAACCTGCCAGTGCCTATAAGTCGCCGGCTCATTCTTCAACAGGCACACGGTCATCCGATGAGTCGGACTCCCATTGCTTGTAGGCTCACGGTTTCATGTTCTATTTCACTCCCCTCCCGGGGTTCTTTTCACCTTTCCCTCGCGGTACTGTTTCGCTATCGGTCACACAGGAGTACTTAGCCTTACGAGGTGGTCCTCGCAGATTCACACGGAATTTCACGTGCTCCGTGCTACTCGGGATACAGCTAGGCCAAATTCCCTTTCGAATACGGGGCTTTCACCCTCTCTGGCGCGCCTTTCAAGCGCTTCTTCTAGGTTCATTGGTCCACGTTGCTGTCCCACAACCCCGATGGTCGAAACCATCGGTTTAGGCTCTTCCCCGTTCGCTCGCCGCTACTGAGGGAGTCGTTTTTACTTTCCTTTCCTCCAGCTACTAAGATGTTTCAGTTCGCTGGGTTGGCTCGCGCCAGCCTATGTATTCAGCTGGCCGTACAAGGGGTTGCCCCATTCGGAAATTCCCGGATCAAAGCGTGTTTCCAGCTCCCCGAGACTTATCGCAGGTAACCACGTCCTTCATCGCCTCTGTGTGCCAAGGTATCCGCCGTGAGCCCTTTGTAGCTTGACCATTTTGTTCCTGATCAAATTGATTCAGGACTCGGCTTTTCTCCAGAATTGTTGAACCAAACATCAAGCAAATCACGCCGTAACGTGGATCACTTCATGCCTGGATCATCTCTGTGAGATGCTTTATTTCCAGACTTACCTATGCAGTTGTCAAGGTTCTTGCTGAACCCATTGCTGAGCCCAGCATCGTTTGAACTTGAATCAAGAATCAAACGAGGCTGGAATCACCAACATCCTTCTAAGTCACCCTGCGCCACAGTTCCATTATCAAGACTAATGGAGGTTAGCGGACTCGAACCGCTGACATCCTGCTTGCAAAGCAGGCGCTCTACCAGCTGAGCTAAACCCCCAATCCCGATGGGCCATCCTGGACTTGAACCAGGGACCTCACCCTTATCAGGGGTGCGCTCTAACCACCTGAGCTAATGGCCCAGGAACCCTCTCGGGCCCATCCCACAAAGCTTATCAGCTAAGGGGTGGTGACCTAGACAAGCTTAAGGACCGAGATGAGTGATTATCACTCACTGAGGTACCGATCGACCTTAGGAATGAACAGTCAAATGGATCACTAAAAAATGGTGATCATCATTTGAGGTTGGTTCTCCCTGTTAGGAGGTGATCCAGCCGCACCTTCCGGTACGGCTACCTTGTTACGACTTCACCCCAGTCATCAGCCCCACCTTCGGCGTCCTCCTCCCAGAGGGTTGGAGTAACGACTTCGGGCGTGGCCAACTTCCATGGTGTGACGGGCGGTGTGTACAAGGCCCGGGAACGTATTCACCGCAGTATGCTGACCTGCGATTACTAGCGATTCCTCCTTCACGTAGGCGAGTTGCAGCCTACGATCTGAACTGAGCCACGGTTTATGGGATTTGCTTGTCCTCGCGAACTTGCTGCCCTTTGTCCGTAGCATTGTAGTACGTGTGTAGCCCAGGACGTAAGGGGCATGATGACTTGACGTCATCCACACCTTCCTCCGGTTTGTCACCGGCGGTCTCTCTAGAGTGCCCAACTAAATGCTGGCAACTAAAGACGTGGGTTGCGCTCGTTGCGGGACTTAACCCAACATCTCACGACACGAGCTGACGACAGCCATGCACCACCTGTCACTGCGTTCCCGAAGGCACCCTCCGGTTTCCCAGAGGTTCGCAGGATGTCAAGCCCTGGTAAGGTTCTTCGCGTTGCATCGAATTAAACCACATACTCCACCGCTTGTGCGGGCCCCCGTCAATTCCTTTGAGTTTCACACTTGCGTGCGTACTCCCCAGGCGGAACACTTAACGCGTTGGCTACGACACCGGAGGGGTCGATTCCCCCGACACCTAGTGTTCATCGTTTACGGCCAGGACTACAGGGGTATCTAATCCCTTTCGCTCCCCTGGCTTTCGTCCATGAGCGTCAGTGATGGCCCAGCAGAGCGCTTTCGCCACTGGTGTTCTTCCCGATATCTACGCATTTCACCGCTACACCGGGAATTCCCTCTGCCCCTACCACACTCAAGCCTGACAGTTTCCACTGCTGAAATGGAGTTAAGCTCCACGCTTTAACAGCAGACTTGTCAGGCCGCCTGCGGACGCTTTACGCCCAATAATTCCGGATAACGCTTGCCACTCCCGTATTACCGCGGCTGCTGGCACGGAATTAGCCGTGGCTTATTCATCAAGTACCGTCAGATCTTCTTCCTTGATAAAAGAGGTTTACAGCCCAGAGGCCTTCATCCCTCACGCGGCGTTGCTCCGTCAGGCTTTCGCCCATTGCGGAAAATTCCCCACTGCTGCCTCCCGTAGGAGTCTGGGCCGTGTCTCAGTCCCAGTGTGGCTGATCATCCTCTCAGACCAGCTACTGATCGTTGCCTTGGTAGGCCATTACCCCACCAACAAGCTAATCAGACGCGAGCTCATCCTCAGGCGAAATTCATTTCACCTCTCGGCATATGGGGTATTAGCGGCCGTTTCCAGCCGTTATCCCCCTCCTGAGGGCAGATTCTCACGCGTTACTCACCCGTCCGCCACTAACCCGAAGGTTCGTTCGACTTGCATGTGTTAAGCACGCCGCCAGCGTTCATCCTGAGCCAGGATCAAACTCTCCGTTGTAGACACTTCCTATTGGTCATTGCATAGCAATCCCGCAAAGTGTTCAGCTCGTCCCGTGGCGCTTAAACCACAGTCCTCAGCTCGCCTTCTTGCGAAGGGTTCGGATAAGTGCCGTGTCCGTCGTTCACTCCGCAGCGAACAACCACGACTCTCCTTGGAACTCAGTTCCGGTGCGTCCACTCTTTCGCTTTCCCTCTGTGCGCAGCCTCGTGAAAAACCACAACACAGATCCAAAAGAGCTTTCGCTAGTTCTTTTTGACGGGACCTCACACCTTTGTCGCGAAATCGTTCCTTTCAAAGCCAGAACAGCGTTCTGGTGAAAGAAACGCGACAAAAGCGTCGGTTCCTTAAGCTTTTCGGTTGTCCAGGTGCATCGCCTTTCGGCGACTTGTGAATCGTATCAGAGCGCCGGATCGCCGTTTTCAGAGAACTGAAAGGGCGAGGGCGTCTGGACGACGCACAACCGTCTTTCGACGGCTGAGGAACAGTAGCAAAGCGTCGGATCCGAAGCTCTGGTCGAAACCAGACATCAAGAAACGAGCGCAGCTCAACTGCCCACCAACGAAACATAGCACAAGGGCATCGCCTGTCAACAAATTGACTGGCATCCTCGCCAGGATCTGGGTTATCGCAGAGGGATTGCAACGGTCTTGCCTTTGCCCGACGTTTCTGCGAGCTGCTCTTCAGCCGGCGATCCGCTGGGTTTGCTGCAGTCGCGCCTGCCACAGGTGCGGCAGCGGATTCAGCAACTGCATGGCAGCGGCGATCACGCGGGGGGTGAACGTCTCTTTGAGGAATACAGGGAGTGGCTTTGTCCCAACGATCCGCACAGTGACTTGCTACTGATGCGGCGTTTGGCTGAAGGCCCCTGATTCAAAAGGATCCTTCAGAAAGACTTGCGTTGCCGAGATCAAAGGCTGTGGGCATAACAGGAGTGAGCCCACGGGTCTTTGGTTTAGTGAAATTCTTTTGCTGCTACGACGGTGAGGGCACGCTCTTGGCCCGCTGCCAAACCATGGCTGATGTGGAAGTCCTGCGCCGCTTGGGGCGCCCCGTCATCAAGGTTGTGGAAATGGAGCCGGAGGAAGCGGTGGTCTGCCGGATGACCGACGCACCGGTTTCCCCCAGAGCTTTCAACGAGGAGTACTGATCACGCGCTGATCAGTCGTCGTAAATCCGGCACTCAGGGGACTCGGGGTTGTTCTCGCAGAACATCTCGAGCGAGGTGGGGTCGTGATTGTCGCCAGGGTGGTGCTCCTTGAACACTTTGAGGTCCTGGAGCTCGCCCTCGAGGTGGCGCACTTTGCCTTCATCGCCTTGAGCTTTGGCCGCAAGGATCTCGTTCTCATCCTTGGCGATGTGCTCGTCGATGGATTTCATCGCGCGATCAATCAATTCACTTTCAAGGGTATCCACCCCGGCAAGGTTTGGTGACTCAGGCGGCCATCTCCACACACAGATGGGCACGCCATCACATATAGATAGGGGGGGCAGACGAGCCGCACTCGATGGTGAAGGTTTTGATCCCCCGGGAGTGGGATGCCGGGGAAACCCGGGTGGCAAGCAGCCCAGAGGTGGTGAAACGTCTTGCTGGACGGCACGTCCAATGCTCCGTGGAGCGCGGCGCTGGACGGCAGGCTGGCTTCAGTGATGAGGACTATGCGGCGGCCGGAGCTGACTTGGTTAACCCCGGTGACCGCGCGACGTGGTCGCAAAGCGACATCATTCTGAGTGTGGGCCCGCTGGGCGACAACACAGCAGCGCTCAAGCCAGGTGCCGTGGTGATTGGTCAGCTGGCGCCCCACAACAACAATGCCCTGCTCGATCAACTGGAAAAAGGCCAGCTTTCAGCCATCTCCCTAGAGCTGCTGCCGAGGATCAGCCGGGCGCAAGCGATGGATGTGCTCTCCTCCCAAGCCAACATCGCCGGCTACAAAGCGGTGTTGCTGGCAGCGGCGGATTTGGATCGCTTCATGCCAATGCTGATGACGGCGGCCGGGACGGTGCAGCCAGCCAAGGTGGTGGTCATTGGAGCTGGTGTGGCCGGGCTGCAAGCCGTTGCCACCGCCAGGCGCTTAGGTGCTGTCGTCAGCGTCAGTGATGTGCGCGCTGCCGCACAAGAGCAGGTGGAATCGCTGGGCGCTCGTTTTATTCCGCCTCCAGAGCAAGGCGTACCGGGTGAATCCGGCGGCTACGCGAAGCAAGCCACGATGTCGTTTCTCGATGCCCAACGGGCGGGATTGAGCGAACACCTCAACCAAGCCGATGTGGTGATCTGCACGGCTCAAGTGCCCGGAAGGCCAGCGCCGATGTTGATCACCAGCGCCATGGTGTCCGCCATGCGCCCTGGGGCCGTCATCGTTGATTTGGCCGTGATTCAGGGGGGCAACTGCGAACTGAGCCAAGCCGGCCAAACCGTGGAGCACCACGGGGTGAAGGTGATTGGTGCTGATCGCTTGCCCGGCAGCGTGGCCCACCACGCCAGCTCGTTGTATGCACGCAACCTGATGTCGCTGCTGGAGGCGCTGATCGATCAAGAAGGTGTCCTCAAGCTCGACAGCGAAGATGAGCTCCTAGCTCCCAGCCTGATCAGCCTGGATGGCAATCTGCGACGCACGGATCTGGTGCCTGAGCGCGCCACCTCAAGCGAGATGACCCCATGAACGACGCTCTTTCCCTGAACGACGCCCTCTGGGTGTTGCTCCTCGGCAGCCTGCTGGGGCTCGAGCTCATTGGCAAGGTGCCTCCCACCCTGCACACGCCTCTGATGAGTGGCGCCAATGCCATTTCAGGAATCACCGTGTTGGCGGCCCTGACCTTGATCATCAAGGCTGGCTCCAGTGGCAATGGCGGCCTGATGGCCTTGGGAGCCGTCTCCCTGGGCTTTGCCCTGTTCAACGTGATTGGCGGCTTTTTGGTCACCGATCGAATGCTGGCCATGTTCAGCCGTAAACCCGCTCGCCAGAAGGAGAAGCGCTGATGACTGCCGCTGTCGTAATCAAGTACGCGATCGAGCTGGTCGCTGTCCTGCTCCTCGCGCTGGGCATCAAAGGGCTATCCAAGGTGCGCTCGGCACGCGCCGCCAATCAAATCGCGGCCGTCGCGTTGGCTTTGGCCGTGTTGGGCGTGTTGATCAACTTCCTCAGCACCAGCGGGATCGACTCCAGTGCCTGGCTGTGGATCATCGGCGGCACCGTGGTGGGTGGCTTGCTGGGCGCCATCACCTCGCAAAGGGTGCCGATGACGGCCATGCCCGAAACCGTGGCGCTGTTCAACGGTTGCGGCGGCATGTCCTCGCTGTTGGTGGCCCTTGGCGTGGCTCTCGATCCACTGGCTGGAAGCGATGGTGAGGGCACAGGAGCCCTCGTTGCCGGCATTTCGATTGTGGTGTCGGTGTTTGTGGGTGCGATCACCTTCAGCGGCTCGGTGGTGGCCATGGGCAAGCTGCAGGGTTGGCTGGACACACCGGCCTGGATGCAGAGCAAGCTGCGCCATGTCATCAACATCGGCCTGGCGGCCGTCTCCCTGGTGGCTGCCATCGCCTTAATCGCAAGCGGTGGAGATCAAGGCCTCTGGCTGCTGGTGATTGGCTCCAGCCTGCTGGGCATCGGCGTCACCCTCTCCATCGGAGGGGCAGACATGCCCGTGGTGATCTCCCTGCTGAACTCCTATTCCGGTGTTGCTGCGGCAGCCGCCGGTTTTGTGGTGGGCAGTCAGATGCTGATCGTGGCCGGCGCCATGGTTGGTGCGGCAGGCCTGATCCTCACGCAGGTGATGTGCAATGCCATGAACCGTTCGCTGGTGAACGTGCTGTTTGGTGGTGCCCTTGGCGCCAGCGCTAGCGCTGCCGACCAAGGCGAATACCAGGGCATCACCTCCTGCAGCGCTGAAGAATGCGCCCTGACTCTGGAAACAGCCCAACGGGTTGTGTTCGTACCTGGCTACGGCTTGGCGGTGGCCCAGGCCCAGCACATCCTGCGGGAAGTGGCCGAGCTACTGGAAGCCCAAGGCATTGATGTGGCCTATGCCATCCACCCGGTGGCCGGGCGCATGCCAGGGCACATGAACGTGCTGCTGGCGGAAGCCGATGTGCCCTACGAGCAATTGATCGAAATGGAAACGATCAACCCCGAATTCCCGCGCACCGACGTGGTGATTGTTCTGGGCGCCAATGATGTGGTGAACCCCCAGGCCCGCAACGACTCCTCCAGCCCGCTTTACGGAATGCCCGTGTTGAACGTGGAGGAAGCCACGACGGTGTTTGTGGTGAAGCGAGGTCTGAGCGCTGGTTATGCCGGCATCAAAAACAGCCTGTTTGAGCGCCCCAACACCTCGATGGTGTTTGGCGACGCCAAGAAGGTGCTCAGCGGACTCGCTCAGGAGTTGCGCGAACTGGGGGTCGGAAAAGCCAAAGTGGGCTAAGCAGCCCTGCCGCCATGGTGGCCTCCGTTCTTGTTGTCGGCGGGACCCATGGCAACGAATGCAATGCCCCCTGGCTGCTGCAGCAATGGGGGCCGAGCTTTGCGGCGCTCCAACGGCCCAGGCTGAAGGTGCAGACAGCCCTGGGAAATCCCAGAGCTTTGCAGTGCTGCCGGCGTTACATCGATCGCGATCTCAATCGCAGTTTTCGGGGCGATCTCCTGCAAGCCCAGCCAAGCCCAGCTGATCAGTGGGAAGTGCAGCGAGCCAGGGAGTTGGTCCAAAGCTTTGGGCCACAAGGAACCAAGCCCTGCCAGGTGGTGATTGATCTGCACAGCACCACAGCCGCCATGGGCAACAGCTTGGTGGTCTATGGCCGCCGTCCTGCCGATCTCGCCCTGGCTGCTGCCTGCCAAGAACGGTTGGGGCTACCGATCTATCAACACGAACACGATCCGGATCAAACCGGTTTCATGGCAGAAGCTTGGCCCTGCGGGTTGGTCTTGGAGGTGGGGCCAGTGCCCCAAGGAGTGATTAGCCCAGTGATTTGCCAGCAAACACAGCTGGGGTTGGAAACCCTGCTGGATCTGCTGGATGAGGCCAGCCAGGGCCATCTTCAGCTGCGCTCTCCCCTGCGCGTTCACCGCCATAGCGGCAGCCTTGATCTCCCCAGGGACAGCAGCGGCCAACCCACGTCTTGCCTGCACCCAGCACGCCTGAAGAGTGATTGGACGCCACTGAAACCAGGAGCGCCCCTGTTTCAACAAGGCGATGGCACCGTGATTCCCTTCAGCGGAGAGCCAGACCAGGTGACGGTGTTCAGCAATGAGGCGGCTTACCAGGAAAAGCACATCGCCACGAGCCTGGCCCGGCGCGTGAGCATCCCCTGCGATCCCAGTTGGAGCAGGGCTTTGAGCGACTTGCTGCAGGGAGTTGATCACTAACGCTGGGGCAACACCCGCCGCAAAAATTGCTCGGTGGCCTCCAGCACCTGACGCTGAACCGAGGTTGAGCGGAATCCATGGCCTTCGCTCTCAAGCAGCATCAGCTCTGGGGAGAGGCCCCGCCAGCGCAAGGCTTGCACCATCTGCTCCACCTGCTCGGGGGGCACCACCCGATCCTGCAACCCCTGGATAAACAGCACAGGGCGATGGAGTTGATGGCTGCAGGAGCGCGGTGAACGCTCGTCGTAACGGCTGCGCTGCTGTGGCCAAAGACCAATCAAGCCATCGAGATACCCCGACTCAAAGCGGTGGGTGTCCTTGGTGAGTGCCTCGAGATCACACACCGGATAACGGCAGACCCCGGCGCGGAAAACCGGTTCACGAATCAGGGCCGCCAGGGTCGTGAAACCGCCCGCACTGCCTCCCTCCATGGCCACCCGCTGGGGGTCAACGAGCCCCAGCTCCACCAAATGGGCCACGGCTGCAGCGCAATCGGCCACATCGAGAACGCCCCACTGACCATCGAGCCGCTGGCGATAGGCGCGGCCGAAACCGGTGGAACCGCCGTAATTGACATCAACCACTCCCCAACCGCGGCTGGTCCAAAACTGAATCGCCAGATTCAGCCCAGTGCGGGCCATGCCGGTGGGTCCGCTATGGGCCTTTACCAGCAATGGCGCTGGGCCTGCCTCTGAGGTTGTGGGGGGGTAATACCAGCCATGGCTGCTCTGTCCATCGCCGCCGACAAACTCCAGAGCCCTGGGCTCACTAATGCGAACCAGCCCCTGGGGTAAAGGGGCCGCTGGCTGTAGAGGGTGATGGCTGGCTGCTGCCAAATCCAACTCCAACAGGGTTGTGCGCTGCGTCGCCGAAGCGCCCAAGCAAACCGCCCGCTGGGAGGAGGCCGTCAGGCCACTGAGCTCGTTCAACGGCAGGGGAATGCGCCGCCATTGCTGTTGCTGCCAGGGGTACTGCCAAAGGCTCCATTCCCCCTGGGCGCAGGCCAAGGCCAGCAGGGCGCTTTCGCTGGCGGCCATGGTGCGCATGCCATAAACCCACTGGGGCATGGCGGTTTCACAGGCCTGCGGCAGCGGCAGCGGCTGCCAGGCCGGTTGCTGATCAGGGCACCAACGCTGGGGCGTCCACCAGCCACTGCGATCGGAGGCCACCAGCAGCTCACCAGCGCTACTCCACAGGGGCTGAAACAAGGATTCAGCACAGCCATCGCCTCCAGCAATCCGCTGCGGATGCGACAGCTCACCGGCGGCATCGATGGGCGAGCACCACAGTTCAGTGCGCTCCCACGGCATCGCAGGCAGCGACCACTCCAGCCAAGCCAACTGATCACCCGCTGGAGAGAGGGCGGCATAGCCGCAAAAATCTGCCTCTTGGCGCAGCACCTGGGGCTCACCGCCTGAGAGGGGCAGCGCCACCAGCTGATCGCAGCTGGTGGTTTCACGCACCCCCAGCCAACGCTGGCGGTGCGTATCAATCAGGCCATCGGCGTAGCGCCCACACTCATCAGAGGGTCCACTGATCAAAGGCCTGGGCTGCGCACCAGGGCTGAAGGAGACGGCGTGGGGAATCCCGCTGCGGGCCTCAATAAAGACAGCCAACTCGCTGCTGGCACAAAACAGGCCCCCACCAAATTCATGGACCCGGCTGCGCAAACTCCAGCGGCCTGGAGTGAGATCTTGCGGTGCGGCACCCGCCGCCACCTGGCGCATCAAGGTGGTGCGGCCACCTTGGTCGGGGCGGTGCTCAGCCCAGAACAACTGCTCACCCAGCAGCAGAGGCTCTTTGCAGGCGCGATCTCGCCCCATCACCTGATCAACGGGCAGGGCTGCAATGGCTTCAGAACGAACCGCCACAGAGATCTCGACACTGCTGCCTAGGATGCAATCTCTCTAGCGAAGCGGTTTTGTCCCTGAACTTTGCCGCGATGGCGCGCCAATCCGAACGGCAGGCCTCCACGGTGATGGTCCCCAAGGGAGAGGAGCAGCCTGAAAGCCCCAAGATCCACACGCTGGGATCCAACGAATTGCGCAAACCCGCCAAGCGCATCAGCAAAGTCAATGAACAGGTGCGGGAGCTGGCGCGGGAGATGCTGCGCAGCATGTATGCAGCCCACGGCATTGGACTGGCAGCACCGCAAGTCGGAGTCCACCAGCAACTGCTGGTGATCGACCTCGATCCAGAGGAAGCTGCCAACCCTCCCCTGGTGCTGATTAACCCTGAAATCGTGGCCACCAGCGGAGCCCTCGACACCTACGAAGAGGGTTGCCTCAGCATTCCCGGCGTCTATCTCAACGTGGTTCGCCCCAGTCAGGTCGACGTCAAATACCGCGATGAGCTCGGCCGGCCGCAACGGCGCAAAGCCGATGGCCTGATGGCCCGCTGCATCCTGCATGAGATGGACCATCTCAATGGGGTGCTGTTCGTGGATCGGGTCAGCGATGAGCTGAGCTTGAGCGGTGAGCTGCAGCGGCTCGGCTTCGACCGCAATGATGTGAAGCCTGTCGCTTGATCCCATGCCGATGAAACCCCTGG
Source organism: Synechococcus sp. RCC307 (assembly GCA_000063525.1). Classification (GTDB taxonomy): domain Bacteria; phylum Cyanobacteriota; class Cyanobacteriia; order PCC-6307; family Cyanobiaceae; genus RCC307. The sequence goes on along the minus strand of CT978603.1, from coordinate 340,826 downwards.
CCGGCCTGTTCCTGGCCCTGGCTTGCGTTCTTGGGATTGCAGCAACCGGTTGCGTCTTCGAGCTCGCCTACGGCGATCCCGACCTTGGCATTGGTGTGACGCGCGGAATCTTGATCGGCGCGCTGCCTGGTTGCGCTGGATCACTTCTTGTCGCGATTCGCCTCAACACACCGGCCTAATGCCCCTGGGCAAGGCTGAATCTGACTTTTACGATCAGTTCAAACCGGTCTGATTACTGCCTGTGTTGTCTGCCTTTCGCCGCCTCGCCCCTGCCCTCGTGGGACTGGCCAGCGCTACGACTGCCCTGCTCAGCCAGCCAGCTCAAGCAGGACTGTTTGATGCCAAAGAGGTGGAGACCACCCAGTTCGTCCTGGTGGCCGCCCCGATTCCTAGTGGCGGCGCCCAGCTCAATATCTACGAGCAAAAGAAAGACACCCGTCCCTGCTTTAGCCGGGAGGGCAATGCCCCCACCACGGTGAAGCCGCTGCTGGCCACCTTTGATTTCACAGGGATCTGTGGCCGCTACATGGACAGCAATGGCTATTCCGTGCGCATTGGCGAGATTGATTACGGCTCAGCGATGCGCCTGCGCGTGGAGATCCTGGAAGAGGACATCGTGCTGATGAGCACCGGTCCCAACGGCGGTGAAGTGGTGATGGCCAGAGCCGGCGGCATTGATGACGGCTATGTGGAGCTGAAACTCGAGCCAGGCTGGAGCTTGAAGCGCCGCCACTACGGCGAGCGGGCCCTGGGCCACCTCTATGTGCACAACGAAAGCCTGCCGATTCGCCGCGATCAGGAATGAGGCGAGGGTGATTGGTAAGATTGAGCGTTCAAACGAGCGAAAGCGAAGCCGGTTCTTATGACCCAGGTGACCGTCGGTGAAAACGAAGGGATTGAATCGGCCCTACGCCGCTTCAAGCGCCAGGTGTCCAAGGCCGGGATCTTTGCTGACCTGAAGCGTCTGCGCCACCACGAAACCCCCGTGGAGAAGTACAAGCGCAAACTGCAACAGCGTCGTCGTCGCCGCTGAACATCAAGTTTTTGCAGCCCAAAACAACCTTTTGTGCCGTTTACTCTGACGGCACTTTTTTTTGGTGCTGACGTGCACAAACTGGAAATAAGCCATTCAGGAGGTCCCCATGGGCAACCTGTTTCATTCCGTCCGCGCCTGGTGGGGCGAAGCCATCGAGCACGCCTTTGGCGACCCTCGCCAGGAAAAACTGCACCAGCCGCCGCTCATCGGCATGCAGCCCTTCCGGCACCATCCCCACAAAGACGGCCACTAGGCGCCCTGATGCCAGCGTTGTTGACAACGCTGGCTTTGTTGTTGGCAGGGCCACTGGCACGGGCTGAGGTGCTCAATCAGCGCCTGATCTACAACCAGGACCCCTGGGATCCCGACACCCATCTGGAGGTGAATTGCGCTCCCGGCGCCGATGGCTCAATCAGCTGCGACACCAGGCCGCCCGGCCAAGCCTGGGTCGAGACCACCATCACGGGCGACTGAGCGCTCCAGCGAGCGAAACAACAGGGCTTCAGCCAAATGCTGCGGTTCCACCACAGGGCTCGCCGCCAAATCCGCCAGGGTTTGGGCAACCGCCAGCAGACGATGCCGCCGGCGCCCGCTCAACAGGTGAGCCAGCCGCTCATCCCTCCACCAGCCTTCGGCCTGGGGGCTCAACTGCACACAGCCGTTGAGCTGGGCTGCCGTTAAGCGCCCATTGCAGCGACCCGACGGATTGCGCTGCCGCATCCTTTGGCGTGCCCTGTGAACCCGCCGCGCCACCACGGCGGTGGCCTCTGGCGGGCTGCTGGATGGGCTGGCGCAGGCATCACTGCGCAAGGACACCTGCAAATCAAAGCGATCCAGCAATGGACCACTGATGCGGTTCCAATACTGCTGCCGGCGGTGCTGTCCGCAGCAACAGCCCTGACGTGGATCCCCCCACCAGCCGCATGGGCAAGGGTTGGTGGCCCCCACCAGCAACGTCTGGGAGGGAAAACGCAGGGCCTGCTTGGCGCGAGCAATGAGCACCTCACCGCTCTCCAAGGGCTGCCGCAACTGGTCGAGCACAGGGCGCCGAAATTCCGCCAGCTCATCGAGAAACAGCAGGCCGTGATGGGCGAGGGTGAGCTCACCAGGCCTGGGACCAAGGCCCCCACCCACCAAGGCTGCGGCTGTGCTGCTGTGGTGCGGCGCGCGAAAGGGGGGGTGGTGCAGCAGCGGAGCTCCAGCCGATCGCAGGCCCACCATCGTGTGGATGTGACTCACCATCAGGGCCTGCTCGTTATCCAGCGGAGGCAGGAGGCCAAGCAAGGCCGAGGCCAACATGGTTTTGCCGCAGCCTGGTGGTCCCACCAGCAACAGGTGATGCCCACCGGCCGCCGCCAGCTCAGCAGCGCGGCGTCCCTGGCTTTGGCCGAGCACCTGCTGCAGATCAACCCCTACGAAAGGCGGCTGGCATGGATGCAGCTGGGGCCGGGAGGACCAGGAGGCTCGGCCTTGCAACGCCGCCACCACAGCGCTGAGGCTGCTGGCTGGATACAGGGGCAGCGCGTCGAGCACCGGCGCCTCGCTGGCATTGGCTTGCGGAAGGATCAAACCTGAGGCGGCAGCCTGCTGCGCTGCCAAAACAACAGCCAAAACCCCCTGAACAGGGCGCAGGCTCCCATCGAGAGACAACTCACCAAAAGCCCAATGGGCCTGCAGCCGCGCAGGATCTAGCTGACCGGAGGCGACCAGCAACGCCAAAGCAATCGCTAAATCAAAGCCGGCTCCCTGTTTGGGCAGATCCGCTGGAGCAAGGCTGACCACCACCCGGCTTTGCGGCGGCCGAAAGCCGCTGTTGCGCAGGGCTGAACGGACCCGCTCACGGGCATCGCGGCCACTGGCATCACTCAGCCCCACCAGCTGGAACCCCGGCAAACCCGGAGCGAGGTCGACCTCAACAGCAACAGGATGGGCTTCTAACCCCAGCAGGGCAGCCGCACCACAGAAAGCGAGCACAGGCGATGGCCCAACGCTGCTGCCATGACTCCCCGCTGGGGCTCAGCTGTTGCGCTGCTGCAGGCGGTAGCGCAGCCGCTCAAGGCGGCGAATCGAAGCTTCGGTGTAGTCGTGCAATTCGGTGCGGCGGCTGGGATCCAGGCGCTGCTCGGCTTCGTCCATCAGATCAGCCAAGCGGTTGACCGAATCCAGCAGATTCATGCCGGCATCTTGCCAATCGGGCTCCAGGCGTTTGCGGATGGGACCGCGACGCCGCTGCGCAAGTTCCTCTTGAAACTGCCTGTGCAGCATGGAAACGGCCTGACAGCCACGAACTACCGACATACATTGAAGCGTCCCGGAGCGTTTCGGGAAACCTGTGCTGGTTTACGAACAGGCCCGATGGCTGAGAACAACCCAACGATTTTCGGACGCATCCTGCGCGGCGAGATCCCTGCTGAGCGGATCCATGAGGACGAGCACTGCATTGCATTTGCCGATATTCAGCCGCAAGCCCCCGTGCACCTGCTGGTGATTCCGCGCCAACACATCCCCAGCCTCAAAGAAGCCCAGCCCTCCGATAGCGCCCTGTTGGGGCACCTCTTGCTGGTGGCCGCCAAGGTGGCCAAGGAGGCCGGCCTGCAGGACTGGCGCACCGTGATCAACACCGGCGCTGAGGCTGGTCAGACCGTCTTTCACCTGCATGTGCATGTGATTGGTGGCCGTCCGCTGGCTTGGCCGCCCGGATAAGCCGTTTGACGGCGAGAATGCGGCCATGACCGCGACCGTCGCTGCAGGTCCTCTCCAGTCCCTGCGCCAGCAGCTCAGCAAGCTGCGCCACCTCTCCCAGCCGTTCTTCCTGCCCCTGGACCAAGCCAGTGGCTGGCAGTTTCTGTGGCTGTTGGTTTCGCTGCTGTTCTGCGTTGGCGGGCTGGTGCTTGCCCTGCTCACCGGAATCATCCGCAGCCTGGAGCAGCTGCAGCCGGCGCTAACCGAGAAATACTTCGGCGGCGTTGCCGCCACGATCAGCGGGATCTGGAGCTCCTGGTGGGGCATTGGTTTTGTCTCCCTCTTCATCCTGGGAGCCGCCAGCTTTGTGGCGTTCCGCCAGCAATTGCGTCAGCGGCGCTGGCTGCACTGGCTGCTGCTGGGCGTGATCGTTGTGATGCTGCTTTCGGTGAATGGCATCAACGCTGGCATCGGTTTCATTGCCCGCGATCTCACCAATGCCTTGGTGGAGAAGCAAGAAGCGAACTTTTATCGGATCTTGATCATCTATGCCGCCTGCTTTGTGGTGGCACTTCCGATACGCATTTCACAGTTCTTTTTCACCTACAAACTCAGCAATATCTGGCGTGATTGGCTCTCGAAGTCGCTGATTGGCGATTACATGAGCAACCGAGCTTATTACGTCCTCAATCCAAATGACGAACAAGCAACTGACGTCGACAACCCTGACCAACGAATTACAGAAGATACCTATGCATTCACCTTCCAAAGCCTTGGATTCACGATCGGCATCTTCGATGCTTTGCTGACTTTCTCGCTGAACATCCTGATTCTGTGGAGCATCAGCCAGGTGCTCACGTTCAGCCTGTTTGGCTATTCCGCTGTGGCTACCACCTTATTGATTCTTGCTGGGCGCAAGTTGGTTGGGCTTCAGTTCGACCAACTGCGCTACGAGGCCGACTTCCGCTACGGCCTGGTGCACATTCGCGACAACGCCGAATCGATCGCTTTTTACGCTGGCGAAGAACCAGAGTCACAGGAGACGCGTAGGCGACTTGACACGGTCATTCGTAACTTCAACCTGATCATTAATTGGCGAGTCATTATTGATGTGATGCGCCGAACCACCAACTACGCGGGCAACTTCTTCCCGTATTTGGTGATGGCTCCGGCCTTCTTTATGGGTGAGGTGGATTACGGCGGTTTCGTTCAAGCGTCCTTCGCCTATGGAATGGTGGAAGGTTCGCTGTTCTTCATCGTTAACCAGATCGAAGAGCTGGCCAAATTCACTGCCGGCATCAGTCGTTTGGAGGGCTTCCAATCGAAGGTGGAAGAGGTCAGTACCCAGCCGCTTGACCCCAGCAACCAGATCATTCAGTCCGGTGGCGGCATCGTGATTCGCCACGCCGATCTCTACACGCCCAAAGGAGAGCTGCCCGTCATCCGCGATCTCAATTTGAGCGTCAACGACCACGAGCGGATGTTGGTGGTGGGCCCCTCCGGCTGCGGCAAAACCTCCCTAATGCGGATGATCAGTGGCCTGTGGAGCCCGCGGCGGGGCACCGTGGAGCGCCCCGAAACCGGCGATCTGCTGTTTATTCCCCAGAAGCCCTACATGCTGCTGGGCTCATTGCGCGAGCAGCTCTGCTACCCCAGCGATGAGGAGCGCTTCAGTGATGCCCAGCTGCGCAGCGTGCTGGAGCAGGTGAACCTGCCGCAGCTGGTGAGCCGCTACCCCGACCTGGACATCAAGCAGGACTGGCCCCGCATCCTGTCGCTGGGTGAGCAACAGCGCCTGGCTTTTGGCCGCCTGCTGCTGAACTCACCGCGCTACGTGGTGCTCGATGAGGCCACCAGTGCCTTGGATGTCAAAACCGAGAAGCTGCTCTACGAGCTCCTGGTGGAGCGCGATTTGGCCTTCATCAGCGTGGGGCACCGGCCATCGCTGAAGAGTTTCCACACCAACGTGCTGCAACTCGAGGGCAATGGCGATTGGCGTTTGATGCCAGCGGTGAACTACGACCCAGAAGCGGCCTAGGCCCGCCTGCTGGCGCCCAGCCCCCACGACCAGCTAAGAACCACTGCATCCCCACCACCGCTGATGGCTAGCGCACCTGATTCCAACGCTGCCGCTGAGCAGAAAACCAGTGCCACCACCAGCGAAATCCCCAGCTTTGGCTGGAGTGGCTATGCCGAGCGCATCAATGGCCGTTTCGCCATGCTCGGCTTCGTGGCAATTCTGTTGATCGAAGCCTTCAGCGGCACCACCTTTCTGCACTGGGCTGGCTTGAGCTAGGGCGAGTGCGCCTAAGGCACACGCATCACCTCCACCTCCCAACGCCCGCCGCGGCTGACCTGCACGGCCAGCTGCTGCCCATCAGCGCTGAGCGCCACACGGGCCGGAACCCCGGCAGGCACCAGCATCAACGGCCGCACGCTGGCCAGGTTGCGGTTGTAGAGCAACAACTCGGTGCGGCCATCGAGGCTGCGCACCAAGGCGATGCGGGATCCCTTGGCATCAACACTGACGCTGATGGGCTGGGCATCGGGCCGGTTGAGACCTGGCAACGGGCCGCCCATTCCGCTGGCCAGATCAAACCAGCGCACCTGATGCTGGCCGGCGGGACCCGGGGCAATCCACACCACCCCCTGACGGGCCATCGAGGGGGAGCGGTCATCGCCTGGTGTGGAGAGGCGGGTGTTGACGCCCATCAGCGGCTGCAGCCGCAGGCCCTGGCAACCGCTCAACAGCACGAGCCCAAGCAGAGTCGAAGCCAGCAACCTCATGGCAGCGGCGCTCCTGCCGGCAGATCAGGCTCAAGCCCGGGCAAGCGGAACAGCTCCAAATCCAGCTGACCGCGACGCAGCACTTGAACCGCCAGCTGCTGACCATCGGGGGCCAGGCTGAGTCGCTCAGGCAGCCGGTCATTGGGCAGGGCCAAGGGCTGCAAACGGCCGCTGAGACGATCGAGCAGCACAGCCTCTGGGCGTGTGCCGCGTTGGCGGATGAAGGCGAGATAACGGCCGGTCCAACTCAACGATGGCGAGCGGTGCGGCTGGCCTTGGCGCAGGCCTGGCAATGGCAATTCCCGGCCGGTGGAGCGTTCCACGAGCCGCAAGGAACGGCGGCCACCACGATCGACAACGCTCACCAGCAAGCGTCCATTACCGCTGAGGGCAGGATCTTCTTGATCGCCAAGACCTGGAGCTGAATACCGCTGGCTACATCCAGCCAGCAGCACCAGCACAAGCAGCAGCAGCGCGCGCCGCACCGAGGCAATCAGTCGTCGAAACGGGAGCTGTTATCGCGGTTGGCCGGCTGCGATGGGGCAGGACGGCTACTGATCGGTGAGAAGTCAGCGTCGCTGATGGGAGCGCCTTCGGGCATTGATGTGCTGCTGGGGCGATCCGGACGGGCAGCCGCCACAGGACGGCTCGAGGGCCGGCGACTGGAGCGGGGCATGTCGTCTGTGGCACCACCGGGGCGAGAGCCACTGCGACGGGTGCTGCTGGCATCGCGCTCACGACGGCGGGCGCCAAACTCAGGGCGCGGCTCTCGGGTGCTGGCGCCATAACGGCTGCGCTCACGGCTGCCGCGGCCACCGCGATCCTCAGCGTCGGCCTCATCGAAACGGCTCTCGGCGCGCTCAGGGATCGCACGGCGCTCAGGACGCCGCGGGCGGTAGAAATCCTCCTGATCACCGCGCTCATCGCCGTCGTCAGAGCCATCGGCGCGGGAGCGAATCCTGCGGCGCAAGGGCTGGGGATCATCGAAGCGCTCATCGCCACCCCACTCACCGCGACCCATGCGTGGGCGAGAGGGCACCGGTTCGTCGTCGTCGAAGTAGGCCGAACGACGAGCCTGTTCGGTGGTGACGCTGCGCAGGCGCACCGACTCGTAGGCAAAGAAAACGGTGGTGGAGGCTAAAAGAAACTGACCGAATTGAAGGATGGGATCTAAACGCCATCCCTGAAAAAAGAGGATGCCGCCGCACAGCAAACCAACGGCAGCAAAGAAAACGTCGTAATCACGGGCCAGCCCTGGCTTGAAGCTGCGCAGGAAGTACAGCACGCAGCCGCCCACAGCAAGGACGATGCCAACGATGCTGGCCCAATTCAGGCTGGCATTAACCATTCGTGCCCTCCCAGGCCCGGCCGGGCCATACAGCCCTTTGCAATCAGTTTAAGGGCGGCTTTCGGCCACGCCAGGGCGATCAGAGCTTGCGGTCAACCTGATCGGTCTGGCTGATCAAGATCAAAGCGATGGTGATGGGCACCACCACGATCAGCGCACCCGCCACGAGACTGTTGAGGAAATTCGCGAGGGAGGGGGTCATGGCACCACTGGTGGTCGCGGCATCTTACGGGGCCTGAACCTGGCTTCATAGAGTGCCCAGCCAAGCGCTTAGAAGTTTGTGACAGCAATATCGATGTTGAGCGTCAGCAGCTGGGTGATCGGGCTGTTGCTGGCGGCCTGGACCCTGCTGTTTCTGTTCCGCATCGTGCTGACCTGGTACCCCCAGATCAGCAGCGAAAATCCTTTGGTGGCGTTGGTTGTGATCCCCACCGAGCCGCTTTTGAGCCCCACGCGCAAGCTGATCCAACCCATTGGCGGCGTGGATGTCACCCCGGTGATCTGGGTTGGCTTGGTGAGCTTGCTGCGCGAGCTTCTTGTTGGTCAGCAGGGGCTGATCACCCAGCTGGTGCTCAAAAGCGCTTAGTCGCTGAGCATCTCCTGCTCAACAAATTTGGTGTGCACCTGGGCGTTTTGAAACTCCGGACGATCCAGCAGCGCGAGATGGAAGTCGATGGTCGTTGGCACACCAATCACGGCGCATTCCGATAGCGCCCGGCGCAGACGCAACAACGCTGCCGGCCGGTCTTCCGCCCAGACAATCAATTTGCCGATCAACGAGTCGTAAAAGGGCGGGATGTCGTAGCCGGTGTACACGTGGCTATCGATGCGAATGCCAGGCCCTCCGGGGGGCAGCCAACCGGAGATGGTGCCTGGTGAGGGGCGGAAGCCATGTCGCGGATCCTCCGCATTGATGCGGCACTCGATCGCATGGCCATGGAGCTTGATGCTGTCCTGTTTGAGCTCCAGGGTTTCGCCGGCAGCAATCTTGAGCTGTTGCGCGATCAAGTCCACGCCGGTCACCACCTCGGTGACGGGATGCTCCACTTGAATGCGCGTGTTCATTTCCATGAAATAGAACTCGCCGGAGGCATCCAGCAGGAATTCCACAGTGCCGGCGCCCTCGTAGCCAATGGTTTTGGCTGCTGCCACGGCTGCTTCGCCCATGCGGCGGCGGGTTTCAGGATCAAGCCCAGGGCTCGGAGCTTCCTCCAGCAATTTCTGGTGGCGGCGCTGGATGGAGCAATCCCGCTCGCCGAGGTGCACGACGTTGCCGAAGCGGTCGGCGAGGATCTGCACTTCAACGTGGCGCGGCCGCGTGATGAATTTCTCCATGTAGAGCCCCGGGTTGCCGAAGGCCGCTTCGGCTTCACCCTGGGCCGCTTTAAAGAGGTTTTCCAGCTCATCGGCACTGCGCACCAGACGCATGCCACGACCACCACCGCCTGCGGTGGCTTTGATCATCACGGGATAGCCCATCGAGCCCGCCAGACGGGCTGCTTCATCGACGCTGGCGAGCAGGCCTTCGCTGCCGGGGATGGTGGGCACCCCAACCCGCTGCATGGTGGCTTTAGCGGTGGATTTATCACCCATGGACCGGATGGACTCCGGCGATGGACCCACAAAGATCAGCCCATGGGCGCTGCAGATTTCAGCGAAGCGGTCGTTTTCAGCCAGAAAGCCGTAACCGGGGTGAATCGCATCGGCACCGCGGGAGGTGGCCGCCGCAATGATGTTGGGGATATTCAGATAACTGCGGCCGCTGGGGGGGTCCCCAACGCAGACGGCCTCATCAGCCAATTGCACATGCAGGGCGTTGCGGTCCACCGTGCTGTACACAGCCACTGTGGAGATGCCCATCTCCCGGCAAGTGCGGATGATCCGTAGAGCGATCTCACCCCGGTTGGCGATCAGAAGCTTGCCAATTCCCAATGGGGGGAGCGCGTCAGCGAGCGATTTTATCAGCGATTCACATGGCGCTTTCACAAACGTCCAGACCGACTGGTACGCTCGCTTTCTGCCTCTTGGCAGACCACGCGGATGTGGTGGAATTGGTAGACACGCACGTTTGAGGGGCGTGTGACTTCGGTCTTGCGAGTTCAAGTCTCGCCATCCGCATCAGAGCCATCACGGGCCATCGTTTTGGTCTGCAATGGCCCCGGGGAGCTCACCACCTGGGTTCGTCCGTTGGCGGAGCGGCTGCATCAACGCGCCCTGCCAAGCACGAGTTTGCAGTTGGTGTTGGTGCCGTGTCCCAACGCCACGGGCACCGAGGCCGACGTGGCTCGGCGCATGAATTTGTTTGACCGGGTGCTGCCGGCATCACGCTTTTGGTGGTTGCTGCTGCGGCCCCAACGCCATGGCCCATGGCCAGCCGCCGGTGTGGTGGTGTTTCTCGGTGGTGATCAGTTTTGGACTGTGCTGCTTTCCGCGCGACTGGGCTACCGGCACCTGACCTATGCCGAATGGGTGGCGCGCTGGCCCCGCTGGAACGACCGCATTGCGGCGATGGGGCCCGCGGCCGCCGATCGGCTCGCCAAACGCTGGCAACCCCGCTGCCAGGTGGTGGGTGATCTGATGGCTGACCTCTCCAGCTCAGCCCGCTCCAGTGCCCCCTTACCCAGCGGCGAGTGGGTGGCGCTACTGCCTGGTTCCAAACGAGCCAAGTTGCAGGTGGGCATGCCATTTCTGCTGCGCTGCGCCGAGGCCCTACGGACTCTGCGGCCCCAAACGCAATTTCTGCTGGCACTTGCGCCCACCACCACCGTGGCGGAGCTGCAGGCTTTCGCGGGACCCAGCAATCCGCTGCAGCGCTTTTATGGCACCCAGGAGCCCGAGCTCATCGAGCAAGACGGCCAGCGCTGGCTTGTGAGCTCCGGGGGAGCTCGAATCCTGCTGGTGGAGGAGCATCCCGCCCATGGCCCCTTGAGCCAGTGCGCTCTGGCCCTCACCACCGTTGGCGCCAATACCGCCGAGCTTGGGGCCCTTGGAGTGCCGATGCTGGTGCTGCTGCCCACCCAACACCTGCATGTGATGCAGGCCTGGGATGGCTGGTTTGGCCTGGTGGCGAGGCTGCCCCTGCTGCGCTGGTTGGTGGGTGTGGCCCTGACGGCCTGGCGCTTGCGCAACCGGGGCTTTTTGGCCTGGCCCAACATCAGTGCCGGCCGGGCCGTGGTGCCCGAGCGAGTCGGGGCGATCACCCCTGAGCAAATCGCCAGCGAAGCCCGTGACTGGCTCGCTGAGCCGCAGCGGCTCCGAGGGATGCAGGACGACCTGCGCAGCTTGCGGGGGCAGCCCGGTGCTGTGGCTGCTTTGAGCTCACTGGTGGAGGAGCTGCTGCCTAGCGTTGGATCGAACCATTGATGACCCCGTGGAAGCAAGCGAGAACGACTGGCGCTCCAAGCTGACTCCTGAACAGTTCCGCATCACCCGGGAGGGCGGCACTGAGCGGGCCTTTACCGGGGCCTACTGGAATCACAAAGGTGATGGCATGTACCGCTGCATCTGCTGCGGCGCTGAGCTGTTCCGCTCTGACCGCAAATTCGACTCCGGCACCGGCTGGCCCAGCTTCTGGGAAGGGGTGAACCCCGAGGCGATCCGCACCATCCAAGACGTGAGCCACGGCATGGTGCGCACCGAAATCCGCTGCGCCAAATGCGATTCGCACCTGGGCCATGTGTTTCAAGACAGCCCCACCCCCACTGGGCTGCGCTACTGCGTGAACTCAGCCTCGCTGGACTTCAAAGACAAGACGTGAGTTACGCCCAGGGGTCTTCTTCAGCGGGCTGAGGCCCCCTGCGGGGTTCTGGCAGCGGCTCGGGCTCGACATCCAATGGCGCGTCGTAGCGGTCGCGGTAGCGATCACGCTCGGCGTAGCGATCCCGCTCGCCATAGGGATCGCGCTCCTCATCCATATAGAGGCGCTGGGGCTCGCGGCGTTGGCGCTGTTCAAGTTCCACGTATTCGTAGTCGTCTTCCTGGCGCTGGGGCTCAAAACGCTCTTGCCTAGAGGCCTCAAGGCGCCGCTGCTCCTGTTCAGTGGGAACGCCGGCCGGCAACTGATTTTCAACTGGCACCATGTTGAGCCGGTAGCGCTCACGCTCTTCGCGCTCGAGGCTGCCGCCTCCTATACCCAGCTTTTCGAGCAAACCGGTGTTGAGCTGCTTGAGCTTCTCTTCCGCGCCCTCATAAACAATGATTCGATCCGGGCCCGAGCTGACGATTTCATCAACGGGCAGCTCCCAGGTACTGAGGATGCCTTCACCCAGAAGGGGCACGCCCACAGCGCCCACCACCAAGGTGGTGAGCTCACCGGTTTCGATGTCAAAACTGAAACCCAGAACCCGGCCAAGCTGCTCACCGGCTTCCGAGACCACCTGACAATTGATCACCCGGTCGTAGCGATCGGGGTTGAAGCCCTCAGCCAGGGAGTCGAGGGAATCAACCAAGATCACATCACCCACCTGACGGATCTGCTCCAGCGGCATCCAACGCGGCAGACCAGGCAGAAAACGGGTCAACGGGTTGTCGCGCAGGCCAAGGGCCACCACCTCGCGGCGGTCGATGTCCACCAAGACTTCGCCCACCACGCCAAGACGGCGGCCGGTGTCAGTGGTAATGACCTGGGTTCCCATCAATTCCGAACGCAGCCAAAGCCGATCGGAGGGTGCTGGGGTGGAATCGGAAGGGGGGGGCGCCTGCAAGGGCTAACTGCTCGATCGAGCCATTGTGTCGCAGGATCGCCAATCAGGCTGCAGCCGGCATGCCCACCACCTGGGTGTGGGCACCGCGGGCCTGGGTCACGCCGATGGTTCGGGTGCTCGCAGCAATCATCGGGCGGCGGTGGCTGACCACCAAAAACTGAGCATCGCCGGCTTGAGCAGCAATCAACCCAGCCAGGCGCTCAACGTTGACGCCATCGAGGAAGCTGTCGACCTCATCGAGGGCATAGAAGGGCGAGGGCCGAAAGCGCTGCAGGGCAAACAGGAAGCTGAGGGCCGTGAGCGACTTCTCGCCGCCAGACATTGAGGCCAGCCGGCGCACGGCCTTGCCCTTGGGATGGGCCACCAAGGTGAGACCTCCCTCGAGCGGATCGCTTGGGTTTTCCAGCGACAGCTCGCCTTCACCATCGGAGAGCCCGGCAAAGATGCTGCGGAAATGGCCATCGACAGCGCGGAAGGCCTCCATAAACGCCTCCTGACGCAGGGTGGCCACCGTTTCAATGCGAAGCAGCAACTCATGGCGCTCATTGCCGAGCACCTCAAGCCGCTCTCGCAGCTCAGCCAGCCGGGCTTCCAGTTGCTCAAGCTCCTCGAGCGCCAGCATGTTCACCGGCTCCAGCGCTTCCATGCGCTGCTGAATCACGCGCAGCTGCTCCTGCAGCGCCTCCAAGCCGGCCTCCCGCAGCTCATCGCTGATCTCCGGCAACGGATCGGGCAATTCAGCCACCTGCTGCTGCAAGCGCTCACCCAGGGCACGGCGCTCTTCGGCAAGGGCCTCGATTTGCTCTGCCAAGCGCTGCAATTCCCACTCCCGCTGCTGCTGCTGCTGACGCAGGCCAGCTAGGCGGGCTTCGGCTGCATCACGGGCACGGCGCTGCTCACCAAAGCGCTCCTGCAAGGCCTGCTGCTGCTGCTGGAGTTCAGCGCGGCGGGCTTGATCGGCCAGTTGCTGGTCCCGCAGTTCCTGCACCTCAGCGGTGAGGGCGGCCGTGCTGGCTTGCAGGCGCTGATCTTCAGCGGCCACGGCCTCGAGCTGGCTGTTGAGGCGCGCCAGCACCAAGCCGCGATCACGCTGGGCGGCTTCCAAGCCATCGCGCTGGGCCCGGGCGGCGCTCAATGCCGCATCGGCCTGTTCGAGCTCCTGCTGCAACTCACCCCAGCGGGCGGCATCGGCGGAATCGCTGCTGGCCGCTTCACCTTGTTCAAGCTGCTCCAAGTCCTGGCGCAGCGGCTGCATCGAGGCCTGCAGCTCCTGCAAACGGGTTTGATCGCTGCTGAGGCTCTGGCTCACCTGCTCGAGCCGCGCCTGCAGCTGAGCCTGACGGGTGACCTGGGGACCATGGGCCCGTTGGGCGGCCGCCAACTCAGCCTCCACCCCAGCTTGGCGGGAGCGCTCGGAACTGAATTCCCCTTGAGCCGCTTCCAACTGGCGGCTGAGCTCAGCTTCACGGCGGCGGCTAGCCACCAGGGTTTCACCTAACTCCAGCAAGCGGCGGCGCAGGGGTTCAGCCTCATCTCCATCGTTGGCACGACCAAAACTGAGGCTGCCGCTGCGCTGCTGCAGGCTGCCGCCGGTCATGGCACCGCTGCGCTCGAGCAGCTCGCCTTCGAGGGTGACGATGCGGCTGCGGCCGAGCTCCCGGCGAGCTGACTGCAGATCGGAATAGACCAACGTGTCGCCAAACACATGGCCAAACACATCGCGGTAGATCGGCTCAAAGTGCAGCAGCTCCACCGCCCGGCCCAAGCACCCGCCACCGCTGGGGGCACCGCCGCGCTGCAGGGCTGCACCACCGCCGCGCGCTGAGCTGCGGATCTTGTTGAGGGGTAAGAAGGTCAGGCGGCCGGCACGGCGCTGCTTGAGCAACTCAATGGCGCGGGCTGCGATGCGGTCGTCATCAACCACCACCTGGGAGAGCCGGCCCCCAGCGGCCACCTCCAGCGCTAGGCGGTAGCGGTCGTCGACCTCGGCCAACTGAGCCACCAGGCCGTGAATGCCATCGAGGCCAGCCTCAAGCAACAGCCTCAGAGCTCCAGTACCGCGGCTCTCCTGCAAGGTTTCGCGGCGGCTGTCATGGCGGGCAATGTCGCGTTCGAGCTGCTGCTGCTCTTGCTCCAGGCGAATGCGGGTGCGCTGCTGCAACGAAAGGGCTTCAGCGAGCTCCTGCACGCGCTGCTTGTGCTTGGCGATCAACTGCAGCAGCTCCTGCTGAGTGCCTTGCAACTCTTTGAGCTGCTCAGCCGCCGTGCCATTGCCTTGCTGCTCACGATCGAGTTCCGCCTGCAACTCCTGCTGGCGTTCCTGCTCTTGGCGCAGGCGCTCATCGAGCTGCACCGCCTCAGCTTGCTGAGGACCCAGTAGGGCCTGCAGCTCCTGACGGCGGCGACTGCGCTCCTGCTGCTCCTCCATCCAGCTGCCAGAGCGGCCAGCCACTTCCGCCAGGCGGCGGCGGGAGAGTTCAACGGCTGCTTCCGCGCTGCGGCAGGCCTCATCAGCAAGTTGGCGCTGCTGAACGTCATCGGTGGATTGCAGCTGCTGGCTCTGCTGCTGCAATTCAGCGCGCTGCTGCTGTTGCTGATGGCGCTGCTGCTGCAACTCCGAGGCCTGCTGTTGGTGGCGCTCAGCGCGGCGCTGCAACTCGCGGCCAGCGGCTTCAAGCTCAGCCAGCTGGCCTTGCACCGCAATCAGCTGGTCTTCACCAAGGCTTTTGACAGCCTCTTGCAGAGCGGCCAGTTCCTCCGCAGCACCTTTGAGTTGCGCTTGGCCTTGGATCAGGGCTTGCTGCTCCGATTCACGCCGCCCGCTGAGTTGCTCACTGTTCTGCGCCAGCTGTTCGAGCTGGGCGCGGTTCTGCTCGACCACCAGCACCTGCTCTTGCTGGCGACCGAGCTGGACCTTTTGGCGCAAATCCTGATACAGCCGGGCCCGCTGGCAATCGCGTTCCAGGCGGGTGCGGGAGGCTTCCAGCTCGCCTTCGACGATGCGGCAGCGCTCTTCGCGCTCTTGCACGTCATCGAGCTTGCGGCGACTTTGCTCAATGCGGCTATCAAACAGCGCCACACCAGCCAGCTCATCGATGATTCCGCGGCGATCGCGGGCGCTCATCGAAACGATGCGAGTGACATCCCCCTGCATCACAACATTGCTGCCATCGGGATCGAGGCGCAGGCGGCGCAGCTGGGTTTGCAGCTGCTGCAGGTTGCAGGGCACCCCATCGGCGCTGTAGCTGGTGCTGTAGGTGCCGCCTGGAGCCACCCGCAGCCGGCGGGTGACGGTCCATTCGGTTTGCCCAGCCTTGATCCAGGGCCCCTCCTCAGGGGCTTCCAAACCGTCTTCGGCCGTATCGGGCTGCCAGCCACGCAGATCGAAGCGCACCGACACCGACGCCTCGGAGGCTTTTCCCTGTTTGAGGGCGTTGTTATTGATCAGATCCGGCAGGCGCTCAGCGCGCATGCCGCGGCTGCTGGCCAACCCGAGGCAAAAGAGGATGCCGTCAAGGATGTTGCTTTTGCCTGAGCCGTTGGGGCCAGTCACCACCGTGAAACCTGGCTCCAGGGGGATGGTGACACTCCCCCCGAAGGACTTGAAATGCGTAAGGCTGACCTGATCGATAAAGACCAACAGGACAGCGACCTTTCGGTCAGGAGTTAGATCGACTGAAGTTAGCCGAGGTGTTTAAGAGCACAAGAGAGAACAGGCCGCGCTGCCAACCGCCCGTTGGCTCGATACCTTGCGGGAAAGAGCCAAGGGATTGATGGCGAGCTCAGGGCTAACCCAGGTGGGCGAACGGTTCCGCGAACGCTTCACCGAACTGCTGCCGGAGATTCAAGAGCGCTGGCCCCAGGTGGCCCATGAGGCCCTCACCAACACCCGCGGCAGCTTCGATGAGGTGGTGGCTGTGATCGCCGCACAAACCGGTCGAACCAGCGCGGTGGTGCAAGAGCAGCTGCTCGAATTTATGGATGTGGCCGGCGAGCAAACCCGCAAGCTCGGCGACAGCCTGCAGCCACTGGAAGAGCAATTGGAACGGTTGCTCGATGACCTCAACGCCAACCTCAGGCCAAAAATTGAATCGCCGGTGCGCGAGCGGCCGCTGCTGGCGGTGGGCATTGCCGCTGGAATTGGCCTGTTGGCTGGCCTAATCCTGAGCGGCGGCCGCCGGCGCTGATCAGCATGGAATCCCAATCGCCCCGCGGCGCCACTGGAAAGCTGGCCTCCCTGGTGGTGTCGGTGATGGACCTGCATGTCCGCATCGCCCTCAAGGAGGTGGACCGCGAAAAGCGGCGCCTCATCGTTGGTGCCTTGCTCATGGGCACCGCCTTGGTCTTGCTCACCGGAGCACTGCTGGTGGCCCATGCCGCCTTGGTGATCGTTTTGGTGGAGGGCGCTGCCCTCGATTGGCTGACCGCTTTTTTGGTCGTGGGCGCCATCGACCTGGTGCTGGCCGGGCTGCTGCTGCGCATCGGCGGGCAACTGCTGAAAGGCCCCTACCTGCCCGAGACAGCTGCGGGCATCAGCCGCACCACCCGCACGCTGCTGGGGCGCTAGCGAATCTCGTAATGGAGCCAGCGGCAATCAATTCCGCCATTGCTCACTGGCACGCGCCGGCTGGCCTTCATCCCCAGAGCGCGGGTGAGCTTGGCGTTGCCGCTCAGCAACCACAAACTCCAACCACTGCAGTGGTCCTTGAGCTGCCGGCCAAAGCGGTGATAGAGGGCATCGAGCGCCTGCTCATCGCCCAGGCGCTCGCCATAGGGGGGATTGCAAACCAGCACCCCAGGGCCAGGCGGAGGCATCAGCTCACAACCATCGCCTGGGCGTAGATCGATCCAGGCCTCCAGGCCTGCCGCGGCCACATTGCTGCGGGCTTGCTCGAGCACCTCAGGGTCCTTCTCCAGGCCAATGACCGGGGCCAACGGTTGCTGCGATCCAGCCAGAGCCTGCTCAGCGGAGGCCACCACTTCCGAGCGCCACAGGCCTAAATCAGCATCAGGCCATTGCAAGCAGCTGAAGCGGCGGGCCTGGGCGTGGTGGGCCGGCTCCAAAGCAGCACCAGGCAACAAACCCGGCGGACGCTGCAGCACGCGCGAGACGGCCTCGATCAGCAACGTGGCAGACCCGCAGAAGGGGTCCACCAGCGGCACGCTGCCATCCCAGCCCGTGATCGCCATCAACCCTGCAGCCAGGTTTTCCTTCAAAGGCGCCAGGCCCATGGCCGCCCGGTAGCCGCGGCGATGCAGGCTGCTGGAACTACCGGCCACATACAACGACGCCATGGGCCCCTGGCGTCCTTGGCCGAGATGCAAATGAAAAACCCGATCTGGATCCTCGAGATCCACATCGGAGCGCTGGCCACTGTGCTGGCGCTGCCAATCCACCAGGGCGTTCTTGACCTCCAAGGCCGTGAAATGGCTGTGGTTGAGCTCTCCAGCTCTGCCGCTGGCCTCAACTCGGAAGCTGAGCTGCGGCGGCAACCAGCCCTGCCAATCCGCCGCTTGCTGCACCCCGCCATAGAGCTGAGCGCGGCTGGAGCAGGGGAAGCTGGCGAGCAACCGCAACAGCTGAAAAGGCAAGCGGGCCTGCAAATGGGCGCGGTAAAAGCCCGCTCGATCCAGGCGGCAGCGCACCGCACGGCGCAGGGTCTGCAGCGATTGGGCACCGAAAGCCTCAAGCTCTGCCGCAGCTTCTGCCTCGAGCGAAGCAGGCACAACGGCGATCACATCCCAGAGTTGATCCTGCATGGCAGCGGGCACTGCTGCCACAATGAAGGAGTCCGGTCCTTCCGGACTAGGTGACTCAAACCAGTGTTTCGGACAGCGGTTCGATTCCGCTCAGCTCCATTTCTCCCCATCGCGGGGCTGCAATGGTTTCGACGGGGCAACAGGAGGGTGACTGAAACCTGCTCGGTAAGAGCAAACCCGTAACTGCGAACAACATCGTTCGTTTCTCCCGTCAAGCAGCCCCTGTTGCTGCCTGACCCAAGTAAGGGAGATGGGGTGAGGTCAGCCTTATCACCCAATTGACCCACTGGGGCTGGAAGGCCCCTTCCACCATTCCAGCGCAATTGATCTGGCCATAACACCAGAATCAAACGCGGGGCCTGTGACCAGTCCCACGCAGGCTCTGTGGCGACCGCGACAAAAAGGTTCAAGCCGATACATAACCCTTGAATGGCCGCCATGGGAGTGGTGGCGCTTCGAGCATGGGACGGCTGTGGGAGGCCGTCCTTTTTATTGCTTGCCTAGTAATACGCTTGTACTACTCTTTGGCCATGAAAGAAGCCTGGCTGAAGCAACCCAACGGTCCATGGGTCGAGCGGTTCTGGCCCAATCCAGAGCTTGAGCGCGACGGTGGCGCCAGGCCCATGGCGGTGGACCTAGGCAGACACCTTCTGCTCCATGAACCACCCCTGCTGAAGTCACGGCGCCAACTCACGCTCAGCCAAGCCCGCGAGCTGTGGCGCAATCGGGTGAAAGCGGGCTGGAAACGTGTTGAACCGCAGTGGTGAGAAGGCGGGGTGTTGGATGCTGAACCTGGGCTGCCAGAGGAGCTAAACAGCAGCCAGGACTACAACCCTCAAGAGTCCTGGCCAGGATGCTTCCAGTCTTTGCACTACTGATCCCGCTGCTTGTTTTCGGGATTGCCTTTGTGAGTCTCTACGGGCAGCCATTGGAGGGCAGGCTCAAGTGGCTTTCAGAGCATTCCGCTCAGATCTGGATTGCAGGGATGGTTTTCCTGATCACGGCCAGCCTGATCATTTTCCTAGCCCGCTAATGGGGACGGCCATTTTTCAACGGCTCAATGCTCTCCAGCACTTCCACCGGTTGGCCATTAATGCAGAGCGATAGAGCCACACAGTCCCAACCCTGAAGCGCACTTTTGAGCACGGAGCTGTGATAGTCCTCCACCGCATCGAGCACGCTCTCGTGAAAGGAGGTCTCCTCACGCCGATCTGGATGGGTGATGCAGACAGCGAAGGAGAGTTTCATGACAGAACCAGCAGCCGGTGCTCGTAGTCCCCATTGTTGAACGGCTCACCAGCCCAGCAGGGAAGCCTCCTGGCTCTGTGGAGGGCTGGATCCTCGTGGAAACCGACGATGCCGGCGTTAGCACAGCCAGGCTCAAAGCCGCGCAGCTAATCGATCGGAAGCAGCCGAGACTCACCTGATGGACAGCTGTCTTGATGGATCACGGAGTCCACAGATGGTGCCTCGGCTGATCTTGGATGGGCGTCACTTTTTCTCTCTCCTCCCGTGCAGGAGTCCACGCAAAACCTCTTACGGCTGGTGCATGACGCCGCGTTTGAGACGGCCTTGAAAGGTCAGTTTGATGAGGATCGAGAAACTGTTGAGAGCATCCTTCAATCAGCCCTGAACATCCTCGAAGGCAAAGCGCTGCTCGCCCAAACCGGCTTAGCCAGCCAGCAGTAACAGCAACACTCAGTCAGAGCCAGCAGCGGGTGTGTCCGCCGGCGATGGCGGGGACATGCTGAATCTCACCGTGCATTGCCACCGGAAGTCGTTGGCTACGGAAATCTGCTCGCAGTGGCTGTCAGTGATTTCAGCCCCTTGAGGCACACGGCTTCGAGCTGCTCGCATGGCAGCGGCTTGGTTCCAAATGGAGCTTCGCGTAATGGAGCCGGCCTGCACTGGGGAAGCTGCCAACAAAGCAACACCAAGCCATGCAGCGGCAAAGATCAGGCGTTGAAGCATTGCCAGCAAACCCATAAAACCTTGATGGCATTGCTAGCAAGACCGAGCGGCAGCATCGCGTTCACCGGTTCAATCAGCTGAAGCCTTTGCCGCCCGAGGCACGCTTCATTTGCTCGTGTTGGCGCATGATCGGCGAGCACTTACTGCACTTCGCTGTCTTGGCCGCGTCCCAAGCCTCGGGGATCTCTACGGGCGCACCGCAGCTAACACAAGGAATCGTCTTACCCATAGCCCTTCATCAACAGCTCCATCCTGAAAGGTGGACGACCATCACGGCTCCACCATCACCACCCGGCGGAGTGGGAGGAAACGTTCTTCAACATGGCTGTCTTCATCGCAATGCTGATCGATGTAGTCGAACGCATCATCAGAGCTGTAGAAGCAAGCCACTTCGCGGTAGTTGTTGAACACATCGCACGCATTCACAACCACCCAACGCTCATCACCCATCGCCTTCACCACTGCTCGATGGTTGGACGGTAGGAGCTCTTTTTTTCTAATCAGCAGATAGACATCTCTCGTAGTCAAGCCCTTCCATTCAGCCTGATCTCCAGGGCAAGGAGCTCAGCTGGCCGCGCGGGGAGCAGCCTTTTTGACTTTGCTGCTGTGGCGATGCTTGTTGACCAAATGCAGAAGCTGACTGGAGCATGCCGGCTGCTCTTGCTGCTTCAAGCGCTTCACCAGCTCAAACACGTCGTGGGCTGACAGCTCTCCGTTGGACTCCCACTTGAGGGTATTAATCCTTTCCGGAGGCATTTTTGAACGTAAAAGGTCCTCAAAAGTAGGCAAGAAAACAAGTCTTGGTGTCCGAATAGCAACAAACAAAACTGAGGAAAATCTAAAACTGTCGTGATTGCTGCCAGAAGCAAGCGTTTTGGTATCCAGCCAGGCGTTTCCTATTTTTTGACCCGTGCCATCGGCCTGCATCTCCAATGCGCTTACTGCTGTCTTTGCTGCTGTTTCTCTCTCTGCTTGTCCCATCCATGCCCGCGCTTGCTGCTGAGCAGCAGGTGTGGATCCAGCGCATTGGAGGGGAAGAGAGTGGCGAGGTGCTCGGCAGCGTGATGGCCCGTGACACGAGCGATGGACTGGTGATCAGCCCGAGCATCTCCGGATTAGCTGCAGGGGCCTATGGCTTTCACCTTCATGAAAACGGCAGTTGTGAATCAGGCCTCAAAGACGGAGTCGAAGTGGCCGGTCTAGCGGCCGGTGGACATTGGGATCCCGACAACACCGGCTCCCATCAAGGGCCGTTTGGCGTTGGCCACCGCGGTGATCTGAGCCGATTGGTGATCAACGCTGATGGCACATCAACCACGCCGGTCGTCGCTCCACGGTTAAGCGTGGATGACCTCAAGGGCCGAGCCTTCATCGTTCATGCCGGCGGCGACACCTACAGCGATGAACCTCCCTTGGGCGGAGGCGGCGCCAGGATCGCCTGCGGCGTTGCTGGCGAATGAAAGACGTTTAAGGGCTGATCGATCACGGATCAGCCGCCATCAAGCGACCAACCTTTGGCCCAGCACCGCCCTTAATCAGCGCAGGGCTCTTGACCGGCCACCAACACCTCATTGATCAGCTCACAAGCCAGGTGCTCGGCGTAGTCGTGCAACAGGCCGAGCTTGCCGACCACGCAACTTTCAACGCCCGGGCTTGCCAGATCAGCGCGCATGGCGAGCCGTGCTTTGTCGCGCTGCTGGCTGGTGGCGTGTTTGCTGAGGATGCGCTCAACAGCGAGGGCCATCAAAACCTCCGTGGCTTCACCGACGGGGTTGGTCGCTGTGCTTCGCATGGAGAGAATCTCCGTTGACAGCGGAGGTTTAAGGCCTTTTCGAGAGGCGGTGCTGTGGCCGTCGCGACGTTGCGAATGCGTCGCGGAGGACTTTTTCTTTAAGGAAATACAAAGTTCCAGAATTGGTGTTTATGGCGACCGAACAAGCCCCCGGCAGCCAGCTATTCATTCCCCACGACTCTCGGGAAAGGGTCGTGGATCGACAAAGAGACGTCCTTTTCGGCAAAGGGCGTTTTTTTTTGGCAAGACTGCTGTTGAGATGACCAGTGCTGGAGTCAATTGATGGGTGAAGCTGCTGTTGGCGAGGCCAACTACTTCTGCGCCGCCCCCAAAAGCCTGCGACAAGCCTTTGACAGCTGCGGACTGAGCCCCAAAGAGCGGGACTTCCTCTTTGCCACTGTTGCGCTGCGGCGGGGCACGGCTGCTCGAGGTGCCCTAGCCGCTGGGCTGAGCCCAGAGAGTCGCCCTTCCAACGAAAGTCCGGGCACGTTTTTGAAAGTGCAGTGGAACTCCGTGGTTGGCCATGCCTGCAGCAAGCTCGCTGGCCAGCTCGGGTGGAAAAAACCAAGCACCGGGATGTGGATTGATCTGCTGGTGACCTTCGAGCGCAAAGCGGCCTATGGACTGGAGGATGCCTATGAGGAAGGCAAAGAGAGCTTTACCTGGGTCGTGCGACCGGAATGGGTGGAGGCACTGCGCTGAGGGCAGACGGTCAAAGAAGAGCCGACTGAACACAGCAGACAACTTTGGTGATACTTAAAGGTTCAGCCTGAAACATCTCGGCAGAAGCGAGCTGGTAATTTCCCGCCATGAACGTATTTCTGCTGTTGGCAACGCTGGTTGCCTTAACGCCCGTACGCGCCAATCCCCTCGTGGCGCCGCCACCAGAGGCAAGTGGGCCTCGCGAGCTGCCAGCTATGCCGAAAACAACAGCAGCTTCGGCCTCCCAACTCGACCCGAGCTGGGAATGGTTCAAAGATCAAACCGGGATGTATGGAATCAAATGGGATGGCTGGAAAGATGGCCGCTATGGCAACCGCTACGCCGCTGTGAATGACCTCTCGCCTGGCATTGGCGGCAAATTGTTAGCCGTTGGCGTGAATTGCCAAGCCTTCAAGATTGCTTGGAATCAAGACAACGGTCAGAGCAAAGCCTGGACGGCCTGGGAATACCCCATTTCACGCTCGGTGAGCGAGCAAATCATGCTGAAGCTCTGCGAAGGGAATTAAGAACCAAACGCTCAGGCTTGTGGTCGCCCTCCTTCATCTCAGGCGCCCCGTGATGAGCCTCTAGAGCTCCAAAAACTTCAGCGGTTCGGCCATCGAAGCTGAGAAGCCAAGCAGTCCTGGGTCCTTCCAGCTGTAAAGCAACGACCCATCACTGCTGATCAAAAAGGTGGCGCCTCGTTGGGTCATCCAACGCTCATCCGGTACATAGGTGCCCCAATGGCTGAGCACTTCGACCATGTTCCGCAAGCGGATACTGGCGATCCAAAACGGGAGATAACGCCCGCCGCCGTGATAACCACGCAAAACCTCGCGCAAGGTGCCCGGCGAGCCAATGCCTGCGCACATGGCGAGCAAGTTTCCCCAGGGCCCACCAAATCCCTCCGCACCGCCGTACAACCCCAGATCACGGTGCAACCTCGCCTCGGGATCGACCGACAAGCGTTCCTTTGGGAACCCTGTGTAATCGCAAAAACGATCAACGCTTCCCGCATCGCCAATACCGATGGCGCGAACATCCACGCCGGCTTCCCGCAGCTGAGGCCATGAGGCCATCACCGCCTGGGCGTACTCAACCGAATCAAAGTCACCCAGCTGGCTGAGCACCAACAGCAAACGGCGCTGCTGGTTAGCCAATGGCGCCAGCCCAGCCAAAACAGGCTGCAACGGAGCTGGGACCTCATGCCATGGCGAGGCTTGAAGCGTGGGGGCGGGCTGGGTCAAACCGGTGATGCGGTTGAACAAGGCCCAGCCAGCAAAACCGATCAGCAACGTCCAAAGCAGAAAACCAAGACCACCAGCCCAGCTGCCGCCACCAGGCGCGATCAAGCCGACTTGCAACAACAAGGCCTCAATGCCAATGCCCCCGAGGCACCACAGCAGCACCCAGGTGAACAAAAAACCAATGGCCTGCAAGTTGCCCGTCATGGCGTTGTTTTGCGGCCGCCATTCTGCAAAGCAATCCAGAGGGTTGCCGCTTGGCGCGACACTGCATGGATTGAATGCACACCCCAATGAAGTTGGACAGCAAGCAGCCCTGGGGCGTTTGGGCTTTTGTGATTGGCCTGAATGTTGTGGGCGTGATCGGCTATTTCATCCTTCAGGCCAAAGGGATCACATTGCAGTCGATCCACGCCGGCTAACGCACAACGCGCAGCAAAACCAGCGGCGGCAGGCAATTGATTGACGCAGCAGTACACCCGTACTAGAACAGGTGTACCAGCGGCAGGACCATGTCTCCCAGCTCGCCCTATGCCACCTTCCGTGCTGATGCCTGGATGCGGGGCCCTGCCATCGCCATCCCCGCACCATGCGCTGCCAAGCCTGGATCCATAACCCCCAAACTGCGCACACCAAGCGCTTCCACAGGGATGAAAAAAGCGTCCCGCAGGACCCGCACATCTTTGTGGATTCAGGGCGACCTTTTCCAGGCCAGCCTCCCCTACTAACCACGAGGCTTCATCTCAAAGCGCAAGCGGCAGAACTGCTGTGGCGGAGCCTGCTGCAGGGAGGCTGGAGGCCATGCGCTCCGCAGTGGGATGCGGAAGCTGATATCTAAAGCCTCTGGGTTTGGCCGCACCCCAACGCCATGGTCTTGGGCTAAGACCACATCACGCGCCTGCTGGCACGTGATCAACCTCGGCAGCAGGATTTCGGAACTGGGTCATGCGTGTTTTGTTGCCGGCAGCCCTTGTTCTGAGCTTGCTGGTGATCCTCAGCGCCAGCTTGATCCGCTTCAACTACGTCAACCGTTCGCGCCAGCTCCAGCTCAGTCCTTTCGTGAACCGAGGTGGCTATATCCCCGCTCGGCAGCGCCGCAAAGCTGTTCGGCGCTCCACCTACGGCGTTGAGCTCATCGATTGAGGCTTAGAGCCCAGCCCAGCTGCGCAGTTGCGGCAAGGTCATCACGCCCTCAGCGCGTTGATCCCCCAAGACCCAGGTGGGGAAGGCCTTGATCTGAGCTTTGCGGCATTGCTCACGCCCGGCGTCATCTTTGTCGCACTCCACATAGGGCAGTTCACGCCCCGCCTCGGTGCCAAACAGATTCTTTTGGTGGAAACAGGCGCCGCACCACCAGGCGCCATAAAAAATGACGCCGGCTTGCTTGAGCTCACGGGCCAAGCTCAATTGCTCAGCATTGGAGGGCTCAACGGCATCACCCAGGTTGCCGGCCTGCGCCTTGGGCAGTTCCGCAGAACCGAACACCAACCCTGCCGCCAAGGGCAGCAACCAAAGAGAGCGACGCATCAGAGGAGCCAGGTTGGGCGGAGATTAAGCGCAAATCGTTCGGACTTCCGCCCCAGGCAAGCCACCTGGGGACTGAGAAACTATGGGCTGAGGGGCAGGGCCCGGATGAGTTCAGGCGGCTACCGCGATTACTGGAAAGTGCTGGGCCTTGAGCGCGGCGCTGATGGTGACGCCGTCAAAAAAGCCTTTCGCAAGCTGGCTCGTCAGCACCACCCTGATGTGAACCCTGGCGACAAGGCAGCTGAAGCTCGTTTTAAGGAAATCAGCGAGGCCTACGAGGTGCTCTCTGATCCTGAAAAGCGGCGCCGTTATGAGCAATTTGGCCAGTACTGGAATCAGGCTGGTGTGGGCAGCGGCGGACCCGGCGCGGGATTTGATGTCGATTTTGGCCGTTACGGCAATTTCGACGACTTCATCAATGACCTCCTTGGCCGCTTTGGCGCCGGTGGAACACCAGGAACACCAGGAGGGTTCCCCGGCGGCTTTGGCGGCGGCTTCGGCGCTCCGCCACCAGCGGCGAATCTCGATGCGGAAGCCAGCATCAAAATCAGCCTGGCAGAGGCCTTCCGCGGCTGCGAGCGCACGCTGCAAGTGAATCAAGAGCGGGTGCAAGTCCGCATTCCTGGCGGGGTCAAGCCCGGCAGCCGCCTGCGGCTCAAGGGGAAGGGCAATCTGCAACCCAGCAGCGGCCGGCGCGGCGATCTCTACCTCACCATCAATCTCGACAGCCACCCCTTGTGGAAGCTCGACGGCGATGTGTTGCGAGCTGAACTGCCCTTAAGCCCCGCCGAGGCGGTGTTAGGCGGCGACGTCAAAGTGCCCACCCCCGATGGCGAAGCGGTGGTGACCGTTCCCGCTGGCATCAGCTCAGGCCGGTCGTTGCGACTGCGCGGCAAAGGCTGGCCGCTGAAGGCCGGTCGCGGCGACCTGCTGCTGACCGTGCAACTGCAACTACCCAATCAACCAAGTGAGGCGGAGCGGCAGCTTTATCAACAACTGCGTGATCTCCCCAGTGACAACCCACGCGACAGCCTGTTTCAAAACTCCAGGCTCTGACTGGGGCATTCCTTAAGCTTCTCGCCATGGATATCGCCTATCGCCCCCGCCGACTACGGCGTACACCTGGCCTGAGGGCCATGGTGCGCGAGCACCACGTCAGTGCTGCCGATTTCATCTACCCCTTGTTCGTACACGAAGGGGCGACCAACGAACCGATCGGAGCCATGCCCGGCGCCCAGCGCTGGAGCCTCGATGGCCTACTAGGGGAAGTAGGGCGCGCCTGGGATCTCGGCATCCGTTGTGTGGTGCTGTTTCCCAAGGTGGCCGATGGGCTCAAAACAGAAGACGGCAGCGAGTGCTTTAACGAGGGGGGCTTAATCCCCCGGGCGATTCGGCGCATCAAGCAAGAGCACCCCGGCATGACGGTGATGACCGACGTGGCGCTCGATCCCTACTCCTGCGATGGCCATGACGGCATCGTCAGCAATGAGGGCATCGTTCTCAACGACGAAACCGTTGAAATCCTCTGCAGACAGGCTGTCACTCAAGCGGCTGCCGGCGCTGATCTGATCGGCCCCAGCGACATGATGGATGGCCGTGTTGGCGCCATCCGCGAAGCCCTCGACGACGAGGGCTACAGCCATGTGGGGATCATCAGCTACACGGCGAAATACGCCTCCGCCTACTACGGCCCCTTCCGTGAAGCGCTGGATTCCGCACCCCGGGCCGCGGCAGGCAAGCCCATCCCCAACGACAAAAGCACCTATCAGATGGATCCGGCGAACAGCCGTGAAGCCCTGACCGAAGCCTTGCTCGATGAGCAGGAGGGGGCCGACATCATGATGGTCAAACCAGGCCTGGCCTACCTCGACATCATTCATCGCCTGCGGGCCGAAACCGAGCTGCCGATCGCCGCTTACAACGTCAGTGGTGAATACGCCATGGTCAAAGCGGCGGCTGAGAAAGGCTGGATTGATGAGCGTGCTGTTGTGCTCGAGACCTTGCTCAGCTTCAAGCGGGCCGGGGCCGACCTGATCCTCACGTATCACGCATGTGATGCAGCCGAGTGGCTGCGCCACGGCTGAGGCCTACTGCACTAGAGAATGGGCCTATTGCGGCGTGGCAATGGCAGTCAACAGGTTGGGCCATGTGGCAATCCGCGTGGACGATATGGAGCGCGCCAAGGCCTTCTATTTGGGCCTTGGCATGAGGTTGATCTGGGATGCCGAGGATTGGGCTTACCTGGGAGCCGGCAACGAAGGGCTGGCGCTGCTAGGCCCGAACTACAAAGCCGCCGGCCCCCACTTCGCCTTTCACTTCGATAGCCGCGACGCCGTGCAGCACATGCATGACCAGCTCAAGGCCGAGGGAGTTGCTGTTGGCGGCCTGCACGACCACCGCGATGGCACCGCGTCGTTTTATCTGCGGGACCCCGAAGGCAACTGGCTGGAAATGCTCTATGAGCCTCCCGGCGGGATCCCCAGCAACCAGGGGTGATGGAGATCCAAGCCGAAACACTGGCTCTGTTGGAGTGGGAGCGGCTTGGCGAGCAAGTGGCTGGCTTTGCCGGCAGCTGTCTTGGGGCCAACCTCTGCCGCCCTTTGCAGCTGGCGCCAACGCTGGAGGAAGCCCAGCGGCGGCAAACGGAAACAACCGAGCTTTTGGTTCTTGATGGCCTCACCGAGGGGGGACTGAGCTTTCAAGGCGTCAGCGACCACAGCATCACGGTGCAGCTCTGCAGCAAGGGGGGCTGCGCTGGGGCCGATGAGCTGCTGCAACTCGCCGACACCCTGGCGGCAGCACGGCGTCTACGGCGTCAGATCGATGACGACGAACTGCGGCCTGTGACCACCGCGCTGCTGGAGGGGCTACGCACCCTGCCGGAGCTGGAGCAGCAGTTGCGCTTCGCGATTGAAGAAGGCGGCCGCGTAGCCGATCGGGCCAGTCCGCCACTGGCGGGCCTGCGCCGGCAGCTGCAAAGCCAGCGGCAAGAACGGCAAAGCCGCCTGCAGGAGCTAATGCGGCGCTGGGCCAATCAGCTGCAAGACAGCGTCATCGCCCAGCGCCATGGCCGGCCGGTGTTGGCCGTCAAAGCCGGCGCTGCAGGTTCTTTGCAAGGCCAGGTTCACGACAGCTCCGCCTCCGGCAACACCCTGTTCATTGAGCCCCAAGCGGTGGTGGGCTTGGGCAACCGCATCGCTGAGCTTGAAGCGCAGGAGCAGAAGGAAGAACGGCGGGTGCTGCTGCAACTCAGCGCTGCAGTCGCCGCTGAAGGAGACAGCCTGATGGCCATGCAGGACTGCCTGGCTCAGCTGGATCTGGGCCTAGCCCGGGCGCGCTATGGAGCCTGGTTAGGGGCTATCAAACCGAAACTGGGCACGGAGTCCTGGCAGCTCAAGGACCTGCGCCACCCCCTGCTGGTGTGGCAGGAGCGCCAAGAGGCCGGGACTGCGGTGGTGCCGGTGAGCTTGCAGATTGAACCGCCCCTGCGGGTGGTCGCCATCACCGGGCCCAACACCGGTGGCAAAACGGTGACCCTCAAAAGCCTGGGGCTGGCCACCTTGATGGCCAGGAGCGGACTGTTTCTGCCCTGCAGCGGCACCCCACAACTGCCCTGGTGTGAAGCGGTGCTGGCCGACATCGGCGATGAACAGTCGCTGCAGCAAAACCTCTCCACCTTCAGCGGCCACGTGCGCCGCATCGCCCGGATCTTGGAAGCGCTCAGCCGCCTGGGCGCAGCACCGGTACCGGCGTTGGTGCTGCTCGATGAAGTGGGGGCTGGCACCGACCCCAGCGAAGGGGCGGCCCTGGCCACAGCACTGCTACGACATCTGGCCGATCAAGTGCAGCTCAGCGTCGCCACCACCCACTTCGGTGAGCTGAAGGCGCTCAAATACGACGACTCCCGCTTTGAAAACGCCTCCGTTGAATTTGATGAGGTGAGCCTGCGGCCCACCTACCGGCTGCTTTGGGGGATCCCCGGACGCAGCAATGCCTTGGCCGTGGCTCGGCGCCTGGGCTTGAGCGAAGCAGTGCTCGGTGGGGCTGAGCAGCTAATGGATGAGCAGGGCACCAGCTCGGTGAACACAGTGATCAGCGGCCTGGAAGAGCAACGCCAGCGGCAACAGGAAGCCGCCGAAGAAGCTGCCGCCCTATTGATGCGAGCCGAACTCCTGCATGAAGAGCTGCAGCAGCGCTGGCAACAGGAGCAACAACAAAAGCAAGCGCGCCAAGGCGAAGCCCAACAGCAGTTGGTGGGCTCGATTCGTGAAGGCCGCAAGGAGGTGCGCCAACTGATTCGCCGGCTGCGCAATCCCAAAGCCGATGGCGAAGCGGCACGGCAAGTGGGGCAACGACTGCGCAGCCTCGAGCAAGAACATGCGCCAGAGAGCAGACCGCAGCGGCAACATCGCGGCTGGAGCCCTGCCGCTGGCGATCGGGTGCGGCTGCTGAGTCTGGGCAAAGCCGCTGAGGTGTTGAGCTGCAGCGACGACGGCCAGGAGCTGCAAGTGCGCTGCGGCGTGATGCGCCTGACCGTGCCTCTCACGGGTATCGAGGGCCTGCAAGGCGAGAAGCCGGCGCCACCAGAACCAGCCCCGGTGCGCATCCAAGGCCGCGGCCGGCGCAGTGATTCAGCCGTGCGCACCAGCCGCAACACCGTTGATGTGCGGGGCCTGCGCGTGCATGAGGCCGAAGCCGCGGTGGAGGAGCAGCTGCGGTCGGTGCATGGACCGCTTTGGGTGATCCATGGCGTGGGCACCGGCCGGCTCAAACGCGGACTACGGGAATGGCTCAGCGGGCTCGACTACATCGAGCGCCTCGTCGATGCCGAGCAGGGCGATGGCGGCGCTGGCTGCACGGTGGTCTGGCCCCGTTAAGCAGGCAGGCTGGGCAAATCAGGGGACGCCACCGCAGCATCGCCGCTTTTAGGACGCAACGCATCGCCAGCCGCATCAAACAGATTCCAGCCAGCGGCTTCGATCTCGAGGTGGCACTGGTCTCCTGGCTGAACACTCACCTCAGCGGCGGTGCGCAATTGCACGGTGTGATCAGCATCCAGCAGCCGGCAGCTGAGCAGCTGCTCATGGCCCAAGGCCTCGAGTTGAACCACTTCAGCTGGAAGATTGCGGTTGGTGGCTGGCGCCAGCCGCAGGCGCTCCGGGCGCAAACCCAAAGTGAGTTGCTGGCCCAAATAGCCCTGCAGTAGGCCAGCCAAAGACGGATCAGCGGCGACACGCTTGCCGGCCAGCAGCACCTGATCAGCCGAGAGCACCTCCACCGGCAAAAGATTCATCGGCGGCGAACCAATGAACTGGGCCACAAACAGATTGGCCGGCTGCTCATAGAGCTCAATGGGGGTGCCGAGCTGCTGCAGGCGGCCGGCATTCAGCACCGCAATGCGATGGCCCATTGTCATCGCCTCGACTTGATCGTGGGTCACATACAGCGTGGTGACCCCCAACTGCCGCTGCAGCTGCACGATCTGGCGGCGCGTATCACCGCGCAACTTGGCATCCAAGTTGCTGAGCGGCTCATCCATCAAAAAGACAGCCGGCTGCCGGGCAATGGCGCGGCCCAGTGCCACCCGTTGCTTTTGGCCGCCAGACAACTCCTTCGGCAGACGATCGAGCAGATGAGCCAGATCCAACATCTCAGCCACCTGCTGAACCCGATCGGCAATGCGTTGCTCACGCGGTGAGCGCAGCCAACCGGTGGTGCGTGCCAGCCAATCCTGCAGCTGCTGCTGCAGGCGGCGATGACCGCTGCGGCGCAAACCAAACGCGATGTTGTCGGCAACGCTCAGGTGGGGATAGAGCGCATAGCTCTGAAACACCATCGCCACATCCCGGCGTGATGGCGGCAGAGCTGAGACATCCCGGCCAGCCACCACCACCTGCCCCTGACTGGGCTCTTCCAAACCCGCCAGCAGGCGCAGCAGCGTGCTTTTGCCACAACCGGATGGCCCCACCAGCACGAGGAATTCGCCGTCGCGCACCTCAAGATCAATGCCTTTGAGCACCTCAACAGCGGCACTGCCGCGCCGCGGCGGGTACTGCTTGCGCAACTGGCGGAAGGCAACCTCGGCCACGCGGAGAGCTCTGCGGATGCCCGACTTTATAGAGGTTGGCCTGACAGGGAAGAATGATGGATTGACCCGCGAGCCGTGCAGTTCATCGACCAGGCCAGGATTGCCGTTAAGGCCGGCCGCGGTGGTGATGGCATTTGCGCCTTTCGGCGAGAGAAATACGTGCCAGCTGGCGGGCCCTCCGGCGGCGATGGTGGGCGCGGTGGTGATGTGGTGCTGCAGGCCGACAGCAACCTGCAAACCCTGCTGGATTTCAAATACAAGCGCCTATTCCAGGCCGACGATGGTCGCCGCGGCGGACCCAACCGCTCTACCGGAGCCAGCGCCAACACGCTGCTGATCCGCGTGCCCTGCGGCACCGAAGTGCGCGACCTGGGCACCGATTTACTGCTTGGGGATCTGACCGACAACGGTGAGCAGCTGATGATTGCCACCGGCGGCAAAGGAGGCCTGGGCAATGCCCACTACCTCAGCAACCGCAACCGAGCCCCAGAGAAATTCACCGAAGGCAAAGACGGAGAAGAGCGCGAACTGCAGCTAGAGCTCAAGCTGCTGGCGGAAGTGGGGCTGGTGGGGCTTCCCAATGCCGGCAAGAGCACGCTGATCAGCGTGCTCTCCGCCGCCCGGCCAAAGATCGCCGACTATCCCTTCACCACGCTGGTGCCCAACTTGGGGGTGGTGCGCCGCCCCAGCGGCGATGGCACGGTCTTTGCTGATATCCCCGGACTGATTGCTGGTGCCGCCCAAGGGGCCGGACTCGGCCACGATTTCCTGCGCCACATCGAGCGCACCCGGGTGTTGATCCACCTGGTGGATGGCAGCAGCCCCGACCCGATCGCCGATGCCCAAGTGCTGCTCGGCGAGCTCGAGGCCTATGGCAATGGGCTACTGGAGCGTCCTCGCCTGCTGGTGCTCAGCAAATCCGAACTGCTCGATGAGGAGCAACTCGAGGCGCTGCCTGCCCAGCTCAGTGACACGTTGGGGCAGCCGGTGCAGGTGATCTCAGCGGTGACCGGTCAAGGCCTGGATGGACTGCTGCAGCAGGTGTGGCAAGAGCTTGGCGTCAGCAGCTAGCTAACCAGCGCTTGACCCCAGGGCAAAAACCGCTGGTAGTGCTCTTCGTCGCACGCGGCCATCAAGGGATAGCTCGCCTCACCCAAGGGAGCTCCTGGCGTCATCGGGAAGGGGTGATCCGCCAGCGGACGAATCACGCAACCAAGCTCCTCGAGGATCAGCCACACCGCTGCGAGATCCCAGATCTTGGGAGTGGCCTCGAGGGCGGCCAGCATCGTGCCTAGCCCCACACCCAGCAGGTTGAGGCTGGCCACCCCCAGCATTCGCGTTTTGGCGGGGAAGCGCCCAGGGACCTTCTGCAGCACAGGCAGCGAGCGGGTGCAGAGGCTGGCGCAATTGCAGCGATGGCGAGGACCGCCAGGGGGCTGCAATGGCTCACCATTGCGCCAAACGCCCTGGCCGCGCACCGCCACATAACGCTCCCGGAGCGGGGGCACATCGATGATGGCCTCGAGGGGCTGGCCATCCTGCAGACGCGCCATCGAAATCGCCCAAATCGGCAGGCCCACCGAGAAATTGGTGGTGCCATCAAGGGGGTCAACAATCCAGCCGTGGCGCTGGGTTGGGGAATCGGTGCAGCCTTCTTCGCTGAGCAGGCCGTCGCCGGGAAGGATCGCCGCCAAGCCTGCAGCGATGGTGGCGTCACTCCAGCGATCACAGTCGGTGACCAAGCTGCCATCGGGCTTCACCGTGCTGGCGATCTGGCCGAAGTCAGCGCGCTGACGCTCTGCGACCCGATCGACAAGCTCATGCAAGGCCGGCCAGTGGGCCCCATGGGGATAGGTCGCCATCAATCGAGCTCCAGCGCGAGCAGATCACCCAAGGCGCGCTGCACCCGCTGCTGGAACAGGGTCGTATCCACCCGCAGCAACAACAAACCAGCCAACAGCAATCCCACCGCCTGAATCACAAACACGCTGGCATAGGCCCCGTAGGTGTCTTGCCCGCCGAACACACCACCAAACAGGCTGAGCAAGCCGCCGCCGGTGACCGTGGCCACGCCGCGGGCGTAGGCCTGCGCCAGACCCCAGACACCAATAAACGTGCCGGCCAAGGCGGGCGAGGTGAGACCCAGCATCAAGGTGAGGCTGGCGTTGGTGCTCACCCCCGCGGCGTAGCCAAACAGCAGCAGGGCCAAACGGAAGAGCGGCTCTGAAACCACTGCTCCAGCCACCACCATCAGCAGCACAAACACCCCAGCTAGAACGCCACCAACCAAGGCGGTGCGCTGCGGGCCCAAGCGAGGCACCAGAAGAAACCCCGTGCTGGCAATGCCCACCAAGGTGCCAACGCCCCAAATCGCATTGAGGCGCGTGGTGGCACAAACATCCATGCCAAAGATCGCGCCGCCATAGGGCTCCAGCACCGCCTCCTGCAGAAACAGCGAGAAGGTGAACAGCGACAACACCCCAAAGAAATAGACCACCTGCGGCGATGCGCGCAGCACGGTCCAGGCCTGGCCAAAGCTCAGTTCGGCAGGGCGATCAGCGGCAAGCTTGGCTTCATTGCTCTGCTGGTCAACGGGCCGCTCCACCCCAACCACCGCCAGCAAGATCAAGCCAAAGATCACCAGCGGAGCAACCACGATCAGGCGCTCCACCCCGGCAATCACCAAATTCAAATCAGTGCTGGCGCAGGCGGTGCCCAAAAAGCGGCTGGCCAAAATCGCGCCGGCCACGATGCCAACGGTGAGCATCGACCAAACCACCGAAACCAGGGCAGGCCGTTGTCGCTCGCTGGTGACATCAACGAGCAATGCCGCAAACGGCGTGGAGCTGGCTGAGATGGCCAGGCCATAGCCAAGAAACACCACCGTGAGCACCAGACCGCGAAACAGCACGGCACTGCCATCACCGGCTTGAGACGCCTCCGCCAGCCACAACACTGTGCGCCCGGCAATCCAGAACAGCACGCAGAAGCTCAGCGAACCGCACAGCACAAAGGGGGTGCGCCGCAACCCGCGCCAACGGCAGTTATCGGAACGTTGGCCAAACCAAACGCGCGTGAAGGCCACCAGTTGCTGGGCGCCAAGGGCAAGCGCCGTTAGGGCTGCAGGAACCGAGAACTCATCAATCAGCAGCCGATTAAAGATGCCGAGCGTGAGCACCGAAAGGGCCCCGAGGCAGGCCTGAAATAAGCCGAGGCGAACCGCCAGGGCTGCAAAGCGCAATGACCCCAACCGGATCAGTCAGCAGGGGGCACAAACGTAGCCCGCTGGAACTCGCAGGGTTCAGTAATCGGCGTTGAAAAGACAGGAACGTCAGTCGCTGGATCCTTGGGTGGCGGGCTCGCAGGCAGGTCTGCAGGGGTACAACGGACGACCGCATCTAGGCCGGTTTGACGACGTAACGCAGCCAGGGTGCGGTTATAGAAGACCACTGTGGTGAAGTAGTCGACCTCGGCTCTAGTGACATCCCGCTGGTTATCAATCACGTTCCGCTGAGTGCCGACTCCAGCCTGGAAGCGCAGCACCGCCAAACGATAAGCCTCTCTAGAGGAGAGAACCTGGCGAGAGTCGCTAATCAAATTACGAGCGTGCTTTTGCAGATCAAAAAACTGATTTTCCAATTCCTGACGAATTTCGTTTCGCTCTCGCGCAAACAAATACTCACTCTCTTTGGCTTTCTGTTTTTGCTCACGCGCCAAGGCCTGTGAGCGGCCTCCATCAAAGATCTTCCAGGTAAGCCCCATGTAGATGGACTGATCAAGGTTTTCAGCAACTCTTCCCATGTCAACCGTATCGTCTCGCTGGCGCTGTTCCCCAAACTGCTTCGACCAACGAGCATCACCAGCAATGTTCAAGAAAGGCTGAATATCACCCAAGAAAGAATTAGCCCTTGAGTTAAAGATCGAGATATCTAAAATTATGTTGTCAAGCTCCTCACGGAACTCATAGGAGGCAATAATGCTCTCCTCCAAACTTGGAGTCCAGACTCCAAGAACTTCTAAATTATCGCTAGCCGTTGGCGTCACATCCTGGGGCAAGTTCAAAGTTGCAGCTAACTGTCGACGCTGCGCTGACTGGTCGCGGAGCGCCCCAGACAAATCAGATTGATCGCGAGCAAGCTGGGTCTCAGCCTCTAGCACATCCAATTTGGTCGCAACACCAGCTTGGAGCTTTGCCCGCGTGTCACGAACATTGATCAAAGAAGCCTGAACAGCAGTTCTAAAGGTCAAAACATTGGCATCATCGTTTTGAAGATTGAAATACTCCCTAGCCGTCTGCAGGCGTAGGTCGCGGAGCGTAATCAAATAATTATTTTTAGCTTTTTCATAGTCATCTCTTGCGGCTGCAACATCAGGGACACGCTTTGGATTGATGAGTTTCCAATCAAGCGTTGCTGTCGCTGAAGCACCGAAGGTTTGAGTTGTGCCCCACCATTCGCCATAACGGTCCAATTTCATATCAGGAAATTGACGCTTTTTCTGGTTTTTTCTTTGCGCAGCTTGCGCATCTGTTGCCGGCTTACCGAAGTTTCGATAGTTCGTGCCGAAATTACGACCAGGGAACTTGAACCGGTTTGTCGACAAATTGAGGGTGGGATACCAGGCCGCAATGGCTGCACGTAAACGGCTCTGAGCTTCGTCAATACGAATCTTTAAAGCCTCAAGGAAGGGGTTGTTGACCTCCATCAATTCCACCGCTTCGGTCAGCGATAGCGGGCGCAAATCTTCAATCCGAACCTGCGCAGGCTGATTGGGCAGCGCTAATGGCGCAGGCGCCGCTAGCTCGTCCACATCAGGGGGGAGGGTTGTCGCCGCTGGTACCACCACGGAGGGATCTGACTTCGGCCTTGGTCCCTTTTCTTGAATCGCCGTCGGCAAGGGCCGACCTTCGAACGGATCAACGCTGTCATCGGGCTGAACGCCGATGTCTTCCGGTTGCTCTGTCCACAAAGGGTTACCCAACCAGTCGGTGGTGTCCTCTTGCCCTTGAGCCAAAGCGGCAAGAGGTGAGCCCATCAGGACGAGGGCCAGCAAGCTGCTGCGCAGACGTCCTTTCACAAGCCCTTTCGAATTCCTTTGGAAAGAATTTAATGGGGCTAAGGGGTTTCGTGAAGGCAGGCAGCCACGACTTCAGCCGCACCCCCCACCACCTGCAGCGGAACTCCAAGGCACTGCTGCACGTCCTCCAAGCTCAAGTCATCCAGAAACACAGGCTGGCCCTGGCGCAGCAGCACCGCAGGCAGCAGCACCGCATCGCCCAAGTCCTTGCCTTGCAGCCCATCAATCAGGTCTTGCCCGGTGAGCAACCCCGTGACCACCTGCTCACAGCCCCAATAGGGACTAGGGAGGGACTGCAGGCGGAGATCCAGCCCCTCCACTTGATGCAAGCGCTCCACCACCGGCTTGAGGCTGGGCCCCACCAAACTCCCCACCACCCAACTCAAGCTGCGGGATTTGGGCAAAGCAGCCGGCAGCTCTTGCGTGGCGTCATCGAGCTGCTCCAGGAAGGCGCGAATGCTGCCAACACCGTTCTCCTGTTGGGGCAAATCCTCATAACTGGCCCGTTGCGGCAACGGCAGCCCCGCCATCAAATACCACTCATCGGAGAGCCAGGCCCAACGGCTGCCGAAACGCTGCGAGAACTGCTGCTGCAGGGGTTCCACCACTGCAATGGTGCGCTGAGCCATCGCCGGGGTGACCGGCACCAGGCCATCCCCATCGGGGCGAAAACGGGTCAACCCCACCGGCACCACCGCCACCGACAGCACCGCTGGCCAATCGCCACCACCAAAACGCGCCAGGTCCTGCAGGGTTTGCACCAGGGCATCGCCATCGTTCAGGCCTGGGCACACCACCACCTGGGCATGGATTTGCAGGCGCTTGGCTTGAAACCAGGCGATTTGATCGAGGATCTGGCCGGCCCGCTCGTTGACCAGCAATCGGCTGCGCAGGGCGGGATTGGTGGCATGGACCGAGACAAAAAGCGGCGAGAGGCGTTGGCGCTCGATCCGCTGCCAATCGGCTGGCAACAGGTTGGTGAGGGTGAGGTAGGAGCCGTAGAGAAAGCTGAGGCGGTAGTCGTCGTCTTTGAGATACAGGCTTGAGCGCCGCCCTGGAGGCTGCTGATCGATAAAGCAGAACGGGCAGTGGTTGTTGCACTGCTTCAGGCCATCGAATAGGGCCTCGGTAAAGCCCAAACCCAAGCCGTCATCAGCATCTTTTTCCAGTTCAATGTGATGACTGGTGCCATCGGGGTCCTCCACCTCCAAGGCGAGATCTTCCTCACCGCAGAGCATGCGCAGATCAATCAGATCCCGCGGGCGAATGCCATTGACAGCCACCAGACGGTCGCCAGGTTGAAAGCCAAGCTCCTCGCCGATCGATCCCGGCTCCACCGTGGCCACCACGGCGGGCTGCGGCGCTGCGGCACTGGGATCAGCCTGCAGAGGAACCCCATCACTGGGCTCGTTCCACACCCTGATTTAGGCGACTTATCCCAGTGTGGGGTTTGCCAGCACGAGAGCCAGCAAAACCACCCCAAATACCAATCGATAGATCACAAAGGGCCAGGTGCTGTTGGTTTGCAAAAACTTCAGCAACCAAGCAATCGCCAGCCACGACACCACGGCGGCCGAGAGGATTCCCAGCAGCATCGGCAGCGGCCCGTAGACCGAACCTTCAGCAAAGGCGCCCTTGAGCTCAACCAGTCCAGCCAAGGTGATCGCTGGAATCCCAAGCAGAAAGGAGAAGCGGGCGGCATCGGAGCGCTGCCAGCCAAACAACAGTGATGCCGTCAGGGTGCTGCCGGAGCGCGAGACCCCCGGAATAATGGCCAGCGCCTGGGCCAGACCCACCACCACACCATCTAGGCCTTGCACCGATGGGAGCTGCTTACGGCGCTGCCCTAGACGCTCGGCGAGGGCCAACAGCAAGGCCATCACGATCGAAACGATGCCGATGGAGGCCACGCTGCGCAGGGGCGATGTTTCGTAGCCAGGCCAAAACAGCTTGATCAGCAGCCCGGCCACCACAACCGGCAGGGTGCCAACGGCAATGGCAATTCCCAGGCGAGCATCAGGGCTGCCCCAGTCCCCCTCCCGCAAGGCCCTGGCCAAACCGCGGCACACCTGCAGCAGGTCACTGCGGAAGTAACCAATCACCGCAGCAATACTGCCGAGCTGAATCACGGCGGTCACCGCCACACCAGGGTCTCCCCAACCAGCCAAAACAGGCACCACCTTGAGGTGCGCCGTGCTGCTGATCGGCAGAAATTCCGTCAGGCCCTGAACGATGCCCAACACCACCGTGCGCCAGCAGGCCTCCAGCAGCGTGAGTTCAGCGGCAGCATCCACGCGGGCTCAAGCCAAGTGGCGAAACCTTAAGCGCCATGGGCGGATGCTTTTCCGCTGACCAGGGGGCAATCGCTTTAAGCTTATTCGCGTTTGTTCACACAGCTGTTGTTCGGAGCTGCCCCCGTCCTCAATCCGGCGCCGCAGCTCAACGCAGCTGGTGTGAGCTGGAAAACATCAGCGCCGGCCATGGCAGCCGCGCTGGTGATGCTGCCGGTGTTTGCGCAGGCTCCCTGGGTGCGCAGTTCCCCAGTGGCCTGTGCGCTGTTCACAGCTGTTTTGGTGGCGTTGGGGCTGCGGTTGCGGGGCGACCTCGGCGCCCTGCTGATTGGCTTTTCCGGCAGCTGGCTGGCCGGAGCCGTGTTTTGGGGTTGGATGCGGATGCATCCCCTCTGGCATTTGCCGGTTGAAGCCTTTGCGCTGCCCCTGGCAATCGCCGGATTGCAGGGGCCTTGGCGCAGGGCCGGGCAGTTCTATCTGGGCGCCTTAATCGGCACCGCCTGCACCGATGCCGCCACGGCTCTTTGCGGCTTGATGCCGCTGTGGCCTCAAGTGCTGCAAGCCAGCCCCAGTGAGGCACCTCTGTTGCTTTCCGCAGCTGCAGAGCAAGTGCTGCAGCCGCTGCCCTTGGCTGTGGTCAGTGGATTTGCCGCGGCCATGCTGGCTGCGGGGCGCTGGCTGTGGCGTCAAGGCGAAGGCGGACAAGTGGTGGCAGCAAGCCTGCTCAGCACCTTGGCGGTGGATGCCCTGTTCCTGGCGTTGGCCCTGTTGAGCCCGCAACTCAGCGGCTTGGTTTAAAGATCTGCAAATGCTGCCCGGCCGAGAGCTCGGCGCAGCTCAAGCCTCTGTAATCTGGCCGCTCAGCCCTTAATCGGCCCCGCATGTCCAGGCTTTTTCGTCGCCTATCCACCCTGCTGCTCTGCAGCCTGCTGGTTTTGGGTGTTTGGCTGACCCAGCCGCTGAGCGTGCAGGCTGCGGAAATTCGCAACAAGGTTGACGACAAGATCGCCGAAACCGCCGGCAAGGTTGACCTCAACAACGCCTCGGTGCGCCGCTTCCAGCAGTACCCCGGCATGTATCCCACCCTGGCCGGAAAGATCGTGGTGGGCGGCCCCTACGACCAGGTTGAAGATGTGCTCAAGCTCGATCTGACGGAGCGTCAGAAGGAGCTGTTTGAGAAGTACAAAGAGAACTTCACCGTCACCGACCCGGAAATCGCCCTGAACGAGGGCTTTGACCGCATCAATGACGGCCAGTACCGCTGATTTCCACCTCTTCAGAAGACACCGAATCATTGTTTGACGTCCCTTGGGACGTCGTGGTGATCGGCAGTGGTGTTGCCGGTCTGATGAGCGCCCTGGAGCTTCCCGCAAGTTCCAGGGTGCTTTTGCTCAGCCGCGACATGAGCACACCTCCGGCCAGCCGTTGGGCCCAAGGCGGTTTAGCGGCAGCGATTGGAGCTGATGATTCACCGGCGCTGCACCGCAGCGACACCCTGGCGGCAGGGGCAGGGCTATGCGAGCCGGC
This sequence comes from Synechococcus sp. RCC307, assembly GCA_000063525.1. GTDB lineage: Bacteria > Cyanobacteriota > Cyanobacteriia > PCC-6307 > Cyanobiaceae > RCC307. The sequence continues at coordinate 300,292 of CT978603.1, read as the reverse complement.
AGCGGTGGACTGCTTGGTGGAGCAGGCACCGGGCTGCATTGCCAACCTGCTGAGCCTGGGGCTCAACCTCGACCGCCACGGCGAGAACCTCAGCACCACCTTGGAGGCAGCCCATAGCCGCCGGCGGGTGCTGCATGCCCAGGATCAAACCGGCCTGGCGCTGGTGGAGTTGCTGGAGCAATGCATTGAACGCCGCCCCAATGTGACCTGGTGGCGCGGGGCCATTGCCTTGCAGTTGCTGGAAGAAGCAGGACGCTGCTGCGGTGTGCAAGTGCTGCGTCATGGAGAGCTGGGCTGGCTGCGAAGCGCTGCTGTGGTGCTGGCCACCGGCGGCAGCGGCCACTTATTTGCCAACACCACCAACCCGCGAGGCGCCCACGGCGATGGGATTGCCATGGCCTGGCAGGCGGGCGCGATCCTGCGCGACATGGAATTCGTGCAATTCCACCCCACCGCCTTGATGCAACCCGGGGCGCCCCATTTCCTGCTCTCAGAAGCGCTGCGGGGCGAAGGGGCACGCCTGGTGCAAGCCGATGGCCAACCGCTGTTCACCAGTGGCAGTGAACTGCTGCCCCGCGATCAACTCAGCCGCAGCATGGTTCGCGCCATGCTGCAGCAGCAACTGGCGCAGCTGTGGCTGGATCTGCGACCGGTTGGCGAAGCCAAGCTGATCAAACAGTTCCCCACGATCTTGGGGCGCTGCCGCGAGTTGGGGCTGGACCCCATGCAAGTGCCGCTTCCAGTGGCTCCAGCCGCCCACTACTGGATGGGGGGCATTGCCACCGATCTCGATGCCGCCACAACCTTGCCTGGGCTCTATGCCGTGGGCGAAGTTGCCAGTAGTGGCGTGCATGGGGCCAATCGCCTGGCCAGCAATTCGCTGAGTGAATGCCTGGTGATGGCCAGCCAGCTCAGCCGTCTGCAGCCCCAACCCAATGTGCTGGTTTCCAGTGGGCGCTGCCAGCGGCGCCCACTGGAGTGGGCAGCACCAGCGGATTTGGAGGGGCCCTGCGGCGCACCGATCACAGCCCTGCGCCAATGGAGCTGGCAGGCCGCTGGTGTGGAACGCAGCGGCAGGCAGCTGCAAGCGGCCCTTCAGCAGTGTGAGCAACTCCGTGAGCAGCTCAGGCTCGATCGCGCTCTAGCGCCGATCCTGCAGCTGGAACCAGGCCAGAGCCGCAGCTTGAGCAGCAGCCAAGAACAGCAGCTGGGCTGGCTATGGGAGTGCCGCCAGCGGCTGCAAACCACGGTTCTACTGCTGGAGGCTGCCCACTTCCGCCAAGAAAGCCGCGGCGGCCATTTCCGCTGTGATGCCCCCGCAACCCTTCCCTACTGGCAGCACCACTCACTGCAGCAGCGCGATCAACCGATCAGAAGTTCCGCGGGCCTTGATAACCGCTGAGGTCAGCCAGCTTCTGCAGCGACTTCACACCGGAATCGATTTGACCCTTGATCTCCCAGCTGGGGAAGCCTTCGATCGCCTTGCTTTGGCAGAGCGACGCCTGGGAGTTTTTGCCATCGGTGGCGCACTCGATCACATCGAGCTTGGCGGCTGCTTCCTGGCCAAAGAGCTCCTTCTGCTCATGGCAATGGGGGCACCAATAGGCCGAATACATGCGAGCGCCGATGCTGCTGAGATGCTCAGCCAAGGCCAACTTGGCTGGATTGCTCACGCTGGTCACAACCGGCGGGGCGCCTTTTTCACTCAACACAGCTGGGCGATCAGCCGAGGCCACCCAGGCCAGGCTCAGCAAGCCCACCAGCACCACCAAGATCACACTGCGGAACAGCACCTGACCGCTGTCTTCCCATTCACGGCCGAGCAAATGCAGCAGCCACAAGGCCAGGCTCAAGCCTGCTGAGAGCAGACAGAACGCGCAGATCGCTTGAATCTTGAACAGCATCAAGCCCACCAAGGCGGCGCTGAACACGCTCATGCCCAAGCTCAGCAGATAGCCCAGGTGCCAAAACAAATCGGGGCCGCGGCCAAAGCGGCGAGCAGTTAAACCACCGCTGCTGCTCTGGCGATCGATCAACCACTGCTGCACCGCCGGAATGAGCGGCAACAACGAGAGCAGCACCAAGGCCAGATAGGCCAAGAAGCCAAACAGCGCCAGGGGCTGGCCCAGCACTGTTCCCCAGGCACTGTTGAGCACCTTGTCGCAACCATCGGCCCCACCAGGGCAGGCCAACTCGCCAATCACACCCCAGCGCTCGAGGGTGATCGAGGCCGTATCAATGGCACCGATGGTGGCCAGACCACCCATCACAGGCCGCACCCAACGGCGGAAGGGCGGCTCGGGGCGCTGGCGTGAGGCTGTCACTCGCTCTTGATTTCCTTACTCAGGAAGTTTGGCATCGCTGCAAGGTTTGGCGTAGGGCTTGCACCCGCAAGGGATCCACCGGATTGGCCAACAGGCTATCGCGCTTGAGCGAGCTGGCCACAATCACGCCATCGGCGCTGGCCCCCAGGCTGGTGGCATTGCCCGCATGGCAACCACTGCCAATCAACACCGGAGCGCTGCCAGCAGCCGATCGAGCTGCGGCCAGATCATCAGGATCGGGAGCAGCACCGGTGGCCACACCACTAACGATCACACCATCGGCGCCGGCTCGGCCCAAGCAATCCTCCACGGCTTCCCCGATCGGCTGGGGCGCCAGCGGGTAGGCGTGCTTCACCAACACATCAGCAAAAATCCCAACCTCTGTGGCCTCCAGCTGCCGGCGCAAACGCAGCAACTCTGCTGCGCGCCCTTCAATCAGGCCCTGATCGGTGAGCATGGCGCCGCTGAGCACATTCACCCGCACAAAGGAGGCGCCGCTGGCCGCAGCAATCCCCATGGCGGCATGGGCGTCATTGCGCAGCACATTGATCCCCACCGGCACTCCGGCGGCAGCCTCCACCACCTCAGCAGCGATACGGGCCATGGCCGCAACGGTGTGGGACGGCACGGCGGAGGCAAAAAAGGGCGCATCGCCGAAGTTCTCCACCACCAAGCCATCAGCGCCGCCCGCCAGGTAGGCCGCTGCATCAGCCAGGGCAAAGCGACGCACTGCTTCGAAATCACCCTGCCAGCGCGGACTGCCCGGCAACGGCGGCAGATGCAACACGCCGATCAATGCCGGCCGGTCATGGGCAAACAGCGATGACCAGGGAGCAGCAGCCACCAAGGTTTACGTTGAACTGTTGGGCTGATGCTGCCATGGCTTCCACAGCAACCACCGCCCGGCCCACGGTGGCCTTTGCCCACCTGGGCTGCGAAAAAAACCGCGTCGACACTGAGCACATGCTGGGCCTGCTGGCGCAAGCGGGCTATGGAGTCAGCGCCGATGAAGCCGATGCCCAAGTGGTGGTGGTCAACACCTGCTCGTTTATCCAGGACGCCCGCGCTGAATCGGTGCGCACCCTGGTGGACCTCGCCGAGCAGGGCAAGCAGATCGTGATTGCCGGCTGCCTAGCGCAGCATTTCCAAGAGGAGCTACTGGAATCGCTGCCGGAGGCCCGCGCCATAGTTGGAACTGGCGATTACCAACACATCGTTGAAGTGCTCGAGCAGGTGGAAGCCGGCGAGCGGGTGAACCGGGTGAGCCAGGTGCCCACCTTTGTTGCTGATGAAAACCTGCCCCGCTACCGCACCACCTCCGAGGCGGTGGCCTATCTGAAAGTGGCGGAAGGCTGCGACTACCGCTGCGCCTTCTGCATCATTCCCAAGTTGCGCGGCGATCAGCGCTCACGGCCCATCGAATCGATCGTGGCCGAGGCCCAACAACTGGCGGCCCAGGGGGTGAAGGAGCTGATCTTGATCAGCCAAATCACCACCAACTACGGACTCGACCTTTATGGCAAACCCCAGCTGGCTGAACTGCTGCGGGCCCTAGGCGAGGTGGAAATCCCCTGGATTCGGGTGCACTACGCCTACCCCACAGGCCTGACCCCCGAGGTGTTGGCGGCCTACCGCGAGGTGCCCAACGTGCTGCCCTACCTGGATCTGCCCTTGCAGCACAGCCACCCGGAGGTGCTGCGGGCCATGAATCGGCCCTGGCAAGAGGGGGTGAATGGCCAATTGCTGCAGCGCATCCGAGAGCAGCTGCCCGATGCGGTGCTGCGCACCACCTTCATCGTTGGCTACCCGGGTGAAACCGAAGAGCAGTTCGAGCATCTGCTGGAGTTTGTGCAAGAGCAGCGCTTTGACCATGTGGGCGTGTTCTGCTTCTCACCGGAAGACGGCACCCCAGCTGCCGACCTTCCCAATGCCGTGCCCGCAGAGGTGGCCGAAGCCCGCCGCGGCCGGTTGATGGAAGCCCAGCAGGCCATCAGCGCCGAGCGCAATGGGGCCTGGGTGGGACGCATCGTTGATGTGTTGGTGGAGCAGGAAAACCCCAGCAGCGGGGAGCTGATTGGCCGCTGCCTGCGCTTTGCCCCGGATGTGGATGGAGAGGTGCGGATTCGAGCTGGCAGCCACGGAGCCGCGGCCAGCGCTGGCACCATGGTTCCAGTGCGGATCACCGCAGCCGACATCTACGACTTGGAAGGAGAAGTGGTGGGAGCCCAAGAAATGGTTGATGCCGTGCGGCATTCGTGAGGCAAGCCCGCTTCAGCCTCCCTGCTCAACGCAATCTGTTCCTGCTGGCCTCCGGGCTCAGCACGATGGGCTCCTTTGCCGGCCTAACGGCCAAAGGCTGGGTGCTGATGAGCGGCACCAACAATCCGTTGATCGTGGCCCTGCAGTTTGCAGTTCTGGCCCTACCCACCCTGGTGGTGAGCGGGCCTGCTGGAGTGCTCACCGATCGCCATGGCTGCGAGCGGGTGTTGGTTTGGGCTCAATTCGGACTCCTAGGCGGAGCTCTCGTTGGAGCCCTGGCCATGCCCCTGACTTCAGGGGCGCTGCAAGCCGCACTGCTGCTGCTCAGCACCCTGCTGGTGGGGATCGCCAGTGCCTATGAGCTCACCGCCCGCAACAAGTACTGCGCCTTGCTGGTGCAACACCCCGGCGAACTCGGCAGTTATTTGACCAGCTTTTCGGTGGTCTTCAACGTGGGCAAATTGGTGGGCCCGCCGGTGGGAGGGCTGTTAGTGGCCCTAACGGGCCCATCGCTGGCGCTACTGCTTGATGCCAGCACCTACATCCTGCCGATCGTGAGTGTGGTGTGGCTGCTGCAGCCCTTGCGGGAGCAGGAGCAGCGCAGCCAGCAAGGCGAGAGCGCCAGCCTCTGGGCCGCCTGGCGCGGCTGCGGAGCCGACTTACGCCATGTGCTGCGCTTCACCGCCTTGTTCTGCCTGGTGGGCTTTTTTCACCCTGGCTTAGCCCCAGTGATGGCGGCGGATTTCATCGGGCCCGGCCCCCAGGATCTGGGCCTGTTCACCAGTGTGTTGGCCGCAGGCAGCATCACCGGTGGCGTGCTGCTGCAGCGCAATAGCTTTCGGCTCAGCCAACGGCCCGCCTTCCTGCTCGGCAGCAGTGCCCTGCTGACCTCACTAGCTCAGCTAGGCCTGGGCATCGACGGGCCCCGAGCTTGGACCCTGGCGATGGCCTTTTTGATCGGCTGGGGAACGGCAGTGCTGCTCTCAGGCACCAACTTGATCACCCAAGTGGGAGCCTCCCAAGTGCTGCGCGGACGCATGGCAGGACTGGGGCAAATTGCATTTTTGGGCGGCGGCGGCATCAGTGGGCTTCTGGCTGCCGGTTTAACGATGCGCTGGGGCCTTGGCGCCACCTGCGCGGTGCTGGGCGCTATCGGCCTGGTGATTGCCGGCCAAGAGCTGATCAGACACGGTCAAGACCGACTGACCTTGGCGTCTGATTGAGCTCAGATCAGCTTGATGCCCTTCAGCAGACGGGTCAGCACCACAGCAGTAACTAGGAATCCGCCAACCCAGGTGAGATAGAGGGCGATGCCCATGGCCGCTTGTGTCAGTGGGGGTATTAGAGCAGATGTGGCGTTTCCTACGACGAAACCGATTAGGGTTTGCCACATTCAGGCGATAGCGCCACCGCAACGTCACCGGGCATGCGCACCCTGTTCATCTACCCCGAATTCCCCAAGACCTTCTGGAGCTACGAGAAGATCTTGGAGCTGGTGAACCGCAAGGTGCTGCTGCCGCCCCTTGGCATGGTCACCGTGGCGGCCCTGCTGCCCCAGCAGTGGGAGATGAAGCTGGTGGACCGCAATGTGCGTGAGGTCACCGAAGCCGAGTGGAACTGGGCTGAGCTGGTGATCATTTCCGGAATGATCGTCCAGAAGGACGACATGGCCGTGCAAATTGCCAACGCCAAAGAGCGTGGTTTGCCTGTGGCCGTTGGCGGCCCCTTCGCCAGCTCCACTCCCGATGCACCTGAGCTGGACCTGGCTGATTTCAAGGTGCTCGATGAGGGTGAAATCACCCTGCCGATGTTCATCGAAGCGATCGAGCGCGGCGAGCGCAGCGGACGCTTCTCCTCGGAAGGCGAAAAGCCCGATGTGACGGCAACGCCGATTCCCCGCTTCGATCTGCTTCAGCTCGATGCCTACGACTCGATGAGCGTGCAGTTCTCCCGGGGCTGTCCGTTCAACTGCGAGTTCTGCGACATCATCGTGCTCTACGGCCGCAAACCACGCACCAAGACTCCCGAGCAACTCGTTGCCGAGTTGCAATACCTCTACGACTTGGGTTGGCGCCGTTCGATCTTCCTGGTCGACGACAACTTCATCGGCAACAAGCGCAACGCCAAGTTGCTGTTGCCCGAAATTCGCAAGTGGCAAGAGGAGCGCGGCTACCCCTTCAGCTTTGCTACCGAAGCCTCGGTCGATCTGGCCGACGACGAAGAGATGATGCGGATGATGGCTGATTGCCGTTTTGAAAGCGTCTTCCTCGGGATTGAGACCCCAGATGAAGCGAGTTTGGAAACCGCCCGCAAGGTGCAAAATACCCGCAACCCCCTCGATGCTGCGGTTGACCGCATTACGGCCAATGGCATTCGCGTGATGGCGGGCTTCATCATCGGCTTCGATGGCGAGAAGAGCGGCGCCGGCGATCGCATCGTTGAGTTCGTCACCCGCACCGGCATTCCAGCGGCCATGATGGGCATGCTTCAGGCCTTGCCCAAAACAGCGCTGTGGGCACGCCTGGAGAAAGAAGGTCGCCTGATCCAAAACGAAGACGCCGCTAAGGGCGTGAACCAGACCAACCTGCTGAACTTCGTGCCGACCCGGCCGATCCGCGAGATCGCCAATGAATACGTCGACGCGTTCTGCGCCTTGTATGAGCCCAATGCCTACATGGATCGGGTGTACTCCTACTACTTGAAGATGGGTGCTCCTCGCTGGAAGGCTGCCGCCAAGCTGCCCACCCTGGTCGACCTCCGCGCGCTCTCGATCGTGGTGTGGCGCCAAGGGATCAAACGCAGCACTCGCTTCCGCTTCTGGCGCTACATGGTGGGTATGGCCATTCACAACCCCGCACTGCTGGAGCAGTTCCTTGTCGTGTTAGCTCACAACGAGCACTTCCAGGAGTACCGCGGTGTGGTGACCCAGGAAATCCAAGAGCAACTTGCTGAGTTGCCGGCCAAGCGCGAACTGCAGCCCGCCTGAGTCAGTCCTGCACGTAGTCGAGGCCCTGCTCGAGGCAGAGCTCCGCTTTTTGCAGCTCACGGCCCAGGTACAAGGCGTGATCCAATCGACTGAGCGGCAAAGGCTCGGCGCTTTCGGTCAGCGCCATGCCCAGCTCTTTGGCGCTGCGGCCGCGGTATTCCGCTGACGCTGCACGTGGGCCGCCACCGCGGCAACTGAGCACCTCACCAGTGTCTGGATCGGTGGCAAGCCCCTGGTCATTGATGGCATTGCCGAAGTGCTGGACCACCAGCTCGCCAGCAGCAGCATCCACGCGGATCAGAAAATAGCCACTGGGATCGAGCTCGATCGTGCGGTTGGAGTGGGCATCATCCAGCTCGCGGCGCTGCTGGGGCGAGAGCGGTGCCATGACAGGTGGTGGCTCAGCCTTCGATTTTGCCCTGCTCTGGGGCCAGCGGGATCTGGCGGCCGCTAAACGGCAACTCTGCGTTAATCGCCTCCACCTCCTCCAGCTGCTGGGCATTGGCCAATGGCAACCAACGCTTGATCAAGCCGGCGAACTGGGGCTCATACCAGCGGTGCAAGCTGGCATGCGGTCGGGCCACAAAACCGCGGCGGCGCTTGTGGCTACCGCCGGCACCTGGGTCGTAATGGCGAATGCCCTGAGCGATGGCCCATTCAATCGGCGCGTAATAGCAGACCTCAAAGTGGAGATTGTCGATCTCCACCGTTGAACCCCAATACCGGCCCCAGAGGTGATCGCCCTCCCGCACGCAGAGGCTCATGGCGATGGGCTGATGGGGATCCTCCCCGTGGCGATGGGCACTGAACAGCACCAGGTGCTGACGCAACTGCTGCGCCAGTGAGAAGAACTCTTCGGTGAGGTACTTACTGCCCCACATGCCCCAGCGGCGGCAATGGTCTTCATAAAAGCCATGCATGCGCTCCAGCAGCTCCGGCGTGATCGCTTCCGCGGCAATGGCGCTCACCTGCAGGCCCGCTTGCTGCACGGCCTTGCGTTCGCGGCGGATATTGCGGCGTTGGTTGGCGTTAAAGCTGGCGAGGTAGTCCTCAAAGCTGCCGTAACCGGGATTGCTCCACAGGCTCTGCTGATTGAGCCAGGCGGAGCAGCCAGCGGCTTCGGCGTGGGGCCGCCAAGCCGGATCGACATAGAGGAAGTTGCAACTCAGCAGTTGGTTGCGCTCGCAAAAGCGATCGATCAAGCGCAGCATCAACGCGGTGCAAGCGCCCTCCTCTTCGTTGCTGGCAATGAAGAAGCGATAGCCCAAGATTGGGCTCAATGGGCTCATGCCCAGCAGCTTGGGGTAGTAGCGCAGGCCCAACTGTCCAGCGAGTTGAGCGAAGGATTGATCAAAGACGAACTCGCCGTAGCTATGGCCTTTGACGTAGAGCGGCGCCACGGCGATCAGCTGTTGCTCGCGCCACAGGCTGAGGTGGCAAGCCTGCCAGCCCTGGGAGGGAACAATGCTTCCGGAGCGCTCCAAGGCTTCCAGCCAAGCCCAGCGGTAGAACGGCAGTCCAGCGGAGGCCACCAGAGCATCCCAAGCCTGCTCAGGAATCTCGGCGAGCTGCTGATGCCAGCGCGCCTCCAAGGCCTCAGCGGAGTGATCGGACTCGCTCACAGTGGGGCTGGAGTTGCTGCAAAACCTAATCAGGCCATCGCACGGCTGGGGAGTGCTGCAGGCTGAGGTCACACCCGCAACGGCTCGATGCTGCTGCCCTTACTGATCCTGGCTCAAACCAGCACGCCGACCGAAGACCTGTTGATGGTGCTGCGGCCGCAGCTGGAGCTGCAGATGACGCGGGAATGCGAAAAAGCCGTCAACAGCCCTGACGGCAGCTTCTTGAATCTGCGCAGCATCTGCTCAGAGATCTCACAACCCGCCAGCGTTTGCCTGGTGGAGGAGATCAGCCAGCAAGGCAGCTTGGCCCAAGTGGCCCGTGAAGCTCTTGAAGGCAGCCTGGGGCCCGCCAGCTTGGGTGTGGCTTCGGCCTGCATCGAACGGCTGATGCAAAGCGCCAAGCCGGTGTGGGATCAGGAGTTCCCCTTGCGCTGATAGCGCAGCAGCACCTCCCCATCGCCTAAGGAGCGCTGCTCCTGCAGCAACCAGCGATCAGCCTGGGGCTGTGCGGAAGGCGGCAGCCAGCTGTGTTCACCGCCCAGCACCAGCGGGCAGATGGTGAGCTGCAGCTCATCGACCAGATCCTCTTGAAGCAAGGCCCCAGCCAGCTGGGCCCCACCCAACAGCAGCACGCGTTGATGCCCCTCGGCGTTGAGTTGGGCCAGCAAGCCCTGCCAACTCTCCAAAGCCAGCTGGCGCGCAAACCCAGCAGGCGGCGCCGCCAACAGCGGCGCTGAGCTCAGCCACCAGAGCTGCAAGGGCTGGCCCCAAAGGCGCCAAGCGGGATCAAAACCCACTGGAGTGGCCTGGCGGCTGGCAATCAGCAAAGGCGGTTGCAGCGACTGTCCGCGGGATTGGCGCTGCTGCTGCAACTCAGGCCGATGAATCAAACAGCTGCAGCCGTGGGCCCGCACGGTGCCGGCACCCACCACAGCAACATCAGCCCAAGCCAGGGCCTCCTCAAGCACGCAGCGATCACCGGCGCCACCCAATTGGGCAGCTCCGCCTGCAGGGGGTGCCAGCCGGCCATCGAGGCTGACCGCCAGAACCAGGCGAAGCGTCACACCTGGGCGGGTTCGGCGTAGATCTCAGCGGCGTTGTTGGGGCTCTCCTGCAGACGAATCTTGTGCAGTGAGGCACCGAGATCAGCGATCGGCGCCTTGAGCCGATCAGCGATGTGCAGAGCGATGTTTTCAGCCGTGGGCACGCAGCTGGCGAAAAACGGCACGTCCTTGTTGAGGAACGTGTGATCGAAGGGCTCAAGCACTTCGTCATCGAGCAGCTTCTGCAGGGCAGCCAGGTCACAGACCATGCCGCTACGGGGATCGATCTGGCCGCGCACCGTCACATCGAGCAGGTAGTTGTGGCCATGGCCATGGGGCCGGGCGCACTTGCCATAGATGGTTTCGTTTTCGCTCTGGCTCAGCTCCTCACGGGCCAAGCGGTGGGCCGCCGCAAAGTGTCCGCGGATGGTGAGGAAGGCTTCCATGTCATTGCCGAAGTAATCGGCCCAGAGGGTGGATTGTTCAAACAGGCGCAGGCTGCGCAGGGGCAGATGCGTTGATAGGCGCTGCCAAATGGCATACAGCAACCACTCGGTGGTAGGCAAAGCGGCCTGCTGGCTGCCTTCCACATCGAACTCCGGCCAGGTGGTGTTGAGGCAGCGGAAATCCAGCTGCTCGGTCACCTGGGAGCGGATCGCATGCTTCACATCGGACAGGTTGAGCACCATGCCGTTGGCATCGAGCCCGCCTTCCATGGCCACGATCAACTCGTAGTTGTGGCCATGGCCTGGCGCCTGGCTGCAGGGGCCAAAACGCTGCTGATTTTCAGCGGCGCTCAGCTCCGGCAGGGAATAGAGATGGCTCGAACTGAAGGTGGCCCGGCGCGTGATCACGCAGGACCTGCCCTGGCCGTGGGGGGCCGTGGCAGCATGCCCAATCACCTGTGGCGCCAAAATTGTCACAGCTTGTAAAGCGCATGCATCCTACGGATCCATCCCAGCCCCTTGGTGAACGGCTCCAGGGCACGAACCTGTATTTGGTGGGAATGATGGGCAGCGGCAAGAGCACGGTGGGACCGTTGCTGGCCAAGGCCCTGGGCTATCGCTTTCTTGATGCCGATGCGGTGATCAGCCAAGCCGCTGGCTGCAGCATCCCCGAGATTTTTGAGCGCGATGGGGAGGAGGGCTTCCGCCAGCTCGAGAGGCAGGTGCTGCAGCAGCTCAGCCAGTGGCATTCGCTGGTGGTGGCCACCGGCGGCGGCATCGTCACCGTGCCGGCGAACTGGGGCGAACTGCGCCAGGGCGTGGTGATCTGGCTGGATGTGGCTGAAGAGGAGCTGATGCGCCGGCTGCAGGCTGATCCCGGCGGACGGCCGCTGCTGGCTGGAGACGATCCAGCAGGACGACTGCACGGACTCTTAGAAAAACGCCAACCCCTCTATGGGCAAGCCGATCTCCGCGTGAGCGCGCAAGGAGAGGGCGCCAGCGACATCAGCGAGCGAATTCTTCAGCAGCTGCCTGGATTGCTCAAGGCTCCAGGCGCACCGCAAACCACTGCACCGTGAGCCCTGGCTCGATTTCCAGCGCACAGGCCGTGTCGATGAGCCATTCCACCTGCTGGGGCAGACCCTCGACAGCAGCGATGTCGGCCGGCAATTGCTTGAGGCGTTGGAGCTGCTCCGCCAACCAGTGACGGGTTTCGGCCGCGCTGAGGATTTGTTCGCCCACGGCTGGATCCAGCACCACGTAATGATCAAGCTCACGGATGAGGGGATCAGACATGGCCACCAGCCTGCTGGGGCTCATCTTGGCGCTGCTGCTGCCCATCAGTGCTGCGGCCGGCCCCTTGAACCTGCGGCTGGAGCAATGGCCCAGCTGGCAACTACCGGCTCCATTGCCGCGTCCAAGGCCTGGTGATGACCTGATCTATCCGGCCTGGTTTGAAGGCGATTGGCAGCTGAGCAGCAGCGATGGCATCAGCGCTGAGGTGCACTTTCAGCGCCGCGCTGATGGCGCTGTTGTGGGCACCCGAGCAGCCAACGCCATGGCCATCGGCCGGGCCGTGCTGGGTGAGGAGCTGCTGGAGGTGCAGGACGATCCCGGCAATCCGAACCGGCAGCTGGCCCGCTTGAGCGATGACCGCGTCTTGGACACGCGCATCAGTGGCCGGCGCAGCGAATCGCCCAGTCCCAATGCCTTTCTGGCCGACGAACTCAGCCTGCAGTTGCTGCGGCAAGGGGGCGCACCGCCGCGGATCAGCCGCATTGAAACCCTCAGCAGCTACGAGCTGTTGGGCCCCGATCAAATCAGTGGTGAGCAGTGGCAAGCCAGCTACGGCTCACCAGAAGACGGCCTGGCGGGCGCAGCACGCAGCAGCCAGAAACTCAGCTTGAAGCTGGAGCGCATCTCAGCGCCCTAGCAACCCAATGAACTGCACAACATCGGCAGCACAGCGCCGGATCTGCAGCAAGTTGAACAGGTCGGATCAGAACCTCCCATTCGGTTGTGATGCAGCAGCAGCCCATCTCGATCTTCATTGGCATGGACCCGCGCGAGCGGGCCGCCACCAATGTGTTGATCGATTCGCTTGTGGACACGAGCAGCGCGCCGCTTGCCATCACGCCTCTAGTGACCCCCCAGCTGGAGCAGCAAAAGCTCTATTGGCGCCAGCGCGACCCCAAACAAAGCACCGCGTTCTCCTTCACTCGCTTTTTGGTGCCCCAGCTGATGGGCTTTCAAGGCTGGGCGATCTTTATGGACTGCGACATGCTCTGCCGCGCTGACATCAGCGACCTATGGGCGCTTCGTGATGAGCGCTTTGCCGTGATGTGCGTGCAACACGATCACCAACCCACAGAAGCCAGCAAGTTCTTGGGAGAAACCCAAAGCGCCTACCCCAAAAAAAACTGGAGCTCATTAATGCTGCTGAACTGCAGCCGCTGCCAAGCACTCACACCGGAATACGTGAACTCAGCAAGCGGGCTTGATCTGCATCGCTTCCATTGGCTCGACGGCGACCATCAGATCGGTGCCCTACCCAACCGCTGGAATCACTTGGTGGGTGTGCAAGAACCAGCCAGCGAGGAGGCGGCCCTGCTGCATTGGACCCTTGGGGGGCCCTGGTTTCGCGGGCAGCGCAGCATGGGCGGGACTGTCGCGGCCGAATGGTTTGGCGCCCGTGATGACGCCATGGCCCTGTGGGACGAATGAATCACCCCACCACCGTGGTTGCCATTCCAGCGCGGCTGGAATCCAAGCGACTGCCCCGCAAACTGCTCGCTGATGTGGGCGGCAAGCCTTTGCTGCAGCGGGTGCTGGAGCGCTGCCTCGAAGCCCAACACCCAGCCGCTGTTGTGCTCTGCACCGATAGCGAAGAACTCCGCGACAAGGCCGGCCAATGGCCCCTAGCGCGACCTGTGCCTGTGGTGATGACACCAGCGAGCTGCAGCAGCGGCAGCGAACGGCTGGCTTGCGCCCTGCCGGAGCTGTTGGAGCTAGCAGGCTCCAATGACCCAGCCCACTGCTGGGTGCTGAATGTGCAGGGGGATCAACCCTTTGTGGATCCCAACATCATTGATGCCATGGCCGAGCGCTGCAGCGAGGCCCGCAGCGATGTGCTGACTCCGGTGTATCGCCTACCCCCAGAGAAGATTCACAACCCAGCGGTGGTGAAGTGCCTGCTGGCCCATGACGGCCGTTGCCTCACGTTTTCGCGTAGCGCGCTGCCCCATGTGCGCGATGTGCCGCCAGAGCAATGGCATGCCCATGCCCCCTACTGGGGCCATGTGGGGATCTATGGCTACCGGGCCGAGGTATTGGCCCAATGGAACGACATGCCCGCCTCGCCTTTAGAGGCGATTGAAAAACTGGAGCAACTCAAACTGCTGGAAGCAGGCATCGCCATTGGCAGCTTCCCGGTGGAGGCGGATTCGCTATCGGTGGACACCGCTGAGCAACTGGAAGAAGCGCGAGCAATCGCAGCTCAATTGCGCTGACGCCAGCCACCGGCAGCGAGCGCGGTCCACTCACCGCGTGCCTTGAGAATCCGCTCGGCGAGCTCCCGAACAGCCCCATGGCCGCCCCTGCGCCGCAACACCAAATCGGCCTGCCGGCGCAACGCTTTGCAGGCATCAGCAGGCGCTGCCATCACGCCCACCTGGGAGCGCACCACCAAGTCGTTGAGGTCATCGCCAACAAAGCCCGTGGCGGCGGGCAACACCTGAAGCTGCTGTTGGAGCTGGCCCAATTGCGCCTGCTTATCGCGCACCTCGGTGAAGCAGTGCTCAATGCCTAAATCCTGGGCGCGGCGCTCAATGGCTCCGCTGCGGCCCCCACTGATCACCGCCAAGGTGATCCCCGCCTGCTGCAAAAGCTTCAATCCCAAGCCATCGCGCACATCAAAGCGGCGCCACACCTGGCCATCGGGGGCATAACTCAAGCCACCATCGGTGAGGACACCATCCACATCCAGCACCAGCAACTCAAGCCCACGTAGCGACTGACTGAGGCGGCTCACAGGCTGCTGACGGCCTCCGGCTGCGCTGCGGCGGCTGCGCGAATCGCCAATAGCTGCTCCAGCAGAGGTTCGAGGCGATGCAACGGCACCATGTTGGGCCCATCGCTCAGGGCCTGATCCGGATCGGGGTGGGTCTCGATGAACAGCCCATCAACTCCAACCGCCATGGCTGCTCGGGCCAAGGGAGCGACAAACTCGCGCTGCCCGCCGGTGCTGCTGCCGCGACCACCGGGCTGTTGCACCGAGTGGGTGGCATCAAAAATCACAGGGCAGCCCTGCTGGCGCAGCTGCGGCAGGCTGCGCATGTCCACCACCAAGGTGTTGTAGCCAAAGGTGGTTC
Source organism: Synechococcus sp. RCC307 (assembly GCA_000063525.1). Classification (GTDB taxonomy): domain Bacteria; phylum Cyanobacteriota; class Cyanobacteriia; order PCC-6307; family Cyanobiaceae; genus RCC307. Next base: position 285,242 of record CT978603.1, on the reverse strand, counting down.
CGCGCTCCGTCAGCCAGAGCTGCTCAGGGCTCTGCAGGCCGGCCTCACGCAACTTGCTCACCACCTGGGCCATGTCCCAGGGGGCGAGGAATTGCCCTTTTTTGACATTCACCACCGAGGCGGCTGCCTCTGGGTTTTGAACGGCGGCAGCTGCTGCCAAAAGCAGATCGGTTTGGCGACATAGGAAGGCAGGAATCTGCAAAACATCCACCACCTGAGCCACCACGGCAGCCTGGTGGCTCTCATGGATATCGGTCAGCAGCTGCACTCCCAGCTCTTGCTTTAGTTGGGCCAGCACCTCAAGGCCCTGCTCCATGCCGGGACCGCGGAAACTGCCGCCTGAACTGCGGTTGGCCTTGTCAAAGCTGGTTTTAAACAACAAACGGATACCGAGCCGCTCGCTCATGGCCTTGAGTGCGGCGGCCATGTCAAAAACCAGCTCAGGGCTTTCGAGCACACAGGGCCCAGCAATCAAGGTGAACGGGATGCTCATGCCGCCTGCGGAATGTCTGTTGTGGTTCCTGAAGCGCGGCTCAGCCCGGCCTGCACCAGATCATGCAAGCGCAGCAGCCCCACCAACTCCCCACTGACCGCCTGCACAGGCAACACCGAAATCGACTTACGGCGGTTGCGCTCCATCAGCTCCAAAGCGGCAACGGCCAATTGATCAGGGGCTGCCGTGATGGGATCAGTGGTCATCAAATCGGCCGCCTGAATCGAAGCCCAGGCCTGGGGCGAATGGGTTCGCAGCGCGCGGCGCAGGTCGCCATCGGTGATCAAGCCCAACAACCGCTTGGGCTGATCAGGCTGCTGCACCCACGCGGCCCCAGCCAGAGCGCCGGTGAGCTGGTCCACCACTTCTGGCAATGCAGCATCCGGCGGCAAGGGCGGGCACGTGTCGATGGGGACCATCAAATCCGCGACGCTGAGGGTGAGCTGCCGCCCCAAGGAACCTGCGGGGTGATTCACCGCAAAATCGGCCTGGGTGATGCCCTGCCGCTGCATCCACACCGCCGCCAAGGCATCCCCAATCGCCATCGCCACTGCTGTGCTGGCTGTTGGAGCCAGGTTGAGGGGGCACACCTCACGATCCACGGAGCCATCGAGCACCACTTGAGCGCCCCTGGCCAAGCTGGAATCCAGCCGGCCCGTCAGAGCAATGCAAGCGCTACCGCGGCGGTGCAAATGGGGCAGCAACGCCAGCAACTCACTGCTCTCGCCGCTGTTGGAGAGCAGCAGAACAACGTCTTCGGCCCCCACAACCCCCAGATCCCCATGCAGTGCATCGAGGGGATTGAGATAGAGGGCCATCAGGCCAATCGAGGTGAACGTGGCCGCGATCTTGCGAGCCACGATCCCGCTTTTGCCCACACCCGTGACGACCAACTTGGCGCCCTGCTCGCTGCAGTGCTGCAGCAGATCCAAGGCGGCCTCGGCTTGATCGGGCCGCAATTGAGCGGCCGTGTTCAACAACGCCTGGGCTTCCTGCTGCAACACCGGGGCCAGGGGATTCATCGCAGGCCCAGCAAATAAGACACGAAATTAAGATGCCCGGAGGCTATTTCGATGTGATCAGCGAGCCCAAGCGCGCCTCACCCCACCGGCATGGCCTCAACCGGAGCCGACGCTTCTGAGCCATCGGGCCGGCGGCCCAGGGTGCGGTAGAGCTCATCGCGCCATTGGAACAGCGGCTCAAATCGGGGCTGATCAGCCACTCCAGCCACACCGCGGGAGGCCAGTTGAGGCCCAGCCACAGATGGGAACCGCAACAGATACAGCTGGGCGGCCACAGCTACATCGGCCACGGTGGGGCGCTCGCCCACCAAATAGGGGCGCTGCTCCAGCAAGGTGAGCAGCTGCTCCAGGGCAAAGATCAACGAATCGCGCCCCATGGGCAGCAATTGGCCCACACCACCGAGCAGATCACCTGGCACGGCACCGATCAAATTGCGCAGCAGCGCTGGGGTGGCATCGGGAAGCAGCGCGCCGCGAAGCACAGGATCTTCCGCTGCACCCTGCAGGAGTGCCATGCGGGCGGAAGAGGCCAAGGCCGTATCGGCCCAGTCCTCCAGCAACAACACTTCAGCGCGCTGGGCGGCATCACTGGGCAGGAGCGCAGGCTCCGGGTGCTTGGACTCCAAGTGCATCGCGATGGCACTGGAATCGGCAATCAGCTGTTCACCATCGCGCAGCACCGGCACCTGCCGCTGGCCTGTGAGCTGAAATAGCTCGATCTGCCCCACGCCGGGGGTGACATCGTTGACGCTGTAGCTGAGTCCCTTTGCCGCCAATAACAAGTGCACTTTTTCGCAAAAGGCAGAGTGGCGGAACTGAAAAAGCTCCATGGCAGGCGGGCGAAACAGCGCTTGCCGGCAGAGTAGCCATGGGTTTTGTGAGGTGATGGGAGAGTTTTTCGCCAACGTGACGCGCTATCCGCGTTACTTGATCGCCTTTGGATTGGGTGTGGCCAGCTCGGTGTTCGAGCCTCTTTTGGCGCGCACCCGCAACCCCGTCACCGCCGTTGCGCTGATCGGCGCGCTGATCAGCGGGCTGCTCACGCTCACGCTCGTGCTGCGTGCCATGGTGACTCCAGTGCCGCTGGCATAGGCAATGGCCCATGGGCGACGGGTAGAGCGCGTGGCCTCGATGATTCGCCGGGAGATGAGCGAATTGCTCGTCAATGGCGTGCGTGATGAACGCGTGAATCAAGGCATGGTGAGCATCACCAATGTGGTGGTGGCGGGCGATCTGCAGCACTGCAAGGTGTCGGTGAGCATCTTTGGCAGCGAGAGCGAGCAAGACCAGGCCATGGCTGGCCTGCGCTCGGCGGCTCCCTACCTGCGCGGTGAGCTGAGCCGGCGCTTGAACATGCGCCGCACCCCTGAGCTGGTGTTCCATCACGACAAGGGCTTGGCCCAAGGGGTGGAAGTGCTGGGGCTGCTGAGCAAGCTCGAGGAAGAACGACAAGAACGCGGCCCGGTGCCCGACGGCAGCGAGGAGATGTGAGCCTGCGCCGCCAGCTGGCCCAGCTGCTGGTTCTCAGGGCCAGTGGCTACGCCCTCGACGGGCAGCGCCGCTACCCGCGCTGGGAACTCAGCAACGACGAACTGCAGCGCGGGCTGGCTGAAGGCGTGGGCGGTGTGATCTTGCTGGGCGGATCAGCGGCTGATCTAGCGCTGCGCTGCCGGCAACTGCAGCGCTGGGCCCAAGGGCCACTGCTGCTCTGCGCCGATGTGGAGGAAGGCGTGGGCCAACGCTTTGATGGCGCCAGTTGGCTGCCGCCACCGCTGGGACTGGCGAAGCTGTGGAATCGCGACCCGACTCAGGCCGAAGTCTTGGCCACGGCCTATGGCCGCTGCACCGCGCTTGAGGCCCGCAGCCTCGGGTTGAACTGGGTGCTTGGGCCGGTCTGCGATGTCAACAACAACCCTGCCAATCCGGTCATCAATGTGCGCGCCTGGGGAGAAACAGCTGAGGCCGCCAGCGCCTTGAGCTGCTGCTTTCTCGTGGGACTGCAACGCGAAGGGGTGCTGGGCTGCGCCAAACACTTTCCCGGCCATGGCGATACCGCCAGCGATTCCCATCTGGAACTGCCGCTGATCCCCCACGACCTCGAGCGCTTGCAGCGCCTTGAGCTGCTGCCGTTTGAAGCCGCCATTGACGCTGGAGCCGCCAGCGTGATGACCGCGCATCTGTTGCTGCCTGCCTTGGATGCTGAGCGGCCCGCCACCCTCTCCAAGGCAGTGCTCACTGATCTGCTCAGGCAGCAGCTCGGTTTTAACGGGCTTGTGGTGACCGACGCCCTGGTGATGGAAGCCATTGCTGATCGCTATGGCCCTGGGGAAGCTGCCGCCTTGGCGTTTGACGCTGGCGCTGATCTGATCTTGATGCCAGCGGATGCGGCAGCGGCCCTTGATGCCCTCGAAGAAGGTTTCAGCAGCGGCCGCTGGCCGATGGAGCGCTTAGAGCAAAGCCTGCAGAGGCGAGAGCAAGCCCTAGCGCAAAGCCACACCAGCCTCATCGAACCAACAACGGCAATCCAAGAGCTGGCCCTGCTGCAACACCAACACCGCAACCTGCAGCAGCAGCTGCTGGCCGCCAGCTTTGAGCATCGAGGCGGGCCACTCGCCAGTGGCGGCGGCGTGAATCTGATCCGCGTTGACAACAGCCTGCAATGCCCGGCTCTACCCCTCAACGCCCCAGCCCTGATCCGGCCTCAGGCGGCGGGCTGGAGGCCATGGCGCATCGATGATCAAAGCCCGCCCTGGAACCTGCCCGAAGAGAAGGTGTTGCTGCAGCTGTTCGTGCGCGGCAACCCATTCCGCGCTGGCAAAAACAGCAATGAGAACTGGCCTGAGCAAGTGCAGAAGCTGATCCAGCAGGAGCGCCTGGCAGGCCTGGTGGTCTACGGCAGCCCCTACCTCTGGCACGAGCTCCAAGCTCTGCTGCCTGCCGATCTGCCAGCGGCCTACAGCCCCGGCCAAATGCCGGCGGCTCAAGCCATGGCCTTGGCCCAACTGGGGTTGGTGGGTCATGCCCATGAGGGCGGTTTTACCGACTGAGGCACTCCAGGAGATGCCGCTTAATCTCTGGGGCGATTTAGCAACCAGCGGCCATGCTCAGCCTCTCGATGATCGTGCGCGATGAGGAGCAGCAGCTCGGCGCTTGCCTCGAGAGCGTGAAAGGGTTCTGCGATGAACTGGTGGTTGTTGACACCGGCTCCACCGACAACACCGTCGCCATTGCCAAAGACGCCGGAGCACGAGTCGAAGAAATCGAATGGCCCGGCGATTTCACCCCAGCGCGCAACAAGGCGTTGGAGTTCGTCAGCGGCGAGTGGGTGCTGGTGCTCGATGCCGATGAGCTGCTGCTTGATGACGTCAAGCCGGCGCTGCAAGCGTTGATGGCGCAGCCCGATGTGCTGGTGATCAACCTGCTGCGCTACGAGGACGGCGCGGTGCAATCGCCCTACTCCAGCGTCAGCCGCCTGTTCCGCAAGCACCCTGCGATCCAATGGAGCCGGGCCTATCACTCGATGATCGACGACTCCGTCGAGGAGCTGCTCAAAAGCGAGAGCCAATGGCGCGTTGTTGATTGCGCTGAACCGGCCCTGTTCCACACCGGCTACCGCCCCGAAGAGCTCATCGCCGGCAACAAGGCCAACCGTCTGCGGGAGGCCATGGAAGCCGAGCTCGCCAGCAAACCCGGCGACCCCTATGCCTGCGCCAAGCTCGGCGGCCTTGAGGTGGATCAAGGCAACACCACCCGCGGCTTGGCCCTGCTGGAGATGGGACTCGAGCACTGCCAAAGCGATCAACACCGCGAGCGCTATGAGCTGCTGCTGCACCTGGGCATCGCCAACAGCAGCAATAAACCTGAGGAAGCCGAGCGCTACTACCGCCTGGCCTTGGAGGAACCCCTCAGTCCCCAGGTGCTGGTGGGAGCCCGGCTCAACCTCGGGGCATTGCTGCTGCGCCTGAACAAGCTGGCGGAAGCCACCGAGGTGACCTCAGCGGTGACCCGGCAGCTGCCGGAGGTGATGCTGGGCTGGTACAACCTCGGCCTGATCCAACGCAAAGCCGGCGACATCGGCGGGGCGATCGAGGCCTACCAAAGCGGTTTGCAGCTTGATCCCAACAGCCCAGAGCTGCATCAAAACCTGGGAGCCGCCCAGCTGGCTGGCGGCAACTTTGAAGCGGCGCGCAGCAGCTTTTTGATGGCGATTGGGCTGCTGCTGCAGCAAAACCGCAAAGATGATGCTGAAGCCTTGGCCCGCAGCGCTGGCGAGCTGGTGAACCTGAATGCCGCCTGATCTGAGCGGCCACACCGTGGTGCTCACCCGCGCGGAGCACCAGCTGGGGGCTGCGCGAAAGCTGTTTGAAGCCGCTGGCGCCCAGGTGCTGGATTTACCAGCGCTGGTGATTGGCCCGCCCGATAGCTGGGGGCCTTTGGATGATGCCCTCAGCGAACTGGAGGACTTCCATTGGCTGGTGGTCTCCAGCGCCAATGGCGTCACCGCGGTGGATGAACGGCTGCAAGCCCAAGGCCGCAGCCTGGCTCGGCGGCCAGCGTCGCTAAAAATCGCTGCGGTGGGCCGCAAAACGGCTCAGCAACTGGAGGATCTCGGCGCAACCGCCGATTTCATCCCACCGGATTTCGTGGCCGACAGCCTGCTGGAGAACTTCCCTGTTGGCGTCTGGGGCCAGCGGATCCTTTTGCCGCGGGTGCAAAGCGGCGGACGCACGCTGCTGGCTGAAGCCTTTGGCGAAGCCGGCGCGCGGGTGAGCGAAGTGGCGGCCTATGAATCGCGCTGCCCCAAGGATCTGCCAGCCCTCACCGCCGCTGCTCTAGAAGCCGGCATGGCGGAGGCCATCTGTTTCAGCAGCGGCAAAACCGTGCGCCACACGGTGCAACTGCTCGAGGCCCAGTTCGGCGAGAGCTGGAACGAGCACATCAGCAGGCTGGCGGTGATTTCGATTGGCCCGCAAACCAGCGCCGTTTGCCGGGAGCTGCTGGGGCACGTCGACGCTGAAGCTGATCCCCATGACCTTGATGGCCTGGTAGCCGCCTGCAGCCGCGCCTTGGCTTAAAGCTGAAGCGGGCTCAAGGGCCGGCCATCGCGCTCCAATAGCAAGCGGCCACGCTGCACATCAACACCCGCAACGCCAACACCGGTGGGCAGCCAAGGCAGGCGATCAGGGTCGCCCACATCACCAGGGGCGACAGGTCCGCTGTAGCTGCCGTAGCTCACAAACGCCTGGGCCACCCCACCTACCGAGGAGACACCCATCAACTCGGGCACCCCGTCGCCTCCTGAATCAGACGCGTCGTCCTGGGCGGCCACCAGCGCCTGCGGTGGTGGCGCAAAGGGATCCTGGCGGCCGCGCGGCAATGAACCCAGCACCTCATCCGGGTCGTAGAGAGGAATCAGCTGTGGATCAGCTGTTGGCTCAGGCAGCGAATTGGCAGTGTCTTTGTTGGCCTCAGCGGCAGGAGGCGTGCTGGCCTGAGGAGGCGTCTGGGCGCCACAGGCCGACAGCATCACAGCGGCAACAACAGCAGCGGCAGCAGCGCGGCAGGCCAGCAGCCCATCAGCAAGTGGCCGAACCCTATCGAGCGCGGGCCCGCTCTTCCACCAGTTCTTGAAAACGATCGAGATTGGCCTGCAACTCCTTGCTGACCAAACCGCCCAGGATCTTGGGATCCATCAAGGGCGCCAGCACCCCTGGCAGCTCGTAGCTCACGGTGAGCTTCACCGCCGTGCGCTCATCGGCTTCTGGGTAGAAGCGCACGGCGCCTTTGGTGGGAAGGCCGCCGACGGATTGCCAATGCAATTGCTGGGCCTCCACCCGCTGGGTGATGCGGGCCTTCCACTGGAAGCGAAAGCCCTGGGCCGCCAGGGTCCATTCAGTGAGGTCGGGGTCATCGAGCGTCTTTACCGATTCGATCCAGCGCATCCACAGCGGCATGGATTCGAGATCACTCCACACCGCCCACACCAGATCCACGGGCGCGGCAATATCCACCGCAACACTGTGCTCAAGCCAGCGGCCCATCTCAGCCTCCTGCGCCGTTGAGGATGGCCTTGGCGGCCAGACGCCCGCTCATGGTGGCCCCTTCCATCGAATCGATGTAGTCCTGGCGGGTGTAACTACCGGCCAAGAAGAAGTTGCTCACCGGAGTGCGCTGATCAGGCCGATAAGGCTCCATGCCGGGGGCTTCGCGATACAGCGACTGGGCCAGCTTGACCACATTGCTCCACACCAGCTTCAAGCCGCTGCTGGAGGGGAAGAGCTTGCGCACCTGGGCATCGGTGTGGGCGACGATCTCCTCGGTTTTGCGCGGGATCCAGGGATCACCCGGGGTGAGCACGCACTGCAGCAGTGAGCCCTGGCCTTCCTTGCGGTAGTCCTCGGGGCTGGCCAAGGCGAGATCGGCAAAACAGCTGAAGTCGGCATCGGCTGTGTAGAGCAGGTTGTTGAGACCCGCGGGGTGAGCCACATCAGCCCTGGCGGCAGCCGCTTGGGGTTGATCACCGAGTTCCGTCACCCAGCCGTCATAGCGAAGCTGAACGGTGGCCACGGGTACGGCCTCGAGCTTGTAGATGTTGTCGAACTGCTCAAAGCGGCGCCACTCCTCGGGCAGCAGGCGCTGAATTCCCGGCACATCGCAAGCCGCGAGGTAGGCATCGGCTTCCACCTCCACATCGCCATCGGGGGTGCCCATGGTCAAGCCGGTGACCTCGGTGGTGCCGTTGTCGCCCTTGTGGTGCACCGCGGTGACGCGATGGCGCAGGTGCAGCTGGCCGCCACGCGCCTTGATGTAGTCAAAGATCGGACCAGTCAGCCAGCGGTGGGGCGAACCCTTGAGCAGGTTGAGCTTGGAGGCCTCCGTGCGGGCAGCAAACATCATGAAGATGGTGAGCATGCAGCGGGCGGAGATGGCCTCGCAATCAATGAATCCAAGGGCGTAGGCGATGGGATTCCACATGCGGCGAATGCTCTCCGGGCTGCCGCCATGGCCCAAAAACCACTCACTAAAACTGATCCGATCCAGGGCGCGAATGGTGCGCATCGCCCCCTCGTAATCCACCAGGCCTCGCACGATCGGGCTGGTGCCGAGAGCCAGGGCATTGCGCAGCTTGTCGATCCAATCGAGCTGCGGTGTGGTGAAAAAGGCCTTGAGACCGTTGAACGGAGCGCCGAGGGCAAAGCGGAAATCCAGCTCTCTGAGATCCCCTCCTTCATTGACAAACAAATGGGTGTGATCTTTCGGCAGCAGATTGTCGAAAGCGCCCACCTTGCGCATCAGCGCAAAGAGATTCGTGTAATTGAAGAAGAAGACATGCAGCCCCATCTCGATGTGGTTGCCGCCGTCATCCACCCAGCTGCCCACCTTGCCGCCCATGAAGGGGCGGGCTTCATAGAGATCAACGCTGTGGCCGGCATCCACCAGATCCACTGCCGCCGAAAGACCGGCCAATCCAGATCCGACGATGGCGACACGCACCGCTCAAGCTCCCGTAAGGCCCCTGACTCTATGGATCCGAGCTGCCCAGCCGAGGCTTCCTAAACTGCAGAGCAACTTGCTGGCGCCGGAATGGCCACCGAAACCCTGACCCACACCGGCAAAGACGGCAAAGGCATCTTGATCACCGAGCCAGCCATGAAGCAGCTGGCCAACCTGATGCAGCAGCAAGGCAGCGGCAGTGTGCTGCGGGTGGGCGTGCGCTCAGGCGGCTGCAGCGGCATGAGCTACACGATGGACTTCATCGATGCCGCGCAGATCCAAGGCGATGACGAGCGCTACAGCTATGAGCCCGCCGATGCTCCCAGCTTTGAAGTGGTGTGTGATCCCAAAAGCCTGCTCTACATCTATGGAATGCAGCTGGACTTCAGCACTGAACTGATCGGCGGCGGCTTCAACTTCACCAACCCCAACGCCAGCCAAACCTGCGGCTGCGGCAGCTCCTTTGCGGTCTGATGACCGCGGCCATGGGAATCTGTTGGTCTGATCCCTGCGCCCATGACGGAAGAGCAGCCAAGCCTGAGCGAAAGTCAATTCGGCCAAGCCCTGCAGCGCTACCAAGACGGCGCTGAGGCCGCCGATGTGATCGCGGACTTCGAGGCCATCACCCGGCGCGACCCGCGTCAGGCCGCCGGCTGGACCTGCCTGGCATGGCTGCAATTGCTGACCGAGCAGCCCGAAGACGCCCTGCGCTCAGCCAAAACTGCGGTGAAACTCAACGCGCAAGATCCGCAAGGGCGGCTGAATTTGGCCCTGGCGATGCTGGAAACCGGCGCCAAAGGCGTGCGTGAGCACATCGAGATCGTCAAGCGCGTGATGGTGTTCTCCCCGGAACTGGGCCAAGAGCTGGAGGCCTCGATCGCCGATGGGCTCCAGCGGCGGCCGGGTTGGCCAGCACTGCTGAAAGTGCAGGCCTGGCTGGCGGACTGAGATGCAGCTACTGCTGCTCAGCAACGGCCACGGGGAAGACCTCAGTGGAGCCCGTCTTGGGCAAGCGCTGCAGCAGCAGGGTGCTTCGGTGCGAGCCGTGCCTTTGGTGGGCGATGGAGCCCCCTACCGGCAGGCCGAACTGCCGATCGCAGGCCGCACCCAGAGCTTCAGCACCGGCGGGCTGGGCTACGCCAGCTTTGCCGGCCGCTTAAAAGAAATCGTGCAAGGGCAGGTGCTTTATCTGCTCAAGCGCAGCTGGCGGCTGCTGCAAGAAGCGCGCCACGCCGATGGAATCGTTGTGGTGGGCGATGTGATCCCGGTGATCCTGGCCTGGCTGAGCGGCAAGCCGGTGATCACCTATCTGGTGGCCTACTCCAGCCATTACGAAGGCCGTCTGCGGCTGCCGTGGCCCTGCGGGCCATGCCTGGCCAGCAAACGCTTTGCCGCGGTGTTCAGCCGCGATGCGCTGAGCGCCAGTGATCTGAGCGAGCAATTGGGGCGGCCGGTGGAGTTTCTCGGCAATCCATTCATGGATGGCTTGGTGGCCCTTGATGCCAGCGAGCGCTCCGGGCGGGTGCTGCTGCTGCCCGGCAGCCGTCTGCCAGAAGCGCGCCAAAACCTCGAGCGCATGCTGGCGTTATTGGAAGAACTACCCGCTGGGTTGCGCCACCACGATTTCCAGGCGGCGTTGGTGCGCGAACTGCCCGCAGCCGCAGTGGAAGCCTTGGCCGCCAGCCGCGGCTGGAGCTTGAGCAGCAGCACCAGCCGCAGCCTCTGGCTCAAGCGCAAAGGGCTGGTGCTGCAGTGCTGCTGGGGGCAATTCACCACCCTGCTGCCAGCGGCGCAGGTGGTGGTGTCGATGGCGGGCACCGCCAGCGAACAGGCCGTTGGTTTGGGCAAGCCGGTGCTGCAACTCGCCGGCCATGGCCCGCAATTCACCGTGGGCTTTGCCGAAGCCCAACGGCGCTTGTTGGGCCCGGGGGTGCATTGCGCCGAAGGCGATGTGGATGACCCGCACACCCTGATCGCCAGCGCTGATTTACTGGAGCAGTTGCTGCAGCTGCCGGAGGCAACACTGCAGCAGCTGCGCGAAGAGGGAGATCAACGCTTAGGCCAAGCCGGCGGCACCAAGCGCATGGCCCGCGCGATCCTGGAGAGGCTGCAACACGCGTAATGGAGAGCCTCAAAAGCTGGTTGGACCGGCTGCTCGTTGCCGATGTGTTTGTGGTGATCGCCGGAGCGTTTTGGTTTCTCACCGCTGTGCTGTGTGAAGCCAGGGGCATCCATCAGCCCCTGGCTGTGTTCCAGCAGCTCTGGGAGCCGCTGTTCACCCCAGCGATTGGACTCTTGATGGCCGCCGCTGTGATCAGCGGGGTGCTGGGCTGGTGGCAGCGCCGGACTAAGACTTCAGGCTGAGCTCAAAGGCCTGATCCAGCTGTGGCGCCTGAAAAGCAAACTGCTGAGCCTGCAGCTTCTGCGGCAACACCTGCTGACCTTGGAGCACCACTTCGGCGCCATCACCAAGCAGAAGCTTCAACACAGCGCCTGGCACTGGGAGCAGGCTGGGGCGACGCAAGGCGCGACCAAGCTCCGAGCAAAACTCGCGCATCGACACCGGATTGGGGGCCGTGGCGTTGTAAGTACCCTGCAACGAGGCGTCGGTCAACGCCGCAGCGATCAAACCGCAAAGATCGGCGCGGGCAATCCAGCTCATCCACTGCTGGCCTGAGCCAATCGGACCGCCAAAGCCGGCGCGGAAGATCGGCAGCATCTTGCCGAGTGCTCCGCCATCAGCCGCCAGCACAATGCCGATGCGGGTGATCACCAGCCGCGTGCCGGGGTTGACCTCTTCGGCAGCGGCTTCCCACTGGGAGCAGAGCTTGCCGAGCACATCGGTGCCGGCGGGGCTGTCTTCGTTAAAGCTGGCGGTTTCGCTGGTGCCGTAGAAGCCCACAGCCGAGGCGCTCAACAGCACCTGAGGGGGCGTTGGGCTGGCATTGATCGCTGCCACCAAATGGCGTGTGGTGTCGATGCGGCTGCGACGGAGAACCTCAAGATGGGCAGTGGTCCAGCGCTTCTCGGCAATGGGCTCCCCGGCCAGATTCACCACGCCTTCGGCTTGCGCAAGGGCTTGCTGCAGAGCTGAACCGGCAGCCCAACTTTCAGAGCGCGATGGATCCGCTTGCAGGCAGGTAACGCCGGCTAGTTGGCGCTGCTGGCGGCTAACAACGGTGAGCGTGTGCCCTGCAGCGAGCAGCTGCGGCACCAGCTCACGGCCCACCAATCCCGTGCAACCCAGTAGCAGCAGACGCATCAATCAACAGCCATAGCGCTGGGGACCCTAGCCCTGTTGGGGCTTTAGCCTGCAGCCACTGTGGAGTTGGGCCATGGCTGATGCCCTGAAAAAAGGAAGCTTGATCCGCGTCAACCGTGAGGCTTACCTCAGCAGCGTGGAAGCCAAAGCCAGCGCTGGTGATCCTCCGGCCTATTTGCTAGAGGGTCCTGGTGAAGTGTTGGCGGTCAAAGGCGATTACGCCCAGTTGCGCTTTCGCCAGCCGGTTCCCGACATCTGGCTGAGGATGGATCAGCTGGAGGCCTACGCCGGCAGCTGATCTTGAATGCGTTGGCGCCGCAGGCAGGCTTCGCGAATCATCTCGCGTCCATCACGCAGATAGTCATCGACATACCCAGCGGTGTAGCGCTCCAGCTCCATCACAGCGTCCTGAACACCACTGAGAAAGTGATAGAGGCTCAGCCCAAACCCCTGAGCTGATGAGGGGCATGGCATGGAGCGGTAGAGCGTCTCAGCCGTCTGCAACTTGCTTTGGCTGCGCTCGATGTAGTCGCAAAACGCCTCCATCAAGGTGTCGTCATAGGGATCAGCCGACAGCTCACGCAACTGCTCCGGGAAAGGATCCAACACCTGGCCCAGCAAGCGATCAACCGGGTGATACACCTGCTCGAGCCAACGCTCAAGCTCGGCGTCGTTAGCTGCACCGCGGCGGCGTTTCCCGGAGCTAGCCCTGGCCTGGGCTGTGGCCCGCGCGCTGCGCTCACCGCGCCCGGCATCAAAGCGTTGCCGCGCCTCGGCATCACCCAGCAGCTCCCAAGCGGCGTTGATCTCCAAAATCCGCTCGGGATCATCACTGATGCCGTCAGCTGCATCGGGATGATGCTGCTTGACCAGCGCGCGATACGCCGATTTGATCTCGGCCGCTGACGCCGATGGCGACACCCCCAACACCTGGTAGGGGTCGCGTGTCATCAGAAGCCGATTTCCGTGAACATCGGCGTGCTGAGATAGCGCTCACCAAAGCTGGCCAACACCACCACGATCAACTTGCCCTCCATTTCAGGGCGCTGGCCCAACTTCAAGGCAGCCGCCATGGCCGCCCCACTGCTCACCCCACTTAACAAGCCTTCAACGCGAGCGAGCCGGCGTCCCATCACCATCGCCTCGGCATCGTCGACTTGCAGTACCTCATCAACGAGGGAGGGTTGATAGTTGTCGGGCACAAAGCCGGCGCCAATGCCCTGGATGCGGTGCGGGCCTGGGGGACCACCGCTCAAAACAGGACTGCCTGTTGGTTCAACGGCAAAGGCTTGAAAGCTGGGCTTGCGCTGCTTGAGCACCTCACTGCAACCGGTGATGGTGCCGCCAGTGCCAACACCCGCCACCAAGGCATCAATGCGGCCCTCGGTATCGCTCCACAGCTCTTCTGCGGTGGTGGCGGCATGGATTGCCGGGTTGGCGCTATTGGAGAACTGCTGCAGCAAGTAGGCATTGGGCAGCTCATCGGCGAGTTCTCTGGCTCTAGAGATCGCACCCTTCATGCCTTCTGAACCGGGAGTGAGCTCCAGTTCTGCGCCATAGGCCCGCAACATCGAACGACGTTCGGTGCTCATCGTGTCGGGCATGATCAAGATCAGCCGGTAGCCGCGGGCTGCCGCCACCATCGCCAGCGCAATGCCGGTGTTGCCGCTGGTGGGTTCCACCAGCACCGTGCGATCTGGCGCGATGCGACCAGCCGCTTCGGCGTCGCGGATCATCGCCACACCGATCCGGTCTTTCACCGATGCCGTGGGGTTGAAGCTTTCCAACTTGGCGACGATTTCAGCCTTGCAGTTCTCTTCTGCGGGGAGACGGTTGAGCCGCACCAAGGGCGTGCGGCCAACCAAGGTGGTGATGTCCGGGGCAATCGCCATCGCAGGGCGTCAGCTCAGCTGTTGCCCTTCATTCTGGCTAGCGGGCTCAGCTAGCCAAGCTCCCAGACGGCTTTGTATTGCTTTGATCGGAACATTCCAATCGCCAGGGCTGCTTTGACGAAACAGCTCAACTGAGTTGTACCAGGGCATTTGGGAGCCTTGCATGCCATACCGCCACTCAGCAGAGCGAGGCAACAGCACCCAGGCGGGCGTGCCAATGGCACCGGCGATATGAGCAGCGGTCTGCTGCACAGTGATCACAAGATCCAATTGGGCCGTTAGGGCGGCTGTTGCCTGCAAATCAGCGGTGACGCCCTCGAAATGATGAATCTGCACCCCATGCTCCCTGGCCAGTTGATCCAGCTCCGTTGGGTCGTGGTTGTACTGAAGGTTGACCCAGTTCACTCCCTCAACTTGGAGCAGAGGCAGGAGCTGGGTTAAGGGAATCGATCGATGCTGGGCCGTCTCCACCAGCCCGCCGCCAAACCAAGCAACACCAACACGTCGACCTGGAGGGAGACGTTGGAGCTGTTGCCGCCAGCGCAGGGTTTCTTGATCAGGCACAGCCAAAAAAGGTGTGCCAGGACAATGCTCCGGCTTGGGCCTAAAAAACTGACCAAGACTGCCAAGGCCATAACAACGATCAGCCGAGCGAAAGATAGATTCATCGATCGACGAACAGATCCGCAGATCAGGAAACGAATGAACAAATAAACTCATCAATCGCGGCTGAACTAAAACCGTGAGATCAGCCGCAACAGCCTGAAGATCGGGAAGCATCGATGCCATCATGATGCTGTCACCAATGCCTTGTTCACTAAAGACAATGACCTGCTGAGCATGGGGCAATTCTTGAGACATCCGCGGCTCAACTCCAGCAGGAGTAATGAAGCGCTTGGAGGCTCCAAAAAAACGATTCTCATACAACGACCATCCCAGCTGCCACTGGCCTAAAGCCAGCAGCTCCATCGCTGCGTCATACCCACGATCAGGGTTTAGGCCAGCCAATTGCGGCAGCTGCAAAGCAAGCGCCAACGACTGATCAAACTGACCGGAATGCCGATAGATCTGACACAGCAGATAGGCCGTTGAAAACTGCATGGGCAGTGCTTGCAAGGCAGCAATTGCCTCAGCCCAACGATTCAAACCAATCAAACATTTTGCTTCTAAAATCTCAAATTGCAGCGGAGGATATGGGGCATTGCACTGCTGCTTGGCCTGCTTTAAAGCATCCAAGCGGTAGGTCGATACAAGCATGCGCACATAGCCATTCACCAATCGACCAGCAAGGCCATGCTGCCGAATCGCTGCCTGAAAGAGATCATCGGCCTGATCTGGTTCTTTCCAATCAAAAAGGGCTTCTGCGCAGGCAAGTTGCAAACGCCTTGACCCTGGAGAGCGGCTTAATAGAGCATCAACCGAACCAGCAAAATCAACTGAAGGCTTGGCGCGAAGCAACTCAACTTCTAATAGCAAGCCATCAACATGATGGGGAGCCAGTTCAAACAAGCGATCAAGGCAAAATCGAGCGCGATCTAGATCACCCAGCAGCAAATTGCATTCACTCAAACCAACGCCCAGCCGTTCTAAATCCAAGCCACCATCAGCCTGCAAACCCATGAGCTGACTTTCAGCTTGGTTGGGCTCTCCCAATCGCGAAGCACAGCGCGCCAGAGCCCACCTGCCCAGCGGAAGCTGAGCAGCTATCGCCCCAGCTGGCTGCTGCAGCAATTGACGCGCCAGAGCCCACTCATTACATGACAGCAAGGCCTCAACCGCTTCTAAGCGCAGCAATGGGCTGACGGGATCAAGCTGAAGAGCCTTCGCAAACGCATCAAACCCGAGCTCAGCTTGACCCAATTCACGATGGGCTTTACCGAGTAAAAACCACAATTCAGGATCATTTTTTTGATCCAATTCTGTTTCATCCAAAGCAACAATCAGTTGTCTCCACTCACCGGCTTCGAACAACGCGCGAAGTGCCGAATCCAAAGCTCTTGCGCCGGAAAAATAAGAATAAGTCACATCAATGCTGGATCAAAAAAAAGCCCCTCCTTTCGGAGGGGCTTGTGATCTGTGTGGGAGGTGTTGTGGTGAGGAGTAAAAGCGTCGAGAACGGAGATCAGAACTTGAACTCGGTCTTGACGATGCCGCCCCAGACGTCGCCGTTGGAGGCCTCGAGGGTGACCTGACCGTAACGGCCGGTCTTCTCGTCGTTCTGGCCAGAGACCCAGAACACACCAGGGGTGACGCTGATGTTGTCGGTGACCTGGAACTGGTACCAGGTTTCCAGAGCGATCGGCATGCTGCCGTCGGTACCCCAGCCACTGTCGTTGCTGTTGACCGTTGGCACACCACCGATGGCGAAGCCAGCCTTGTTGCCTTGGATGAAGACGTCCTTGAAGTTCAGGCCGATCATCCAGCTGCTGGTCTGAGCAGAGTCGCCAGCATTGACCATGTCAATACCGAGGATGCTGCTGTCGTAGCGGGAGTTCATCGAAGCACCGCCATAAGCGCCGGTGATCTGGAACTGCTTGCTCCACTTGTAGGCCAGGGTGAAGCCGTACTGATTGGATTCAATCAGAGTGCTGGCGCCGAAGGGGTTCTTAGCCAGCTCGGTGCCGACCTTGCCCATGGAGTTGTTGCCACGCTCGTAGGCGTAGTTGGCAGTGAACAGCCACTTCTTGTCCTTGCTCTTCCAAGCGAGTTGGACGGGCAGACGGAAGCGAGTGTCGCGACCGAACAGACCTTCCTGCAGATAGTTGTAGGAAGCGGGGTTAGCCGCATCGCCTTCTGCAGTCAGGTAGCCAATACCGAAGCCAACGGTGCCGTTAGCAATCTTCAGCTTCTTGCCACCGAAGCGGCTGATTCCAACACCAGCACCGGTACCGGTGTAGGAGGGGAACACACCAGCAGAGGTGTTGAAGAACTCAAGCAGAGCGTCCTTGGTGTACATGGTGCCGCGGCTAGGCAGGAAGGAATCCTGAGGAGCGCGGGTACCGAAGGACACCTTGCCCCAATCGCCAACAGGGAACTTGTAGTACAGCTTGTCGACGAACACCTTGTGCTTGCCCTTCCAGTTCTCAGGCAGGGAGCCGTCGAATGCCAGGTCAGCGAAGGGAGCGTTAACGCGCTTCGCGAAGCTGTAGATGGTGTTGGAACGCAGGCGGAAGTTCAGCTTGTCCTTACCAGTGAAGCTGGTGTTGAAGTTGAGCTGAGCGTCGTGGCCGAAGGTGAAGGCGTTGCGGTCTGCAACACCGTTCTTGTTGGCGGGGTAAGCAGCCAAGCTACGAACGAACAGCTGAGCAGCCTTCTTCACGTAGCCGGTGTTGCGCTGGGCAGAACCCAGGGAGCCATACTCAGCGATCAGGTAGTTGCTGACATTGTTGAAGGCAGTGTTGGACTGCACGTAGCCACCCGGAGCAACCACGAAGGAAGCACCGCCGTTGCGGTCATCCATGCCGGTGGAGTTGTAACCGGAGAGGATGGCAGTGGTTGCAGCAGCGTTGCTGGTGAACTCAGGAAGTACCGCAACGTAACCGCGCTGGACGTCGGAGATCTTGACGGGGTCAGGAACGCCTGCAGCCTTGGTGACCTTGGTCAGGCCATTGATACTGGTGGTGCCTTGGTTAGGCAGCACGTAGTAGTCGTAGGCCTTCACACGACGGGCCTTGTTGGCCAGGTTGATCAGAGCGCCGTAGTCAGCCTTATCGAACTGAATCGACTTGGCCTTGTAGTTGCTGGAGCCAGAGTTAGAAGTCTGAACTCGCAGCTTTTGGGTGTTGCCGAACTTGTCCTGCTCGAAGAAGTTACGAGCACGCAGGAAGGAATCCTGGCCGATGAAGGACTTAACGCCTTGGGTCGAGATCAGGAACTGATCAGCACCAACGCCATAACTGTTATCGGTGCGCTGGCCGTCCTTGAAGTACAAGGACATCCGGCTGCGATCCGGAGCGTAGTTGACAGTGTTGGTCGAGCCGTTGGCATTGGTGGAGCCGTTACCCAAACCAGCGATCGTCGGGACGATCAGCATGTTGGTATCACCAACAGGGGCAATGGTGCCGTTGGCGTTGGTGTAAAGACCGCTACCGGCGACGCCAGAGCGAGTCTCCATGCCGGAGGTTTCGTTAGCTGGAGTTACGCCGTTCCAGGAGGTGGCGAAAGCAACTTGACGAGCGTTTTGCTTGTCCAGGCTGAAGGAAGCTGGAGCGGTGGGATCAGTGAAACCCTGGGTTGTAACTGAACCCTTAGCGCCGTTGTCAGGATCGCGCAGGTAGTAGTAGTAAGCCTCACCGTTGGACTTGCCGTCCTTGATCTTGTTCACGGTGCGGTCTTGCAGACCACCGGTGGAACCGTCGTAGGTGCGGATGCCGTAGAGCTGAGCCGCCTTCATGACGTTCTTGAGACGACCGAAGCGGACGTAGCCGTCGCCGCGGTAGGCAGAACCTTGGATGAAGCGGACTTTGCCCTTCAGTTTGGTGGTGGTGGAGAACTGGGTAGCTTCCAGTTCACCAACAGCGGCCTCGAGACCGTCGACGCGAGCTTTGACAACAGCCAGCTCTTTTTCGAAGGCCTTCATCAGGCGACGCACTTCGTCGGTGATCTCAGTCACGCGATCGAGGCAAGCGTTCAGCAGAGCTGCTGCTTCGTAGCGGGAAAGAGCGCGGTTGCCTTGGAAAGTGCCGTTGGGATAACCAGCGACGCAGCCGTAGCGCTCGATCAGGTTGGCCAGAGCCTGGTAGGCCCAGTCCGTGGGGTAGACGTCAGAGAACTGGCTGATGCTGGTGACTTGCTCATCAGCGGAGGCGTACTTGGAGACGCCGCCGAAGTTGAGCTCGCCAGCCATGGCGCCCATAGGGGCAACCAGGCCGAGAGCAGCAGGAGCCAGCATGAGTTGCTGGAAGAGATTCATGGGGTCCTCACACCAAAAAAGAGGATGGATTGAGCACCACGAGTCAGGCGAAATCGCCAGACAAAGCGGTCCTCTTTTTAAATCTATCAACGGATATTGATGTTTCCAACGTCCCAATGCACCACCGCGGACAGCTGATTTGTTGTCCCTTAACGAGTCTCAAAAGTCCTAAATCTGACCATAAAAAAGGGGCCCAAAGGGCCCCATTTGTGTGTGAAAAGTGGTGTGAGAAGTGGTCCTTTTGAAGCGAATCGCTGATGCGACTCGATCAGAAGGTGAAGGTGGTCTTGAGGACGCCACCTTGGACGTTGCCGCCGTTGCCCAATCCGGAGGGATTGTCGATGAAGAAGTAGGCAGGGGTGACAGCGATGTTGTCGGTGACCTGGAACTTGTACCAGATTTCCCAAGCGAAGGTGGACTCGTCGGACTCCAGGAAGGAATCGTTGGAGCTGATGAAGGTCGGCTGACCAACAGCAGTACCCAGGTAGTTGCCTTGCAGGAAGACGTCGGGCCATTGCAGACCGACGTACCAGGACTGGCTCTCGGCGTTGTCGCCTTCATCAACAGCACTGATGCCCCAGACAGAAGCATCGGCGTTGGCGGTGTAGCCGTTCAGGCCCCAACCAGCACTGACGGAAGGCATCCAGCGACCCCAATCTTCAGGTGCGAACCAGCCGCTGATGGCGACCGAGCTCACACTGAAGTTGGAGAGACCACCGAAAGGATCTCCAGCCATAGGAGTGCCGACGGGGATGTAGCCGTAAGCGCCACCTTGGTTGTAGGCGTAAGCAGCAGTCAGGTTCCAGTCATCGCCGGTGTAGGCGATCTGGACAGTACCGGTGCCCCTGGAGTTCTCGTTAGCGATACCGCCGAGGAGGGCAGCATCAGATTGGCTGCTGCTGTTGGAGAAGCTCTCGTTACCACCGTTAGCCACGTAGTTGGCGCTGACAGCGAAGCCGTCCATGCCAAGGATGTCGCCGGCGTAGCTCAGGCCTGCACCTGCACCCAGGTTCAGGCTGTAAGCACCAGGAGCACCTGCGTAGGTGAAGAAGTCCATGATGGTCTCAGCCGGATATTGGCTGGGCCACACGGCCAACATGTCGTCCTGACGAACGAAAGGACCAGCGGTCACGGTCCAGGAATCACCAACCGGGAACTGGTAGAACAGGCGGTTGACGTTGAAACCTTGGGCGCCTTCTTCGAAAGCGATCTCAGCACCGGTCACGGGGAAAGGATTACCCGCGAAGGTGTTGCCCTGGAAGTTGCCGGAACGCAGGCGAGTGCGCAGCAAATCCTTACCAGTGAAGCTGGTGTTGAAGTCCAGGCGGGTGTCGTAGTTGAAGCTGACAGCTTCACCCAGAGCCACTTCGCCGTAGAAGAGGTCTTTCAGCAGAGTGCGGGCTGCGTTCTTGACGTACTTCTGGTTGGCCTGAATAGGACCCAGGGAGCCGTACTCAGCAACGGAGAGGTTGAAGGGGTCGGTGTAGACGTTGGTGTTGGTGAAGTAACCACCAGCAGCAACGGTGTAACCGTCAGTAGCGACGAAGCCAGGTGAGCCAGCCACGACGTTGTCCTCGTAGCCAATCATGACTGCGCTCTTGGCGCGACGAGATGCGTTGCCAAGACGGATCAGGTTGCCCAGATCAACGGTGTCGAGCTCGAAACCGCCCAGCGTCACACCGGTCTTGTCCAGACCTTGGACATAGGTGGTGCCAATGACGTTCTTGCGGAAGTTACCGGGGGTCAGACCGATACCTGCGGGGATGTCATTGGTACGAAGACCAGGGGTGCCAACGTTCAGGCCGTTGCCACGAAGACCGGTTACAGCCAAAGCACCGGTGGATGCACCACCAGTGAGGTCAGCCACAGTCACAGGAACAGCGTTATTAACTGTTGATGCAACAGTGATGTTGGCGGCATTAGCACCTGCGTAGGTGGTGGGGTTGCCGTCGTAGGCGTTGGTGTTAGCAACACCGCCAGCTCCGGTCGAGCCAACCCAAGTAGCACCTTTGGTCAGGATCTTGCCGAGACCAAACTTGCTGGTCGGAGGAACAGCGTTCTCGGTGGCGTAGTTGTACAGCGCACCGCCAGGAGCCATCGCGAGACCATTGTTCTCAATGGCGTCCTGATAGGCAGTGATCTCAGCACCCGCCAGGCCTGCGTTTTGGATAGGGCTATAGCCACTGTCGTTGTAGACAGCGCCACCCAGCCAGAAGTAGGCCACACCACTGAGTTTGGTGGTGGTGGAGAACTGGGTTGCAGCCAGCTCAGCAGTTTGAGCTTCGAGGCCGTCAACACGGGCCTTCAGCACCACGAGTTCCTTTTCGAACTCCTTCATCAGGCGCTTGAGCTCTTCGGTGATCTCGGTCACGCGATCGAGGCAAGCGTTCAACAGAGCAGCCGCTTCGTAGCGGGTCAGTGCAATGTTGCCCTTGAAGGTGCCATCGGGGTAGCCAGCGACGCAGCCATAGGTCTCAACCAAGTTGGCGAGAGCCTGATAAGCCCAGTCGGTGGGGTAGACGTCAGAGAATTGGCTGACGGAAGTCACCTGGCCCATTTGTGCCTCAAGGGCACGCATGCGGTCGGTGTCTTGTTGTTGGGTGTAGCGGTTGACATTGCCCATGTCGAAGCTTTGAGCCTGGGCAGCCACAGGGGCAGCCAGACCGAGCACGACAGGTGCAAGCAACAGCTTGCGGAATGCGTTCATGGTCCTCACACACAGAGAGATGGCGCAATGCGCCTTCCTGATATTCATTCCGCTGTTAAATAAAACAACATGGGTGTGTACCAGGAAACAATTGGCCCAATCACTGCCGTGCCAATCCGTCGACTGGGCCCACTCTTCCTTTTCTGGCTCGCTGCTCTCGCACTGCTGCTGATCCCCGGCCTGGATCTACCGATCAGAGATTGGGATGAAGGCATCGTGGCTCGCGTCGCCTATGAGCGCGGAGGTGCGCTGCTGCAGTGGCTCAGCGGCCAAGCCCCGTTCAGCAACATTTGGCTGCCCACCTACTGGGACGCCCCCTATCTCAACAAGCCCCCTGGCCTGCACCTGCCCGCCAGCCTTCCCTTGCTGCCATGGGTGTCAGCTGGGACAGTGCCGCCCCCCTGGGCCGTGCGGCTGATACCAGCGCTAGCTGCCAGTGCTGTGGTGCCGCTGGCCGGAGTGATCACGCGCCAGCTGAACCACAAACAACAAGGCGCAGCGGTTGCCGCCGCTGCGATTGCTCTGACGCTGCTGCCTTTGATGCGCCATGGCCGGCTGGCCATGCTCGATGGGGCGTTAGTCAGCGCTTCAGGGCTGCTGTGGTGGCAGCTGCTGCTGTGCCGCCAATCCAGGGGCTGGAGGCTGTTGGGCTGCGGCCTGCTGACCGGGCTGGCCTGCAGCGCACTTCTTCTCTTGAAGGCACCGCTTGTGATTCCCGTGCTGGGGATCGGCCTGCTGCTATTGCTGCTCGAGCGGCAGCTCGGCGCTCAGCAATGGCTTGTCCTCTTCTTAGGGCTCTGCTTAGGACTGCTGCCTGGGCTCGGCTGGCATCTTTTTCATTGGATGCAGCGGGGCAGCGATGCCCTGCTGCTCTGGGGCGGTGATGGCGCTAGCCGCGTGCTGCTCAGCGCTGGGGAAGGCAGTGATCTGGGTTGGCGCATTCCTTTCTTAGAAGTGCTGGAAGGTGGTTGGCCCTGGCTGGCGCTGTGGCCCTTTGCCGTTGTGCTGGCTTGGAAGCAGCGCCATCTCAGCGCTGGCCGATGGCCCTTAGGACTGCAGCTGGGCATGGCGGCGGCTGTGCTGCCCTTGCGCACGCAACTGCCCTGGTACAGCCACATCCTTTGGTTGCCGTTTGCTCTGCTCTGCGCTCCGGCGCTGGCGCAACTGGTGGAAAGCGGCAAGCCCAGGGCGGTGAGCTGGCTATGGCTGCTGTTGGGCCTGGCGCTGCTGCCGGTTGCTCTGCTCCAGCCTGAATTCAGAACTGTGTTGCTTCCCGCCAGCGGCGCCTTGCTGCTCGGTGGCTGGGGCCTACGGCCTGCCAGCACGATCAAAGTTCAAGCGGCCGGCGTGATGGTGGGCTTGTGGTGGCTGGGCTTGCTGCTGCTGTTCAGCGGACCGCTTTGGCACTGGGAGCTCAATGAACAGCGGCCGGTGGCTGCTGCCGCTGTTTTGGTCCAAAGCGCTGATCCAACCCTGCCGATCGCCCTATGGGGCCAAAGCGAACGACCCAGCTTGAGCTGGCAAAGCCAAAGGCGCCTGCAACCGCTTTCCAAACTCGGGCTTTCCAATGAGCCGTTGCAATTGCTCAGCCCCCCCGGCGCACCGATCCCTGAAGTGGCGGGTCAGCAATGCCGCCAACAGGGCTCCAGCGAAGATGGCTGGCTTCTATGGCTGTGCGCTCCTATCCCGTGACGGTGTCCTCCCCACCTTTAAGCCTGAGCGTGGTGCTGGCCACCTTCAACGAAAAGGACAACCTGGGGCCGATGCTCGAGCAGCTCAAGGCGCTGCTTGGTCAGCGCTATCAGCTCGAGCTGGTGGTGGTGGACGACGACTCCCCCGATGGCACCTCAGAACTAGCTCGCCAGCTCGCGCGGCAAGACCCTCGCATTCATTTGATTCGCCGCGTTGGCCGCAGCGGCCTCTCCAGCGCCATCCGCGAAGGACTCTTAGCGGCCTGCGGCGACGTGGCCGTGGTGATGGATGCCGACGGCCAACACGAACCAGAAGCAGTGCAACGAGCCGTGGACCGGCTGCTAGCTGGCGATCTGGATCTGGTGATGGGCAGCCGCTTTCACCCGGAGGCCAGCATTGCCGGGCTTTCAGCCAGCCGGCAAAAGGGATCGGAGCGGGCCAATCAGCTGGCTCGCTTCAGTCTTCCCGCGTACGCTCAGCTCTCCGATTACATGAGCGGCTTTTTTGCCCTGCGCTTGGATCGCTGCAACAGCGCCATCCGCTCTGTTGATGTCTCGGGCTTCAAGTTCCTCTATGAGCTGCTGGCAGTGAGCAAAGGCCAACTCAAGGTTGAGGAGATCCCCCTCAATTTCCGCTCACGCCAGGCGGGCGATTCCAAACTCGACAACGCTGTCGTCTGGGATTGGCTGGTGTCGCTGGTGCACACCGCCACTTTTCGGCTGCTGCCCAGGCGTGCGGTGAGCTTTGGCATGGTTGGCGTTAGCGGCATGGTGGTGCATGTGGGGCTCTATGCCCTGCTGCGCAGCGCTGGTGTTGGCTTTTTCGGCACCCAGGTGGTGGCGGTGATCACCGCAGCCTGCTCCAACTATTTGATCAACAACTCCCTCACCTTCCGCAGCCGGCGGCTGCGGGGCCGCTCGCTGGTGATTGGGCTGCTGAAATTCCTGTTGGTGTCCTCCCTTGGCATGGCCGCCAATGTGGGGGTGTCGACTGTGGTGTTCGCCAGCTTGCAAGGGGGGCCAATCGCGATGATCGCTGTGGCCAGCGGCATCTTGGTGGACTTCATCTGGAAGTACGCCGCCTCCTCGCGCTTTGTTTGGAACGTGCCCTACTGAGGCAGCTCGCGTCTGAGCCAGGCGGCATAGCCATCGCTGTAAAGCTGGCCGTAGCGGCTGCGCTGCGGCCCCGGCATCCGGTAGGACCCACTCGCCCAACGGCTTAGGGCCCCATCGAGCAAGCGGCGCAGGCCGCGCTGCCAGCGGAAGCGCGCTTGTGGGGTGAGCCAGGTGCAGTGGCGATTCAGCCAAGCCAGCAGGTTTAAAGCGCTGGGGTTGAGGCCGCGATTGCGCTGGCGCTGAGGCTCAGGCGGCCAGCCCGCTACAGGAGCATTGCCGAGCAACTGCAAAAAATCAGCGCTCAAGCTGCCGCCTGCTCGGGGCGGAAAGGCGCGGGGCTGCACCACCGCCTCACCAAAGACAGCTCGCCAGCGCTGCAGGCTGGCCCTGTGGTCACAGATCAAGGCCACGAAGGGATCAGCTGGATCCGCCGGCAGGGGCCGCTGATCGCCTGAGCGCACCATCGTTGAGAAGAGCGATTCGATCAGCGCCAACGGTTCGCGCAGATAAATCACCACCTGCTGAACCTCCAACCCCAGCTCCAATAGGAGCTGCTTCAAGGTTTCGATTTCTTCTGGGCGCTGCAGGCTGAGATGGAAGTGCTCGGAGCTGAGGATCACGCCCAGCTCATCTGGCACGGCCTTGAGTTGCTCCTCAAGCTCGGCCTTCACCTGCTGGCGAAATGCCAAACGCTGCTGGGGCGCCACCAAACGAAGCGCCCGCAGCAGTTCATCGCGTTGATCATCGATGGCAATGCAGGCCGCCGCCAGATCGCGGCGATCGGGCCGGCCAATAGCAGGCAGATAACACCAGCCGGCTTCAGCTAGGGCCTGCTGATGCTCAGCGAAGTAGGCCTGCAGGGATGTGGAGCCGGTCTTGACCGTTCCCACATGCAGCATCAAGCGGCGAGATTGGGGCGCCAACAGCCTTAAGTTGACCGGCACATGCGGCCGAGACTAATCAGCACCCGATCGGTCTGGCCCCTGCTGCTGATCGGCGCCGCCCTGCGGCTGGTGAATCTGCACGCTCCGGTGTTGGGGGTGCACAGCTGGCGGCAAGCCGATACGGCAGCCATCGCCCGCAATGCCTTTGAAGCTGGCCTGCCCCTGTGGCTGCCCCAAGTGGATTGGGGCGGGGCGAGCAGCGGCTTTGCTGAAACCGATCCACCGCTGTATTCCCAGGCCGTGGCCTGGCTCTATGGCTGGTTTGGCGTGAAGGAATGGTTGGCCCGCGGCCTCAGCCTTGTGCTGAGCTTGCTGGCCCTTTGGCTGCTGGTGCGCCTAGGCCAGCGCTTGCTGGGCGCTGATGCCGGCTGGTGGGGCGGGCTGCTGTTCGCCGTGCTGCCGTTGAGCGTGTTTTATGGCCGCTCGATTCAGCCAGAGAGCCTGCTGCTGGCCTGCAGCGCTTTAGCCCTGGAGCGCGGCTTGGCCTGGAGGCACAGCGGGCACTACCGCGATCTGTCCCTGGCCAGCCTTGGGCTCACCGGAGCTGTGTTGATCAAGGTGCTGCCGGCCCTCTGGCTCGGATTACCGCTGCTCTGGCTGGCTTGGCTGCGCCATGGCCCAGGCCTGCTGCGGCGCCTTGAGCTGTGGCTGGTGGCTGCAGTCGTTTTAGGCGTAACGGGGGCTTGGTACTGGCATGCCCATCAGCTGTTTTTGCAAACGGGTTTGAGCTTTGGCTTTTGGGGCGCCGGGGCCAATCGCTACAGCTGGGGCGAGCTGATCGGCCCTGGCTACTGGGGCAACCTGCTGCTACGCACCAGCGTGCGCGGGCTGGCGGTGTTGGGCCTGCCGCTGCTGGTGATCGGTCTACTCAACAAGCAGCTGAAAGCTGAGGCACGGCTGCTGCCGATCGGCTTGGTTTCGGTGCTCGCTGCCGGAGCGTTGGCGCCGGAATCCAGCGGGGTGCACGAGTACTACCAACTGCCGCTGCTGCTGTTTGCCTGCCCCTTGATGGGACTGGGCTGGGTGCAGCTCTGGCAGCAGGCTGGGCGCCGCAGTCGCCGCTGGCTCACTGGCTCCATGGCCCTGCTGCTGGGCTGCTCACTGGTGGTGCTGAATCTGGAGTATTGGGCCAAAGAAGTGCCCGACGGCAATCCCACCTGGGAGTTAGCTCAGCGAATTCAACGAGACACACCACAAGAGGCGCGGATCATCAGCGTGAGCGGCGGTGACCCAACGCTGCTGTATCTGGCGCACCGCAAGGGCTGGCTCAAAGGCCCCGGCGCCATCACCGAAAGCTGGTTGAAGGAACGTCAAGCCGAAGGGGCGACCCACATTGCCGGCAGCTGGGAGGTGATCCAGAGCTATTCGCCTTTCCCAGAGAACGGTGCGAAGGCGCGCTTACGCCAACTCTTGGGCCCACAAGCCAGCCATGGGCCCAACTACGTGGTGGCGTTGCCCTTGCAAAACGATGCCCCCGGCTCACAACCGTGAACCGGGGGCTCTCGCCGGGTCCGCTATGGCACGGAACCGTTTTGATCAGGACTCGGATGCCTAAATCAGGCGGCCTTCTCCGCGATCAGCAGACCCTGAATGAAACAACTGTGGGACATGACACCTCCTGTGAAATAAGCCTGACCGGCAAGGCCTTCGGCAAACGCACCGGCGAGCCGGGCATTGGCCACCTCACTGTCAAACGGACCCCACGAGCGTAACCAAAAAAAAAGGGCGCCCGCAGGCGCCCTGAATGCAATCGAAACCTCGGATCAAAGAGCGTTGCCGCGGGGCAGGACCTCTTCGGGGAAGATGAAGTTTTCGTGGGGTTGGTCGGCCGGAGCCATCCAGGCGCGCAGGCCTTCGTTCAGAAGAATGTTCTTCGTGTAGAAGGTCTCGAACTCAGGGTCTTCAGCAGCCCGGAGTTCCTGGCTGACGAAGTCATAGGCGCGCAGGTTCAGTGCCAGGCCAATGATGCCGATGGAGCTGGTCCACAGGCCCATCACAGGCACGAACAGCATGAAGAAGTGCAGCCAGCGCTTGTTGGAGAAAGCGATACCAAAGATCTGACTCCAGAAGCGGTTGGCGGTGACCATCGAATAGGTCTCCTCTTCTTGGGTGGGCTCAAACGCCTTGAAGGTGTTGGCGCCGTCACCGTCTTCAAACAGGGTGTTTTCCACCGTGGCGCCGTGGATGGCGCACAGCAGTGCGCCGCCGAGGATGCCGGCCACGCCCATCATGTGGAAGGGGTTCAGGGTCCAGTTGTGGAAGCCCTGCAGGAACAGCAGGAAGCGGAAGATCGCTGCCACGCCGAAAGAAGGAGCAAAGAACCAGCTGCTCTGGCCGAGGGGGTACATCAGGAAAACGCTGACGAACACCGCAATCGGGCCGGAGAAGGCGATGGCGTTGTAAGGACGAATGCCCACCAGACGGGCAATTTCGAACTGACGCAGCATGAAACCGATCAGGCCGAATGCACCGTGCAGTGCAACGAAGGCCCAGAGGCCGCCGAGTTGGCACCAACGCACGAAGTCGCCTTGGGCTTCAGGGCCCCACAGCAGCAAGAGGCTGTGGCCCATGGAGTCCGCCGGGGTGGAAACCGCAGCGGTGAGGAAGTTGCAGCCCTCGAGGTAGCTGCTGGCAATTCCGTGGGTGTACCAGGAAGTGACAAAGGTGGTGCCGGTGAGCCAGCCACCCAGCGCCATGTAGGCACAAGGGAACAGCAGCAGGCCGGACCAGCCCACAAAAACGAAACGGTCGCGCTTCAGCCAGTCATCGAGGACGTCGAACCATCCCCTCCCAGCTGGTGCACGCCCAACGGCGATCGTCATGGCGTTGGCTTTACGAAGCTTTACAAGCGAAATGTAGGGGCCCCGCCAGGGGTTTGGGGGGTTTTGCCCTCCAGAAGGGGTATTTCTACTTAGCGGCTTTTCTCCTTAGGGTGAGCCGACTGCTTCCAATGTCATGTTCGTTGTTGAGCTGAGCCTCAAGCTGTCGCCGATGCCTATCAGCGTGCAGCGCAAAAGCCTGGAAGCGGCCCAAGGCTTGTACGGCGAGATTCGCCAAGCCATGGAGTCGGGCCATCCCCAGCTAATGGATCTGCGCTGCGAAAAATCAGAGGAAAAACAGATCTGCCTGCGCAGCAGTGAAATCGTTTCGGTGCAGCTGTATGAAAAGAGCGCCATGGGTGCCGGCAGCAAGCGTCCTGGCTTCAGCACCGGCGGCTGATCGGGGTGATTCCGCTCGCAGTTGAGCGCCTGCGCTACCGCTGGCCCAATGGCACCAGCGCCCTGGAGCGCTGCAGTTTTTCAATCCCTGGCCCTGGCCTGTGGATGCTGGTGGGCGGCAATGGCAGCGGTAAAAGCACCCTGCTGCGGCTCATCGCTGGCTTACTCGAAGCCGAAAGCGGCGTCATCCAAAGCCCTGGGCGCCCAGCGCTGGTGTTCCAAAACCCCGATCACCAGCTGCTCTTGCCCAGCTGCGGCAGTGAGCTGGCCTTCCATCTGCCGGAAGAAACAGCGCTGAGCACGGCGGCGATCGATCAGGCCCTCAAGCAGGTGGGACTGGAGGGCATGGCCGATCGCCCGATCCACAGCCTCAGCGGCGGCCAGAAGCAGCGACTGGCGATTGCTTCAGGGCTCTTAAGCGGCGCCCAATTACTGCTACTCGATGAACCCACAGCCCTGCTGGATCCCGAAAGCCAGCAATCGGTGTTGCAACTGATCCGCCAGCTCAGCCCACCGCTGACGGCGTTGTGGGTCACCCACCGGCTCGAAGAGCTGGAGCGGTGCGATGGAGCTCTTCAGCTGGAGTGCGGCGTTGCTGGCCCATGGCAGAGCGGAGCGGAGCTCAGGCGGAAATTGGAGCGTCAGGGGTTGCCCGGAAGCGCGGCTGGCAGGTAGGTTCTTGCGGTCTCATTCCTCGGTAGCTCAGCGGTAGAGCGGTCGACTGTTAATCGATTGGTCGCAGGTTCGAATCCCGCCCGGGGAGTTTTTTCCCATTCACAAACCGGCCCGTTTCTTGGATGGTTGAACATCGAAGAAGCGGGCTTTTGTGCGATCAAATCCATAGAGATTCTTAAGTTCCAACGTAATTCCTGCTTTTTGATGCAAAAGCATCTTTCAGGCCCCCATAAAAGGCAGACGAAGAAAAGAATCTCCCTAGTAGTCAAATCAGAAAAACCGCAAGATCGTCCGGGCACATTCCGCGATCCAACTGCCCTCCCGCGAACGTCCAATGAAGCCCTGCATCCTGTTGATCGAAGACGACCGGGACATGCGCGAGCTCGTTGCCGGCAATCTCGAGCACTCTGGTTTTGATGTTCAAAAGGCCGATGACGGCATCAAAGGTCAGGCTCTTGCATTGCAATACATCCCCGATCTGATCGTTTTGGATTTGATGCTGCCTCGGGTGGATGGCCTCACCCTGTGCCAACGCCTGCGCCGCGATGACCGCACCGCGCAAATTCCGATCCTGATGCTCACTGCACTGGCGGGCACCAAAGACAAGGTGACGGGCTTCAATTCCGGGGCCGATGACTACCTGACCAAGCCTTTTGAGCTGGAAGAACTGCTTGCTCGGGTGAAAGCACTGCTGCGCCGCAGCGACCGTGCGCCGCTCTCCAGCAAGCACAGCGAAATCCTCAGCTTTGGCCCCATCACCCTGGTGCCCGAGCGCTTCGAAGCCATCTGGTTTGACCAGCCCGTGCGGCTGACCCACCTTGAATTTGAACTGCTGCACTGCCTGCTGCAGCGCCATGGGCAGACCGTGGCCCCTTCGTTGATCCTCAAAGAGGTGTGGGGCTACGAGCCCGATGACGACATCGAAACCATCCGGGTTCACATCCGCCACCTGCGCACCAAGCTCGAGCCCGATCCCCGCAAACCCCGCTTCATCAAAACGGTGTATGGGGCTGGCTATTGCCTGGAGCTTCCCAGTGGAGCCAACCTCGATGACTCCAGCCGCGTGATGAAAGAGTTCCGCGCCGAGCGCCAGGGCAACCTCGAGCAGATCGCTTAGGCGATCAGATCCAGCAAGGCCACTTCCCAAGCCAACCGCGGTTGAACGTGTCCAACCAAATGGCGGCGCAGCTTGGTCAGCCTCCGCTGCACGTTGTCTTGGGCTTGCTGGCGCCAAAGGTGCCATTGCCACCACTGCAATAACCAGAGCTGCTGCTCGGTGTCGAGCGCTTCACACACCTCACGGGCCAAAGTGAGCGCATCGATCGGCTGGGTGGGGAGTTGCTGCAGCTGGGCCAACAGCTCAGGCGGCAGTTCGGCCCAACGCTCACGCCACAAAAGCAAGGCGCCAGGGGACCCAGCCGCTAAATCCACCAGCGCCGGGGGATCGTCTTGGGCGCCGCCCACCAGCTGCAGCATCGTGTGAGCCGGCAATGGCTTAAAGGGGATGCGCTGACAACGGCTCAAGATCGTGGCCAACAGGCGCTCGGGGGCTGCGGTGATCAACACAAGCAGGCCCTGGCCAGGCTCCTCCAAGGTTTTCAGCAGGGCATTGGCTGCAGACTCAGCCATCGCCTCAGCCTGCTCAATCACGACCATGGAGCGGCTGGCATCCAGGGGCGGCCGCGCCAAAAAACGGCTGACTTCACGGATCTGCTCCAAGCGGATCTGGGGCAGGGTTTTCTTGCTCAAGCCACGCTCTTTGGCTTCCGTCGCCGTGATGCGCTCGCCTTTCTCCAAATAGGTGGGCTCCACCCAGATCAAATCGGGATGGTTGCCCTGTTGCAGCCTGCGTCGCAAGTCCGGATCGGGCTGCGCGCCACCAGCGCAAAGGCCTTCGAGAAAACGGCGGGCCGTTAAGGAGCGCCCCACGCCATCGGGCCCGGCAAACAGATAAGCCGGGGCCAGGCGCTGCTGATTCAAAGCAGCAGTGAGCAGCTCAAGGGCCTGCTGCTGCCCTTCGATTCCGGCGAACAGCGCCTCACTCACAGGGCCAACTCCAAACCCTCACGCACCAAGTGCTGCACCTGCTGATGCACCTGCTCAGGGGGAAGCGAGGCATCCACCCGCCGCCAAAGCGGCCGCTGGCTCAGCTCGGCAAAGCCTTGATGCACCCGCGCCAAAAAAGCCAAACCTTCGGCTTCGATGCGGTCTTGCTGCTGGCCGGAGCGGCGCTGGGCGGCCAGCTCAGGCGATAGCTCAAGCCAGAGGCAAAGATCTGGCTGCAACCCCGCTGTGGCCAACTGCTCCAGCTGGGTAATCAAATCAAGGTCCAAACCGCGGCCATAGCCCTGATACGCGGCGGTGGAGCCGCAATAACGATCACTGAGCACCCAATCACCAGCAGCCAAGGCAGGCTCCAATCGGGTCTGAACATGTTGGGCGCGATCAGCCGCGTAGAGCAGCAGCTCAGCGCGGGTGGCCGGGGCCTGCTCCTCGGGAGGATGCAGCAGCAATTGCCGCAGGGCCTGGCCCAAAGCGGTGCCGCCGGGCTCGCGGGTGGTGATCAGCTGCGCGCCAGAGGGCATTAGGCCACTGGCTGGCAACCAATCAGCCAAGGCCTTGAGCTGCGTGGTTTTGCCGCAGCCATCAATGCCCTCCAGCACCAGAAACCGGCCTCTCATGCCGGAGCGCGCAGCAACAGAGCATTGGCCACCACCGTGATCGAACTCAGTGCCATCAACAGAGCGGCCAAAGGAGGAGTGAGCAAGAGGCCAAAGCCTGGCAGCAGCACCCCAGCGGCCAAGGGCAACACCAGCAGGTTGTAACCGAATGCCCAGCTGAGGTTCTGGCGAATTTTGGCCTGGGCTGAGCGGGCCAAGGCCAATGCTTGCGGCACTGCCATCAGGCGTTCCCCGAGCACCACCAAATCAGCGCTGTCCTGGGCGATCTGGGTGCCGGTTCCCACCGCAATGCCGAGATCAGCCGCCGCCAAGGCTGGGGCGTCATTGAGGCCATCACCCACCATCGCCACCGGGCCAGAGGCCTGATGCAACCGCTGGAGCTTGTGCTCAGGCCGCAGCCCCCAAGCCAATTGATCCGGCTGCAGAGAAAGCTGTTGGCCGAGCTGCCGAACGGGGCCCTCACGATCACCGCTGAGCACGGCCAAGGCCAAGCCATCGCTGCGCAACTGGGCCAGGGCCTCAGCCGCATCGGGGCGCATGGCATCGCGCACGGCCAAAAGCCCCAACAGCTCCTGGCCATGGGCCAAGGCCAGCACCGTGGCCCCGCCCTGCTCCTGCTGCTGCTGCCATGCACTGGCCATGGCAGGCACATGAACACCGTGGTGCTCAAGCCAGGCCAAACGACCCAAACGGCAGAGCTGCTGCTGCGAATCCAACTGTCCCTCGACGCCATCGCCGGCCTGGGTGGTGCTGCTGCTGCAGCTCAGCAAGTTCAAGCCCTGGCCTTCAGCGGCCTGCAGCAGCGCCCACGCCAAGGGGTGGCGGGTGGTTTGCTCCAAGGACGCAGCCAGTTGCAGCAAACCCGAAGCATCCAGGCCATCGGCGATCACCAGCTGGTCTTCCAGCAGGGGCCGGCCGCGAGTGAGGGTGCCGGTTTTATCCAGCAACACCGTGCGCACCGAAGCAGCCACCTCCAGCACATCGCCGCCGCGGAACAGCAGGCCCAAATGGGCGGCGCGGCCAGTGGCCACGCTGATGGCTGTGGGGGTGGCCAGCCCCAACGCGCACGGGCAAGCCACCACCAGCACAGCAATGGCCAACTGCAAGGCCAGGGCGAAGGGAGTTTCAGCGCCACTGCCCAAGCTGCGGTGATGGCCGGGGCCATGGGCCATGCCATCGAGCACCTGAGGGAAGAGATCACTGCCCAGCAGCCACCAGAACAGAAACGTGGCTAGGGCCAAAGCCATCACGATCCAGGTGAAGCGGCCCGCCCAGCGATCCGCCATGGCCTGCACCGGTGCCTTGCGGGCCTGGGCTTGCTCCACCAGGGCAATCACCCGGGCCAGCGCTGATTCCGATCCCGGCCTGAGCACCTTGAGATCCAGCGGCGCCTGCAAATTGAGGCTGCCGGCAGCCAATTCATCACCACTGGCCACGCTGCGGGGCAATGGTTCGCCGGTGAGGCTCGATTCATCCAGCGATGAGCTGCCATCGATCACCACCCCGTCAACGGGTAAACGATCACCCGGGAGCACCCGCAGATGATCGCCGGGCCGCAGCCCACCCACGCGGATGCTGCGGGTGGAGCCATCCCCCAGCAGCAACAGGGCCGTTTCAGGCTGCAATTGCGCCAACTCCTCCAGCGCAGCGCCTGTGCGGCGGCGGGCGCGGGCTTCCAAAAAGCGGCCCAGCAGCACAAAGCCGAGCAGCATTACCGGCTCATTGAAAAAGCAAGACCAGCCCACCGAGGGCCAGATCAAAGCCACCATGCTGGCCAAATAGGCCGTGCCCACGCCCAAGCCCACCAGGCTGTCCATGCCAGGAACGCCCTGGGCCAAGCCTTTCCAACCGCGCACCAAGATCGGCCGGCCCGGGCCGGCCAAAGCGACTGTGGCCACCAGGGCGTGCAGGCGCATATCGGCGAGCACACCGCCACTGCTGAGGTGGCCGGCACTGCTGATCAACAGCAGCACCAGCGCCACCACCAGCTGTCGCCAGCAGCTCCACCAGCTCTGCTGCTGGCGGGCTTGCTGCAGGCGCTCCAGCTCACCGTCTGGATCGCGCAGATGGCCTGGAAAGCCAAGGGCGGCCAGGCTTTCCAGCAAGGATTCCGCCGTTGCAGGGGGCTCGAGTTCCACCCAAGCCGAGCGGCTCAGCAAATTGACGCTGGCCTCCTGAACCCCGGGTTGGGCGCGCAGGCGCTTCTCCACAGCGCTGACGCAGCCGCCGCACTTCATGCCTTCGATATCAAGAAGTAGCGCTTCTGGAGCCATGCCCCAAGCTAGGAACACTTCGCTAAGGCGCCTTGCCTCGCAGTCAACGCAACGACAACTTCATCGATAAGAGCTTCACGGTGATGGCGGACCTGATCCTCAAGGTGCTGCCAACCAACCAGAAAGCCAAGGAAGCCTTTGCCTACTACCGCGATGGCATGAGCGCCCAAGGCGATGGCGAATACGCCGAAGCCCTGGAGAACTACCAAGAGGCGCTGCGGCTCGAGGAAGACCCCAATGACCGGGCTTTCATCCTCTACAACATGGCCCTGGTCTACGCCAGCAATGGCGAGCACAACAGGGCTTTGGAGCAATACGAACAGGCCCTGGCGCTCAACGCCAAGATGCCGCAGGTGCTCAACAACATGGCGGTGATTCACCACCATCTCGGCAGCATTGCCCAGGAAAAAGGTGAGAGCGATGAAGCCGATCGGCGCTTTGATTTGGCCGCTGATTTCTGGAGCAAGGCGATCCGCCTAGCACCGAACAACTACATCGAGGCCCAGAACTGGCTGAAGACCACCGGCCGCGGTTCAGCTGACGTCTACCTCTAACTAGTCATCAGCCGGGTTGACTCCCAGCGCTGCCACCAAAGCTTCGGCAATGCCGCTGGCCTCTTCAATCGCCAACTCAGGGCAGCTCACCCCGCTGCCTTTTGGCACCACAGCGCGGCGAAAGCCGAGGCGGGCGGCTTCTTGCAGGCGCAGCTCCAGCTGCCCAACGGGCCGCAACTGACCGCCCAATCCGAGTTCACCCACCAGCACCGTGCCGGCGGGCAGGGCTAAATCGCGAAAGCTGGCCACCACCGCCGCGGCCACACCCAGATCTGCGGCCGGTTCTTCCACCTCCAAACCACCCGCCACCGCCAAATAGCAGTCGAACCGGGAGAGGGGCAAGCCGAGGTGCTTCTCCAGCACAGCAAGGATTTGATGCAAGCGATTGGTGCCGATGCCGGTGGCCATCCGCCTAGGGCTGGCGTAGCTGGTGGTGCTCACCAGCGCCTGCAGCTCCACCACCAACGGCCTGGTGCCCTCGCAGGCCACGATCGTGGCCATGCCCACCGATCCTTCCGGGCTTCCAAGAAACAGCTCGCTGGGGTTGCTCACCTCCAGCAGGCCGCGATCGCGCATCTCAAAGACCCCTAGCTCATGGGTGGCGCCGAAGCGATTTTTCACCGCCCGCAGCAACCGGTGGCTGGCAAAACGATCCCCTTCAAAGGTGAGCACCGCATCCACAAGGTGCTCCAGCACCTTGGGGCCCGCCAGCATCCCTTCTTTGGTGACGTGGCCCACCAAAAGCAGAGCGATATCGAGCTTTTTGGCCAGCCGCTGCAGCGATGCCGCGCACTCACGCACCTGGGCCACGGAACCCGGTGCACTGCTCAAGTCAGCGTCATGCAGGGCCTGGATGCTGTCGATCACCGCCACATCAGGCCGCAGGGCTTCGAGCTCCTGGAGCACGTGCTCCAGATCGGTTTCAGCCAGCAGCTGGGGACCGTCCCCATCACTGCCAGCAGCGGCCAACCGCTGCCAGCGCAACTTCACCTGCTGGGCTGATTCCTCCGCACTCACGTAGAGAACGCTTTGGCGCTGGGCCAGATCTGCTGCGGTTTGCAGCAGCAGAGTGCTTTTACCAATGCCGGGGTCACCACCGACCAGCACCAGCGAACCCGGCACCAAGCCGCCACCCAAGACCCGATCGAGCTCAGCAAACCCTGTGCCAAGGCGCTGCACAGCCCGCTCCCCCACAGCAGCCATGGCCTCTGAGCGGCGCGGCGCTGGTTCAGCCGCTTCGGCGCTCTGGCGGCGGCGCCGGCCATCGGGCGGAGGACCACTGGTTTGCTCCACCAGGCTGTTCCAGCTGCCGCAGGAGGAACAGCGGCCAAAAAACTGTCGGCTCTGGGCTCCGCAGTTTTGGCACACGTAGGTGGTGACAGTTCGGGGCACCGGGGTTTATGAAGAATGGTGATTGTTCGGACTTGAACTCGACCGAGTCTCGGTTGAGTGGTCCGGACCTTGATTGTCCGCACACGACACCATGGCGGTTGCTGCCCCAGCCCACAACGGCAAGGAGACCATCCTTGTGGTGGATGACGAGGCCAGCATCCGGCGGATCCTCGAGACCAGGCTCTCGATGATTGGCTACAACGTCGTGACGGCGGCCGATGGCGAAGAGGCCCTCGAAGCGTTCCACCGCGAGCCCACCGATCTGGTGGTGCTCGACGTGATGATGCCCAAGCTCGATGGCTATGGCGTCTGCCAAGAGCTACGCAAGGAATCGGACGTGCCGATCGTGATGCTCACTGCCCTCGGTGATGTGGCCGACCGCATCACGGGCCTGGAGCTCGGCGCCGATGACTACGTCGTGAAGCCCTTTAGCCCTAAGGAACTCGAAGCGCGCATTCGCTGCGTCCTGCGCCGCGTTGAGAAAGAGCACGGCGGCGGCTCGATCCCCAACTCGGGCGTGATCCAGGTGAGCGATCTCAAGATCGACACCAACAAGCGCCAGGTGTACCGGGCTGGTGAGCGCATCCGCCTGACCGGAATGGAATTCAGCCTGCTGGAGCTGCTGGTGAGCCGCTCGGGTGAACCGTTTAGCCGCGGCGAAATCCTCAAGGATGTTTGGGGTTACACCCCTGAGCGTCATGTGGACACCCGGGTGGTGGATGTGCACATCTCGCGGCTGCGCTCCAAGCTCGAAGACGATCCTGCCAACCCCGAATTGATCCTCACCGCTCGGGGCACGGGTTACCTTTTTCAGCGGATCATTGACGGCGCCACTGGCGAAGGAGCCTGACCTCCATGGCGGAGCCCCAATCCCTGCCGGGTCGGACCCGGCGGCCGCGGCCCCGCCGTGCCATTAAGCGCCTGGTGATTTGGTATCGCCGCACCGGCCCGGTGATTCGGCTGGTGAACACGGCCCATTCCGCTCTGGGGCCGCTGCGCCTGGGCCAAACCCGCCCTGGCGGCGCCCGTGCTGTTAAGGGCCCAAGGCTCTCCATCGCCGTGGATGGCATGGGCGGCGATTACGCCCCCGGGCCAATCCTGGAAGGCTGCCTCGGCGCCATCGAAGAACTACCGCTCAAGGTGATGTTCTTCGCCGAAGAGAAACCACTGCAGGCGGCCATCAAGGCCCTGGAGCTGCAAGAGGCCGTGGATCAAGCCGTGGCCAAAGGCCACCTGGAGCTGATTGCCAGCGGCCCCTCGGTGGGCATGGACGATGAGGCCACCAGCGTGCGCCGCAAACGCCAGGCCAGCATCAATTTGGCCATGGACCGGGTCAAAGCTGGCGAAGCACTGGCGGTCTACTCAGCCGGGAACTCGGGGGCCGTGATGGCCGCAGCAATCTTTCGCCTCGGGCGGCTCAAGGGGATCGAGCGACCCGCGATTGGAGCCCTGTTCCCCACCAAAGACGTGGGTCAGCAGGTGCTGGTGCTCGATGTGGGGGCCAACACCGACTGCAAACCCAGCTACCTGCACCAGTTCGCCCTGCTCGGGAACATCTATGCCCGCGACGTGCTGGGGGTGAAGCAACCCCGCGTGGGGCTACTCAACATCGGCGAAGAAGAATGCAAGGGCAATGAGCTCGCCCTCAAAACCCACCCCCTGCTGGTGGAAGAAAAGCGGCTGAACTTTGCTGGCAACTGCGAAGGACGCGATGTGCTCTCCGGCGAATTTGATGTGGTGGTTTGCGATGGCTTCACCGGCAATGTGCTGCTGAAGTTCCTCGAATCGGTGGGCAGCGTGCTGCTCGAGGTGCTCAAAGCTGAGCTGCCCCGCGGCCGCCGCGGCAAGGTGGGCTCCGCCTTTTTGATCAGCAATCTGCGCCGCATCAAGAAACGGCTCGACCACGCGGAACATGGCGGCGCCCTGCTGCTGGGCGTTGATGGCCTCTGCGTGATTGGCCACGGCAGCAGCAAGGCCCGCTCGGTGATGGGCGCCCTGCGCTTGGCCCATGCAGCAGCCAGCCACAACACGCTCGATAACCTGCACCGCCTCAGTGATGAGGGTGTTGGATGAAGGGGATCCGCCTGTGCGGCAGCGGGGCCGCTGTGCCGCGCCTGCGCATCAGCAATGACGATCTGAGCGGCAGGGTTGAAACCAGCGATGAATGGATCCGCACCCGCACAGGAATTGCTGCGCGCCGCGTGGCTGATGAGAGCGAAAGCCTCACCAGCCTGGCGGCCGCCGCCGGCAAGCAAGCCCTCGAGCGCGCCGGCTGGGATGCCAGCAGCGTTGATCTGATCCTGCTGGCCACCTCCAGCCCCGATGATCTGTTTGGCTCAGCCCCCAAGGTGCAGGCACTGATCGGCGCTGGATCAGCCGTTGCCTTTGATCTCACCGCCGCCTGCAGCGGGTTTCTGTTTTCCCTGGTGACGGCAGCGCAGTACCTGCGCACCGGCGCCATGACACGGGCTTTGGTGATCGGCGCTGATCAACTCAGCCGCTGGGTGGATTGGGATGACCGCCGCAGCTGCGTGCTGTTTGGAGATGGCGCTGGTGCTGTGGCCATCGAGGCCTGCCCCGCTGAAAACGATGGCTTGCTGGGTTTTCGCCTCAACAGCGACGGCGCCCGCGGCGACTGCCTGACCCTGGCGCAAACCAGCGAGCGCGCTGAACTGCTGCCTGGCATGAGCCACCAACGCGGCGGCTACGCGCCAATCGGCATGAACGGCCAAGAGGTCTACAAATTCGCGGTGCGAGAAGTGCCAGCGATCCTCAAACAGCTGCTAGCCGACACCAACACCGAGCCCGCCAGCATCGATTGGCTGCTGCTGCATCAGGCCAACCAGCGCATCCTCGATGCCGCAGCTGAACGGCTGGGGATCGCCGCAGACAAGGTGCTCAGCAATCTGGCCAACTACGGCAACACCTCAGCCGGCACAATTCCGCTGATGCTGCATGAGGCCGTCAGTGATGGGCGCATCCAAAGCGGCCAACTGATTGCCAGCAGTGGCTTTGGCGCCGGATTGAGCTGGGGTGCTGCCCTGCTGCGCTGGGATGGTCCCACCAGCTGACGCGTAGCCTCCTGCCCACCGCAGCGAGAGGCGCAATGGGCAATGCATGGGTGTTTCCAGGGCAGGGTTCGCAAAAGCAAGGCATGGCTGCGGGCCTCGCCGACCACCCTCTAGGCAAAGAACGCTTTGACCTGGCCTCTGAGCTGTTGGGCCGCGATCTCGCCGCCATCTGCGCCGGGGAAGCCACTGGTGAGCTGAGCGATCTCAACGACACGCGCAACACCCAGCCAGCCTTGTTTGTGGTGGAGAGCTGCCTGGTGGATTTGCTGCATGAGCAAGGGCGCCAGGCCGAGCTGCTGGCTGGCCACAGCCTGGGCGAGCTGGTGGCCCTCTACGCCGGCGGCGTCTTTGATGCCCGCACCGGCATTGAGCTGGTGATCCGCCGCAGCCAACTGATGGCGGCCGCTGGTGGTGGTGCCATGACCGCGGTGATGGGTTTTGAACGCTCAGCGCTGGACGACGCTGTTGCCAACACCCCTGATGTGGTGATCGCCAACGACAACAGCGACGCCCAGGTGGTGCTCTCGGGCAGCAAAGAGGGCGTGGATGCTGTGGTGGCCGCAGTGACCTGCAAACGCGCAGTTCCGCTGGCTGTCTCGGGCGCGTTCCACTCCCCTTTCATGGCTGAGCCTGCTGCGGCCTTTGCCGAGCAGCTCGATGGGCTGAGCTTTGCCGATAGCCGCGTGCCGGTGCTGAGCAACACCCATCCCACCCCTTGCACCGAAGGCGGGCAGCTCAAACAACGGCTGCGCGCTCAGATGACCACCGGTGTGCGCTGGCGCGAAACGATGCAAACCCTGGCTGCTGAAGGGATCAGCACCACCGTGGAAGTGGGCCCTGGGGCGGTGCTGAGCGGTTTGATCAAGCGCAGCCTCAAAGGCGTCACCCCTGCTCAAATCAATGGAATCGAAAGCTTGGGGCAGGCCTGAGATGGCCAGCTCCGCCCTTGTTCCATCGCCGCCGCCAAGCCCCACCTACCGGGTGGTGAAGTGGGCCTTCGTCACCCCACTCTTTCGGCTGTTCCTACGCGGCCGCTGCCGCGGCATGGAGCTGGTGCCCCTGAGCGGCCCATTGGTGGTGGTGGCCAACCACGGCTCGCACCTGGATCCACCGCTGCTGGGCCATGCATTGCCGCGGCCGGTGAGCTTTATGGCCAAGGCCGAGCTGTTCAAGGTTCCGGTGCTTGGCCCGTTGATCCGGGCGATGGGGGCTTACCCGGTGAGCCGCGGCGCCAGTGATCGCGAAGCCATCCGCACGGCCCTGCGGCGCCTGGAGGAAGGCTGGGCCACCGGCGTGTTCCTTGATGGCACCCGCAAAGCCTCTGGCCGGGTGGAAGACCCCCAACTGGGGGCAGCCCTGCTATCCGCCCGCAGCGGCGCGCCGCTGCTGCCTGTGGCGCTGGTGAACACCCATAGGGCTTTTGGCCCCAAGCAGCGCTGGCCCCGGCCGGTGGCTGTGGAGATTCGCGTCGGCCATCCGATTGAGCCGCCGGCCAGCCGCAGCCGCGCTGATCTGGACGCCACCACGGCGGAATGCCAACTGGCGATCAACGCCCTGCTGGAGCACCCTGCATCTCCTCTTTGAGGTCGCGGCCACTGACTACCCACACCAAGGCCCGCACCCCATCACCCCAAACCTTGCTGCGCCGCTCCGGGCGGCAGTCGTCGCCGCAGGGCACCGGCACCGGGGTGAGATGGATACCGCGGCTGCCAGCCACCACACGGCCCACCAGCAGAGCCCGGTCCATGTGATCGCTGCTAGTGACCAGCAAGACATGGCGAATGCCGCGGCGGCGCAACCGGTCCACCAGGGTGGTGAAGTTGCTGAGGGTGTCGCGGGCGGCGTAATCGAGCTGCAACTTCTGGGCATCAACGCCCTGGCCTTCAAACACCCACTGGGCATATTCCGGATTGCTGCCGCCGGTGATCAGCACCGGCAGGTTGCTCTGGCGCGCCAAGGCAGCAGCCTGCTTTTCCCGCTCCACATCACCGCCCAAAACCAGGATCATTTGCGGCGGCGGCATCCAGGGCTCCAGCAGCCGCGGCAGCAAACGCCAACCACCCCAGAGCAGCAGCACCACCACGCTCCATCGCAACAGGCGCCGCATCAGCTCTGCACCGGCGAGGTGGGATAGATCGGCAGCACTGGCTGCCACGGGCCTGGCTGCTTGGCTGCAGCCGCCACCTGGCCCAGCTGCAACAGCTGCAAGGCGTCAGCCGCCGCATCCATCTCCGCTTCCCAGCTGGGACCGGGCAACTCGCTCCAACCCTGGCGGTAGAGCCGCGGCGCTTCCAGCTCCACCACCCCTTGGCTCTGCCAGCAATAGCGGCCGGCCACCACGCCCCGGCGCGGCAAGGTCTGGCCGATCCAACAGGCCTCCAAGCCCTGCAGTTCCTGCTGCCGGCGCCTGGCAATCAGCTCAAAGCTGCCCCAACCCCACAAGGGGCAGCCCACCTGCTGCGCCAAGGTGCGCGCCAACACCACCGTGAGCCGGGTGCCGGTGAAGCCGCCAGGGCCCGTGGCCACAGCCAACCACTGCAGCTGGGGCCAACGGGCTGCCGGCAACAGCTCCTCCACCGCTTCAAACAGACCATTGGCCAATTGCCGTCCCAGGGGATGGGCAATCGAGCGGCTCTGGCCGCCATCAAGCAAGGCCAAACCTAGGGCTGGGCTGCAGCTATGCAGGGCAAGGGCGCAGCTCATGTGGGCACCGGCGCCCCAGGGCGCAACCGCTGCCAGTGGCCGCGATCGAGGGCAAAACTGCTGCAGGAGCGCACATCCCACTCGATGCCCCAGCTGTTCTCGATGGGGCGCAAACTCACGTGAATGCGGGGCTGCTCAGGCTCAAAATTGGGCTCAGCGTTGAGGTGGGGTTCACCGTGCTGGGTTTCCACGCGGTGGTAGGCCTTGCACCGATCCACCCACTGGCAGTCAACACAGATGCACATCGCCGCGGTGGACCGCTGTTGATGGGAATTGTGCCGCGGCCAGGATGAGGTGATGCACGCCCTCTCCGCTACGCAAGCTGCCGCGCAGGCCTGGGAAGCTCTGCAGCCGGAGCGCTGGCCGCTGGAACCGGGCTGTTTTCCGCCCGGCAGCGCCTTGGTGGGTGGAGCCGTTCGCGACGCGCTGCTGCAGCGGCTGGGGCCCTATCCGGATTTGGATCTGGTGGTTCCGCAAGGGGCCATCAAGCTCTGCCAACGCCTGGCTAAGCAGCACAGAGGCACCGCTGTGGTGCTCGATCGCGAGCGGGACATGGCCCGGCTGGTGCTGGGCCCCTGGAGCTTGGATCTGGCAGCCCAAGAGGGGCCGGATCTCATCAGTGATCTGCAGCGGCGGGATTACGGCATCAATGCTTTGGCGCTGCCGCTCACCCCTGGTGAGGCACTGCTGGATCCCACCGGTGGGCTGGGCGATCTCGCCACGCGCCAGCTGCGGGCCCTGAGCGAAGCCAACCTGCTGGCTGATCCACTGCGGCTCTTACGGGGACCGCGGCTCGCAGCCGAGCTGAATTTCAGCCTGGAAAGTCACACGGCTGCGTTGATCAGGCGCCATGGCCCGGCCCTGCCCCAGGTGGCTGCGGAACGGGTGCTCGCTGAACTGGAGAAATTGGCCAGCTGCCCAGGCGGTGATGCCGGGCTCAAGCAAGCCAGCGACTTGGGACTGCTGCAGCTGTGGGAGCGGCCCCTCACCGCTGGAGAGCCGGGCTCACTGGAGGTGGCTGGCCTCAGCGACGAAGAGCTGCGCACGGCGATGCCCCTGGCGCGCTTGGCCCAGCGCTTTGATGGAGCCGCCTTGGGCCAGCTCAAAGCCAGCCGCAAGCTGCAACAACGCTGCGGAATGCTGCGCCACTGGCTCCAGCAGCTCAGCCAGCCCTTGGGGGAAGCCGCGATGCTGCAGCTCTGCCGGGAGCTGGAGGAGGACCTCCCGGCCCTGGTGCTGCTGGCTCCCAAAGCAACCGATGGTTGGCTACAACGCTGGCGCGATCGCTCGGATCCGCTGTTTCACCCACGCAGCCCACTCGATGGCCGCACCCTGCAACGGGAGCTGGGCTTAGCTCCTGGGCCGCAGCTAGGGAAGCTGATGGAACAGCTGATGCTGGAGCGCGCTTTTGGGCGTCCGCATTGCATAAAAACGGCCAAGGGTCTGTGCCGTGATTAACTTTCCTCTGGCCATCACGTGACCCTGCCTTTCAAGGACACCGAACGCAGCCTCTCTTTCTTTCGCCTAAATCCCCGATGAGCACTCGTCTCTACGTCGGCAATCTGCCCCAGAACTTCGATCAAAAAGAGTTGGAGGGGATGTTTGCGGCGGTCGGAGCAGGTGTGCGTTTCAAAGCAGTTCTCGATCGCGACACCGGCGTCTGCCGCGGCTTTGGCTTCGTCAACCTCGATGACCCCAAGCTCACCGATGCGGTGATCGAGCAGTTCAACAACCGCGAGTACGGCGGCAACCAGCTGCGCGTTGAAGTGTCCGAGCGCCGTGAATCCCGCGGCAACGACCGCGGCGGTGATCGTCGCCGCGGTCCCGGTGGCGGTCCTGCCGTGGCACGCAAGAGCGTCGACAAGGTGGTGCACAGCGAGCCCGCCGACAAGGAAGCTCCCGACCCACGCTGGGCCGGCGAACTCTCCAAACTGAAGGACCTCTTGGCCAACCAGAAGGCCTCGGTCTAAAACCCTCCTTCAATGCCCCTCCCTCCCCTGCAGCACTGGACTTGGCAGGGGGAGGAGGGGATTTTTGCGGTTGGTTTCCGGCAGCAGAGCTCTGAAGGCACAGGCGCTCCTGTGCTGTTGGTGCATGGCTTTGGCGCCAGCAGCGACCACTGGCGCGCCAACATCGCGCCACTCGCCGAGCAGCAACCCGTTTGGGCTCTGGATTTGCTGGGTTTTGGCAGCAGTGACAAGCCCCGCTCAAGGCTGGTTGATGAGCCCCAAGGGCCTGGTTCGGTGCGCTACTGCTTCGACCTTTGGGCCCAGCAGGTCGCTGATTTCGCCTGCCAGGTGGTGCAGCCCCAAAAGCCTCTGCAGC
Organism: Synechococcus sp. RCC307; assembly: GCA_000063525.1. GTDB lineage: Bacteria > Cyanobacteriota > Cyanobacteriia > PCC-6307 > Cyanobiaceae > RCC307. Next base: position 240,817 of record CT978603.1, on the reverse strand, counting down.
TGGTGGGCAATTCCATTGGCGGAATTGTGGCCCTCAGGGCGGCTCAGCTGCTCAGTGAGCGCGGCCAGGCTCCTGGCCAAGTGATCCTGCTGAACTGCGCCCAACGCGCCCTCGATGACCGCCGCGCCGCCCTGCTGCCGATCTGGGAGCGCTGGAGCCGCCCGATGGTGAAGCGCTTGGTGCGGCAGCGCTGGTTACTGCAGCCCCTGTTTCGAACCGTGGCCCGACCGCTTTTTGTGCGCCAGGTGCTCGCTCAGGCCTACCCCAGTGGCGCCAACGTTGATCAAGACCTGATTGAGCTGCTGCTGCGGCCAGCACGGCAGGCAGGCGCTGTAGAGAGCTTTCGCGGCTTTGTGAACCTGTTCCGCGACCACATGGCCCCCGAACTGCTGCCGCAACTAGAACTGCCCGTGCGCTTGCTCTGGGGCACCGCCGACCCCTGGGAACCGATCGCTGAGGCGCGCAGCTGGGCAGAGAGCCACAGCTGCATCCAAGAGCTGCATGAGCTGCCCGGCGTGGGCCACTGCCCCCACGACGAAGCACCAGAACAGGTCAACCCAGTGCTGCAGCGCTGGCTAGCCGCCTAGCGGGCCTGCGCGATCAGATAAGACAGCGGCAGGTCCATCAACTTCCCCACCCGCGGCACATAGGCGCGGTGGTTGAACACGTCGTAGTTGAGGCGCTCGATGGCATCGAGGATGCCGCGGTAGAGCCGCAACGAGGTCCACACCGGCCAACGGGCATCTGGCGCCAGCCAGCGCACCCCAGCCTCAGAGCGGGCAAACCAGTCGCGAGCCCGCTCCAGCTGGAAGGCCATCAAGGCGCGCCAATTCTCATTGAGGGTGCCGGCCATCAGCTCGGCTTCGGAATAGCCAAAGCGCTGCAGGTCTTCCTGGGGCAAGTAGATACGGCCGCGGCCGCGGTCTTCACCCACATCCCGCAAGATGTTGGTGAGCTGGTTGGCGATACCCAAGGCCACAGCCGCTTCGCTGGTATCCGGGCGTTCGCTCCAAGGGGCTGTGGTGTAAGCCGGATCGAGGCCCATCACCTCTTGGGTCATCAGGCCAACGGTGCCGGCCACCCGGAAGCAGTACTGCTTGAGCTCGGCGAAATCGGAATAACGGTGCTTGGCCAGATCCATGCGCTGGCCCTCGATCATCTCGAGGTAGGCCTCGAGAGGCTGGGGGTAGTGCTCGATCACATCGGCCATCACCCGATCGAGGCCATCACGCACCTGGCCTGCGAACAACTCGCGGGTGCGCTGCTCCCAGGCATCCAAACGGGCGCTGAGTTCAGCCACCGGCAAGGCCTGGGCCTCGGGGCTGTCCATCAGCTCATCGGTGCGCCGGCACCACACGTAGATCGCCCAAATCGCCCGCCGCTTGGCCGGCGGCATCAGCAAGGTGCCTAGATAAAACGTCTTGGCCCAGCGCTCGGTTTCAACCCGGCAGTCCTCATAGGCCTGCTCAAGGGCAGGAACCCCAAGCGCAGGAGCAGGCGGGCTTAAGACCATGCTTCAGGCCGCCACGGCTTCGGCGCAGAGCTTACCGCTGAGCACTGCACCCTCCATCGAGGCCAGGTAGCGCTGCAGGGTGTAGTCACCGGCCATGAAGAAGTTGGGCACCGGTGTCTTCTGTGTCGGCCGCAGGGGCTGGCAGTTGGGAACGGTTTTGTAGACCGACAGCGGGGTCTTCACCACCTTGCTCTTGCGCAGCACGGCCGGGTTCTCAGAGCCGAAATGCTGCGGGAAGAGGCGCTCGAGCTCCTTCATCGTGGCGTCCACGATCTCTTCATCCGGGCGGCCGATCCAATCCTTGGCCGGTGCAAACACCAGCTCCAGCATCGAGCGCTCAGCGTCTTCGTATTCGCGGCAGGTGTTGCTCATGTCGGCATACACGCTGAGCAGGGGCGAGCGGCTGAACAGCAGGTGATCGATCTCGGTGAGCTTGCGGTCAAACCAGAGGTGGATGTTGATCACCGGCACCCCTCGCAGGCCATCCAGCTTGCTGAAGAAGGGCATCTGCTTCCAGGGCTCCGGCAGCAGCAACTTGAAGGGATCCACCGGCATCGCGCTCACATAGGCATCAGCGGTGAGCGTGTAGGGCTCCTTCCCGGCCACACCACCGATGCGGAAGCCCGCCACTGAGCCGTCGGCATTCAGCTCGATCTCCCGCAGGGGCGATTCCAGATGCACCTCACCGCCTTTGGATTCAATGTGCTCAACCATCGGCTGGCAGAGGCGCTCCGGCGGGTTGCCATCGAGGAACGCCATTTTCGAGCCGTTCTTTTCCTGCAGGAAACGGTTCAGAGCGGTGAGGACCACGGTGCTGGAGATCTCATCGGGGTCGATGAAGTTCAGCGCCTTGCTCATGGCAAGGAACACCTCATCGTTCACCCGCTCAGGGATGTTGTGGAGCTGGAGCCACTCGGTCCAGGAGTACTTGTCGCACTCCTCCACGTAGCCCTGGCCGCGCAGCATCGCTGGCACCAAACCCAAGCCAAAGCTGATCTTTTCGGGCCAGCTGAGCATGTCGTTGTTGCCCAAGATGGCAGCCACACCATTGATGGGAGCCGGCAGGTCCGGAAAATCAAAACGGCTGTAGGTGCCCGGGACCTCCTGTTGGTTGAAGATCATCGAGTGGCTCTTCCACTGCAGCCGCTCCTCGATGTTCAGCTCCTTGAAGAGCTGGAGCATGTTCGGGTAAGCACCGAAAAAGATATGCAGGCCGGTCTCATACCAATCACCGTCTTGGTCTTGCCAGGCCGCCACCTTGCCGCCCAACACGTTGCGGGCTTCCACCACAACCGGCGTATGGCCGGCATCACTGAGGTATTTGGCACAGGAGAGCCCAGCAAGGCCGGCTCCAGCAATTGCCACCCGCATCGTCGCGCCCGTCGCACATTGAGGGCTCACCATAGAGTTGAGGCCATGCCCGCTGACTTGTTGAGGTGTCTGATACCCCGCTGAAGTGCACCACCCGCCATGTGCGGATTTTCACCGCCACGGTGGAAGACAACGGAGAGCTCAAGGCCTCTAGCGACAAACTCACCCTCGATCTCGACCCTGATAACGAGTTCGAGTGGGATCAGCCGGTGCTGGCCAAGGTGCAGCAGCGTTTCGCTGAACTCGTCGATGCCGCGGCCGGAACCGAGCTGAGCGACTACAACCTGCGCCGCATCGGCACCGACTTGGAGGGCTTCATCCGCCAGCTGCTCCAAGCCGGTGAGCTGCGCTACAACCTCGGTGCCCGGGTGCTGAATTACTCCATGGGCCTGCCCCGCACCCCTGAGACCCTCTGATGGCCCCCCGCCGTCCCCCGTCCCGCTACGACGACGATCGCTACGACGAACGCGATCGCTATGAACGCCGGCCGCCCCAACGCGGTGGCAGTGGCGGTAATAAAGGTGGTGGTGGAGCTGGGCTCACCTTCAACACCGCCACGATCGCCGTTTTGGCCGGCATCTTGATCATTGGCATCGGTATCGGAACATCCCTAACCAGCAACACATCGGGCTCCCAGGGCAACATCGCCAGCAGTGAGCAGCTCGATCTGGCCGTGCCTGACCCCGAGTTCTGTAAGCAGTGGGGGGCTAGCGCGTTTGTGATGGACGTGGAGATGTACACGACCATGAACCCCTCCACCAGCTTTGTAACCCAGCCCAAGTTGCAGCCGGGCTGCGTGATCCGCCGGGAAAACTGGGCCGTGCTGCAAAAAGCCGGTGCGGTTACCACCGATCAGATGCGCGATTGCAAGCAACGGATGAACACCTTTGCCTACATCGGTTCGATTCGCGATAAGCCAATCGTGCGCTGCGTCTATCAAACCGACGCGGGTGAGAACAAATTCCAGAACCCCGGCATCGCTGGCGCTGCTGATGACACCGTGGGCATCACCCCAGAAGCGGATCAGTTCTGACCCCTAGGCCGCATCAGGGGCCTGAGCTGATTCAGCGGAGGGCTGAGCGCGCCTTAGTGGGCTGTCGGGGCTAGCAAACACCGGCAGGATTTCGCGGCGGAAGGCTGCTGATGCCCGTGAGCAATAGCGGGCGGGGTGGGTGATTAGGCGCAGTTGCCTGCGCACGCTCAGATCAGCCATCACGCCCCGGTGCAAGGTGCCGCTAGCCAACTCCCGCTCAATCGACACCACGGGCAGGAAGGCAGCACCAAGGCCGCTCTGAACGGCGTTCTTGATGGCCTCCAACGAATTGAGCTCCATTTCGATGCGCAGCCGCTGCACATCCAAGCCACCGCGCGAGAGCAACTGGTCCACCACCTTGCGGGTGGTGGATTGGGCATCAAGGCAAATAAAAGAGAGCCGGTAGAGATCGTCTTTCTGCAGTTCCTGCAGCCGAGCCATCGGGTGTTTGACCGGCAGCACCAAAGCCAGCTCCTCACTGGCGTAAGGCACCACCTGAAGCTGCTCCATCAACTCCGGCGGCAGCTCACCGCCAATGATCGCCAGATCGATCTGGCCATTGGCCACGCTCCAACCGGTGCGGCGGGTGCTGTGCACCTGCAACTGCACCGACACATCCGGATATTTCTGGCGGAACAGGCCAATCATCCGCGGCATCAGATAGGTGCCCGTGGTCTGGCTCGCACCCACGATCAGCGAGCCGCCTTTGAGGTTGTGCAAATCATCCAGGGCCCGGCAGGCCTCCTGGCATTGACTGAGTATCCGCTCGGAATAGCTGAGCAGCAGATGGCCGGCTTCGGTCAGCTGCGCCTTGCGGCCACCGCGATCGAATAGGGAGACATCCAGCTGCTTCTCCAGGTTCTGGATCTGCAGACTCACCGCAGGCTGGGTGACATACAAGCTGTCGGCGGCCTTCTTAAAGCTGCCCTCGCTGGCGATCGCCCGCAGGATGCGCAGCTGATCAAGGGTGAAAGGAAGGTCCGCCATGCTGCGGCCCGGCTCCCGGCGGCATCAAACTCTAAGGCTGCTATTCATCCCTGATGCAGATGCACCACAGCAGTGTCGTGATGCTGATCCTGCTGATCGGCTTTGCCGTGCTGCACAGCGGTGGGGCCTCACTGCGGGCTTGGGGAGCCGAAAAGATTGGCGAGCGAGCCTGGCGGCTGCTCTTTGCCGCGGTGAGCATCCCCGCCGCCGTGGTGGTGATCGCCTATTTCCTGGAACACCGCTACGACGGGCTGCGGCTCTGGAATCTGCAGGATCAGCCCTGGATCATTCCGCTGGTGTGGATCGGAACAGCCGTCAGCTTTCTGTTCCTCTACCCGGCCACCTACAACCTGCTGGAGATCCCGGCGGTGCTGAAGCCGCAAGTGCGGATGTATGCCACCGGCATCATTCGCGTCAGCCGTCACCCCCAAGCGGTGGGTCAAATCCTGTGGTGCGCCACCCATCTGCTCTGGATCGGCAGCAGCTTCATGGTGGTGACCTGCGTCGGGCTGATTGGCCATCACCTATTTGCGGTCTGGAATGGTGATCGGCGACAGCACAACCGGTTTGGCGAAGCCTTTGATGAGCTCAAGGCCAACACCTCACTCATTCCTTTTGTGGCCGTGCTCGATGGCCGCCAACCACTGCCCTGGCGTGAATTTGTGAGGCCAGCCCAGCTGGGCATTGCCATTGCCGTTGGCGTTTTTTGGTGGGCCCACCAATGGATTGGGGTGGCAGCCACCAGCTTTGCTCGAACAGGTTTTGCACACTGGCTTGATGGCGCGTACGGGCTGATGGCTTGACGCTGCCTACACTCCAGAAATCGAATTGTTTTCCATGCCTTCAGCGGCCGAGGTTGCCTGGCTGATCCCGTTGCTCCCCTTGGTGGGGGCAACCCTGGTGGGCTTGGGGCTGATCAGCTTCAACCGCACGCTGAACCGGCTGCGAACACCCGTTGCGGCGTTGCTGATTAGCTGCGTGGGCGGCTCAGCAGTCCTGAGCTATGGGGTGCTGCTGGAGCAACTCAATGGGGCCGCGCCCTACGAGCAGCTGTTCACCTGGGCCAGCGCTGGCACGTTCAACCTGCAGATGGGCTTCTGCGTTGACCCGCTTGGGGCGGTGATGCTGGCGCTCGTCACCACCATCGCCCTGCTGGTGATGGTGTATTCCCACGGCTACATGGCCCACGACAAGGGCTATGTGCGCTTTTTCACCTACCTGGCTCTGTTCAGCAGCTCAATGCTGGGGCTGATTGTGAGCCCCAACCTGCTGGAGATCTATGTCTTCTGGGAGCTGGTGGGCATGTGCTCCTACCTGCTGGTGGGCTTCTGGTACGACCGCGATGGTGCCGCCCATGCCGCCCAAAAAGCGTTTGTGGTGAACCGCGTTGGTGACTTCGGTTTGCTCCTGGGAATCCTTGGTTTGTTCTGGGCCACCGGAACCTTTGATTTCGAAGGCATGGCCACAGGCCTCAGCACCGCCATGGCTGATGGCCAAGTAGCGGGCTGGGCCGCTGTGGCTCTCTGCCTGTTTGTGTTTATGGGCCCGATGGCCAAATCAGCGCAGTTCCCTCTGCACGTGTGGCTTCCCGATGCCATGGAGGGTCCCACTCCGATTTCAGCGCTGATCCACGCCGCCACGATGGTGGCTGCTGGCGTGTTCTTGGTGGCGCGACTTGAGCCGCTCTACAACCTTTTCCCGCAAGTGCTCACCGTGATTGCCGTGGTGGGCACCATCACCTGCTTCTTGGGTGCCTCCATCGCGCTGACGCAGATGGATCTCAAGAAAGGGCTTGCCTACAGCACCGTGTCTCAGCTGGGTTACATGATGCTGGCCATGGGCTGCGGAGCACCGGTGGCCGGCATGTTCCACCTGGTCACCCATGCCTTCTTCAAGGCGATGCTGTTCCTGGATTCCGGCTCCGTGATCCACGCCATGGAAGAGGTGGTGGGGCACGAACCGGTCTTGGCGCAAGACATGCGCTTGATGGGGGGCTTGCGCAAAAAGATGCCCATCACCGCCAGCACCTTCTTCATCGGTTGTGTGGCCATCAGCGGCATCCCGCCATTGGCCGGTTTTTGGAGCAAGGACGAGATCCTGGGGCAAGCCTTTGGCAGCTTCCCGCTGCTGTGGGCCGTGGGCTTTCTCACCGCCGGCATGACCGCCTTCTATATGTTCCGGCTCTACTTCCTCACCTTTGAAGGCGAGTTCCGGGGTACCGACAGTGCTGTGCAGCAGCAACTGCTCGCCGCGGCCGGCAAAGGCGATGAGACGGTCCATGGCCATGCCAGTAGCCCCCATGAATCGGCCTGGCCGATGACGGTGCCATTGATGTTGCTGGCGGTGCCATCAGTTCTGATCGGTCTGTTGGGCACCCCCTGGAACAACCGGTTTGCCGGTTTGCTCAATCCAGCCGAAGCGCTGGAGATGGCCGAACACTTCAGCTGGGAGGAATTCCTGCCCCTCGCTGGTGCTTCGGTGGCGATTTCGGTTGCCGGCATTGGCCTGGCCACCGCGGCCTACGCCTTGCGCAAGGTGGATCTCGGCACTGCCGTGGCCGGACGCTTCCCTGCGATCAACGCCTTCTTTGCCAACAAGTGGTACCTCGATGCTCTGAACGACAAGCTGTTCGTGCAAGGCAGCCGCAAGCTGGCGCGTCAGGTCTTGCAGGTGGATTCCAAGGTGGTGGATGGGGTGGTCAACCTGACGGGCCTTGTGACCCTGGGCAGCGGCGAAGGTCTCAAATACTTCGAGACCGGCCGCGCGCAGTTCTATGCCTTGATCGTGTTTGGCGGGGTGATTGGCCTTGTGGTGATCTTCGGCGCGTTGGGGTGAGGTGAACGGGCTGCTGAATCTTCTTGCTGCGGCTGCAGCCTGTGCTGCCTGCTGGAAGTTGCTGGGTGTGCTGATCCCGCAACTGCAACAGCGGCTACTGGATCAACCCAACGAACGCAGCGCACATAGCAAGCCCACACCACGTGGTGGTGGCATGGCGTTTGTGCTGATCACCTTGCTGTTCAACAGCTTGCTGCTGCTCGCAGGGCCCTCACCGGCGTTATGGATCCCCTGGATTTGCGCGCCTTTAGCGGTGGTGGGCTTGCTGGATGACCGACTCAACCTGCCAGCACTGCTGCGCTACGGCATCCAGATCCTCACCGCCATCGCCCTGCTGCTGCCAACAGCCCTACCCACCCCGCTATGGCCATGGCTTTGTGGGCCACTAGTGGTGATTGCCGTGACCGCGGTCATCAACTTCGTGAATTTCACCGATGGGCTGGATGGGCTTGTAGCTGGCTGTATGACCATCAGCCTTGGTGCAATCGCCATCAATGGGGCGACTGGCCTCTGGCCACTGGTGGGCGCTCTGGCCGGATTCCTGATTTGGAACTGGGCCCCAGCCAAGGTGTTCATGGGCGATGTAGGCAGCACGTTTCTTGGCGCTGTTTTCGCTGGGATGGTGTTGCAAGCCGGCACTTGGCCACAAGCCCTCGCGCTGCTCCTTTTGGCAACACCACTGCTGGCTGATGCCTGCCTTTGCGTAATTCGCAGGGCAGCGGCTGGGCAACGGATTTTTCAGGCCCACCGACTGCATCTGTTTCAACGGCTGCATCAAGCCGGTTGGCCTCATCAAAACGTTGCCGGGCTGTATGTGGGCGCCACAGCAGTTCTGGCTGTCTTGCAGTTATCAATAGGACTGGGCGGGGTCCTGGTCGGTGCCGTGGCCGTGATCGGCCTAGGGCTCTGGCTCGATCAGAAGGAAGCCGTTCCTTTCGCCTGAACTGTGTGTCAAAGGCGACGCACAGCTGGCAGCTGCGGCTGAAATTTCTACACTCCAGCCAGATGCCGCAAAGGAACTGGATTCCTTTCCCTGGCTGACGACGGCCATCCTGCTGCCGATCGCCGCCTCCCTGGCCATCCCTCTGGTTCCAGATCCTGGAAACGGCAAAGGGGTGCGCTGGTACGCCCTCGGCGTTTCGCTAACCACCTTTCTGATCACGGTTGGCGCCTATCTCAATGGCTACGACCCTGATATCGCTGGGCTGCAATTGCGGCAGGTGATTCCCTGGGTGCCCGATCTGGGTTTGGGCTGGTCGGTGGGAGCCGATGGCCTCTCGATGCCTCTGATCCTGCTCACCAGCTTCATCACCACGTTGGCCTGCTTAGCGGCATGGCCAGTGACGTTCAAGCCACGGCTGTTTTTTTTCCTGCTCTTGGCCATGGACGGCGGTCAGATCGCCGTGTTCGCCGTGCAGGACATGCTGCTGTTCTTCCTGGCCTGGGAACTGGAGCTGATCCCCGTCTATCTCTTACTGGCCATTTGGGGCGGCAAAAAGCGCCAATATGCGGCCACCAAATTCATCCTCTACACAGCCGTCAGCTCCCTGTTCATCCTGCTGGTGGCCCTCGCCATGGCCTTCAGCGGCGGCGGACCTGTCAGCTTTGAGTACTCCGATTTAGCGGCTAAGCATCTCGGAGCAGGGTTCCAGGCCCTTTGTTATGCGGGCTTGCTGATTGCTTTCGGCGTGAAGTTGCCGATCGTGCCGCTGCACACGTGGCTCCCCGATGCCCACGGGGAAGCCACAGCACCAGTGCACATGTTGCTGGCCGGCATCTTGCTGAAGATGGGCGGCTACGCCTTGTTCCGCTTCAACGCGTCGATGTTCCCCGACGCCCATGTGCAGTTCGCACCGCTTCTGGTGGTGCTGGGGGTTGTGAACATCATTTATGCGGCGCTCACCTCGTTTGCGCAGCGCAACCTCAAACGCAAAATCGCCTACAGCTCCATCAGCCACATGGGCTTTGTGCTGATCGGCATCGGCAGCTTCTCGCCCTTGGCCGCCAGTGGCGCCATGTTGCAGATGATCAGCCATGGCTTAATCGGAGCCAGTCTGTTTTTCCTGGTGGGGGCCACCTACGACCGCACCCACACCCTGCAGCTCGATGAGATGGGCGGGGTCGGTCAACGCATGCGCAAGATGTTTGCCATGTGGACCGCCTGCTCGCTGGCCTCGCTGGCTCTGCCTGGCATGAGCGGCTTTGTCTCGGAGCTGATGGTGTTTGTGGGCTTCGCCACCGACGACGCCTATACCCTGCCCTTCCGCATCGTGATTGATGGCGCTGCGGCCATCGGAGTGATCCTCACGCCGATCTATCTGCTCTCGATGCTCAGGGAGATCTTCTTTGGCCAGGAGAAACCCGAGCTTTCCGACGCAAATTTGGTGGACGCTGAGCCACGGGAGATCTACATCATTTCCTGCCTGCTGGTGCCGATCATTGGCATTGGCCTCTACCCGAAGCTGGTCACCGACAGCTACCGGGCGACGATTGAGCAGGTGGTGGCACGGGATGAGTCATCGATGAAGGCTCTGACGGCTCCTTACTTGCCGTTGCGTTCTGCACCGAAGCTGAGCTGAACATGGGCGGGTCGATTTAATCTCCGCCTCGTTCGGCCACCTCTCGTCAGAACCATGCCCCAGATCAATTTTGTGCTGATCTTCGTGTTCGGCCTGGCAATGGTGATGTTCACGCTCGAGAACACCGCAGCCACCACCGTGCGCTTCCTGCCTGGGATGAGCACCACGATGCCTCTGGCGGTGCTGCTATTGATCGTTGGCGGAGTAGGGGCCACAGCAGCCTGGGTGTTTGCGGTTTGGACTGGGGTCACCCGCAACATCACGGCAGGCGAGCAGAACCAGGCGCAACAGGTTCAAATCCAAGAACTTCAGCAGGACGTCGAGCGCTACCGGGCTGCCATGGATGCCCAGCTCAGCATGCTGCCCGCGTCTGGGCAGAGCAGCTCAGGGGTGGCTGAAGCGAGTTAACCCCGTTACCTTCAGCCCACTGCACGCCCGCAAAGCTTGTGATCCAGGCCGGGGACAGTGGGACACGCTTAGCCATCCGGCTACTCCAAGACGCGGCCGAGCGGGGCGAGATCGAGCCCTGGGATGTGGATGTGATCGCAGTTGTTGACGGTTTTCTTGATCAACTGCGCCAAAAACTGGAACTGCCGCGTCTGATCGCCTCAGCTGGCGGCAGCTACGAACAAGACCTTGCCGAAAGCAGCGAAGCCTTTTTGGCCGCTTCAGTCTTGGTGTCGCTGAAAGCAGAGCACTTGGAAGCCAGCACCTTCCAGGCGGCGGAAGTCGATGACGATGACGTCGATCTGTTGCTCGAGCAGCTTGCTGAAGACGATGGCGACTGGCCGGCGTTGCGCGCCCTGCCCTCCAGGCCGGAAAAACTGCTGCAGCGCCGCACCGTGGCCCCGCCGCCACTGCAGCGCCCCGTCACCTTGGGGGAATTGATCCGCCAACTGGAAGACATTGGCGAAAGGCTCGAGCAAGAGGGCGGCCGCCAACCCAAGCAGCGGCGCAAGCGCTATAGCGACCGCGAGGCCATTGCCCAGGTGGCCTCATTGGCTCACCGCGAAAAACTGCCGGAAACCACGGCCGCCCTCAGCCAATTCCTCAGCCGCTGGGATGTGGGCTGGGAGTGGCAGCAGTTCGATGGTCTGGTGGCCGCCTGGGCCGCCGTGGCTCCAGAGGATCTCGATCAAGACAGGGTTGGGGTGTTCTGGGCGCTGCTGTTTCTCTGCAGTCAGGGACGGGTGGATCTGCAGCAGGACGAGCGAGATCTGTTTGGCCCCCTGCAACTACGGGTGCGGCCCAGCGAAGAAGATCAACAGCGGCAAGGCGTGCTGCACTTTGTTCCACCTGGGTCAGCTGCCCTGCCGGCTAGCGAATTGAAAGCGGCCTAAAAAACCCTTGATACGCTTGCCCAGTTCAGTAGGGGACCTGCATGAAGGCCATGATCCTGGCGGCAGGCAAGGGAACCCGGGTGCAGCCGATCACCCACACCATTCCCAAACCGATGATCCCCATCCTGCAGAAGCCAGTGATGGAGTTTCTGCTTGAGCTTTTGCGCCAGCACGGCTTCACCGAGGTGATGGTGAACGTGTCCCACCTCGCTGAAGAGATTGAGAACTACTTCCGCGACGGCCAGCGCTTTGGCGTTGAGATCGCTTACAGCTTCGAAGGTCGCATTGAAGATGGCGAGCTGATTGGTGATGCCCTCGGCTCAGCTGGTGGACTCAAGAAAATTCAGAACTTCCAGAAGTTCTTTGATGACACCTTCGTGGTGCTTTGCGGCGATGCGCTGATCGACCTCAACCTCAGTGAAGCCGTTCGCAAGCACCGCCAGAGCGGCGCGCTGGCAACGATCATCACCAAACGAGTGCCGAAAGAGAAGGTCAGCAGTTACGGCGTGGTGGTGACCGATGACGATGGCCGGGTCAAAGCCTTCCAAGAAAAGCCGGGAGTGGAAGAGGCGCTCAGCGATGAGATCAACACCGGCATTTACCTGTTTGAACCGGAGATCTTTGAGCACATCCCCGATGGAGTCTCCTACGACATCGGCTCTCAACTCTTCCCCAAGCTGGTGGAGAAGGGGCTTCCCTTCTATGCCCTACCGATGGATTTCGAGTGGGTGGACATCGGCAAAGTGCCCGACTATTGGCATGCGATTCGCTCGGTGCTGCAGGGCGATATTCGCCAGGTTTCCATTCCCGGCAAGCAAGTGCGTCCTGGCATCTACACAGGCCTGAACGTGGCTGCCAACTGGGACAAGATCGAGGTGGAGGGCCCCGTCTACGTGGGCGGGATGACCAAAATTGAGGATGGAGCCAGGATCATCGGCCCAGCCATGATTGGCCCGAGCTGCCACATCTGCGCAGGCGCCACGATCGATAACTCGATCATCTTTGACTATTCCCGCATCGGTGCGGGTGTGACCCTGGCCGAGAAGCTGGTGTTTGGTCGCTACTGCGTCGACAAGACCGGTGATCACCTCGATGTGCAGGAAGCCTCCCTCGACTGGCTGATCACCGATGCGCGCCGGTTAGATCTGGTGGAACCATCGCCGGAGCAGAAGGCCTTGGCCGAACTCCTGGGCTCAGACCTGGGCAACAACCTTGGGGAGGCCAGCTAGCTCCAGCACCTGGGGCAAGCTCTCTTCTGCTTTCACGGCCATCAGGTGCACCCCAGCAGCAATGGCGCTGTAGCTCTGCACTTGCTCAGCTGCAATGCGAATGCCTTCCAGCCGGGGATTCTCAGCAGCAGCGAGCCGATCAATCAGCGGCAGCGGGATCTGAGCACCCGGCACCACGCGATTGATAAAAGCAGCGTTCTTGGCTGATTTGAGCAAAAACACCCCAGCCAGCACGGGCACATTCAAAGGGGCCGCAATCTCTGTGCAAAAGCGCCGCAGAGCCGAGGCATCCATCACCATCTGCGTCTGCACAAAGCGAGCGCCGGCTTCAGCTTTGCGGCGCATGCGGCTTTTCAATCCGCTCCAACTGGCGGATTGCGGATCAGCCGCCGCTCCAGGGAACAAAGCCGGCGCACCATCAGCTAAGGGCTTGCCAGCAGGACCGACCCCCCCATTGAGCTGCTGCACCTGACGCAGCAACCGCACCGACTCCAAATCAAACACCGCCCTGGCCTCCGGCTGATTGCCCGCTTTCACCGGATCACCAGTGAGGCACAGCACATTGCGAATGCCCAAGGCGTGGGCTCCCAGCAAATCAGCCTGCAAGGCAATGCGGTTGCGATCACGGCAGCCCAACTGAAGAATCGGCTCAAGCCCCCGCTCCAGCAGCAAACGGCACAGCGCCAAGCTGCTCATGCCCATCACCGCGCGGCTGCCATCGGTGACGTTGAAGGCCTGCACCTGGCCGCGCAACCCCTCAGCCATCTCCAGTGCATGACTGGGATCAGCACCCACTGGAGGGGTGATCTCAGCGGTGATCACCGGCTGGCCGCTAGCCAAAGCCTTTTCGAGGGATGAAGCCAACAGGTTCGACATGGGGCTCATCCTCCCAGGCTGCCTACACTGGCGAAAGGATTAAGGGCGGGCTGCGACATGGTGCTTCCGGGCCCGAGGAACAGCGGAAGTTACCAAGCCAAGATCCATCTCTCTGAGCGCGAACTTGAAATCATTGAATTAGTGGCCGCTGAGCTCACCAACCAAGAAATTGCGTTGCGCCTCTCGATCAGCAAGCGCACGGTTGATAACCACGTCAGCAACATCTTCACCAAAACCGGCTCCCGCAACCGGGTTGCCCTGGTGAACTGGGCGCTCTCCAACGGCAAGATCTGCAAAGACGGCTTCAACTGCTGCAACCTTCCCGACGAGGGTTAATCAGCGCGGCAGTGCCGCATACAACGCCTTAAAGCGGGCCTGCTGTTGCTTGTGGTTCACGATCGGCTCGGGGTAACCGCGTCGCTCAAGTGCTCCGATATCCCCGCTAATGAGGTCCTTGGTGTTGATGTGGGCGAGCTCCGGCAACCAGCGGCGGATGTAGGTCGCCTCTGGATCAAATTTGCTGGCTTGAGTGAAGGGATTGAAGATCCGCAGCGGTTTGGGATCCATGCCACTGCTGGCGCTCCACTGCCAGCCGCCATTGTTGGCTGCCAGATCGCCATCCACTTCATGGGCCATGAAGAAGGCCTCCCCATGGCGCCAATCACAGATCAGATCTTTAACCAAAAACGAAGCCACGATCATGCGGCAACGGTTGTGCATGAAGCCGGTTTGCACCAACTGCCGCATGGCGGCATCCACAATCGGCACACCCGTCAGCCCGTCTTGCCAAGCCTTTAGGCGCACGGGGTCGTCTTCCCAGGGGAACTGGCGCCATTGCGGCCGGTAGGGGCCATCCGCCAATTCCGGGAAATGGAACAGAGCCTGCTGATAGAACTCCCGCCATGCCAATTCCTGCTGCCACACCGTTACCGACTGCCGCTGTTCATCACTGCGGCAGTGCGACCACACATCCAAGCTGGCGGCCCACGCCGTGCGCGGGCTGAGGCTGCCAGCCCGCAGAGCCGCACTGAGAGTCGAGGTGCCTTCATCCCCAGGCAAGTTGCGGCCTTCGCAGTAGTGCTCCATGGCGCGGGCTGCAAAGTGCTCCAATTGCTCCAGAGCTGCTGTTTCGCCTGGGCGACATGGACACAGGTCAGCCCCTTCCCAAGGCTCGACGGGCACCTCATTCAGCACAGGCAAGCCGCTGAGATCTGGCTTGAGCAAAGCCTTTAGCTCTGATGGCGCCGGCACAGGCTTGGCCTTGGGCTGCTTCTCCCAACTGCGCCAATAGGGCCCATACACCCGGTAGGGATCCCCGCCGCCGGTTTTGAGCTGCTCTGGTGGCACCAGCAACTGATCCCAATCCGCTGCAACTCGCACACCGATGGCCTTCAGCGCCGCGGCCAGCTCACGGTCGCGCTGGCGCACCAAGGGCTCCACATCCCGGTTCCACGCCACACCAGCAGCTCCGAGTTGCTGAGCCAGGCGGGGCAACAGCTCAACAGGATTGCCCTCTAGCAGCAGCAGTTGGCTGCCGGCCTGCCGCCAGCGCTGCTGCAGCTCCCGCAGGCTTTCCAGCAAAAACCAGCGGCGCGCCGGAGCCATGGTCGGGTGCTCCAGTTCGGCTGGATCCAACACAAACACGCCCATCACCTCAGGCGTGATCGCGCTCACCGCCGCCAAGCCGAGGTTGTCGGCCAAGCGCAGATCACGGCGATGCCAGAACAGCCAGGGGCCCATTAACCGAGCCCCAGCACCTGTTTGGCCCGGTACCAAGCCGTGACGGATTTGCCATCAAGGGCCTCATCGCCACTGGCGAGGGCTGCATCGAGCTCTTCGGGCTGCATCACCACCACCTCAATGTCTTCATCGTCATCACCGGCCACCGGCGCTGGAACAGGTGTGAGCTGACGGGCCAAAAACAGGTGAATCACCTCATCGGAATACCCAGGGCAAGGGAGTAGCAAGCCGAGGGAATCCCATTGGCTAGCGCTGTAGCCAGCTTCTTCCTGCAGCTCCCGCTCCATCGCTGGCTGGGGCTGCTCATTGGGCTCCAACGTGCCCGCTGGAAATTCCAAGATGCGGCGCTGCACGGCGAAGCGGTACTGACGCAAGACCACCACCCGTCCATCGGCCAATACCGGCACAGCCAAAGACGCTCCCGGGTGGCGAATGCAGCCGTAGTTGCCTTCCACTCCAGTGGGCAGCCGCAGGTGCTGAATCTCCATGCGCAGCTTGCGCACTGCCAGGGTGGCCACGGTGTCGAGCAGTTCAGAAGGCTCTGGCGCAGGCAAAGGAGACACGGCTGCTCCAAAAGGCGGAGCTCAGTCTGCCGGCTCAACCGGGCCAGCTGTGGGGGAATTGAAGCTGCTCTGGCGGCGGCTCCTCGCCCAGTTGCTCAACCCGCGCCAGCAAAGCTGAAACACTGAGACCCTGCCCTGGCGGCACCAACGTTGGATCCAGCGCCGCCAAGGGCTGCAGCACAAAACGGCGCTGGGCCAAGCGCGGATGGGGCAGCTCGAGGAAAGCGCTGCAGCGTTGCTCCATGCCGCACCAGAGCAAATCGAGATCCAATGAGCGCGGGCCATTGGCGATCAAGCGCTGCCGGCCAGCAGCGGCCTCCAGCTGCTGCAGCTGCTGAAGCAATTGCTCAGGAGTGTCCTGCCAATCCAGCAGCACCACCGCATTGATGAAGTCAGGCTGGTCCACCGGCCCGCCCACTGGAGCGGTGCGGAACAGCGGCGAGCAGCGAAACGAACCTGCCGCGGCCAACTGCTGCAGGGCCTGGGCCGCTGTGCTCAGCAGCTCCAACGAATCACCCAGGTTGCTGCCCAACGCCACCGCACTGGTTTTGCGGCACAACGGCATCACTGGCAGCTGCGAGAGATCGATAGTCTCGCTGCATGAGCTTCCTCGCCGGCCTCAATGACGCCCAACGCCGGGCGGTGGATCACCACGAAGGTCCGCTGCTGGTGGTGGCTGGTGCCGGTAGCGGCAAGACGCGCGCACTCACCCATCGCATCGCCCACCTGATTGGCGAGCACGGGGCTGATCCAGCCCAGATCCTGGCGGTCACTTTCACCAACAAGGCCGCGCGGGAGATGAAAGAGCGGCTGCAACTGCTGCTGGCCCAAAAGCTGGCCCAAAGTCAATTTGGTCAGCCCTGGGGAACCCTGCCGGCGGTGGAGCAGCGGCAACTGCGCTCCCGCATTGAGCGTGAAGTGATTAAAGAGCTGTGGATCGGCACCTTCCACGCCCTGTTCTCGCGCTTGCTGCGCTTCGACATTGACAAGTTCAAAGATCCCGAGGGCCTCTGCTGGACCAAGCAGTTCTCGATCTACGACGAGGCCGACGCCCAAAGCCTGGTCAAAGAGATCGTGACCCAGGAGCTGCAGCTCGATCCCAAGCGCGTTGAACCCAAAAAGATTCGCTGGGCCATCAGCAACGCCAAAAACCAGGGGTGGCTGCCTGATCAACTCGAAGCCAACTCCGAAGGCCAGCGCGGCAAGCTCACCGCCGATGTCTACCGGCGCTACCGCAAAGCCTTAGCCGCCAACAACGCCCTTGATTTCGATGATCTGCTGCTGCTGCCGGTGCAGCTGTTGCAGCAGAACGAACAGGTGCGCAGCTACTGGCACCGGCGCTTCCGCCATGTACTCGTGGATGAATACCAAGACACCAACCGCACCCAGTACGACCTAATCAAGCTGCTGGTGACAGGCGGCCAAGACCCCCAGCTCTACAACGAATGGAACGGCCGCTCGGTGTTTGTGGTCGGTGATGCCGATCAGAGCATCTACAGCTTCCGCGCCGCTGACTTCACAATCCTGATGGGCTTCCAGCAGGACTTCGGCGATCAAGCCGCCGATGACGCCACACGTACGATGGTGAAGTTGGAGGAGAACTACCGCTCCACCGCCACGATCCTTGAGGCCGCTAACGCCTTGATCGCCAACAACAGCGAGCGGATCGACAAGGTATTGCGCCCCACCCGCGGCGAAGGTGAGCTGATCTCACTCACCCGCTGCGACGACGAGATCGCTGAAGCCGAAGCCGTGGTGCACCGGATGCGCATGCTCGATGCCGCGCACCCAGAGCTGAGCTGGGGAAGCATGGCGGTGCTTTATCGCACCAATGCCCAATCCAGGGCCATCGAGGAATCCCTGGTGCGTTGGCGCATTCCCTACGTGGTGGTGGGGGGCCTGCGCTTTTACGACCGGCGCGAAATCAAAGATGTACTCGCCTACCTGCGGCTGCTGATCAACCCTGCTGACAGCGTCAGCCTGCTGCGGGTGATCAATGTGCCGCGCCGCGGCATCGGCAAAACCACCATCCAACGGCTCAACGACGCCGCCAATCAGCTGGCCATTCCGCTCTGGGATGTGGTGAGCGACGGTGAAGCCGTTCGATCCCTGGGCGGGCGCTCAGCCAAAGGACTGCTGCAGTTCTGCGAGCTCATCAATGGCCTCAGGGAACAAGCCCAAGTGGCGCCGCCATCGGAACTGATTCAGCAAGTGCTCGAAAAGAGCGGCTACCTCAGGGAACTGATCACCGAAGCCACCGATGAAGCCGAGGAGCGCCGGCGCAACCTGCAGGAGTTGGTCAATGCAGCTCTGCAATACCAAGAAGAAAACGAAGAGGGCGATCTCGAGGGGTTCCTGGCATCTGCGGCCTTAGCCAGCGACGCCGACAGCAAAGACACCGCGGCTGATCGCGTCACCTTGATGACCCTGCACAGCAGCAAGGGGCTGGAGTTCCCCGTGGTTTGCCTGGTAGGCCTTGAGCAAGGACTCTTCCCCAGCTACCGCTCACTGGATGATCCCGCCTCCCTGGAAGAAGAACGGCGGCTTTGCTACGTGGGGATCACTAGGGCCAAGGAGCGATTGTTCCTCTCCCATGCCAGCGAACGGCGGTTGTGGGGCGGCATGCGCGAGCCAGCAGTGCCATCCATCTTTTTGGCCGAACTGCCCGAAGCACTCGTTCAAGGCGATATCCCCCGCAGTGGTGGTGCCGCCCTGCGCCGCGAGCAGCGGCTCGAGCGACTCACGCGCGTGGATCGAGCTGAAGCACAACCCAAAGCGCGGGTCAGTGCAGCCCGCAGCTGGAGCGTGGGGGAAAAAGTGATCCACGCCAATTTCGGTGAAGGCGAGGTGACTCACACCTTTGGCAGCGGCGAGAAAATCTCGATTGCCGTGAAGTTCATTGGCATGGGATCCAAGATCCTGGATCCACGCCTGGCCCCAATCGAACCCGCTTGAGCTGCAATATTGGCCGCGATGCTTCCTGTTTTTCCCCTCGCTGCCGTCACCGGCCACCCAACGCTGAAGCTGGCGCTGCTGCTGGCGGCGATTGACCCAGGCCTGGGTGGTGTGGTGATTGCTGGGGGGCGCGGCACAGGCAAATCAGTGCTGGCCAGGGGCCTGCACGCCTTGCTGCCAGCCATCGAAATTCTTGAAGGCAGCTGGAACGAAGAACCAGATGGGGTCAACCCCAGCAAGGTGATCCCTGCACCGTTTGTGCAGATCCCACTTGGGGTCACCGAAGACCGACTGGTGGGCTCCGTTGATGTCACCCGCTCGCTCTCGGAAGGGCGAACCGTGTTTCAACCCGGACTCCTCGCTGAAGCCCACAGAGGGGTGCTTTACATCGATGAGCTCAACCTGCTCGATGCCAATGCCTTGAACCTGGTGTTGGCGGCTGTGGGCTCAGGCACCAACCAGGTGGAGCGCGAAGGCCTGAGCGTGGCCCATCCCTGCCGGCCGCTGCTCATTGCCACCTACAACCCAGAGGAAGGTGCTGTTCGCGATCACCTGCTGGATCGCTTCGCGATTGCCCTTTCCGCTGATCAGACCATCGACAGCGCATCCCGCGTCAGCATCGCCGAGGCTGCCATTGCCTACGGCGAAAACGCTGAGGCATTTCGGGCCCAATTTCAAGAAGAAACCGATGCCCTCGCCACCCAGCTGCTGCTAGCGCGGCAATGGCTACCCGATGTGCAAATCAGCCGCGAACAGATCGCCTACTTGGTGAATGAAGCGCTGCGCGGCGGTGTGGAAGGCCACCGGGCTGAGCTCTATGCCCTGCGCGTGGCCCGAGCCCATGCCGCTTTGCAAGGCCGCGATCAAGTG
The DNA here is from genome assembly GCA_000063525.1 of Synechococcus sp. RCC307. Taxonomy (GTDB): domain Bacteria; phylum Cyanobacteriota; class Cyanobacteriia; order PCC-6307; family Cyanobiaceae; genus RCC307. The sequence goes on along the minus strand of CT978603.1, from coordinate 220,926 downwards.
GAAGCCGAAGACCTGCAATTGGCCGTGCGGCTGGTGATCGCACCACGGGCCAAGTTGATGCCTCCGCCGGATGATCAGCAACAACCTCCTCCTCCCCCGCCGCCGCCACCGGGCGATAACGAAGAGCAACCGGATCCGCCTGAAAGCGAGGACAACAACGAAGAGGAAGAGCCCGATCCACCCGAGCCCGATGAGCCGGAAGACGACACTCCGCCGAGCGTGCCGGAGGAGTTCATGCTCGATGCGGAAGCCACCGCGATCGACCCAGAACTGCTGCAGTTCCAAAGCGCCAAAAACCGGGCCGCCAGTAGTGGCTCGCGCGGCATTGTGCTGAGCGAAAGCCGCGGCCGTTATGTGCGGCCTGTGCTTCCCCGCGGACCGGTTCGCCGTATTGCCGTCGACGCCACCCTGCGCGCAGCTGCCCCCTATCAAAAAGCTCGGCGCGCGCGCGAACCCCACCGGAAGGTGATCGTTCAAGACGGCGATCTGCGCGCGAAGCAACTGCAACGCAAAGCAGGCGCCCTGGTGATCTTCCTGGTGGATGCCAGCGGCTCGATGGCGCTGAACCGCATGCAAAGCGCCAAGGGTGCTGTGCTTCGGCTACTCACTGAGGCCTATGAAAACCGCGATGAGGTGGCCCTGATCCCCTTCCGGGGCGAGCAAGCTGAAGTGCTGCTTCCTCCCACCCGGTCGATTACGGCGGCCAAACGGCGCTTAGAAACCATGGCCTGCGGAGGCGGCAGTCCTCTCGCCCATGGCCTAGCCCAAGCAGCGCGAGTCGGGAACAACGCGCTGCAAACCGGTGAGTTATCGCAAGTGGTGGTGGTCGCCATCACCGACGGCAGAGGCAATGTGCCGCTCGGCCGCTCATTGGGCCAACCCGAACTTGAAGGTGAGCCGCCTGTTGATCTCAAGCAAGAGCTCAAGGACGTGGCGAGCCGATACGCGCAACTGGGCTTGCAGCTGCTGGTGATCGACACCGAGCGCAAGTTCATTGGCAGCGGCATGGGCAAAGAACTCGCCGCCGCCGCCGCTGGCCGCTACGTGCAACTACCCAAAGCCAGCGATCAGGCGATTGCAGCGGTTGCCCTTGAGGCCTTAAACCGCTGATCAATCGTCAGTGGTTTCAGGCTTGATCGAGGGATAGAGCTCATCAAAAAACTTGCCCAAGCCAATGCTGACACTGCGGAAGCCATTGATGACGTTGGGATCTGAGGTGAGCTGCTGAATATCGCCACTAATCACATCGATGCGTCGTGTGAGTTGCTCAGCGTTGCTGACCGTCTTTTTCAATTCATTCAATGATTTGGGATTATCCAGAGCTCCCAACACGTTGCTGGCATGGGCCGTAGCTGAATCCAAGTTGTCGATCACAGGGCCTGCATTTTCCACAGCAGACTGCAGTTCAGCGACCAAACCCTCAGCTTTCTCGGCAAGAGCTGAGAAGTCCTCGGAGGTCTTCGTTAGAGCCGTGAGGGTCGTAGCACCTTTGCTGATGAGCTTGTCTTGATCAGCCTGAGTCAAGATCCGCTCCATCAGACCCATCACCGTGGTGAGGCTGGGGGTGACTTCTCCCTTAATCAATCCACCTTCACAAACAATCCGCGTGGGGTTGCAAGTGCTGCTGGTGGGTCCTCCTGAGGTATCGGAGGCAGGGATCGTGGCTTGGGTGTCTAAGGCAACTTGGGGGTCACCACCCAGAAGAGAACCACTACGAATTTGAGCCGTAATAGGGCGATAAAGCTTCAAGCTGCGATCGTTGATCTTGGCTTCCACAGCAACCCAACCCGCCTCTGGGGTGACCGAATGAACCGAGCCAACAGGAACGCCTTGATAGGTGACGACGCTTTGAGGAGCTAAGCCAGCAGCATCTTGGAACCGCAAACGAATCGAGTAGGTCTTCTGGCCGAAGACAACGCCTGTGAGCCAAAACCACAAACCAAGTCCACCGACCAGAGCAGCCAGCAGAGAAAACCCGATGGTGGCCTCGCGAACACTGCGGCGCATCAGCTGGTTACAGCTCCTGGGGCTGCATGGGTCCAGTTAGGCTAGCCGTTCTGAACTGAACGACATAAGGATTATCGGAACAGCGAAAAGCCTCCACCGATCCTTGCCAGCGCAGCTTGCCGTCGTACAGCAAAACGACCTGCTCTGCAGAGCGCTCAATCGTGCTCAGCACATGACTGACGACAACGGACGTGCCTCGACTCAGGCGCGTCGTTGTGACCATCAAGTCCTCAATGCGGGTCGACGCCACTGGATCCAAACCTGCCGTGGGCTCGTCGAAGAGCAGCAGAGGATTCGCCGAATCGGCAGCAGGGTCGTCGATCATCGCTCTGGCAAAGCTCACCCGCTTTTGCATGCCGCCAGAAAGTTCAGCCGGCATCAAATCCTCAGTACCCGCCAAACCAACCGCTTCCAAACAGCGCGCTACGCGCTCTTTAATCTCTTTGTCGCTCAGCAGGCCGCCGCGGTAGAGCAAAAAGCCAACGTTGTGCAACACCGATAACGAGCCCAGCAGCGCTGGGTTCTGCGACACCAAACGCACATCGGGGGGAAGGTGCTGATCCAGGCGCAAGTAGTCCTGGCGGCGGCCGAACAAATGCAGCTCTCCAGCGCTTGGCATTTCCAAGCCAGCAAGCAAGCGCAGGATGGTGGTTTTGCCAGCACCCGATGGACCCACGACCGCCAAGCTCTGGCCGGCTTCTAGGCGCAGATCGATGTCATCAAGAATGACGCGGTTTCCGCGCAGCAAGCTGAGGCCGCGCATTTCAACAACAGCAGAAGAAGCCTGGGTCATCGCTGGCTCGAGCCGAACTGATGCTGCCTGGAAAAGCGCCGCCCGTCAGCGTTCTGGGTGTGCAAAATTGCAATCCCCTCGTATCCCATCAAGGCGCAATCGTTACTTAGAGCGCACCAACTGAGCGGCCTCAGCCTGTTTGAAATCCTGAAACGCCATCGGGATGCCTTGATTCAGCGGGATGCGCGCTGACCACCCCATCGCTTGCAGCCTGGACACATCAAGCTGCTTTTTGGGTGTGCCATCCGGCTTACTGGTGTCCCATTGGATCTCCCCAACAAAACCGGTTGCCGCAGCTACTTGTTCAGCCAGCTGTTTGATCGTGCAATCCACGCCGGTACCCACATTCAAAAAGGCCAGCGCGTCACCGGACTGATCTTTGGGGGCATTGGCTGCCAAGGCACTCCAGCGCTCCAACGCGAACACACAGGCATCACCCAAATCATCCACATGCAGAAACTCCCGCAAGGGTGAGCCCGACCCCCAACAGGTCACGCTCGTGGCATCCGCCTGGACTGCCTCATGAAAGCGGCGTATCAGCGCCGGCAACACATGGCTGTTCTGCGGGTGGTAGTTATCCCCAGGGCCATAGAGGTTGGTTGGCATCAAGCTGATGGCATCAAATCCATATTGCTTGCGCAGTGATTCACACAGCTTGATACCCGCAATTTTGGCGATGGCATACCACTCATTGGTGGGCTCTAAATCTCCTTTTAAGAGAGACTCTTCACGAATGGGCTGTTTTGCAAGTTTGGGATAAATGCAGCTACTGCCGAGAAACAAAAGCCGCCGCACACCATGCCTCCAGGCACTCTCAATCACGTGGGTCTGAATTTTGAGGTTCTCCAGCAAGAAGTCGGCTGGGTAGGTGTTATTCGCAAGAATTCCCCCAACTTTAGCCGCCGCCAAAACAACCACATCGGGTTTGTTGGTTGCCATCCATTGATCAACAGAGCCTCCATCGAGGAGATCAAGCTGTTGGCGTGAGGGCAGGAGTTGGTCTTGGTAACCCTGCCGCCCTAAAGCTCTGCTGATGGCACTACCGGCCATTCCGCGGGCACCAAAAATCGCAAAGCGATCTGTGGGTTGAATCAACGTCACTCGCGCGCTCCAACGACGTTGAAGCCCTTGCGCTTGAGGTAAGCCTCTTTCTGAGCTTCTTCTTTGTCTGTTGCCACCATCTCAGCCACCAGTTCTTCCAAGGTGGTGGTTGGCGTCCACCCCAATTTCTCTTTGGCTTTGGTGGGGTCACCGAGCAGGGTTTCCACTTCGGCAGGACGGAAATAGCGCGGATCAATTTTCACCACCACATCTCCGGTATCCGCGCGGCAACCAACCTCGTCAATCCCTTTGCCTTCCCACTGCATGGCTCCCCAGCCCAACTCCAAAGCGGTGAGCTCAATAAAGCAGCGAACACTTTCCTGGCGGCCTGTGGCAATCACAAAGTCCTCAGGCTTGTCCTGCTGAAGCATGCGCCATTGCATCTCCACATAGTCGCGGGCATGGCCCCAATCGCGCAGCGAATCGAGATTGCCCATGTACAAGCAGTCGTCCAATCCCGCATCAATCCGGGCAAGTCCACGCGTGATCTTGCGGGTCACGAACGTTTCACCACGCCTGGGGCTTTCATGGTTGAACAACACCCCATTGCAGGCATACATGCCATAGCTCTCGCGGTAATTGACCGTGATCCAGTAGGCGTAGAGCTTGGCGACGCCATAAGGACTGCGGGGATAGAATGGTGTGCTCTCTTTCTGCGGGATCTCCTGCACCAAGCCATACAACTCACTGGTGCTGGCCTGATAGATGCGCGTCTTGTTTGTTAGCCCCAGGATCCGCACAGCTTCCAAGATCCGAAGGGTTCCCAGTGCATCGCTATTGGCGGTGTATTCGGGGCTTTCAAAGCTCACGGCCACGTGACTTTGAGCGCCCAGGTTGTAAATCTCATCGGGCTGCACCTGCTGGACAATCCGAATCAGATTCGTGCTGTCGGTGAGATCGCCGTAATGCAGCACCAAACGCGGATCATTCTCATGGGGATCCTGATAGAGGTGATCAATGCGGTCGGTGTTGAAGCTGCTAGCCCGTCGCTTGATGCCATGCACCTCATAGCCCTTCTCCAACAGCAGCTCCGCCAAATAGCTGCCGTCTTGGCCAGTGATCCCCGTAATCAGGGCGGTCTTGCGGGACTGATCAGAACTCATGGGCTACGGCGAGAGCTCGGTTGAAGAGCTGGTAAGTCCAGGAGTTTGTCACGGCTTGCCAGAGGCTCCAAGCCAGCCACAGACAGGCTCCTTACAGTGCAGGCCATGACCCGTTTGCCAAGAGCTGGAGAGCAGTCCCGCCGCGGCGAGCTGGTGGATCGCTCTCGCCGGGCGGTGCAGTGGCTGCAGCCCGGATTGGTGGTCAAACGCTGGGTTCTCACCTCAGCTCTGGGATTTGTGTTGGCCCTGCTGGGGGCTGCCATTTGGGCTGATCTCAAACCCATCTACTGGATCCTCACAACAGTCGACGACCTGCTGCGGGTCTTGGCCGGCGCCGGCAGGGAATTCACAGGCCCTCTGGTGCTGCTAGTGGGAATTGGTTTGGTGCTTCTTGGCCAAAGCCGCAGCTTTGGCTCGATCCAACGTGCGCTAGCTCCTCAAAAAGACACAGCCCTCGTTGATGCCCTCTTGGCCCAACGCCGCCTGAATCGCGGCCCCAACATCGTGGCCATCGGTGGTGGCACCGGACTCTCCACCCTGCTCAGCGGGCTTAAGCGCTACAGCGGCAATCTCACCGCCATCGTCACGGTGGCCGATGACGGCGGCAGCAGCGGCGTGCTGCGCCGCGAGCTTGGAGTGCAACCCCCGGGCGATATCCGCAACTGCCTGGCGGCACTCGCTAGAGAAGAACCTCTGCTGACGCGGTTGTTCCAATATCGCTTCACCGCTGGAGGCGGCTTGGAAGGCCACAGCTTCGGGAACCTTTTTCTCTCGGCCCTAACAGCGATCACCGGCAACCTCGAAACAGCGATCACCGCCAGCAGCAAAGTCTTGGCGGTGCAAGGGCAAGTGGTACCTGCCACCAGCGCTGATGTTCGCCTCTGGGCTGAACTCGAAAACGGCGAGAGGCTGGAGGGGGAGTCCTGCATTGGCCAAGCCAACAGCCCGATCGTGCGTCTGGGCTGCACACCCTCCCGCCCGGCTGCGTTGCCTCGGGCGCTGGAAGCCATCGCCCACGCCGACATGATCGTGCTGGGCCCCGGAAGCCTTTACACCTCCTTGCTTCCCAACCTCTTGGTTCCAGAGTTGGTGGAAGCGATTTCCCGCTCACAGGCTCCACGGCTTTACATCTGCAACCTGATGACCCAGCCAGGGGAAACCGATGGCCTGGATGTGAGCGGACATCTACGTGCGATCGAATCCCAGCTGGCCAGCATCGGGGTGCAACAACGCCTCTTTGATGCGGTACTGGCCCAAGACACCCTTCCTTCAGGGCCGGAACTGGACTACTACCGGGCGCGCGGCGCTGAACCCGTGGATTGCGATCTCGATGGCCTCAAGCAAGAGGGCTATCGGGTGATGCTGGCTTCCATGCAGGGGCCTCAACAACGCAGTGAAGGACGTGCCTTCAAAGGCACCCTGCGCCACGATTCTCGCAGCCTTGCTTTGGCGGTGATGCGTTTCTACCGGGCCAAACAAAAACGCCAGATCAACTGATCAGTAGGCGTCCTGAAGCTCGTAAAAATCAGGCTGGACGTAGTCCTTCCGCAAGGGGTAACCAACCCAGTCTTCAGGCATCAGCAGACGCTTGGGGTGGGGATGGCCGCTGTAGTTGATCCCAAATAGGTCAAACGTTTCGCGCTCCTGCCAATCAGCACCGCGAAACAGTGGATAGAGGGATGGAACGGTGAGATCCCCATCACGGGCAAGACTCACCTCAAGACGGACTTCAGCTGTCGAGGCACCGTCACTACCTCCCACCTGAACCAGGTGGTAAAAGCTCACCAATGGTTCGCCGGGGCCTTGGTCAAAGCCCCCTTGAACTTGCAGGTAGTCAAACCCCTTGGACTTCAAAGCAGTAGCCACCAGGGGCAATGCCAAGGGCTCAACCCCCAGGCGCTCAATCCCCAGGTGGTCGTTGCCTAGAATTTGGTGATCAAAACCTTGGCTCGTAAGCCATTGGGAGAGAGGACCAGCCTGGGGAGCTTCCGGCAAATCCTGGTTGGGTGAGGTGGGGGTCTCGCTCATGATTTGGCGGGGATTGTTTCGGGTTGCTCCGCTGGAGCCAAGTTGAGAGGAGAGACGGCTTCCGCTGCAGCCAGTGCCTTTTGTTGGGTTTCAGCGCGCAGATAACGGCCATCCACAATCGGATCAACGGCCGTCATGCGGTGTTCAACCGTGCTGTAGCGGTGGGTTTGCTCAAGTTTGCCCCGCTCGGCGATGGCCTCATCACCAACCTTTTTGCGCAACTTGATCACTGCATCAAAGATGGCCTCTGGACGCGGCGGGCAGCCAGGCAAATACAGATCAACTGGGATGAGTTTGTCGACACCACGAACGGCCGTCGTGGAATCGGCGCTGAACATGCCACCAGTGATGGTGCAGGCCCCCATGGCGATGACGTATTTCGGCTCAGGCATCTGCTCATACAGCCTGACCAGAGCAGGAGCCATCTTCATGGTGACCGTGCCAGCCACGATCAGAAGATCGGCTTGCCGCGGGCTGGATCTGGGGACCAAGCCAAAACGATCGAAATCAAACCGCGAGCCAATCAGCGCAGCAAATTCAATGAAGCAGCAAGCCGTGCCGTAGAGCAGGGGCCAAAGGCTGCTCAGGCGAGCCCAGTTGTGCAGGTCATCCAGGCTGGTGAGGATGACGTTCTCAGAGAGATCAGTGGTGACCTCTGGTGAGCCAACAGGCCCGCAACTGGCTGCGCGCAAATCGCGCATCGAATCAAGTGAGGTGTCTGACATAACAGTTCAGCTCCACTCCAGGGCGCCTTTGCGCCAGGCATAGGCAAGCGCCACCACCAAGATGGCGATAAACACCAAGGCTTCGATGAACGCCAACAGGCCAAGGCGATGGAACGCCACAGCCCATGGGTAGAGGAAAACGGTCTCCACGTCGAAAATCACGAAGACCAGAGCAAACATGTAATAGCGGATATTGAACTGAATCCAGGCTCCGCCCACAGGCTCCATGCCTGACTCGTAGGTGAGGCGGCGCTCACCCTGACGCGAGCGCGGCGCCAGCACAGCATTGGTGATCAACGCCAACACCGGCACGGCGGCAGCGATCAATAAAAAGCCCAGGAAGGCGTCGTACCCGGGGAGGACAAACATGCGAGAGCGGTGCTCCACTCAAATCACTTGCGGCAGTCTGGCACTGCCAGCTGCTCAAGCTCGATAGAGTTCGGCGTCGCAACGGGATTGCATCGATGGAGCAGGAACCGTCAACGCCGGAGGAGGTGCTGATCGAAGCACCCGTTGAAGAAGCCGAACCAGCGGAGAATCCCGACACTCACCGCTTTGAGTGCCGCAGCTGCGGCTATGTCTACGACCCCGCCGAAGGGGTGAAAAAGGTGGGCATTGAGCCAGGAACACCGTTTAGCTCATTGGATGTGGCCAGCTTTCGCTGCCCGGTCTGCCGCAGCCCAGTGGCGGCGTTCCGCGATATTGGCCCGCGCGATAAGCCCAGTGGCTTTGAGGAAAACCTCAAATTTGGCCTGGGCGTGAATGTGCTGACTCCGGGCCAGAAAAATGTCCTGATCTTTGGTGGCTTTGCGTTGGCCTTCGCCTTCTTCCTGTCCTTGTACTCCCTGCGTTGATACCTGTGATTCGCTCTTTCCTCTCTCTGCTGCTGTGTGTCGGCCTGACGTTTGGCCTTGGCGGTTGTGTCACCACCAGCCTGCCGATGGCAGCAGCCAGCCCCTGGAACTCCCAAAAGCTAGGAATTGAATCCAATCCATTGGATGTGGCCTTTACCAATGAGTCCCACGGATTTTTGGTGGGGAGCAACCGATTGGTGATGGAAACGAGCGACGGTGGCGAGACCTGGGAGGAACGGGAGATTGACCTGCCGGCTGATGAAAACTTTCGTTTGATCAGCATCGATTTCAACGGTGATGAAGGCTGGATTGCCGGTCAGCCTGGCCTCCTCCTGCACAGCGATGACGCTGGCCAAAGCTGGAGCCGCTTGCTGCTAGACACCAAGCTGCCCGGAGATCCCTACCTAATCACTGCGCTCGGCTCCAAGAAAGCTGAACTGGCAACCAACGTCGGCGCTATTTACCAAAGCAGCGATGCCGGCAAGAGCTGGCAAGCGGAAGTGGTTGATGCAGCTGGTTCCGTTCGTGATCTAAGGCGCGGGGATGACGGGCGCTACGTGAGCGTCAGCAGCCTTGGCAACTTCTTCTCCACCTGGGATCCAGGCCAATCCAATTGGCAGGTGCACCAACGGGTGAGCAGCCAGCGGCTGCAGAGCATGGGATACCAGCCCGATGGACAAATGTGGATGGTGACTCGCGGGGCCCAACTGCGCTTCAACCCTGAAGGCGGCGACTACGAGGAGTGGAGCAAGCCAGTGATCCCCATCACCAATGGCTATGGATACCTGGATATGGCTTGGGATCCCCAAGGCAACATCTGGGCTGGCGGCGGCAATGGAACCCTGCTGGTCAGCAGCGATGGCGGCAAGGAGTGGGAAAAAGATCCTGTGGGGACAGCCACGCCGAGCAATTTCACTCGGTTTGTGTTCTTGGGCGGCAATAAAGCCTTTGCCTTGGGAGAGCGCGGCGCGATTCTGCGTTGGGTGGGCTGACATTCTCTGTAACTGAAGCCTCAAGCAGTGGGGCTGACCCCTTAGGATCACCGAGCTGAACTGGGAGTTGCGATGGCCGCCGGCTCAACCGGGGAACGTCCGTTCTTCGAAATCATTACGAGCATCCGCTATTGGGTGATCCATGCAGTGACCTTGCCTGCGATCTTCCTGGCTGGGTTCCTCTTCGTCAGCACTGGGCTGGCTTACGACGCCTTCGGGACTCCGCGTCCTGACAGCTACTTCCAAGCCGCTGACGTCAAGGCGCCTGTGGTGAGCCAGCGTTATGAGGGCAAGTCGCAACTGGACACCCGTCTTAAAAACTGATCCGTTATGACTTCCACTCCTTCACCCGCAACACCCCGCAACTATCCGATCTTCACGGTGCGGTGGCTATCGCTTCACGCCCTCGGCATTCCAACGGTGTTTTTCTTGGGCGCTCTGGCGGCCATGCAGTTCGTTCGTCGCTAATTCTCTGAACCATGGACCGCAACCCCAACCCCAACAACCTGCCGGTTGAACTCAACCGCACCAGCCTGTATCTGGGCTTGTTGCTGGTCTTTGTCACTGGCGTGCTCTTCTCGAGCTACTTCTTCAACTGAGGCTTTAAGACATGAGTGGAAAGAAATCAGGTCTTCCCGACGGACGGGTACCGGATCGCAATCCTGATGGCACGCCGGCCGTGCCCTGGAAAAGCCGTTGGACTGAAGGCCCTCTACCCCTCTGGCTGGTCGCTACAGCAGGTGGAATGGCCGTGATGTTTGTTGTGGGTCTCTTCTTCTATGGGTCTTACGTTGGTGTTGGTTCAGCTTAAGCAGATATAATTGAAGGCAACACCAATCGAACACCAAAACAAACAAACGAATAAATATATTGCGCAAATAAAGTTAAGATACCTAGGCTTTATTTACCTGCAGAATTTAATATTTCTTGTTGCGCAAGAATGAGCGGGCTGTTACATAGAGCTGATTTCGAGAGGAAAATCTCGGAAACCATCCTGTTGACGAAGAGAAATTTGAAGAATCAATGACTAGCGGGGAACTAATTTGTTGCCAGAGCGCGCTAAGTCCAAAAATACGCATAACAAGCGCAAGTATGGCAGGGGGAAAGGGAACTAATCTGCGGGAGGAAATACGCAACCCACTAAGAAGCACAGCAAACAGATCGCCCACAGAAATGTCATCATTATCTGAAACAACAAAGGTTTTTCTCGAAACAACTGAGGAAGACAGGCAGAGATTCAGTATGTCAATGAAATTATCTATAGACATGAAAGACTTTTGAGAACTTAAACTAGCAAAAGGAATCAAAGGAAGGTATGGCAAAATTCGTAAAAGCCTTGACATATTGCCGGGACAATTCGGCCCGTAAATCAAAGGGGGACGCAAAATGACCCAATCAATAGAAAAATCATTAGAAAGATAAGAAACTAAAAATCTTTCTGCTTCTAATTTAGAATGACCATACAAAGCAGAAGGGGAAGGCGAAGTGAAATCTGTGAAAGGTGTATTCGGAGTATTGGACCCAAGAACGCCAATGGAACTAACATAAATAATACGCTTAACACTGACGGCTTGAGATGCTTTGACAACGCATGCAAGTACTTCAACATTAGCCTGCTTGAATTCCTGGAAAGCAGACTCATCATTTTGCACAGGCTTATGAGCACGACCAGCAAGGTGCACAACACAGTCAACATCTTTAAGGAGATTGACTAAGCGGGTTATATCAGCATAGTCAACGAAGAACTGACAAGGGCGAGAAACAACAAGTGGATCTAAGGGGAAACGATCAATACAAATAAAGTCTATTGAATTGGCAATAAAAGAGGAAACAAGGTTAGACCCAACAAATCCTGACGAGCCTGTAATTGCAACTTTCACGAGTTCGGGCCAAGAAAAACTGAAGATGGGAAATTACGAGGAGCAGAAAACTGGAAAATATAGTCAAGCAAACTATTAGCTACATAAACCAAGGTCATAAAAAGAGACTTTACATACCCAAAGTGCCAAACGGATCGGTAAACATAATAGGCTCTTTTAATATTTATAATCTTATTAGAAGACCTTTGCTTAGGAGAGACGCGATAAAAACCAAGTGGTAAGTTAGAGAAACGGAAACCCTCAAGGCTAGGATTAAGAGTAAATAGTTGAATCCAAAAAATATAGTCTTCGGGGCGTTGAGGAGTAAATCTTAAACTTGGGGAAAGTAAAGACGCATCGAAGACTGCCGTGACTAATGGTATATGATTATTAGTGAGAAGCGAACTCAGAGAAACACGGAACGGAGGCACTTTAACAAAGCCGGTTCTCTTTGCATTATCAATAAATCTCAAAACTGGTGAATACACGAATCTTGCGGAATTGGTAGACATATAATCAAGTGCAAGGGTCAAGAATTCTGGATGCCAAAGATCATCAGAGTCTAGGAAGGCAATGTATTGAGAAGAACAGTTATCAAGAGCAAGATTCCTAGCAGAAGAAACACCCTGATTTGATTGCGTAATTAAATACCTAAAACGAGAATCGCCTTCTATAAAGCTCATAACCAATGCTTGAGTCTGATCGGTCGAGCAATCATCAACAATTATGCACTGAAAGTTTGAAAAAGTTTGACTTTGAACGCTTTGGAGGCTTTCAAGAACAGTGGAAGCACAATTAAAGCAGGGAATAATTATGCTTACCAGAGGTTGATTAGAACTGGTCACAAAACGAAGGGGGAATTATCAGAGATTTAAGAAGTCAAGGTCATGAGCCTGCACGAATGGCCTGTTCTTGGGTTTTGGTCCAGGCAGACGTGCAGAGGATCCGGTTGCGGTCGCAGCGGTCGGCATAACGGGTGGCGATCTCCACCACTTCCTTCAGCAACCCATCATCGAGGGTTGTGGGATTGAGGCCCAGCTCAATGAAGCAGCGGTTGTCCACGATCAGATCGTTTTCCACCGCTTCATTGCGGGGATTGGGCAGGTTGTTGACCTGCGCGCCGGTAAGTGCGGCCACCTTCTTGGCCAGTTCTCCCACCTGATGGCTTTCGGTCATCTGGTTGAAGATCTTGACCCGCTCGCCTTTGACCGGAGGGTTGTCCAAGGCCAGCTGCACGCAGCGCACCGAGTCGCGGATGTGGATGAAGGCGCGGGTCTGGCCGCCGGTGCCATGCACGGTCAGGGGGTAGCCAATGGCCGCCTGCATCAAGAAGCGGTTCAAGACCGTGCCGTAGTCGCCGTCGTAATCAAAGCGATTGGTCAAGCGTGGATCGCGGTCGGTGGCTTCAGTGTTGGTGCCCCAAACGATGCCCTGGTGCAGATCGGTGATGCGGACCTGATCGTTTTTGTTGTAGTAGAGGAAGAGCAGCTGATCCAGCGTCTTGGTCATGTGATAGACGCTGCCCGGGCTGGCGGGGTGGAGGATCTCCTCCTCAAAACGGCTGCCATCGGGCTGTGGCACTTCCACCTTCAGGTAGCCCTCGGGGATGGTGGCGCCGCGGTGGGAGCCATAGCCGTAGACCCCCATGGTGCCGAGGTGCACCACGTGAATATCGAGGCCACTTTCAACGATGGCGGCCAGCAGGTTGTGGGTGCCGTTGACGTTGTTATCGACGGTGTAGCGCTTGGTGGCGCTGCTCTTCATCGAATAGGGGGCAGCGCGTTGCTCGGCGAAATGCACCACCGAGTCGGGCTTCTCCTCGAGAAGCAGATCCAGGAGCCGCTGGTACTCATGGGCGATGTCCAGGTGGACAAAGCGCATCGGTTTGCCGCCGATCTCACTCCAGGCCTTGAGGCGCTCACCAATGTTGGTGATTGGGGTTAGGGATTCCACCTCCAGATCGATGTCGATCTTGCGGCGGCTGAGGTTGTCAACGATCAGAACGTCGTGGCCCTGATCGGCCAAATTCACGGCGCATGGCCAGCCGCAAAAGCCGTCACCACCAAGGACCAGGACCTTCATCAAAATTTGGCTAAAAACCGATTATATCCATAAGTTCGTAATCAGAACGGTAAAAAAGCCTTAACAGGTCAAGGGACTTTAAAGACAAATCAGTAGGTTGAAATAATGTACGATCAGTGACCAGAGAAACTGCCTCAGAAGCAAAGGTGTCAGGCTTGAAGCCGCAGTCAATCAAAAATGGACGAATAGAGGAGGAATTGGCTAGAGAAAATCGAGAGGAAGAAAAATAGGGTGCAAGAAAAAATGATTGGGGTCGGATGTGCTTATCAAGTACTGAAAGGGGGGCATTCACAAAGTCCGATATCATTTTGTCAACGTCATTCAAAGAGTAAACATTTTTACCAAAAGACAGAAGGTAAGGAGACCAACCAGAACGATAATGGGAGTTAAAGACAATTTTCTCGCGCACAACAGAACAAAATCTTTCGATAGGGTCTCTCAAAAAAGCATGAATTGAAAAAGCACTCAAAAATGTCAGTCGAGGTATTCTGGAGAAGACAGCAGTATGTGGGAGATCAGGTGATATGGAAATGCGAGCTTGACCCGAGGATATGAGAAATGATTTCAGAAAACTTGAACCAGACTTGGGGATATCCACAATCGCCCTGGACTCATCAAGCTTCAGAAGATTAGGATAAGAAATAGACGCATTAATTCTATCCAGAAGCTTGACAGAGGTGATCAGAGATGAACGCCTAGCAAAAGCCACAACCTAACGACAAGGAAATGGGAAAACCTTAACAGAATCTCGCTCCAGAAGTGTATTTGCTGTTTGCGAAAAACTAAAGACCGAATGAGCCGCAGATTGGACAGCCTTAGAAAAAGCCTCAACGGTAAAAGCAGAGGAGTAATAAATACACGGGGAAGGAGGATATATTTCCAAGAAAATGGGATTTGGCACGGATATGACAGGAGTCGAGTGAGTCAATGACTCAAGAAAAACAAGTGATTGAGTGTCAAATTGAGAAGCATTAAGGAAAAGATCAACTTGACTAAAAAAGCAAGGCTTTTGGTCGTCGTCAAGCCACCCCAAAAATTGAACTCTATCGCTGAGATTTAACGATTGGACTAATTTAATAAGAATTTGCATGTCGGAGCCTTCTCCCGCAATCAAGAGTTTAAAGGTTGGTGGCAATTGGACTAGAGCTTTAATACACAAGTCAATTCTCTTGCCAGGCCTCAAAACAGCCATGACACCGAGATAAATGTCAGCATCCGTCAAACAATATGTGTCGGAATCCAGTAACAGACGAAGCTCAATTAAAGAGCGATTAGAAAGAGGATTGGAGCTTACAACTGAAACACAATCGAAAATGGGAAGACAAAGGAAGTGATTACGGGTAAAGGTTGACTGATCTTGAGAATTTAAAAAATGTAAGTGCTTGGCACAAAACCTAACAAGAGAAAAATGAAAAGTTCTAAACAAGGAAGACGATTCAACAAAATGTTTAGGATTGTGTAAGGTTATAGCAATACGGTCGCGGCCAGAAAAGGAAAATAGTTTAAATAAGAACAAAAATCCTAGATCATACAAAGAAGTATGATGATGATGTATGGCATAGGGCTGCCTACAAAATAGCAGGGTTAAGGCATAAAATAATGATTTGAGAGAAGGTAGTACGCGAAAAAGGCGATATTTATGCATAAAATGGAACAAACATATCTTCAGAGGCACTTTTTTTCGAGTATAAAAATCTATATAAGAAGATATGACACGTGAGGCGCCACCTCGCCCATGCCATGGGGAAGAACATGTCAGGATAACAAATGAATATTTAGTCATTTAGCGAAAAAACTAGAAACAAGACACCTTGTTAAACGAAAAATGAGCGCAAAGAAAACAGAAAAGGAAAAACCATATACTCTGTTTAAAGCAAGCAAACATTGATAATGCTCGAAAAAACGCGATTTACCTGAGGAGGTAGAAATGCCACCTAATTCATGGTAGACGGATACAAAAGGCAAATGGGTAATCGATAGATTGGCAGCACAAGCCTTGTGCAACCAATAATAGTCAGAGACAACCTTATAATCAAGTGAGTACAAGCCATTGATAGAATAAGCATTTGCAGAAATAATAGATGCAGGATGGTTAAATCTCATTGTATCAAGACTAAACAACGGAGATGGGAAAGCTTCTTTTAGTTTGCACCTTAGTTTTCTATCACCCACGAACATGTTCATCATCAATATATGCGATCCCAAGGAAAGATTTTGGGACAAAATAGACAAGTCTAGACGTTCACATAAAATTGTATCTCCTTCTCCCAAAAGCCATATCCAATCAGCAGAAAGACTGAGGGATTTTTTGATGGCTGCATTGAAAGCTGCATAAACTCCTTCACATGGAGAAAAAAATATATAGTCGAAGTATGAGTGCGCCTCAGCAGAAGCAAGATCATTCTGATCAGAAGAAAGAAAGAGTGTTTTGACTGAAATATCAAACACACTAAGAAGGTTTTTTAGACGGTTAAATGAATTAGCTGTACGAGCTGTGCTCCCTGAGAAGCTCAAAGATGGACAACAAAGAAAAAGGGTAGCTGTCATCGACTATAGCCAAAAAAGTTCATCAACTTATGGCAGCTATTATATATCGAGAGTGATTCAGTTTCCGAAATACGATTAAGCCAAAGCTTAGAAATAGCCTTGGACTCACCACGTCTAACCATTTGCACTCCCTTTTTATCTTCAGGAGTGGAGGGCTGATCCTTCAAGCCTAGAAGATACGCTGAGAATGCTTCTTGATTAAAAGTGAAATCGTTTCCAAAAAGCGACTGTGCGATAGAAGGGAAAAAAGATTCGGGATCAGCACAAATGTCTTCGTATTTAAATAATGTCACTAGGGATAAATTGGAGAGATACAAAATATGCTCATGCAAGATGTTCCAAAGCAGGGAGACAGATTCGAGATCAAGTAACGAACCCTGAATTGACTTGTGAGTCACTAAGTTGTGATACTTAAATAAATGTGGATAAGTGCTTGTAACAGGAAGAAGGTGTGAAAAATCAAAAGCCCAATTTGCTTTTTTCACGCTGGTGTAGAAGGCTCTAGGGTCTCGAGTTAAAATTACAACGTTATCTACAGCAGATGACTCAAGCGCAGGTTCAACTGAAAATAGCATCAAAGGATCTTTAATAACAATATTTCCACCAGTGAGCAAAGAAAACTGCAGCGCCACAGCTTTTTTAAGCGCAAAAAGAGTACGCTTTGGACTATCAGCAAAAAAATCAGAAAAGGAGATATTAGAATACAAAAGACGACGCTTGCTGCAAACACGAATCAAATCAGGCCAAAATTGATGAGTAGATGGAAGGAAAGGATACCAATATTTGTTATTGTTCAAGGAACTAGAGATTAAAGATTTATACAATTGAGGCGAGTTTAAATTGAAAGGCTCCCAAAAGTAGATAGAGTTTGAAGCATAACAAATAGTTTTACCAAGCCATGTGGACCCAGAACGATGACAGCCAGTGATTAATGAAACGGTCATAAATTAGTTTCTAGCTGGAACACGAGAATTGCCATATTTGAATGAGAGCATGAAAAGAGAGAGAACCAAGCCAAATTGAAAAGATGTAGCATTAATTGTTTCACCGCGAAACCAAAATATTAAGACTAAAGCGAGGAATCCCAACGACATTAAAGGGTCAAAATTATATATATAACATACTATTAAAAGTGAGATAGTAACCATGAAAGAACCAATAAATCCAAACCTGACAAAGTTAAGTAAAAACCCATCTTTGGATTTTGTGGCAAGCTCAGGAGAATATTGTGGAAGCTTAGAAGGATTCGATAAATAATCTTTGGCGCGAATTAAAGATTGAGCACGAGTACCAGAGTCCCAGCCACTAGAACCAGTTGATAGATTATTTGTATCCAATATAAAAGAAGCAACTAGACTCGCTCTACTAGATTGCTTTGCAAACTGACGAAGAAGAGCATCAGAAGTGGACACAAATACAGTAAAAGCAAAAAAAACTGTCAATAACAAAAAGAAATATTGCTTTCGAAGGATGAAATGGAAAATCTTTTTTAATGATGTCAGTGGGGAGTGGAGTGAAGAGTAACTTAAGGGTAAGTTGCTCAAAAAAGGTTTAGTCAAAGACAAGATAAGATGAGAAGTAATGACAAAAAGACTTAAGAAATAACCTGTTGTACTGCCACTTGTTGCCAACATAAAAAGGGAGAGATAAATGCCAAATTTTCTTGATATATTTTCGGTGGGGTTTAAAAGAGAACTCTCGACGAAGCAAAATAAAAGATAAAAGACGAGTACTTGGGAAAAATGCTGACTTTCACCCCACAGTGAATTCACTCGCCAGATAGGGAAAAACCCAACTATTTCATAATGCGAATCGATCAAACTCGCCCTTTGTGCGAAACCAAGTGATGAAATAATCCACTGCAAAAATCCATATGAGGTTGCGAATAGCATGAATCTGTGGATAAAATTTATTGATGTAGTTAAAGGCAAGCTAGAAAGAAGAAGAAGAAGTAGAAAGACTTTAAGAAAGCCGACAAAGGGTAAAAGGGCCTGTGAAAGACTTACAGTTGGTATAAGAGCAAAATTAATAATTGCAGGCAAAGAAAAGGTTGCAATTAATAAGAATGCCAGGGTAGACTGTTTGGTGATGGAATATTTACCTATTAAGCCGATCAAAAGTGCTAAAAGAATGCATGTTAAAATGTAGAATATACTTCTCTCAATGCCAAACCACCTAGTAGCTTGAAACAGGCACAAAGTAAATAGAACTAACATATTTAAATATAATAGGGAGAAGGATCAAAAAGCATATCTTCTGGGCAAAAGTCCCCTATATTGCCTATGTCAGACGTGTAAGGAGTATTCACTGGCGACTGATTAACTTCATTGGTAGGTAAGTTTACTTGTAGGTCAGGGTATAAAAGATGAAGCTTATACAAATCAGTGGAAAGCGAATGTTGACGCAACGCAATAAGCTTCGAAGAAGGAGAATTAAGTGCACCTTTGATCATTGAATATTGTGACTCGAGTTTAATTCTCCCAAAACAAGAGTACATTTGATTATAAAAGGTAAATATGTTTTTACTTTGAATCGAGTATTGATACAAATAGTGCCGGGGCTTTGAACGTACAAAATTATAAAAGGAAACTAGGCGGGCAATCGGGTCACGCCATACAAACAAATAGGTTTGGGGTTTCACAATAGGTGTATAAAGTATGAAATCTGAAGAAGACGCGTGTCCATTTTTAGCTCTGTTAACAGCTCTAAGCTGCGAATAGGGATCCTTCTTTTGGATCAGCGTGAACGAGGAGGGCGTATTGAAGATGTTCGCCTGAATGCGAGATAAAGAAGAGGAACATAAACCCAAAAAGAACTGGTTACGTAGAACATTATTATTTGACTTAAGGGATCTCTTGACGTAAGAACCAGCGTTTTTTGGTATATGAACAAAAACAATACTTAAATGCTGTAAAACAATCATTTCTGGCAAATAAGTTTGTTATTTTTATATTTTAGCACAAGCTGAGTGGCTATTTTATAAAGGCCTGGATCTTGCATCATGCCTGCACCTTTATAGCGCTTATTATAGGTATAAAAAGCAATCTTATTAGGCTTGATGTTTTGAAGAACATAGCAAAGCTCGTTCTTTGCGTCCTCATAAGTAACATTAACGAAGTTGTTTTGATTCTCAGAATTAAACATTCGCATCGTGTAAACAATATCTTTTCGGCTCCTTCTCAGTTTGTGTGAATTTAGAGCTATTTGTTTGAGACTAGGGTTAATATTGGGCCGCTTGCGGTGTGAATGCAAGCCATTTTGAGTAACACACTGTAGAATTGTCGGATTGACACCTTCTTGCAAATGAGCATCAAGGGAAAATTTCTCTATATGCCGACAGATTTTCGGAAGGAATCTCACTTGATTTTTGCTGCGAGGTTCATCTGCAATTTGAACAAGGACATTGCGAGAATAGAGCGATAGTAATTGCAGTTTTGAATTAAAAACAGGGTTCACTAAAATATTCTTCCTAAAAGGTTGGATGGCTAAGATGGCATTAATACGACATTCTTGAATATTTTCCAATAAACCCTCTAAACGTTTAAAGCTATGAGTCTTGAAAGAAGAGTATGACTGAATAAAGTCAAAATTATCTTTTTTCAATTGACAAAATAAATCCTTTTCTTTAGAGGGGCTAATCTTATCTACACCCCATATCCCAAACTTTACTGGAGGAGTTGAGGAAACCGATTGTGTAGGTGAGTTCGGAAGAAATAAATAAGCAAAAAGCAACAGTGATGAAAATATATTCATTGCAAGGGCGTATAAATATAAACGTCTGGAAGGTCAAGCATTTGCGCTCGAAGAGGTGTATATGCATCAATATATCTGGCAACATCTAGCTCTGACTCTGAGATATTTGAACGCGCCTTGCGTGGGGGAAGACTAATATTAAAACCTAAGAATTCGGAAATTTTATTTGTGTAATCCCATAATGTTTCATAACGCAGGACCAATACAGGACTACCTTGATAATTCATCCAACTTTGTATTTGACGGGAAAACTGAAATGGATCATTATCATCAGACAAAAAAGATTCCTTGGCAAATAAATGAGTTAAATGAGAGGAAAACCACATCTCACCAAGCTTATCTCTACAGTTAATAATAGACAAGGCAGCGTCGATTGGATCACCATAAATAAAAATAATTTTACCGGTGAAATTTTCTGGTAAATGATCAGGAAAACCATGGGTCTTGTAGACGACACCTGGAAAGAATCTGATTGTGCGAAGATTCCATGCTCCTCCACGACGAATGAGTGCTTTAGCAAATGCGCGAGGTATGAGTAGATTTCTTGTACTTATAAGAGCTTCTGCGACTGCATCGAATAACAAAGTAGAACCAGATCTCCCCATAGAAGCTATAAGAATAGGTGGTATTTGAGGATTTAAATGTGAATTAATTTCGTCAAGAAATAAGCGCTTTAGCTTTAAGCGAATGCCAGCCATTTAATAAACTTTCTGTAAAGGATGTGAAATATTTAGCAAATTATTATAGCACGTACATCCAGGCGAACATGTAAAAACATTGCTGAACTGAATGATCTGATCTTTTATTGAGACAAGATCGAACATTAGCGGCAGCGAGGGGGATTTAAATCGGATAGGAATAATCAGGGTAAGCAAAGATAAATAATAGCCTCCAAGCTTGACAACGTGATTTTAATGTAAGCTAGGGTTGTCACGTGGTAATGTACTCAGATTACAAACAAGAAAATACGGTAAGTGAGTCAAGGCAAGGATTTATTATTGCGCTTATTTTTTATAGGCAGTTCTACAACAAAAGGAAGACCTATATATTCACAAATCTTTTTAGATGCATTCGGGTCTGTTGTGATATCTACAAAAAGGGTATCTCTACCAGCCAGAAGACGTTGGGAAGTATGCTCATGCTTCATATGATAACTTATTAGACATTCAAAGTCATAAACCGACAGACTTGAAGGAATTGAATACCTGTCTATAATATGTTCATACATATTTTGTCCTCCATATGACCACTTCTTCAAGGATTTAACAGCAGACTGAGTGTCGACGATTGAGAATATTTTTTTTGATTTGTCAATTTGGAAACCAGCGGTTTGGGAATGGTGATTGAGGAGAGAATTGTACCAAGATACTTTCGATCGCATCGTATAAATATATTTTTCATGCGGCCAGCTACGAACTAGTTCATCAAGAATAGAGGTCTCTGAGAAGGGTAAATCTTGAAAGACTTCAAACGAGCGGATATAGGGATTCAATTTGCCAAGTAATGCACTTGTATTGTGTCTATTCTCAAAATATAAAGATTCGGGGATTTGTTGGGGTAGACATAAAAAACCAAGCTTCTTAAAAAAGTGCTCAAGCGAAGTTGTTCCAGTTTTGTTATTTCCAACTACAAATATTTTTGAATGGGTCAAATATTGACAGTGCTTGAGCCTTACGTCTAGAAATGCAGAATGGGAATTACGATTGCGGAAAACCCGGCTAGAAATTTTTTTAAACATGAGTAAGCGCTAGGGATAAAAGATCGTGAACTTCTAAATTGGCGACAAAGTAGTTAGCATGAGAATCAAGATTGAAGCCATGCCCGAATTGTATCTTTCAACTTAATCTTAATAGCTGTAGATAAAGGCCTGGATCGAAACTGATAATTTGCCCTGACAATCTCAGGATCTGGCTTGGGCAAAAGCTCAAAGTCGAAGTTGTCCACCTTATCCCATAGAATATCATGCATAAATTTCTTAGTACTACCACAATGGAGGCCTGATCCATCATGGCCGATATTTTGGACAAGAGAATAACGAGGATATATAGTATATTTATTATACTTTATTTGATAAAACATCGATCTAACATCACCTGCTTGAATTTGCTTAGTTGCATCTTTAAATGCCATACGCAAAACATCTTCTCCACACTCCGTTATTTTATGCCTACTATTTTTAATAAATGAGTTGAGTTCGCCAATATCTATTTGTGACTCAACAATATCTAATATTTCTTGATCGTACAACCAACCCCAAGCACAAGGTCTTTTTAAAATAAAGTAATCTTTGCTATAGTCAGAGTTTATTCTAAGAGGCGGACAATAGCCAGTTATATTTACAATAGAAGGATTATTCTGATAAAACTGGTAGGCATGATTGAGAAAAGTTAAAAAACCCGGTGCAGTTAAAATATCATCCTCCATTCTGATTACTGAACCGAATTCAGAAATAGGTATTCGTCGTGATTCGTATCCATTTTTTGCAAAATTATTAGTTGTTTGAAAATGTAGTCGTACATCTTTAAATCCATCAATATTTTTAGCATAATCTCTAACTTTTTGAACATTTTCTTCATCACCTAAACGAGGTGCATCGGAGAAAATAAATAGAGTTGTCTTATCGGCAAGAACATTTTTTTTTAAATTCTCAATACACTTTTTAAAATGGAAAAATCTATTATATACAGTAATTGAAACTGGGGAGTAGAGCATTTAAATTAGTGAGCTAGAAAGAAAATGAAGCAGTGAACTATCGGCGAAGATATTTTACCGACCAATGGTAAGCTGAGAGGCTTACTCTATAAAATTTTCTATATATATTAAAAATCTGGCCCTGCACTCAGTTTTGGAGTGATCCGTGCCGGGTTTCCGATCAATGATCTATTCGCAAGTACATTTTTATATACTACTGATCCCATTCCTACATTTACATTTGAGCCAATACTTAGATTATCCCTAATGATTGCACCTAATCCTATCTTTGTACATTCAGATAAATGCGAGCCACCTCCAACGAGAACTCCTGAAGACAACCATACTTTATTATCAAGGGAAGCATTATGGCCAATAAGTACATTAGATCCAAGAATGCAATGATTTGAAATCATAGTCATATTAAAAACGCCACGATTGATTGTCGAGCCTGAGCCAATATAAACATTTTCACCAATAAACACACCAGAGAAATGAGGCATCATGGTCAGTTTATTTGTTATCGAGGAATTATATGCATTAATCCCATCACAGCCAATCGTACAATTAGATTGGATAATTGTATTCTTACCAATATAAGTTCCTTCACCAATGACACAGCCTGGGCCAACGGTGACGCCAGAATCGATATATACATTTTCTGAAATAAAAGCTGAAGGATGGATGTGTGCAGACGAGTGAATCGAAGGATTTTTACCTAATAAACTTTTAAAATCTATTGCATACGAATTAGAATTAATGGCAAAAATAAAGTGATCTCTTGGATTGGTTACAGGTATTAACTCTATGCATTTTTCTTTTAAATCTTCTTTGACGCTTGGATTTTCCGAAAAATCTCTATCTGAAATAAAGATATATGTAGTTAGAATCTTAGTAATAGATGAAACAGCAGAAGCTTTATAAGTATCTTTAAATTTGATTGGGTACGACTCAAATGAATTAGTAAAAGCAAGGCATCCAGGTGAAAGGTCTGATGGGAGACAAACTCCCCTCACGTCCAAAGTCTTGCTTTCGGCACTGATGAACTGTCGTTTTTCTCTAAAAGGAATCATTATTGTTTAGAAGTTATGAGATGTAGCAGTTGAGCAGGAGTTTTTAATTCTTGAAGCTCATCATCCTCAATGGATATTCCTGTTTCAGACTCAACTTCTGAGATCCAACTAAATACATCAAGGCTATCTAAACCATTATCAGAGAAACTTTTTGAAAAATCGATATCAACAATTTCGTCATAACCGGAATTGCGCAAACAATCTAACAGTTGTGAATCTAACATTTTGAAATTTTTGTTAATATCATTGTAGCTATTGATAGCCCAACACCAAATCCACAAATAAGAATTCTGTTGCAATTCTTCTCACGAGTGGGCGTGAAAAATTTATCTTTAAGAACTAACGGTATTGACGATGATACAGTATTGCCAATTTGTTCAATGCAAATTGGCACCTTATCCACAGATAGTTCAAGTTTTTTTCTTATTGATTCAACAATAGCTTTACTTCCTTGATGACAAATGACATAATCAATATCTAAAAGCGATAAATCCCGATCTGCCAAATGATTCTTTATGGCTAGAGGAACAGTCTGAAGGGCAAAGTTAAACACATTTCTACCATTCATATACAATAAGCCGTTCCTCATTTCTATTGCGTCATGTGAGTTCCCGTCGGTATAAGCCGAAATATCATTAATCTTGAGTGAATAATAACTTGTTGGCTCAGACTGGACTAAAGTCACAGCAGATGCATCACCAAACAGCAATGAAGTATTTTTGTCATCAGAATCTAAGATATCGGAATATTGGTCCGATGTAATTAACAAGCCATTGCAAAGATTGTTAGCCGCCATATAACTGGAAATTATACTAAGAGCATAGGGATATCCTGAACAAGCAAGGCTGATATCAAAGGTATGGCATTTATTACTAATACTTAGTGCTGATTGGATTTGAGGAGAAATATGAGGAACGCCTCCATTCCCAGGGTTTTGAGTAACAACTAAAATACAGTCAATATTCTCAGGCTTGATAGAAGAATTGCATTTGAAAAGTTTTTGTGCTGCCTCTATAGCAAAGAATAAAGAAGTTTGATTTGGCATCTTGCGAGGCAATCGCAAAGCTCCAATTTTTGAAAGAACAAAATCTTCTGATTTTCCGTAAGTACTGGCTAATTGAACATTGTCAATTTGATTGCCAGGGATAAAAGAGTGGATGTCCGTAATAAACATTATGTCAAAGAGTCGGAAATTAATAAGCGATAAACTCTATGGTTCCATATTTTATGTCATTCAAAATAATTTCAGATTTGACAAATCTTTTTGCCAATACTTGTGTTACGGAAACACTAATTTGATTTGCGCTAGGCTCATCTGATGTGGTTTTTTCCAACTTTAAACGAGAAAAAAGCCATTTTACCTCACTTGAAACACACTTATTACACAAGTGCTTATTAAGCGATACAATCTTTTCAATTGAAGTGAATGATGTGTCACTATCGACTAGAGTTATAGATTGAGAGGTTATGTCAATGATTGAATTACGTAAAATTTTTGCCTCATCATATGGGACGGAACGAGCATAAGTATTCGTTCCATTTTCAATGGCGCTAAAATGATACGTTTGTCCCAGCTTGCTTACTATAGTTCCATTGAGATTGAAATCAATCTCTGGTAGGTTTTTTTTGTCAGTGGCGACGTAAAAAGTAAGCTGGGTCAAACATAGCTTTTTGAATGTAATAAGTGTAAGTTTACCGTCAAGTACTTTTTTCGCGAACTTACTAGTAGCATTTACAATGTCTGGCCCTTGTAAATAAGTGCGATTGCCTTTAAAAGGCAAATCTGTCGTAAAAGTAGAAATCATTTAAGGATGATCGGAAGACAATGTGGAAGAGTTCTAAGTAAAGAATAGTGTCAGGCATTAATAAGCAAGTATTGCCAGGACTCGATCCAAATCTTCCGTACTAAGGGTTGAATAAATAGGGAGGCAAATCACCTGGCTCGCGACAAGATTAGCTATCGGCAACTTTTCAGGCGATGATGAAAAAAGATGCCGATACATCGAAAAATCAGTTATTAAAGGGTAGAAATAACGGCGGGCATAGATGTTGGCCTGCCTTAGCTTCTCGTAGAGGCCATCTCTGGAAAGACGATATTCTGGCTTTACCAAGATCGGGAAGTATGCTTCGTTGTAATGGAGAGCAGATGAGGGCGGAGGACAGCTCAGCCCCTCAATCTTCTCAATCTGTTCGCGATAGGTGGAAGAAATAACAGAGCGCTGATCTATAGCGACATCTATTGATTGTAGTTGCAAAAGCCCAATCGCTGCCTGCAATTCATTCATTTTGCCGTTGATGCCGGTAGCCTCTACCTCGGTTTCGCCCACGAACCCAAAGTTTTTTAGTTTATCAATTTTTTGTTTTGTATCTTTGTCATGGCATATAATAGCTCCTCCTTCAAAAGTATTAAAAACCTTTGTCGCATGAAAGCTCAGTATAGATAGGTCCCCATGATTTAAAACACTTCCACAGTGACAGTTTACACCAAAAGCATGCGCAGCATCATAGATAACCTTTAGACCATTTCTGTCTGCTATCTCTTGAATCGCATCAACATCACACGGAAATCCATAACAATGGACCGGGAGAATTGCAGTTGTTTTGTCAGTAATTGCCGCCTCAATCTTTGAAGGATCAAGGTTAAATGTAACTGGATCAATGTCTACAAAAACAGGTGTTATGTTATTCCAGAGCAAGGAATGAGCGGTAGCGACAAAAGAGTATGGGGTGGTGATGACCTCTCCGCTTACACCTAGCGCTTTTAAAGCAGTAACAAGGGCGATTGTGCCATTAGAAAAAAGGGATAAATGCTTGACACCTAGGTACTTGCACAAAGCATCCTCGAGCTCTTGATGAAAGGGTCCATTGTTAGTTAAAATACGTCTCTCCCAGATCTGCTGCAAGAGTGGAATGAAGTCCTCTAGTGGTGGCAGATGAGGCTTAGTGACGTAGATAGGATCTAAGTTGCTCATAGCATGCCTAAGGGACGATCATAATAGGGCAGACAAGTTATGTTAGCGAAATTGCCTCCCAAAAGAGGAGGCATTTAATCAGAATTTGGAAAGAGCAGATTAAAATTGGCAAATTTCAATACTAATTTAAAATCAAAGAAGGAGGACCGTCTGCACAGATTTTACCGTTTTCAATTTTAATTACACGATCACAATTTTTCAGAGTACTAATTCTATGAGCCACTATCAAAACAGTTAAATCTCTACCCAAAGAATCGATCGACTTCATGACCTCTTCCTCAGTAGTATTATCTAATGCGCTCGTAGCTTCATCAAGCACCAAAAAAGAAGAGTTTTTATATAAAGCTCTTGCTAGACCCAACCTTTGCCTTTGACCTCCACTCAGCAAGACTCCTCGTTCTCCCACAAAAGTATTGTAGCCATCAGGCAATGAATCAATAAATGATGATAGCTGGGCCTTTTGGGCAGCTAGTTTAACCCTGCTCATCTCAATATTTTCTCTACTTATACCGAAAGCGATATTTTCGGCTATCGTGCAATCTGCCAAGTAGATGGCTTGAGGTACATGTGCAATAGAATTGCGCCATACTTGGGATATATCAGGAGTCAGAGAATCATTGATATCAATATCATCTACTAAAATGCAACCCATATACGGTTCCAGAAGGCCCATCAATAAATCGGCTAGTGTAGATTTGCCGCTGCCGGTGGAGCCAATAAGTCCGATTTTTTGACCAGCATGAATTTCTAGATTTAAATTTTCAAGGACAAATTTTTGATTTTCATTATATTTAAAACTTACATTTTTGCAGCATATAAATTTATTAAGCTTTTGTACTTTGTTTACCTCGAATATCGATGGAAGTGGCTGCTCTAGCAATTCAACAACCGCAGCAATAGCAGCTTGATTACTTTTAAGAGAAGACCAACCTCTAAAAATCTGTTGCAAGGATGGTAGTAAACGCTGAGCACCTAAGGCCATCGCACCGAGTAATGGAATAACCGATGACTGACTTCCGTTATAAATCACCAATACCCCACCTAATAAAGAAATGATCACCAAGCCAAAAGCTTCCAGCAAATATTTAGGAACATTTGTTAGGAATAAATTTTGTGCCTGCAAACGGCGTAAAGGCTTGTCTGCTTTAGTATAAATATTAAGATAAAATGGCTGTGAGCCGTCCAACAAAACGTCTCTTATCGCACCTAAACCCTCCTGTAGAGCAATTAGCTGGGATGCATTGGCGGAGGATATTCTTTTACTATTTTTCCTTAGAATTGGCCGAATTCTACGAGCAATTATCAAATAAAGCGATGAGAAAAGTAGAGATGCTGATATTGCGACTTTAAAATTTATCAACAACAACCCAACAGTCAATGAAGCAGCAACGATTGCAGAGGTGCCCATATTCAGCATGGCGCTGAGAGCTTGCAGTGTATATGTGACCTGAGTAGTGGTTTTTGTTATAACATTACCACTATTCCGCAACAGATGAACTTTATAAGGTTGAAACAAAGTTCTCTTGTATGACTCGCAACTCAAGTCAGTAGCAACTGCTGCCACTAAACGGCCATTTAGCCATAAGTTGACTGATCTAACTAACGAAACGACGACTGCGGTAAAAGCGAATAAAATAGTAAATGGGATGATGATCTGGGATGAACTTGTCAAGCCAAAGTAGCTGGCGATTGCGCTAACGATTGGCAGATCAAAGGCGCTACCTGGATTAGTCAAAACAGCCAGGAATGGAATGACTGCGCCTAGTGAAATGAGCTCAGCGAAGCCACTAATTATCATCACGCCCACAAGAGCAATGACTTGGCGACGGCGCTTTCTGCTTAAATGGCTCCATAGAGATAGAAGTAAAGCCCTAACTGGAGGAATATCATAGGCAGGAGATCTAGTCACGAATCAAGAAAAATGAGATAACAAGGAGGGGGCAATTGACTACTAAGCTCTGAATTCAGCCGCTTAAATAATCATTATAGGCATCAGGGACAACCTTGGAAAGCTAAATTCGAGATTTCCAGCCTATACCGGGTAAGCGACTAACATCAAGTTGTTTCTAAGGCGCCCGTCCGCCTTACTACAATCCCAATCAATCCTCACCATAACCAACGCCAACAGTTAGCTTTTTGTCTCTAAACCAAATCTTAACAGCTTCGCGATCAAAACGGTCAAGGGTTTGACGTGTGGGCTTTAACAAAGCATCACTACAGACTTCGTCACCATAGCCTTTTTGCTCTAATGCCCGAAAAATACTGCTTCCAACCATCCCCCTGGCTCCAGCAACAAAAAAATGGTCATCGGCTTTGGTCAATGTGCTCATGCCTCACCTCAAATCTTCAAACTATCAGAATTCGTTAGTCGATTCTGTCTCCATCAAACCAACCACTGAAAAGCTCTTTCGCTTAAGAAAGGCTTCCTTTTTTACTTCCTCACCGTCAGCTGCCACCATTTCTGCGACCAGCTCTTCAAGCGTTGGGGTGGGCGTCCAGGCTAGCTTTTCACGAGCTTTGCTTGGATCACCAAGAAGAGTTTGAGCTTCCACCGGTAGGAAATAAGAGGGATCAATGCGGCGCCCGTGTACCTACACCGACCAACTTAAGCGATACCTTCTCCCCCCACATTCGTGGTTTCCCCAGCCCAACTACAGAGCCGTTAGATCAGGGAGGCAGCGGGCACTCTCCTACTGAGCGGTGGATATGAAGCAATCCTCCAGAACTTCCAGTTGAAACATCAGTCATTGGATTTCCACGTAATCGCGGGCATGGCCCCATTCGCGCAGGGAGTCGAGATTGCCCATATGTAGGCGTCTTCCAAACCAGAATCCACACGATCTAAACCGCGCGGACCTTGCGGGTTACAAACGTTTCTCCACTGCGCAGACTCTCATGGTTGAAAAGTCAACTCGTGCTGGCCTGAAAGATCCGAGTCTTTTCTGTAAGGCACAGGATCCGTACCGATCCGAGAATCCGTAGGCTTCCTAAGGCATCATAATTGGCGATGTACTCCGCGCTTTCAAAACTCACAGCCACATGGGCTTGGGCACTGAGATCATAAGAGAGCTGGCTTTTGGTCTGCTTAGCCAAGGAATACCAGCAAACAAGCATGTAATCGCCCCACCCAGGAGCCCGCAGCGCATTGAATGCAGCCTTACAAACCCACCAAGCACAGCAGCAACGAGACTCGACAGGGGCCACGGAAGTGCAAATGCGGTTTGCCTTCCTCAGGCTTGCCGTTTGCCGTTGAGTGGCTCAGCGTGTTTGACGGAACCGG
This sequence comes from Synechococcus sp. RCC307, assembly GCA_000063525.1. Classification (GTDB taxonomy): domain Bacteria; phylum Cyanobacteriota; class Cyanobacteriia; order PCC-6307; family Cyanobiaceae; genus RCC307. The sequence goes on along the minus strand of CT978603.1, from coordinate 191,066 downwards.
CAACAGGTGAATCGCACTAGAGATCATTCGCAGCAGCGATACGTTGCCGGTCGACATTGGGAATGGCTGTGAGCGATTTGGGTGCCGAAAGCTTAATCCGCAGCGAGCTGCAAAGCCCCCACATAAAATAAGACCAAAATCGGATCTGCTGAATCCTTCAAAGCGGCAATTCCGCAATGCAGATCCTCAATATCGCCTGAGAAGTACTCGATCGCGTGACGAATCAAATCGGGGCGGCAGCGGTTGAGCTGCTGAGCCGCCGCATAAAGCGCAGCACCCAGTGCATCGGGAGGCGGGCCATGATTTGCACCAGCAACCTCCTGAAAAGTCTCTAATGGCTACGACAACCGCTTAAGGCGAACGAAGAGCTTCGGGTCACTTACAGGTGTGAGCGGACAAACGGATACAGACAATGTGAGTAGATCCAAGCATTGGCTTTGAGTCCCAGGATCCTGGCCACTTCCACCACATCCCATGCGTCAAGCCCTCTCCTGGGGGCACCAGCGGTCGCCACCAGAATGAGGGCCGTCATGGGCTGATGAAAATGGGCAATTTTATGGCGGATAATCTTTGAATGGATTGAAAACCGATGCCTATCAAAAGCATTTGCTGCATCGGCGCTGGATACGTAGGCGGGCCAACAATGGCCGTTGTTGCTGACCGTTGCCCCGGGATACAAGTCCACGTCGTCGATCTCAACAGCCAGCGGGTGGCCGCTTGGAATGACCCCGACTTAAGCAGACTTCCCGTCTATGAGCCCGGACTCGATGCCGTTGTGGCTAGAGCGCGAGGCCGCAACCTTTTCTTCAGCACAAAAGTTAATGAAGCCATCGCCAGTGCTGACATGGTGTTCCTATCTGTCAACACTCCCACCAAAACTCGGGGAATTGGAGCCGGTCAGGCCTCCGATCTGCGCTGGATTGAAGCTTGCACGCGTCAAGTAGCCGCTGCAGCGCAAGGCCACACGATTGTTGTTGAGAAGAGCACGCTGCCAGTACGAACAGCAGAGGCAATCCAAACCATCCTCAGCGCTGCCCAGGGAGAAGGGAAAAGTTTTTCGGTGCTGTCCAACCCCGAGTTCCTCGCCGAAGGCACGGCCATCAGCGATTTAGAAGCCCCGGACCGTGTACTCATCGGGGGAAATAACGCTGAGGCCCTTGACGCACTGGCTTGGGTCTACGCGCACTGGGTGCCAGAAGAGAAAATCTTGCGAACAAATCTTTGGAGCAGTGAGCTCAGCAAGCTCACTGCGAATGCCTTTTTGGCCCAGCGGGTCTCATCAATTAACTCCATTGCAGCGCTTTGTGAGAGCACAGGAGCTGATGTCCGCGAGGTGGCCAAAGCGATTGGCACTGATTCCCGCATTGGTCCACGGTTCTTGCAAAGCGGTCCTGGCTTTGGAGGCAGCTGTTTCCAGAAAGACATCCTCAACTTGGTCTACCTATGCCGCCATTACGGACTAGCGGAGGTGGCTGACTACTGGGAGCAGGTGGTTGAACTCAACACCTGGCAGCAGCAACGCATCGCTCGCCTTGTGGTGCAAAGGCTCTTCAACACCGTGGCCGGCAAGTCGATCGCAATTCTTGGTTTTGCCTTTAAAGCGGATACGAACGACACACGCGAGTCGCCAGCGATTCGAATAGCCCAAGAGCTACTGGAAGAAGGCGCTCAGCTGGCCATTCATGACCCCAAAGTGAGCCTGGAGCAGATCAGCCTAGACCTGGGACGAGAAGCAGGAGTGGGAGAAGGCAGTTGGCACATAGCCAGCGATCCACAATCAGCTTGCGGAGGCGCGGATGCCTGTTTGATCCTGACGGAGTGGGGGCAATACAAGCAATTGGACTGGCAAGCCATCGCATCTGGGATGCGTCGACCAGCCTGGCTATTCGATGCACGAGCCATTGCTGATGCCGATGCAGCACGCACTGCGGGCCTGCAGGTGTGGCGCGTGGGTGAAGGCTGATGACACGGAGGCACTTGGTCACAGGCGGGGCTGGCTTTGTCGGTTCTCACTTGGTCGACAGGTTGATGGAAGCAGGAGAGGAGGTCCTCTGCCTCGACAACTACTTCACGGGCCGCAAAGAGAACATTCGTCAATGGATCGGCCATCCGAGCTTTGAGCTGATTCGCCATGACGTGACTGAGCCGATCAAGCTGGAAGTCGATCGAATTTGGCACTTGGCATGCCCAGCCTCGCCAGTGCACTACCAGTTCAATCCGATCAAAACAGCCAAAACGAGCTTCTTAGGTACTTACAACATGCTGGGCTTAGCTAGGCGTGTAGGTGCGCGACTGCTGCTCGCTAGCACCAGTGAGGTCTATGGAGACCCTGAAGTGCACCCACAGCCAGAGGGGTACCGGGGTTGTGTGAACACCATCGGGATCCGCAGCTGTTACGACGAAGGCAAACGGATTGCTGAGACGCTCTGCTTTGACTACAAACGCATGCACGGCACAGAAATCCGGATTGCCCGAATTTTCAACACCTATGGTCCAAGGATGCTGGAAAATGATGGACGTGTTGTGAGCAACTTCATTGTTCAGGCACTTCAGGGCATCCCATTAACCCTCTATGGGGGTGGTCAACAGACCCGCTCCTTCTGTTACGTGGATGATTTAGTTGAAGGACTACTGCGATTGATGGAAGGTGATCACACGGGTCCAATTAACTTGGGAAATCCCAACGAATTCACGATTCGTCAGCTAGCTGAGAAAGTAAGAGATCAAATTAATCCATCGCTTGCCTTTGTTGGTGAACCACTGCCGCAGGATGATCCTTTGCAACGCCAGCCGGTAATCAGCCTGGCTCAAGAAGAACTGAGGTGGCAGCCATCCATTGAATTAGATGAAGGACTGAAAAAAACAATCGCCGACTTCCGACGTCGGGTGGAGGATAAAATTTGAAACATCCAATTTTGGTAACAGGGGCAGCCGGCTTTATTGGCGCCGCTGTCTGCAAACGAATACTTGCTGATGGAGAATCAATCATTGGCATCGACAACATCAATGACTACTACGATCCCGGACTGAAAATCTCTAGGCTCAAGACGATCGAACATGGGAACTGGCAGTTCGAGAAGCTAGACATAAGCAACCAATCCTCCATGAAAGAACTCTTTGCAAAACACAAGCCTTGCAGAGTTATCCACCTTGCGGCTCAGGCAGGTGTGCGTTACTCAATCGAAAACCCAAGCGCTTACATTCAGAGCAATCTTGTGGGATTTGGAAATATCTTAGAAGGCTGCAGACATCATGATGTCAAACATCTTGTTTACGCATCCAGCAGTTCAGTTTACGGCGGCAACACCAACTTGCCATTTCAAGAGTCGCAGGCTGTGAATCACCCGATAAGCCTCTATGCAGCTACAAAAAAAAGCAATGAGCTGATGGCTCATACCTACAGTCATCTTTACGGTTTACCAGCTACTGGGCTTCGTTTTTTTACCGTCTATGGGCCTTGGGGAAGACCAGATATGGCACCGATGCTGTTTGCGAAGGCAATCTTGAGCGGGCAACCAATCCGAATCTTTAACAATGGCCTAATGCAGCGTGATTTCACCTATATTGATGACATCGTTGAGGGGATTGTGCGGGTATTGCGAAAGCCTGCTGCAGCAAACCCAAAATTTGACAAAATGAAACCCGATCCGGCCACTAGCTGGGCACCCCATCGTCTGTTCAATATCGGCAATAGCAACCCCATTCCGTTAATGGAGTTCATCAACTGTATGGAAGATGCGCTAGGCATTGAAGCCATTAAGCAGTTTGAGCCGATACAACCAGGAGATGTAGAGGCGACTGCTGCTGATACAGCAGCATTACACGAATGGGTGGGATTCAAACCATCAACATCGATTGAGGAAGGTGTGAAGGCTTTTGCACGCTGGTACCGCAATTATTACCAGCTCGCGTGAAAAAGCTACTGCTCATTGGCGATACAAGCTTACCGGAGGCTTTGGGTAGCAAATTACTACGGGGGGCCAAGACATTAGATGTCCGCAGTCAATGGGAAGTGAGTGTGAGCTACCACTCCCCGGCACCCAGCTACTCGCGAAGCATGAATCGAAAACGCGGAAAATTATTCTATCGACTAGCGGGCAAGCGCAGCTGGGAGTGGTGGGGTTATCAAAAGTTATTGCACAAACAAATAGAAGAGTTGAAACCAGATCTATTGCTCGTCACGGGTGTGCTGCCATTAGATAAAAAAATCTTTGCAACAGTCAAAAGCCAGGGAGGATGCATAGTGAATTACCTCACTGATGATCCCTGGAACCCAATTCATCAGCGGCGGAGTTTTCTTGAAAATCTTCCAGACTATAACCATATATTTTCAACCAAACAAGCACTCCAAGCTCGGCTTAAACAAGCTGGAACACCAAGTACCAGTTGGTTGCCGTTTGCTTATGATCCAGAATTGCACCATCCAGTACCTGGAGTAGCAGGACCTGATGTTGTCTTTATTGGAACAGGGGCTCAGGAACGTTTGCCTTGGTTGAAAGCAGTTGCAGAACTACCTGAAATCCAACGACGCATCCATGGGAACAGCTGGCATGGCATAAACACCCCAGGATGGGAACAACAACCAGCTGCAACTGGTGTTCAGTACTGCCAAACCATCAATGGAGCCAAAGTGGTGCTTGGCCTGTTGAGGGCAGCTAACGGAGATCAGTCTACCGATCGCTCCTATGAAATCGGTGCCATTGGGGGCTGCGGTATATATCAGGACACAGACGAGCATCGCAAGCTACTGCCAGAATACCCAGAAGAGGGGTTCTTTAAGGATCCAATAGAGCTGGCTCAGAGGGTCAAGACTGTACTCAGCAGTCCAGCTCTACAGCAGTGCTTAAGAAGAGTGGGCGCTAGTGCAATCAGAAAACCAGAAAACACTTACGCCGCACGTTTACAAACCATTCTCGGATGGCAGGCACAATGAGAATCACCATTGTTGTAGGCGGACGCTGGCACGCATTTGATCTCGCCCATGAATTGAATAAGCAAGGTCATCTCTTTAGGCTCATCACGAACTACCCAACATGGTTTGTCAAGAAATGGGGAATTCCGCACGAAAAAATTGTCAGTCTTCCCCTGACTTTTTGGGTAGTCAAAGCGATTTATAAGCTGGGAGGGGAAAGCTTAATGATGCATTGTCAGTGGAGAGTCCACCAATGGTTTGCTAAGCGCGCAGCAAAATACTTATCAGGAAGTGAATGCATCCACGGGTGGTCGCAATGGAGCGAGCCAAGCTTTCAATGGGCCAAAACAAGGGGAATTCCAATAGTGCTGGAGCGATCCTCAGCACACATCCTTGAGCAAAGCCGTTTGCTCCATGAAGAACACCAAAGGCTGGGGCTGAAGTGGACTGAAACACACGCCAAAATTGAGAAGATGGAGCTGAGGGAATACGAGTTATGTGATTCAGTGGCAGTGCCAAGTCTATTTGTCGAACGAAGTTTCATAAAACGGCACTTTCGTAGGGAAAAGCTGTTCCGCAATGCCTTGGGTGTGAATCTCAGCTCCTTTAAACCTGCCACCAAAGCACCGCCAGCACCATCAGATGATGGATTGAGAATTATCTATGCAGGCTCTCTCTCGGTACGCAAAGGTTTAGCCGATCTCTTAGAGGCATTTGCATTAGCATCACTGCCAAAAGCAACGCTAAAGTTACTTGGAGGGGAAACACCTGAGCTGAAACTATTACTTAGAGAGCAACCACCTCAGGTGAAAATATTAGGTCACATTCCCCAAGAAGCCTTGGTAGGTCACTACCAACAAAGCCATTGCTTTGTGCTGGCCTCAGTCGAAGAGGGGATGGCCATGGTGCAAATGCAGGCACTAGCATGTGGCCTGCCACTGATTTGCACAACCAATACAGGCGGAGAAGACTTGTTGAGGATGACTGGCAGCGAAGGCAAACCACTTGAACTAGGCATCAAGCAGTTCCCAGCAGGCTTTTTAGTTCCCATTCATAGCCCTGCGGCTATCAGTTCTTGCTTAAGGAAGATAGCCAATGAAGAAACTCTGTGGATATCAATGCATAATGAAGCCATTAACCTTGCGTCGAACCAGCTGAGCTGGGAGAGCTATGGCCAAAGGGCCATTGAGCACTACAAAGATCTGATAGAAGCAAGAAAATGAATATAACCATAATTTTGCCAGTCTACGGCAACTCACCCTGGCTAAAAGAGGCAGTTGAAAGTGTAGTAAACCAAAATAGCAATAGCTGGAAGCTTTTAATTGCTGATGACGGGTCCGACGAAATAACCAGAAGATGGCTGCGATCAAAGCTAAATAAATTACAAGATGCAAGGATTCAATGGATCCTAAGGCCCAAAAATCTTGGTTTATTTAGAAACCTAAATCAGGCAATCAAGGAGTCGATAACAGACTGGGTTCTTCTACTGTGTAGTGATGACAAACTTCACCCAAATGCCATCACATCCTTAGAACTTCTGCAGCAGAGCTGGCCACAAGTTGGATTAATCCTGTCAAGCTTTGATTCCATTAATGCCAATGGAAGCCCTAGAGAACCTGACAGCAGTCAACACCATGATCAACTTCGGGTGAATACAGGACTAGTAGCACCAGAAAAGATGGTGCCTGGGTTGCTTCGCCTAGGTAGCCTTAATGGCAATCTCACCGGTATGGCGTTCAGCAAAGAACACTGGCAGAATTCAGGCCCATTTAGAGAGGACTGGCGACATGCAGCAGACTGGGAATGGCTAATCAGGGCGAGCGAAACCAAAGCAGTATTGCTGAACCGAAACCCAATCGCCTCAGTACGCACGCATGGGGGGCAACTATCTGTACGGAATCGTCAGAGCGGGCATGAATGCAAGGAGATCGCTGATGTGATCGCGGCCTTGAAACGGCACCCACTTCTTCAAGGAGCAACTGAAAGAGAACGGTGGGCTGGACATGTGATGCAATTCCAACTCTGGAATTTAATCAAGGCATCAAGTCAAGGGGAGTGGAGCCAATTATCTGATGGCCTGAAAGCTATCCACAACAGCGCAGGTCTGAGGCAAACTGGAAGATCCCTATTGCGATGGATGCCAGCCAGATGGAAGCGTTGGATAGGCCAAAACGCACGGTGATGCCCATGCGCTCAGATGAGCGCTTAGCTCAGAGGATTGCAACCGAGGTTTTGCCACGGTATCCAGTCACAAGCATCCTTGATATCGGTTGCGGAGATGGAGTTGTGAGCAAACACTTAACCGGACAAACCAATTATCGAGGACTTGATATCAATGAAGCCTGCATTTATGAGCAAGAGCACGACAACCCGATTGTAAATTATGTGCAACCAGAGGCAATCGCTAAAATCACTCAGGAAGAAGGACCATGGGATATGATTTTGTTACTTGATGTACTTGAACATACTAGAGATTTTACAGGGTTATTTGAGCAAGCAATGCTCTCATCCGAGAAATATGTAATTGTGAGCTTGCCAAACGAATTATTTTTCTTAGACCGGCTACGAATGCTAAGAGGCAGGGAGCTGAATGCTCATAGTTTAGATCTGGTTGGACTAACGGAGGGATTTAAGCACCAATTCATCGTCAATATTAATAAAGCACGGTCATTGCTAATAAAAAAAGCACGTGAACATAGTTTTCTGCTGATTGAAGAAGTGGTTCGCCCACTCAAGCCCAAAAGGCAGCTATTGGGGCCAATAGCTCAAATTATAACAAAGCTGAGGCAAGATCAAGTATGGAGCCAAGGTAGCATATTTATCTTCCATAATCATACCTAACCAGGCAGATCTGTGGGAAAACTATTTACCCTACTAACGTATTTGCCCTCAAAACGCCGAGCGCAAATGGTGCTGGTGTCTTTAGGATTAATCATCTCATCAGCCAATAAGGCACTATTGGTTTTAGGTGTAGGCCCATTCTTACTTGTACTTACTGGTAGCAGAGTAGAAACGGGAGATAATACGGATAAGCTTCAGCAGGTTCTCGAACCTTTAACAAATCATCCAATTCTTGCTTGCTTACTATTTGCAGCTACAGCTATTTCAGCAGGACTAGCAGGATTGTTTACAAGCTGGGCAATTGGACGCTATACCAACTGCCTATCGCTTGATTTGATGAGGTACTGCCTTGAGTCGGCGCTCAACGAGCCATTCGTGATTCACTCCAGCAAAAACAGGAATCACACAATCAATGACGTAAATCGAATTCAGTCATTGAGCACACTTGTTTTTGCTCCAGTCATTCAGCTTATTGGGGCATCATTAACAATCTTAAGCACAATAACTGTGGCCTGTCTGGTGAATTGGAGGGCAACATTAGTGTCAATCCTCCTTGGGGGAGGCATTTATTTGCTAGCAGTGGCTAGGACTAAGAAAATATTGAATCGTGATGGAATTATTCTTGTTGAAAACGGAAGGATACTTGCGACTACATTAAGAGAAGCGTTTAGTGGCATTCGTGATCTCTTGCTTGACAATAAACAGAAGGAAATATTGGCTATCCAAGAAAGAATATCTGCACAAATTCTACAAACATCAGTGCGAGCAGGCTTGATTCAGGCGACACCCCGGTATTTACTTGAAACCAGTGGCTATCTACTGTTGGCAGGATTTGGGTTTATAGTTGTAATATCCGGACAAAATACAGAACTCAATATAGCAACTATTGGGACATTAGCCCTGGCCATACAAAACCTTCTTCCCAGCATGCAGCAGGCATTTTCATGCTGGTCCACCTTTACAAGCAGCCAACCTACTTTAGATGTAGCACTCAAACTTTTGCACTCTACCGGGACCATTGATGATGTAGATATAACCTGGCCTGGCAATCATAAATACGAAGCAAATAGCAGCAGCACCAACAAAAGACAAATATTCGCTGGAAATATTAAACTAGAAAATGCTTGCTTCAACCATAAACTTGTCAGCAAAAACATTATAGAGCTGTCATCGAAAGGAATTTACAACGTCAACTTAGAAATACACACACAAGATGTGATTGGAATTGCAGGTAAGACTGGAAGCGGTAAAAGCACACTATTAGATGTAATCATGGGTCTTCTTCCCTTAGATAGTGGAAAACTATTTGTCAACGAAGAAAGTCTGTACACAAGTAAGCAATTTAGGCAATGGTGGATCTCTCAGATTAGCCATGTACCGCAACAAATATTTCTCTCAGACGCCTCAATAGCTAAAAATATAACTGATCAAAACGATGAAGACAAAATAGACCAAGACAAACTTGAATGGGCCTGCGAGAAAGCACAGGCAAGTGAATTCATCATGTCATTGCCGGATCGTTGGAATAGTCTCGTTGGCGAAAGGGGGTCGCGTCTATCAGGGGGACAACGACAACGATTAGGAATTGCAAAGGCTCTCTATCGTCAAAGATCTCTATTGGTTCTTGATGAGGCAACCAGCGCTCTTGATCAACTAACTGAGGCAAAAGTGATTGAGGCAATCTTGAATCTTAAAAACAAGCCCACAATAATCATGGTTGCCCACAAAATGTCAACACTCGACCACTGCAGGCGTGTTATCTTACTCAAAGATGGATTTATAATTCAGCAGGGCCGAGCAACAGAAATTCAAGCAATGATTTCAGCTCAGGAAAAATATGAGAGAAAGGGGCTCTGACGGCATGAGTATTATTGATGCTTTTATTCCATGTCACAACAGGAGAGAAGTTACTCTCCGCACACTTAAGTCAATTGAGATGCAGTTAAGCTCTAATCATCAACTTCAAATTCATCTACTTGACGACGGAAGCAACGATGGCACAGCAAAGGCAGCGCAACAAAAAATCAAAAATTGCAGGGTTCATAGGCTTTCAGGATATCACTTTTGGGGAGGCGCCTTGAATTACATCATTGATTACTGCCAGAATGTTATCGAGCATTCGACAGCTAATTCTCAAGCTATCTTAATTGCAAATGATGATCTAAAACCCCCCCTATATGACGTAACGAGTACGGCCGCCGTGTGCTGGNAAAATTACAGAATGCTGAAGACCTCTTAGAAATTACAAAATTTCTATCACCTGTTAAGGAAGCCGAACTTTACAAGGCCTCCTTGCAGTGGGCGCGGGAATCAAGCACTGATATTCGTGCCCAAGAGCTTCTACGTCGGATGGGGCTGGATGCCAGACCATGAATAATCCTTTAACCATCATTCATGCCATCCCTGTATATGCCCCAGCATGGCAATACGGCGGTCCTGTTCTGAGCGTGAGCAGGCTCTGTGAGGCCCTAGCAATGACTGAACATCGGGTGCGCGTGCTAACAACCAATGCGGGTCTAAGGCAATTGAAATATGAGGATCTCGGGAGGTGCACTCAACGGCATGGAGTTGAGGTGAACTACTTCCCCGTGAATGAGAAGGATGGAATGATTACCTCAACATCGCTGGAAAAAGTTTTGCCAGAACTGTTGGATGGGGCCGATATCATTCACCTCAGTGCAGTCTGGCAACCCTTTGGGATCCCATTGCAAAGGGTTGCTCATGAACTTGGAATTCCAGTTTTGCATAGTCTTAGAGGTGCACTGAGTCCGTATTCATGGCGGCGCAGCTGGTGGAAAAAGATCCCCTACTACTTGTTAAGGGAGCAACCCTGGCTACAGCGCGCTGCAGGTCTTCATGTGACAACCCAACAAGAAGAAAACGAACTTGTAAAGCTGAGACTGAAAGCACCCTTCTATCAACTAGCCAATCCTATTGACTTAAAATATCTTCAGCTTGATCCAAGCTCAGGTGAGGCCTGGCGTTATAAAAATGGCATTAGCCCTGACATACCGCTACTTCTAATTTGCGGACGTCAGCACCACAAGAAGGGATTAGACCTACTCATTCCCGTGCTTCAAAAGCTCAATCAATGTCAATGGAAGCTATTGCTAGTTGGAAATGACGATGATGGAACTGGAACACAATTCGTGAATTCACTAAACGAAATTGGCCTTCGAGACCGGCTCATTCAATTACCAAGCCAAGCAGCTACAGAACTTGGTCCGATTTATAATGCTGCAGATTTGCTTTTATTACCAAGCAGGCATGAGAACTTTGGCAACGTCGTGATTGAGTCTTTAGCCTGCGGCTGCGCTGTCGCTGTAAGCGACAAAACTGGGGTTGGGGGTGATCTCAGTAACGGAGCACCTACAAACTTTGGAGCCGTTTTGCCTCGTGAAGCAGGTGCCTGGGCGGATTGGTTGGCGAGCTGGCTCAACAATCCTCAAAGGGCAGGCAAAAATTGTGCCCAATGGATAGCGCAGCGCTACAGCTCAGAGGCAGTGGCTATTCAAGCAGTTTCCATTTACCAGCAAATACTCAAATCACGCCAACGGTGAAACACGCATCATCGCCAACAATTGCCGGTGTTGTTCTCTGCCTGAATGAGGCAAGTAATCTAGCTCGTGCACTGCGCTCATTGAGCTGGTGTGATGAGCTGATGATGATTGATTCAGGCAGCAGCGATGGGAGTCAGGCTATCGCTTCAAGCTTCGGAGCTCGGGTCATGGAACATCGTCAGGAGGGTCGCTTTTTAATTTCTGAGCAACGCAACTGGGCCTTAAGCCATGGAAAATTGCAGAGCCAATGGATTCTCTTCCTTGATGCTGATGAAGAAATCAGCATCACTTGCCAACAAGCAATTCAGCAAGTCATCCAACACCCAGCAGCTGCAGATGCCTATGAACTCACACCTCGCTATTGGTTTCTTGGTCGTTGGCTAAAGCGCACCCAGGGTTATCCCAACTGGCATCCCCGTTTAGTGAAACGCGGTGTTGTTGGCTTCGAAGGTGGTGTCTGGGAAAGCTTTACGGCTGGTCATACCATCGGTCGCATCCAAGAGCCCTATGAGCATTACGCATTCAGCAAAGGGATTGATGATTGGCTGGAGCGCCACAGGCGGTACGCCGATTGGGAAGCTGAAAAGATTGATGCTGTGCTGTCCGGCCAGGGTGTCCAAGCCTTAGGCACTCGAAGGTGGCAGCACTTACGCCTCGCTATGGCCCATGCCTGGCCATTGAGGCCAATCCTGCGCTTTAGCCAAAAATATGTGCTGCAAGGAGGGTTTCTAGAGGGCTGGCAGGGTTTGCTCTTCGCTCTGCTGATGGCCGGATATGACCTCATCACCATTACCAAATTGATTCAAAGGCGACGCCTGAAGCAAGGACTTCCGCTGTGATGCCAAGGCGATTGATCTTGGTCAGTGAGCACTACCAGCCCAGCAGTGGTGCAACGGCTCAACTCATGCACGATCTCAGCCGCGGCCTTGCAGACCTTGGCTGGAACATCACGGTGCTAACGGCCACCTCGGCTCTTCCCATTGATGATGCAGACAACCACCACCGGGTGGTGCGCCTCGGGCAGCAGAAGCAAGCAGCCGATGCCACCAAGAGTGTGGGCGGTAAAACCTTGGCGGGCATTCGGTTTCTTTGTTCCTGCTTCCTGTGGTGCAGCTTCAGAGCCCATCAAAATGATCTTGTGTTCATCGTTTCCAATCCGCCCTTCATTGGTTTGATTGGGCCGCTCCTGAAGATTGTTCGTGGGCTGCGATACCTCTTTCTGTTTCAGGACCTCTTTCCGCGCTCAGCAGTGCTGAGCGGCATTCTCCCAGCCCAAGGATTCAGCACTCAAACCTGGACTGCCTTGATGCAATGGATCTGCCGCCATTCAGCAGCAACCGTGGTGCTCAATCAAGCCATGGCCGAACGGCTGCAACAGGACAGTTCCCATCGGTTGCCTCTGAAAGTGATCCACAACTGGGCCATTGAACAAAGCTCAGCGTTGCCGCAGGCGACAAATCCGTTTGCAATCAAGTACGGCTTTGCAGGGCGCTTCACCCTCCAATACTCCGGCAATTTTGGCCGACTCCATGACATCAATACTCTGATTGATACGGCAGCTCAGCTGCAAAACGACCCGCGAATCCAGTTCCTCTTCATCGGCGGTGGGGCCAAGCAGCAGGTGATTCAGCAAGCCGCCCTGAGCAACGTTCTGCTGTTGCCCTACCAGCCGCGATCACGTCTGCCGGAAACCCTGGCTGCCTGCGATCTGGCCTGCATCAGCCTGATCCCAGGAGCGGAAAACACCCTGGCTCCCTGCAAGCTCTACGGCATCTTGGCCAGTGGCCGTGGATTGGTGCTGATTTCTGGCCCCAACTGCGATTTAGCCGAGCTTGTGCAGCGCGAGGGGATCGGCATCGTGGTGGCCCCGGGTGATAGCGAGCTCCTGGCGCAGGAGCTGCAACACCTCAGCCAGCAGCCTGAAAAGGTGGCAGCCATGGGGGAGCGTGCCAAGCGTGTGTATGCCGAGAGCTTCGGATTTGAACGGTCGCTCAAGCGCTACAACGAGCTTCTGTTGAGCCTCTAATGATCCTGTTGCTTTGCTTTGATCTGCGTCGCCGTGGCGGTATCGAGCGGCTCAGCCTGCAGGTTCGCGACTCCCTGAAGCGTCAAGGTCATCGCGTGCAAGTGATCAGCACGCGCAGGCTTGGTCCTGGAGCTTTAGGGCGTTGGTTGGGCCGCTGCGTGTTTGTGCTGCAACTGTTGTGGTGGCTGCCAAGGGCCCAACAGGTGCTGAGCATGCATGTGTTGCTGCTCAAACCCGCTCTCTGGCTAAGGCCTCAACAGCTGAGCTGCTGGCTGCACGGCATCGAGGTGTGGGGCGCTGCCGGCGGCAAGCACACTGGAGATCTTCAACGCTGTCAGCGACTCATCGCCAGCAGTCAGTTCACCTTGAATCAGCTGGGCTTTAGGCCACAAAGAGCGGCCGTAGTGCACCCCATGGCAGATCTGATTGATCCAGAACTGAAACCAACTCCCATTCCAGCAGAGCTTCGGTTGTTAACGGTGGCGAGGCTCTGCAGCCAGGAGAACTACAAAGGCCATGGGCTCGTCTTGCAGGCTCTCGCCCAACTGCCTGCTGCCATTCACTGGCAGGTGGTTGGCGATGGCGACCAACGAGGGCAATTGGAAGCAAAAGCTATGAGCCTTGGACTCAACAACCAAGTGCAATTCAGTGGCAGCCTGAATGATCAAGAACTGAAGGAAGCCTTCGAGAACTGCAGCATCTTTGTGATGCCAAGCCGCTTTGGAGTCAAAGCCAATGGCGATGCCCACTGGGCGAAGGCTTTGGCATCGTTTATTTTGGAAGCCGCTCTAGCTGGACGCGCTTCGAATTGCCTGTGATAGAGGCGGGCAAACCGATTTCATCATCGATGGGGAATGCGGATGGCTGATTCCTCCTGAGGTTTCAGCACTCACATCCGTGTTGAGCAACCTGCTGGAGAGCTCTGAGGAGATCAAGCGGCGCGGGCAATGGGCACGAGCACGGGCGCTTGAACATTTCGGCCGCGAACGCTTTGATCAGGCCCTTTGCCAGGCCATCGAGGTTTGAAGGATGTGCGGCCTGTTTGGAGCCTGGGGGTGGTCCCAGCAACTTGATACAACCGCAGCCCTTGAAGCGCTGAAAAGCCGGGGCCCTGACGATCAGGGCGAATTTCATGACCCCTGCGGCCTCTCCCTGCTGCACACCCGCTTAGCCATCCAGGACCTTTCGCCCCTGGGGCATCAGCCGATGCAAGCGAGCGATCAAAGCCTCGTGTTGGTGTTCAACGGTGAGATCTACAACCAACACAAACTCCGCCGCGAATTGGAGGCAGCGGGCTACAACTTCCGCTCACACAGCGATACCGAAGTTCTGCTCAATGGCTTTCACCACTGGAAGCAAGACCTCTGGCACAGGCTGGAGGGGATCTTTGCCGTGGCCTGCTGGGAGCCGCATGATCAGCGGTTGACCCTGGCGCGCGATCGCTTTGGGGTGAAACCACTGCTATGGCAACGGAAACCGCAACGGCTTGCCTTCGCCTCAGAACTCAGCGCCTTGATCGCCAGCGGCTGTTGCAACAAAGAGGCCCTTAACCCAAAAGCCATCGAGAGCTACCTGCTCTGGGGTTCTGTGGCTGCACCCAACACCATCGTTGATGGGGTGCAGGTGTTCCCCGCTGGGCACTGGGCCAGCTGGGAACTAGGGGAATCCTGGCAACTGCGGCTTTTCAGCCCTGACCAACCACCAGCACAACGCAGCGATCTCAACCTTTCAGCAGCCACAGAACAAACCCGGTTCGCGCTGCAGCAAGCCGTGCAACGCCAAAGCATTGGTGATCGCCCCGTTGGTCTATTCCTCAGTGGTGGACTTGATTCCGGCTTGCTGGCTGCTGAACTGCGCCGCCAACAGCAAGGTGCCATCCACTCGGTCTCGGTGGGATTTGAAGGTTTACCCGGAGCAGTTGATGAAACTGATCTCGCCGGCCAAACGGCAGACGCTTTGGAGCTGACCCATCAACGCTTAGGTATCGGACCCCAACAACTAGATCACAGCTTCGATGGGTTTTTGGAGGCCATCGATCAACCCACCATTGATGGCTTTAACAGCCATCTGGTGACGCAAGCAGCGCACGATCAGGGCATGGTGGTGGCCTTTTCAGGCCTTGGAGCCGATGAGCTTTTCGGCGGCTATAGCCACATGCAGCCCGGGCCGCTGAAGGGTCAGTTGCAAGCGCGCCGGCTGAAGCTGCATGGGATAAACCAGCAAAGCCGGCAAGCCTTGGAGCAAACCCGCAGCAGCGGATTACCCAGTGATCTGAGCCTGTCCGAGTGCAGCGAACTGGAACTGCGCGGGTATCTCCACGACACACTGCTGCGCGACAGCGATGCGGTGTCCATGGCCCAGGGCCTGGAACTGCGGGTGCCATTTCTCGATTCCGAACTGGTTGATCTAGCGCTCAGCATTCCGGCTGACCTCCACCGGGCCGAGGGCCCAAAAACCTTGCTACGGCGATTGGCGAGAAACCAACTACCGGAGGCGGTGCTGAACGCCCCCAAACGGGGCTTCAATTTGGCCTTGGCACCGTGGCTACTGCAGCACCAACGCTTCCATCCCACGCGAATCTGGAGTCTTTTGCAGAAGCAACCCTTGCAGCTTTCACGGCGCAGCTTCTGGGGAAGTTGGATCCTGTTGCGGCTCAGTGGCCGCTTCAAGCCCTACTGGCGTTATGTGGTGCTGGCCGAATGGCTAGCCCAATGCTGAATGGTGCTGGCCAAATCGCGGGGATGGGGGAGATCAGTGCTCGGCTGAGGGCTGAAACCCTCCGGGTGGGCCTTTGCAAACGCCAGCAGAGCATTGGCAAAAGCAATGGGATCACCACTGGGGAACACCGCCGAACCGGTGGGAACAGGTCGTTCTGAGGCCAGCAGATCAGCCGCACAGCCTGGATGATCACTGGCCATCACAGCCAAACCAAATTGCAGCGCTTCATTCACCACCAATCCCCATGTTTCCCCCTGCACTGAGGGAAATACCAAGGCATCCGCCATCGCATAACCACGGCCAATCTCGGATTGATTGCAGAAGCCAAGGAAATGGGTATGGCCTGGCAACAATGTTTGGAGTTGAGCCTCAAACGCTTGGCGCAAGGGGCCATCCCCCATCGCGACAACCCAAAACCGCTGGCGAACAGGCTCTGGCAATGCGGCCAAGGCCTCAACCAGCAGGAACGGAGCCTTGACCGGCGTCATCTTGGCGCTCCACAGCAGAACCAAGTCAGTAGGGGCAATGCCGAGTTCGTGGCGCAAACTCAAGCGCTGGGGTGACCAGTGCTGTTGCTGCTGAGCAAAAAAATCAACATCCACGGCGTAGGACACCGGATGCCGCCGTGAGGCGGCAACGCCCAATCGCGCGAAATGGCGATCGGAATCAACGCCGATTGGAAACAAATGGCGAAATTGGCGATACCAAATCCGCAACACAAGGTCTTTGATTGAGCTCTTCAGCCAACTGCGCGGAAAGGCGCGATCGGTGCCATCGGCCCGCAACAACAACGATTGCCCCCGAATCTTCAACAGCAAAGTGGACAAACCGATGAAAACCGGGGTGTAAGCAAAGATCAGCACCTGATCGGGCTGCCAGGCGCTGATGGCGCGGGCAGCTCTGCAAGCAAGCGGCAAGGCAGAACGCAGCCGGCTCAACTGATCCAAAGGAGCGTGGCTGATGAAGGCATGGGGGAAGCCTTCATCGGCTGGAACATCCCAAGCGAAGCTGACACCAAAGTCGGGATCCAAACTGCTGCGCCGGCCATGATCACAACCAAAAAACACCCGCAGCTCCAAGCCAGGTTGCTGAGCCAACTCAGCAAAGACAGGGCGGAAATACTGGATCGGGTGCGTAATCAGCACAGCCAAACGCAAGGGCTGATTCATTGCTGCGGCTGAGCACCCTGGGCGCGCAGCACCAGGCGAATGGTTTTCAGCAGGATCAACAAATCCAGCAGAATCCCAGCATTACGTAGGTAATAGAGGTCGTAACTGAGCTTGATGCGGCTATCGGCCACGCTGTTGCCATAGCGATAGTTGACCTGTGCCCAGCCGCTCAGGCCCGGACGGATCCAATGGCGAACGCGGTAGTGAGGAATGGCTTGCTCCAGTTCCAGCTCGAGCTCGGGCCGCTCGGGGCGGGGGCCGATCAAACTGAGATCACCTCGCAACACAGCCCAAAGCTGGGGTAGCTCATCAATCCGCAGACTCCGCAACCAGGCACCACAACGAGTAATGCGCGGGTCTTGTTTTTGAGCCCACTGCAAGCCGCTGGCTTCGGCATCAACGCGCATACTCCGCAATTTCCAAATCCGCACCGGATCGCCATACAAACCACTACGGATCTGGCTGTAAAAAATCGGGCCACGATCTTCCAGCCAAATCGCCAACCCAGCCATCAGCACCAGTGGGCTGGTAATCAGCAGCAAGCTGGACGCACCGAGAACATCAAAAAATCGCTTCACCCGCCAGCTCCAACGGCCCGGTTGCAAGCTGAAGCCGTCGGCTGCCAGCAGCCAGCGTTCACTCAACAATTCCGGCGGCACGCGCTGAAGACTGCGCTCAGCCCAGTCCACCAAGGAACTCACCCGAGCACCCAGTGGCCTGAGGGTGATGAAGCGTTCCAAGTGAGCATCCGGAATCCGCGCCTGATCACTGATCGCCACGTTCAAGCCACGCCGCGGCAACCCTGCGAGCACTTCTGGATCCTCGTGTTCTTCCACAAAAGTGATCTGTTGCTGTCTAGTGGTTGGCAGTGATGCAAGTTCTGCCTGCAGAATCGGCCGTTCAGCTGCTGTGCAAAGCAACACAACCGCTTCCAGCTCGGGGCGTAGTGCGGCCAAGGCTTGATGGCCTAGCCCTGATCCAAGAGCGATGGCGCTCAGCAGTGGCAAAAGAAAGCTGCGCAGACGCGTGCCCGAATCAGCAATGCCAGCCAACCAAGCCTGCGCCACAAACACCGCCAGCACGAGCAGAGCCAGCTGAGCAGTGCGCTGCCAACTCGCCCAACCACGGCGTTGCTGGGTGTAGAGCCCTAGCAGATAGGAGCCGCCAAGCCACAACAGCACCAACACAAGCAGAGCGAGGGTGACCCCTGGGGTGTGACCAAGGCGCAATCGATAAATGGAGCCGTACATGGCCCACACCACCACCAGATCCCACAGCGCCAACGACAGCAACAGCAGTCGCTCCCGCAACCAAGGGGCGCGCCAACTCATCCCGCCTGAGCTGTCGACCTGGAGGGAACAACTGGAAACGGCAAGAGCTTGGCCGAAGTGCTCACTTCAGCACCCTGCTGCCATTCAGGCACCAGTTGCTTGAGTAAGTCCAATACAGCCGCAAGATCCTGCTGTTGCACAATCTGCTGCAGTTGATCCAAAAGAAGCTCGAGCTGTGCAGCTGGCCAGCTGTTTTCTTGGGCGCAACAAATTAAAGGATGGGCAGTGGGCTGCGCGTGAGCATCAATCAGCAGCTCCTCGTAGAGCTTTTCTCCAGGCCTCAAGCCTGTGCATTTGATTTCAATGTCTCCATCGGGATTGGCCTCGTCTTTGAGCTGCAAGCCACTGAGCTTCACCATCTGCTGAGCCAAATCGTGAATCCGCACCGGCTCACCCATATCCAATACGAACACCTCACCACCTGTTGCCATCCCAGCAGCCTGGAGAACCAGCTGGGTGGCCTCAGGAATCGTCATGAAATAGCGAACAATCTCGGGGTGGGTGAGGGTGATCGGCCCACCGGCGCCGATCTGCTTGGTGAATAACGGCACCACCGACCCCGACGAACCCAAGACATTGCCAAAACGAACCATGGAAAAAGAAGTTGTTTCACTCGTCTGGGCCGCACCCTGAACAACCAACTCCGCTAAACGCTTAGAGGCTCCCATCACGTTGGTGGGACGCACGGCCTTATCGGTTGAGATCAACAACACCCGCTCAAGGCCTAAAGCTGCTGCGGTTTGGCAGATCACTCGCGTGGAGAAAACGTTATTGGCGATGCCCGCCAAAGGATTGGCTTCCACCAGTGGAACATGTTTGTAGGCAGCCGCATGAACGACAACCTGAACCTGTTCACGCGCAAAGAGTTCCCGAACCAACGCCTGGTCAGAGGCAGAGCCCAACACCGGCCGCAGCTTCACAGCATCTAGGCCGCGATTGCTCAGCTCTTGGTCGATGGCATACAGAGCTGGCTCGCTGCGTTCCAGCATCAGCAAGGCCGCAGGCTGCAGTTGCACAATTTGGCGGCATAGCTCCGAGCCAATCGATCCCCCTGCACCGGTGACACACACCACTTTTCCGGCAAACGCTCGGCCTAAAAGTTGTGGATCTGGAGCAGCCTGATCACGGCCCAACAAGTCCTCAATCGCAATGGGATGCAAGGCGTCAATCGACGCTCGACCAGAGGTCAAAGCATCAATCGAGGGCACCTCGAGAATCGAGCAACCCAAGGTCTGAACAGAATCAACAATGCGGCGGCGCTCAGCTTTTTGGATGGAGGGAATAGCCAGTAGAACCTGATCGAATCGCTGGCTGAGCGCCGGCAGCTGATTTGCAGACTTGATCTCTATCGATCCGATGGAACGTCCCCATAAAAAAGGATCGTCATCAACAAACGCCACCAACCGATGGGTTCCCGAATGGCGCAAGGAAGCGGCTAACTGGACTCCAGCGGCACCGGCGCCATAAATCACAACGCGTTGTGCAGAAGCTTGTGTGTTGCGATTGGAGAATTTGAAAAAAACATCACGGAGGCTGAACCGCAAAGCGCCTGCCATGGCCGTGGCCAAGACCCAAAACAAGATCCAACAACTGCGAGGAGGTAACGGCAGGCGCAACAGCTCACCAACGGCGAGAAGAGCCAACGTGAGCACAGCCGTGCGCCCTGCCAATTGATACAGCGAACGGCTGCCGACGTAACGAGTTAACCCCTTGTATTGACCCGTGAATAGCAAAAGCGGCAGGCCGAATACCCAAAGCGCAGCCACCATCCATGGCCCCGACTGCAGCCACTGCTCAGACCATGGTTCATCCAACCCAAGCCGCAGCCAGAAGCTCATCCACAAAGCCAGCGGCAGCAGCGCAGCATCAGCAGCGAGCAGCAGCAAGCGCCTGATCACTGGACTGAGCTGTTGCCGGGAAGCTGGCCGCAAGGGCTATCTCATTTATTCACGGTGAGACTAAATTTGCGTGAACTGGTTATCACTGGCCCTGTGCCAGCTCAATGGGATGCCCAAAAGGACGCCTGTGAGCACCAAGGTGACAGGCCAATGCAGAAGCGAAAGATCGAGGAAGCCCTGAATCAGCGTGTAGAGCAGCGCCAGCTGTCCAGCAACTAGCGGAAATGGGTCCATCACAGGGGCCGCTGAGCGCCATGCCTGCACCAGCAAGGCCAGAAGGAGAAAAAGCCCGAACACCCCCAGCACCCCTGAGCTTGCAAAGAGCTGGAGATAAATGTTGTGGGCATGATCAGCCACACCACCGTTGATGGGGTCGGAACAAAACTCACCAGCGCGGTCGAAACCGACGCCATAGAGGAACCGGTTGTTACCGCTGAACGGAATCGCGCCATAACACTGAGCGATCGCCAACCGGCCGGTATCAGAGCTGAGATCGATTCCTGGGATCCCTGTGCTGGAGGGGCGAAGCAACTGTTTAGCCGCCAAAGCTGCCGCACCAAAACCCAGCAGCAAGAAACCACGCTTGCAAACCTGACCTAAGCCAATGCCCTGCTGAATCCACAACAAGGCGGCTGAAACAACGGCGGCTACAAACGCAGCACGAGAACCTGTCTGCCACACCATCACCGCAGCCAGGGCCGTTGCCACGCCAGCCAGCACCCGCTGCAAATGAGGCTGGTTGCCCTGGCGGAACCAAGCGATTGCCAGCAGCCAAATCAACCCCAACAGATAGCCCCCCTGATTAGCACCTGCCAACGGATTGGGCGTCCAGGGCTTGGCACCCATCTCAAACAGCAACAGCGGCAACACCAGCAAGGGAAGACGCAACAGCAGCTGCCAACGCTGCGGGGCCACACAAGCTCCCGCTAACAAAGCTCCGGCAACCAATACCCCATCCTGGGCAGCCACTGGATGGGGCATTTGGTTGAGCCACCAACTGCGGCTGAACAGCAACAGCACAAACAGCATCGGCCAAGCGGCCCAACGGCGCTGAACTGGAGCCACCAACAACTGAAGCAGCACCCAGAGAACAGCCGGAATGCTGCTGATCCAGGGATCCAGGGGCCACAAGAACAGCACGATCGAAATCAAGAACAGGGCATCGACCGCTGCGCGCCATTTAGGCAGATGCCTCACTGGCCACCTGCTTCCAGAAAGAAGAGGCATACCACGTAGTTTTCCCGGGTCTTTCATCTGAGTCTTGTGCTGAGCCGCGCCGTTGCTGCAGCCATGCTTTCACTCAGCGCTGTGCAACCAGTACTGAGCCAGGAAATTACACCAACCAGCCAAGTGATCAACTTGGCTCCAAAGGCCTACACCGGGGATTCCTACATTTTGGGTCCCGGCGATGCAGTCGTTGTTGAATTGCTTGATGTTCCTGAGTATTCAGGGGTTTTTTCGATCGGTCCAGATGGATCGCTTTACTTGCCAAGGCTGCGCGCCTTGCAAGTGGAGGGATTAACTGTTGAGGAGCTTCAGGCGTTCCTTACACAACAGTTCAGCATGTATGTTCAAGAACCTCAGGTGTATGTATCTCCAGCGGCATTTCGACCAATCCGCGTGTATGTCGGCGGAGAAGTCAGACGGCCTGGCTACTATTACTTAACAGGCCTGCAAGCAGCCGTTAGCACTGGCAGCGCACCAACTACAGATGTAAGTACCATCGCAGGAATGTCTAGCCCAGGATTCCAGCAAGGAGGAGGCTTAAGTCAACTTGCGACAAATCCGAATGCATCAATTCGCGGCACAGAACTGGCCACTGGGATAGTCATGCCGACTGTGTTTGATGCGATGAGAAATGCAGGTGGAGTCACTCCCTATTCCAAACTCGAAGATGTCGTTGTCGTAAGACGCCGCCCCTTAGGAACTGGAGGGGGAAAAATGCGAACAAGCTTAAATTTCTTATCTGTGATCACAGAAGGCAATGAAAGCCAAAACATCCGACTGTTTGATGGCGACACGGTGATTGTGTCTCGATCCGAGGAAGAACTAAGGGATCAAATTATCAAAGCTGGGCAAACCAATCTAAGCCCAGACTTTTTGGAGGTGTTTGTGAGTGGTCGGGTGCGGCAGCCTGGAACAAAGGTATTGCCGCAGGGAGCGACCTTAGAGCAGGCTCTTGCCTCAGCTGGTGGAACAAAAATTTTAAGAGGCACAGTAGAATTTGTAAGGTTCAACCGAGATGGAACCACTGACAAACGGCAAATCTTCGGTGTAGGCAGCCAGCCAGGGGGCTCCTATGAAAATCCTGTTTTAATGGAGGGTGATTTGATTCGCGTTAACAACTCTCCGCTCTCCGCCACCACTGAAATTTTGGGAGAAATCACTGCCCCGGCTGTTGGTGTTCTCGCTATTTACGACCTAGTTGATCGCTACCAGAAGTGACATCATCACTCCCCATCCAAAGTCAAGCACCTGCAGCTGGTTCAACCACTAGCCCGCAAGACGAAATTGATCTTAGAGAGGTCATTGCAGCCTTGCGGCGCCAATGGCGTTGGATTGGAGCTGGAGCTGGGGTGGGCTTAGGAGCAGCTGCGCTTTCTCTTTTAACAACAAAGCCTGTCTATCAAGGGGAGTTCCAAATCCTGCTCGATGATAAGAACAGCTCATCTTCCATGGCCAGGGTGCTTGCCAACAATCCAGCCTTGGCTTTATTGGGGACAAGTGGTGTCAACTCAGAAACGCAGACAGAAATCGCAATTCTCAATAGCCCATCCGTTCTCCTGCCAGTTTTCAAAGCTGTTCAAGCTCGTAAACCCAAAGAAGTAGCTGAAAAGATGCGATTCTCCGATTGGAGAGACAGTGCACTGAGCATAGAGAATGCCAAGGGTACAAGCGTATTAAATGTTGAATTCCGTGATACTGATAAAACTATCATCGCTCCCATAACACAGCTTCTATCAAACGAATACCAGAAGTATTCCAATCGAGGCCGCAATCGCGAATTAAGCAATATGAGTACTTACTTACAGCAGGAAATTAACAAGATCAAGCCAATCTCATTAGCATCGAACCGTGAGGCTTTGGAATTTGGCTTTGCCAATGGCCTGGGGCGTGCGAGAAGGGCTTGCCCCTGGCCAGGTTCCCGGGGGGGGGAGTTTCGGGGGAACAATTCAAATTTCCCTGGGGGGAGGGGGAGGAGGGGGCAGCGTTGAAACCAAGGGGTACCGCCGCCCCCGCAGAAAGTGATGGCCCTTAAGGGGCAAATCCAAGAGGCGCAACGCGCTGGCAACGTTTCAATTTACTTTGCCTCTCAACTCGCCAACTTGACGGATAAATCATCAACATTTGATCAACTAACAAGAATTGAAACCGAATTAGCCGAGAAACGCTCAAGATTCAAAGACAATGACCCATTGATTACACGTTTAGAACGAATGCGGCTTGCATTGGTTCAATACATCAATCAACAAACCATTGCTTTGCTCAACGGAGAACTCGATCTAGCCAAAGCCAACCTCCAATCTCTGAATAGACCCAAAGAGATTGTTTCAAGGCATCGGGAACTCACCCAGCAAGCGCTCCGTGATGAAGCAACACTGGTGAATCTTCAGAATCAGTACCAGCAAGTGCAGCTTGAGCAAGCACGCGAGGGTGACCCCTGGGAATTGATTTCAACACCCAGAGTTTTGGAGAATCCAGTCAGCCCAAACAAAAAAAGAAGCCTTGCGTTGGGTCTACTGGGGGGTTTCGTCCTAGGAGCTGGAGGGGCTCTAGTGATGGATCGCCGCAGCGGAAGAGTTTTCAGTGAAAATGAGCTAGAAGCATCACTACCTGGTCAGCGGCTTCAAACCATTACAAGCATTGAGCGAGTGCAATTGATGCAATCGGTTGAACTTCTGGCCAATGGCCCATTACAGCAATTTTCTTGCATTGCGATTGTCCCCGTAGGATCCATCAAACAGAGCTTGTTCAATGAGTTTTGCAGTACCCTAGAGCAGAATTTGAAATCTAAGCACGTTGTCATTGACGAGGACTTAAGCGCAACCCGTGATTGCGACACCCAAGTGTTGGTTGCTTCTCCAGGTGCTTCAACACGCGAAGAACTAACACTTCTGCGTGAACAACTCTCCCTCCAGAATGCTCCTGTTGCAGGATGGATCCTGCTGAATCCAAAAGCTTCTGCTGCATAAGCAAAGAGCTTTGGTCCATTGAAAACGAATTTCCTCTTTATGATTGGGCTGTTGATGTGCAGCCAACATGTTCATGCACAGGTGCAATGGATTCAAGATAAGTCAGAGGCCCAATCAGATAATGCACAGCAAGAAACATCGATTTACTGGCAATCTGAATCAAAAAATGCTGCTGAGGTATCTGTTGTTTGGGAGCCAATGCCTGAGACTGAATCATGGATTGATCCGACAAAGCAACCAACTCCCACGGCAATTGTTTGGAGGCAAATAAAGCAAGAACAAGGTCCTCTCCTAGAACCAAAGCCGGAATGGGTGGCTGATAACAAAGAACCTATTCCTCTTGAGGCGATAACGATCGAATCTGAACAGCCAACGAAGAGGCGAGGGCCACTACCAACTCAACCAAAGTTGCAAGCTCTAGACCGTTCGATTGCATTTAGCAATGGATTTGTAGGTCCTGACATTAGTACCTACATACCGAATGGTTTGCGATGGAGTCAGATCTACTCATTTAATGCCTCACTCCGGGGCTCAAGCAGGCAAGACAATGATAAGCAAAAGTTCTTGGCTTGGAACAATGGGGATGGGACAGCAATTATTAATGCCAATCTTTTTCAAATCGATGACTTCAGTATTGGCTTAAATGCATCATTCAGAAGTGTCTATCAAGGCACAAGTGCGGCAGGGGGTGGGTCAGCAGTTGGCGAGGGTAAATCTCTTGGTTTTAGGATTGCAAGTCAGCTTGGAAATAATGCAGGAATTGCATTTGGTGGAGAGCAAATTATTCAACTAGACGACAGAACTGACACTGGTCGAAATTTTTATCTGATGGCAACAAAAGCCTGGCCTCTTGGTCCAGAGGGTGTTTACTTCCCCTATTTTGTGATTAATGGTGGTGTGGGTACAGGAAGATTCGCGAATCAAGACATCGGAAGTGGCTTCCAAAATCCACTAAAATTCGGGTGCTTTCGAACTGAGCAGAAAAATACCAGGACCACAAGTTTTGGGGTTGATACAGAACTATGCTGGGCACCTATAGGTTCCACAGCTCTTGTTATTAATAAGTGGTGGAGTATTTTCAGCGAATATCGTAGTGGAAGAGCCCAAGCAGCCACATCTGTAAGCCTTGGAGGCACCTTACCGATCAGACTAACGTGGGGGGTAAACTTTGCTCAACAGAATGAACTCCTGGAAAGCAATAGATGGATTTGGACTTTCCGTACAAGTCTTGGTTTCTAAATCAGCCAGTTAATTATGTTTGATGAGGCAAAGCAAGCATAACGATTCAGAGCTTGCTTTCTTTTATCGAGAAAAGACTGCTCCGAATGTGTCTGAGGATCCCTCAACGAGCCAAGAAGTTGAACACATAATGAACTAACATATGGCGAAGGGGGGCCCAAACTAAATCCACAGTCTCCACAATTTAGTTGCTCATCGAATCCACCGGTTTCATTACGCAAAATAGGCTGACCTAAAGCCATGGACTCAGCACTTACAAGAGAAAATGTCTCATCTTGAGAGCAACTTATGCTCAGATTAGATTTTGCCATCGTACGTAAGGTATTTTCATGAGAATCTTGAGGAGACCAGGAAAAGTTTTCTCCCAAAAGGTTCACGCCATAAGAACAAACTTTTCTTGCCAAAGCAGCGTATGGACCTGTTTCTATACCTATAAATTCTAAGCGAATTGGCCTCAAAACTTTAGTGGTTTGTGGATATTGACTTAACACTTTCTCAAGCAATTGCAAAATCCATAAATGTCCCTTTTGACCAAATCCAACTGAACCCGTCAATTGAATTTTGAGAGATGAAAAATCACTACATGCTGAGGCTATTAAATGTTCTGGAACCAAAACCTGTGGGGCCTGGACATCTAAGCCAGCTCCTTTATAATGCAACCAATTAGTATATACCTGAAGAGCCTTCAGGGATGGCACTCGCATTCGGAATCTCCCTGTGTTCAATGCTTGATTTATATTTTCAGGCCACTTTTGGCCTGAAAAAAAAGCCTCAGGATTACCCTCATGACAATACCAATCTAATCTGCTGAGCTTGCCGTCCCACAACCAATCTAAAGCCTGACAAACAACAGCTTCAGGTAACGCCAAGGAATTCAAAAGCAAGCGATCTCTCCGCTTTATATGTGGGGGCCTTTGATGTAAATCAAGGACTTGGCAATGGATACCCTCTACAGTCAATTCGTGCTGCAGCGTTGAGTGGCGTCTGTCATGCAGTCCACCCCAACTCACAACACGCAACTGCTCGCGCCAACCAGCTGCTGCCAGTTCGCGTGCAACCGACGCCATCACCAGAGGGGCGCCGCTATGGGTGAAGTTGTGCGTGTAAATCCAAAAGTGCTTAGCCATTAACCCTTCTGCAGCATCAGCTCGCGCCAGCGTGAGACATATGGATCAATGCTCCAGCGGCCTCCGAGTTCCGTACTCCACAACTCGCGGAAGCGTGGTAATTCAGGCGGAATTCCGGCGGTGCTCCGGCTAGCTGATTCGAAGTGTGTCCAGCGGCTTGCTGGATCCAGCACCACCGCATGGCCGCGCTGCCGCGCCCGCAAGCAGAAATCCACATCGCCGTAGTTGATGGGCAGGTCATTGCGAAGACCACCCAGCTGTTGCCATAGCTCAGCGCTGCACAGACTCACTGCAGCCGTGACAGCCTGAAATTGACGCGCAGCAGCAAGCAAGCCAGGGGGTAAACGGTTAGGCCAACAACCAACCCAGGCGTGACGCGGGGCGAGATTGTCGACCGCAACGCCGGCGTGCTGAACGCGGCCACCCGGGTAAAGCAACAACGCACCGACAACGCCGATCTGGGGTTCCTGGGCATGGGCCAGCATGGAGCCGATGGCCCCTGGCTCCAGCAACTCGGTGTCGTCGTTGAGTTGCAATAAAAACTCTCCGCGAGCTGCAGCCGCCGCCTGGTTGATGCGCTGGCTGTAGCTGTAGGACAAGTCGCTACGTCCGTGGCGCCAGCGACCTGGGCCTAGCCCATAGCCAATCAAATTCTCAAACTCCTCAAGCTCGGCTGCGCTGAGCTCACCACCATCAATCAGAACAATCTCGAGTTCGCGGTAGTCACTGCGCTGCAACAGGCAAGTGAGGCAATGGCGCAGCAACATCGTGTTGCGGCCACCAATGGGCTTGTGAAACCCACCGGATGGAATCAACACACTCACCAAAGGGTTTCCTTTGGGCTGAGCAGGCTGGGCTGGTGGCAACTCAACCGGTGGAGAGATCGCTAGCGGCAAGGCCACATGGGCCCAGGCCTCAGCTCCAACGGTCTCAAAAAGGTGAGCACGCCAAGCAGGCCGCGCTTGTACCTGCTCGGGCGGCTCACCCAGTTGCTGCAGCAAGTTGCGTTGAATCCACAAAGGACCCTCTGCTTCACCAGTGGCTCGATCCAATAACGGATCAAGCCGGCCTTTCTGGCGCCAAAGCCGCTTGCCGGTGGGAAGCAGAAGCCAGTCATCACAACTCACCACCTGGGCGCCCGTGCGGGCTTGCCGGCGGACAAGAACCCGATGCAAACGCTTTCGTTGCGCAACGGAGAGTTGCCAACCTGGAGGCAGCCACAGCACAAACTCCACCTGCTGACTGAGCCTTTGCCGCAGTGGCGCAATCCCCGGCTGAATGCCGATTAGCCACTGCCTGATCAGATCAGCAGGAAAAAAATTTCGGTAGATCTCCAGTTCTTTGATCAATCGCACCGCCTTGGCCAGGCGCCAACGCTTGAACTTGCTGAACCAGTCGTCACCCTGGGCAGGTGAAGTCACAGCCGTGCGAAAGCCGGGCAAACCGTAGTGCACCCCAGCAGCGCTGCCGAGCAATGGATGGACTGGCTGGCAACCGTTGCCATGGCCCATGGTCTGCATCTCAGCGTGGTGGGTGGTGCTGTTCGCGACCGGCTCCTTGGCAAAAGCACCCCCGACAAGGATTTGGATCTGGTTGTTGAAGGAGTGTGCAGCTGGCCAGCCATCCAGCTCCTGGAGCTAATCAACACCCAGGCGCTACCACCAGGATTTCAGCTGAAACAGAGCCAAAGCTTTGAGGCTTTTGGAACGGCACAGCTCCACTTGCAGACCCCAGCGGGCCGATTGCTCTGTGACCTCAGCTCAGCCAGGTCAGAGCGCTATACCTTCCCTGGAGCCCACCCTGAGGTGCAGCCAACTGATCTGGTGGGCGATCTCAGACGACGCGACTTCAGCATCAATGCGATTGCCGAGCGCCTGCCGTTGGGCTCGAGCCCGTTGCTGGATCCCTTTGATGGCACAGGGGACTTAAAGGCAGGCCAGCTCAAGCTGCTGCACCCCCTGAGCCTTGAGGACGACCCCAGCCGATTGCTGCGGGGAGTGCGCTACGGAGCACGGCTCAGGTTGGAGTTGGCGCCAGAAACCACGGCACAGATGCAAAGCACCTTGGACGACTGGCCATGGCCTGACGACGCGCCCGCGCTGGCCTCCCGATCCCGAATGGAACTGGAACTGCTCTTCGCAGAGTCTTGCTGGCGTTCAGCTCTCCAATGTCTTGAGACGTGGAGAGGGTTGGAACTCATTCAGCGCGGCTGGAAGGCATTACCACCAAGAAGCCCGGCTTGGCTGCAGCGGCTTGGCCAATGGGGCCATGCCATTGATCCGAACTGGAGCGCTGAAGAGCTGAAGCTGGTGGGGCTGCTCTGGCTCGTGCCCCATCAAAACAATCTGCTGGCTATCGCCAAGCGCCTGCAACTGGCTCACCGCCAACAGCAGCTGCTGAGCCGCGGCCTGGAGCTGCAAACTTGGCTACAAGGCCTCAACCCTGAGAGCACACACGCTTGGAAACCGAGCAACTGGACCAATGCTCTGGAAGAGCGCGGGGCAAAGACAGAGCCCGCCATGGTGTTGATGCTTTTAGGCCCCAACCATCAGCCGTACAGACGCCCCTTACTGCGCTGGCTGCTGCGCTGGCGTTTGATCCAATCCCCGCTCAGCGCCAAGGAGCTCATGAATCAGGGGCTATCGGCGGGCCCCGAGCTCGGTAGCCGGCTTAAGGAACTACGAGTTGAAGCCATCAACCAGAACGCTTAAAGCCGCGCCAGATGGCGCCAGCCCGCCGCGGCCGCAGCAACGCCGACAGCAACAAACGCAGTTGCCGTAGCAGCCTCACCCATGGCGGGCAATGGCGGCGCAAGAAGCGCAAATAACTGATCGTGGAGAGCTCAATTCGGCGACTCGACGGGGTGACACTCCCCTCCCCTTTCTGGTGGCTGACCACTACCTGCGGCAACCAGAGCACAGGGGCCTCCTGCTGTGCCAGGCGCAGACACAGATCCATATCTTCGTAATAGAGAGGGAAACAGGGATCAAAACGGGCAGGTGGCTGATGGGCCATGGGTCGCAGCAGCAAGCTGCAGCCACTGAGCCAATCCAGCCGCAGTGGCTCATGCAGCAACGCATCAGCCGTACTGACTTTGCGCCGGCGGAAATTCAGCCCCTGATCAATCCAGCCGGCACTGGGTTCGATGGTGCCGGTTGCGTCCTGCACAGCGGTTCCAACAACAGCCTGAGCTGGCAGATCAGCCACAGCCTCAAGCAACCGCCGGGCTTCATCACCCTGGGGCAACGAGGTGTCGGGATTGAGCAACCAAACCCATCCGCTGCTTCCGGTTTTCTGCAGATAGTCAAAGCCCCGATTGCAACCTGCCCCAAAGCCATCCCCCTCCTCCCCCTGGAGCACCAGCAACGGGACCGAGCCCAAGTGCCGGCGCAATGGCTCTGGATCCAACGGTGCGGACTTTGGGGCCTGATCCACCACAATCCAGCGGGTTAAGCCGCCTTGATGACGGCCCAGATCAGCGGCCAGGCTCGCCAGGGAGCTCTGGCTGTGATAGGCAACACTGACCACCACCAGAGGCAACGCCGTGCCCACCGTTCTCAAGTTCAGCTCGGAAGACTGTGGCACCTGTCACCGCATGAGCCATTACGACGGCAAGGTGGCCGAAGAACTGGGTCTTGGCTTTGTCAGCGTGATGTTGCAGGACACCGAGACCTACCGCAAATACCGCAAGGTGTTGATGGCCCAGTACCCCAATAAAGAAGGCATGGGCTGGCCGACCTACCTGATCGTGACTAATCCCGAGGGGGAGTTCGTAATCCATGGCGAGCTCAAAGGCGGCATGCCCAAAGGCGATTTCCGCGACAAGCTCAGCGCGCTGATTCCGGCGTCTTGAGCTGCTGCTCAACCGCCTGCGTAGCCGCTGGCAGCGAACGACTGGCAGCAGGTAGACGCCACAGCTGACCGCCCAGAACTCCACTGAGATCTCCCAAACCCTCCAGCACAGGCGATGGATTTAAGCCCTGCGCCTGATCGGCAACTGCCCTGGCCTGCCAGAGGCGTCCAGCTGCAGTGAGCACCACAGCCCGATAAGCCGCAGGCCAGGGGCTCTTGGGCTCCAGCTTCTGTAAGCGCTCAAACCAGTGATCAGCCTCTAGTGGCCTGTTCTGCAGAACCTTCAGAAGAGCCAGGCTCCACAGCGCCTGACGATCATTCGGATCAGCTGCAAGAGCAGCAGTGGCCTGTTGCTCCACCCGCTGCTGATAGAGCCGATGACCATCGAGCTGGTGCTCAACACCCACAGCTGCAAACACTGGATCAAGCCCGGCAGGGCCTAGGGCCAAACCGGCCGCTAACTGAGGGAAGCGTTGCTCAAAAGGCACCGGCTGGGAAGCCTCCGGCCGGCGCGCCCAAAGCTCATAGGTGCCCCCCTCAGGACGCGGCCACTGCTGCTGGAGTGCAAAAGAACCACTGCTGCGAATCGCCTGCGAGAACTGCTCAGCGCTGCGGCGCACTGAGCCCTGATCACCTGTTGCCAGAAGCACTTGCTTCGCCTGCTTAAGCGCCGGTTGGATGTCAGCGGAGCTGGAACCGAGCTGCCGGCCAACCAAGCCGCCGCCGCCGCGGCGCCCCAAAAAACTGATGCTGTGTTGATTGAGCTGGGGCCGACTGGGCACCACGATCAGCGTGCGAGCCGTTGAGGGGTCAGCACCCTGGGCAGCATCAACAATCTGCTCGATCGGCTGCGGGAACACTGGCGCCCAGAGAATGCCTTGAAAGCGGGTCTGAACGGTTCCCCAAGCTGAAACCAATAAACCAACCCCCAGCAGGGGCTGGCCCCAGCTTTTTGGCATCACAGCCAGCAGAACCAACCAAGTGCGGGCTAACAACAAGGCCAGCAAGGGCAGCAATGGAGCGAGATAACGGGGATCTTTGTTGGGGCTGAGGGTGGTCAGCAACCAACCACTTAAGACAACGAACCAAAGCCAGGCCCCATCGCCCCGCGGCCAACTCGGCCTGCGGGCGGCCACCACGGCTCCTGCCAAACCGCCGATCAACGGGATCTGACCGATCAGGCCAGACAACCGCTTGGGGTACCACAGCCAGCCCGCCAGAGACGTTGCATTGGGATCCCCCTCGCGGGCCGCCGACTCCAAGGTGGCGCGGTTGGTGCCACCAATGGCGGTGATCAGGTTGTGGCCCAGCCAGGGAGCCACCAAAGCCAGCACAAAGCCGAATGAGGCCAACAGCTGCCAGCGCCGCTTTCGCTCCTGAAGCCCCACCACCACCGCCCAAAGCGCCGGACCAAGCAGCACCAACAAGGCGCTTTGCTTAATCAACAGCGCACTGGCGATGGCGAGCGCAGCCAAAAGAGCGGCGATCCAGGTGGCCCCGTTTGGCCGCAGCCATCGCCCCAACAACCACTGAGCCCAAATGCACCCCGCACAGAGGGGAATCTCCAGCACGTAGTCGACACGCCATTCCGCCAGCCCCGGAGCCACAACACAAAACAAAGCCGCCAACAGACCAAGCCCAGGGCCTTGCCATTGCCGGCCCCAAAGCGCAACGCCCACCAGCAAAAGACCAAACCAAAGGCTCAAGGTCCAGGCCGCCTGATCAGGGCTATCGCCTGAAACCGCCATCACCGTGCCGTTCACCAAGGAGGCCAGCGGCGGGATCTTGGGGGAATGGTCCAGCAGCGCTGACCAGCCTTGCCAGCTGCCACCGGGCAGCAATCCCAAGGCCCGGCCGTGGTCCAAAGCGCTGTTGAGATAGTCGGCTTGATCCCAGGAGGGCAAGCGCTGATCCAAAGCCAGCCAGCGCCTGTCCAACACCGTGCTCAGCAGCCAGAGCAGAGCCAGTAGTGGCCAAAACAAACGCTTCAAAGCAGCCCCTTGCTTTGGACGGTTCCGATCCGTACTGCCTGGGAAAAACCGGCTAATCGCATGGCTGCCAAGCAAGGGCCAGCCTGCTGCTCAGGGACAGCAGCTAGCAAAGGCCCGCAGGTCTGCGGATCAATCAACAACCGCGCGCGGGTTCCCAACAGCTCTGGCCACCTCGCCAGCGCAACAGCATTGCTGGGGGCCAAGGTGCTGGTGATTCCTGCCTCCAGGAGCTCCAAGGATCCAGCCAAAGCCGGCACTTGATCAGCCTGCAGCTGCACATCCACCCCCATTGAGGCATCGAGCATCTCGTTGAGATGGCCCAAGAGGCCAAACCCTGTCACATCGGTGCAAGCGCTGCAGCCATGGGCAGCCAAAAGCTCAACCAGCGGCGCCTGGCTCTGTTGCATCACCTCCAATGCAGCTATCAGCCATTGGGGCTCCGCCGAACCAGCCTGGGCTGCTGCGAAGAGCACGCCTGTTCCAATCGGCCGGCTGAGCAGCAACACATGACCAGGCCTGAGCGGTCCCTTGCCCCAGCTGAGCTGGCCGGGAGAGAGCTGACCGTTGACCACCAAGCCCAGGCTGAGCTGTTTGGCCAAAGGCTTGCTGGGATCGCTGGCCTCCAGCGCCTGCAAGGTGTGCCCGCCAATCAGCGGCATCACCGATTGCACCCCCGCCAGGCTCTGAACGAGCAGCTCCTGCTGCAGGAGCTCAGAACATCGGGGCAAGGTGACAAGCGCCTGGCCATGGCGCAGCGACGCCCCGCAAGCCCAGAGATCCGAGCTGGCATGCAGAGCCGTTAGGCGTCCATTGAGATAAGGGTCTGCCACAAGAGCCGGAAACCCATCCACGCTCTGCAGCCAACCATCACCAGCCACCGCAGCATCCTCCGCAGGAGGCAGCTGGCCACCAGCCAACTGCTGCAGGGCCCCGCGCAAGGGCGCATCAGCAAGCTTGGCGGCGCAACCACTGCAGGCCATGGGCTGATCGCTGGCCATTTGGGGCGGGCGCAGCATCGCCATAAAGCGCTGATCGAGGTGTTGTTTCCAGCGCCAAATCCGGCGGCTGGGGCCGAGCTGCCTACCTGCCCATAGGGCCCAAGCACGGCCGCGACCATCGCCCAGCAATTGCAGGGCATGGGGTTGCGGGCGCCAGCGCCGTAAACGGCGACGCGAAACAGCACGCTGCAAGTTGGCTGCCAAAACGGGGGCTGCTCTCACCGCCCAAACACCACTGGGGGGCCGCTCGCGGCCATCAATCACACCGCAGTCACCTGAAGCAAACACGGAGCTGTCATTCACCGAACGCAAATCAGCTCCGGTGAGCACGCGGCCGCGGCCGTCTACGGCCAGGCCGCTTTGAGCAAGCCAACTCGGGCCCCAGCTGCCCGTGCAATGGAGCTCAAGTTCCACATGAGCACGCATGAGCGAAGGATCCAAAACCACTCCTGCCGCATTCAGGGAGTCCCTGAAGCCCTGCCAGAAAGCACGCTCTGGCTGTCCCGACAGGTTGACGGCAAAACCACGAGCAGCGAGAGCCAAACTGACTTCCACCGCCGCAGGACCACTGCCCACCACCCGCACGGCAGCACCCAGTGGCAAAGCCGCGAGTGCAGCCAACACCGGCTCGAGCGGCTTGATCGGTAGGCAGCCAAGCCGCTTGGGTGCCCTGACTTCAGCACCCAGGTTGAGGCTGAGCCAGTCGTAAGCCAGAGGCGGGCGATCACCTTTGAGGCTGAGCTGCCGGTTGGCGGTGTCCAAGCCAGTGACCGTGGCCTGCACAAAGCTGACCGCTGCGGCCCGGCAAAGGCCCCAGACGTCAAGGACACAAGCCTTAGGCGCAAGAGCACCACTGATGCATGCAGGGATCAAGCCGGAATACAGGCTGGTGGGCTGAGCACTCACCAACGTGATGGCCTCAACCGCAGGCCGCGTGGACGGCCGCATCGCCCATTGCCGCAGCAACAGGGCATGGCTATGGCCTCCTCCGGCCAGCAGCAGATGGCTCACCGGTAGCCGGTGGGGTTGGCCTGCTGCCATGCCCAGCCATCACGGCAGCATTCCTCAAGGCCTCGCTTGGTGCTCCATCCCAAAAGCTCTTTAGCCAAACCAGGATCAGCAACGGTGCTGGCCGCATCCCCAGGTCGGCGCGCCACCAGCTCATAGGGAACCGGCCGGCCTGAAGCCTGCTCAAACGCCTGAACCACCTCCAACACTGAATGGCCCTGGCCGCTGCCGAGGTTGAGGGTCAGCTGCTGATCAGCTGAATCCAGCAACACCTCCAACGCAGCGCGGTGGCCTTCCGCCAAATCCATCACGTGGATGTAATCGCGCACACCGGTGCCATCGGGCGTGGGCCAATCACTACCAAACACCTTCAGCTGCGGCCGTTGCCCTACAGCCACCTGGCTCACAAACGGAAAGAGGTTGTTGGGAATCCCCAGCGGGTCTTCTCCGATCTGGCCACTTGGATGGGCCCCAACAGGATTGAAATAGCGCAGAGAAGCCACCCGCCAGCCGGGCTCACTGGCCGCCACATCAGCAAGCATCTGCTCAACGGCTGCTTTGGTGCGGCCGTAGGGGTTGTTGGGCTGCACAGGCGCCGTCTCAGGGATCGGCACATGATCGGGGATGCCATAGACCGTGGCGCTGCTGCTGAACACCAACGTGCGGCAACCCGCAGCAGTCATGGCCTCCAGCAACACTCTGGAACCGGTGAGGTTCACATCCCAATAGAGCAGGGGCTGCTCAACGGATTCACCCACGGCCTTCAGGCCAGCGAAATGCACCACCGCATCGACGTCATGGGCCAAGGCACGCTCGACCGCCTTGGGATCACGCAAATCACCAGTCACCACATCGATGGATTGCCCAGTGATGGCCTCCACCCGGCGCAAGGCTTCTGGTGAGCTATTGGAAAAGCTGTCGAGCACCACCAGTTGGTGGCCGGCCTGCTGCAACATCACAGCAGTGTGGCTGCCGATAAAACCAGCTCCCCCGGTCAGCAACAGTCGTGCCATTCGGCTGGTTCGCCAATGCAGACGTGCATTCTGCTCAGCAGGGCAAGATGAGCTGCACAGGCAGGACGAATCTGAGGTGGAGCAGCTGCAGAGCTTGCGGGGCATGGTGGATCTGTTGCCAGCCGCCACCAGTCGGTGGCAGTGGCTTGAGCAAACCGCCCGCGAACACTTCCGCCGCTCCTGCATCCGAGAAATCCGCACGCCTCTGCTCGAGGCCACCGAACTCTTCGCCCGCGGCATTGGCGAAGCCACCGATGTGGTGGGCAAGGAGATGTACAGCTTTAACGATCGAGGCGATCGCTCCTGCACCTTGCGGCCCGAAGGCACCGCCAGCGTGGTGCGCGCAGCCATCCAACACGGGCTGCTGAGCCAGGGGGCGCAACGGCTTTGGTATGGCGGGCCGATGTTCCGTTATGAGCGGCCCCAAGGTGGGCGCCAGCGGCAGTTCCACCAAATCGGCATCGAGTTTCTGGGTTTTGCTGATCCCCGCAGTGATGTGGAAGCCATCGCCATTGCCTGGGATCTCCTGGAGGCCCTGGGCATCACCGGCTTGCAGCTGGAACTGAATTCCCTCGGCAGCCGCGTTGACCGCCAGACCTACCGCGATGCCTTAGTGGGCTGGCTGAGCGAACGCCAAAACCAACTCGACGCCGACTCGCAGCAGCGTCTGGCCACCAATCCCCTAAGGATCCTCGATTCCAAAAACCCTCAGACCCAGCAGCTGTTGCAAGACGCCCCCAACCTGGAGCAAAGCCTCAGCGATCCGAGCCGAGAGCGCTACGAGCAGGTGAAGGCAGGACTGAGTGCCCTCAAGATTCCGTACCTCTGCAATCCACGCCTGGTGCGCGGATTGGATTACTACGGCCACACGGCTTTTGAAATCACCAGTGACGCCCTCGGCGCTCAAGCCACCGTCTGTGGCGGCGGTCGTTACGACGGCTTGGTGGAGCAGCTGGGAGGTCCAGCCGCAGCCTGCGTTGGCTGGGCCATGGGTCTGGAAAGGCTGATGTTGCTGCTCGGGGATGAATCACAGCAATCCCAGCCGCCGGATGTGGTGGTGATTAGCCAGGGAAACGCCGCAGAAGCTCTCGCCGTGCCCGTGGCGCGCCAGTTGCGCCAAATCGGACAAGCCGTCGACGTGGATCTCAGCGGGGCTGGCTTCGGCAAACAACTCAAGCGCGCCGGCAAAAGCGGCGCCCGCTGGGCCGTGCTGATTGGCGATGAGGAAGCCAGCAGCGGCCAGCTGCAACGCAAAGACCTGCACAGCGGCGACAGCAGCACGATTGCCCTGCAAAGCCTTGCTGAGAACTGGATCAGCTAATTGATCAGCTGAAAAGTCACTCAGAGACCAGCAGGCTGTCGGTCGATTCCAGGCCTTCCAGCTGGGCTAGATCACGGAAGCTGGCGGAGCGTTCCTGCAGCTGCGCAAACGTTCCAGAGGCAACGACTTCTCCCTTATCGAACTCGTAAATGCGATCGCAGCGGGCGATCGTGCTGAGCCGGTGGGCAATCACGACCATGGTGCAGCGGCGTCCCACCACCTCCAGGGCATTGATCACCTCACTCTCGGTGCGGTTGTCCAACGCGCTCGTGGCCTCATCCAGCACCAAAACGCTGGCGTTGCGATAAAACGCACGAGCCAGGGCCAGGCGTTGGCGTTGGCCGCCTGAGAGCTGGTGGCCATTTTCCCCGACTGGCGTCAGCAAGCCGTAGGGCAAATCAGCCACATACTCCGCCAGTTGAGCGGCTTCTAAGGCCTCCCAGGCCTTGTCGTCATCGATGAACTGCTCATCAATGCCAAAGGCCACATTGGCCCGAACGCTGGCATCGAGCAGCTGAATCATCTGCGGAACCTGCGCGCAGCTGGCCTGCCAAGCCGGCAACTCTTCTGGCGTTAAGGGATTGCCATCAAGTTCCAGCTCCCCCATCTCGGCTTTCAGCAAGCCCAAGAGCAAATGGGCAATCGTGGATTTGCCGCTGCCGGTTTGGCCCACCAAGGCAATCCGCGAGCCCACAGGAATGGTCAGGTTGACGCCGCGCAGCACCCAGTCTTCGCTTTTGGGGTAGCGGAACCAGGCATCACGCAAACGAATCGTGTGTTGCGGGAACACCCCAGCCGGGCTTGGCACCCCAGGGCTGCTCAGCGTGAAACGTTCAATCGGCAGCTCCAGCATTGCCACGGTGTTGCTCACCTGAGGCAAGCCGCCACGGAACTCAGTAAGCGAATGGAAGAGCTGCTGCAGTGGGGGCGTGAGCCGCTGGGCAGCAATGGCCAGCGCTGAGAGGAACGGCAGGATCCCCAACACCTTGCTGGGATCTTGTTGCACCAAAGCAGGCACAGCCCCAATCACAAAGATCAACGTGATGCCTAAAGGCTCAATCAGCTGACGCGGAATGATCGGCAGCAGCACCGAACGCAGGGCATAGCGGCGGGCTCGCTCGCCGGCACTGCTGAAGCTGCTTTGAAAGTGTTCTTCGGTGCCGGTCAGGGTGATGTCACGAACTGAAGCGAGCGACTCAAGCAACAAGTGGGTGGTGCGCACCTCAAGCCGCAAGTTCTGCTGACGGGCATGGCGCAGATAGGGCGTCACCACCATCGACAGGCCCAGATAAGAAATCACCACTGTCACCAGCAGCAGAAATCCAGGAAAACGGCCAATCCAGAGAACCCCCAAAGAGAGCAGCAGGATCGAAACGGTGGCACTCACCATGCGCAAACAGGGGCTGATCACCCCGTTAGCGGCCTGACGAATGTTGGAAAGGATTGAGGTGGTGAGCTCAGCAGTGCTGCGGGTGAGGTGATAGCTGTAGCTCTGGCGCAGCACCCTGGCGTGGATCTCATTGGAGAGATCACGCCAAATGCGGGCCGTCACCCGCTCTTGAGCCAGCTGTAGAGCGATTTTTGAAAAAGACGCCAACCAGGCGATGCCAATGAACAGGCAAACCAGCCAAAGGCTTTGATCGATTTGGTTGCCGCCGAACACCTTCACGCCAGGGAGGTTGTCGGCCAGGCGCGTTCCCACCAACGAGCCCACCATGCGGGCACCGACGGCCACCAAAGCCAGATCCGTCAGGCCAGGAAGGACTGAGAACGGCAACAACCGCAGCAGAGTGCGTCGCCGCTGCGCAGGGAGATGACTGAGTAACCGCACCAACAAATCCAGCGTCTGACTCCGGCGCCGGATCCAGCCCAGCGGGCCGGTCATGTCATTGAGGTGGGGTTTCACAGCCAAACCCTATGGCCGGCGCGGCAACTCAGCTGCGGCGACGCAACCGGCTGAGCCGCCGGCCCCAGCGCAAACGCCAAGGAGAGAGGGCCTTTAGCGGCTGCTCTCCGCTAACAACACGATCCCAATGGTCATTCACCACCTCCAACGCCTCGCGCCAGCGCTGACGGACAGCGGATTCGCTGTGGCTAGCCAACAAACGCTGCAGCAACGCAGGTTCAGGCAGCCATTGCTGGGTAGCTCGCGCAGCCGCTGTGATGCGATCGAGATCAGCGCTCAGAGTTCCGCGGCCGATCTGCCAGGCCAGATGCCCTGGGTCCAGGGTGTCAGCCAGAGCGTGGTTGAAGCTGCTGAACACCACGCAGCCGCAAGCCAGAGCTTCGATGGGCGGCAGACCAAAGCCCTCACTCACCCCCGCGCGGCGCCAGTGATCGGCCGAGTCGTAGAGCACCACCTTGGCGCTGCGAAACAAATCGCCAAGATCATCCACCCAGCCCTGCTGCAGTTCCACCTGCAAGCCGCGCTGCCGCAGGGCTGGCAGCAGCTGCTCACGCACATAGGCACTGCTCTTGCGGACCTGCACCAGCACATCAATGGGGCGCTCTCCGGTGCCCCCGCCAAAGCCTGAATCGATGGCATTGGGCACCCATTGCAAGGGTGCACGGGGCGCCCGGTCGCCCCAGTAGCCCAGGGTGTTGCGGCTCACCGCCAACACCGGCACCCCTGCTGGCAGATCAAAGCCATAGCCACTGCTATGGGCGTGATAAGCCACAGGCCGGCCCCGCAACTGCCGCAGCAGCTCGGGCACATGAAAACCCCAACTCACCAACCAGAGGGCTTCACCAGGTGATCGTTCCTGCTTCAGCAGATCAGAGAGGAAAGGCCGACCAGGCTCGCGCCGCCGGTAGGTGACCACCTCAACACTGGGGGCCAAGCCCTCGCAAAGGCGAGCGCTCTGCAGCTCAACGGATAAGCCCCCACAACGGAAACGGTCCCCGGTGCCGGGGACCAAAAAACGCAACGGGCGCTGACTCACAGTCAGGCAGCCACAGGCTCCTCAGTGCTGCCGGTGCGCTGACGGCGGGTGAGGAAGCCAAACAGCACCTTGCCGATGGCCGCCACCAAGTTGCCTTCCAGCTCCTGGAACATCTTCATGTTGAGGTGGAAGGCGTGGTTGGCCTCTTCCACGATGCGATCAGCCATCGGTTGATCGATCGGCAGCTCATCCATCGCTGAGCGATAGGTGGTCTTAAAAGCTTTCTCGTCCTCAATCTGGGGGAACACATAAAAGTGCAGCCCGTCATCGGTGGGGTTGTTCATCGCCTTTTGGGCAATGGTCTTGAGGATCTGGCCGCCGGAGAGATCACCCAAATAGCGGGTGTAGTGGTGACCCACCAGCAGTTCGGGAGAGCTCTGGGCAATCTCGCGAATGCGGGCAACGTATTCCTTGGCCGCCGGCGAAGTTTCCACTTGGTTGCGCCAGTCGGCACCGAAGTAGAAGGTGAGATCTTCCTCAAGCGCCTGACGGCGGTCGAGCTGCTCAAAGGCGATCGGCGCCAACACGGGATGGTCTTTGAGGCGATGCATTTCTTCCTCCATCGCCTCGTAGACGAAATAGAGGTCAGCCACCAACTTGCGGTAGCTGAGCTTGTCGACCACTCCCTTGAGGAAGCAGCTCACAAAACCAGTGTTCTCCGCCATCGTGTGGGATTTCTTTGTCCCTTCACGGAGCTGGGCAGCGAGGGCAACAGCCATGGGGCCAGGCGCGGTTAACAGTTTTCCAACGTAAGCGCCATGACTGGGATCAGGGGCAATCTGGTTGCGAAGGGTTACGGCAGCGGTCCAACCAGTTCGCGGCACACCTGCTGAAGCTGAGTGCAAATCGCTTCATCTGGCACGCGTTCACCGCTCACGCTCCAAGGCCCCACGGTGGCGAGTCGCCACTGTTCGCCTTGAAAGGTCATGCCACTGATCAGCATCCCCATCAGGCGTGGCTGCTCGGCATCAGCCAAACGAAGCTGCACCAACAGGCTGCGGCATTGCCAGCGCGGGCTCCAGCCGGGGAGATGAAAGGCCAGATCCAATGAGCTGCCTTCAGCAAAGGCGCGGGTCTGGGGGTCATCGCGCCAAGGCCGCAGGTTCGGCTTGAGCTCTGGGAAGCGCTGCCGGAACTGATTCAGCGCCGAAGCAATGAGCTGAGCCAACTCAACGCTGCGGGCCTGCTCAGCGGCATTCATGACAGCGCAGGTCAATCTCTAGGCTCACGATGCCGACAACCTCCGGCTTGCGCATCCCATGGTTAGTTACGAGAAGCTCACACCCCCCAGCAACGGCGGCGTCATCCGCTTCGACAACGGCCAGCCGGTGGTGCCCGACAACCCGATCGTTCCGTTTATCCGCGGCGATGGCACCGGGGTGGATATCTGGCCGGCAACCCAGAAAGTGATCGATGCCGCTGTGGCCAAGGCCTATGGCGGCAGCAAAGCCATTGAGTGGTTCAAGGTGTATGCCGGCGATGAAGCCTGCGACCTCTACGGCACCTATCAGTACTTGCCGAAGGACACCCTCACGGCGATCGAGCAATACGGCGTCGCCATCAAAGGACCGCTCACCACACCCATCGGTGGTGGGATCCGCTCGCTGAACGTGGCACTGCGTCAGATCTTTGATCTCTATTCCTGCGTGCGCC
This sequence comes from Synechococcus sp. RCC307, assembly GCA_000063525.1. Lineage (GTDB taxonomy): Bacteria > Cyanobacteriota > Cyanobacteriia > PCC-6307 > Cyanobiaceae > RCC307. The sequence goes on along the minus strand of CT978603.1, from coordinate 149,274 downwards.
CATGCCGCTACTACAGCGGAACGCCCAGCCCCCACAAAAGGCCGCAAGACCTTGATGTTGTGGTGTACCGGGAAAACACAGAAGACATCTACATCGGTATTGAGTGGGCCGCCGATGACCCTGTGGGCCGTGAACTACTGAGGCACCTCAATGAAACGGTCATCCCCGCCAGCCCGAAGCTGGGCAACAAAAAAATCCGCGAAGGTTCAGGTATCGGCATCAAGCCGGTGAGCAAAGAAGGAACGCAACGCCATGTGCGCCGCGCGATTCAGCACGCGCTGCGCCTAGAAGGCAAACAGCGCCATGTGACCTTGGTGCACAAGGGCAACATCATGAAATTCACCGAAGGTGCGTTTCGTGACTGGGGCTATGAGCTCGCCACCACGGAGTTCCGCGCTGATTGCGTCACCGAACGCGAAAGCTGGATTCTCGACAACAAAGACCGCAACCCCGACCTTTCCACATCAGACAACTCAAGACTGATTGAGCCGGGTTACGACAACCTCACGCCCGAGAAACAAGCTGCGATCGACGCTGAAGTTGATGGCGTGCTCAGCAGCATCGGCTCAAGCCATGGAGCCGGCCGCTGGAAAGAGATGGTGCTGGTGGATGACCGCATCGCCGACAGCATCTTCCAGCAAATCCAGACCCGCCCCCAGGAGTATTCCGTCCTAGCCACGTTGAACCTCAACGGCGACTACATCTCTGATGCTGCTGCTGCTGTGGTTGGCGGCTTGGGCATGGCACCAGGCGCCAACATCGGCGACAAGGCAGCCATCTTCGAGGCCACCCACGGCACCGCTCCCAAGCACGCTGGCCTCGACAAGATCAACCCCGGCTCGGTGATCCTCAGTGGCGTCATGATGCTGGAATTCATGGGCTGGCAAGAAGCGGCTGATCTGATCACCAAAGGGCTGAGTGGCGCGATCGAAGCCCAGAAAGTGACCTATGACTTGGCACGCTTGATGGAGCCACCGGTGGATCCACTGAGCTGCTCTGGCTTTGCCGATGCGGTGATTGAGCACTTCGCATGAGTGAGCAGCGCCGCTCTTGGTTGGTGCTTCTAATCACAACCGTGGTCTGCTTAGGAGCAGCGGAAGTCTTCGCGCGGCTGCTGCCCAAGAACTACTACGAGTGGCAACACCGCTACATGTTCATCAGCGAGGGAGTGAACACCAATAAAACCTTTGCCGATGGCACCACGGCGCAGTGGTACAAACCGGATTCAGCCATCAACTGGGCCGTGTTCTATGGCTACCCATGGCAGAAGCCCAAGCAGGAATACTCGATCTGGTCAACAACCAACAACCTGGGACTTGTTCAAGCCAGTGATGCCCAGCTAGGCAAGCCATCGATTGCCATCTTTGGCGATTCGTTTACAGAGCCCCAAGCCACCACACCCTGGTTTTATTCCCTTGAAAATCACTGGAAGCGCCTAGACCCTCAAGGCAACAGTCAACTCTTGAATTTCGGCTTTCAGGGAACTGGTATTGGCCGCTGGGATCAAGTCAGCAGGAATCTCTCTGAGCCCTACAACTTCCAAAAAGTGATCTATGTGGCCATCGGCCAGGATTTCGCGCGTCTTGGAGAAACTGGTTGGAACGAGCGCGACCTGCAATGCCTTGATAACGCAGAGAAATGCCGAAAAAATCACTACTACCAAGCCATTGCTGGTGATGACCAATCGGAAGCCAAGCTGCAAGAGCGAACCCAACAACTGATGGCCAAGCGCAACAACACCCTCGACAAGAAACTTCGCTATGGGCTCTGCGGGATCAGTGAATTAGCTCGGCAGGTCGCCAGTGTGATTGGCAGCCCTTGCTTCGATGGAAGCCCGCCCACGGATTATCAAAGCAACCTAAAAACAGCTGTTGGCCATGGCCTGCACTTGTTCCGCCAGCAAGTTGCCCGCTATGGCGCAAACAACGTATTCCTCGTTTGGATTCCTGAGCGAAATGAAGCTGCAACCAGCCGCGTCTCCCCGATTAGCCAGCAATTACTCAAAGTTGCTGATCACGATTTACCCAAAGGGCATGTGATCCGCTGCCCGCTAACAGCAGCCGATTTCTACGACAAAGACGGCCATCAAAATGAGGCCGGCTCTCGGATAATTTATAACTGTGTGGCCCAGGCACTCACCCAGGCCAGCGAAGGCAATGATCAGAAGATCGAGTAAATAAAAGGCGCCACAACGGAGCCTTGGGTAAACACAATCAGCGCGCCCATCAACACGATGGTGATGATCAATGGGGCCAGCCAATACTTCTTACGAACGCGCAGAAAATCCCAGATGTCCTTGGTGAGATCAAGAAAAGCATCCATAGGACTCAACCAGCGCTAAAGCGTTAAAAGATGCGCGTCAGATTAATGCCAGCTGTGTGGCGCTTTTCCCGGTAAGTGGTCAGTTGCTGGCTGCGTCGACGCAGTGGGTCATAGCCCGTCAGGCGCATCACCAATGCAATTGGTTGCAACACAAGCAAAAACACGGCGCCAAGAATGATGTGGCTGTTGAACCAACCCAGGGCATGGCCCAAGGCCATCCACCATTGGTAGGGCTGCCGCAGGGTGCGCGGAGCGATTAAACCCAAGCTGAGTGCTGGGATCGCAATCCAGAGGGTCCAGGAGTGAAAGCCGTGGCCGCGCAAGGCAGGCAGGAGCCATCCCAACAGGAGCGGGAAGGCAATGGCGAGCAGCAGACCGAACTCGCGCAGCTGCTTGGTGGTGGGTGAAGTGGCCATAGGGGTCAATCGAGTTCAAACTCCTGCATCCAGCGCTCATCGCGCTCTTCAGCTGGTTGCTCTTCTTTCAGCAGCAGCTGATTTTCCAGCACCAAGACATCCATCTCGGTGCGCATAAAGCAGCGGTAGGCATCTTGCGGGGTGCAAACGATGGGCTCTCCGCGCACGTTGAAGGAGGTGTTGACCACCGTGGGGCAGCCGGTGCGGCGCTGAAAGCTTTTGATCAAGTTGTAGTAGCGGGGGTTAGTGCTGGGGCTGACGGTCTGCACCCTGGCGGAATAGTCCACGTGGGTGATCGCCGGCAGCTCCGAGCGAGCAATGTTCAGCTTCTCGATGCCAAACAGCTTCTCCTGCTCAGCGGTCATTGGTTTGCAGAGGCTCTGCTTCACGGGAGCCACCAGAAGCATGTAGGGGCTCTTGCTGGTGAGCTCAAACTGATTGCTCACCTCTTCCTCCAACACCGAGGGGGCAAAGGGGCGGAAGCTTTCGCGATATTTGATCTTCAGATTCATCACGCTCTGCATCTGCTGATTGCGTGGATCACCAATGATCGAGCGCGCCCCCAATGAACGGGGCCCGAACTCCATGGCGCCGTTAAACCAACCGATCACCTTGCCCTGATCCAGCAATTCAGCCAAACGCTCGAATAGCAGCGGGTCGTCTAGGGCATGGAAGGGGGCCTTGATCTGCTCGAGGTAGGAGCGGATTTCCGCGTTCTCAAAACGGGGGCCCAGATAGGTGCCATTCATGCCATCGCCGCTCTGCACCTGGCGGGGCTTCTCCAAGTGCTGATGCCAGGCCACCAAGGCAGCACCAAGGGCTGAGCCCGCATCACCACTGGCTGGTTGAATCCAAACCTGATCAAAGATTCCTTCACGCAGCAACTTGCCATTGGCCACGCAATTAAGGGCCACACCACCGCTCAAGCAGAGATTGCAGGCACCGGTTTCCTGCTGCATTGAGCGGGCCAACTTGATCACGATCTCTTCAGTCACCACCTGAATCGAGGCGGCCAGATCCATGTGGAACTGGGTGAGCTCGGTTTCGCCTTTGCGCGGCGGCCTGCCGAACAACTTGTGGAACTTGCGGCCGGTCATACGGAAGCCGCGATGGAACTTGAAATAGCTCAGATCAAGCCGGTAAGTGCCATCGGGCTTGATATCAATCAGGTGGTCTTTGATCTGATCGACGTACTTAGGCTCGCCATAGGGGGCCAAGCCCATCAATTTGTATTCGCCGGAATTGACCTTGAAACCGCAGTAGTAGGTGAAGGCCGAATACAACAGCCCCAGGGAATGGGGGAAGTTGATCTCCCACAACGGCTTGAGGCTGCTGCCCTCACCAAGCCAAGCCGAGGTGGTGGCCCATTCACCAACCCCATCCATGCAAAGCACAGCGGCTGAATCAAATGGGCTGGGGTAGAAGGCCGCACCAGCGTGGGAAAGGTGGTGCTCACTGAACAGCAACTCAGGGAGCTCAACCTCGGCTCCCATCGATTCAGCCACCGCATTGAGCTGTTTTTTGAGCTCAGTCTTGAGGAAGAGCTTTTCCTTCAGCCACACCTGCATGGCTGCCACAAACGAGCGCCCACCACGGGGGGCAGCGCCGAGATAGGTCTCCAGCAAGCGCTCAAAGGTGAGCAGCGGCTTTTCGTAGTAAACGACGGCATCCAGGTCAGCCAGGGTCAGCCCTTGGCTTTCGAGGCAGTAGCGCACCGCATGCTGCGGGAAGCGTGAATCGTGCTTTTTGCGGCTGAAGCGCTCCTCTTGAGCAGCAGCAGTGGCCACACCATCCACCACCAGAGCAGCCGCGCTGTCGTGGTAGTAGGCAGAAAGGCCGAGGATGCGCACCAAAAACCAGCCGGGGCGCGCAGTCTCCCATGGGGGGCCATCAAAAGCCAGACTGCAGCGATGACCAACCCCTTGCCCGCTAGCGACCCCTGCGTGCACTGCGGTTTTTGCCTGCCCACCTGTGCCAGCTACCGGGTGCTCGGCACAGAAATGGACTCGCCCAGAGGGCGCATCCACACCCTCAAAGCCATTGCCGCCGGGGAGCTGGAACTCGATGCCGCCGTGCCCCCCCATTTCGATAGCTGTCTGGGCTGCTTTGCCTGCGTCAGCGCTTGCCCAGCTGGGGTGCGCTACGACCAACTAATCGAGCAGGTGCGCCCGCAGCTCAACAAAGCCGAACTGCGCAGCCCCTGGCAACGGCAACTCAGGCGCTTGCTGCTGGGAGTGATCCCTTACCCGCAGCGGCTCCGCGCTCTACTGCAACCCTTTCGGCTCTATGCCGGCGGGCCTATTCAGCGCTTTGCCCGCATGAGCGGCCTGGTGAAGCTGTTCGGCCCGGAGGTGGCCGCCATGGAGCAGCTCTTGCCAGCCCTTCCAGAAGACGCCTTCGGGCCTGATCCCCAAGGCGTATTGCCAGCACAAGGGAAACAGCGCGCCCGGGTTGGCTTGGTACTGGGCTGCGTGCAACGGGTGTTTGATCCAGCGGTGAACCAGGCCACCATCGCTGTGCTGCGAGCCAATGGTGTGGAGGTGGTGCTGCCAGCCAGCCAGGGCTGTTGCGGGGCAGCCAGCCATCACCAAGGCGAGCTGGAGCAAACCCGCGATCTGGCCCGCGATCTGGTGAAGCAGTTCGAGGGAGAGCCCTTGGATGCTGTGCTGGTGGCAGCCTCCGGTTGCGGCCACACCCTCAAGCAATACGGCGAACTGCTTCCTGGTGAGGAAGGCTTTTCAGCCCCCGTGCTGGATGTGCATGAATTTCTCAGCCAGCTCGGCTTGAGCGAAACCTTCCAAGCCCAGCTGCAACCCCTACCCAAAGCCGTGGCCTATCACGATGCTTGCCACATGATTCATGGCCAGGGCATCGCCGCTCAGCCGCGGCAATTGCTGCGCGCCATCCCTGAGCTGCAACTGCGCGAAGCCACTGAAGCCGGCGTGTGCTGCGGCAGCGCAGGGATCTACAACCTGGTGCAGCCCGAAGAAGCCGCAGCCCTGGGCCAGCTCAAAGCCGCTGACTTAAGCGGCACCGGAGCTGAGCTGATCGCCAGCGCCAATATCGGCTGCAGCCTGCAGATTCGGCAGCACGTCGGCCCCGATGGACCGCCAGTGCTGCACCCCATGCAACTGCTCGCCATTAGCGCCGGGCTGCTTCCAGCAACTGCCAGCAACGGCTGAGGGTTGTCTGGTCCCCCAAATTGCCGGGGAAAGTGACAACAGGCAGCCGGCCAAAACGAGGGTGGGGAAGAGGCGGCTGCACCATGGACAAACCAGGCAGCAACTGGCCTAGGAGGCGCACCTGCTGCAACTGCAAGCCCTGCTGCAGGAACGTCAGGCTGGTGGTGCCGCCTTTGGCAATCACGTAGCCCAGCGGTGGCTCGAGATCCATCACCACCTGGGCCATCTGCAGAGCCAACTCCCTTTGCCTCGCTGGGCTGTAGCCAGTCCGTTCGCCGCGGCTGCTGAACAGCACAGGCGTGAGGCCAGCACTCAACAACCGCTGCACCTGAGCTGTGAGCGCACCCAGCTCAGGTGTCCCATCAAGGCTGAATTCCACCCCACAGCAACCGGGCTGCTGAAGCAACGAGGACAGCTGGGCATCGCTGAGCGGCACATGGGAGCCCACCAGCACCAGGCCAGGAGCAGCAATCGGCGGCACTTCCCCTGGCTCTAGCAACACCGATGGCATCTCGCTGAGGCCGTTCAGCAGGCTGGCTGCGCTCTGACAGAGGTGCTTCCGCCCTTTGGCCAGCTCAGCGAGCACCTGCTCACCGATCACATCCAAATCATTGGGGGTGCTGGCATCAAGCACAGCCCACTGTCCCGTCTCTAGCTCTGCAAAGGAATCGGCTGGCTTCAGCCGTGCGACGCAATCAGCCGGGGTCGCTCCTGCTGTTTTGTGCTGCAGCCATTGGGGCAAATCACTGCTGGGGTAGCCAAAGCGCTGATCACGGGCAAACGCCGAGTGATGCAGCGGCTCACCATGCAAAAGGTGCACGCCATCTCTAGTAGTGCGCCCCCCTTGCGGGAAGGCTGGCACCAACACATTCGCGGCAAAGGGCCCCAACTCAGCGCGGATCACCTCCAGCTCGAGCGGCGTGTGCCCGCGCAGGGTGGAGTCGCCGCGGCTTACCACCAGCCAAGGCCGTGTCAATTGCGCGAGCAAAGGCTTGAGGCGCCGGCACAGGGCCGTGAGCTCTTGGCGCACTTGCTCGGGCTCCAAGGCACGGCTGTTGGTCAACAAAAACAGCAGCGGGGAGGGATCAGCCAAACCCGCCTGCAAGTTGGCGGTGCTGAACTCAAGCAGCAGAGGACAGCCCCGCACGGTCTGCGAGCCAGTGGGGTCATCGTCAAAGACGATGATCTTGGGGCTGCTCGCCATTGCCTGGCATGCCGGATCTGGCTCCACTCCTAACGCCCGACCGGCACGAGCTGGTGGAGTTGGTGCGCGCTCTCCACAGCCAAGCCAGCCCCTGGGTCCCCAGCGGCCTTGGGAACCATCTGCACTGGGGCCCGCAACCCCAAATCGAAAGCTCCGTGCTGAGCCTGCGCCGCCACAACCAGGTGCTGGAGCATGCAACCGGCGATTTCACCGTGACGGTGGAAGCCGGCATGGCGCTCAGTGAGCTTCAAGCCGTGCTGGCCGAGCGTGGGCAGTGGCTACCCATCGATCCACCACTGGCTGGCCCCAGCAGCATCGGAGGTGTGGTGGCACGGGGCGTCAGTGGCCCACTGCGCCACAAGGCCATGGGGCTCAAAGACCAAGTGATCGGCATCAGCCTGCTGCGCAGTGATGGCACAACGGCCCACGCCGGCGGGCAAGTGGTGAAAAACGTGGCCGGCTACGACCTGATGCGCCTACTCACCGGCAGCTGGGGCAGCTTGGCCTTAATCACCCAGCTCACCCTGCGCACCCAACCACTGCCCAACCACCGGCTGTGCTTTGCAGTGAAGGGATCTCTGCCTTCCTTGCAGCAGCTGCGCCAAGACCTGTTGCTCCATAGCCCCCTGGCCCTGGAGCGGCTGGAATGGAAGCATCAAGCCGGCGAGATCAGCTTGTGGTTGTCGCTGGTCAGCCTCAACCCTGAGGGTCTGCAACAGCAGCAGGAGCAGCTCAAAGTTTCATTGGCCCCGGAACTCAACCTGCAGCCCTTGGACTGGGAACCAAGCCCCACGTTTGTTGAGCAGGAGCTATGGCTGCTGAGGATTGGAGTGGAGCCAGATCGCGCTGATGACCTGCTTGGCCTGGCAGCCATCAAGCCATGGACATTGCAGCTGGGTGCCGCCAGCGGACTCGGCCTCGCCACAGGCCAAGCCGCCAGCCACCAAGTTGCGGAACTGCGCCAGCACTGCGAATCCCTTGAGGGCTATCTGACGGTGCTGCAGGCACCTCAAGGCCAAGACATCCAGGCCTGGGGCAATGCTCCAGCCCGGCCTGTGATTGAGGCCGTCAAACGCCAGTTCGATCCGCTGCAGCAACTCAGCCGCGGCCGCTTACCCGGCGTTGCTCCGGTCCAAGCCGTTCGCGCGTAGGAAGTCCAGGAACCGTGGCGCCAACGATTGGCTGCCGCTAATCGTCATGTGGTTCGAATCGAAATAACGCAACTGTCCATCGGGAAGCAGATGGGTGACCCGACCGTTTTGAAGGAACTCTTCGGTGGGATCAAACACCCGCACATTGGGGTGACCTTTCGCCACCGCATCAAACACATCGCGCTGGGTTTGCTGCATCTGGGCCACGATCTCTGGATCCGCGGAACAAAGCAGCGAACGGTTCTCAGGGCCTTGTAGATGGGCCCAGGCTTCACAGGCCACCGGCTCTCGGCGCAGCACCGGCGGATCCACCACAAGAATCAAATTGATGCCCTTTTGCTGCAGCTGGCTCGCCAACGCGCGCATGTCAGCGATGTAGATCTCACGCACCTTGGCGTGATCCTCCAGCCGCTCTCCATCCACCACGTAGGGGTAGGTGTTGGCCCGTCCTTTAACCGTGATGTCGGTCAGATAAACGTTGAACCAATTGCTGACCATCAGGCTGTCGCCTGGATTCAGCCGCTTCAACGTGCGCTCAAATTCGCCGCGTGAATAGCCCACGCAAGGTCCATAGGCCTTCTTGCGCAGGGTGGGAACCAAGCGAGAACTGTTGAGGCACGAACCCTTGAAGCTGTAGGTGACTTTTTGGCCTGTGCTCTTAGCGGCGGTTTTCAGCATCGGCAGCATCGCCAAGGCATGGGAATCGCCCATCAGGAAGATCTCGCCAGCAGCTGGATTGCTGCCCGCCTGGCTGCACTTCACCAGATCCGTTTGGGTCTCAGGGCCATAGATCACCCAAGGATCCACCGTGCAGCCACCGAGGGAGAAACGATCGCTGGTAGGCACGAACGCCGAACGGCTGCCTTGAAACACAGCCCCCCGGTAGGTGAAGCCCAAGGCATCGAGGCCGCACCAGGTCAGCACCACCGCAGCTATCGCCAAAATCGCTTGCCACAGACCTGGCAAACTCCAGCGCCGGCAGGGGGTTTCCACAAAGCGGTAGGCGCCCCAGGCCATGGCCACCATCAAGCCCAAGGCCAACAGCATCAAGGCGGGCTGATCCAACCCCGTGGTCCAGCGCATCAGCGTCAGCACCGGCCAATGCCAGAGGTAGAGGGAATAGGAGAGCAAGCCCAGCTGCACCAGCGGGCGTTGCAGAACGCTCCAATCGCTACCGGCATGCAGCAGCAGCAAGGTGGCCACCACAGCTGGCAGCGCGCCAGGGGCCGGGAAGCCCTGCTCACTGCTGGTGGTCAGCAGCGCCACAAGCAGTAGGCCTGCACCCAGTAGCCGCGCACCCACCAGCGCGCGAGGGCCTTGGCAGGCACTCAACCAGTTCTGGCGTTGCGCCAATAGCAACAGCGCCCCAGCGCTGAGCTCCCAGAAGCGGCTGGGCATCAAAAAGAACGCCAGGTTGGGGGCCTGGGCCGTCCACACCAGGCTCAACACCAGAGAAGCCGTGATCAGGCCCAGCAACACCTGCACCACCCGCGCCGGCCGCAACCAGCGCGCCAACACCAAAATCAGCAGCGGAAACAGCAGATAAAACTGCTCTTCAACCCCCAACGACCAGGTGTGGGACAGGGGGTTGAGGTTGGCGTCCTGGGCGAAGTAATCGGTGCCGTTGAGGGCAAAGAAATTGTTGGACCAGCCGTAGAGCGATTTACTCGCAGCTGTGAACATCCGCCGCGTTTCACTGGGCGGCACCAGCAAGGCGATGCTCACGCTCGTGAGCCCCACCATCAGCAGCAAGTTGGGCATCAACCGCCGCAAGCGGCGCAGATAAAAACCACCCAGTTGAGACCCCAGAGATTCGCCCTGGTGCTTGATCAGCGAGCCGGTGACCACATAGCCCGAGATCACAAAAAAGACGTCGACCCCGGTGAAGCCACCCGGCAGCCATGCCTCGTTGAAGTGGTAAAGAATGACCGCCAGCACAGCGATGCCGCGCAAGGCATCGATGTCTGGCCGGTACGTCCAGCTGGATTGTTTACTTGCGACGCTGACAGGGTTTTGGAGAAGTTGCTGCACCCCAGACCCATTCACAGAAGCGCGAATGTATCAGCTTTAGACAGTTGAAACCACGTAGCGGGTACAGAGGCTGCGCTGTTCCCCAGGGGCCAGCTCAAGCTTGCGGTCGCCACTGATCAAGCTCTGGCGCGGCCCCGTCCAGGGCTCCATGCACACCATCGATCGCGGCGGATCGGTCCAGAACACCGCCAGATTCCAGGGATCGCTGAGCTCCATCGTGAGCTTCTGGCCCGCCGCGGCATCCACCAAGGCCACGTTGCCTGCGGGCCGCACCAACAAATCAATGCCCTGATCCAACTGGGTGAGCACGCTGGCGGTGTTGGCTGCGGCCATGGGTTTGTGATCAAAGCCCTGCTCCGGCATGCCCTCAAAGCTCAAACTCGTCAGGCCGCTGACACTGAAATAGGGATGCAGTCCAAAGCTGAACGGCAACGGCTGATCGCTGCGGTTGTGCAGCGTCATCGCCACCTCAAGCACTCCGGGAGCCAGGCGGTAATCCAGCTGCAGCAAAAACTCAAAGGGAAATTCAGAACGGGTTTGCTCGCTATCGCTGAGCTCCAGCCGCACGCCCCGGCCATCACTCAAGGCACTCAGGCTCCAAGGCAAGTTGCGAGCAAAGCCGTGTTGCTTCAGCGTGGCCGTGCGGCCATCTGGCAACGGCAAGCTGTCGCCGGGGAGATTGCCGCAGATGGGGAAGAGGATTGGCGCACCACCGCGAACCGATTGGCCCGGGGTGAGAAAGCGCTCTAGGTCTAAGTAGATGATTTCGCGGCCCTGCACCTGCCAGCCGGTGAGCAGCCCGCCTCGCTCGGGCACCACCCGAATCAGATCACCGTTTTCAGCGGTGAACACGGAATGGTCATAGGGAGCCGACAGTTCCTGCAGAGGCATGGCTCAAGGCAAGGTGCCCAGCCATTGCAGCAACTCAGCGTTAACGATTGAGGGGACTTCATCGTGGGGGCAGTGACCTGCCTCCAGCACCACCTCCGTCGTGGCCTCAGGGGCATAGCGCTGGAATGCTTCTCGGCGCCCGGCGGCATTGATCCAGGGATCGCGGATTCCCCAAAGCAACAGCAGTGGAGCCTTCAACTGGGCAAACAACTCATCAAGGGGTTGGCCGCTGGGGATGTCGAACACCGTGCGAAACACGCCAAACGCCCCTGGATCGAGGGAGGGCTGGCGGATCGCCTCCACCAGCTCGTCATCGACGTTGGTCTGATCGATGTACACCTGCCGCAAGGTGCGGCGAATGGTGGCGGGACGGCGCAGGTTTTCAAACAGCAACCTCTGCACCACAGGGCTTTTCAAGATGGCCGTGCCAATGCTTTTGCGGGCAATGGCGCCCCAACCCTTCAGGGGAGCTTTTTCCTCACTGAATGGCCCGGCTGCATTCAGCAGCACCACCCCAGCGCAGTCATCGCCAAGAGCTGCACCGGCAGCCAAGGCTGAATAGCCGCCCAAGGAGTTCCCCACCAACACCGTGGGCCGGCCAATGCGCTCGCGGGTATAGGCGCAGAGCAGATCGCGCCACAGCGCTCCCCCGTAAGCCACCCCAGCTGGCTTGGCGCTGCGGCCAAAGCCGAGCAGGTCGAGGGCGTGCACCTCATAGCTCTCGGAGAGCACCGGAAGGTTGTGACGCCAGTGGTCGGTAGAAGCACCAAAGCCATGCACCAGCAGCACAGCAGGGCGCTGCTGATCATCACCAGCAGCAACACAATGAATCGGGCTGCCGCGAAAAGTCCAAGACGCTGACACAGCGGCGCAAGCCAAGGGCCAGAGATGCTAGGGATACGCGGCGTTTGCCGCCGAGCCTTGCCCCTGAGCAGTAGCGACTGGATCACCTTGGCCAGCGGTTCAGCGCTATGGGCCTTGGCCCTCTACATCCCCTTGAGCGGACCCTTAAGCCGACTAGAAGCCGAGCTCAGCGGCACGGGCCTCAGCGAGTCGCTGCAAACCACGATCTTGGTGCTGAGCAGCTTGCTGCTCGCTGCAGCCATCGGCCTGATCAGCCAAATCGCCATGAGTTGGGCTCTCGGGCCCAGCTGGGGCGCCAGCTTGGGGCTGATGGCTGTGCTCTCCGGTGCCTTTTGGAGCTTGGCCTCGCGCCGAGAGCAGGACGACTGATCTACAAGCCAGGAAAGAAGGCTGGAACCCGCTGTTGGTAGGCGCCGTAGTCGGGGTAGTGGCGAAGCAGCGCTTGCTCTTCCCGCTTGGCTTTGACCCTCAGCAACACCACTAAGCCCAGCAGCAGCAGGGGATGCAGCACACCGCCTTTGATCAACGCCATCCCCAGGGCGCACACCAACACCGCCAGATACAGCGGATGGCGGCAAAAGCCATACAAACCCTGCGCCTTGAGCTCAGCATTGGGCATCGGCTCAGGCAGTGGCGTGAGGCTGCTGCCCAACTGCACAAAGGCCACTGCCGCCAGCACCAAACCACCAATCAGCACCACCACACCAACGACCATCACCCCTGGCGGAGAGCGCCACAGCGAGGGCCAAGCGGGCATGGCGATGTCCAAGGCAATAAGCACAAGCTGGCCTAGTAACCACCATTCACCGCGGCGGTTATCGAGCCAGCCGCCCCAACTGAGTCCCCAATCCCGCATCATTCCGCCGCCTTAACGGTTCAGCCAACTTGCCATCGCTACGGTCCGTGGTGACCGTTGTGCCACCCAATCCCATGAGCGAGCAGCCTGCGGAATTTTCGATGCCTACCCCCGGCGGTTTTCAGGATCCTGAGCGCAGTGGCCTCAGCGCTGATGACCTGTTTGCCGGCATCACTGAGCATCTGTTCTTCACCCTGGGCAAGCTGGCCCCAAGCGCCACGCGCCATGACCTCTACATGGCCCTGAGCTATGCCGTGCGCGACCGGCTAATGACCCGGTATTTGGCAGGCAAAGAAGCCCTCAACGAGCATCCGGCCAAAAGCGTTGCCTACCTCTCCGCAGAATTCCTGATTGGCCCGCAGCTGGGGAACAACCTGCTGATGCTGGGCATCGAGAAGGAGGCGGCTGAAGCCCTGCATCGCTTTAACGGCATCACGCTGGACGACGTCCGTGAGGTGGAGGAAGAACCAGGCCTCGGCAATGGCGGTTTAGGGCGCCTGGCCGCTTGCTACATGGAATCGCTGGCCAGCTTGGAAGTTCCAGCCGTTGGCTACGGCATCCGCTACGAGTTCGGGATCTTCGATCAGCTGATCCGCGATGGCTGGCAGGTGGAGATCACCGACAAATGGCTCAAAGGCGGTTGGCCCTGGGAGCTCACCCACCCTGATCAAGCCGTATTTGTGGGCTTTGGCGGCCGCACTGAGGGCTACACCGATGAGCACGGCCGCTACCGCTCCCGCTGGATTCCAGGCGAACACGCCATCGGCATCCCCCACGACATCCCTGTCCTGGGCTACAAGGTCAACACCTGCGATCGGCTACGGCTCTGGCGTGCCACAGCCACCGAATCCTTTGACTTCTACGCCTTCAACATCGGCGATTACTACGGCGCTGTTGAGGAAAAGGTGGGCTCTGAGACCCTCTCCAAGGTTCTCTATCCCAACGACGGCACCGATGAAGGCCGCCGCCTGCGCCTGAAGCAGCAGCACTTCTTCGTCAGCTGCTCTTTGCAGGACATGCTGCGCAACCTGGAGCAGCGCAAGATTCCAGTGACGGAATTCCCGCAGCACTGGGCCGTTCAACTCAATGACACCCACCCAGCGATCGCGGTGGCTGAATTGATGCGCCTGCTGATTGATGACAAGAACCTGGATTGGGATCTGGCCTGGGACATCACCAGCCGCTCACTGGCCTACACCAACCACACCCTGCTGCCTGAAGCCCTGGAGAAATGGGGCCTGCCCCTGTTCGCCAGCCTGCTGCCGCGCCATCTGGAGCTGATCTTTGAGATCAACCGCCGCTTCCTGCAGCAGGTGCGGCTGAAACACCCTGGTGATGACGCCATCTTGCGCAAGCTCTCGATCATTGATGAAGAGGGCCAAAAAGCCGTGCGCATGGCTCACCTCGCCACCGTGGGCTCCCACCACGTCAACGGCGTGGCCAAGCTCCACAGCGATCTGGTGAAGAGCAGCTTGATGCCGGAGTTTGCTCAGCTCTGGCCTGAGAAATTCACCAACGTCACCAATGGCGTTACCCCACGGCGTTGGATTGGCCTCTGCAACCCCCAGCTGCGCGGCCTGCTCGATGAGGTGATCGGCCAAAACTGGCTGCACAACCTCGATGAGCTCAAACAGCTCGAGCGCTTCCAAAACGATTCCAGCTTCCTGGAGCGCTGGGACCACACCAAGCTGGAATCCAAACGCCAGTTAGCGAGCTACATCCACCGCCACACCAGCGTGCTGGTGGATCCCGCTTCGCTCTTTGATGTCCAGGTCAAGCGGATTCACGAGTACAAGCGCCAGCACCTCAATGCTTTGCAGGTGATCGCGCAGTATCTGCGGATCAAGAACGGCCAAGGCGATGGCCTGGCCCCCCGCACGGTGATCTTTGGCGGCAAAGCAGCCCCTGGCTACTACATGGCCAAGCTGATCATCCGATTCATCAACGGCATTGCCGAAACCGTTAATTCCGACCCCGACATGGATGGCCGCCTGCGGGTGGTGTTCCTGCCTGATTACAACGTCAAGCTCGGTGAGCGGGTCTATCCGGCTTCGGATCTCTCTGAGCAGATCTCCACGGCCGGCAAGGAAGCTTCTGGCACCGGCAACATGAAGTTCGCCATGAATGGCGCGCTGACGATCGGCACCCTTGATGGCGCCAACGTCGAGATTCGCGAGCAAGTGGGCGTCGACAACTTCTTCCTGTTCGGTAAAACCACCCCAGAAATCGAAGCCCTGCGCAAGAGCGGCTACCGCCCCTGGGAACTCCTTGAGGCACTACCTGAACTGCAGGAGGTGCTGCATTTGGTGGAGCAAGGCCATTTCAGCAATGGCGACACCGAGCTCTTCCGCCCGTTGGTGGACAACCTGCGCGGCCAGGATCCGTTCTTTGTCTTTGCTGATTTCGCTGCCTACTTGGACGCCCAAGACAGCGTCAGCGAAGCCTGGGGCAATCGCCAGCACTGGAACCGCATGAGCCTGCTCAACAGCGCTCGCACGGGCTACTTCTCATCCGACCGCTCCGTGCGTGAGTACTGCGATGGGATCTGGAAAGCAGCGGCTGTCCCCGTAAAGGTGACCTGCCAAAGCAACCCCTAGGGGAGATCAGGCGTTTGGTGCAAAAGCCGGTTGAGCCGCAACCGATCCACATTCAAAGGATCGGGAGCGAGCTCGCCGGCCAGTTCTTGAAACTTCTGCTCAACGGCTTCTGGAACGCGCACATCAAAGATGCGCTCCATCAGCACCTCAATCGAGAAGAGGTGAGCATTGATGGTTTCTAGATCGCCCAACGCCTGCTGAAGGCTGTTGTCTTCTGTTGCAGCGCCGCCTGCTGCTGCAGGTGACGCCTCACCAGGGTGGGGCTGATTTTTTTGAAGATCTTCCAGCACGCGGCCTGCCAAGGTGCGGAACGCTTGCAACGCCGCCCAATTGAGCTCTTGCTGCTGACGCAGGCTGGGATTTTCACGGATTAACCGGTCGTGCTCGCGGTAGAAGCGCCGGCAATCAGGGCATTGGCAGGGCTCTTCGGGCAAAGAGTGCTCCCTCAGGACCAAATTCCATCATGACATCAGGCAGCCATGGATTGGTCGTCGTCCTCTTCCGCCTCATCAATGGTCGCAGGCAGGGGAATTTCAATGGTGGTCACCACCTGGATTGCGTCACGCAGGCGCATCGCATCAGCGAACCAACCCATGGCTTGTTCGGTATCGCCGCGGCGCTCAGCGTCGCTGGCTTGGTCCTCGTGGGCTTCAGCTAGAAGTGCTAACCAGCAGAGGCTGCGGGCCTGAACGACAGACAAATCAAGCTCGGAAGGCTGAGTGCTAGCGATTCTCTCGCTCTCCTGCTGCACCAAAAGACGCAGGCGCAGATCGTGGAGCTGGGTCATGACTCCCTGTCAGACGCTTGAACGCTAGCGACAGGGGCAAGGTTTCAACAGGGCACCACCTGTGGAGGTGGCAGCACCTTGTCACGGGGCTGGCGGGACTCGAACCCACGACCTACGGTTTAGGAAACCGTTGCTCTATCCGGCTGAGCTACAGCCCCTTGAAAGCTCAGTATTGCAAGCGATCTAGGCTTTGAATTGGAAAGCAGGCGAGGTGATCGCAGTTGCCGCTGCTTGCAGTGGTGGCTGAGGAAAGTCCGGGCTCCCGAATGGCCAGGCTTGCTGGGTAACGCCCAGTGCGGGTGACCGTGAGGAGAGTGCCACAGAAACACACCGCCGATGGCCGGCTTGCCGGCACAGGCAAGGGTGCAAGGGTGCGGTAAGAGCGCACCAGCAGCATCGAGAGGTGCTGGCTCGGTAAACCCCGGCCGGGAGCAAGGCCCAGGGACGATGGTTGGCCATTGACCGGTCCCGACAACAGCGCGCCGCTCGAGGCCACCGGTAACGGTGGTCCCAGACAGATGATCATCCAGCGAACAGAACCCGGCTTACGTCCTGCTTTCCGCCCATGACCACGCTGCAGGAGCTACTGATTCGCCTTGGGCTCCAGCAGCCTGCAGATGAAGCCGCCCTGAAGCCCTTACACACAGCCCTGACCCACACCAGTGCTGGACTCGAGGTCAACCACGAAGAGCTGGAATTCCTTGGTGATGCCGTGCTGCGTCTGGCCTGCGCCGAATTTCTCGAGGAGAACAACTCCAAGCTCAGCGTTGGCGAGCGCTCAGCCTTCCGCGCGCAGTTGGTGAGCGACCGTTGGCTGGCTGAACTCGCTGCTGAGCTGCAGCTTGATGGACTGATCAAGCAAGGATCTGCCACCGCAGCAGACACCACAGCACGGGCGACTGTGCGCGCTGAATGCTGTGAAGCCTTGGTTGGCGCTGTGTATTTGGCCTGGGGCGGAGCCGATGGCGGGCTCCATGCCGTGCGCCAGTGGCTGGACCCGCAGTGGCAGCGCAGCTGCCTAGAGCTTGCAGAGGATCCGCACCGACACAACTGGAAATCAGCCCTGCAAGAACTCACCCAAGCGCAACAAGCCGGGCTGCCGAGCTACTCCACAACAGAAGAAAACAGCAACCACGGCGACCAGAGACGCTTTCGCAGCGTGGTGAGTGTCAATGCCAAAGAAAAAGGCTGTGGCTGGGGTCCTTCACGCCGTCTTGCCGAACAAGAAGCCGCACGCGCAGCCCTCGAACAACTCAAACCTCGGTCAGGGTCTTAAGCGGCAACGTCACAAGCTTGTCCCAGTTACCGCCTTCAAACAGCACGGCAGCCCTGTCACCGCTGATGCGCTGCACAAAGCCCTGGTAGCCGTTGTAGATCGAGCGGCCATCACTCACCCGCACGGTGCTGCCAGGGAGAATCATCACCACAACTTGGAGGGCCTTCAGGCTAAGGGGCGATGGCAGATGAGTTCTTAGTTGTGGGCCAGGTGGTGGCAGCCCAAGGGCTCAAGGGCGAAGTGCGCATCCTGCCGGCCAGTGATTTCCCGCAGCGCTTCACCGAACCTGGCAGCCGCTGGCTGCGCCGCCGGGGCCATAACGAGCAACAAGTGCAGCTGCTGAGCGGCCGGCAACTGCCTGGCAAGGAGCTATTTGTGGTGCGCTTTGAAGGCATCAATGACCGCACTGCAGCAGAAAGCTTGGTGCACCAGGAATTCCTTGTCGCCGCCGACGACATCCCAGAACTTGAAGACGGTGAGTTCCATGTGAGGGACCTGCAGGGCTTGTCCGTGCGTCTTGACACTGAGTCCGACCCCATCGGTGTTGTCGTGGATCTCCACCACGGCGGTAATGATTTGCTTGAAATTGAGCTCAAGGCCGATGGCCGCCGCTGTCTCGTTCCCTTTGTCGACGCGATCGTTCCTCAGGTGGAACTGGAAGAGGGCTGGCTACTGATCACTCCCCCCAAAGGACTGCTGGATGGCTGAGCCCAAGGCTCACTCCACCGTGACGCTCTTGGCCAAGTTGCGGGGTTGATCCACATCAAGGCCGCGCCTCGCGGCGATGTGATAGCTGAGCAGCTGCATCGGAATCAGGGTGAGCAGCGGCGAGAGCAACTCATCGACTGCTGGCACAGGCAGCAACTCATCGAAGATCTCTGTGTCGGGGCATTCCGGGGCCACCCCAATCAGGCGCGCATCTCTGGCCTTGGCTTCTTGGGCATTGCTGAGCACCTTGTCGAACACCGGCCCAGGCATGGCAACACTCACCACGGGCACATCAGCGTCGAGCAAGGCAATCGGGCCATGCTTCATCTCACCGGCGGGATACCCCTCGGCGTGGATGTAGCTGATCTCTTTCAGCTTGAGGGCGCCTTCCAATGCGATGGGGTAGTTGATGCCGCGGCCTAAATAGATGACGGTGCGTGTGTCGGCAAAGGCATGGGCCAGCTCTGCGCAACGCAGGTCGAGCCGGTCAATCAAGGTCTGCAGCTGCGCCGGAAGCGCCCGCAATTCAGCCAACAGAGGATGGAGTTGCTCACGGGATCGCGCACCACGCAAATCCGTGAGCTGGATGGCCAAGCCATAGAAGGCCAGAAGCTGTCCAAGGAAGGTTTTAGTCGCCGCAACACCCACTTCAACGCCCGCAGCGATGTCGATGAGTTGGGGCACCAAGCGGCCCAAGGAGCTTTCGGTGCGGTTGGTGATGCCTAGCAGGCGCGCTGCGTAAGCGGGATCGCCATGGTCAGCGCAACGCTGCTGCTCCATCGCCAAAGCAGCCAAGGTGTCGGCGGTCTCTCCCGACTGGGTCACGCCAATGGTGAGGGTGTGGGGCGCCAGCGGGGGCGGTGAGTAGCGGAACTCACTGGCGTAATGAACGCTGGTGGGAATTCCAGCAAGCTGCTCTAGCAAATGGGCTCCCACCAGCGCAGCGTGGCGGCTGGTGCCGCAAGCCAAGATCTGGATGCGCTGCACACCCTCGAGCAGGCTGCGCTCAAGCGGCAACGCCACCAAGGGGTCATTAGGGCCGCCCTCCGGCAAATGGCGCAGCAACCAACGGGCGGCGGTTTCGGGCTGCTCATGGATCTCCTTGAGCATGAAGTGGCGGAAGCTGCGCTTGTCCGCCACGTGGTCGGTGCCCTGCAACTGGGTTGGCGGTCGCTGCTGCCGCTCACCGGCTTCGTTGTAGAGCTCAATGCCCAAAGGCCCCAAGAGGGCCACTTCCCCATCTTCCAAGGGAAGGATGGTGCGAGTCACACCTGCCAGCGCGGGTGTGTCGCTGGCGCAAAGAAATTCACCTTCACCAAAGCCGATCAACAAGGGGGCCTGCCGGCGAGCTACGACCAAGGCATCGGGGCACTGGGCCCAAACCACAGCCAACGCGTAGGCACCATCGAGCTGAGGCAAGGCCTGTTGAACGGCCTTGAGCAAGGTGGCGCCATCAGCGGGTGATCCTGCCGCTAGCAGACCTTTCAACTCTTGTGAAACGAGGTGAGGAATGACCTCAGTGTCGGTATCGGATTGAAAGGCGGCCCCGCCTGCTGCCAATCGCTCTCTGAGGCTGCGGTGGTTTTCGATGATGCCGTTTTGAACCACCGCCAACTCACCTGAACCATCCAGGTGGGGGTGGGCGTTGCGCTCCTCAGGCTTGCCGTGGGTGGCCCAACGGGTGTGGCCAATGCCGCAAGATCCTGCAGCGCCACTGGCTTCAAAACGCTGGGTGAGATTGATGAGTTTGCCTTCAGCGCGCAGGTGGCTCAGATGACCGCCATGAACCGTGGCGATTCCTGCTGAGTCGTAGCCGCGATACTCCAGTTGCCGCAGGCCATCCAGAAGCAATGGAGCTGCATCACGGGTGCCAATGACCGCAACGATGCCGCACATCCGCTCCTACTCCTGATCAACAAAAAAGCCCGGCAGGGCCGGGCAGAGCATAGGGATGAAAGCCCTTGAAATCAGTAAGCCAGACCCATCGAGCGGGTGGTTTCATCGCCCAGATAGACACGGATGCTGAGGAAGTCAGTGGGGCAAGCCGTTTCACAGCGCTTGCAGCCCACGCAATCTTCCGTGCGAGGGGACGAAGCGATCTGGCCAGCCTTACAGCCATCCCAAGGCACCATCTCGAGCACATCGAGAGGGCAGGCACGAACGCACTGGGTGCAACCGATGCAGGTGTCGTAGATCTTGACGGAATGGGACATGCCCTGGCCATAAGAGAACCGTTTCGCCAAGGTACCCGCGCTCCTGCCGCTCGACCGCTTGAACGTCAAGCCCGTCATCGTTGTTAACGCGTTTGGGGCTGGCCCGTAAGATGCTCGGCGCCAAGAAGCCCAGGCCATGTCCCAGGAAATTCTCGAGAAGGTTCGTTCAATCGTGGCTGAGCAGCTCAGCGTCGATGCCGCTGAGGTCAAGCCTGAATCCAACTTTCAGAACGATCTGGGTGCTGACTCCCTCGACACCGTCGAGCTGGTGATGGCCCTGGAAGAAGCCTTCGATATCGAAATCCCTGACGAGGCCGCTGAAGGCATCGCCACCGTTGGTGACGCCGTGTCCTACATCCAAGAGAAGAAGGGCTGATCGCCACGATCTGCTTGTTGCAACACCATGGCTGAGTCGTCCCGCCGGGTGGTGATCACGGGTCTTGGCGCCGTGACACCCATTGGAAATACCGTTGCCACCTATTGGGCCGGGCTGCAGTCCGGTGCCAATGGTGTGGCGCCGATCACCCTGTTCGACGCGTCCAAGCACGCCTGCCGCTTTGCCGCAGAAGTGAAGGACTTCGATCCCACCGGTGTTCTCGACCCCAAAGAAACCAAGCGTTGGGATCGCTTTTGCCAATTCGGCGTTGTGGCTGCCAAAGAGGCGCTGGCTCACAGCGGCCTTGAAATCACCGATGCCAATCGCCAGCGCATCGGCGTGATCATCGGCTCTGGAGTTGGCGGCTTGCTGACGATGGAAACCCAAGCCCACGTTCTCGAGGGCAAGGGGCCAGGGCGCGTGAGCCCGTTCACGGTGCCGATGATGATCCCCAACATGGCAACCGGCCTGGCGGCCATCGCCCTGGGGGCTCAAGGGCCCAGTTCAGCTGTCGCCACCGCCTGCGCCGCTGGATCCAACGCCATTGGTGATGCCTTCCGCTTACTGCAGCAAGGCCACGCCGACGCCATGATCTGCGGCGGCGCTGAATCAGCGATTACACCGCTTGGAGTGGCTGGCTTTGCCAGCGCCAAAGCGCTCTCGTTCCGCAACGACGATCCAGCTACGGCCAGCCGTCCCTTTGATGCTGAACGCGATGGCTTCGTAATTGGTGAGGGCGCCGGCATCTTGGTGCTCGAAACCCTCGACCATGCTCAAGCCCGTGGTGCTGAGATCCTTGGCGAGGTGGTCGGCTACGGCATGACCTGTGATGCCCACCACATCACCTCACCCATCCCGGGTGGCTTGGGCGGCGCCAGAGCAATGAGCCTCGCGCTCAGCGATGCAGGGCTGAAGGCCGATGACATTGATTACGTCAATGCCCACGGCACCAGCACCCCAGCCAACGACAGCAATGAAACCGCTGCCATCAAAACCGCCCTGGGCGAGCGGGCCAAGGCCATCCCGGTGAGCTCCACCAAGTCCATGACTGGTCACTTACTGGGTGGCAGCGGTGGCATCGAAGCCGTCGCTGCGGTGCTAGCACTGCAGAACGGTGTGGTGCCTCCCACCATCAACCACCAGAATCCCGATCCCGCCTGTGATCTGGATGTCGTTCCGAATCAGGCACGGGAGCAGATAATCTCAACGGCCCTTTCCAATTCATTTGGATTCGGCGGTCACAACGTCTGCCTCGCTTTCCGTCGCTACGCGTGACGGGGTCCCCCTTACCTCCCCTACGAGATCCCCATGGTCGCTGCACCTGTTTCGCTCGACACCCTCTGCATCAACAGCATCCGCATGCTGGCGGTCGATGCGGTCAACAAGTCCAATAGCGGCCACCCCGGTTTGCCGATGGGCTGTGCGCCCATGGGTTACACCCTTTGGGACAAGTTCCTCAAGCACAACCCCAAGAACCCGAAATGGTTCAACCGCGACCGTTTCGTGCTCTCAGCGGGCCACGGCTGCATGCTGCTTTACGCCTTGCTGCACCTGACCGGCTACGACTCGGTCACGATCGAAGACATCAAGCAGTTCCGCCAGTGGGGCTCCAAAACCCCTGGCCACCCCGAGACCTTTGAAACACCCGGCATTGAGGTAACCACCGGCCCTCTGGGCGCCGGCATCTCCAACGCTGTTGGCCTGGCGATTGCTGAGGCTCACCTGGCCGCCAAGTTCAACAAGCCTGACGCCAAGGTCGTCGATCACTACACCTACGTGATCATGGGCGATGGCTGTAACCAAGAAGGTGTGGCCTCTGAGGCCTGCTCTTTGGCTGGTCACCTCAAGTTGGGCAAGCTGATTGCCCTCTACGACGACAACCACATCACCATCGACGGGCGCACCAACGTCTCCTTCACCGAAGACGTGCTCAAGCGCTACGAGGCCTATGGCTGGCATGTGCAGCATGTGGCTGACGGCAACACCGATGTGAATGCCATTGCCAAGGCGATCGAGTCGGCCAAGGCTGTCACCGATAAGCCTTCGATCATCAAGGTGACCACCACCATCGGCTATGGCTCACCCAACAAGAGCGACACCGCTGGTGTGCACGGCGCTCCCCTGGGTGAAGAAGAAGCCGCTTTGACCCGCCAGCAACTGGGCTGGGATTACGGCCCCTTTGAGGTGCCCCAGGAGGCCTACGACCAATACCGCCAGGCCATCGAGCGTGGCTCCAGCCTCGAGGCTGAGTGGAATCAGGCCCTGGCCGGCTACCGCAGCAAGTACCCCAGCGAAGCCGCTGAATTCGAGCGCATGCTGCGCAATGAACTGCCCCAGGGATGGGACAAGGATCTGCCCACCTACACCGCCGATGACAAGGGTCTGGCGACCCGCAAGCACTCCCAGATCTGTCTGGGTGCTCTCGGCCCCAACCTGCCTGAGCTGATCGGTGGCTCCGCTGACCTCACCCACTCCAACTACACCGACATCAAGGGGGAAACCGGTTCCTTCCAGCCGGAAACCCCTGAAAAGCGCTACCTGCACTTCGGTGTACGCGAGCACGCCATGGCGGCTGTGCTGAACGGCATCGCTTATCACAACAGTGGTTTGATCCCCTACGGCGGCACCTTCCTGGTGTTTGCCGACTACATGCGCGGTTCGATGCGCCTGTCAGCCCTCAGCGAGCTGGGTGTGATCTATGTGCTCACCCACGACTCCATTGGCGTCGGTGAAGACGGCCCCACCCACCAGCCAATCGAGACCATCCCATCGCTGCGGGCCATCCCCAACATGCTGGTGTTCCGTCCTGGTGATGGCAACGAAACCAGCGGTGCCTACAAGCTGGCCATCGAGAACCGTCATCGCCCCAGCGCTTTGTGCCTCAGCCGCCAGGGCATGGCCAACCAGGCCAACTCCTCGATCGAAAAAGTCGCGCATGGCGGCTACATCCTTGAGGACTGCGACGGCACCCCTGAGCTGATCCTGATCGGCACCGGCACCGAGCTTGACCTCTGCGTTCAAGCCGCCAAACAGCTCACCGCTGAAGGCAAGAAGGTGCGTGTGGTCTCCATGCCCTGCGTAGAGCTCTTCGATGAGCAGAGCGATGCCTACAAGGAGCAGGTTCTGCCTTCTGCCATTCGCAAGCGCATCGTGGTGGAAGCCGCCGAAGCCTTTGGCTGGCACCGCTTCATCGGCCTTGATGGCGACAGCGTCACCATGAACCGCTTCGGCGCTTCTGCTCCTGGCGGCACCTGCATGAAGGAATTCGGTTTCACCGTGGAGAACGTGGTGGCCAAGTCCAAAGCCCTGCTGGGTTGAGCCTCCTTTAGCCAAACAAAAGCCCCCCAAAAGGGGGGCTTTTTTTGTGCCTGTGAGCTGAGCGAAAGAGGATTAGTCCGCCCGATCGAGCTTGGCCGTACTCAGCTCAGCCCCGCCCTTGGCCTTGAGCACCTCTTCCAGGCTCTCGAGGTCTTTATCAGTGATCTTGGTTTGCATCGGGCAGTGCTTTGGACCACACATCGAGCAAAACTCTGCCTGCTTATAGATATCGGCTGGCAGGGTTTCGTCGTGATACTCCTTGGCCCGCTCAGGATCGAGGGACAACTCAAACTGCTTGTTCCAGTCGAAGGCGTAGCGCGCCCGGCTGAGCTCGTCGTCGCGGTCACGGGCACCAGGACGGTGTCGGGCAATGTCGGCGGCGTGGGCAGCGATCTTGTAGGCGATTAAGCCCTCCCGCACATCGTCTGCGTTCGGCAGACCCAGGTGTTCTTTGGGGGTGACATAGCAGAGCATGGCGGTGCCATGCCAGCCGGCCATCGCAGCACCAATGGCACTGGTGATGTGGTCGTAGCCAGGAGCGATGTCAGTCACGAGTGGACCGAGCACGTAGAAGGGGGCTTCGCTGCACTCCTCCATCTGCTTTTTGACGTTGAACTCGATCTGGTCCATCGGCACATGGCCGGGGCCTTCCACCATCACCTGAACGTCATGCTTCCAAGCGCGGCGGGTGAGCTCTCCCAGGGTCTTGAGTTCAGCCAGCTGGGCATCGTCAGAGGCATCGTGCTGACAGCCAGGCCGCAAAGAGTCACCTAAGGAGAAGGTGCAGTCGTAGCGCTTGAAGATCTCGCAGATGTCTTCAAAGCGGGTGTAGAGAGGGTTCTGCTTGTGGTGATAGAGCATCCACTGGGCCAAGATCCCGCCACCACGGCTGACGATCCCGGTCAAACGGCCCTTGACTTTGGGCAGGTGCTCAATCAGCAGGCCCGCATGGATCGTTTGGTAATCAACGCCTTGCTGGCAGTGCTTCTCGATGATGTGCAGGAAATCATCTTCTGAGAGGCGCTCGATCGAGCCATGCACGCTCTCGAGGGCCTGGTAGACGGGCACGGTGCCGATAGGCACTGGCGACGCGTTGATGATCGCCGTGCGCACCTCATCGAGGTTCACGCCACCGGTTGAGAGATCCATCACGGTGTCGGCGCCATATTTCACAGCCAGCTCCAGCTTCTTCACCTCTTCCGAGGCATCGGAGGCATTGGGGGACGCGCCGATATTCGCGTTCACCTTGCACTTGCTGGCGATGCCGATGGCCATCGGCTCCAGATTCGCGTGGTTGATGTTGGCCGGGATGATCATGCGACCCCGAGCCACCTCCTCCATCACCAGCGATTCCGGCAGGTTCTCCCGTTTGGCCACATAGGCCATTTCTTCGGTAACCACGCCCTGGCGGGCGTAATGGAGCTGGCTGACATTGGCACTGCCGCGGCGCTTCTCAATCCAGGCACTGCGCATGACGAAGGTTCCTCAACAGGGAGGGGGCCGCCGCACATCCAGCACTTCCCTGCGCCGGCATAACCCGGAATCAGGTTCGGAGGGTGTGATCTCAGCCATAGCCGTTGATCCGGCGACGGCACCCCTAGTGACTCCAAAAAGCTAGCAAGACCGCTAGGGCAGCAGCTTCTCCAAACGACGTTGCTGCAGACGCAACTTCAAGCCTTGGCCGGCTTCACGCACGGTCTCGTTGTCATCAGCGCAGCCTTGCTCAGCCAGCTGCTGCAAAGGCTCCATGGGCATGTCATCTTCAGCAGCCATCGCCGCCAGGATGCTGGTGCGAACCAGCCAATGCTCGTCGCGGGCATAGAGATCCAACAGCGCCTGGAGGGCCTGCTCGCCGCCGTGGCGGGCAACAGCATTGGCGGCTTCAGCGCGAACGTTGTGATCGCTCTCGGCTTGCATCACCTTCAGCAGGGCCTGCAGCCCCTGGGGGTTGCGCTTGTAGCCCAATCCCATGCAGGCCAAGGAGCGCACCACAAAAGCGTCGTCATCCAGGCATTGCAGCAAAAGCGGCACACACTCTTGAGGTTCAAAGGGCTGCATCGCCGTGATCGCCCGCATCCGCAAGGTGGTGTCGCCACTGGTGATGGCCGCCTCAATCGCCGGCAAATCCATGCCACTGGGTTGTTGGGCTTCGGTGCTCATGGCGTTGGCTCGCGCTCGCGTAAGGCGCGCAGCAGCTGGCGCCGGCGGCGACCATAGCCAGCAGATCCAGCCACCAGCAGCCCCGAACCAATCAACACCGCAGGCAGAGCCTGCAAGCGCTCAGCACCCTGCCGCTGGCCCACGCCAAAGAGCCCCAACAGAGCCAACAACACCAATAGAGGTGTGGCCAACGCCAACAGCAGGCGTGAGTTCACAGGGCAGCTCCGCTCTGCTGGCCATGCTGCTCCAACCAACGGCGCAATGTTGCCGAAAGCAGCTCAACCGCCAAGGGCAAACAGGCCTCCTCAGGGTTAAACGCCCCGTTATGCAAAGGCGCGCAGCCCTCGGGCCCCGCAACACCAAGACGGAACATGCACCCCGGCACATGGCCCAGGTAATGGGCGAAGTCTTCGGCTCCAAGGCTGGGCTGCTCGAGCTCGAGCACCCGCTCACGCCCCAACTGCTCGAGGGCCACCTGCTCCAACAAGCGCGTGAGCTCCAAATCATTCTGAACCGGTGGGGCGATGCCGCGAAACCGCACCGTGGCCTCACCGCCGTAAGCGCGGCAGATCTGCTGCGCTGTGCTTTCCACCCACGCAGGCAGCTCCTTGTAGAGGGCTGTGTCCAAACAGCGCAGGGTGCCGAGCAACTTGACGCGATCAGCAATCACATTGAACGCGCGGCCCCCTTCAATCCGCCCAAAGCTCAGCACCACCGGTTGCAGCGCATCAAGCCGGCGGCTAATCGCCTCTTGCAAACCACTGATCAGGCGGGCCGCAATCCAGATCGCATCCACCGACTGATGGGGCCGGGCCCCATGGCCTGATTCCCCCAGCACCTCCACCTCCAACTCCGCCGCCGCGGCCGTCAAGGAGCCATGGCGCACGCCAATGCTCCCCACAGGAATGCTGGGAAACACATGCACCCCGTACAGGCCGCTAAGACCCTCCACGGCCCCAGCCTCCACAAGCCACCGGGCGCCTTCCGCAGTTTCTTCGGCGGGCTGAAACAGCAGCCGCACCCGGCCCGGCAAAGGACGCGGGTCACGCGCCAAGGCCATGGCCACACCAAGGCCCACACAGGTGTGCAAATCGTGGCCGCAGGCATGCATCAAGCCCAGCTCCTTGGAGGCAAAGGGCAGGCCCGTGCGCTCTTCGATCGGCAACGCATCGAGATCAACACGCAGGCCGATCACGGGGCCATTCTCGGGGCCCAATTCGGCCACCACGCCGGTGCGGCCAACACCTTCACGCACTTGCCAGCCGAGTTGACGCAATTCACCAGCCACCAACGCCGCAGTGCGCTGTTCATGGCCGCTCAACTCCGGATGGGCATGCAGATAGCGGCGGATCTCCAGCAGGGCGGCCTGATCGTTCATGGCTGGCCCCCATCGAGAGCCAAAAACCGCTGCAATGCGCTGACTGGCTCAGGCGGCCAGCGGCGCACCTGCAGCAACCACTGCGGATCGCTGTAGCGCTCATCCAAACCTGAAGCTGCGGCCCAATGGCTCTCGGCCTCACCAGCGTTGCCTTGCTGCCACAGCAACGCCGTTAGGGCCGCACGGGCATCCGCAAACAGGGGGTAACGGCGAATCAACCGGCGTAATTCCTTCTCTGAGGTCTCCAGCTCATCGATTTGAAAGGCTGCCAAAGCAGCACTAGAGCGCGCCATGGCCATCCCTGGCTGAGCGAGCGATGCCGCTTCAAATCGCTCCCGTGCGGCAGGCCAATCCCCGAGGCTGCCGGCCACATTGCCCAGGTTGTAAAGGGCGGCGGCCTCATCGGGCTGGCGCTCCAAAATCCAGTTGTAATCAGCTGCTGCTTGATCCCATTGGGCTAGGGCTTCTTCGGCAGTGCCGCGATTGAGATGGGGGTCGATCGCCTCAGGCTCCAAGCGGATCGCCTCGGTCTGATCGGCAATGGCACCCTCTGGGTCACCCAAGGCCAAACGCACATTGCCGCGGTTGCTCCAGGCTGCGCTGTCTGCTGGAGCAAGCTCAATCACGCCATCCCAAAGTCCGAGAGCTTCAGCGAAACGTCCCTGTTGGCTGGCCTCCAAAGCCTGGTGAAACTGATCGGCCAGCCCGGTGGTGCCCAACAGCAACGCCAACAGAGTTGGCATCAGCCAAGCCATCAAGCGGCCTCCAAATGGGCCCTGCCGGCGTCAGTCAACACACGCCCGCGAGGGGTGCGCTGCAGAAAACCAAGTTGCAACAGAAACGGTTCCACCACAGCTTCCAGCGTGTCGGGGTCTTCACCCAACGCTGCTGCCAGGGTATCGAGACCCGCTGGGCCTCCGCCGTAGCTGGTCTCCAGCAGGCTGAGCAAACGGCGGTCGGAGGGATCGAGGCCGCGGCCATCCACCCGGTGCATCGCCAAGGCTTCCACCACCACTGGTGCTCCCACCGCGGCAATCCCGCGAACGCTGGCGAAATCACGCACACGCCGCAGCAGGCGATTGGCGATCCGCGGGGTGCCCCGGCAGCGCCGGGCGATTTCAGCGGCGGCCTCAGCCGCTAACTCCAACTGCAGCAGTTGGGCCGAGCGAGAGACGATCGCCTCGAGATCACTGCAGCTGTAGAACTCCAGCCGCTGAATTAAGCCAAAACGATCCCGCAATGGTGAGCTCAAGGACCCGGCTTTGGTGGTCGCCCCCACCAAAGTGAACGGCGGAAGCTCCAAACTGCGGGTGCGGGCCGCTGGACCGGCGCCCACGGTGAGATCAAGGCGAAAATCCTCCATCGCTGGATAGAGCAGCTCCTCGGCCACCCGGTTCAGCCGGTGAATTTCATCAATAAAGAGCAGCTCGCGTGGCTGCAGATTCATCAACAGGCCAACGATGTCGCGCGGACGCTCAAGGGCTGGCGCACTAGCGATGCGGCAGGACACACCCAGCTCTTCGGCGAGCACCAACGCCATGGTGGTTTTGCCCAGACCCGGTGGGCCATAAAGCAGCACATGGTCGAGCGCGTCGTTGCGCAGGCGGGTGGCCTCAACAGCAATCCCCAGCACCTGCTTGAGCTCGCTCTGACCGATGTAATCAGCCAAGCGGCGGGGCCTCAGACCCTCATCCCGGCCGCCATCACCCTCAGCAGCCGTGGCCTCTGGGGCCACCAGACGCTTGGGCGCTGGTGGCTTGCTGCCGCTGCTGGAGGACTGAATCGCCATGGCTCGAGGTTACGGACAATCCATGCGTCAGCATGAAATGAAAAGGGCGAGGGCGTGGCCGGCAAGGGCAAGGGAGCAAAAGCGGCAGCCAAAAAGCGCCTTGAGGCGCAGAAGCTGCTTGCGGACAACCGCCAGGCCCGTCATCAGTACGAAATCCTTGACACGCTGGAAACCGGCATTGAACTGCTGGGAACGGAGGTGAAGGCCATCCGCGCCGGCAAGGCCAACCTGCGCGACGGCTTCTGCCTGATCCGCCAGGGGCAGCTGCAACTGCACAACGTGC
This sequence comes from Synechococcus sp. RCC307, assembly GCA_000063525.1. Lineage (GTDB taxonomy): Bacteria > Cyanobacteriota > Cyanobacteriia > PCC-6307 > Cyanobiaceae > RCC307. Next base: position 119,472 of record CT978603.1, on the reverse strand, counting down.
ACATTGCCGGCCATGAGCAGGCCAGCCGCTACTTCAACCATGAGCCGCTGCGGGTGCGCAGGCTGCTGGCCCATCGCCGCGAGATCGACAAGCTCAGGGGGCAGCTCGACACCAAAGGGCTCACCTTGATCCCTTTAAACATTCACCTCAAAGGCAGCTGGATCAAGCTCACCATCGGCCTGGGCAAAGGCCGGAAGCTTCATGACAAACGCCAGGAAGAGCGCCGCAAGCAAGACCAGAAGGATCTGCGCTCCGCCCTCAAACGCCTCTAATTGCCAAAGGGATCAACCGTGGGCTGCTTGATCTCATCAAGCACCGAATCCTGCTTCGGAGTTTGGGGCTGAGGCTGGTTGGGCGGCTGAGCGGAAGGCTGCTGTTGGCGAGGCCGTTGGGTCTCGCGCGCAGGCTTGGGCAAGGGCGGATCAACCCGCACCGAAAGGCTGATTAAGCCTGGAGCGAGGCCATCGTTGCGAATCAACAACTGCACCGGGGAGTTCTCCACCCGGGCCACGCTGAGCACCCGCAGCGGACCACGGGGCTCCAGCACCTTGCCATTGGCGGCAAACAAGCTCATCTGCATCAACGGCGTGCCATTGACCCCCAGCACCAAACGATGGTTTTTGGGCACGTTGATGGCGATCAACTTGGCCCCTTGCCCATCCACTGACGTGCTTAGTGAACTCGGGACGTTCAAAACAGGCTTGAGCTGCTCCACCTTGAGGCCTTCCAAGCTGCGCAGAGCTGCGGCATACCAGATCTGCCGCACAGGCTCAGCAGGAATCGTCTCTGGATTGCGGCCGGGCAGCAGGTTCTGAGCGCTGCTGCTGACCAACTGCCGCAGCACCAATGGACTCAGACCCTCTTTGGTGAGGGATTTCTCGCGTTGCTTCCAATCCGCATCTGTGTAACTGCCCAGGCGTTGGCGCAGGGGAACAGGAAGCTGCTCAACGCGCACCAGCCACTCCTGGGCTAGGTCGTTCCAGATTTTGCGCAGGGGCGCATCCTCCAAGGAGTCGGTGGGTGCTCGCCCGCCTCGCTCCGGGAACTGAGCCGCGAGGCTGCTATCCACCAACTTGAGAAACCAGGCCTGATCGACCTGCAACGCCCTGAGGCGATTAAGCAATTGCTGGCGTTGATCCAACTCGGCTGGCGGCAAGCTGAGCTCCGGTGCAAGCGCTGAAGCCGGGCGGTTGCTCTGGCGGTTGCGACCCAACAGCAACCAACCCAAAGCCGAACCCACCAACGCTGCCAAGAGCAGGGCAATCACCACAGGCCAAAAACGACCTTCCGCGGCTTGTTCTTTGGCGCGCCGGCGCTCATCGCGGGTTGGACGGGTGGGCGCAGGGGCAGGAGATGCCTCTGCTTGCTGCTCTGGCTTGAGCTGCGGCAGCAACACAGCCGTGCGATCCGAGCGGCTCACCGGCCCGGTGCTCTCAGGGACAGGCAGAGCGGTTAACGCCTCAGCCACCTCAGCCGCTGAGTTGAAGCGCTGCTCAGGGCTTGTTGCCAGCAGCCGCTCCAGCACCTGGCGAAACGCAGCATCCAGATCAATCCCTTCCGGCCAGCGCCAGGCCAGCGACACGGGATCCATTAAGGCTGCTGGCTCTTCACCACTAAGCAGCACGAGGGCCACAACACCGAGGCTGTAGAGGTCCATCCACAGCCCATAGGGCTCGTGCCTGGCCTGGGGTGGGGCATAGCCCGCCGTGGCAGCAGTCAGCGGTTGACCAACGACGGCAGCTTGCAGGCCGAAATCAATCAGCACCGGCAGTCCATCGCTATCGCGGCGAACCAAATTGGCGGGGGTCAGATCGCCATGCACCAGGTTCTGCCCATGCAAAGCAGCTAAGGCAGGCAGCAACTGCCGCAGCAGCAGCAGCACCTCCCCAGAGCCAAAGACAAGCTGCCGCTCTTGGCGGGCCTGCAGCAGGTCTTGGTAGGTGCGCCCACTAATCCATTCGCGGACCTGCCAGCAACCACCCTCGGCAGGCAACTGCTCCCCCAAGCGGGGAATTTGGGGATGCAGCACGGCCTTGAGCCGCTCCAAGCGCTGCTGCAAGGCCGCTAACTCTTCATCCGTGAGCCCCCACCAGGCGCGAATGGCCACGGGCAACTCACCCACCAACGTGTCGGCGCCGCGCCAGAGGCGCGTGCCCTCAGCCTCGCTGAGAACCTCATCGAGGCGATAACGGCGCTCAAGCAAGGCTCCGCTGGCGGCCTCAGCAGGGGTCGGCACGGCCACTCTTCTGGCTCTTAAGCGACGCTACCGAGTTGCTGCCGCTCTGGCTGGCGCAGCCCCCGGCTTTGCAACCACTCCTGATTCCAAATGCGGGAGCGATAGCGATCACCGCCATCACACAACACCGTGACGATGCGATGTCCAGGCCCTAAGCGCCGGGCCAACTCAACAGCCGCGGCCACATTGATCCCGACCGAACCACCCAAGAACAGACCTTCATGCCAAAGGAGGTCGTAAAGCACATCAATGGCGGTCTGATCATCGATGCGGATCGCCTCATCGACGGGAGCCCCCTCCAAATTGGCGGTGATGCGGCTGTTGCCGATGCCCTCGGTCACCGACGAACCTTCACTGGCCAATTCCCCATTGCTGGCCCAGCTGTAGAGGGCACTGCCATGGGGATCGGCCAGCACGCAGCGCACAGCATCGGATTGCTGCTTGAGGTAAAGCGCCACGCCGGCGTAGGTGCCACCAGTGCCTGTTGCAGCCACCCAGCCATCCAGCCGGCCTTCGCATTGCTGCCAGATTTCCGGACCAGTGGTGTCGGCATGGGCCTGACGGTTGGCGCGGTTATCAAATTGATTGGCCCAAACCGCACCGGGAATCTCCTCAGCGATCCGGCCTGAGAGTTTCACGTAGTTGTTGGGATCCCGGTACGGCACGGCAGGCACTGTGCGCACTTCAGCCCCAAGGCTGCGCAGCAGGTCGATCTTTTCGGCCGACTGCGTTTCTGGGATCACGATCACGCAGCGGTAGCCGCGGGCATTGCAGAGATGGGCCAAACCAATGCCGGTGTTCCCGGCTGTTCCCTCGACAACGGTGCCGCCTGCTTTGAGGTCACCACTGGCTTCGGCAGCCAAAAGAATTCCCAGCGCAGCACGGTCTTTGACCGAACCGCCAGGGTTCATGAACTCAGCCTTGCCGAGGATTTCGCAGCCGGTGCACTCGCTGAGATGCTCCAGGCGAATCAGCGGGGTGTTGCCCACCGCTCCAACGAATCCGCGAGTGATCCCCATCCTGCTGTCGACTGCGTTTGCGCAGGCTAGGGTCCCGCCACCGGGCGCCCTGAGGATGATCCGACACTCCCCAGCGCCGGTGCTCGAGCGCTTGAGCGCGATCCGCGACCGCAGTGTGGATCTGGTGGCACCGCTGGAGCCGGAAGATCTGATGCTCCAGGGCATGGCGGATGCCAGCCCCCCTAAGTGGCACCTGGCCCACACCACCTGGTTTTTTGACACCTTCCTGCTGCAGCCCAACCGGCCCAACTGGCAGCCGCTGCCAGAGGGTTGGGGTGTGTTGTTCAACTCCTATTACGAAGCGGCAGGTCCTCGCCATCCCAGGCCCCAGCGGGGCCTGCTCAGCCGGCCCACCATCGCTGAGGTTTTGCACTGGCGTGAGCGGGTGGATCAGGAGCTACAAAGCTGGCTGCTGGAAGGCATGAATCATGAGCAAGCTCAACTACTGGAGTTGGGCTTGCAGCACGAGCAACAGCACCAAGAGCTGTTGTTGATGGATCTTCTCGATGGCTTCAGCCGCAATCCACTGGCTCACGGCTACAACCCGGATACCCCAGCACCTCCGGCCCAGGGCCGCAGCGGCCACTGGTTGGAGTTAAGGAGCGGTGTGATCAGCATTGGCGTTGAGCCAGGCAACCCTGAATTCCACTTCGACAACGAAACCCCTCGTCAGAGAGTTTGGCTGGATGCCTGTGCGCTGGCTGATCGCTTAGTGACCAACGCGGAGTTCGAAGCCTTCATCGCTGCTGGTGGCTACCAAAAACCACATCTGTGGATGTCTGAGGGCTGGAGCTTGGTGCAAGAGAACGGCTGGGCAGCTCCCCGCTACTGGCGCGCTGATGGGATGGAATTCAGCCTGCGCGGCTTGCAACCGCGGGAAGCCCAAGCCCCAGTGCGTCATCTGAGTTGGTTTGAAGCTGATGCCTATGCCCGCTGGGCTGGTGCGCGGCTCCCGACCGAAGCGGAATGGGAGCAAGCCGCGAGGCAATATTCCGCCGCCGCGGCGGATTGGTTTGGCAGCCTCTGGCAGTGGACTGCGAGCCCTTACACCCCCTATCGCGGTTTCAACCCGGCGGCGGGGGCTGTTGGTGAATACAACGGCAAATTCATGAGCAGTCAAATGGTGCTGCGCGGCAGCTGTTTTCTGACGCCAGCTGGCCACGGGCGGCTGAGCTACCGCAACTTCTTTGGGCCCCAGTGCCGCTGGCAGGCCGCTGGAATCCGACTGGCGGTGGATCGTTGATGAGCCCTCACGCGACCGCTCAACACTTTGAGCTCATTGACCTGCATCCAGCCCCCACTGATGTGAGCAAAGCGGTCATCGACGGGCTCAACCGCAGCCCCAAGCAACTGCCGGCCTGGCTGCTGTACGACCGCCAAGGCTCAGCCCTATTTGATGCCATTTGCGAGCAACCGGAATACACCCTCACCCGACTTGAGAAAGACCTTCTAGGCACCCAAGCGCAAGCAATTGCTGAGGCGTTACCGACTGGATGCCTCGTCGTGGAATTTGGCGCCGGCAGTGCCGAAAAAGTGTCGCCATTGCTCGATGCGATGCACGAGCCCAGTTACCTGGCCATCGACATCAGTGCTGAGCACCTGCAGGAAGCTGGCACTCGCTTGCAAGAGCGTCACCCGAGCATTCCCATGCTGGGAATCTGCGCCGATTACAGCCAACCGTTGGACCTGCCATTGCCCAAGGCATGGCAAAGCAAACCGATGGTGGGATTTTTCCCCGGCAGCTCGTTAGGCAATTTTGAACCCGATGCAGCCATCAACTTCCTGCAGAGAATTCGCCAACTGCTGGGAGAGAAAGCTCAACTGTTGATCGGCATTGATCAACCCAGGGAGCCATCACTGCTGGAAGCGGCCTACGACGACAACGCAGGAGTCTCAGCAGCTTTCGCCAAAAATCTGCTGCGCAGGCTGCAACGCGATTTGGCAATCGAACTGGACCCTGAGCCATTCACCTACCAAGCCGCTTGGCAGCCAGAACACCAGCGCATCGCCATGGCACTGGTGGCCAACACCCCGCAAACCTGGACCATCGGCGCTTCACGCATTCCGTTCGCCGCTGGTGAAGCGCTCATGACCGAATACAGCTACAAGTACGCGCCGATTGATTTTCTGGATCTTGCTGCTCAAGCGGGATGGCAAGGATCCCAGCGCTGGTGTGACGCTGACGATCACTTCAGCCTGCACCTGCTCACTCAGGGCGATGATGCCCGCATGAACGCTTAAGCCATGGGACGCGAAGAACAACGGGCCGCCGTTCGCCGCATGCGCGAATCCTTGATCGAAGAACTCGAAGGCGTTTACCGGCGGGCCTTTGATGCGATCGGTAGTGACGACATGGGCGAAGGAGCTGTGGCCAGGCTCACCCAGTTGCTGCTGCGTTCTCGCGAAGGGGCCATCGCTCCACTGCAAGAGGAAATCGAAGCGCCTCTGATCACCAAGGCCCCGGAACCTCCCCAAAGCTGAGTCATGGAAAGCAGCTGGTGGCAAAGGCTCGAGCAAGAACTGGAGCAGCAATTTGATCGCTTCTTAAGCGACCACCCCAATCAAAAGGAGCTGCTGGATCAGGAGCATTTCAACGAGCAGCAACGGCGCAAACACCACCGCCTACTCACCATCGATCAAGAAGCCCAAGACCTTCGCCAACGCCTGCTGAAGCTGTCCAAAGAGATCAGTGCTTGGAGCGAGAGGGTTGGGCGCGCGCGCACCGCAGGTGCCCATGATCTGGCCGGCCGCGCCGAAAGCCATCTCAGCCATTTGATGGGGCAAGGGCGGGCCCAGTGGCAGGCCCTTGCCGCCTTGGGGGAGGAAGCAAAACAATTGAAGCAAGAGCTCGCCGCTGCCAAACAACCACCAAAAACAACAACTGGAAAGGCTGCCGATCTGGAGGACGCCTGGCAGCGCTTTGAAGCCGAGCAGGAGCTCGATGAATTGCGTCGCCGCAAGAGCTAATGGGGTTTTTCCTCAGCAAGCTGCTGCCGCAACTGATCTACCCTCTGGGGTTGGGGCTTCTGCTGCAACTGATCGCCATCGGCGGCCGCAAACAGCGTTGGGCCTTGCCGCTCTCGATCACGGGATGGCTAGTGATCGCCGTGCCAGCGATGCCGGTGGTGAGCGATGCCCTGCTGAGGCAACTGGAAGATCAGGCCGCTTCACTCACCCCGAAATCCCTCCCCGAAGCTGATGCGGTGTTGGTGCTGGGTGGGGGCATCCGTCCGGCTCCAGCCAAGGGCCAAGGTGTGGAGGTCAATGAGGCTGGCGATCGGTTGCTCTGCGGCGTGAGGCTCTGGAGGCAGGGCAAAGCACCGGTGCTGATCACCAGTGGCGCCAGGGTGAGCTTCACACTGAACGACCCGATCGCCCCTGAAGCGGTACTGAGTCAGCAGCTGGCCCAAGAGCTGGGTGTTCCAGCCTCAGCTCTGCTGCTCAATGAGAAAGCACGAACCACCGCAGAAGAAGCGCAACGCATCAACCAGCTCGCTGCAGAGCAAGGCTGGAAGCAGCTGATTTTGGTGACCAGTGCCTTCCACATGCCCCGCGCCTTAGCCAGCTTCAAGCGCCAAAGCGAGCTTCAGATCATTCCAGTGGCCTGCGATTACCAGCTGGATCCTCAACACCAAAACCAGGCCTTCAGCTGGGGTGAGCTATTGATCGATCTGATTCCCAGCAGCGACGCTCTAGATCAAACAACCCAGGTGCTCAAAGAACACCTGGGTCTGCTGGTCTACCAATTGCGAGGTCAGGCCTAAGCCTTAGGCGCTGGGGGAACCAGGTTCACGCCTTCGGGCGGCGGGGTGGGATCGGGATCGGCGATCAGCATGTGCTGCAGCACGATCTCAGGACGTTCGCTATCGCGCCAACGGATCCGGTACGCCGGCATCTTGGTGCCACGGCTGGTGGTTTGCTCCACGGCCTCCATCACCCAACCCCGGCGTGACCGGCCCTGGGGATTGCGCTTCACCACAGCATCGGCGTGGGTGAAACGAAAACCGACGCGCTCTCCACTCATGCCAGAGGAAATCTACTCAGTGGAACCATTATCCACTGCGGCGGACCCGTCTCGGCTTTCCGGCTTTAGCAGCGGAAACGCGATCACATCACGGATCGATGGGCTATCGGTGAGCAGCATCACCAGGCGATCAATGCCAATGCCCAAACCACCGGTGGGTGGCATGCCCACCTCAAGGGCATTCAAAAAGTCCTCATCAACGCGCTGCGCCTCTAGATCACCTGCTGCACGCCGCTCTTGCTGCGCCTCGAGGCGTTGACGCTGATCCACTGGATCAGTCAGCTCACTGAAGGCATTGCCATGCTCACGGCCGACGATGAACAGCTCAAAACGCTCCACCAACCCTGGCTTGCTGCGGTGGGACCGCGCCAACGGTGAAATCTCAACGGGATAGTCAGTAACGAAGGTGGGCTGAATCAGGGTTTCTTCCACGGCCTGCTCAAAGGCCTCATTGAGCAAACGGCCCACCGAATCCGCCAAGGCCGGGGTCTGCAACCCCTTGGCTTCCATGGCTGCGGCAGCATCTTCGCGGCTACTGAAGCCGGCGAAATCAAGCCCAGTCGCTTCTTTCACCAGTTCATGCATGGTGGCCCGGCGCCAGCCCGGGGCCAAATTGATCTCGGTGCCTTGGTAGTTGATCAAGGTGCTGCCGCAAACCTGCTGGGTCACCGAGCTGATCAGCTCCTCGGTGAGATCCATCATGTCGTTGTAATCAGCGAAGGCTTGATAGATCTCCACTGAGGTGAATTCAGGGTTGTGGCGCGTGCTGACGCCCTCATTTCTGAAAATCCGGCCCAGCTCATAGACCCGCTCAAAACCACCCACCACCAAGCGCTTGAGGTGGAGCTCGGTCGCAATGCGCAGCGTTAACGGCAGATCCAGGGCGTTGTGGTGCGTTTCAAAGGGCCGGGCATCGGCGCCTCCGGGCTCGCTTTGCAGCACAGGGGTTTCAATCTCCAGGAAATCGCGCTCATCCAGCCAGCGGCGGATGCCGCTCACCAGCTGCGCGCGGCGGCGGAAGGTGTCGCGGGTATCGGGAGAAACGATCAGATCGAGGTAGCGCTGGCGGTAGCGCTTCTCCACATCAGCCAGGCCATGCCATTTGTCCGGTAGCGGCTGCAGGCTTTTGCTGAGCATCTGCCATTGCGCTGCCTTCACCGACAACTCACCGCGATCGGTGCGGCGCAAGGTGCCCTTGACCCCGATCCAGTCGCCGGCATCCACCAGGCTGGTGATCTGCTTAAACGCATCTCCCAGCGCGGCTTTTTCCAAAAACAGCTGAATGGGGCCGGTCTCATCAGCGAGGGTGAAAAACGCCAACTTGCCCATGACCCGGCGCGTCATCACGCGGCCAGCGATCGCAACGGAGACATCACGCTCTTCGCCATTGGGCAGATCGGCGTGAGCTTGCTGCAGCTCAGCGGTGCGATGGCTTGGCTCAAAACGCAGGGCATACGGCACTTGGCCGCATTCAATTAATGCCTGGGCTTTCTCCAGGCGGGTATCTCGCAGCTCGCTCACGCTCAGGCTCCGGCTGCGCTGAGTTCGCCGAGACGCTGAGAGGCATAACCCGTGCCCCGCACCGTGAGGATCAATTCAGGATTGCGGGGATCCGGCTCGAGCTTGCCCCGCAGGCGGGCCACATACACATCCACGACGCGTAGATCAGCTGTGCGTCTGGGAGGGTAACCCCACAGCTGCTCAAGGATCTCCGCGCGAGGCACCACCCGGCCCGGTTCACGGAACAGAAGCTCCAGCAAACTGAATTCGGTGTAGGTGAGTGAAATACGTTCGCCACCACGGCTCACTTGGCGGCGATTGGTGTCCACCACCAAATCGCCAAGGCGAAGCACACCTAGGCCAGCCACGGGCTCGCGGGGATCTTGGCTCGCTGTGCCGCGGCCAACAACACGACCCAGAATCCGACTAATTCGCGCCTCAAGTTCTTTAGGACTGAAGGGTTTGGAGAGGTAATCGTCAGCGCCGAGATCCAAACCAGCCACCTTTTCGGCGATGGCATCAAGAGAAGAGAGGAAAACGATCGGCACAGCCGATTCAGCGCGAAGCCTGCGGCACACCGCAAAGCCATCGAGCTTCGGCATCATTACGTCGAGCACCACTAAATCCGGCTGCTCACTGGCAAAGAGCTCGAGCGCTTGCTCGCCGTCTTCAGCGCACACCACCCGATAACCCGAGAGCTGCAGACGCATCGAAAGGACGCGACGCACTGCCGGCTCATCGTCGACCACCAACAGCGTGGCGGTCGGCTGATTGGGAGTGGACTCTCCCGATTGCATCAGCGAGCGGAATATTTACGAGATGCAACCCTACAGATGCGCAGACCCTGACCGAGCGCAAAAAGCAGGTGCAGCGGTGCAGCAACGCACAAGTCTTTCGATTCTCTTAAGGGATTAAGGCCAGCGAGCGGCCGCATAGGCATTCCACTGCCGCTCGGCCTCTGCGATGGCGGCATCACTGCTCATACGGCCCAACATGGCCCGTTGCAGCTGTCCATAAATGATGGCTTGCAAGCGCTTAATGCCTGGATCAGCCGGCACCAGAACTCTCGCCCGGGCCAGGGTCTCAGCGCTCATCAACCGGGCTGCACCGACCAGGCCATCACGGCCTTGGGCTCCAGCCAACTCCTGCTCAAGCTGCTTCAACGCAGGCTCACTGGATGGCAACACCCGCGCTGCCTGGGCAAATCGCAATTGATTCGCTGGGTTGGTGATGAAGCTGGCTAAATCCACCGCCAACTGCGGCCGGCGGCTCTGGCGGCTCACCGCCAGATTCATCACAGCAACGTTGGCTGCCCCATCGGTGCCGGTCACCGGCGGATACGGCACCGTGTCAGCCGCCACATGGGGTGCATTGGTCTCGATCGTGGCCAAGAACTCAGCTCCACTGGCCAATTGCGCCAACTCGCCGCTCTGATACAGCTCAATCGCGCGCCGGAAGCCTTGGCTCACCACCTCTCTAGGCAGCAGACCGCGCCGGTAGAGATCGGTCCAAAACGCAAACGCGCGGCGGCCTTCGAGGCTGTTAAAGGTCGCCCGGTAGCGCTCATCGACGAGCTGAACCCCCATCTGCACCATCGACTCCAGCAGCTCAGCTGAGCCATCCGGCACCACCGTCACAAACAGGGCATAGCGGCCCGTGCGCTTTTTCACAGCCTCGGCATAGGCCGGCACCTCCGCCCAGGTGGCAGGAGGCTTGCTGTAGCCCGCGGCTTTGAGCAGCCGCTGGTTGGCCAGGGTGATGCGTGCGGTGAGATACCAGGGCAGCGCATAGAGCTCCCCGTCTTGCTCTGCGGCTTTCAGCACCCTGGGCAGATAGAGCGCTTTGACCTCAGGGGTGAGCCGTTGCTGCAACGGCAGCAAACCACCTTTGCTGGCGAGATTGGCTGAAAACAGGGGGTTGAGGTTCACCACATCGGGCGCTGTGCGAGCAAAGACAGCCGCCAGCAACTTGCGCTCCACCGAGCCAAACGGCAGATCTGTCCAGCGCACGTTCACACCAGGGTTCTGCTCTTCCCACTCCGCCAACATCGAGCGGATCAGGGGATCGAATTTGGGCGACAGCTGAATCGTCCAGAACTGCAATTCATTGGGCTTGGGCCCCGGGCTGCAGCCCCCCAATAGAGCTACAAGCAAACCCAGCAACAGCAGCCTTTTTTTAACGGCCATCGTCTGGGGTGAGGCGCCTCCAAAGCAGCACCTGCACAGAGCAAACCACCGGCGCCAACAGGGCCGTGAGCAGCGCCTGCGCCAGGCTCACCTGCCACGCCAAAGCCACCGATCCACCGCGCCAGTGCAGCTGCAGCGCAAAGCTGGCACTCAGCAGCAAGCTTCCAAGCAAGGCCTGCAATCCAAGCGTGGTGCTGCGCTCCAAAGGCCGGCGCGCATCGCGGAACTGGCCCCACCACAGGGCCAACAACACGAGCACGGGGATCGAGCTGATGCCCTGGCCATAGAACGAATCAAAGCCAAGGCCCACCAACACCGCCGCCAGTGCTCCAGCGATCGGGCCTTCCACCACCGCCCACGGCAGCAGCCAAAGCACCGGCCAACTGGGAGGCATGCCATCGAGCCGCAACCAAGCCGGGGTGGCGATCGTTAGCAGCAGCAACAGCAGGCTGGTGAGGATCAACGCCTGAAGCCGCCACCAGGAGCGATCAGCCATCAGCGCACCCGCACCCAATCGATCTGATCGGCTGGAGCTGAGAGCTGCACCAAGCCCTGAGGAGCTGGTCCGGCTTGGGTGTTGACGCTTTGCACAACGCCAATGATCAAGTTGGCAGGAAACACCGAGCTGGCCCTAGAAGTGACCACCACATCACCGGGCTGAACGGTCACATCGTTATTGAGGAATTTGACCAGCGGCCGGCTGGAGCCTTCACCAAAAAGCAGGCCATGGCCTCTGCCGCCTTGAAGCTCGACGCCCACGCGGCTGGAGGGATCGGTCAGCAACTGCACCCTGGAGGTGCTCGGAGTCACGCTGCTGATGCGGCCCAACACACCGCCAGGGCCGGTGACGACCGCACCGGTTTTGATGCCCTGCACCCGACCAGCACCCAATTCCAGTTGCTGCCACCAACCTTCAATGCGGCGGCTGATCACAGGAGCGGTGATCCAATCACCGGCTTGATTGCGCAGCTGCTGATCTTGCTCGAGGCGAGCCAAGCGGCCCTCAAGGGTGGCAATGCGCTGCTGATCTTCCAATTGCTGGGACTCTTTGAGCCATTCCGATTGGGCTGAACCAGGCCAAAACGGGCGGCTGAGCTGGGCATAAAGATCGGCCAACGGGGCGCCCTTGGAGACGCGCACCACCAAAAAGAAGAGCAGCAGAACCAGCCAAGGCCCTGTGCTCAGCAATAAAGACCGATCCAGCAGGCGCGACAGCCGCCGACCCATCGCCATGGCTTAGTTGGCCAAACGGCTGAACTCGGAGGCATCCAGCACACGGCCCAGGCGCTTGAAGTCCTCCAGCACACGGCCGCAGCCATTCACCACACACAGCAGCGGGTCTTCCGCCACGTGGGTGAGGATCCCGGTTTCATTGCTCACCAGGTCACTGATGCCGCGGACCAGCGCGCCGCCGCCGGCCAGCATGATGCCGCGGTCAACGATGTCAGCAGCCAGTTCAGGGGGAGTGCGCTCCAAGGTGCGCTTCACCGCCTCAACGATCACGTTGAGCGGCTCGATCATGGCTTCGCGGATATCGCCAGCGCGCACGTTGATGGTGCGGGGCAAACCAGAGAGCAGGTGCAGACCACGCACATCCATGGCGGTCTGATCGAACTCATCGTCGGGGAAGGCCGAGCCGATGCGGATCTTGATCTCTTCAGCGGTGCGCTCACCCACCACCAGGTTGTGGACCTTTTTCAGGTAGCTGGTGATTGAGTCGCTGAGTTCATCACCGGCGACGCGCACCGATTCAGAGATCACAGTGCCTTGGAGGCTGAGCACAGCCACCTCGGTGGTGCCACCGCCGATGTCAACAATCATCGAGCCAACGGGTTCGGTCACCGGCAGACCGGCACCGATAGCAGCAGCCACCGGTTCATCAATCAAATGCACTTCCCGGGCGCCGCCCAAACCGGCTTCGCGCACAGCACGGCGTTCCACACCGGTGACGCCACTGGGGATGCCGATCACCAAGCGGGGGGCCACCATGCCGCGGCCTTCATTCCCCTTCTGGATGAAGTACTTGATCATCTGCTCAGCAGCATCAAAGTCAGCAATGACGCCGTCGCGCAGGGGACGCACCGCACGGATGTTTCCCGGCGTGCGGCCGAGCATCAATTTGGCTTCTTCGCCAACCGCCAAAGGAACGCCTTTGTCGAGGTCGATGGCAACCACCGACGGTTCACGCAACACGATCCCCTTGCCTGTGGCATAGATCAGGGTGTTGGCGGTGCCCAGGTCAATCCCGATATCGCGGGAAAGCTGAAAACGACGCCAAAACATGAGATGCCAAGCCATTAAGCCGGCGAATCATAGATGTGATTTTCAATGCTGTTTGGGTACTGACATGCAACAACCGGACGCAGCGGTGGAACCACTGGGGATAGGCGCCCCTACCAGGTGGCGCATCATTGATCCATCGACAAAGGAGAGACCCATGGGCGTCAATTCCGTCACCCTCGTTGGCCGCGCTGGCCGCGACCCCGAGGTGCGTTACTTCGAATCCGGCAGCGTTGTTGCCAACCTGACCATGGCCGTCAACCGCCGCAGCCGCGACGACGAGCCCGACTGGTTCAACCTGGAGATCTGGGGCAAGCAAGCCCAAGTAGCTGCTGACTACGTCAAGAAAGGTTCCCTGCTGGGAATCATCGGCTCACTGAAATTGGATCGTTGGACCGACCGGGCCAGTGGCGAGGAGCGCTCCAAGCCAGTGGTTCGCGTTGATCGGCTCGAACTGCTCGGCTCCAGGCGCGATAGCGAGCAGAACGCCAACTTTGGCGGCGGCGCGAGCGACGACGACGTGCCGTTCTGAGCTCAATCGGCGGTGTGGCGGCGACGCCAAATGCGCAAGCCCAGCCACACCGCCACCGCAACGGCGGCCACCACCAGGCCCACTTTGATGACCTTGGAGACTGGCTCGATCCAGACCTCAACGTTGCTGTAGCCCTCACCGAGTGCAAAGCCCGCCAAGGTGAGTAGCAATGTCCAAATCAAGCTTCCGGCCGTTGTCCACAGCAGAAACGGCACAAACGGCATCAACTCAATTCCCGCGGGCACCGAGATCAGCGTGCGAATCCCGGGCAGCAAGCGACCCCAGAACACCAGCAAGGTGCCGTAACGGCTGAACCATTTGCGGCTGCGCACCAAATCAGCAGGGCTGATGCCAATCCAGCGGCCATGGCGCTCAAGCCAGTGCTCAATGCGCTCTTCATTGATCAATCGGCCGATGCCATACCAAGGCAGGGTGCCGATCACCGTGCCGATCAAGCCCGCCAACACCACAGGGATGAAGCTCAGCTGACCCTGCTGCACATAAAACCCCCCCAGAGGCATGATCAGCTCTGAGGGGATCGGCGGAAACAGATTTTCCAAAAACATGGCCGCCCCGATGGCGGTGTAACCCAACCACTGATTGGCTTCAACGGCCTGACCGATGAGCTCCGGTAGTTGGGTGACCAGCTCAGTGAGCCCCATGGAGCCTGCGCGATGTGAAACCGCGCAAGTCTTCCATGGGTTCAGCCCAATCAGTAGCGGTAGTGATCCACCTTGTAAGGGCCTTCCACCGGCACGTTGATGTAGGCGGCCTGCTCGCTGGTCAGTTCGGTGAGCTTGGCGCCGATCTTGTCGAGATGGAGGCGAGCCACCATCTCATCGAGGTGCTTGGGGAGCACATACACCTTGTTCTCGTACTGATCGCGCTTGGTGAACAGCTCGATTTGAGCCAGGGTCTGGTTGGTGAACGAGTTGCTCATCACGAAGCTGGGGTGGCCGGTGGCGCAGCCCAGATTCACCAGACGGCCCTCGGCCAGAAGGATGATCTTGTTGCCGCTAGGCAGGGTGATGTGGTCCACCTGCGGCTTGATGTTGTCCCACTCGTACTGCTTGAGGGAGGCCACATCGATCTCGTTGTCGAAGTGGCCGATGTTGCAAACGATGGCCTCATCCTTCATGCGCACCAGGTGCTCATGGCGAATCACCTGGAAGTTGCCAGTCGCCGTCACAAAGATGTCCATCTGATCGACCACGTCGTCGAGGCGAACAACGCGGAAGCCTTCCATGGCGGCCTGCAGAGCGCAGATCGGATCCACTTCAGCGATGCAAACGGTGGCCCCGAGGCCGCGCAGGGACTGGGCAGAGCCCTTGCCCACATCGCCGTAGCCCATGACCAAGGCTTGCTTGCCAGCCACCATCACATCGGTGGCGCGCTTGATGCTGTCGACCAGGGACTCACGGCAGCCGTAGAGGTTGTCGAACTTGCTCTTGGTGACCGAGTCGTTGACGTTGATGGCCGGGAAGGGCAGCTCACCGGTTTCCACCATTTGATAGAGACGGGCCACACCGGTGGTGGTTTCTTCCGTCACGCCAAGGATGTTGGCCTTGATGCGGGAATAGAAGGTTGGATCAACGGCCAGACGGGCCTTGATGCTCTTAAAGAGAGCAATCTCCTCCTCATTGGAGGGGTTATCCAGCACCGAGATGTCTTGCTCGGCCTTGGAGCCCAGCATGATCAGGCCGGTGGCATCACCACCGTCATCCAGGATCATGTTGGGGGTGCCGCCATCAGACCACTCCATGATCCGGTGGGTGAAAGCCCAGTACTCATCAAGGGTCTCGCCCTTGTAAGCAAACACGGGGATGCCCCGCTCAGCAATGGCTGCCGCGGCGTGATCCTGGGTGGAGAAGATGTTGCAGGAGGCCCAGCGCACATCAGCGCCCAGGGCCACCAGGGTCTCGATCAGAACAGCCGTCTGAATCGTCATGTGGAGGCTGCCGCAGATGCGAGCACCCTTGAGGGGCTGCTGGGCGCCGTACTTGTTGCGCAGCTCCACCAGACCGGGCATCTCGGTCTCGGCAATGGCAATTTCCTTGCGGCCAAACGCGGCCTGAGCGATATCGGCAATGACGTAGGTGTCTGTGGCTTGCAGGCCAGCAAACGACAGAGCTTCAGGTGCAGCGACCATGGAAAGAATGGGTAAGGGATTCTCTGCGGAGTCGCCGAGGCTTCGGGCTCGCGTCGGAGGAATCTACAGAGATGGATCTTTTTCTCGCTGACGCCGGTCAAACCCATGCCCGCGGCATCGCCTTAGCCCGCGAGCTGCCCAAAGGCTCGGTGCTGCTGCTCAGCGGTGAACTGGGTGCTGGCAAAACATCTTTAGTGCAGGGGCTGGCCGCAGGCCTTGGCATCACAGAAGCGGTGACCAGCCCCACCTTTGCTTTGGCCCAGCACTACAGCCGGCCAGATGCACCCCAGCAGCCGGTGTTGGTGCACCTGGATCTCTACAGGCTCGAGCTGCCCGAAGCCGCCGATGAGCTCTTTGCCCAGGAGGAGGAAGTGGCTGCTGAAAGCTGTGCGTTGCTCGCGGTGGAATGGCCGCAACGGCTGAGCTTCACGCCTTCCCAGGCTTGGCAGCTGCAACTGCTCTATTGCGATGGCGGCCGCCAGCTGGTGATCAGCCCGCCGGCTGCTGCTCAATAAACGCCAACGCCGCTGCCTCGGCGGGCTGAGGATCGATGGCGCCAGCGCCTTGACACACCAAAGCGCCGCAAGCACTGGCGAATTGCAACGCCTGCCTAACCCGATCGGGGTCAGAACCAGCCAAGAGAGTCGGCTCTTTCACCAAGCGGTGCAGCAAGCCAGCCAAAAACGCATCGCCGGCACCCGTGGTGTCGACAACGGGCACCCGGTAAGCGGGCAAAGCACCAGAGGCTGCCCCCATCGACCAGCTCACCCCTTTGCCGCCATCGGTCACCACCACCGCAGGGCGTTGGGGCAAAGCAGCGGCCACCGCTTGGGGATCACGGCTTGAAAACAGGCCCTCGGCCTCCTCGGCAGCCAACTTGAGCAAATCGGCTTGCCGCAACAGCGGCTGCATCTGCTGCTGGATCTCAGCGGTGGGTTCAGCGTTTGCAGCCAACCCCCAGAACGTGGGCCGCCAATTCACATCGAGCACCAAGCGCCCGCCGCCGGCGCGATGCCGGCTGATGGCCTGCTCCAGAGCCAACGCTGAAGTGGGAGTGGCCAAAGGAATGGTGCCGCAAGCAAGCCAACCAATTCCCAACCCAGCTGGCAGCTGATCGGCGGCCAAGGCCGTATCGGCAAAGCCTGCCCCAAGATCGCCATCAAAGCCGCCAAAACAACGGTCGCCGCTGGCATCACGCTCGACCAACACCACCCGGCTCGGGCGCTGCTCATCCCACTGCAGACCGCTGGTATCTAGGCCCCGCTGCTCAAAGAGTTCTGCAAAGGCTGCACCGATGGGATCACGCCCCAGGCGTCCAACAAAGCCTGCGGCAGTTCCCAACCGAGCCAAAGCGCAGGCCCCATTGGCGGGCGCACCACCCAAACAATCTCGGCCTAGATCATCGCCCCAGGGGAGCAGACGATCGATCAAGGCCTCACCGAGGCAGAACACCTGGGCCATCAGGCCACCTTGCTGCTCTCCTCAGAGTGGCCAAAGCGCTGCAGTAAGGCAGCAATGATCCGCGCATTGGCGGCTGGGAACGGGAAGGCAGCCAAGCCAGTGGGGTGGACCCAACGCACCTGCTGACTTGCCAACGCTTGCGGCTCGCCGCTGATCCAGCGGCAGAGGAACACCTCAAAACGCAAGCGTTTGTGGCTGTAGGCGTGATCGAGGCTGATCAGGGGCTCCGTGACCTCCACCTCGATCGCCAGCTCCTCTTGGAGTTCGCGCACCACCGTGGCCTCGATGGCCTCTCCGGGTTCCTGTTTCCCGCCCGGAAATTCCCAGAGGCCACCCAAGAGACCTTCATTGAGGCGCTGATCAATCAAGACCTCGCCGGCTTCATTGAGCACCACACCCACACCAATGACCTGCAAGGGCAGCGGCTTGGGCGACTCCTTCACGGGGAATTGTTCGGGGGAGCCGGCAGCGTAAGCAGAGCAGTGGGATTGCCAGGGGCAGCGGGGGCAGTCCGGCTGGCGGGGGGTGCACAGCGTGGCCCCCAAATCCATCAGCGCCTGGTTGAAATCACGGGGCCGTTGCCGATCCAGCAGCTGCTCAGAAAGACTCCAAAAATGAGCGCTATGGCGAGCAGGCGGATGCTCAAAGGCGGTCAGCCGCGCCAAGACGCGTTTGACATTGCCATCGAGGATCGCGAAGGGCCGATCAAAGGCTGAGCTCAAAATGCTGCCGGCGGTGCTGCGGCCAATGCCGGGGAGGGCAAGCCAAGCTTCAAGATCTTGGGGCCAGGGCTGGCCTTGAAGTTGCTGCGCCGCCTGATGCAAGCGCCGCGCACGTGAGTAATAGCCAAGGCCCTGCCAGAGCAAGAGAACCTGCTGCTCATCAGCAGCGGCTAAGGCATCAACAGTGGGGAGCGCCTGCATCCAGCGCTGCCAATAGGGCAGCGCCACCTGCAGCTGGGTTTGCTGCAGCATCACCTCAGCGATCCAAATGCCGTAAATATCCAAAAGACCAGAAGTATTAGCATGCTTCCAAGGGATAGCCTTACGACCAAATTGCTCAGACCAGATCAACAAAGAAAGCTGGAGATAGCTAGTTACACAGGGAGCGAAATTAACGCTACGCAGGAGACTATTGATAGGCAAAATTCTCATAATCACACGAATAATACCTCTTAATTAAATCAGCTGATTTGACAGTTAGTGACTGATTTGAAACAGGCGAAACATGACTTCGATTAGAGCCGTAATGAGGCAATGAAGGCCATGAGCGCAAATTAATAGACGGGTCTCTTAATACTCTTTCGCCGAAAGAAGACCAGCAAGTTTGTATGGTTTCAAGCCTGAGGACATGTAAGCGGATTGGGCATGGAAGATTAGAAATATCAAGGTAGTGAGACATTGGCCTAATGTGAGCGCGCTCATCATGAGTAGTGCAGCTCAAAGAATTCAATCGGGATTCTATAAAATCATTGATGTCAGGAAATTCGACATGCCTTTGATGTGACCTCCAAGCAGATATTATGCGGTCCTTCGGATGCCGAACAACAGAAAAAAAAGTTGACTTTGATAATTCAGCTTGAGATAAATACCCAAGCCAAAACATTTCACTCAACGTGAGGTGTTGAAGGACAAGGCTGGGCTGGTCATAACCAATCAAGAAATTATTTTTTTCCTTATGCTTGGACGAAGAGGCAAAAAAACTTAAGCCAAGATTTATGGTCTTGCGCAAGACATCATTAACAAGTGATGGACCACTTCTCAAAGATGCAGATGAATTGGAGGTTGTTTTATTACACGACGGGTGAACACCAAAGGCTCTCTCAATTGATGAGCCCGCTGTTTTTGGAATATGAACAAAAAAAAGCTTTTGATTAATCAGGTAAGGCATATAAATTAAGTAGTTGGCTGCCGAGAGAGCATCTGATACAGCTTGGCATATTGATCAGCTATTAATTCCTGATCCCATAGCAATGAAGCGCGGATCCTAGCAGCTTTGCCCATCTCCATACGCTTAGAGTTATCAAGTACAAGCTCTAATACAGCCTCAGCAAATTTGATGTAATTTCCAGGCTCAACCAGAAGTCCAGTGATATTATTGTCCACAATATCAGGAATCCCTCCTACTGCATAAGCGACAACAGGTATTCCACAAGCATGAGCTTCAGTTGCAGTGCTCGGCAGATTGTCTTGACGAGATGGAACCATCATTAGATCACAGGAAGAATAAGTCAGCGCTAGTGTTATATCATCATTAAGTTGGCCCATGAAATGCACAGGGAAAGGAATAGAGGGACACGATGAATATTCAGATTGACCAAATATCACGACCTCGATACTGTCATTGATAGCAATATCTTTTAAATAAAATAAAGACTTCAGAAGTAGGTCATTTCCTTTACGAGGATCATTTAAGCCGCTGATCGCTCCAAAGCAAAGCAAATGTTTGTTGGCAGGCAAGCCTAAGAGGTTGCGGGCAATCTGAGGATCAATAGGCTTCCATCTCTTCAAGTCAATTGGGTTAGGAATTACTGCCAAAGGCCAATCCGCCATTAATGCACTACTTCTTACACACTTGGCCATCCATTGGCTTGGACAGACTAAAAACATTTTTTTATCCCATGATTTTTTCTTGCGTAGCCAAGTAATACGGTTTAGATCTCTTCGAGGCTCATGATACAGCTTAGATTTTTCTGAATATCCGCAAGAATATCGTGGGAGATGAGTAAAAGTGCCTTCTTGCTGGCATTCTTCTACAAATTCTGCATAGTGTTCGGCACCACAAATTGGCCATTGATCATGCAAAGTCCAAACAATAGGGCAAGCAACACTGCCGATTTCTTCAATAGAAATTAGGTGATTGTGGATCCAGTGAAGATGAATGATATCAATTTCATTATCGTGAATCTGCGAAGCAATCTCTTTACCTAATCCAGTCTCCGGCCATGCCACCGAATACAAGCCATGATTTGAAGTAGAAAACCTACGATAAGCCCATTTACCCAAAATAGTATCAAACAAGTTCTTGACTGGATGACCACCATGCCGCGAAGCCCTGATATCTAAATCATCAGATATCCTATTTTTTACTAGCATTGTAGTTTGAAGAATATCTGGAGATATATACCGACTAAGAGACCGATGAATGCGATAAGCAGCTCTCGCTGCACCTCCGCTTAAATCTGATTCAGAAAGATGAGTAACACGTAATGCCATTTGCTAGATCAAAATAAAAAGAGTCTGCTGGTATAAGTCAAAGATAAAAGCCAAAAAACTTTGGCAATCAATGATTTTGCTTTCCACGAGCATAACAGTTAATTTTCCGAATATAATGCATAGGATTGGTCACGATTAAGCGCAGACGCCTTAAAATCTGATTATGAAATCGTCGATCTTTTTTTAACTGCAATCCTCCGTAATGAAAATCAAAAGTAAATTGATCAGCCTGAGAATTCGGATATATACAAATTGGATGATCACGCAAGAAAAACCGCTCCGGAAGCTGCCCTTGCTGCTTTAGTTGGGTGGTATGGGTAGCATCCTTTCCAAAACCAATATTTTCAACCAAGTTCTCATTGGGGATAATTGTCAGACCATTATTAGCCATGCAAACTAAAAGCCATCTATAATCCCAATTGGGTTTAGACAAGACAAACAAGGGGGTCCATTTTTCCATCCAATACTTTGCTTCAAGATCCGAAGGCAAATTATCAAGCAAGGAATTTACTGCGTCAGTTGACGATACTAAAGTTTCCCATATTTGAGAAGCTTGTGAGTACTCTTGCCATCTTGACCTCCAAGTTGCCCAACCCCACGAATGATGATAGCGGCTAAAAAAATAACTTGCATTTCCTCGGCGGCGACCAAGCTGATGATTACTTCCTGAAATTGTCCATACCCTCATATCCATTTCATAGCGATTTAGCAGTTCACTGCAAAAAGGAAACAAATCAGGATGAGGGATGCAGTCGTCCTCCAGTATTAAGCCTTTTATCTGCTCACCAAAAAACCAATCAATTGATGACGACTGACTTAAGCCAGGCCCAAGATTTGAAGACAAATACCTTTTTTTGACTAGGCAAGGCCAATCAACCAGTTTTTCTATAGTTGCTCGAGTACATCGAATTGCATCCCAATCAGATTGATGGCGTGGCCCATCAGAAGCAACATAAAGAATTAACGGCTTAACTTTACGAAGTACCTCCAAAACTTTTTGTGTGGCATCGGGGCGACGCCATGTGAGTAGAAGAACTGGTAACTCCTGCATGTATATGACACCTATTATTTTAGTTTAACCTAAATTCGCCTTTCATCCAACCTTCAAGCAGTCCATCTCGTATGGCAAAAGCAAATCTACATAGCTGTCAAAAACACATAAGAGTAATTCTTCAACACTCACTGCATCACCTGCATTTTGGCCACAGATCAATCCATTTCCTTCTCTAAAAAAAGTCCAGCTCAGGTGATGGTGGCGAGCGCCTTCAGCTTCAGCCTGATGAGCCTGTGCGTCAAACAGCTGGGAGGCCGCATCCCCGTTGCTGAGGTGGTGTTCATCAGGGCCTTGATCAGCTTGGGCCTCAGTTGGTGGGTGATCCAACGCCAGGGCGTGAGCCCCTGGGGCCATCGCCGGCCCATGCTGGTTTGGCGCGGGGTGGTGGGCACCCTGGCGCTGTTCTGCTTCTACGGCGCCATCAGCCAATTGCCCTTGGCTGCCGCCACGGTGCTGCAATACCTCTACCCAACCTTCACTGCGGCCTTGGCGTGGGGTGCTTTGGGGGAGCGGGCAGGCAAACGGATCCTGCTGGCCATGGCGCTGGGCTGGCTTGGGGTATTGCTCGTGGCCCAACCCGATTGGTTGGCGCAGCTCACAGGCGATAGCGCCATGGATCCCCTCCCCGCGCTCGCCGTCACAATCGGCATCACCGGTGCACTGCTCACCGCCTTGGCCTACGTCACGGTTAGGCACCTGGCCACTGACGAGCATCGCTCGGTGATCATTTTCTATTTCCCACTGATGTCAGTGCCCATGGCGCTGCCCTTTGTGCTGGCCAATCCGGTGTGGCCGAACGCAGTGGACTGGGCCTGGCTAATCGGCGTTGGCCTCTTCACCCAGTTGGGGCAAATTTTTCTCACGCAAGGGCTGGCGTCGATGCCGGCGGCACGGGCGACAGCCATTAACTACGTGCAGGTGGTGTTCGCTGCCCTATGGGGACTGCTCTTTTTGGGCGAGAGCATCAACGAATTGATGGTGATGGGCGCTGTCTTGGTGCTGGGTGCCACCTTGATCAGCATCAAGCCACCACGTACGCCTCAACCGCTTCACTAAGCCGGCGCAAACCAGCCAAGCCATCACGCTCCAAGTTGCGCACGCGATCGCGGCTCATGCCCAGCTCGCGGCCAATGCCCGTGAGGCTCATCGGCTCTTCCACATCGATGCCGTAACGCATCTTCAACACGCGACCCTGCAGCGGAGGCAGCTGCTCAAGCAAGGAGCGCATGTCGCCCTTGAGGCAGTCGCCATCAACCAGCTCATGGGGCATGGGCGCGTCGTTCTGCAGCAGCTCGCAGAGCTCGGTGTCGTCGCTATCGCCCACCTTCATCTCGAGGCTGACGGGCTGACGCGCACGGCTGAGCAGATCTTTCACCTCAGGCTCAGGAAGCTCAAGGAATTCGGCCAATTCACCCACCGTTGGCGTGCGGCCCAGCTCTTGGGACAGCTCACGCTGACCTTTCTTGAGCTTGTTGAGGGTTTCGGTGATGTGAATGGGTAGCCGAATCGTGCGGCTCTTCTCAGCGATGGCTCGGGTGATGCCCTGACGAATCCACCAATAGGCGTAGGTGGAGAACTTGTAGCCGCGAGTGGGGTCGAACTTTTCGACGCCACGCACCAAACCGATCGTGCCCTCTTGAATCAAATCCAAGAGCTCCATGTTCCGCTTGGTGTATTTCTTGGCGACGCTCACTACCAGACGCAGGTTGGCTGCCACCATCCGCTCTTTGGCCCGACGGCCGTTAATCAGCCGGCGGCGTAACACAGCCGGCGAAATCCCAAAGCTGGAAGCCAGCTCTTCGCGACTGGGCTCATGGCCCTGACGCATCTTGAATTCAGCTTCGGCCTCTTCCAAGCGAACGAGTTCCTGAACCTGTCGGCCCAAGGTGATTTCCTGTTCGTGGCTGAGCAGCGGGACGCGGCCGATATCGCGTAAATAGGAGCGAACCAGGTCCCCATCGACGGGGGGACGCTGGTCGACGGCGGTGGTAGCCATGACCAGTTCGATAAAGATATGTAAACCGTAGCATTAAGAAGCGTAAATTCGCTCTCAGAAAACTCTGGTCTCTGGGGTCTCACGAGGCCGATGAGAACCGTTCCAGCAGGATCATCGCAGTACGCAAATAGATGAAAACGCCCGCCACGTCTGTGGCTGTGGCAATAAAAGGAGCCGACATCAAGGCTGGATCCAAGCCCAGACGGTTAAACAACAAAGGCAAGGCGGCACCAGCTGTGGCAGCCAGGGTGGTGATGCCCACCAGGGAAATGCCCGCGGCCCAAGCCACCAACCAGTTGCCGCCGCTGACATAGGCCGCCCAAGGAATCACCACCAGCATCAGCAGGAATCCCAGCAAGGCCCCAGCCACCGCCTCTCGCCAAATAGCCCGCCAGCTGCCGAGGCTTTGCAGCCTCTGGGTGCTGAGGCCACGAATGATCACCGTTGAGCTTTGCGCGCCCACATTGCCGCCGGTGCCAATCAGTAGCGGAATAAAGGCCGCCAACACCACCACCTGTTTCAGCACACCATCCATCGACGCAATCACCGCTGCGGTGCCGCTGTTGGCCAGCAGCAACACCACGAGCCACACCACCCTGCGGCGCGCCACGGTGAACAAATTGCTCTTGAAGTAATCGTCCTCATCACCGGCCTGCACAGCGCCAGCGGCGTAGAGGTCACGGGTGGCCTCCTGCTCGATCACATCGATGACGTCATCGACGGTGACGATGCCCACCAATCGGTCTTCGCTATCGACCACGGGCAACGCCAAAAAGTCGTAGCGCTGAATGAGCCGCGCCACCTCCTCTTGATCGGTGCCGGTTTGAACCCGCACCACATCACGGGTCATCACCTCACCAACGGTGGCCTGGGGATCGGAGACCACCAACTGCCGCAACGACAGGATGCCGGTCAGGCGGCGAGCCGCATCGGTGACATAAAGGGTGTAAACGGTTTCGGTCGCGCTCGCCTGACGGCGCACGATCTCCAGAGCCTGGGCGGCGGTGGTGAATTCCTTGAGGCCTATGAACTCGGTCGTCATCAGACGACCGGCCGTTTCACTTTCGTATCCAAGTAACTCAGCGGTCACCCGGCGCTCATCGGGGCTGAGCTGCTGCAACAGATTGCGCACCACCTTGGCGGGCAGCTCATCAAAGAGACGCACCCGGTCATCCGGGGACATCTCCTCCACCAGCTCGAGCACCTCACTGGATCGCATGCGCTCCAGCAGCGATTGCTGCACAGCGGGCTCGAGGTACTCGTAGACCTCAATCGCCTCGTCCTTCGGCAGCAAGCGAAAGGCGATGGCTTGCTGCAACGTGGGCAGGTTGCTGATCGCTTCAGCGGCATCCACCGGTTGCTCCGGGTTGAGCAACTGCTTGACGGCGTCGTAATTGCCGGCGTCGATCAAACGCTGCAAGTACTCGGTTAGCTCAGGAATCGCGGTCGCCGAATCGGACATTGGGCCGCAGCAAAGCACCCGAACTTTATGGAGCAGACCTAGGGTCGCGCAGCAGTTTTGCCGCAATCCCCATGGCCCTCAGCCTCAACGGCGTCAGCGTGACCTCAGCCGATGGATCCAGCCGTGATCTGGCCACCGACAACGGCAGCGTCCTGCTGATCGTGAATGTGGCCAGCCAGTGCGGGTTCACCAAGCAATACGCCGGACTGCAACAGCTCCATGAGCGCTACGGCAAGCAGGGCCTCAAGGTGATTGGCTTCCCTTGCAATGACTTTGGCGCCCAAGAGCCCGGCACGATCGAAGAGATCAAAACCTTCTGCTCCAGCAACTACGGCGTCAGCTTTGAGCTGATGAGCAAGGTGGCCTCTGACGCTGCCCCCTTTGACACCCTGACTCAAGCCGACCCCGCTGGCCCGATCGCCTGGAATTTCGAGAAATTCCTGGTGGGCAAAGACGGAGGGGTGATCGCCCGCTTTAAAAGCGGCGTTGAGCCGGAGAGCAGTGAGCTGACTACGGCGATTGAGACGGCCTTGGCCGCCTGAGCAGCCGGCCGAGCAACACGCCGAGAGCTCCAAATCCCAATCCCAGGCCCAGGGTGATACCAAGCAACCCTGCGGCCTGGAGCCACTGGCCAGCGGCCATCAACACCACGCAATCCACCATCCAGGCGCTGAAGGTGGTGAGCGAACCGCAGAACCCTGTGCCCACCAGCAGCTGCCAGCGGGCATCAACGCCGCGGCCAACCAGCAGGCCCAAAATGAAAGCCCCAGCCACGTTGACGACGACGTTGTCGCCATCGCCGAAATACACCCCAGCGGCTTGCCAGCGGATCAAGGCACCGGGTACAGCACCAATCGCTACCAGGATCAGCTCCAACAGGCGCCAATCCAAATTCGGGCTGTCCTGAGCCTGAGACTCAGCCATGGCTCAACCCCAGCTGATATCCCGCTGCTGCCGCCAGCAAACCAATCACCAGCGAGAACACCATCAAGCCCACAAACTGCAGGAACTGACGGCTCTGCAGGGTGTTGAGCAGCTCCACCACAAAGGTGGAAAAGGTGCTGAGGCTGCCAAAGAAACCCACACCCACCAGCAACATCATCGGAGCTGTGCCATCAACGCCGCTGCAGGCTTTGAGCTGCAACGTGTGCAATCCAGAAAAGAGCCCCAGAAAGAAGGCGGCCGACACATTCACAAAGAAGGTGCCCCAGTGCTTATGGGGCACCACCGGCTCAAAGTGATTCACCACCCGCAAGCGCAACCAGGCCCCTGGCACGGCACCTAAAGCCACCAAAATCGCCTCCCAATAAAAAGGAGCTGGGGCGACAACCTCAGACATTGATCCAGCCGCGTTTGTGCACCTGACCAACGCCTAAGCCCGAGCCAGTCAGCACCTGCACATAGGCCCAGCGGCGGCCATCCGGGCTGTTCCAATGGCGCAGCACCGTCATGGGTGTCTCTCGGCCCAGGGTGAGCAACGAAGGCGCTTTTGAGGCCGGGCTGCTCTTGAGCTGATCGCGCCCGCCGGAGAGCAAAGGACCACTGGAGCCTCGGCGCCGGGGATCGGGATGCCGCAGATCAGCACCACCGGCCGGCAAAGCCACCGGAGCCATCAAGGCCAAGCCCAACACCCAGGCCCAACGCAACACCATCAGATGTCGAGGTCAGCCAGGTTGAGCTCAGCGCTGTGGGTTTCGATGAACTCGCGGCGTGGTGCCACCTTGTCGCCCATCAAGATCGTGAAAATGCGATCGGCTTGAGCAGCATCTTCAATCTCAACCCGCTTCATCGTGCGCGTTGTTGGATCCATCGTGGTTTCCCACAATTGCTGCGGCATCATTTCACCCAGACCCTTAAATCGCTGGATGGTGTAATTCGCTTTTTCGCCGAAACCGTCAAGCGTTTTTTTGAGATCTTGTTCGTTGTAGCAATAGGTATGGTTCTTACCCCGCTCAACTTTGTACAGCGGCGGACAAGCAATGTAGATGTAGCCACCCTCAACAAGTTCACGTTGATAGCGATAGAAGAAGGTGAGAATCAGCGTGCGGATGTGAGCGCCATCAACGTCAGCATCGGTCATGATCACGATGCGGTGATAACGAAGATTGCTGACATCAAATTCTTCGCCCTTAATGCCCAAACCAAGGGCCGTAATCAGGGCCTGAATCTCAGTGTTTTTGTAGATCTTGGCATCATCCGTCTTCTCAATGTTGAGAATCTTGCCCCGCAAGGGAAGAATTGCCTGATTGCGGCGATCGCGGCCCTGTTTGGCCGAGCCACCAGCAGAATCACCCTCAACGATGTAGATCTCCGATTCAGAGGGATCACGGGAGCTGCAATCGGCGAGCTTGCCGGGAAGGGTTGAGCTCTCCAGCACGCTCTTGCGGCGCACCAATTCACGGGCGCGGCGGGCTGCTTCAGCAGCATTGAAGGCCTGAATCGCCTTCTCCAGGATCAGATCAATGACCTGGGGATGAAACTCGAGATATTCACTGAGCGCCTCACCAACAACGGTGTCAACAATGCCGCGCACCTCGGTGTTGCCGAGCTTGGTTTTGGTTTGGCCTTCAAATTCCGGATCGGGAACCTTGACCGACAGCACCGCCGTCAGGCCCTCACGGATGTTTTCACCGGCCAGGTTCCCGTCGCTGTCTTTGCGCTTGCCGCGCTTGCGGGCAAAGGTGTTGAGGGTGCGGGTGAGAACGGTTTTGAGGCCTTCAATGTGAGTGCCGCCATCAACGGTGCGGATGTTGTTGGCAAAGCCAAGGATGCTGTCGGAATAGGCATCAACACACCACTGCAAGGCGGCTTCCACTTGAACGCCGTCTTTCTCAGAATTGACGTAAATGATGTCGGGATGAAGGGGATCCTTCTCCGCATTCATGTAGTTGACGTACTCACGAATGCCGCCTTCGTAGAAGTAGATCTCTTCGTGGGGCTGGCCATCCTCGCCAGCAGCTTCGGGGCGCTCATCGCGGAAGACGATCTTGACCCCACCATTGAGGTAGGCCAACTCCCGCAAACGCCCCGAGAGGGTGGCGTAATCAAAGCTGATCCCGCCCGTGAAAATCTCAATGTCGGGCTTGAAGCAAACCGAGGTGCCGGTGCGGCCTTTCTCGCCGGCTTCCGAAGCCAAACTGCCGATGGGAGCACCGCGCTCAAAGCGCTGACGGTGCACCTTGTCCTGACGGTGAACGGTGACCTCCACCCATTCACTCAGGGCATTGACCACAGAAACGCCGACGCCATGCAGGCCACCGGAAACCTTGTAACCGCCGGAGCCGAACTTGCCGCCGGCGTGCAACACGGTGAGCACGGTCTCCAGAGCGCTCTTACCAGTGCGGGGGTGCACATCGGTGGGGATGCCGCGTCCGTTATCGGCCACGCTGCAGGACCCATCGGCCCTGAGGCAGACATCAATGGTGTTGCAGTGCCCGGCCAGGGCTTCATCCACCGAGTTATCCACCACCTCGTAAACGAGATGGTGCAAACCGCGGGGCCCTGTACTGCCGATGTACATGCCCGGGCGTTTCCGCACCGGTTCAAGACCCTCCAGAACCTGGATCTGCTCGGCGCCGTAGGCGGCCTGAACCTGCGAGGACGAGGGACGGGTGGCTTCGCTCATGCTGATAACCGTCGGATAGCCCTGTGCAGAAGCAAAGGTCTGCCAGACACTTCCGATGACATCTCAGACTACCACCGGCTGCCATGGGCGGTCCTGGAGCTGTCTCCGGGTGAATTCAGGCAGGGGATGCAATGACCCCATTAATGGTGCTGGTTTTGGGCCCAACCGCCAGCGGCAAGACCAGCCTTGGCATTGCCCTGGCCCAACAGCTCGATTGCCGGGTTCTCTCGATTGATTCGCGCCAGCTCTATGCAGGCATGGACATCGGCACGGCCAAACCCACGCGCGACGAGCAGCAGCAGGCCCGCCACGAGCTGTTGAACCTGAGCACGCCCGATCAGCCCATCAACCTGCAGCAGTTCTGCTCCCATGCCCAGACGCTGATTGAGCAAGAGCAACAGCGGGGGCGGCCCGCGTTGCTGGTGGGCGGCAGCGGGCTGTATTTGCAAGCCTTGAGCCAAGGGCTGCAGCCCCCCGCCCTACCGCCACAAACGGGGCTGCGTCAGCAACTGCAGCAACTGGGGCAGTCCTGTTGTCATCAGCTGCTGAGCCAGGCGGACCCTCAAGCCGCAGCCAAGATCGAGCCCAACGATCCAGTCCGCACACAGCGGGCACTGGAGGTGCTCTACGGAACCGGTCAAACCATCTCAAGCCAACAGGGGCGCTGCCCGCCGGCCTGCCGGGTGCTGGAACTGGGGCTCAACCCCAGCGACCTCAAAGAGCGCATTGAGCAGCGCACAGCCTCCCTCTACGCCAGGGGCCTCGTGGCCGAAACCGAAACGCTCAGCAGGCGCTACGGAGCTGATCTGCCCCTTCTGCAGACCATTGGTTACGGCGAAGCCCTGGCGGTACTCGCCGGCAGGCTCAGCGAGTCCGAAGCGCAAGCACTCACCAGCCGGCGCACCTGGCTGTTTGCCAAACGCCAACGCACCTGGTTCCGCAACCGCCATCAGCCCCTTTGGCTAAACACGGAATCCGCACTTGAAGAAGCATTGGAAGCCATTGCAGCGGCCAGGTCTTAGGCTGAAGAGTCTCTCGTTCCTTGCTGAACGGCCCCCAACCCGACTGAATGGCTCCACGTCCTCGCTTTGATCGCCGCGCGCCGGTTCGGGAACTTCCCAATATCAACGATCGAATTAATTACCCCAAGCTGCGGGTCGTTGATGCCGATGGCACCCAGCTCGGTGTGATCTCCAGGGACGAAGCCCTTGATGTGGCTCGCGAGAGGGAACTGGATCTGGTGCTGGTGAGCGAAAAAGCTGATCCGCCGGTTTGCCGGATCATGGACTACGGCAAGTTCAAATTCGAGCAGGAAAAGAAAGCCAAAGAAGCCAAGAAAAAGTCGCACCAGACCGAAGTTAAAGAGGTCAAGATGCGCTACAAAATCGATGCCCACGACTACCAAGTGCGCATCGGGCAAGCGGTTCGTTTTCTCAAGGCCGGCGACAAGGTGAAGTGCACCGTGATCTTCCGCGGCCGGGAGATTCAGCACACCGCCTTGGCTGAAAAGTTGCTGATGCGCATGGCCAAAGATCTCGAGGAATCGGCCGAAGTGCAGCAGCCCCCCAAGCGGGAAGGCCGCAACATGATCATGTTTCTGGGACCCCGCAAAACGCCGCTGCAAAAGGACAAGCCCGAGCAAGCCACCAAGGCTGAGCGCACGCTGCCGATTGCCAAGCCCCCAGGCAAAACAGCTGCCCCTGCCGCCGCGAACTAAACCTCGGCGACTTGATCCAACAGCTCCAGCAGGCTTTGCCAACCCTGCTGGGCCGCTTCTGGCTTGAAATCAGAGCGCTGTGAACACATAAAGCCATGACCCGCAGCAGGGGCGATGCGGCACTGCAGGCGCTCAGCTGATGGATCAGCAGCTCGCAAGGCTGAGCCGATGGCCTGCTGTTCATCCGCTGGCATCAGCGGATCATCAGCCCCCAACCAAACGAGCAAGCGCCCAGGAATCTCTGCTGCCAGCTGCAGGGTGGGCGGACCGCCTCCAGGGGAGAAGGTCGACACACGCGCGCCATAGAAGCTCGCGGTGGCCTTGAGCTCAGGCCGCGCGGCCAGGTGCCACGCCAAATGCCCCCCAAAGCAGAACCCCAAACCCGCCAGGGGCAGGTGAGCCAGCTCAGGCTCTTGAACCAACCAGCTCAGCACCGCATCCACATCGCTCTGGAAACCAGCTGCGGTGACCGCATCGCGGTGCTGTCGTCCTTCCGCCAAGCCGGCTGCGTCGTATCCCACATCCAGCGCAGGGGCTGTGCGCGCGAACAGGGGCATAACCAGCACCCCATGGCCAGCCGCCACTAGCCGGCTTGCCACATCACGCAACCAGCTGTTGATCCCAAACACCTCAGGCAACACGAGCACCAGGCTGCGGGGCTGCGGTGGACGCTCAAACCAACAGCGCAGCGAGACCTGGGAACCAGAAATCGTTAACCAAGCCATGGCCAAGCCCACACAGAGGACACGCCAGGAATTGTCACGCGGGACATGTGCCACTACGGTGGCACGGTCGATCTGCTGTCACACCCCAGGCGTGCGTTTTCATATCCAACAGGAGAGCGACATTCCCGCGTCGACCCAGCTCTACAACCAGATCTGTTTCGCGATCGCGGCGCGTCACTTTCCACCGGGTCACCGGCTGCCCAGCACCCGCCAACTGGCGATGCAAACGGGCCTGCACCGCAACACCATCAGCAAGGTCTACCGCCAGCTGGAAAACGATGGTGTGGTCGAAGCCATGGCCGGCTCAGGCATCTATGTGCGCGACCAGCAAAAACCCCGGGAAGTCAAAGCACCCAGCGGCCCGCGCCATCGCATCCGGCCGGACATTGATCAGGAGGTGCGCCGCAGCATCGATGGACTGCTCAATGCCGGCTGCACGCTGCAGCAGGCCCGTGAACTGCTGACTCGAGAAATCGACTGGCGCCTGCGCTGCGGTGCCCGCGTCTTGGTGAGCACCCCGCGCGAGGACCTGGGCGCCTCGCTGCTGATTGCCGAAGAACTCACCCCCAAACTTGAGGTGCCGGTGGAGGTGGTGCCCCTCGAAGAACTGGAAGCCGTGCTGGAAAGCTCCAACAACGGCACCGTCGTAACCAGCCGCTATTTCCTGCAGCCCGTTGAGGAGCTAGCCAAACAACACGGCGTACGTGCTGTGGCTGTTGACCTCAACGACTTCCGCCACGAGCTGGCCATGCTCAAGGAATTGCGCGCCGGCAGTTGTGTTGGCCTGGTGAGCATCAGCCCGGGCATCCTGCGGGCCGCTGAGGTGATCCTGCACTCGATGCGCGGCCAAGAGCTGCTTGTGATGACCGCGTCACCGGATGTGGGCAGCCGCTTGCTGGCCCTGTGCCGAGCAGCCAGCCACGTGCTCTGCGACCGTCCCAGCCTGCCGCTGGTGGAGCAGACCTTGCGGCAAAATCGCTCGCAACTGATGCGTCTGCCGCAGGTGCACTGCGCCCAGAGTTATCTCGGGGCCAGCACGATCGACATGCTCTGCAAGGAGATCGGCCTCGATAGCAGCGCCAACGCCCCTAGCCCCTGAGGATGCTGCACAGCCTGCGCGCGGACATCGCCATCATTCGCGACCGCGATCCCGCTGCCCGGGGAGTGCTGGAGATCCTGCTCTGCTACCCAGGGCTGCATGCCCTTTGCTTGCACCGGCTCAGCCATCGCCTCTGGACTGCGGGCCTGCCGCTGATTCCCAGGCTGATGTCCCAGCTGGGACGGCTGATCACTGGCGTTGAAATCCATCCCGGGGCGAGCATTGGCCAAGGCGTGTTCATCGACCACGGCATGGGCGTGGTGATTGGCGAAACCGCCGTGGTGGGCAACCGCTGCTTGCTCTACCAAGGCGTCACCTTGGGCGGGACGGGTAAACAAAGCGGCCAACGCCACCCGGTGCTGGGCGAAAACGTGGTGGTGGGAGCAGGCGCCAAGGTGCTGGGCGGCATCTCCGTTGGAGCCAACACCCGCATCGGCGCTGGTTCGGTGCTGCTGCGCGATGTCGATGCCGACTGCACCGTGGTGGGCGTTCCAGGGCGCGTGATTCACCAATCCGGCGTGCGCATCAACCCCTTGGCTCACTCCCAGCTGCCTGATGCGGAAGCCCAAGTGATCCGCAACCTGATGGAGCGGATCGACGCCCTGGAAAACGCCCTGGCCCGAGGCGGACAAGCTCCCGCCGCTCAGGCGCAAAGCCTGCGGGACCGGGAGATTCTTGAGTTCCTCGAAGGAAGCGGGATCTGAGCGCAAGGCTCAGACCACCGCTTCGTCTTCCTGAGCTGGTGCGGGCTGGGGCTGGAACATGAACATCGAATAGATCACGTTGCGGCGCACCTGGGTCATCATCTCCAGGAACATGTCGTAGCCCTCGTTCTTGTATTCGATCAGGGGGTCTTTCTGGCCGTAGCCGCGTAGACCCACTGATTCCCTGAGGGCATCCATGCTCTGCAGGTGCTCGCGCCAGAGGCTGTCGATCTGCTGAAGAATGAAGAAGCGCTCAGCCTCCCGCATCAAGCCTGGCTTGAGCTGCTCAATCTCCGCCTCCTTGAGGTCGTAGGCGATGCGCAGCTGCTCATGCAGAAAGGCCTTGAGCTCCTCCATCGACAGACCAGCCAACTGCTGGGGCTCAAGGTCTTGCAGCAGGTAGACGAATTCCTTGACCTTGTTGGTCAGGTGGCTGAGATCCCATTCCTCCGGCGGTAGTTCCGGGTTGACGTAGGCCTCAACGATGTCGTCCATGGTGCGCTCGCCGTAGCCGAGCACCTGTTTCTTGAGATCACGGCCTTCCAACACGCGGCGGCGTTCGACGTACACAGCGCGCCGTTGGTTGTTCATCACCTCGTCGTACTCGAAGACCTGCTTGCGCATGTCGTAGTAGTACGTCTCAACCTTTTTCTGGGCTCCCTCCAATGAGCGGGTGAGCATGCCGGATTCAATTGGCATGTCTTCCTCCACCCGGAAGGCATTCATCAAGCCAGCCACGCGGTCACCACCAAAGATGCGCAGCAGGTTGTCTTCCAGCGACAGGAAGAAGCGGGTGCTGCCTGGGTCGCCTTGGCGGCCAGCACGACCCCGCAACTGGTTGTCAACGCGGCGCGATTCATGGCGCTCGGTGCCGATCACATGCAGACCACCGGTTTCACGAACACTGGCCTGCTCAGTGGAGATCACGGCGTCGTAGTCGGCGCGGATCTGCGCCAACACCTGACGCAATTGCATGATTCCCGCATCCTCACTGGGCGCTTTCTCAGCGGCGCTACTGATGCGATCCTCAAGCTCCAGCACCGTCAAGGTGCGATCACCCCACAGCTTCACGAGCTCACGGGCCACATCCGCCAAAGCCGCATCGGTGTCGGGAGAGAGCTCGCAGGGGTAAAGGCGTCCGAGCGCGCGTGCCTCACTCGGGGGCTTAGCGGGCGCCGAGGCGGCAGCGGCAAAACCACTGCTGGCTTCCCGTTGCAATGGCACAGGCGGACGATGACCCTCTTCCGGGCGCACCAGCCGGGGCAGCAGCGCTTCACGCACCTTGAGGCGCGCCATGTAGTCGGTGTTGCCGCCGAGAATGATGTCGGTGCCGCGGCCCGCCATGTTGGTGGCGATGGTCACCGCCCCGGTGCGGCCGGCCTGGGCAACGATTTCCGCTTCACGCTCAACGTTCTCAGGCTTGGCATTGAGCAGGTTGTGGGGGATTCCCTCTTCCTGCAGCAGCGCTGAGAGCACCTCACTTTTCTCAACGCTGGTGGTGCCCACCAACACAGGACGCCCAGTTCGGTGCACCTCGGCGGTCTCTTGGGCGACGGCGCGCCACTTGCCCGTTTCCGTTTTGTAGACCTGATCCACCAGGTCCCGGCGGGCTCGGGTGCGGTTGGTGGGAACGACGGTGACCTCAAGCTTGTAGGTCTTCTCGAATTCCACCTCCTCGGTTTTGGCTGTGCCGGTCATGCCAGCCAGACGGGGATACAACAGAAAGAAGTTTTGGTAGGTGATCGAAGCCAGGGTTTGGGTTTCTGGCTGGATCGGCATGCTCTCTTTGGCCTCCACCGCCTGGTGCAGGCCATCGCTCCAACGGCGACCCGGCATCACCCGACCGGTGAATTCATCGACGATCACCACCTCGTTGTCGCGGGTGATGTAGTTGACGTCTTTGATGAACAGCTCCTTGGCCTTCAGAGCGTTGGTGACGTAGTGGGCCCAGGGATCGGCTGCATTGAAGAGATCCTCCACACCAAGGATCGATTCCGCCTTGGCATAACCCTCGTCGGTGAGGATCACGCTGCGCTGTTTTTCATCAACTTCGTAATCGCCTTCTGGGTCGATGCCGTCTTTGCTCATCTCAGCAGCACGATCCAGTTGCAACGCCAACGCTGCAGCCTGGTTGTATTTCTCCTGGGGGCGTTCCACCTGACCGGAAATGATCAGCGGCGTCCTGGCTTCATCCACCAAGATGGAATCGACTTCGTCGATGACGCAGTACTGAAACTCGCGCTGCACCACCTCACTGATGTCGGTGGCCATGTTGTCGCGGAGATAATCAAACCCCAGCTCACTGTTGGTGGCGTAGGTGACATCACAGCCATAGTTCTGGCGGCGCTCCGCCGGACTCATGTCCTGCTGGATCAAGCCCACGCTTAATCCCAAGAAGCGATGCACCTGGCCCATCCATTCGGCATCGCGCCGGGCCAGGTAGTCGTTCACCGTCACCACATGGACGCCGCGGCCGGTGAGGGCATTGAGATACGACGGCAGCGTCGCCACCAGGGTCTTGCCTTCCCCGGTCTTCATCTCGGCGATTTGGCCGTCGTGCAACACCATCCCGCCCAGCAACTGCACATCGAAGTGGCGCATGCCGAGCACGCGCTTACCGGCCTCGCGCACGATCGCGAACGCTTCGGGCAATAACTGATCGAGTACGGGGCGCTGACGCTCCAAGCTGCCGGCATTTTCAAGCTGCTGACGGAATTCCGAGGTGCGCCGGCGCAGGTCCTCATCCGAGAGGGGGGCGATGTCCTCCTCAAGCAAATTGATGTCGCTCACCAAGGGCTGGTAGCGCTTCAGCTTGCGGGCATTGGGATCACCCAGCAGCAGCTTGAGCATGGGACAGTGACAGAAGGGAGAACGAGGACTTGGAGAGGCCTTTGGAGGATGTTGCCATGAACGGCACAAGGCTTCTAATGCATGCGCCCGGTGCACCGGGGCTCCGGCTGCTGGGACTCGGGCCTGGACTGCGTCCCACCCGCGGCCTTTACAAGCTGCAGCGGCTGCTCAATCAACACGCGTTTTGGGCCCAAGGCCGCTCCATTTCCCAGCTGCGGCGGATGTTGGCTGGCAGTGCGGCGGTCGCCAGCCTCTGGCGCGGAAAACGCTTGGTGGGCTTTGCCAGGGCCAGCAGCGATGGCGCCTTCCGGGCTGTGCTGTGGGATGTGGTGATCCCAGAAGACGTCCAAGGGCGGGGCTTGGGGCGGCAATTGGTGGAGGCCTTGCTGCAACATCCCAGCCTTCAAGGGGTGGAGCGCATCTATTTGATGACCACCAATGGCGAAGGCTTCTACACCCAACTGAATTTCCGCCGCAGCAATGGGCAGACGCTGATGCTTAAAGAATCAAGCGGATGAAGAGATTCGAACTCTCGACCCTCTCCTTGGCAAGGAGATGCTCTACCACTGAGCTACATCCGCATTCGAGGCTTTTTCAAGCGCCGATCGGATGATCATGCATGACCACCCTGCCGGCGGTCAATCACTTCAGGCGCGGGTGCCAATGCGCTCACCGCTGTAGCCAGCGCGCTGCCGCACGGAGTTGCACCACTGCTGGTTTTGCAGGTACCAATCCACTGTTGCAGCCAGTCCTGCGTTGAAGTCATGGCGAGGCTGCCAGCCCAATTCAGAGCTAATCCGAGCCGGATCAATGGCGTAGCGGCGGTCATGGCCTGGGCGATCCGCCACCCGCGTAATCAAGCGGGCGTGAGGTGCCCCCTCGGGCCGGCGTTCATCCAGCAGTTGGCAGATGGTCTCCACCACCTCGCGGTTGCTGCGCTCGCCGTGGCCACCCACGCAATAGCTCGCCCCCAGCTGACCGCGCGTAGCCGCCAGCAGCAGCGCATCAACGTGGTCTTCGACATACAGCCAATCACGCACGTTGGCGCCATCGCCATACAGAGGGATCGGCTCACCCGCGATCGCCTTGAGGATCACAACGGGAATCAGTTTTTCGGGAAACTGCCAGGGCCCGTAGTTGTTGCTGCAGTTGGTCAGCACCACAGGCAGGCCATAGGTGTGGTGCCAAGCATTCACTAGGTGATCACTGGCCGCTTTGCTGGCGGAATACGGGCTGCGGGGGTCGTAGGGCGTGCTCTCGGAAAAACGCCCCGTGGCACCCAAGGAGCCAAACACCTCATCGGTGCTGATGTGGTGAAAGCGAAAACGGCTGCGGCGCTCTTCACTGAGCCCTTCCCAATGGCTGCGCGCGGCCTGCAACAGGGCAAAGGTGCCGTTCACGTTGCTGCTGATGAAGGCTCCAGGCCCATCAATGGAGCGGTCCACATGGCTCTCAGCGGCCAAATGCATCACCAGATCTGGATCGGCCTGCTGCACCGCTGCTGCCGTGGCTTCGGCATCGGCCAAATCAAGTTGCAGCAGCTGATGGCGCCCCTTGGCTTCGGGCAAGGCCTCAATGCTGGCCAGATCACTGGCGTAGCCGCATTTATCGAGATTGAACACCAGGGCATCGCTGTCGCTCAGGAGCCTGCGCACCACGGCACCGCCGATGAACCCGGCACCACCAGTGACCAGCACACGATTGATCCCAGCGGGCAGAAGCGAATCGGGCATGCCGGAGAGCAACGGTGGCGGCAGATTACTGAGCGCGGGCCAACACCTCGGCTAACGCATCGCGCCAATGCACCGCTGGAAGACCCAGGGCCTGGCGCGATGCGGTGCAGTCCAGCAGTGAGTAGCTGGGGCGTGTGGCTGGGGTGGGGTAGTCAGCGGTGGTGATGGGCTCAACCCTGGCTGCCTGTCTCAAGAGGCCATGGGCTTGAGCCAACTCGCCAATGGCCATAGCGAAGTCGTACCAACTGGCCGCACCGGCATCACTCCAATGCAACACCCGCGGCCCATCAGGATCGGCACCAATGCCAATCGCTCGCCAACAGGCCTTCGCCAGCGTCAGGGTGCTGGTAGGGCAGCCCACCTGATCGGCCACCACACGTAGGGGCTCACCCGCTTTGGCTTTGGCGGCATGCAGCCGCAGCATCGTGCGGCAGAAGTTTTTGCCCACCGGGCCATACACCCAACTGGTGCGCAGTAGCCGCGCTTGAGGGTGCTGCAAGGCGGCTTGTTCACCGCGCGCCTTGCTGGCGCCATACACCCCCAGGGGCTCACGGGGCTGCTTAGGGCCATAGGGATGGCCCTGAGCACCGTTGAAGACAAAGTCGGTGCTGAGCTGGAGCAATCGACCGCCTGTTTGCTTCAGGGCAGCGGCAAATGCTGCTGGAGCCTGGGCATTCACCGCCTCAGCCAACGCAGGCTCCTGTTCGGCTTGATCCACCGCGGTGTAGGCCCCAGCATTGAGCACCCAATCCGGGCGCTGCTCTTCCACGATGCAGCAGCAGGCCTCTGGATCAGCCAAATCAAGCTCCGCGCGGCTGGTGGCCAACAGCTCAACGCCATCAGGGGCTGATGCCACCAGGGCCTGGCCCAACTGACCAGCGCAGCCCGTGAGCAAGACCTTCATCTGAACAGATCTCCTGCCTGCTGGGCTTGGGCCAGCGATGGCGCCAACCCATCTTTTTCAGAGACCTGAACCGTGAGCCCCTCCAGCGGCCAGGCGATGGCGAGGGCCGGATCATCCCAACGGATGGCGCGCTCACAGCCTTTGTTCCAGAAGCCCCTGGTCTTGTATTGCACTTCAGCCACAGCGCTGAGGGTGAGGAAGCCATGGGCGAATCCCTCCGGCACCCAAAGCTGCTGGTGGTTCTCCGCACTCAACTGGGCACCAACCCACTGGCCACAGGTGGGAGAGCTTTGGCGCAGATCAACCACCACGTCAAAAATTTCGCCAACCGTCACCCTCACCAACTTCGCCTGGGGCTCAGGAGGCAATTGGTAATGCAAGCCGCGCAGAACCCCTTGGGCTGAGCGGGAGTGGTTGTCTTGAGCGAACGTGACCGCTTCGCCGGCAGCCTCATCAAAGCGGCGCTGGTTCCAGCTTTCAAAAAACCAGCCCCGCTCATCACCGAACACCCGCGGCGTGATCAGCAGGGGGCCCTCCACGGTGGCTCCAGTCGCCGAGCGCAGCTGTTCAACCTGCAATGGGCACCTCCAGCAGCTGCAGCAGGTAGTTGCCATAGCCGCTTTTGCGCAGCGGCCCAGCTAAGGCAGCGAGCTGATCGCTGCTGATCCAGCCCAAACGCCAGGCCACCTCTTCAGGGCAAGCCACCTTGAGGCCCTGACGGTGCTCCAGGGTGCGGATGTAAGCCCCAGCCTCCTGCAGCGAGTCGTAGGTGCCGGTGTCGAGCCAGGCCATGCCACGACCCATCAACTCCACCTGCAGCTGACCGTCATTGAGATAGCTGGCATTGAGGTCAGTGATCTCCAACTCCCCCCGCGGCGACGGCTTCACCTGCCGCGCCCGCTCCACAACGGTGTCGTCATAGAAGTAGAGACCCGTGACGGCGTAGCGGGATTTCGGCTGCTTGGGCTTTTCCTCAATGCTGAGCACCCGGCCGTCATCGGCGAATTCCACAACGCCGTAACGCTCAGGATCACTAACCGGATAGGCAAACACCGTGGCCCCGTGCTGCTGCTGGTTGCTGGCCTGCAGCTGCAGCACCAGATCGTGGCCGTGAAAGAGGTTGTCCCCGAGCACCAAAGCGGCCGGAGAACCAGCGAGGAAATCAGCGCCGATTAGAAAAGCCTGCGCCAAGCCATCAGGACTGGGCTGGACGGCGTACTGGATCTCCATGCCCCAGGCGCTGCCATCGCCCAGCAAACGCTCAAAACTCGGCTGATCATGGGGCGTGGTGATCACCAGCACCTCCCGGATGCCAGCCAGCATCAAGGTGGTGAGTGGGTAATACACCATGGGCTTGTCGTAGACAGGCAGCAACTGCTTGCTGACTGCCCGCGTGATGGGGTGAAGGCGGGTACCGCTGCCCCCCGCCAAGATGATTCCCTTGCGCGAAGCACTCATGCAGGCACCGAGCGCATCAAGCTGCCCATCTCCAGAGCCTGCAGGCCGTAATTCCAGCCAAGATTGCTCTTGATGCCTGCACGCTCAAGGGCCTGCTGCAGGGTGTCGGTGGTGAGCACCCCAAAGATCACGGGCACACCGCTCTCGCGAGCCACAGCGGCAACACCTTTGCTGACTTCAGCCACCACCACATCGAAATGCGGGGTATCGCCGCGAATCACCGCGCCCAGGGTGATCACCACGTCGTAGCGGCCTGAACTGGCCAAGCGCTTGGCCAATAAAGGAATTTCAAAACTGCCCGGCACCCAAGCCAGATCGAGCTGACTGCTGGTCTCAGCCACATCAATGCCATGGCGTGACAGGCAGTCCAGGCAGCCACTCAGCAGCTTGCCGGTGACCAAATCATTGAAACGGGCCACGACCACGGCAATGCGCAGGCCGCCGGCATCGGTAAAGCGCCCTTCAAAAACGGTCATGACTCAGGACGGCCGTACTGGCATCCAGTATCCGCCTTAAAGCGGTGCTTCAGACCACAAAGAAGCTCATGCCCCAGTTGAGCAGCACCAGGCCCACCCAGGCCAAACCACCGAACAGGATCAAACGGTTGCTGTTACCGCTCTCGTCGTTGCTGGCGTAAAGCACCGGTACGGCGACGATCAAGGCAAACGACATCACCACCAGCGCCAGGACAGTGAGGGTGTTGAGGATCTGCATGGCGTGGCCGCAACCAGTCGATTGGCTCGCCGGATTCTCCCATGTGATCGCCTGCAACTGACGAAGGTGTTCACAGCTTGTGGTGAGCCGCTGCAGGCTGCCTACGATCTCCGCTCCTGCTGCAGCCGTCCGTGGCGCCTGGCGAACAACAGCTGTCCCTGGTGCCCGACGACACGATCCAGGGGAGTCTGTTCGCTCCAGAACCCAGTGAGGACAAGACTGAAGAAAGCGAAAGGCCCAAGCAAAGGCGCAGCCATCCCGGACGACGCACCGCACCTGCTGCGCAACACAACGAGGACAGCAGCAACAACGACGACGAGGGATTACCCCGCTGGCACCACCACGGCTTGGTGGATCCGCTGGCGCTCACCCCGATGTTGCGGCATTACGTCGAGCTCAAAGCCGCCCACCCGGAGCGGGTGCTGCTGTATCGCCTGGGGGACTTCTTCGAGTGTTTCTTCGAAGACGCCCTGCTGACCAGCCGACTGCTGGAGCTCACCCTCACTGGCAAAGAAGGGGGCAAAAGTATTGGCAGGGTGCCAATGGCAGGGATCCCCCACCACGCTGCCGAGCGTTATTGCAGTGAACTGGTGCGCCGCGGCCATGCCGTGGCCCTCTGCGATCAGCTGGAAACCACGGCAGCCAAAGGGGCGTTGCTGAAGCGGGACATCACGCGTGTCCTCACCCCTGGAACCGTTTTAGAAGAAGGGATGCTGGCGGCCAGACGCAACAACTGGCTCGCAGCTGTTGTGCTCGATGACGAGCAGCGCTGGGGGCTTGCTGTCGCTGATGTTTCGACGGGCGAACTGCTGCTGCACGAGCGCCAAGGAACCACTGAGCTGCAACAGCAGCTGCTGCAACTCGAAGCAGCCGAACTACTGCTGCCTGGCATCGAAGCGGCGGAGTGGTGCCCCGATGGGCTCGGCCTCACCCAACAGCCCCGCACTCCCTTTGAAGCCGCCAGCGCCGATCGCGCTCTCAAGCAGCGCTTTGGGGTTCGCAACCTGGAGGGGCTTGGCCTGGCCGATCACCCCCTGGCCCGGCGCGCCGCCGGCGGGCTGATCGCCTATCTCGATGCCAGCCAACCTGGCAGCACTGTGCCGTTGGAGCGGCCGCAGCTGGTGTTTGCCGGTGATGCCTTGGTGCTGGATCACCAAACACGCCGCAATCTCGAGCTGACCGCCACCCAACGGGATGGGCAGTTTCAGGGCTCGCTGCTGTGGGCCATTGACCGCAGCCACACCGCCATGGGCGGGCGGGCCCTACGCCGCTGGCTGGAAGCACCCCTGTTGGATGCCACTGCGATTCGAGGGCGTCAGGAGGCCATTACCGAACTGGTGGAGCAGCGTCCACTGCGGCTGTCCGTGCGGCGCTTGCTGCGGCCCATGGCTGATCTCGAGCGGCTCGCTGGCCGCTGTGGGGCTGGCCGCGCCAGTGCCCGCGATCTGGTGGCCCTGGCTGATGGGCTCGAGCGCTTACCGCTGCTGGCTGATCTGCTCAAAAGCAGCAGCGCCGCGCCACTCGCTGATCTGCAGCAACCCAGACCTGATCTGCAGCAACTGGCCGAGTTGCTGCGCTTCCAACTGGTGGATCAGCCACCGATGTCGCTCAGTGAAGGCGGCCTGATTCACGACGGGGTGGATGAAGACCTCGATGATCTACGCAACCGATTGGATGAGCAGGAGAACTGGCTGGCTGGCGTTGAGAAGCGGGAGCGCAAAGCCAGCAGCAACCCCAACCTGCGGCTGCAATTCCACCGCAGCTTTGGTTATTTCCTCGCCGTCAGCCGCGCGAAGGCAACGGCGGTGCCGGATCACTGGATCCGCCGGCAAACCTTGAGCAATGAAGAGCGCTTCGTCACCCCTGAACTGAAGGAGCGAGAAGGACGGATCCTGCAGCTCAAGGCACGCAGCCACCAGCGGGAATACGACCTGTTTTGCCGCCTGCGCGACCAAGTTGGCGAACAAGCCACAGCCATCCGCGATGCAGCCCGGGCCGTCGCCAGCCTCGATGCCTTGGCTGGACTGGCTGAGTTGGCTGCAACCCAGGGCTATTGCAGACCCGAACTGACCGATGGCCGCTGCTTGGAGATCGAGGGTGGCCGCCATCCGGTGGTGGAGCAACTGTTGAGCGAGAGCGCCTTTGTGCCCAATTCGGTGGCCTTAGGTCACGGCGACAAACCAGATCTGGTGGTGCTCACCGGGCCCAACGCCAGCGGCAAGAGCTGTTATTTGCGTCAGTGCGGGGTACTGCAGCTGATGGCGCAGATGGGCAGCTGGATTCCGGCTGAGCGTGCCGCCATCGCTCTGGCTGATCGGATCTTCACGCGCGTTGGCGCCGTGGATGATCTCGCCAGTGGCCAATCCACCTTCATGGTGGAGATGGCCGAAACGGCGAACATCCTTCAACACGCCAGTGAGCGCTCCCTGGTGTTGCTCGATGAAATCGGCCGCGGCACGGCCACCTTTGATGGCCTCTCGATTGCTTGGGCTGTGGCCGAGCATCTGGCCAGCGCGCCACCCCATGGCCTCGGGGCACGCAGCATCTTTGCCACGCACTACCACGAGCTCAATGCGCTCGCCGGCAGCCACAGCAACGTGGCCAACTTCCAAGTCGTTGTGGAAGAACAAGACGCCGAGCTGGTGTTTTTGCACAAAGTCATGCCTGGCGGGGCTGATCGCAGCTATGGGATCGAGGCTGCCCGGCTGGCTGGGGTGCCGCCATCGGTGGTGCAACGGGCCCGCCAAATGCTGGAACGCATCGAAGGGGGTCAGCCGTTGGCCTGCTGATCCAGCCAAGCGCGCCGCAACAAAGCATTCACAGCAGCAGCCACCAAGCCAGCCCCGCCGCGGCTGCCTTCCAAACGGATCTGCGGCAGGCCACTGGCTGCCAAACGGCGCTTGCTATCGGCCACACCAACAAAACCAACCGGCATGCCAATCACCAAAGCTGGCGCCCGGTCCCCCTGGGCCACACGATCCAGCAGCAGCTCCAAAGCCGTGGGAGCGCTGCCAATCAACACCACCGCCCCAGGATGGGCCTGCAAGGCAGCGGCCATCCCCAACGCCGCTCGGGTCTGTCCTTCAGGAGCCTGCGGGGGTGCCCACTGCAAAACGCTATGGACTGGGTTGGAAAAGGTGCGTGCCGCCATTGGCGCCGCGGCCGCCGCGGCCATCGCGGTGTCGGTGAGGATCACAGCCCCTTGAGCCAGGTCGCTTGCCGCGGTGGTGCAAGCGCCAGGCGTGAAACGCAGCAACGGGGCCAAGGCCGGATCACCACTGCTGTGAATCAAACGCTCCAGCACCTCCTGCTCCAACAGCGGCAGCCCAGTGGGACCCAACAGGGCCTGGATCCGCTGGATGCTTTCCGTGAAGATCGGATGGTCCAAGCCCGCCGCTGATGCCAATCCATCTCTACTGGGGGGACGACGCCACAGCCCGTGAGCGCGCGGTGCAGGAGCTGATTGATCAGATCATTGAGCCGGCCTGGGTGAGCCTCAATCTCAGCCGGCTGGATGGCAGCAGCGCTGATCAAGCAGCCCAAGCCCTCAATGAAGCGCGAACGGCTCCCTTTGGTGGGGGAGGGCGTGTCGTGCTGCTGCAGCGCAGCCCCTTTTGCGAACGCTGTCCGGCTGAGCTGGCTGAGCAACTGGAGTCGGCCCTGCCGCTAATCCCTGAGCAGAGCCACCTGGTGTTGGTCAGTGCCGGCAAGCCCGATGCCCGGCTTCGCACCACCAAAGCGCTGCGCAAAGTGGCTGAGGAAAAAAAGTTCCCATTGCCAGCGATCTGGGATGGGGCCGGCCTGATCGAGTTGGTGCAACGCAGCGCCGCTGCAGCGCAACTACAACTGGAACCCGCCGCGGCCGAACTGCTTGCCGACACCATCGGCAACGACAGCAGCCGTCTGGCCG
Source organism: Synechococcus sp. RCC307 (assembly GCA_000063525.1). Lineage (GTDB taxonomy): Bacteria > Cyanobacteriota > Cyanobacteriia > PCC-6307 > Cyanobiaceae > RCC307. Next base: position 74,919 of record CT978603.1, on the reverse strand, counting down.
GTGAGCTGGAAAAGCTTGCGCTCTATTGCGGCGAGAAGGCGGTTGATGTGGAGGCTGTCAAAGCCTTAGCGGGGCCTGCGCAGCACAACGCCCTCGCCGTTGGGGAAGCCTTACTCGCTGGTGATGTGGGCGGCGCACTCACGCAAATCGACGGGCTGATGGCAGCCAATGAGCCGCCCCTGCGTTTAGTGGCCTCCTTGGTGAGTCAGCTGCGGGGTTGGCTCTGGCTGACCCTGCTGGAGCAAAGCGGTGAGCAAGACCCAATGGTGATTGCCAAGGCTGCAGGGATTGGCAACCCCAAACGCATCTACGTGATGCGCAAACAGTTGCGTGGCGTCAGGCCGCAACGGCTGCTCAAGTTGCTCGGCAGGCTGCTGGATGTGGAAGCCGCCTTAAAGCTCGGCAGCCCAGCGGATGTGGCCTTTCGTGATGGGCTGCTGGGCCAGAGCGGATAATCGGCAGCTGGATCGCTTGATCAATGGCGCTGCTGGTTCAGAAATACGGGGGCACCTCCGTGGGCAGCGTGGAGCGCATCCAGGCCGTTGCTAAGCGCGTCGCTGCAGCTCGCCTCGATGGCCATGACCTGGTGGTGGTGGTCTCCGCGATGGGCCACACCACCGATGAGCTCACAGCCCTGGCCCGAGCCCTCAATCCCGATCCCCCCCAGAGGGAAATGGACATGCTGCTGGCCACCGGTGAGCAGGTGTCGATTGCCTTGCTCTCGATGGCCCTTCAGGCCGAAGGCGTTGCAGCTACATCGATGACGGGGCCCCAGGTGGGGATCGTCACCGAGTCGGCCCATGGCCGCGCCCGGATCTTGGAAGTGCGCACCGAACGGGTCAAACGCCGGCTGCACGATGGCCATGTAGTGGTGGTGGCTGGCTTTCAAGGCACCAGCACCGGCAGCGCGGGAACCCCGGAAATCACAACCCTGGGCCGCGGAGGCTCGGACACATCAGCGGTGGCCTTAGCGGCAGCACTGGGAGCTGATGCCTGTGAGATCTACACCGACGTGCCGGGTGTGCTGACCACCGATCCCCGCAAGGTGCCGGAAGCCCAGCTGATGACTCAGGTGAGCTGCGATGAAATGTTGGAACTGGCCAGCCTGGGTGCGGCTGTTCTGCACCCAAGGGCGGTGGAAATCGCCAGAAACTACGGCGTTCCTCTGATCGTGCGATCCAGTTGGAGCGACGAGCCAGGAACACGCCTGTTTAGTCAACCGAGCCGGCGGATTGGCAGTGAAGGATTGGAGCTGGGCAAACCCGTGGACCGAGCAGAACTGCTGGAAGGCCAAGCCGTGGTGGCCCTGGCCCATGTGCCCGATGAACCCGGGGTAGCCGCTCGCTTGTTTGAAGGGCTCGGCGCCGCTGGTCTGAACGTCGACCTGATCGTGCAAGCCACCCACGACGGCAGCAGCAATGACATCGCCTTCACCCTGGCGGAGGCTGAGCTGCCGGCCGCTGAGGCCTTCTGCCGCGAGCACCTAGGAGAGGGAAGTCAGCTGCAGGTGCAAAGCGGGCTCGCCAAACTCAGCATTGGCGGTGCCGGGATCATGGGGCGACCTGGAGTTGCCGCCCAACTGTTTGACGGGCTCAGCAAGATGGGCATCAGCCTGCGCATGATCGCCACCAGCGAGGTGAAGGTGAGCTGCCTGATTCAGGGCGAACAAGCCGCCAAAGCCCTGCGCACTGCTGCTCAAGTGTTTGAACTGGATGACCACCAGCTCCAGCACAACCCCTTACCGGGTGGGGAAGGGGAGCCTGATGTGCGAGGTGTGGCCCTCGATCGCGATCAAGCCCAACTCACGGTGACCGCCGTACCGGATCGCCCGGGATCAGCGGCGGCACTCTGCCGGGCCTTGGCCGATGGCGGCATCAGCCTCGACACCATCGTGCAGTCCGAGCGTCAACGCCAAACCGATCTGGGGCTCTGCCGCGACATTGCTTTCACGCTGCCGCGAGACGATCTGAGCCGAGCCAGTGAGGCCCTGCGGCCCTTGCTCAAACTCTGGCCTGGTGCTGAGCTCGTTGAAGGCAAGGCGATTGCCCGGGTCAGTGCCGTCGGAGCTGGCATGCCCTCAACGCCTGGCAGTGCCGCGAAAATGTTCCGGGCCTTAGCGGACGCTGGGATCAATATCGAGATGATCGCCACTAGCGAAATCCGCATCAGTTGCGTGGTGCCTGAAGACGATGGAATCGGTGCTCTGCAAGCCGTGCACCAGGCCTTTGGCCTCAATGGGGAGAGCCAACATCAAGCCCAAGGCAGCGAATGGGCCGGCTAAGGCTCAGGCTTTGCCCACCAGTTTTTGGCGCAACTGCTTGATGCGATCGCGCAAATTGGCGGCTTCCTCAAAATCAAGCTTGGAGGCCGCTCCTTTCATGCGCTCTTCCAGCTGCTGAATGAGCTCAGGAAGGTTCTCCAGGGGCACGGCATCTTGCTTGGCCTCTTCCACCGCCTCATCGAGCTGCTCATCATTGAGCTTCCGCGACATCTCAAGGAACGCCAGGATCGGGTTGTGGGTTGATTTCTTACCGGCAGCGTGCGGCGTAATGCCGTGTTTTTCGTTGTAGGCCATCTGAATGGCGCGCCGCCGTTCCGTTTCACTGATGGCCTTGACCATCGAATCGGTCATGTTGTCGGCGTAGAGCAAAGCAACACCACTGACGTGGCGGGCCGCTCGGCCAATGGTCTGGATCAACGAGCGTTCCGCCCGCAGGAAGCCTTCTTTGTCGGCATCCAAGATCGCCACCAGGGAGACCTCGGGTAAATCCAAGCCTTCCCGCAGCAGGTTGACGCCCACCAAGACGTCGTACTCGCCATTGCGCAGGTCCTGAATGATCTCGATGCGCTCAATGGAGTGAATCTCCGAGTGCATGTAGCGCACCTTGACCTGGTTTTCCGCCAGGTAGTCGCTGAGGTCCTCTGCCATGCGTTTGGTGAGCGTGGTCACCAACACCCGCTCATTCCGCTCAGCGCGCACACGGATCTCACCGAGCAGATCATCCACCTGACCACCCGAGGGCCGCACTTCAATGAGGGGATCAAGCACCCCGGTGGGGCGAATCACCTGCTCCGCCACCTGCCCATCGCTGACCTGCATCTCCCAGTCGCCGGGCGTGGCGCTGACAAAGATGGTTTGTTTGGCTTTGTCCCAGAACTCAGTGCCTTTCAAAGGGCGGTTGTCGGCAGCGCTGGGGAGCCGGAAGCCATGGTCGATCAGCACCTGCTTGCGCGAGCGGTCGCCGTTGTACATGGCCTGCAGCTGCGAGCAGGTGACATGGCTTTCATCAACGACCAGCAACCAATCATCAGGGAAGTAATCGATCAGGCACTCCGGAGGGGTTCCTGCTTCCCTCCCAGCCAAGTGACGTGCATAGTTTTCAACGCCGTTGCAGTAGCCAACCTGCTGCAACATCTCGATGTCGTAGACGGTGCGCTGCTCGAGCCGCTGGGCTTCCAGCAACTTGCCATTGGCGTTGAGCCAATCAAGTCGATCGCGCAGCTCCTGACGAATCGCACCGACGGCTGATTCCAGCCGATCTTTGGGGGTCACAAAGTGCTTGGCCGGATAGATGTTGATCGTCTCCAGGCTCTGCAAGATCTCGCCGGTGGTGGGGTCGACATAGCGAATCGCTTCCACCTCGTCGCCAAAGAGCTCAATGCGCACCAAGCGGTCTTCGTAGGCGGGCCCGATCTCCAGCACATCCCCTTTGACGCGAAAACGACCGCGGGCGATTTCGGTGTCGTTGCGGCTGTATTGGTTGTTGACCAACTCCCGCAGCGAACCACGCAGATTCAAGGTTTCGCCAACGCTGAATGGCACGGCCGCCTTGAGGTATTCCGAGGGGATACCAAGGCCGTAGATGCAGCTGATCGAGGCAACGACGATCACATCGCGACGCTCAAACAGCGAGCGAGTCGCTGAGTGGCGCAGCATGTCGATCTCTTCGTTGATCGACGCTGTTTTGGCGATGTAGGTGTCCGAGACCGGCACATAGGCCTCGGGCTGGTAATAGTCGTAGTAAGAGATGAAATATTCGACCGCGTTGTGCGGAAAGAACTGGCGCAGCTCGTTGCAGAGCTGGGCCGCCAGGGTTTTGTTGTGGGCCAGCACCAGCGCCGGACGGCCGGTGCGCTGAATCACATTGGCGATCGAAAACGTTTTGCCCGTGCCCGTGGCACCCAGCAGGGTCTGATAGCGCTGCCCCCCCTCGACACCCTGCACCAGGGTCTCGATCGCCGTTGGTTGATCGCCGTTGGGGCTGTAGGGGGCTTCGAGGCGGAAATCCACCGACTCAGGACCGGGGCCGCGACTCTAGGCAGTTCAGACCTGCACAGGGTTCAGAGCGGACAGAGCATCACGCAGACCGCGCACCACCGCCACCATGGCGAGCTCATCGCTAAGGCGGTTGATGGCAGAGCCCACCCCCACACCAGCCGCTCCAGCGGCCTGAGCCAACGGCAGGGTCACCGCCGACAGACCAGAAGCGCAGAGCACCGGCACGGCAACAGCCCGGCTGATCACATGAGCGGCAGCCAAGGTTGGTGACGCCTTTTCAATCAGGCCCTGAACCCCTGGGCTGAGGGGGTTGGCACTGGTGCCGCCTTCGGTCTGAATCCAATCAGCGCCAGCATCCACCAGGTCAATGGCCAGTTGCTCTTGCTGATCCAGGGGCAGGGTGTGGGGCACCGTCACCGACAGGGTGACCTCAGATAGCAGCTGACGGGTGCGGCGGGTGAGTTCCAACACCTCGGCAGCATCAAACAGGCGGCCCTGAGGATAAAAGCTGTCGTAGTTGCCGATCTCCACCATGGCGGCACCAGCAGCAACAGCCGCGGGAAACAGTTCAGGATCCACAGCTGACACGCAGATCGGCAGACCGGATTCAGCCGCAGCTAACGCCACCAGCTCGGGGTCGCAGGCCACATCCACCAAATCAGCACCACCAGCGGCGGCGGCCCGTGCCACGCGCGCCACGGATGCAGAGTCGAAGTTGGCGAGACCGGCGATCACCTTGAGCAGACGACGTTGCTCAAGTGCACGCTGCAAGGAAGTTGGCAGGCTGGCAGCAGGGGACATACCCAACGGCATCGGATGAGAACCATCCTCCCATCTGGCAAGCAACCCTGGAGCCGCTGGCACCACAGGCTGCACCAGCTCCTGCTGGATGATCCAAGCCTGCTGCCCCAAGGCAGCGGCCTACTGATTGCCATCTCTGGCGGCCAGGATTCCCTAGCGCTCACGCGCCTGCTGCTGGATCTGCGCGAGCAGCACCACTGGCAGCTGCAGCTCTGGCATGGCAACCACAACTGGCGCCAAGACGCCGCAGCCAATGCCCAGCATCTCCAACAAGTGGCGGCCCAATGGGGTCTGCCCTTAACGGTGGACTGCGCTGAGCCCGCTCCCAAAAGCGAGGCGGCAGCTCGCCAATGGCGTTACGAACGCCTGCAGCGGCAGGCGGAAACCAGCAGCTGCCCGCTGGTGCTCACCGGGCACACCGCCACTGATCGGGCTGAAACCCTGCTGTTTAATCTGATCCGCGGTGCCGATCTCACGGGGCTCTCGAGCCTGCGGCAAACGCGGCCCCTGGGCGCCGGCATCACGGTGGTGAGGCCCCTGCTGGCCTTCAGCCGCGCCGACACCCAAGCCTGCTGCGAGCAACTGGGCCTGCTGGTGTGGCATGACATCACCAACGCCGATCGCCAGTTCAGCCGCAATCGCCTGCGGCTGGATGTGATTCCTGAGCTGGAAGCCTTGAACCCTGGAGCCACACAGCATTTGGCACGGGCGGCTCAACTGCTGGAGGAGCTGGAGGGCCAGCACAGCGCACTAGAGGCTTTAGCCCTTGAAGCCATCCGTAGTGAACCGGGCCGTGCTGATCTCAACCGCCAGCGCTGGCAGGAGCAACCCATCAAGCTGCAAAAACGTCTGCTGCATCGCTGGGTGCAGCAGACCAGCCAGCAGCAGCTCAGCGCCGCACTCACCACAGAAATCTGGCGGCAACTGCAAAAGCCAGGGCGACGGCCGCCCATTGCCTTGAGCCATGGCTGGCAGCTGCAGGCTGAAGCCTGCATGCTGAAACTGATCCCCCCGGCAGCCTCTGATTGATGGGCTACGACGCCGCTGAGCAGGCCTATGGCGAGCACCGCTTTGCTGAGGCTCAAGAGCTACTCAACGAGCACCTAACAGAGCAGCCTGATGATCCCCGCGCTCTGCTGCTGCAGGCCTACATCCACTTCTATGGCTTTCAAGACACCGCCGCGGCCGCCAGCAGCTACCGCCGGGTGCTGGAACTGGCAACTGAGGGGCCATATCACGACTTGGCCCTTGAGGGCCTGAAGCATTGCCCCGTCAGTGAGCGGCAAGCCAAGACGGCAGAGCCCACCGTTGAGCCAGCCCAAACACAAGAACCAGCAGACGAGAACGAACAGCCGGCGGCAGCGCCCTGGCTCGCTGAACTCAAGCCGCAGCCAGAGCAACCAAGACAGACCACAGCAAAACCAGATCCAGAGCCTGAACCAGAGCCGGCCAAGCTCCAACAAGAACCTCAAGCAGAGGTCAGCTACGCCATGGCCGAGCAGGCCTATCAGGAGCGTGAATTCACGGCGGCGCAACAGCTGCTCAACACCTTGTTGGCCGAATCACCCAACGACCTGCGCTGCCTTTTGCTGCAGGGCTACGTGAGCAGTTTTGGCTTGCATGATGAGCCTGCTGCCATCACCAGCTACCAGCGGGTGTTGGAACTGGAGACCGAAGGGCCTTACCGCGATCTGGCCATCGAAGGCTTAAGCCAGTGCGGCATCAACCTGGAGCCCGCACCTGCTGAGCCGGGGGAATCGGAACCAGAACCAGATCCCGCTGATGATGCCGCCGAGCTCAGCAGCCTGGCGGACGCGGCGGCGGAACCCGAAACCCCACAGCCCGAACCCAAGCCAGCACAGGCTGAAGACAAGCCAGCAACAAAAACGGCCAGCGAACAAGCGCTGGCCGATGGGTGGTTATTGGTGGATCTCAGCGCCGAGGCCTAACCCGCCACAGCGGTGGAACGGCGGCGGCGCTGGCGGTTGTCGTTGTTGCGATCGCCACCGCGGTCGTTGTTGCGCTGGTGGCGCGGTGCCGGACGGTCGTCCTTTTCCTCCATCGCCTTGGACTTGTATGGCGGCGTGCCGGCCGGAGCGGGCTGCACCAGGCAAATGATCAGCGGCTCAATCTGAAGCTCACGGCGCAAGCGGCGCTGCAGCCCCACTTCAATCTCCCGCTGCACACCAATCCAATCCACCTCAGGAGCCTTGCCACCGGTGTTGCGGCACAGCTGCTTCCAGCGGTTGTCCAGCACCCAATTCACCTCGCGCTCAGCCCACATCGAGAGCTTGCGGGGCTCAGCGGTGGTGACCACTCCACGCAGATTGACCCGGGGCGGGGCCACCATCTTTCCGTCAACGCTGACAGCAGCCAGCAGGGTGATAACACCGTCTTCGGCGAGCTGCTGACGCTCTTTGAGCACCCGCGCATCCACGATGCCGGTGCGGGAGTTATCGAGCAGCTCGATGCCCGCTTTCACCGGATCACCCTTGCGGATCGAATCGGCGGTGAGCTCCACCACATCACCGTTATCGATGATCAGGGTGTTGTTTTCTGGCACACCCATGGAATGGGCCGTGCGGGCGTGTTGCACCAACATCCGGTGCTCGCCGTGCACGGGCACCATGAACTTGGGCTTGGTCAGCGCCAGCATCAGCTTCTGGTCTTCCTGGAAGCCGTGACCGGACACGTGGATGCCCTCGCCTTTGCCATACACAACCTTGGCGCCCAGCATCATCAGGCGGTCAATGGTGTTGACCACCGAGATGGTGTTTCCGGGGATGGGGCTGGCCGAGAAGATGATCGTGTCGGTGCTCTTGACCTGAACTTGGGGATGCTCACCGCGTGAAATCCGGCTCAAAGCAGCCAGCGGCTCCCCTTGGCTACCGGTCATCAGCAGCAGGGTTTCGCGATCCGGCAGGTCACGGATCTGCTTGATCGGCACGAACAGATCATCGGGGCAGCGCATGTAGCCGAGCTCCCGTGCTTTGGCGATCACATTCAGCATCGAGCGACCCAACAAGCTCACCTTGCGGCCGTTCTTCATCGCCAGTTCCAGCACCATGGCCACCCGGTGAATCGAGCTGGCGAAGGTGGTGATGATCACGCGACCTTCGGCTTCGGCGATGCGGCGATCCAGGCAGGGGAACACCGAGCGCTCGGGCGGGCAGAAGCCCGGCACTTCCGAGTTGGTGGAATCACTGAACAGGCAAAGCACACCCTGATCACCGTGGTGGGCTAGGCGAGCCATATCAAAGTGCTCACCATCGACCGGGGTGTGGTCGAACTTGAAGTCACCGGTGAAGATCACCGTGCCCACAGGAGTGGTCACCGCCAGCGAATAGCTGTCGGCCATCGAGTGGGTGTTGCGAATGAACTCAATCTTGAAGTGCTGGCCGAGCTTGACCACTTCACGCGGGGTCACCGTCTGCAGCACCGTGCGGTCAGCGACGCCGGCTTCCGACATCTTTCCCTCGAGCAGGGACAGGGCCAAACGCGGGCCGTAAATGATCGGAATGTTGAAGTGCTTGAGGTGGTGGGAGATGCCACCGATGTGGTCTTCATGACCGTGGGTAACGATCATGCCGCGAATGCGCTTTTGGTTCTCGCGCAGGAAGCTCGTGTCTGGCATCACCACGTTCACCCCGTGCATGCCGTCGCTGGGGAACGCCAGACCTGCATCAATCAGAACCAGGTCGTCACCGAATTCAAAAACACAGGTGTTCTTTCCGATCTCGTGCAAGCCGCCCAGGGGGATCACCCGCAAGGTGGGCTGTTGGGTCTTGGAACCGTTGGAGCTCATATAAAAAAGAGAGAAATTGACGCAAACACAAACGGGGCCAGGGCCCGTCCTTCGCCAGGAGTCAAGTGGGACGCAGGGCGGCCATCAGGGTGGAGAGGGTGTCACGGACGGAGCTATCGGCTGGCATCAAGGGCAGACGGGGAGCACCGACAGGCCATCCCTGAAGTTCCAACGCCGCTTTGACCGGAGTTGGATTGCTGGTGCAAAACAGACCCTCCATTAAAGGGAGGAGCCGCTCATGCAGGGCTAAGGCTTCAGCGTGACGTCCGGCCATGTAGTGATCAATCATCGCGCTGAGTTCGACGCCAGCCAAATGGCTGGTGACGCTGACCACGCCCACCGCTCCTGCGGCCAACATTGGCAACGTCAAGCCATCATCGCCGCTATAGATGGCCAACCGTGAACCACAGGCCAAACGCAACGCACTGACTTCGCTGGTAGTGCCGCTGGCGGCCTTGTAAGCCACAACGTTGTCGCAATCCAGCAAACGAGCCGTTGTGGCTGGATGCAGGCTGCAGCCAGTACGGCCGGGAATGTTGTAAAGCATCAATGGCAGCTCAGGAGCTGCGGCCGCAACTGCGCGGAAATGGGCCTCCAGCCCTTCCTGCGGCGGGCGGTTGTAGTAGGGCACAACCACCAGGGCCCCATGGGCACCCAGGGCAGCGGCTTCGCGGGTGGCTTCCACCGCTTCAGCGGTGCTGTTGCTGCCCGTTCCGGCCAAAACGGGCACCTTCTCTCCCACTGCATCGAGAACGGTTTTGATCAGCGCCAGCTGCTCATCCCAACTGAGGGTGGGGGATTCACCAGTCGTGCCGCAAACCAATAGGCCATCAGAACCATGGGCGACCAGGTGCTGAGCCAGGCGAGCTGCCAAGGGAAGATCCAGAGATCCATCGGCTGCAAACGGCGTCACCATCGCGGTGACAACACGTCCAAAAGGAGCAGAACTAAGACTGCTCATCGGGCTGCCTCCAACAACAGCTCAGCGATTTGCACTGCATTCAGGGCCGCGCCTTTACGGATCTGATCGCCACACAGCCAGAGCTCAAGGGCCTGAGGATGACTGAGATCCTGGCGAATACGGCCCACCGCCACGGGATCGCGGCCGGTCACATCGGTCGGCATCGGGAAGCGGTTCGTCTCGAAGTCTTCGATCAACTCAACCCCTGGCGCTTGGGCGAGGGCTGCGCGGGCTTCAACCACGCTCAAAGGTGCTTCAAATTCAATGTTGACCGCTTCGGAATGGGCCCGCAGCACCGGAACGCGAACGCAAGTCGCCGAAAGACTCAGCTCCGGCAGCTGCATGATCTTGCGGGTTTCATTGAGCATCTTGAGCTCCTCTTCGCAATAGCCATTGGCCTGCAGCGGAGAGTTGTGCAGAAACAAGTTGAACGCCAGGGAATGGGGCAGCACTTCACTGCGCGCTTCACCACCATCGAGCACGGTGCGGCTGAGTTGGCGCAGCTCTTCCATGGCGCGCGCACCAGCGCCGCTGGCTGATTGGTAGGTGCTCACCACCACACGCCGCAGCGGGCGCAGGGCGGCCAAGGGGGCCAGGGCCAGGGTCAGCAGGATCGTGGTGCAGTTGGGGTTGGCAATGATTCCTTGGTGGGTCAGCGCAGCTTGTGGGTTCACCTCAGGCACCACCAATGGCACCGCCGGATCCATGCGGAAGGCACTGGAGTTATCGATCACCACAGCGCCCTGCTCAACGGCCACCGGGGCCCACTGACGAGACACAGAGCCGCCGGCGGAGGCCAACACCACATCAACGCCGCTGAGGGCTTCAGCGCTCACCGGCTCCACGGTCAAGGTTTGACCTTTGAACGCCACCGTTTGGCCAGCTGAACGGGGAGAAGCCAGCAAGCGCAACTGCTTCAGCGGGAAGGAGCGCTCCTCAAGCAGGGTCAGCAGTTCCTGTCCAACAGCCCCAGTGGCGCCAAGGATGGCGACGGTGGGGGGAATCGCTGCTGAGGCGAAGGTCAAGCGGGACTAAAGGGATAACAACAGGTCTTGGCAACAAGCGAGCGGATCTGCAGCTCTTTGCTTTCGCCAGAGGAACAATACGCAATGGCTCCAAAGCTGGCCATCGGACCATCACTTTCTAGGATCGCTGGCTTGGTTTGCTGCGCCCCACCCGATGACCACCGCTCTCAAGGTCAAGACATCCAGCCTTCCCGGCAGCCGTCTGGCCCTGGAGGTGGGTGTTCCCGCCGACCGCTGCAAGGCCTCATACGAGGCCGCTGTGGAAAGGCTCAGCCGCAGCGTGCGCCTGCCTGGCTTCCGCAAAGGACGCGTTCCCAAACCCGTGCTGTTGCAACAAATCGGCCCCCTTCGCGTCAAGGCATCCGCCTTGGAAGACCTGGTCGACAGCGTGCTGCGTGATGCGGTCGAACAAGAGAAGGTTGAAGTCCTGGGCCAACCCTCTCTGAGCGGCAACTTTGAGGAGCTGCTGGAGAAATTCGATCCGGCCAAGGAATTGGTCGTCACCCTGGAAATGGATGTGGCCCCCACACCAACGCTGAAGAGCACCAAAGGGCTCAGCGCTGAAGCGGAATCCGTGGCCTACGACCCAGCCCGGGTGGATGAACTGCTCGATCAATCCCGCCGCCAGCTCGCCACCTTGGTTCCGGTAAGCGACCGGGCTGCCGCGATGGGTGATGTGGCCGTCGTGAGCTTCAGCGGCGTGTTCAGCGATGACAAGAGCGCCATCGAAGGTGGCAGCGCCAATGGCCTCGATGTGGAACTCGAAGAGGGCCGCATGATCAGCGGCTTCGTCGAGGGCGTGGTGGGCATGAAGCCCGGCGACAAAAAAGATGTGGACTGCCAATTCCCCGACGACTACCCCGAAGAGACCTGCCGCGGGCGCAAGGCGCTTTTCTCGATCAGCCTCGATGAGCTCAAAGGTCGCGAACTGCCGGAACTCGATGACGCCTTCGCCCAGCAGGCCAGTGACAAAAAGACCCTGAGCGAACTGCGTGAGGACTTAGAGAACCGGCTCAAGCAAGACGCTGAGCAGCGTCAGAAGAACAACCGCCACGAAGCTCTGCTGAAGGCTCTGGTGGATCAGCTGGAAGTGGAACTGCCCGAAAGCCTGATCAAAGAAGAAATCAACAGCCTGCTGCAGGAAACCGCTGCCCAAATGGCCCAGCAGGGCATGGACGTGAAAAAGCTATTCACGCCAGAAACGGTGCAAAACCTGGCCCAAGCCTCCCGCGGTGAGGCCACCGAGCGACTGCAACGCAGCCTGGCCCTCAAGGCACTGGCCAAAGCTGAGGGCATCAGCGTGGCCGATAAAGACCTCGAAGCCAAAATCAAAGAGGTGAGCGCTGGTTTCAGCGACACCAACAAGATCGATCCTCAACGGCTGCGCGATGCGGTGGCCGAAGACCTGCTGCGCGAAACGCTGCTGAGCTGGCTCGAGGAGAACGCCAAGCTGACCATGGTGGACCCTGCCTCCGAAGACAAACCCGCCAAAGCCAGCAAAGCCAAAAGCAGCAAAGCCAAAGCCGAGAAGGAGCCAGCTGCTGAAGGCCAAGCCAAGGCCAAGCCCGCCGCCAAAACCAGCAAGAGCAAGACCAAAGCAGCCGAGAAGTTGATAACCCCCATAGATTGAGCCGACTCAGCCGACGGTCCGTGATCGAAGCGATCAGTCACCACCCCATCCACAGCTCTTGGCAAAACACGCTGGTGCCAACGGTGGTGGAGCAATCGGGCCGCGGCGAGCGCGCCTTCGACATCTACTCACGCCTGCTGCGTGAGCGGATCATCTTTTTGGGCACCGGCATCGATGACGCCATTGCCGATGCCGTGGTGGCTCAGCTGCTGTATCTCGAAGCCGAGGACCCCGAGAAGGAAATCCAGATTTACGTGAACTCTCCCGGGGGTTCGGTGACCGCTGGCTTGGCCATCTACGACACCATGCAGCAGGTGGCCCCCGATGTGGTGACCATCTGTTATGGACTGGCCGCCAGCATGGGGGCGTTTCTGCTCTCTGGAGGCACCAAAGGCAAGCGATTGGCCCTGCCCAATGCGCGGATCATGATTCACCAGCCCCTTGGCGGTGCCCAAGGCCAAGCCGTCGATATCGAGATTCAGGCGAAAGAAATCCTTTACCTGAAAGAAACTCTCAACGGTTTGATGGCCTCCCACACGGGCCAAGACCTGGCCAAAGTCTCTGAAGACACTGACAGGGACTACTTTCTCTCTCCGGATGAAGCAGTGGCCTACGGGCTGATCGATCGCGTCGTGCGCGACTGACAATTCCGAAGCAAACCTCTAATTAGGGGTGACGCGGGGCCATTTGGACCCGATCCTGCTGACAGAGGTTCTCGCGCGGCGGCAATGGCGAAATTTGACGCCCACCTGAAGTGTTCGTTCTGCGGTAAATCGCAGGAACAGGTCCGCAAGCTGATTGCTGGTCCTGGCGTTTACATCTGCGACGAGTGCATCGACCTCTGCAACGAAATCCTCGATGAGGAACTCGTCGACGGTCAGGCCGGTGCGCGTCAAGGCCAAGGGGACGCCAGCCGCAAGCAAGCCGCACCCCGCAAGCCCTCCAAGCCTGCTCCCACCCTTGCCACGATTCCGAAGCCTCAGGAAATCAAGGCCCACCTTGATGAGCAGGTGGTGGGACAAAACGACGCGAAAAAGGTTCTATCGGTTGCGGTCTACAACCACTACAAGCGACTGGCCTGGCAAGGCGATGGCAGCACAGAGCCGGAATCCAGTGCCACCCGCCTTCACAAATCCAACATCCTGCTGATCGGCCCCACCGGTTGCGGCAAGACCCTCCTGGCCCAGACCTTGGCCGAAATGATGGAGGTGCCCTTCGCCGTCGCTGACGCCACAACCCTGACCGAAGCCGGGTACGTGGGCGAAGACGTGGAAAACATCCTGCTGCGCTTGCTGCAAAAGGCTGACGGCGATGTGGAGCAGGCCCAGCGCGGCATCATCTACATCGATGAGATCGACAAAATCGCCCGCAAGAGCGAGAACCCCTCGATCACCCGCGATGTGTCTGGAGAAGGCGTCCAGCAGGCCCTGCTGAAGATGCTGGAAGGCACCGTGGCCAATGTGCCCCCCCAAGGCGGCCGCAAGCATCCCTACCAGGACTGCATCCAGATCGACACGAGCCAGATCTTGTTCATCTGCGGTGGTGCTTTTGTCGGGCTGGACGATGTGATCCAACGCCGCATGGGCCGCAACGCCATCGGCTTTGTGCCCGGTGAAACCCGCAACGGCCGCTCCCGTCAGAAGGATCAGGAGGCCAGCCAAGTGCTGCGCAACCTGGAACCCGACGATCTAGTGAAGTACGGCCTGATTCCCGAATTCATCGGCCGGATCCCAGTCAGTGCTGTGCTCGAGCCCCTCGATGAGCAGGCTCTCGAAGCGATCCTCACCGAGCCTCGCGATGCCCTGGTCAAACAGTTCCAGACCCTGCTGTCGATGGACAGCGTGCGCCTGGAATTCCAGCCCGAAGCCGTGCGCGCCATTGCCCGCGAAGCCCACCGCCGCAAGACCGGTGCCAGGGCCCTGCGCGGAATCATTGAAGATCTGATGCTCGATTTGATGTACGACCTGCCCTCTCAAAACGAGGTGCAGAAGTTCGTGATCACCGAGGAGCTGGTGGATGAGTGCCACGGCAACAAGGTGCTGCCTCACCCCAGCAGCCTGGAGCAGCAGAGCGCCTAACGCCGTGGCCGCGGCCGATCACCTGGAGGTGCCGCGGCGCCACGGGCTGTTCATGCACCACGGCATCGATCTTGGCGATGGCAGCGTGGCCCACTACCTGGAAGGGGAGAAGATTCTGCGCAGCACCCTCCAGGAGTTTTGCTTGGGCGAAACTCCTCGGGTGATCAGCTACGACGAAGCTGATCCCAGCGGCCAGACCCTGCGCAGGGCCATGAGCCGCATTGGCGAGCAGCGCTACAACCTGCTGTTCAACAACTGTGAGCACTTCGCGGTCTGGTGCAAGACCGGGCAGCACCGCAGCGGCCAAGTGGAGCGTGCCCTGGGCAGCGGTGCCCTGGGGGCTTTGGCGATGGGTCAGATGCTGCCGGCGGCCCTGATGGCTGCGGTGAGGCTGCTGCTGCAACGGGGACTGAGCATGGAGCAGGGTGCTGGTGTGGCGCGCCGGGCCCTCGCTGAACTCACAAGCCTGCGCGAGCGGCTGCAAGCACGGCTGGAACGCGAACTGCAGCAGATGGAGCAGTGGTGGCAGCGCGAGACCAATAGCGATGCACTGCCGCGGTTGCAGGCCCAATCACTGGCGGATCAGTTGGCTGCAGTCGATGAATTGGAAGGACAGCTCAAACGGCTACTGGGAGAGAGCGACAAGGCTGAGTAGCCTCCCCCCATGGCCTACGAACCGCTGCACCACAAGTACAGGCCCCAGCGGTTTGATCAGCTTGTTGGCCAAGAAGCCATCGCCGCCACCTTGAGCCAGGCGCTGCAACGGGGCCGGATCGCTCCGGCCTATCTATTCAGTGGCCCACGCGGCACCGGCAAAACCTCCAGCGCCCGGATCCTGGCGCGCTCGCTGAATTGCCTCAGCAGTGACGGACCGACCGCTGAACCCTGCGGGACATGCGAACTCTGCACCGCAATCGCCGCTGGTGGCGCCCTTGATGTCATCGAAATCGACGCCGCCTCCAACACCGGTGTCGACAACATTCGCGACCTAATCGAGCGCTCGCGCTTTGCACCGGTGCAGGCGCGCTGGAAGGTCTATGTGGTGGATGAATGCCACATGCTTTCCACCGCAGCGTTCAACGCCCTGCTCAAAACCCTCGAGGAGCCGCCACCGCGGGTGGTGTTTGTGCTGGCCACCACCGATCCCCAGCGGGTGTTGCCAACGATCTTGAGCCGCTGCCAGCGCTTTGATTTCCGCCGCATCCCCCTGCAGGCGCTCGAACAACACCTGCTTTGGATTGCTGAGCAAGAAGCCATCAACATCACCCCAGAGGCGGTGCACCTGGTGGCCCAGCTGGCCCAAGGGGGCCTCAGGGACGCTGAGAGCTTGCTGGATCAACTCAGCCTGCTGCCGCCGCCTGTGGAACCCGAAGCGGTGTGGGAACTGCTGGGTGCCGTCCCGGAGCAGGAGCTGCTGCAGCTGGCAGCAGCCCTGCAAGCCTCCGACCCATTGGATTTACTGCAGAGCTGCCGCCAGCTGCTGGATCGCGGCCGCGAACCAGCTGCGGTGCTGCAAGGCCTGGCTGGCTTGCTGAGGGATCTAGTACTCGCTCTGGCGGCCCCACAACATTTGGAGCTCACCAGCTTCTCCCCGGCCAATCGCGAGGCGCTGCCAGCACTGGCCCAACAACTCGGGCGTGCACGCCTATTGCGCTGGCAGGAGGGCTTGCGCGGCAGCGAGGTGCAACTGCGTCAAAGCGCTCAGCCGCGGCTGTGGCTCGAAGTGTTGCTGCTGGGCCTGCTGGCTGAACCCCAAGCCGCTGCCATCGCTGCAGCTCCAGCCCCGATTGCCCAAGCAGCCACTCCAGCTCCAGCGCCTCCGGCCGCCGCCGCCGTTCCGGTGCCCGCTCCTGTCGCTGAGCCGGCAGCAGCCCCTGCACCAGCGGCCAGCACGACGCCAGCTGCAGAACCCACTTCTGCTCCCGCCCCGGCAGCCGCCAATCTCGATCTCAACAGCCTCTGGCAGCAGATCCTGGCCAGCTTGGAGCTCCCCTCCACACGCATGCTGCTGACGCAGCAAGGGGAGCTGGTCCGCCTCGATAACCAGCGGGCCGTGGTGCGCGTGGCCCCCAATTGGGCCGGCATGGTGCAAAGCCGCCTGCCTCTGCTGGAGCAGGCTGCCGCCAAAGTGCTCGGTCAACCCCGCCAGGTGGTGCTGGAAACCGGCGAACCCAGTCAGCAAAAGCAGCCGCCACAACCTGCCGCGCCTGCTCCAGTGGCTTCACCGGAGGCGCCACCGGCTAACCCCAAGCCAGCGGCCGTTGCCCCAACACCACCACCAGAAGCTCCGGCAACCACGCCAGCCGCACCTCCAACGGCGGCAGCCACGCCAACACCGGCTGCGGAACCTCCAGCTGCCCCCCCCAAAGAGGTACCGGCTCCACCGCTACCGGCCAGTAGCGGTCAACTGGAGCAACAGGCCAAGCGCTTTGCTGATTTCTTCGATGGTGCCGTCGTCAGCGACGACACCGCGGCCTAGCTGCTGACGCTCAAGCCAGCGTGCACGGTCTTGGCCCAAACCAAGCGTTTGGGGCGAAGGGCCATACGAACAGCCACCCAAGGGATCACCAAGAACCAGTGGATCAAATAGGTGTTGGCCACCAGCAGGTTCCAACCGGTGGCCTCTGGAAGCTCAGGTCCTTCTGAATGGCGCCGGCCCGAACGCCACAAGGCCAAAGCACTGAGGCTCAACGTCGACACCGACAGGGGCCAAAGCAGCGGCCACTGCCGCCACCAAATCATGCCGAAGACATCCCCCACAGTGGCCAATGGCAGGCCGTACTGGAGCAGGAAAAAGACAATCAAATCCAGCTGTTGACGGCCGCTGAGGCGATCGGAGAACAGCGCCGGCCAATAATCCAAAAAGCGCTGCAAACCGCCTTCCGCCCAGCGCTGCCGTTGGCGCCAAAGCGCACCCCAGCGCATCACCGGCTCCTCATCAACGACGGGATTCCACAACACGCTCACCTGTTGCCCAGCCAGCAGCAGGCGGAAGCTGAGATCCAGATCGTCGGTAACGGTGTCTTCGTTGAAGCCGCCGCAATCCAACAGCACCTGACGGCGGATCAGCTGGCCGTTGCCGCGCAGTTCACCAATTCCCCCTTGGGCGATGCGGCCCAGCTGCATTTCAGCGTCGAAGGCCATCTCCAAGGCTTGGGAGCGCGTCAGCCAGTTGCTTTCAGCGCCGACCACGGCCTTGCGGAGTTGCACAGCTCCCAGGGCGGAATCATGGAGCTGGGGCTGCAGCCGCAACAAGACATCAGGCGTTAGGGCTGCATCGGCATCGAGCACCAGCAACCAATCCCCCTGCAGTTGGGGCAGCAGGGCATTGAGCGCTCCGGATTTGCCGCCACCGGCATTGCGGGGCCGGCGTCGCACCTGCAAGAAGGAATGGGTTGCGCTGAGCTGGTTGAGGATCTCAGGAGTGCGGTCATTGCTGCCGTCATCCATCACCCAGAGCTTGAGGCGATCAGCGGGGTACTCCAAGCCAGCGATGGCCTGCACCAGCCGGGCGATCACCTGCTCCTCATCGCGGGCAGCCACCAACACATCGATGGCTGGAACAACAGCACCAGCAGGCGGAGCACTGCTCACTGCAGCCGCTGAACTGCGGCCACGGCGCAGGGTGGAGAAGCCGTAGCCCCCCAGCATCAAGGTCAAACCAAAAGCAGGCAGCAAACCGCGCACTGGCCCCAGCCAGTGGGGAGCTGCACCAGCCCACAAACAAGCCAAGACAACGATCAAAGCCTTGCGCCGGCGACCGTCTGACCACGCCAGATCGTCGATCACAGACGCCATGACGGGCGATTCAGATGCTGGGGAACCGCCGTTCGGCATGCAGGCCTGAACTCCGGCGCACTTTAAGGGGATACCTGCGAAGAAAGATTTTTAACCGGCTGCAGCTCCGCACCTGGGAAGTAGTGGCGCAAAATCCGCTCGCTGCTCCAACCGCGGCTGGCCAAATCAATGGCTCCGGCCTGGGAAAGCCCAGCGCCATGGCCGAATCCACCACCGTCAAAGAGCCACGCAGCTGGGCTCTCTTGCTCAACAACAAACAACGTGCTGGGAAGCGCCCGCAACTGACGGCGAATCTGATCCCGCTCGAGCACCCAACGCCCGTCGGTTCCCACCACGGTGAGCTGAAGCACGCGGCCGCTGGGGCCACGGCCTCCCACCGAGACAGCCTCAGCCCCGCCGATGGGGCTACCGGCGGCAGCGGCCAACTGCTCAAGTCGCGTGGCGCTGTAACGGCGCGTCCAACGGAAGCGGGGATGCCCTGCGCCATAGAAGTTGCGGTTACCCAGCAGCGAACGCACCGAGCCATCCCCTTGGATCGGCAGCGGAAATTGCTGGGGCAACGGAGCGGGGCCATCCACGGCGGGCTTGAGATAGGGCTGGGCTGAGGCCTGCCACACCTCTTCCAAGCCCGACGACACCCCGCCATTACTGGCGCTGTAGACGCCATGCAGAGCTTTGCCATCCCAAGTGAGCACTTGGCCTGCGGTGCTGGCTAGGGCCTGCCGCACGGCGCCGCCTGCGGCTGAAGGATCGCTGTACACCTGGCACTGGGTGTCCGAGCAGAGGTGATACCCATCGACAGCAAAACGCCCGCGATTGGCCATGGCCCAGGTGCGGGCCAAAACGGTTTGGGCCTTCAGGGCTTCCAGGGGCGAGCCAGCACCGATCTCATGGGGCACAACCCCGAGCAAGTAGCTCTCCATGGGCACCTGCTGCAGCAGGGTCCAGCTGCCATAGGCATCCCGTTGCAGCCGGAAGCGGCCGCGATACACCGCGCCTCCCCAACGCAACCCCTCAGGAGCATCGATCTGCAGCGGTCCCTGGATCACCGTGGGGGTGCCCTGGCGATCGAGCACGGGTTGCCAAGACTCCGTCTGGGTCTCACTCACCAGGCGGCTGGGCTGCCCTGGATCTGGACTGCCCAGGGGCGCCCAAACCTCCCAATCCGCCGGATGAGCCACCACAGCCTCAGCACCTTGTTGTTGCCAGGCCTCCGCCTGCTGAAGGGCTGATTCATGGGAAGCAAAGGGTCCTAACACCTGCCGTTGGATGGTCAGCGGTTGCGCCAGGGGCACCTGGCTCCAGCGCACTGGAAAGGCTGAGCCCTGCCAACGCTCGCCATCCGCTGTGGTCAGTAGCAGGGTTCCAGCTGCAGCGCGCAGCAACAAATCCGTAGGAACGCCGCCACGAAACTGCGGCAGATGGGGCGCCAAGCTGACCCAGAGCTCGGGGTTATCCCCTTGCAGGGGGGGCGCTGGCTGGGTGGGCCAGTGCAGCGGCACCACCGGCTTGGGGGGCACTTCAGTGGCCCTGGGAGCCGAACGACAACCCGCCACCAGCACCAGCGGAAGCGTCAGGCCAATCCACGGGATAAACGAAAAACTTGGCGAAAGGGAGGTTCGCCCCGTAACTTGATTGTTTGTGCGCAGGGCGTCCGACATGCCAAAGCTCAAGACTCGCCGGGCCGCAGCCAAGCGTTTCCGTGTCACGGGCAGCGGCAAGTTCATGCGTCGGCGCGCGTTCCACAATCACTTGCTCGACCATAAGAGCCCTAAGCGCAAGCGCTACCTGGGCACCATGGCTGTGGTTGATGAGCGCGACCACGACCGGGTGAGCCACATGCTCCCCTACGCCGGCTGAACAGCAGCCCTTTCCGCTTTTAAATCCCCATCTCTTTGAACCATGGCCCGCGTTAAGAGGGGCAACGTCGCCCGCAACCGCCGCAACAAGATCCTCCGCCTCGCGCGCGGCTTCCAGGGAAGCAATGGCACCCTCTTCCGCACCGCCAACCAGCGGGTGATGAAGGCGTTGTGCAACGCCTACCGCGATCGTCGCCGCCGCAAGCGTGATTTCCGTCGTCTCTGGATTGCACGGATCAATGCCGCAGCTCGCATGAACGGCGTCAGCTACAGCCGTTTGATCGGTGGCCTCAAGAAGGCTGATGTGCGCATCAACCGCAAGATGCTGGCCCAACTGGCCGTGCTGGATCCCTCCGGCTTCGAAACCGTGGTGGCTGCCGCCAAGTCCTGAAACCAGCGCTAATGGACTTCGCCCTGCCCCAGGCCTACCTGTTGGGCCTGATCGTGTTGCTCGGCGTGGTCGCTGTGGTGGTGGGCCGGCAGGTCTTGCGTGTCAGGAAGCAAGAAGGGCAACTGGCGAGCTTGGAAAGTCGCTGCCAAGACTCCAAGGCCGATGCCGCCAGCCTCTACGAGTTGGGATCAGTGCAACTCGATAAGCGCCTGTTCGCTCAAGCGGCCAGCAGCCTCAAACGCGCCGCCAAGCTCTCGGCTAGCGAACCGGCAGAGGCCAGGGCCTTGATTCAAAACGCCCTTGGCTTTGCATTGGCAGCGCAGCAGAACCACAAGGACGCTGTGCGCCACTACCGGCTGGCGCTCAAGGCCCGTGGGGACTATCCGGTGGCGCTCAACAACCTGGCGTACTCACTGGAAAAACAGCAAAAGGGCGATGAAGCCGTGGAGCTCTATCAACGCTCCTTGGAACTGGAGCCTGGTAACCGCACAGCCACGAAACGACTCAAGCTGCTGCGCCCCAACGGCTAAGGATCACCAAAGTCCGCGCACTGGCGGTTCCAGGTACTGGGCAACCGGTGCCAAGCGCAGCAAGGCGGCACGGCTGGTCAAACGGGGCCCCACCCACATGCTGATGTTGAACATCTGCAGGCCAAGGAAATTGCCACCCGGCTCCAAATCAGCCGGCAGATCATCACCGAGCAGGAGCAGATTCAATTGCTCCGTGGCGGCATTGAGGTTGCCCTGCACCGGCACGGTTTGACCTGCAATGGTCAGTTGGCCGAACACATCCACCATCGCCTCCAATGGCACCAGGCGATCGAGCTCCAGATCAGCGGGGATGCGCTCACTGGAGCCAGCCACCCGCAGGGTGCCTTGCCACTGACGCGGCAACGTGTCGGCCAGTTGGCGGGCGCGCTTGATGGGATCAAAGGTTTGAACCTCGATGCGGTCGGCCTCGAGGGGCTCGATTGGCTCCACATCCAGGGGGCTGACCTCCGCCGCAGGGGGTAGATCAAAATCCAAAAACGCCGGCTCAGTCATCGCGAGCAACGGCAGAAATGGCAGCGGCACGACCCAGACAGAGCAATCTCACCTCAACGTAGGGAGATTGGGCACATTTGCGAGCAATCGGAACGCCAGCTCGTCAGCCGTTCGGAGCCAACAGAGGCTTGCGCAAAGCCGGCGCCACGCCGCACGATCAAATCATGGCCACCACCACCCAAGACACGCCGCTGCAGATCGGCAGCAGATGTTTCAACAGCCGGCTGATGACCGGCACCGGCAAATACCCCGACATTCCCTCGTTGCAGCAGAGCATTGAAGCCAGCGGCTGCGAGATCGTCACGGTGGCTGTGCGCCGCGTGCAGAGCGGCGCTCCAGGCCATGGCGGCCTAATGGAAGCCATTGACTGGACCAAGATTTGGATGCTGCCCAACACCGCCGGTTGCACCACCGCAGAAGACGCGGTGCGTGTGGCACGCCTAGGCCGTGAACTGGCGGCTTTGGCTGGCCAAAGCGACAACACCTTCGTGAAGTTGGAGGTGATCCCGGAAGGCTCGTATCTGCTGCCCGATCCGATTGGAACCCTCGAAGCCGCCGAGCAACTGGTGGCTGAAGGATTCACCGTGCTGCCTTACATCAATGCCGATCCCCTGTTGGCGCGCCGACTAGAGGCCGTGGGTTGCGCCACGGTGATGCCCCTGGCCTCCCCCATTGGCAGCGGCCAAGGATTAGCCAATTTGGCCAACATCAAGCTGATCATCGAGGCAGCAAGCGTTCCAGTGGTGGTGGATGCCGGCATTGGCGTCCCCAGCGATGCCGCCCTGGCCATGGAGATCGGTGCGGACGCCCTGCTGATCAACAGCGCCATTGCCCTCAGCGGCCATCCACCCACCACAGCGCGAGCCATGGCCTTAGCCGCTGAAGCCGGGCGCCTGAGCCACCTCAGTGGGGCCATGCCCAAACGGGCCCACGCCAGTGCCAGCTCACCGCAACAGGGCCGGATCACATAAAGCCTTTTTAAGACTGTGAGCTGAAATGCCTACTGCTCCATAGGGTCTGCTTCAACTGGCTTTACCCCCATGGCAGTCACTGAGGAAGACGGCGGACGGCTCAATCTCTTCGCGTCAGAACCGCGGATGACCTACGCAGAGCCCGCCACCGCTGGCTCCAATTCCAAACGGCTGATGATGATCGGCATGGGTGGGGCGGTTGTGCTGGCAATGATGGCGGTGGCCGTCCGCATCAGCTGAAGCTCCGGAAGCCTGTAGTAGCTTGCCTCGATGGGAGCTCGGCTCCGTTCGTCAGGAGACAGTCGTGAAGGTCCTGGTCCTTGGTGGTGACGGCTTTTGCGGCTGGCCATGCGCCGTGAATTTGGCCGATCAGGGCCACGACGTTCTGATCGTTGACAACCTCAGCCGCCGCAAGATCGACATCGATCTGGAGGTGGAATCCCTGACCCCAATCACCAACATTGGTGAGCGCCTCAAGGCCTGGAGTGAGATCGGCGGCAAACCGATGCGCTTTGTCCACATGGACATCGCCCATGAGTACCAGCGGCTCCTGGATCTGCTTCTCGAGGAGAAGCCCGACTCGGTGGTGCATTTCGCCGAGCAGCGCGCTGCCCCCTATTCGATGAAGAGCAGCGCCACCAAGCGCTACACCGTCGATAACAACGTCAACGGCACCCACAACCTGCTGGCCGCCATCGTTGAAAGCGGCCTCGATATTCACGTGGTGCACCTCGGCACCATGGGGGTCTACGGCTATGGCTCCCACCGCGGCGCCACCATCCCTGAGGGCTACCTGAAGGTGGAAGTGCCCCAGCCCGATGGCAGCCGTTTTGAAGAGGAGATCCTCCACCCCGCCAGCCCGGGCAGCGTCTATCACATGACCAAGACGCTGGATCAGCTGCTTTTCCTCTACTACAACAAAAACGATCAGGTCCGCATTACCGACCTGCACCAGGGCATCGTTTGGGGCACCAACACTGAAGCCACCGACCGCGATCCACGCTTGACCAATCGCTTTGATTACGACGGCGACTACGGCACGGTCTTGAACCGCTTCTTGATGCAGGCGGCCATTGGCTACCCCCTGACCGTGCATGGCACCGGCGGCCAGACCCGCGCCTTCATCCACATCCGCGACTCGGTGCGCTGCGTGCAGCTGGCCTTGGACAACCCTCCGGTCAAAGGCGAGCGGGTCAAGATCTTCAACCAGATGACCGAAAGCCATCAGGTGGGAGAACTGGCCAAGAAGGTGGCCGCACTTACCGGCGCGCAGGTCAACAACCTGCCCAATCCCCGCAATGAAGCGGTGGAAAACGATCTGATCGTGGACAATCGCTGCTTCATTGAGCTGGGCCTCAATCCCACAACCCTCGATGACGGCTTGCTGAAGGAAGTGGTGGAGATCGCCACCCGTTATGCCGACCGCTGCGACCGCAACCGGATCCTCTGCACGTCTGCCTGGACCAAAACCCAAGAACAGGCCATTGCCCGCTAACGCCCCGTGAAGATCGCCTTCTTCACAGAAACTTTCCTGCCCAAGGTGGACGGGATCGTTACCCGTCTCACCAAAACCGTGCGCCACCTGGTGGAAGCCGGCGATGAAGTGGTGGTGTTCTGCCCAGAAGGGGCGCCGAGCCACTACATGGGCGCCAAGGTGGTGGGCGTCCCAGCGATGCCCCTACCGCTGTACCCCGAGCTGAAGCTGGCCTTGCCCCGACCAGCGGTCTCCGAAGCCATTGATGCCTTCCAGCCCGACCTGGTGCATGTGGTGAATCCTGCAGTGCTCGGCCTGGGCGGCATCTGGCTGGCCAAGAGCAAAGGCATTCCGCTGATTGCCAGCTACCACACCCACCTGCCCAAGTATTTGGAGCACTACGGCATGGGGATGCTGGAGCCCCTGCTGTGGGAATTGCTCAAGGCTGCCCACAATCAAGCGGTGCTCAACCTCTGCACCTCCACCGCGATGGTTCAAGAGCTAAGCGACAAAGGAATTCAACACACCGCCCTGTGGCAGCGCGGTGTCGACACCGATCTGTTCCGCCCCGAATTGCGCAACGACGCCATGCGCAAGCGCCTGCTGGGAGAACATGACGACCGCGGCGCTCTGCTCGTGTATGTGGGGCGGCTCTCCGCTGAAAAACAAATCGAGCGGATCAAACCCGTTCTGAACGCCCTGCCCGACGCGCGCCTGGCTCTAGTGGGTGATGGGCCCCACCGCCAGCAGCTGGAGAAGCACTTTGAAGGCACCGCCACCACCTTCGTGGGTTATTTGGCTGGTGAAGAACTCGCCAGCGCCTACGCCAGCGGTGATGCCTTCTTGTTCCCGTCCAGCACTGAAACCCTCGGCCTGGTGTTACTTGAAGCCATGGCCGCCGGCTGCCCGGTGGTAGGCGCCAACCGCGGCGGCATCCCCGACATCATTAGCGATGGCACCAACGGCTGCCTCTATGAACCCGATGGTGCCGACGGTGGTGCCGCCAGCTTGATCGAAGCCACCCGCAAACTGCTTGGCAACGACATTGAGCGCCAAGGCCTACGCAATGCCGCCCGCAGCGAAGCCGAGCGTTGGGGTTGGGCCGGTGCAACCGAACAACTGCGCGGTTACTACCGCCAAGTCTTGGAAACCAATCTCACCACGGCAGCCTGAAGCCTGCGCGTCAATCAGCTTTCTGCGCATGCCAGGCCAAAAGAACCTTTTTGGCCATCGGCAGGGCATGCACTGATCCACCGCCTGGGGTGTTCTGCGCAAAGGCGGCCACCACGATTTCAGGGTTGTCGTAGGGAGAGAAACAGCCAAACCAGGCATGGTCCGGACCGCCCCGTTGGCTGTCTTCTGCTGTTCCTGTTTTGCCAGCCCCAGGGGGGAGTGCAGGATCATTGAGGCCATACCCCGTGCCATCGGCCACCACTTTGCGCAGGCCAGCGCGAATGGTCTCCAAGGTGCTGGGCTTCATGTCCACCTTGGTGCGCAGCGGCGGAGCCGTCCAATCCTGTCCTTGATCAGCCAGGTGTGGAGTCACCAAGTAACCGCCATTGGCAAACACGCTGTAGGCGCGGGCCAATTGCAATGGCGTGATCTCAACAATCGACTGGCCAATGGAGGCTGAAGCCATGTCTTCTGGAATCCAAGGGGTGGTTCCAGGTTCCGCCCAACCACGACCTTCGTTGGCCCAATCTTCATTGCCCACCAAACCAGGGCTCTCCTCGTAGCCGATCTCAATCCCGCTGGGAGCGTCAAAACCCAAGAGCTTGGCTGATTTGTAGAGCTCACGGGAACCCACACCAACACCCACTTGATAGAAGAAGGTGTTGCTGGAGAAGCGCAGCGCATCTTCGTAGCCGATGGTGCCAAAACCGGCGCCGTTGTGATCCGGGAAGCAGTGGCCGCCATAGGTGATGCATCCCATGGTCTGAAGCTTGGTGCCAGCAGGGAACTTGCCCGATTCCATACCCGCCATACCAGTCACCACTTTCCAAGTGCTGCCTGGGTTGTAGGCATTCATCGCCCGGCTAAAGAGCGGCTTATTCGGCGACTTAAAGAGGGCGTCGTATTCCTGCTGGGTGGTGATCAGCTTGGAGAAAAAGTTGGGATCGAAATTGGGCTTGCTGGCCATCGCCAGAATCGCCCCGGTGGTGGGGTTCATGGCCACGATGGCGCCACCACGCTTGTCGGCGAGGGCCTTCTCTGCAGCCCGTTGCAGATCCAAATCGATCGTGAGTATGAGGTCTTTTCCGGCCTTGGAGGGGCGATCACCCAGATAGCGCTGCACCTCACCGTTCGCGTTCACCTCCAACATCTGACCGCCCCATTTGCCGCGCAGATGGCTTTCGTAGGCCGCTTCCACGCCGATACGGCCAATCCGATCGCGGATCTTGTAGCCCTTATCAATCAAGACGTCGTATTCATCCTCAGTGATCGGCTGGGTGTAGCCCAACGTGTGGGACGCCAACATCCCGTGGGGGTAGTAGCGCAGGATGTCCATATCCACGCTGGCGCCAGGCAGATCGAGGTTCTGCTCTTGAAAACGCAGCACCTGCTCGGGCTGCAGTCCATTCACCAACGGGATCCGATAACCGTCTTTGCCGGTGCCGCGCTCGCGCGCTTGATCGAGGCCCTTGGGATCCAGCTGCAGTAAAGCCGCCAAGCGATCCCGCAAGGCCGGCCATTGCTCATCAGTGACCAGCCGAGGCTCAATGAAAAGTGTGTAGGTGAGTTTGCTGCTGGCCAGCACACGTCCCTTGCGGTCAAGCAACCGACCGCGGATGGGGGAGCGGGGCATCAAACGGATGCGGTTCTCATCAGCAGCAACGCGATTCTCAGCGCCGTGGAGCAATTGCATCCACACCAGCCGCATGCCGATGGCGCTGAAAAACATCAACAGCACCAGCAGGATCACGCCGGGCTGCTGTCCCATGCCGCAGAAGCGGGCATCACGGCGGGAGAAACCGAGGCTCATGGCAGCAGCTTGGCCTCCAGTTGCTGCAGCCGCGCAGCGATGGCCGTCAGGCGCTCTTGCAGTGCCTCGACACTGGCCGGCTCATCAGGATCTTCCACCGTCACCTCAACAGGCACCACCGGCTCTGCAGGCGTCGCCAACTTCTGGCGCGCAACGTCCATGAGCTGCATGCCAAGACTGAGCCAGGGATTGGTGGAAGGTTCAGCCATCAGCGAGAGGAATTAGATCCAGGCTGCCACGCTCTGGCGGTTTTAGCGGCTTCTTTGAACCCCAGGTTGAAGAATCAACTCACGGCAAAACTGCTGGGAACCCAGATGCCAACCAAGAAAACCCGCGGTGAGGATGAGCCCGGTCAACGGCAGTAAGGCGCGTCCGGTGGTGGGATCGGCTAACCACTCCCGCCACTCGCGAACCCAGCGCTGACGGCTGAAACGCCGCTTCTCAGCCTTTTCTTCCTGGCTGCGACGACGTAGGGACTTGCCCACCCAATGCTCGAAGGCCTTCTTCTTGGTGACCGCCATCTTGCGCTCCAGCTCAAGCAGCTGGCCGGCTGTCAGCTCCGGGTTGAAGGTGCTGATCAGCTCAAGGCTCTTGAGGAACATCTCCACAGAGCCATCTTTGATGGCGCGCTCCTCATCACTAAGGCTGTCCCACACCACCTCCGGGTAGAAACGCACGCGATTCGTGCTGATCTGGTCTTCGTTGAGTTGACCGGGCTCGCGCAGCCAACGGTCGGTATTGGCATCGAAACGCCGCCAATACAGGAAGGGATTGAGGTAGATCGTCTTACCGGCGAGCTCAATGCTGTCCTGTTGCAACCGCCGTTGCAGCTGAGGGTTTTGCTGGAGGGGCGCTGAGCTGGCCACAACACGTCGGTCGGTGCCCGATGGTATCGGGGCTGGCAAGGCGTTTCCAGGCTTGACAAGCGCTGCACTCTCTAAGTGGGCCACCCAAGCTGTCGCGCCACGCGCCACTGCTAAGTCCCGGTGATCACGACCACCGGGCACGCATTCAATCAAATCGAATCACTCCCACTCGATGGTTCCGGGCGGCTTGCTGGTGATGTCATAGACGACGCGGTTAACCCCATTCACCTCATTGACGATTCGATTGGAGATGCGCTCCATCAAGTCGTAGGGCAAGCGCGACCAATCCGCGGTCATGCCGTCTTCACTGCCCACGCAACGCAACACGATTGGGTAGGCGTAGGTGCGCTTATCGCCCATCACACCAACGCTGCGCACGGGCAACAGCACCGCAAAGGCCTGCCAAATGTCGTGATAGAGGCCGGCATCGCGCACCTCTTCACGCACGATCAGATCGGCATCGCGCAAGATGTCGAGCTTCTCTTCGCTGACTTCGCCAAGAATCCTGATCGCTAAGCCCGGCCCAGGGAAGGGGTGACGCCGGACAATCTCCTCTGGCAAGCCAAGGCTGCGGCCCACTTTGCGCACCTCGTCTTTAAACAGACGGCGCAGGGGCTCCACCAACTTGAACTGAAGGTCCTTAGGCAAACCACCCACGTTGTGGTGGCTCTTGATCTTCACCGCCACGCGCTCGCCGGTTTTGGGGTCGACGTTGGTGCCAGCGCTCTCAATCACATCGGGATAGAGCGTGCCCTGGGCGAGGTAATCAAAAGGTCCAAGCCGCTTGCTCTCCTCTTCAAACACCCGAATGAATTCGGTGCCGATGATGCGGCGCTTTTCCTCGGGATCGGTAATGCCAGCGAGCTTGTTGATGAAGCGCTCCCGGGCATTGATGTACTCCACATTGATGTGGAAGCGCTTATCGAAAAACTCGACCAAAAACTCGGGCTCGCCTTTGCGCATGAAGCCCTGGTCGATGAACATGCAGGTGAGCTGATCACCGATGGCCTTATGCAGCAAAAAGGCCAAGGTTGAGGAGTCCACGCCACCGGAGAGGGCCAGCAGCACGCGTTTGCTCCCCACCCGGGCGCGCACATCGGCAATCGCCTCATCAATGAAGGCTTCAGTGGTCCAATCCGGCTCACAACCACACACGTGGTAGATGAAATTGCGGATCAGGGCCATGCCGCAGGTGGAGTGCACCACCTCCGGATGGAACTGAACGCCGTAGAGCTTGCGGCCGTGGTGGGCAATCGCCGCTTCTGGGGTGTTGTCGGTGTGGGCCAGGCGCGTGAAGCCATCGGGGAGGGCTTGCACCGAATCCCCGTGGCTCATCCACATCGTCGAACCGTCGTCGACGTTGGTGAGCAGATCGGTGGGATCGTCAACAAACAGCGGAGCCTTGCCGTATTCACCCCGTTCTGATGCTTCAACGGAACCGCCCAGCTGCTGCACCATCAGCTGCATGCCGTAGCAAACCCCCAGAACCGGGATCCCCAGATCCCAGATGCCTGGATCGCACAACGGAGCTCCAGCGGCATACACCGAGCTGGGCCCGCCGCTGAGGATGATTCCGCGCGGTCCCAGGGCCTTCAACTGCTCGAGGGTGGTGGTGTGGCTGACCACCAAGGAATAGACCTCGGTCTCCCGTACACGCCTGGCAATCAGCTCGGAGTACTGCGAGCCAAAATCAAGGATGACGATCGCTGGGCGGCGCCCATCTGCTCCCTCCAGGCCAGCTAGAGCAGCGGACATCGGCACGTAAGGCAATCGAAAGAGCCTAAAACGCAGCCTCAGCGAACCAGGACTGACCCCGCGGTCCAACCGCCCACAACTGACGGGAGCGATCAAATAGCGCGACCCCTGGCTCGAGGGTCAAACCGGTGGTGGCCTGAATACTGGCCGCTGCGCGCTTTTCGATGGCCGCTGTGATGCGCTGCCGCAACCGCTGCTCCAGCTCAGGTTCCCGCTGCCGCAGCAGCTGCAACGCGGCTTCGGTGGTGGCGCTGCTGTGCAGCTCACGAAGCAACTCGCCCTGCACCCCCTCCAAAGCCGCTAATGCGGTGAGCACCTCAGCGCGACCATCGGCCAGGTGGTGGTGGGTGTGAAAGATGCCGCCCGCCAGCTTGAGCAATTTGCCGTGGTAGCCGAACAACAGCAGCCGCTGCACCCCCTGCTCCGCTGCCGCGGCCAGCAGCGGACCAATCCAATTGCCGCTTTTCAGGAGCACTTCAACTGGCAAGCCCAAGCGAGGGGCCAAGTCCAAACCGTTTTCCCCCACCACCAACACCAACTCAGGGCAACCCTGCGGCCGCTCAGCGCGCTGACGCAACTCATCCAAAGCGCCCTGCAACTGATCCGGCGCCGCACTGCGCTGCACCTCCGCTTGGGTGCCGATCAAGGCCAATCCCTCCACCACCCCAAAGGCGGCATTGGAGGTGCGCAGGGCCCTTTCGCGCCCTTGCGGCAACACCACCTCCAGCGCCACCGAACGATCAGCCGGCACCAAGGCAGCCAGGTTGTGCTGCAGCAGGTCGCGGGCAAAGCCCGAGAGGCACACCTCACCTCCCTCCACCAGGCGACCCACACCAACGCCGGCTTGCAACTGAAAGCAGGCCCCCTCAAGCGGCTCCGCCCAGCGGGCCCGCACCCACACCGCCAACCCCCGGGTGAGATCCATGCCAGGGCCTGGATCACAGCGGCTGATGGCCAAGGCACTGCCATCGGCGAAGGGAGCCACTGCCTCAATCGGAAGCTCCCGTTGCCCTGCCGGCTGCAGCAGCTCAAGGCCAATTCGCTCGGCCGATGGATCCCCGCGGAGCTGCCGCAGCGCGGCCACCGCGGCCACCGCCACCCAGACCGGAAGGGTGTAGCCGGAGTCGAGGGCGGACGAGGCGGACAAAGGGGATAACCGGCTGCTTTTTAAGGTGAATGATCCACCAGCCGGATTCCGGCCCCCCACCCAGCGGCATGAAGGACAAGCTTCAACTGATGATCCCTGGCCCCACTCCGGTGCCGGAACGGGTGCTCCTGGCGATGGCACGCCATCCCATCGGCCACCGCAGCGGGGAGTTCCAACAAATCGTGGCCCGCACCACCGAGCAGCTGCAATGGCTGCACCAAACCAAGGGCGATGTGCTGGTGCTCGCTGGCAGCGGCACGGCGGCCATGGAAGCCGGAATCATCAACGTGCTCAGCCGCGGCGACAAGGTGATCTGTGGCGACAACGGCAAATTCGGCGAGCGCTGGGTGAAGGTGGCCAAGGCCTATGGCCTTGAAGTGGAAGTCATCAAGGCGGAATGGGGCCAGCCCTTGGATCCCGAAGCCTTCCGCAACGCTTTGGAAGCCGACACCGCCAAAGCGATTAAGGCGGTGATCCTCACCCACTCGGAAACCTCCACCGGCGTCATCAACGACCTCGAGACCATCAACCGCCACGTCAAAGCCCATGGGGAGGCCTTGATCGTGGTGGATGCGGTCACCAGCCTCGGCGCCTGCTCGGTGCCAGTGGATGCCTGGGGGCTGGATGTGGTCTGCTCGGGCTCACAAAAGGGCTACATGATTCCGCCAGGCCTTGGCTTTGTGGCCATGGGCGAGCGGGCCTGGGCCGCTCAAAAGCAATCCGATTTGCCGAAGTTTTATCTGGATCTCGAGCGCTACCGCAAAGCAGCGGCGGGCAATAGCAACCCCTTCACCCCCCCGGTCAACCTCTACTTCGCTCTGGAGGCTGCCCTGGATCTGATGCAAGACGAGGGGCTAGAGGCGATTTTTGCCCGCCACGACCGGCACCGCCGCGCCAGTCAAGCTGCCATGCGCGCCCTTGGCTTGCCCCTGTTCGCCGCCGATGGCTACGGAAGCCCTGCCATCACCGCCGTGGCACCAGCTGGCCTGGATGCTGAGGCCCTGCGCAAAGCCGTCAAAGGCCGCTACGACATCCTGCTGGCGGGCGGCCAAGATCACCTCAAAGGGAAGGTGTTCCGCATCGGCCACCTGGGCTTTGTGTGCGATCGCGACGTACTCACCGCCGTTGCCGCCATCGAAGGTGCCCTGGCGGATCTCGGCGTGGCTTCAGCCCAACCGGGGGCTGGTGTTGCTGCCGCCGCTGCGGTGCTTCAGGGCTAAAACCTGGGGCAGGTCACCACAGGGGTGGCTACCACTTGAGGTGAGCAACCCCTCACCCGATGCGTCGTCCTGCCTTGCTGCTGGGATCTGCCCTGGTGGCCCTTGCACTGGCTGCCTGCCAAAGCAAACCAACGCCTCAGCAAAGCGAGCAAAAGGCTGAATCAGCGGTGTGCGCCAACCTGGCCGCTGTCGGCAAGGCCCTCGAAGCCGTTGGCGAGCTCGGCCCCACCTCCACCGTTGGTGATGCCGAACAAGCCCGCAACAACCTGGCCCAAGCCGTGGCCAAGCTCCAGGACTCCGAAGCCGCCCTGGAAAAACTGCGGATTCAGGACCTGCAAAAGCAAGTGATGGCCTTCAACAAGGAGGCAAAGAAAATCACCGCCAACAAGAGCACCACCCTGGAAGAGGCTGCCAACGAACTGCAAGGCAAGCTGGAACCAGTGCTGGCCGCACGCCAGGCTGCCGTGGCTGATGTGAACTGCGATGCAGGTGGCGCCAGCTAATTAGTTGGTCGCTACTGAGCCACCAAGCCAATGCTCCGTTGATGCCATCTTTCACCAACGGAGCCTTTGCTAAGTTGAAAGAATGCGGGTGTAATTCAGTGGTAGAATGTCAGCTTCCCAAGCTGAACGTCGCCGGTTCGAGTCCGGTCACCCGCTTGCTTGATTTCTGATTTCAACCGCGTTTGCGGATTAGGCCCAAAACCTGTGGCCCTTTTGCTTTTGCGCGCCGTTCACAATCCAAACCCTTCAGGATCAAAAGCCCTGCTTCGCTGACCTCTCCAGCCTCTGCTTTCACTTTCGCGGCGTCGTAAAACCCCTGCGCTTGCAGCTTGAGTTGATCCCTCTCTTGATCAATCGAACCATTTCCTTGTGATGTCTCTCTCACATCACTTGAACGTATTTGTGTAAGCATTTCTCAGCGAACGACTTACTGCCCGTCAATCTCTCCTAACCCTGCCAAATGATGGGTCAAAAGGCAATAGCAATAATGACTGGTTGAAGTGGAAAGGAATGGATCAGGTACCCGGCTCTTCGCGGTTGTCACCGAGATCAGCAATGCGTTGACGCAACTCATGAATGCGCTGCTGATCCCCGCGGCCAACGGCAACAGCGAGAGCAAATTCCAACTTTTCGATCTGGTGTCCGCTGTCAACAAATCCGCGACGATTGCTAAGCGGTGTGTAAGGACAGGACTGCGGGTGAACGGAGGCGAGAGAGGCCATGGTTCGCTTTCTTTTTATTCTGCCACCCCTGGCCAGGGGCCATGGCACACCGCAGGCCCCAGAGCGTGTGGATTTCAAAATTTTTTCGCATTTATTCATGGGCAGACACCATGGGCAGATCGGCCTTGCTGGTGGTGAAGTGGGCAGACAAGTGCTGACGCCGCATGCACCAATCCGGCTCCACCCCAACGGCAGCCCACTGCACGGTGCCCGTTCCAAAGCGCTGGTTCAGCCCATCAACGGCCTGCAACAAACGGCTGCGGCGCCGTAGCTGCTGAGGAGAACACGGCACCAACAGGTGGTGCTGCAAATGCTCCTGCGGCTGCAACTGCCCCAGCAGCACGCCGGCTTTTTGAAAGGCATACCCATGGCGAAACAACTGATCCACCAGTGGCAGAGCCCGCTGCAGCAACACGGCGGTGTCCGCTGTCGCCAAAGGCAAGCTCACGCTGATGCTGTTGGCATAAAAACCAGCCGCAAACGGACTCGTGCGCACAAACACCGTCAGCCGGCTCGCCCGTTGACCCTGACGGCGCAGTTTTTCCGCGCCCCGCACCACGTGCGCTGCCACCGCCTCCCGCAGGCTGAGACGGTCCAACACCGCTGTGCCAAAACTGCGGCTCACGCAGGTTTCCTGCTTGGCCGCGGGCTCACTCTCCAAGGCCAGACAGCTGATCCCGCGCAACTCCTGCTGCAGGCGCAGCCCCACCACCCCCCAGCCCTGGCGAATCAACGCGGAATCAGCCTGCGCCAGATCCAACGCTGTCGCCAAGCCGCGTAAACGGCACCAGCGCGCCAAGCGGCGACCAACACCCCAGAGATCCTCAACGGCCACCTCCGCCAAACGATCGGGCAGCTGCGGCTCCAGCAGCAGATTGCAAACCCCCGTCCGCGCGGGATCCCGCTTGGCCAAACGATTGGCCAACTTGGCCAACACCTTCGAGGGGGCCATGCCAAGGGCAATGGGCAAGCCCAACTGCTGACGCACCAGCACCCGCAGCTCCGCAGCCCAGCTGCTCAGCTCATGGGCGGGCAGGGCGGGCAAACGCGCGAAGGCTTCATCGATGGAATACACCTCCAACTCCGGCACCCGCTGCTTCAAGAGCGCCATCACCCGCTGGCTCATGTCGCCATAGAGGGCGTAGTTGGAACTGCGCACCACCACCTGCTGATCGCGCAGCCGATCCGCCACCTGGAAATAGGGCGTGCCCATGGCAATCCCCAGCTGCCTGGCCTCACGGCTGCGGGCAACGATGCAGCCATCGTTATTGGAGAGCACCACCACCGGCCGTCCCTGCAGCGCTGGATCAAACAGCTGCTCGCAAGAGGCATAGAAGTTGTTGCAATCAATCAGGGCCAGCGCTGCTGCCATGGGGGCTCACAGGGGATGGATCACATGGGTGGCCACACCCCAGATCTGAACCGCAATGCAAGCGTCCAATTCCAAGGGGGGGTAACCGGGATGGGCCGCCTGTAAACGCAAGCGGCCGCCATGGCACTCCAACCGTTTGAGCGTGAAGGCGCCATCGAGCACCGCCACCACCACCCGACCCGGCTGGGGCTGCAAGCTGCGATCCACCAGCAGCAAGTCGCCGTGGTGAATGCCATCGGCCAGCATCGAATCACCACTCACCTGCAACAAAAACGTGCTGAGGGGGCGAGCAATGAGCTGGCGATTGAGATCAACCCCCGCTTCGAGGTAGTCATCGGCAGGACTGGGAAAGCCTGCCGCAACGACCGCCATGCAATCAGTACAGATGTACTAATTCTAAGCCGCTTGATCCATTTCGGGAGCCGATGTGGCCAGGAGCTCACGGCAATCGGCCAGCAAGCTATCCACCGATTGCAAAGCTTCGAGCTCCTGCGGATGGGGCGCCATCTGGTTTTGCAGCTGAAGCTCCATGGCCGCCAAGCGCTGCTCCAACTTGATCAAGCGATGGGACAAGGTGGCCAAGGTTTCGGCCAACCCCTCAGTGCTGCGCGTGATGCGGAAGGACAGCGGTTCCACAGGCTGAACCCAGACGTCATGCGGATGACAACACAGAGACGGGCTTCGCTCAAGGGAGATCGGCTCAACCGCTATGGACAGACGGGAAGGGATCGATACCTTTGGCCCAGTTCATCAAGCTGGGGACAGGTATGGCTGCCAAGCGCTACCAACTCATGGCATTGGCCCTGGGGCTGAGCTGCATGGGCAGCCTGCCGGCTGAAGCCAATGAAGCCGGAGATAAAGGAGCCGAGATCTATTGCTTCATGCGCAAGACGGGCAATTCCCACAACGTCAGCTGGAAAGCGGCCTACGAGCGCATCAAGCGTCAGAGCACTGGCCTGTTCAAGACCTCGCCGAAGCACGCAGCCGTGATGGTCACAGAAAGCGTGGTGACCAAGCAGGACAAGTACCAAGACTGCGGCAAGTACCTGGGGGCCCTCTTCGCCGGCGGCGAAACCACAGGCAAAGACTTTGATGCCGGCCTGAGCAACGAGAGCAGCACCACAGACGACGACCGCTACAGCTACTGACGCGTCATGGGCAAGGGTCAGCTGACCAAAGCCATCGGTGTGGGGATGGGGTTGGTGATCCTGAGTGCATGCCGCTCCAGCCATTTGGAGGCGGACAGTTGCTTAGCCGATGTGGAAGCCAATGCCCTGGACAGAGCCTTGCAGCGCTGCAACCGGGTGGTGAAAGCCCATCCCCAGGATCCGCGACCCCGCAACGATCGCTTTCTTCTGCACACCTTGCTGCAGAACAAGCAAGCCGCCTGCCAAGACATCGCCCAAGCAGCTGCTCTGCTCCAAGCCAGCGGAGCGAAGAGCCACAACGACCTGCGCGCCGAAATTTTGGTGCGGGCCGATAGCTGCCGCTAGCTCTGCAGCAATTCATCAAGCATGCGCGCCAAACCTTGGCGGCGCAGCTGCCGCCGCTGACGACCCAGCACCACTTCAATGCGCTCGGATTTGCTGAGGATCAAGCCATCCACCAAAGCGTCAGCCCCTCCGAGCTGAAGCCAATGGCATTCCACGGTGCGGCGGGTGCCAAAACGGTGGCAGCGATCCTCCGCCTGCTCAGCATCACCGGGCGTCCAAGGACGCTCAAGCAAGATCACCTGAGAAGCTCGCTGCAAGCCAAGACCCAAACCAGCAACGCCATAGGTGGCCAGCAGCAAATTGGAATCGCCCTGTTGAAATCGCTGCAGCCGCTCCAGCCGCTCCGCTGGATCCACCAGGCCGGTGAGCAGCTCACCGCCGCGCAAGCGATGCAGCTGCAGCAGCGGCCCGCGAAAACCGCTGAACACCACCACCGGATCACCCGAGACTTGGAGCTGATCAAGCAGCTGCTGCAGGGCAGCCAACTTGTGAAAGGAGCTCAGTTGTCTCAGCGCAGTGAGCAGGGCCAAACGCTCCGCATCTGAGCGCACCAAGCCGGCAGCCGCGCGCTTGCGGTAGGCGTCTAAACGCTGCTGCAAAGCCCAATCAAACTGATGCTGTGCCTCGGGCTTGAGCACCACCCCGTGGAAGCGGCGCAGCTTCGGGGGCAGATCCAAGCAATCGCGTTTGCGGCGATGCAGCAACTGGGGCCGCAGCAAACGCTGGAGCTCATCCAGGCGGCTGGCCCCTTGGCAGTCCCACACCATGCGCGGGCCGCTTTGACGCCAATGCCCGTTGCAAAACAGGGTTTCGTAGGCGAGCCGATCCCGGGCTAAGGGGTGGCCAATGGCCATTAACAACGGCAGCAATTGAACAGGCCGGCCGTTTTTTAAAGGGGTGCCCGTCAACAACCACACCGCCCGGATGCGTGGATGGCGCGCCAAACGCAACAGCGCCTGAGTTCGCTTGGCCTGACTGTTCTGGGCGAAATGGGCTTCATCCACCACCAACACACAGCCACCATCGGGCGGCTCCTGCGGCAGGCGAGCCCAACTCAGCAATTCGGGGCTGAGCTGCAACGCCAGCGCCTCACGGCGCCAATGGTCGTGGAGCCCAACAGGAGCCACCACCAGCAAACGGGTGGCACTGCAGCGCAGCAAGGCCCGCGCGGCAGCCAACGCAGTCAGGGTTTTGCCCAGGCCCATTTCATCGGCCAACACCGCCCCGCGGCGTGCCAGTAACCAACGCACCCCAGCCCGTTGATGGGCCAGCAGCTGGCGGCCATCGGAGAGGGGCTGCTGCAAATCAGCCGCAGCAATCAGCTCACGGTGAGCTGGCAAAGGCGGCAATGGGCAGCGCACCTGGTCGAGCCACTGCTGCAGCGCCGGATCAATGGGAAAACGCTCACCGAAGTGATGCGTCAGCTGCCAGGCAGCCTCAAAAGGGAAGACCCAACCGCCTTGGCGTTGCTGCCAGCGGCCGCGCGGTCTGATCCGCCGAATCTGGGCTTGGCTAACAGGATCTGGCGGGCAACGAAATAAGACGTCCCCGGCAGCTGTGAGAGAAAGCCCGATGCTCACAATCTGCTTAGCCATTCATAAATTTAAGCCGCATCAGCCGGAAAACAAGAGCGCCTAACCCGCTGGCCAAAGTGCAATCTGCAGCACATTGACAGCCGAACAATCATCCGCAGACTTGGGCCAAATCCGGGAGATTCGGATGCATCAGAGCGATGCGGTGTTCCTCGAGGAACTCTGTCCCAAGCTCCGCGTCCGACGGTGGCGTCAATCTCTCCACGAATACACCGGGCATACCTGCATCTACTGCGGCAAGCCATCGGAATCAATCGATCATGTCTGGCCCCGCAGCCGCGGTGGCCTCAGCGTGACTGAGAACTGTGTGCCGTCTTGCCTCTCCTGCAACGGGCACAAAAGTGACTCCGATGCCTTCCAGTGGTATCGCCGTCAACGCTTTTACGATCCCCGCCGCGCCATGGCCATCCGCGCCTGGCTCGACGGTGATTTAAGGCTGGCCGTTCGCCTCCTGCAATGGGCAACGCCCAGCGAGTCATCCAACACGCAAGAGACCAGCGGCAATGGTGTGGTGCCGCTTCAGACGCCAACCAACTACCAAGCCGCCTAAGGGACTCACCAGACCTGACAGGCCTTAACGCTGCTGGTGCGCTGGCACAGCTCCGCCTGCAGTTGGGGCTCTTCGGGCAGCAACAAACCAGCCGCTGCAATGGCTGCAGCCAGCACCACGGGGCTTAACCAAGCACGCCTGGGCTGAGCAGCAGGGATGATGGTGGAGCAGGTCATGGAACAGGTGTATTAGTGAGTGATACAGGTGTACTCACTTCTTTAGGAGCTGTCAACCCGCTGGATCCTGGCCAGCGTCTGCTGGTGGTTGGCGGCGGTTACACGGGCCAACGCTTTGCTGAGCGACTACGCCAGCTAGGCGCCGATGTGGTGGTGACCCACCGCCGGGCACCCGCCGCCGCTGGGGAATTGCCGTTCGATAGCAGCACAGGCCTGCTACCCAGTGCATCGGAGCTCCAAGGAATCAGCCATCTGCTGGTCACAGCCCCTCC
This sequence comes from Synechococcus sp. RCC307, assembly GCA_000063525.1. Taxonomy (GTDB): domain Bacteria; phylum Cyanobacteriota; class Cyanobacteriia; order PCC-6307; family Cyanobiaceae; genus RCC307. The sequence continues at coordinate 36,153 of CT978603.1, read as the reverse complement.
TGATCGCCAAGGGCAGGACCCTTGCTTGAGCAGCCTGAAACCACTGCTCGATGGACTGCCTTTGCAATGGACGGGCTACCTCTCCACCACCGGCGTCTACGGCAACCAACGCGGCGAATGGGTGGATGAATCCACGCCTCCAGCGGCAGATCTGCTGCCCCGCAGCCAGGCCCGGCTGCAGTGCGAACAGGCCTGGCTCAACAGTGGCTGGCCGGTGCAAGTGTTCCGCCTGCCAGGCATTTATGGGCCCAGGCGCAACAACTTGTTGGCGCTGCAGCGGGGAGACGCCCGCCATGTGCACAAACCAGGGCAGGTGTTCTGCCGCGTGCATGTCGACGACATCGTTGGCGCCCTGCTGCACTGCCTGCGGCTACCGGCCACGCAACGGCCCAGCATCCTCAACGTCTGCGACAACCGCCCAGCCCCAAGCAGTGAACTGCTGGGCTACTCAGCCCACCTGCTGGGCTGCCCTCTGCCGGAACTGCAATGGTTTGAAGCGGTTGAAGGCAACATGAGCCCGATGGCCCTGAGCTTCTGGCGCGACAACCGGCGCGTCAGTAACCGCAAGCTGACCCAAGCACTGGGCTATGCGTTGACCTATCCCAGCTACCGGGAGGGACTGCAGGCCTGCCTCAAGGCTGAGGCTCCCGATTGACATACGTCTCCAAATCCTGACCCAGCCGATCCCAGCGCACCTCAAGCCAACCGCGCTGCAGCCCGGTTCCAAGGCCTAAAAGCAACAGGGCGAGGAGCAACAAACGCAACATGGTTTATGACGAACAGTGGAACCAGGTGAAAAAGCGAACAATCCTTTAGTGCGTCCTTAATAAGGACTGCCTTGAATTTCCGCAAATTGGTTGAGTCCATGGCCCGATTTGAGTGCTTCAGCCGAACCCAGCGTCCAGATATGGATCTGCTGCCGATCGCTACCGAAGCACTTCAAAGCCAGGGTTTCAAGGTCCGTTCAGCCATTGGTGAGTCCATCAGCCTGGTGGATAGCCAACCGGTCAAACGTCTACGCGATCGAGCAGTGGTGCTCCTCGATCAGCACACCAACCCAGATGGGCGGCGTGAACTGCAGTGTGTGATTAGCAACGACTCGATCAGCAGCAGCCCCGATTGCCGCTGCCATGGCGTGTTTCGCCAGCTGCTGGGCCAGTTCGAATCCATGCCTGATGTAGTGGTGGAAGCTGCTGCTGCTTAAGGCTTGACGCGCCTAGCCATTGCTCTTGGCGACCCCGCTGGCATCGGAGCTGAGGTTGTCCTAAAGGCTTTAGCCCATCGCCCCAGCCTCAATCCCCTGTTGGTGGGTTGCCGCCAGTGGCTGCAAGCCAGCTACGAGCAGCTCCTGCCCTGCTGCCATGAGCCGCTGGCTGATCCGAGCCAGCTGGAGATCCTTGATGAGCCGCTCACAGAAGCCATCACGCCGGGAAGCATCAGCGCCGCTGCTGGAGCCGCTTCATTCGGCTGGCTCACCCGAGCAACGGAGGCCGTGCTCGATGGCCGCGCTCAGGCCTTGGTCACCGCCCCGATCGCCAAGACCGCCTGGCACCAGGCCGGCCACCACTACCCCGGGCAAACCGAGCGGCTGGCTGAACTCTGCGGCTGTGACGACGCGGCCATGCTGTTCACAGCCCGCTCACCCCAGAGCGGCTGGCGTTTCAACACGCTGCTGGCCACCACCCACATTCCGCTCAGCAGCGTCCCCGCAGCGTTGACGCCAGAGCGACTGGAACGACGCCTGGGCCAGCTCGAGGACTTTTGCCGGCGCTTTCGTCAGCGTCCCCGCCTCAGGGTGGCCGGACTCAACCCCCATGCCGGCGAAGCCGGTCAACTGGGAACCGAAGAGCAGCGCTGGATCACCGCTTGCTTGCAGGCTTATCAACAGCGCCACAACAACCTCCAGCTGGAAGGTCCCGTGCCACCGGACACCTGCTGGCTCGGCGCAGCCCAAGCCTGGAATGATTCCCAACACGTGGAGGAGGGATGTGATGGCTACCTGGCGCTGTATCACGACCAAGGCCTGATCCCAGTCAAAGTGCTGGCCTTTGATCAAGCCGTGAACACCACGCTGGGGTTGCCGTTCCTGCGCACCTCACCGGATCACGGCACAGGGTTTGATCGAGCCGGCCAAGGCAGCGCACGCGGCGCCAGCATGCTGGCGGCCATTGATACGGCGGTGGAGCTGGGCTAGCTGGGGCGCACCAGCATCAGCACCTGGTTGTACTCAACCGGAGTGCCGTTTTCCACAAGGATTTCCACCACTTCGCCAGAGATCTCAGCCTCGAGTTCGTTCATCAACTTCATCGCCTCCAAGATGCAAACGGCTTGGCCGTTGCTGATCTTCGAGCCCACTTCCACAAAGGGAGCCTCACCCGGAGCCGGGGACCGGTAGAAGGTGCCCACCATCGGCGCTTTGACCTCCACCAAATCACCACGGCTGGCCGCAGCGGCTGGCGGTGGTGATGCCGCGGCAGCAGGGGCGGCGGCTGCAACCTCAGCAACCATTGGCGCAGCTGGAGCAGGCAGCATCACCGCCTGGGGCGCTGGCATGTTGCGCCTGACTTCCAAGCGGAAGTCATCACCTTCGAGCTTGAGCTCTTGAATATCGCTGCTTGACAGAAATTCGAGCAGCTCGCGCAGGGCCTGTTGGTCCATTTGCATGATCCTCAGGACTCCCGGCCCAGATAGCTGTCAGAGCGGGTGTCGATCTTGATCTTCTCGCCAATGGAGATGAACAAGGGCACCATCACTTGCGCGCCAGTCTCAACGATGGCTGGCTTGGTGCCACCAGTGGCTGTATCACCTTTCACACCGGGATCGGTTTCGGTGACTTCCAAGACCACGGAATTCGGCAGCTCGACCTCGATGGGGTTGTCCTTCCAGGACACCACGTTCACCTCCATGCCTTCTTTGAGGTATTTGCGGCCTTCACCAATCTGCTTCGCCGTCAGGCGAGTTTCCTCATAGGAGGCCATATCCATAAAGACAAAGTCCTCGCCCTCCATGTAGGTGTGCTGCAGGGTGGACTTCTCCAGCAGCGCTGAGGCAACCATCTCGCCTGCGCGGAAGGTTTTTTCAACAACGTTGCCGCTCTGGGCTGATTTCAGCTTGGTTCTGACAAAGGCCGAGCCCTTGCCTGGCTTCACGTGGAGAAACTCGACCACACGCCACACCTGACCATCCAGCTCGATCGTGGTGCCAGTGCGGAAGTCGTTGCTGGAGATCATTCCCGGCGAATGGATTGAGGCGGATTGTACGGTGGTCGCCGCTACTGAACGGGCAGCCGTGGCTCGCGCTCTGATCCCGCAGTTGCTGGCTTTGATCCTGAGCTTTGGACTGGCTCTGTTGTCGCCAGCAACCGCTTTGGCCGCCTTGCCCCCGGGGAATGCGGTCACTGATCCAGCGGCCATCCTGCGCGACTCCCTGCCCGTTGATCAGGCCGATCTCAGGGACCTTCAGCACCGGTTGGAAGGCACCAGCGATGACCTCCGGGCCCGGCGCTGGAACAGCATCAAAACCAGCTGCGAACGCACCCAGCGCCAGTTCAGCCTCAAACGCGGCGCCATCCTCGAAGCCGTTCCGAGCGAGCTGCAGCCCCAAGCCGAGCAACTGCTCAGCCAACTCGACACCAATCTTGAGGAGCTCTGTGCCAGCAGCGAGCTGCAAGAGCGAGATGGATTCCTCGAGCAGCGCCGCCTGACCCTGGCCGATATTGGCGCCTTGGAGGAGTTGTTTATTGGGGACTTCCCCTACGCCATCCCCTCGGAATTCGATGACCTCCCCAGGCTGTTGGGGCGCGCCACGGTGGAGATTCGCACCAGCCAAGGCGATCTCACCGCCGTCATCGACGGCTACAGCGCACCACTGACCGGTGGAGCCTTCGTGGATCTGGTGCAACGGGGCTTCTATGACGGGCTGCCCTTCTCACGGGCCGAAGACTTCTACGTGCTGCAAAGCGGCAATCCCAAGGGAGACGCCGAGGGCTTCATCGATCCGAAAACCAAGCAAGAACGCCACGTTCCCCTCGAGATTCTGGTGCCAGGGGATGCCTCACCGATCTACAACATGACCTTTGAGGATCTCGGCCTGTTCAAAGCCACGCCGGTGCTGCCCTTTGCCACCTTGGGCACCCTGGGCTGGGCCCACTCCGACAAGGCCTTGGACGATGGTTCGTCTCAGTTTTTCTTCTTCTTGTATGAAGCCGAGCTCACCCCAGCTGGTCTGAACCTGGTGGACGGCCGCAATGCAGCCTTTGGCTATGTGGTTGAGGGGTCCGAGGTGCTCAAGGAGATGACCATGGACGACACAATCATCAGCGCCAAGGTGATCAGCGGAGCTGACAACCTCAAGAGCCATGCCTGAGGGGCTAACCCTCAGCCAAATCGGTGAACAGGAGCTGATCAGGCGGTTAGCGGCCTTCGCCAGAGCCGATCAGTGGAACGACGATGCCGCCCTACTGCCTGAGATCAGCCCAGAGCGCTGGGTGATCAGCAGCGACACCCTGGTGGAGGGGGTGCACTTCTCGGCCAAGACCACACCGGCATCAGCCGCAGGGTGGCGCGCTGCTGCGGCCAACCTCTCCGATTTGGCGGCGATGGGATGCCGCCGCTGTGAAGGAATCACCGTGGCACTCAGTGCACCTGGAGACACTCAGGTGCACTGGCTTGAGCAGGCCTATGGGGGCATGCAGGAGTTGCTGCTGCGCCACAAAGGCCATCTGCTGGGAGGTGATTGCAGCAGCGGTGAACAACTGGTGCTGGCGATCACAGCCCTGGGGCCGGTTCATCCTGATCAGCTGATCCAGCGGGGAGCCGGCAAGCCTGGAGATTGGCTGGTTAGCACCGGTGCCCACGGCCGCAGTGCCCTAGGCCTGCAGCTGCTACTCGGTCAAGCCGCCTGGGCCGAGAGCCTGCCCAGCGAGCAGCGGCAAACGGCGATCCGCTGCCATCAACGCCCGCAACCGCGCTTTGATGCCGTTGCGGCGTTGCATGCCAGCCGGCCCGACGGACAACCGTGGCGTGTAGGCGGCACCGACAGCAGCGATGGCCTACGCCGCAGCCTGGAACTCCTAGGCGGCGCCAGCGGCTGCCAGCCTGAGCTCAACCGCCACGCTCTGCCGGAACCCAGCGATCCGTTCTGGAGCCTCTGCCTTGATGGCGGCGAAGACTTTGAGCTGGTGCTGGCCTTAGAGCCGAGCTGGGCTCAAGCCCTGTTGCGCCAGCTTCCGGGCAGCCAACACCTCGGCCAACTCGGTGAAGCTGCTGGCCATCCCTGTTGGGCTGACAACAAAAACCCCCTGCCCGAGGGCAGAGGGTTTGAACACTTCAACTGAGTTGGAAGGCTTGGATCAGGCAGCCCAACGCTGGGCAACGATCTCAGCGAGGTCAACCACACGCTGGCTGTAGCCCCACTCGTTGTCGTACCAGGAGAGGATCTTCACCTGGTCGCCGCCCATCACCTTGGTGAGCTCGGCATCAACAATGGTGGAGTCGTCAGTACCGGCCAAGTCGGAAGACACCAGGGGCAAGGTGGAGTACTTGATGATGCCCTTGTAGGCGCCCTCAGAAGCAGCCTTCAGAACAGCATTGACCTCTTCGCGGGAGGTGTCCTTGCTGACGTTGAACACCATGTCCACCAACGAGACGTTGGGGGTGGGAACGCGCAGAGCCAAACCATCGAGCTTGCCCTTCACCTCGGGGTAAACCAAAGCCACAGCCTTGGCAGCACCGGTGGTGGTGGGAACGATGTTCATGGCTGCGGCGCGGGCGCGGCGCAGGTCGCGGTGGCTGGCATCAAGGATGCGCTGGTCACCGGTGTAGCTGTGCACCGTGGTCATCGAGCCCTTAACGATGCCGAACTCCTGGTCGATCACCTTGACGATCGGAGCCATGCAGTTGGTGGTGCAACTGGCGTTGGAGAGGATGTCGAAATCTTCGTGGCGGTATTGATCCGCGTTCACGCCAACCACGAAGGTGCCCACGCCATCACCTTTGCCAGGGGCGGTCAGGATGACCTTCTTGGCACCAGCCTGGATGTGCATGCTGGCCTTCTCGTCGGTGTTGAACACACCGGTCGACTCGATCACCAGGTCGATGCCCCACTCCTTCCAAGGGAGGTTCAGGGGGTTGCGGTCCGAGAAGCACTTGATCTCATGGCCATTGGCAATGATGGTGTTCTCGGTGTGGCTGATCTCTGCATCCCTGATGCGGCCCAGCATCGTGTCGTAGGTCAGCAGGTGGGAGTTGGTGGCCGGATCGGAGGTGTCGTTCAGGCCCACCACTTCGATACCCGTGTTGGCACCGCGGCTCAGCCAGCAGCGCATGAAGTTGCGCCCGATGCGGCCGAAACCATTAATGGCAACACGAAGGGTCATAGCAATTCGGGATAAATCCCGACTATTGGGGAATTTGGCTGCCGATCATACAGACTCCGAATCGAAGTTTTCGCTGCAATCTGGAGTCTTTTTAGTCCAGGCAGGGAGAACGGTTTTATGGTCTTCGCAGGCCCCTGTTTGCCTTGTCCCAGCCCCTCTCACTGACGGCAGAGCAGCCGGTTCATTTCATCGGGGTGGGTGGCATTGGCATGTCAGCCATCGCCGGGATCCTGGCGGAGCGCAGCTACAACGTCACCGGCTCTGATCCCAAGCAATCGGCGCAATCGCAGTTGCTGCGCCAACAGGGAGCTCGAGTTTTTCAACAGCAGAACGCAGCCACCATCGACGCCATCTGCTCTGGCGTCGACCGCGCCCCCTTAGTCGTTGTCAGCAGCGCTATTCCCGAAACCAATCCCGAGCTGGAAGCGGCTCGTGGGGCAGGCCTGCGGGTGGTGCATCGCTCAGAACTGCTGGCCTGGCTGATCAATGCGCAGCACAGCATCGCGGTTGCTGGCAGTCACGGCAAAACAACCACCAGCAGCTTGATCGCCAGCCTGCTCCACAGCGCTGGACTGGATCCCACGGCGATCATCGGTGGGGTGGTACCCGCCTTCGGCAGCAATGCCCGCAATGGAGCCGGTGAGTGGCTCGTGGCTGAAGCCGACGAATCCGATGGCTCCCTGGTCCGATTCCATCCCCAACTCGGGCTGATCACCAACCTCGAGCTCGACCACACCGACCACTACCCCAATCTCGACGCCCTGGTCGCCACGATGCGCCGTTTCAGCGGGAACTGCAGCAGCGTCTTGGCCAATCGGGACTGCCCGGTCTTGAGCGCCGAGCTGAGCGCCGATCACTGGTGGAGCCTGCAGGAAAACAGCTCGGCGCATTTCCGCGCTGTGCCCCTGAGCCTCGATGGGGCTGGATGCCGGGCCGACTATCTCGAAGACGGAAGGCGGCTCGGTGAGCTGGCCTTGCCCATGGCCGGAATCCACAACCTCAGCAATGCCCTGGCTGCGGTGGCTGCCTGCCGTTTAGCAGGGGCCTCCTTTGCTGATCTGCAGGCGGCACTCACTGAGCTGGTGCCTCCAGGCAGGCGCTTTGACCTGCGCGGCGAATGGCAAGGGCGGCTGATCGTCGATGACTACGCCCACCACCCCAGCGAGGTGGACGCCACCTTGACCATGGCCCAGCTAATGGTGAGCAGCGGCAAGAGCACCCTGCCATGGGTTCCCAAGCGTGTGGTGGCAGTGTTTCAGCCCCATCGCTACAGCCGTACAGCTCAGTTCATGGAGCGTTTTGCCGAAGCCCTGGGCTGCGCTGATGAGGTGCTGGTGGCTCCGCTCTATAGCGCTGGTGAATCCGCGATTGAAGGGGTCAGCAGCGCCACCCTCGCCGAGAAAGTTCAACAAGCGGGCCACTCCGCCAGGGCCTTGGCCGACATGGACAGCCTGGTGGACGCCGTTCAGCAATGCAGCAGCGCTGGCGATCTGGTGCTGGTGATGGGGGCCGGAGATGTGAATCAGCTCTGGAGCCGCCTGCAATCCAGCGCCGATCAACAAGGATTGGCAACGGCCGCCTGAACCATGGAGATCCCCGCCGATCTCAACCTGCGCAAAGACGTGCCCCTGGGGGACTTCACCACCTGGAAGGTGGGCGGAGCTGCCGACTTTTTCGCGGAACCCGACAGCAGCGATCACCTCGAAGCCCTGGTGCATTGGGGCAGGGGGCAGCAGCTGCCGATGCGCTTCATCGGAGCTGGCTCCAACCTGCTGATCAGCGACGAGGGCCTTGCTGGCCTGGTGATCTGCAGCCGCCGATTGCAGGGATCACAGCTGGACCCCACCACCGGAATCATCGAAGCCCAGGCCGGTGAACCATTGCCAACGCTGGCCCGGCGGGCTGCGAAGGCCGGCTTGAGCGGACTGGAGTGGTCGGTTGGAATTCCCGGAACCGTGGGCGGCGCAGTCGTGATGAACGCTGGAGCCCAAGGGGGTTGCATCGCCGAAAGCCTGATCGATGCCACCGTGCTGGATCCCAGCAGCGGCCAAACCCGGCGCATGAGCTGCAACGAGCTGGATTACGACTACCGCCACAGCGCTCTGCAGAGCGAAGCATTGGTGGTGCTCTCAGCCCGTTTCAGGCTTCAAGCGGGCGTCGACCCCAGCGAACTCAGCGCTCGCACCAGCAGCAATCTCCACAAACGCACCAGCACCCAGCCCTATCAACTTCCCAGCTGCGGCAGTGTGTTTCGCAACCCCGAACCCCAAAAAGCAGGGCGGCTGATCGAGGGCCTGGGTTTAAAGGGTCACCGCATTGGTGGCGCGGAAGTCTCCACCCTGCACGCCAATTTCATCGTCAACACTGGCAACGCCCAAGCCGCCGACATGGATGCCTTGATTCGCCATGTTCAGGCGGTGGTGAAGCAAGCCCATGGGCTGCAGTTGCATCCTGAGGTGATGCGGCTGGGTTGCTTCGCCAATTCCCAGGCAGCTGCGGCCTAACCTGGCGAGCCCTTCTTTTTTGGCATGGCTGGATTCGGTCTCCCCAACTTCGGTCAGCTGACAGAAGCGTTCAAAAAAGCTCAGCAAATCCAGCAGGACGCTCAGAAACTGCAAGAAGAGCTCGATGCCATGGAGATCGAGGGCAGCAGCGTCGACGGGAAGGCCAGCATTTGGCTATCCGGCAACCAACAGCCCCTGCGGGTGCGCCTGGCGCCCGAGCTGTTGGCCAGCGGCCAAGAAGCCACCGAAGCAGCCACCCTCGAAGCACTCCAAAACGCCTACGCCCAATCCACCGCGACCATGAAAGAGCGGATGGAAGAACTCACTGGCGGACTAAACCTGCCAGGGCTGGGGGGCTGAATCAGCCCATCAGCTCCACGTAACTGGGGTAGCGCTCCCATTGCCGCTGCAAGCCGCAACCCGGCTCCTGCAGGTGACGGCAGTTGCGAAATCGGCAGCGCACGCCGGCCTCCAGCTGCTGGCGGATTTCAGGGAAGAGTTGCGCCACAAGCTCAGGATCGGCAGGCAACTCCGGTCGATTGAACCCCGGGGTGTCCGCCAAGAGTCCGCCCGCTGGCAGATCATGCAGTTCCACATGGCGAGTGGTGTGGCGACCGCGCTGCAACTTGCCGGAGACAGCCGCGGTGCGGAGCTGCAGTTCAGGCACCAAGGCATTGAGCAGGCTGCTTTTACCCACACCGCTGGGACCACACAGCACCGCCACCCCACGACTCAACCGATCCTCAAGAGCCGCTAAGCCAGCAGGATCATGGCGGCTGATCGCCAGGGCCTGATACCCCCAGCCCACCAGGCGATCCAGCCATTGCTGCTGCTGCTGATCGGACACCAAATCCGCCTTACTCAACACCGGGATCACCTCGGCGCCGGCGGTTTCAGCGCTCAGTAAAAAGCGGCTGAGGCTCTCAGGATCGATGGCTGGCTGCGCCAAAGCCATGACCACCAGCACCTGATCCACATTGGCTAAGGCTGGGCGCTGCAATTGATTGCGGCGGGGCTCCAAGGACCCCACCGCCGCGCGGCCTTCAATCCAATCGCAACCCTCGACGCCAACCCGGTCGCCCACCATCACCTTCAAGCCGCCATGGGCCAAGCGAGCCCGGCGGGTGCAAAGCAACAACCGTCGCCCATCGGGGCCGGGATGATCGAGGCGCACCCGCAGGTAGTTGGCCTCCAAGGCCATCACCTGGGCAGCGAAGGGTTCAAGCACGGATGATCAACAACCGCACCGAGCCATCACTCTGTTGTTGCCGCTGCATCTCCTGCACGAGCGCCGCGGCCGCACCATCTCCCTGTAGGGCCGCAGACACCAACGCGTCGGGTTCACCGGCATCCAGGAGCACCTCAAGCTGCTCACCGCTGGCCAACTTCTCAAGGGCCAGCTGCGTGCGGATGAAATTCAACGGGCAAGGGGTGCCCCGTAAGTCCATCTAACTGAACAGGCCGCCAAACAAACCACCTTTGCCCTTGGGATGGGAGGTGGAGATTGAGGCCAGTTCCTGCAATAGCTCGCGCTCACGGGGTTCGAGCTTGCCGGGCAACTGCACGTTGATGGTGAACAGGTGATTACCCCGCGCCACTGGGTTGCCCAACCGGGGCACGCCGTGATCTTTCAACGTCAGCACCGCACCGGGCTGCGTGCCGGCGGGAATGGGCAACTCCACAGGGCCATCCACCGTGTCGACCTGCACCTTGTCGCCAAGGATTCCTTGCAGGTAACTGATCTTCAGCTCGGAGTGGATGTTGATGCCATCGCGGCGCAGCTTGGAATCGCTTTGGACATACAGCACCACATACAAATCCCCCGCCTGAGCTCCCCGCTGGCCGGCATTGCCCTCGCCGCTCACCCGCAGCCGCGTACCGGAATCAACGCCCGCTGGGATGTTGACCCGTAGACGCTTGCGCACCTGCTGCACCCCTTGGCCGCTGCAATCGGGGCAAGGATCAGCAATCACCTGACCGGTGCCTTCACAAGCTGGGCAGGGGGCTACTTGGGTGAAGGTGCCAAACGGCGTGCGCGTGGCCCGGCGCACCTGGCCAGCACCACCGCAGGTGCTGCAAGTCACAGGGCCTGAACCCTTCTTGGCGCCGCTGCCATTGCAGGTGCCGCAGGTTTCCAGATGGCGGATCTGAATCTCCTTCTCGCCGCCAAAGACCGCATCGCGGAAGCTGATGTTGAGGTCAAAGCGCAGGTCGTCGCCTTGCCGAGGGCCCCGTTGCCGTTGGGGGCCACCAGCTGAGCCGCCAAAGCCGCTGAAGAACGTCTCAAACAGGTCGGCAAAGCCGCCCATATCACCCATGTCGGGCATGCCGCCGGCCGCCCCAGACACGCCGGCTTCACCGAACTGGTCGTAACGGGCGCGGGTTTGGGGATCCCCCAGCACCTCATAGGCGCGGCCAATCTCCTTGAACTTCTCCTCAGCGCCAGGATCCTTGTTGACATCCGGGTGGTACTGACGCGCCATGCGCCTGTAGGCGCGCTTCAGCGTGTCGGCATCAGCATCACGATCAACACCCAGCAGCTGGTAGTAATCCGCCATCAGTTGCCCTCAGCCGGAGCTGACTCCGGGGCCGCCGCGGGACCTGGACCCATCGACACCTTGACCATGGCGTGGCGCAGCACGCGGCCATCGAGGTGATAACCCCGCTGCAGCTCTTCCATCACCACATCTTCGGAATGGGCATCGCTGGGCTCCCGCAGCACGGCCTCGTGCAGGGTGGGATCAAAGGGTTCACCTTCCACGCGCATGGGCGAGACACCCAGCTGCTTGAGCACATCCACCAGCTGCTTGTAGAGCCCCTGATAACTGCGGTGCAGGGCTTGAGCCTCTTCACCCTCAGGATTCAACTGCTGACGGGCCCGCTCAAAGTTGTCGACCACAGGCAAGATCTCGCCGAGGGTGCTGCAGGTGAGCTGCAGCTTGAGATCTTCAGCGTCCCGTTGCTGGCGCTTGCGGAAGTTGTCGAAATCAGCCGCGATGCGCATGTATTGACTGCGCACGGTCTCGTGTTCCTGGCGCAAAGCCGTGAGCTCAGCCTCCAAAGCAGCCGCGCCATCACCGCTCTCAGCCGTGGCTTCAGGGGCCTCAGCAGTGGTCTCTGGCTCCGCTGCAGCAGCGTCAGCGGCAGGCTGCTCGACTTGAGCCTCAGCCATGGGTTGTTGCTGATCCTCCACGCTGACTTCAGCCTCGGAGGGAGAGGGGGAAGTAGGAGGCTCGGCGGTCATCGGGGCAACGCGTGCAGTCCTGCCATGTTGCTGGGACGCCGACCCCTGGATCAAGGTCGGAAAACCCAGCCATCCTGAAAGCAGAGACAGTCCGAGGAGCAGCGTTGGAACGCTTCGAACTCGACGAGAGCTTTGAAAGCTTCGCGCCGCCGCCGCCGCCGGATGGGCCGGACCTGGTGGAGAGCGCCAACGATCGCGACGCCTCGCCGGTGATTCAGCTGGCGGATCGCATCTTGGTGCAAGCCCTCAGCCGCCAGGCCAGCGACATCCATATCGAACCGCAGGAGGACGGACTGCATGTGCGGCTGCGGCTTGATGGCGTGCTGCAGAACGCTTTTGAAACCCTGCCGGCCAAGGTAATTCCGGCACTCACCAGCCGCTTCAAAATCATGGCGGACCTGGACATCGCCGAGCGCCGCCAACCCCAAGACGGCCGCATTCGCCGGCGGTATCAAGGCAACACCGTTGATTTCCGCGTCAGCGTGCTGCCAAGCCGCTTCGGCGAAAAAATTGTGCTGCGGCTGCTGGATTCCAGTGCCACCGAACTGGGGCTTGATCTACTCATCACCGACTCCCAGGCCTTGGCCGAGGTGCGTGACATGGGCAGCAAGCCCTACGGAATCCTTCTCGTCACAGGCCCAACCGGCTCAGGAAAATCCACCACCCTCTACTCGCTGCTGGCCGAGCGCAACGATCCCGGGCTCAACATCTCCACGGTGGAAGACCCGATCGAATACACCCTGGCTGGGATCACGCAAACCCAGGTCAACCGCGAAAAGGGGGTGGACTTCGCCAAGGCCCTGCGGGCCTTCATGCGCCAAGACCCCGATGTGTTGCTGGTTGGGGAAACGCGCGATCTGGAGACGGCCAAAACCGCGCTGGAGGCCGCGCTCACCGGCCACCTGGTGCTCACAACGTTGCACTGCAACGACGCGCCCAGTGCTGTAGCCCGGCTCGAGGAGATGGGGGTGGAGACCTACCTGCTGAGCGCCTCACTGATCGGCGTGCTCTCCCAGCGGTTGCTGCGCAAGCTCTGCACCCACTGCCGCCAGCCCTACCAACCCAAAGAAGCCACCCTGGCCCGCTTCGGTTTAGAAGCCAGCCAAAACAGCTCCATCAGCTTTTTCCAACCTCCTGCCAACAACACCTGCAGCCATTGCCATGGCCTGGGTTACAAGGGCCGCATCGGCGTGTATGAGGTGATGCGCGTCAATGAGGTGATGGCGGAAGCCATCGGCCAAGGCGCCGGCACCGACCAGCTGCGCCACCTGGCCCTCAGCAATGGCATGAAAACGCTGCTGGGCTACGGGCTGGAACTGGCCCGCCAAGGCCACACCAGCCTGGAGGAGGTGGAGCGGGTGCTGCTGACGGACTCCGGCCTCGAGCAGGAGATCAGGGCCCGCAACCTCAGCACCGCCACCTGCGTGGGCTGCGGGGCCGGACTGCGCGATGAATGGCTGGATTGCCCCTATTGCCTAACTCCCAGGGGCACACTGCAGAGATAGGGGCACCAGAGCGAGCCATGGAGCTGCAGATCGAAACCCTGATGGAGCAATTGGTGGAGAAAGGGGGCAGCGATCTGCACCTTTCCGCCGGATTGCCGCCTTATGGCCGCTTCAGTGGTGCCTTGAAGCCCATGCATGAGGCGCCGCTGGCCGAGGAAAGCTGCAACCGCTTGATCTTCAGCCTGCTCAACAACAACCAGCGCAAGCAGCTGGAGCAGAACTGGGAGCTGGACTGCTCCTACGGGCTCAAAGGCGTAGCCCGCTTTCGGGTCAACGTCTACCGGGAAAAGGGTTGCTATGCCGCCTGCCTGCGGGCCCTGGGCAGCAGCATCCCCAGCCTTCAGCAACTCGGCCTGCCTGATGTCGTGCGCGAGATCAGCGAGCGGCCGCGGGGGTTGGTGCTGGTGACCGGGCCCACCGGCTCAGGCAAAACCACCACCCTGGCGGCGCTGCTAAACCACATCAACCAACAGCGGGCCGAACACATCCTCACGGTGGAAGACCCGATTGAGTTTGTGTACAAGTCAGAGCGCAGCGTGATTCACCAGCGTGAGCTCGGTGAAGACACCCGCAGCTTTGCCAATGCCCTTAAGGCCGCCCTGCGGGAAGACCCGGACGTGATCCTGGTGGGGGAACTGCGTGATCTGGAAACCATCCAGCTCGCCATCACCGCCGCAGAAACAGGCCATTTGGTGTTTGGCACCCTGCACACCAGCTCAGCAGCGCAAACGGTGGATCGCATGGTGGATGTGTTTCCGCCGGAGCAACAAACCCAGATCCGCGTGCAACTCAGCGGCAGCCTGGTGGCCGTGTTTGCTCAAACCCTCTGCCGCCGGCTCAATCCACCTCCCGGCGCCTTTGGCCGCGTGATGGCCCAAGAAATCATGGTCAACACCCCGGCCCTGGCGAACTTGATTCGCGAAGGCAAAACAGCCCAGATCTATTCGCAGCTGCAAACCGGCGGCCAATACGGCATGCAAACCCTCGAGCGCGCCCTGGCCAACCTGGTGGATGGCGGCCAAGTGGAGCGGGGTGAAGCCTTGAGCAAAGCCAGCAAACCCGATGAACTAATGCGGTTGCTCGGTGAGGCGTGATGGCAACCCAAGCCTTCATCGCCACCTACAAAGACCGGCGCGGCAAGGAGAAAAGCCTCAAGCTCAAAGCTGCTGACCTGGCCAGCGCCAAGCGCAACCTGCGCAAGCGCGGCATCTTGGCCCTCAGCCTCAAAGCCGATAGCGGCAGCAGCGAGAAGGTCCAGCGCGGCCTCAGCTTGTCGCTGGAGAAAGCACCCGGAGTCAAAGAAAAAGCGGTGTTTGCCAGTCAGATGGCAGCACTGGTGAGCGCCGGGGTGCCGATCGTGCGCAGCCTGGAAATCCTGGCGGAGCAGCAAAAGCTGCCGATGTTCAAGCGGGCGCTGCAGCGCCTGTCACTGGATGTGAACCAAGGCTCCTCACTGGGATCGGCCCTGCGCCGCTGGCCCCAGGTGTTCGATGCCCTCAGTGTGGCAATGGTGGAAGCCGGGGAAGCCGGCGGGGTGCTGGAGGAGGTGCTCAAACGCCTAGCCAAATTGCTGGAAGACAACGCCAAGTTGCAGAACCAGATCCGCGGGGCCCTGGGCTATCCGGTGACGGTGCTAGTGATCGCCATCGCCGTGTTCCTCGGCATGACGATCTTTTTGATCCCCACCTTTGCGGGGATCTTTGAAGACCTCGGCGCTGAATTACCAGCTTTCACCCAGTTGATGGTGAACCTCAGCGCCCTGCTGCGCTCAAGCTTTTCGCTGTATTTGGCCGGCGGACTGCTGCTGCTGCTGTTTGTGATGAAGCGGGCCTACGGCACCAAGCTTGGCCGCCGGCGCATGGATGGCCTGATGCTCCGGGTGCCCCTGTTTGGGGATCTGATTCGCAAAACCGCCACAGCCCAGTTCTGCCGCACCTTCAGCTCCCTAACGCGAGCAGGGGTGCCGATTTTGATGGCCCTCGACATCGTGCGTGACACCGTCGGCAACCGGGTGCTGGCCGAAGCCATCGAAAGCGCCAAGGTTGAGGTGCAGGAAGGCGGCACCTTGAGCCTGGCCTTAGCTCGCCGCAAGGTGTTCCCTTCGATGGCCATGAGCATGCTGCTGATCGGCGAAGAAAGCGGCGAAGTGGACGCCATGCTCTCGAAGGTGGCGGACTTCTATGAGGACGAAATTGCTGCCACCGTCAAAGCCATGACGGCCATGTTGGAGCCGGCCATGATCGTGGTGGTGGGGGGAATCGTGGGATCGATCCTGCTGGCCATGTATCTGCCGATGTTCAGCGTGTTCGAGAACATCAAGTGAGGCCCATAGCAATCGCCTGACCAGCGATCCAGCCACTGCTCCAACAGTGCTGGAAGTTGAAACCACCGGTAACGCCATCAATGTCCAGCAGCTCACCGGCGAAATAGAGGCCGCCCACCAAGCGGCTCTCCATCGACGACAAATTCACTTCCCCGAGCTCCACACCACCAGCGGTGACAAATTCCTCGCCAAACGGACCCCGGCCCGTGACTGGCAAGCGGCATCGCAGCAGCAATTCCAGCAACGCCTGCTCACCGCGGCGCGGCAGTTCCGCCCAGCTCAGCGCTGGATCCAAACCAGCCTGCTGAAGCAACGCCAGCCACAGCCGCCGCCGCAGCAGCATCAACAGCTCCGGGCGGCCATTGGCCAATTGCTTTTTGGCCAGACCCTGGCGGGCCTGGCTCAACTCATCGCGCACAACCGATTCGTTCATCCCACCGCACCAATTCAGCCGCAACTCAGCCAGGTAACGCTGCTGCTGCAAGGCCCGTGCTGCAAAGGCCGTGAGCCGCAACACCCCTGGGCCACTCAAGCCCCAATGGGTGAGCAGCACGATGCCCTGCTGGCGGAAGCGCTCCTCCCCCACGCTGAGTTCCATAGCCACCGGGCTTTGGCTCAAACCAGCCAAGGCGTTCAACCACGGGGCCTGCACCCGCAAGGTGAACAGCGAGGGCACTGGAGCCACCACCTGATGGCCCAACGCCTGAGCCAATTGCCGCCCGCTGGGGTGGCCGCCTGTGGCCAGCAGCAACCGCTGCGCCACCACTGAGGTGGAATCGCCGCGGGCTTGCAACGCAAATCCACCGCCCTCTATCGGCCGAACCCCCTGCAAGGCGCGCTTGGGCAGCAGCTGCACACCTGCGCTGCGAGCTGCTTGGCGCAACGCCTCAATCACGCTGCTGGAGCGGTTGCTGGCCGGAAACATCCGCCCATCGGCCTCTTCCACCAACTCAACGCCGCGATCGGCAAACCAGGCGACCGCATCACCGGCGGCAAAACGGCTGAATGGACCGCGCAGGGGCCGGCTGCCGCGGGGGTAATGGCCCACCAACTCCCGAGGGTCCCAACAGGCATGGGTGACATTGCAGCGGCCACCGCCACTGATGCGCACCTTGCTCAACGGCTCAGCCGTGGCTTCCCACAGCTGCACCTGGGGCACGCCAGCCTCAGCAGCAGTGATCGCGGCCATGAAGCCAGCGGCCCCACCTCCGGCCACCACCAAGGGCACTGGCGAGCCCGCCTCAGGCATCCGGCACAAACGCCAAGGCCACCCCGTTGTTGCAGTAGCGCTGCCCGGTGGGGCGCGGTCCGTCATTGAAGACGTGGCCCTGGTGACCACCGCAGCGGCGGCAGTGGTATTCGGTGCGGGGAATGATCAGGCGGAAGTCGACCTGGGTGTCGATCGCATCAGGCAGGGGCTGCCAAAAACTGGGCCAACCGGTGCCGCTATCGAACTTGGTGCTGCTGGCAAACAGGGGCTGCTGACAACCAGCACAAACGAAGGTGCCTGGGCGCTTTTCGTTATTCAACGGGCTACTGAAAGGCGGCTCGGTGCCCTCCTGACGCAGGACCCGAAAGGCCTCTGGGCTCAACCGCTCACGCCATTGCTGATCGCTCAATTGCCAGGCTGGATCAGCAGCGCTGGCTGCCAGGGCCGCTTTAGGGCGAAACAAAGATCCGAAGACAGCAGCAGCTGCCTGCAACAGCGATCGGCGGGGCCACTGAGCCATGGGGCGGGGGAGGTCTGACTGCAGCATGGGGGAGTGAGCAGCACCAGCGCCAGCCCCCAACCGCATCCGGCCTATCGCTTCAGCGTGGCGCCGATGATGGATTACACCGATCGCCACTTCCGGGTGGTGATGCGGCAGGTGAGCCGCCATGCGCTGCTCTACACCGAAATGGTGGTGGCTCAGGCCCTGCATCACGGCCGCCAGGACACCCTGCTGGGCTTTGATCCGCTGGAAAAGCCCATTGCCTTGCAGCTCGGTGGTGATGATCCGGCGCTACTGGCGGAAGCCGCTGAACTGGCTGAACGCTGGGGCTACGACGAAATCAATCTGAATGTGGGCTGCCCCAGCCCCAAGGTGAAAAAGGGGCGATTCGGCGCCTGCCTGATGGCTGAGCCGCAGCAGGTGGCCCGCTGCGTTGAAGCCATGGGCGCAGCCTGCCGGCTACCGGTGACGGTGAAACACCGCATCGGCATTGATGAGCGCGATAGCTACGACGAATTGCTGGACTTCGTCGACACGGTGGCCGCGGCCGGTTGCCAGCGGTTTGCCGTGCACGCCCGTAAAGCCTGGCTTGAGGGACTCGATCCCAAGCAGAACCGCACCGTGCCGCCGTTGCGCTACGACCTGGTGCATGCCCTCAAGCGCGATCGACCCGCGTTGATTGTTGAACTCAATGGCGGCCTCGAAAGCCTGAGCGCATGCCAAGAGCAACTCCATGCCGTTGATGGAGTGATGGTGGGCCGGGCCGCCTACGCCCACCCTCTGCAATGGAATCGGGTGGATCAGGAGATCTTTGGCGACAGCAACGCCACACCCATCAAGGCATCAGAGGTGTTGCAAGGGGTTCTTCCCCATGCCGAACACTGGTGCAGCAGCGGCGGCCGGCTCTGGCCCATCGCTCGCCATCTGGTGCACCTGGTCGAAGGCGTCAGCGGCGCTCGCTATTGGCGCCGTCAACTCAGTGTTGAAGCCAGTGATCGCTCAGCTCGCCCCGATGTGCTGGAACGAGCGATGCGGCAACTGCAAGAACGCGGGCTCTAAGGCTCAGCCCTCAGCGCCGCCGTAATCGCCCCAGTCGCCCCCGGAGGATTCACCACCGCCACCGCCACCACGGCGACGACGGCTGCGGCCCTCATCAAAGCTGTCGCGGCTGGGCTCACCGCCGCCACCACCGCCGCCATAGCTGCGATCTTCCCAACCACGGGCACCGGAAGCGCGCTCACCGCCGCCACCACCGCCGCCGTAGCCGCCACCACCGCCGCCGTAGCCGCCACCACCGCCGCCGTAGCCGCCACCACCGCCGCCGTAGCCGCCGCCACCGCCGCCATAACCGCCGCGACCACCACCGCCGCCGCCATAACCGCCGCGACCACCACCGCCGCCGCCGTAGCCGCCGCCGCCGCCGCCGCCACGGGATCCGCGGGGTTCTGCTTTGTTGATGCGCAGGGGCCGGCCCATCAGCTCAGTGCCCTGCAGTCCTTCAATGGCACGCTCTTCGGTGGCCTCATCAGCCATCTCGACGAAAGCGAAACCACGCTTACGGCCGGTGTCACGCTCCAAAGGAAGCGAACAGTTCGCCACCTCACCGAATGAGGCGAACAACTCAATGATGTCCTCCTGTTCCGCACGGAAGGGGAGGTTGCCGACAAAAATGCTCACTGGCCGTAGGGACCGATTGGACCGCTGAAACAGGGGGGGGTATTCCCGCAAAGGGGAAACATTGGAAATCTAGACCCGCAACCCCCTAACGACCGATGTCATCGAGACGACATCAAGCCAAAACAGGGCGCCAGCGTTGGAGCTGCTTCTCCACCTGGGCAAATCCAGTACCGCCTTCACTGAGCCGAGCAGCCACCACCTGCCGGGGAGCAATGGCGTCATAAATGTCTTGCTCAAAACCTGGATGCAGTTGCTGCCAGCGGTTGAGCGGTAAGTCCCTGAGCAGGATTCCCTCCTCCAAGCACAACTTCACCAAGCGACCCACCAGTTGATAGGCCTCCCGAAACGGCACCTCACGGGCCACCAGGTAATCGGCCACATCGGTGGCATTGGAGAAGTCGCTGGCCACAGCCTGCTCAAGCCGTTCAGGGCGGAAACGAATGCCCTCTTCCAGCAAGATCGCCATGGCCTCCAAGCAATCCAAGCTGGTGCGCACGACATCGAACAGGGCTTCTTTGTCTTCTTGAAAATCCTTGTTGTAAGCCAGCGGCAAGCCCTTGATCATCGTCAGCAGCCCCTGCAGATGTCCAAAGACGCGGCCGGTTTTACCACGCACCAACTCAGGCACATCCGGATTCTTTTTCTGCGGCATCAAGCTGCTGCCCGTGGCGCAGCGATCGGTGAGCCGAACAAAAGCGAACTCCTCACTAGCCCAAAAAATCACCTCTTCACTGAGGCGACTGAGGTGCACCATCACCAACGAAGCCGCCGCACTGAACTCGACGGCGAAGTCGCGGTCACTGACGGCATCCAAGCTGTTGGCGTAGAGGCCTTCAAAGCCCAAGTCGTCCGCCGTCTGTTGGCGGTTGATCGGTAGGGGCGTACCAGCCAAAGCCGCCGCTCCCAAAGGACAACAATTGACCCGCCGGCGCACATCCTGCAGGCGTTGACGATCACGCCCAGCCATCTCGACATAGGCCAGCAGATGGTGGGCCAGGGACAACGGCTGGGCCCGCTGCAAATGGGTGTAACCGGGAATCAGGGTGTGAAGGTGCTCCTCGGCATGGCGAAAGAGCGCGCGTTGAAACCGCAACAGAGCGCCGTCGATGGCATCGATTTGCTGGCGCAACCAGAGCCGCAGATCCGTTCCAACTTGGTCATTGCGGCTGCGGCCGGTGTGCAGCTTTTTGCCGAGCGGCCCCAGCAATTCGATCAGGCGGCGCTCAACGGCGAAATGAACGTCCTCGGCTTCCAGGCCTGGGTTGAAATCACCCGCAGCAGCTTCTTGCCGAATGGTTTCAAGGCCTTCGATCAGCTGCTCACTCTCCTGGGCGCTGATCAAGTCGCAACGGCCCAGCATGCGGGCGTGGGCCACCGAGCCATCGAGGTCCTGCTGCAGCAGGGTGATGTCAAAGCCAATCGAAGCGTTGAACCGCTCGATGCTGGGGTGCAAACCCTCCTCAAAGCGATCGCTCCAGCCCGAGCCAGAACCGCCTGTAACCCCGTCGCTCACGGTCATCGGCACACCTTAAAGGGTGGGTAAAACCACCTCATCACGGACTTTCAAGACCACCATCGAGGCATCGTCCTCCAGCTGCCGGCCGGGCCCGACGAAGCGATCCAATCGCGCAAACAACTGATCGAGGATTCCCTGGGCATCAGGAACGGTTTTGCAGATGGCAAGCAAGGCCCGCATCAACCGTTCCTCATCAAAGCGCTCTCCACCAACGCCGCTGGCTTCAGTGACGCCATCGGTGTAATAGAGCAGCACATCACCAGGCTCCAGCTGCACCTGTTCGCAGCCGTAGTCGGCATCTGGCTGCAGGCCAATCAGCAATCCAGGAGCATCCAAGCGCTCAACGCTGTGGCGCTGGCGGCGCCAAATCAGCGGCGGGTTGTGGGCGGCATTGCTGAAACGCAGCACCCGCGTGACTGGATCCAACTCGGAATAAAAGAGGGTCACAAAGCGGTTGGACTGCGCCAAATCCTCCTGAGCCAGTTCATTGAGGTCATGCAGGATTCGATCGGGCGGCAGGCCGGTGAGCACCTCAGCGCGCAACATGCCCCGCAGCAGGGTCATCAACAGACCTGCTGGGATGCCCTTGCCCATCACATCACCCATCACCAAGGCCCAGCGACCTTGCTCACGGCGCTTGCCCAGCAGCTGAGGACGGGTCGGGATGAAATCGAAGTAGTCGCCACCGACTTGAAACGCCGGCCGGCAGCGGGCAGCCAACTCGACCCCTTCAATCACCGGGCAGCGGCTGGGGAGCAGCTGGGACTGAATCTCACCGCCGATGCTCAGCTGCTGATCGAGGCGCTCATGGCGCCGCATCTCCTCGAGCAGCAATTCGTTCTCGATCGCGACAGCGGTTTGATCAGCCACCAGCTGCACGTGACGGCGGCGCACTTCACTCCAGGAGAACTGGGGATCGCCGCTGAAGACATACAACCGCCCGCGTTGCCGGTTCTTGGCCACCACGGAGGTGCCAAACAACTGCACATCCCCCAGCTGTCGGCGCACCAACTGATCCAGGCGGGTGGCCATGGCTTCATCGCCGGCATCGCGATCGAGGTCGCTGTCTTGCAACCCCGCCAACTGCCGCAACAACTCGCCGCACCGGGACTGGGATGAGCAATGCAGCTGCTCGCGCCAAAGACCACCATCACTGCGAAAGGTGAGCAACACAGCACCTTCGGCTTCCACCAAGCGCGCCGTTAGCAACGGCACCAACTCGAGAAAACGGCTGAGGTTGGTGAAGCTGCGCAGGGCAAACCCCAACGAAGCCAACAGCTCCTGATTGCGCCGCTGTTCACGGTTGAGGCTGTCGATCAGCTGGCGCAGCGAAGCTGCCGGCGTGATCGCCGCAGGAGAGCGATGGGCAGGCGGCGTACCGCCCATGGGGCTGCCGCAGGGGAGCTCAAGCTAGCGAGGGCCTAGCAATTAAGCCCGTGCCAGCAGGGCCTCCACAAATTCAAAGCTGTTAAAGGGCCGCAGATCGCGCAGTCCTTCGCCCGCTCCGATGAAGCGGATCGGCAGGTTGCTCTCGGAGGCCACAGCAAACGCCACACCACCGCGGGCGGTGCCATCGAGCTTGGTGAGCACAACACCGGTGAGGCCAGCGGCCTTGGCGAAAGCCATTGCCTGACGCAGACCGTTCTGACCCTGGCTGGCATCCAGCACCAACAGCGATTCGACAGCGGCATCGGGAGCCAAACGGTCGACAATCCGCCGCACCTTGGCCAGCTCTTCCATCAAGTTGTTTTTGGTCTGCAAGCGACCCGCGGTGTCCACCAACAGCAGTTCAATGTCTTTGGACTGGGCCGCGCCGATGGCGTCAAACACCACAGCAGCGGGATCAGCATTCGCCGAAGGGTTGGCCACCAACGGCACGCCACTGCGATCGGCCCACACCTGCAACTGCTGAACAGCTGCAGCACGGAAGGTGTCGCCAGCAGCCACCAAACAGCTGTAACCACTGCGAACAGCCAAGTTGGCGAGCTTGCCCAACGTGGTGGTCTTGCCGACGCCATTGACGCCAACCATCAACCAAATGTTCAAACGGCCCTTCTGGGGTGCCAGTAAAGGGTTGGCGCCCATGGATTTGATCGGCGCATCCAGCAGATTGCGCAGTTGATCCTTGAGCAAGTTGATGGCTTCACTGCCATCCACCACCGCTTCATTCATGCGGCGGCGCAACAGATCGAGCACCTGGTCGGTGGCTTCCACTCCCACATCGGCCTGCAGCAGCAGGGTTTCGATGTCATCGAGAGAGGCCTCCGAGAGCGGGTCATCACCAAGGTTTTCCAGCAGGGTGGTGACAAAGTTCTGGCGGGTCTTCTCCATGCCGCGCCGCAGGCGGCCCAGCCAATCGATCTCTTCCAGCGAAATCTGATCAGCCTGGCGTCCCTGAGCGGCCAGCACCTCCGCAGACCACAGGAAATCCTCATCAAGCTGGCCCAACTTGGGTTCGGCCTCAGGCTCACTGACCTGGACCAGCTCAGGCTCGGGTTCCGCTGATGGTTCTTCCTCCACCAACTGCTCAAGACGTTCTTGGCGGCGTGCCGCCGCGGCCTCCAACCAAGACGGGGCTGATGGAACAGCAGGCTCGGGCTCAGGTTGCGGCGCAGGCTCTGGAACCGCTGAGACGGGTTCGGGTTCCGGTTCAGCCGCCACTGAAGAGTCGAGAACCTCTGCTGCGGCTGCCGGCTGCTCAGGCGCTGCTTCTGGCTCAGACACCGGAACGGGTTCCGGTGCTGGTTCAGCTGGATGAGCAGCGGCAGCTGTTTTCTCAGCTTCCTGCTGGGCCTTCAGGCGGGCATAGGCCTGCTTGGCCCAATCGAGGGCATCGTCGGGCTGCTGCGCATCGGAGGACTCGGAGGCGTCCTGCCGCTGAAACCAATCGAACTCAGCCATGGGCTAGCGGGCCGCGGCCGTGGTGTAGCGCCGCAAGACCCCATTGATCATGCGACGACCGGCTTCATCGCTATAGCGATGGGCGAGTTCCACAGCTTCATTGCAGGCCACAGCCGCTGGGGTTTGGAACTCATCAATTTCCACCACAGCCAAGCGCAGGATGTCTTGATCAATCCTCGGCAACCGGGTCAAGCGCCAACCTTCCATCACCGCATCGATGCCTTGATCCAGCTGCGGTTGAGCCTCAGCCACAGCCTTGGCCCGCAACAACGCCCAATGCCGCAAATCCTGCTGATCAGCCAGCTGCAACAGGCGCGGGTATTCCAGGCTTGAAGAGAGGCGGTTGAGGACCTGTTCTGAGCGCTCCAGCCCCTGGCGCAAATGCTCCCTGACTTGGGGCAATTGGCCTTCGGCTAATTCACTGTCCAGCAGCGCTTGTTGGGCTTGCTGCAGCTCTTCAGCCGCTTGATCCAAGCTCTCGCGCAGATGGCTGTTCAATGACGCCATGGCCTGGGCCAAGAGCTGTTCAGTTGTCGTGGCCTCGGGAGCATGGCGGTCCTGAAGCTGCCCCAGGATCAAGAGGGCAAGCTCCCGGGCAATCGTGCGGTTCTGCATGGGTCAGGCTTTGGGAGGAGCCGAAAGAGGTGTGGGCCGCAGTTGAGCGAGCAGGCTCGAGAAGCTGCGATTGCTGGGGCTGGGCTGCTCGTCGGGGTTGACGATGCCAGCGGAAATAATTGTGCGGAAGGCCTCTTCCACGCTCATGTCCAGGTCCTTCACGGAAGCCTCTGGAACGATGCTGTACCAACCGGTGGTGGGGTTCGGAGCTGTGGGGATAAAGACGCTGATCATCGGTTGGGGGAACCCAGCCTGCATGCCGGCGCTGAGCATGCCGGTGACAAAGCCAAGGGCATAAATCCCGTCGCGGGGATACTCGATCAAGACAACGCGCCGAAACCGTGTGCTGTTGTCGCGCAGCACAGTTTCCAGAATCTGCTTGAGGGTCTTGTAAACCGATCCAGCCAAAGGGATTCGGGCGAGGGTGCCCTCACCGAAGTCCAACAACCAACGGCCAACGATGTTGCGGGCCATCAAGCCGATCAACAGGATTCCCAGCAGGGGGACCAGCAGCCCCACCGACAGGTTGATCAACTCCTGCAACAACGGGTTGAGGGTGTTGAACGGGTTGAACTGCTTTGGAACCGAGGTCAGAAAACTGACCACGAAACGGGTGACCAAGGTGGCCAACCAGATGGTGGTGGCCAACGGAATGACCACCAGCAAGCCGGCGATCAGATCGTTTTTCAGATCCTGCTGCAACCGCACGTTGACCGGCGGTTCAGATCGAGAACGGGACTGAACCAAGGCTGGCCGGTCGAAGGATGTCGCTTATGCAACTTAGCGACGGGACAGTCGCTTCAGAGCACAGCGGCCAAAGCCACCGCCAAGCTGGCCAGGGCCAACAACAGAGCCACGGCCGTTCCGCCCCAGCGGCGCTGGCCCAAGGTGAGGTCGCGGGTGCGCTCGGCTTGCACCTGCTGCTGCTTGAGCTGATCGAGGCGCTGATCAATCAGCGCTTGCACCTGCGCTTTTTTGTCTTCCGGCTTGGCCTCAGCAGAGACCTGCCCGGCCTGCTCGAGCTGGGCCTGCAGCATCTCCATCAGCTTGGGATCCTGGCTCTCCTGCTGCGCTTGCTCGAATTCCGAGCGCTTTTGATCAACAGAACGATTCGCCTCCAACTGGATCAGTTGGTTGCCCCCCACCTGAACAGGGATCGCCACGAACAGCGCCAGGGACATCAAGGCCCCCACCACCAAAACGGTCCACCGCAGTGGGCTGCGGCCCTGGGCAGGGAAATCAAGCCGAGAGCCCACCAACATCAGCAACAAGCCCACCAGGGCCATCGGCGCATGGGCGAGCAGCGTGTCCACCAACAACTGATGGAACGCCTCCTCACCCCAGGCGTTGGCCATGAGCACCGCCAGGAGCTCAAAGCCGAGCAGGATGACCAGAACCCCACCGATCCAGCGCAACAGGCCGGAGAGACGGGAGGTGGTGAGTTCCGACACAGGAGAATGCTTCAGCGGCGCAACTGTACGGGTGCCTGCTGATCTGGCCGATGCCCTCAAACAGCAGGCCTTGGAGCAGGGCTTTGCCCTCGCGGGCATCGCTGCGGTGCCAAGCGGTGAGCGAATCGCCATGCGTACCGCAGCGCTGCAGCGGTGGTTAGCCGCAGGCCACCAGGCGGACATGGCCTGGATGCAAGACCCGCGCCGACAGGCGATTGAGCTGCTGCTGCCAGGGGTTCAAAGCGTCCTGGCAGTGGCACTGAACTACTACGTTGATCAGCAGCAAACGCCAGCAAGCCCAAAAATCGCACGTTACGGCTGGGGCCGGGATTACCACCGGGTGATGGATCAACGGCTCAGGCGACTGGGCCGCTGGCTGGAGGAGCAACAGCCCAGCTGCCGCTGGCGCGCCTGCGTCGATAGCGCGCCGCTGATGGACAAGGCCTGGGCTGAGGAAGCCGGTTTGGGCTGGATTGGCAAAAACGGCAATCTGATCAGCCCAAGCCATGGCTCCTGGTTGCTGCTTGGCCACCTACTCACCACCGCCAGCCTTCCAGCCGATCAACCAGCCCGCTCCCTCTGCGGCCATTGCCAGCGCTGCCTCCCGGCCTGCCCCACGGCGGCGATTACGGAACCCTTTGTGGTGGATAGCCGCCGATGCATCGCCTTCCACACCATCGAGAACCGCGATGAGCAAGTGCCCCTGCCATTGCATGGCTGGGTGGCTGGTTGTGATGTCTGTCAGGAGGTTTGCCCCTGGAATCAGCATCACGCCCAAAGCAGTGCTGATCCAGCCGTGCAACCCAGGGAGTGGATCTTGAGCAGCACAGTTAACGAAATGGCGAGCTGGAGTGATGACACCTGGAGTGAACGCTTACAGGCCTCAGCCCTGCGGCGCATCAAACCCTGGATGTGGCGACGCAATCTGGCAGACCTAGGCTGAGCCCTCTTTGGGACTCAGGAATGCGTCGTTGGCTGCCCGCTCTCTGCGCCGCGGCGTTGCTCTCCCCCGTGCTGCCAGCACGGGCCCTGGTTCCCTACGTCTATGTGCCCACGAGCGAAGAGCTCAACGATGCGGGGGTCAACATTGCTGGAGCCGCGGCCGGGCTGTTGAGGATCGGCCAGATCGCGGAAGCCCGGCGCTTGGGCCGTTTGGCTGTGCAACTGCTTCCAGATGATCCAAGGGCTTGGCTGGTCTTAGCGGAAGCCGAACTGCGCAGCTCCGATGGGAACAACCGCGGCGAACAGACGGCCAAAGCAGAAGCAGCCCTGGCTCGCGCCAAAGAACTCGACCCCAAAAACGCGGGGGTTTGGTTTGCCGAAGGTTCCCTAAACCTGCGCAACGACCGGCCAGCCGCTGCCGAACAACTGCTGAAAGAAGGTCTGCGCTTAGACCCTAAAAACCCTGGCGCATATTTCGATCTAGGCAACGCCCAGATCAAGCAGGGCAACTTGGGCGCGGCCTTGAAATCCTTTGAAAAAGCATCGGGACTGCGTCAAAACTTTTGGGAAGCCGTCAACAACCAAGGCATCGTTTTATTTGAAGAGGACCGGCGTGACGATGCCATCAATCGCTGGCGCCAAGCGGTGGAAATGAGCGACGGCGAAGCCGAGCCAATGCTGGCCCTCGCCGCGGCTCTCTATGCCAACGGCGATGACTCAGCCGACACGCTGGGTCTAGCGGTTCAAGCCCTGATCAAGCAGCCCGATTACGTTCTGGCCGCCTTTCAAGAGGATCAGCTGTGGGGGACAAAACTCGTTGCAGCCACCCAAGAGCTCTTTGAAAACGAGCAAGTCAAAGGTGCTGTGCAGCGTGCCAAGGGGTTGGCGACCTTCCAAAGCAACTAGACGCCATCTGTAGGCTGAGCGCCACTCTTAGCCTCTGAACTCACGCCGCATGGCGGACGAGCGCATCGTTTCGATCTCCCTGCATCAGGAGATGCAGCGCTCGTATCTCGAGTACGCGATGAGCGTGATCGTGGGGCGGGCGCTGCCAGATGTGCGCGACGGCCTCAAGCCGGTTCAGCGGCGGATTCTGTTTGCGATGCACGAGCTGGGTCTGACCCCAGATCGCCCGTACCGCAAGTGCGCCCGTGTGGTGGGCGACGTGCTCGGCAAGTACCACCCCCATGGTGATCAGGCGGTCTACGACGCCTTGGTGCGTCTGGTGCAGACCTTCGGCTGCCGCAATCCGCTGCTGGATGGACATGGCAACTTCGGCTCGGTGGATGACGATCCACCGGCCGCAATGCGGTACACCGAAACCCGCTTAGCGCCGGTCTCCCATCAAGCCCTGCTGGAAGAGATCGGCAGCGACACTGTCGACTTCGCCCCCAACTTCGACGGCTCCCAACAGGAACCCACGGTGCTGCCGGCGCAGCTGCCCTTCCTGCTCCTGAATGGCTGCACGGGCATCGCCGTGGGCATGGCCACCAGCATTCCTCCCCACAACCTCGGCGAAGTCGTGGATGCCTTGGTGGCCCTGATCCGCAACCCCAACCTCAGCGATGAGAAGTTGCTGCAGCTGGTGCCTGGGCCTGATTTCCCCACCGGTGGAGTGGTGCTCACCGGCAGTGGATTGCGCGACACCTACCTCCATGGCCGCGGCAGCATCCCGATGCGGGGGGTGGCCCATATCGAGGAGGTGCAACCCGGCAAAGGACGCCACAAGCGCAATGCGGTGGTGATCACCGAGCTGCCCTATCAACTCAGCAAGGCCGGCTGGATTGAAAAACTGGCGGAACAGGTCAACGACGGCAAAGTCGCTGGCATCGCCGACATCCGCGATGAAAGTGATCGCGACGGCATGCGGGTGGTTGTGGAACTCCGCCGCGATGCCAACCCTGAACAAGTGCTGGCGCAGCTGCACAAACGCACAGCCCTGCAAAACAATTTCGGCGCCATCTTGCTGGCGCTAGTCAATGGCCAACCCATCCAGCTGAGCCTGCGCCAGATGCTCCAGCAGTTCCTGGAGTACCGCGAACTCACGATGATGCGGCGCACCCGTTATGCCCTGCGCCGCTGCGAAGAACGCCTGGAAGTGGTGGAGGGTCTGATCAAAGCCCTCGATGACCTGGCCAAGGTGATCCAAATGATTCAGGACGCCCGCGATGCCGCCAGCGCCAAAGCCAGCCTGCAGGTGCACCTCGACATCAGCGAACGGCAAGCCGACGCCGTTCTCTCCATGCCCCTGCGCCGCCTCACCGGCCTCGAGCAGGAAAGCCTGCGCCAGGAATTGGAGGAATTACGTCAAGAGCAGAGCCGCCTGCGTCACCTGCTCGATGACCGCAAATCGCTGCTCGACACCCTGGTCAGTGAGCTGAAGCACTTGCGCAAGCGCTATGCCACCCCACGGCGGACAGCGCTGCAAGAAGGGGGGGATGAGCTGGTGGCGCAGCGCACCGCAGCCCAGCGGCCCAACACTGAAATGCTGCGCAAGCAAGCGCTGGCCAACGTCAGCAGCGATCAACAGCTGCTATGGCAAAGCGACGGCATCCTGCGACTGGTAACTCCCCAAGTGCTGGGCCGGCTGCACCTGCTCGACGACCTGGACTTTGGCGATCACGGCTGCAGCGCCAAGTTGCTGCTGCCGGTGCAACCGGAACCACAACTGCTGGCCTTCACCAGCGGTGGCCGCGTTGCGGCGCTGCGTTGGGAATTTGCGGCACAGCAGCCCGGCCCCTTGGAACGCTTCTTGCCTGACAGCGTCGATGGCCAAGCTGAACAGGTGGTGGATGTACTGGTGGTGCCCCCAGCCGATCAAGACTTCAGCGTTGGTTTGTTGAGCAGCGATGGCCGCTTCAAGCGCCTTGCTGGCCAAGACCTCCGGGAGCTATCCGGACGCGCCACCACCGTGCTCAAGCTCAAGGACGGCGTGCAGCTGCAGCGGGTTGTGATGTGCCGGCCTGGCGATGATCTAGCGGTGGCCAGCAGCACGGGCCGCATGCTTCGCCTGCCCGTTGATGACAGCACCATCCCGGTGATGGGACGCACGGCCCAAGGTCCGGTGTTGATGCGCTTGCTGCCAGGCGAATCGATTGTGGGAGCCGCGGCTGTGGCCGCCGGAGGCGATGTGCTGCTGATCAGCCAGTTGGGCCAGCTCAAACGCCTCGGAATCGACCATCTACGCCGCTGCCAGCGGGGCGCCATTGGCGAAATCGGTCTGCGCTTTGAGCAGCGCAACGACGCCCTCACCGATCTGCGCAGCACCACAGCGCGGCTCAGCGTGGAAACCCAAGCCGGCAGCCTGCGTTTGGCCAGCGACTCACTGCCTGTGCAAGATGGCCGCGGCACTGGTCAACAGCTCAAGCTGCCCAAAGGCCAAACCGTGCAACGGCTATTGCCCCTGATCGACGGCTAAGGCAACGCCCTAGGACTTCAGACCCGCCGCAACCCCAGCTGGCTCCAGCATCAACTTGCTCTT
Source organism: Synechococcus sp. RCC307 (assembly GCA_000063525.1). Classification (GTDB taxonomy): domain Bacteria; phylum Cyanobacteriota; class Cyanobacteriia; order PCC-6307; family Cyanobiaceae; genus RCC307. The sequence goes on along the minus strand of CT978603.1, from coordinate 5,906 downwards.
GCGCATGCCGTCTTCCACAGGAATCGGGTAGTTGCCGTCAAAACAGGCCGAGCAAAAATTCTCGCTTTGCTCTTGGGCGCAATGGAGCATGCCTTCACGGCTCAGATAAGCCAACGAATCCACGCCCAAATGAGCTTCGATCTCCTCGAGCTTCAGGCGCGCAGCAATCAACTGATCTTGGGTATCGGTGTCGATTCCGTAGAAGCAGGGATGGGTCACGGGCGGTGAACTGATGCGCATGTGCACTTCACTGGCACCGGCATCACGGAAAGCCTGCACCAACTTGCGGCTGGTGGTGCCCCGCACGATCGAGTCATCGATCACAACAATGCGCTGGCCCTCGAGAACATCGGGCAAGGGGTTGAGCTTGACGCGAATGCCCGCCTCACGCATCGCCTTGGTGGGCTGAATGAAGGTGCGGCCCACATAGCGGTTTTTGATCAAGCCATCGCCAAAGGGAATGCCACTGGCTTGGGAGTAACCAATGGCCGCGGGGATCCCGGAATCGGGCACACCAATCACGAGATCGGCTTCCACCGGCGACTCCTGGGCCAACCGCTGGCCGATGCGCTTGCGGTAGCTGTAGAGGGATTCCCCAAAAAAGCGGCTGTCGGGGCGCGCGAAGTAGATCAGCTCAAAAACGCAGAGCTTGGGGGTTTCTTCAATCCAGCGGCTGCGAAACGGCTGGGCTTCACCGCTGTGGAAACGCACCAATTCGCCGGCAGCCACATCGTCGTGGAAGCGGGCCCCAACAATGTCGAGGCCGCAGGATTCGCTGCTGAGCACCCATGACGCCACCTCAGCCTCGGGCAGGGAACCAAACACCAAGGGCCGCAAGCCATGGCCATCACGCAGGCCATAGAGCGCATCAGGCGTTCCGATCACGAGACTGAAGGCCCCTTGGCACTGACGGGCTGCCGCTTTGATCGCTTCATCCCAATCGAGACCGGCCTCCACCTGGGCCTGCACAGCAAACGCAATCAGCTCGCTATCGGTGGTGCCGGTGGCCTGACAACCCTGCTGTTGCAGCTGATCGCGCAGCTGCATGGCATTGACCAAATTGCCGTTGTGGGCCAAGGCAAAGGGACCCAGCCGGGTCATCAACACCAGGGGCTGGGCGTTGCAAACCCGGGAACTTCCGGTTGTGGAATAACGGGTATGTCCGACGGCTAAATCGCCGGGCATGCGCTCCAGCACGTCTTGATCAAACACCTGGCTCACCAGGCCCATGTCTTTGTGAAGACGAACCCGATCGCCCTCAAACACGGCAATACCAGCGGCTTCCTGGCCGCGGTGCTGCAGGGCATAAAGCCCGAAATAACAAAGGCTGGACACCTGCTGGCCAGAGGCCAACACGCCAAAGACCCCACAGGCCTCTTCCATCCGATCCGGTGCCCCACCGGATTGTTCGGGCCACTGAATGGTCACAGCAGCTGAGGCCTTCATGGTTGGTTAACCATTGTGCCCGAGTGCCGGCTGCTCCAAACGCCGCGGCAAGCCCTGTTGGTGGGCATGGGCCAAGGCATCGATCGCCACATCCAGCAGGTCTCGATCCCCAACGCGCAGCTGCAATTGGGGATCAGCCTGAACACGCCCCAAGGCCTGCAGCGGACATCCCGCTTGCTGCAGCGCCGCTTGCAGCGCAGGCCACGAGTCCTCAGGAACGCTGACCACCACACGGGCCCCTCCTTCGGCAAACAGCAACCGCTCCAAGCGTCCCGCACTTGGGACACTCAGTTGAACGCCGCAACCGGCAGCGATCGCCATTTCAGCCACAGCCACCAACAAACCCCCATCCGATACATCGTGGGCCGCAGTGATCTGACCAGCACGAATCCCTGAGCGCACGGCCTTCTGCACCTGCTGCTCCAGCGCGAGATCCGTATGGGGTGGCCGTCCGGTGCACAGCCCATGGCAGACCTGTAGAAAACTGCTGCCAGCCAAACCCAGCCGTTCATCGTCCTGGGCTGTGTCCAGGGGCAAGCCCAACAGCACCAGGTAATCCCCGGCAACACCTGGTGCTGGTTGGGGCCACGCCAAGCCAACCAAGGTGTTGATGTTGTCCACCAGGCCAACCATGCCCACCACCGGTGTGGGCTGGATTGGTTGGATGCTGCCGTCGGGCAGGCGGGTGTCGTTGTAGAGGGAGACATTGCCTCCCGTCACCGGGGTTTGCAGCACCCGGCAGGCTTCCGAGAGGCCGCGGCAGGCCATGGCCAACTGCCAATAGCCCGTGGGCGTTTCCGGCGAAGGGAAGTTGAGGTTGTCGGTCACTGCAATCGGCTCTGCGCCAACGCAGCTGAGGTTGCGGGCCGCTTCAGCCACAGCAGCCATGCCACCGCGCTCTGGATCGAGGGCGACCCAACGGTTGGGGCAATCCACGGTGGCCGCCACACCCCGCTGGTTCGACGACTGCGGGTCATCCTCCTGCTGGGAGCGCAACCGCAACACCGCAGCATCAGCCCCGCCCGGTCTCACCACCGTGTTGGCCTGCACTTGATGGTCGTACTGACGCCACACCCAGCGCTTGCTGGCAATGGTTGGATCATCCAAAAGCTGCAGCAGGGTGGGCTCCACAGCCTCTGCAGCCAACGCCGGCAATGAACTCTCCTGCCACTGCCAATGCTGTTGCACCACAGCGGGAGGTTCGCTGAGCAGTTCACGGCGGTTAATCGGGGTGTCTTCAGCCAGGGCCCGGGAGGGAACCTCCGCAGCCACCGCGCCGTTCTGGAGCACGCGCACCACCGGTTCTTCCAACACCCGGCCGACCACAGCAGCCTGCAACCCCCAGCGCCGGAAGCGCTGCATCAGAGGTTCTTCGCGGCCTGCTTGCACCACAAACAGCATCCGCTCCTGGGATTCCGAGAGCAGGAATTCGTAGGCCGTCATCCCGGTTTCCCGGGCTGGAACCCGATCGAGATCGAGCTCAATGCCGAGATCACCCTTGGCGGCCATCTCCGCGCAACTGCAGGTCAGCCCAGCGGCACCCATGTCTTGGGCAGCCACCACATCACCACTTTGGAAAGCCTCGAGGCAGGCCTCGATCAAGCCCTTCTCCAAAAAGGGATCACCCACCTGCACGGCCGGGCGGTCGTCGAGGCTGTCCTCACTGAGCTCGGCGCTCGCAAAGCTGGCGCCCCCCATGCCGTCGCGGCCGGTGGTGCTGCCCACGTACACCACAGGATTTCCAACACCGGAGGCCCCCGATCGCACGATCGTTTCGGTCTCCATCAAGCCCAAAGCCATGGCATTGACCAAGGGGTTACCGCTGTAGCTGGGGTCAAAGGCCACTTCACCCGCAACGGTGGGCACACCCACGCAATTGCCGTAGTGGGCGATGCCAGCCACCACGCCCTCCATCAAGCCGGCATTACGGGACTCCTCGAGAGGCCCAAACCGCAAAGCGTTGAGCAGGGCCATGGGGCGGGCACCCATGGTGAAAATGTCGCGCAGGATCCCGCCCACGCCCGTGGCCGCCCCTTGAAAGGGCTCCACCGCTGAGGGGTGGTTGTGGCTTTCGATCTTGAAGGCCAGACGATGGCCTTCACCCAGATCAACAACACCAGCGTTTTCCCCGGGACCCACCAAAATTCGTGGTCCCTCGGTGGGGAATTGCCCCAGCAGCGGGCGGGAGTTGCGGTAACAGCAATGCTCCGACCACATCACCCCGAACATGCCCAGCTCTGCTCGGTTGGGGTGGCGCCCCAGACGCCGCACGATCTCGTTGTAATCCTCTGGTGTCAGACCCTCTTGTTTGACCTGCGCAGCAATGGCTGGCGGCGCTTGATCAAAGGCTGGGGCACCGGAAGCAGGGGTGGAAGCCAAGGCGCTGAGCCATCAAGACAGCCTCCAGTCTGAATGAGCTCAGATCCAAGGATCCTCGCCATCGTCGGGATCATCCCAATCGCGGCTACGCGGACGGCTGCGGCGCTCATCAACGGGCGGTTCCTCATCGCGCCAACGCTCGATTAGATCCTCACCGCCATCCCAGAGGCGCTGACCAAAGGAACGCAAGCGCCCCTCGAAGTCATCAAAAGAGTCGGGAACTTGATCGCGAATTTGACGGCTACGGCGCAGCATCTGCTGACGGATGCTCGCGCGATCCAAGGGGAGATCATCGAGCTCCTGCAAGGCAGCCTGCACTTGCCCCGGCTGTTGATCGATCAAGCGATCGGGTTCCAACCGCCAGCGGCTACTGCCAGGCAAACGGGGATCACTACGGGCCACCAGGTAGTGATTGATGCGTCCGCTCTGCACATCAACCACCGCATCCACCAGACGGCCTAGGGGCTGCTGCTGCTGACCCAGCAGGGTGGCCTCCATCAAGGTGGGCAGCAGATCCAAGGTGGGCTGTTCGGTGTCGGCGGGCTCTCCCTCCACCTCCACTTGCCCCTCCAACCAATCCACCAGTTGATCGAGACGCCACACCGAGCGCCGCGGGCCAAAGGCCGACGGACGCGAACTCCAGCCCAGCAAGCGATGGCACGGGGGATGCATCCAGACCTGATGACCAACACCCAGGTCTTGCCCCAACTCATCCCGCAAGCGTGAGCGCAACAGCTCACTGATCAAGATCTGGCGGGGAAGCGGCATTCAGCTCCGAATCTGAACGGGCATCACCAGATACGTGAAACCGGCCTCGCCATCTTCATCAGCGGACAGCACAGCCGGACTGGTGGGGCTGTTGAGGTTGAGGCGCACGGTTGCATCGGCCATGGCTTTAAGCCCTTCCAGCAGGTAACGCACGTTGAAGGCCATGGCGATCTCCTCGCCATTGATTTGAGCCGCCAGGGATTCCGAACCACTGCCCACATCCAACGCATCAGCACTGAGCTGCAGCTGACCACTGGCTGGATCAGCGGTGAGTTTGACCACGTTGTTGTGTTGATCAGCCAGCACCGCAATGCGTTCCAGGGCGGCAATAAACGGCTTGCGTTCCAGGCTGATGGTGCGAGCAAAGCTCTCAGGGATCAGCTGGCCGTAATTGGGGTAAGTGCCCTCCAGGGTGCGACTGGTGAGCACTTGATCAGCCCACAAAAACACCACCTGGCCGCGATCACAGAACAGGCTGATTGATTCTTCCGAGGGGCGGGCAGACAGCAGCCGCTCCAACTCACGCAACGACCGTGCCGGCACGGTGACGGCAAAGGATTCAGCACCCTCTTGACCGCCAGCCCCATTGCGGCGCACGGCCAAACGGTGACCATCGGTTGCTGCAAACTCCAAACCACCGTCTTCCACCTTCAGATGAATGCCGGTGAGGATTTGCTTGGACTCATCACCACTGCTGGCGAACAAGGTGCTGCGTAGGCCTTCGGCGAAGGCTTCTCCGCTGAGCAGCAGGGGCTGCCCGTTTTGAGCCAAAGGCAAGTCGGGGAAATCCTCCGCCGATAAGCCACGCATTTGATAGCTGCCGGTGAGAGCCGAAAGCTCGGTCTGCTCTTCACCTTCGGGGCAAGCCAGGGTCAGCGGACCATCGGCTGGTAGGCGGCTGACGATATCGGTGAACAGCTTGGCGGGCAGGGTGATGGCGCCACTGGATTCGACAACAGCGGCAAAGCTCGTCTGAATCCCCAGGCTCAAATCAAAGCCCGTGAGGCTGATGCGGCCAGCAGCGGCATCCGCGGTGACCAACACATTGGCCAACACCGGGTGAGTGGGGCGCCCTGCAATGGCGCGACTGACCAATTGCAGGCTGCCGTTGAGCTCCGCTTGGCTGCAAACCAATTTCATCCGATGCCGCCTCGAGCGATACCAAGCTTCCACACGGTGCCTGAATCTGCAACGCGTTCCACCTTCTCTTCTAGTGAATTGGTTTTGTTCTTAGAAAAGAACTAATAAAACAGCCGTAATAGGGCCTGGGGAAGCCGGGGAAAACGTTCTAATCCTTGGCCCAGCCTGGAATC